>OY770026.1:965000-3917025 GCA_963669455.1 Rhizobiaceae bacterium
CTGTCTCCAGCATAGACTCAGTGAAATTGAACCCCCCGTGAAGATGCGGGGTTCCTGCGGTTAGACGGAAAGACCCCGTGCACCTTTACTATAGCTTTACACTGGTATTCGTATCGGCATGTGTAGGATAGGTGGTAGGCTTTGAAGCGTTGGCGCCAGCTGACGTGGAGCCACCCTTGAAATACCACCCCTATCGTTATGGATATCTAACCGCGGCCCGTTATCCGGGTCCGGGACAGTGTATGGTGGGTAGTTTGACTGGGGCGGTCGCCTCCTAAAGAGTAACGGAGGCGCGCGATGGTGGGCTCAGAACGGTCGGAAATCGTTCGCTGAGTGCAATGGCATAAGCCTGCCTGACTGCGAGACTGACAAGTCGAGCAGAGACGAAAGTCGGTCATAGTGATCCGGTGGTCCCGTGTGGAAGGGCCATCGCTCAACGGATAAAAGGTACGCCGGGGATAACAGGCTGATGACCCCCAAGAGTCCATATCGACGGGGTTGTTTGGCACCTCGATGTCGACTCATCGCATCCTGGGGCTGGAGCAGGTCCCAAGGGTATGGCTGTTCGCCATTTAAAGCGGTACGTGAGTTGGGTTCAGAACGTCGTGAGACAGTTCGGTCCCTATCTGCCGTGGGTGTAGGAATATTGACAGGATCTGTCCCTAGTACGAGAGGACCGGGATGGACGTATCTCTGGTGGACCTGTTGTCCTGCCAAGGGCATAGCAGGGTAGCTATATACGGAATGGATAACCGCTGAAGGCATCTAAGCGGGAAACCAGCCTGAAAACGAGTATTCCCTTAGAGTCGTGGTAGACGACCACGTTGATAGGCCGGGTGTGGAAGTGCGGCAACGCATGAAGCTTACCGGTACTAATAGCTCGATCGACTTGATTGTTCTCATTGCTTGTGCTCGCTGCCAAAGGCGGCGAGCGAATAGAGAATAGCTTGGTAGCAAATAGGCTTCTATTTGCTACTGGCTCTTATACTATTTGCTTCTTTTCCAGCTTCTCAAATTAAACATGCTTTTTGCCGACCTGGTGGTTATGGCGGAGCGGCTGCACCCGATCCCATTCCGAACTCGGCCGTGAAACGCTCCAGCGCTGATGGTACTTCGTCTTAAGACGCGGGAGAGTAGGTCGCTGCCAGGTCTGCAAAATGCATGTTTTTTGATCTTCTGTTTTCGATGCCGGGCCCACCGGCTCTATCAATCCGGTGTCTGGCACGGCCGCGCAAGCGGCTTTTTTGTTGCCCGGATTTTTGTGAACGAGAATTTCGGGTCTTGCAGGACCCCGCCGTAAATGGCCTGATATGGCAATCCGGTAAACCTTTGACAGGACTGCAAGTGCCGTCTGGCACATCGGTGACGCGGGGTGGAGCAGCCCGGTAGCTCGTCAGGCTCATAACCTGAAGGTCGTAGGTTCAAATCCTACCCCCGCAACCAACGCCTCCTGCAGCGTAGTTCCAGAAGATGGATTGTCAGTCTGCAGAGACTGGTTCGTGAATGACAAACCGCATTCAACGAGCGGTTAATCGCCTTTGGTGGCGATCGACAGAATACCTGCCAGATTACCGATGAGGTCAACCGACAGACCGTCCTTGGCTTCGGTTGGCGTCAATACGATCTTATCGACAAGGGTGCGGATGAGTTCCGCAGCTTCTTCGCGATGCTCCTCATTGTTCAACGCTTCGATGAGGCTGGAAACCTCCTCGTGATATCGTTGCGCCATGTTTGGATTGAAACAGCACGGGTGCCTCTTCGGTGGTCTCCAGTATCTCTTCCAATTCGGCTTTGCGACGGACGATATATTCGCCCTTCTTCTTCAACGCTTCGCCTGGAACGCCGTTGAGAACCGCCTCAACAAGCCTCTCGTTTCCCCGCTTTATCTTTTCAAACTCACGTTCGTACTCGGAACGTGCGACCGTTGCCGCAGGGTTATTCATACCCGTAAATGACACAGTGTAGTGGTGTTCTTCTTTTGCCATGCTTGTCTGTGCTTTCAAGTGTTTCAAATTCAACAGGTCTTAGTCCATATTCTGCTGCAATAGAGTGCACATAGTCGCATTGGTAGAAATAGTTAACAATTCCGTCTGTTACTGTCGCGGTGCATTTAGGGGTGACAATCATACCGTTTTTTAGTTCTTTTTCATTTGCGGGTGTTCCATCCGCTTCAAATATATTAATTCTTTCTAACCGTTGTTCTGGCGTTAAAGCTTCTTGACCAAACAAAGAAGCGAATAATAAACCATCTTGCGTAAGTGCTTTATCTGCTTGCTCAAATATATCTCTTAGCCCTGATTCCAAGACATTATTGACGACCCTGTGTAGGGCAATAACGTGAACTGACCCTGCCTCTAATTCAGAAGGGCTATCCAGGAAACGAATGTTTTCGTTTAGACCAGCAGCACTAACTCGATGCTCAGCTACTTTGCGTAAGTGCGGGCTTGGTTCAGTATTAAAAAATTTTTTCAAGCGGATGCCAGTGCTCACTAAGTCAATTGAAAATTCGCCGCCGCCGCATCCAATATCACATACAATTAGCCCTGGTTCCGTACATTCGGACGCACGAGCTCTAATCAATTCTCCTGATTTTAACTGATCTGGGTTATTGCGAGCAGTGTGATGTTCTAAATATGAACGACAAACCTCTTCATCGTTCCACGCTGGAGCCATATCCTGCGCTTCTTTACTCATTAACTAAATGTATCCTTCGCTATTTTACTGATCAATTACCTGAATCGTTGTAGACTTCATAAAACTAACATGTTTTTTGCAAATCACAACCTTCGCGGTACTAGTGATCCTTTGGCCGGCATGATGCTGTTGCCAGGGGCTGCCCAATCTCACCATATCGTTGGGCCTTCTGACGACCGCATGTGCCATCGGGTGGCCTGATTGAGCGCATGAACATCCTTACGCCGATGAGCAAATGCGAGGCGTGTGGTATTGGAACCGTTCGCCGCTGCTTACAACGGCGCCCGCGCACCGCCGCAGATGCATTGGCCGGGTACGTGATGAGTTAGGCGTTTCCGAACGCCGGGCCTGTCGCGTGCTTGGTCAGCACCGTTCCACACAGCGTCATGTACCTAGAGGCCGTGAAGATGACGAACTGCTCAATGGAGAGATATTCTATTCACTCAAAGAAGCACAGATCATCTTCAAAGAATGGCGCAAACACCAAATACCAAGCGGCCTCACAGCGCGCTGGGATACAAACCCCCAGCACCAGAAACCATCATCCATTTGCATAAAAGGCCGAGTGTGAACTAAATTCAAAATGGACCAATTGGATGGGGCTGATCAGGTTACGTTAGCAAAATTTCAGCCTGACGGCGATTTGCATGAGCTTACAATTCGCCTAGCCGATTGCGTCTTCGGGAAGCAGCTCCCTGGACATTGCCTGATAGCAGACAGGGCGCAGCCAACGGCGGATCGACAATGTACCGACCGAAGTCGCGCCAAAATTTGTCGACGCCGGATACGGGCCGCCATGCACCATCGTGTCGCTGACTTCCACGCCGGTCGGAAATCCGTTGACCAGTATTCGGCCAGCCATGCGTTCGACGAAAGGAACGAGCGATTTGGCCAACGCGGTGTCGCCTTCATCAACATGCAGGGTGCAGGTCAATTGCCCGGCAAATGCACGGGCAATGCCGGCAAAATCGTCAGCCGATGGCACACGCACGACGATACCCAGCGGCCCGAATACCTCTTCTGCAAGGTGATGTTCGGCAACCCAGGTGTCGAGCGTCGTTTCAAACAGGTATGGCGCCGCGTTGCGCCCGGCACATGCACGCCCCACCATCTCTTTCAGATTGCCGGTGCTTTGAACCCGCGCGGCGCCACTGCGATAGGCATCGGCAATACCATCTGTCAGCATCGCCTGTTCCGCTGTCGCCAATAGTGCCTCTGCTGTGGCGCTGACAAAAGCATCCGCGTTTGATGCTTCGATAAAGACAACGCCGGGATTAGTGCAGAATTGTCCGGCACCCATGGTCAGCGAGCCTGCCCATGCTGCGCCTATTTCTGCTGCGCGATTTTTTGCTGCCTCCGGCAGGATAAATACCGGGTTGACCGATCCGAGTTCACCGAAGAAAGGGATGGGTTTTGGCCGCGAGGCACACAGGTCAAACAGGGCTCGACCACCACCTAGTGAGCCGGTAAAGCCGACGGCATTGATGAACGGGTGCTGGACCAGGGCTTGGCCAACGTCGCGGCGTCCGCCTTGGATCAGAGAGAACACGCCCTTGGGCATCCCGCAGGCGTCGACGGCCGCCGCGATGGCCTGCGCAACAATCTCAGACGTGCCGGGATGGGCCGAATGACCTTTCACGACAACGGGGCAGCCTGCGGCCAGTGCGCTCGCTGTGTCGCCGCCCGCAACGGAGAAGGCGAGAGGGAAGTTCGAGGCTCCGAACACGGCCACCGGGCCGATGGGGCGCTGCACCATACGCAATTCCGGGCGCGGCAAGGGCGCACGATCCGGTAAAGCTTCATCATGGCGACGATCCAGATAGGCACCATTGCGAATATGAGACGCAAACAGGCGCAATTGCCCTACGGTTCGGCCACGCTCACCTTCAAGCCGAGCCGCAGGCAGCCCCGTTTCCGCACTGCCAATTTCGGTAATCGCCACGCCACGCGCGTCGATTTCGTCGGCGATCTTCTCCAGAAAAGTTGCTCGAGATTCACGCGTATTTGCGCCATAGGTTTCAAAAGCCACCTCAGCCGCAGCGACTGCATCTTCAACCAGTGAAGGTGTTCCGACACAGAAGTCGTGGGCCTCACCAGTAACGGGTTGTGATGAAAACTTTCCGTCACTTTCAACCCACTTCCCGGCGATATAGTGTTTACCAGTCAGCATATTTTTTCCTTAAATCAGGTGGCGTTGAGCCAGATTGCGCATGAATGCGGATGGTCCGAAAGTCCAAGGCGGGCAATCGCCGCTTTTGCGGACCGTGTTGGTCAATGTTCCTAATCCGGTCGCCGTTATCTCTACTTTGTCGCCTATCTTGTGCGTAAATCCTTCGCCGGGCACATCACGATCTTCCGTGGGCGCGAAGAGCGTTCCCAGATACAGCATGAAACCGTCTGGATATTGATGGTTTTCGTTGATCGTCTGGGAAACAATATCGGCAGGATCGCGGCTGATTTCGGCCATCGCCGAATGGCCTTCCAACACATAGCCGTCTGAGCCTGTCACGGTCATCGCCAGTTCGGCGCCGCGGACATCGTCCATCGTGTAACCCGCATCGAACAGACGAATGAAAGGACCTATCGATGCAGAGGCATTATTGTCCTTTGCTTTCGATAGCAGAAGGGCGGAACGGCCTTCGAAATCCCGAAGGTTCACATCATTTCCGATTGTCGCGCCCTGGATTTCGCCGCGACTGTTGACGGCCAGAACAATTTCGGGCTCCGGGTTGTTCCACACCGATTTTGGATGCAGGCCGACAGGCGCGCCCCAGCCGACGGCTGACAACAGCTGAGCCTTGGAAAACACTTCGGCATCAGGACCAATTCCGACTTCCAGATATTGCGACCACAAGCCTTCCGCGATCAATGCTTTCTTGACCTGCTCGGATTTGGCCGAACCGGGGACAATGTTCGAGAGGCTGGCGCCGATCAGGTCGCCAATTCGCGCTCGAATCGCTTCGGCCGCCTGTGGATCGCCCGCTGCGCGCTCTTCAATCACACGCTCCACCATTGACCGGGCAAACGTGACACCCGCCGCCTTGACGGATTGGAGGTCGTTTGGAGCGAGCAAATGCCTCTTTTTTGGATCCGATTGCGCATTCAGGCTGTCGGTTTCAACTTCTGTCAGCGTTGCAATCGGGTTGCCCGGAATGGTTACGACATAGTCTGCCGGATCGTTCAGTTCCAGAAGATCTCGCATGGTCGGGATGTCCCGTGAGGTAATGTCAAAAAGCTCACCATCACGAAGTGCCACCAAGGCGGGGCCTAATTCCGGAATCCAGATTCGACCGACAAATGCGCCTTCGGCATCAGATAACCCCGTTGTTGTCATTGTTAACTCACCCAATGATCGCGATTGCCTAAAACAACGTGAATTGATTTGGTTTCCATATATTCTTCCACGCCCATCATGCCGCATTCACGACCGGTACCTGAACGTTTGAACCCTCCCATGGGCTGCTCCGGCCCACCGACGATGGTCGTGTTGACCCAACACCGGCCAGCGCGCATCTTCCGGATAACGCCAATGGCTTTGTCGATGTTCTTGCTCCAAACGGAAGCCGCCAATCCATACTCCGTGTCAAGCGCCATATTGATGGCTTCCTCGATGGTCTCAAACGTCATGATCGAGAGGACCGGTCCAAAAATTTCATCTCTGGCAATGGCCATATCGGCTCTAACACCGGAAAACACGGTCGGTACAACGAATTCGCCACCGCTGATGTCTGTCGACGTGCCCCCACATTCCAGTTTGGCTCCTTCGGCGGTGCCCTTCTCCACATAGCCGAGGATTTTGTTGAAGTGCTGGGGCGAAACAATCGCTCCCATCTGGGTTTCGGGGTCCAATGGATCGCCGAGTTTTACCCTCGACAGTTTGTCAAGAATTTTGACTTTGAGAGCGTCCGCCGCCGATGCCTCGACGATCAGGCGAGAACCGGAAACACAGCATTGGCCTGCATTGAAGCACATGCCAAACACAATCCCGTCGGCGGCATCATCAAGGTTCGCATCGGCAAACACGATCTGCGGATTCTTGCCGCCTAACTCCAGCCCGACCTTTTTAAGGTTTGACTTCGATGCTTCCAGAACCCTTTCCCCGACAGCCGTCGAACCGGTGAACGAAATCATGTCCACATCGAGATGATTGGACAACGCCTCACCAACCTCGGGTCCGACCCCTGTCACAACATTGTAGACTCCATCGGGCAGTCCTGCCTCAGCCAGAATATCTGCAAGCATCAGGCTTGTGGTCGACGTCATTTCGGACGGCTTCAGAACTACGCAACACCCTGCCGCCAATATAAACGGAAGGCGTTCTGCCAGCACGATGAACGGGAAATTCCAAGGCGTGATCAAGCCAACGACGCCAATCGGCTGTTTGGTCACAAGGCCTATCATGCCCTCGCCATAGGCGTTGTGGGTCTCGCCGGTGATCATTCGCGCCATCCCGGCGGCGGCCTCGTAGTGATCAGCGGCCGCTTCAATTTCCGCCTGGGACTGACTGATGGGCTTTCCGGTCTCCAACGTCTCCCAATAGGCCATCTTGTCCAGACTTGCTCGAATGCCCTGGGCGGCTTTCAGCAGGATGCGTCCGCGCTCCGCGCCCGGCATTTCTGCCCAGACATCCTCAAAGGCTCTTCGGGCCGCAGCAACCGCTTTGTCGGTATCTTCTGCCGTGCATAGCGCGACTGAACTGACCACGACGCCATGGCCAGGGCTGACACGATCCAGTCGATTGTGATTGGAACCATTGTTCCAGATGCCATTGACATAGAAACCATTGGCCCTTGGTTCCGTAGGCAAAGAGAACTCTGATGACATGACTTAATTCCTTTGTTTTGAGAAGCGCAACCGTTTCAGCATTTCGCGAAGGTTGCCACTGGAGTAGCTTGCGACCGCAATTGCGAGCACGATGCCAATGACGATGCGCTGCCAGTACGGATTGACGCCCAGCAGGTTGAAGGCATTCGCCATCATTCCGATAATCAAGGCACCACAAAGCGTACCGGCAACGGTGCCAATGCCTCCCATCAGGGATACACCGCCGATCGCAGCTGCTGCAATGGCATCCAATTCCCAGCCGACGCCAGTCCTGACCGCTTCACCGGACTGCATCCGTGCGACCAGCATCAGCCCGGCAATGGCCGAGAGGAACCCGCTGATCGCGTAGGTGACGATTTTCACGCGCGCGACGTTGATTCCGGCGAGCCGCGCGGCCTCCTCATTGCCACCTACCTGATAGATCTGCCGGCCCAGATTTGTGTACCGCAGGAACAGGGCCGAGATCGTGCAGGCCAGAAAGAACAGCAAAGCGGGAACAGGTAAACCAAACACGACGCCATCGGCCAGCAGGAACAATTCCTCCGGCAATGTGCCGAAGATCGGGCGGCTGTCCGAATAGGCCATCGCAATGCCTCGAACAATCGCCATCGAAGAGATCGTCACGATGATCGGTTGAAAATTAAACGCGGTTACAAAGTAGCCATTTGCAACACCGACCAATATGCCCGCCAATAATGCGACATGGATTCCGACGATGGGAGGGAAGGTCGCCGACAGCCCCGCTATCAGCACCGAAGACAATGCAACGACCGAGCCCACCGACAAATCCAACCCACCACCAATTAGCACAAAGCAAGTGCCCAGAGCCACAAAGCCAAGAAGCGACGCTTGTTTGAGAATGTTGGATAAGTTGCCGGGTTCAAGAAATGTGGGAGAAAGGAAACCAAATACCAGAGCCATAACGACCAGTACGACGACGAAGGGATAGGTCTTGAAAAATCCGGTCATGACTATTCCTCCACGGTGATCGGTTTGATGATGCCATATTCAAGGACATCGAAGCTGCGCTCCACGTCCAGATCGAAGTCGAATTTCCCTGGTTTTGTTGCTTCCAGCGTTACCGTGATCTCCAACGGCTCACCGATCTTGCCATAGCTCCATGCCCGCTTTCCCCAGAATTCGGATACAGACCTTGGGTTGGGAGCCGCCTTGACTAATTTGAAACCGCGCCAAAAACTCAATGGCGACATGATGGAAAAGTCGGATGCGTGATCCGCATTAGGTTCGACCTTTATGATGACATCAAATCGCTCACCGAGTTTCACAGTTTCCGGCAGATCCACCCCATCAGCTGTTATGATGACCGGTGCATTTTCAGGGATTTCGCCCGAAATTGCTGTATCTTCCGCCGCTTTTATCTGTTCCAGATAGACCCTGCCTTCGCGGGTCGCATCGCTATCTGGAAATCCTTCTTCTAGTAGCGCAAACACTTGTTGGAATTTTTCGTTGTTGCCGGTCTGCTGCAACAGAGTCACATAGTTCTTGAGGATATCGAACGAGAGATTTTGCGGCAAAGCTCCTCTTGTAACCTCGGCTAACAGCTCCGCATAGGCTTCCTCGGCTCGCTGCAGGCCCCCGCTGCCTCGGGCAGAATTGGCAATACCGATGCGTGAGAGCAGCGCATATTCGCTGCCGGGAAAGCGTTCAATCACATCTTCATAAATCGGTATGGCGCGATGATAGACCCGCGTCAGTTCCAGATTTTTTGCGCGCGTGTAGGGTGCTTTGGCGAGGTCGATTTGGAATAGTGAATTTGTGGTCTGGAACAACACACCGTTCAACAGGACCAGGAGAACGCCGAGTGCAACAAGCGGTTTCCACCAACTACCCATCGACCCTGGCTGTGGAACCATATTTCGCCAGTCGATTCCTTCTTGTCCGCGGTCGCTGAGCGCCTGCAACATGACTGCCAGAATGATGATGGCCCCTTTGGCCACCTGTTGCCATGCAGGCCCGACGCCCAAGAGATTGAACAAATTCGCAACGATCCCAATGATCAGTGCACCGACAAAGGCTCCCCAGATCGAACCGCTGCCGCCGCGAATGGACGTGCCTCCGATCACCACCGCTGCAATTGCATCGAGTTCCCAGAAAATTCCGGCTTGGCCCGGCTCACCGGATTCCATCCGGCTTGTCAGAACCAGCCCCGAGATGCCGGCAAGTAAGGCGCAATAGAGGTAGGTTTTGAATTTAACACTGGCGACGTTGATGCCAGATAATCGGGCCGCTGTTTGGTTGGCGCCGACGGCATAGACTTCGCGGCCAAACACCCGCCATCGCATGATGTACCATGTGATCAGCGCGGCTGCCAGAAACAGCACTGATGGAACGGGAATGCCAAACACGTCACCGCGCGAAATCAACATGAACACATCAGGATAGTCCGCGTAAACGGGTTGGCCACCCGTATAAACGAGGCCGGCTCCCCGTGCGACAGTCATCAAGACAAGCGTGGCCACAAAGGGTTGCAGTCCAAGCCAACTCACCAGTGCGCCGTTTGCGAAACCGACGGACAGAGCAACCAAAATCGGTACCGCAAGAAACAAAATGAATGGTGAGCCGCTGACCCAGAACGTTGCTGCCACCGCGCCTGTCA
Organism: Rhizobiaceae bacterium; assembly: GCA_963669455.1. Taxonomy (GTDB): domain Bacteria; phylum Pseudomonadota; class Alphaproteobacteria; order Rhizobiales; family Rhizobiaceae; genus JAWKWH01. Next base: position 975,136 of record OY770026.1, read on the forward strand.
GGGCAACGACCGATCCTACAGAAAGATCGATACCACCACCGATGATGACTACATTCATGCCTATGGCGATGATGCCGATCAGTGAGGCGGCTCGAATGACATTCAGAAGGTTCTCAGCCGCCCAAAAATGTTCGGAAACCAATCCGGCGGCGATAATCAGCGCAACAAGAATGACAAAGTTGCCGCGGGAGACGAAGGACTTGACCGCAGAAATCATTCTGGAACCTCTGCATCCTGGGAGGTCTTGCCCATGGCATTCAACATGATGCGGCTCAAATCGAAGTCGCCGCGCTCATAGGTTTGGGTCACACGGCCAAGATGGAGACATAGGATCCGATCACAGACGCGGATCAGTTCCTCGATCACGGAGGAAATGATGATCACGGAATTGCCCTGGGCGGTCAGATCCCAGATCAGGTCAAAGATTGCTTCCTTTGCACCTATGTCTATGCCGCGTGTGGGCTCGTCCAGCAAGTATATGTCGGTTCCCGCTCCAAGCAATTTGGCCAGCACCACCTTTTGCTGATTGCCGCCACTGAGCGTACCTACTGCATGATTTATGTCGGCATATTTCACAAACAGCTTGTTACAAAGCTCTTCAGCAATTTTCTTCTCTCTACTTAGATTTAGACCGAGGGCACCGCCATGGCCTGCCAGCGAGGGCAGTGTCACGTTCTGGCCAATGGACATCGAGAGGACCAGGCCCTGGATTTTGCGATCCTCCGGAGCCAATCCCAGTCCGTGATCCAAGGCGACGCGCGGCGAAGTGACATATGTCACCTTGCCATCAATCGACATCTCTCCATCATCTAAGAGATCCGCGCCGTATATGGCGCGAACCAGTTCGGTTCGTCCCGCGCCCATGAGCCCGGCGATACCGAGAACTTCTCCCCGGCGCAGAGTCAGATCAATATTGTCGAGGTGTGGCGATCGCGTCAGGCCTTTTGCTTGCAGCACGACTTCATCACCTATCGCGGCTCTGTACTGGCTGGCGTCCTGGGTTTCGACCTTGTGACCGAGCATCATTTCGACAAGCCCGGCTTCGTCGATATTCTCGATGCTCGAAGCGCCGACATAGTCGCCATCTCTCAGCACGATTAGCCGGTCGCAAATCTCGAATATCTCGTGCAGATGATGGGTTATCAAAACTACGGCAATTCCATCAGCCTTCAGCGAACGTACCAACTCGAAGAGGTTCGCAACCTCCTCTTTTGAAAGAGATGCGGTTGGTTCGTCCATGATCAAAAGGCGAGATTTGCGGCTCAATGATTTCGCAATCTCGATCAATTGCTGTTCAGCAACACTAAGCTCACCGGCTTTTGCGTCGAGCGAAGCTGTGAGGCCCAAACGATCCAAAATGGCCTGCGCTTCCTTACGCATAGTTGGCCAATTCAGAAATCCGCGTCGTTCTTTCAAGTGACCCAGAAAAACATTTTCCACGACCGACAATTCGGGAACGATCATCAATTCTTGATAAATCGTACAAATTCCATGCGATTGAGCCTCCAACGGGCCAGAAAAACTAATCGGCTCATTGTCAAGCAGCAATTCTCCTTCATTGGGTTGAATCGCACCGGCAATTACCTTCATTAATGTCGATTTGCCGGCGCCATTTTCTCCGACAACTGCCACAACTTCGCCGGCGTCAATGTTGAAATTCACGCCCTTGAGAGCTTTGACGCCCGGATAGAACTTGGCTACGCCTCTGACTTCCAAAAGCATGTGTTGCTAACCCTGTCCGATCGCGCCCTTTTCGAGCAGCCTTGCCTGTTCTTCGGCAGAAATTCCCAGGTCACTCAAGATTTCTGCGGTCTGCGCACCTAGCTTCTGGGGCGCGAGGCGCACCTGGGCAGTTTTCCCGTCGTAGCGCACAGGATTGGCTAACAGGGTTATCTTCTCTCCAGTCCACGCTTCGACCTTCACAAGGTCGCCGTTGTGTGCGATCTGCGGATCTTGGGCAAGCTCTTCATAGTTGTTGACCTGCGTAAACCAGATGTCGCGCTCTTCGAATATCGAAGCCCACTCATCAAAGGATTTTTGACGCAGTTTTTCCGCAAAGAATGCCGAAATCTCTTCGCGGCGGTCGAAGGCCTCGTTTTGTTCGGCATGGAACTCACCGTCGGCGCCAACCGCATCCAGCATAAGGGGGAGATTGCCTAGGGAGAGGCCGATAAATTTGTCTGAGGTCGCATAGATCCCATAAGGCGCCTCATGATACCAGCTACCAACATGACTGGGTTGCTGCGCACTATCTGGTCTCTCGCCATTGAAGTAACAAACCAGCGATTCCGCTTGCAAATTCAAAGCGGCAGAAAATAGATTAACGTCAACGCGCCCGCCTTTGCCGGTTCTGGCCTTCTTGACCAGAGCGCCCAGAATTCCGGCGGCGAAAATCATCGCACCATGGTGATCGATAGCCGATGTTCCAACAAGGCGAGGGATTTCCCCCTCTTTGCCTGTTATCCAGGCCAGTCCGGAAAGAGATTGTGCAATCATGTCCTGCCCTGGTCTATTGACGTACGGGCCGTCCGGGCCAAACCCGCTGGCGGAAGCGTATATCATTTCCGGATTGTCCGCTTTCAAACGTTCGTAGCCGAGCCCCAGCTTATCCATTACACCTGGCCGAAAATTCTCTGCCACAACATCAGCATCTGCTGCCAATTTGTGAGCGATTTCGAGAGCTTCCGGATCCTTTAAATCAAGGCACACGCTCTTCTTGTTGCGGTTGGCCACAAGCTCCAATGTCGTTTCGCCACCGGCTTTCTTCGCATCGCTTCCGCCCCAGTGCCGTTGAAATGCCCCCTTTAGAGGCTCGATAGCGATCACCTCCGCGCCGAGATCGGCAAGAAACTGTATTCCCAGGGGACCCATCAGGAAGTGATTGAAGCTGACGATTCGAATGCCTTCAAGCTGCATGGTATGGTCCCTGTCAATATCGCACGTTCAATGTTGAAGGTGCCCGTTCTGAAAATTTATTCATCCTTGAATTCCGCTTGCCGCTTTTCAAAGAATGCGTTCATTCCTTCTGTCTGGTCTTTGGTCGTAAAAGCCAACGCTATGTTGCGACGCTCGCACTCAAGTCCAGCTGATAGAGATAGCTCGTCTGATGCCTTAACCGCGTCTTTTGCAAAACCAAGCGCCTTGAGAGAATGACGCGCAATTGAAGAGGCGATCTCAATTGCACGCTCTTCGCAATTTTCAGCTGATACGACTTCAGCAGCCAAGCCCATTGTCAAACCTTGTTGCGCGTCTACCGTTTCACCGGTCAAAATCATTTGCATGGCCACATACTTGCCTACAATTCGTCGAAGCCGTTGTGTGGCTCCGTCTCCAGGGATGTGACCAAGCTTAATCTCCGGCTGGCCAAACACAGCCGAATTCGAAGCAATAACTATGTCGCAAAGCATCGCAAGCTCATGACCGCCACCGAGACAAATGCCATTGACGGCCGCAATCATCGGAATCTGCGTGCTTTCCAGGACAGCCCAATCTTCTCTGCGTGAGCGGTTTTGTATCGCCTCAACACCGGTGTCGCGCATTTCCTTGATATCCGCGCCGGCGGAGAAAAACACCTCGCCTCCCGAAACAACAATGCATCGGACATCTTGGTTTTTTTCTGCCGCGCGAACCTGATCGGCCAACTCACGCAGCATCCCGTTGCTAATGGCATTTCGCTTGTCTGGTCGATTGAGCCGGAGCAGCAAGACCTTTTCGCACGGCTTATCGGCAAGCACCATGGGAGCGCGCCCAGCAACCATTAGACCGTTCCTTGGTAAAATGAGCGAGTTAGGCCCCCGGATACCGGAGGCCCAACAACAGGTTGCGAATTACCGAACATATTGTGAGTCGGCGTTGTAGAAATCATCCACGTTGTCTTTTGTGATCACAGGTGTCTCTGTGATGATCCGCTTGGGAACGGGTTCACCCTTCAAAACGCGGACAGCCATATCGAGGCCGAGCGAGCCGCCGGTCGCGTAGATCGCGGTGGCCTGCAACCAGCCTTCCTTAATGGCTTGAAAAGCTTCGCGCTGACCATCGACGCCGACGAGGAAGACATCTCCGGGCTTGTAGCCGGCTTCCTTCAGCACGTTAATGGCACCCAAGATCATGGGGTCATTGTGGGCATAGATTACGTCGAACTTGCCCTTATATTTGGTGAGCCAGTCTTCCACGATCGGAATGGCCGGCGCCAGATCATAGTTGGCGGGCTGTGCATCGAGACGCTCAGTCTTTCCTTCGATCTGGGACGTGAAACCTTCGTGACGCTGGATCGTTGGGGTCGCGCCAGGGATACCTTCGAGTTCCAGATATTTAAAACTGTCGCCGGCGTTGGCCTTGGTGAATTTACCGAGTTCCTCACCGATCTGAAGATTATTGCCGCCAATGAACACATTATAATCTTCACCAACAACTTCGCGGTCCAACACCACGAGCGGAATGCCAGCTTTTTTGATCGCGTTCACGGCAGGCACAAGTGCTTGCGCCTCGCGAGGACTCATCATGATCAAATCAACGCCGCGTGAAATAAGATCCTCAATATCGGCGATTTGCTTTTCATTGGACCCGCCGGCGTCTGTGTAAATGAACTCCTTGATCAAGTCTGGATATTTCTTTGCCTGCGCTTCAGCTGAAGTCACCATATAGGCGCGCCACGGATGGTCCATCGTGTCTTGGCTAAAACCAATCGTCCAAGGTGGACCATCAGCCAAAGCCACCCCGCCAACCCCAATACTCAACGCCACCGCCGACATTATCGACAACATGTTGCGTCTGTTAATCATCACATTCCTCCCTTTGAAGATTTAGATTTCGCTGCTTGTCCCGGGCTCATGACCAGACCTGTAAAGACAGTTCCATCGCAACCCAACAGACCGGTAGCTCGGCTAAACAGGATCACCATATTACGTTAATCTTGAAAGTCAAATTTTTATTGAATATTTTACTAAAACAATCGAACTGGCGCTTGAAATCTCCCATTTTCTGGCGAATGAAGGCTGGAGTGTGTGGGTTGAACCTTACTTCGAGTTTCTTCAATTAAAAATTTTACTAAATTTCTTGAATTGCGGGTGAATGTGCATTATAATTGACTGGCCACCCTATCCAGGGTCTGCTGCTGCAAGGGAGGACGCTTACCGTGTATGACTATATAATAGTGGGAGCAGGGTCAGCCGGTTGCGTGCTGGCAAATCGCCTGTCGGCAAAATCTGACATTAAGGTGTTGCTTTTGGAGGCTGGCGGTCCGGACAAAGACCCGATGATCCATGTGCCGGGCGGGTTCGCACTGCTGCAAAAACCAAGCGTTAATTATTGCTACTCAACGGCCCCTCAAAAACATCTAAACAATCGCGAACTTTGGTTTCCCTTGGGCAAAACCCTTGGCGGCTCCAGCTCAATAAATGGCATGATCTATATTCGCGGACAAAAGGAAGACTATGATAGCTGGGCTGGTGACGGAAATACGGGCTGGTCGTATGAAAACGTATTGGCTTATTTCCGCCGGGCAGAAAACAACAATACGATTGCTGACGAATATCACGGGACTGACGGGCCGCTGTATGTCTCAAACCAGCGCTCGCCCCACATTATTTGCAAAGACTATATTCGTGCCGCTCAACAGGCAGGGCACAAGCTCAATCCGGATTTTAACGGGGACAATCAACTGGGGACAGGTCTCTACCAGGTAACTCAGCACAATGGCCGCAGAGCTTCTGCCGCAGTTTGCTACCTGAAGCCCGCCATGAAGCGGCCCAACCTCACGGTGATTACACATGCCCAAAGTAGCAGGGTTATTGTTGAAGGCCGGCGCGCTGTTGGTGTTGAATATACCAAGGGCGGGAAAGTGGAGACCGTTCGTTGCGAGCGAGAAGTTCTGTTGTCCTCTGGCTCCATTGGTACGGCCAAATTGATGCTGCTTTCGGGTATCGGGCCGACCGATGAACTGAAAGCGCATGGCATAGAAATGCAGCACCACATGGATGGGGTCGGGAAGAATTATCAGGACCATCTCAATACGTATGTTGTCTGTGACCTGAACGAACCGATTTCCTATGATGGTCAGCACAAATTTCCAAAGAATATCAAACACGGCATTCAGTATGCGCTCTATCGAACCGGAGCGCCGACGTCACCTGTGGCTGAAGGAGGTTGTTTTATCGATGTCCACGGAACCGGGCGGGCGGACCTACAGACGCACATTCTCCCGGCCTATGTAGTCAATGGAGCCCGAACATTTGTTCCCGGCCACGGGTTGACGGTTAATACCTGCAACATGCGACCCAAGAGCCGCGGGACCGTTACGTTGAGGTCATCAAATCCCAACGACATGCCAATCATAGACCCGAACTACCATGACGCGGAATACGATCGGGACATGTCAGTTCAGGCCGTCAAACATGTTCGAGAGATCGTGGCACAACCGGCAATTGCCCGGCATATCAAGTGTGAGCGTTACCCGGGGGCTGACGCAAAGACGCCGGAGCAAATTCTTGAATATGCGAGAGAGTTTGCGTCGGTGGACTATCATCCAGTCGGTACATGCAAGATGGGTACCGATGACATGGCAGTTGTTGATCCCGAATTGAAGGTTCATGGCCTCGAAGGATTGCGTGTCTGCGACAATTCCATAATGCCGTATCTGAATAGCGGTAACACGAACGCTCCTGCTATCATGATTGGAGAGAAAGCGTCGGCCATGATTTTGGAAGAGCCGCCACTGACCCAGAAGGTTCCGGAGCGGACCTTTTTCCCGCAAAATGCTATTGCCTAGGACCTGTTATGCCCTCCTCAAAAAAGATCACAATCAAAGATGTAGCAAAACGGGCCGGGGTCTCTCCAGCTACGGTTTCTTTGGTGGTTCAAGGAAAGGGTAACCTCAAGACCGAGACCCGACAACTCGTAGTCCAGGCGATCGAAGATACCGGCTATGCACGCAAACCCTCGACTGCCCGTCCGAGCAAAGGCCTGCAGTTTGCGATCATCGTCGATGACATCTCCAACCCCTATTTTCACACTCTTTACGAGGGAATGGAGTCGGAGCTTGTTACGGCTGGACATTATGCAACGCTTCTATCGTCTCATGACTCAATTGACCGTCAACGGCAACTGCTGCGGGACCTTTGGGATACCGAGATTGGCGGTGTCGTATTGGTTCCGGCAACCGGAACAAAGCAGCCTGATCTTCGGGAATTTGAGAATCGCAGAAGGCCGCTTTTGATGGCTGTTCGGCGGATAGGTAAAACGCCGTTCGACTATGTGGGAGCCAATCCCATGGTGGGAATGCAGATCGCCACAGAACATCTGATTTCGCTTGGACACTCGTCAATTGGGTTTGTCGGCGGACATCAAAAGAACTTTGCCTATAGCGAAAGATATGCCGGGTTTGCCTCCTCACATATGAGTCACGGATTGGCGTTAAAATCCGAGCTGGTCGTCAATGGCGGCTCGACACGCGAATTTGGAAAGGATGCTGCCGAGAGGCTTCTTAGCCAACCTCGCCGACCTACGGCGCTGATTGGCTACAATGATCTGGTCGCCATCGGGATTATGGATGCCATTACCAATGCCGGCCTGAAGCCCGGCCGGGATATCGCCGTTATTGGATATGACGACATTCCCGAAGCAGAGCTACAACCCGTCCCGCTGTCTTCAATTGCGACACCTGCCAGAAAACTAGGAGAGCTAGTCGGACAGGCTCTGTTGAATTGGTCATCCGATGGGACTGATCGGAGCCCTCTCGATATCACTTACCCACCACGTTTGGTCATGCGGACAAGCTGTGGTGCCATTGACTGCGATCTGGCGGACGGAGATCTCGATGCAGTCGCTGATTTGTGAGGGCCAATGGCTCAATCCTCCTGAAGTTTGGTCATTGGAAAACAATGTTCTGGCATTGGAGACTGGAGATAAAACCGATTTTTGGCGCCACACGCATTACGGATTTATCCGCGACAACGGTCATTTTTGGCATGTGCCGGCGCCTGCAAATTTCACCGCGACGGTGACTTTCGTTGGCAAGTACGAAACGCTCTACGATCAGGCCGGAATGATGCTGCGCATCGATTCCAAAAACTGGATCAAGCTTGGCATTGAACATTCCGACGGCATGACAAATTTCAGCATCGTCGTGACGCGCGACCACTCCGATTGGTCAGTGATTGCGCGTCCGCTGATCTCCGGCCCGCAGACCGTTCGACTCGCACTGAAAAACAACTGCGCCATTGCCCATTTCAAAGTTGAAGATAGATGGCAGTTGATGCGTGTTGCCGACTTTCCAGCCATTGAGGGCGCTCAAGTCGGTCCGATGGCATGTTCGCCGGAAAGAAGCGGATTTGAAGCCAGTTTCAGCGACTTTCAGATCGCCGATGTAGTCGAAAACCCGCTCCATTAACAAAGTATAGAGACGCACATGCCCGACACCATCTCACCCAACATCAAATCGGCGCTTGATTTGATAGCTAAGAAAACCCTGGAAGACGAAACCACCATCGGTGCCGCCTTTCCATATGTTACGCATCCAGATGGAACCTGGGATACCATGTCGGTCGGTATTTCAGCAGGCTATACCGGCGAGGATTGGAGCCACGGAAACTGGTTTTGCGGTTTTTGGGTCGGCCTGCTTCTGACAAGCTATTTGCATACCGGTAATGAAACGTACCTGAAATTAGCCAGTGATCGTATGGTCCTGGTTGAAGAGCGCGCCAGCGATGGCAATACCCATGATATCGGGTTCATCTTTCTCAGTTCTGCCATGCCCTTTTACCGGATCACGGGCGATGCCCGTCACCGCGAAACAGCCCTGCGGGCAGCTGACAAGCTGCGTTCAAGGCTCGTTGTCACCGAACGAGGGTCCTATGTGTCGTCCTGGGGCCCAATGACGGATCCGCGCGGTCGTGCGGCGTCTGCCATCGATACGATGGCCAATATTCCCTTGCTCTATTGGGCGGCCAAGCAAGCAGATGACGCGAGCTTTCGCCTCGCAGCAGAAGAGCATGCAAAGATGACGATGCTTTCGTTCAATCGAGCTGACAACACTCAATTTCATGCCGTTGAATATGATACGACGACAGGCGAGCGAAGACGCGGATATACGTTTCAGGGCGCCCACGATGAAAGCTACTGGTCCAGGGGGACGGGTTGGGCGGTCATGGGGCTGGCCGTAACAGCCGCGAACTCCGGAAATGCGTCATATCTCGATCAGGCGATTGCAATTTCGGATAAATGGTTTGAGGCGCTCGGAGGCAAGGTTGTCCCGCCATATGACTTTGATGCGGCAGGTGACAATGTGCCCGAAGATTCTGCTGCCAGCGCCATTATGGCCGCCGGCCTGCTGGATGTCGCGGCTCTTCATCCTGACCCGACCATAGCTGCAGTATGGCAGGAAAAGGCCGAATGGTTGATCGAAGGGCTTTGTGAGAACTACCTCGCAACAGATGCGTCACATCGAGGCATACTGAAGCATGGTTGTTATTCGGAGCCGCACAAAATCGGACCCGACGCGGCAGTGATGTTTGGAGACTACTTCTTCGCTGAAGCCCTATGCCGGATAGCATTCCCCGGGAAGTTCATCGAGCGGTACGAGCAATTGTCATAACAATTGCTGGATTTTCCATGTTGCACTTATTCAACACTACGATGGCATCAGATTGCGACAGGTCGAAGTTGAGTGGATATTGGTGAGAGCAAACTGAGGGTTTGCAAAAACACCGGCGGCTCGCAGGCGTGTGTTCATTGATAAAGCGGGAAGTGATGGTCTCTGCAGTGATTGACCCGAGAGATAGGTGACATTTTGTACCGGAGACATGGGTGACACTTTTCGCTTTGAGGGAGGTGTTGATGCCGTGGAGGGAAAGTTCGGCAATGTAAGAACGCCTTCGATTTGTTGCCCGTCTTCTGGATGGGGAAAGCATGAGTGAGGTCTGCTGTTCGTTCGGGATTTCGCGCAAGACCGGCTGCAAGATCTACAATCGCTACAAGGACCAGCACGTTGAAGCGTTGTGCGACCGATCGGACAGGCCGGTGCGTTATGCCAATCAATTGCCCGGGCCTGTTGAGCGGGTGATCGTCAAGTTCAAGCGTGAGAAGCCGCACTGGGGGGCTAGGAAGATCAGAGAGCTTGCGGTGCGTCGGCTTGCTGGGAATGTGCGCATTCGCGCCAAAAGCACGGTGCATGCGGTTCTGGATCGTAAGGCCTGGTCAAGCGCAGCCGACAGCGGCGGCGCCACAAGGCGATCGGGACGGCTCTTTTACAGAGCATTGTAGGTCTCCGAAAATCGTCAACAAATTCAAGGAACAACAAACTTCTGAAATCACTCAACTTAATTTTCGGTCAGACGCTAAGAAGAGCCAAAAAATTGTCCAAATATTCGGGGCCATCTCAAATTAAATATCATTATATTCATATAAAATCATATAGCTACTGAATAATTTTGATTATTAATCGAACGAAAATAATAATAAATTTGATAGTTTTTCAAATTCAATTGACATATGTTAATGTATAAATAACAATTGTTGATGCCGAGGATAGTTTTTCTGGCTTCAATTCGGAGCGTGATTTCTAACAAAAAGGTGTATTTATGACCCAATACAATGGAGTGCTACTTCGCCAGAATTTAGAGGATCAAGGTATTTTGCCCCGCACAGGTGGCTGGACGGCCAGCCCGGACATAATTGCAGCAGGTGACCAGCCTGTTGAGAACCCACAATCGGTATTTGGTTCTGCGGCGAGTTATAAGACTGGTCCGGCACAGCCTGTTGTAATTAACGCGGCGAATTACATTTATCTCCGTGGAAAAAATCTAGGAGCAGCGGCCCAGGACTGTGAGGCCCGGGTATTCTGGGCGCCGTCAAGCTTGTTTCTCTACCCGTCTCAATGGGAAGACAACGCCATCGAGACCGCAAGAGGTGAAGCTGTCAGTAAAATTGCAACCCTTGCGCCCAACGCAATTGGGGTAATGACAGACCCGTTCGTCTGGATCAAGCCGGATCACTCTGAACATACATGTCTTGTCGGGTTTCTCTCAACCAAGGAATATCCCTTCGCCTCACAAAAGCCACCGAATGCGGTGACCAAACTGCAAGAACTGGCAACCTGGATTGGCAAGAATGGTGGAACCGGTTGGCACAATGTCCAGTTTACCAGCACAGGCCAGCCAACTTTTACGAAAACGACCACATACCCTGCATCCACCACGCCCGCCAGGGTTCGGTTCTCGATTTATACGAATGAATGCCCGGACGGTTCCACAGTCTCATTTTCATGTGGAACGCCATTGCCCGATGGTAAATATATCAATTTGACACCGCAGACCGTTAAGCAATCGCCGATCGGCTTTTACAAAGACTATGACGTGCCAGCGGGTTGGACATCACCCATTACCTACTCTTACAACTCCAATGGTAAACCGCCTCTCGGAGACAAATTCAAGGTCGCAATGAGTGCGGCGATTGTCAAAGACGGCACCGAGGACAGCGATCTTTTTGCTGACTACACGCGCGACGCGAGAGAAGTTCATCCTAATCACATTCACGTCGGTGCAGATGGCGAGTTGACGTCGGTTGACGATATGCCGGTCAATCATCTCATTCCGTGCGGCAGTGATATTACGAGACTGCCGACCAAGATTTAAGAGATGAGGTTGGAGCGACCGCATCGATTGTGGCCGCTCCGGTCGTACGCTGAACCATTGAGCGGATTGTACTGATGTCATCTTCTTTACCGGGGCCATTGTTGGATGCTTTCAATACCCTCGGTCAGCAGGGCGAGCAATTTAACAAGGAAGAGTCGCCCAGCAACCAATATGTCGCGTTTCTGGTTGAGCTGGAAGAAGCGCAATACAAGGACGGAGGACCCATAACGTTCTCCGCGCAATTTGAGATCATTCCCAAAGAGTGGGTCGAAAGCGTTCTGGTCAGTCAGCCGGAGAAATCCGGCCGGCTGCCGCCACCCAGCCCGTCAACCGATTTTATTTTCGATGAAGCGCCTCTCGAAGATATCGCAAACGCGTTTAAGGTTGAGCCAGGCGAACTGGTTGAAGGCGAATGGTATATGATCTCCTTCGGGTCGGGGCTCAAAGGTGCTCAGCTAAAGGCCTATGGCTCGCCATTGGCCAAAATCAGGAAAGCCAAAGGAAGGTCGTGCACCAGAACTCTTCGAAGGATGTTGCTAAACTGGTACAGGCCGATTGCCAGATTCAGCTTTAGCAAAGTGCTTGCCATGCTTGATGCCGTCCATTCGCGCGAGGTCGGTGTGATGGATGTGGGTCAGGCATCGTGTAATCTGATCTATGATGAAAATGGCCAGCCCCAAATCTATGTGGATGTGGGATTGCCCATGTTTTTCAACTACGCCAGCCTTCCACCGGCAAACGGCATAGGAAACGTGGAGGTTATCAATCCCGGGCCGTGTTTGATGAACAATCCTCCGGGAATCATCACCCATTTTCACTGGGACCACTACGATATGCTTCGGCGCTCGGCAAATCGTCAGGCGCTACAGGACAGAAACTGGATCTTTCCCAATCAGAACGCAGGACCAGCCATTTTAAACCTGATCAACGATATCAATGGGCGGGCAAACGGTTCCGTGAGTATTTTTCCTGCTGGAATGGCCAATCTGCCTGCGGGATATGTGAACATCATCCAATGTGTCAATGTGGGAGGGGTCCCGCCGGACATGAACAATACCGGCATTGCGGTGGTCGCAAACATTACAAAGCAGGATCATCACGGTAATGATATCCAGCTAAGCCTACTGATGCCTGGTGACGCCGTTTTTCAATCTATCCCGGGAGCTGCGGCGGCGGCAAATGTTCGCTGGATGGTGGCAAGCCATCACGGATCGGATCGATATTTTGCCCCGCCGCCGCCGCCGGCACCAAATCCGATTATGCCGGCACCGGAAACTGCCAATATGGGCCGACTCGCCTATTCCTATGGCATCAATCTTATACCACCTCCGCCCACCCATTGTTACGGGCATCCACGTGCTCCTGCTGTAGCGGCTTATCTGGCGCGCGGATGGGGCATCCCCAATCGCGTAGCGGCAACGGCGGAAACCAGTCCGAATTCGGGAAACCTGGTTCGCGGTAATATAATGATGGCAGACAATGTGATACCGCCCAATGGCGGACATGCCCACTGTCCGTTTCACGCTTTCCCGAAAACACTGGTTTAGGGGGAGCGATGCCGGTAACCAACAAATTTGACGACTTGTCAGCACTGGTATCCGGGCTGAATAAGGGCGACAAGTTGGCAATAGGTCAATCTGCGGTTTCGCCGATTATGACCGATCGGCTGAAATCCCTGTCACTTACGCCGGTTCTGACGGCTGCTTCCCATCAGATACAAACCTCACCGCCGTCGATAAAAGTAGTGGGTACTACGGACCTTTTCGGGCTCGAAACGCTGGAGACAACTTTTACGTTCACCCCGAAAGATGAAAACACCGCTGGGCCGTTTTACCTGGCAATCGAAACCGGCGTGCACAAGGGTACTGAATGGGGGTTGGTCAAAGACATTATACTCAAGGATATGTCTTTGACCTTCGCACCGTCCACCGAGGTCGATATTTACCGCGCCACCATGGCATCGGATATTGTTCTGGGCTCTGCCAATCCCTTGAATCTGCCAATTTCGGTTGCGGTACCAACCTATCCGCAGCTGGATTGGGTGATAACGGGCTCATTCTCATCGCAGCCGATCTCTCCCGACGCATTTTCTTCGCTGGTGGGTGGGTTCAATATCTCAGAATATTTACCAAGCCCATTGGACGTGGTCGCAAAGATTGGTCTGACGGATCTGGAAATCGGCTATAGCCAAATGCAGGGCGCTGTCACCTATCTGAACATGCGGGTGGCTTACACCAAGCCTTGGTCGGTCTTGAATATCATTGAGGTGCCGGCCAATGGCGTGGGTTTGTCATTTCATCTGGATTTTGGTGACTCATCACAAGATTTCGTTGAGTTGGAAGCTGCCTTCGAGCTGGCTGGCGCGCCAGTTGACATCGGTGCGCATTTTGCACCGGAAGACTTTGTCATTTGGGGACGCCTGCAGAAAGGTAAATCAGCCAGCATTTCGGATATTTTTTCCCACTTTCATGTGACGTTACCTAGCAAGTTTCCGGATATAGAGATCACCACTCTATCCATGACGGCCGATCTTACTCAAAAACACTACGCGTTCGAAATTATCACTCAAGTCGACGCAGGCAGTGCGTTGAAGATCACGGACCTCACCGCAAAAATTGATGTGACGCCGGACGGCAATAACGCGAACAAGAAAACTGTTCATGGCGAGTTCAAAGCCACGTTGGCCATAGCGGTAGATACCACTCTGTTTTTGAGCGCAATATACGATGGAGGTGGCAGTGGTCTGACATTGGCGGGAAACGCAACCAATATCCACATCGGTAAGATTATCGCGTATCTGGCCAGCGAATTTGGATTTGAGGAAAATCGAATTCCGAAACCCATTCGAACGCTTGATCTCCAGTCGATCGAAACAAGTTACAATACGTCAACCGGTGATTTCCATTTCAAATGTGTAGGTGAGTTCGTGGTGTATGAGACACCCGTCGACGTGACGTTTGCGATCGATGTGACACATCCGAGCTCGCCTGCTGTGGCCGGCCTTCCAGACCATGCAGTGACTGGAAGCAAGGGTTACCACGCCACTTTCGGCGGTTCAGTCGTCTTTGCCAGCCAAGAATTCGATATACGGTTCGACACCAAAGATACCGGGCAGATGATTTTTGTTGCGGACTACGTTCACCAAGACACATCCGGCAACATCACGTTACGCGAGCTGGTAGAACCGGTGTCTTCGGTTTTGGCTGCCGACATACCAGCCGATATCGCTATCAATTTGAAGGTCGTAAAATTTGCCTACATGAAGGCCGTTCCCAAAACAGGAGGGAAAGCGGTCAATCATTTTCTTTTCGGGGTCGAACTGGGCTCAAAAATCGGTTTGACGGATATCCCCCTTATTGGCGACAAATTCCCACCCGAACTTGCGGTTTCCTTTGATGGCCTTCAGGCGACCTATTCCAACCTGGATACTACCGAAACGCAAGCAACTGCGATCAATGCGCTCCTGCCATCTGGAGTTGGTCCGTTACCGTCCGACGGCCTGAAAGAAGGGGTGTTGGTCGCATCTACGCTAAAACTCGGCAAAAATTCCAGAGATGTCTCTTTGCAGATCCCAACAGGTGGCAAGAAACAGTTACAAAGTGTTTCTACTGCTCCGGCGGCGGCCCACAACGATTTAGTCCGGCAAGGTGCATCCAGTCCACCCGCCGGCGTTTCCATCAACATCCAGAAGACGTTCGGGCCGGTCAATATCCAAAAGCTTGGCCTGACTTACCAGAACAATCATCTGTTCGTTACCGGTGACATAGCACTGACTGCGGAAATTTTAACCATCGGTCTGCTTGGCCTTGGTATCGGTTCAAAGTTGAGTGAATTCAACCCAGCCGTCACCTTGTCCGGTATCACGATTACCGTTGATGAGGGCAGCCTTGACATATCCGGCGGTCTCTACGGGTCCATTGATCCGTTAAATTTCAACGGTGCATTGCAGGTGACTGTACCGTCTATGTCAATCGGAGCTTTGGGCGGGTATGCGCAGCTTGGTTCTGATCCATCCTTTTTCATGTACGCGTCCATCAATCGGCCGCTGTTTGGATATCCGTTTTTCTTTCTGGACGGGATAGCCGGAGGGCTTGGGTTCAATCGAGATCTCATGATTCCAGACATTGACGGGGTTTCGCAATTCCCACTGGTATCGTGGGCAACGGGGCAGAATCCGCCGGGCGCAAATCCGAACGGGAATATTGGTTCACAGGTCCAAAAAGTCATTGAGGCACTTGCTACACAGATACCGCCAAAAGTCGGTGAGTATTGGGTCGCAGCCGGAATCAAATTTTCGTCCTTTAAGATTCTCAACTCATTTGCCCTTGTCACTGTGGCGTTTGGGACGGATTTCAAATTCGCTATGCTGGGACTAACCCGTGCGAGTCTCCCGCCAGATGCCAAAGCCGGCGCTGAGCCACTGGGTTTTGTAGAAATGGCCCTACGGGTCAGCTATTCTGTTCAGGAGGGTGTGCTGCAGGTTGAAGCGAAACTGACGCCAGCCTCCTTTATCCTTTCGCAGAACTGTAAACTCACCGGTGGTTTCGCCTTCTATATGTGGTTCAAGAACAATCCACAGGGCAACCCAAGCGGCTATCAATCCGGCGACTTTGTCGTGACGCTTGGTGGGTATAATCCTGCCTTCAACGCGCCAGCTTTTTATCCGGCTGTTCCGCGTCTTGGACTAAACTGGAAGGTTGATGGCAATACCACGATCAAAGGCGGCATTTATTTCGCACTGACCCCAAATGCGCTCATGGCGGGCGGCGCGCTGGAAGCGGTTTGGCAATCGGGCAATCTACGGGCCTGGTTTACCGCGCATGCAGATTTTCTGCTCTCATGGAAACCGTTCCATTACCAAATCAGCATCGGCATGACGATCGGTGTATCATACAAGCTTGATCTGTTTTTTACTTCCACAACCATCAGCGTCCATCTGGGAGTGGATGTTGACCTGTGGGGGCCGTCTTTCGGAGGCAACATTCATGTCGATTTGACTGTGATCAGCTTCACGGTCCGGATTGGAAATCGGACGAACCCCGCGCCAGAGCCTATATCCTGGGCTGACTTTAAAAAATCTTTCCTGCCTCAAGACGAGCAGGCGCACAGTCGATCGTTGCCCATGGGTGCAACCGTAACAAGTGACAGCTACGCTCTGTCATCTGTCTCCAAAGGTCTGATCAAGGACCTCTCAGCAAACAAGCCGCATCCTGACGACCCCGACTGGATCGTAAATGCAGAGACGTTTGAACTGGTCACAATGACAGCGCTGCCGTCCAAGACAGCTAGACTCATAACTAAGATCAATGTCGCCAATGATCTACCGGTCGGCAAGACTGATTTCGGTGTGGCGCCGGTTGACGTTGCTGTAAGCGATTTCGACTCGTCCCATGTGATAATTTTCAACCAAATTGTGGACGGTAAACCGGTTTCAGATTTTGATCTCAATGCGGCTGCCAGCATTGCGCCAAACACGTCGAACCTGCCCAACGCCACCTGGGGCGGTGCGCTTGTAGCCAATCCTTCAATTTCGCAGATTAACAATACACCGACCAAGATTGATGATCTCGCGGTAGGTTACACAATATCCGCCAGGGTATCACCGCCCGACCACACGCCGCTGCCGATCAATATCGCCAAACTGCAACAGGAAAACGAAGGCAAGGTGACCTTTGTCTGGCGTACGCCAACCGTTCCCACGAACGATAATTTTGATCAGTCCAAAGCGATGGCAACTTTTCAGGAGACGCTGACAGCTGCTTCGGGCGAACGGGCTGATTTGCTGACCGCCCTGATGGCGCCCGGTCTGGCCTTGAAACTAGACAATGACGTCAATGTCACCGCGCTTGCTGACTCTGCCGACAGCACACTGCTGAGTGCTCCCGTACTGAGTTACCTCGGGGAAGAAAAACAGAAAGGCAGCGGAGTGGCAGCATGACGGAAATTACCGCTGATATCGAACCAACCAAGGGCAAAATTGTATTCGTCCAAAGCTATCGGCCTGCGCTGATGGACGGGCTTTATGAAGTGACGGTCTCGCAAACGGTTAAGAACAATGACAGTTCTGCGCCGGTGGATCGCAAGTTTGACGAGACGTTCACAAATACCCGACGACTGCAAGTGCGTGGTGAGCGCTTTTCACTGGACAGGACCGAGATCGAAAGCCAGTTCCCGCCGCCCGACAGCCAGGGTGAGTATTCCAATGTTCTGCCCCATATCGTGTTCAGCCGCCGTACGCTTCCCTGGGAACGCACAGTAGGGGGCGTCGGCAAGCCGACCTGGCTGGGGCTGCTGGTATTCGATGAGAGCGAACCTGTTCCGGTCGTGCAAACTGCCATGGTGGGTGATTTGCAGCGAAACCCTTTTCCACGCAAGCAAGGTGGTGCAAACGAACCGAGCACGTTGCCACAGACGGCTGTTTCCTATCCGGATCTGAGCCTCGAACCGGGCGAGGTTCTTTGGGATGCCTGTAACGTCATTGACGTGCCGGTATCACTTTTCAATCAGATTGTGCCCGGGCAGGTGGACATGCCGTGGATATCACACGCCCGGACCGTCACGCCTGATAGTCCCCAATTGATGGAGTTAGCGGATGGCGAAAGCGAAATAAAAAGCTCCGTTGTTGTTAGCAATCGTCTTCCTGATCCAAACACCGAATGTACGGTGCATCTGGTTTCGTTGGAAAACATGAATGCATTTCTGCCCACCGGCGAAGATTACACTCCCGCAAAAATCACGTTGCCCAACGGGCAAGCGGCACAGGAGGTCCGGTTGGTGTCTCTCAGCAGCTGGAGCTACCGCTCTGTAGACCCGCAGATGACTTTTTCAGGCATCCTGCTCAATCTCGACAAAAGCGATGGGCTGCGTGTGCTGACGGTCAACAACGATGCGGATAAGACATCTGAAGCCGCCAAATATGTTGCCAATGCGCTGGATATGGGGTTCGTTCCGCTGAACCATCACACGCGGCAGGGCAGCAACACCGTATCTTGGTATCGCGGACCGCTCACACCTTTCATCGTGCCTCCGACAATATTTGTTCCCGACCCGGGAGGAAAAAGCCATGCGCCGCCAATCCTCACTGCAGATGAGGCTGTACGTTATGATCCCGAAACCGGGATGATGGATGTGTCATATGCCGCCGCGTGGCAAATCGGACGCATGCTGGCGCTGCAAGACAAAGATTTTTCGCAATCTCTGGCGCGTTGGAAACGGTCAAACACTATCGCGGTTGTAGAGGCCCTTGAGCGAGAAGTCTTAAGCGAGAAGCTCGCCGCCGCATTGGCAACGGATCCGGAGGTGATGAAAAGCGCAACTCCGACAAAAATGCACCGGATGGTCGTCGACCTGCTACGTGGGCCGATGCGGGCGATGCTCACTCAGGGCCAGGCAACAAGCGGGGAGGAATAGATGAGCCGATTGGTCGAACGCGGGCAGCAACAGCAGTTGCTCGAAACTCGGATAGCGGACGCTACGTTTTTGCAATCTGTGACGTTGAACAATTCTCTGACCAGTTCAATTTCGAGCTGGCTGGATCGGCTGAAAGAACTTCACGGAGTGCCATTTAATTATCTAGTGCCCAACCCGCACTTGTTACCAGAAGAGTCAATCCGCTTTTTCAATGTCGATTTCAACTGGCTGTTTGCGCTCATGGAAGGCGCTTGCAGTATCGGGCAGGCGACCTCCTCAGAAAAAGCAATTCATGCGGCAACTGTGCACCGTCTGCGCGAGACAGCGGCGGCGCCAGACGCCGCCAGCGGTTTCATAATGCGTTCGCAAGTGGTTGCGGGCTGGCCCCGATTGGAGGTCGTGGCCTACGACGCAGGCAATGAAATTCTTGGTAACGTCATCCGTATGGACCGTATCACGGAATCCATTCTTCTTTTTCTGGTGGAAGGGCAGATTGATCACGTCATTATTAGAGAACCCGCTGTAGGGCTTCATTTTGGTATCGACATTAAGGGTGGAAAGCCACTCCGATATGTTACGGTCCCAAAAGACGCGCCCGCAGGCACGGTTCCGGGCGACCAGATCAAAGGCGCGAATGTTGCGCCAAAATACCGCGACGCGGTCCATCGCACAATCAAGATGAACGAGCTGGCGAATGATCTGTCACGGTCGCTTTATGAACGAAACGCAGACAACAGCGAAAACGGTGACAAACTGCCCTTTACCTCAGCGGAATTTGCTTTGCAGCTGGTGGAGGGAACGCAGGAGGTGACGTTTCTAAACCATCCATCATCCGATGGGGATAAAACATGATTCCGCTCTCAGATACGCTTGTTGTTCCAATGAAGATGATTGCCCTGTGCGTCGGGCAAACAGATGTGAACGGTTCCTCTAAAAATCCATACGGAACAAAAGACTTTGCGCGCCTCTCTCCGGATTTCACGTTGCTGCCTTATGCCGAAGACAACATTGCAAAGAACAAGGGCCCCTATCTCAGCACGCAATCCTTGCCCGCAACATTTCAGGATGCATCTGATCCGCTGGACGTCGGCATTCATCTTCACTGGATTTTGCCCGAGGCAATCGCCCACGGCGCGCAGGGAGAAAACGCGGCGATTGCTTTTCCGTCTGCCCCAAACCGCTGGTTGATTGCCCGTATAGCAACCAATACAGCAGACCCTCAAAACCCGGCTACTGACGTCAAGGCATGGATACTCGAGAGTGATCGACTAACGACAAATCCCGATCCAAACTTGAAACAGAATGCTACCAGTCTGGCAATTCCGATAAAACCGCGACCAACAAAGCAGCCCAACAAGTCCTGGATGACATTGGGTCAGGTGTTTGACTTTGAGACCTGGGCTGAAGACGGCGCTGCCCAAAGAGCGCCATTGACGGCGGTGGGATATGGTGACGTCTCGTATGCGGCGACCTACCAGCTCTGCCCCAACGTGTTCGGGTTTTGGGATACGATGGAGGATTTGGACCCTAGCAAGTTTCCTCCCAACAGCACACGGGTTTCCTACATGGTGACGGGCTGGTACAGCGACGCTGACCAGGATCCGCTGGCCAGAATTGTTTATCCTAGCAAGGCCACCTATGAGGAAAAGCTGGCCGCCATCGAAGCAGCATACAAATGGCGTTTCGAAGGTGATTCAGCCAAAAATGTGCCCGGTCGTTCGACATACAACGCTTTGATGACCAAAATTCCTTGGGATATCAAAACGCACTATATCAGCAAGAGAACAGCGACGCCTTCCGATCTGCAGGTAGCCGTCGGCAATACAACACCAGAAGCGCTGTCGGCCTTGCTGGCGCATCAAGAAGAGCTTCGCGATGTAAAGAATATTGAGTTGGCACTCAATGCACTTCAACTGGGGTTGCTTCAACGCCTGCAACTTCCAAATGGCCTCCACGACATTGATCAGGCGATTCATCAGGCCGGGTTTTCCTCTACATCAAACGGCACTGTCTGGATAATCGAAACAGACCCTGCTGGAGACAAGGAACTGCAATCCAATTCCCTTGCCAATGTGCCGGTTGATATTGGCGATGCACTCAATGATCTGAACACAAAGCAGGCCTCATTTGACAAAACGACGCTTGAAATCGACACCCTGCGATCGCGTATATTTTCCGACTGGTGTCGTTATGGGCAAATCGAGTACGCGGTCCTGCCGCCAGAAAACATTGTTATTTCGCCCAATGATGCAAGGGCATTCATAGAAGATGAAGTACAGGCGCTGAATGGGCTGCTTTCCCAGCAGAGCCAACAGCAAACATCTGTCAATCAGTCAAAAGCCAGTCTTGAAAACAAGCTACCAAAAGGATTCTCCCTGACAAGCACCGATGGCCCGCGTTTTTGGAATCCAACGGACCCGGTGGTATTGTTCATGGGAGACTCGGTGAAATCGAACGATCTTTTTTCAGGCGACACTGGTCTGACGAAAGGCAAAGACAATGGGGTGCTTTGCAGGCTCGGTACCAATTTGATCTCTGAAATGTCCGCGGGTGAATTCAGGATCAATGAGAAGGACCTGCCGCAGCTTCCCGCCAACAGCGCATTGAAAATTGAGGTCGTGCCGCTGCTTTTTGGTGAGGCATCATTTCTTGATCCCGTCCGCGCGCCCGTTTTGGCTGCAGCAATTGCGAAGCTGGGCGGGACCGACAATCCGGCCAGGAAGAATTTCGCCGAGTTCGTTTCGCAGATTAAGGCAGCCCAGGCAGCGTTGTTTGCGTCGAAGCATTCTGACAAGGTGTTGTTTTCAGACCTCGCTCCGTCAAAGCTGTCGTTCCAAATCTGGGCGCCGCCTTGGAACCCATTCATGATTCAATGGCAGATCGAGCACTACCCCAATACCCTGCCCGATTATCCCGCAGATTACGTAACCCGGAATTACACTCTTGATGAGAATGAAATTGATCTGGTTTTTGAGGACTCGGTACCTGTCGATCCGTCAAATGCACGAACCTACGACGGCACCATCATATTGAATGACAACACCGTCGTAGACATCCGCGAGCAGGTAGCCACGTTTCTAAACAATTATCCGGACGACCCAATCGATGACGATCTCCGCGATCTGCTCAAGCACATGAACCTACCGGCGCAGGCCCAGGCACTGAGTGGTTTCAATGAACACCTGTTGATGCTGGCGCGAATTATTCAAATGGAAGTGTCAGACCCGCTGGGAATTTTGCAGGGGCAGTTTTTTTCCAACTTTACCAACGTGTTGGTGAGAAATGCTGTTGGTGAAAACAACACCGGCTCGCCGTTGCTTAGCAACTCATTTTCACCATTGCGGTCTGGCGGATTCGAACTGACCCGCGTTCGGGTTATCGATACTTTCGGGCAGACCCTGGAAATCAAAAACCCTGAAGTGATCCGCGCCCAGAGTATGGTCCCTGCGAAGGAAACCCGGCCTCTGGTAAATCTTCCTGTCCGGGCAACCCAGCCCGTGCAGCTGAATTTCAATTGGGTGTCTGCGAATGATGATGCAATCGAGATGAACAGCCACCCCGTGACAAGTCCTGTATTTGGCTGGGTGCTGTTTAACCATCTTGATCAATCACTGATGATTTACTCAATGGCTGGATTCCCGCTTGGCTCTTTCAACCTGCTTGGTCCGTTTTGGCGCGGCGCACCTGGAAACAACGAAACATACAACCAACCAATCGAACACGTGTTTGCGGATCAGAATGTACATCTCAAGAATTTTGCACTTGGCTTTGCAAGTGCTGCTGATCCAAGAGCTTATCTTGAGAGTTTTCTGAAGACGATTGATCGAAGCCTGGCATTCGTTTCTCCTGGCGGGAGCCCCGCAGCCGACAGCCTGTCTGTACTGATCGGGCGTCCTCTAGCGCTTACCCGAACCGCCCTTAATCTCACCGCGTATGGGTACCCGGCGATGGATCAGAGCAAGGCTGCCTTCAAGGCTGCAATTGATTCCGGTAAACCTGTTGATCGAGATACCGGCAACGCCGCGAATATTGAGTACCCGGTCAGGTTGGGTGAATTGTCAAAAACCTCGGACGGGCTTGTGGGCTATTATATCGACAACGGTGAAGAAGGCGCATATCAAACGTTTTATTCTCCAGCTGCCGGCCCGCAGCCCGAACATGGCGTTGTCCGGCCGTCTTTTGACCAGATTACCCTGTCGACCGCTCAAAAAGAGCGGACATATATCTCCATTTTGCTGGATCCCAACGCTGCGATCCATGCAACGATGGGCATTGTGCCGATGAAGGAACTAAGAATTCCACCGTCCCTGATCGCTGATGACCTCGCTGAGATCGCCGTGACATTTTTGACGACACCGGTCATCAATGCGGGTGATGGTGCAATGCCCGTACCCCAGGAAAGCGGTTACAACTGGCAATGGGTTACCCAAACTGCGGGGGCACATGATTGGACATTTTCGCCAATTGATCAATCTACCGAGACTTCTCTGCAGCAGCAGAT
Source organism: Rhizobiaceae bacterium (assembly GCA_963669455.1). Lineage (GTDB taxonomy): Bacteria > Pseudomonadota > Alphaproteobacteria > Rhizobiales > Rhizobiaceae > JAWKWH01. Next base: position 998,674 of record OY770026.1, read on the forward strand.
CGTGCAGGAGGGCTGGCTCATGCTTCAGCATCAGGCGTTGAGCACGCGGAAAACAAGGATGCAAAAATAGGGGGAGGCCACGATGCCTAGCGCGTCCGTAGTATTTAAAATCGCCAACCCAACGGATCAGGATAAACCTGTCATTTTCGTGTCCAACGATCCTGCGGTGAACCCGCTGAACTTCACAATAACATATAGTGGCGACGGGCCGGCAAAGTTCAAGGGCGGAATGCTGGTAGCGGAAAGCAAAATCACGCCACAGAGCCCTACCTCGTTTTATTTCACCGTCTCATCAGTACTAAGCCCGGACGAGTATGCCGCTATGACGGTTAAACTTCCTGACGGCTGGCAGGCAAAAAATCTTGGATCATGGGTTGTCGCACCCGTTGACGACATTACCGTCAATCCGGGCGACAGCTTTCAGTTTGAACTTCGTAACATCACTGCTGACAATCAGCCCGGCCCGGGTTCTTTCAACATTGACAACTACAACGTTCCCGGGGTCGCGAACAACGGAACCCAGCTCAATCTGTCTTTAGAATCACCGCCCGACAACCATAAGCGGCTGGCTGACTACATGCATATCTCGTTCGTAAACGGCGACACCGTTTATATCGATTTGGGTGATGAAACCCTGCCGCCGAACACGCTAGTGCTTCGCCTGGACAATTATTCGCAGACACCACTGGTACCGTCCGACATGCATTGGCCAAACACGCCGGTTTTCTACCTCTCCTTTGTCACAGCAAGTGGCCCGCCGGGCTACGGTGCGTTAACGACCATCAATGATATGAAGGAAATATCGGTTTCACTTGCGGGCGACTATGGGACGAAATGGACCATTCAGGATCACACCCAACGTACACCTCCCTACTGGGCCATATATCCAAAAAGCCATGAAATACTGGGTACAGGCGCAAACGCGATCGTTGAATTCAAGATTTCGGGGATCGTGACAAATTTCGCACCGTCGTCGACCAATTTATATTTACTGTCTTCATTCATTCCCGGTTTCGATGACGGTAGTCAGGCGCTTCCTATATCTAAAGTCAGCCCGGTGCAATTTGTGAAGCAATTGTGCGCTGATCCGTCGGTTGGGTCACACTATGGCGAGCCGATCAGCCTGTCATGGGAAACGGTGGCGGCAAGCTCGGTTTCTGTCGAGCCTCCGATCAACGGAAAATCACAAGTCGAACCATTCTCGACAGGTACGATAATTCATCCAGCATCCGCAGTCAGTTATGTCATGACGGCACAAGGCCCGGGCGGGCCGGCGACAAGTTCAGTCAATGTAATTCCGATCCCCAGCAGCTGGGACAGCAAGCAGGTAAGCGGATTGTGGCACACACTGGGCAGGCCTGTGCTCGTACCTGATTTCAAAGATAACCTGTGGTTTTATGCCGGAGGCAAGGGCGATTTACACAGCGCTGTATTCAAATCCCCAGACGGTTTCAATTGGTCCTATGCAACCAACAAGGCTGCCTATTGCCCGCGTGGAGATGCTGCCGGTTGTGTCCACGGCTCGAGGCTTTGGTTGTTTGGCGGCGAGACGGATGCCGGACCGGTCAACGAAATCTGGAGTTCCAAAGACGGAGTGAGCTGGAAACAATCGGAGGCTTCCGGTCATTGGGGCCCCAGATCGGGATTGGGCTGTGCCAGTTTTGCAGGCAAACTCTGGATTTTCGGCGGTATGGACGGTTCGGGGAAACTCCTAAACGACGTATGGAGCAGCCCGGATGGCGTGAATTGGGCCCAGGTCACTTCCTCGGCCACCTGGCCTGCACGTACAGGCATGGGCGTTGCCACATATGGCGGAGCCATCTGTATAATAGCTGGTCAATCTGATGGCGGACCACTGGCAGATGGATGGCAGACTACCGACGGAGTAAACTGGAAGGGGTTTGGCGGCAACATCAATTGGCAACCGCGATCAGTTCCAAATGTTGGGATGGTTGGGGAAAATCTCTACGTTATTGGCGGGATAAATGCGCAAGGCCAGTCTCTTCCGGACAACAACATCTTCACCCCGCAGGGAAACTGGCAGCTGGGACTGGGTCCGGGTTGGCCCGAAAGCGCACTGAATATGTCATCGGCCAGTTTTTTAGGCGCGCTCTGGTTTGCCGGAGGCACGCTCGGCGGCGCCAGCAACTCCACGGTCTGGGGCTTTGGTCCGTAATATTCACTAGAGCATTTTTCGCTCAAACGGAGTCATAGAAGCGAAAAATGCTTCAATAGTTCCATGCGGATACACGCGGTTCAAAGAAACCTGCAAAACGCCCCAGGATATCTGAATGCATTACCTGGGAAATGCCGGGGCATATCCTCCATCGACGGTCAAGACCGTACCTGAGATCGCGCTGGCCCGCGCGCACAGGAGAAACGAAGCTGCATAGGCCATGTCATCTGTGGTGAGCGCGACCCCGAGCGCATTTCGGGCCTTGTAGTGGTCCGCCAGGGCATTCGCGTCGACGCCGTGTTTTGCTGCGCGGTTCTGGCGCAATGTCTCGCTCCAAAGGCTTGACCCCTCAATGACGACATCCGGGTGTATGATGTTCGAGCGAATACCATATGGACCTTCTTCGACAGCGACAGTTTTCGACAATTGCAGGAGAGCCGCTTTTGAAACCGAATAGGCAACAAGCCCGCGAACAACGTCAAATGCGTCTTTCGAGCCCACAAAGACAAAGGATGCATCGCGGTCAGATTGGCGAAAATGCGGGATCAGGGCCTTGGTCAGAAGAAAAGGGGCCATCAGGTTGATGTCCATCACGCGCCGGAAATCCGGTTCTGTCGTCTCGGCGATGGATTTTGAATTGACCACGCCTGCGGCGATGACGGCGCCATCGATCCGTCCGTAGGCTTCACGACCTTTTTTCAGGCAATTCTCACAGGTTTCGGCATCGGAGAGGTCGCCGACGACCGCAGCTGCGGACAAGGCTTCGGCAACGCCGTGCAGGTCGTCGGATATGTCGGCTAGTACAAGTTGCGCACCTTCAGCGGTGAGCAACTCGGCTGTGCGTCGCCCGATACCCGAGGCGGCGCCGGTGACGACATAGACGCGACCCTTATGGTGGGAGGCCTTTGGAAACGCGCTGGCAGCAATGGTCATTTCAGGCTCCAAAGTTGCTGGGCGATCTGCATGGACGCATTGAATTTCGCTTGTGCGGCGACCAGTTGCTCGCGCGCTGCCGGATCGGGTTCGAAGCCGCTCTGGCTATGGAAAATGCCGCTATCCTTAGCGCTCAACGCGTCGGGCCAGATACCAACGCCAAGCCCGGCGCAAAGGGCGGCGGCCAGGCAGTTCGATTCCTGATTGGCGAGGAGCCGGATGGGAATACCCAGGCCGCTGGAAATGGCTTGCATCATCATCGGGTTGCGGGCCCCGCCGCCGACAATGGTGAGAGCGTCAATATTGCGGCCGGTTACACGGGTGACATCCTCGTATAGCACCTGCAACGAATGAGCGATGCCCAAGACAACGGCCTTGTAGAGATGAGCGCGGCGGTGTTCGACATGCAACCCGTGAAAGATACCCGAGGCATTTCCATGCTGGTGTGGAGCACCACCGGGCCTCAGGAAAGGAAGGAAGACCGGGAGGATGTCGTTTTCGTCGAGCATTGATGCCTCTTCCAACGCCTTTTCGAAGGCTTCGGAACCGTCCAGCTCACTATAGGTGTTCTCGACGATCCATTGCTGGCCGATAGCGCCAGTGAAGCTGACATACTGGCTGTGATACAAACCCGGAACCAAATGGCGGTAGCAGATCATGCGCGAGGCGAAGTCGCCGAAGGGTTCGGTTTCGATGGTGCCGCCCCAAAGCGCCGAGCCCAGGTAGAAGTAAGCGTTACCTTCGGTCAGCGCGGCTGATCCGGCGGCGGCGCAGGGACCATCGCCGGCCCCGACTGCGACTGGCGTGCCTTCCTTCAACCCGGTCATTTTGGCAATGTCTGGCGTGATTGCCCCGGCAATCTCCGTGCTTTCGATCATATCGGGAAAGAGGTCGGCCGACAGACCCGCGCAATCGAGAATTGCGGTGCTGTGCTGTCCGGCGCGCAGGTCGAAGGCTCCGCCGAGGCATTGGTCCGTCGGGTCCGTCGCCACGGCCCCCGTCAGGCGATAGAGAACATATTCCTTCGCATGCAGCCATTTTGCGGCCCTGGCGAAGAGCTCCGGCTGATGTTCGGCGAACCACATCATGCGGAAGGCCGAGGTCATGTGAACCGGGTGCCCCTGGAAGGTGATGTCGTAATAGGCCTCGTGCCCGCCGAAATCGCGCAGGAACCGTTCCGCCTGGGCTTTGGCCCGTTGGTCGGCCCAGATCGGGATGCTGTCGGCCAATAGCTCGCCATCCGCCGAAAGCGGGACTTGCCCCATCATCTGGCCGGAAAAAGACAGGCCCGCGATGCGACCGGGGTCGACCGCGCTTTCCGCCAGCACATCGCGCAATCCGGCAACCGTGCCGTCGATCCAATCCTGCGGGCGTTGCTCCACATGGTCCGCTTCGGGATAGGTGGTATCATGGGTGTGGTAGGTTGAGGCGACAAGGTGTCCGTCCGTTCCGAACATGGCCACTTTCACGCCGGTCGTGCCGATGTCGATGCCGATCAGGAGATCGCTCATGTGTTTTCCTTTCCGTTGTTCGGTGATGGCGCGGTCAGTGCCCAGAAATCGGTGCAAATCACCTTGTCGGCACCAGCCTCTAACCAGCCCGAAATGGCCGCAGCCGTTGTTCCAGCCGGGGCCATAGCCGCCAGTTCGAACCGGCCGTTGACCTTTGCGGCAATCGCGCCAATGGCTGCGTCATCGGGCAAGGCTAGACCGGAGGCCGCGACACCGTTCGACAGGATCAGGAGTGCGGCCCCGCATTGTGCCACATCATCTGCCAGCGCTTTCAGACGATCCGCCGGTATGGCCGAAAGTGAGGTCATGATCCAGACGTCTCCGGTCAGTTCGGCGAACCCCAAAAACTCTTCAGTCGAGCCTACAGTGCTGTCCAGCCATGGGCCGACGCCGTGCATGACCGCGTTGGGGCCGTTCTGGATGGCGGCAAGTTCATCAAGGGCCACAGCCTTGGCGGGCCAGACCCATTGGCCGATGGGAAACCCGACGATACCGGTGACTTTCAGGTCCAGCCCGGCATCGCGCACTTCCTCCATGGCCAGGGCGGCCATGTTTTCGTTTACGACAAGGTGGCTGAGACCGCGCGCGGCGGCGCGATGCACGTCGCGCAGAACCGCGGCGCGGTTGGGCTCAAGATGCAGGCTGGCCGCGATGATGGTTTCGCGCGGGATCATTGTGCGGGTCCCCCGGCTTCGGTCGGCAATCCAAGTCGGCGGGCATATGCTTCGACGATTTCGAAGACCGAGGCCGAATGCACGATGCAAATGCCCCGTGACAGGAAATGATCGACCTGTTCAATGGTGCGCACGTTGCCGGAAGGATGAATATCGATGCGGCCATTAAAATGGCGATGCACCAGATCGACTTCTTCCAGCGAAGTGCCCCAGCCATAGCCTGTGTTCATCTTCACCCGGTTTGCGCCACCTGCCAGAATAGCCTCGCAGGCTGCGACGATCTGGCGGTCGTCTAGAAGCGTCGCCTGAATGACCATCGCCATGGGAAGGCGATCACCGCAGCGCTCCATGACCTGCCGTGTCTCATCGGTCACCGCCTTCCAATCACCCTCGGCCAGATTGGCGTAGTCCAGACAATAGCAACTGTCATCGATGCCTTGATCCAGAAGATAGTCCAGTTGGAAGAGCTTCTGTTTCAACGTGGCATTACCGGCCGGGTAGCCAACCGGGACGTGCAGTTTGGCATACCCCTCCAATGTGTCGCGCGCGGCGTCGAGCATGGAGGCTTCGCAGTCGAAGGCCTCGATGTTCAATCCGGAACGGCGGAGTTTGCTGGCTTCGGCAATGACATCGGCAAGGGTCTTTTCCTCGCCCAGGCAACCGAAGTGAAAGATGCTGGCGAAGGCCTGCACGCGGGGATCGGTGACGTAGGCCCCGATCATGACATGTCCTCTGTCGCGAAATGGAAGACGGCGTCGGGTGCGCCATTGCGTATCTCGACCACCTCTCCATTCGGACCGGTTTCGACGCGCGGTTCGTCGTCGCATTCGATGATGATCCGCGACCAGAGCGGATGGCCGGCGAAACTGGCCCCGGGCGCGCGCGTGGCGGGCGTGGAGGCGATTTCCAGCAAATAGCTGCCGCGCCTTACAAAACGGATGGTGATGTCGCCATCCGGCGTTACGATGGAAAAATCGGCTTCTGTCGCAAAACCAAAACCCGCGTAGAAGGCCGTCGCTTCATCGACATCCCGGCAGCGCACGCCGAAGTGATCATGCCCGCCCGGATTGACCACCTGAGCGGGATCCCCGGGCGGTGTGGAATTGTGTTGGCAATATTCGATCCGGGCATCCCCGGGGCCGAAAGCAAAGGCAATGCGTACGCCATGTGACCAGAACATCGGCAGGTCAATGGGACCGTCCGGCGTGACGTCGGGGTCGAGCCGTGCCCATTTTGCCCGCAGGGCCATGACGGTTGCGTCAACATCGCGGGCCTTCAATGCCAAGTGGTCGAAGGGGCCGTGCCCCAAGGGCGTACTCGCATCCGTGCGGACCAGTTCGATGACCTGATCCAGTCGGCGCAGGCGCAAGCTGTCCGTGTTGTTCGGCAGCGAGCGGACATCAAGATACTCCGCTTCGGCCTTGAACCCAAAGCGGTCGGTCAGGGTCCAGGCAGCAACGGGCAGATCATTTGTCTGAAGTTGGGCGACCAGTTGGAAGGTTCCGGTATTGCGTTCGGGCACGGCTGATCTTACCTCAGATGACAATGGACTGCGCGTGTTTGCGCACGAAGTCTTCGTTCAGATCCAGCCCCAGCCCTGGCGCATCGGTGGCGATCAGCCGGCCTGCCTCGGGCTGTTGGTCCTGCAAGCAAATGTTGCGGTTGGCACTGCAGGTGGCGTTCACGTGGTGTTCGTAGATCTCGAAATTCGGGATTGCAGTTGAGATGTGAATAGCGGCGGCTGCCGAGATCGGTGAGCCGCAGACATGGCCCTGAACGGTAACCTCATAGGCGTGGGCCATGTCGCAGATTTTCTTGCCTTCGGAGATGCCACCGACCAGACAGAAATCGGGTTGCAGCATGTCGAGTGAGGCATCCTCCAGATAGCTTCGGAACTGCCAGCGGGTGAAGATACGCTCGCCACCTGCCATGGCCATATGCGGCATACGCTGTTTCAAGGTCTTGGCAGGCCCGGTGGCATTGTAGTTCACGGCTTCCTCGACCATGAATAAGTCGTATTCGGCGCAAGCCTCGGCCAGTTTCTGCCCGCCGGTGAGGGACGTCAGCGAGTGCAGTTCAAGGATGATGTCCGCATCCGGGCCTATGGCCTTACGGATGGCGGCAATCCGGCTGACGGCACGTTTGACCATGGCGTTGTCGAGGGCGCCCTTCATGTTGTTGGGATTTTCGACCAGCCCGTCCTCGGTGATCATGATCGGATCGACCTTCACCGCGTCGTATCCTTCGGCCATCGCCGTGGCGGCTGCTTGGGCGTACTCGGCGGGGTCTTTCAGGTTGTACCAGGTGCCATCCTTGCTCCAACTGAACTGGATCTGACTGGCATAGCAGCGCAGATCCTCTTGCACGCGCCCGCCCAGCAATTGCCAGACCGGCTGGCCAAGCGCCTTGCCGGTGATGTCCCAAAGGGCGATGTCGACCGCGCTCATCGTGGCGTTGATGACCGGGCCACAGGCGCCACCCCAGAAAGAAAAGCGCTGCATCTTGTTCCAGATCACTTCGCGGTCCAGCGGATTTTCCCCGATAACGAAGGCTTTCAGGAAATCTTCCAGCATGCCGACTGCACCGTTGTGCCCAACACCATAAGCCAACCCTGCTTCGCCCAAGCCGACAAGGCCATCGTCGGTTGTTAGTTTGAGCAAAACCGGGTGCCAGGAGCCTTGAGTTTCTGCAAAGTTTTGCGAAAGCTCCAGATCGAGAACAAATATTTCGGCGGACACGATTTTCATTGTACTTCCTTCGTTATGTCGCGTTCACCGAAAGCCGAAATAGCTCGGGATGGCATTTGTTAGAAACGGAAACATGCCAATCACAACGAGCAGCACGAATTTGATCGCAAGAAACGGTAGCAGTTCTCGGATGAGGTCGCCCAGCCGAAGCTTTACGACACTGCACATGGCAAACAGCACATTGCCAATCGGAGGAGTGGCCAACCCGACGGTGACATTGACAATCAGCATGATGCCCAACTGTGTGGGGCTTACGCCGACGTTATAGGCAAGGGGTGCCACAATCGGCCCGAACAGAATCAAGGCCAGGGCGGCATCCATGAACATGCCAAGGATCAGGAACAGCACGTTGATCGCCAGGATCAGCAGCAGGGGGGAGCCTTCGAAATAAGCGAACCAAACCGAAACCTTGCCCGCGAAATCCTCCAGCGCGAATATCCACGTCATCGTCAAAGCGGCGCCGATCATGAACAAAAGCCGCGCTGCATCAAAGGACGAAGAGACAAAGATCCGATAGACGTCATGTAGACTAAGCGCGCGATAGAGGAAAACGCCCACGATAAGCGCATATAGAACCGATACGGCTGCGGCCTCCGTCGGTGTCATGATGCCGCCAACAATGCCTCCGATCAGTACGAAAGGCATCATCAGAGCAAGTGCTGCGTCTTTGGTGCCGATCGCGAAATCCGGAAGCGTTCTTTTGACTTCCGATTTCGGGAAGTTTCTCCGCTTCGCCTGAGAGCCGATCACAAGCATATCCGCGACGGCCATCAGCACGCCGGGAATGAGGGCGGCGAGAAACATCGCCCCAACCGACACGTTCATGATTGCACAATAGAGGATGATGATGCCGCTTGGCGGAATGATCGGCCCCACCAGCGATGAGGCGACGGTTACGGCGGCGGCGAAAGGGCGCGGGTATCCGGCCTTCTCCATTGCCGTCACCTCGACCTTGCCCAAGGCCGCGATGTCCCCGACGGCGACGCCGGTCAGCCCCGAGAACAATAGGCTTGCCAGCACATTCACATAGGCAAACCCTCCGCGCACCCGTCCGATGACGAGGTTGGAAAAGTGCATCAGCCGTTCGGCCATGCCCGAGCGGCTCATCAATTCACCAGCAAGCAGGAAGAACGGGATTGCGGTCAGAACGATGAAGTCGATGCCTTCAAAAATCTTTTGTGGCAGCAAATCCACGAAGCTGGGGACCGGCCCCAACAGGAAATAGACCCCTGAGATCGAGATCATCGCGAAACTGATCGGCACGCCCAAAAGGATCATTCCGAAGAATAGGATTAGGACGATTTCAAGCGGCATCAGGTGTCACTTTCCGTATCAACAGGTTTGAACGAACCATCCATGAAGCGGGTCTGTTCCGGCACTTCAACCGGGGCAGCCCTCAGCGCGCGCCTGAGGTCATTCCAGATCAGCACAATGGTAAAAAGGGACACCAGCGTTGCGCCAATGGGCACCGCGATGGTGGGAGCCGTCATCGATATCTGGCTGCCCGGAGCCAGAATGTTCGTCATTGAAAAGGCAAACTTGAAACCTGTCCAGGCGACGACCGCGCTGATCGAGGCCACCAGCAACCGTATGGCGTTCTGCATGATCTTGCGGACGCGCGGGCTCAGTTTCTCGGAAAAGATATAGAGTGTGATGTGGTCCTCGAACAACGCCAACACCGCTGCTCCAAGCATCACCATCCAAACCATTGCGTATCGTGTGATCTCTTCGGTCCAGCTTGGTGAAAACGAAAAAAGGTAGCGGGTTACGACAAGACTGTTCATCACCGCCACCATGCCCAGCATAAGAAGGAACATAAGGACGGAAATGGTCCCGCATATCGTGGTAAGAGCCTTGCTCACGGAATGCCTCCAGAATGTGCAACCCGCCGGCATTGTTTAGCCGGCAGGTTCGATCGAGTGTCTTACAGCTTCGCTTCAGCAGCTTTAACCGCAGATAGAAGCCGTTCTAGCAGGTCGGCGTCCACATTTTTCTGAAGTGACCCCAGGGCAGGACCCTGGGTCCGCGACTGAAACTCTGCCTTAACTTCGACGGTTGGGTCGACGATCGAGACACCCTGGCTTTCGAGGTACTCACGGTCCGAGGTCTCGTTTGCCAGCGAAATGCGCCTGTTGGTGGTTTTATAGTTGTTGGCGGCTTGAGCGACCGCGTCGCGCAGATCTTGAGGCAGACTGTCCAACCACTTCTCGCTAATGAACAGCGAGATGATCGAATAGACGTGACCATCCAGAATGATGTGCTGTTGCACCTCTTCCAGCCTCGGTACCCTGAATGTGGATAGCGAGTTCTCCTGACCGTCTACGACCCCGGTTTGAAGCGATGTGTAAAGATCAGCCCAGGGGATCGGCGTGGGTGATGCGCCCAGAGATTCCACGATCTGCATGTGCAGCGGGTTGTTCATCGTCCGGATCTTCAGGCCCGCCATATCCTCGACCGTCGCCATCGGCGAGTTGGACGAATAGTGCCGGTAGCCGCCATTTTCCAGCCATGGCATCGGGCGCAGACCAGAGGTGTCTGCCATCTTTTCGGCCAGGTGCGCTCCGAATTCGCCGTCGAACACCTCATAGGCTACTTTCCGGTCAATGAAGAGATAGGGCAGGCCAAGCACCTGAATGTCAGGATAATACGGAGCAACATGTCCGTCGGACGCGATAACACCTTCAACCTGGCCATTGCGAACAAGGTTCAACACGTTTTCGACTTTGCCGAGCTGACCATTCCAGAAGATCTGCACATCGATGCGACCGCCGGACAGCTTTTCCAGATCGGTTTCAAAGTTGCGCAAACCCGTCTGGTTGTAATGCTCAACATCCTCGGGCAGTGGCGCATCGCCGATCGAGATTTTCATTGTGTAATCAGCAGCAGCGGCCGAATGCGCGGTAAGTGCCAGAGCCGAAGCCAGCACGATACCGGTCAATTTGCCCATTGCATCCCGTCCAATTGATTTGACCATAAGATCCTCCCTAGTTTTTTGTGGGCCTAAACCCATCCTTGAATTCACGTAGTCCAGCTACTTTGTTTCAGCAGGCACGGGGAAATTTGGCTTCCTCGAATGCCAACGCTGGCATAAAAGCCATAAATGATGGAGTTTTACAAGCGTTTTTTGGTTGACCGAGCCTTTTTCGAGCTCTAAGCATATCGTTATCGTAGTTTTACTAAAATCGGAGGCTTGATTTGTTAACAACCCCTTCCTCACATGTTGTCTGCGCAAAAGACGGCAAGCTTGGGAATTCAAGCCGCACGTACCAGAAAAAACTGGGCGACCTGACTGGTTTGTACGAGGACACCGCTGCATTTGATGCCGCTGTCAGCACGGATGGTGAGCGTATTGTCTACGAGGTTCAGGACAAGCATCCAGATCAGCGTGCCGGTGATCTGATCTTTGGAGTGACCCTGATGCAGCCCGGGCGCATTGGCGATGAGTATTTCATGACGCGCGGCCATATCCATGCCAAGGGCAATCGCCCGGAAATCTACTATGGAGAAAGTGGCGAGGGGTTGATGCTGATGGAGTCGCCGGAAGGGGAGACCCGGATCATCGAAATCCGCCCCCGCGTAATCTGCTACGTGCCACCGTTTTGGATACACCGGTCGGTCAATACCGGTACGGCGCCATTTGTGATGACCTTCGTGTACCCTTCCGATTCCGGCCAGGATTATGACGTGATCGCACGGACCCGTGGAATGCGGAGTCGTGTGGTGGCCAGAGGCGACGGTTGGAAAGAAATACCCAATACCGTCTATGAGCCGCGCGATGCCGAACAAATTGCAGCCATATATCAAACCGGAGATCAGGCATGAGTGTGTTTGACCAACTGTCCGGGATCGGGGTGGTTCCGGTCGTTGTTCTTGACGATCCGCGTGATGCTCTTGATCTTGCCGATGCGCTTGGCGAAGGCGGTCTGCCGGTTGCCGAGATCACCTATCGCACCGACGCTGCCGCCGACACCATTCATCGGATCGCCAGTGAACGCGCCGATTTCCTGGTCGGGGCCGGAACAGTTATCAGCGCGGAACAAGTCGCCTCGGCAAAAAGCGCCGGTGCCGCCTTTGCCCTGGCCCCCGGTACCGATCCGGACATCATCGCCGCCGCGGAAAGGACGGGTTTGCCCTATGCGCCCGGTATCGCCACGCCGTCCGATCTTCAAATCGCGGTGCGCTGTGGGTGCCGGTTTTTGAAGTTCTTTCCCGCAGGCCTGTTGGGTGGGCCGAAGATGCTGGCCAATATTTCGGCGCCCTTCACCCATCTTGGGCTGGGTTTCAATCCCACGGGTGGTGTTAATGCCGACAATATGGCGGATTGGCTTTCGACCACCAATGTGCGCGCTGTGGGAGGCACCTGGATTGCCACGCATGGCGACATTGCCGATGGCAATTGGGCCCGGATAACCCAAAATGCGAAGGAAGCCGTCGCTTGCGTCCAACGTCTCCGCGAGGCACAGGATGTTTGAACCCGCCACACAGCCGACCTTGTATTTCATCGGTGTGACGACCGGGCAAAGCTCGATCATGAAGGTCTTTCCTGCTTGGGCTGAGTTCCTTGGCCTTGATAATGCGGTGATCCGCGGCATGGATTTCGCGCTGCATGACGATCCCGAGCGCTACCGCGAGGCCGTCGCCTTCATCCGCGACGATCCCTTGTCCCTTGGCGCATTGGTTACCACCCACAAGCTCGACCTGTTCGAAGCCTGCCGAGGCATGTTCGATGAGATTGACCCGCATGCGGCCCTGATGGCCGAGGTTTCGTCAATATCGAAGCGGGATGGCAAACTGATCGCCCATGCGAAAGACCCAATCTCGTCTGGTTTGGCGATGGACGGCTTCCTGGCTCCTGATCACTTTTCCAGCACGGGCGGACAGCTTTTTTCGATGGGGGCGGGCGGTTCGACGATTGCGATCACGTGGCATTTGATGAAAGCGGTTCCCGCCGCCAACCGGCCAGCAGAGATCGTTGTTTCGAACCGGTCGCAAAAGCGCCTCGACCATATCCGCTCGATCCATGACGAGATGGGGGCGGACATTCCGGTGTCCTATCACCTTGCGCCGTCGGCAGAGGACAATGACCGCATTGCCGCAAGCCTGCCGCCGGGTTCGCTTGTGGTGAATGCCACCGGTCTGGGTAAGGACGCCCCCGGGTCGCCACTGACCGATGCGGTTCGGTTTCCTGACCTTGCCGTGGTGTGGGAATTGAACTACCGGGGCGATTTGGTCTTTCTGGATCAGGCACAGTCTCAGGCTGCCGGGCGCCGTCTGCAGATCGAAGATGGCTGGACCTATTTTCTGCATGGCTGGACGCAAGTCATCGCCGAGGTGTTCAACATTGATATCCCGACCAAGGGTCCGGTCTTTGACGAGATTTCCGAAATCGCCAAACGGGCAAGCGGGCGCGTAGAATGAGGCGCATTCTGGTTACACCCCGCTCGATGTCGCAGGGCCAACATTCGGCTTTCCAACGATTGACAAGCGCAGGATTTCAGCTGCTCACCCCCACACCAGGCGCAATGCCTTCCGAAGCCGATCTGATTGCGGCTATCCCATCGTGTTGCGGATGGATCGCCGGGGTCGAGCCAGTGACGCCCCGTGTGATCGAGGCGGCACAAAACCTTCGGGTCATTTCTCGCAATGGCTCTGGTATCGACAATCTGCCACTTGATTTGCTGAAAGACCGTGGGATCCATGTGGCCCGTGCGGTCGGCGCAAACGCCAATGGCGTGGCTGAGCTGGCATTGGCGCTGATGCTGGCAGGGTTTCGGTATATCCCGGTGAATGACCGCGGAATTCGGGCGGGCACGTGGCCCCGTCATTTGGGACGTGAAATCGAGGGCGCGACAATCGGGGTTCTTGGCCTCGGCGCTATCGGGTTGCTTGTGACTGATAAACTGCTGCGGCTTGGTGCCAATGTCCGCGGGTTCGATCCCTTCGCCACCCCAGTCGACCTTCAAGATCACAACCGTTTTGAACGTTTGGACACTTTGGCAGAAGGGCTTTCGCAATTCGATGGCCTGACCCTTCACATGCCATTGCCGGCTGATGGGGTAGCCATCCTGACACGGGAAACGCTTTCCACTATGAAGCCCGGTGTCGCTGTCGTGAACACGGCCCGGGCCGGCCTGGTAGACCACGATGCTATGCTTGAAGCGTTGGATACGCATCAGGTCTCGGCCTATGGCGTGGATGTGTTTGACGCGGAACCACCCGAAATGACGCCCTTGCTTGCACACAGCCATTGTATATCAACCTCTCACATCGGAGGTTTGACGGCGGAAAGCGTGGAACGGATCACCGAAGTCACTGTGGAAAATCTGTTGTCGGGCCTGGATGAGGCGGGCCTTGTCTAAGGCGGTGCCAGGCATTCCGTCCCGCGCCGGGCCGGACGCTGCCTATTGGCTGGGGCAGGCGGGGTTCTGGATCGACATCGCCGGAATGCGGTTTCTGATCGACCCGTATCTCAGCGACAGCCTGGCACGTAAATATGCAGGTAAGGTCTATCCGCATCAGCGTCTCATGCCGATCCCGGTCGCTCCGCAAGACTTGCCACGGCCAGACGCGGTTCTGATCACTCATGTTCACACCGATCACATGGACCCCGACACCCTGGCGGTTCTTGCGTCGCGCTTTCGTGATCTTCCATTTGTTGTTCCGGCCGCCGAAGAGCGCACGGCGCGGGAGCGCATCGGCAGGAAGGCTGAAATAACACTTGTGAATACCGGAGATGAGGTCAACTTCGGTAAGGTAGAATTGAGTGTGCTTCCCTCTGCCCACGAAATGCGCAAACAGGATGCCGGGGGCCATGATCATTATCTTGGATACGGCATCTCGAATGGCACTGCGCGGATCTATCATTCCGGTGATACGGTGCCGTTCGAGGACCTTACGGCTCGCCTGCAACAGTTTGCCCCGGACGTCGCATTCCTGCCGATCAACGGCCGGGACGCGACCCGTGCGGCCAATGGTGTTCCAGGAAATATGACGTTGTCTGAGGCTATAGTGCTGTGCAAAACATGTGGGATCCCCCGGTTGATCCCGCATCATTTCGGGCTTTTCGACTTCAACACGGCCAGCGAGGCCGATCTGACCATGGCACGAAAGAAAGACGGCTATCCTCGGATCGATCTGCCTTCCCCGCTTGAGCCGATTTCGCTAGTCTCGCCTGGAAGCAATTCCGCAGGACAAAAATGAACAGACCCGATGACAATTTGCTGGAGACGATCAGCCGGCATCTGCCTTCGCTCAAACGATCGCAGGCGAAGGTCGCACATTTCGTACTCGCCAACCCCAATGAGGTTACCGGCATGCGGCTTTCGGATATCGCGGCGAAAGCAGAGGTCAGCGAACCCTCTGTTATCCGCTTCTGTGTCTCGGTTGGTTGCAGCGGATATCAGGAATTGAAGATTGAGCTTGCGAAGTCCCTGGCCTTCGCGCGTTCAACCTCGCACAGTGCTATTTCGGCAACTGACGGACCGTCAGATGTCATCGCCAAAGTATTCGACTTCAATCTGTCCAGTCTCAACTGGGTGCGCTCAAAACTGGATGAGGATCAGATTTTTCGAGCGGTCAAAGTTCTGTCAAAAGCAAACCAGATTCAATTCTACGGATTTGGTGCTTCGGGCATTTCGGCTATGGACGCACAGCAGAAATTTCCCCTGTTTGGCAGACCTTGCGGCGCAGTTGTCGACGGTCACCAGATGGTTATTACAAGTGCTATGATGCGCGCGGGCGATGCAATTGTCGCCATATCGAATACGGGGAATACGCGCGAAGTCATTCAAGCCTGCAAAGTCGCGCAGGAAAGGGGTGCGCAAGTTATCGGCTTGACCCAGAGCTCGGAGTCGCCGTTAGCGCAACGCTGTGACGTTACAATTGTGGTCGAAACATTGGAGAACACGGATCTTTATACCCCGACAATCAGTAGGATCGCGGTAATGGTCGTCATCGATATCCTGTCGACCTTGACCAGCCTCACGCTCCCGGAAGATCACCAAGAAAACATTCGCGAGATGAAGCGGATACTTTCGGATGTGCGCAGTACGGGTTTGACCTAGAGCGTTTTGCGGTTGCTTTGAACCGCGGCAACGCCGCTATCGGCTTGGAACCATTGAAGCATTTTTCGCACATATGATTCTGCTTGGGTTAAAACTGCTCTAGGTATCGACCTCATTTGCGTTTGAGGACGATGCAGGCTACCGCGAAAAGCGGCCGCCAATTTCCGTGTCTTTAAGGCCGGGATTGTCCTGCATCTTACCAGCCCATAGCGCGCGCAGCGAAATTCCGGAACGTCTTATGATACGATTTCGCCCCAGCCGGAATAGGTCCCTTCGAGCCTCAATTTACTGAAACGCTCTAGCTCCACAATTTGCGACATCTGGTTGCGTTAACATTTTGTGAGTAAGCGGTAATTGCCATCATACCTTGTAATGCAAGATACCATGCATTATATATAACTGAATGAATGAAAGCACAACGCCCTCCGAAACCGCCCAAATCCAGCTAAAAAAAGGGGCATTGCAGCTGTGTGTGCTGGCCATGCTGTCCCGCAAGGAGAGTTACGCCTACGAGATTTCGAGCACACTCGCGGCCGCCGTCGGGATGGGCGAGAGCACAATCTATCCACTGATGCGCCGTATGCAGAAGGATGGTCTGGTGGAATCTCATCTCGTCGAATCCAGCAGTGGGCCATCACGAAAATACTATCGGCTTACAGACGCTGGGCGAGGGTTATTTGAAAAGCAGAAGAGCGGCTGGATGGCCTTCACGACAGCCGTCAATGAGATACTCGGAGATAGCCGATGAGCCAGCAAGAGTTCCTCGAAAACCTTCGTCGTGAGTTGGGAGATGTGCCGGTACGCGACGTTGATGAAATCATTGAGGACTACCGGTCCTACTTCGATGAAGCACGTGTGGCAGGCAGAGATATGGAAGAAGTCGTCGCGGCGCATGGTGACATCCGGCGATTGGCACAGGAGCTGCGCGCCGAAACGGGTTTGCGCAGGTGGGAGGAACATCACACACCCGCAAACCTCTGGAAGGCCGTGCTAGCATTGGGTGGTCTGGCCGCCGCCGACATAATAATCCTGCTACCGGCTTTGCTGGTACTCGGACTGATTACCCTGGTCCTGTTCTTTGTACTTTCGCTTTTCGGTGTGATCGGCATCGGTACACTGCTCGACCTTGTGTCATCTAGCTATGATCCGACTGAGGGGACTGCGACTTATCTTTTATTCCGCAGTATCGGACTCCTAACTGCCAGTATCGGCGGCGGTGTATTGCTGGTGTTTGCGCTCCGCAAAGCAATGACCCAATTGGTACGCTACGCGCGGCTTCACTACCGGTTGTTGCAGCCTCAAACTCCCGGCTCTGCGGCATCCGATACTGGCAAACCAAACTCAAATGGCTGACGTGATGGGGGAATGCATCGCATGAAACGCCGTTATCTATTGCTTGTTGTGGTTTTGGTGCTGATCGCCGGGTCCGTGCTGACTTATCTGGTACAGACCGGAGAACGCGGATTGGGACGCCAAGCTCAGCCCGCCCGGTCAATCGACGTGACACGGCTTAACGCTAACGAGAGCGAGAAATTGGGCTGGAAGCCGAAAGGCCTGGATGCCGTATTCGACTACGCAGCAACTTTGAGTACCGACTCTTTTATGGTCGTCACCAACGGTCAAATCGTGGGTTCGTTTGGCGATCTTTCAAAGCCATACAATGTCCATTCCATCCGGAAGGTGTTTCTCAGTGCCATTGTCGGTCAGCATGTGGGTAATGGCGCCGATCAAGTGCCGCTTAATGCGACATTGCGGGAATTGGGTATTGACGATACTCCGGCCCCCTTGTCTGAAGTACAAAGGTCAGCAACGGTCAATCATCTCCTCAAAAGCACCTCCGGGATAAACCATCCGGCCGCCGCAGAAGGTGGATTGACTGCGGAAAAAAACCGCCGTCTGGGCGACGGTGAGAACCAGCCAGGAAAAATCTGGGCCTACAATAATTGGGATTACAATACCCTCACCACAATTTTCGAAAAACGCACCGGCCTATCCGTAGCGGAGGCGTTCTTGAGTGGAATTGCAAAACGGGCCGATATGAGAGATTTCGAAACCGGAGCTGTTTCCTATGTTAGCGATCCAAGGCGTTCACAACACAGGTCAGCAGCCTTCCAAATGTCAGCTCGCGATCTTGCGACTTTTGGACAGATTTACCTCAATGGGGGCCGACTAAAGAACGAGCAGATTTTGCCGTCATCATGGATTGAACGCATCGTTACCGGGTATGCAGAAACCGGCAGGAACGATCTTAGATGGGGGCATGGAGATCTTTGGTGGCTTCCGAGCCCACAAAGCGGTCTACCCCAGGGTAGTTTTTGGGGATGGGGTCTGGGCAATCAGGCGCTGTTTGTGATCCCGGCTTGGAACACAGTGATCGTCGTGCAGTCAGACACCACCGAATTCCTCAAACGCTTCATTCCAATCATTACCGGAGGTGAGAAAGCTGCGGAATCGGCTCTGGAAGAACTGATCTTCTCCTGTATCGATCGGAATGCTCGCAAAACCGAATATTGCGTGGAACATCGTTTCACGACTCGGCGAGAGTTTGAGAAACTCATCTCAATAATTCGAGATGCACGTCTCTAAGCAGTGTCCGTCGTCAGATAAATTGGAACAATTGGCGGTCTGATCTAAGGGAGCATTTGGCTCATCTGATTGTTGAAGTTAAGCAGCGGCTTTGCGGTTCTTGAGCGTTTGGTGCCAGTGTCTTCGCTGGCCGGCCGGCATTGCTTGGCAACGCTGAAAGGCGATCTTGACCTAGGCCGTTTTGCGGTTGTTTGGAACCGCGACAACGCCTGTACTCAGCTGGACCTATTGAAGCATTTTTCGCCCAAACAGAACCATAGAAGCGAAAAATGCCCTAGTTTTCGCTCTTGGTCTTTGAGCCGCCCTTGATGATTTGAACGCTGAACGAATTGTGCGTTTTCACCAGCGCTTCGGCGATGAGTTCGGACTGAGCGAGAAAGGAGACCGGTCCGGTAAGCGAGATCGACTTGGCGTGCGAGAGATATTCTATCTGCATATTCGTGGCATCGATTCCCGCTTCTGCAAGCGCGGTCCGAAACTGGCTTTCGCCGACATAGCCAAGGAAAATCACCCGGCTGGCTGATTCAGCGGTTGATGAAATGAAAACCGTCCGGTTCATACGGTACCAGGTGATGTTGTGGTTCTCGCTCAAAACGGGAAGCATTTTTTCCAGATCAGCGGGCAACACCGCATCACGGACCATGGCGCGGACGCCTCTGGTTACCTTGACATCCAGATTGCTGCGTGCGCCGGCAGCTTTGACCAGTTCACTCAATCTGCGGCGGACCACGACCACTTGGGCATCTTCACGGCGGGCGGTTGATGACGAAAGTTTCTCCGGCTTGACCGCAATCGGCTTTGACAGTCGCGCCGGGATGCTTGCAACAACATCGGACTGCGCGATCAAATTATGGGATGATGACGGTGCGGCGCATGAGGCCGCATTGCCCAAACCGCTATCGTGGCCGGCATCATGATATGTCACCACAGATGGGTGGGCAGCCGGTTTACCGGTGCGCAGCTGCCAGCTGGAAAACTGCTGCTGATTTGCAGAGGCGGTCGATGCGAATGTCAAAAGCATGGCTGCTGAAGCAAACGCGCAAAAAACTGTCTTACTCATAATTTCACCTGTCAGCAGCTAGAGGCTGTATTTGTGTGATCTCGTAGGATGCGTGTTGGTTTTCGCGTATTCCGAATTCCTGTGCCTTGCGCACCAAATCGCTCAAGGTGTTGGCCCCGGTTTTGCGCCGAATGTTCAGCCGGTGGGTTTCAACCGTGCGAACGGAAATATTGTTGATGTTGGCTATTTCCTTGTTGCAGTAGCCGTTGGCAAGCAGCTTGAGCACTTCAAGTTCGCGGCTGGTCAAACCGGAGTTCTGTTCGCGCGCTGCATTTTCATCCGTTGCGCAAAAAACAGCCTTGGCAAGATGCGCCGACAGATAGTGTCCACCGCCCGATGCCGCGACGATGGCGGCGCTGTACTCGGCCGGCTCGGCCATCGGGCTCAGGAAGCCGGAAACGTTCATCTCCCAAAGCTGTTTCAAGCCGGTTCCGCTGGCAGGCAGATGCCCGACCACCAATTGCGAGTTCTGGAAGGCGTTCCTGAATTCAGCAATGGTCGCCGTGATGTCGCCAATGGACATCGCAAAATTTATCAAAATCACATTGTGGTCGTGGGTTGCGCAGGCATAGAGCGCGCCTTTCACATCACCGGCCTCGGCAACAACCTCGCAGACGGCGTGCCGGTCGATATGCTCACGCAATGCTCCCCGCAAAACCGGATGCGGATCAGCAACGATTACCTTGATTTTTGCGTTGTCGTCCAAAGGGCACCAACCAACAAATTTATCCATCTATGACATGGCATAAGACGGGTTGATTGGCCAGCAAGCGAAAACGGAACAAAATAGAAACAAGGGCGAATTTCTCAATATTTACAATGCGTTAACTATAAAACCCAGAAATGGAGCTAAGGTGCTGATTTAATTACAATTTTCATCATTAAGCATAGGAGGGGCCGGTTTTTGTCCGCATGCTGGCGGCGCAGCCGATATGGCCGCTTTTTTTGGCCAAAACCGTTACCTATCTGGCAGGCTTTGCCGGCTTGCATGAAAGCCTAGCCGATCGCACCCAGACCGATCAGGATTCCGGCGACTCTTTCGAAGTGACGCTCGCGCACGATTCCGCCTGTTTGAACGCTGGCCGCGATATCTGCGGCCAACTGGTTGTCGGCGATTATCGGAATGCCGGCCGATTTGGCGCGTGCGAGCACCGTTTCACTGCCCGCTTCACCGACCTTGGTGGTAACGCGCGGAAGCGTGCTGAGGGTGGGATCGTAGGAAATCCCGACAACCGTTTCGACGCCGCGCAGATAAAATGTCACGTCACCGCCACCGCTATCATCGATCAGTTCACGATACTGATCCTTAAATCTTGATTTGATTTCTGGATTGCCATGCGTGTCCTTACGCTCGCGCTTGCTTTCGCTGTGTCCCATTTTCTGTTCCCGTTTGAACAATGAAAATTGCAGCGGAATATCCAACAGCCCGGTGACGATCAGCATAAAAATGGCAACGATGGCGATGATCAATGCCATATCCATTGTGCGATCCAGAGCGCAGGCCGCGCCGCAGGAAATGCTCTTCATCAGCGTTCCAAGCCCAAACCAGAAAATTGCCAGGCAAATGGCGAACCACAAGGTGATCTTGACCAGCGAGATGCCAAACTCGATCGAATTTCGAAAGCCGAAAAGCTTTTTCAAGCCTTCGCCGGGGTTGATTTTCTTGAATTCGGGTTTGATGGGATGCAGTGAAAATGGCACGCCGCCCTTGTGGACGACATTGGCGACGATGGCGACGATGGAGAGGATCACGCCCAGAATGCCGAGCTTATTCCACAACAGACTGCCGGTCAGCAACAGCATCGATAATGTGATTTCAGTGTTGTCTTCGGTCATCGAAGCGATACCAGAATCGAAAACGCCGCTGACACCGACAACCACGCTTTGCCACGACATGGCGATAAACACGATGGTGGTCACGGCCACCGTTCCGCCCACAAATTCGGCACTGGAGGCGACCTGACCACGCTCGCGCGCCTTGCGCAATTTGTGCTCACTGGGCGGAAGTTTCTTTTCTTCGGTTTCATTGCTCATTGAAACAACGACCCCATCAAATCAAGCGCGGAACTGATCGCGTCTTTGTCGCCGGTCATCACCTGATAAACATAGACCAGATAGACAGGCATCAGTGCCGCAAACAGCAAATTCTTCGACGAAAACGCCATATGGGTGATATTGATCTGTTTTCCGAACTTGACCGAAATCAGATGCATCATGTCGGAAAAAAACATCAGTGCCAGCATCGGCGTGGCCAAAACCAGCGCGGACAGCAGGAGATTGCCGATGAATGCCCACAACGCCCGCTGGTCGACGGAAAAATTGGGCATCGCATTCGTTGCCGGCCAGAGTTCGTAGCTCTTGTAGATCGCCGCCGACAGCATCCAGAAGCCTCCGGTCGCTGCAAAAACCCAGAGCGATATCACGACCAGGAGATTGGCCGTCACGGTGATTTCGCCACTTGCCGGATCCGGCGATCCCATCATTGAACCGCGATACATATCGATAATGCCGCCCGCACCATTGGCGATGGCGAGCGGGGCCGATGCAAGAAATCCAAACAGAACTCCGATCAGCAACTCCTTGGCGAGCAACAGCAAAAACGGTGTCTCAAGCGTTTCAACCGGTGCGGCTGGAAGCCCGGAGCCGATCGATGGCATGGCGATCGCAAGTGCGAATGCCATGCGGATTATTCCGGAATTCAGATGCCCCCAGGCCAGCGCATAAAATATCAGTGTGAGGCCGAATGGCCGCGCCATCGCCAGAACCACCCAGGGCGCGTGCTGAGCAACATATTCAAGCAGCAGGTTGGCAAAACCAGCTTCCATTAGCGCCCCAGATCCTGTTTGTGAAAATTGGAGAAGATCTCATCTGAGGTGTAATAGAGCGGGCCGGCCAGCATCGAACCGGCGGCCAGCAACACGAAGCCGATAACGAAAATCTTGATCGTCTGCGGCAGAGTTTGTTCCTGGATTTGGGTGACAGCCTGCAACAGGCCGACAACAAATGCTGCCGCAGTCGCCAGCAACAGGGGCGGAACAATGAATATCGCCACGTTGTAAAACATGGAAAACAGCAAATTCGTCATTGTCCAGTCGCTCACGGCGCATTCCTTTGATTATCGCAGGTTGCCAATTTCACCTGGGGCAGATTTAAAATCCGGAATATTTTCCCCACGCTAATTGTAGGACAGGACCAGTCCCTGAACGAGTTTTGCCCAGCCATCCAGAAACACGAACAACATCAGCTTGAAGGGAATTGAAATCGTCGTTGGCGGCACCATCATCATGCCGAGCGCCACCAGAATCGTTGTGACGATGATGTCGATTGCCACAAATGGCAGATAGAGCAAAAATCCGATCTTGAATGCCTTTGTCATTTCCGAGATCAAAAAGGCTGGCGTCAAAATGGTAAAGTGTTCGCGATCAACGGCTGAACCGTATTCCTCGCCCCAAATATTGACGGTGGAATCGAGGAAGAACTGAAGCTGCGCCTGATCAGTGTGTTTAATCAGAAAAGCGCGGATCGGTTCGCCGATGGCAGCGCCCATCTGCTGATAGTCCGTGAAGGTCTCCAACTGGAATTCTCGAAGTTCGGCGGCGAGATAAGCCTCGTTCAGCACCGGGGTGGCGATGTAGATCGACAATATGAGGGCTAGTGCGTAGAGAATGATGTTGGGGGGAAGTTGCTGAATTCCCAGCGCATTGCGCACGATAAACATGACGATCGCAATCTTGGCGAACGACGTCATCGTGACTGCGACGATGGGCAGGAATGCCGTGCCCAGCAGCAGAATAATAATACCAAATGAATTTTCGCCGACCATCAGACCAGATCCACCTGCTCAATGCTAACGCTGAGGTTGTCGTCGTGGACAACGAGCTGGCCTTTTCCGATTTGGTGTTCGTTTGCATAGATCTCGACGGCATTGTCGCTGTACCGTTCGATGGCGATGGTATCGCCTTCGCCAAATTGCAAGCGCTCAAGCGGACCCATCAGTGCCGATCCGAACCCCAGCGTTATCAGGGCCAGGCCGGAGTGCCTCGCGTTTGAATAGTCAAGCGGTTGAATGGCGGCGGTGGCGACAACCTCGCCATCGTTGATATGGGCAGGCCAGTATCTGTTGTCGGAACGCACCAGCAGGCCGCGTATCGTGTCGGTGGGCTGAACGCCGCAATCCAAAATTACGCCTGCGCGCAAATTTGCGATAGCTGTTTGCGGCAGTGAAATTGGCCCTATGCGAACCTCCAACTGTGGCTCGACCTCCTTTTCGTCGGCGGACGAATAGGCGCCAAGCCTTTCGAAGACACGGTCCTCAAGCGCACCATCAAAGCGGATGAAGCACATCGAGCCACCACCTTGATCACCCGAAATCGTGAACTGGAAATCATCCCGGCCAAGCGTTGCGATCTCGGCAGGCGCGATGCGAACGATCTCTGGGTATTCGCCCAGGAGATTGGAAAACTCCTCCAATGGCGTGCGGAAAAACTGCTCCAGGATCAGTGCCGCATCCGGGCCGGTCTGGCCGGAAATTGATGTCAGGGTAGATATACCTTCCAGGCAATCTAGCAAAAACGCTTCTGCCAGCGTGATCGTGAAGCCAAAATTTTCAGAGCGCATCGTCACTTGAACCAGGGATAGATTCGGGTCGATGCGCTTGGTCGTGGAGTTTGTCGCAAGCCGAAATGTCTCTTCGCCCAGTTGGTATTCCGGCTCCAGAAGAACATTGCGCCAGACAGCCAAACGTCCGGCGCGAAGCTGTTCGGCGTGTCTCAGCTCACCTGGACTCATGTCCTCGACTGGTAGAATTGTGCGCATCTGGTTCAATTGACTGATCCTTCAGGAACGGTGTCTGGTATGAATTCTCACAATGGTTGACTGCGGCGCAGTTCGTTGCGGGCATGGAGCGCCATCAATCGCTCGATCTTCTCAAAATTGCGTTGTTTTTTTGCAAAGTTTTTTTGAGCCACGCTCAATTCCTGCGCGGCAATTTTTGTGTCGACTGCGGCAGCCTGTTTGGCCGCTTCTGCAAATTTGATATCTTCCTGCGCCCGGGTTTCCGCCGCCACGGCCAGATGAACATTGGCCTGGGTTTCGGTAAAAGGACCGTTGGCGATGTTATCGAGATAGTTACGGCGGGTTTCGGCTTGGTTTTGTATTCTCGATGCGACCTCGTGGCCGGCACTTTCTTCGCGCATCCGGCTGCGCTCAAATCTGCCCGTGGCCACATGAAACTCTGCTTTCGCGAGGTTCAGCCGCAGCTCCTTCAAGCTGGCAATACGCTCAAGTTTCGATGCGCTACGCATTTTCGGAATGCTCCAGGGTACTCGTCGCCAGTTCCCTTAACCGGAAAACTGTTTCGCCGAATTCCGTTGCCGTGCCAGCGCTTTGCTTGAGCAGTTGCTCGATTGCCGGGCGCGCCTTGATTGCAGCATCCGCATCCCAGTCATTGCCGGCCTGATATTCGCCAACCTGCACCAGCAGTTCTATGTCTTCGTATTTTGCCATCATGGCGCGGACCCGCGATGCGGCTTCGGCATGGTCCTCTAAGATCAGCTCGTTCATCAGGCGGCTTTTGCTTCTCAAAATGCTAATCGCCGGATAGTGCCCCTTCTGGGCGAGCTTTCCGTCCAGCAGGATATGGCCGTCGGTCAGGCTCATCACTTCTTCGGCCAGCGGATCATTGATGCCTTCGTTTTCCGTGAGCACGGTATAAAATGCAGTAATGGAACCATTGTTCATGTTGCCGCTGCGCTCAATAAGCCGCGGCAGATTGGCATAGACCGATGGGGTCAGGCCGCCACGTACCGCCTGCTCGCCGGCCGCAAGACCGACTTCGCGTTGTGCTCTGGCAAACCGGGTGATGCTGTCAAATAGCAACAGGACGTCCTTGCCCTGGTCGCGGAAATATTCGGCAACTGTTGAGGCGACATGTCCGGCATTGATGCGCTCCAGAGCCGGGCGATCCGAGGTGGCTGTTACGACCACGCACCTTGCCCGCACTTCCGGCGGCAATTGCCGCTCCAGGAAATCGCGCAATTCCCGGCCGCGTTCGCCGACCATGCCGATGACGACAACATCGGCTTCAGTGTTTGACGCCAGCATGGCGAGCAGAGAGGATTTACCGGCCCCTGCCTCGCCTAAAATCGCCATGCGCTGGCCTCGGCCAACCGTCAACATGCCATCGATCGAGCAGATCCCGGTTGAGAGAATGTCGGAGATCATTTCGCGGTTCAGCGGGTTGTGATATTTTTCCAGCACAGGGCGCCGGCCGGCAAAAAGATGCTCCTCGTCTTCCTCGTCTTCATCCAACGGATTGCCGAAGCCATCTATCGTGCTACCGATCAGGAAGTCGCCCACCGGGATCGAAACAGCACCGCCGGTAGGCCTGACAATGGAACCGATCGTCAGACCGTGAACCGAGCCGAATGGCGCCAGTACCGTGCGGTTCTTTTCCACAGAAACAACCTGTGCCTGAAGCATTGCGGGGCCTTGTGGCGAGCCGATTTCGCAAACATCCGATACGGCAAGGCCGGCCAGATCCGTCTCTAAATAAAGATCGCCGATAGCCGTGACGCGCCCGACCTCGTGAAAAAGCGAACGGCGTGACAAGACTGGCCTGATACTGGCAATTTTGCCGGCAAAGTAACCCTCTAAATGTTGATATGGCTCGCTCATCTCAATGCCTATGGCCTGGCGCATAATTCGCGCAGTGTATGACTGAAAACCTCGATCTGTGATGCTGCATCGATCTCATAGGTTCGGCCGTCGGAGGTCACCATGCACTTGCCGTCGGAAAGCGTTGCATCTTCCTCCACTTTCATGTTGAGGCGATCCGTTGCTCCCTTCATGCCAAGCACGATTAGCGTCAACCGGGGAAACAGGTCGGATGCCGCGTGGATCACCATCTCCTTACTGGCTGCAAATTCCTCGATTGCCTTTTTTAGCATTGTCCGGTTAAGCGTTTCTTCCGGGCAGGTGCCGACGATCGAGCGAACTGCATCGATGGCGATTTCGACAATGGTTTCGGTGGATTGCGAAATCTCCTGGAAGTGGTAGGCGTTGAGCTCCGCCAGGCGTGCCAAAGTGGTTTCATGAACTATTTCGGCGGCTTCAAGCTGCGCGTTTTCGATGATGGCTTCGGCTTCCTGGTGCGCGTTTTCGAGTTGCTCCTCAGCACTGAACTCAGAAACACCCTCGATCGTTTCCCCGCCATGATCGTCGGCAGAAACTATGCGGCCAGAGTAAAATTCTTCAGCTTGCAACATGATGTTATCTCAAGTCCAAATTTCAGCGGTCGAAAGGGTTTCCATGATTCTGCAAGCCTGGCCGGCGTCGACGCGGCCTTCCTCATCGGGCTTGAGAATTTCCGTGTCGTTTCCAAGCGCAAATGCAATGCGCTGAATCAAAAATTCGGGTAGCCTGATCGCCCAAAGTGACAGCACCGCGTGGCCGGCTGCATCGACGCGCTCGCCAAATCTGCCGTTGTCTATGCCAATGGAAGACTTCGGCGGTAGTTTGGATGACAAGGCACAGGCGATTTCGATATCCGAGTGCGGAATGATGCCGGCCAGCAAACGATAACCTTCAGGGGTCACGACCTCACGCAATACGCCCCGCAATTCCAGAAGACCGGCAATGCGACGTACCCGCTGTTCGTCAGCAATGATCAGATCGACCATTTTTGCTTCAGCGCTCTGGTCTGTCTGACTGATGGTATGCGGCATGCCGTAATAATCGGAAATGCGCTGAACCGCCCGGTCGCGCAGACGCGGATTGGCCATGATCTCGGTGCCGAGATCGGCATTGCCAAAACTCTCGCCCCACCGCGAAACATGCGAATGGTGTACTGCCATGCTTTGATCAGTTGCCTGCATTTTATGTGTTCCTCTTCGCTGGCGTCGTGGTCAGCCGGCCGCGTGTCATCGACCAACGCAGGCCAAAAATGCCAGCGCAGAAAAGACCGAACATCGGCAGCAGTCCCATCCAGCTGCCAATGCGGCTGGCGACAAATGATTTTTCAGGTTTCGCCCCAGTTTGCGAAGAGGCGGTGAAAAGCGCGACGGTCACCGTATCGTAACGCAGGTTCGGTACCGCATTGACAATCAGGTTCTTGATTGTCGGGATGACCGGAGCCAGGTCCAGATTTGCCACCTGATAAATAAAGACGGATGCACGAGGCACTTTGTCCGTGTTATCGGCCGATGAGTTTTCCGGCAGGTTGATGTGAACACGCGCCGAGATAACGCCGTCGATCTCCGTGAGACTGTTTGACAGTTCCTCATTGAGGGCGTGCATGAAGCGGGCGCGTTCCTCAAACGGTGTGGACACCAGTTTGTCGGCGGAAAAAGCGTCGCCAAGGGAACTGAAATCCTTGCGCGGCAGGCCGCGTTTGCCGAGGCTTGAAAGGGCGGCTGGAAGATCCGCGCTGGGCACATGCACCGTGTAGCGGCCATCAGCATGGCTGGTGCGCTCGGCCTGAATGCCTTGCTGCAGCAATACCTGGATCATTTCATTGGCATCGCGTTCGGTAAGATTGGTGTAAAGTTCCGTGCTGCATCCGG
The DNA here is from genome assembly GCA_963669455.1 of Rhizobiaceae bacterium. Classification (GTDB taxonomy): domain Bacteria; phylum Pseudomonadota; class Alphaproteobacteria; order Rhizobiales; family Rhizobiaceae; genus JAWKWH01. The sequence continues at coordinate 1,026,985 of OY770026.1, forward strand.
CCAGGAACAGGAAACTGGCCATGGCGCAGCCGATTGCGAAGCGGGGCAAACGGGCGTTGTTGCGATTGGATTTATCAGACACCTGATAACCCTCCTATGATTGCCGGATTAACGTGCGTGACGTGTCGCCAACGCCGCTAATGACCTGGTTGACCATCGCCATGAAAATGGCGTGGTCGAATGTTTTGGCGAGCGCATTGTGGGAATCTTCCTTACTATCCGCCGCCGATTTGACCGAAGTGCGCAGGTGATCGCTTTTGGCCGACATATCTTCCTTAGCGATGGTCACCTGATCGCGCGGGATTGCCTGTGTGCTACTCGATAGTTCTTGCGAAACCGTTGCCACCTGATCATGCACCCGGCCCATTACCTCGTTGGCCATGGTGTTTAGCGGGCCAACTTTCGCCTGGCCTGTGGGTATCATGTCCAGAGCACGAAAGTCGGCCTTGCCGGGGTTTTGCGTCCCGGCTGTCTCGGTGCCGGCTGCTTTCTCGCTGACCTTGCCAACAGACGTGTTATTCGCCGAGGCCAGGCTTGGGGTGGCACTTGGTGGAACCATTGTTACCGGCATGGCGTGATCTCCTTTGCAGTCGGTCTTGAGTGGTCTGAAGTTGCCATTTTCATCTCATTTGCTTTCTTGGCGATCTAGGCTGCGTCCTGATCAAATTCGGGGTTCTGCTGTTCCGTCTGTTCCTCACCGATCATGCCGATCGGGTTGATGACGAATTCGCGGGAAATTTCACGAAACGACAAAACAGCAAGTTCAATACGGTTTTGCCGGAGGAAACGAGCAATCGGGATGCGCAGCTCACGCGGCACAATCAGCGCCGGCGGAACCGAATTGATTTCCTCCCGGCCGACCAGGCGCTGGCAATCCGAAAGGATTCGCTCGACCAGTTCGCCCGGCATGGTCACGATCCCGGCCTGATCGATATTAAGCTCCGACTTCAGGCTGTATTCCATTGAGGGGTCGAGCAGAAATCCTGCGATCACCCGGTTGTGGTCGGCGTAACGCGCGCAAATCTGGCGGGCGAGCGCGATACGCACCGTCTCGGTGAGGTGTTCGGTCTCCGAATTGACAACGGATGCTTCAAGCAATGCCTCGAACAGAATGCGCCGGGGTTTCAGCGGCACGCCCTCGTTTAGGAGATTGCGGAACACATTGAGAAGTTGAACCACCGAGAAGGTCTGGGCGATCTGTGTTGCAACCTGTTGATGATCGACGGCGTGCTGACGCTGAATATCCTGCACCACATCGAACCCGATGATCTTGGCGGCGTTGATGCGGGCAAAATGCGCGGCAACATCGGCAATAAGCGTCTCAACGGATTTGACGGTCTCGCCAGCTTGCTGCAGGCGCTCGGTCTTTTCCGGGTCGACCCAATGGGCCGAACTCATCGGCCAGACACGATCGAGCGGAACGATCGGCAGATCCGTCATGCGCAGGATATCCGGATCGCACTGGGCAACTGAAAGCCCCTTGGGAATGGCCGCGCTGAATACGGATATGCCGTCGAGCGTCAGTGTCAGCTGCCCGTCCTGGGCGTCAGGCATGACATCAAACCCAAAGGAGGTGAGATGCACGCCTACGTCGGCGCTGTTTTTCTGCAACGCAATTTCGCGCGCCTCGGCGAAGGCTTTTATGTCGAGGTTTGCAAAGAACTCCGGCGAGACGATGATACGGAAAAGATCATTGTCGGTGGCGCGGATGTTCTGTGACGCTTCCGATCCAATTTCGGTGGCGTTTGCCAGCCCGGATTCGCCGGCTTGTTCTTCAGCACGCTTTTTCAACATCTTGTGGATGCCGATGCCGATGAACAGGCTGCCGGCAAGGATGAACATGAATGTCGGAAAACCAGGTACGAAGCCCACCACCATGATCGCCGCACCGGTGACTATAAGGGTCTTCGGGTCGCCGCCGATCTGTGTGAAGATATCCGTTCCAAGATCCGACCCCTTATCGGTCGTCACACGGGTGATCACCGTTCCAGCTGCGATCGAAAAGACCAGGGCCGGCAACTGTGCTACCAGGCCATCACCGACGGTGAGCCGCGAATAAAGATTTGCCGCTTCACCGGCCGTTAAACCATGCTCGCTCATGCCAATGGCGATGCCGCCCAACAGATTGATCACGATGATGATCAACCCGGCGATCGCATCACCCTTGACGAACTTCATCGCACCGTCCATCGCACCGAAAAACTGGTTTTGCTTTTCGAGCTGACGACGAAGCCTGGTTGCTTCGGCCTTGTCGATGTCGCCTGCGCGCAGTTCGGCATCAATGCTCATCTGCCTGCCTGGCAGTGCGTCTAGCGTAAAACGCGCGGCCACTTCGGCGACACGCTCTGAACCCTTGGTGACGACGACGAACTGTACTGTCGTGATAATCAGAAAGACGACCAGGCCGATGATGATCGAGCCAGAAATAACTAGGTTGCCAAACGTATCGACGATCTGGCCGGCATCGGCCTTGGCAAGGATCATGCGGGTGGTCGAGATTGAAATTGCAAGCCTGAAGATGGTGCCGAGCAGCAAAATTGCCGGAAACACCGAGAACTCTTCGGGTTGTTTCAAGTAAATCGCGACCACGAGGATGGCGACCGTCAGCGAGATGTTGACGACGATCAGCGTGTCGATCAGACCGGTCGGCAGGGGAATGATCATGACCAGCACGATCATCAAGAGCAAAGCGATCAGCGCCAGATCCTGGCGCATGAATGTTGCTTTGTTGAACATGTTACCCATGACTGAACTCCTCGTCCGATTTGTGCGTTTCGGCATATTTGGCAAACTGTTCTTTTGCGCCGAACAGATCGGAAAAGCGGATTTTCGTTATTGCGCGCAGCAGATAGTGAATGCGGCTGAAACCGCTTGATTGCGCGTCTATTTCATCGATGATCGCAGCTGCCTGCGGCCAGCAGTCGAGCTTCATCAGCGCGATCACCAGGAGCCGCAGAACAGTTTCGTTTCCGGGCCTAACCTTGCGCAGCTGCATCAGGTAGGCGACAGCCTCCTGCGGCTGGCCGTATTTGACTTGCATTGCCGCAAGCGAGGTCAGAAACTCGATGTCGTCCTCGCTAAGTTTACGGTCTCCGGCAGGCTTGGAGACTGCCGTCCGTGACGGCATCCTGTCAGAGTTGCGCGGTTTCAATGGATCAATAATCATTGGCTTTGCCCATGCTGCAACTGAGATGTCAGTAGCCTTTCGACGCGGCGGATATTCTCCTTGAGCATCGTTTCGCACAGGTCCGAGACCGGGTCGGTGCGTTCGCCCGGCTGGCGGCCTACAAGTTTCAGGATGCGAACCAGATCGCCGTACATTTCCTCAGCCGTCTTGGCGGCAATGCCATCGACATCCGTCGGCTCCACCATCTGGATGGAGGTCAGGTTTTCCACGCGCCGCGTAACCGCTGCCTTGTCGACGTCGTTTAGGCGCTTGCCTTTAATTCTGGTGGTCGCAACTGATCGCGCCGACCTGACGGTCGCTGCCGCAGGTTCGGTCTTTCCGACCTGCGGGTTTGGGATCTGCGAAGCTGGTCTATAGTCAATACGGCTCATTTTATTGCATCTCTAACCTGGGTTCAGGTCAGCCCCACTTTCACAACTGCGCCATTGCGCTCAAACGAAATTCCTGCCCGGCTGATGTTGACGATTTTCCATCCGCCTTTCAAAACACTGCCGATTTTTCCACGGCTGCCATCATCGAATTCGACGAAGGGCTTTGCACCCAGCCAAACCGCCGAGACGGTGGGAATGCCATCCTGATCGCCGGAAACGTCGACCATGTTGATCAAAGTCGGAAAACCGGTCTTGGTGTCGTACCAACGCAGGAACGCCGTCCACGTTCCGCCATTCTTCCTCGGTAAGATGCCGTCGACCTTGACCGACCGATCATCGAGCCTCGACAATTTGACCAGATGGCCGATGCCGTATTTGCGCAGCCACGAATTGGCCTCGCCGATCGCCTGGCGGGAATCGACGAGCGTGCTTCTGATTTTGACCTGTTTGGCTTCCACCAGCTTGTTCGATGTCGTCAGCCCGCTGATTGAGGCGAAGGCGTTTTGACCGCTCTCGACAAAAACCGAAACCGTGATGAATGACAGCACGGCGGCGCTGATAACAAAAATAAGTGCCGGCGTTATCCGGCTTACATCGAGGATCGGGCCAACGTGAAGCTTTGTTTTGCCCATCTGCAGAGACGTGGCGCCGCGTAACAATGTGTATTCGCCAGGGCTGACAATCTTGCCGTCATCCAGTTCGACCTCGCCGTCAACGGCATCCAGACGGATGTTCGAAGAAAACCGGCCGAGCGGTGTCAGGCGGGCATGTGTCGACTGCAGACCATCGCCCAGTAGCATCAGATCGATATCAGGGGCGCTGCCGATGGCGATTGGCGAGTGGCCAAATATGCCGAGCAGGCCTGAATGCACGCCTGTACAGATGTCGAAGCGAAAGCCGGTAAAACCGGTCTTTGACTTCGCGATGAACTTCAGCCGTTCCCACATTCCAGAGAAGGACGGCCTGTTCTGCGTCATTATTTCGATGGTCTCGTGCATGCTGAGATTCCGATAGCTGAGTCGGTGAGAAATGGTATGGCGGGCGCCAGGCACCCGCCATACAAGACGGCTATTGAGGCCGCTGTTTCAGTGCGTAGAGATCCGCACCCTTTTTTGTGGTTATTTGAAGCGTTACCTGAGCCTGATTGAGTGCATGATCAAATGCATCATTCAGCGCCTGGTTACCTTGTCCGCTTCCAGCACCGCCGGCAGCACCGGCAGCATTGTTTAGTGCAGTCGTGTCCACTTTGGGCTCCTTTGCTTTCTTTGGAGACCCTGCCATCATATGGGCGCAGGACAAACTGTCTAACGAAACAGATCGTTTACGTTAATATGGATTATATTTAGGAAAATTCGTTTAAATTTTTATGGAATAATATTACTAATGAATAATTGCCATTTTTATTGAAATTATCACTCAATATCGCAGTTTTTTATCGTATTTAACCTATTTTCCCTCTGATATTGATTTTTGCTAACTCGAAAATATCCGGGATTTATTGTCTGGGGTAGAAGAATTGTTAACCCAACGTGTTAACATTCCTTCTTTCGGCAACATATGGAAGCCGGATTCCGGCAGTCGAAATCCGGCTTCTATCGCCAATCAGGCATAGGCGTTGTCGCCTGCGATAAATGCCGTGCGGTCGACATTGGCGCCTGGCGTGTTGTCATTAATGATGGAACCCAGGTTGCGGGTTTTCAGCCAGGCCAATTCGCTTTCGCTGGCGGTGTTGGTGTAGAAATTCGGATCGGCTGCCATGGTGCGGTAAAACTGATCGCCAATGAGCCTGGTGAAGGTCTCACCAAGCATCGAGCTGCCGGACGGTTTTTCCGCAAGCCCGCCAACCCAAAGACCTATCTGGTCGGGATGGCTGTAGGCCTGGGCCAGCTTCTGTCCGAATTCCGACTGGAAAGCCGGATCGTTGAACGAAGTGATGCGCGGCATTCCAAGCGCCTCGCGCATATCGTTGTAGCTTGGGGTACCGTGATCGCGGCCACGCTGAATATTCAGGGAGGCGAGGTCCATGACCCGGCCGGATCCGGGCTCTCCCATCAGGGCGTTGCGCAAGCTGTCGACGACTTTCGGGTCGACCTTTTCGGCAAACTGGTTGCTCTGGCCGCCGAGGATCGCGCCAACGCCGTTCTTGTCGGTGAAACCTTTCGAAAAGAACACGTCACGCAGCGGAACGGATTTGGTCGAACCATCAGGCTGTTTCACGTCGATCGTATCGTTGACCATGGTGTGGCCGATGCGAAAAGCGGCTGTTGCAAATTCATTGCTGACGCGCCCGTCAACGCCTGGTATGAAGCTGGTCGGCGAGGGAGCGCGGCCGCCAAGCAGGGTCGGCAGGAACTCATTATATGTGACGTTCTGCATCTGCATGACGTTCAAGCGCTTGGCCGCGGTATAAATCTGATTGTCGGACCAGCCGGGATTTTGCTTCGCCAATGATCCGGCAAGCCGGTTGTGCTCACGAACGAAGAGCGTTTGCAGGGCTTCAAGACCCGGCTGCTCGCCTGCGCGCGGATCGCCGGCCTCAGGCCTGCCATCGGGTCCTTTGGGAAGTCCGTTGTTGGCGGAGGTGCGCAATTTACCGCCGTCAAAGGCGCGCAACTTGTTCTCGGTGGCGGTGTCAGGTCCATAAACCTGAGAACCATCCAGGAATGGTGTCTGCTCGTTTACCTGCTGAGCGACACCATTGGCGCCAGGCCTCTGTTCCGAACGGGTAAAGTCAATCTTGCCCTTTCCGGTTCCTTGAGGATCAAATACTTTATCGCCTTTGGGAACCGGGATGTCGGCTTTCGTTTTTCCGCCCTTTGACAGGGTCATGTCGTGATCGGTGAATTGTCCCCAACTCCACAGCAGCGATGATGCGCCATTTGCGTTTTTCGTGCCGGCATCTCCCTGATCGGCGACGATATTCGAGATCGCGCGCGGATTTGGCAGGTTTCGATCATTCAGCGAGCTTACCCCGTCGCCATAGGATGCCTGCGTCAGGCGCGGGAAGACGGAATCAGACAGGTTTTGCTGTGCCGGCGGTATGTAGGTTGGCGGGACCAGACCTGAAGTGCCGCCACCGATTACGCCACCATTGCCGTTTCCGCCGCCATATCCACCGCCATTGTCGTTTCCGCCGCCATAACCACCACCGGAACCATATCCGCCGGTCCCGGGGAAAGGCTGATGCCAGTAAGAATGTCCGCCGGTTTCATATGAATGTCCACCGGATGAACCCGATGAGTGGTATGAACTCGACTGCCAGCTGGAAGTATGCGATTGCCCGTTCGACGATGTGAACGAGTGGTGTGAGTGCGATTGCCAACTTTGAGAGTGTGACTGGCTGCTGTACGACGTGGATGAATGGTGCGAGTGTGATTGCCCGCCTTTGACGCCGCCCGCTCCATAGCCGCCACCGGTTTGGGAGATTTGGTGTGCGTAACCGGAATTGGCGTTTTTCACCATTTTGTCAAACGACTTGTGCTGCCCCGGTTCGGCCTGTCCATAGGCCTGGTTGTCGCCGCCGTGTCCCTTGGACGAGCATCTGTTGATCGCCTCGTTGTTGTTGATGGATAAATCATTCGAAGACATTGCTGACCCCAATTTGCTGGAATTCTTTTCTGCATTTATTATAGCTAATGAAACACCCGGTCCGGTATCAGTGATGATTACCGAATTGGGATGGAACACTACGTAGAGCCTATGGGTAGTGGGATTGGAAAACGCTCACAAAACGGCTGATTTTCCTAAACAAGCAAAGCGTTTTGGCCAAAAGCCAAAAAGGCCGCGGGATGCCCACGGCCTTTGACTGGTAAAATTAGGCAGGGCCAGCTTGTTGTTCCATCAGGTGCTTTTGGCAAACGACAAGGCGGTATCTTGAAATGCCTTGTAAATGTCACCGGCAACCTTTGCGCTGCTGTCACCGCCATCGTTCAAAGCCTGGTAGGCCTGGGCGGGAATGAAGATATTGTTCCCAACCGCAGTGACTTTCGCGTCACCGCCGCTTCCGGCAATGACTGATATTGACGGCTCGTTGCCTGTCGGGACATTGCCCAGGAGCTTTTGCATCAGAGCGGCCACTTCCGGCGCATGACGCGCCACGTGAGCGAGCACCTGATCGGCGGTGACCGTCTTGGTCAAATCATAGGTCGGAGGGGTATCGTCATTTTGAACCAACCCGCCGCTGGCGCCTTCCAGTTTACGATCCGGCGTCTTGGCGTCACCCTGATTATGACCGGGTTTGAACATCCGGCCAAAATTTGCGCCTTCGCGAGCTGACGAAGAAGCCGATTTTGCATCGTCAAAACGGATCACGTTGTCCGGTACGCTGCTGCCTTTTCCAATCTTCGTCATTGTCAACTCTTTACCTGAAGCTGCCGGCGCTATTAGCCGTTGCTTGCGTTCTCACGTGCCTGTTGGAGCAATTTTGTTAACACACCCGAAAAGGAACGTGCCATTATTTGCTGGGCTTGGTCGTTTTGTACCCCCCTCAGATTCTCTGAGGCAGGCTGTAAAATACCGTTATTTTGATTGATCGGGTCCAATATACTGCCCCTTTTTCAAAGATTATTGCGGACGTTGTTTCAATGCGTACAGGTCGGCACCCTTGACGGTGGAGATCTCCAATGTCTTCTGTGCCTGCTGGATCGCCTTGTCGAACGCTGCGCTCAACGCGTTGTTGCCGTCGGAGCTCTGGTTTTCGGATTGCGAACCACCTTGAGTACCGTTTGTGCCGCTCGCTGCTCCGCCGGAACCTTGGATTGAATTGTTTTCCATTTTTCTGTTTCCTTCTGATTGGCCGTCATTGACGCTTTGTCAATTGTCAGGCCTTTATTGGGTTGATCTTATATTATGTCTGAGAACACCATATGTGAATTGGCAGAGATTACCGACTGGTGCGCGCATAATACGTAGATATTTCTAAGTAGTTGGCGAATTACCGGTTGCTGGATTGTCGTGCATACGTTCCAATTGGACATCTCTAAAAACCCCATCTTTGGTCTTTGAGTGCGTCAAAACCGTGCTGCGGTACTCAATGAACCCAAACTTTTATCCGTTTCTCGCGTGCGGCGACGTGGTGCGAGCACCACGAGATCGTGCGCAACACTGTCAGCGTGCAAAGAACCAAGGTCAAACGATTGCAGTTTCCAGTTTGGGTTTGACATACCTAATAGGCCGGCTTGGGTGTCTTTTCCGTTTCTTGCCCTTCGGGCGTTCGGCTGGCGAAAGCCCACTGAACCTTTTCGTCGGGCAAGCCCGGTAAACCAGACCTCACTGTCGAAAGCCTCGCACGATGCGATGGCATCGCACTTGCGGTATTCTCCTTGCAGAACCGAAAAATCCACCCCATCAAACCGCTCCAATATTCAGTGGAAGCGCTCTAGAGGCATCCAGCTGAGGGATGTATGTTCTGTGAACGACAAGCGGCAGTGGCACATGAATTTGTGCCACTGCCTGGTTTGTTTTATCCAGATGTCTCAATTACCACCTGGCATGAGGCATCTTATTGTAGGCCATTTTGGGAGTAGTCATCTTGGTGCTACAATCTTTGCTGCTGTGCGAGTAGCTGTTGGACGAGCTGTAGCTGTTTGAAGAGCTGTAGCTGTTCGAAGAGCTGTGGCTGCTTACATGCTTCGAAACCTGCTGGATTACCTTTTCGATACCCTTGGACAGGTTCTTCAGGTGTGCACCGCCATACTTCGAACCGCCATATTGCGACTCGATCGCCTTGGACAGACCGCCCGCCAGCTGCTTCAGCTGACCGATAATGGCTTTGGTTGAGTCGCCACCACCGTAGGTTTTGGCACCCTTCTCGCCACCACCGTAGGCATTCGCACCCTTCTCGCCGCCTTTGCCGCCATCAAGCGCCTTCAGCAGTTTCTGCAGCAGAACCAGGATTTGCTTCAACATGGTCTTGATTTCACCGGACTTATGGCCTTTGTCGCCTTTGCCACAGCTCTTTTCACAACCATGGCTCTTACCACCGCCGTGCGAGTAACCGCCACCGTGTGATTTTCCACCGCCGTGCGAGTATCCGCCGCCGTAGGACTTTCCGCCACCGTGCGAGTATCCGCCACCGTATGACTTTCCGCCACCATACGACCCGCCGCCATGCGACTTGGTACCGCAAAAATGGCTGAACTTGTTGACCGTCACCGAAACATTTTTGACGACGTTCTTAACGTTATTGACGACAACATTTTTCACGTTGGTCACGTTTTTAACGTTGGTCACGTGCTTAACGTTGGTGATGTTCTTTATGTTTTTTGTGATATTCTTTGTGTTGTTGGTAATGTTCTTTGTATTATGAACATTCTTGGTGTTGTTCGTGATATTCTTCGTGTTTTTTGTGACGTTTTTCGTGTTATGAATATTCTTCGTATTTTTGTTAACGTTCTTGATGTTTTTCGTATTGTTGGTGATGTTCTTTGTATTCTTAGTAATGTTCTTTGTGTTCTTGGTGATGTTTTTCGTGTTGTTCGTCTTTACGTTTTTGACGTTCTTTACGTTCTTGACATTCTTAGTGTGCTTCGACACTGCATGCTTGAACTTTGTGGCCTGACCTTTCGAACCATATCCCTTTTGGCTGGTTGAGGCCTTCTGACCGGTTGTGCCTTTATTTGCACCGAAGGACGAACTACTCTTCTGTCCGCTGGTTGTAGCCGCTGCAATCTTTGTCATCTCAACTTTCTCCTTTAGATAAAAAACATGGCTGTTACGCCGGTTGACGCTCAATCTAGAGAAGGTTTGATCTCGTGGTAATTCGCATTGATTACCGAACGAAGCGAGAAGATTACTTAGATGCCTACGTAGTACCGAAAGGGCTGCCAAAGCCCTCTAAATGCAGCAAAAATCCTGCTTTTCCGGCCTTTTTGCGCCAGCAGTGGCTAGAGCAGTTTTAACCCATTCAGAGTCAATTCTGTTTGTCGATTGGGGTGGCGATCCGGTGTCAAGCCGCTCGACGGGCGAACCTTGATGATGAACATGGCCACAGCCGGCAGCATATGTCAGGCCGTGCTCCAAAACCTGCCGGCCAGACCTTCCTGCGGCTTCCCGTTGGATGAACGGGCCGGGTCCATCTGAGTGCGTTATTCCATTATCAAATAGCGAGTTCACCTAAATCAGCTTGATTGCAATACCAAATTCCAATTTGATCTGACCACAGACAATAGATTTCAGCATCTTTGCGAGCGAGGTTTAAGATGGCACGTCATCCGCGGTTTACGCCCTTTAACTTTCAAGACTGGATCGAGCGAAACAAAGAACATTTGAAACCGCCGGTCAGCAATAAGCAGTTGTTTGACGAAAAAACCGGCATGATCGTGATGATCGTTGGCGGTCCCAATGTGCGGGTGGATTTTCACGATGATCCGGTCGAAGAGTTTTTCTATCAACTGAAGGGCGACATGATGCTCAAGATCGCCGAAGGTGGGGAAATCTATGACGTGACCATCAGGGAAGGGGATGTGTTCATCCTGCCGCCCCATGCGCGGCACTCACCGCAAAGGCCGGTTCCAGATTCCATCGGATTGGTCGTGGAAGGCGCTCGCGGCGCAGAAGACATGGACGGCTTTGAATGGTTTTGCTTTGAATGCGGCGACAATGTTCACCGGGTCGAGGTCAAGCTCAATGACATTGTAAAAGACTTGCCGCCGCTGTACGAAGCTTTCTACAATAGCGTGGAGAACCGCACCTGCAAAAACTGCGGCGCCGTTCATCCGGGTAAAGAGCCCCCGGAAAATTGGGTCACATTGTAGCAAAATAAGAATATCTGTGTGGAGGAATCAATGAACATGTTGAAGCAATTTTTAAGGACCGCCGGTATGGCGGCCGCATTGTCGGCACTGGCTGCCGGTACGGTGTGGGCCAAGGATTTCCGCCTCGGGCTGATTACCCCGCCACCGCACATCTGGACAAAGGCTGCGGAAGCGTTTGGCGAGGAATTGAAAACAGAAACCGATGGCGCGCACAGCATTTCGGTTTTTCCTTCAAGGCAGTTGGGCAATGAGGCGCAAATGTTGCAGCAGCTGCAGACCGGCGCGCTCGACATGGCGTTTTTGACAATTGCGGAAGTTTCGAACCGCGACGCTGATTTTGGCGCGTTTTATGCACCTTATCTGGTCAAGGACATCGCCAGCGCGGCGAAACTTCTTAGAAGCGATGTGGCCAAAAACATGCTGGCACAACTTCCCAAGAATGTCGGCGTTGTGGGGCTTGGATACGGGTCGGCGGGTTTAAGGCAGATTGTTTCGCGCGATCCGGTGAGTGATCTTGGCTCTCTTAGCGGAAAGAAAATCCGCATAACACCGTTTGAGCCAATCAAGGATTTTTATAATCTCCTGGGTACGGCGCCCACGCCAATGCCGCTTCCTGCCGTCTATGATGCCCTTGCCAATGGCCAGGTCGATGCAATCGACATGGATCTGGAACTGATCTGGAAGCTCAAATATACCGATCACGCCAAAACCGTCGTGATTTCCAATCACATGATGTTTCCCATGGTTGGCCTCGTATCGGCCAAAGTGTGGGGCGGCCTTGGCGAAGATGACAGGGCGGTGATTTCAAAACTGATGGCCAAGCACCTTGACTCTACCCTCGACAAATACGTTGCCGGTGAAGCCAAGTTTTTGGAAGAGGTCAGAAAGACCGGAATTGAAATCAAGGTGGTTGACCAGGATTTCTTTGGCGGTAAGATTGACGGCTGGAACGATATCTGGGCCCAAAAGTCGGCCGCTCTGGAGGCGCTTCGGGCTGAAGCTGCCAAGTAACTTGGTTTTAAGCCAGAAACTGACGGGCGATCGCTGGGGTTGTTTTCTTCGGCGGTTGCTTTTTTGCATCGGTGGGATTGAGCGGATTTGCTGACCACAGCATCAAACGGGATAGCCCGGCTGGAACGATGGATGCTGATCGTGTTGGCATCATCGGTGACGTTGCTCATTCTGCTTAATGTCGTTACCCGGTCGGTCAACTATTCCATCTACTGGGTTGATGAGATGGCCATCTACGCGATGATCTGGCTGGTGATGGTCGGTGCGTCGGTAACCATTCAAAAAAAACAGGGTATTAGCGTCACCCTGCTTGAGGGGGTTGTCGGCGAGCGCGTTTGGGGTGTGTTCCTGTTGATCGTGGATGCGCTTATTTTGCTTTTTTCGATTGCGCTAATCTGGCTTTCCTGGATCTGGTATGATCCGCTGACGCTGATGTCCCTGGGCTTTGACAAGGATGCGTTTTCAGGCAGTACATTCAACTATATCTATGACGAGCCGACGCTGACGATCGGCGTGCCGAAATTTCTTGTCTGGCTGATCATGCCGTTTACGGCGGTGACGATGACCATCCATGCGGCTGCCAATCTGTTTTCCAGGCGAAAGTCGATCTAGATGGTCATATCCGCTTTTGTGACATTGCTGCTAATTGGCCTGCCCATTGCGCTGGTGCTGGCGATTTCTGCATTGGTATATATTTTTGCTTCCGGTCAAACCGTGCTGCTTCAATCCTACTCTCAACAATTGTTTTCCGGCATGGAAAGCTATGGCTTGCTTGCCGTGCCCTTGTTCATGCTGGCTGGTGAACTGATGAATGAGGGCGGCATTACAAAACGTCTGGTGGATTTTGCCAGTGTTTTTATGGGCCGGGTGCGCGGCGGGCTTGCCTATGTCAATCTTATCGTCAACATGATGATGGCCTCGATCATTGGGTCGGCTGCAGCTCAGATCGCCATCATGTCGCGTGCGATCGTGCCTGAAATGGAAAAACAGGGCTACGACAAGGCTCTGGCTTCGGCAACAACGGCGGCCGGCGGATTGCTGTCGCCCATCATCCCGCCATCGATGCTGTTCGTCATCTATGGTGTGTTGGCACAGATCGCCATTGGTGACATGTTCATCGCCGGGATCATTCCCGGCATCCTGATGGCGACCGGTTTCGTTATCGCGCTTGCCGTGATCGGCTATTTCAAGGAACTGCCCGTCTCCAATATCCAAAGCCGGGCGGAAAGAATAATGTCGCTCAAGCTCGGGCTTCCCACGCTGGTCATCCCGCTGGTCATTGTCGGCGGTATTTTAACGGGCATTGCCACGCCGACGGAATCGGCGGCCATGGCGTCGGTTGCCGCGTTCGCGCTTGGAAGGTTTCTCTACAGGGAACTAAAACTGAGCCGGCTGCCGGAGGTGCTCTACCGGACGGCGATCAACAGCTCGGTGGTGGTGTTCATTGTCGCAACCGCCAAGGTTTTCGGCTGGATAATCGTCTATGAGAAGATCCCGCAAAATCTGGCCGAATACCTTACGACCCTCACGCAGGACCCGTTTGTCTTTTTGCTGATGGTCAATATTGCGCTATTGTTTATCGGAATGATCCTGGATGGCATCGCGGCGCTTATCCTGGTCGTTCCCATCCTTTTACCGATCGCCCAGACCCAATACGGGATCGACCCGTTTCATTTCGGCGTCGTCGTCTGCATCAATCTGGTGCTGGGGCTTCTCACCCCTCCGGTGGGCGCGGGACTTTTCATCACCACTGCGATGACTGGTGTTCGTCCTGGAGATCTTTTCAAACAATTGATACCTTTCCTGCTCACAACGCTTGCCGTTTTGGTGTTGCTGAGCTGGCAACCATGGCTGGTAACGATACTGATTTGATTTTCAGATCAGGGCCATGAATTCATCGATTGTGAAACAGATATGACAAGAAAGATCGTCGAGACCATTGGTGACGCCGTTGCCGGTATTGGTTAGGTCGGACTGGCCGCGCTGATTGGCAATGGACAGGGCGCGAAGATGATCTGCTCTTATCCGCGGCGGGCATATTGATGTCTGTGTTCTTGGCGCGAAGCAGGTTTCGGCCTCCGGCGATCTGGCTAATTGGTCAACCGGTGCGGCCAACGCTATTCCGGCTGCTGGCGGTGCGATGGATCTGGTCGCCGACGGTATGTTTCACATCGAACGGCTGGCGCCGGGCGTTTCTTTTGCTGCTGTCGTTCAAGCGACCGCAGGACCCGTGGTGCTGAATGGTGCCGGGGCGTAGCGGCTGACCGGTTTTGCGGAAATCATCGGCAAATTTTTTGAAAAGCCAACCTGTTCACGCAGAAAAATTTGAAAGTGATACAATGCTCAGATGATTTTCATCATTCCGGCTTAGCGCCATAGTGCGAGGCCTATCGATTGGAGGACGCCAGATGAACAGCGCAGCGCCTGATGGACGATTGACCACCCATGTTCTCGATACGGCCAGGGGCTGTCCTGCGGCTGGAATGAAGATTGAGCTGTTCCGGTTTGAGGGTGATGAGCCGGTGCTTTTGAAATCGGTTCACACCAATGATGACGGTCGCACCGATGGTCCGATGCTGGCCGGTCAGGAATTTGCCAAAGGACGATACGAGCTCAAATTTTATGCCGGCGACTATATCGGCGCGGCACAGGATATCCCCTTTCTTGATATCGTGCCAGTGAGATTCGGAATCAGCGATGATCGCGCCCATTACCATGTGCCGCTGCTGGTTTCGCCTTACGGGTATTCCACCTATCGCGGGAGTTGACTTTTCCATGACGCAGATACGCGAAGACATCAGGTTTTTACTGAACGACAGTGTGGTTACGACCTTTGATGTGCGTGCGTCGGATACGCTGCTCGATTTTCTGCGCCTTGAAAAAAAACTGCGCGGGACCAAGGAGGGCTGTGCGGAGGGTGATTGCGGCGCCTGCACCGTTCTAGTCGGGCGGATGCTTGATGGCGATCTTGTCTATGAGGCCGTCAATGCCTGCATTCGCTTCACAGGCTCTCTCGATGGCTGTCATGTGGTGACGATTGAACACCTCAGCGGCGCAGATGGCCGGTTGCATCCGGTCCAGCAGGCGATGGTGGACCAGCACGGTTCGCAATGCGGTTTTTGTACGCCGGGCTTTGTCATGTCGCTTTACGGGTTGTGGATGACCAATCCGTCGCCCGACGATCATGCCATAGAAAAAGCGCTTCAGGGCAATCTGTGCCGCTGTACCGGCTATGCGCCGATTGTTCGCGCGGCAAAAGCGGCAGCATCCGGGACAGGGGTGAAAAACGATCCGCTGGTTGCCGAGCGCCAGGCGGTTATCGAAACACTCAATCAGCTTGCCGACGGATCGCGGGTGGAGTGCAAATGCGCTGACGATCCCTTTATTGTGCCGGCCAACGCCGATGATCTGGCCGTAATCCTGACCAAACATCCAGGCGCAACCATTATCGCGGGGTCGACGGATGTTGGGCTTTGGGTGACCAAATTCATGCGCGATATATCGCCTGCCGTGTTCATCGGCAATCTACCGGAACTGCAAAAAATAGAGGTTTCAGACGGAAAAATCTCCTTTGGTGCGGGTGTTACCTACACGCAGGCTTATGAGACGGTTTGCCGTCACATCCCGCAACTTGCACAGTTTTGGGAGCGTATCGGCGGTGAACAGGTGCGCAATATGGGGACCATCGGTGGCAATATCGCTAACGGGTCGCCGATTGGAGACACGTTGCCGCCACTGATCGCGCTCGGCAGTTCGGTGGTATTGCGCTACGGCGACAGGCGCCGGAACGTGCCGCTCGACGCATTCTTTGTTGCCTATGGCAAGCAGGACCGCGAGCCGGGTGAATTTATCGAGCGGATTGATGTTCCGTTGCCCGCGTCCGATGATCGATTTGCTGTCTACAAAGTTTCCAAACGGCGTGACGAGGACATTTCATCGGTTTGCTGTGCGATCCGCGTAAAGCCCGGTGAGGACGAGATGGTTGATGAGGCGGTGATCTGCTTTGGCGGCATGGCGGCGACGGTGAAGCGGGCTGGCCGTGCGGAGCAAGCGCTTTTGGGTAAACCTATTGGCGAAGCATCGATTGAGCAGGCGATGAACGGGCTGGAGACGGATTTTCAACCGATCAGTGATTTGCGGGCTTCGGCGGCGTACCGGATGCTTGTGGCAAAAAACCTGCTGCGGCGGTTTGTGCTGGAGCAAAATGACGGCGCCGGGGCGGCCAGCGTGCGGCGCGGAGCAGCGGCATGAGCGACCGTGAAGCAAGCGAGGCCAAGGAAATAACTGGCGGCGTGCACCGGCCGCAACGGCATGATTCAGGCCACAAACATGTCGCCGGGCAGGCCGAATATGTCGATGATGTCGCCGAACCGAATGGCACGTTGCATGCCTATCTTGGCCTGACCGAACGCGCTCACGCGGAAATTTTGGCGATAGATTTGCAGGCGGTTCGCACTGCGCCGGGCGTCGTCGATGTTCTCACTGCCGCTGATATTCCCGCGCACAATGATGTCAGTCCCATGGGCAAAAATGACGAACCGGTGTTTGCCGAAAATAGCACGGAATTTTTTGGCCAGCCCGTCTTCGCAGTGGTCGCAGAAACCCGCGATCAGGCGCGCCGGGCGGCAATGGCTGCAAAAATCGACTATCGCGACCTCGACCATGTCATTGATGTGGCTGATGCCGAGGCGGCCGGTGCGCCGCTCGTCACTGAGCCGCTGACACTGAAACGCGGCGATGCAAAAGCTGGGCTCAAACGGGCGAAGAACAAGATTTCCGGCCGGATGCGCATTGGCGGGCAGGATCACTTCTATCTGGAGGGCCAGATCGCGATGGCCTATCCAGGCGAGGATGACGAGGTTGTTGTGCTTTCTTCGACCCAGCATCCAAGCGAAGTCCAGCATATGGTTGCCCGTGTGCTTGGCGTTCCGTCGAATGCGGTGACCGTCAATGTCAGACGTATGGGAGGCGGGTTTGGCGGCAAGGAAACGCAGTCCAACCTGTTTGCCGTCGTCGCTGCCCTGGCTGCCAAGAAACACGGCCGCGCGGTCAAAATCCGCCCGGACCGGGATGATGACATGACGGCGACCGGCAAGCGCCATGATTTTCTCGTCTCATATGATGTCGGTTTTGATGGTCAGGGGAGGATTGAAGCGCTGGATGCCAGCTTTGCGGCACGGTGCGGGTTCTCTGCCGATCTTTCCGGGCCTGTGACCGACCGGGCGCTGTTTCATGCCGATAATTGCTACTATATCCCGGATGTGCAATTTACCTCCAAGCCTTTGAAAACAAATACGGTTTCCAATACGGCCTATCGGGGGTTCGGCGGTCCGCAGGGAATGGTCGCCGGCGAGCGGGTGATTGAGGAAATCGCCTATGCGCTCGGCAAGGATCCGCTGGAAATTCGAAAAGCCAATCTCTATGAGGCCGGTGGGCGCGATGTGACGCCCTATCACCAAACGGTGGAAGACAATGTCGCGCCGCAAATCATCTCGGAGCTGGAGCTCAGTTCCGACTATGCGGCCCGACGCAGGAACATCATCGCATTTAATCGCGACAGCCGGTTTGTGAAGAAGGGGATTGCGCTGACGCCGGTCAAGTTCGGTATTTCATTTACCACCACCTGGTTCAATCAGGCCGGCGCGCTCATTCATGTCTACCAGGATGGTTCGATCCATCTAAACCATGGCGGAACCGAGATGGGGCAAGGGCTGAACACCAAGGTTGCACAAGTGGTGGCCGATGCGTTTCAGGTTGATCTCGACAGGATCAAGATTACGGCGACATCTACCGGAAAGGTTCCCAACACATCAGCCACGGCGGCATCTTCAGGGTCGGACCTAAATGGTATGGCGGCGGCCAATGCGGCCGGCCAGATCAAGACGCGGCTGATCGAGTTTGCGGCGAAACACTATTCCGTGCCGGCTGAACATGTGGCATTCGAGCCGAACACCGTCAGGGTGGGCGACCGGCGCATTGCGTTTTCTGAGCTGATCAAACAGGCCTATATGGCCCGTACCCAGCTGTCGGCAGCCGGTTTTTACAAGACGCCGAAAATCCACTGGGACCGGGCAACGGGCAGGGGACGTCCGTTCTACTATTTCGCCTATGGCGCATCGGTGTGCGAGGTCAGTGTCGATACCTTGACCGGCGAATATCTGATCGAGCGTGTCGATATTCTTCACGATGCCGGCCAATCGCTCAATCCGGCGCTCGATATCGGTCAGATAGAGGGTGGGTTCGTTCAGGGCATGGGTTGGCTGACGACGGAGGAATTGTGGTGGGACAAAAAGGGGCAGTTAAAAACCCATGCGCCATCGACCTACAAGATCCCGCTGGCGTCGGATGTGCCGCGTGTTTTCAATGTCAAACTGGCGGACTGGTCGGTCAACCGGGAAAACACCATTCGCAGATCCAAGGCAGTCGGCGAACCGCCCTTCATGCTCGCCATATCGGTTCTGGAAGCATTGTCGATGGCTGTTGCCAGCCTTGATGACTATCGAACATGTCCACGTCTGGATATTCCGGCAACAGCAGAGCACGTCCTGTTTGCCGCAGAGCGGATGCGGGCTGAGGCTGCAAAGAGGGGTTAGGCTTGTCGCGCGAGGGTGATATCAGGGACTTCATTCGCCACAACCCGATATCGGTAAAGGTTGAAATATCGGCAGCAGAAGGCTCGACGCCGCGCGAACGGGGCGCCTGGATGCTGGTGTCGCCTACAGAGCTGTTTTTGACGATCGGTGGCGGACAGCTTGAATATATGGCGGCCGACCGGGCCCGCGCGATGCTGGCCGAAAACAGGTTTTCAGATAAGATGAGCGTGCCGCTCGGGCCCGAGATCGGGCAGTGTTGTGGCGGCAGGGTGGAGATCGGATTTCACCGGCTCGATAAAAATCTCACTGAAGCGCTGGTGGCGGAGCTGGACATAAAGCTGGCCGCCGAGCCGCATGTTTATTTGTTTGGCGCCGGTCATGTCGGCAATGCGCTGGCCCGGGCGCTTGCATTGCTGCCATTTCGCGCCGTGCTGGTGGATACCAGGGCCGACGAACTCGAACATGCGCCGACGGATGTGGAAACCTGCCTGACGGCGATGCCCGAATATGTCGTTCGCGAGGCACCGGCGGGAAGTGCATTTGTCATGCTGACACATGATCATTCGCTCGATTTTCTGATTGCCGCCGAAGCGCTTAGCAGGGATGATGCGGCCTATGTCGGCATGATTGGCTCGAAAACCAAATGTGAGACATTCAGTCGGTGGTTTATGAAGCAGGAGAACGGGACGGAAAAACGCCTTGAAAGGCTTATCTGCCCGATAGGTAGAAGCGATCTGGACGACAAGAGACCGGCCGTGATTGCCGGGCTTGCCGCAGCCGAAATCCTACAGGCGCTGGGATGCTGAGCCTATGGCGTGTCGCGTTTAATCTGAAACGAAAAAAGCTGCCGCTTCCTTTGGTCGAACGCATTTTTCGTTACGTTTTTGAATCCGATAAAACGCAACACGCCTTAATGTCCGCCCGGCAGATAGTGCCAGTGTCGAGGCGTTTTTGCGAAATTTATAATCTGCTTAGATAATAGCGATATTCCGCTGCGGTGATAATCGAGGTCAGCTCCCGGATTTCATCGCGCCTGACCATCGAATAGATGTGGCGGTAGGTCTCTCCAAAAACACTGGCGGCGAAACCGGATTGTTCGAACATGGTCACCGCCGTTACCCAGTCATGGGTCAAAGGCTCGCCTTCTGGCACATTGTCATTATCCACCGGCGGCGGCACCGGCAGATCGTGCTGGATGCCATGGTGCATCCCGGCGAGAATAGCTGCGACAACCAGATAGGGATTGACATCGGCGCCGCTGATGCGGTGCTCAAGTCTGGCGCCTTTACCGGCGGTTTCGGGAAGCCTGACCGCCGCGCCGCGATGGTCCAGGCCCCAATTCGGTATTGTCGGCGCAAAGCTTCCCGGTTGAAACCTGCGATAGGAATTCATGTGCGGCGCAAAGATTGCCTGCATGTCGCGCATTGTCGCCAATACCCCGCCGACTGCGGCGCGCAGTTTAGGCGCTATGGCTTCCCCGGCGGCGAAAATATTGTTTCCCTTACTGTCCAGTATGGACGCGTGGACATGCATCCCATTTCCGGGTTGGCCGGCATATGGCTTGGCCATGAATGTGGCCTCCATGCCGTGGCGGTCGACGATGCCGATGACCAGACGCTTAAACAGCAAAGCGGTATCGGCAGCGGCCAGCACATCATCGGTATGGTGGAAATTGATCTCAAACTGGCCGGCACCATATTCAGCGATCAACGTGTCGGTCTGAAGGCCCTGAATTTTTGCGGCTTCCAGGATTTCGGTCAATATGGCTTCCGACTGGTTGAGGACTTCCAGATCGTAGTTCTGCGCATCGGGCAAACCATCGGGAGGTTCTGGCGCATCTTCCGTATCTGCCCGTTTCTTGACGATATAGAACTCAAGCTCGGTGGCGATGACCGGATGTAATTTGTCCTTTGCAAGACGTTCAAGGACATTTTTCAGATGCTGTCTGGTGGACAGGCCGCTGATCCGGCCGTCCTCGTCAACCATCTCGACCAATAGCTGTGCGAC
The DNA here is from genome assembly GCA_963669455.1 of Rhizobiaceae bacterium. GTDB lineage: Bacteria > Pseudomonadota > Alphaproteobacteria > Rhizobiales > Rhizobiaceae > JAWKWH01. The sequence goes on from OY770026.1 coordinate 1,047,908, forward strand.
ATTGCCGTTGGCCCAGGGGACCGGTTTCAAAGTACCCGGTACCGGCACAATATAGCCGTCAGGATCGCCTTTGGTGATGCCAAGGCCGGTCGTCTCTACCTCCAGGCCCATAATATTCGGCGCATAGGTCGACATCGGCAGGCGGACGCCGAAATCATGGAGTTTGCCGATCTCGTCGCCCGGCAGCCATTTGCCGCGCAAAACGGCATTCAGATCGCACAGCATCATTTCGATGCGATCGGGTGTGCCGTGTTCGGCACAATATGCCTGATATTCGGCTGAAAAATCGCTCATTTTTACTGCGCCTTTTGCTCATCGCGCTGACGCATCGCAATATTGCGCTTGGAGATGATCGAAGCTGCAAGCACGCCAATCGTGACAATGGCGATCATGATTGTCGATAATGCATTGATTTCGGGACTGACCCCGAGGCGCACTGCGCTAAATATCTTGATCGGCAATGTTGTCGATGACGGCCCTGAGGTGAATGACGCGATGACAAGATCATCAAGCGACAGGGTAAAGGCAAGCAGCCAGCCCGAGATGACGGCCGGCGCGATAATGGGAAGTGTGACACTACGGAATGCATCGAAAGGCGTGCAGCCAAGATCGAGTGCTGCCTCTTCAAGCGATCGGTCAAAACTGACAAGACGGGAGGAAACCACCACGGATACGTAGCACATGGAAAATGTGGTGTGAGCGAGAACAATCGTCAAAACGCCGCGGTCGAGACCGATGGCGATGAACAGAAGCAACAGTGACAGGCCGGTAATGACTTCGGGCATGACCAGCGGTGCATAAATCATACCGGAAAACAGGGTTCGCCCGAAGAAGCGGCCGCTGCGGACCATGACATAGGCGGCCATTGTTCCAAGAAAGGTCGCGATGGTCGATGAGAAAACGGCAACCTTCAATGTTACCCAGGCGGCAGACAGAAACGCATCGTTCTGCAATAGCTCGCCATACCATCTGGTCGAGAAGCCGGCCCAGACGGTGACCAGCTTGGATGCGTTGAACGAGTAGATGATAAGGATCATCATCGGCAGATAGAGGAACGCAAATCCCAGCGTCAGCGAGGTGAGGTTGAACCAGGAAAACCGTCTCATTGTCCTGCCTCGCGTTGCTTTTGTTCATTGCGCTGGAACAGCACGATCGGAACCACGAGCAGCAGCAGCAAAATAACGGCGACAGCGGAGGCAACCGGCCAGTCGCGATTTGAGAAGAATTCCTCCCACAATACCTTGCCGATCATCAGCGTTTCCGATCCGCCGAGGATGGAGGGGATGACGAATTCACCGAGCGCTGGGATGAAGACCAGGAAACAGCCGGCAATGACGCCGGATTTCGACAGCGGCACGGTGATCAGCCAAAAGGCCTGGATGCGCGAGCAGCCCAGATCCTCGGCCGCCTCCAGCAATGTGCCGTCGAGCTTTTCCAATGTGGCGTAGACCGGCAGGATCATGAAGGGAAGGTAGGTATAAACGATGCCGATATAGACGGCGATGTTTGTGTTCAAAATGGTAAGCGGTTCGCTGATCAAGCCGGTTGCAAGCAGGAACTGATTGAGGAAGCCTTCCTGGCTTAAAATGCCCATCCAGGAATAGACGCGAATGAGGAACGAAGTCCAAAACGGCAGGATAACCGCCATCATCAGGGTCGGGCGCCATGCTTCAGGCGCCTGTGCCATGCCATAGGCGATCGGAAAGCCCACCAGAAGGGTAAGCAGCGTCGAGAGTGCGGCAATCTGTAGACTGGAAAGATAGGCGCGCCAGTAAAGCTCGTCCTCGGTCAGAAAGATAAAATTTTCAAAATCAAGCTGGCTGATAAATGCCTTCAACCCCTGCCATCCGGCGGAAAAATCGAGCGTTGGCACATAGGGTGGAATGGAAAGCGCGGTGTCAGACAGTGATATCTTTAAGACGATCAGAAATGGCACCAGAAACAGTGCCAACAGCCACAGATAAGGTACCAGGACAACGATGAGCCGGCGGGGATGCATGATCGTCACTCCGTCAGCACGATGCCTGCGGTCTCCGAAAAGGATAACCAGACATCGTCTTCCCAGGTGTAGCTGCGGCGTGCGATGCGGCGGTTGTTTGCAGATTGGGCCTTTATGATCTGGCCGCCGGGTAATTCGACATGATAGGTCGAGATATTGCCGAGATAGGCGATGTCGAGCACCCGTCCCTTAAACGCATTGGTAGCTTCTTTCGGGCGGGTTGAGGAAATAGCGATTTTTTCCGGCCGGATGGCAACCGAGACGCGAGTGCCTTTGCCGATCGATGGTGGTCCGTCGGCGATAATCGGAACTTCGTCTTCACTCCAGCTGATTTCGAATCTGCCCTTTTTGCAAGGCTTTGCACTGCCTTCGATAATATTCACCTCGCCGATAAAATCAGCGACATAGGTGGAGTTGGGTTGTTCGTAGATTTCGGCCGGTGTTGCGACCTGGATCAGTTTGCCGTGATCCATAACGGCAACACGGCTGGCCACCGTCATGGCCTCTTCTTGATCATGCGTCACAATGACGAATGTCGTGCCGGTTTTTTCCTGAATGTCCATAAGCTCGAACTGGGTTTCCTGGCGCAGCTTTTTGTCAAGCGCGCCCAACGGTTCGTCGAGGAGAAGCAATTTCGGCGCCTTGGCCAGCGATCTGGCCAGCGCCACGCGCTGGCGCTGTCCGCCCGATATCTGGTGTGGCTTGCGTCCGGCAAACTGTTCAAGCCGGGTAAGCCGCAGCATTTCGGCAAGGCGCGCCTCAATGTCGGGCTTCGACATGGCCGACCGCTTCAGGCCAAAGGCGATGTTGTCGGCAACCGTCAGGTGCGGAAACAGCGCGTAGGACTGAAACATCATATTGACGGCGCGCTTGTTGGGGGGAACCGGGGCGATATCAACCCCGTCCAGGCTGATCACACCTGCGGTAGGTGTTTCAAAGCCTGCCAGCATGCGCATCAAGGTGGTCTTGCCACAGCCGGATGGGCCGAGCAGGGCAAAAAATTCCTGCGCATGGATATCCAGGTCGAGATTGTCGATGGCGGTAAAGTCGCCAAAGCGCTTGGTGACGTTTTTGAAGCGGATTAATGGTTCCCGCCCGGGCTCGTTCCATGGTTCAAATGTGCCGGGTTTTGAAGATTGTGCCATCGGTGTGCGACCCCTTACGCCTTGCCGGTTGAACCACGCCGGGCTTCCGGCGCGGTCCTATTTACCCGACAGGTCAGGTGCCTGATTTCACCTTGGTCCACAGTCGTGTCACCACCCGCTGAACTTTCGTCGGATATGGCGCTTTAGTGTACAGATTGGCAACCGTTTCGTCATCCGGATAGATGGCGGTGTCGCCGATGACGTCTTCATTGAGAAATTCCTGCGACGCCTTGTTGCCGTTTGCAAAGTAGACGTAGTTCGATGCGGCGGCCATGTTCTTGGCGTCCATGATGAAGTTCAAAAACTCATGGGCACCCTCCGGATTGGGCGCATCGACGGGGATCGCCATCTGGTCGAACCACATGAGAGAGCCTTCGGAAAAGGCGTTGTAGGCGATCTCGACGCCATTATCGGCTTCGGCGGCGCGATCACGCGCCTGCAGCACATCGCCGGACCAGCCGACCGCAACACAGATGTCGCCATTGGCCAGCGCGTTGATGTATTCGGAACTGTGAAACTTCTTGATGAAAGGGCGCACCGCAAGCAAGGTGGCTTCAGTCTTCTTTATCGCGCTGGTGTCGTTGGTGTCAGGGTTTTCACCCAGATATTGCAGAACCATCGGAATGATTTCGGTCGGGGCATCAAGGAAATAAACACCGCAGCTGGCGAGTTTTTCCATGTTTTCCGGCTTCAACACCAGATCCATGCTGTTGAGTGGTGCGTCATCGCCCAGCACTTCCTTGACCTTTCCGACATTCAAGCCGAGGCCGGTCGTGCCCCACATATAGTTGATCGAATATTCATTGCCGGGATCATATTGGGCGGTGCGGTTTTCGATAACATCCCACATGTTGCCCTTGTTTGGCAGTTTCGACTTGTCCAGTTTTTGAAATGCGCCTGCTGTAACCTGGCGCTGCAGAAACTCGGCAGACGGAACGACAATGTCGTAACCTGACCCTCCAGCCAGCATTTTCGTTTCCAACACTTCGTTGGAATCAAAAACATCGTAGATGAGTGTGTGGCCGGTCTCGGCTTCAAACTGTTTCAGCAGTTCTTCGTCGATATAGTCCGACCAGTTATAGACCCTTACCTCACCTGCACCAGCCGCTGTAACGCCCATGATGAACGCTGCTGCTGCGGTCGTCAGAAGTGATTTCATGCGTCGTCTCCCATTATTTTATCATTAATCGAGATTTGATCAAAAAATTGACCCCTTTGCAACATCGAATATTTTTGCCTCGGGCGATTTGATCACGAAACCGCAAGGCGCAGGCAAAAATTCATACCTTTGAAGCTTTTCCGCGCTGTTGAGGCGGGTGTGAATTAATGTCCGGAGATTATAAATTTGATCAAAATCGATTGACAGAGCGTTTTATGATCATATTCTCTCCTGTCTCGCGAGGGAGACAGCCATGAACATCATCTCAAACCATTTACCGACCGAAGAATTGCAGGCGCTGGATGCAGCCCATCACATGCATCCGTTCACGGCGAATTCGAATCTGGCAGGAAAAGGCGTCAGGGTTATCACCAGGGCTGAAGGCGCGACTTTGACCGATTCAAATGGTGGTCAACTACTCGATGCGATGGCCGGCCTTTGGTGCGTGAACCTTGGCTATGGGCGTGGCGAACTGGCTGATGCCGCCGCCAGGCAGATGCGCGAGCTACCCTATTACAACACGTTTTTTGAGACCTCGCATGTGCCGGCGATCACGCTGGCGGCCAGGCTTGCCGAACTTGTGCCGGGCGATCTTAATCAGGTGTTTTTTGCCGGTTCGGGATCGGAGGCCAATGACACCAATATTCGCATGGTCCGGCATTATTGGGCCGCCAAGGGCAAGCCCGGCAAAACGATCTTCATCAGCCGCAAAAATGCCTATCACGGGTCGAGTATGGGTAGTGCCAGCCTCGGTGGAATGGCGCCGATGCATGCGCAGGGCGGGCTGCCGATCGCAGACATTCATCATATCGATCAGCCTGACTGGTACGGCGAAGGCGGCGATCTCGACCGGCAAGAATTCGGGCTGGAAAGGGCGCGCCAGCTGGAGGCTGCCATCGATGAATTGGGAGAAGACAGGGTTGCCGCCTTTATTGCGGAGCCGATCCAGGGGGCTGGCGGCGTGATCATTCCGCCGGAAAGCTACTGGCCCGAAATACAGAGGATTTGCGATGCCCATGACATTTTGCTGATCGCTGACGAGGTGATCTGCGGTTTCGGGCGTACTGGCGAGTGGTTCGGGCACCAGACACTGAATTTCAGGCCGGACATCATCACAATAGCCAAGGGGTTGAGCTCGGGCTACGTGCCGATTGGCGGGTCAGTCGTCAATGATGAAATCGCCTCGGTCATCGGTGCCAGCGAATTCAATCACGGTTATACCTATTCAGCCCATCCGGTGGCTGCTGCGGTTGCGCTTGAAAATCTGCGAATTCTTGACGAGGAGCACATTGTCGAGATCGCGCGTGTTGAAACGGGGCCATATCTGGCGAAAAGATGGGCCGAACTTGCCGATCATCCGCTGGTGGGTGAGGCCCGTATGATAGGAATGATGGGGTCAATCGCGTTGACGCCTGACAAGGTGGCCCGCGCGAAATTTGCCTCTGACACGGGGACGATCGGCCTCCGGTGCCGTGAACGCTGCTTTGCCAACGGTCTGGTGATGCGCCATGTTGGCGACCGGATGGTTGTTTCGCCACCGCTTATCATCACCAAGCAAGAGATCGATCAGTTGATCGAGCGGGCGGTGAAATCCCTTGACGAAACCTATGCCGCGGCAAAATCAGACGGGTTGCTGAAGGCGGCTTAAGCCGGATACGCTCTATCTGAGCGACTCGCGTATCTGGCTAAGACCCTGACTGATGTCGGATTTGATCGCTTCGCTGACCGCATCCGGATTGCCGGACCGCAGGGCATTGAGCGCCTCTTCATGCATGTCGGGAAGATTAGACGTGCCAAAGCGGCCGCATACGACCCTGAGTGACGGGCCAAGCCGCAGCAGCAATGTATCGACAAGCGTGGCTAGAATTTCGGCTCCGGACACATCATAAAGTGCCGTGTGGAAACAGTAATTTTGCCGGAGATAGGCGTTGACATCCCCGCGGTCTATGGCGGCATTTAGTTTCTGGTCGATCTGGTGGAGCTCGTCGATCTTCTCGGGCTTGATTTTTTCTGCTGCCCACAAAGCCAGTTGCGGCTCCAGCGCAAGGCGGGCAAATGCGAGTTCGTCGATTTCCTCGGCTTTCAGGACCGGCACCGAAACGCGCCTGTTGCCCTGAAAAACAAGCGCATGTTCGGAGATCAAACGGCGGATCGCCTCTCGAACCGGGGTCATGCCGGCATCGAGCTGTGACACCAGGCCCTGGATCGTTACGGACTGACCGGGTTCCAGTTCGCCAAACAGGATCATGTCGCGCAGCCGGCGATAGACAAGTTCGTGGGCGGGAGGATTTGCTTGTGGAGTGGTCAACCGTGTTGTTTCCTGCAGGCGGCGGTTTGAAATTGCTGGTTTGGGCCAGTGCAATTGTTCCACGCTGGCGGATTTTGATCAAATAGTTTGTGGCCTGCCAGTGGTCAGGTCCGCATTGTCAGGATGCAAAAATGCGCTCGATATGCCTCCGGCAGCGCGTTGCGATAAAATCGATGAACAGCCTGACCTTGGGATCTTGAAACTTTTTGTGCGGGTAAAGACAGGCAAGCTGCGCCGGCACTGGCGGAAAATCCGCCAGTAGCGGGATCAGCCGCCCGGCCTCGATGTGGTTATGGATTTCAAAGCGGGGCTTGTTGACGATGCCGCAGCCTTCCAGCGCCCATTGGGTGAGCATGTCGCCATCATCGGTATCGTAGGGGCCATCGATTTCGAATTTGCGGATGCCGTCTGGTGTTCTTAAATACCAGAAAAACTCGTCTGACCCCGGAAACCTCAGCAGCAGGCATTTGTGCTTGTCGGCGATCAGCGCGTCCGGTGTGGCGGGTTTGCCATGCCGGCTGAGATAGCCGGGAGAGGCGCACAGTACCCGCTCACATTCCATTATCCCACGCATCCGCATGTTGGAATCCTCGATCAGACCAAGCTTGAAGGCGATGTCGACCCCTTCATTCATGAGGTCGATCTTGCGGTCAGAAAGACGGAGCCGGACTTTGATATCGGGGTAAAGCTTGTGGAATTCGGGCACGCCGGGCCCGATCAGCCGCCGGCCAATACCAAGCGGCGCCGTCACGTGGATTGAGCCACGAGGGTTCTGGGCCACATCGGCTACGGCGGCTTCGGCACCGTCAACAGCCTCGACGATTTTCAATGCGCCCTCATAAAAGATGCGGCCGTGTTCGGTGGGGGTCAGTTTTCGTGTCGTCCGGTTGAACAGCCGGACGCCCAGATGTCTTTCCAGTTCCTTGATGCGATTGCTGGCAACCGCCGGTGATACGCGCTGGTCCCGGCCGGCAGCCGACAGATTTCCAAGCTCGACAACGCGGACGAACACCCTGATATTGTTCAGGTATGACATGGTGCTGCCTGTATCATTTTATAGTTTCATTTGAAAGTGCTCGCCGATACTCCTTGTTTCCGTTTAAAAGATAATCGCTGATTATCAATGTTCGGATAGTATCATGCTGTTGGCATAGCCAGAGCTTCATGCAGAGAGGACGACTATGTATGATTTCGCGATAGCCTGGGACTGGCTCAGCTTCGCAGTTCGCTGGCTTCATGTGATTACGGCAATCGCCTGGATCGGCTCGTCCTTTTATTTCATTGCGCTTGATCTGGGATTGCGAAAACACGATAGGCTGCCCGCCGGTGCTCATGGCGAGGAATGGCAGGTTCATGGCGGCGGCTTTTATCATATCCAGAAATATCTGGTCGCGCCGGAGCAGATGCCGGAACATCTGACCTGGTTCAAATGGGAGGCCTATGCGACCTGGCTGTCGGGTTTTGCACTCCTATGCGTGGTTTATTATGCCGGTGCCGAGCTTTATCTGGTCGACCGCAATGTGTTGGATGTGTCCGGCACGACGGCAATCCTGATCTCGCTTGCTTCCATCGGTGTTGGCTGGGTCATCTACGACCTGTTGTGCAAGTCGCTGATTGGCAGGCATACGACCGGGCTGATGTTTGTGCTTTTCGGTGTTCTGGTGGCAATGGCCTGGGGCTATACGCAGGTTTTCACCGGCCGCGCGGCTTTTGTGCATCTTGGCGCCTTTACCGCCACGATTATGTCGGCAAATGTCTTTTTCATCATCATCCCGAACCAGAGGAAAGTTGTTGCGTCCCTGATTGCCGGCGAGGCGCCTGATCCCAAACTGGGCGTTCAGGCCAAACAGCGCTCGCTGCACAATAATTATCTGACGCTGCCGGTGCTGTTTTTGATGTTGTCCAATCACCATCCGCTGGCGTTTGCCACCGAATATAGCTGGATCATCGCTTCACTTGTGTTCCTGATGGGTGTCACGATCCGGCACTATTTCAACAGTATCCATGCGCGTACCGGCAATCCCAGCTGGACCTGGCTTGCAACGGTGATCCTGTTCATCATCATCATCTGGCTTTCGACGGCGCCTGGGGCTTTGACAGAGGAAGATAATATGGATGTTTCTGCGGCCGACCGGCGATTTGTGACCGCTGAACATTTTCCCGCGGTGCGTGACACCGTTCTTGGCAGGTGTTCAATGTGTCATGCGGCGGAGCCCGTGTGGGAGGGGGTTTATTTTGCACCGAAGGGTGTAAAACTTGAATCAGATGCCGAGATCGCCGCGCACGCACGCGAGATCTATCTTCATGCGGGCAGGTCACACGCGATGCCGCCTGGCAACATCACGTCGATAACCGACAAGGAACGCTTTTTGATCGCGAGCTGGTATGAAAATGCGGTTGCCAACGGGCGCAAGAGCCAATGACCGAACGCCTCATTCGCGGCCGGGCCTTGTCGTTCAATCGCGCCCCTGAACATGCCGATGATTTCGGCAGTTTCGACTACCACGAAGATGGCGCCGTTCTGGTGCGTGACGGACTGATCGTAGCCAGCGGCGACTATCCGGACATTGCCGGGCAGGCGTCGGACGGATGTCCGGTTGATGATCACCGGCCCAATCTTATCCTGCCAGGCCTGATCGATCCGCATATTCATTACCCGCAAGCGCAGGTCATCGGTTCGTGGGGCAACCAGCTTCTCGATTGGCTCAACAACTATGCATTCGTTGAAGAGCAGAAATTTGCCGACCGGCGGCACTGCGATGTCATTGCCGGCAGGTTTTTCGATGAACTGATACGGCATGGAACCACGACCGCTGTCGCCTATTGTTCCGTTCACAAAGCGTCTGCGGAGGCGTTCTTCTGCGAGGCTGACCGGCGCGGAATGCGAATGATCGGCGGCAAGGTCATGATGGATCGCAATGCGCCGGAGGGGCTCAGGGATACACCGCAAAGCGGTTATGACGACACCAGATCGCTGATCGAACACTGGCATGGACGGGACCGTTGCCTCTATGCCATTACGCCGCGTTTTGCGATCACCTCGTCGCCGGAGCAAATGGAGATGGCATCCACGCTCATACGCGAGCATCCGGATTGTTTTGTGCAGACGCACTTGTCCGAAAATGCCGATGAGATCGCCTTTGCGCGCAAGCTTTATCCGGATGCTCCCGACTATACGGGTATTTACGAACATTACGGGCTTTTGGGGCCGAAGAGCCTGTTTGGCCATTCCATTCACCTTTCGGCGCGCGAACGTGCGGTGATGGCTGAAAGTGGCTCGGTCGCTGTTTTCTGCCCGACGTCCAATCTGTTTTTGGGGAGCGGATTGTTCGACATGGACGGACTTTCGGCCGATGGCGTGCGTTCGGCGATCGCCACCGATATTGGTGGCGGCACAAGCTACTCGATGCTGAAGACGCTTGATGAGGCCTATAAGGTGCTGCAGCTTCGCGGGCAGAAGCTGACGCCGCTGAAATCCTTTTACCTGATGACCCGTGGCAATGCGGAGGCGCTCGGACTGGCCGGCAAGATCGGTAGTCTGGATGCCGGCAGCGAGGCGGATATCATCGTTCTTGACAGCCGTGCGACACCGGCAATGGCGATGCGTATGGAAACGGTACAGACCCTTGCCGAAGAATTGTTTGTTCTGCAAACCATGGGCGATGATAGGGCTGTCGCGGAAACCTATATTGCCGGCAGTGCGGCAAAAAACAGTTGATTGGTGGCGCAATCGCAGCGAAACAACGGGTTCGACCAACAGGGTAAATCGACCATCTTGCCGCGTTTTGCCGCCAATCTCACCACCCTTTATTGCGAGGTTCCGTTCCTCGAACGCTTTGCGCTTGCGGCTGAGGCGGGGTTTAAAGCGGTTGAATGCCAGTTTCCCTATCAAGCCGATGCCGGGGATATCGCCTCGGCGCTTCAGGCAAACGATCTGCAACTGGTGCTGCACAATATGCCCGCCGGTGACTGGCAGGCGGGCGAGCGGGGCGTTGGAGCGCTTTTTGGCCGGCAAGACGAGTTTCGCTCCGGCGTGACCCGGGCGATTGACTATGCAACGGCACTTGACTGCCGCCAGATCAATTGCCTGTCAGGTATCGCACCGGCCGGCGCGGATCTAGGCGAATTGCGGCAGTGCTTTTTGGAGAATTTGCGCTATGCCGCCAATCGTCTTGGCGAAGCGGGGATCCGCTTGCTGATCGAGCCGATCAACAGCCGTGATGTGCCCGGTTTCTTTCTCGACAGTGTCGAGCTGGCTGCTGAAATCCTTGATGATGTCGGGTCGGACAATCTGTTCATTCAGTATGATCTCTATCACCGGCAAAGAAGCGGCGGTGAATTGATCGAGACGTTTAAAACCTTTCGGAAACGCATCGCCCATATTCAGATTGCCGATACACCCGGGCGGCACGAACCTGGAACCGGCGAAATCAACTTTGCCAACATCTTCGCCGCTCTTGACCGGGCGGGTTATGATGGCTGGATCGGTTGCGAGTATTTTCCAAAGGCCGGAACCGCAGATGGTCTCGGCTGGTTGACGGGCTATCAGCAGGCATAGGCGTCTGCGATCTATTCGACCTTGGTAAAAAGTCCGCCGGGTTTGTCGATGGCCTGAAGGTCGGAGACATCCTTGCCGGCCAGTTTGTGCAGCATTGTTTTGCCGAGTAATCGCCCGGTTTCGCGCAAATCCTCGTAGACCGTGTCGATCTTTGGGCGGATCTGATCAAACAAAGCAGAGGTTTGCTTGGCAACCAGGTCAACGTCGCGGCCCAGAGACAATCCGAGATCGTCAACGGCTGCCATGACGGCCATCGCGGACACTTCGCCGCCGCAGACAAACCCGTCTGGCGGGGTATCGGACCGAAGCGCCTGCATGCAATAGGCCCGCACATCCTGCGGCGGCGATTCGATGCTGATACCGGATGGAATTGTGTAGGAAATTCCGCTTTGCCGTACGGCGGTCATGAAACCATGGCGCATGTGGCTGGAAAAGGTAAACGCTTCCGGCGCGTTTAGCAGCAGCAGGTGATTGCGGCCTTTTCCGATCAGGTTTTCAACCGCAATTTTGGCAAATTCGAAATTGTCATAATCGACATAGGGGTGCGGTGTCGCCAGCTCTGTGCGCCCGTGACAGACAAACGGAAAGTCGTTTTCAAGCAGAAGCCTGATCCGCGGATCGAAGGGTTCGGTCCGCGATAAAATGATCCCGTCGGCCATCTTATTGCGCAAGATGTACTCAACCGGTTGCAGGGCCGGCTGGTCCGGGAAGTGCGGTGTGACAATTAGATGATAGGGCGTATCACGAAACGCTTCCGTCAGGCCGGCGATGATCGATGTACCGAAGCCGATAATCTCGGCATGCGGAAAAAGGACATAGCTGATCACATTGGTTTGACCGGTGCGAAGACGCAATGCGGCCCTGTCGGGCATATAGCCCAGTTCGTCGGCAACAGCGCGCACACGCTCTCTGGTTGCCTTGGCGATTTCGGGCTCGTTTTTCAAAGCGCGTGAAACGGTGGTGATGGCCAGACCGGTCGCCTCGGCAATTGTGCGCAAGGTCGGCTTGGTGGCGGCGCCAACGGTTTTGCCTTTGCTTGTCGCCAAATCGCTCATTGTCCGCGCCACATACCTCTAGACTGTCAACAATACCATATTTGTATCGATACAAATCGCAAGCCTCTATCTGGAAAAGATTGAAACAATCATGCGTGTAGTCAGGAAAAGGCAACAATAACAGCAGTTAACGAGGCCCTCGCACAATTACCGAAGGAAAGCCTTGACAGACCCCCCATTTATATCGTTACAAATAATGAGGATGCAATAAATCCTGACAGTTTTGAGCAATGGCAAATACCGGAGGAACAAATATGTCCTTGCGTCGAATTTCACTATTCATGGCGGGAGCGGCAGCGCTTGCCGTTTCATCCACTTCAGTTCGCGCTGCCGACAGCGTTGAGGTTCTGCACTGGTGGACATCGGGCGGTGAAGCCGCAGCCCTTGAGGTGCTTAAGAAAGACCTGGAATCAAAAGGCGTCAGCTGGGCCGACATGCCGGTTGCAGGCGGCGGCGGTGAAGCGGCGATGACCGCATTGCGCGCGCGGGTGACGGCGGGCAACGCTCCGACCGCGGTGCAGATGCTGGGCTTTGATATTCTCGACTGGGCAAAGCAGGATGCTCTTGGCGACTTGAATTCGGTGGCTGCGGCAGAAAGCTGGGACAATGTGGTTCCGGGCGCCTTGCAATCATTTGCCAAACATGACGGCAAGTGGATCTCCGCACCGGTGAATGTTCATTCGACCAACTGGGTGTGGATCAACAAATCCGCACTCGATGCAGCCGGTGGAAAAGCGCCTGAGACATGGGATGAGCTGGTGGCCGTGCTCGATTCGATGAAGGCGAACGGCATCACCGCGCTGGCTCATGGTGGTCAGGCCTGGCAGGATGCAACGATTTTTGATGCGGTTGTCCTGTCACTGGGCAATGATTTTTACAAGAAATCGATGATCGATCTCGACGAGGCGACGCTTGGCGGCGACATGATGAAAGAAGCGTTCGCCCGTATGGAAACGCTTCGCTCCTATGTCGATGACAATTTTTCCGGACGCGACTGGAACCTGGCGTCAGCGATGGTCATCGAAGGCAATGGCGGTATGCAGATGATGGGTGATTGGGCCAAGGGCGAATTCCTTCGCGCCGGCAAGAAGCCCGGCGAGGATTTCGTCTGTATCCGGTTTCCCGGCACGCAAGGTTCCGTCACCTTCAACTCCGATCAGTTTGCGATGTTCAAGGTCGGCGATGATCGTATGAAAGCCCAGGAATTGATGGCGTCGGCCGTCATGAACCCGGTATTTCAGTCTGCATTCAATGTGGTGAAGGGCTCGGTTCCCGCACGCACGGACGTGCCGAATGACGATTTCGACGATTGTGGCAAAAAGGGCATGGCCGATCTGGCTGACGCCAACGCAAACAACTCGCTGTTCGGTTCGGCGGCGCATGGGCACGCAGCGCCGGCGGCGGTGAAAAACGCGCTTTATGATGTCGTTACCCGCCACTTCAACGGCGAACTGACAAGCGACGAAGCGCCGGCGGAGCTCGCGGCGGCGATTTCGGCGGTTAAATGAGTTAGCGATCTGGCGCCGGGAACCGATCCCGGCGCCATTTCCCGGACAGGTCTATTGCCTGGCGGCATTCATCTTCAAGTTTTGGATATCGAAGCGTTCGGCCTATACTCGATTGGCCGCAGCGGGAGGTTCTTGCGATGAGGGAACGGCTTCAGGAATGGATGCCAAGACTGGTTTTAGGACCGAGTTTCCTGCTGATCGTGTTTTTCGTCTACGGCTTCATCGCCTATACCGGCTATCTGTCGATGTCCGATTCCAAGATGCTGCCGTCCTATGGATGGATCGGGCTCGACAATTACTCCCGCCTTTGGAAACTGCCGCACTGGTGGCGCTCACTTTCCAATCTGGCGATATTCGGTTCGCTTTACATTATCATCTGCTCTGTACTCGGTCTTTTGGTCGCAATCCTGCTCGATCAGAAAATCCGGGCGGAAGGCGTTTTGCGGCCGATCTATCTTTATCCAATGGCGCTGTCGTTTATCGTCACCGGCACCGCATGGAAATGGTTCCTCGATCCTGGCATCGGTCTGGAACACACGATGCACCAATGGGGCTGGGAGAGTTTCGCCTTCAACTGGATCAAGGACAGGCATTTTGCCATCTACACGGTGGTAATCGCCGCGGTCTGGCAGTCATCCGGCTTTGTGATGGCGATGTTTCTTGCCGGGCTTCGCGGTGTCGACAATGAGATTATCAAAGCGGCGCAGATCGATGGTGCTTCATCAGTCACCATCTACCGACGCATTATCATACCGTTGATGCGGCCTGTATTTCTGTCGGCCTTTGTGGTGCTGGCGCATCTGGCGATCAAATCCTACGATCTTGTCGTGGCGTTGACCGGCGGTGGTCCCGGACAGGCGACGGAGCTTCCGGCCACCTTCATGTATTCCTACACCTTTACCCGCAACCTCATGGGCATTGGTGCGTCATCGGCGATCATCATGCTGATCATGATTTTTTCGATCATCGTGCCCTATCTCTATTCGGAACTGCGCGGAGGGTCGAAATCATGAGCCACGCGTCTGCCGACAATGCCGTCAATAATGGCCGCCTCACGCGCGCGCTTATCTATACGGTGCTGATCTTTTTTGCGATCTACTACCTGCTGCCGCTTTATGTGATGCTGGTCAATTCGTTCAAGCCGCTCGATGAAATCCGGCAGGGCGATATGCTGTCGCTTCCAGGTGCGTTGACGATCGAACCCTGGCTTACCGCCTGGTCAACGGCGCAGATCGGCGTGCAGCCGACGGGCCTGAAACCCTATTTCATGAACTCGATCCTGATGGTCGTTCCGGCGGTCACCATCTCGACTATTTTGGGCGCGCTCAATGGCTATGTGCTGACAAAGTGGACGTTTCGCGGCGCCGGACTTGTTTTTGGCCTGATGTTGCTGGCATGTTTCATTCCGTTCCAGATCGTGCTGATCCCGATGGCCCGCGTGCTTGGCATATTGGGCCTTGCGGGCACTACCAGCGGTCTGGTGCTGGTTCATGTGGTCTATGGCCTTGGCTTTACCACTTTGTTTTTCCGCAATTTTTATGCCGCGTTTCCGACCGAACTGGTGCGAGCCGCCCAGATTGACGGCGCAAGCTTCTTCCAGATTTTCTACCGTATCCTGTTGCCGTCTTCGGGGCCGATCATCGTCGTCACCGTGATCTGGCAGTTCACCAATATCTGGAATGATTTTCTGTTTGGCGCATCGTTTGCCGATGTCGATTCGGTGCCGATGACGGTGGCGCTGAACAATCTGGTCAGCTCGTCGACCGGGGTGAAGGAATATAATGTTCACTTTGCGGGCGCCATTCTGGCTGCCCTTCCAACCCTGGTCGTCTATGTGGTTTCGGGCCGCTATTTTGTGCGCGGTCTGATGGCCGGCGCGGTTAAAGGATAACCCGATGGCATTTCTTGAAATTAAAAACTTGAAAAAAACCTTTGGCCCGGTCGAGGTTTTGAAGGGCATCGATCTGGAGATTGAGGAGGGCGGATTTCTGGTTCTGATCGGGCCTTCCGGCTGCGGAAAATCAACGCTGCTCAATACGATTGCCGGGCTGGAGCCGATCACCGGCGGCGAGATCAGGATCGCCGGCAAGTCGGTCGAGGGATTGCATCCTTCCAAGCGCGACATTGCGATGGTCTTCCAGTCTTATGCCCTTTATCCCAATATGAGTGTTGCCAAGAATATCGCCTTTGGCATGGAGATCCGCGGCGTCGGCAAGGCTGAACGGGAAAAGGCGATCGCGTCGGTGGCGGAAATGTTGCAGATCGATCATCTGCTCAATCGCAAACCAAGCCAGCTTTCCGGTGGGCAGCGCCAGCGTGTCGCGATGGGCCGCGCCCTGGTTCGCAATCCGCAGGTTTTTCTGTTTGACGAACCGTTGTCGAACCTCGATGCGAAACTGCGTGTGGACATGCGCACCGAAATCAAGCGTCTGCATCAGCGAATGGGAACGACGATTGTTTATGTGACGCATGACCAGATCGAGGCGATGACGCTGGCTTCCAAGATTGCTGTGTTGAAAGACGGGGTTCTGCAGCAGTTCGGCACGCCCGCCGAAATCTACAACAACCCGGTCAATATGTTCGTCGCCGATTTCATGGGATCGCCATCGATGAACCTGATGCCGGCACGAATTGAAGGCGACGCGCAAAGCCTGAAAATTGTTCTTGAACGGGCGGAAGGAAAACCGATTGAATTGACGCTTGGAGCCGAGCATGACGGTTTGAAGGACAAAATCGGAGAAAAAGTCATTTTCGGTATCAGGCCCGAAGCAATAACGGATCCCGATGGCGCTGATCGCAGTGCCGGAACGCTCTCAGACGCTAAATGCCTGATCGAAGTGATCGAACCTGCCGGTTCGGATACGTTTGCTGTTACCCGCCTGGGTGGCAAGGAAATCATCGCGCGGCTCAGGGCGGATGCGGTGATTTCGCCCGGCAGTGAGGCGATGCTGACATTCAACCTGTCAAAGGCCGTTTTCTTCGATCCGGCGACGGAAAACCGGGTTGCATAGACGAGATTTACCTGCGATCAGCCTGTTGTAAAAGCAGGGAGGCGGGCGTTTTGAACCGTCAAACAACATGTTTCATGCGCGTCCGTTTTTAATCTCCTTGTTTGACGCTGCCGTTGCGGCAGCCGATCCGGAATTGTCGATCGCGCAGTTTCTGCCCAAACCGCCGAAAGGAAAAACCATTGTCATCGGTGCCGGCAAGGGATCGGCGCAGATGGCGCGCGCGCTGGAAAAAAACTGGGACGGGCCGCTTAGCGGTGTCGTCGTCACGCGTTATGGTTTCGGTGTCAGCTGCGACCAAATCGAGATTATCGAGGCGTCGCATCCTGTGCCAGATGAGGCCGGTCTGACTGCATCGCAAAGGCTGCTCGAAGCGGTGTCGGGGCTCACGCGTGACGACCTGGTTATCGCGCTTATTTCAGGCGGTGGCTCGGCCTTGCTGCCGGCGCCGGCAGGTGCGGTTACCCTTGATGATGAGATTGAGTTGAACAAGCGGCTTCTTGCCTCCGGCGCCCCTATTTCGGCGATGAACACAATCCGCAAACATGTCTCGCGCATCAAGGGTGGCCGGCTTGCAGCGGCGGCGCACCCGGCCCGCGTTGCCAGCCTTATCGTATCGGATATTCCAGGCGATGATCCCGCCCAGGTGGCATCGGGCCCGACTGTCGCCGGTGACGGTACACGGGAAGATGCCCTTGGCGCCATTGCCCGCTATGGCATTGATGTTCCGGAGACCGTTCTGGCGCATATTTCTTCGCCCGGCTCTGCCGCGCCTAAGCCATCGGATCCTGTTTTTGCTGGCAATACGCACGACATTATCGCATCGGCAGCAAAGTCACTGGAAGCTGCCCAGGCGGAGGCGCACCGGCAGGGCGTCGAAGCGGTTATCCTTTCAGATGCGATTGAAGGGGAGGCGCGCGAAGCGGCAAAGGTTCACGCGGCTATCGCCCGGGAAATCGCCAATCGCGGACGGCCATTCAGCAAGCCCGTTGTTCTTCTGTCCGGTGGTGAGACAACGGTTACCGTCAGAGGCAATGGCAAGGGCGGACGCAACACGGAATTCCTTTTGTCTCTGGCGATGGATATCGATGATCTGGGGGGTGTTTATGCGCTTTCGGCCGATACTGACGGGATTGACGGGTCGGAGGATAATGCCGGCGCATTCGCTGATGGCAGCTCGGCTGGCCGGATGCGTGATGCGGGTCTGGATCCGGCAGTGTATCTGAACAACAACGATGCCTGGACGGTGTTTAGCGCCATTGATGATATTTTTGCGCCTGGACCGACGGGAACGAATGTCAATGATCTGCGCGCGATCCTCATCCGTTAGCCGGGCCTTCGACGTTCAAACTGCTCCAATATTCAGTGGAAGCGCTATCTAGCGATGGCGGCGTGAACGGTATCTGGAATGTGTTGGCGCCCAGCGATATCGCGCCATTCACCGCGCCATACACCGTAACCCAAAACGATGTGGACACATTGCAATGAGCAACGAGTTGGGCAAGCATCAATAGATGATGATCTGGCCAGGGGCTTTTTCCGGCAGAACTTTCGGAGACCCGATCAAGGCAGATTGAGGCAAAAAATCGAAAGATATCACTACCAAGCACGGGGTTGAAACGATGAGATGGGGCGATGAAATGACATGTGAAACTCTGAAATTGATTTGTATCACAACCAAAAGGAGCCTGGTTATGACTGGACAAAGGAGACCCGAAAGAACGCCCGATACAGGCGCTCCGCAATTGCGCCTGGTGAATGTTTCGGCACTGGTACTGGCGTTGGCACTGGTATTGGCCGTCGGGCATGTAGCACCTGCATGGGCGACCATCGACAATACGGTGACGGTCACCGGTTCATCGCCTGCCGGCACCAATGACGTGACCGATACTGATATCGCAAATGTCGACGTGGCCGATTCTGTGCCCGCATTGACCGTGAGTGAAGCGGCAGACGACAGCATGGATGTAACCGTTGGCCAGTTGATAACCTATACCTATACGGTCACCAATAGTGGCAATGTGACGATGACAGACATCACGCTTGCCGATGTCCATGACGGTTCCGGTCCGCCCCCGGCGCCAAATCCCGATGGCGCTACGCTTATCGACAATGGTGCAGCGGGAGATTCAGCCAACCCCGCCACAGGTGACAATGACTGGGATACACTCGCGCCCGGAGACGTGTTGACCATGACCGCCACCTATACGGTGACGCAAGCGGACCTGAATTCGAATGGCGGCGGCGATGGCGACCTCGACAATGTTGCAACAGCGACCGGTCGCTATGGTGGCAGCCAGACAAGCAGTCCGGCCGTTGCCTATGCGATTGACCTTCAAAACATTCTGGCAACCCTGGCGGTCACCAAAACGGCTGACAAGTCGAGCGATGTCGCTCTCGGTGAAGTGATCACCTATACCTACACGATAACCAATACCGGTAACGTTCAGGTCACAGCTATCTCGCTCAGCGACAGCCATAACGGCAGCGGTCCGGCTCCGGCACCGGATGCAGACAGTGCGACACTGACGGACAATGGCACGACCGGTGACTCGGCCAATACCACCGCCGGCGACAATGCGTGGGATACGCTGGCGCCGGGTGATGTGTTGACGGTGACGGCGACTTACACGGTCACCCAGTCCGATATCGACAATCTGCAGTGATATTGCCGATGCCAACGGACATTGATGACAGCCGGGTACCGAGCAGGCGGCGAGGCACGAAGTTGTGTCCATGTCTGACGGTGTTTGTCGCCCTGCTTCTGTCGGTTGTGCAGCTTCCCAATGCCCTGGCCGCAATCACCGGTACCGTGGTTGCGACTGGAACCTACAACGGAGCGGCGATCAATTCGCCCCCGGTCACCGTAAATGTCGACGTTCAGGACCCGGCTCCGGTTTTGAGCGTTGACAGCCGCGCGGTTAGCGCAACCTATGTCCAGGCCGGGGATGTTGTGACATTTGAGATCGATGTTACCAATTCCGGCAATGTGACGCTGAGCGGAATTATGGTCTCCGATTCTGTCGCAGATACGCTTGTTTGTCCTGGAGGAGGCGCCACTATTGCGACGCTTGCTCCGGCGCAAAGGGTCACATGTACCGCGACCGTAGTCGTCGTTGCCGCAGATGTTGCTGCCGGGTCGATCACCAACAAGGCAGAAGCGAGCGGCACCGATCCCGCAGGCAATCCGGTAGGGCCGGCGCGCGGTGGCGGGACAGTATTCCCGACAGGCCTGAACCTGGTTACCATCAATTCGCTTGGCTCTGGCGATCCGGCCCCAAATGTTGGCGATACGGTCACTTTCCAGATTGCAGTGACCAATAACGGGCCGCTGCAGGCGACTGGCGTCGAACTGACCGGCCTCATCCCGGCCGGTTTGACGTATGTTTCAGATAGCGGTGACGGGCTTTACGATCCTGGAACCGGGATATGGACCGTTGGAACCGTTGCGGCCGGTGCCACGGTGACCCTGGAAATCAATGCGACCGTTGATGCTGGCACATCGGGGCAGACAATCATCAATTCGGTTGCGGTCACCGGGCTCGATCAATTCGATCCAACCACGGCCGGTGATAGTCTCAACGCTTCCGTTACGATCAGAATACCGGTCATCGATGCCGTCGATGACGGCAGCGCCGTGGTGGCTAATGGTGTAGCCGGGAGTGCCGATCACCTCAACGTCTTTGACAATGATACGCTTGATGGTGCGCTGTTTGCGCCATCTTCGGTTACGGTCTCGGCCTTAGGCCAGGAGCTTGGCAGTTATCTGATATTACAGCCTGATGGCACAATCGATATTCCGCCCGGTACGCCTCGGGGCAGCTATCGTCTGATCTATCGCATCTGCGATTTGGCCAATCCCACCGTCTGCGATATGGCTACCGCCACAGTGGTTGTCGAAGGTCCAGCCAGCATAGCCGGTACCGTCTACCGGGACAGCAATGGAAATGGTGCCTATGATGCCGGTTTGGATGGTCCGCAGGGTGGATATACGGTTGAGCTGATCACCGGTGGAATCGTTATCGCCACCACCATTACCGCAGTCGATGGCGGTTACAATATTTCGCCGGCGCCGGCAGGACCCGGCTACCGGCTGGTTGTCCGCAGCCCGCCGGGCGACATCACGGGCGGGATATCCAACATTGCTCTGGCACCAGGTGAGAATCTGATCAATCAGGATATGGCGGTCGATCCGTCGGGTGTCATATATGATGCCCTGACGCGGTTCCCAGTAGCCGGTGCAGCGGTAAATCTTGCGGACACGGTTGGTAATCCGCTGCCGGGCGTGTGTCTGACCGATCCGGCCAGCCAAGGCCGGGCCACTGGCACAGATGGCGGTTACCGGTTCGATATCATTCCCGGCGCCAGCCCGGCCTGTCCGGCTGGCGAAACGCGATATCAGATTCTTGTGGTGCCACCGGCAGGATACGTTCCGGGAGTTTCAACCATTCTTCCGCCGATGGCCGGTGATGCGGAGATTACCGCATGTCCATTCGATGTGGTGTCCGGTGGCGCCTGCCAGACGGTGGCCAGCAATTCACCGCCGCCGCCTGGTACACCGGCGGTATATGCATTGTCGGTATTACTCGAAGCCGGCGATGCGGACTTCATTCACAATCATATTCCGGTGGACCCGATTCCCAACAAAGCCAATATCACGGTGACGAAAACTGCCGACCGGCGGATGATCCGGCGCGGCGAGCGTGTTGGCTTTGTAATCGACATTACCAATCAGGATGCCAGCGCGCATCCGAACCTGACATTGGTCGATATTGTTCCGGCCGGGTTCCGCTATGTGTCCGGTTCCGCCACAGTCGACGGTCTTCTGGCCAGTGCGATTGAAACCGGTGCGCAGCTTGAATTTAACAATGTGGATGTCGGGCCTAACCAGACTGTTTCAATTCGCATCAGCCTTGATGCGCTGAGCACGTTGGGGCCGGGCAAATACACCAACCGGACACGTCTGTTCGATGCCAGCGGCAATCTTCTGGCGCCTGAAGCTGTTGCAGCTGTCGAAATAGGGCTGGAGGCAGTCGCTGATTGTCCGGATGTGACCGGTTTTGTTTTCGAAGACCAAAACCGCAATGGTCATGCCGATGATGGTGAGCCGGGCCTTGCCGGGGTTCGGCTGGCGACGGTTGCCGGTCTGTTGATTACTACCGACCGTTATGGGCGTTTCCGCGTGGCATGCACCGAGCTTCCCGACAAAGCTATCGGGTCGAATTTCATTTTGAAACTGGATCAAAAAACACTGCCGGCTGGCTATCGGATGACAACCGAAAATCCACGTGTTGTGCGTCTGACAGCCAGTAAACCCGTCGGGATGAATTTTGGTGCTGCCGGTGGCCGTGTTGTCCGGCTCGACCTTAATGGTGGTGCATTCGAGCCAGGGACAGACCAGTTAAAGCCGAAATGGCTGGCGGGTGTCGATCAACTTATCGAAGTGCTCCGACAAGAGCATTCGGTTCTGCGTATCATCTATCGAATGGCTGAAGGAGAAGGCGATCTGGCCCAAAAAAGAGTAGATGCAATTACGATAACAATCAAAGACCGCTGGCACGCGTCAAGCGAGCGCTATCCGATTGAAATCAGGTCTGAAGTCATCGAGTAAATTCAATCAAGACACGCTTTAAAGGCCGTCGGCAAATTCTGAGTGTTTGTTGACGTTTGGAATTTGAAAGCCAGCGCCGTGCATGGCAAAGTCGCGCCGGCATTTCAAATCTATAAGACAGGGCAAATCATGAGCGAGCCGGTACTCCTAAATGAACGTCACGATGGTTATGCGGTTTTAACGCTTAACCGGCCGGAGCGGCTCAATGCCTTCACGGTCGAGCTTCACGACGCGTTGCGCCAGGCGCTGGATGATCTGGAGGCTGACGGGGACTGCCGGGTTATCGTGCTGACGGGAGCGGGACGGGGGTTTTGCGCCGGCCAGGATCTTTCCGACCGTGATCTGTTGATCTCCGGCGAACGGCCAGATCTCGGTCAGACGCTTGAGAGCCATTATAATCCGCTGATCCGCCGGTTGCGATCGATGGACAAGGTGGTCATTTCGGCCGTCAACGGGGTTGCTGCGGGCGCGGGCGCCAATATCGCGTTTGCAGCCGACATTGTCCTGGCGGCCGCATCGGCAAAATTCATTCAGGCCTTTTCAAAGATCGGACTGATACCCGATGCCGGTGGCACGTACTGGCTTACCCGGCATCTGGGCGAGGCACGCGCCAAGGCGCTGGCACTTACCGCGTATCCGCTTTCAGCCGAACAGGCTGCCGATTGGGGGCTGATCTGGCAGGCAGTTGATGATGAAGCGCTGATGGAAGAGGTTCATAAGCTGGCAAGGCAACTGGCTGACGGGCCTTCGAATGCCTATGCACTCACCAAAAGAGCAATTCACTTTGCCTCTGCCAATGCGCTGGAAGAGCAGTTGCAGCTGGAGCGCAATCTGCAATGCGAGGCTGGCTTTTCCGATGACTACAAGGAAGGTGTCGCGGCATTTTTGGAAAAACGGCCGGCGAACTATCGCAAGAGATAGGGTGGATTACCAACCCATTTGTTCTTTGGGCAGGTAAACATTGTCAAATGTTGCCCGGATTTCATCATCCAGCTCCCTTGAAACATGGCGTGGAAAACAGGTCTCCAGAATGCGGCATTTTTCTGCGATAGCGCGCTCGATGATATCCGGTTTACCTTTTTCGACCCATTCCTTCGGGCTCGAGCGATCACCGAGGACCGGGTAAACATATTCCGTCTGCATCAATTTCAATGTCTGACCATGGCCGAGATAGTGCCCTGGACCGTTCATGCACACATCGGCAATCGTATCCACAGACAGTGTTTCATCCGACACTTCGATGCCTCTGACACATCGCAGGCACTGACCGATCATGTCGTTGTCGATAATCAGGCTTTCCAGGCAAAACCCCATCAGCGAGCCATGCATGCCGGCCGATTCATAGACAAGGTTCAGCCCCGATAACCCGGCCATCACATTGGCGATACCCTTTTCATATCCGGCCTGGATATCCGGCAGTTTCGAGTCGGCCATTCCCGAGGCCGCACCACCGGGCAAATCGTAATATTGTGACATTTGTCCGCAGGCAGCAGAAAGCAAGGCCTGCTCTCCCGATCCGCCAGACATTGCCCCGGTACGCAGATCGGAGACAAAGGGCCAGGTTCCAAAAATGGCCGGATGCCCCGGTTTTAGGGCATTGACGTAGGTCAGACCTGCCAGCACTTCCGCCACCGCCTGTACGACAGAACCGGCTACGGCTGC
This sequence comes from Rhizobiaceae bacterium, assembly GCA_963669455.1. Lineage (GTDB taxonomy): Bacteria > Pseudomonadota > Alphaproteobacteria > Rhizobiales > Rhizobiaceae > JAWKWH01. Next base: position 1,071,921 of record OY770026.1, read on the forward strand.
GGGTGCGGTGGCTCCGGCCTGACCCGCCGACAGCAGCAAAACCGGCATGCCACCTTCGACGCAGGCCTCAAGAACACCGCAGGCGTCTTCGGCAAATTTCATTGGCGGTACGACGAAGCAGTTCGAATTCGACACAAAAGGCCGGGCACGGAATTGGTCCTCGCCACCGGCGATCATGTAGCAAAGTTCAAGTGCGGATTTGACGTTGTCGCGTGTGGTGAAGCTGGTGCCGACGTGTTTCGTCGTTCCCGTCAGGGCAGCATAAAGCGTATTGAAATCCAGATCGGCCGGATCTGCCATGTCGCGGGCGACCATGGGGCGCTGGAAGAAGTGAACATTATCCAGATTTTCGACGATGCGGGCCGCATCGTAAATATCCTGCAAGGTGGACTCGCGATAGTCCCGGTTCTCAACATCGACTAGATGGACCGCTGCGCCGGCTGTTCCGAAGTGGACACGGGCCTTGCCCGGACGAAGATCATGGTCAGGAGCCTGTCCGTGAAGCACGAAGTCACGCGCGGCATTTTTTATTGCCGACAAAATCAGCTTTCTTGGAAAGCGCAGTCGTCCGTCTTCGCCATACTCGGCACCAGCTTTTGTGCAGGCCTCAATACAGGATGGAATGGCGTCGGCAAAGCCGACTGTTTCCAGAACCGTCAGCACCGCTTCATGAATGCGATCCTGATCGCCTGGTGATAAGGGTTTGTATTTTCCGCCATCCAACCCCGCCCGAACGGGACGGATATCTGGGGCGAGTGGCGCGGCCCGCATTGCTTTTCGGGCTTTACGGCCGCCGGAACGCCGCGACCTTGCTTCATTTTGTGCAGCATCAGAGGGCATGGCGTACTCCACTCTCATGAAATTAGATGCCGATTTTTCATGGAGATTGGGCGTTTTACAAAGACAAAAACGACGGCCGATTGAGCAAAAACGCCACTTCTAGGAAATGTTGGGGCATTTTTCGCCCAAGCGGTGTCATGGAAGCGAAAAATGCTTCAATGGTTCCAAACGGGCAGCGGCGCAGCCATTCGTTAAATCCTGACCACGACCCAGTTGAATTGCACGGATTTTTGGACAGTTTCTATTGCGCCGCCGCGGCCTCACGGGTTGCCTGTCTTGCCGCCCGGGCCAGCTTGATGATCCCTTTGTCGATGTATCTGAGCGGAATGGATGAAATTCCAAGCCGCATATAATTTGCCGGTTTCTTTTGCCCGGCAAAGAAAATATGGCCCGGTTCGACCAATACGCCGTGCTTGCGCGCTTCGGTCGCCACTGCACCCGCATCGGCCGATTTCGGCCCTTCCAGCCAGATGGACGTGCCAGTATCGGCGATACCGGTCGACCAGTCAGGCAAATGTTCGGCGAGGGATTGCATGATGTGCTCTCTTCGCTCGTGGAAGGCGGTTGCCAGTTTGCGCACCAGGGTTTCGTGGTGGCCGAGTGACAAAAACAGCGCCACTGCACGCTGATTATTGGCGGGTGGATGGCGCAAGACAAAGCGGCGAAGCGCGCGTAACTCCAAAATCAGTTCCGGCGAAGCGACGATGTAGCCCACGCGCAAGCCCGGTGCTAGCGTCTTCGACAGGGAGCCGACATAGGCAACCCGCCCTGAACGGTCCATGCTTTTCAGGGCCGGTTCAGGCGCATCGTCGAGGAGCTGGCTGTCATAGTCATCCTCTATGATTATCATGTTCCTGGCTTCTGCGAGGTTTAACAAATCCGCGCGACGGCTTGCCGTCATAGAAACCATTGTCGGGCACTGGTGACTGGGTGTCACAAAGGCGAATCCGCAATCGGCCGGCGTTTTTTCCACGACGAAACCGTGTCTGTCGACCGGAACAGGCACGGTTTCAGCACCGGCGAGGCGAAAAATACTGCGCGCATCCGGGTAGCCGGGGTCTTCCATTGCCACCCGGCTTTGCCTCGACATCAGCAGCTTGGCCAGCATGTAAAGCGCGTTTTGGGCGCCAAGGGTGATCATAATCTCATCGGGGCTGGCGAATATACCACGCTTGGGCAGCATTCGCGCCTGGATCTGCTCTACCAGAAGCGGGTCATCCAACTCCGCCATGTCGGCTGCCCAATCGTTGATCTCGAGCACCGCCAGAGCCATGCGGTTACATTCTCTCCACTCGGTTGTCGGAAACAGTGACGGATCGAATTGCCCGTAGACGAACGGATAGGCCGAGGCCTGCCAATTGTTCGGCTTTTCCGGTTTGGGCAAATCGCGCGCACTCGTTATCACCCTTTCATGCCAGTTGATGATACCGGGCGATCCCTGCTTTTCGTGGTGCTGCTCCACCGGTGAGCCAAGTATCTCGGGATTTACAAAATGGCCACGGCGCTCGCGGGCAACCAGGAACCCCTGATCGACAAGCTGTTGGAAGGCCAGAACCACCGTGCCGCGGGCGACACCAAGCTTCTTTGCCAGAATACGGCATGATGGCAGCGGCATTTTCGCTGAAATCTGCCGGTCGAGAATGGCCGCGACAATCGTCTGGCGGATTTGCGCCTGAAGGGTCTGTCCTGACCCCGGCGTGATTGAAAACAGCCCAGACCAAATTGTTTTGTCGGTTCGCGTGGTCATTTTTGTTTCCATGAGTGCGGCTTGAATTTCTGGTATATAGCTATTGGTCCAATTGATGTAATGCTGTCAAGACACGCTCTAACTTCATGGTTGATGGCTGACGCATTCGCGGGGACTGCGGTGCACATGATGAATGCCGGATTATCGAAATGTCGTGCCTGGTAAACAGGGCGTGACGGCGATCACATCGCTTGTCCGGCGATGCAGACACGATGCAACGGTATTTCGCACAAAGTTCCATAAGGAGAATTCAAATGAAAAATCTTGTTGCAATCGCACTAATCGCCATCCTTGCCGGCACCGGCGTGGCAACTGCAAAAAACGGAAATTCGGGTAGTTCAGGCTCGGACGCAGGCGCAGCTGACAACAATGGTCCTATTCCGGCTATTGTGGAAGTGCCTACGAATGTGCGCCCTGTTCCTATTGTCGGCGCAACCCATCTTCGTCCCATTAGGCGTGCCGTTCCGCGTGTTGTTGATGGCTGCTTTGCTGACAGTGACGTTTATCAGAGCGGAGGCGATTGCGACCCGGTTGGCCGTTGATCCGCACTTACCTGTTTTCAATAACCGGCTTGCTTTGCTGCAAGCCGGTCCTAGAGCAGTTTTGACCCTTTCTTTATATCCACCACACCAGCGGATATCACTGTCTTTTCACGCAAAATTCCCGCAAGTTTTGAATAGTGCTATCTAGAGCGTGTCTTGCTTAAATGGGATCAGTTTGATGGAGAGGATTTTTTGCGGCAGTTAGGAAAACACCGGAGTGCGATCAAACGATCGTGCGAGGATTTTGACGGTGAGGTCTGGTTTATCGGGCTTGCCCGACGAAAGGTCCAGTGGACCTTTCGCCAGCCGAACGCCCGAAGGGCCGACGTGAAAAAGACCTCCAAGCAGGTTAAGTTAAGGTTTTGAAACAGAACAGCAAAACTAAATCATTTGACCTTGGTTCTTTGCGCCCTGGATGTCGTCGCGCGACGCTAACGGGTGTGCACCCGCGTCGCGTCGCTCTTCTAACCAGGACACAAATACCCTGCGCTCAAACGATTCCATTTAAACAAGACACGCTCTAGTGTCAGTTTGATTATCGATCACCGAGGGTCACAAATGGTTTCCTTGAAATCTTTTTCGCTATTTTCATCCCTGAGCGATGCTCAGGATGAGAAATTTTCGTCTCTTTGTAACGTCAGCGAGCATGGCGAGCACGAGTTGATCGTCGATTTTATGGATGAGAGCCATGATGTACGCTTCATCGTTAGCGGGCGGGTCCGGGTGATCCTGCGGTTTTCAACCGGGCAGGAGGCCATATTGGGAGAGTTCGGCGACGGCCAGTTTTTTGGCGAGCAGGCAGCGATCGATGGGCAAGCAAGGTCGGCGAATGTCACGGCGATGGTTTCGACCAGACTAATGTCGATGTCACGAAATGTACTCCTCGATATCATGCACGAGGTGCCGGAGGTGGCAATTGATCTTCTTAAGGTTCTGTCGGCGCGTATTCGGGACCTGAATATGCGCGTGGCCGAACGGTCGTTCCTCAAGGCCAAATACCGCCTTTACAGCGAGCTTTTGCGGCTGTCGCGGCCGAGGCTCGGCCATGAGGGTCAGCGCATAATCTCGCCGCCGCCGGTTCAACAGGCGCTGGCAGAGCGGATCGGTTGCAGCCGCGAGGCGGTCTCCCGGGAAATGGCATCGCTTGCCAGAGCCAATATTGTTGAGCGGGCCCGCGGTGGTGTCGTGCTTCGCGATGTCGATGAATTGTCGCTGCGTATTTCGGCGGGATGGGATGACGGTCCCTGACGAATATTTAAAACTGCTCTAGATTTTCGTTGGCCGTAAAGGCCTCAATCCTCTCGTCAAACCCTTGCAGGCTCACCGGTCCGACCGGTTTGAGAATTATGGTGGCTGCTGCCGCCGTTCCCGGACCGGCCAGCAGCGGAACACCGGTGGTCTTGGTGGCGCTTTCAAGGCGAGCGGCAAGATTGATCGCATCACCAATTGCGGTGTAATCGATCCGCCGGGCAGAGCCGAAATTACCTACCGAACAGATGCCCGTCTCAAGACCTGCTCCGACGCGGAGCGCCGGCAGGTTCTGGCCTGTCAGGTTTTCATTTGACCGGGCGATGCGCTTGATGATCGCCATGGCGGTTGCGATTGCCCTGTCGGCATGGTCGTCAACGGCGATGGGGGCATTCCAGATGGCCAGCACCGCATCGCCCATAAATTTATCTATCGTGCCGTCGCGCCTTAAAATTTCATCGGTGGCAATGGCGAGGAAGTGATTGATCACGGTCACGACTTCGTCGGCGGCAAGCGTGTGGGTCATTGCTGTGAACCCGCGAATATCCATCATCAACGCGGTCACTTCGCGCTTTTCAACCTTGATCATTGCCTCGGCGTCGCTTGCTGAGAGCGTATCCACGATTGCCGGTGACAGAAACTGAGAGAACTGCCTGGTTAGAGACTGGCGCCTTTGTTCGGCATGGCGATAGTTGGCAAAGCCCGATGTCATGGCCACCAGAAGCAGCGCGGCTGCGGGCTGGAGGCTCTCATAAAACGTGCTGTTGACGGCAAAATTTGCCGCTCCCGCCACAAATGGGGAGCTGATGACCAGGATCATTGCAGGCACCGAAACCCACGGCCGGGAAATGACCTTGATGCCGAGAAACACAACCAAAACCGATCCGGCGGCAAACCAGAGCCGTTCGATCCATTTTGCGCTTTTCGGATGTTGCGGGAAATCCTGCGTGAGTATCTGCTCGATCACCAGCCCGTGTATTTCGGCTCCAAGACGGGCCACTTCAGCCGGCGTCGTGTGATACTGATCAAGGCCAACGGCGCTGACCATCAAAATTGCGATCGCGCCGGCCAGTTGCGGTGCCGGTTTCCCGTCGAGAAGGCTTGCGGCTGGCACGATGGGAAGGCTGCCCTGGCGCTCCCGCAAATTTATCGTGCCTGCCGCCTGCAACGGGATGATATCGGCACCGATCTTTAGGGCATTGAACTCGCCATCTACCATTTTTGCGGTAAATCCGGCCTCGCCGCGATATATCCGCACCAGTTCCAGGGCAAAAGACGGCCAGAGTTGAATTTCTTCTCCTGAGCTGCGAAGCCATAGCAAGGGCAACTGGCGCAGTGTTCCATCACTGTCAGGTGTCGCCCGGATGATGCCGAGACCGCTGGCGGAACTGGTGAACATTGGGTGAGATGCAACCAGCCCGCCAAAAGCGGGCAAAGTCTGCGGTACGCCGCCCACCAGCGACCAACCGGCTTTGGGACTTAGCTTGGTCGATGCCGGCAGATTGTCAATGCTGGCTGCCAGTATCGACCGTGAGGCAGCCAGCGCTTCTGCAAGCCGCTGATCAGCTTTTTTGCCGCCTGGCCCGGTGTCGGGTTCGGGAAGCAGGATGTCGAGGCCGATCGCGGTGCTGCCATTTGATGCGACGGCCCCGACCAGATCGGCAATCTTTCCTCTGCTCCAAGGCCAGCGGCCCACCTTTTGCAAAGCCGCGTCGTCAATCGCCACCAAAACGACCGGAGACGATACCGGCGGAGCGGGCAATAATGTCTGGTAGATGTCGAAGGTTTTTCCCCGCAGTGCCGAAAACTGCCGGTCAAGCAGGATGTGTGCAGCCAAAAGCATGGCCGCAAGAAGTGTTGCGCCAATCCATGCCCTGACCACCATCTCAACCGGCCGCTACGGCCCGGTCACGTTTATATGCCGGCCGACAGGCGTGTCGGGGATCTCTCTTGAACCTCCCGGATCGGCACGGGGAATGGAGCCATCGCGCGATGAACATCGTTTAAGCCGAATGCTTGCCTGCGAGGCACATCCGACTTCCGCATCAAGGCCACCGCCTTGCCTGCCGGGTGACCTTGTGCCGGCAATTCTGTCGGTGCTGTCCAGTATGGCGAACCGGTTGCGCCCTGCGGGGCCTATCTGAAGCCCGGTTCCGTTGGAAATGCACGAAAACCCCGGTTTTGTGACGATCTTTTTGCGGCCGCCGAGTTTGCAGGTCATCTGGCCGGCGCGCAGAATACCTTCCGTCAGCCCTTTTTTTACCGACACTTCGACGATCCCGCCGCGAACGCCCAGCACCATGTGCGGCGTGCGTATGTTCATGCGCCCGCGCTTTGAGATCTGGCCGCCGTAAAAGCGCGTCAACCCGCTGTTTGCCCTGATTGTCGACGAGCCGCGCCTTGTGGACGGGTCATAGACAAATTCGTCGATGACGAGGCTGGCGTTGGGGCCTATTTTCGCACTCGATTCATCGTCGAACACGATCATGCCCAGGCCTGTCGCGTTGCTTTTCAATCGATCATTTAGAAATATTTCAGCTCCAACGCCGAGTTTTGGCCCGTTCAGCCGCTTGATCACGGTCTGAAATGCGGTCATTTTTCCGACCTGCCTGGCCAGAGCCTCAGAGGTTCCGGCGACCGTTACCGAGGCGGCGATCAATGAGGCAACAATCATCATTTTCATCATGTGTCTCCTCAATAAAGCGAAATTGTGTAGCTGATCGATGCGTCAAATCTTGATTGATCACGTATCGGCAGATTGCTGTAGCGTGTATCCCTGAATGACAGGTCGAAGTCGAAACGGCTGCGATCATCGATCTGGATGGTATGTGCCCAATAGGCCCGCCAGTAGTCGCCAAAAATCGGAAATGCCGGCCCTAAAATTGTGTCTGGACGCTGAATATCTCCGAGCGCGATACCTGCCTGCTGGCTCCAGATTATTCCGTTTTCAAACGCCAGGACCTGCCCAGCGTAGCCGAGTTCACCTTCGTAAACATGGCCAACCTTGCCAAATCCACGGTTTCTATCGACATAGCCGCGGCCCGATAATCCGATCGAGTGGCTTTGTGCAAACCGCCAGGTCGCTCCGGTTTCAAAGGTGATCCGGTCATCCTCCAAGAGCCCGCCGGATGAATTTCCAAGCCAGGCATAGCCGGCTTCAGCATAGACGAATGTGTTGGCTGTTGGTGCCGCGGTCAGGCGTGCGGTTGCGCCATAGGCCCGGCGAAACAGGCCGGCATCAAAGGTTTCATAGGAGCCATAGGCGGTTAGCTGACCGCGTAGCGTGGGGATCAATTCCGTTGGCAAGCCGACATCAAGCGTTATGCCGGCGCGGCCGTGCGGTGCGGTGTAGATGCCGCCGATACCATCAAAATTGTAGTCGCCGAACCGGCGTGTCGTTCCAACTTCGCCAAATAAAATGAGCGCGTTGTTGTTTGCCGTCTCAAGATCGAAGCGCAACTGACCCGAAGCCTGGATGAAGGGATTGTAGTCTCGCCGGTCGGTCCAAAACGGATTCGGGCTGAAATTGATAAATTCACCACGAACACCCACCGTTACGTCCAGAAATCCGGAAATACCGGACAGTGCCTGATTGACGCGGGTTAGCAGCCGTTTCGCTGCCCGGTGATCGCCGGCTCCCAGTGTGCCGATGTCAATCGCATATTCGAGGTGACGGGCAGCCAGTTCGCGGGATCCGACATGATGATAAAGACGGGCTGCAATCAGATGCGCCCTGGCGTCACGCGGATAAGTTATCAGGTGTTGTTCTATCGTCGACAGGGCCTGATCGTATTGCCCGGCCCGAACGGCCAGCCGGACAAATGCGGACAGTGCCGATATGTCGCCGGGGTTTCCGACACGTGCTGCAAAAGCCTGTTGGTAACGGCTGTCAAACGACTGGGCTTCTGCCTGCGTGAAGGTCAGGCACAAAAGCATGGCAGCAGACAAAGCGGCCCCAAGTTTTCGCATCCTGGCCCCTTCCAGCTCCGATGTCTCAAAAAAACCTACAATCATGATGTCTTGCCGTATTCCAGACCGGATGGTCAAGACACCGATGGCCCCGATGCGTGTCTGAATTACGACAGTCGACAATAATATTTGCTGCGATTTGTACATCGCTTCATTTGAGTATTTTGCGAAAATTCATGGTGTGACGGAGGGCACAGTGTGATCGGCCAAGGCACGGTAGGGTCTTTTCATGCACCGCAACTGGGCGGCTGCCCAAAACAGGAGAGAGAAAATGATATCCGTATCGATCAAACAGACCGCCATCGCCGTGATCACCGCTATTGCCGTATCGGGCGCGTCGGTTCAGGCTTCGTCAGCAATGCCGCTTGACACATTGCACCTGAAAACGGCCGCCCCTGCGGTGCAGACGGTTGGCTGGACGACCAAGCAGAAGCAGGCAGCCGGGTGGGGCCTGGCAGGCGGAATTCTGGCCGGTGCGCTGATCGCCGGTGCCGTGAACAAAAAGAAGAAAAACAATGCGGCAAACATGCACATCGCGTATTGCGCGGGCAAGTACCAAACCTACAATCCCGCAACCAACATGTATATGTCGTATTCAGGCCCGAAATACTGCTACTCGCCTTATATGTAAGTTTTTCAACTATGTAAGATTTTCAACCGGCCTCCAAAATACCGTCCGCGCCACCCTCGCGCGGACGGTATTTTTTTTGGTGTGTATTTGGCGGATGCGGACGGAAAAATTAGGTTTTTCGATGCGGGGTTTGCCGGTTTTATTCGCGAACCAAAGGCTTCGACAAGGCCGTTTTTGGAGAGCTTTCTGCCTGTTGGTGCGGCCTATTTCGATTGCCGGCGCCATATGGTGAACTATGTGCACCTTCGCTGGCTTGAAAAGGCGGAGCAATAGGGCTATCACGCGGCCAACCGCCGATATACAACCGGCGGCCCGTGCCGCTTTAGCTCAGTTGGTAGAGCACATCATTCGTAATGATGGGGTCGCGTGTTCAAGTCACGCAAGCGGCACCATCTTCAATTGCAAACCGCCTTCAATTGCAAACCGTCCGCCGGCCAACCCGGTTTGCAGGCGCGGTTCGAGGAATCTCCTCTCAGTCGCACCATTCCTCACATGAAAATTTGTGACTGGGGCGTTTTGCGGTTCCTTGGAACCGCGACAACGCCTTTACCGGCTTGGAACTATTGAAGCATTTTTCGCACATATGACACCGCTTGGGCGAAAAATGCCCTAATTGTAGTCGCAACCGGGTCATTTCCATCCGGTGAGAGGGCCCCACGCTGTTGCCCATCGCCGAGGTCATCGCTCACCGATGTCGGTCTGAACCCGATGCGGACATGGCTGGCGACCAGGGCCGCCATCATGCGGAGCGTGCCAAGCCATCTTATTGTCTGCACAGGTCAGCAGAGACCCGTGCGCCTAAGCGCATGACTGTAGCTGGACCAGTTTATCGTGCGGTAGCGGGCAGGTTGGCTTCGTCATGCAACCCGTCTAACCGCATGGATTCTCATGTGAATTCTATAGGCAAACAGGTCTGCAACAACGCCTAGTAAAATCATTAAAATAAGTTGTAAATTTTAATAGATACTACTACTAGTAGAAATTGGGAGAGAGAATTATCGGAATGAAGGGAAAGTCATCAAGGAAAATATCGGCTTAGAATTCAGGCTAAACTGATAAAAGAAATGAATGGAGAATTGGATGAAAAGCGATCTATTTTTATCGACATTGATAACCGCAGCCGCGTTACTCTTGCCGGCAGCAGCTTCTGCTCAAAATATTGATCCACCTGAAGTAGTAGGTGAGGTCGAACCACTGGCTGATTCAGCGGCCGACGCAGAAGTTATGGAAATGCTTTCCGCCAACGAAACTGGGCGACAGAGTTTCTTTGCGCCGAAAAGCAGCCGAGGAACCACCATACCCATCCAGATCTCAGTAATCGAGGAATTGTGTGGTGACGGAGATGGATGTCAGGTCCGCATTGGTATGTACGACTGGGATGGCACGGGTAGAACAGCCTCTCGCGAATTCCTGTTCTACTACAATAATTCCCTTCGCAATTGGCGTGCTTCACTTGGCGACCCACAAGGGCAAGATGCCAATAACATCATTGAGCATGTCAATAACTCCTGGTCTTGCTACTTTACCGATGGTGAATATTCCAATTGGTCCGGCGGTGACACGGAAGTTCAATTTGGTCTGTTGTCTTGGAACCAGTTCAATGCAGCTTGCATTTTGACATTAATCGACTGAACGGTCCGATATTCGGTGCTGGGTCGCATGACCGGAGACTTCGCTATCGCAGCGCATGGCAGGAATGATGGGCCGCGTTGCCCCAGATCTCTGGCATGGGATGGTCTATCTCATGCCAGATTTTTGACTTTATCAGCTCATCATTTGGAGCTGTCTATTTTCAAAAACTGCCCAGTTAAAGAAGTTTACTGATTTATAAATATTTTAGAATTTTTTCCAACCTTTTGCGCTTGCTCTGAACCATATGATCATCCAGACGCCCAGCCAAAATTTCGCGGAATTCTGCTTTATCACGGTCGTCCAGAACAGAAGCCGCTTTTTCTGCATACATCGGAAGCTGATTTATTGCAGCTTTTGACAGGCGATCAAACAACAGCGGAGTTGCCGTGCTGCTCAGGCTTTTGACGGTTTTTAACTGGCACAAGATTTCGAAAGCCTGATCTTTTGCAATAACAGAACTTGCATCTGCCGCATCCAATATGGTTTGCAGATGAGCATGAACGGCTTCCGGTTTGATCTTACAGATTTGCGCGATTGCAGTGAGCGAACCCCAGATGATACGATTATTTCTGCTCACCATCGTCTTGAGGAAAATGTCTAAATATTGTGAGATTAGTTCCGGTTGCCGAGCGCCTACCTCATAAAGAACCTTGATTGCGTCAACTTTTAACGGCGTTTTGCCGTGCATTAGAATGTCGCATAATTGCTCTATATCGCCAGTGTTTTTCGACTCTGCTATATTCTGTGCCAGCGAAATATTCGGCACCTGATCCCTTCGGCCGAGGGAATTTGCCAATTGGAGTTGAATAGACGGCTTGTTCAAGAACTCGACCTATTTAATTTCGAAATTTCATTTGCAAACAGACATGCCATAATTCCAGGCAATGCCTTTTGTCTTAAACTGGTTTGCACAATGCGACTGCATTTTCTCGATTTAATTTTCGCGGCGCAAAACAATTCATTGATAGTGCCCATTTGTGCATTGCTCAGTCCAGGGCGTTGTCGCGGTCAAAGGAACCGCAAAACGCCCTAGTTCGCCCATCGATCTAACTTTGGAATACCTCTGGTAAATGCCCAAGCCATGATTCTAGGCATACCTTTCTCGGTTAACGCGGTAACACAATTGCTTTGAAATTCCTCAAGGGAAACATTGGCATGTATGAAGCCCCCATCTTGATAGCAAAGTGAACAATAGGTCGAACTTAACGTTCCGTCCTCCTCTGTACCGCCGCCTTTTGGGTCTTTGCTAAGTGGCATTCCGCAACTTTGACAACGATTGCTCATGATATCTCCTTGCATTTTCTCGAGAGTAAGATTACCTAAAACAATGGACAATTGTCAATGGTTTGGATATGCGCATAGGTGAACTCTCAAAACGTAGCGGTTTTAGTCGCGATGCAATTCGGTTTTATGAACGAAGCGGGCTGATAAAGGCCGAAACCAGGGAAGCAGATAACAACTATAAGAGCTATTCCGAAAATGCCATATTCACCTTGGAAATTGTCCAAGACGCCCAGGCGGCGGGGATGAGCATCGATGATCTTACTACACTCATCAGGCAACTCGAATTCCAGGACAATGACGACTTTGACGGAGATGCATTTCTCGCTGAAAAGATTCAGGCGGTTGAAAATAGAATTGAGGCATCAAACAGGTTTCTATCGACTCTCATTCAGGCACGAGAGGCACTAAAGAACGCGCCTTTTGAGCACGATTAAGACATCAGGCGAGACATTCAGATTAAGTGATACTTGGAAGGTGTTGGCTCAATCTGCATGTCCGCTTTTGAGCATAATTTTGCCATTTCCCGAAATGCCGTTTGTCCACTTGGCTGCCATTTGTCCCGCTGTCGCATGAGCATGTCGAGTGCCGAATATCGGGTTCTGCGCGCATTTTCCAATGGCCGCTGCTCTTGGCCTAAAACTTTTCGCACTACGATTTTGCCCGTTTCGGCCCATAGCCACCCCCAAGGACTGGCTCATCGCCAATCTTCGCACGAAACTGCCAAAAAACCCCTATCGCCACACCGTAAACGGCCAAACCGGTGGTTGTTTGACTTGGGGCGTTGTCGCGGTTCCAAGTAACCGCAAAACGCTCTAGTCAAATAAATTGGACAGGTTTTGCGAAAAAAGGACTTACGTCGATGACCGGGGAGGATCGGGCGCGGCTTGATGAGGGGTCGAAATTGCAGGTTCATCCGCCTATGGGGGAGATCACCGAACTTCTGACATTCCGTCTTGCCCGGCTGGCTGCCTACAATGGTAAAGCCGGCGATACACGCGCCACGGCGCTTTCACTCACCGATGGCGGGCGCGATATTTTTCACAAAACGTTGAAATTTGCCGTACGCGATGAAGACCTGGCCGATCAGGCGGCCACGATTTCATGAGCGGGACAGCCGCGCGAAATCATACGCAGAAGAGCTGGCTGGAAATAGCCGGCTATGTGCTGGCCGGTCTTTTTTCCGTCCTGATCATGCTGGTGATCGCCTTTTTCGTTATCGATGAGGCCAATGCCAGGTTCGGCGTGATTGCATTCAGTGTGGCAATTGTGCTTTTGACGCAGCCGCTAAGGCGGATCGGCCCTTTCAGGCAATGGCCGTGGGCGGGAAGGGCGGCCGATGTGACCATCGCTTTGCTGTTTGCATTTTCCGGCTGGTGGTTCTTTCACGTAATTGAGGAACTCTGGACGGGGTTTTATCAGGCCACGCCGATGAATATCGCCGGCGGACTGGCCGGCATTTTGGCGTTGATTCTGCTCAATGTTCGTGCTTGGGGCTGGTCGCTGGTGATCATGACGCTGGTGTTTTTCGTCTTTGCTTTCACCGGGCCGTCGCTGCCGGGCCTGCTGGAGCATTTTGGAGTGAATATTCGCGATTTCATGCAGATCGTGTGGTATTCTTTCGATGGTGTTTTCGGGCGCATAACCGGCCTGGTTGCCGACAATGTGCTGATTTTTTTGATTTTCGGCGCCGTTTTGGAGCGGACCGGCGCCGGGGAAAGCCTGATCCACATATCAACCGCGCTGACGGCACGTATTCGTGGTGGTGCGGCCCATGCGGCCATTGTCGCATCCGCCATTTTTGGAATGATGAGTGGTTCGGTGGCGGCCAATATCGCCGGGACCGGGGTATTTACCATCCCGATGATCAAGCGGCAGGGTTTTTCGCCAAACTTTGCCGCGGCAGTTGAAACGGCGGCGTCATCGGGCGGTCAACTGACACCGCCTATCATGGCGGCGGCTGTTTTCATCATGGCCGATCTTGTCGGGCTTCCGGTGGTACTCGTGATTGCTGCTGCGGCATTGCCGGCGCTGTTTAAATATGTCGGCCTGTTCGCGCAGGTCTATACCGAAGCGGTTCGTCTGGACATCAAGACAATGCAGCCGGAGGATGTTCCAAGGCTGACACGCCAGGACTGGATCAAATCCGCGCTGGTGTTTCTGCCGATCACCGCATTGATGCTCATGTTCATCGCCGGCAGATCGCCGGCAATGGCCGGGCTGGCTGGCGTGGTGACGGCGATTTTGTGCGGTCTTGTGCTCAACCCGGATTTTCGCCGCGAGCCGATGCGCATTGCCTCTGCGCTGGCTGCGGGCGGCATCTCGGCGGCCAAAATCATTCTGGCTGTCGCCGTAATAGGTATGGTTCTTGCGGTCATAAACGAGACCGGGGTTGCGATCCGGTTTGCCACGTCAATTGCATCGGTCGGGGAGAATTTTCTGCTTTTGGCACTGATGCTTGCGATGGTTGGTGCCTTGGTGCTTGGCATGGGGCTTCCGACGCTTCCCGCCTATCTCATTATTGCCATCATGATAGCGCCGGCGATCATCAAGGCAGGTGTTGAACCATTGGCAGCGCATATGTTTGTGCTCTATTTTGCGGTCTATTCATCTATCGTGCCGCCGATTGCTTATGGCTGTTACATCGCAGCGCCGATTGCAGGTGGGCATCCGCTCAGGACATCCTTCGTGGCGCTGCGTATTTCGATTGTCGGCCTTATGGTGCCTTACGTGTTCGTGTTCGCGCCATCGCTGCTGCTGGTGACCGACAGTTTCAGTTTTGGCGAGCTTGCGGGGACAATTGTCCGTATGCTGGCTGCCATCTGGATGTTTGCCACGGGACTTGGCGCGGCAGACCTCATTTTGGGCCGCATCGGTCCAGCACAACGGGTGTTGCGGATCGCCATTGGGGGGGCTGCGATGATTCCGATTGCCGCAATCTGGGTACCGGCGGCCATCGCGGCTGTAATTATCGGGTTGTTTTCCAGACGGCTTTTACCGCAAACAATATAGGAATTGAGGAGTGGGAAGGAATTCATGAAACACATCCTGTCGCGAATACTAATATATGCAGCCGCCGGAACGGTTGCCGCCACGATTGTGACCGGCAGCGCATTTGCGAAGGTTTACAAGGTCACGTCGATTGCGCCGGGCCTGTCGCCATTCGTGGTCAACACGGCAATTTCCAAGGTTGTCAACACGCATGTGGATGGGGTGAAATTCCAGGTGCGGGCAACCGGAGCGGCCACGAAACATATGGTCGATGCCGCCAATGGTTCGGTTGATTTCCTGTTTGGATCGCCAATGATCAACTGGTTGCTGGTCAATCACTTCGGTCCGTATAGGAAGTTCACCAACGGTCCAGAGCTGGAAGCCAAGGTCGGCATGATCTTCTCCTACCAGATCGGGCCTTTTCATTACATTACGCGTGCTGATTCTGGCATTGAAACGCTGGCTGACCTTAAGGGTAAAAAGATCTTTGCCGGACCTCCAGGTGGCGCGGCGAAAAGCGCCGTATTGCGCACGCTTGTGCAGACGGTTGGCCTTAGAGCCGAGGATATGGACGTTCAGAATTTCGGTTTCGACGCTGCCATCCAGGCGTTTCAGGATGACAAGATTGACGTGGTCGTGCTGCCAACGAACCTGCCATCGGCGCCGGTGCAGCAGTTTGCGCTGACAAAGAAGATACGCATTCTCCATGTGCCGGTTGGAAAGATGAAAATCAGAAAAGTGGTTGGCGCAACGATCAATTCAATTCCGCCTGACGCCTATGGTGACAATCAGGTCAATGGCAAGCCTGTGCAGACCCACGGGGCGATTGTCAATTTTTCAGCCGGCATGCATGTGGATGAGGAAACTGTCTACCAGGTGACCAAAGCCATCTGGGAAAATCTGGAGGAAATTCAGGAAACCGCGCAGTGGATGCCGTCGACGATCAACAAGGAAAGCGGCCTGGCTCTGATCGCAGGCCGCCTGCACCCCGGTGCCGCGCGCTACTACAAGGAGGCCGGCTGGGACATTCCTGAGCCGATTGCCTTCAAGCCGAAAGAGTAGATAGGGCTTGTGAATTGCCAGGGCCGGCTCGGGCATTTTTCGCCCGAACAGAATCATATGTGCGAAAAATGCTTCAATGGTTCCAAGCCAATAGCGGCGTTGTCGCGATTCCAGTTACCGCAAAACGCTCCAATTTGCCGACCCTTTCACAAAAACGGCCAGACCTGCGTATGTTGTTTTTGGAATGGTGGGCTATCCGGTGAAGACCTAGAACCGTTCACAACAGTAAAATTACTTCAAGAACTGGAGGAATGGTCTGAGTATCTCCAGTCGAACCCGGAGGTGATCCAGAAGCTTCGGGAATTTGATGCGGCGGCGTCAGGTGATGAAACCTCACCAGATAGAGAAGGTGAAAACATCGTTGCGTGGTCGGCTTTCCGAACCCCGAGGCTGTCGCGATGAAACAAGACGTCCGGGCAGCGATTGGACAGTCAGCAGGTAAGCGTCAAGCATAATCCGATGTAGGCGGAATTTCTGAGAGCAAGAAAGGTGGTCGCTCGCTATCCCCTGTCGCCTTGCGCCTGACGGAAGCCGAACGGAAGCGCTTGAAAGAACTGGCTGATGGCATGACCATGAGTGCTTATATCCGTGCCTGCGTCTTCGGTCAGCGTAGGGCGCGTTTTCAAGGCCCGGATGCGGATAAAAGGGCTATTGTTCAGGCATTGGCGCTTCTTGACAGGGTGACGCATCATTGCTCGATTATCGAAACCGGAAACACATCATACCGGTTCGCCCAGAGTAAAAAGACCCGAAAACAATAAACCGCAGCGCAAGCAAAGCCAGCAGACGAGCTCGCTATATGAGGGCAGCTCGCCAGCTGGCTTTGCAGCATAACGGGTGGGTCACTTTTAAATGCTGAAACCGGGTCAATATTGAACGCTCATTGACAATTTGAGAGTGTCTAAAGTCGCTTAATCGGCAGCTCTGCGGAATTCCGCTTCGGGTAGGTTTAGAAAGCGCGACAATGTTTGTGCGCGACTGGCTTCTCATCAAATTCATATTATACAGAAATTCATGATCCTTTTTGAGATCATATCCACAACCTGAATTTTGAAAGTCCTAACTTGCGAAGACGCGTAATCCTCATCTTGATTCTCATTACAATCGGATCAGTAACTTCGCTGTTTCTTGGTTCTATGGCCTATTTTCGACTGGACGAGCGCAGTCTGGCCCAATCACGCCTTAACTTATATAGCCGCTCGTTGTCCGACACTCTGGAGCGGTTTGAGTATCTTCCCAAGATCCTTGCGAAGGACCCGGTTGTCTACAGCGCTTTGAGCGGAACCGATGGCTTGCGAGCCAACGCGCGGTTCGAAGAATTTGCAGAAAAGGCCGGGCTGGAGGCTATTTATCTTCTCAATCGTTCGGGGCTTGTGATTGCCGCATCAAATCATGCGCAACAGCCGACCTTTCTTGGCAAAAATTATGGTTTTCGGCCCTATTTTCAAACGGCGTTGGCTGGCGGTGACGGACGGTTCTTTGGCGTTGGAGCAACGACGGGTCGCCCCGGCTATTTTTTTGCGCAACCAGTATCGATGAATGGAACCGAAATCATTGGAGTGCTTGCCGTTAAACTTGACATGAGTGAGTTCCAGCGCTCGTGGGAAGTAAGCGGCGACAGTGTATTTGCCACCGATTCAAATGATGTTGTCGTACTCGCTACGAACCCTGATTGGCTCTACTATTCTACCAAGACACTTCCGCAAGACAAAATTGAGGCTCTGGTAGAGAGCCGCCAGTTTGGCAATTTTAAAATTGAGGCACTTGGCTGGCAACTGACGGGCGACGAAGTGACGATCGGTGGTGATCGATTTATCCATGTTTCTGAAAACAAAGGGAAGTTGGGATGGATCGTACATTTCCTGCAAAATGAGGGGCGAATTTGGGAACGGGCAAGCTTCGCTACTGCTATATTTGGGGTTGCGATTGTCGCACTTGTTTTGATGGCAACCTATTTGCGTTCAATCAGGATACAGCAGGCCCTGCAAACGGCCCAGGCCGACAGAAGTCGATTGCAAATAGCCAACAGAGAGCTGGAAGAAGCACATGTTGAATTAAAGAGAACAGGCCACCTAGCGGCTCTTGGACGGGTTGCAGCTTCGGTTACCCACGAGCTGGGGCAACCCATTTCGGCGCTCAAAAACTATCTTGGTGCCGCTGAGATAAGCGGTGAGTTCACGCGCAAAGACACCCTACCCAAGGTGGAGCGGGTTATAGAACGGGTGGAAAACATCGCAAAGGAATTGCGCTTCTTCACCCAAGCGCAGCCTGCTTTGCAAAAACAGGTTGATCTAAATCACGTGGTCCAAAATGCCGTTGAACTTACCCAGCATGATTTAGACAAATCCGGCTGCGAAATTAAACTTTCACTTACGGACACACCACTGAACATTCACGGCAACCAGTTTAGGCTGGAGCGTGTGATCATAAACCTTATCAGAAATGCTCTTGAAGCTATGTCGGAGAATGAGGTCCGTAAACTTTCAATCACGACAGAGAGAAAAGGGAAGGACATTTGCTGCCGCTTTGAAGACACCGGTCCGGGATTGGGGCAAAAGACGGTTGAGCAACTCGCAGAGCCTTTCCATACGACAAAACCCTCCGGAGCCGGAATGGGGTTGGGGTTGGCTATTGCATCGCAGATCGTAGCTGAACATGACGGTAGCCTTTCCGCCCGAAGCGGACAATCTGCCGGCGCAGTTTTTGAGGTGCGACTACCAACAGCTCCTGACGGAGATCCAAATGAATAAAGGAACGATACTTGTCATTGATGACGACCGCGAGATGCGAGATTCCCTGCGCACCCTTTTGAGCAATCATGGGTTTGACGTTCATCTTCAATCGGGTGCCCAAAACACCGTGCAATTTCTTCAGTCCAATAACGTTGACACAATCCTGTGCGATGTGCGGATGCCTGGAATGAGTGGGCTAGAGTTGCTGGAGCAGATGGTGCGTGAGGATGAGGCACCGCTGGTTTTGATGTCAGCCCATGGCGACATATCAATGGCCGTCCAAGCCCTGCACGATGGTGCTTTTACCTTTCTGGAAAAGCCTTTTGACCCCAAACTCCTCTTAAGCACACTCGATAAAACCACAGAGCACGGGCAATTGCGCCGACGGGAACGAAGGCTGCGCGAAAGACTGGCGGAATTGGCTGAGCTTGACCGGGTTTTGCTTGGTGAAAGCCCAGCGCTACGTCGGTTGCGCGATGACGTGTCCGACATTGCTGACAGTCCAGCCAATGTTCTCATTGTTGGGGAAACCGGTACGGGCAAAGAACTGGTGGCGAAGGCAATACATGATCTGTCCAGCAATTCAGGAGGTGCGTTTGTTGCGGTAAATTGCGCAATGACTTCAGCTGAACAATTCGATGTCACTTTGTTCGGCATGGGTCAGGGCAGGTCGGGACTACTCAGTCGTGCTGACCAGGGAACTTTGTTTCTTGATGAATTAGGCGCAATGGCACCGCAGTTTCAGCCAAAACTTCTGCGTGCCATCGAAACACAAGAGTTTCTCTCTGTCGGGTCTGACGAGCCAAAACGATCGCATTTTCGTTTGATCTCAGCAGCCAGCACCAATCTGGCAGAGGCTTTGACAAACGGCGACTTTCGACAGGACTTGTTGTTCAGATTGAATACCGTGACGTTGGAGCTTCCTCCCCTACGTGCCCGGGGTGAAGACATCCCATTCCTACATCGGCATTTTCTGGAGCATTTCGCCAACGTGTACAGTGTTGAAGTCCCCTCCGTGACCGCTGATGATATTTCGGCGATCATGACCCATGAATGGCCGGGCAATATCCGAGAACTTCGAAATCTGTGCGAATGCCAAATCCTGTTGTCACGAAGAGGGGGTGTATCCGTCGCCGACGCGATTAATTTTGGTCACGATATTGAAAAAACACCGGAGACATTAAGGGAAGCTGTCGCCGCGTTTGAAAGGCAATTGATCACCAAAGCGCTTCTGAAAAATGATGGTAGAATGGATGATGTCGCTGAAGTCTTGGGGATTGGTCGCAGGACATTAAACGAAAAAATTGTTAAGCTCGGTTTGAACAAAGAGCGCATTCTTTCCGGGTAGCCATGCCCAAACCTGTGGATTTGGTGTCTGCGGTTATCCGCAGGTTTTTTCTTACTGATGCGCAAGTTTCTTCATATCAGCTGAGTGCTCACCCGGCCTATTCCACCACATGCCTTGAAAAGTAAGGCAAGCTGGAGGAAATCATGAAGAACCAATTTAAGGCTGCATTACTCTGTGGCGCTATCTCTGTTTCATTTGTTGCCGAAGCTGTTGCAGTAGAATGGAACGTCTCTCTTTGGGGCAAACGTCGCGCATTCACCGAGCACGTTGAAAAACTAGCCGAACTTGTTTCCGCCAAGACAAATGGCGAGTTCAAGCTCAACATCTCGTATGGTGGTTTGTCCAAGAATAAAGAAAACTTGGACGGCATCTCGATTGGCGCTTTCGAAATGGCACAGTTTTGTGCCGGCTACCATCGCGATAAAAACCCAACCATCACCGTTCTTGAATTGCCGTTCCTGGGCGTCAGCAGCCTTGAAGAAGAGCGCAAAATTTCTATGGCTGTGTACGCACACCCTGCCGTGAAAAAAGACCTTGCACGGTGGAATGCCACCCCATTGATGCCGTCCCCATTGCCTCAATATAACATTGTCGGTGTTGGTGATGCGCCAAAAGGTCTTGCTGACTTTAAAGGTCTGACAGTTCGCGCGACCGGGGGTATCGGGAAAGCCATGAAAGCTGTTGGCGCGGTTCCAACATCAATGCCCGCAACGGAAGTGCGTCAGGCTCTCGACAGTGGTGTCGTAAAGTCGGTCGCATTTGCGCCCCATGCCCATATGTCTTTTGGCACAGTTGAAACGGGAAAATGGTGGACAACCAACCTCAACCCGGGAACTGTGAACTGCCCTGTTGTCGCAAATACAGACGCGCTCAACGCGCTTTCCAAGGAACATCGCGACGCTTTGCTGGGGTCCATTGATGGCGCTCTTGATCACTATATTTCATCGTACAATGGGAAAACGATGGACGCGTGGGGCCCTAAGCTCAAAGAAAAAGGCATCGAATCCGTTACATTCTCGGATGCTGAACTGGCCGCTTTTAAAACAAAAGTTGCCAAACCTGCGGCAGATGACTGGGTCAAGGATAATACTGCTAAAGGCATTCCAGCGCAGGAATTGTTGGATCTCGTCACCGGCATGATCAGAAAATAGCTCCGTCGAATTGAAACTGATGCATCGACGCTCGAATAGGGCGCCGGTGCAACTGTCAATGTAAGGAACCTGCATGGCCGGAGCATCGACGATCATCACCGATGACAGCTTGTTGAGCCGATTGGATCAAAAGCTGTTTAGGATTGAAGGCTGGTTGGCCTTGGTCAGCGGCCTTGCGGTATTCAGCCTCATTATTCTGGCAGTTGTGTCTGTGTCCGGCAGGAATTTCTGGAACCAACCGATTCCTGGCTATGTCGATTGGATCGAACAGGCCATGCCCCTGATCGCATTTATGGGTATTGCTTATGTCCAACGCCAGGGCGGTCATATCCGCATGGACCTGATCATCGGTTTGTTCAAAGGCAGGGCGCTGTGGGTGTTGGAACTGTTCAGCGTCATGATCATTCTCGTTCTTATGATTTTGCTTACCTGGGGTTCGTTTGAACATTTTCTAAGGAGTTTTGATTTTGCAGCGCCACTCTGGAGCCGCGATTCCTCAATGGATATCGCCATTCCGTTGTGGCCCGCCAAGCTGATTGCACCCGTTGCGTTTTCGGTTCTTTGCTTGCGATTGGTATTGCAAATCTGGGCGTACACACGCGCCGCTCTTCATAATGTTGAGCATCCAATTGCGGTTCCCCTGATCGAAGATGCTGCTGAAATGGCCTCAAAAGAAGCCGCCAGTGTATCTGGCTTTGATGAGACACGGGGCTGATCTGATGACCTCCATAGAAATTGGTATCGCTGTCAGCGTCCTTATGCTGGTTGTTGTTTTGCTGGGTATGCGGGTTGCTTTTGCCGCAGCCCTGGCAGGTGTTGTCGGTCTGGTCTGGATCTTTTGGTCAAAAAAGGGATACGACCCGTCACAGTTTTTTTGGGCACTGGGTATTGCCGCAAAAACGGCGGGACAAGTGCCCCATTCGAAAGTGGCTTCGCAAGCCCTGTCGCTCATCCCAACATTTATCTTGATTGGCTATCTGGCCTATTATGCGGGTCTCACCAAGGCACTGTTTCAAGCGGCAAAAAGCTGGCTTGGATGGTTGCCGGGTGGCTTGGCTGTTGCAACCATTTTTGCGACCGCTGGCTTCGCAGCTGTTTCCGGCGCATCTGTTGCCACGTCAGCGGTATTTGCGCGTATAGCCATTCCTGAAATGCTGGCCGTTGGTTATGACAAGAAATTCGCCGCTGGCGTTGTGGCGGCTGGTGGTACACTTGCGTCCCTCATTCCACCTTCCGCGATTTTGGTGATTTACGCCATTATTGTGGAGCAAGATGTTGGCTTGCTTCTGCTTGCCGGGTTTCTTCCAGGCGCGGTGTCTGCTCTCATCTATGGTGGACTTGTTGTCGCCATGGCGTTGACCTTCAAAAATTTCGGGCCACCTGTCGGCGGCTTTTCATGGTGGGATCGGATAAAATCTGTTCCGTCCGTATTGCCGGTTGTTGCTGTGGTTTTGGTGATCATTTGCTTTGTCTACAATCCCTTTGGCGAAGAAGCCTGGGGGACACCGACCGAAGGCGGTGCTATTGGCGTATTCATCGTGTTTTGCATGGCGTTGATTAGCGGCATGCGTTGGCCGGAACTAAAGAGTGCTCTGTTGGAATCGGCAAAGCTGTCGGTCATGATCTTCACCATCATATGGGGTGTTTTGATCTATGTACGGTTTCTGGGGTTTGCCGATCTCCCCAATGCATTTGCGGACTGGATTTCCAATCTCGACCAAAGCCCAATGTTAACGTTAATCCTTATCCTGCTCGCCTATGCGGTACTGGGTATGTTCATGGATGCAATTGGTATGCTTTTGTTGACATTGCCGGTTGTCTATCCCGCCGTCATGGCGCTCAACGGTGGTGAAGCGGTTACGGCAGCTGACAGTACCTTCGGTATGAACGGTACGATGTGCGCGGTCTGGTTTGGTATCTTGGCGGTCAAGATGGCGGAGCTGTGCCTCATCACCCCGCCCATAGGCTTGAATTGCTTTGTCGTAGCGGGCGTACGCGATGATATTTCGGTACAAGACGTATTCAAAGGCTCATCACCGTTCTTTGTGGCTGATGCTGCAACAATTGCAGTCCTAATCGCTTTTCCAGGAATCGTACTCTTTTTGCCGAGACTGTTAACCGGTTAGGGCGATTATTATCGATCAATCTGTATTGATGATGGCTCCTTCGGGCCAGACTTGACTGCGGCCCAATTGTTTTGCCAATCGCGTTTGCGACAGCAAGCAAACGACGAGGTAGGGCTCACTGCTGTCGTTGATAAAATGCCAAACATCCGGCACATCATCGGCAAGAACGGCCCATACCAGACATTGGAACTGATTAGGGCAACTTTCCGAAAGCCGTCATTCAGAATTTGAGAAAATTGACCGCAGCAATCACAAAAAACTTCCGAAAATTAAGCAGTTTCAGTTTTCGTGACCAATCGGTCTGTGAAGAGTGAAAAGTAATTTTGGATCAAAATTACTTGCCGTGAAGTTAATTACAAGAATAAGAAGAAGTTGGGTGATGCCGATTATGTCGAACGGCTTTTGATAGATATGAGGGTTTGAATGTGAGCGGGGGTAACATCCAATTTGTCGATCTTGAACGGACGTTCACACCCGTAAGCAAAAAAGAACAGTTAGATTGGGGCAGTTCTGCATTGGGCCGTAAATACGGTGGCTGGCTTAATTGGCCTGACCTTCTAGAAAAACCATACACCATCATTCTGGCGGAAGCAGGTGGCGGAAAAACTGAAGAGCTTCGGTTCCAGTCGCAACAAATTGTCGATTCTGGAGCCATAGCATTTTATATGACAGTTCAGTCAGTTGCTGAACGAGGTGTTGAGCGGTCACTTCCCCCTCTGGAAGTTGAAAGATTTCGTCGTTGGCTTGGGAGCGACAAGGTAGCGACATTTTTTGTTGATTCCGTCGATGAAGCGAAGCTTCGCTTCACTGACATCGAACAATGTTTGAATGGTATCGCACACGAGCTTCTGGGTGCGCTTAGTCGCTGCCGATTTGTCTATAGTTGTCGCGGGAGTGACTGGGATTGGGAGCGAGATGTTTGGATGTTCAAGCAATTTCTTTCCCAAATTCCAGCTCTCAAGAAGGTGGATAAAGAAGACCCATTAATTGGCCCTGTGCTGCGTGAACAAGAAGAAAATTTTGACGATCAAAAATCCAGGCCGTCAAATTATTCATTTGAGATTTTTAGAATCAATGATCTAGACACAAGTCAGCAGCTCGCACTCGCGCAATCTGCTGGTATCAACGATGAAGACAGCTTTTTCAAAGAAATTCAAAAAAACAAGCTGGACAGATTTGTTGATCGCCCAAAGGACCTGCTGGACCTAGTTTTCTATTGGAATGAAAACGGCGCTTTGGGATCTCGGCGAGAGGTTATTGAAGCCGTAATTTCTAACAAGTTGCGAGAAATTCGCCCCGGTCGACCCGATCAAGATAAGCTATCTGAAGAAAGAGCACGCGAAGGAGCCGAAATCATTGCTGCAGCAATGGTCTTTGGCAAAACGACTTCCCTGCTATTCACAGATGACGACTTGACGGAACAAGATGAAGAAAATTCTCCGCTCAATCCCAAACGGTTGTTGCCAGATTGGACCGAGGCAGAAATCTCTTCATTGCTGAGACGTGCAGTTTTTGCACCATCGACGTTCGGGCGGTCTAGATTCCATCACCGTGAAACTCAAGAATATCTTGCAGCATGTTGGGTGCATCGACTGTTAGAGCGAGGGTGGGCACGCGAGACAATCAAACAACTTTTCTTCGTTGACCTTTATGGATCAACAACATTGATCCCATCACGGAGGCCAACTGTCGCTTGGCTGGCCAATATCGATAAGAGTTGGATCAAACCAATTCTTGATGTCGAGCCGCTTGTGCTGCTTCAGCATGGTGATCCCGGCAGTTTGCCACTAGCCGACAAAATGGCACTACTTCAACTCTATGCTGATAAGCATTCCCGTAGTCTGATCGGTGATGACGGCATTTCAAATGAGAGCCTCTGGATGTTTGCTGATCCAGCCTTGACTACGACGATCCAAAACGTCTGGAACTTGTGCGAGCAAATCGATTTCCGATTGGATCTCATTCGCCTTATTGCAGAAGGTGAAATACACGGATGTAAAGATCTCATTGTAAGCCTACTCCAATGCCCCGAACAATCTGAGGGTGTAAAGTGTTGGGCACTCGAAACCGCGGAAATATTGGGTGCGGAATCTGAGCGAGCGACATTTGCTGAGAGTTTCTTGAAAGATGTTACTGTGGTTTCGAACGCCTCAGCGGTCAGTTATTCAAGATCGTTGTTTCCAAAGCACCTCACTGTTGGTGAACTGTTCGAAATTATCCAAAATGCTTCTGCACCAGAACGACATACTGTCGGCGGTTTTGGCTACGAATTGAAAAATCTTTGGAACAAATGTCCATTACGCGACCGCTCAAAATTTGCGGCAAAACTATCAGAGCTTTGTTTACAGCCGCCTTATCAGGCAGGTCATTACCGCGTTTCGCGAAAGTACCGCTACCTCTGCAAATATGTCGATCACATTGCTTTGGGACTTTTGGAAGACTGGCTGGATGGCGAGCAAACGGAACTACTTGTCGAGCTGCTTATGGTAATGGAACGGCGCGAACGTTCGGCAACTGATTTTGAAGACGCTGACAAAGAACGCTTTTTCAAATTGCTCGATCAAAACTGGCAAGTGCGGCGTGCTCTTCTTTGGAAGGACGTTGAAGAATGTCGAGCCGAAGATGAGAGACGCGAAGTCATTGATCGTTATTGGCAAGTCACGTTCATTGGGCAAGGTCTTCATAGATTGAAAGAGGCAGATCGCGATTGGCTGTTGGAAGATACGAAGGGCAAATCGCTATCGGATGATCGGCAGATCGCTTTGAGCGCTTGGATTCGAACCTTTGATGCGAAAGATGACGGCATCAAAGATGATCTGATCTCATGCAGATCTAGCCTTGATTTTGATCCAAATCTTACCTCCCTCATAGATGCTGTCCTAACCCCTAGAGCCCCATTTGCTGAAGAAAAAGCTCGGCAAGAACGGCAAGAGAAAAGGGCGAAAGAGCATCAACAAGAAGAGAAGAAACGAAAGCAGAATGTTGCTGAAAGCTGGAGGAAATTCAAAAAATACCTTTTAAACGACAGCACTGACCTTATGGACCCAAATGTCCGGTACAATAAACTGCACTGGCTTATTGTTTGGCTTTCCAAAGCCAACAATAGCGAAGACATTTACGACAGCAGTGCACTCTCCAGTGCTTTTTCTAAGGAAATACGCGACAGGTTCGACGTGGCCTTGTCTGCTCATTGGAAGGCGACCAAGGCAAGACGACCAAAACGAAACCACAATGGACACACAACATATAAGTGGATTCACAAACATGCTGCTTGGGCGGTAAGGTTTGAGTTTGAAAACTCAAATGCTGAGCTGCTGAAGGCGAATAACAATGATCTTCGAAATGCGGTTCGCCACCTACTTTTTGATGAACAAGTTGAAGTAGCATTAGTCTTAGCGCGTCATCGGCCAGAGATTTGTATCCCACTCATCAAATCCGAACTGAACCGAGAATGGCAAGGCAAGAACGGGCATAGCACCCACATTCTGTATCACCTTGGACGACCTGTTTCCGTTGTCCCAAATGACTTGCTGAAACATCTTCTGAATCTATTTATGCGGCAAGAGCCATATGATGCAGACCGTTTCGAACGCGCTGCAACAGTCCTGATCAACGCCCCTTCGATGGTGAGAAACTCGTCAGCCTTGCTTGGCAAACTCTTGAAGATGTTCGAGGCATTAGTACCCGATGAACCTTCCGCAACATCGATATTAGCTTGCATCTTCGCATGTGACTTTGGCGCTGGTAGCAACGCACTACAGAATAAAGTCAAGCGGTATCGGAGAGAAAAACGAAAGGACTATGTCGAAACCTTAATCGGAGGCCTGTTTGGCCGCAACCACAATGGAATTGCGACGAAAGCTCTATCAGGTGGAAGTCCACGTCAACTGTATGACTTGGCCGTTTTTGCCTTTAAGAGTATTCGTCTGAAGGAAGACGTGGTGCATGAAGGTAGTTACACGCCGGGGCGGCGAGACAATGCCGAAGACGGGCGCGGAACAATCCTACAGGCCCTGAGAGACAAACGCAGTGTCGAAGCTCATACACTTGCTGTTCGCTTTGCAACTAAATTTCCGAAACACAGTCATTGGATGCGGCAAAATGCAAGAAAGATGTTGGACCGAGACAGTGAGCAGCAAGCATGGTCAGAAATGGAATTCAATCGGTTCCGTACACGGCAAGCACAGCCGATCAAATATGGATCTGATCTTTTCAAGGCAGTGTTGAATACTATTTCAGACGTCAGAACGGATTGGCTAGAAGCGGATGGTTCCCCGCGTCCTGTCATCATGAAATATATGGGTAATGACAGATCAAGAGACGAAGAATCGCTTCAATTGCTATCCCTAGAGGCTCTTACGCTCAGATCTAAGCAGCAATTTCTTGTCAGCCGTGAACCGATTGTTGCCGATAAGAAAGAGCCGGATTTACTTGCATCCGCACCACCTTATGAGGTTGCCATCGAAATAAAGCAGGCCGACCATTTGACCTATGCTCAGCTCTCCGAGGCCTTGCACGTTCAACTCGTCGGTCAATATCTCCGCCCGTCCAATCGAAAGCACGGTGTGCTGTTGCTGATCAATACGAGAGATCGCAAGTGGAGTGTCCCAAACCAAAAAGCTCTGGTGCGTTTCGATCTGTTACTAGACCAGCTAAATAAGGTAGCTGACAAAATCAATCGAGGTGGGACAATCGAATTGGTGATCGTGGTCGGCATTGATCTAACGTGAGAGTGATTTTCATCCACATGCCTAGCTAAAACCCAACCTTGAACACCTACATTCAAACTTACATGTCTGCTTTTCAGCAATGTAATCTACTTACTGAGGTTCGGCGAAGGTCCGCTTTCCCCCAAATTTGCCAGAAGGGTGAGTTCTACGAACGGTAACGAAGTCTAAGTTTTGTAGCTGCTGTCATCGTGGGATGCAGCGGGGACAAATCCGACAGGGAGGTGGCCTGCCTTGTTTAGGTGGTCCAACCTTGGTGTTAGAGCCAGCAGGTTTTGTTTAGCAGCGTTGATGCTGTCTCTCCCTAATAAGGCGGCATGTGCGTTGCGGGCAAGATGGTTTGTGGAGCCGGTGGTCTTTAGAGCGTGTCTTGTTTAAATGGGATCAGTTTGATGGAGAGGATTTTTTGCGGCAGTTAGGAAAACACCGGAGTGCGATCAGACGATCGTGCGAGGATTTTGACGGTGAGGTCTGGTTTATCGGGCTTGCCCGACGAAAGGTCCAGTGGACCTTTCGCCAGCCGAACGCCCGAAGGGCCGACGTGAAAAAGACCTCCAAGCAGGTGAGGTTGAGGTTTTGAAACAGGACAGCAAACCCAAATCGTTTCAGCCAGGGCATTTTCGCCCGGCCGCAGGCCGTATAGCGAATAATGCCTCGATTGCTCCAAGCGGATCAAGGCGTTGTTGCGGGCCAAAGAAGCCGCAAAACGCCGCAGGTTCTTTGCGCCCTGGATGTCGTCGCGCGACGCTAACGGTGCTCACACCGCGTCGCGTCACTCTCCTCGTTGACCCGGCAGGCAAGCGAAGCGCCGCCGAGAGGGGGGCCAGGACACAAATACCCTGCGCTCAAACGATTCCATTTAAACAAGACACACTCTAGCCCAGAGACGAGTGTGGTCTTTCGGTGTTGTCGTAACGCCTCCAGCTTTCGATCAGGATTTGCGCCTCCTTCAAAGTGTAGAAGGTTTCCCGCGCGAGAAGCTCGTCACGAAGCTTGGAGTTGAAGCTTTCGCAGTAGCCATTTTCCCATGGACTGCCTGGTTCGATGTACAGGGTTTTGACTTGGAGTTGCTGCAACCATTGCCTCAGAGCAATGGCAATGAACTCAGATCCGTTGTCGGAACGTATGTGTTCTGGTGGGCCATGTGTCACAAACAGCTTGTTCTGTCACACCAATCGATCGAACAGCCTGTCCGGTCGTGTCCCCTTGGCTCTAACGCACGTCAACAGCTCGCAACCTCGCAATAATCTCTTCAGGTTTGGCTCTCTTGCCCATAGTTTAACTCCATAAATGAAGCTAACTCTAACGCAAAAATTGGACCACTTTTACGACGGCAGACCACACCCTATAACGAATGCCTAGAACCGGCCCTGCAATTCATCACAAACCCTTGGAAACTATGGGTTTCTGGTGACATCACCTTGCGCCGTTTAGTGCTAAAATTAGCCTTCGCAGACCGCCTTGAGTATGGCCGAAAAACAGGGCCTAGAACCGCTAATTTCTCTATGCCTTTCAGGGTTTTAGGGGCGTTGTCGGGGCAAAATAGTGGAATGGTGGGCACCGATGATATTTCATCGAACCAACTATTTGAAACTTTAGCAGATTGGGAAGAGCAATTAAAACACATTGATTTCGACTTTGAGGAACCATGCCCATGATTCCTCAAACCTATATCTCGCTCCCTGAATTTCAATCTCAGTTCAAAGCAGCTTCCAAGCCAAAGCCAAAAAAACGGTTGGCCCCGCTGTCTGTTCGACTGTCCGTTGAGCAGCGGGCGCAATTAGAACGCGATGCGGTTGGCATGTCGCTCAATGCATATGTGCTGAGCCGTTTGTTTGATGGTTCCAAACCAAAGAAGCGCAAGCGCCCTCCGACCAAACGCGATAAAGCCATTGGCCGCGCGCTGCGGCGTTTGGCCCATTCGGGTATGGCCGCCTATCTGATGTCGCAAATCGTGGCGCAAGAAGAAGGTCGTTTGGGGCTTTGCAAAGATGAGGAAGCTGCCCTGAGAGAGGCTTACGCCGAATGCTATCGCATTCGCTGCGATCTGATGGAAGCGCTGGGCGTTCAATCTGACGACGACAATGATAGCGCTGGCGTATGATCCTTCTAGGCAATCAACGGGGAAATGCAAAAGACATGGCTCGGCATCTGCTTAAGGTAGAAAACGAGAAAGTTACCATCCATGAAATCTCGGGTTTTGTCGGAAATGACCTGCAATCGGCGTTTCAAGAAAGCTATGCGCTGAGCCGCGCCACACATTGCAGCCAGCATCTTTATTCCCTTTCGCTGAACCCGCCAAAGGACGCGGAAGTCAGCACTGCTGACTTTGAAGCTGCGATTGACCGTGCTGAAGAACACCTCGGATTGACGGGTCAGCCCCGCGCCATCGTCTTCCATGAAAAACGAGGCCGCGATGGCGCTTTGCGTCGTCATGCCCATTGCGTGTGGTGCCGCATTGATACCGAAAATATGAAAGCCATTCATCTGTCATTCCCGAAGCGTAAGCTGAATGAATTGGGCCGCGAGCTTTATCTTGAACACGGATGGGATATGCCGCGCGGTTTTCAAAATACTCTGGAGCGCTCAAAACTCAATTATTCCCATGCAGAGCATCAGCAAGCCCGACGGCGCGGTAAATATGCTGATGAGATTAAGCGTGTGTTTCAAAATGCGTGGGCGTACTCGGATACAAAAGCCACGTTTGCCATTGCCTTGAAAGAGCACGGCTATGTATTGGCCCGTGGTGATAAACGCTCCTTTGTCGCCGTTGATCGCTTTGGCGAGGTTTTTTCCATTCCGCGAACCCTGGGCCTCAAAACCCATGAGGTGCGAAAGCGCCTTGGTGAGTTAGACGGCTATCCGAGCGTTCTCAAAGCAATCGAGATCGCCAATGCTTTGGATGTTGTTCCAGAACAATCGCGCTCGCCAGCTCCTGCACAAGAAAACGAGGTTGCCAAACGGCTCAAGCGCGATCCTGAACATCTGTTTTCCATACTGAGCGAAAACGAAAGTGTGTTTACCAAGCAGAAAATCGCCAAAACGCTCAGTAGTTATCTGGGTGATGCGCAAGGCTACCACACGGCCTATCAGGCCATCATGGCTTCAAAGAAGCTTGTGCAGCTAACTCCTGAGAATGAAAGCTCAAGCCTGAAAGCACGCTTCGCGGCTAAAGACATGGTGGAATGCGAGCGTGAATTGCTAACTGGTGCTCAGCAAATGGCAAGCACTGCCATTGCCTGCCCACCGTCGCGCAAGATTGAAACCGCAATCAGAAACACCGCCAAACATCTTCGCTCTGAATCCGGCGCAGAGCTTAGCGCAGAACAAAGGAAGGCCGTTCGTCATTTTGCAAGCGATAAGCAGCTCTCCTGCGTGATCGGCGTTGCTGGCGCTGGTAAGAGCACCATTCTGGCCGCTGCACGGGAAGCTTGGGAGGCTAATGGTCAGCGCGTCTTTGGCGCTGCACTGGCTGGTAAAGCGGCTAAAGGTCTTGAACAATCCTCTGGCATCAAATCCCGAACACTAGCTTCCATGGAGCTGGCTTGGCAGAACGACTTGCACCAACTCAGACAAGGCGATGTACTGGTCATTGACGAAGCTGGCATGATCGGCTCAAGGCAATTGGGCCGTTTTATATCTGAGGCGAAAGCCAAGGGGGCAAAGCTGGTGTTGGTCGGCGATGCCGAACAGCTCCAGCCGATTGAAGCTGGTGCGCCTTTCAAAGCGATCACCGAGCGCATTCAGCCTGCTACTTTGCATGAGGTGCATAGACAAAATGCCGATTGGCAAAAACAAGCATCAAAGTACTTTGCCCTTGGGAATACCAAAGACGCACTAAGCGCTTATATTCAGCGCGGCGGATTGGAAAAATCAGAAACCAATGAAGAAGCCATTGCGGCGCTTGCCAGCGATTATCTGAACGATATGTGGGGCAAGGACGCCGACAGCTCGCTCCTTGCTCTAGCGCATCGCAAGGCTGATGTGAAGGCTATCAATCAAACCATCAGGCAGGTCCGCAAAGAAGCGGGAGAACTGGAACGTTGCGTTTCCTATCAAACCACCCATGGCAAGCGCGAGTTTGCCGCTGGTGATCGGTTGGTTTTTACCCGCAATGATCGAGGGTCGGGCGTCAAAAACGGTATGTTTGGAAGCGTTCTTGCTGCTGATAAAAATACGCTTACGGTTCAACTAGACGACAAACAATGCGGGGAAATCCAAACCTGCAAAGTCGATATTCGCGAATATGCGGATATCGAGCATGGCTACGCTACGACCATCCATAAATCTCAGGGAGCAACGGTGGATCGTTCCTTTGTGTTGGCGTCAAACTCAATGGATCGACACCTGACCTATGTTGCCATGACGCGGCATAAGAAAGGCGTTTCGCTTTATGCCAGCGATGAGGAATTTGCAGATACTGCAAAGATGGTCGCGTCCCTCAGCCGCCAGCGACAAAAGCAATCCACGCTTGATTTTGTTGATGGACCTTCTATCGACTTGGAGCGAAAAGCCTTCATGGAAAAGCGGCGGTCGCAATCCCCCGGCTGGCATCAATCGCTTTCGCTTCATTGATCGCGATGCAATCGAAAAGATATCTATCGATATCCAAATTGCCGCTTAAAGGGCATCAATCGATGATCTTTTTCGGTGCTAGTTTGCGCGGGCTGGTTCAAAATCAACCTTGATGGAATATCCAAGCGCGCGAGCATATTGCTCCAGCGTTGAAAGACGTGGGGAAACATCCGAGCCTATGCTTTCAAGGCGCGAGATATTGCTTTTCTTGGTGCCAAGACGCTCTGCCATTTGTTCTTGGGTCAGACCTGCTTTTTTGCGCATGGCAATCATTTTGCGTTTCATCTCAAAGACAGGGCCAAGCGCCTCATATTCTTCCTTAACTTCGGGTCTTTGAAGGGCTTTTTGACGAAGCTCTTCAAAGCTTGGACGTTTAGTCTTCATCTTGTATCTCCTTCATTCGTTTTTGTGCCGTTTCCATGTGTCGTTTGGGTATCTTGTTGTCCTTCTTGATCACTGTGATCAGTATGACAATTTCTTTCCCCTTCAACGTGCAAAAGACAGAGCGGGAAATTCCCTCTTTGCCTTTGGCGCGTATTTCAAACAGTCCTTTACCGAGCGGCGCTGTCTGCGGCCTGCCTAAGTCAGGACCAAATTCCTTCATGAGTTCAGCGATGCGCAGAAAACTCGCCAGAATGCCGCTGGGAAGGTTTAGTGTCTCTTTCTCGACCTTCTCGCTATAAAATGTGATCTTCCACGTCATTATTCATGGTTATCATATATGATAACTCAAATGCAAGAAAAATGCAAATCTGTGGAGGTTTAGAACAATTCCCCTTGCTGGTTTGGCAATTCATCAATGCAGAGCAAATGAGCAAAATCGTTGTAAATATGGTTGTGTTTGAGGGCGACCGAAACATGCACATCATCAGCGCGTTTCGGGTTTTCGGGGATGCCGTACACTTTCCTGCGCTGGTTTAGTTCGAAAACCACGCGGCGATAGATCGAAATGCCTCGTTTCAAAGCCTCAACATATTGATTGCGTAAACGTCTCAAGGTTGCTGATCGCTGCGGCTCAGGCTTTCGCGCTGCTGCTAAGATTTCCTCTTCATTGTAGCCACGATATTCGCTCGCGTTCGCTTCACTCAAGATTTGCTTCAAGGATGGGACGGGATTGCCAAGCAGGTAGTACCAACAATGCCCTGTGCCATAGCCGCCAATAATGTCTTTCTGGTCTGTTTTCTGGGGCATCTTAATGGCTCCAGAAAACGTGCACGGCCTCAAAGCCAGTTTCGATTGTCACAACATCGTTGATCGCCAGATCACGCGCCATGGCTTCGTAATCTATATAGAACCGCAACGATTCTGGAATTTGCGTGGTTTCTTCGGTCAGTTCTTCGGCAAAGTCTGACAGTGAACGATAGCAGCCGTGATAGTGATCACTGATCGCTTCGTTGGCTGTTTCCAGATCGCCGTAGTGAGCAACCAGCTTACCGCCCAATTCTCCATTCTCGGCGATAAACGCTGCCAGCTTGGAGACATTTGCGATATCCGCATATTCTTCAATCCAAACGCCTTCAAAGCCCTCAAAATCATGAACGGCGTATTCTTCCGCGCATTCGATGGGTGAGACTTTCAGCATGTCGTGGATGGCCCAGCGTATAGTGTTCTCGTCCTGATCGGCATTAATCCACGCGCCATGCAAGATGCCGTTATTGTAGGCCGCCAAACAAGCCACATAAATTCTGATTTCTCCTTCTTGATCTTTGATTGTCATTTCAATTCCCTTCCTTTGGGTATGGGTTGCACATGCAACCGTTGCCCTTCGGCGAGAATGGAGATGGGAGGGGACAAGAAAAATCGATGCGGGGTGGTGCGGGCGCACGAGCGGCAGCGCGGAGCCACGGCCAGTGTCTATTTTTCTTGTGGGGAGAAAGAGGCAAAGCCGCTTGGCTTCCCCTTGATTAACAACGCGCAAGGGATGGAAGCCGAATGGCCGAGACTAAAGGCTCGGTTCACGACAGCCCGGTCCGGCGCAAGCGGATGCGCAGAGTTTGCCTTTATACTTTCAAAGTACAAGATTTACACAAATCACTGGAATATTTTGTTATTTTTTGTTTAGCTCAATATTCGAGGGTCTCCCCTCGCATACGCGCTGTAGTAACTGCGGCGTAAGAGCAAATGTCTGCACATAACGTGCGCGCCCTGTGTTGAATGGACCCTGGCGTGATTGGAGGGGAGACCTCGTGCCAATTATTACATTCAGCATACCAACGATTCGCGTCAATCTGGCTCCCGAGTTAGCGAGTAAGGCTGATTTGTTGGCGTACTTGGGTATGAACCAAAAGGAGTTGAAAAAGATCAAATGGTATAGGGCGAGGATGTATCATCAATTCTCGATTTCCCGAGACAACAAGAAACCAAGAATCATCAATGCCCCTGATAAACGTCTCAAATATCTTCAAGGTAAGATAGCAGCCTTGCTAAACGGTTTGTATCGGGTCCGCCATCCCGTACATGGATTCGTCCCAAACAAGTCTGTCAAAAGTAATGCTCAAGCTCATCTTCGAAAACGATATATCCTGAACATGGATATCAAGGATTTCTTCCCGACAATAACGGAGAACCGTATTGTCGGACTGTTGGAATCGCTGGGTATGCAGTCGGAGGTAGCTGAAACCATAGGAATAGTATGTTGCCTGAACAGTAGGCTTCCACAGGGTGCACCATCCAGCCCAATTTTATCAAACATGATTTGTTTTCGGTTGGATAAACAACTGTTGTCATTTGCAAAGCGGATGCGCTGTATTTACACGCGCTATGCTGACGATATCACATTCTCTAGTCATCAGCCGATGTCAGCGATATTTGAAGGACAAGTTCCAGCGGCAGGCAAATTTCCACCCGATCTGTTGTGCGCTGAAATTCAACAAATATTTTCCGGGAATGGTTTTGCGTTGAACGAAAACAAATCCCATTATGCTGATCGCCATTCGAGGCGCATGGTGACCGGACTCAAAGTCAATGAACTACTTAATGTTGATAGAAAGTTCGTGAGAAACATAAGGGCCACATTGTATTCGATTGAGACCTTGGGACTGAAGGCAGCGCAGAAAAAATACGAGGATAGTCATTCCGGAAAAAGCTCAATTGAAGCTCATTTAAGGGGAAAGCTTTCTTGGTTAGGCTTCATTCGCGGGCAGTCTGACCCAGTGTATAGAGGTCTAGCCCTGCGATTCAATGAAAGCTTCAAAGCGAAGAAAATTGAAGTTACGCCCACAACGGAGCAAATGCATGATCGTGCAGTATGGGTTGTTGAACACATATCTGATGATGCATCTGATTTAGCGCAAGGAAGCGCCTTTTTCCTGAAAGATGCCGGTTTAATAACCGCAGCACACTGTGTCAAAGGCGTAAGTGAGGTGGATATCTATCACCCGAGCAAGCCGTCAAATGTGTTTAAAACTAAGATAGTTAAAAGTTGTGAGGATCGAGATTTAGCTCTGCTAAACCCGGAAATACCAATCAATGAATATTACGAGCTGGAACTTTCGGGAAAAGCCCCGGTGGTCGGTGATGAGATGGTCGCCTTAGGTTACCCCAGCTTTGGCCCTGGTGACAGGTTGAACGTTCGGAACGGAAACATAAGCTCTCTGCCTACGAAGTCAGCAGTAAAAAAAATTGAAGTAACTCAAAAACTGGCTCAGGGAATGTCTGGCGGCCCCCTGCTGGATGATACAAACAGAGTTGCGGGAGTGATTCACAAGGGTGGTCCACACGAGGCCAGAGATTTTGCAATCAGCACCGAGGTGCTGGTAGATTGGTTGGCAGAGTAAGACATTGCTCAGGAAAAACATGCCGTCATGTGTTTTTTCAGTGAAAAAGTAATCGACAATAAAAAATGTAAATATATCTACCCAAAGCTTCATCGACTTCTAAAAATAGATTCCGAGATATCTTGCAGATGCAGATAATAAGACTGTAGGTTATTCTTCATGGAAACATCTGAATTTATAAGGATATTTTGCGAACGGCCCAAGGCATTTGCATGGTTTTTGGGTGCGGGAACGTCTCGAAATGCGGGACTTCCAACTGCTGAGGATATTATTAACGATCTAAAACGCCGATACTATTGTTCTGAAGAAAATCAGGAGTTTTCGACAAAGGACCTACAGAATGCCGCAGTTCGACGGACAGTTGAAACCTTCCTGAAGTCGCGCGGATTTCCAGAACGTTGGGCGCCAGAGGAATATTCAACATATTTTCAGACAATTTTTGCAGATGATCGTGAACGCCAACGGAAATATATCGAAGGAATGTTGAGTGAGAAGAGAGTTAGACTAGCAGTCGGAAACAGGGTTTTTGGAGCGTTAGTAGCTGAAGGACTTGCTCGCGTAACTTTCACAACCAACTTTGATACGGTGGTAGAAAAATCAGTTGCTGCTATCGCAGATCAGTCATTGTCTGCATTCCATCTTGAGGGTGCATCAGGAGCGAACAATGCAATAAACAACGAAGAATACCCGTTTTATTGCAAGCTGCATGGAGATTTTCGGCATCAAAGTATCAAAAACTTGGAAGCAGACTTACTTTCTCAGAATGAATCTCTTTCAAGCTGCTTACTGAATGCAGCCAATCGCTTTGGATTTGTTTTCGCTGGTTATTCTGGTCGAGACCAAAGCATTATGGATCTGCTCCATAATGCTTTGGGCACACAGAACCCATTCCCCCACGGCATATATTGGTTGACCATGAAAGGTTCTTCGTTGCCTCAACAGGTCGCTGGTTTCATCGAGGCCGCCAACCAGCAAGGTATAAGGGCTGAATCAGTTGAAATAGATACTTTTGATACACTGATGCTTAGCCTGTGGAGAAATCTGACAGAAAAATCCGATGAAACGGATAAGAAAGTTCGCAAAGGTCGTGTTGCACCAGTCTCCATTGCAATTCCGAGCTCTGAAGGTAATCGTCCATTATTGCGTTATAATGCTCTTCCTCTCAGTGACATTCCCAGTGAGTGTTTGTTTGTAGAACTAACAAAGAGCCCTACCTGGGAGTCTGTCGGTCCTCTTCTTCGCGAAACCGAACACAATCTGGTGACTACAATCGACGGCACACTAATGGCATGGGGAGAGGCCTCAGAAGCCCAACGTGTTTTTGAAAATGATTTTGTAGGAACGTCAGTTGGCAGTTTTGAAGCAGATTGGCGTAAGACAGAAAAACTTCAAGTTAAAAGGTTCTTAGAAGATGGATTGAGCAAAGCGTTTACGAGAGTAAGACCACTTCTCTCTCGACGCAATCGAATGGGAGCCGTTTTGATAGTTGATCAGATGGCACAAGATGTAGGAATTTTCGAACATTTACATTCATTGGTCGGTAAGACGACGGGCGTAGTGCCAAACGTGACTGTGCCTGCAACTGATACACAAGAAGCAGTTTTGAAGGTTGAGTACGCCGAGTCTTTGCAGTTCAATTTTTCCTGGGCAGATAACCGCCTTTGGCTATTAATTAAGCCTGACATTTGGATATGGCCACCGCGCGCGCGTCGTCATGCAACGCAATGGCTAGACCAAAAAAAAGCCAACCGAAAAAACGACGTATATAACTCTTTAGTGAGTGCTTGGGTCTCAATTTTGACCGATGATGCTGACTCCGCAACCGACGTAACTCTCTCAGCTTATGAGGGCAATCCAAGTCCCAGCAACCCTTCGTTCACCTTTTCGAGTAGAACGGGTTACTCAAAAAGAAGGATACGCTGATGAACGCGGGGATACTTCCTTCATATACAAGCGTTCCAGAACCGGAATTGCTGTTCAGTGGTGGCAATACCGACCGCCACCCGTTGCGAGGCTTGATCAACTACGGTCCATTTAGCTTGCGATTTGGAGCCCCTGCTAGAATAAGATTTGCGCTTGTTGCTCTGAACCACGATATGCCGCGGCTGGAGCGATTAGTGGCTGAATTGGGAGAAATCGCAAAACCTCGCGAAGCAAAAAATTACTATCCTGATTACCCTGGCTTTGAGCAAGTATTCCGAACACCATTATCGCCTATCGCTGACACAACGAGGATCACATTGTCTTCTGACCTGGATAGGTTTGCGGACGAAAACGACAAACAAATGTTAGCTCGCTCATTGTTCTCAGAAATTGCAAAATTGAGAACACTAAGGGGAGAGTTCGATGTAGCTTTAATTTATTTGCCAAAACATTGGGCTGCATGTTTTGAAGGTGAAAATTTTAATTTACACGACTACCTTAAGGCTTTTTGCGCGCCGTCCAATATTCCAATTCAAATACTGAACCAAGATAGTTTTGATCGAACGTGTCGTGCGAATGTGATGTGGGGATTGTCCGTTGCATTATTCGCAAAGGCCAATGGCGAACCTTGGAAAATTGGTGGGCTTGATCCTCGAGAAGCATTCATTGGCATAAGTTATGCCTTGAGAAGAAAAGCAGGCAATTCAGGCCAAGAATACACAACGTGCTGCAGCCAAATATTCGACCCGGATGGAACCGGATTTCGATTTGTCGCCTACGATGCAAAGGAGTTTACCGAAGACCGTCGGCTTAACCCCTACTTATCGTATCATGAAATGCATTCGGTACTTTCAAAAAGCTTAAGCGTTTATCAGCAGGGGCATGTGGGGCGTTCACCAAGAAAAATTACCATTCACAAAAATACGGAATTCAAACCAGAGGAAATCGAAGCTGCACATGACAGTTTTAACGAGGGCACGGAAGTAGAACTGGTACAGATCGTGAAATCCTGTGACTGGACTGGCTTACGTTTCACAGCAGGCAGGAAAGCTTGGAAAGACCGACCAGCCGAAGGTCCCAAAGCTCACAATTATCCAGTTGAACGTGGGACCTATGTGCCTATCAGTTCCAACGAAGCTCTCGCTTGGACCCAGGGGAGCGTATTGGGTGTGCAATTAAACAACCCAAAATTTAGTGTTTATAAAGAGGGTGCCTTAAAGCCCACACCTTCACCGATTTTATTGAGACGTTTTTCCGGATCGGGAGGTTGGCATGAGACTGTAAACGGAATTGTTTCGCTCACCAAAATGGATTGGAACAATAATACTCTCTATAAAAAATTACCCGTCACAATGGTGTACTCAAGTAGGTTTGCAGAGATAATTCAGCAAAATCCGGAACTGGTTGATCAAGTGTACGACTTCCGTTGTTTTATGTAGATCATTGGAACTTTGGCATTAGCAAGAGGGATGAAACGGGAGAGTGCAACTCGCCCTTTCCGAGCAAAGCGAGCTACCGCGTGGTAGTACCACGCACATCTTGCGTGTAACGCTTTTTACAAACCTGCTTAGCTTCAGATGACCCATGCTGGTTATTGTCACGAAGACCAACGTCCATAACGGCCCTCAGGATCGTGGTAATCTGTTAGTCGTGGTTTATTCTTGAGTGCGCCAACTTTTGCAGCCAGAGCACCTAAATCGTCAGCTTGGTGTGACTTCCAACCACGCTGAAGTACCCAAGAACGAATAGAAGCGGCATCAATTTGATGGCCTTTCGCACGCAATATTCGCAGCGTTTCGTTAGCTTTCGTTTTGTCACGCGGGTGTCCGATGCCTGTGGACGAGTTCACCATCTGCACCAGCTGCACCAGCGCTTTCTCCACTACTGGGTCTTCAATAATCTTCGCTTGTGGACGTTGCTCTTCACCATGAACAACTGCACCCCAACGGCTGGCCCAACTGTCAAGCTCGCCAGCAACCCACGGGACGGCCACAATTCCGTTCAACCCGTTAACATCTTCCACCTTATCTATGAGTTGTTCATCTGCATAAAATACGATTGCTACCGTATCTCGCATAATCGATGGCATTGTCTTCATTGTCTCCAAACGAAGAGTGCCGCCCTCAAATGACAAAGGCTTTCTGCTTTTGAGGGCTTTCGCCTGCCGCTCGCCCAAGAAACCGCTGAGCGATGTAGAGCTGATTTGCTGCATGGTATGAACAATAAGCGCAACCTTGGGCGCGCGTTCATCTGCTTCACAAATTACTTTCGCATATTGGAGCGCAATTGCCCAAGAACTTGGATCGTAACTATCAACTGGCACGAGAATACGCTTCATGTGAATCATCTCAATTGAATCCGAATTTCGCAATAGTAACGGAAAACTCTTAAATCGTGGCGGTTAGTTAAATATTTTCACCTTTTTGTGTAGAAATACATTCAATTGTCATGGACCAAACCAAAAGCGGTAGCGCGTCGACTTCCAACATTATTTTGTATATTGATAGGAAAATTGTCTCTATGAATTATTCCAAAATTGAGCGCTGAAATTATTGAGTCCAAAGCCTTGGCGATCCGTGACGGCTTGAACAGTGCTCGGTATTTTGTCGCCGCCTCCACCGCCTCTGAAGTAATCTCTGACCGCATAAAGCGCTAAGTTTTTAAGATGCTCCCATGTTCGCTCGAGTTCCTCTTGCCGTTCTTTTTTCTGTCGAGCCGCACTGGGTTTACGCCGATTTGAATACGTTGCGTATTCTGGCCTGGCGCGAAAAGTGTGTTCGAACGTAATTCTTCCATAGTTCCATTCGTCTTCGACGCGACGTCTCCATCGATATGACACTGTGACACTCATATTCTCGGTGAAGCTGTGAGGCCAAAAAATGTGATCATCGACATAGAACAATTCACCATCGGCTAACTCCCTCTTCATACGCTGTTTCATGGACGACAATGCAAATGAAAGATCGCTTCCAGCCTTCATCGCATCTGTGTATGTTCTTTCGCGTTTCTTGGCAGACTTGGAGCTTCTGTATTCACCCAGCCTTTTCTCAAAGACACTCAGTTCTTTGGAAACATAAAGTCCGCAATTTGACAGGGACATTCTTCGCAGCTCGGTCGTGTGCTGTGTCGAAAGCGCATGATCGATGGCAAAACTCAGTTCTTGCTCATCTACGCTGGAAAGCGCCGCCACCTCGCTCTTAGATAAATTGATCACGTACAGCTCCTGTGAGTCGTAATCGGTACGAATATTATATCAATTTGCTCGTGATTGCCGAAGCCAATTTTCGCGTCGTTTCAGTGAATTGGGCTTTCAGAGAATTCACGATCAGTGGCCCAAAGGCGCTAGATGGAAACTGTCATCAGAGTTCCCACAATCACGAATGCCCATGACGCCAGCACGAACGGATAGTGCCGTCCTTTGATCGTGCTTAGGCGTTCCTTCGTTTCTCGGAGGGTCTCCTTGGTTGATGCTTCTGCCATGTCACCCGCCTGAGACATAATTTCCAAAGCCTCTCCAATATCAACACCATCCTTGGTTATAAGCTCTCCTTTTGGCGGGGCTTTGATGTTTTTGGTGTGCTCGTTCTGCTCTTTCAATCTTTCGAGGTGATCTCCGATATTTTCGATCAGTTCGAGTTCGTTGCCAACCCGTTTCCAGTCCCAGAACTGGATGGCTAATCCTAACACTACGAGAAGAACGCCAATATTCGAAACCGAGATGAGCGAAGATAAGAAGTCCAA
Organism: Rhizobiaceae bacterium; assembly: GCA_963669455.1. GTDB lineage: Bacteria > Pseudomonadota > Alphaproteobacteria > Rhizobiales > Rhizobiaceae > JAWKWH01. The sequence goes on from OY770026.1 coordinate 1,113,963, forward strand.
AACCAGTCCAATAATATTTGATAGATGTAATTGTCTCAACTGTATCAGACAGCCTAAATTTTTACAGTGAAATCGTTCAACCCCGTTCGCTTAAACCCCCTCTGTAATGTGATCCGAGACACACCGAGAAGAGATGCCACATAACGACATGGAAGGTTTTCCTCCCGAATCCAGTCATAAGCATCGTGAATAATTTCCGGCGTGAGGGTGTTGGGTCTGCCAATTTTGCTGCCTCTGCGCTTAGCGGCCGCTAATCCCTCTTTAGTTCTTCTGGAAATAATCCGGCGTTCGAACTGAGCAAAGGCTGCAAGGATGGTGTAGAATAATTCACCTTCGGCTGTCTGCGTGTCGATATTGAGGGTCAATATCCGAAACCGGATACCACGGCTTCTGAGCGTTTCAGCGGTAAGCATGGCATCAATGGATGATCTGAAAGCGCGGTCCAAATCCAGCACGACAAGGGCATCGCCTTCTTGCAGTTTTTCTAGCACTTCGTCGAATACGGGCCGTTTGGCTGCTATCGCCGATACATGCTCAACATGCAGTTCATCGCATTGCGATTGCAGATGAAGAAACTGCCTGTCTGTTGTCTGGGCTTTCGTTGAAACGCGGATATAGCCGATTTGTCTGCCGTCGCTCATAATGCGTTCTCCTGAACAAAAATGATCCTTTTTGTTCAGGGTTCCATCGCCAGACTTTGCAGCGCTTCTGCCGCTCGAAGTCAGCAGTTTTGCGTCTTCTTTAAGTAACGCGAAACAGTTTTTCCGTAAAGATTCAGGCTGTTCACAATCCATCGGTTATGAGCTTCCCACATATCACTACAGCGGCAATGGCATTTATGGCTGCTTTGACTTTTCATCCACATTCAGCATTGGCAGAGAAATTCACGGGTAAAGTATTTGCCGAGCGCAGCCAGGAAAGTCAGGACGCATTCATCCAAACGTCAGTGACAATGGCAGGCGTTGTAGCAACACAGGTGAAGCCGGAAATCTCACGTTGCATCAACGATTGGTACTTTAAAGATACAGGTGTGTTAGCGACGCGAAATCAGCTTATCCGTGAGACTATTTCTCAATATCCAGAACATCATCCAAGTGGAGTGATTTTTGCAGTGGTCCAAAATCAATGTGGTTCCTTCAAGTGAACGCGGTACGTGATTTGCTATTGGTTCTTGAACGGCACGTTTGGAATCATGCTTGCTGTCAGTTCGGCTGATGGCGCGATCTGATCTTCTAGGCCTGTCTCGATGGCCACGGCATCAGGGATATTGGCTTCAATACCGTTCAGAATGTCATCAAGATCATTCAAGCTCGGCGGGTTTTCGTGATCTTCAATGCGATTACGCGCACCACCTAAGACATCATTGCGGAAGCCTGAAACTTCATCGTGTTCCTCTTCCAGTTTCGAAACTGTGGCATCTGAATCAGCGAAACTTTCATAGGTTGGCTCGTCTCCGCGCCAGACAATTGTTGCGGCAAGGGTTTCATCAACCTCTGAGCCATCTTCTCTCCGAATTGCGCCGTTGGCATCACGATAGACCCGCGTTCCGTCCGGCAATCTCGCGGCATTGGCTTGGATATCTTCAAGATTAGTCCTGGCTTCGGAAATCTGTTCTTCCAATGTAAGCAAAGCGCGGTCTGCGGCCTGTTCCAATTGATCAAGGCGGCTCAGCACCAGATTGTAACGCTCGCGATAAACTGGATCGGCCAAAAGCATCATCAGACGAGTTTGTGCTTCTCGCGCTGCTTCCTTCTTGCGTTTGGCTTCAATGGATTGTTGGTTCTCGCCCAAAAAGCGTTTCATCCGGCCATTATCAATGCCGGACATTTCGTGCTGTAAATCGTCAAAATCACGCTGTTTTTGGGGGTCGTTTCCCGTCTTTTCCGCCATAAATTCCTCTGCATTATTGTACCATTTTTGAGGAATCGAGGGCAAATTTTTGTATAAGTAGGTGCTTCATCTCGCGGCAAAACCACCCTAAACATAGGTATGAAGCGCCGTGATAGGAGAGTGTTTATTTTTGATAATCTAAGAATTGCCGAGCAGCCGAAATTTGTATTGGAACAAATCCAGACAATTCAAAAGGACTTCCTGGAGCTTATAGGGCAAGAGGTGCCCGCGACAATTAGAACTTCAATTGACGAAGCCATGAGGGACTCAATCAAGTCGAATTCTAAGGAAGCCCATGAAACGATCAATTCATTTCGGACTACCTGGTTTCAAAACCCACTAGACTTCCGGGAGCTGTCTACCTGTTCGTCGTTCGTGACAGATGCAATTCAACAAAACTTCCGAACAGGAAAAAACCTTTCAAACTACGAGCAATTGGCAGCCATACCAATCGCAACTGTTCGCTCTTCATCATTGATGGGTATGATCGCACGATTAAATCTGACAGATGACCAAGACGCTAAATTGCCCTGTGTGCTAGTGTCGGAACAGTGCGCTCAAACTGCATGGATTTGCCATCATCTAAGCACTCATTTCAAACAAAAAATTTCGGCAACCGAATGGAGAACAAGTTTCGATTGCGGAGAAGTTCGTGTTGGCTTGAACCACGAGTTGATAAACTACGTTGCAATGGAAACTTTAAAAGCTTTTATGTGTGACACACCAGCTAGTCATGCTGGATATTACTTCGATGCGAACGAACACGAACGTCTTAATTGCCGACTGATGCAGTGTTTTTTGATTGCGCACGAATATTCACACATCATTTTCAACCATAAAGCTCGTTATAATGATGAATCCCAATTACCACTATCCGGAATTCGCCTTCGTAACCTTCAAAGAACTCTTGAGCCGATCTTGCAGAACCAAAGTTCTAGATTTCCGATAAGGTCCAGAAATTTGGCGTATTTTTTTGGTGCGCAGCAGGATGAATTAGAAGCGGATTACTTAGCTTTTTCGGTTTTGTATAAAAAGATTTCAAAATCAGAGAAAAAAGACAACATTCTTCCTGAGCTATTTCGCGCGATCGGCAATTGCATAATGTGGATTGAAATACACGAAGCGTTGGGGCGTACATTAAGAAATGGTCCAGATTGGTCAGAATCCCCCCTTCACAGTTCGGAATTCTATTTGATCGGAGATTTGACATGGCGAAAGCGTTATCCGTCAGCATATTCTCGTCTTCATTATCTTTATGAACGTGCCATCGATGACATCCCAGAAGAACATCGAGAACTGTTAGAGTTTGAATTTCGAGAGGTCGAATTGGTCTTCGCAATATGGCGAAAAATAATTATCGCCGCTGCAGGCAGCCTGTCCTCCATGTGGTATGAAGAAAGTGCCCATGCAAACGCGTTGAAAAATCACTTCGTTTGGAAGGGCTTACCCACTAGCATGCGATCAAGCGTGGGCTATTACGATCATCGCGATTCTTTTTTAGCTTACAACCTTTCAGACTATTTGAGTTGATGTGACACATGGCTGCAAAAAGTAGAGAAATAGAAGAAGAAATATTGAATTGGGTCGATAGGCCTGACGAAGAACTTCTGAAACGTCTGGGTGAGAGTGTCATTGAACAAGATACATTGGGGTTTCAAGACATTACATTTGAAGAAACTGACCGAAATTCAAATTCTAAAATACTATCTGAAAATTGGTTTGAAAGAAATTTTGGCAAAAACGTATCAAAATATGATAATATTGAAATCGACAATGAGATTGATTTGTCGATTTTTATATTTGAAAATATTTCCTCAGAATTTCCGCGCACTGCAAATTCATTGGTGTCAATATTATGCGCTAGAAAAATACTGAGAGAACGCCCCAAACGCGAAAAGCTGGCGCAGGGCAAAATTCCCAGCACCAACTCAAATTTGAGCGACAATGAAAAGTCTAAGCTAACCATTCAGTTCACTTCCTCAGCGAACGCCCTGGCAGTCGGGAAAATGTTATGTGAGGCGCGGGAAGCTGCTGGTCTTACCAAAGTTGCTGTAGCCGAAGCAATGGGGACAAGCGAGTCGTCTGTCAGACGGATGGAGGCAGGAGGCAGAAGCCCGTCAATTGATACAATTCAAAGGTACGCTGAAGCCGTTGGGCTCAAGGCTGTAGTGATTTTAGAGCATCCTGAAGCGAATTAATTCGCTCCAATTGGATTTCCGTATTGACAATCGATCCAATTGGAGCGATTGTAGAGCCGAGTTTTGGTTCACCCTTACAAACGGAGCCTCCAATGCCCTGCTTCAACTGTACCATCGCTGGTCAATGCCTACTCAAAAACTTTGTGGTTCTGGAGAAATCAGATTTGAACAATCGCGCTCTCATTGCGTCCGCAGAAGCCACTGTATACTACTACATGCTGGCTAATGACGTGACGCCAACTGAAGCGCCTGAGTTTCTTGCCAATGAATACCAGCGTCTCGTAGTTGCCAATGACAATTATAAGACACGGGTCAACGTCATTGATCGCATGGGAAAGGCGGTTCAACTCGATACCGGGCTGCTTGATCCGCCTGATCAACTCATCCCCACAGATGTCTCTTGTGACGAAACAGATGAGGACTTGGGCAAAAGATGGCTGGAAAGGCAGCGATCTTTTTTTCGCCGGAAGTTCTTCTCCAGCCCGAACCCATACATCGTTCCATATGTCCATCCGAGAAATGCTGACATTTGGTTGTTGACCGTGAATGTCGTGGGTGCAAGACTCTCCAAAATTTCTAGGCTTTGGCCCCGAACACCCGCAGACAACGACAATTTCCCCGATTTCTTCGCACCGTGCAACGATAACTGACCTCTCAGTGACCGACCGCATGCCCTGAAATCGAGCTTTATCCTGCCTCCGTCTTCAAACCCGAGACGGAGGTTTTTTTTATGAACTCACAAAGCAGCTTTGCCCAGAGCCTAGGCGGTCTTGGCAAGATCATCGCAATAGCAGCCGCGGTTTTCCTAACACCATCCCTGCATGATCTGACCTTTGAATATGCGTTAGCGTTTTTCGAAGGCTCCTACGGATACGGTCATTCTCAGCTTGCGGGATGGGGCTGGATGACGATCTGTGGCCTCGGCATCTATTTTTCAATCCAGGCGATCTTCTCGGTTCTAATCACATTTTTGATCATGAAACTGGCAGGGCATTGAGCGGTTTTCGCAACCTTTCGCGCGCCCACCGACCGCTGCTGCACTCCACATATGAGACAGTGTCGCCGTAACCAATCGAAAGGATATTCAATGGCTACATACAAAAAAACTTCCGCCACCGGACGCGTTGCCGCACTAATCCTTGGCATTTTATGCGGCTTGTTTGCCTATGCACGGCTTGAAGCTGGCTACGCAGACTTCATCACCTTTTGGTCTGCTGTTTGCTGCCTTGCAGGATTCGTCGGTTTCTTCACCAACTGGCAGCGCGTCGCTTAAGCGATTTCTTCAATCCCAACCAATGTAAGGAGGCTTTCTATGACCAAATACAAAGAAGTCGGTAGAGTTTATGAGAAAGAGCCAAGCCCGCTTGGTCCAATCATTCTAATTATCGTGGTTCTGATCATCATCGGAGCCATGGCCGGATAACGGCCTAAACCAACCTTCCACAAAACATCGAAACTTGCAGTCGCCTGTTTTGCGCTCGGGCGGGATGGGCGGCTGCGATCAAAATTCAGGAGAACACATATGGCATTATTCGGCATTCGTACCGTGACGGTCGTTCAGGGACGCAAGAAAAGCAGAGCACTTTGGCGGCTTTGTCAGGCAGTCATTCTGATCTGCCTGGTTCTCGGTGGCATAGGAGCATTCGCGCTATGAACCTCATCGCTATCATCGGATTTGGCTGGGCGGGCATTGAGCTGATCTCGCGCGGAAATGAGCGAGATTTGCTGCTCGGCATTGGCTGCCTTGGGCTTGCCTTTGCCGCAGCTCTCGTCACGGCGGGCTTTCACAAACAATGACCAAAAAAACTCAGGCGGCCTGAACCATGCCCGAGCATCCAACACAACTTGATACAGGAACTCACATGACAAATAACCACTGCAATGCGGCAGCGAACAACTGCTGCGATGGGCTACGTTATGTCCATCACATCGCCATCGGCGTTAAGAAGAATACCATCCCGCCTTACAAGCTAGAAGAGGCTTCGCGCAATATTCAGCTTGACCTTACACGCCTGCTCGGGGGTGTAACGGTTTGGCTCTCTGAAGGGACTTGGTCGGCATTCTCGGAATTTGGGAACTACGCCGGAGCCATCGAGCGGGACGTTACGTTGAACCTGCTTTTGACCATGACAAGCACTGAAAGCGAGCGTGTCTGGTCTAATGTTCAATCCGCAATCACAGATACGGTTTTAAAACACGGTCTTGGTGCTGAGCACATTCACGTGATGTTCTGGCCTGCCCATTCGCGGATATTCCGCGTCAGCGACATCGCTCTTGGCTCTGATATTCCCAAGAAAGCGGCGAATGCCAATGCACCGGAAGCGCTTCCAGCATCAAATGCGCGCCGCGCTTGATGGACCACGCCAACAATCGGTTTGGTTCGGCATCTTTTGCGACGCGCCGCGATCTTAAGAAAGCGGGCTTCTTTCGTAAGCAAAGAGGCTCGCTGTTTTGCGGTTTCTGGAAAAACAAACCGCTCTGGTATTCAGGTGCGGGCGGTTGGCTGATTACAGCGGGCGCACGAAGCGGCAAGCTCAGAGACTTGCTTGCCTATAATCTCTGCCATTCGATCTGCCAGCAAAATTACGTCTATCTCGATGTTAAGGGTGAGTTATCAGCCATTTCTCGTGACGCTACGCCAGACGGTCGATATTGCTATCACTGGAACCCGTATTTTCTGCACAGCTTTGGCTGCAATCGTTTCAATCCGCTTGAACACATCACCGCTGACAGCCCGACGCGCGATGCGGATATCATCGCCTTTTGTCAGAACTTTCTGCCAAAATCCAATTCTCAAAATGGCGAGTATTTTGACACCCGCGCCATCGAAGTGCTGCAAAGCATCTGCCAAACGGAAGTTCGATTAAGCGGTTTCCTGACGCTTCCGCGCCTTTACGAGATCGTCAACTCCATTCCAGGCAATGGTGATGCTTGGCTCGATTTTGCGTATTTGATGCATGAAAGCGGAGTGGCGCTTTCCAGCCGCGTTGAAGAAGAGATCGCTAATTCTAGGCAAGACCATACTGGGGGCATAACAGGCATAATCGGTGTTATCTTTAAGGGCTTCGCATCCTTGTCCGACGAACGCATGTATGCGGCTGTTTCTCCGCCTTTTGATCTTAAGCTTAGTGATCTTGTGGAAGGCAGACAGCTATCCCGCTTGGGGCTAATCCTCCCTGCGGAATATCTGGAAGGGGCTGCGCCGATATTAAAGACAGTATTCGCGAGCCTTTATTCAATCAAAGCGCGGCGGCCTGATAGCCCGCAAATGACCTTTTTCATAGATGAGGCCGGTCAGCTTGGCTCGTTTCCGATGTTGATGAAAGCTTTTACATACGGCGCGGGCATAGGTCTGCGCACTACCGCTGTCTTCCAAAGTACCAAACAAATGGCCGCGATTGGGGAAAACGCCGAGAACATCATCACATCATCAGCGCAACTTCGGACCTATTTCGGCGTTCGGGATTATGAAACCGCATCCACGGTTTCAAACATGGTGGGATCACAAACACTGGCCTATGCCGACAAAGCAAAACAGGCACAAGCGCGCCATGCGCGGCGTCAGGCATTGCTCGGAATGATCAATGGTGATGATCCGATCAAAGCCGCGATGGATATGGGCTATCAGCAACGAGAGGCTGAGCGTCTCAGCCATGTGCAGCGCAAGCTTCTCTTGCCTGAAGAGATTTTGAATCTACGCTCTGACAAGATGCTCATTTTTGCTGACGGCATCGGCAAGCCAGCGCTTTTGGATCGCAAGGCTTATTGGGATTGCCGCTTTATGGCTGGGCGATACCATCCCAATCCACTCCATCCGCCATCTGACGCCGTTTTAATTCGAACCATTTTCAGGCGTCGTTGGTGCAGGGTCGTTCATGAAGCCGTGCCTCAGCGGCTCTCCCATCTTCCGCAATATGCAGACGGTTACTGGTCAAGGATTGCGGTATGACAAACAATCCCAAAAGACATTCCCGCAAATCTTTCGCGTACGCTGATCCGACGTTTCGAAATGATAATCCGATCAAATCACGCGCGCCTGACTTGAAGGGCGGGTTTGCGGCCAGTCAAACACGCGAAGCGTTCCAAGCATCACGCCAAGCGCAATCGATGATCGACCGCGATGCGCCCGAACCTCAGTTAAAACCATCACCAGAATGGGCCGCTGATGTCGATGCGCAAGAATTCAACCGCGCATGGGAAGCCGAGCGCCATTTTGCAAACCAGTCAACGAAGCTGAAAGGAAACACCGTGAGCAATCAAATACCTGAGACCACCAATAAGGGGCCATGTGAGGTCATTAGAGACGGGCGTCTCAAAGCGACGATTTGGATGAATGAAAGTGAAAACGGCCCTTACTGGAGCACAGAATTTTCTAAAACTATCGCGGGACAGGACGGCAATCCAAGGGATGTGCGCAGCTTTTCCCAAACCGAGGTTTTGCGTATTGCGGAGCTGAGCCGTGAAGCCTATGGGCGGGTCAATGAACTCAAACGGGAATTGTCACAAGGACATTCTCAATCGACAGAACACGACCGTATGCAGTTCAAAAAAAAGCGGCAAAAAACGAATGGCAAACAGCAATCTACCGTACAAACTCAGCAACGTTGAAACTTGCTGAGTAGAAAATTCTTGTTTGGGAACAAAATGTATGTTCTATTTTTGTTCTCATTCAAGAAGAAGGAGAATTGAATGGATTTGGACTGACTTAAACACAAGGAAAACTACGCGTGAGAAACAAATGTCTGGAAAAATACGGGAGTAAGAATCATAATCAAGCAGCATCGGTTGAAATCGATTTTAATCGTTATCAGGAAATTTTAGACGATCCTGACTTGAGCGCGGCGGATAAGCGGCAAATTATCGAGGCGCTTTGGCAGATCATCGTACAATTTGTTGATCTGGGTATAGGTATTCATCCGCTCCAGCATGCAGAAAATGCGTCTAGTGAACGCGGTTGTTACAAATCAGTCGATCTAGGAACCGAATTCAAGCGCCTCACCACCACCAAAGAAATAGAAGGAGTGGACACATGAAAAAATCAAACACGCAATTGACCGCTCCAATACAAAGGGCACTCATTTACTGTCGAGTGTCCGATAAGAAGCAACGAACTGAAGGCAGTGGGCTTGATAGCCAGGAACACCGTTGTCGTGAATATGCAGAACGAAAGTCCTATTCGGTTGAAGCGGTTTTCCCTGATGATATTACGGGGGGCGGCGATTTTATGAAACGCCCGGGCATGGTGGCTTTGCTTGCCTATCTGGATGCGCGCCCAGATGAAAGATATGTGGTCATCTTCGATGACCTGAAACGCTACGCTCGCGATACGGAGTTCCACCTCAAACTCCGCCGCATTATGGCTGAGCGAAACGCGACGCGGGAATGCCTGAATTTCAATTTCGAAGACACCGAAGAAGGTAAGTTTTTTGAGACTATTGTTGCAGCTCAAAGCGAGTTAGAGCGGGCGCAAAATGCCCGTCAAACCCGCCAGAAGATGCGTGCCCGCGTTGATCAGGGTTACTACATCTTTGGCGAACCTCCGCTCGGATACGTCTATGACAAAGAACAGGGCGGCGGAAAAATTTTAGTGCCATCCGAACCAAATGCAACAATCGTAAGGGAAGCATTCGAGGGGCTTGCTTCGGGCCGATATCAAAACACAACAGAGATACAGCGGTTCTTTGCGTCAAAGCCTTCCACGATTACCCGAAAAAAGGGAAAGCCCCGTAATTGGCAATCGGTGAACGGTTTGCTTCGCTCCGAGATATATGCTGGATATTTCTCCGTTAAAGCTTGGGGCATCGAGTTCAAAAAGGGCAAGCACGAACCACTTGTCAGTTTGGAGACATGGCGCAAAGCGCAAGATCGGCTAGATGGCCGCGTGAACGCGCCCGCAAGAAAAGACTTCAATGAAGACTTTCCTCTTAGGGGTTTTGTGGAGTGTGCCTGCTGTAACTCTCCGATGACTGCTGCATGGTCCAAGGGTAGGAATTCCTATTACCCGTACTACTTTTGTCAGGAAAAGGGCTGCGAAGTTCGCGGCAAATCCATCCGTAAGGAAAAGATTGAATCTGACTTTGAAGCGTTCTTAGGTGAAATGCAGCCATGCAAGTGCCTGTACAAACTGGCTTACGCCATGATGAAAGACCGTTGGGACGCGGTATTGAGCGGTTTGAACACTCAAGTTGAAAAATCGGTGCAGGCGATTTCTGATATTGAGAAAAAGACAGCAAAGCTTGTGTCGCTAATCATGGACACGGATAGCTCTGCGCTGATCTCGGCCTATGAAGCGGAAGTCAAAAAACTGGAAAAGGAAAAACTCAGATTGACTGAAAATATGACTTCTGCGGTGCAACCGAGACATAGCTTTGAGCAAACTTATCGAACCGCCTGCAAATTCCTCGCAAACCCTTATAAATTATGGGTTTCCAGCGACCTTAAGCACAAGAGAATGGTGCTCAGACTGGCGTTTCGCGGTCGAGTTCCATACTGCCGAAAAGAGGGTTATCGAACCGCCCAAATCGCAGAGCCATTAAGGCTTTTGCGGCATCTTTCTGACCGAAATGGTGGAATGGTGGGCGTGACTGGGATTGAACCAGTGACCCCTACGATGTCAACGTAGTGCTCTCCCGCTGAGCTACACGCCCATTCGCGCCGCGCATAGACCATAGATTTGCCAGCGGTGCAATAGCCATACAGGTTGAAATGCGCCTTTTGACGGCCATAAACAGGCCGCAGTGTCACGCAGCCTGCAACATCTTTTCGACTTCGTTGACGAGATCGCGCAGATGAAACGGCTTCGACAGGATTTTGGCATCCTTCGGCGCCTTGGAATCCGGATTTAACGCGACGGCGGCAAAGCCGGTAATGAACATGACCTTCAAATCCGGGTCAATTTCGGTGGCGCGCCTGGCAAGCTCAATTCCGTCCATCTCGGGCATGACGATGTCTGTCAGCAACAGCGTGAACGGCTCCTCACGCAGCCGCTCGTAGGCACTGGCGCCATTGTCGAAATCGGTCACTTCATAGCCAGCTCGTTCCAGGGCCTTCACCAAGAAACGGCGCATGTCTTCGTCATCTTCGGCGAGCAGAATTCTCGTCACGGATTCCTGTCCTCAACGTCACTCGTATTACTTAAGGCAGCCAAAGCCTTAAACCAATATGCCACTATGGGTGCAGGTTGGTAAATATCAGGTGAATGGTCACATTTTTGGCCCGGAATTGACCCGCAAACAGTTTCGCTACGATTTTGGTTCTGAATTAACGGGGGGTATTATGGACATGCCCGGATAGTGGTGGCACTCTGGGACAGATGCGGATGGCAACGAACAGCTTCGGGAAATGGGTATCTGTCATGAATGATCCGGGTGATTTTGCCGACACGCCCCCGTTTCACGCCAATATGCCCGCAAGCCAAACCAACCCATTCGTATTCAACTCACCTCATAGCGGACGCTGCTATCCGGAGCGGTTTTTGAAGCAATCCCGGTTGAACAGACAGACGATCAGGCGGTCTGAAGATGCCTATGTGGATGAACTCTTCGCCGGTGTTATGGCTCTCGGATCGCCACTACTGACCGCGAATTTCCCCCGTGCCTGGCTCGATGTGAACCGGGAGCCGTGGGAACTCGATCCGCGAATGTTCAATGAAACATTGCCGTCTTTTGCCAATACGCACTCTGCGCGGGTGGCTGGCGGACTTGGAACCGTGCCAAGGCTCGTGGGCGAGGGGCTTGAAATTTACCGGTCGAAATTGCCGTTATCAGAAGCGCTTCGGCGCATCGAACTAGCCTATAAGCCCTACCATGTCTGCCTGCAAAAACTACTGGCCCGGACGCATGGGCGTTTCGGCTGCGCCGTGCTGGTTGATTGCCATTCCATGCCGGCGAATATCCGGGTTCTGGATGAGGGCAGCCGCCCCGATTTCATCATCGGTGACCGTTTTGGAACCTCCGCCTCCCAGATCTTGAGCGAAGAGGCGATCAAACTGCTTCGCGCGATGGGCTATACCGTGGCGCACAATAAACCCTATGCCGGCGGCTTCATAACCGAGCATTATGGCCGGCCCGACCGGGGTTTGCATGCGATACAGATCGAGGTCAATCGCGGCCTCTACATGCATGAGGTCACTTACGAGAAAACGACTGGCTTTTCGGCTTTGCGGGATGATATTTCCAGCTTTTATACTTCGCTCATACGGCTATCAGGCTCCGATTTGACAGATGTGCCGCTGGCGGCGGAATGATTATCACATTGTCCGCGAAGCCTCTCCGGCTGCGACCCAAGTGATTTTGAGACAGGACCATTATGGTGACGGACTTCAACTTTCTGCGAAAACTGGGCCGTTGTGCAGGCGAGCAGACGTTGCCCCGGTTTAGAGCCAATGGCAGCATTATCAACAAGCAGAGCGAGGGGTTTGATCCGGTAACGGAAGCAGACCGCGAGGCCGAAAAAGCGATTAGGGCGCTGATCAACGAGGTCTATCCCGATCACGGCATTTTGGGGGAGGAATTTGGCTCTGAAAACATTGACGCGCGCTATGTCTGGGTGATCGATCCCATCGATGGAACCCGCGCCTTCATCTCCGGCTTGCCGGTGTGGGGTACATTGGCCGGACTGACCGAAGACGGCGTGGCGATTGCCGGAATGATGGCGCAGCCCTTTACCAATGAGCTATTCATGTCTGCCGGCGGCGCCGGCGTTTATGAGGGTACCGGCGGCAATCGCGCCTTGAAAACGAGTTCTGTCAGATCGCTGCAGGATGCGATCATGTTCACCACTTGTCCAGGGCTATACCACGGCGCGGAAAAGACCCCCTTTGAGCGGCTTCAGTCATCGGTAAAACTGGCCCGCTATGGCTGCGACTGTTATGCGTTCGCGTTGCTTGCCGCCGGCCATGTGGATGTGGTCGTGGAGCCGGGTATTTTGCAGCCCTATGACATTGTCGGGCTGATTCCGCTGATCGAGGCCGCCGGCGGAGTTGTCACGCGTTGGGATGGGGAGCGGGCGGAAGGTGGCGGCAATGTCATCGCTGCGGCAACGCCTGAATTGCATGAGGCGGCGCAGGAGATGCTGAGATTCTAGAGCAGTTTGAACCGCACCATTTAAGCCGGACCTAGGGCGTTTTGCGGTTCCTTTGAACTACGACAACGCCAGTATCGGCTTGGAACCATTGAAGCATTTTTCGCTTCTATGACTCCGTTTGAGCGAAAAATGCTCTAGTTGAAGCGGGCGACCGAAAGGAACTGGACCGCCTTTCCGGTGAAGCGATAGGGATTTTTTATTCGTGTAGTGCGGCTGAATCCGGCGGTATATACTTCGCGCGGCGAACGCCCGACTAGGTCAAAAACAAAAGATGGCGCTCGGGAATAACCACGGGCTCTTGCAATGTGGGTCTTGGTGAATGCCCTGCGCGACAGACTTTTTGGAAGCGGGACGATTATGACCCGGGGCTCAAGCGGTTGATCGGCAGCAACCGGTTTGTTCGCCTTTTCTGTCGTGCGGATGTCGGTTGCGACCAAAGCGGCCGGATCCGACAAGTCTATGGCAGCGAGAAGGACGTCCCGTGTTGACGATCCCGTTGTCTGAGACGCGTGGATACCCTCATTCGCTGTAATCCGATCACCACGGCTGGAATTACCGGCAAGTGTGGATTCGCGCAGAACCGGAATACCAAACCGTGCCGGGCCAATACCTATGGCGGGTCCGGCTTCGGGAAGTGCGGCGACCACCACCGGTTCAATTTTATTGGCCGGGCGGGTTTCCGGCAATGGAACGGCGGTGACGCGGTCACCCTTGCCGGACGGCCTTGGTGACGGCGTGGTATTTAGCAAGGCCAGCGCATCCTTCAGGCCGGCTTTGCCACTGGCTGTGGCGCTGGGTACAACCAGCTCGCTGGCTGCGGCCAGGCGGGTATCCAGGTCAGCTTCCGATGGAACTTTTGGACGTGGCGTCGGATGGGGAACCGCCAGGGCCAAAACGGTTTCCGGTTCGCCAAGCTCTACCGCTTCAGGTTTTTCAAGCTCCGCGGGTTCAGGCACGCTGAGCTCTACGGGTTCAGGCGCTATTTCGCCAATCCCGGCTTTTGGCCGCAGTGCGGCGAGCGGAAGGGGAACATCGCGTGCCGGCAATGCCGCGATAATCATCTCGGGCGTCTGTGGTTCATCCCTTACATCCACCGGTGCGGGAATGGTCTTCACAGTCTTTGGCGTCGTGGCCGCGCGAACGTTGTCTTCCTGTTCATCCTGGCCGCCATTGAAAAATGCGGCAAGCAGTCCGCCACCCTTCTTGTCAGGCTTTTTTGTTGGTTTGGGAGGGGCAGCGCTTGCCACAACGACAGGACCGCCGGATTTCTTGCGCTTATTGTATTTTGCCAGTGCCTGTTTATAGCCGGGCAGCGGCTTGCCATCGGTCGGGACGTGCAACGTCCTGCCATTGGGAAACATCGCGACCAGCTCGCGGCGGCTCATGCGCGGCCAGTGCCGCACTTTGCCGACATCGAGATGCACAAATGAACCGGAACGCGGGTAGTATCCAACGCCGCCCACATGCATCTGAAGGCCGATCTTGCGCAATTTCGATAGCTTTACGTCGGGCAGGTAAAAGTCTATCGCCTTTCCCACCGTATGCTGGCTTTTGCGGGCAACGCCGCGGCCGCGCTTGCGCAGCATCGCATTCGTTGCCGGTGAACGATATGCGGAGATGACGTGAATATGCTTTCGCGAACCGGATTTGCGATAGACCTCCCAGATCAAATCCAAAAGGCGCGGGTCCATCTTGGTTGGCTCATTTCGCCGCCAGTCCCGCAAAAACCGGTTGATCTTGGTCAGGCCGCCCTTCAGATAGCGGCCATTCTTCTTGTAGGTGATTTCAGCCTTTTCGCGCGTGTGAACGAAATAGAGCTTGAGCGTGCGCGTTTCGGCGTTTGCCGCCGAGGCAAGCGCCAATGCGGCAAATAGCGCAATAAGGCTAGCTGCCAGACAACGCCGTCCCGCAGACATGATTGTCTGCCAATCGCTCAAATTTCGTCCCCGTTTTGTCAAACTGAAAGCCTTACCGGCAGTCCCTTGATCCCAACCAGATCGTTGTCCCGAATTTACCAGTTACGCAACAGACTATCGATCCTAATAGTTAATCGCGACTTATTGAAGAGTAAATACGGTGGAAGCGTGGCAGTGTTTTGGAATTGGCGCGGACACGGCAATCATGGTTAACACGATCTAAACATTCGAATTCCTTGAAACGTCTCCGTTTTCGGGGGGCGCGACGCGCGCCCAGCACCTGACATAGGCGCCCAATCTATCAAATCGAGCCCGGCTGGAACACTTGATTTGGTTTGGCGGCGGCCCGTTTTCCAGCCGAAATATTTGTAATCGACTGCCAGAAATCTTACATGTTGTAAGGTTATTTGATTCCACCCTGTTTCCTGATGGGAGTGATATTTTGCATTTTGAGGAGCTGCTTATGGATATTTCGGGTTTTGATATTGCTGTCGTCGTACTGGTCCTGCTCGTTTTTTTGCTGCTCCTCACTGGCATCAGGACGGTTGCGCAAGGTTACAACTACACTGTCGAGCGTTTTGGCCGATATACAAGAACGCTCGGTCCCGGCTTGAACATTATCATCCCGTTTATTGACCGCGTTGGCCGCAAGATGAACATGATGGAGCAGGTGCTTGACGTACCCACCCAGGAAGTCATCACCAAGGACAATGCCACCGTCGCCGTCGATGGTGTCGCCTTTTACCAGGTTCTCAATGCCTCACAGGCCGCCTATCAGGTCTCTGGCCTGGAAAATGCCATCCTCAACCTGACGATGACCAATATCCGTACGGTGATGGGATCGATGGACCTTGATGAATTATTGTCAAATCGCGATGCGATCAACGAACGTTTGCTGACGGTGGTCGATGAAGCGGCCAATCCGTGGGGAATCAAAATGACCCGCGTTGAAATTAAGGACATCAACCCACCGAAGGATCTGGTCGATTCAATGGCCAGGCAGATGAAGGCCGAACGCGAGAAGCGCGCTGAAATCCTTGAAGCGGAAGGCCTGAAACGCGCGCAGGTACTGGAAGCGGAAGGCAGAAAAGAAGCTGCTTATCTGGATGCGGAAGCGCGTGAGCGTCTTGCCGAAGCCGAGGCCAAGGCAACGCAAATGGTCTCTGACGCCATCGCCAATGGTGATGTTCAGGCGGTCAATTACTTTGTCGCGCAGAAATATACCGAAGCACTGGCAACCATCGGCAGTGCGCCCAACCAGAAAGTCGTTTTGATGCCGATGGAGGCATCTGCGCTGATCGGTTCCCTCGGTGGTATCGGTGCGATTGCCAAGGAGGTTTTTGGCAAGGATGACAATGGCAAGACGGCCTCCTCATCGCGGCGCACGCCAAGCATCAGCACAGAACAATCGTAAGGGGCTGTTATGATTGAACGCATTCTCCTAGAGTTGGGTCCTTGGAGCTGGATGGTTCTTGGTCTGGTTTTACTGGGTGCCGAAATACTGATCCCAGGGTTCTTTCTTATCTGGATCGGCGTCGCTGCGCTCATTACCGGCGCATTGTCGCTGGCCTTGTGGGAAGCGGCATTCTGGGGCTGGCAGCTACAGGTTCTCGTATTTCTTGGCCTGGCGATTGCGTCGGTATTTATCGGGCGCGCACTGATGAAACGTGGTGCAGTCTCCGATGAGCCGCTTCTCAATCAGCGTGATGCGCAACTGGTCGGCAAGACGGCGACCCTGCAAGAAGCGATCGTAGATGGGCGGGGCCGTGTCAAAATAGGTGACACGACATGGAGCGTTGCCGGCCCCGATCTCGATGCCGGTACGCAGGTGCGTGTTACCGGCTCATCGCAGATGCGGCTGACGGTCGAAGCGGTTTAGGGAAATTCAGCTTCAAGGGCATTTTTCGCGCAAACAGAATCACAGAAGCGAAAAATGCTTCAATAGTTGCGAACAAGACCTGTTCTAAGCTGCGCCGATCTGCAGCAAATCGTGGAAATGCACGATGCCGACCGGTATGTCGTTTTCCACCACGATCAGCGCGCTGATATTGTTGTCGTTCAATATGCCGATCGCTGTTCCGGCCAACGTCTGGCCATCAATCGTTTTGGGATTGGTGGTCATGACCTCCCCGACATCGAGTTCGGCCATGTTGCGGTGCAGATTGCGGGCCAGGTCGCCGTCGGTGATAATACCGGCAAGGCGCTCGCCGTCCATAATACAGACGCATCCAAATCGCTTTTGTGACAATTCCATGACTGCGTCGGCCATTTTTGTGCCCAAAGGCACTTTTGGAATCCTGTCGCCGCTATGCATGATATCGCCGACATGGGTGAGATTGGCGCCAAGCTGGCCACCTGGATGAAATGTCTTGAAGTGATCAGGCGTAAAACCACGTGCTTCCAAAAGTGCCACGGCAAGCGCATCTCCGGTCACAAGCTGCATCAGT
This sequence comes from Rhizobiaceae bacterium, assembly GCA_963669455.1. Lineage (GTDB taxonomy): Bacteria > Pseudomonadota > Alphaproteobacteria > Rhizobiales > Rhizobiaceae > JAWKWH01. The sequence continues at coordinate 1,131,498 of OY770026.1, forward strand.
GCCGATGTGGTTGGCGCCAGCCCGTGCGGGCAGGCTTCTGAGACGCGCGGCAATGTCAAAACGATGTCGCCGGCGCGCCCGAGAGCGGACATCTCACCGGAGGTGACGGCAATCAGCGGAATGGAAAACCGTTTTGCGTAGGCGACGATGCCGTGAAGTTCAGCGGTTTCGCCGGACCAGGAAAGCGCGATGATCACATCGTCACCGGTAACCATGCCGAGATCGCCATGGTTGGCCTCGGCGGAATGGACAAAATGGGCCGGCGTGCCGGTGGATGCCAAGGTGGCCGCGATTTTCGCGCCTATGTGACCGCTTTTGCCGACGCCGGTGACAATGACACGGCCCTTGGACTGCGAAATTGTCTCGACTGCTTTTGCAAACGGTTCGGCCAGGCCGTTGTCGAGCGCTTGTGCCAGCGCATCAAGGCCGGATTGGCTGGTTTTGACCGTTCTTACTGCCGCTGCGATCGCGGAAGCGTGGCCGGCCGGACTGTTCGATTTGTTTTCTGACATCGAAACAAGCGATTAGCGATTAAATGAACCGGTGTCCAATGTTCTGTTTGCCGGCTCTGCGTGACACAAGGAGATGCCGGCCTCAACCAAGCGTTAACCAAGGATGTTTACGGTTCGGTAAAGATTGGCGCGAGTGATGCTCCGATCACTTTAGGTATTGATTTTGGCCACTAATACGCAAAAGAACCAAGCCGGTTGGCGGTGTCGCATGTTTGCGCTGACCGCAGCGATCGTGCTGCTTGCCGGTGCGGGCGCAAATGCGCAGCAATCGGGTGGTTTGCGTGGTCAAATCGTCGAAGAAGACACCAACCGGTCTTTGTTGAGCCGGAGTGGCTCCCAAAATGAAGGTCAAAATAGCGGAGACGAGCCGGACCAGGAAACGGGATTCCAGCCTCCGGACTTTCAACCGGAAAGCATTGATGGGGATGTTGCCGACACAGGCGGTAGAGCAGGCGGCGATGACGGCATCTTCGATCTTGATCGGAATAATCCGTTTGCCGGCGATCCGCCGCCGCGTGCGCGGCGCAGGCTGTCAGCAGATGACAACACTCGTGACCAGGTGCAATCGACCCGGCAAGCAATAGAGGCCGAGCAGGCCGATTTATTGTCTGACGACGTTGAATCCGAGCTTGATCTGACAACGGGAACCGTACCTGCCCGCCGCATCGACGATCTGGACGATGACGCCAACCGGGCAGCCAGGCCAACCAGCGAACGTACGCTGGCACTGGAAGGCTTTGAACGGGACCAGGAAGAAGATCCATATGCCGCGCTTGGCATTCGTACCGGAACCTTCATCCTTTTCCCGGAACTGGAGCAGGGCCTTACCTGGTCATCCAATGCGGATAACAGCGCAGGCGGCGGCGAGGCACTGCTGTCTGAGACGACACTGAGGCTTAATGCCCAATCGGACTGGTCACGGCATTCCGCCCGTATTGAGGCTGTTGGAACATTTCGCCAGACATTATCGGGCGCAGATGTCTCCGAACCGTCCGGCGGGATCAATGGTGATTTAAGGCTTGATCTGATCAACGGGTTTGCGGCGACAGCGGCTGTGGGTTATCGGGTGAGCCCGGAGACTGCGGCGTCTGCCGTTGTGGTGCCGGGTACCGTTTCGCAGCCGCTTGCCCATCAGTTGACCGGATCGCTCGGCCTGGTGCGTGACCAAGGTAAATACCGCCTTGCCGCGACCGGCAGGGTCGAGCGCTTGATCTATGGCGACGCCGATCTCGCTGGCGGCGGCGTGTTGTCCCAGCGCGAGCGCAATTCCACGCTTGCCGCATTCACGCTTCGCACCGGCTACGAGATATCGCCCGCCATCGTGCCATTTGTTGAAGCTGAAATCGGCCGCCGATTTTATGATCAGCGCTTTGATAGTGCCGGTTTCCGGCGGTCAGCGGACCGATATGCCATCCGGGCCGGACTGGAGCTTGATATTGGCGAGAAACTGACCGGCGAGATTGCCGCCGGCTGGGTGAGCGAGAGGCCGGATGATGGCAGGCTTACGGCGATTGAAGGCGTCAGCGCCGTTGCCGCACTGGCCTGGTCTCCGATGCGCGGCACGACCGTCAATCTGGATGCGACGACCACTGTCGAGGCGACGGTGGTGCCCGGCATTTCCGGCTCGGTTTTATACGAGGCCAATCTGGGGATCGAACGCCAGATCAAGGCAAACCTGACGGGGAATGTTTCTGCCGGTCTGGGCTTGCGCGAATTTTCCGGGCTTCAGGGACAGGACACGATCTTCGACATCGAGGCGGGCCTTTCCTGGTGGCTTAACCGCAATTTCGGCGTAACCGGGCGCGTGACCTATGAGGTGGTCGATTCAGATATCGCCGGCAGGGATGCAGATGCGGCGGGCATATTCCTCGGCATCCGGCTCAGGCGCTAGAGCGTGCCTCAAGGTATCCGGACAGGGTCGGCAGCAACTGCTTTTTGAGCAGGGGATCAGCCATCGCAAATGCGAGGTTGGCCTCGACGAAGCCTGCCGGCGTTCCACAGTCGAATGTGTGGCCCTGATAGTGAAATCCGTAGAAGGACTGGCTTTGGCTTAGCGCCAGCATGGCATCGGTGAGCTGGATCTCATTGCCGGCACCGCGCTCGTGCCTGGAAAGCAAATCGAAGATTTCCGGCTGCAGGATATAGCGGCCATTGATGAAGAGATTTGAAGGGGCGTCTTTTGGATCGGGTTTTTCGACCATTTCGGTGATCTCAAAGCCACTATGGGCTTCTCCGCCCTTGCCGACGATGCCGTAACGGTGCGTTTCGGCGGGATCGCAGGCTTCAACCGCAATGATGTTGTTGCCGGTTTTTTGATAAAGCTCGACCATTGAACGGGTGCAGTTGTTGTCGTACGGCATGATCATGTCGGGCAATAGCAACGCAAATGGCTCATCACCGACCAGTTCACGCGCGCACCATACTGCATGGCCGAGACCAAGCGGCTCCTGCTGGCGTGTGTAACTGGTCTGACCCGGTTTTGGCTGCAATTTTTTGAGGCGGTCAAGTTCGGCCGATTTGCCACGTCTTTCCAGCATTTCATAAAGCTCAAACTGGATGTCGAAATGATCCTCGATAACGGTCTTATTGCGCCCGGTGACGAAAATGAAATGCTCGATACCGGCTTCGCGCGCCTCATCGACCACATGCTGGATAACCGGGCGGTCGAGAACGGTCAGCATTTCTTTCGGCACCGCCTTGGTGGCGGGCAGAAATCTGGTTCCAAGCCCGGCAACCGGAAACACAGCTTTGCGAATTTTCTTCATCACCGTCACACTCGTTGTTTCAATCCATGATCGATATTCAGCTCGCCTCGACATTTTCACGCCGGAATTGACAACTACTGAATCGCAGGACCGAATGGCCCGATGGACGGGATCAGGGGTGGATTATGGTGGTGAATTCATGAAGCATGGTAAACCAAATCCTAACGTCATTGGGGGATTGTACGGGCTGAATTTGATCTTGGAGACAAAGATGTTTGGATCGCCGCAGAGATTTTACCTGGCTGTCATTGCTGTTGCCGCTGCCCTGGCTTTCAGCCTTTCGCTTGGCACGCTGCCAGCCAAGGCGGATGCAGGCTTTCAAAAATGGGTGTCCGGTTTCCGTAACACCGCCGCCAAGGCAGGTATCAAGAAAAGCGTCTATAACCGGGCGTTCAAGGGTGTTACCGCTCCCGATCCCGAGGTTCTGGAAAAAGCCCGTTATCAGCCTGAATTCCGTGCTCCGGTGTGGCAGTATTTCGACAATCGCGTGCATGAGGATTCGATTGCCAATGGCCGCCGGATGGCGAAAGAGTGGAGGCCCTGGCTTTCGAAAATCGAAAAGAAATTCGGTATCGACCGCTATGTCCTGCTGGCCATCTGGTCGATGGAAACCAATTATGGCGAGATCCTCAAAAATGACAGGGTGATGCGCAGTGTCGTGCGCTCGCTGGCAACGCTCGCCTATGCCGACAAAAGGCGCCGGAAATTTGCCCGCCGGCAATTGATCTCCGCATTGAAAATCCTGCAGCGCGGCGACATCACCACCAAGCATCTGGAGGGTTCGTGGGCCGGTGCGATGGGCCATACCCAGTTCATTCCAACGAGCTATCAGGCCTATGCGGTCGACATGGATGGCGATGGCCGCCGCGATATCTGGAACTCGATTCCCGATGCGCTGGCGACAGCGGCAAACCTTTTGCGCAAGAACGGTTGGCAAAGCGGCAAGACCTGGGGATATGAGGTTTCGCTGCCTTCCGGCCGTAAATTTCCCGGAGGTTCGCTGAAGATTTCCCAATGGAAATCAATCGGCCTCAGGCGCGCCAGCGGCAAACCGTTTCCGCGCGGCGGTGACAATGCGGTGCTGAAAGTGCTGCAAGGCCGTTCCGGCCCTGCTTTTTTGGTGACCAAGAATTTTTTCGTCTTGAAGCGGTACAACAATGCCGACAAATATGCGCTTGCGGTTGGTCTGCTTGCCGATGAAATTGCCGGCTATGGCGGAACCGTTCGGGACTGGGACAGGCCGTTTACGAAACTGTCATTTGCCGAAAAAGAGGAATTGCAAAAACATCTGCTGGCCAGCGGTTATTACGATGGCAAGATTGATGGAAAGATCGGATCGGGTTCACGCAAAGCCATAAAGGCTTTCCAGGCGCAGGCCGGCATGGCACAAACGGGTCATCCGAGCAAGGAAGTGCTGAACGCGCTGAAAAAGCGTTAGAGCGGTTAAGCGATGAGTGATGCCAAGGCAATGAAACGGGTACCGTGCTGGCTAATATGCCTGGCGCTTGCGGTTGTGTTTGCATTGCCTGTGATTTCGGTGATGCCGGTTGAGGCGCAGGAACGGCGATCCCTGTTTCAACGGCTGTTTCAGCCCAACAAGCGCAACGAGCGGGTAAAACCAAGGGTTACCCGCAAGAAAAAGGCACCCAGGCGAAAGACCCGCAAAAACGGACAAATAAGGGCCGCGGCATCAACTGCACCGGGCAAGTTTGAAAAAAACGCCGATGCGCGCATTGTTCTCGTCGCCGGTGATTTTCTCGCCGGCGCTCTGGCCGGCGGGCTTGAAACGGCATTTTCCGATTCTCCAGCTGTGCGGATTGTCAAACAAACCAGCGGATCCTCCGGCATCGTTCGCGATGATTATTACAACTGGCGTGCGGTACTGCCCGAGTTGCTCGAGGTCCACCGGCCAAGCGTGGTGGTGGTTATGATCGGTGCGAATGACCGGCAGGATTTTCGCACCACCGATCCGCCTTTGGCCCGGCGCTCCGATCAATGGCGCAAAGAATATGAAACACGTGTGTCTGCTCTGGCCGAACTGATCACCAGCCGCAATATTCCGCTTGTATGGGTGGGTTTGCCCTCGTTTGCTTCGCCGCGCGCGTCATCGGACATGGTTGCATTCAATGCTATCTACCGGCGGGCGGCAGCCGAAGCGCGCGGTGAATTCGTCGATATCTGGGACGGGTTCGTCAGCGAAGCCGGCACATTCGTCACCTCCGGGCCGGACATTAACGGGCAGCCGGCGCGACTGCGGTCCAGCGACGGCATCAACATAACCCGCGCCGGCAGGCGCAAGATTGCATTTTATGCGGAAAAACCGCTGCGCAGAATTCTGAACAGCGCAACGGCGCTGGATGCTGGCACTGCCGGGCTAGAAAACCTGCCAATGCTCAAACTCGATCCGGTTGATTCCCTTAAAATCGACCGAACCAACCCGGTCGCATTCGATGATCCGGAGCTTGACGGAGGCCATGAACTGCTGGGTGCCAATGTCGAGGCCGACCTGAATGGTGGCGCGGCGCTGGCGAAAAAACTGACCGTTGAGGGCGTGGCGGCGCCTGGAAAACCCGGACGGGCCGACAATTTCGACTGGAATGGCGGTTCCGGCGAATAGGTCTTCGCCTTCGAGATCACTCCCATTTAAGCAAGACATGCTCTAAACAAGACACGCTCCAGAGGCATCCACCTGGACACATGCGTTTCCTATCTTGGCAGGACCGTCGTTCCCATAAGCGCTTCGTCGATGTCGGCTGCTGCCTGACGGCCTTCGCGAATGGCCCAAACGACGAGTGATTGCCCGCGACGCACATCGCCAGCCGCCCACAGCCCATCCACGCTGGTGCGATAGTCTGTTTCATTGGCCTCGATGTTGATCGACCCGCGGCTATCGACGGCGGTTTTTAACCGCTCGCCCATTTCGCCCAAAACGCCGGTTTCCAGCACGCCGTGAAAGCCGATGGCGATGAAAGCGAGATCTGCGCGAATGAGAAACTCGGTTCCCTCGACGGGCTTGCGCTTTTCGTCTACATGGCAGCACTTTGCGCCGGCCAGGTGACCATCTTCGCCAACGAATTCCAGCGTTGCGATCTGGAACACGCGGGTGGCCCCTTCGGCCTGCGAGGAGGAGGTCCGCATCTTCGTCGCCCAATAGGGCCAGACGGTCAACTTGTCCTCGACCTCCGGGGGTTCGGGGCGGATATCAAGCTGGGTTACCTTGACCGCACCCTGCCGGAAAGCGGTTCCCACACAGTCCGATGCGGTATCGCCTCCGCCGACGACAATGACATGTTTGCCCGCCGCCGAGATTGGCTCCAAAGGCCATGCGGCTGACTGGATGTCTTCGCCGCCGATACGTCTGTTTTGCTGCACCAGATAGGGCATGGCGTCATAGACGCCGCCGAGATCGGTGCCCGGGACGCCGGCGGGGCGCGGTTTTTCCGAACCGCCGCAATAAAGCACGGCATCATGGGCGGCCAGCAGCTCATCGACCGTCTTGTCGACGCCGATATTGATGCCGCAATGGAAGGTCACGCCCTCGCCGTTCATCTGAACAACACGCCGGTCTATGTGGTGCTTTTCGATCTTGAAGTCGGGAATACCATAGCGCATCAGCCCGCCGGGGCGGCTTTCACGCTCGAAAACATGCACGTCGTGGCCGGCGCGGCCAAGTTGCTGTGCTGCTGCCATGCCGGCGGGCCCCGACCCGATGATGGCAACTTTCCTGCCGGTTTTGTGATCGGGCGGATAGGGCCGGATATGGCCGGTTTCATAGGCTCTGTCGGCAATCGCCTGCTCGATTGTCTTGATCGAAACGGGCGTGTTTTCCAGGTTCAGCGTACAGGCTTCCTCGCAAGGCGCAGGGCAGATGCGGCCGGTCCATTCGGGAAAGTTGTTGGTGGAGTGCAGGTTGCGGACCGCATTGTCCCAGTCGCCATTGTAGACGAGGTCATTCCAGTCGGGGATCTGGTTGTGCACCGGACAACCGGTCGGCCCATGGCAATAGGGAACGCCGCAATCCATGCAGCGGGCGGCCTGTTTGATGACTTCGGGATCGGACATTGGCAGGGTGAATTCCCTGAAATGACGAATCCGGTCTGACGCCGGCTGATATTTTGCAACCTGGCGGTCGATTTCCAGAAAACCAGTTACCTTGCCCATTGTTCCGTCCTGATCAGCGAATATAAACGGCGGTACCGGAGGCCGATACCATGAGCATTGAGCCGCTCGAGCCGGTGGAAATGTTTTCGTAGTCGATGTCGATGCCGATTACGGCGTTGGCGCCGCGTTGGCGCGCTTCTTGTTCAAGTTCTGACAGTGCAGTTTCACGTGCTTCACGCAATACCGTTTCATAGGAAGAGGAACGGCCCCCGACAATGTCGCGGATACCGGCGAAGATATCGCGGAAGATATTGGTGCCGAGAATGGCTTCACCGGTAACGATGCCCTTGTATTCGGCGATTTCTTTACCATCGATGCTGTTTGTCGTCGTTGTAATCATCATTTACTCCGCTGCCAGGCCGAGGCGCATGTTTTCCATCTCTTGCAACGCACGGCGATATTCGACCGGCATGATTTTTTTGAATTTCGGCCGGTAGTCGCTCCAGTTGTCCAGTATTTCCGCTGCTCTGTTGGAACCAGTGTGATGCAAGTGATTTGAGATCAGCTGATAGAGCCTCTCCTCATCATGACCGGTCATGTTATCGAGCACGTCGACGCGGCCCTTGTGGTAGAGATCACCGCCATGGTGATGGAGCTTTTCCAAAAGATCGTCTTCTTCGGGAACCGGTTCCAGTTCAACCATTGCCATGTTGCAGCGTTCGGCAAAATCGCCTGCTTCATCGAGCACATAGGCGATGCCGCCGGACATGCCGGCTGCGAAATTGCGGCCCGTCGGCCCGATGACGACAACCACACCGCCGGTCATATATTCACAACCATGGTCGCCAACACCCTCGACAACGGCGACGGCTCCGGAATTTCTGACGGCGAAACGCTCTCCGGCTACTCCGGAGAAGTAACATTCGCCTTCAATTGCACCGTAAAGGACGGTGTTTCCGACGATGATCGATTGGGCAGCGACGACGCTTGAATTTTCCGGTGGCTTGATGATTATCCGCCCGCCGCAAAGCCCTTTGCCGACATAATCATTGCCGTCGCCTGCAAGGTTGAATGTGATCCCCCGGGCAAGGAATGCACCGAATGACTGGCCGGCTGTACCCGACAGGTCCACATTGATTGTTCCGTCGGCCAGACCCTTGTGGCCAAACTGTCTGGCGACTTCGCCTGACAGCATGGCACCGGCCGAGCGGTCCGTGTTCCCGATCGCTGTTTCGATTGTCACCGGCTGGCGCGATTTAAGCGCTGGTTCCGCCTCGTCGATCAGCCTGCGATCAAGGATGTCGTTAATCGGGTGATCCTGGGTTTCGGTCCATCGTATTGCGTCTGGCGAACTTTCAGGCCGATAGAAAACACCGGTGAAATCCAGACCCTTGGCTTTCCAGTGATCGATCAGCGCTTGACGTTCAAGCAGGTCTGATTGCCCGATGATCTCGTCAAGACTGCGGTACCCCATTGCAGCGAGCAACTGGCGAACTTCCTCGGCCACGAAGAAGAAATAGTTGATCACATGCTCCGGCGCGCCCTTGAAGCGCTTGCGCAAAACGGGGTCCTGTGTGGCAACGCCGACGGGGCAGGTATTCAAATGGCATTTACGCATCATGATGCAGCCGGCTGCAATCAGCGGCGCGGTTGAAAAGCCGAATTCATCGGCACCGAGCAGAGCGCCGATGATGACATCGCGGCCGGTGCGCAAACCGCCATCGACTTGTAGAGCGATGCGGCTTCGAAGCCCGTTCAGCACAAGGGTCTGATGGGTTTCGGCAAGTCCCATTTCCCATGGGCTGCCGGCATGTTTGATCGAGGTTAGCGGCGAAGCGCCGGTGCCGCCGTCAAAGCCGGAAATGGTGATGTGATCGGCGCGCGCCTTGGCGACGCCGGCAGCGACGGTTCCAACACCGACTTCCGATACCAGCTTGACCGAGATATCGGCTGCGGCATTGACATTCTTCAGATCGAAAATGAGCTGCGCCAGATCTTCGATCGAGTAGATATCATGGTGTGGCGGCGGTGAAATCAACCCGACACCGGGCGTTGAGTGGCGAACCTTGGCGATGGTGGCATCGACTTTGTGGCCCGGTAGCTGGCCGCCTTCGCCAGGCTTGGCGCCCTGGGCAACCTTGATCTGGATCATGTCGGCATTGACCAGATATTCCGTCGTCACACCAAACCGGCCGGAGGCGACCTGCTTGATTGCCGAGCGCTCGGGATTGGACGATCCATCGAGCAAAGGGGCATAGCGGTCGGGCTCTTCGCCGCCTTCGCCGGTGTTTGATTTGCCACCAATCCGGTTCATGGCGACCGCAAGGGTCGTATGGGCTTCACGGCTGATCGAGCCGAAAGACATGGCGCCGGTTGAAAAACGTTTGACGATTTCAGATGCCGGTTCAACCTCGTCGAGTGCGATCGGTTTACGATCCGTTTCGCCTGCCTGCTTGATGTGAAACAGACCGCGGATCGTGTGCGCGTTGGCCGCCTCGCTGTCGACCCTTGCAGCGAATTCCTTATATGTCTTCCACGTGCCGGTTCGCACGGAATGTTGCAGCGACGCAACCGCATCCGGCGACCAGATATGGGATTCGCCGCGAACCCGGTACATGTATTCTCCGCCAACCTCGAGCGCGTTTTTCAACACCGGGTCGTCACTGAATGCCAGATGGTGACGCTGGAAGGTTTCTTCGGCAACCTCTTCAAGGCCGACGCCTTCGATGGTCGTAGCGGTGCCAAAGAAAAACTCGCTGACAAAATCCGTTTTCAACCCAACGGCGTCGAATATCTGCGCGCCGCAATAGGACTGATAGGTCGAGATGCCCATTTTGGACATTACCTTCAAGATACCCTTGCCGATCGCCTTGATGTAGCGCTCAACGACTTCACCGGCGTCCACTTCCGGGGGGAATGCCTTGCGCGCGTGCATGTCCAAAAGCGTGTCGAAAGCGAGATATGGATTGATCGCCTCGGCGCCATAGCCTGCCAGGCAGGCAAAATGGTGTATTTCGCGCGGTTCGCCGGATTCGACCACAAGTCCCACCGCCGTGCGCATTCCCTTGCGGATCAAGTGATGGTGGACGGCCGCGGTTGCCAGCAATGCCGGAATGGCAATCCGGTCGGGACCGATCTGGCGATCCGACAGGATGATGATGTTATATCCACCGACGACGGCGGCTTCGGCACGCTCGCAAAGCCTGGTGACCGCTCCGGCCATCCCGCCGGACCCTTCAGCCGAAGAATAGGTGATGTCGATGGTCTTGGTGTCGAAACGATCCTCGGTGTGGCCAATCGAGCGTATCTTTTCCAGATCGGCATTGGTGAGGATCGGCTGGCGCACCTCAAGGCGTTTGCGTCTCGAATTGCCAACCAGATCGAAGATATTGGGCCGCGGTCCGATAAACGAGACCAGGCTCATCACCAATTCCTCACGAATGGGGTCGATCGGCGGATTGGTGACCTGGGCGAAGTTCTGTTTAAAGTAGGTGTAAAGCAGCTTCGACTTGTCCGACATGGCCGAGATTGGTGTGTCGGTCCCCATGGAACCAAGCGATTCCTGGCCGGTCGTCGCCATCGGCGACATCAGCAGCTTGGTGTCTTCCTGGGTGTAGCCAAAGGCCTGTTGGCGATCGAGAAGGCTGACATCGCGGCGCAATGCACGCGGCTCGACCGATGCCAGATCTTCAAGAATGAGCTGGGTATTTTCCAGCCACGTCCGGTAGGGGTGTTTGGTGGAAATGTCTTGCTTGATTTCCTCGTCGGAAACGATCCGGCCTTCAGCCAGGTCGATCAGCAACATACGGCCAGGCTGTAGCCTCCATTTGGTTTTGACCTTGGCCTCGTCAACCTTGATGACACCGGCCTCGGAGGCGGCAATCACCAGATCATCTTCCGTGACAAGATAGCGGGCCGGGCGCAGGCCGTTGCGGTCGAGCGTGGCGCCGATCTGGCGGCCGTCGGTGAAGACCACGGCGGCCGGTCCGTCCCATGGCTCCATCAGCGCGGCATGATATTCGTAAAATGCCTTGCGATTGTCGTCCATCAGCCGGTTTCCCGCCCAGGCTTCCGGAATCAGCATCATCATCGCATGGGCAAGCGAGTAGCCACCCTGCCAGAGAAATTCGAGTGCGTTATCGAAACAGGCCGTATCGGACTGGCCCTCATAGGAAATCGGCCACAGCTTGGCGATGTCGTTGCCGAAAAGCTCCGAATCAACCGATGCCTGACGGGCCGCCATCCAGTTGACGTTGCCGCGCAGCGTGTTGATTTCGCCATTATGGGCGACCATCCGGTAGGGGTGTGCGAGCTTCCAGGAGGGAAAGGTGTTGGTCGAAAAGCGCTGATGGACCAGTGCCAGCGCGCTTTCAAAACGCGGATCGGTGAGGTCTGAATAATATTTCTCGACCTGGTAGGCGAGGAACATGCCTTTGTAGACAATGGTGCGCGCGGAAAGCGATACGATGTAGAAGCCATTGTCGCGGCCTTCGGTTTCTTGATGAACCCGGTTGGATATGGCCTTACGCAGAATATAAAGCCGGCGTTCAAACACCTCGGCATCGTCCAGCGCTTCGCCGCGTCCAATGAACATCTGGCGGTGAACCGGTTCCGACGCAGCGATTTCAGGCGCCTTGGACAGGGATGAATTGTCGACCGGCACATTACGGAAGCCCAGAAGAACCAGGCCTTCCGCCACCACGACTTCGGTTATGATCTGTTCGAGGTGTTCGCGCAGGGCCTCATCGCGGGGCATGAAGATGTGGCCAACCGCATAATGGCCGGCTTTAGGCAGTTCAATCCCAAGCCCTGCCGCTTCTTCACGGAAAAGCCGGTCGGGTATCTGTGTCAGGATGCCCGCTCCGTCACCCATCAGCGGATCGGCGCCGACAGCACCGCGATGGGTGAGGTTTTTCAGCATCGCCAGACCATTTTCGATGATGCTGTGCGATTTGACGCCTTTCATATGGGCGACAAAGCCCACACCGCAGGCATCGTGCTCATTGGCCGGATTATAAAGTCCCTGGCTGGGCGGCAGGCCCGGCTTACGCGTATGGATATCGGCGTTGGCTGCCCCGTTTTTCGGGAACGGTGTCTTTGCATCCATCGCTCACAACCTCCTTTTTCAGCCCCGTCTTGGAGCGTCACCACCGCGCGGGAAGCGCCACACCCGGCCGCCATCTTCCCGTGCCCCGTGGCACAAATTTCGAAATGCCCCTTAGCACGGCTTGTGCGTTGGGCAGACCTGTCATGTCCCTTAGCGTTGCCTTTACGGCCCGCTTGCCGCGTGTGGCGGCGCTTTTTCGTGCGCCAGTTATCACACTACGGTTTTGAGAACCAGCCGCGATGCTGTCACAACCGGATTTATGACAGCAATACTGTCCTAAATCTTATGCCATATTTGTCACAGCTGCACAAGACCGGGCAATGGGAAATTCAAGCGCTTTGAAAAATTATATTACAAGTTTTCGCGTTGAATTGAAATTATTAGTCGCAAACGGCTGACAGCGATGGAGAATTAGTCAATTCGACTGCCGTAAAACCCCTGCTGGCGGGATTTGGTGTGTTGAAAATTTTGTACCGTCTTGCGAAACGCTGACGAATTCTGGATGAATGCCCGTCTATGGTGGCATGCAGGAGCAATCATGAACTTCCAATCCGACAATTGTGCCGGTGCACATGCAAAAATCTGCGAAAGCATGGCCGCGAATGCGGGCGGATTTGCAGCATCCTATGGTACGAGTGACCTCGACAGGCGTGTTAGGGAAAAATTTTGTGAATTGTTCGGGCGCGAGGTTGCTGTGTTCTTTGTGGGAACGGGTACGGCGGCCAATTCGCTGGCGATGACGGCGGTCAACAGGCCAGGTGGGGCTGTGTTCTGCCATCCGCAAGCGCATCTTGCCGAAGATGAATGTGGTGCGCCTGAATATTTTACCGGCGGTGCCAGGCTTTGCGGTGTTGACGGGCCGCTCGGCCGTATGGACATCAATAAATTGCAGCCGGCAATCGATGGCTATCCGGCTGATTTTGTCCATATGGGGCAGCCGATGGCGGTGTCGATCACCCAGTCGACCGAGATTGGTACGCTCTATTCGCTGGATCAGATCGATGCGATATCGGCGATCTGCCGGAAAAACGGCATTCCATTGCATATGGATGGTGCGCGCTTTGCCAACGCGCTGGTTTCACTCAATGTTTCAGCGTCTGAGATGGTGACTGAGCGGGGTGTCGATATCGTTTCTTTCGGCGGTACCAAAAACGGTTGCTGGTGCGCCGAGGCGCTGATCTTTTTGGACACCGATCTTGCAGGTGATGTTCCGTTTCTGCACAAGCGGGCCGCACAGCTTATCTCCAAGAGCCGCTTTGTTGCGGCACAATTTGACGCCTATTTTGAAAACGGGCTCTGGCTGGATCTCGCCCGGCACGCCAATTCGATGGCGGCAAGACTGGCGCTTGGCTTAAAGGCTGCAGACAATTGCCGTCTGGCCTGGGAGCCGGAGGCAAATGAGGTGTTTGCGATCATCGGCAGGCAAACAATCGAAACGCTGGAAAAAGCGGGCGGAAAATTCCATGAATGGCCGTTGCCAACCGCCTTTGCCGGCGAGGTCGGTGAGGATGAGGCACTGTGCCGGCTGGTCACCAGCTTTGCCACCACCAAGGAAGACGTGGATCGGTTTTGCCAGATCGCGCTCTAGGTCAGACCAATTCCCGGCTGCTGCTCAGGTGGCGCTGTCCATCGATTCCAGCTCGTCAATAAGGCCCTCGATCACCAGGAGCCCTTTTTGCCAGAATGCCGGGTCGGATGCGTCAAGCCCGAATGGGGCCAGCAATTCGGAGTGATGCTTGGTTCCGCCGGCTCTTAACATGTCGAAATATTTTTCCTGAAACCCTGTTTCGGCATCCTGATAGACGGCAAACAGCGAATTCACCAGGCAATCGCCAAAGGCATAGGCATAGACATAGAACGGCGAGTGGATGAAGTGGGGGATGTAGGCCCAGAATGTCTCATAACCATCGCCAAGTCGGATGGCCGGGCCAAGGCTTTCGGCCTGGATCTGCAACCAGATTTTGCCCAGTTGCTCCGATGTCAGTTCGCCTTTTTTGCGCTCGGTATGGACGGCGCGCTCAAACTCGTAAAACGCAATCTGGCGGACGACCGTATTGATCATGTCCTCGACCTTCTGCGCCAGCATAGCCTTGCGTTCGCGTTTGTCGCTGATGGCGTTCAGCAGGGAGCGGAATGTCAGCATTTCGCCGAAAACCGATGCGGTTTCGGCAAGCGTCAGCGGTGTCGAGGCCATCAGGGCACCCTGGCCGCCGGCTAGCACTTGATGAACACCGTGGCCAAGCTCGTGGGCGAGCGTCATCACGTCACGCGGCTTTCCCATGTAGTTCAACAGGACATAAGGGTGAACTGACGGCACGGTCGGGTGAGCAAAGGCACCGGGCGATTTGCCGGGTCTGGTCGGTGCATCGATCCAGCCCTTTTCAAAGAAGCTGTCTGCAATCTCTGCCATCTCAGGGGCAAAGCCATGATAGGCTGACAGGACGGTCTGGCGCGCTTCGGCCCACGGAATGATCGCTTGTGGCGTCTCCGGCAGGGGAGCGTTGCGATCCCAGTGGTTCATCTGCTCCATCCCGAGCCATTTGGCTTTCATGGCATAATAGCGGTGCGACAGACGCGGCCACGCCTCGCGAACGGAACTGGCAAGCGCATCGACAACCTCGCGCTCGACCCGGTTGGCGAGGTGACGTGAATCGGCAATATCCTCAAAGCCCCGCCAGCGATCGGAGATTTCCTTGTCCTTGGAAAGCGTGTTGGTGATCAGGGTGAAGGTTCGAAGATTGTCGCGAAATGTCTTTGCAAGCGCCTCGGAGGCTTTGCGCCTTTTATCCGGGTCGGCATCCTGCAGCCGGTTCAGTGTCGGCTCCAGCGGCATTTCCTCGCCATCGACGTCAAAACGCAAAGCGGTCATCGTTTCGTCGAATAACCGGTTCCAGGCGCCGCGGCCGGTGACCGATTTTTCGTGAAACAACTGTTCTACGCGATCTTCCAGCTGGAAGGGCTTGTCCTTGCGCAAATCCTCAACCCACGGGCGATAGCGGGCAAGAAGTGGATCGGCGTCCAATGCTGCGGCGATGGTGTCGTCGCCGATCTTGTTTAATTCCAGCGCAAAAAACAGCAAATGCGCGCTGGCATCGGTCATGCGCTCCTGCATGTCGCCATAAAACTTGGCGCGAACCGGGTCTGACGTGTCGCTGGCATAAACAAGGCTGGCATAGGAGGCGATGCGGCCGATGAGCTCTTCCAGCTCTTCGTAGGCGCTGATGGCGACACCAAGCTCGCCTGCCGCTTTCTTTGCTGCCTCGTTGGCCAGTGAGCCTTTCCAGCGGCTCTCAAAATCAACGGCCGCCTGGGCTGCTCTGTCCATATCGGCTTTAATTTCAGCGGAATCGATGGCCGGATAAAGGTCGGCGAGGTTCCATTCGGGCAATCCGTCAAGGCCGGTTGAGCTTGCCTCTCCAGCCTGTTCTGATTGATTTACCGGCATGTCCAAGAAGGTCACCTTGATCTTTTGGTTCCGGCAAATAACTGCCGAAATTGTTTCAGCGCTAAAATAACCGGTTCATTGTTTGTTTACCGGTTTTCTTGAGCCGCTTTTTAGATGTCTGTGCCAAGATGATCCAGATGGAAAGCAACAAAAGCCTCTGCGCTTAACAAACGATTTAGCGAATATTGAAAATATGACACAGTTGGTACTCATCGCCGAAGACGATCCGGTCCAAAGTCGGCTACTCGCATCCGCCATTGAAAAAGCCGGATATTCCCCGGTGCTGGCCGAATGCGGCGAGGCGGCGCTGACTGCGGTCGACGGTGCGGCGGGCGGAAACATTGTCGCGATCGTCCTTGATCTTGGCTTGCCTGACATCGACGGCTTGACGGTGATGAAGAAGCTGAACGAGCGCGGGGTGAGCATTCCCGTCATCGTGCAGACGGCGCAGGGGTCCATAGAAACGGTTATTTCGGCAATGCGCGCAGGCGCGTTTGACTACGTTGTCAAACCGGTGTCGCCGGACCGGCTGAAAGCGGCGATTGCCGATGCGCTGAAAGTCGGGAAGGCGGAAACCGAAACCAGAAAGCAGAACAAAAAACCTGCCGCTAAACTCACCTTCGACGATATTGTGTGTTCGAGTTCGGCGATGGAGCGGGTGCTTTCGCTTGGCAGCAAGGCGGCTGCGTCCAACATCCCGGTTCTGATCGAAGGTGAATCGGGTGTCGGCAAGGAATTGATTGCCCGCGCGATCCAGGGAAGCGGCGAGCGGGCGGCCAATCCGTTTGTGACGGTCAATTGCGGTGCTATTCCGCAAAACCTGGTTGAAAGCATTCTTTTCGGGCACGAAAAAGGCGCGTTTACCGGTGCGACGGAAAAGCATTCCGGCAAGTTCTTGGAAGCTGACAGCGGGACGCTGTTTCTCGACGAGATCGGTGATTTGCCGCTTGATGTTCAGGTTAAACTGCTCAGGGCCATTCAGGAGGGCGAAGTCGACCCGGTTGGCGCGCGAAAATCGCGCAAAGTCGATATTCGCCTCATATCGGCGACCCACCGCGATCTGATCCAGCGGGTTACCGACGGAGAGTTTCGTGAAGATCTGTTCTACCGGCTCAACGTGTTTCCGATAACCGTGCCGCCGCTTCGCAATCGCCGGGACGATATTCCGGGCCTGATCAAGCATTTCATCGCAGAGAAAGGCGACGGGGAAGCTGGTGCCGGTATCACCGGAATAACCGGTGAAGCGGTAAACATTCTGCGGGCCTATGACTGGCCCGGCAATATCCGCCAGTTGGAAAATGCTGTTCTGCGCGCGGTGGTGCTGTGCGACGGCGAGACGCTGGGCGTCGATGAGTTCCCGCAAATCAGGGCTCAGGTCGAAGGACTTGATCTTTCGGTTCACGCGGCGAAGGTTGCTGATGACGCCAAACCCAGCGCCCCCAGAGCGGATGCCCTTGAAACGGTGCCAGAGGCGATCACCTTCGATGATGACGACGATGCAGCACGGGCAGAGGGCGCTGACGAGGCAAACGCGGTCAGCATCTTGGACGCAAGCGGCGATATCCGCCCGCTGACCGATGTGGAATATGACATGATCTGTTTTGCCATCGACCACTATGCCGGTCAGATGAGCGAAGTTGCCAGAAAGCTCGGCATCGGACGATCCACACTTTACCGCAAGCTCAAGGATTACGGTATCGACCCGGACGACCGGCGCGGCGAAAAAATAGCGTCTTAGACCCAGCCCGACAGTTCACGGCGGACCAGCGTTTCGATCACCTCCATCCCGGCGTCGCTGTCGTTGAGGCAGGGAATATGCGTGAAATTCTCACCGCCCGCCTCGTGGAAAATTTCGCCCGCCTCGCCGGCAATCTCCTCTAACGTTTCCAGACAGTCGGACACGAAGCCCGGATTGAACACGGCGATGGATTTGACACCGTCCCCGGCGAGTTTTTCCACGGTCTTGTCGGTATAGGGCTGTAGCCATTCCTCCGGGCCGAAGCGTGACTGAAAGCAGGTCATCAGCTTTTTTTCATCCCAGCCGAGACGTTCGCGCAGCAATCTGCTCGTTTTCATGCAGTGGCAGTGATAGGGATCGCCTTTGGAAAAATAACTTTGCGGAATGCCGTGATAAGACGCGATCACCACCTCCGGTTCGAATGTGAGCGATGACAAATGGCTTTCAATCGAGCGGGCGAGCGCGTCGATATAGGCTGGCTCGTCATGATAGGGAGGCACCGTGCGAATGGCCGGCTGAAAGCGCATTTTCATCAATGATTCAAAAAACTTGTCGTTGACGGTGGCGGTCGTCGTCGCCGAATATTGCGGATAGAGCGGGAACATGACAATGCGGGTGCAGCCCGACTGCATCATCTCGCCGACAATGCTGTCGATTGACGGGTTGCCGTATCGCATGGCCCAGCGGACATCGACATGTTTTATCTCCGCCAGCGCTTCCGTCAATTTTTCGGCCTGTGAGCGGGTGAAGGTGCGAAGCGGCGATTCGTCGAGTTCCTTGTTCCAGATGGAAGCGTAAAGCGCGCCTGATTTCTTCGGCCTGGTGTTAAGCACAATGCCATAGAGGATCGGATACCAGATCGCGCGCGGCCATTCGATGACGCGCTTGTCGGACAAAAACTCGCGCAAATACCGCCGCATGGGAGCGACTTCGGTTCCGTCCGGCGTTCCTAGATTGATCAACAGCACCCCGGTTTTGGGCGGGTTGACCCTGGGGTGTCCGGCGGGCAGCGGGCCGATGGCCGTCGCATCAGCGGATAAAGTCTTGTTCATGCAGCACTTCCAAAGGTTTTGTCGTTTTCAACAGCACAGATAGGGCATCGGCTGCAAGTTTGGAACTGTTCAAAACAGGCAGGAAGGGTAAACCCCCGCCGGCATGTCTGTCGGCGGGGGTTTTGGGTATGTGAAAAACGGTTCGTTATTTCGCCGGCGGCACCGTCAATTCCGTGCCGATTTTCATTCGCCGGGCGCGGACATCCGGGTTGGCTTTGGCGATCATCTTCCACATCTGGCCATCGCCGTAATAGGTTTTTGCCAGTTTCCAGAAATTGTCGCCGCGCATCACCATGTGCATCTTGGCGGCCATCTGGCTTTCGTCCGTCTTTTCCATCGTGGTGTCTTCGGTTGCCGGTTCCTCAATTTTGGCCTCCATTTTCATTTCGGCTTCGGCAGGGGAGTTCTTGATTTTCGGCGCTTCGGTGGAAAGCGTATTGGACGTGGCCGGCAATTCAGGCGTGACGATTGCGGCGTCAGCCTTCTTTTTCATCTCGGCTTTTTCCATTGTGGCGTCCTCGTCGCCGGCCTTTTTCATGGTTGCGGCAACTTCGATAATCCGGCCATCGAGATAAGGCTGATAGGGCTGATTGCTGGCCAGATATTCGGCAACGACCAGTTCGACGCCGGGGCCGTAATCGTAGACATTCCTGGCGTTTTCGGCGAACAGCCTGTAGCCGTCACCGCCACTGCGAATGAAATTGTTTGCGGCGATGTAATAGAATTTCTCCGGATCGATCGGCGCCCAGGCGTCCTCGTCTTTGACCTCGACATTTGAAATGCGGCCCTCATTGGGCGTGACATTTAAGTCGAATGTGTAGCGCAGGCCTGAAACCTGCGGGAAGCGGCCCTTGCCATCCTCGACCTGACTGACGCCCGATTCAAGCGAGGCGATCAGGTCGGCGCCGGACAGTTCGAATGTTGCAAGCGTGTTCTGGAACGGCAGTACTGTCAGCACTTCGCCCATGGTGATTTCGCCGGCGTCGATGGATGCGCGCAAGCCGCCGCCATTGGCGATCGCAATCTGCACACCCTGGTCCTTGACGCTATCCAGGATGGCATCGGCTACGAGATTGCCCATCTGGCATTCCCGTGCCCGGCAGTTTTTTCGGTCTCCGTCGATGGCGATGGCGGTTTCCGAAACGCGCTTGGCTTTCAGTTCCTCAATCGGCTGGGCCAGTTCGGCGATGCGGTCGAGCACGGCCTGGTCGGGCTGCACGCTGGAATCCAGCAGGATCGGTTCGCCGGTTGCAGCCGTCACTACACCATTGTCGTCAAAGGTGACGGCAAGCTCGCCTAAATACTTCGAAAAGGCGTAGGCCTGCACCACCGGCACCTTGTAGCCGCCTGGATTGTCGACCCAGGTGGGGTAGGGGCCGTCGGCCTTTTCGTTGGTGTTGGACAACAGTGTGTTCGTGTGGCCGCCGACCACGACATCGACGCCGGGTATCTTGGCTATCGCTGCCAGATCGCGGGGATAGCCGACATGGGTGAGTGCGATGATTTTGTCGATGCCTTCGGCCTTCAGCGCCTCTGCGGCTGAGGTGATTGCCGCCACGTCCTCGGCAATCAGCACATGGTCGCCGGGCGAAGACAGATCGTCCGTGTCATTGGCCACGGCGCCGATAATGCCGATCTTTTTGCCTCCGGCCTCGAGCACCACATGGGGCTTTACCCTGTCGCCCAGCTTGGAACTGTGGCTCGCCACCACATTGGCCGACAGGACAGGGAATTTGGCGGCATCGAGAAATGTTGCAAGACCCGCTTCGCCATCGTCGAACTCGTGATTGCCGACCGCCATGGCGTCGGTTTTCATCAGATTCAAAAATTCCGCTTCAACCGCACCTTTGTAGGTGTTGTAGAACAGCGTTCCTTGAAAATTATCGCCGGCATTCAAAAACAGAACATTGTCGCCATGCCTGTTGCGGGCGTCGGCCACCGCGGTAACGAGACGTGCCGCGCCGCCAAAGCATTTGCCTTCCTTTTCGTCGTCATTGCTGCAGGTCGAATCATATTTGTTGATGGATTCGATGCGGCTGTGCCAATCGTTGATATGCAGAATATTGAGCGTGTAGTCGGCGTAGGCTGCCGGTGCTGAAAGCATTAATGCCGTTGCTGACACGGTTGCGTAACAGAGAATTTTTTTCATTGGTTTGCCTCGCGGTTGTTGGATTTTACTTTGGTGGCACCAGATTTTGTCAAAACAAATACATTACATGGTCTGTCCCCATGTTTTCACCGCGACAATGTTGATGCAAGACACGCTCCAATTACCGCCAAATGGCGTCATTTCGAGTAATCGCGTTTGTCGGCGATCACCAGACCATCATTGGGCAGGGATCCCGGCGCGGCTATTTCGACAGTTCCACCCAGTTTGGTGATTTCGCGCATGGTTTTGCAAAGCGCGTTATCATCTATGCCGGCCGCCTCCACGTGCAATGTCATGGCATCTTGCTCGCCATCGCGCACCACGACCAGCCTTGCCTTTTTCACCCCGGGATGCCGTTTGACGATTTCGGCTATCTGCTTCGGGTCAACGAACGTGCCCTTGATTTTGGTCCGCTGATCGGCGCGCCCCATCCAGCCCTTGATGCGGGTATTGGTCCGGCCGCATGGCGATGGTCCAGATAGCGTTGCCGACATGTCTCCGGTGCCGAACCTGACCAGGGGATAGGCGGCGTTGAAGGTGGTGACGACAATCTCGCCTACTTCGCCTTCGGCCACCGGATCGTCCGTACCCGGCCGGACGATTTCGACAATCATATCCTCGTTTAAGACCATGCCGGGGTTGGGATTTCCGTCACCATCGAGCGTCTCATAGGCGATGACACCACAATCGGCGATGGCGTAGCATTGAACGACGTTTACGCCGCGATCGCGATATTCGTCGCGAAGTGAGGGAAACAAAGCGCCGCCCGACACCAGGCCGCGCGTTATCGATGACAGATCCCTGCCGGTCTCGGCGGCCTTGTCGAGCATGACTTTCAAAAAATCGGGTGTTCCGCAATAGACATCGGGCCTTAGGGTTTCTGCTGCATCAAGCTGCATGTCGGTGTTGCCGATACCGGCTGGAAACACCGTGCAACCAAGTGCGCGAGCGCCCTCATCTAAGATAAAACCACCCGGTGTCATGTGGTAGGCGAAAGCGTTGTGGATGGTGTCGCCGGCCCTGATGCCGGCAGCAATAAAGGCGCGTGCGGCATTCCACGGATCGACACCAAGACCCTGCGGCTCGAAAACCGGTCCTGGCGACATGAAGATACGGTTGCCGCCAAGAGCAGCCGGATTAACGAAGCCACCGAAAGGCGGGTCAGTGCGTTGCATCTCCATCAATTCCGCCTTGCGCAGAACCGGTAGTTTTGCCAGTGCCTCACGGTCGGTAAGTGTGGAGACGTCGTGGCCGTCGAGCCATCTGGCAAGACCCGGTACATGGACAACGGCTTTCGTCAGATGGGTTTGCAGCGTTTCAAACAGCCTGGCTTCGCGCGTCTCTTTCGCCGCCGTTTCCTTTTCGTCGAAATATCCGGTCATGACACCGCCCCTTGCCGAAAGCCCAAAAACCAATTCCCAAAATCAACTCAATGGGCAATCGCCTCATACTTATCAAGGCCGACCTTTGACGTAAGTGGTCTAAAGTCCCATTCAGCGCAGCAGCCTGATCCAGCGGGCGATGTTGACCATCGACATCAGCGCACCGGCGACATAGGTGAGCGCTGCGGCCCGCAGCAGGTTTCTGACTGCAGGAAGGTCTTTTTCGCCAAGATATCTGCCTTCTTCAAGAATCGGCAGCGCTTTTGAGAAGCTGGCATCGAATTCGACCGGCAGTGTCACGATACTGACGATGACGCGAATGCCCAGCAGCGCGATGCCGATTGCGAGAATGCCGAAGAAGGCGGCTGGAACTCTCGCCAGCGCGGCCAATAGCGGTGCGGCGATAAAAAAGATGCCGGCAAAGCGGTCGGTGACCGCGGCGAATTTCGCCAGTTTCTGACGCAGCGCCAGCATCGGCTCGCCGTGTGCATCCTGAATGGCATGTGCGACTTCGTGGGCGGCGATTGCAGCGGCGGCAAGCGAACGGCCGTCATGATGTTGCGGCAGCAGCCGTACCACCTTGGCGCCGGGGTCGTAGTGGTCGCCCCGGTCGGTGGTCTCAACCGTCACACCACGAAGCTTGAAATGTTCGATCAGATGCAGCGCCAGTTCGCCCCCCGTTCCAGGCAGGTCCGGCCGGTTCTTGCCGTGAGCCGACAGTGTGTAGCGCACCCACAATTGTGGCGCGACAATGATTACCAGAACTGCTGCTATCGCCAGAATTGCCAATGTAGTCTGCTAGGCGCGCCGAACCAGAACGAACTGTGCGCCTGTGGCGCTGGTGCAGTTTAGCTGACGGCTGGATGCCAATGCGCAATTGGCCTTACTGGTCGACTGCCGGATGATCGAGTTGATCGTAATCTCGACCAGCGTCTGGCTGATATAGCGATAGGTGCCGGTTGCCAGCAATTCGCCCGTATCGGTTGCCGTGCTGCGAAACTGGCCACCGTTGAAGCTTGAGATAGCGACACCGTCCGTGCCGGCCCATTCACCGTCGACGCTGTCCGGCTGGTTGATGCGCGGCGCAAAGCCGGGCCCGGAGGTTGTGCAGCCGGCAAGCCAGATTATGGCGGCAAGGCCGGCAAATTTCCGTATTTTGGTCATCGATAGTCCTCTGCTCGTGCGAGTTGCACCACGGCGTGGATGTTAGGCGTTAGTTTGACGAAAACAAGACAGTCTATTGCCTTGCAGCGGCCCTTCTTTGGGTCTGTCATTGCTGTGTCTCGGCCAGTTCCTTGAGCGAGGCCAGCCCTTTTTCGAAGTCGGCGCCGACCCAGCCTTCGATCATCAGGCCGAAATAACGCCCAATCGGATTCATGCCCAAATCGGTCTCAAAACTCCACGTAACCTTGGTATCATCACCGGATGGGGCAAGATCGAAGGCTGCCTCTGCTGCTCCCTGACCATCAAATTCAAGCTTTGTTTTAACGTGTTTGTTGGCTTCAGACGCGATGATTTCCTGCGATCCGTTGCCGACGCTGGCGTGGTCACTTCGCCATTGGTTTTTCTGCCCGGCACCGGATTCCGGCCCTGAATAGGTCACTTTCATGTTGGGATCGATTTTTGCCCAGGGCGACCATTTTTCGAATTCTTTCAGATTGTTTATCAGCGGAAAAACCGTTTCCGCCGGGGCGGCGATGACGATAGAGCGGTCCAACGCCACATGGCGCGGCAGGATATAGGCGATCGCCACGGCGGCAACGACCAGGACCACAAGTCCAATGAGTATTCGCTTCAGCGTTTTCATCGATTTGCTCCGTTTTCAATACCGCTTGAGGCGGTGACAACGTTGCCCCTTCGCGAAACTATTTTACCAGCACTTTCTTAAACTGCCACGGATCTTTTTTTGTCGATGTTCCGGTTGAAAAGACTAGGCTGAATCGACGAGTGTCCAATATGACAATCGGACCGGCGATTTCGCCGTAGACCGGACCTTTGTATCTGGCCATTTGTGCCCTCCGGACTGCTACCTTTGGATGCACGGCAAATGGCTGCGTTGACAGCGGGGCTCTCGTTAGCACAGATAAAAATTCGTGCAATGAAGTTGTGCGTCTATCAGACTCAGGTTGGAGCTCAATGCTGAAAATACTGGCGATGATAATGGCTGTTGCCGTCATGTTGCCGGCTGGCGGGGTCCGTGCGGCAGAGGGGCCAACCGTCTTTGCGGCGGCCAGTCTTCGTGACGTTTTGCAGGAGGCTGCGGCAAAGTATGAGCAAGACGGCCATGGTTCGGTGCGGCTGGTCTTTGCCGCAAGCTCGGTGCTTGCCAGGCAGATAGACGCCGGTGCGCCGGCTGATCTTTATTTGTCCGCCGATGATCAATGGATGGAATGGCTGGTCGAACGGGGTTCGGTCAACACATCACAGATACGCCCTGTCGCTGGAAACCGGCTGGTGGTCGCCTATGGCGCGCAACAAACACCACCAGCAAACCTGGATGCGATGCTGACATCGGGCAAGTTTTCAATGGCCGATCCGCGCCATGTCCCGGCCGGCCGGTACGCCGCCGCCGCCCTTAATAACCTGAACATTCTGGATCTCGTCGAGCCGCATGCGATCTATACGGAAAATGTCCGCGTGGCGCTTGAGTTTTTGCGCCGGGGCGAAGTTACCGCGGCGATTGTCTATTTTTCGGATCTTGCAATCGCGCCGGAACTGGTCGTGGCGTTTGAATTTCCCGGCGACAGCCATCCACCGATCCGTTACGTTGCTGCACCGGTGATCGGCACCGATGAGCGCGCGCAGGGGTTTTTGGAGTTTTTGACAGGCGATCAAGGTCAGGCATTTTTTGAGAAATACGATTTTGGAGCGCCGATGACCCAATGAGCGAAGCCGCCCTATCCATCATTGCGCTTTCGGCGAAGGTTGCCTTTGCGGCGACGGTGGTTTCGCTGCCGGTTGCGTTTGCAATCGCCTGGCTGCTGGCAAGGTATGATTTTCGGGGCAAGTCGCTTTTGCAGGCCGCCGTGACCCTACCGCTGGTGGTGCCGCCGGTGGTTACCGGTTACGCCCTGCTGTTGCTGTTTGGCAGCAAGGGTGCGATCGGCCAATGGCTTTACGAGTGGTTCGGCATCGTGTTTGCCTTTCGCTGGACCGGTGCGGCCCTTGCCGCCGGCGTGATGGCGTTTCCATTGCTGGTGCGGCCCTTACGTCTGTCCATCGAGGCGGTTGATCCCGGATTGGAGGAAGCCGCCGCAACGCTTGGCGCATCGCGCCTGATGCGCTTTATGACCGTAGTGCTGCCGCTTGTAATGCCAGGGATTTTGGCTGGGATGATGCTCGGTTTTGCCAAGGCACTTGGGGAGTTCGGCGCGACAATCACCTTTGTCTCCAATATTCCAGGCGAAACGCAAACCCTGTCGCTGGCGGTCTATTCGCTGCTGCAAAGCCCAACGGGTGACGCCGAAGCGCTGAAACTGATTATCGCCTCGATTGTCATCGCGATCAGCGCCGTCATTTTATCGGAGTGGCTCGGGCGGCGTATTGGCCGCAGAGGCGCATCATGAGCAGGCTGATCGTCGATATTGCCGGCAAAGCGGGGTCCGGTTTCCCCATTTGCGCCAGGTTTGAATCCGATGCCGGCATTACCGGGCTGTTCGGACATTCAGGTGCCGGCAAGACAACCGTCTTGAAGATGATCGCCGGGATGCGCCGCCCAAGCTCGGGACGTATCGTGATCGACGGGCAGGTTTGTTTTGACCGTGAAACGGGTACCGATCTGCCGCCGGCGCGTCGGCGCAGCGGGTTTGTATTTCAGGACGGGCGGCTGTTTCCGCATCTGACGGTGCGCCGGAATCTCAGTTACGCAAGCTGGGCCGGACGGCGGCAGATGAGCCGGCCATTCTCCGAGGTCGTCGATCTACTTGGGCTCCACGATCTGCTTGATCGCTGGCCGGACACGCTGTCGGGCGGGGAGAGGCAGCGTGTTGCCATCGGGCGGGCGCTGTTGTCGGATCCGGCTATCCTGCTTATGGACGAGCCGCTTTCCTCGCTCGATCATATGCGCCGCGCGCATATTTTGCCCTATCTGGAGGCGATCAAGCAGGAAACGAAAATCCCGATCGTTTATGTCAGCCATGAGGTCGATGAAATGGCGCGGCTGACGGATACGCTGGTGGTGATGTCCAAGGGTGACGCGACCTCCTTTGGTGAAACGGCGGAGATGTTTGCCCGTCTTGATCTTGGCCCGGCGCTCGGACGTCAAAAAGCCGGCGTGGTGGTGGATGGCCTGGTCTCGGCGGTCGATGCGGATTGGGGGCTTTTATCGGTCGATGTCGATGGCCAGACAATCGAGTTGGCAGGGACAGGCTTTGAGGTCGGCCAGCCGGTGAGACTGATGATCCGGGCGCGCGATGTGTCGATTGCCAGCAGCATTCCGCAAAACCTGTCGATTAGAAACCGGCTTCGCTGTGTGGTGGAGGAAATGGTAACGGATGACAGTGCGTTTGCAGAACTGTCGCTGCGGATAGGCAGCCAGATCATCCGCTCGCGCATAGCGCGGAAATCCGCAAGCGAACTGGCGCTCGGTCCGGGTCAGGAAGTCATAGGATTGCTAAAAGCAGTTTCCGTCGAGCGCCGGGCGATGGTTACCAAGGCAGGGCAACTTACGCGTCCTTAACCCTTCTTTAATAAATGTGTTTCATTTTGGTATTAATCAAGCCGGTCTTTCCTCCTCCCGAGACCGGTTGGTTCGGGCGGCTCTCCTGTAGCCGCCCCTTTTTATTTCTCCTGACGTATCTTATCTACCGCCCCTAGAGCGTATCGGGGGAAATGCCATGTCCGACAGCAAGACAGCAATCGTTACCGGTGCCGGTACGGGGATCGGCAAGGCGGTCGCGACCGCATTGACCGGCGATGGCTGGCAGGTGGTCTTCACCGGGCGGCGGCAGACGGTGCTGGAGGAGGCTGTTGCGGCGGTCAATGGTCCGGGCAGCGGCCTTGCAATCGCCTGTGACGTGACAGACGAGGCGGCAGTCGACCGGCTGTTCGACGAAACGCTTGAGCGTTGCGGACGCGTTGATCTTTTGTTCAACAATGCCGGTGCTGGCTATCCAAAGACGATGATCGACGAGATCCCCGTCGATGTTTGGCGGCAGATTATCGAAGTCAATCTTACGGGCTCTTTCCTGTGCGCACGGGCCGCATTTCGCGCGATGCGCCAGCAGGTGCCGCAAGGTGGCCGCATCATCAATAACGGGTCGGTTTCTGCTTATGCGCCGCGGCCCGGCTCGGTGCCCTATACCGCATCCAAACATGCGATTACCGGTCTTACCAAGACGCTGGCGCTTGATGGCAGGGCCTACAATATTGCTTGCGGGCAGATCGATATCGGCAATGCATTGACCGAGATGGCTGTGCCGATGACCAAAGGTGTCCCGCAGGCCAATGGCGAAATTGCCGCCGAGGCAACGATGGATGTCGGCCATGTCGCCGATACCGTGCTGCACATGGCTGGTCTTCCGCTTGACGCCAATGTGCTGTTCACCACGGTTATGGCCACCAACATGCCCTATGTGGGCCGCGGATAGATGCGGCGGCAAGCAGACTGTTTAAAGTCGCCGGTCAGCCCCGTGGCAGGTCCTTGAAAAGCTGCTTCAATCTCGCCGGGCCTTGAAGAATATCGTCATCCGATGGCGTAAAGCCTGCCTCGATGAATTTGCGGCCAAGCATGTGGTCGGCTGGACGGTTGACCGTGTCGATGGCGATCAGGCGGGTTTTTGAAAAATGATAGACGGCAAAGGCGTTTTCCGCCGGATTGCCGGAGATGAGGTGGCGATCCGGATCAAATGACAGGCCGACCATTTGCAGTTTCATATCGCCCTGGTCGGACCAGAACCAGGGCACATTTTTATAATCACTGTCATTGCCGAGAATTGTCTTGGCGGTATGTCTGGCCTGGTCGGTGGCGTTTTGTACCGATTCCAGCCGCAAGCGGCGATCCGCGTGCCATTGGTGGAAGGAGCAGCAATCACCGATCGCCAGTATAGCGGGGTCTGACGTGCGCATTTGCCCATCAACCGTGATGCCATTGTCGCAGGCCAGATCGGCACTTTCCGCCAGTTCGACATTGGGGATGACACCGATACCAATGATGACAAGGTCGGCTTCAAGCGTTTGGTCGCCGGCCAGCGCAACGGCTTCAACCCGGCCATCGCCGCCAATGGCCTCCGGCAGGGTATCGGTCAAAATACGGATGCCGGCAGCCTCGGCGCGGGCGTGAACATGATCCGATATGGCCGGCGCGACAGCGCGGCCGAGAATGCGGGGGGCGGCCTCGACGACGGTAACCGATTTACCGAATCCGGCGAAGGTGAAAGCGGCCTCCATGCCAATAAAGCCACCGCCAATGACCACGACATTTCGTGCGTCGGCCATGGCGTTGCGCAAACCGGTGGCGTCATCAAGCGTGCGAAGCACATGGACGCCCGGCAGTTCTACCCCCGGTATTGATGGCATGCGCGGTCTGGTGCCCGTGGCCAGCACAAGGTGATCGTAGCTAACGGAGGTAGCGCCGGCGCAGGTGATTTTCTTGTCCGCGCGGTTGATCGCTTCCACCTGGCAACCAGGGCGAAACTCGATATCGTGGTCGGAATAGTAACTTTGTGCACGCAAAACCTGCGCGTTGGTTTGCGGGTCCTTCAAAAAGGCTTTTGAAAGCGGCGGTTTGTGATAGGGCGTCGTGGTTTCATCGCTGATCAGCATCACCGGACCGTCATAACCGGCCTCGCGCAAACTGGCTGCGCATTGAGACCCGCCGTGTCCTGCGCCAACAATAACAACACCCGCCATCCGACCTCTCCCTCATTCCAGCAAAGCGGTTACGGCAGTTAGCCGACCGTGTCAAAGATGACGGTTGGAGTATTTGTACTCCTGCCAAGCCTGGACAAGGATGAGCTGAGCGGATCTCAAAAACAGACCTGCCATTATGGTAGCGACAACAAGGTCGGGCCATGCGGCCGCAGTAAACCATACGGCCACACTCGCAATCATCACCGCGATATTGCCTAGCGCATCATTTCTCGAGCAAAGCCACACTGAGCGAACATTTGCATCGCCATCTTTGTAACGCATGAGCACCAGGACACTCGCCACATTTGCCGCCAAGGCAAGGAAGCCGATGACACCCATGATCTCAGCCTTTGGTACGCCGAGAATGAATATCTGATAGATGGTTGATCCAGACACCCATAACCCCATTGCCAACAGGCTGATGCCTTTGAAGATCGCTGCTGTAGCGCGCACTTTAAGGCTCATCCCGATTACTGCCAGGCTAACGCCATAGGTCATCGCATCTCCAAGAAAATCCAATGCATCGGCTTGAAGGGCTTGAGAACCCGCGAGCTTGCCCGCTGATAACTCAATCACGAACATCACAGCGTTAATCGCAATGACCAGCCACAACACCCGTTTGTAGTTTGGATCAACGCCATCAAAAACAGGATTGCCCGAACAGCCACAGCTGTCAGCTTGCAGATCATTTTCGCCTTTCTCAAACGCAGATTCTGTCATCTTGGAACCCTTGCCAATAGCACCTAAGCACCAATATAATTCCTCTAGCAACTAGAGGTTCAAGAGGTTTTTTTGGAGTGTTTTCATTTGGAGATTCGGCGAGGGTATTTTCGCTCAAACAGAATCATACGCGCGAAAAATGCTTCAACAGTTTCCGGCGGATACAGGCGTTGTCGCGGTTCCAGTTACAGCAAAACGCCCTGAAGATTATTTTGTCTCAAAGCGATTGCCGCAAAATCTCAAATCCACCGCAGTGCCACCGATGGTGGCGCGGCCAAAGCCAGTGAGGCCACAAATCGCACTATGTGAGTTTCGCCCGGTTATGCCCACTACCACGTGATGAACCTTGTTGCGCACCACTGATCGGCATATTCAGGACGTTTCATGAGTTCTTTCAAAAGCCATCCTGACCCAATCAGGCCAATATTTATCCCCGGATTGGTATCGCCAGCTTCTGAAACAAGCTTTTCATATTTTTGCTGGTTTTCATTTTTTAGGACCAATCCTGTATCAGCGCGCCAAGCAAACTCGAAATCCTCACTGCCCGTTTCGCTCAGCGCAATGCCATATAGTGTGCTATCCGTGACATAAATCGGCCAGACATCACCTTCAACGAGAGGTGTTCCATCTGGAAATTTGGGGACCTCTTCCGGTAGCCAATAGGGCTCTCTCAGATCAAACACAGCATTGTAGCCAAGGTTCAGCCCGTTTTTGAGCTGAACACAACGGCGGAATTCCTTGTTGTAGGCAATGAACGGCCAAGCGCCGACAATGGCGAGGATCAGCAGCAGGATACCCAACAGAGCTGGAGTGCCGATAGCAGAAGTCTTTTTGCTGTCATTGCTCACATTCACTCACAACCACCCGTCAGCCAAAGGAACTTTCAGATGCATCCGCATAAATTTGCCCTTCAAACCGTCCTGACCAGTCGTCGGTGATTGGATATGGGTCACCGGTGTGAATACCGAGTCTATCCTGCTTATTTGATCTGATTTGATCGAAAATACTCCGATTTATCCGTTGGCGGATCCGATCCTCAAGGGGACGGTGGATGTTTTCGTAAATGGTTCTACCAGGATCGATAACTTCCACACCAATATCCAGCGGATCTGCAAATTCGTCTGTGAGATAAAAGCCAATCTTTCCAGAAATCGACAATATTCCATTTTTCTCAGAGCTGTTACCGGAAAACGCACCTCCAATTGTCGTATTGCCAATACTGAAGACAACGTCGGTCATCTTATATGTCTCATAAAAGTTGTCTGAAAATGAGCCATTTTTCTTTTCTCGTGCCTTAAGCGCAATCTGTTTTGGTAGGCGCGCTGGATTATCAATAACTATCTGGCGATATTTCGCTACAATGGAACTTAGATGCCCGGTTTGTCTCACCGTTACGCCGCGCCCTCTGCCATTGAAATAATGGTGAACAAAGTCCCGGCTGCTCCAGCGCGAGCCCGCATCTGATATGCCGGACAATGTAATATTAATTCGCTCATTTGTTTTTGGAGTATACGGCTCTGCCGTGCAGCGGCATCCATAATCTTCGCCGGGGTGGCCAGTTGGCGGTGGACTATCCCACGCAAATATCTTGCCATGATTGGCGGCATGGCTTGGCCTCACTTTGCCATCACTGCGTGTGCGCCAAATGTAATGGGTTGTTGGGCGAGCCTGTTTCAGCGTCAAGCCAATCGGTGTACCCTTTCGCATATACGCTTCAAATGCATGACGATATGCAAGGGTGGTAGTATCCAAATCCATATCCGGTTCCTTTGCTGCGCGAAGCAAGTCAAAGTGTAAAACAGGAAATTCGGATGGGGATAAGACGATCTTGGTAGCGGGAGAGGGACTTGAACCCCCGACACGCGGATTATGATTCCGCTGCTCTAACCACCTGAGCTACCCCGCCATACCAGAGCGTTGTTTTTTTGGCCACGCATCATGCTTTCGCTGAAAGTTTCCAGCCTGGAAAATCGCGTGACGGTCAACATGGTTTCGGGGCGAAAAATTGTCCCGATTGACGCGCGGGATATAGTGCGCGCTGCCGCAAACTGTCAAGCGCAATCCGATGCCCGCCGCGACGTCCGCGCTGGCTGATGGGCAAAGCGGATGTACTTTATAGAAGCCGGATCGTTTTCAGACAGTGTGTGCCGGACACGTTTTGATGTGCCGATGCGCACAGTTGTGTTGTCCCGCGGGGTTGAGTTCGCCGGGCAGCCCCGATAAGTGTCGCGGCAAACAATTTCTTGGCAAGGATATAAGGTGCCGCGTATTGCAGTTCTTGGATGTGGCTATTGGGGCAGCAATCACATCCGCACCCTGAAATCTCTCGGCGCGCTTCATGCTGTGTCCGATGCCAATGCAGCGCGTGCGGAAGGGTTTGCGTCCGAACAGGATTGTCTGGCGATTGCGCCCGATGAACTTTTTACCCGCGACGACATCGATGCCATCGTCATGGCGTTGCCGCCACAGTTTCACGCCGATTATGCCATTGGCGCGGTTAAGGCGGGAAAAGACGTGCTGGTTGAAAAACCTATTGCACTGACGGTGAAGGAAGCCGAAGCGTCGGTCGCAGCTGCCAGGGACAATGATCGCATCTTGATGGTCGGGCATGTGCTGCGGTTTCATCCCGCATTCGAAATGCTGGAACAGCTGATCGCCGAAGGTGAGTTGGGTGAGGTGAAATATATCCACTCGCACCGGCTAGGGCTTGGCAAATTCCACACCGAAAACGATGCGCTTTGGGACCTGGCGCCGCATGATCTGTCAATGATTTTGGCGATCACCGGCTCGGCGCCGGTGAAGGTGCGCGGCGAGGGGGCGGCGCTGCTCGACAATCTGAGCGATTTTGCCCATCTGCATATGCTGTTTGAGGGCGGTATTCGCAGCCATCTGTTCACGTCCCGGCTGAACCCCTATCGCGAAAGGCGGCTGACCGTTGTCGGCACCAAGGCGATGGCGGTGTTTGACGATGTTGAGGCCTGGGAGCGCAAACTGGCCGTCTACCGGCATGCGGTGTGGCAGGATAGCGGCCAGTGGGCATTTACGACCAATGAGCCATCCTATGTGGCGATCAAGCAGGGAATGCCGCTGACGCGCGAATTAGAGCATTTTGTGCACTGTATCGAGACGCGCGACCAGCCGCGAACCGGCGGTGACGAGGCTATCGGGGTGTTGCGCATACTCACCGCCGGCACCGTCAAGCACGACGGCAAGGTTGTCTGACAACGCTCACCTGATGTTACATTTTGCATTTTGGTTTGAAGCCACCTCGCTGGTACTTTGGCGTAGATCATCCTATTGAACCGGCGGGTAATGACGGGCCGCCGGATGGGCTGGCTGGAAAAACAGGGCACAAAACATGCAATTCATCGATCTTGCCGCGCAGCGCAAGCGTATCGACGGCCGGATTACGGCGGCTATCAATGAAGTGATCGGTTCTGGCCGCTACATACTCGGGCCGCAGGTGACGGAATTCGAAAACCGTCTTGCCGGCTATGTTGGTGTCAAGCACGTCATTGGCTGTGCCAACGGCACTGATGCGCTGATGCTGCCGTTGATGGCAGCCGATATCGGGCCCGGCGATGCCGTGTTCTGTCCAAGTTTCACCTTTGCTGCGACCGCAGAGGTTGTCGCGCTTAGACGGGCAGAGCCGGTGTTCGTTGATGTTGAGCCCGAAACCTACAATATGGATCCCGCCAGCCTGGAGGCCGCCATAGCTGCGGTGAAGGCCGAGGGCAGGCTCTGCGCCAGGGCGATCATTCCCGTCGATCTGTTCGGCCTTGCAGCCGATTACGACGCGATTGACGAAATAGCCAAACGCGAAGGGCTGATGGTGATCGAAGATGCCGCGCAATCAATCGGCGGTTCAGCCGATGGTAAAATGTGCGGCGGATTTGGCTCGGTCGCGTCGACCAGCTTTTATCCAGCCAAGCCGCTCGGATGCTACGGCGATGGCGGAGCGATGTTCACCAATGATGACGGGATGGCGGAATTGTTGCGCTCGCTCAATTTTCACGGCAAGGGCGATGGCCAATATGACAATGTCCGGGTGGGTATCAATTCGCGGCTTGATACGATCCAGGCGGCGATCCTGATCGAAAAACTCGCGATACTGGAAGACGAAATGGAGGCGCGGCAGCAGGTGGCGGCGCGATACAATAATGGCCTTGCCGATCTGGTGAAAGTGCCGGAGATTGCCAACGGCAAGCGGTCAGCGTTTGCGCAATATGCGATCGAGTTGCCCAACCGCGACGGGCTGAAATCCCATCTGCAGGATAACAATATCCCATCGGCCATCTATTATCCCAAGCCACTGCATCGGCAGGAGGCTTACAAGATGTATCCGGTCGCGCCTGACGGGCTGCCGGTTACAGATGATTTACCGGCGAAAATCCTGTGCCTGCCGATGCATCCCTATCTCAGTGAAGATGATCAGGACATGGTGATCGATTGCATCGGGCAGTTCATGCTGGCCAATCGTTGAGTCACGCTCTAGTCAGACCGTCTCGTTTAGAAGCCCTTCAAGATCGTCGATCGTGTCGAGCCGTGCGATATCGAAATCCGGGTTCGACAGATCGAAACCGTGTTCGGATTCCAGAAAGATCATCAATTCGGTCGCGGCCATGGAATCGAGCAGGCCGCTGGTGAACAGCGCGTCACTGTTGGTAAAGTCGGTCGGCCTGCCGCGCTCTGACAACAGCGTTTCGACAAATGAACGTATAGACTGGCTCAAGATCTAAACTCCAAACAGACCGGTAAAAAAGGCGGCGCGTTCTGGGAACGTGCCTTCGCCAGAAATATCATCGAAGATCTTAAGAAAGCAGAAAAACGCGATCACATTGATACGCGGCCAGACTTGGTAAGCGAAGAAACCGTCCTCCGGCTTCACCTTCTTGCCGCGCCACTGGGATATGATCAGTCCAGCTGCAAGCGCCAGCGAATAGAAGACCGCCGACTGGAATATCCAGAGCTTGTCAAAAATCGCACCGTCGGCAAACACATATGTCTCGCGCATGAAATGGTAGAGAAAGTTGCCGAAGCCTGCCGCACACAGTGTTGCAAACGCCACACGCAGCTTTGTGTTGCTTTTGAAATAGCGTCGGAATGCGGGATAGAAGAAGAAGTCGACCAGCATTTCCTTAAAGTAGTAGAAATAGCGGTTCCAGAATTCGGCCAGCGTGCGCGAGGCCAGCGGATTGACGGTGTTGCGCGGGATCCGGTAACCCGCCATGCGCACGATCGCGACGATGAAATGCCCCCAGATCGAGATGATCAGCAGATCAATGAAATAATTGACCAGAACACTCGTCCAATTGACAGCTGTTCCATGTGACTGCCCACCGGCATGGGCCAGTATCGCCGTTTGAAGATCGGCAAGGCCAAACACGCCGTAGGCAAGGTACTCGCTCAGCTTCAAAATGGCCGTAAGGATCAACGCCCAGACCGCCAATTTCAGTGCCTTCAGACGGGTGGCAGCCAGATCGGCTTCATCCTTGGCGGCAAACCGGTTGAGAAAACCAAAACTTTTGCCGATTGGTGTCGCACTGCCGCCCCAGAACGGGCGCAGGAACCCGCTACGGTATAGCGTTGATGTCTGATCCTTGCCGCGCGCGTCGGCCGCCGAATAGGCGAGGATCCAAAGCGATGACACGGAAACCCCGACAACCGGCCACAGGACCGAATGCACGAGTGAGCCAGGTACCGACAACAAAGCTGCCAGCAACAGGCCGAACCAGAGCAGCATAAGCGTCAGCACCGGCCTTTTGGCGGCGGTCGTATCGGAAAATCGCTTTTGCCAGAACAGGAATGCAGCGGAGAGCACCAGCACGGTCAGCGCGGCCATCACCTGCAATCCGAACGCACCGCCCAACGGAAACGTCGCTGCCTTGGCCTTGACCAACTCGGCCCAGCCATCGATGCGGAACGGCCGTATGACGAAGTAGAACAGAGATGAACCCATCAGGATTGACAGCCCGTGTGCAGGCAGAAGCACCATGGCAAACACGGTCGCAGCGACCAGTGCCAGTGCAGGCATTGAAAGCTGCAAACCGGCGGCCAGTACCACGACAAACGCGGCGCTGAGAACGAGGCTTCCCACACGGGTCTTGACCCATGCGACTGCCCGCTCGTTTGTGTCGATCGTCAGCCATGCATGCCGCCATTCCAGAAGGCGGGACGGCCTTGTGCCGGCAAATGTGTCGACACTGCTCATGCGGTCGCTTTTGCCTTCACGCCACTCAGTTCGGGCGCCAGTGCCGGTGTGTCGACCTGACGCGCGGTCTCGCGGTCCAGTTCGGAGACAAGCGCATTGCGATCGATCTTGTCGTTGGCGTTACGCGGCAGGTTTTCGCGGATGATGATCCGCGCCGGAACCATATATTCGGGAATGGACCGCGCCATGGCCGCGCGGACTTCCTTTTCGGTCACCGCAGTGTTGGTGGAAAAGCCGACCAGCCCCTGAACGCTGCCCTCGATCACCGGCCAGGCGATTGTTGCAGCCATGTCGGTCTGGCAGGCGCGGCGAAGATGCATATCTACTTCCTCAAGCTCGACGCGGTTACCCTTCAGTTTGATCTGGTTGTCGACCCGGCCCATGTGGTGAAAGCAGCCGCGGCGGTCGCGGTATCCGAGATCGCCGGTGAAATACCAGCGCTTGCCGTCGACGATTTGGAATTTCTCAGCCGTCTGCTCCGGCCGATTGAAATAGCCGTCGGAAAGCTGATCGCTGGAAATTGCGATTTCGCCGACCATCTCGTCGGCAAGATGATTGCCATGCGGATCGCAAATGGCGATATCGAAACCGTCATAAGCGTCACCGATCGATAATATCTGACGCTCCGGCGTGACGAGCGGCGGCTCACTATAGCGCTGGCGCATGCAAACGACCGTGCACTCTGTCGGCCCATAGATGTTCTCGATCACCGAGTTCGGTGCAGCCGTCGCCCAGTCGCTGACGGTTGTGATCGCCAGTGGTTCGCCGCAGAAGATCGACAGGCGCAACGACGGAAACACGCCTGGCTTCAGCACGCGGTTACGGCGCATATTGTTGACAATGGTCGGTACCGACATCCAACAGGTGATTTCACGACTGCGGATGAAAGCCTGCGGCGCCATCATGTCGAGCTGCGACATCAGGTGAAGCGACGATCCCGCCCGCCAGGCCAGGAACATATTGTGGACACTCAGATCGAATGTGATGTCATGGGCTTCGGCTATCCGGTCATTTTCCGTGAGCGCGGTCCAGGTTTCAGTATTGTCGAGATAGCGCCTCAACGAGCCGCATGAAACAATCACACCCTTCGGTTCACCGGTGGTGCCGGAAGTAAAGACAATGTAGGCGGTGTCGGTCTCGCTCCGCCCAACCGGCGCTTCAATGGCTTCGTCGTCGTCGGCGATCCGTTCCAGATCATCCGCCAGGAAGATTGCCTCAGGCGCATGTTCGCGGACCTCATCGGTCAGCAGTTTCTCACCATTGCGGTCGACGACAAGTGCGTCGAGTTCCAATTCGCCCATCAGGCGGATCAGGCGTTCGACAGGCCATTTGAGGTTTAGCGGCACATAGGCGGCGCCAGACCAGGCTGCAGCGGCAAGACCGACATATGCCGGAATGCTGCGCGATCCCAGAATGCCGATACGGCGGGACTTCAATAACGGATGAAGCTTCGCGGCCAGCCGTGAAACATGGTCCGCAAACTCGCCGTAGTTTATCTCAGTCTTGCCGACCGACAATGCCGTGTGGTTCGGAAAACGCCGGGCAATAGCTGCCAGATCGGCGACACAATTGGGATTCCCTTGCATGAAACCCATTACTCCCTGTGAGCAGATAGGCTTAAAAAGTGCTTTTCAAGCCTTAAAGTCAAACAGGTTTGCAGCTTAACCTTAACCAATAATCAACAACCGGTAACCAGTTGATTTGATGGAATAAATAAGTCGATTTATCGCATGGATAAGAGCGGGCGCGGGCGCCCATTTAACGAAAGCTATTCTTGTGGCCTATTTGGTCTGCGAAAACGCTTGCGCGGCGGATATCGGATAATCAGTTTAAAAGCACGAGAACTGAGACAGCGATCAAAATGGGCCTGGTAGACACGTGCGGGACTTGGAGCATTTTTCGCTTCTATGACTCCGTTTGAGTGAAAAATGCTCTAAGTCCCGCCCAAACCGGATGCGCTGCAGTTGTCATGAACCGGCCTGCCCGGCGTCAGATGCGCTCAACCCTTATCGGAACCTGGATTTTGCCGGATATGGCGGGCAGGATATGAGCTTGAGTGGAGAGGTAATCGCCGGCGGTGATATCGCCGCTTAAATCCATATCGACATGGACCCAGACTTCGTATTGCCGGTGATTACTCAGATGAACCTCGGGTAGCCGGTAGCCGATGCCACGCTTTGTCATCATCACCTGATCGCCATGCATATCCTGCTGTGCAAGCTTGACCGATGGTGCGTCCGCATAGGTGGTATCGAGCAGATGCACATGAATTCCGGCACCAGACAGGCCGTCTGGAGGTTTAGCAAATGAAATGAAACCGAATATGATCGCCGCTTCCACAAAGTAGCTCCCGGTCCTGCAGAAAAGTCCGTGGATGATAGCCGGCGAACCGGGGGAAATTGTGGCTTGTTGGACGGATTTGGCACCGCCTGGCAGGCAGGCGGTGCTTTGATCGGCCAAGCAGGCCCGGACCGGGGCTTGAAGGTCTATCCGGACCAGCCATTATTGGGTGCGGTTTGCCAGCGATGCCAAACCTGGTCGTCGCGCTGATTGGTCGTTTCGCTGCCACGGCAGAAGACCTCCAACCTACCGTCCTGATTGTTGGCAACGGTGAATTCGGAGAATTCTCCGCCCATTCCGGCCCATCCGCTCCAGCCATTATTGGGCGCAGTCTGCCAGATATGCCACACACCCGCATCAAGACCGATGGCGAAGACTTCAATTCTTCCGTCTTGGTTTTTGGCTGCGTGGCAGCTTAGAATCCGGCCGCCGAGATTGCCCCATCCGCTCCAGCCGTTGTTTGGCGCAGTCTGCCAGATATGCCGCAAGGCATCGCCTTCACCGCGGGCAAATACCTCGATGCGGCCATCTTTGTTGGCGATGGCCGAGATGTGCTTGAGGTCAGAACCGCCAAGCGAAGCCCATCCGCTCCAACCATTGTTTGGCGCTGTCTGCCAGATATGCCACAAGGCATTGTCGCGGCCGATGGCGAAAACTTCCAGGCGGCCGTCGGCATTGTTGACGACTGCAAGTTCTTTGACATTGCCGTCTAGCGTTGACCACCCGCTCCAGCCATTATTTGGTGCCGTCTGCCAGATATGGTTCAGTTTGCCGTCCGTGCCGCGGGTGAATACCTCGATGCGTCCGTCCTGATTTCTGCCGACTGTGAGTTCCTCGACCGAACCGCCCAGGTTTCCCCAACTGCCCCAGCCATTATTGGGCGCCGTCTGCCAGATATGGTGGAGCTCGTTGTTGGCACCGCGGGCAAATACCTCGATACGGCCGTCCTGATTGTTGGTGACCGCCAGCTTGGTCAGATCCGAGCCGCCAAGCGAAGCCCAGTCGCTCCAGCCATTGTTGGGCGCCGTCTGCCAGATGTGCCAAAGGGCGTTGTCGGTCCCGATCCCGAACAGCTCTATGCGGCCATCGGCATTGCAGCCGGCGACGAGCTGGCGAACCGAACCGCCGAGGCTTGCCCATTTGTCGAATGCCGGCGACAGGTCATAGGCAGCGCGGACAGCGGTAACATCACCGGCGCTGAGCCCGTTTCGCTGGCCGATCGGCTGACCGCCGGTGGTTACGATGGTTGGCTGGCCGTTTTTTGAAAAGAAGAACCGGCCGTAATGCATGATCGACCAGTAATCATAAGGGCCGATATCGGTGCCGTTTGAAATGTGCTGATTGAAATTGTGGATGGCGCTCGGTTTTATGTTGTCGAAATTGATGGTGACGTAGGAATTGCGGTCTTCACGGCTTTGCGTGTGCCATAATCCGACCGTGTGTCCGATTTCATGAATGGTGTTGCCGAGCGAACACCCGCCAGCAAGGTTTATGAACTGCTGGCCTCCGCGCCGGCCGACGGCAGAAGAACATCCACTACCGGGGCGGAATGTTACATAGTCAGCTTGGGTTGTCCGTTCGACAAACTGTATCGACGTGCGGCTTTCCCAGTGGGCAATGGCTTGGGTGACGCGGGACTGGTTGGGCAGCGCCGGGTCGATTGTGTAGGGGATTGTGTTGTTCGGCCAGCGCACATTGGGACCGGTGATGACCGCATCGGCAACGATTGCACCGGGTGCGTCGGCAGCAATCGCGGCTTTGCCACTTTCATCGGCGGTCGCGGCAAGCTCTTCTGCCGTTCCCAAAACGATGTCGCCTTCAAACAGCGCCAGTCCATCGACAATGGAATATTCAACCTTGCGCAGTTCAGCACCAATTTTCACAAAACCGGTTTTTACGTCTTCTGAATTTAGATGTTCGTCGGGCATAACAATCTCCTTGCCTTTTGTTGTTGCCCGCAGAAATCAAAATAATCACTTATATTTTGTTTTTATTTTTCCTCACTATATTGTTGCTGAATGTAATATTC
Organism: Rhizobiaceae bacterium; assembly: GCA_963669455.1. Classification (GTDB taxonomy): domain Bacteria; phylum Pseudomonadota; class Alphaproteobacteria; order Rhizobiales; family Rhizobiaceae; genus JAWKWH01. Next base: position 1,171,898 of record OY770026.1, read on the forward strand.
AATTACTATTTTGATGTCTCTTGATTTTTTAAATATTTTATTTTGTAGTAATTCTGATTATTTCGTGGGATCTAAATTCAAGTCTTCTAGGGCGCGTCCGATTTTCATGAGGTTGCGTTATCAGGCTCACGAATAATTGCTTCGCAGATACACACCACTTCTACAGCCGAGAATTCTTGGGTTTTGGAGCGTGGTGCATAATTCATAAGTTGTGGCTAAATGGCTGCTTTGAGCCCTTTTCTACCGGGTCAAGTAATGTCAAAATCTGCCCAACAGACATTCGACCGCGGCTCGTTGCTCCTTGGAAAGCTCCAACGAAGTTGAACTCAACATAGCGTGGCAAGCGTTAACTAAAGCCTCCTTATTCTGCCCGTCAGCCGGCAGGCTACTTGCTGGCAATCTGGCTATAGATAGAAGAAGGTCACCTTCATAAAGGTCGCCCGTCGCAAACGGATTTTCTCTCAAAATGTCAATAGCTTTGGGTAGGAGGTATTTTGAACCAATATCCTGACCAATCATTATTCGAATATCTTCCGTAGTGAAATCACGAAGCCTCTTTTTTCTTAGCCTATGACATGTTGTAACGAGGTGTGATTGGTACTCAGGCTCCGGCCAAAAATCTTCTTCCAGTTGTTCCAAGTTCATGTGGTCGATCTTCGTCATGCTCTGATTTTCAATACGGCGGTAGGGGTGTCAAGCGGCAGTTTTGTCCGCGTAGCTGCCGTTTGTGCTCATGCGATTCACCAAAAAGTTCCCTAAGATATGTTCGGCAACGAAGTCGCCTCAATACCCTTGAAATCACTTCAATCGGGAATTTCAGGTTTATCGCCTGATATCGCTGATCCTGCTCTTTGGTGGCGGTCGCGGGATCATTCCTCTGGCTTAATTACAGCAATGGCCTTTTCCAGGCCGTTACAATGACGCCAGGCTCTTGGCTTCTGCCGCCAGCGCTTCGATTTTTGCCCAATCGCCAGCTTTTACCAGCTCAGCGGGCGCGACCCAGGAACCGCCGACGCATATGACATTGGGCAAACTTAGATAGTCATTTGCGTTGGCGGCGGTGATGCCGCCGGTCGGGCAAAATCTGACGCCGGCAAGAGGTGATGCCAACGCGCCTAGAAAGCCGGCGCCACCTGCCTGTTCAGCCGGAAAGAACTTCAACACCGAATAGCCTTCTTCGCTGATCGACATGATCTCGCTTGGCGTAACCGCGCCCGGCAGCAATGGAACTTCACTTGAGCGGGCCACGTCCAAAAGTTCCTGCGTCGTGCCGGGGCTGACGATGAATTTCGCCCCCGCTTCGGCGGCTTTATCAAATTGCCGCGGCCGCAAGATTGTACCTGCCCCGACGATCGCCCCTTCCACCTCATCGGCGACAAGCCTTATCGCATCCATCGCGTCAGGCGTTCTAAGGGTGATTTCGATCGCCGGCAGACCGCCGGCAACAAGCGCCCGGGCAAGCGGCACTGCATCTGAAAGCGTGTCGATTTTAAGAACCGGTATGACCGGCTGACCCTCAAGGACGGCCAGCAAAGCATCGGTTTTTTGGGACATGATACCACCGCATCCAATTTCAGCCCTCGCGAACTATCAGTCAGAGCTATCCATGTCTATCCAAGACATGGGGGCTACCTTCCAAACAAGGTTTGAAAAATCCGGCTCAGCCAGCCGAGCATGGTCGAACCACTGTTTGACAGCGGCATGGCCTTGTCTATCGCTGTAAGCGTTTGCCGGTCAGCCACACCACTTGCCGGGAGGTTGTTGCCGCGCTGAAAACGCCTGACAGCATCACGTGTCGCTGGTCCGAAATCGCCATCGATATTGAGCGGATAACCAAGGGCACACAGCTTTTGCTGCAGATCTGCAACTGCTTGTCCCTTTGTTCCCGGGCGCAATGTCTCCGGCATTTCGCTGCCATCGCTGGGGCCTGTCAGATCCAGTTTCCGATAGCGACGGTAGGCGGAGGCGATTTTTTTGTCATAGCGGAATTTCTTGTATCCCGGGCCATTATAACCACGCGCAAACGCCGCCCAGTCGTGGGCTGCGATCGCGGGCGCAAGTCCCGCCTTGACAATGTAGCGAACCATCAGCCGGACCTGGCCTCCGGCGCCGGCACGCGCTTCGCCAACCAGTTTGTCAACGGAACCATAGCCAAGCCAGGCCCAATGCGCGCCCATCACCTGACCGAGCCCCCAGGAAACCGATTCCCGCGCCGCCTGCCGGTCGATCTCCTCCGCGCGGCGCAAAAGCGCCCACCGGGCGGCCTGGGTTCGTGGATTGGCAATGGCGCCGGCGCGTGGTGACGCCAGCTTTCCGGCCCTGGCTTTTTTCCGTTTGCCGGCCGAAAGCCGCCGGTCAAAATAATGCCCTTCAAAGCGGATCAGCGGTTCCAGACGCCCGCCAACACGGGCAAAAACCTTGCCGCCACTTTCCACATGACAAATTGCCAGCAGCGCCACCGGTTCAAGATCGAATTCATCGGCGATTTTTACGATTGCATTGATGGTTTCAGGAGATTTCATGGAACTGCCTGTCTGGTGTACAAACCGCAAGTATCTGCAACTTTGCGCCGCGGTGGATAAAACGGCGCCATTCCCGCCAATCCCATCAATTGATCGCAACCGCATAATGGCTTGTTTTCAAAAAGTATTTTTATGGCCATTGATCATGGTTCGCGAAGGCGTTAGGCAGTCGCCGTTATGAATCTACCCACATCAAATCAGCCTTGGCGCATCGTTGCGCTCTACAGGTTCTTCACCATTGCCGACCCGCAGCAATTGCGGCTCGATCTGCTCGCTCGGTGCGAACAGCAAGCCATCAAGGGTACGCTGATAATGGCAAATGAGGGCATCAACGGGACCGTGGCAGGCCGGGATGACGCGATTGAAGCGCTTGTGGCACACCTTATGTCGCTTGATGGATTTGACGGTGCTGAAATCAAATACTCAACCGCCGTCGAAATGCCGTTTCGCCGCATGAAAATCCGCATCAAACCCGAAATCGTGACAATGGGCGTGACCGATCTCGATCCCGTGGCCGAAGCTGGAACCTATTTGGGGCCGGAGGACTGGAACACGCTGATTGCCGATCCGCAAACCATTGTCGTCGACACGCGAAACGAATACGAAACCGCCGTGGGCACCTTTCAAAATGCGCTTGACCCCCATACCCGGACATTTCGCGAGTTTCCCGACTGGGTGAAGCAAAACCGCGACCGGCTGGAAGGCCGCAAGGTCGCGATGTTCTGCACGGGCGGCATCCGCTGCGAAAAGGCGACCGCCTACGTCAAATCACAGGGCATTGACAACGTCTTCCACCTCAAAGGCGGCATTCTGCAATATCTTGAAGATATGCCGGAGGAAAAAAGCCTCTGGAATGGCGAGTGTTTCGTGTTCGACGAACGGGTCACCGTTGCACATGGCCTGGTCGAGGGCGACGCACGGCTCTGCCGCGCCTGCCGCCATCCCTTGACCCCGGCCGAATGCACCTCACCGGACTATGTTGAGGGCATTTCCTGCCCGCATTGTGTTGATCTGAGAAGCGATGCCGACCGGGCCCGGTATGCCCAGCGCCAAGAACAGGTGGAATTGGCCCTGGCACGCGGCGAAGATCATCCCATTGGGCGAAAGCAATAATCCAATTAGCTCCCAGTAAACTGTCATCGTCGAACCGTTGTAATCTTCCCGCTTCGCGCCTACCTGACGGGTAGAGCGGTGCTCGCCGCGATATGCTTCATCATCCATTATAGGCCTGGAAGAGAGAATTCATGATTGACGCGAAGAAATTGCTGGACGAGTTGCTTGGCTCACAGGTTCCCGGTACCGGATCGACCATACGCGAAACGGCGCATAAAACTGGTGATCTCGCGCGAAAAAATCCACTCGCAACCGGGGCAATCGCCTTGGCCTTGCTGGGTACCGGACCCGGGCGGGCAATCACCGGATCGGCGCTGAAGATCGGCGGCCTGGCAGCCGTCGCGGGCCTTGCCTACAAAGCCTATCAAAACTATCAGCAGGGAAAAGAACCTACCCCTCCCGGCGAAGGCATGGACGGCGAATTGCTGCCCCCACCGGAAAACACCAGCTTCCACCCGTCCCATGCCCCACAGGGTGAAACCGAGTTCGCATTGACCCTGATACGGGCAATGGTTGCCGCCGCGCATGCTGACGGGCATATCGAAGAGGCCGAACGATCAAGGATATCCGACAGGATAAAACTTTCCGGCATCGATGATGAAACCGGCGCTTTTCTGAAAAATGAGCTTGAAAACCCTGTAGACATCGGCAAACTTGCTGCCGCAGCCCGGACCGATGCTCAAAAGGTCGAACTTTATACGGTATCAAGACTGGCGGTGGACGCGGACAACCGCTCCGACCGGGGCTATCTCGACATGCTCGCTGGAAGACTGAACCTTCCTTCCCCACTGGTGGACCATATCGAGGCAACCATCTCATCCGCTAATGCTAGCTAAATTTTGCAGCGCTCGATCTGAGCAAACAAAAATGGCGGCGCCTGACAAAGGCACCGCCATTGCAATCAAACAGCCATTATTTTGATATCAGGCGGCTTTTGCCTCGATTTGCTTGCCTTTCTTGGCAGCTTTTGCCGCTATCGCGATACGGCGCGGCCTTAATTCCTCGGGCACTTCACGCACCAGATCGATGTGAAGCAGGCCGTTTTTCAACTCAGCACCCTTAACCTCGACATGATCGGCCAGTTGAAAACGGCGCTCAAATGTTCGCCCGGCGATGCCGCGATAGAGAAGTTCATTGCCTTCGCCTTCGTTTGCCTCGGCTTTTTCACCTTTCACGGTGAGCACATTGCGATGGGCTTCTAGCTCCAGCTCTTCTTCGGTAAATCCGGCAACAGCCATGGTAATCTGGTAGGCATCCTCACCGGTGCGCTCGATATTATAGGGGGGATAGCTCTGGGCGCTCTCGGGCTGGCCCATTGCGTCCAGCATCGAAAACAGGCGATCGAAACCGACGGTTGAACGATAAAAGGGGGAAAAATCAACGTGACGCATTTTTTTGTTCTCCTGTTGAGCAACATGGGTTTGCGTTAACGGCGGACAGCTCCAAAACTGGTCTCTGTCAACCGGCGCGGTCCCTTCAAGGCGACCGCAATAATGAGCTAGGAATTGGCTCATCCTGTTTCAAGGGGTTGGTCAGATCACGAAAAATATTTGATGAACGGCAGATGAACCGCCACTTACGATACCGTTCACATAGACGGCGCTAGATTGTGCGAACCAGGCCGAAAGTTCGCGCTGGTCTGGCAAGTCCGGCTCCTTGTTTCGGGTGCAACGTCCCTTCCACCCGGAGCAGGAGCCGGCCGTTTTTTTTGCTCAGCCGGATCACCAATAACGATTTTTGCCAGCCGCTATTCATGCGCCTTGGGCAAAGGCGCTCTTGCATTCAATTTTGTTGGCCTTATCACGCCAAAGGCAGGAATTTTTGGCGCGATATGTGGAGTGGCGAATGGCCGATCTTTTTGAGACACCGGATAACCCGGCACCCCAGGGTTCTGTTGCGGGCTATTTCGACGCTTCCGACGGAAACCGCCTGCGCTATGCACTGTTCGAAAACACAACAAAACCGCGCAAGGGCACCGTCATCGTTCTGCACGGGCGCAACGAATGCATCGAAAAATATTTCGAAACTGCCGGCAACCTCGCCAAACGGGGGCTGGCCGTCGCAACATTCGACTGGCGGGGACAGGGTGGATCGGACCGGTTGATTGGAGATTCTGCGCGCGGCTTTGTAGACAGTTTTTACGACTATGTCTCTGATCTCGAGGTGTTTTTCGAAAAAATTGTCCTTCCGGACTGTCCTGGTCCCTACTATATTGTCGGCCATTCAACGGGGTCGCTGGTGGCGCTGCTCGGTGCTCCGCTGATGATCAATCAGGTCGAACGGATGGTTTTGTGTGCACCATTGATCGAATTGTACAGTCCCCGCGTCTCTATGGGGTTCGTTAGAGGGCTTGCCGGTTTTTTGAACAATATAGGTCTCGGGCGCCTGTATATGGCAGGTGGCCGGAGGCCGCGCGAAATAAGGCCGTTTGAAAACAACAAACTGACTACCGACAAAAACCGCTATATCCGCAATGCAGGCCTTTATAAAAAACATCCGCATCTGAGCCTGGGCGGGCCCACGGTCGCATGGGTCAGCGCATTTTGCCGCGCCTCACGCGCAGTGGCCGACCCGGATTTCATGGCGGCTATGCAAATTCCCTCACTCATCATCGCCGCCGGTGCCGATCAGGTGGTTTCAAACCGGGCGATACAGAATTATGCCCGCAGGCTGCGGTCAGGCAAACTGGTCACGATCGACGGCGCGCAGCACGAAATTCTTCAGGAAACCGATCACTACCGGGAACAGTTCTTTGCAGCCTTCGACGCCTTCGTACCGGGAAGTGACACGCTCTAACTGCTTGATCCCGGTTTTGCCCGGCAGTGCCGCGACAACGCCTGTACCGGCTTGGAGCCATTGAAGCATTTTTCGCACATATGATGCTGTTTGGGCGAAAATGCCGTGGCCGTGCAAGCCGTCCCGTTTTGCGCTTTTTGCCGGGGATCAGGTGTTCAAGGTTTCGATTTCCAGAAGCCTGAGTTTTGCCTCGGTGTCGGCGCCATGTTCGGTCCGGTCAATAAACCCTCCGCCAAAAACGCGGGCGTCGTTGCTGTCATCAGAATAAAGCACGCATGCCTGTCCGGGGGCGACGCCTGCTTCGCCGCCCGTCAGTTCGACACTTGCCACGCCGTTATCAAAGCGAAGAATGGCGGGTCTTGGCGGCCTCGTCGAGCGTATCCGCGCCTGGAGTTCGATGCCGTCCGCCGGCAGGTGGTCGAGCGGTCCATCGCCGAGCCAGTTCATATCGCGCAGGATAACTTTTGACGTATCCAGCGCCTCTTTCGGGCCGACGATTACGCGTGAGCGGTTGGCATCCAGGTGCAAAACATAAAGCGGTTCACCCGTGGCGACACCGATGCCCCGGCGCTGACCGACGGTAAAGCGAACAATGCCTTCATGCCGGCCAATGATGCGGCCATCGATGTGGACAATGTCGCCAGGTGAGGCGGCATTTGGTTTCAGCCTGGTGATGATATCGGAATAACGCCCCTGAGGAACGAAGCAGATATCCTGGCTGTCCTGTTTGTCGGCAATCGTCAGCCCCATCTCGTTGGCGAGTGCGCGGACATCCGGCTTCGGCATCCCGCCCAGCGGAAACCGCAGATAATCGATCTGTGCCTGCGTTGTCGCAAACAGAAAATAGCTCTGGTCGCGCTCGGCATCCACCGGCCGGTAGAGTGCGCGGTGCTTTCCGTTTGCAAGACTTCTGATGTAGTGGCCGGTGGCAAGCGTGTCGGCGCCGAGATCTTTGGCGGTCGCCAGAAGATCGGCGAATTTGACGGTCTGGTTGCAGGCAACGCAGGGGATCGGAGTTTCACCGGCGGCATAGCTTTCGGCAAACGGGTTGATCACCGCTTCGCGAAACCGGCGTTCGTAGTTCAGCACATAGTGCGGTATGCCAAGCGTTTCGGCGACATGGCGGGCGTCATCGATATCCTGGCCTGCACAGCAGGCGCCGGCCCGGTGTACCGCAGTACCGTGATCGTAGAGCTGCAGCGTAACACCGATGACATCGTAACCCTCGCGCTTCATCAGCCCGGCAACGACAGATGAATCGACACCGCCCGACATGGCGACGACGACGCGGGTATTTTTGGGCTTCCCGGGGAGGTCGAGCGAGTTCATGGCCGGGTTTTCTCTCTGTTGATGTGTGTGGTGCAAGTGCCCAGCACAGCCTCATATAGGCCGTTCGTGCGCCGCCGCAAAGGGGTATGCCGCTTGTCCGCAAAATCATTGGCATTGTCTGCAAGTGGCAGGACCTCATCGCGTAGCTGTTGACAAAGTGTATATACTGTATATACTGTGTATATGAATGAGATGCTCAATTGGAATTTCGTTCTCTCGCAAACCGACGAGCGGGCGATGTACCAGCAAATCATGGATCAGGTGCAGCAGCACGTTGCTGTCGGAGATCTTCGGCCGGGCGCAAAGCTGCCGTCCATCCGGGAGCTAGCGGTGACACTGAAGGTCAGTGTGATCACGGTCAAGCGCGCCTATCTGGAACTGGAGCGCGAGGGAACAATCGTGACCCAGCACGGCAGGGGATCGTGGGTGGCCGAGGAGATTGATTTGCACGGGCTGAAGAAGAGCGAAGTGGAAAGGCATCTTGGACAGGCGGCCAAACTTGCCGCGTCGATGAATGTCACGCCCGAGGAGCTTGTCACGATGCTCAAAAAGCAAACGACAGATTAGGAGTTGGTTATGATGAATGATAATGCCGTTGACTGCCGGCAGATCAGCAAGCGGTATCCGGATTTTCATCTGGATAATATCGACCTTTCCGTCCCCGCCGGATCGGTGATGGGTTTTGTCGGGCCAAATGGTGCCGGAAAGTCCACCACGCTCCGCATCATCATGGGGCTGGTTCGCCAGGATGCCGGCGATGTCGATGTGTTGGGGCATCCGATGCCGCGCGAACAGGTCGCCGCAAAATGGGAAATTGGCTATGTCAGCGAGGACATGCGCCTTTATCCCGGGCAGAGCATCGCCTTCCATATGGATTTCATGCGGTCGATTTTCCCGACTTGGGATAGCGCTTATGCCGATACACTGCTCAAACGCTTCGGATTGGTCGCCAATCAGAAGATCAAGGGCCTGTCGCACGGGCAACGGGTCAAGGCAAGCCTGCTGATGGCTTTGGCGCACCGGCCTCGCCTGGTGATCCTGGACGAGCCGACCACAGGCCTGGATCCGGTCGCCCGACGGGACATCTTGAGCGAAATGTCGGCAGTCTTGCTGGATGAGGACCGCACCATCCTGTTTTCGTCACACAATACGCTGGATGTGGAACAACTGTCCGACAATATCACTTTCATCAATGCGGGGTCGATCATCTTCTCTGAGGACAAGGAGATGCTTTTGGAACGGTGGCGCCGTGTCCGGCTTCAGGTTCCAGAAGGGTTTGTTTTGCCTGATGTTCCAGGTCTGGAGGACGCGCAGGCAAATGGGCGCCTGATGGTTTTGACCGTCAGCCGCTACGATCGCAGCTTGGATGCGATCCTCAGCCAGAACGGGGCGGCAGTTGTCGCTGTGGAGCGGTTGTCACTTGAGGAAATATTTTTGGCAAGTGTTCCGGCAAGCAGGGAGATGATGTGATGCGCACGATCATATGGCAGCTTATCAGAAAAGATCTGACAATCATGAAAATACCCACCATGTTGTGGTGGTTGTGCGGATTGTTCGCAGTCTTCGTTATTGCGCTTGGCGGTAAGGAAATGCTGAATTTTGCCGCGATCCTGTTTGTTTCAGGCATGGTGGGTGCCGGTATTCACGCGGCATTCAGGACTGTGGTGGAGGAACGGCGCGAACAGACATTGCCCTTTATCATGAGCCTGCCGGTCACGATCGGGCAGTACAACACTGCAAAGCTCATGGCTAATCTGATGATTTTCAGCTTTGTGTGGAGCACATTGTCTGTGGTAGCCTATTTTCTGGTCATCAATGGCGAAACGCTGCCCGCCGGAAGTATTCCGTTTCTTGCCATTATTCTCATTGCAATCTTTTTGGCTTACATGGTCATTTTGGCCACCAGTCTGATTACCGAAGCCGTTGGCGGCAGCATCGCGGCCATGATCGGGGCCAATATTGGCGCCCAGTTGATGTTGTGGTGGGTGGTGAGCCTGGAGGGAATAGGCTCGACGGTGAAAGGTCCCGTCGCCGTCTGGAATGGCACCGCACTGACTGTTCTTGCCGTCGAAATTGCGGCCATCGTGATCCTGATTGTTGTGACCTACCTGCTTCAGGCCCGAAAGAGGGAGTTTATTTGAGCCGTTGATGTCCGCAGAACCAAGTTTTGCTGCCCATTGCAGTGATCCGGTCGGATTAATGGTTTTGCTAAGGTTTGATTCAGCTTCATTACTAGTGCGTTATCGGCTGCTTAGCGTTTTTTTAAAGCTGTCGGCGTAGGGTGGCGTTGTTGCGGCTTTGAGTGTGTGAAGCCGGTGAGTGTGTAGAGAGTAATATGACCGATTTGGTTAGACCGCGTGTAAAGTATGTAATCGGCCCCGATGGCAGCCCGCTGACCATTGCCGATTTACCCCCGACCAACACCCGCCGCTGGGTGATCCGCCGCAAGGCGGAGGTTGTTGCTGCCGTACGCGGTGGCCTGTTGAGCCTGGAGGAGGCGTGCAGCCGCTACAAGCTCACGGTCGAAGAATTTCTTTCCTGGCAGGCATCAATCGAAGAATATGGTCTTGCCGGCCTGCGCACCACACGCATTCAGCAATATCGCCACTGAAATCCCGGCCTGCTCCAGGCCATGCGATCTCCGGTCGAAACCGCGTTGCGCAGTTTCTTTGACCGTTAAAAACCTCAATCTGCCGGTTTGTTGCGCTCAACAAGTGCGGAGATTGCCGCGGTCAGCACCACCGATGCGGCAAAAAACCACAAGCCCGGCTGTGTGATGGCCGTAGCCAGGCCGCTTGTCTTGGCAGCGAAAATGACAATAGCAACCAGCACAACATCAAGCATCGACCAACGGGCCAGCGCATGGAGCCATCCGGTCAGGCGGTTTGTGACATGGTTTTGGCCGTAGGCGGCCGAATGCAGCAAGACAAGCTTGAGCGCCGGCAAGCCGAGTGAAAACAGCGCAATTAGGGCTGAAAGCGCTCGATCGCCGCTGCTCCAAAGGCTAGAGACAATCGCGATCAACGATGGCTGTTCGCTGAATACCCAAAGGCGGTCAACCTCGATCAGCGGCAGTGTGATTCCGAGCGCATAGCAAAATGTTGCAGCAAACAGGAGCGGCGCGGCCAGGTGTTTCATGGTCCGGCTATAGCTGTTTGATTGAACAAGTCCAATTGAAAAGCGTTTCGCTGCGACTGCGGTTTGATGAATAATTATCGAATTCCAATGCACTTGTATAGATACTATTTCTATGCGAGTGTATTGGAATTAACGGATCGAATACGCGCATGGCTCGGCCAAAATCCTATGATCGGCAAAACGCCGTTGAGAAAGCCTGTAGGGCGTTTTGGGCGCATGGCTATCAGGCGCTTGGCGTTCGGGAACTGGAACGCCTGACCGGATTGAATCAGTTCGCAATCCGCACGGAATTCGGTGGCAAGGAAGGGCTCTATCTGGAGGCGCTGAAATTCTATAGCGAGGCGGCAATTGCAACGGCCATGGCGCCTTTGAAGGATGGCGGTTTGGCGGAGATCACCTCGTTTTTGCAGGGGTTGGTGGCAGAAGGTTCCTCAATGTCCAGCGAGTTTGGCTGTCTCATTGTCAATACGGGCATTGAAAACGCCCGTATTGGCAGCGCGAGGCTGGATGAGGCGGTCAAATTTTATTGGCAAACGCTCGAAGATAGTTTTTTGCAAGCGCTTGTGAATGCGCAGGACAGGGGAGAAATCTGCCTGGAGATGGATATCGACTCCACGGCCGGTGGTCTTACCTCCGCGGTGATGGGCGTGCATGCCCATAACAGGCTGGAAGGTTCCTGCGGCGGTGGTCGCGATCTCGTCGCCCTTATGTGCAATCATCTGGAGGGGCAAAAGGTTAGATGACGAAACCGACTGAGCCCGATCAAAGCGCGGGAGGCATGGAAAATATCTATGTTTTCCATACTGGCAAGCTTCGAGGTATGGCGATTAGGCTCAAAGACGGTGACCTGTGCTTCTATAGTCCCTTGAAGGGTATGCACGAAAAACAAGTTGGGCAATTGCGGTCACTTGGCCGGGTTTCGTATCTCCTGGCACCAAATCATTACCACTCCCGGGGCCTTGGCGAGTGCCATCGTCTATTTCCCGATGCCCGGCTTGTTTGCCCGCCAGATGCCAGGCAGCGACTGTCAAAGCTCACAGGGCTTGCATTCGAAAATCTGGACGATCTTTGCCAGGCTTTGCCTCAAAATATGCAACTCTTGTCGCCGCCCGGTTTGAAAACCGGGGAGGTGTGGCTCGATATTGTTTCATCTGATCAACGGATCTGGTTGGTGACGGATGCTTTCAGTGCTTCGCCGTTGGACAGTACGGCCGCGGATGCCTTGCCGTGCCTGCTAAAAACTTTTCCAAACTATGCAGTCGCAGATATGCGGGTTTATGCAACGTGGGTGCGGCAGCAGATTTTGCGCCAGGCGCCGACCATGCTGATCTCATGTCACGGGCCGCCGGCAGTGGGTGTGAAGCTCGGGCCGGCGATGCTCAAGTTGCTTGATGATGTTATGTAATCTCCGGCGTTCGCCGCCGTCTGGAATGCAATGGCTATGGCCTTAGATTAGGCGCGCGTCAGCCGATCATGGCGCGTTTGTCTTCGGGTTCCGGCTCACGGATCCTGGAATCGCGGGTTTCCAGCATTTCGGCTTTGGCAAGCTCGGTTTCCGCTTCTGACAAGGCCAGTTCAGCGGCGGTGCGCTGTTCGTCGAGACCAGCGCGCGATTCCATCAGATTGTCACGACGCTGGCGGGCTGCTTTTGCAAATGTCGGGTAAGCGAAATGATTGACATCGGCTATGCCGGCCTTTTTTTCCTCGGCCTCGATTTGAATGTCGAGTTCGCCGGCCATGCGCTCGAATTCGGTAATCATCATGTCGAGCTGGGTGAGCTGTCTGCTTTTTTCGCTGACCTGAAATTTTTTCAGCCGGACGAGGTTTTCACGTGATTTCATTACTCAATACTCCAAAACACAACACGACCGGCACCATTTCGGGGCCGAAAAACTCAACTAGTACGCTGCCTGTAAACGTGGCTGGATATTAACAAACACTGATAAATCCGGCTTTTGGTAACCTTTCGTTTACGGGCATCATTAATCATACGCGTTAGGGCTTAAGGCCCGGTAAAAATTTTCGTGCTTCCGGCAGATCAATAACAACTGATTCAAATGAATCGCTTGTAATGATTTGTTAAGGTTTTACCTTAGCATTTGATCTGGCTAAAAATTAAATGGAATCAATCTTTTAAGGGGGTTGATTAATTTCCATGCAATCACTTGCCAAGGCGAATCAGAATTTGTTAACCATTTGGCTGCAAACTCAGTTGTAAGGCAAAGACTACCGTTTCCGACTGTTTTGCAGAGGGACTGGCGGTGGAACAAGGGGAATGAAATGCGCGTTCTGCTGATCGAAGATGACAGTGCAACTGCACAAAGTATCGAGTTGATGCTCAAATCCGAGAGTTTCAATGTTTATACGACGGATTTAGGTGAAGAAGGTGTCGATTTAGGCAAACTCTATGATTACGACATCATATTGCTGGATCTGAATCTCCCCGACATGTCGGGTTATGAGGTTTTGAGAACGCTTCGGCTTTCAAAAGTCAAAACGCCGATACTGATTCTGTCTGGTATGGCAGGAATCGAAGACAAAGTGCGGGGCCTAGGCTTTGGTGCCGACGACTATATGACCAAGCCGTTCCACAAAGACGAGCTGGTTGCGCGAATTCACGCAATCGTCCGCCGTTCCAAGGGGCACGCACAATCAATCATCACAACCGGCGATCTGGTGGTCAATCTTGACGCCAAAACGGTCGAAGTTGGCGGTCAGCGGGTTCATTTGACCGGCAAGGAATACCAGATGCTGGAACTGCTTTCGCTTCGCAAGGGTACGACGCTCACCAAGGAAATGTTCCTCAACCATCTTTATGGCGGAATGGACGAGCCGGAGCTGAAAATCATCGACGTTTTCATCTGCAAGCTGCGCAAAAAGCTGGATCTTGCTTCGGGCGGACAGAATTACATCGAAACGGTATGGGGCCGGGGATATGTGCTTCGGGAACCTGAGGATATTCGCGAAAGCGCTTAGTTTTTCGGCAAAACCTCAGTTTTTTTAAGAAAAAACCCGGCCATCAGGACCGGGTTTTTCTTTGGCAGGTTTATGTCAAATATCGGATTATCGGCGAAAACTATAGTTTTGAATACCAACCATCGATGACGATATACTTGGCAGGTTAATCAAGCGGCCGCCTGCAGTTCGCGGAAGTGCTTCATCAGGATTGGCCGATCGAAAGGCTTCAAGATGTAGCCTGATGCGCCGGCGCGCTTGGATCTCATAATCGCACCGACATCCAATTCCGGCAGGCAAATAGCGATTTTTGGGCTTTTCCCCTCGCCACCAATCTTTTTGGCGTGGCTGATGAAGTCGGTCACTTCCATATCAGGCAGTGTGCCATCGACAATCACCACATCGGGCATTTCTGCCGTGCACATGCTAAGCGCTTCTTCGCCATTGGAAGCCTCGACGATCAGCATCTCGGGCCCCGCCAGGATTCGCTTGGCAACTTTTCTGATGACACTGGAATCATCAACAATCATGCAGCGTTTCATGACACATATCCTTTGATCCACGTTAGAGACACCACTTTATGTCCCCGTTTTGTTATGATCTGGGATACTAACGGAGCCAGGTAAATATCCGGAGAAGAGACAGGGTAAAGAATTTACTATTGATTGCCGTTAACAGGACCTAGAGCAGTCTTAACCCATTCAGAGTCAATTCTGTTTGTCGATTGACAGTCGCCCGATGCCAACCCGCCCTAGTGTGGCGGGAACAGTATCCGGCCTTTCCTCAGGTGGCTTTCAGGACAATGTCCTCACTGCTTGCATGAATGCCGATTGTCATGTTCGCTTCCTCGGCTAGCAACAGCGTATAATAGGGTTGAACCGCATGGGCATCGATCGGTTCTTCCGGGGCTTGTCCGGAATGAAGATCCAGAAATTTTGGCGGAACGCGCATCATCGGTCCGGTCGCCTTTAACGTAAAGACAGGCATTTCTCCGTCAGTTTCAAGGGTGACGCTGATCTCGCCGCCACGAGGGATGGCTGCATTGGCGACAAGCAGCAGGTTAAGCAGGAGTTTGACCTGGTTTTTGGGAAGGAGCGCGCGCGTGCCCGACCATGAAAAGTTGGGCTTCTCGTTGGCCATGTAGGCGGTTGCGACCGCTTCGGCGTCGCCGGTATCAATCTGCATGCCCGCCGAACCTGCTGCACCGAAGGCTACTCTGGCATATTGCAGGCGGGCTGATGCGTTTCTGGCACTGGTGCGGATCAGCGCCATCGCGTCTTCGTCTGCACCACCCTCGTCGAGCAGTTCAAGGCCGTTGTTGATCGCGCCTACCGGCGAAATGATATCATGACATACGCGGCTGCATAAAAGTGCCGCCAGTTCCGGTGCACGGAGTGTTAAAAGTTCGCCCATCGACAATCGCTCCTAGTCTTGAATGTGAATATCCATCACCGATGCGAATCACATTTCACTATCCGAGAAGCGATACATGGGTCATCAATCATCGGCAAGAATGCCTGGCTGCAGGATCTAAACTCTATCTTTTCAAACATGTCCATCAAATGGCCTTCATTTCGGCGAGGGTAAATACGGTCATTAATGGTTGAAAAAGGATTACGCGGTAGCGTTACCATATCATTGACGGATTGCGGTCTTGTTGCATTGTCATCGCCGCTCGAACCCGTCACAGGAAATCGGCATGGAGTTTCGATATGACTTTCAGGCTTCTTGGACGCTGTCTGGCGGGATTTGCCGCCATGACATTGCTTTTGGCCGGGCTTGTTGTGGCCAGCCCCGATCAAGCCCGGGCAAACGACACATATACATCTCAGGAAATTGTTGATTCAGGCCATCGCTTTTTCGGCGCGACTTCCGGTGGACTGGCATCGCTAGTGGAGAAAATTTTCTCCTCCTATGGTCTGCCCAATGGTTATGTGCTGGGTGAAGAAGGTGCCGGTGCGATTGTCGGCGGTCTGACCTATGGTGAGGGGACGTTGTTCACCAAAAATGCCGGCGACCACAAAGTTTTCTGGCAAGGCCCTTCGATTGGGTGGGACTTTGGCGCCAATGGATCGCGGATAATGATCCTGGTTTATAACCTCGACGAGGTAGGTTCACTCTACAAGCGGTTTGCTGGTGTTGCTGGCTCCGCCTATGCCGTAGCGGGGCTTGGATTTAATGTTCTGAAAAACCGCAACGTGCTGCTGGTTCCAGTCAGGACCGGCGTTGGTGCCCGGTTGGGCGTCAATATTGGCTATCTGAAACTCAGGCCACGGCCGACCTGGAATCCGTTCTAGAGCCTATTGCGACAATCCAGTTAAATCGAATGCCCGGAGTATTGGCTCCGGGCATTTTTTAATGTTAATGCGATGTTAGTGACGTAGGTCACTGGATCGGTGCTTGCAAGCGTGCGACAATTGATCGGATTTAACATAGAAAAACAGTCACCCAGGATCGCTTTGTGGTTCAGTCCGTTCTCTTTTTGCTGTTTGGTTTCCTCTCAGCCATTCTGCTCGCGCTTATGGTCGCTCCGGCGATCTGGCGGCGTGCGGTTTTTCTGACCAAGCGGCGGATCGAGGCATCCCAGCCGCTGTCGCTTAATGAATTGCGTGCCGAAAAAGATCAGGTCAGGGCAGAAGCGGCCATGGATATCCGGCGCCTGGAAATCCAAAGACGCTCGCTGAACGACAAGACTGTCGTGCTTAGAAAAAATATCGACAAACAACTCGACCAGATCAAGGATCTTGAAGAGAAAAAGAGCGCCCAGGCCAAGGCAATCGAAGGCTTTGAAGCTGACATTGCCGCGCTGAATGGCAAGTTTGACGATCAGGTTTTGGATAACCAGAAATTGGCTGACAAGCTGACCAGCGCGTGCGACCAGATTGAGGTCAAGATCGCCGAGAACGACCATTTGGCGCGGCTTTATGATGAAGCCTCGCTCGTTTCCAGCAACCGGCAGATTGACCTCGTGGCCGCCGAAGCCAAGGTTGAACAACTTGCCGGTGAAATAGATGCGCTGAAAACTGTGCGTGGCGAGTTGGAAACGCAATTGCGTGATCTGTCTGCGGCCTCCAAGATTGGCGAACGGGCCTCTGAGCTTCAAATCCGGAAAATCGACAAGCTGGAAAGCAGGTTGGAGAAGATGGTGGCGACACTATCGGACGCCGAGGAAAAGGTCAGCCGGCGCGAAAAAGAGCTTTCACGCCTGAAAGAAAAGTTGAAAGAGCAGCGCAACAGTGACACGGCTTTGCAAAACCAGTTGGCTGATGCGGAAAAAGAGTACGCCAAGATGGAAAAGCTGTTGGCCATGAAATCCGGGGAGCACGACGTGCCGCAGGAAAACGATATCGGCAAATTGCAGACCAGAATTGGCCAGCTCGAAGAGGAGAGGGTGCGTCTGGAAACGAGGCTGAAGGCGGTTGTTGGCGAAAATCAAAACCTCAAAAGAGAGCAGGGCGTAAACAATATGCCAGCCGTCGTCACTGGTGATGACGAACAGAAAGAAAATGCCGAGCTAAGGACGCAAATCAATCATCTTGCCGCTGAAATCGTCAATCTCACCGCCTTGCTGAGCGGGCCTAATTCAGATATTTCCGGGATTGTTCGCGACGACAAGGGCCGCAGCGAAACGATCAGCAGGTCTTCAAGCATCGCTGACCGGGTAAGAGCACTTCGTGAAGCCGCGGTGGCGGCTCACCATACGGGTGCGGAATAAACCCACTATGGCGTGTCGCGTTTCATCTGAAACGAAAAAAGCTGCCTCTCCCTTTGGGCGAACGCATTTTTCGTTACGTTTTTTGAATCCGATAAAACGCAACACGCCTTAGGCTTCAATAACGCCAGCGACAGATTGCAAAAAAACGTCAGTTTGTGATTGACTGCGTTGTTGCAAGGTGATGCAGGGCGATCGCCGAGGCTGCTGCGACATTCAAACTGTCGAAACCGGGCGCCATTGCAATGCTGACCGATGGTATGCCGGCCAAAATATCCGCCGGAAGGCCATCACCCTCGCCGCCAAGCACGATGGCCCGCCTTTTGCCGGCCGGAATATCCGTCAGCGGTCTTTCGGCGCCGGGTGACAGAGCCAGCAGCGCGACATTCTGGCTGGAAAGCTGATTGAGGATATCTTTGGCCGTACCGCCCTTTGCAAAGGGAACTTTCAGTGCCGCACCGACAGAAACGCGCAGGGACTTTCGGTAAAGCGGGTCGCAGCAGGTTTCGTCGAGCAGCACCGCGGAGGCGCCAAAAGCAGCGGCATTGCGGAAAATCGCTCCGATATTGTCGTGATTTGAAATCCCGATGCAGACGGCAATCAGACAATCTTTTTCCCGCGGCGGGACAATTGCTGCCGGCTGGCTTTGCGGCCGCTTGCCGATTGCAAGGATCCCCCGATGAAGCGGAAAGCCCGCGACTTGGTCGATGATGTCCTGTGGTGCGGCATAGACCGGCGTATCAGGCGATTTTAGTTGCAGTTCCGGGGCAAGGCCCTTCAACCGGTTTTCGAGGATCAGGATGGATTCGGTGGCAAAGTAGCGGCTTTCCAACAGCGCGCGCAGCACCACCCGTCCTTCGGCGATGAAACGCCCCTGCCGCCCGACAAGGTCGCGCTCCTTGATGTTGCGATAAGCGGTAATCCGCTCGTCGCCGGGGTTAGAAATCCGGACGATATCATCCACGCCTGTCACCAACTCTGCCCTGGTGGCGGTGACAATTCCCTTCGGCATCCGGCTTGTCAATCCAGGGCGATTTTTGTCCAAATCACGTCAATTCAGGTAAAAGCTGACACCGACAGAAATTCAGGGCAGTGCTTGTGTCACAAAGATACGGAGCGTGGATCGCCTGTTTCAGCCATCGGCGAGTATCACATCAAGCGCCTGCATGATTCGCTCAGCTTTGCAGTTCTTCGAAGAATAGTAGATCGTCTGCCCGTCGCGGCGGGTTTCAACCAGGTCCAATGCCCGCAATTTGGCAAGATGCTGGGACAGCGCCGATTGGCTCAGATTGACCTTCTCCGCGATCCGGCCAACCGATATTTCGCTTGCCATCAGGTGACACATGATCAACAGGCGTCGTTCGTTTCCGAGCGCTGAAAGCAATTGCGCACCATGCGAACGGTCATTGACGATATTTATATACATTTGGATAGCCCCATATTTTTTGCATACTAATCCAGTCACGAACTTCAGCCTGGGGGGGGCCTGGTTGCAACTTCGTCCGGCTTCAAACCTTCGTACCGAACGTCATAGTTGCGTTGAAACAAAACTTGCTAGTAAAAGCAATACTGATCGAGTAAATTTAATTCACATTAATAATAATATCTTGAGCGGAATATCCGGATTGAACCGTTCGAAACAGTTCAATCAAGGCAGGGCGAATATCGTCCGGGCTCGAAAGAGGCTTTGGGAAGGTGATCCGGCGTATGTTGTCAGCATAGGCGAGGTCGAGCCCTTCCGGGTCGATGCCGGTCAGTTTCCAGTTTGCCGATTGCGGTTTACCGCCGGCTGCGGCGAGCAACCGGACGGTATCGCTATGATCTTTGTTGATGTGGTCGATCGCCGCCTGTTCCGCGCCGGCGAATGTCGCCGAGATTTGTGGTGAGAGCAGGAGATGGCTGCGGTCCAGCAGATAAGCGCGCGCGAAGCCGCCATTCAGACTGGCGGAGCCGATTTCCATGCGGAAATAGGAAAAATCAGTGAAATCAGCATAAAGGGCCGCCTTTGGGTGCCGGTTCAAGAAACGGCTGCGGGCGCGGCGGCCGTCTTCACTGTTACCGTCAAGCTTTGTTGCATCGCAAAGGATGCTTATGCGCGGATGGGCAAGCGGGTCGCCCTTTTTGGGCTCTCCAATCAGCAGGGAACAGCGCGGGTCTTTTTCCAGAGCTGATGTATGCGGTGCGAGGCTTGAGACGAGAATTACCGGCGTGCCGTCGATGTCGGTTGCGGTCGATACGCGGCTTGCCATTGGGCGGCCGGTCCCGGGGGCAAGCGTTGCAAGCGCTGCAAAACGGGCGGTTCTGAGAAGCATTCTGGCCATGCCGATCGCTTCGGCGGTGACCGGCTGAATGATATCTTTGCGTGCCTCGGGCATCTGTTCCTCAAATGTCGATATCACCGCTTTTTTGCAGGGAAGCTAGATGATCCCGGGATATGCCGAAATGGGACAGGATGGTATTGGTTCCGGCTTCGTCCGATGCTTTTCCGGCCGGGCTGGCCGGGGTTCTGGAAAACCTTGGCGCCGGCGCGGGACGTACCCCGCCTGCCTCTTTGATATGGCTCTGTCTGGCAAGGTTGTGAGGATGGCCGGGCGCTTCCGTCAATGTCAGCACCGGGGCTACACAGGCGTCTGAACCGTCGAAATGATCGCTCCATTCAGCCCTGGTTTTTTGCCGCATCCGGCCAGCAATGGCCTTTTGCATCTCAGGCCATGATTTGCGGTTATATTGGGCGCTTGCCAGCTTTTCATCCAGCGGTAACAGGTTTGCGAATTCGGCAAAGAAACTGGGCTCCAGACAGGCAACTGCTACAAATTTTCCGTCGCTGGTCTCATAGGTATCGTAAAATGGCGCGCCGGAATCGAGCAAGTTCGATCCGCGCTGCTGCTGCCATTGGCCGGCCGATGTCAGGGCAAAGAACATCGACGCCAGCGCCGAGGCGCCGTCTACCATGGCGGCATCGACAGTTTGGCCATGGCCAGAGCGGGACCGTTCGATCAGGGCCGACAGGATGCCCGTGATCAAAAACATCGTTCCGCCGCCATAGTCGGCGACAAGATTGAGCGGCGGCACCGGTTTGCCGCCTTTGGGCCGATTGCATCAAGAAGTCCGGTTAACGCCAGATAGGTCAGATCGTGGCCGGCGCGTTCTGCCAGCGGGCCGTCCTGGCCGAAGCCCGTCATGCGGCCATAGATCAGGCCGGGATTGGCTTTGTGACAGCTTTGCGGACCAAGGCCCAGACGCTCCATCACGCCCGGCCTGAAACCTTCGAGCAGAATGTCGGCCTTGCGGCACAGATCCAGCACGAATGCCACGCCCCGTTTTGATTTGAGATCAACTTTGACAATGGCCCGGCCAAGGCGGTCATTGTCGAGATGCGGCGGCAGGTTCAGCAAAGACCCGGCCGATGTCAGGCGTTCGATGCGGACAATGTCGGCGCCGAGTTCGGCGAGGAGAAAACCGGCAAGGGGAACGGGACCGAGGCCGGCCATTTCGATGATGCGGATGCCGGCAAGCGGTCCTGAAGCCTTTTCCGGTTCCTCCCCCATGACTTCGCGTCCTTAACTTTAACGTGGCGCCATTCTGATGGCTCCGTCGAGGCGGATGGTTTCGCCATTCAGCATCTGGTTTTCAACGATGTGGACGGCGAGTTCGGCATATTCGGACGGATCGCCCAAGCGCGGCGGGAAGGGGACCTGTTGGCCGAGGGAGAGCTGCGCCTCTTCAGGCAGGCCCGCCAGAAGCGGTGTCATGAACAGGCCGGGCGCTATGGTCATGACGCGGATGCCCGAACGGGCCAGATCGCGCGCAATGGGCAGTGTCATGCCGACGATGCCACCCTTGGAAGCTGAATAGGCGGCCTGTCCGATCTGACCGTCATAGGCGGCAACGGAGGCCGTGTTGATGAAAACGCCCCGCTCGTTGCCTTCAAGCGGATCCAGATTTTGCGTTATGTTGGCGGCCAGGCGGATCATGTTGAAGGAGCCGACCAGATTGACCTGAATGACTTTGTTGAACAGGTCGAGAGAATGGGTGCCATCTTTGGAAACGGTCTTCAGTGCAAGCCCTATTCCGGCGCAGTTGACCAGAATTCGCGGTTCGCCGAGCCGTTCGACAACCGAGGCCAATGCGGTTTCGGCTGCCTCGGCGCTCGATACATCGCAATGGACCGGAAAGCCGCCTGTCTCTTCGGCAATCTTTTCCGCATTGGCCATGGCAACGTCCAACACAGCAACGGCTGCTCCTTTTTCCGCCAGCGCGCGTGCGGTGGCCGCACCCAGGCCCGAACCGCCTCCGGTGACGATGGCAATCTGTCCTTCGATGTTCATGAAACGCCCCCCAATTTACGTATACGTCAATCTGCATGCTATTTAATCGCCTGACGCCCTAAGGCATTTTTCGCCCAAACGGAATCATATGTGCGAAAAATGCTTCAATAGTTCCATGCGGTTAAAGGCGTTGTTGCGGTTCCAAGTAACCGCAAAACGCCCCAGTTCGCAATGGTAAAAAGCCCGAGCAGAGCCCGTTCAGGATCCGGTTGCTTGCTCTGACAGGGTTGAGCTTTATTACGTTAACCGCATTTCGCGGCGGCGGGATGATCATGCCATCGCGGCCAATACCCAAAAATCCCAAAAAAGGATTATTTGGCGTCAGGTCCGTCCCTGGAATTTGGCAATCGCGGCAACTATGTCGTCGGCACCGACAATGCCAACAATGCGGCCATTGTCGACAACGCCTATTTCGCCTTTTGTTTTGGCAAGTGACGCAAGCAGCTGGCGGACGGGCGTATCCGGTTTTGCCGAACCGGCAACCGGTTTCGCACCTGTTTTTGTCTTTTTCACCGGCCGCATGATGTCGGTTGCGCACAATACGCCGAGCGGGTTCATATGCGCGACGAAATCGGCGACATAATCATTGGCCGGCGACAGGAGAATGTCCTGCGCGGTGCCGCACTGGACGATGCGCCCACCTTCCATGATGGCGATACGATTGCCGATCTTGAGCGCTTCGTCGAGATCGTGACTGACGAAGATGATCGTCTTTTTCAATCGTATCTGCAGATCGAGCAATTCGTCTTGCAGGCGGGAACGGATCAGGGGATCGAGAGCGGAGAACGGTTCATCCATCAACAGGATCGGCGCACCGGTGGCAAAGGCCCGCGCCAGGCCGACACGCTGCTGCATGCCACCGGACAATTCGCCGACAAGGCTTTGCGCGCGCTCGGCCAGTCCGACCAGCTCCAGCTGTTCGAGGACGGCTTTTTCGCGGTCCGATTTGCCCATGCCGGCCAGCTCCAGCCCGAAGCCGACATTTTCGGCGACACTGCGCCATGGCAACAGCGCAAATTGCTGGAACACCATCGAGACCAGCCTGGAGCGGATGTCACGCAATTCGCCATCATTGGCGGTTGCCACATCGTGCGAGGTGCCGCCTGGCTGAATGCGGACCGTGCCGCGAGTGATCGGGTTCAGCCGGTTAATCGCGCGCAAAAGCGTGGATTTTCCCGAGCCGGAAAGGCCCATGAGGACGAGGATTTCGCCTTCCGCAACATTGACCGAACAATTGTGCACGCCAAGCACATTGCCGGTCTCCTCCTGGATTTCCGCGCGCTGCCTGTTCTGATCGGCAAGCGCCATTGCCGGGCCGGTGTCGGTTCCGAACATGATCGAAACATTGTCGATCTCGATTAGGGGCGAACTCATGAGTTGTTCTCACGGACGCGTAGAATGCGGTCGAGGATGATGGCAACGACGACGATGATGAAGCCCGCCTCGAAACCAAGCGCGGTGTTGACCGTGTTGAGCGCCCGGACGACGGGCACGCCAAGGCCGTCGGCGCCGACGAGGGCGGCGATGACCACCATCGACAATGACAGCATGATGGTCTGGGTAAGGCCGGCCATGATCTGCGGGATGGCGTAGGGCAGTTCGATTTTCCACAAAAGCTGACGCGGTGTGGCGCCAAACGCTTCCCCAGCCTCAATCAGCTGTGTCGGCGTCGATGAAATGCCAAGATGGGTGAGCCGGATCGGGGCCGGCAGAACGAATATCGCCGTGGCGATGAGGCCCGGCACCATGCCGATGCCGAAAAAGATAATCGCCGGGATAAGATAGACAAAGCTCGGCAGCGTCTGCATCAGATCCAAAATGGGGCGAAGGATGCTATAAAGCCGCGGATTGTGGGCCGACGCGATGCCGATGGGCACGCCAAGCCCCATGCAGACAATGCACGAGGAGAGCACGAGCGTCAGCGTCTCCATCGTCTCTTCCCAATAGCCCTGATTGAGAATGAAGAGAAAGCCCGCCGCTGTCAGCACGGCAACCGGTATGGTGCGGCGCAGCGCATAGGCTATCGCCGTGAAGATTGCGATCATTATGAACGGGTGTGGCGCGGTCAGCACAAACAGAACCGCATCGATGATCGCCCGCATGGCAACGGACAGGGCGTCAAAAAACCAACCCAGATTGTCGGTGAGCCAGTTGACCACATTCTTGGCCGTTTTGCCGATCGGGATCTTGTAGGATGTCAGCCAGTCCACGTTTTCCACCCCTCAGTCTTTTTCATCAGCCAGCTAACGGATGTTGAACCAAAGGCCGGACAGGATCAACCTGACCGGCCTTCGACATTCACATCAACTAAATGAGATTACATGCCGAGATGGGCTTTAAGCGCTGCAACGGCATCGCCACCATCTTTGGTCGTGACGCCATCAATCCAGCCCATGACCATATCGGTATTGGCCTTCATCCAGGCGTTGGCGGCATCGGCTGGATCCTCACCGTCATTGAGGATTGCGCCCATGATCTCGTTTTCCATGGCAAGTGAGAATTTGAGGTTGGTCAGCAATTTGCCGACATTTTCACATTCGGCGACATAACCGGCACGGACATTTGTATGGACAGTCGCACCGCCGAAATCCGGGCCGAAATAGTCATCACCGCCGGTCAGATAAGACATCTCGAAATTGGCATTCATCGGATGCGGTTCCCAGCCGAGAAAGACAATCGGCTGATCCCTCCTAGTCAAACGGTCGACCTGCGCCAGCATGCCTTGTTCGGAGGATTCTGTGACTTCAAAATCCTCCAGGCCGAAGGCGTTTTTCTCGATCATGTCGAGGATGAGCCGGTTGCCGTCATTGCCTGGTTCGATACCGTAGATCTTGCCTCCAAGCGCA
Organism: Rhizobiaceae bacterium; assembly: GCA_963669455.1. Taxonomy (GTDB): domain Bacteria; phylum Pseudomonadota; class Alphaproteobacteria; order Rhizobiales; family Rhizobiaceae; genus JAWKWH01. Next base: position 1,196,637 of record OY770026.1, read on the forward strand.
TCTTTGTGGGCAGCGATATCGGCGAAATCCTTGATACCGAGAGCGGTGGCGGCCTTGTTTACGGCAAGCGTGTATTTTGCGCCTTCCAGGTTTTCGCGAACCGTTTCGACCGAGCCATCCTCGCGGTAAGGGGCAATATCGCCCTCCATTGTCGGCATCCAGTTGCCGAGGAAAACGTCGATATCCTTGTTTTTCAGCGATGCATAGGTCACCGGAACCGACAGAACCTTGATATCGGTCTGATATCCAAGCGCCTTTAGAACTTCGGTGGTTGCAGCCGTCGTTGCGGTAATGTCGGTCCAACCGACATCCGAAAAGCGGACTGTGTCGCAGCTTGCGTGGCTAGCCGACCAGGCAGGCGTTGCCAAGACTGCTGCAGCGGCCATTGTGGCCATCGTCAGGAATGTTCGCATTATTGTCCTCCACTGGGTTATGATGATATCGGGCCACACTTTGGACCGCAATGCAAGTTTTTATTGATCGTATGTTCAATAAAAATAGCCGGACAATGTGGAAAGGATTAGGGATGCCAAAAGTCGGAATGGAACCGATCCGGCGTAAAGAACTCATCACCGCTGCAATCGAAGCAATCCATGCCCGGGGGTCTCTCGACATCACCATTCGTGATATTGCTTCTCGTGCCGGAGTTTCGCTCGGCCTCGCACACCACTATTTCGGGTCCAAAGATAGGCTGATCATAGCGGCGATGCGGTTTTTGCTGTCGCAGTTTTCCACGCAAGTGCGCAACTCGCTGCAATGCGTTTCGACGCCGCGCGACCGATTGTCGGCGATCGTGAAGGCCAGTCTGGGTGAGGAGCAGTTCCAACCGGAAGTCGTCTCTGCCTGGCTGGTATTTTATGTTCATGCCCAGATGTCGGATGATGCGCGCCAGCTGCTTGCGGTTTACACTAGGCGGTTACGTTCCAATCTACTCTATCCGCTAAGGCCGTTGGCCGGGGAGCGGGCGGAATTTGTTGCCGAAGGCGTCGCCGCACTTATCGACGGAATTTATATTCGCCAATCGCTTGGCGATGGTCGGCAACGTTTTCGTGACAGATACGGGCTGGTCGAGGATTATATCGACCGGCAACTGGGTTTTACACAAGCGGAAAACAATCAGGCCGGCACCGCTTGAGCCTGCTTGGCGCATGCGATAGGCATCTTTCCAGACCCACCTGCCGGCAGTTATCGATGGCCAAGCTTTATTTTCACTTCGCGACGATGAATGCCGGTAAAACAACCATGCTGATGCAGGCGGCGTATAATTATCGCGAACGCGGTATGACGACCATGCAGTTTGTTGCCGGGCATTATCGCAAGGATGATACCGGATATATCTCGTCGCGTATCGGTCTTGAAACCGAAGCAGAGATTTTTCGCGATGGCGATGATCTCTACACGCGGATTTGCGACAAGCACAAGGCGTCGACAGTTCACTGTGTTTTTGTCGACGAAGCGCAGTTTCTTCAAGAGGGCCAGGTTTGGCAACTTGCCCGGGTCGTCGACCGGCTGAATGTGCCAGTGATGTGCTACGGGCTTAGAACCGATTTTAGGGGCCAGCTGTTTTCCGGTTCGAAAGCTCTGCTTGCAATTGCCGACGAGTTGCGCGAGGTCAAAACCATATGCCGCTGCGGTGCCAAGGCGACGATGGTGGTGAGGCTTGGCAAGGATGGTAAGGTTGCCCATGAAGGCGATGTGGTCGCCATTGGCAAGGACGCTTATGTATCGCTTTGCCGAAAGCATTGGGAAGAGGAAATGGGCAGAATGCCGGCTGATGATTTCATCGGGTTTTCAGGTAATTGACGGGTTTTTCAAGTTAATCAGTGCGCGGGTTTGCAGCCCCGCAGTCTTTTAATCGCTTATTGCCATCGCTATATTTGCGACGCAGAACATTTTGGAGAAATGGGATATGGCTACCTTGCAGAATTTCGACGCGGAAATCGAAAGGACTCGCGGGGTGGTTGAGAGTATGCGCTCCAAGATCGAGCAGTCCGGAGTCGTGCTCGAAGCGTTTGCCAAAACAGACGAGAAAATTGGCGATGCGGATTTTGATATCGAAAATGCCCGTATCGAGGATGTGCTCAAGCAGCAAAAGGTGATGGAGGGCAACATTGCCGATCTGATCATCGGGCTTGAGGATGCGACAAATGTTTTTGGCGCAGAGTTCGAGAGCATGAAAAACTATACCGGGTGGGAGACATTCGTCGGGCTGTTTTCCAACCAGCGCAAGCAGCGGATGCGCACAGACCGGGTGCGAAACATGTCGCTTGCAGGAAACCTGCAGGAACTGTTGTCGAAATCCGATACGATCGTCGGCATATTGAAAGATCAGAAGAATGTGCTCGATGCGCGTTATAAAACCTCCGAGGCCAGCCTCGGCAAGGTGATTGAGCGCCGCAAGAGCACGATGGATACGCTTGAAGTGACCCAGAAGCGCATTGAGGAACTAAACCCCGAACTGCTCGATATCGAAAACCAGATAGCCGCTTCGACCAACCAGAAGGAACGGGCCAAGCTTGAGGGCGAGCGTTCGAAGCTTGCGACCGAATATAATGAGGCACAGGCGAAAGAGCAGGAACTGCTGGCCGAGAGCCAGACGCTGGAACGTTATACGTCGATGTTCCAGACATTCGTCGATTCGCTGAACAACCAGATTGCAGCGCAAAATACGCTGATCAACAAGCTTTCAATCGATACCGAACAGCGCATTGTTCTTTACAAGGCGCTGGAAGATTCGCTGAAAACCGCAGCGCAGCAGGATGTGGCGCATAAAATCAACACGCTTGGCAGTCAGGTGGACAACACCGCCGAGGAGACCATGGCCGGCATCGGTTCCGCCGCACAGCGCCATATCGGCGATCTTCTGGAAATGCATGAGAAGAACATGGTGATGACCGCCGATATTCAACGCCGTAAGAAACTTGCCGACGATGCGTTTGCCCGGCGCTTCGACGAGGTGATGAAAAAGCACGATGCGGCCAATTATGTCAGCCAGTAAAGAAGGCGCCAAATGAGTGCCGACAATGCCGCTGAACGCTATTTCAGCACAATAGCGGCTGCCCTTGGGGGGCTTGATATATTCCTGCGCGATGAGCGTTCGCCGTTTTACCGGCACGGTCTGGTAGCCCAGGTGATGGTGGACTATATCGCCCGGCTGGAGCGGTCGTTTTCATGCTGGCAAAACCGGATAGGGTTTCTCGACAAGTTCAAGATTTCCAGGGCCGAAAGCGGGTTTCCCGTTTTCCAGAGCATATTGGAATTGGAAAACGACCGGCGGCAGGCGGAGCATCGGCTGGCCAAGATTCCGGATGCGGAGACGCTGCGCGCTGAAATGGCCGACTTCATCCTACGGCACAAGGATTTTCCGGGCGCCTTGCAGAAGATGATGGCGGAGCGGCTTTATCTGGAAGATGTCAAGGGCGGGCGGATATTCTCGCCATTCCTTCTTCCAAGCACGGTGAAAGTGTCAACCAATCCGAAATCGCGGCGGCCGTTTTACGTGGTTCATTGGGGGGCGTTTGACGGCAGTGCCAATTTGCCGCTGGTCTATATGGCAAGCCTGGAGGATTCCACCGGCAAGATGGCGTCGGCGCTGGTCGACAAAGACGGGCGGCTGAAAGCCGATGTGGAGATCAACCTGCCGATCAAAGGATTGCTCAATCCCGATCTGGAGCACCGGTTTGATGATTTTGCCGAAAAAAACTCCGCCTATTCGCTGTCGCTTGCGACAATTGCCGGCAATCTTGACAAGGATTTCGATCATCTGCATCCCAAACAGCTGCGCCGGGTAGTTCTCGGACCGTTCTATAGCGCCGGGATCACCGAACATAATTCGACCGTCGGCGAAGTGCTTTCGACAGTGCGAAAAGCCGAAAACGCCTGGCTCCTGACCTGGATGGTGCAGGAGGTTTTCTCCATGGCCGAACGGCCGGCGCGCAAGGGGCTTTGGTCTTCGAAACCTGCGCGCGATCAATTCCACATCAACACCGACGATCTGGAAGCCGCGCGCATGGGTGTCAGTGCCTATCAGAAACACGCACTCATTCCGCATGAGGCTTATCAGGCGCTTTATGCATCGGGCGAAGCGCAGAAGATCTTTGATGACTACACCGTGCACATCCTATCGAACGGGCAGGTGATCAGTGATGTTTGAAATGATGGCTGAATGTGATGGTCGCCTTACCCCCTCTGTCACGCGAATGTTTGAACAGGAATTTTAAATGGACACTGGCCTGACCACCATCGCCGAAAAGGATATCGAAAAGCACCGGGCGACGGCGCAATCGATGATCACCCGTATCGTGGTGATGGAGGATGGCGAGCGCTCGTCACGCACTGAACTTGCCGGGACCGGCCGGCGGTTCGTGTCGACCGTTTCGACGGGTAGCGTGCGCAGAACCCGCGAAGTGGAGCTTTCCAAAACAATCGATGCGATAGGCTCCGGCGATCCGATGCTGTCGATCCCGCAGCACACGCTGCTTTACCGCACCCGGCGCGGGCTGGCAGTGGCGCTCGCCATTGCCGATACATTCGCCGAAAGCACCGATTTGGAAAGCCTTAAGGCCAAAAATGCCCGTGCGCCGCTGGAGGGCGATGCAGCGGCCATCTACAAGCGGCTACTGTCGGCGTCGGCCTATGTGTCGGCGTTCTCATTTGCATCTTATCTGTTGCAGACGCTGGAAAGCGACGGCGAACCTGCCAATGATACGCAGGAGCCGGATTTTCTGTTCGACACGGCGCAGGATGCGCTGAAATCGATGATATCCGGGCTTGAGGCGGCGGTTGCCAGCTCCAAGGATGACGCTGATCTTCACACTCGTGCGCGCGCACTTGCCCGTGTCGCCGTTGAAGGTCTGTTGCAGCGGCGCGGCCGGTTTGACGGGCTTGGCGCCTTTGAGGATGCGCATATCCGCATCGAGAGGGATGATTTCACCATTGACGGTTTCGATGTTGCGCCGGGGCAGAAACGCAAGCCACTGGTGATGACATTCAAAAAGCCGAACGAGATCATCGGCAATCATATCGCCAAATATCAGGCCACCAAGCTTGCCAAAATGCTGATGGCGTTCGATTTCGACCGGCAGATGAACCCGTTCGTCGAACTTGGCGGGTTCTTATTCACCTTCATCGGCGACGGGGCGCCGGGCACCGGCAAGACCATTTTGATCCAGATGACGGCAGGAATGATCAATGATTACTGCCAAATCGCCGGCTACCCGTTTCACTACGAGAATTTCGGCGTCGACCAGATTTCGTCCTATCAGGGCAAATCAGGCCAGAATTGCAAGCAGTTCATCAACAATGTGATCGATCCGCGCGCCATCGGGTTCGGTACCGTTGACGATATCGATCAGGTTGCGGCAAAGCGTTCCGACGACCGGTCATCGGCCGGGCAGCAGGAAATCACCGGCGTGCTGATGGAGAGTTTTGCCGGTGCGGGCACGGTCGTGCGCGGCAATTGTTCGTTCGGGATGTTTTCCAACTATCCGGAAAATGTTGATGATGCGCTAAGACAACGCGCCGGCGCGCGCTGGCTGGTTGACGGGCCGCAGACCCAGGACGATTATATCGATATTTTCGTGCTGCTTGCCGGCAAGAACCACGATATTCCGCTGGGCGAGCATGAACTCTTCGAGGCCCAGATCATCCAGAAGGCTGTAGAAACGGCATATGGAAAGCACACCAAGCCGCAAGAAGAAGGCTTGATGAAAGTTTATGAGCGGTTCTTGAATGACCACGGCGAACCGAAATCGCTCGCTGATATTGGCTCCTATTTGCACCTGATCAAGATCGCCGAGCCGCGCTTTACCGGCCGTGCGATCAAAAACATTACCGATGCGATCAAGATGCGGGCGATGGATATCGATCTGCCGGATGAATGGTTTGAGGCGCCGGAAACCTTCATGCACAAACCCTATGATGACAAGAAGGCGATGATCGAGGAACTGCGCGGACCGTTTTCCATGGCGATGGTTATGCAGGAGATCAACCGCTATGCCGATTCGGAATTCCGCTATTCCGACCGCTCGGACGATGTTGATGTCAACCGGATGATCCGCGACGTGCGGCTGAAGGAACGAGCAGTGCGCGAAATCGAGGAAATGAAAAAAGACGGACGGTGGACGGGGTAGGCAAAAGCTCTACTTTGTTACAGCAAATGTAACTCTGATAAGTTCAACAGGACCTAAACTCCCAACTTAAGGCAAGCATTGTTGGCGAGGTATTCAATAACCAGATACTTCCTTCTCCGCCGCCTGCGCCAACAGCGCCGAGCGGGTCATTTTGCGGCGGTTCGCTTCCTCGTCAATCAGTTCGAGAAGACCTTTGTTCAAAGTGATGTTGATGCGCTGCGACTTGCCTCCATTTCGAAGGTAAGGAATTGCCATCAGATAGGCGCCTTCAGCAAGATCGGCGGCAATTTCCGGATCGGCCCGTAGTGCATCAATGCCCAATGGCTCTGGCTGGTCCGCCGCACCCTCAAACCAAAGCTCCAGTGCCTCCATGGCATTGGGAACAACATCCACCTCCAGGTCAGCCGCCGAAAAACAACCCGGTAAATCGGGAAATGTAATTCCATAGGCGCTACCAGCATCCTTGTGGATGAGTGCAATGTAATGAGGCATATCAGTGCTCCTCAATTCCAGCCTGCCTGCCGCGCAATTGCTTTGGCGGTACCTTTCGGCAGATCCTTCTTCGGATGCGGCACGATGACCGTCCGATTTTCCTTGCGATACTTGTGATGTGAACCGCGAACGGTTACCAATTCAAAGCCATCTCTTTTCAGGCGCTCGATGATTTTGCGGGAGTTGGTTTCAACCATCATGCATCTTTCTAGTGTGGATTATAATACACATCAATGAACGAAATTTCAAGCAAAAGCAGATGACCCCATGAAACTCCTGCGCGATTCAGAGCTGATCTACGGGCGGTTGATGGAAATCTCCGAGCCGCATCTGATCAAGCGCTACAACAAGGCGTTAAAAGCGTTTGGGCTGAAGCCGACAAAACTGACATCGTTCGAGATCGACCGCACCGGGTTTTCGCCGCAGATTGCCGAGGAGAAGAAGGATTATCTCTATCTCGACCCGAACGAGGTCAACCGGCGCTTTATCATTTTGTCGCCGGGGCAGATAAACCTGCCGGTGGTGCATACGGCATTTTCCAACACGTCGCAGCTGATGTATGAGTTTTTGTCGCGCAATGGGCGGGCCATCAATGCGGCGACGATCAAGGACGTGATCTATGGCGAGATCGACGATTCGGTCTCGCAGGTCGGCAATATCGAGGATCTTTTGTCGATAGAACAGGTCGAGTTCAAGGTGCTTTCCGCTGAAGATGTGCTCGGTAAGGCAACGGAACTTCGAACGCTTGCCGACCGGCTGAAAAGCGAGCCCGATGCCTGGCGCGATGACGAGCTTTTATGCCGTATGGTCGATCTGGCCAAGGTGACCGGTGACATTCGCGAAAATGCACTGGTGCCGGACCAGACCGTGTTTCGGCACAGCGCCTATTGGACCAGTCATTTCGGCGGGCTTTACATCTTTATCGATGCCGACATGACGACGGTCATCAGCGATCCCGATGCGCCGGGTTTCAGGCGTTCGCGGCCATGGCAGGTGAGCTATCTGTCGATCAAGGATCCGGTGCGCGTGTTTGACTTTCTGTCATCGACGGGGCGGCTTGACCTGCCACGGGCGTCATGGGTGGAGACGTCGGGGTTTCTGGAACACCGGGCCGAAATGGCGATCCGGGCGCTGATCCATATGAGCGAGCCGGAACGCGATCTGAATGAAATCGATCAGGTTTGGGTGCAGACCTGGATCCACAAACATGCCGATCTGATCAACCGGGACGGGGTGTTTCCGTTTTTAAACGGGGCAAAACGCGAAATCGCACAATATGGCCGGTTCGATGTGGAGACCGTAAGTGCAGACCGGCGGTTTCAGGTGGTGCGCGCCAAACCGGGCCATCCGGATGCCTGGTTGACCAACCGCCTGATCTCCGATTTCGTTCCGCTGGACTTCGTTTCGCGCTACGTGTTCAACAAGCAGAGGTTTTTCGCCGACTATGAGGCGTATGCGCCGGTTTGGCGCGCCCATGTTGTGAAGACGCTCAAGAATACATATCTAAAAGACAAAGCTTCTCTGCGCGAGCGGCTTTATGGCTTGACCGATTAACCGGAGATTATTTTGATGCTTGATCCGATCATCAGCTTTTTTACCTGGATATTCCAGTTGATCGGCAAGGGCATCGGTATCGTGATCGCGTGGATCCTGTGGCCGTTTCTTCTGGCCGCACAATGGTACCGCCGCCGCGGAATAATCCTCAAGGCGATTGTCGGCGTGTTGCTTTTGGCTCTGGTCGGGCTTTATGGCTACTTTTTCTGGCAAAGCCAGGCATGGACCAATTTCGATCCCGGCTATGCTTCGGCCTATAGCCGTGAAGGGCAATCGGCATCGGCGGGCGAGGCGATTATTTCCGCCGCCGCGGCAACCGGGTCTTCCAGCTCCTCAACCGGCGAAGGCGACATAAAATCATGTGCTCCATCGGCGATAACTGCCGTCACGGCCGATCTGATTGACTTCAATGTCAATCAAAACGCGTGGCTGTCCTCGATGCTGCTCTATAAATTGGGTTTATTCGGGGTGCGATGGGACGCGACGCCGTTTTTTGACAACAAGGCCAACTTCCAAAGGGGTGTGCACCAGGCGGTTCGCCGTACGGCAATCGAGCTTGTTGACAGGCTTGGACGTATTCGCGGTTCATCGCAAATCGATCCGAGATTGCAAAAGGCGCGCGGCAGCCTGCAATTTGATGAATCCACCTGGTATATTGGCTTTAATCCGCCCGGGCCGAAAACACCTTCGCCGAGCTTTTACCGGACCGGCCTTGAGGAATTGCGCGCCTACAACAGGAAACTCGCGGCCTGTGATGCGACGTTTGATGCGCGCGCCGACAATCTCGTTCAATTCCTTGACCGGATTGTCAGCGATATTGGCTCGACGTCTGATATCTTGCGCGAACGGTCCGAAAGCCATAATGGCGGCTGGTTCGACATGCGCGCCGATGACCGCTTCTGGTTTTCCTATGGGCAGCTATATGGATATTACGGGATCATTGCCGCCACCCGGGCCGACTTCAATGACGTGATTACCTCGCGCGGCCTGGTACCGCTGTGGGATAGGCTGGAAGATCAGTTTCGCGCGGCGCTGGAAGTACAGCCTTTCATTATTTCCAATGGCCGCGAAGATGGCTGGGTGATGCCCACCCATCTGGCAACTATGGGTTTTTATGTGTTGCGTATCCGCACAAATATGGTCGAAGTCCGTTCCGTCCTTGATCGCTAGAACCCAACGATTTTGCAGTGTTTTGTTGCATTGCTTCAAACAGTAATCATTCCGACCAATTGTCTACAACTAAAGATTGAATAAATTGGTCATTGACCTATCACAAATACAATCTATGGTTTAGTAGCGAATCACATATATATTCGCTTTAACGAGATACAGGTCGTTAGGGATTCAACCCCCCGCTTTAGTTCCCGGCACCTGTGTAAACCGCATGAGGCGGTCTGGAAGCCCGGACCAAAACGCCCGATCCGGGCTTCCTTTGCTTGCGGTTCTGTCAAATAACATTTTAAACTTCGATGGTTGCGAAACCGCTTCACTGACGCTATCAAGGCGGCATGATCAATTTGGTGAACGCAATTTCCTGGTGGTGCTGCTGACAAGCGGCCGCTGAATTTTGCGTTTACTCAAGCAGTTAAGGCCGCAACGGATTTTCCGGGCGGCTTTTTTGTTGCCCGGATTCTGGATGCGGCGAATACGGAGCAAGACCGATGAGCCCCACGACCAAGCGCGAGATGGTAAGCCGCTATGAGAGTGAAGGCGGTGTTACGATTACCCGTCAACGCAGCGAAACCACCTATGTGGATGCGATTGAGACCTATCTAGATTTGCTCGATAGCCGGCGTGGCGCCGTATTGTCTTCAAACTATGAATATCCCGGCCGGTATACCCGTTGGGATACCGCAATCGTCGATCCACCGCTGGTGATTTCCAGCAAAGGGCGATCGATGGTGGTTAGCGCGCTTAACAAGCGGGGCGAAGCGATGCTGCCCGCGATCACAAAGGCTGTCGAAAATGTTGCTGATGCTGAAATTACCGGGCGGGGCCATACCAATATCGATTTGGTGATTGCCGAACCCGGTCGGGTCTTTGCCGAGGAGGAGCGGTCACGTGTTCCATCGGTGTTCAGTGTGTTGCGGGCGATCGTCGAACTGTTCAAGTCGGACGAGGATGCAAATCTCGGCCTTTTTGGCGCCTTTGGTTATGATCTTGCCTTTCAGTTTGACACGGTGGACTGTCGGCTGGAGCGCCCCGAAAGCCAGCGCGATATGGTGATGTATCTGCCCGATGAGATACTGGTCGTCGATCATCACTCGGCAAAGGCATGGAAGGATCGCTACGATTTTTTTGGCGATGGCTGGACCACCGAAGGCCTGGAGCGGGGCGGCCGGGACTGCGCGTTTGAGAAATCGGGCACGGTTCCACCGCGTGCCGACCACGAGCCTGGTGAATATGCCAAGCTGGTGGAGAAGGCCAAAAAGAGCTTTTTGCGCGGTGATCTGTTTGAGGTTGTTCCAGGGCAGATGTTTTATGAACGCTGCGAAAACCCGCCTTCCGCCATCGCGCGCAAGCTCAAGACGATCAACCCGTCGCCCTATTCGTTCTTTATCAATCTCGGCGACAATGAATATCTGATCGGTGCTTCGCCGGAGATGTTTGTCCGGGTTAATGGCAGGCGCATTGAAACCTGCCCGATCTCCGGAACAATCCGGCGCGGCGATGATGCGATCTCGGATTCAGAACAGATTTTGAAACTGCTCAATTCGAAAAAGGACGAGTCGGAGCTTACCATGTGCTCGGATGTTGACCGGAACGATAAGAGCCGCGTTTGCGAGCCGGGTAGCGTGCGCGTGATCGGCCGCCGGCAGATCGAGATGTATTCGCGGTTGATCCACACTGTCGATCATATCGAAGGCCGGTTGCGCGAGGATATGGATGCATTTGACGGATTTTTGAGCCACGCCTGGGCGGTGACTGTCACCGGTGCGCCAAAGCTTTGGGCGATGCGCTTTATCGAGGAAAATGAAAAAAGCCCGCGCGCATGGTATGGCGGGGCGATCGGCATGGTGCACTTCAACGGCGACATGAACACAGGCCTGACGCTTAGAACAATTCGCATCAAGGACGGGATTGCCGAGGTGCGCGCCGGGGCGACGCTGCTGTTTGATTCCGACCCTGAAGAGGAAGAAGCAGAGACCGAACTAAAGGCTTCCGCCATGCTGTCGGCTATTCGCGATGCGCACAAACCCAATGACGTGAGCACTGAGCGCTCCTCGTCGCAGGTGGGCGGTGGACGCAGAATATTGCTGGTCGACCATGAGGATTCGTTCGTCCACACATTGGCGAATTATTTTCGCCAGACGGGTGCAAATGTCACCACGGTTCGCTCACCGGTGCTTGATGACGTGTTCGACCGGATCGACCCCGATCTGGTCGTTTTGTCGCCAGGACCGGGCACGCCGGCCGATTTTGATTGTACGGCGACCATCAAGCGCGCACGCGGTCGCGGTCTGCCCATATTTGGCGTTTGTCTTGGTTTGCAGGCGATCGCGGAAGCCTATGGCGGCGAGTTGCGCCATCTTCGCCTGCCGGTTCACGGTAAACCCTCCCGGATCAGGGTTTCAGAACCGGGCTTGGTGTTTTCGGGCCTTGGACATGCGATTACCGTCGGGCGCTATCATTCGATCTTTGCCGACCCGGCAACCCTTCCAGCCGATTTTAAGATTACGGCGGAGACAGATGATGGCATTGTCATGGCAATCGAGCACAAGGATCAGCCCGTCGCGGCGGTCCAGTTTCATCCCGAATCGATTATGACGCTCGGGCAAAATGCCGGCATGCGGATGATCGAAAATGTCGTTGCCCATCTGGGCCGCAGCAAGCACTAGGGGGATCCAGCGAACGTCATCCATGCCTGTTGCCCATACCGTCCAATTCCTATGGCGCTTGCGCAGCGGGGCGCGCCGATGTAAAACTGTTGCCATGAACCGGTCCTGCACCCATTTTCGTGCCGTTTTCCCGCCGCTGCCTGATGCGCGGCTTCTTCTTCTCGGACTTATTCGCGGCTGCCGGGCTATCTGAAGGAGCACCCGGCGGTCGATTTGCCGCCTGATGGCACCGCTCCTCGCCATTGACCTGATACGACAAATCAAACACAAGGTACCCGCCCGTTTACCGGTATGACCGGCTTTATTCGGGGTGGCGCCGGAGAGATGCACGATGAACGCACCGGAAACGACGATTAAGCCCGCTGGCAAGCCCGCAGGAATGCCTGATGCTGCAACCAAATACCAACCTTACCCCCAGGTGGGTTTGCTGGACAGAACCTGGCCATCAAGCCAAATCACCCGACCGCCGATCTGGTGTTCGGTTGACCTTCGCGATGGTAATCAGGCGCTGATCGACCCGATGGGCCATGACCGAAAAGCCCGCATGTTCGCGCTTCTGGTCGATATGGGCTTCAAGGAGATCGAAGTCGGTTTCCCGTCGGCCTCACAAACGGATTTCGACTTTGCCCGCTGGTGTATCGAGGAAGGCAATGTGCCGTCTGACCTGTCCTTGCAGGTTTTGGTGCAGTGCCGCCCTGAATTGATCAAGCGAACCTTCGAAGCGCTTGAGGGGGCGAACCGTCCGATCGTCCATTTTTACAACTCCACAAGCGAATTACAGCGGCGCGTGGTGTTTGAAAAAGATGTGGCAGGCATCAAGGCGATAGCCACCGATGCCGCCAAAATGATTGCCGACATGGCCGCCGATGCGGGCGGCGGTTTCCGGTTCCAGTATTCGCCTGAGAGTTTCACCGGTACGGAACTGGAGGTTTCGCTGGAGATTTGCGATGCCGTGACTGAAATCATGCAGCCGACGCCCGACAACCGGCTGATTGTCAATCTGCCGGCGACGGTGGAAATGTCGACGCCGAATATCTATGCCGATCAGATCGAGTGGATGTGCCGGCAATTGTCCAACCGCGAGAACCTGATCATTTCGCTGCATCCGCATAATGACCGGGGAACCGGTATCGCGGCGACCGAATTGGCGCTGATGGCTGGTGCCGACCGGGTGGAGGGCACCTTGTTCGGCAATGGTGAGCGTACCGGTAATGTCGATATCGTAACTTTGGCCTTGAATATGTACACGCAAGGCATCGACCCGGTGCTGGACTGCTCCGACATTCCACGGATGAAATCGGTTTATGAATATTCCAACCAGCTGAAGATACCCGAGCGCCATCCTTATGTCGGCGAACTGGTCTACACGGCGTTTTCCGGGTCGCATCAAGATGCGATCAACAAGGGTATGAAGGCTATCAAACAGGCCAATCATCCGCGCTGGGAAGTGCCCTATCTGCCGATTGACCCGCAGGATGTCGGCCGCTCCTATGAGGCGATCATCCGGATTAATTCACAAAGCGGCAAAGGCGGCATTGCCTATGTCCTGCAAGCGGATTACGGCCTCAACCTGCCGCGCAATATGCAGATCGAATTCAGCAGAGTAATCCAGAAAATCACCGATGCGGAAGGACAGGAATTGCCTGCCAAGCGCATCCACGAGGCGTTTTTGGAGACCTATGTGGACCAGCCGGATGGCCGGTTCAAATTCGCCGATCATCAAACCTTTTCCGATGGACCGCATCGGCGCAGGCTTGAAGCCACCATTGTCGACAACGGCAAGAAAGTCGTGATCGAGGGAACCGGAACGGGGCCGGTCGACGGGTTTGTCGATGCGCTCGCCCGCCACACGGGGATTGATATTTCGGTGCTCGATTATTCCGAACATTCGATGCAACAGGGGTCGAATGCGGCTGCGATCTGCTACATGGAAGTGGAACATCCAGGCGGCAAGCTCTTTGGTGCGGGCATCAACACCAACATCGTTGCGGCATCTTTAGAGGCAGTGGTTTCGGCGGTGAACCGTATTTTGGCCACGGGCGCCAAGGCGTGAGTGCTGACAGGCTATACGCGGCTGAGAGTGGCAATGATGGCCCGGCCGTCATCTTCCTGCACGGTTTTGGCGACACGCATGAAACCTGGGCCAGAATACAATCTATGCTGGCCAAGGAAGCGCGGACCATCGCATTCGACTTGCCGGGGCACGGACAATCGCTGGAATATCCCGATGCCGGGAATGTCAAAATCGCGGTGGCGGCGGTGCTGGCCGAGATAGCTGCAAGACAGGTTCAACCGGTGCATCTGGTTGGCCATTCGATGGGCGGTGCGGTGGCAGCGCTGGCAGCACTTGAGCAGCCGCAGGCGATTGCATCCATGACCTTGCTGGCGCCGGGTGGTTTCGGTTTTGAAATCAACCACAAGCTTTTGAAGCGCTACGCTCATGCCACCGATGCGGAGACGCTTGGTGCGGCTCTTGAGAACATGTATGGCTGGAACAATGCCATTTGTGAAAAAACCGTCCGGCGCCTTGCCGCCATGCGCAACAATCCCCGCCAGCGCGAGATGTTGCAAAAAATGGCCGGCGGATTGCACCGCGACGGGAGACAAGGTGTTATTCCGCGCGAGAGGCTTGAAGCGTTGACGATGCCGGTAAAGGTCTTGTGGGGTACCCAGGACCGGGTGCTTCCGACCCGTCAGGCGCATCGTCTTCCGGCAATGTTTGCAACGCATATTTTTGAAGATACCGGCCATATGCTGCCGGCGGAAATCCCCGATGCGGTCGTGCAGCTGATCCGGCAAAATCTTCGCTCGTGACAGGCGCTACAAATGGCCGCTAGAAAATGCCTGGGTTTTCGAGCTTTGCGGTTTGGCGCAATGCGTGATTGTCACCCGGATGCTCTAACTTTCGACCAGCGGCATTTTAACCCTGCCACCCAAGAAATGCCGGAATTGGTGCAAATACATCCAGGCTATGGTAATAAACTGTTTACTATGGTTTTTTTGTAGAGTTAGCGTTCTATGAGTGACACGGCTGACAGTTCCGGTCGTTCCGGCGATATGAGTACGTTGCCGGATGCCGTCCGCACCATGCGTGACAATGCCGCCGATCGTTTTGATGCGAACGCGGCGCTGGGTGAGGTACGGCGTGCGAGACTGGAAATTCTTGCAGACGAGCTGAACCCGGTTTTCGCCGATGTTCCTGCTGACGACCCCCAGTTTGATTTCGTCTTGTCCTCCGGCTTGCGGCCGAGGCTTTGGATTGATGCAACCGCCCATGTGACGATGGCACGCGATGCGCGCACCTACAGGTTTTTACGCGATTCAAGGCTTGGCCGGTCGGTTGTTCTGGAATCGACGAACAGTTCCGATATCGCTGAAGCGGTGACGCAGCATATCGCCGAGCGAATGGTTGAGCGCCAGCGTATGCTCGATGGTCCCGTTGCACCGCTTGCCGGACGGAGAGGGAAGGGTCTGCGCACCCATGGCAGGAGGAGGCGCCCGCTTGCCATATTCGGCGAATATCTGTCAGGCCTGTTGTTGGTGATTTTCGGGATTATCGCCGGTATTGCGATTCTGCTGGTGATCCTGTCCGATCTGGTTCCCGAGCTTGGCCTTTTTTAACCCGTCATAAGTATCCCGGGTTTTTCGAGCCCGTTCGCCGATAGATTTTCTTGTTTTTCGACGCTCCCGTCCAAATTGTGTCTGGTGAGATTGATGCGCCAGCCATCTTGTTTGCCGTCGATCTCCAGCAGGTTGAACTGTGCTGCCGGAAGTCTGCCGCCCGGTGCCTGGCCGGCAGCCGATACACCAACAACAGGCACTTTCGCAGTCTTGCCTTCGATCCACGCCAGGGTCGGCAGATGTGTATGCCCGTGCAGGATAAGCTCGGCGCCATGTTTCTTAATGACGCGCTGAAACCGGTCGATGCCGACAAGCCGTTTGTGGAACGCCGTTGCCCGGTGAACCGGAGGGTGGTGGATCATCACCACCTTGCAAAGCCCGGCTAACTCCGCCTCATCCAGCAGGGCGGCAAAGGCGATTGCCTGCCGGTTGCGGAAATAGCCCGTCGCCATAAACGGTGCCGACGCGCGTGCGCTCGACAGGCCGATCAAGGCGACATTGCCGCGCACCCGCATATAGGGGAACGGATTTGGCCGGTGCGGCGGCTGATCGCCTTCCATCCACGGGCGCCATGCGTCGCAGGCGCGGCGGAATGAACCTGGAACATAGGCGTCATGATTGCCGGGTACCACGGAAACGGACTGGTCGCTGCCCAGTGCCGAAAGCCATTCACGCGCCTGCTCAATTTCGCTGTCGAGGCCGAGATTGACAAGATCGCCGGTGATTGCGGTATGGGACGGCTTCAGGTTGGCAATTGCTCCGGTGATGTCATCAACCGTTCCGGCACCATGCTGATGCTGCCGGTTAATCCGCCAGTTGACGTAACCGGTGATCCGTTTGGATGCCAGTTGCCGCGCCGAGAGTTCCGGCAGTGGTCCAAGGTGAATATCGGAAATGTGTGCGAGGCGGAACATGCCCTCTTCTAGAGCTTGTCTTGTTTAAATGGAATCATTTGAGCGCAGATAATTTGTGTCCTGATCCCCCTCAAACGGTTTTTCCTGTTATGAAATCTGCATGCCCATAATCCCCAATGCCTGAGTTTCAAACTGCAAAAACCCCCGATGATCTCACGGCAAAAATCGCAAACCGGCAGGAAACGCATGATAAAATGGCTTAAAATGCGGGCGTTCCACCTGTTTTTTCTCGTTACCAGACCAATGACCCTGGGAGTGCGGGCAGTTGTCATAGACCGGGAGCGGCGGTCTGTGCTGCTTGTGCGCCATACCTATGTGAACGGATGGCATCTGCCCGGCGGTGGCGTCGATGCTGGCGAAACGATGGGGGAGGCGCTTTTGCGGGAGTTGGCGGAGGAGACCGGCATTGAGGCGACCGCGCCGCCACATTTGCTGGCGGTCTATTTCAACAAGCGGGTTAGCAGGCGTGACCATGTTGCCTGCTATGTCATCGATGCATTCCGGCAGGCGAAGCCGTTTGAAGCAAATAGCGAAATCGCCGAAGCACGCTTTTTCACGCTCGATGAATTGCCGGATGATACGGCCGGATCGACGGTAGACCGCATTCGCGAGGCGGTGGGGGATGCTGAAATTTCAGCCTATTGGTAGCTGGTATTCAAGAAAACCGGCCCCGGTCGTGCGGAGCGGCGAAATCTATATCCGGTCCTTTCGGGACAACCCGTGTCGGGTTAATCGTCTCATGGCTGCCATAGTAATGGTTCTTGATGTGCACCATGTTTACGGTCCCGGCGATGCCTGGCACCTGATAAAGATCGCGGGTGTAGTTCGACAGATTTGGATAATCGGCGATACGCTGACGGTTGCATTTGAAATGCCCCACATAGACGGGATCAAAGCGGAGCAATGTCGTCAGCAGGCGCCAATCGGCTTCGGTTATCGTATCACCGGCCAGATAACGCTGGTGCGAAAGCCGCTGCTCAAGATCGTCTAGCGTGGCAAACAGATCATCGAACGCCTCGTCGTAAGCGTCTTGACTGGTGGCAAAACCGCACCGGTAAACACCGTTGTTGATGTTGTTGTAGACCGGTTCGTTCACCTCATCGATTTCGCCGCGCAATGCCGCTGGATAATAGTCGAGCGATGCGTCGCCCCATTCATCGAATGCGGAATTGAACATCCTGATGATTTCTGATGATTCGTTCGACACGATGACGCCGGTTTTTTTATCCCATAGCACCGGCACCGTGACCCTGCCCGAATAGGTGTCATCGGACATCAGATAGATTTCGCGCAGAAAATCCCTGCCATTTTCGGTGTCTCCGGTGGCACCATCGCCGGCCTGAAATGTCCAGCCATCCTCGCTCATGAAATAGTGGACGGCGGAAACAGAGATGATGTCCTCCAGTTTTTTCAGATTGCGGAAAATCAGGGTCCGGTGCGCCCACGGGCAGGCATAAGATACATAGAGGTGATAGCGGCCGGGCTCGGCCCGAAACCCTCCCGTGCCGCTTGGCCCGGCGGAGCCATCCGGAGTAACCCAGTTGCGGCACAAGGCTTCGGAGCGTTCGAACCGGCCAGCAGATTTGGAGGTATCGTACCAGCTCGTGTGCCATTTGCCGTCGATCAGCAACCCCATGATTTTCTCCTCCGCCGCTTTGCATGCCAACTGGACGGGAGGGTATGGATAGAGGTGGTTAAGTACAAGGTGATTTGCGGTGACAGTTTGTTGAGAGTTGACGAAAACCGCATTGGCAAATTTTTGTTTTGACTGTTTACCGCAGCCAGGATTGGTGCTACCGGACGGTTTGTGAGTGCAATGGGTTATTCCAATATGACGAACCGCTGCGAACGACGACGACAGAAGCAAAGCGCCTAAGGCGCAGTGCCGGTATCGGCCGGCTCAATCTATCTGTCTTTACGTTCGAAACGGACCATTGCTATGAGCGACGATGAGATCGCATTTTTGCCGGAACAGCCCGGTCACAACGACATTATTGAAGAAATCAATGCCGAGGCTTTCGGCCCTGGCCGGTTTACCCGTGCCGCCTACAGATTGCGCGAGGGCGGCCCGCATGACATGGCGCTGTCTTTCGTGGCCGCAAGTGGCGGGAATGTCGTCGGTTCCGTGCGCCAGAGCTGGGTTTGCGCGGGCGGAAAGAACGGGCTTTTACTGGGTCCGTTGGCCGTCCGGCCAGCCTGGAAAAGCCGCGGTATTGGCCGCAAACTCGTGGAGTTTGCAGTAGAAGCCGCCAAAAAAGCCAACGCTCCGCTGGTCGTGCTGGTGGGGGACGCGCCTTATTATAGCCCGTTTGGCTTTACCCAGCTTCCACCAGGCAAGATTACATTGCCCGGTCCGGTCGATCCTGCAAGGCTGCTTGCGGTTGAACTGGAAGACGGGGCGCTGCAGCGGTTTTCCGGCGCCATGATCCATAGCAACCAGCGCCGGTCTGGCCGGATATATTAGCGGCCCTCGCGGTACCACATCGAACCGATGGCGAGCAAAAGCAGACCCAGTCCCAGGAAGCCGCCAAACAACGGCACCTGGTCGACAGCTTTGAGCACGCTGTCACTTGTTGTTCGAAGGCCGATCCAGTCGCGGCCCGAGGCATTGCCGCTGCTGCGGACGGGAACGATTCCAGGCACTGAGACCTGACCGCTATTGGCAATACGGCGCACGCTGCCGCCACTGTTTTTGGCGGGTTCGTCGAGCAGTTTTGTGGTCGAAACCGTGTCGGTAAATTCCGGCGCGTTGACGGGACCGACATGGGCCAGTGCCGCAAGGTCACCATTGCCAATCTGGTGAAGGCCGATTTCTTCCGCTTCAATTGCTGCGGAGAACAGGCCGGATTCGGTTTGGACGAGTTCCGCGTCTTTTATTTTGCCGGATGGCGATATCACCCTGGCGGGACCAGGATCGTCGCTCATGGTCTGCCGGCGGATATCAAGCGTCATGCCGCGGCCTTCCGCGTAAAGACGTTCTTCTTCAAGTTCCGGCTCCTTCATCAGCCAGTGGGCGATGCGGCGATAGAGCGACACATGCGGTCCCCCGCCTTCAAAGCCGCGCGCCCACAGCCAGCCCTGGTCGGAGAGCAGCATGCCGACGCGGCCCTCTTTGTGGCGGTTGAGCAACAGGAGTGGCCTGCCATCGGCGCCCTTTAAAACCGCGGCTCCCTTCGGGTTGGCAATATCGATCATGCGAAACCAGCGGCTCCAGCGCGGCGGCTCCGCAGAGGCACCATCGAGCCCCCGGGTAACGGGGTGTTTCGCGCCGGTTTCGGTGAGCCGCGGATAGAAGGCATCGGAAATGATTTCGCCGGAAGGCAATGCCGGCAATACGGCAATCAGCGGTGTGCGGGCGATCGACCGGTTGCCGGCATATTCCGGGCCCGCAGCGATCAGCAATGCACCGCCATCGGCTACATATTGGGCGATATAATCATAATAGAGCACCGGCAAGACGTCGCGGTGCTGATAGCGGTCGAAAATAATCAGATCGAAGTCGTTGATCTTTTCGACAAATAGTTCACGCGTTGGGAAAGCGATCAGCGATAGGTCTGAAATCGGCGTTCCATCCTGCTTTTCGGGCGGGCGCAGAATGGTGAAGTGGACCAGATCGACGGATGCATCGGATTTTAGAAGGTTGCGCCAGGTGCGCTCTCCTGCATGAGGTTCTCCCGACACAAGAAGAACGCGCAGATTTTCGCGGATGCCATCGACAATGGCGATTGCCTTGTTGTTGATGGCGGTGATCTCGTCGGCCTCGCGTTCAATCGACAGCTCAACGATGTTACGCCCGGCATGGGGGATTTCGATTTCGATCGGTATTTCCGCGCCGAATTGGGCGCTTGAGACCGAAACCTGTTCGCCGTTGATGGAAATACGGACATTTACCGATCCGGTCTCCTGACGGCTCGAACTTACCCGGTACGTCATTTCCAGCGGTTTTCCGGCCAGACCAAAGCGCGGTGCGCGTTCAAAGCGGATGCGGCGGTCGAATTCACCACCGGCACCGGTGATCAGCGCGTGAAGCGGCGCGGGATAGGGCGGGGCGTCGGCATCCGGACTATCGTGGATCTGCCCGTCGGTGACGATGATTGCGCCTGCGATGCGCGAGGGTGGAACGTCGCGTGTTGCGCTTTCCAGCGCTTCAAACAGCTCTGTTTTGGTCCGCTCCTCTGCTTTGGCGGCGCGACCGGCCTCAACCTCGCGGATATCGAATTGGGGAAACCGGGCAAGCTTGCTCCTGACCTGCCTCACCGCCTCGTCGGTCTGGGTGGCGCGTTCACCGATATCCTGGCTCTGGCTGCGGTCGACAATCAGCGCGACGACGCTTTTTAGAGGTTCACGTTCCTCATCCAGAATGACCGGGTTTATCAGGGCTGTGGCAAGTGCAATTGCTGCTGTAAATCGGAGCAAAGCGCCGCGTTGCCTGAAATAAAGCCCGAGTGCGGCCAGCAGCAGCACGAGGGCGGAGAAGGCCGCAATCACAGGCCAGGAGGCGAGAGGTTCGATGCCAACAGACCAGTTCATCGCCTATTGCCCCAGTCTTTCCAGCAACACTGGAAGGTGAACCTGATCGGATTTATAGTTGCCGGTCAGCATGTACATCATGATGTTGACACCTGAACGAAACGCATAAATGCGCTGCAACGGATTGGCCGGCACGGTTGGAAATATCGGCCG
Organism: Rhizobiaceae bacterium; assembly: GCA_963669455.1. Taxonomy (GTDB): domain Bacteria; phylum Pseudomonadota; class Alphaproteobacteria; order Rhizobiales; family Rhizobiaceae; genus JAWKWH01. Next base: position 1,217,871 of record OY770026.1, read on the forward strand.
GCCGGATGCGTCAATGGCCCATGCACCGGCAAAGTCGGCCGCGGTTATCATGATCGAGGATACCCCATCGCCGGTGCGCACAGGCCGGTTTTCGCTGTTTTCAGCCTCGAGGGATGCTTCCACCCAAAGGGGCGCATCGGCGTAGCGGCCTGGAAAATCACGAAGGATGTAAAATGATTTGGTCAGAACGTGATCCGGTGGGACCGGCTCCAGCGGCGGTACGTTGAGATTGGCCAGGATTTCACGCAGGCGAAGCGTTGCCGGGCTTGCACCGGCGGCGCCAAATCCATTGGCATATTGATCGCGCGTGTCAAACAGGACGGTTCCGCCCTGTTGCATATAGGCGTCGATGCGGGCGATGGCGGCGTTTGTCGGCATTGGAGCAGCGGGATCGATTGGCCAGTAGATCAGCGGGTATAGTGACAATTCATCAGTCGATAGGTCGACACCTGCGGGCTCGCCGGGTTCCAGTGCGGTTTTTTCGATCAAAAAGCGGTTCAGCCCGGCTATCCCTGCGCGGCTCACCGAATCGAGCGCCGCCACGCCGGTGATGACATAGGCGATACGGGTTTTGGCAATGGCTTCAATCGTCTCGCTATCGCCCGGTTTTGCGTCAGAGGTCTGGGCTATAGCAGGGTTTGGAGCAAAAAGAGCCGCACCTGCAACCAGCGCCAATGCCATAGCCGCTGCCGCGCCCTGCCGGCGAACGGGATTTCGCGGCCGGAACCGGCCATTGATCCAGAACACGGCAAATGTGTCGAGGGCAAGCAATAGCAATGCGGCGATGATCAGCAGGCCTTTTAGGTCGCGCTGTTCGTCGAAACCGTATTGAATCCTCGTTACCGGAATAGCCGTTTCAGGGATTGCCAATCTTGCAAACTGCGCGTCCGCTGCAAGCAGATTATGTGCGATCACACCGTCATCGGAACCATAAAACCCCGGAGGATTGGCAGCCGTAACAGGCGGATTGCCGTCCTCAAGCAGTAGCGGCCGGGCGTCTGGCGGTGGCGTTGTCAGCCCGCCTTCGGCTGAAACCATCCTGTAGGGTGCCAGTGTTACTGCGGTACCATCGGGACTGCGCTCAATGATGCCCTGATTGCGCGATAGTTGCACGATACGGCGCAACATTTCCACGAAGCTGCCCGAGATCGGCAGGTTTGACCAGGTCGCTTCGGGCGTGATGTGGAACAAGACGACAGTGCCGTTACCGCGCTTTGCGCCGGTGACCAGCGGTGTGCCATCGGCAAGCGCTGCCCATGTGCGTTCGGCGAGATCAGGCGTCGGCTCGGCCAGGATCTGCCGGTTGACAAAGACCTCGCGTGGCGGTGACAGATCAAAAAACGGTCCCTGCCGTGGAAATTCGGCCACCGATTGCGGCTCGGTCCATGACAGGGTTCCTCCAAGGGCTCGTTCACCCAGTCTCAATGTCACCGGCAGCAGGTCACTATCATTGCCCGAACCGGCCAGGCGCGTGCCGGCAAATCGCAACAATGTTCCACCGTCATCGATCCATTCGGCCATTTTCATGTGCGCGTCATCCGGCAGGATGCCGACATCGGCCATGATGATGATTGCGGGCCGTTGTTCGATCAGGCCTGCTACGGCCTGGTCGAGGTCGGAGGCCTCCGGCTCGACCAGATCGGCGAATGGCGACAGGGCGCTGCGGACATAAAAAAGCGGCGACAGCAAGGGCTGGTCTTGCTCTGCTTCGGCGGCCGAAATCAGCCCAACGCGCCGGCGTCTGGTGCCTTCATCAAGCAGATGAATGGAAGAGGCCAGTTTCTCACCTTCGACAATAATGGCATTGAAATCGTTTCTGAGTTCAAACGGTGCGGCCAGTTCTGTTTTGGCCGTGAACACGCCTGGATCGAAGGTGGCTGTGGATTCAGCGATGCGGCGGCCTTTTTCATCGAGTGCGTGAATGGTGACTTTGCGTGGCGCCGCATCGTCATCCGCCCTGATCATCGTCACGGCCATGGCTTTGGATTCGTTTTCCGCCGCGGCGACACCAATGGCATCCAGCCTGGCGGGGGCTGCCCATAACAAGCTTGAGACGTTGGATTGCAGAAGAATTTTGAACGCGGCCTCATCGTCATTGCCGGCCAGGCCATCGGACAGGATTGCCAGAGAAACCCCTGGCAGGTCTGCAATGGTGGTGGCGACGCGGGCAAATATGGTGGCGCGATCGGCGGGAACAGGCCGTGGCATGGCTGCACGGAGACGGTCGAGCGCTGTCGTGGCGTCAAACGGACCGATATCTGCGTTTGCCGCTTCCGCCGTGAGTGCAAGCACCACCGGCTGACCTTTATCGGCGGCGTCGGCAATCAGCCGTTCGGCGGTTGCGACCCGTTTGTCCCACTGGCGCGCGGCCGGCCAGCTATTGTCTATGACAATGGCGAGTGCCGAGGTACCGGTATCGGTTCGCTCCACCGGCTTGAATACGGGTTCTGCAAGCGCCAGAATGACCAGCGCTGCCAGCGCCAGTCTCAACAGCGTCAACCACCATGGGCTTTGATGTGGCGTCTCTTCGGGCTTGAGCACGCGCGCCAGTATTTTTAGCGGCGGGAAAACCTCCACCTGCGGCTTTGGCGGCGTCAGGCGAAGCAGCCACCAGATAATTGGCAAGGCGATCAGCCCGTAAAGAACCAGCGGCTGGGCAAAGGCGATCGAGGAAAAATTCACCGCCCCCCTCCTGGCTGGAAGTCAATCCCCGCGGACATCATCATGTGTATCCTGGCCAGTGCTTCTGATGCGAGATGGTCGGTATGGTTGATCGTGTAGCTCCAGGCGATGCGACCGCACCAGGATATCAGCGCCTGACGGCGTGCCAGATAATGATTGCGATAGGTTTCCGCCGCGATTTCGGCCCGTCCGGCGGTGAGCTTGTCGCCGGTTTCGGGATCGCGGAATTCGGTGCGGCCGGCATAGGGGAATGTCTCTTCGGCCGGGTCGGCGATTTCGACGAGATGCACCCGCACTGCCCTGTCTGCCAGCGGGGCAAGCCAGGCGATCGTTTCTTCGGCGGGGTCGAGAAAATCGCTTACCACAATCAGGTCGGACATGCCGCGAACCTGCGACAGATCGGGCCTGGAGGGCGCCTGGCCGGCATGCGAAATATGGCTCGCCAGCCGTTCCGCACCGTTTCTAGCGGTAAACGGATCGGTGAGACCCGGCCATGCGATACGCTCGCCACTGCGCGACAAAAGTTCGGCGAGCGCTAAAACCAGAACCATCGCACGCGACTGTTTTGATACTTCTGCGGCCGATGATTGATAAAGCATCGATGCGGAGGGATCGGCCCAGAGCCACACGGTGTGCGCGGCCTCCCATTCGCGGTCGCGGACATAAATATGTTCGTCGCGGGCTGATCGCCGCCAGTCGATCCGCGATCTGGCCTCGCCCTCGACATAGGGGCGGAACTGCCAGAAATTTTCGCCGATGCCCCGCCTGCGGCGGCCATGCCAGCCGGCAACTACCGTGTTGGCGACCCTGCGCGCCTCGACCAGAAGATCGGGCACAAGCGATGCTCTCTGCCTGGCCCTGGAAAGGGCCTTAGATGTGGCGACCGGCGAAACGGCCTGTCCGATCTGGGCCATCTAGACCCGCTCTTTGACAAGTTTGGCGATGATGTCGCGTATGCTCATGCCTTCGGCACGTGCGGCAAAGGTGAGCGCCATGCGGTGCTGCATGACCGGTTCGGCCAGAGCGCGCACATCGTCGATGGAAGGAGCCAGGCGGCCATCATAAAGCGCACGGGCGCGGGCGCACAAAGTCAAAGCCTGACCGGCCCGCGGGCCCGGGCCCCACGACACATGCTTGTCGATATTGTCGTCGCCATTGCCGGGCCTAGCTGCGCGCACGAGCGTTAGGATAGCCTCCACAACACTTTCCGGCACCGGTACACGCCGGACAAGTGCCTGGATTTCAGCCAGACGGCCAGCCGCCAGCACGCTCTCGGCTGGAACCTCTTCGACGCCGGTCGTTTCGATAAGAATACGCCGTTCCGCCTCCAGTTCGGGATAGTCGATGTCGATTTGAAGCAGGAACCTGTCAAGCTGCGCTTCGGGCAGGGGATAGGTGCCTTCCTGTTCAAGCGGATTCTGTGTCGCCAGAACATGAAATGGCGACGGCAGATCGTGACGCGCGCCAGCAACCGTTATGTGATATTCCTGCATGGATTGCAGCAGTGCCGACTGGGTGCGCGGGCTCGCCCTGTTGATTTCGTCGGCCATCAGCAATTGCGCAAAGATGGGGCCCGGAATGAAACGGAATTTACGCTTTCCCTTGTCGTCCTGGTCCATCACTTCGGAGCCCAAAATATCCGATGGCATGAGATCCGGTGTGAACTGGACGCGATTTGCATCCAGACCGAGGACTATGCCGAGCGTATCAACCAGCTTGGTTTTTGCCAGACCCGGAACGCCTACCAGAAGTGCGTGCCCGCCTGCCAGGATGGCGACCAAAGTACTCTCAACAACACTCTGCTGCCCGAAAATCACCTTGCCAACCGCTTCGCGAACCTCGGAAATTTCAGCGAGTGCCTTTTCGGCCACGGCGACCATTTCCTTGTCGCTCAACGTTTTTTCGGGTGTTATCGCGGTCATAGGAGCTTCCTCATGGGCGGCACATTGAAGGTTTTGTGCATAACCTATCCGAATCAAGAGATTTCCGGCAGGGGCAAATTTCGCTGTTTACCGCATTTCATCAACTTAATTCACCCATAATGGCTGACAAGCGCAATAACAGTGACTATTTCGTGACCGATGACAGACAATAAACAAAGTGAAGACCGTCATAAAATCGGCCTGGCGTCGGCGTCGGATGCCAGCGGTTTGGAAGCACTGATATCGCGCGCATCGAGGGCCGGAAAAGGCCTGCCGCCGGTTGAACGCTGGGAACCGGAGTTTTGCGGCGATCTCGATATGGAGATCAAGCGCGACGGCACCTGGTTTTACATGGGAACGCCGATTGGCCGGGCCAGCCTGGTTCAACTGTTTTCTACTGTTTTGCGCAAGGATGCCGACGGCAAGATCTATCTGGTTACTCCGGTCGAGAAGGTTGGTATCCGTGTTGAAGATGCGCCCTTTGTGGCCGTCGAACTGAATATTTCCGGCCAGGGCGACGAACAGGTGATGACGTTTCGCACCAATGTGGGCGATGTTATCGAGGCCGGGCCGGACAATCCGCTGCGATTTGAAGATGAAGACGAGACCGGCGGGTTGAAACCCTATTTGCTTGTTCGCGGCCGCCTGGAAGCCTTGATCGCCAGACCGGTGATGTATGAACTTGCAAATTGCGGCGAGGAAATCGACATTGACGGAGTTTTGATGTTTGCGGTGCGCTCGAAGGGGATGGTGTTTGCCATCATGCCGGCGGTAAAATTGCGGGACCTGAGCCGGTGAGCGTCGGGACAGTGTCCAATCTGACGCTCAATGATTGGCGCATCAGGGCGAAGGCGGAGACCGGAACGCCGGAGACAGAACATCTTGGTGATCATGCGCTCAATCCTGATATTCGAGACTTGATCCTGCAACAGAAATTGCGCGATGCGGCGGTGCTGATCACCGCGGTGGAGCGGGATGGCGGGCCGAATATTATCCTGACACAACGTACCGATACGCTGCGGTCGCATTCCGGTCAGGTGGCGTTTCCCGGCGGGCGCATTGACGCCACCGACCATTCGCCGGAAGCTGCGGCGCTGCGCGAGGCGCATGAGGAAATCGGTCTGGAGCCTTCATCGGTCGATGTGGTTGGCAGAATGCCGGATTACGCCAGCGGCAGCGGCTACCGGATTGCGCCCGTGCTGGCGATCGCCGATCCCAAGTCGGAGATAGTGATCAATCCAGAAGAAGTGGCGGCGGTTTTCGAAGTGCCGCTATCGTTTTTGATGAACCCGCTAAACCACAAAACGGAAAGCCGGGTGTGGAACGGTAAACAGCGGCACTATTGGGTTATGCCCTATAGGGATTGCCATATCTGGGGTGTTACAGCAGGCATTATCCGCACGCTTTATGAAAGGCTTTATGCCTGATGACAAAAGGCTTTGTGTTTTATGGACTCGATTGCAGATAGCGCGTGGTTGAAGGACGAGAACCTTCAATTATTGCTTTCATTGCTGAACGGACATGGTGGTGAAGCGCGCATTGCCGGCGGTGCGGTGCGCAATACGCTTATTGGCGAGACTGTCAATGATATCGATATTGCAACCACCTGTCTGCCCGAAGAGGTGATGCGAAGAGCAGAAACCGCCGGTTTCAAGCCGGTTCCCACGGGAATTGAGCATGGTACGGTGACGGTGGTTGCCGATGGCCAGCCGTTCGAGGTGACGACACTTCGCCAGGATGTGGAAACCCATGGCCGGCATGCGACCGTACAGTTCGGGCGCGATTGGCGTGCCGATGCGGAGCGGCGCGATTTTACCATGAACGGCCTTTACGCCGAGGCTGATGGCACCGTCATCGACCTGGTTGGCGGCATTGGCGATATTGAAAACAGGGTTTTGCGGTTTATCGGCGATCCGGAAACGCGGATACAGGAAGATTACCTGCGGATTTTGCGGTTTTTCCGTTTTTTCGCCTGGTATGGCCACGGACGTCCGGATGCTGAAGGGCTAAAGGCGTGTGCAAGATTAAAATCGGGTATCGATACTCTGTCCGCAGAGCGGATATGGGCCGAGCTTAAAAAATTGCTCGGCGCGCCGGACCCGTCCAGGGCGCTGCTGTGGATGCGGCAGGCAGGGGTGTTGAGCATCGCCCTGCCGGAGACGGACAAGTGGGGGATTGACGCGATCCACGAACTTATCGCCACCGAAAAGGTGCTATCCTGGCCGGACGATCCGTTGCTGCGCCTGGAAGCGATCGTCCCCAGCGACCCGGTACGGATGCGTGAACTTGCAAACAGGCTCAAACTGGCCAATGCCGAGGCCAGCCGGCTGGTGGCTTGGGCCTCTTCGACGGCTGCGCCATCCAACCTTTCAGACAGCGCATTTGCCAAAACGCTCTACCGGGAGGGCGCTACCGCCCATGAAGACAGGCTGAAGCTGGCACTGGTTTCAGCCCGCGCGCGCGGATTTAAGGACGACCAGGCTCTGATCGAAGCCGGTGACTATGGCCGTCTTCTTGCGCAGGCCCAGCACTGGGAGAAACCGGTGTTTCCGGTGTCAGGCCAGGATTTGCTCGACAATGGCCACGAACCGGGTGTGCAGCTTGGCAGCTTGCTTACGCGTCTCGAAAATGAATGGGTTGAGGCTGGGTTTGCCGCAAACAAAAAGACCATTGTCGCTCGCGCGGCAGAATTGGCCGGTACGAGCGGCAGCTGAACAGTCTTTGCAAGGCTCGCTGTCAGGCGGCGTCGCTTAATTTGGCAATACGCGATCTGATTGCCTCGATCATGGTTTCGCGGATGACCGTTTCTCCGTGAGCTTTTTGCATATGCTCGACGGCACGGCGCATAACCTCCGCCTCGTCATGATGGCGGGTATGCCAATCGCAGCCTGGAACCAGCGCACCGCATTGAAATTCATTCATCGCGCGTTTCCTCCTTGGTTGGTTACCATCCCCATTATAGCACTTTTTGCACCGGTTGATTAGCGTCCCGGCTTAAATGTGATCGAAGGATACATTTGCTACGGCCATTTCACTTCAGGCGGCATTGACGACAGGATGGCGGCGATATTGCCACCGGTTTTCAGTCCGAAAATCGTGCCGCGATCATAAAGCAGATTAAACTCGACATAGCGTCCGCGGCGGATGAGTTGTTCCTCACGGTCCGCCTCAGTCCATTCGCTGTTGAAATTCTTTTTCACCAGCATTGGATAAATCACGTTGAACGATCGTCCGACATCCTGTGTGAATGCAAAATCCGCGTCCCAGCTGCCGGCTTCATCGCCGGAATGCAGCCAGTCGTAGAAAATGCCGCCGATTCCGCGGGGCTCATTGCGGTGTTTGAGAAAGAAATACTCATCGCACCATGTCTTGAAGCGGGGATAATCTGCGACATCCTTATGACGTTTGCAGGCGAGTTCAAACGCCTCGTGAAAGGCGGCACTGTCGGGGTCTTGCTGGGTGCGCCGCCGGTCCAGCACCGGGGTCAGGTCGGCGCCGCCACCGAACCATTGCCTGGTGGTCACCACCATGCGGGTGTTCATGTGGACCGCCGGAACGTTCGGATTTTGCGGATGGGCGATCAGGGAAACGCCGGAGGCCCAAAAACGCGGGTCTTCTTCTGCTCCGGGCATCTGCTTGCGAAATTCCGGTGCGAATTCGCCATGGACCGTGGAGGTGTGTATGCCGACCTTCTCAAAAACGCGGCCGTGCATCATCGACATGACGCCGCCGCCGCCTTTGCCTTCATCGCGTTTCCAGGGCGTGCGTTCAAACCGGCCAGGTTCGCGATCACAAAACGGGCCGGTCAGCTCATCTTCGAGCTTTTCGAACGACGCGCAGATCTTGTCGCGAATTTCCTCAAACCAGGCCTTGGCTCTGGCCTGCTTTTCCTCAATGCCTTGCGGCAAGCCCGCAGGAATATTGTGGCTTCCCATGGAGCGCCTCCGAAACAGGTTCGCGCAAAAAAGTTCTTGCGGCGGGTTAGGACAGATCAGTTCGACTTTCGATCCCTAAACTTAAAATGGGGAGGGTCAAGCTCAAAGCTCTACTACAAGCTCAAAGCTCTACTATTTGTCTGCGTCAAATTCTCTGCGGTGTCAGCAAGGAATTCGGTGCCGGTGGTTAGAAAACCATCGCAGACGGACTGATTGTCCAAAATTATCTGATCAGACGCATCATCTCGCCTGCCGCCATGGCCACGCTCATTGCCAGATTGAGACTGCGGCCGCCACCTGGCATCGGGATGGTTACCCGAAGATCTGCGGCTTGATGGACGAATTTTGGTGCGCCTTGCGATTCGCGGCCAAACAGCAAAATGTCATCCGGCCGGTAGTCGATGGCGGTATAGGATTGTTCTGCCTTGGTGGTGAAGAGAACCAGCCGGTGGGAGCGGCCTTGCCGCCAGGTCTCAAAAGCGTTCCAATCGTCATGGCGCCTGAGTGCTGCAAATTCGAGATAATCCATGCCCGCCCGTTTAAGCGCCCGGTCGGACAGGTCGAAACCGGCCGGTCCGATAATGTCTACCGTTATGCCGAGACAGGCGGCCAATCGCAAAATTGAGCCGGTATTGCCGGGGATATCCGGTTGAAACAGGGCTATGTGGAATGTTGCAGGTTGGGCCATGGTTGCTGAAAGGACACAGTTGTCAGAAGAGGGGCGAACTTTTCAAGAACATCTGTTGATGGGCATCGCATAACGGTGTAAACAGCTCTCGTTACTAACGCAATCTGCCGGAGGCAAAGATGGAATTTCGAATTATGGGACCATCCTATTGCCCACGCGCACCTGGTGCGCTCTTTTAGGCGGAATTCGCGAAGACTGTATTTCTAAAGTACCTCGTTAACACGTCGTCGATTTTCCGCCGGATTTCTTTCCGTTCCGCTGGGAATCGTTCGTGATGAAACATCTTTGCCGTCCATTTGCTTCAACACCGGTCCGAAACGCGCCGGTGGAGCGTTCACGCGCTGTTCCCGCTTCGAGCCGTATCGTCAGTTGCGGCGCCCGAAAACTTTTTTGAGGTTTGAGCCATGTTTGCCTGGTTTGAAAAACAGATTAATCCATTTCCCGAACAAGAGCCCTATGAGCCGCCTGCAAAATTGTGGCCGTTTATCTGGCATTATACGCGCGGCGTTTGGCCGGCCCTTGCAATCATGGCGGCATTGTCGGCTCTTGCCGCTATCGTCGAAGTCTGGGTTTTTTCGTTTTTCGGAAACCTGGTCGACTGGCTTGCCGGTGCGGATAAGCAGACCTTCCTGGAACAGGAGGGCGGCCGGTTGATCGTGATGGGGATTGTCGTCGTCGTCATTTTCCCGATCATTATCGTTCTGCACAACCTCATTACCCATCAAACGGTGATTGGAAATTACCCGATGATGATCCGCTGGATGACGCATCGCTATGTGCTCGGCCAGTCGATGAGCTTCTATCAGGATGAATTTGCCGGGCGCGTCGCCACGAAAGTGATGCAGGCTGCGCTTGGTGTGCGTGAAACCGTGATGAAGGCGGCGGACGTATTCGTCTATGTGTCGGTCTATTTCTTCGGTGCGCTGCTTCTGGTCGCAACGTTCAATGTCTGGCTGATGCTGCCGTTTCTGGCGTGGTTTGCCGGCTATGTGGCGACGCTGCGCTATTTCATGCCGCGCATGCGGAAAATTTCCGAACGGCAGGCCGATGCCCGCTCGGAGATGACCGGTCGTGTGGTCGACAGCTACACCAACATCATGACGGTGAAGCTGTTTGCCCATTCGCGGCTTGAGACGAGCTATGCGCGGGACGCTATGCAGGGATTTCTCGACACGGTTCATCCGCAGATGCGGCTTGTGTCGCTGCTCAACATCATGCTGACCCTGTTGAACAATACGCTGCTGTTTACCGTGGCGGCGGTTGGCATATGGTTATGGATGGGTGATGCGGCGAGTGTCGGTGCGGTGGCGATTGCCATCGGCCTGGTGCTGAGGCTCAATGGTATGAGCCATTGGATCATGTGGGAATTGTCGGGTCTGTTTGAGAATCTCGGCATGGCGATTGACGGCATGAATACCGTGGCACAGCCGCGCCTGGTCTCAGATGCGGCCGGTGCCGGTGTTCTGACCGCCCAGGAGGGCCGCATTGAATACAAAAATGTGCGGTTTAACTATGGCAAGGACAAGGGTGTGATCGAGGATTTGTCGCTGACCATCGGGTCGGGTGAAAAGATCGGACTGGTGGGCCGTTCGGGCGCGGGCAAGTCCACGCTCGTCAACCTTCTGTTGCGGTTTTATGACCTTGAAGGCGGCAAGATCACCATCGACGGGCAGGACATCTCCAAGGTGCGCCAGGACAGCCTGCGCGCGGCCATCGGCATGGTAACGCAGGACACCTCGCTGCTGCACCGCTCGTTGCGTGAGAATATCGCCTATGGCCGGCCCGACGCGACCGAAGAGATGGTGGTCGAAGCAACAGGCCGTGCCGAAGCGGATTCCTTTATCGGCGATCTGGAAGATCCCAAGGGCCGCAAAGGTCTGGATGCGCATGTCGGCGAACGTGGCGTCAAGCTTTCCGGCGGACAAAGGCAGCGCATCGCCATTGCCCGTGTTATGCTGAAGGACGCACCGATCCTGATTCTCGACGAAGCGACTTCTGCACTCGATTCAGAGGTCGAGGCGGCGATCCAGGAAAACCTGTTCCGGCTGATGGAGGGCAAGACGGTGATCGCGATCGCCCACCGCCTGTCGACCATTGCTGCGATGGACCGGCTTGTCGTGATGGATGAGGGTGAAATCATCGAGTATGGAACGCATGATGAGCTTGTTGCCAATGGCGGTCTTTATGCCCAGCTTTGGGACCGGCAATCGGGTGGTTTTTTGATTGAGGACGAAGCCAGGCCGGAGGTTGCCGCCGAGTGAGTGAAGACCGGACGGAAAGACATGGCAGATTCGAGCCGGCCTGGCGCCGGCTTGAAAACCATATCGATCCGTTCGGCGACACTGACCTCGAAGTCCTGCCGCGCGATGGTGTGGCCTTCATTGCCTATTTCGCGCGTCAGGCGAAAGGGCCGTTTCTTCTGTTGCTGCTGGTTGGCGGCCTGCAGGGGGCCGTCGAAGCAGCACTCTACTGGTCGGTAGGCTGGCTGATCGATTTGCTGGATGCAACCGACCCGGCAGCGTTGTTGACGGACCACTGGCCGGAACTGCTAGGCTTCCTGCTGTTGCTGATGGTGGTGCGTACCTCGATCATTATCGCTGCGGCCGTTGTCGAGCAGCAGGTGATCATGCCGCGATTTTTCACGCTGATCCGCTGGCAATCCTTCCGCCGGGTGATCGAGCAGCCTTATGCGTTTTATCAAAACGATTTCGCCGGCCGTATCGCCACCAAAATCGTTCAGGGCGGAACAGCGGTCGGCGATTTCATTATCTCACTGGTTCAGACCCTTTGGTCATTCATCACCTTCGTCGTGCTGGCGGTTACGGTGTTGGTCACGATCAATCCCATGATGGCTTTGGTCGTCGGATTATGGCTCATTGGCTATTGTCTGATCATTCGCTATCTACTTCCGCCGCTGCGCCACGCTTCCAAGAGGACGGCCGACGCGCGGTCGATCGTTACCGGGCGCTTTGTCGATGCGTTCACCAATATCATGGCGGTCAAACTGTTTGATGTCGGCAGGCGCGAACATCAGTTTGTCCGCGACGGGCTGGATCACCTTCTTGGCGCAGCGACGATGCAGACCCGGGCCATTACAACCGTCAGGGCGGTGATTACCATCATGAACGGCACGATGATGGCTGCGGTTGCGGCCATCGCCGTTGTCTCGTGGACGAACGGGCAGATTACCACCGGTGCGATTGCCGCCGCGATGGGGCTGGTCTTCCGGCTCAATCAGATGTCAGGCTGGATGATGCTCAATATTAACGGGCTGGTTCGCAATTTTGCCACTGTTCAGGACGCTACCGGTACGATCTCGGTTGAACCTGCGATCAGGGACAGGCTCGATGCGGTCGAAATGCCGGCGGCAAAGGGCGATATCCGGTTCGAAAACGTCACCTTCCACTATGGTAAGGAAAAGGGCGTCATCGACAATCTCAACCTGCACATCTCACCTGGCGAACGGGTGGCTCTGGTCGGCCCGTCGGGCGGCGGCAAGACGACCATCGTCAACCTGCTTTTACGTCTTTTCGATGTGGAGGGCGGGCGTATTCTCATTGATGGTGTCGATGTTCGCGATGCCAGCCAATCGTCGCTTCGAACACAATTTGGCGTCGTGGCGCAGGACCCGGTTTTGATGCATCGTTCCGTCGGCGACAATATTGCCTATGGCCGGCCGGGGGCAACCGATGACGAGATCATGCAAGCGGCGCGCCGGGCCCATGCGCACGACTTTATTGCGGGCATTGCCGATCCGAAGGGCAGAAAAGGCTATGACGCCCATGTGGGCGAGCGGGGCGTCAAGCTTTCAGGCGGTCAGCGGCAGCGGATCGCCATTGCGCGCATGATCTTGAAAGATGCGCCGATTTTGCTTCTCGACGAGGCAACGTCGTCGCTGGATTCGGAAATTGAAGCGGCGATCCAGGATAATCTGCAACAGTTGATGGACGGCAAGACCGTTGTCGCGATTGCGCACCGGCTGTCGACGATTGCGGCACTTGACCGGCTGATCGTCATCGACAAGGGCCAAATCGTTGAGCAAGGCAGCCACGACGATTTGATTAAGGCCGGTGGGCTTTATTCACGACTGTGGAAACGTCAGTCCGGCGGATTTCTGGGCACGGCGGTCGCGGCGGAATAGGCTATTTCGACGCGCCCACGTAACAGCCGCCGAGTTGCTCGACCTTCCAATAATTGTCGCCGCTCTCACACGCTTTGATTGCCTCGCGTTCGGCCTGTTCTATCGAACGCTTGTTCAGCGAAATCGCGCAGATTGCGCCGCTTCCTTGCCCGGTTACTGTCGTTGCATAGGCCGAATGGCCTGAGGCTGCGATGTATCGCTTGAAAAACTTGGCACAGCCATCGCGAGGATGATCGCCCATCGCCCGCATCTTTCCCTTGTCTCCGGAAAGATCTTTTGCATAAGCTGATGTTGCCGGAGCAAGCGCAATCAAGAAACCAATCGAAATCACACCCAGTTGTTTGAAGTACATATCGAATTTCCCCATTTAGAGCGTTTTGTGGTTGCTTTGAACCGCAACAACGCCAGTATCGACTTGGACCTATTGAAGCATTTTTCACACATATGATTTTGGTTGGGCGAAAAATGCTCTAGTTAAATTATTTTTCAGATGGTCAGAACATTAGTCAACCCTGGGATGAAATGAATTGTAGCATTGCCTGCAAATTTATGTTCGCTAAACTCTTCTGGATGACCAAGCTCAGCAACAGCAACGAGGCTGATCCGCTTTCGGCAGCTTTCGATTATGAGGCTGCCAGCGAGGCGGCTTACTCGCTTGGTCTTGCTGGCAGGCGCGTCGAGCGTACGCTCGCGGCGCTGCGTGATTGTCACGGGGACGCCGATCAGCGTGACAGATGGCTGAAGCTCGCCGCGACGGCAGTGCATCATTATTTCATCCAGCGCGAAATTCTTGGCCTGCGCCGGCATGAAAGCGTGATTCGCGACTATGAGATTCCAGGGGAGGTCCTCGCACGGCTTGGGGCGAAATAGTTGTTGATAGCGGCTAATGTTGTCCCTGTTTTCGGTTGCCTGGCGGGCAGGTTTTCCCCATGCCGCGACAAACTGCCATCCCGACTTGCTGAAGTCTGGACAAGGCCTCATATCGGGCCTAGAACCCAACGCCAATTGCCGGGGAATTTCCGCCGGTCACGCCGCCGTGCGCGGTATTGGCCACAACGACGCGGAAGTTCCGACAATCCGGTAAACGGGATTTTATGAGGAACTTGGACCGTGAGCGCATCTGATATCAGCGAACATTCCCGCCGAGATTTTTTATACATCGCAACAGCCATGACCGGTGCCGTCGGTGTGGCCGGCGCGGCATGGCCGTTTATCGATCAATTGGGGCCGGACGCTTCGACGCTTGCACTTGCCTCAATCGAGGTGGACGTGTCGGGGATCGAGACGGGGATGTCGGTGACCGTGAAGTGGCGCGGCAAGCCGGTGTTTATCCGCAACCGCACCGAAAAGGAGATCGAGGAGGCCAGCGCGGTCGCTCTTGATGATCTGAAGGATCCTGTGGCCCGCAATGCTAATGTTGCAAGTGATGCACCTGCAACCGATGCCGACCGGTCGGCCGGCGAAGGCAAGCAAAACTGGATTGTGATGATCGGTTCGTGTACCCATCTGGGTTGCGTTCCGCTGGGGCAGGCCGGTGAGTTTGGCGGATGGTTCTGCCCCTGCCATGGCTCGCACTACGATACTGCGGGCCGTATCCGGAAGGGGCCGGCGCCCGAGAACCTCGCGGTGCCGAATTTTGAATTCATTTCCGATACCGTCATCAAGATCGGATAAGGGCAAGGGGAACTTTTGCAATGAGCGATGGACACTCAACCTATAGCCCGACCTCCGGCCTTGGACGCTGGGTCGATGCACGGATGCCGCTGCCGCGGCTGGTGCATGATTCATTCGTGTCTTATCCGGTGCCACGCAATCTGAACTACACCTATACGTTTGGCGGTATCTTATCGATCATGCTGGTGGTTCAGCTGGTGACCGGCATCGTGCTGGCGATGCACTATACGGCCGATACCAGCCTGGCTTTCAGCTCGCTTGAAAAGATCATGCGTGACGTCAATTCCGGTTGGCTTTTGCGTTACATGCATGCCAATGGCGCGTCGTTCTTCTTCGTCGCCGTCTACATTCACATGATGCGCGGGCTTTACTACGGTTCTTACAAAGCGCCGCGCGAACTGTTGTGGATTTTGGGCGTTATCATCTACCTGTTGATGATGGCTACCGGCTTTATGGGCTACGTTTTGCCCTGGGGGCAGATGAGTTTCTGGGGCGCCACGGTCATCACCGGTTTCTTTACAGCCTTCCCGCTGATCGGTGAGTGGATACAGCAATTGCTGCTGGGCGGATTTGCGGTCGATAATCCGACGCTGAACCGCTTTTACTCGCTGCATTATCTGCTGCCGTTCATGATTGCCGGTGTTGTGGTGCTGCATGTGTGGGCGCTGCATGTGACGGGGCAGACGAACCCGACCGGTATCGAAGTCAAATCAAAGACCGATACGTTGCCGTTCACACCCTATGCGACCATCAAAGATTCGTTCGCGATAATCGTGTTTCTGTTCGTGTTCGCCTATTTCATCTTCTATATTCCGAACTTCCTCGGCCATCCGGACAATTATATAGAAGCCGATCCGCTGAAGACGCCGGCGCATATCGTGCCTGAATGGTACTACCTGCCATTCTATGCAATCCTGCGCGCAATCGATTTCAACATTGGACCGATCGATTCGAAACTCGGCGGCGTGCTGGCCATGTTCGGGTCAATCATGGTGCTGTTTGTTGTGCCGTGGCTCGATACATCGCGGGTTCGCTCGGCGGTCTACCGGCCCTGGTACAAGCTGTTTTTCTGGCTGTTCGTGATCAATTGCCTGTTCCTGGGCTGGCTTGGCGCCAAGCCGGCAGAGGGCGTCTATGTGATCATGTCGCAGATAGGTACGGCCTACTATTTCGGTTTCTTTATCATCATCATGCCTTTGCTTGGCTTGATCGAGACACCCAAACGCCTGCCGAATTCAATTACCGAAGCGGTGCTGGCAAAGAACAAGGGCGGGGCGGCAGTGCAGCCCGAGACTGCGGCTGCAGCGCCGGAAACAAAGATCTGAGTGCAAGGGGATTTGACGGGATGAATATGATCCTAAAGGGATTTACGGCACTCGGGCTGGCGGCAATGGTCGGCATCGGGGCAGCGGCTGCGGCCAGTTACCCGACCAAGAAACCGGTCGAACAGAAATGGTCGTTTGCCGGACCGTTCGGCCATTACGACAAAGCGCAGCTGCAGCGCGGCCTGAAGGTTTATATAGAGGTTTGCGCGGCCTGTCATTCCATGGAGCTGGTGGCTTTCCGCACGCTTGAGGACCTTGGTTATTCCGAGGCGCAGATCAAGGCGTTTGCAGCAGAATACGAGGTGACGGACGGGCCTGACGCCGACGGTGAAATGTTTGACCGTCCGGCTATTCCGTCGGATTATTTCCCCTCACCATTTCCCAATGTGGAAGCAGCTGCGGCCGCCAATAATGGCGCACCTCCGCCCGATTTTTCGCTGATCGCCAAGGCCCGTGGCGTCGAGCGCGGTTTTCCGAAATTCATCGTCGATATCTTTACCCAATATGCCGAGGGTGGACCGGACTATATCTATACGCTTTTGACCAGCTACGATCAGGAAGTGCCGGCTGACAAGGAAATTACCGAGGGCACCTACTATAATCCCGCATTCATTGCCGGAGATGCGCTGGCCATGGCCAATCCGCTGTCGGATGAGCTGGTCACCTATGATGACGGATCGCCGGAGACCGTGGACCAATATGCCAAAGACGTTTCGGCGTTTTTGATGTGGGCGGCCGAGCCGCATATGGACGACCGCAAGAAGACCGGTTTCAAAGTTATGATCTTTTTGGCGCTTTTTGCCGGCCTACTCTATGTGACCAAACGAAAGGTCTGGGCTTCGAGCCATTGAGCGGACTGATTGTCTGAATTTAAGAAAGGCGCCCGTTGCGGCGCCTTTTTTGCTGGTATCAGCGCCAGCGCGCCAATATTTGGCGGATATGCTAGAATCCACAGAGGCTTCCGGCCGGAGCTAATTTCACCAACTGGCAGGTGTAGGAGAGCAATGCGGACGGCTCCGGCGCCGTCGGAACAGCGTTTAGGATATAGGCCGCTGCCGGGTTACTATTTGCGGCGCCCACAATGGCCTGGTATGCGTTCGACATGCTCAATGCCGTCAAAAGCGCCACACCGATGGCCATTGAAATCAGTCCCTTGATCATTCCGTCTCTCCGTTGTTATCCGGCAAATGGGGATCGGTTTTATTAATTCAAGGTGTCGGGCCAAGCCTGGCTGACTTTTTGGAAAAATTTTCAAATTTCCCCGGTCGCTGACGCGATTTTGCGATTATTTTCTTGAGTTCCGGAGCGTGATCGGCATGTTTCGTTGCGGGGTAGTAACGCGTGGAAGGGGCACAACAGGCAATGACAGCACTTACAGACGATCTTACCTCGGCCATCCGGTCAATTTCAGATTATCCCAAACCCGGTATCGTATTCAGGGACATCTCAACGCTGCTTGGCAATGCACGTGCTTTCCGGCGCAGCGTTGATGAGCTGGTGCATCCCTATGCGGGGTCGAAAATAGACCAGATTGCCGGGATTGAGGCGAGGGGGTTTATCCTTGGCGGCGCCATTGCACACCAATTGTCGGCCGGTTTTATTCCCATCCGGAAAAAGGGAAAATTGCCGCATGACACGGTTCGGGTCGCCTACAGCCTCGAATATGGTGTTGATGAAATGGAGATGCACCGCGATGCGGTAACGCCTGGCGAAAAGGTGATATTGGTCGATGATTTGATCGCAACAGGGGGAACCGCCGAAGGGGCGGTTAAACTGCTCAGGCAAATGGGTGCCGAGGTGGTCGCGGCCTGCTTTGTGATTGACCTGCCGGAACTTGGCGGCCGCAAGAAGCTTGAAGAGCTCGATGTTACGGTTCGCACTCTGGTGTCATTTGACGGACACTGACTTGCAAAAGATGGTTTAGCAACCGTCGGAGGCAGGCCCTTTAACCAGGACACCGGAGGTAAACTCGATGACCTTGCCGCCGTCGCTATTTTCGCCCTCTGCGCCAACTTGATGAATCCACCAGCCTTCGCGGCGCGGATGGGCTCGAAGGTCTGTTCCGGTCCGGTAATAGGTGATGGTGTCGCCGGCATAGACCGGTTTTAGCCATTTGAGATCGCGAATGCCGGGCGAGGGACCGAAGATCGGCCGGGGTCCCTGCCATGCAGCGCCCACCTCCTCATATGGGTTGGCAACATTGAGTTTCATCCATATCGCGGCACTGTGCCATCCCGATGCGCAAAGACCGCCTAACACCGATCTTCGAGCCGCTTCTTCGTCCAGGTGGAAGGGCTGCGGGTCATATTTGGCGGCAAAGCGCCGGATTTCCCCGGCCGTGAAGGTGTGATTGCCGAGCTTGAGCCTTACGCCGACCCCCAGATAGTCTTCCAGTGTCAAAGGTCATCTCCGCGTAGCAAGAACATACCGGTATTGCGCATTTCGGTGACCACCTCGCCATGCTGATTTTCAAAGCGGTGTTCCACCGTTACAAAACCGAGTCCAGGGCGTGAGCGTGAACGGCGTTTTTCCAGGATGGTCGTGGTTCCGCTCAGTGTATCGCCGGCCAGAATGGGTTTTTTCCACCTGACGTAATCGATGCCGGGAGCTCCCTGCGATGTCGAGTTCGACAAAAAGCCGTCACACATCATCCGCATCATCATTGCGCAGACATGCCAACCGGATGCGCCAAGCCCACCTAGAAGGCTGTCGGCGCCGGCAGCCTCGTCCAGATGCATCGGTTGCGGATCGAATTCTGAGGCGAATTCGATCACTTCTTCCGCGCTTACGGTCTTTTTGCCAAGCAAGGTCGTGGACCCGACCACCAGATCTTCAAAGGCGATGACCCGATCGGGTAAAGAGGTTGAATTTGTCATTGGCCCTTCTTGGCGAAACGCTGCCCCGTGGTCAAGAACTGCCCGTCAGTGGAACAAAACTATACCGGAACGCTATGGTTGAGATTGGTGGGTCCCTTGAGAACCGGCTGTCCATCACAGTGCCACAATGGCCGTTATGTTTTCAAATGGGCGGAAGAATGATTCGACCGTAATTTTGAAGCCCGCGACAGCGGCAGCCGGGAGTTTGACCATGCGATTGGGCGTCTTGATTATTTTATTTTGGGCCTCAGGACTGCAAGCAGCTATTGCGCAAACCGTCGACGAGGATGTCAGGACATATTTCACGACTGGCTCGGCTGATGAGCGAAAAGCTGCGGTTGCAAGGCTGGAACTGGCCGCGGGCGAGGGTAATGAGCTGGCCACCTATGTCACCGGTACCGCGATGTTTTTCGACGCAGTGCGAAATTTCGGCGCCGATATCAACAGACACGGGTTTGAAAGTCCACGCTCATTCATAGTGCCGCTGTTGCGGCTGCCGGTGCCCGAAAACTCCAACCCTGAACCGCTTGACTATCAAAAATTTCGCAAAATATTCGAGGATTTCGAGGGTCGTTTGGCCGCCGCCGAAGCCCGGCTGGGCGCGGTTTCCGAAACTGCTGAGATCGCGGTCGAGGTCGACTTCGCAGTCTTTGGGCTGGATTTGGATGGCAATGGCGCCATCTCAAGCCAGGAAACGCTCGCCGGCATCGTCAATGCCATGCAACCACGACGCAGGCAAACCAAGAATTTGCTCGCTTCTTTGACATTCAAATTCGATCGTGCCGACGGTTATTGGCTACAGGGCTATGCCAACTTTTTGATGGCGACGATCGATTTCTGGCTGGCACATGATTTCCAGCAGGCATTCGATCAGTCTTTCCACCTGTTCTTTCCCCGGGCAGCGTTGCCCATGCAGGTTCTGGTTCCCGACCTGCAAATGGCCAGGAGGCACTCCGAATGGAAATTCTTGGACCTTATTTCGCTGGTTCATCTGACCAATTGGCAAGTGATTGACCCTGAAAGACGCGCAG
Organism: Rhizobiaceae bacterium; assembly: GCA_963669455.1. Classification (GTDB taxonomy): domain Bacteria; phylum Pseudomonadota; class Alphaproteobacteria; order Rhizobiales; family Rhizobiaceae; genus JAWKWH01. The sequence goes on from OY770026.1 coordinate 1,238,145, forward strand.
ATACGCGGCGTCATCTGCTGGAAATGATCGCGCTTAGCCGGAAGAACTGGCAAGCCATCCGTCTGGAAACCGACAATGATCGCGAATGGCTCCCCGGACCGCATCAACCGGGTATAAATCCTCTCACTGGTCTGGACGTGGGTGAAGAACAGGTTGCCGGTTGGCACGATGCATTGCAGGTGGCGGAAGACCTTTTGAATGGCGAGAGGCTGCTCGCGCGTTTCAGGTTTTTCGACAAGGGCCTTAATATGAAACGCTTTTTCGAAGAGCCGCAACCGTTTGACCTTGTCCTGACACTGACCGGTCCCGGTGCCATTGCCTATTTGGAAACCGGTAACATTGTGTCACGAAAGGAATGGCGACAAGTGATGCGGCAATTTGATCGCGGCAGGTTCCCAGCATTTGCCATCTGGTTCAATTGACCGGCCGGTTTTCACCGGTCGGAACTACCCGGCCTCAACTTCGTTGCTCACCCAATTGTTGAGTGGCGCCATCGCCTGCATCAACTCCGTGCAATAGGTGGTGCAGGCCGATGTGAAAAGCCGCGGATCATGGCCGGATTTTTCGCTCATGGCCCGTGCCACAATGCCCTTGTAGCGTAGCCATTTAGCGCCGGCGACCTCTTTGTCATGGCCGCGTGGAACATTCTTCAATGGTGGTTCGCCGATATCGCAGCCGACGGCCTTTGCCTTTTCAAGGGCGATTTCAAGCGCGCGTCGCTTTGTTGCATCCAAAACCGCCGCACGATAGCGTTCCAGTGCGTCCCCATCAAAGGCCCAGTGCCCGGCCCCGTAGCCAAAACCGTCTGGCCCCATCACCAGGTGAATGCCGGCAGACCGGTTGGGGTGACCACCAGTCCAGAAGATCATGTGAATGCGGGGATTATACGGTGTTTTGTCCTTGGAAAAGCGAACATCACGATTTAGCCGCCGGAACGATCCGTTGAGTTTCGCAACCCCTTTGTGAGGCGGATCAAGCTTTTCCGCCACCGGTATCATAGCCTCAATGAACGCCAGCGCCGGGTCAACGATATGGGTCTGATAGCTGGGCCGGTTGGCCTCGAACCATTCCTTTGTGTTGTTCTTTTTCAGCTCTTGCAGGAACAAAACGGTCTGTTTGGTAAAGCCGGTAAAGTGCATAGTTTCTCCGTCAATCAAGCTCATTTCGGCGGCAGGCTACCGGCAAACCCGGCGGCAAAATCAATCCAGTCATCAAGTCCGGCATCAATCGCCGCATCGGCATCAACCCAGATCAATCCGCCCATTTTTCGCCCGGTGAAATTCATCGGCTGCGCACCGGGCCGCCGGAGCGCCTCAGCCTCGCGTTCCCGGCCCACCCGGAACATGAAGCGCCCGACACCAACGCCGCACAGCATGTTGCCGTTCAACATCCAGCAATAGGTGCCGAACATCTTTTTTTCGGTGATGCCGGACCGCTTCGACAGGACCTGCCGCATCAAGTCTGCAAGGTGCGGGTCATGCGGCATTGCTGCCTCCATCTACAGCAAGGGTATAATGCCGGCCCAGTGACCGGCAAGATAAAGCCCCCAAAACCCCAGTAGCAAATAGGTAAGGCCGGCGCCAATTCCGATCCCCGCTGCACCACCCACCCCATGGATCGCAGTGGCATGAACCAGGCGTGAGACAATCAGTGCCGTTCCCGAAGTCAAAATCATCCCGGCTGACATACCCGCCAATTCTGCAAATGCCATGGCCAACAAAATCATCGGTACATATTCGGAAAAATTGCCGTGCACGCGGATATGCTTCAGCAGCTTAGGATTGCCGCCATCGCCCAGTTGAACACCAAGCCTGCCCCGATTGACGCTAACAATCACGCCGAAAACAAGCTGCATCAACAGCATGCAACCGGCAAAAAACGCAGTTAATTCAGGCATATTTAATCCTCACTTCAATCCAGGGGTGATCAGCCCTGCATGCTTTCATAAGTAATAAGCGAAATCGTCGCGCCATAAGGGTCGGTGATCGTCGCCATGCGCCCGACACCGGGAAAATCTGCCGGTTCGCTGACACCTGTGGCGCCGTTTTCGACTGCTTTGTTAAACCGCGAATCCACATCGTCGACGGTGATGTAAATCATCCAGGCACCTTGCGGCACCGGTTGGGGCAAAAACCCGCCAACAGCCGTCTCGCCTATCATAATACCGGAATAAGCCGATCCGTCGCTCATTGGCATGTCGGCAACGTTCCAGCCAAGCGTGGTTTCGTAGAATTTGCGCGCCGCGGCCGGATCACCACCCATATGCTGGATCCAGCTCGGTGCCCCGTGGGTTTGCATCGGATTGGTCATCTCAATCTCCCTTTGATGGTGGTTGGAATTCATCCATTCAGGGCAAGGACGTGTGCCGGGACGCGTTTCCGACACGAGATGAAAATTATTTTTGCAACTGCCGGAGCTTGTTGTCGATTTGGGCTCTTTCGGCGGCTGTTGGTCCAAGTTGAAGAGCCCGGCGATAGGCGTCGCGCGCCTCGGTCTTTCTGCCGAGGGTAAGGAGCATGTTGGCATAGGTCGTGTGGAAATAAAGATAGGCGTCCAGCGCCTTGCCCAACGGTTCAACAAGCGTCAATGCGGCAGCAGCGCCTTCCGTCTTGGACACCGCAACCGCCCGGTTCAGCCGGATGACGGGAGATGGTTGCAGTTCCTCCAGCGCCAGATATAACGCCGCGATCTCGGTCCAATCCGTTTCGTCCGCGCTGGAAGCGTTGCAATGCGTTGCCGCGATTGCCGCCTGAATCTGATAGGCGTCCGGCCGGCCGCGAAGCAGCGCTTTTTCCAGCAGCACCTTGCCCTCGGCAATGGCATCATGGTCCCACAGCGAACGGTCCTGGTCGCCAAGTTCGATTAGTTCGCCCTCGTCATTCAGGCGTGCTGCGCGCCGCGAATGCTGCAGCAGGCAAAGCGCCAGAAGACCCATGACTTCCGGTTGCGACGGAAACAGTTCGAGCAGCAGCCGCGCCAAGCGTATCGCCTCTTCGCAAAGCTCCGCGCGAATATGCCGATCGCCGCCACCGGCTGAATACCCCTCGTTGAACAAAAGATAGACCATCGTGCAGACCGAATTTAACCTGGCTGTCCTTTCCTGCAGGGTTGGCGTGTGCAGACTTGCCGCCGTCGCCGCGGCCTTCTTTTTCGCCCGTGTGATCCTTTGTTCCATCGCCTTTGGCTTGACCACCAGAGCCCGGCTGATTTTTTCGACCGGAAAGCCGACGATCACCTTCAGCGCCAGGGCAAGCTGGTCGGAAAGATTGAGTTCTTCATGGCAGCACATGAACATCAGCCGGAGAACATCGTCACGCAGACCTGATAGATCGATCTCTTCGGCAAGCATGGCTTCATGGTCGCCGGTTTCCGTTTCGGCGGGATTGTCGCGTTGATATTCGGCCAGGCGCTTTTGCTTGCGCAGCCGGTCGATGGCCGCGTTGCGCCCGCACTTGATCAGCCAGGCGGCCGGGTCGTGCGGCAGGCCTTTTTGCGGCCAGTTGCGCAGCGCCGCAAGTGCAGCATCCTGATAGCCGTCTTCCGCCAGATCGATGTCGCGGAAATGCCTGGCCAGTGCGGCAATGACCCTGGTGCGCTTCGTTGCCAGCAATGCGCCAAGCGCACCTTCACTGATTTGCCTCTTGGCTTCGGCCGGCTCCAGCTCAACCATCGCCCATGGTGACATCACCGCCGCCGGCCCAGCCAATCGGCCTTACCTCGACCGATCCGATCTTAGCGGGCAAACGTTTAGCGTAGGCAAGCGCTTCCTCGATTGTATCGGCCTCGACCACATAAAGGCCGAGCAGCGCTTCCTTGGTTTCGGCAAACGGACCGTCGGTTACGGCAAGACTTTCGCCCTGCCGGCTGACGGTCATCGCGCTGCTGGTGCCGATCAGCCGCACCACCGGTCCCAGTTTGCCGGCATCGGATAGAGCGCTTTGAAGATCGCTGTGTTTCTTCATAATGTGCTCTTTGTCGGCCTCGGGAAGGCGGTCATAAACGCCTTCAACACCATAGATCAGTAGTGCGTAGTACATGTGTTTACTAACTCCCTGGATGTAAGTGTTTCTCATCAAGGACGATTTGAAAAGGCGATATCCGACAAATGTTGAGGAAATTCATGCGCCTGTTCCACCATCCCTGTTGCTAGAGCGTATCCACCGAATATTGAATCGTTTGACCGCCGGGAGTTTGTGTCCTGGTTAGAAGCGTTCGTCGATGCGGGTGCGCACCCGTGAGGCGGGCGCGACGACATCCAGGGCGCAAAGAACCAAGGTCAAATGATTGCAGTTTATGATTTAGGTTTAACACACTGGATAGGCCGGCTTGGGTGTCTTTTCCGCCTCTGCTGCGTCGAAATCCTCGCACGATACTACGGTATCGCACTGCGGTATTCTCCTTGCAGAACCGAAAAATCCATCCCATCAAACTGCTCCAATATTCAGTGGGCACGCTCTAGACCCGCTCGTCGCCCCGTTTTGCTATACAAAACGCAAAGGATGATCGGAGTAAATGATTGCCGCCCATCGGCAAACAGAATTGCACCTGAATTGGTCAAAGTGGCTCTGCAGAAAAAGCCGAATTCGCTGGTGCTGAATTTTGGCTGTTCGGCAACAGACCCTGTTGAATAGCTCATCTGTTTGCTCCACTATTGCTGTTTCAAGACATGCTCAAGCGAACAGCAAATTGCCAAATGCCTGCCGAACAATTCTCGTATCTCTAATTGCCCTGGCACTGATGGCATGTGTGTCGGTGCGCCCTGAGGAAAGCCCAGAGACAAGGGCGCTGACACCGCTTGAGGCGGTCGCTGTCCTGGAGCAAGCGGCATTCGGGCCCGATGCCGGCAGCCATTCAGCTTTGGACAGAAACGGCAGGCATCATGTCCTGGCGTTGTCGAGTGGTGGTGCAGAAGGCGCCTTTGGCGCTGGTGTCATGAAGGGCTGGAGTGAAGCGGGAACGCGGCCGCAATTCGATGTGGTGTCGGGTGTTTCAACCGGCGCATTGATCGCTGTGCTGGCTTTCCTCGGATCCGACTATGATGATGAGCTGGAAGAATTCTATACCCAAGTAAGTGCGCACGACGTCTACCGGTCGCGCGGTGTGTTGTCGCTGCTGTCGGACAGTGTGTTCGACAACTCTCCCTTGAAGGCACGCATCGAGACCGTTGTCACGCGCGAATTGTTGGACAAGGTAGCGATAGAGCACAAGAAGGGCCGCCGGCTCTATGTGGCGACCGTCAATCTTGATGCTGGCGATCTGGTGGTTTGGGACATGGGTGATGTAGCGCTTGGCGGACGGGCCAATGATGTCCAGTTCTTTCAAAAAATTCTCCGGGCATCGGCTGCGATCCCGGCCCTGTTTCCACCGGTGTATATTAAGCCGGTCACTGGCAATCAGAAGCGTCAGGCACATGTCGACGGGGGGCTAAAGGCGCCGGTTCTGGTTGGCGACTACATGTTCCCACCCAACGCCAAGGGTTCCAGTCTTTATGTCATTGTCAATGATTTCACGACACGGCTGAATGACAACTCGCCCATTCGCGCATCAATCGTTTCAATCGCCAGAAAGACGATTTCCGAACTGATGCGCGAACTGCTTGAGGAAACCATTTTTCGTGGATTTGTTCTTTCAAGACAGGTTGGTGCGAGTTTTCACTTGATCTCGATTCCTGACAGTTTCGAAATGTCGGATCGGAGCCTGAATTTTAACCCCGAGCGCAGCAAGCAACTGTTTGAAGCTGGGCGCAGAGCCGGGCGCAATGGTGTGGCGACCTGGAGTGCGTATCCACCGAGAGCCACAAGCCGGGAAAGGCGACTGGTCGTGAACTGACGGGGTGGCCAATCATCCGCCCAGATGCATGATTGCATTGGCGTAATAGGAAACCAGACGCTCCTCGCCTGGGGTAATGTGGAAGGTGCCGTTCTCGCTTTCCTGGACGACATGGCGCAATACCAGCATTCTCAAACCCGCATCAACGGCATAGTCCCGGTCGGCACGGGGAATGTGGACATGCGCGCCCTGTTCTATCAGTGACTGCATCAAAAGACCTGCCCTGGTCTTGATGGACAGCAGATCGAGGCCTTCAACGCCGGCCTGGCGCAGAACCGATGCGACAACGGAAACGGGAAGTACCGGAACGACGTCGCCCACGGCTGTCATCAGCTGCCCGGCAAACGCTTCGGTAAGGGCCGCGCGGCGGGCAGGCGACAGGCGGGAGGGGTCTTCGATCTTCCGTTTCGACAAAGCGGCGCGCAACGAAACCGGCGCGCCAAACGAGACGCAGGCATAGCCGAAACGATGCCATTTTCCCGCCAGGCGCAATTTCAGGTTCTTCCACAAAAAGCCAAAAGTACGCCTGATCTTTGTTCCACCCGATACAGGTTTGGGTTTGCCGCCAATTTCAGCGATCAGGCTTCGATCTTCCAGCACGCGGTCATAGTTGAGACCTACCGGGATAAAGACGATATCACGCCCGCCTGGCTCATAGCCTTGTATGATGTAAGACACGAGGCCAAGCTTGACCGGCTTCAACTTGCCGTCGCGCGACAGGCCGCCTTCGGGGAAGACAGCCTGGGTGACACCGGCAGCCGTCGCCATCGCCACGTAGCGGGCCAGCACGCGCCGGTAGAGCACGTTTCGTGCATTGCGGCGGATGAAGTAAGCGCCCATCGACCGGATCAGCGATTGCAGGATGGCGACACGTGCCCATTCTCCCACCGCATAGGATAGTGCCGTTGACGCCGATGCCAGATAGGTCACCAGTACATAATCCATATTGGACCGGTGGTTCATGACGAAAATAACCGTCGAATCGGGATCGACACCGGAAAGCGCTTCCTCGTCGGTGTAACCAAGCCGCACGCGGTAAAGTGCCGTTGACAGCGCGCGCGCCAATTTCGCTCCGATGCGGAAATAGGTGTAGGCATTGAACGACGGAACGATTTCGGCGGCATAGCGCTGCGCCTTGGCCATGGCGACATCGATCGGCATGTTTTCCTGCTTGGCGTGTTCCTCCGCTGCTGCCAACACCTCCGGGTCGAAGGCCAGCCGGTCAACCAGCACCTGGCGTTTGGTCAGGCCGAACGGTCTGATCTTGAGTTTCAGCCTGGTATTAAGCTCGTCAATCGCCCGGTTGACCCGCCGCCTCAAGACCCAGCGCACAGCCGGTGTCAAAAAACGCTCGACGAGGGAAAGCAGCGCCAGCAGGCCGGCAATGATCACCAGCCAGAGCGGAAGCTCGATGGTCGTCACTGTTGGAGACTTTCGATCATCAAGGCAGTCTAAGCCGAAAAACACGAAGCCGGCTAGTGGTATTGAGGATCAGGCAAATGCACTCAATCGTTAAACCCGAAGGAGTGGAGGTATCAGACCGGCCTATGTATTGAATTTGAACAGCATCACGTCGCCGTCCTGAACCACATAGTCCTTGCCTTCATCGCGCGCCTTGCCGGCCTCTTTTGCCGCCACTTCGCCGCCAAGTGCGACGAAATCCTGGTAGGCAATTGTCTGCGCGCGGATGAAGCCGCGTTCGAAATCGGTATGAATTGCACCTGCGGCCTGTGGCGCCCTGGCGCCTTTTTTCACGGTCCAGGCGCGGGCCTCCTTCGGGCCGGCGGTAAAGAAGGTGATGAGGTCGAGCAGGCGGTAGCCGGCGTGGATCAGCCGGTCGAGGCCGGGCTCGTCCAGGCCCATGGCTTCCAGATATTCCACCGCTTCGTCGTTGGAAAGCTGGGCGACCTCGGCTTCGATCGCCGCGGAAATGATCACCGTTTCGGCCCCCTGGCCGGAAGCAAGCTCTGCGATTGCTTCGGTTTGCGAATTGCCTGCGCCGGCGTCCTCTTCGGCGACATTGCATACATAAAGCACCGGTTTTGAGGTCAGCAGGTTTAAGCTTTTCAACAGCTTCAAATCTTCTGCGGCAATCCCGTCGAGCAGAAGGCGGGCCGGCTTGCCGTCCTGCAAAAGCGCCAGCGCCTTTTCCATCATCGGCAGGAGGATCATCGCCTCCTTTTCCTTGCCGGTGGCACGTTTTTTCGTCTGTTCGGTGCGGCGTTCCAGGCTTTCCAGATCGGCCAGCATCAGTTCGGTTTCAATCGTCTCGGCATCCGCCAGCGCGTCGATGCGTCCTTCGACATGGGTGATGTCATCATCCTCGAAGCAGCGCAGAACATGAACGGTCGCATCGACCTCGCGGATATTGGCAAGGAACTGGTTGCCGAGGCCTTCGCCTTTGGAGGCTCCGCGAACCAGGCCTGCAATATCGACAAAGGAAATGCGCGTCGGCACCACATTGGCCGATTTTGCGATTTCGGCAATTTTCGCCAGGCGCGGGTCGGGTACGGCCACCTCGCCGGTGTTCGGTTCAATGGTGCAGAACGGATAATTGGCCGCCTGCGCCGCTGCCGTCTTGGTCAGGGCGTTGAAAAGAGTGGACTTGCCGACGTTTGGCAATCCGACGATGCCGCATTTAAATCCCATGATGTTGCCCCTGCCAAACGGATTTCAGCTTGCGCGCCGTTGGCGTCGCGGTAGGCAACCCGACGATGCCGCATTTAAATCCCATGATGTTGCCCCTGCCAAACGGATTTCAGCTTGCGCGCCGTTGGCGTCGCGGTAGGCAACCCGACGATGCCGCATTTAAATCCCATGATGTTGCCCCTGCCAAACGGATTTCAGCTTGCGCGCCGTTGGCGTCGCGGTAGGCAACCCGACGATGCCGCATTTAAATCCCATGATGTTGCCCTTGCCAAACGGATTTCAGCTTGCGCGCCGTTGGCGTCGCGGTGGGCAATCCGACGATGCCGCATTTAAATCCCATGAATATGGTCCGTAAAAATCATCAAAAATGTTATGTGAGGGCTTTGCCGCAACCTCCGATCAAGGTCAAGCAGATGATCCGACCGCTCATGGTTCTTTCCCAAGCAGCTTTTTCAGCATGGCCGCCATCGGACCGGTTTCAGGTGGATTGACCTTTGGTTTTGATGGCCCTGCCTGATGGATGTGGCTCTTGCCTTTGGCGGCCGATGGTTTGGTGTTTGCCTCCGTCCCTGCGGCTGAGGGGACTGCCAGGCTGACCTTGTTCATGAAGGAGGCATGATCGCCGGCAACGAGCAGTTCCACATTGTCGGCGATGGCGTCCAGCATCGGGTCGAGCCATTGGTGATCGGTTTTGGCAAAATCGCCAAGCACGTGGCTGTTGACCCGCGCTTTGTCGCCTGGATGGCCAATGCCGATGCGCACACGGGCATAATTTTTGCCGCAATGGGCATCGAGCGACTTGATACCATTATGTCCGCCGGAGCCGCCGCCAATCTTTATGCGGAGCTTGCCTGGCGCCAAATCGAGTTCGTCATAGAGCACGGTGAGGTTTTCCGGGTTCAGCTTGAAAAACCGCAACGCCTCTCCCACGGCCTGGCCGGAAAGGTTCATGTAGGTCTGGGGCTTGATCAGCACGAGTTTTTCGCCGCCAAAGCGGCCTTCGGCGATTTCGGCGGTGAACTTTTTTGTCCAGGGCGAAAACGAATGGCGGCGGGCTATCGCGTCCGCCGCCATGAAACCGACATTGTGCCGGTAGTTTGCATATTTCAGCCCCGGATTTCCCAAACCTGCAATGATATGCATTGGATGGCCTTTCCGGAGGAAAGTTATTATTCCTCTTTGTCTCCGGCTTCTTCGTCGCCGCTTTCCTGACCGATGACTTCTGTCTCGATCTCTTCGTCGCCGGCCTCGTCTTCTTCGGATTTGAGACCTGCCGGTGCTGCGACAGTGGCAATCGTGAAGTCGCGATCGGTGATCGTCGGAACTGCGCCCTCAGGAAGGTTTACCGAGGAGATGTGAACACCGTCGCCAATGTCCAGTTTGGATACATCGACTTCGATATTGTCCGGAATGGAATCTGCCGGGCAATTGAGTTCGATTGTGTAGCGCACGACGTTCAAAACACCGCCGCGCGACAAGCCGGGCGATTCTTCCTCGCCGACAAAGTTACAGGGGATTTCAACCGTCACGACCGTGTTCTTGCCGATGCGCAGGAAGTCGACATGCATCGGAAAATCGCGGACCGGATCAAGCTGATAGTCTTTCGGGAGAACCTTGTATTTCTCACCGCCGACGTCGATCGTGGCGATGGTGGTCATGAAACCGCCACCGTGAATCTTGTAGTAGATGTCCTTGTAGGACAGGGCAATTGCTACCGGGGACTGCTTGTCACCATAGATGACAGCAGGCACTTTACCGTTGCGCCGAAGTGACCGGGCGGACCCCTTACCGACCCGTTCGCGCGCCTCGGCCTTGAGCTCGTATGTGTTGCTCATGACGTTTCCTTTCGAGGACGTTTTCGGAGTGTTTTGCCGGACAAGTTCGATTGCCCGAAAAAACAACAAGCGGCCTTTAAAGCCGCCTGGTCCGCGCTGCCTCCAAGGGTGTCTTGCGCGGACGAGCGTGCCTATAGCCGAAGGAGGGTTGGAGCGCAAGGGTTTGTGCGGGCAGCCGTGCCTGGCAAAGTAGGTTGCGGTCAGGATTTAGATGACATCAATGAAGCCTGACGCTGAAGGCCATCCTGCCTCTACCGGTTATCGCTCTTGTCTTTGAAAATATGTTTCGCCCGTTTGGTAGCCTGGCCTATGTGGTCGATCATCCGGGAAACCGTCAGGTCGACGTTGCCGTCGTGCACAGCATCGAGAAGTGCGCGGTGCTCTTTTGCGTGAGCAAAGGCAAGCTCGGGGTTTTCTGACAGGTAGTTGACCAGCCGGTAATGAATGATCCGGGCCATCCCGGTATATTGGTAGGAGATGATCTGGATCGTGCGGCGAAGCGGCGAGGGTTCCAGAAGTGCTAGATGAAACTTCTTGTTCAACTCCGCCTTGGCCCAAAGATCAGTACAATCGGCATCTTCAGCCAGTATCGCTTCGCACTGTTCCAGTGTTTCACTTGTATGACGTGGAACCGCGTCCTTTAAGACTTCGCATTCCAGCGCCTGACGGATCATGTTGATCTCGTAAAGGTCGTTTTGGTCTATCCGCGCAATGATGGGGCTTCTACGCGGGCGCAATTCGATCAGATCCTCACCGGCGAGCATGCGCACCGCTTCGCGCACCGGCGCGATACTGACCCCTAACTCATCGGCCAATGGCATGATCTTGAGCTCTGATTCCGCTTCAAGCTGGCCGGACAGGATGCGCAGTTTGAGTATTTCATAGATCGCGCGCGGGCCGTCGCCATAATTGATCAGCTTCTGATCCATTTGAAATATTTCTCCGTCGTCATTTCGCCACACGTTTTTCCACAAACGCAGTTTAGCCCAAGGGCTCATGCCCGGCGGCCAAACAAGCCTTGATGCTGTCACGGGGGCAGGGCCACACCCGAATCTTGCCGCCGCTATTGACTCCTTAAACCGCATGTGATTTCAAAATGCGAGGTAATAGATAATCGATTATCTATTATTCTGGAAGCCCAAATAGGACGTTGCGTGGATTTGCATGCGGCAAGGCCGCTTTTTTCAAGTCCCGGACATGAAAGGGAGGACTACATGTCACTGAATAAACTTAGCCGGCGAAACCTGCTCAAAACATCGGCAGCGGCAGGCCTGGCGCTTGCAGCACCTGGTATCGCGCGTGCGCAGGCAGGCAAGGAATTGAATATCGTTTTGATCACCAATCCCTTTTCCTTCACCATCCGCGATACGCTCGCACCCATGTTCGAGGACAAGACCGGCATCAAGGTGAATGTTGAAATCACCGACTATGGCACGCTGCATCAAAAGGCGATGCTGGACGCGACAACCGGTACGAAACTCTATGATATCTATGGCCTGGACATCACATTCATCGGCCGTTTTGCGGTGGCGGGTGCCTTGCATCAGGTCAACGATCCCAACGATGACTGGCTGGCGCGGGACGCAGGCGAATTCGGGCTGGACGGAATGATCCAGGCCGGCATCTACAATATTTGCGGTGTGAACGGGAAGGTCTATGGCCTGCCATCGTCGGCCTACAATATTCTGGCGCACTATCGTCGCGACCTGTTTGACAAGGAGGGCATTGCCTATCCGGCAAATTGGGACGAGCACCGGGAAGTGATCAAGCATTTCAGCCGTGCCCACAATCCGGGTTCGCCGACCGAACACGGTGTTGCCTTCATGGGCAAACGCGGTACGCCGATCATTCATGAGGAAATGGCCTATCACTGGGGCTTTGGCGGGTCGATTTTCGGCAAGGACCCGATGATGTTCCCGAACTTCGACAGTGAAGAGGGCATTGCAGCGGCAAGATATTACGCTTCGATGAAGGAGTTCGCACCGAAGGGTGTCGAATCTTACGAATGGGGCGACAAAACCAATTCGTTTATGCAGGGCGTCGTGCCCGTGATGATGGCATGGTCGGCCTGGGGGCCGGATCTGGAAAATCCGGAAAAAAGCCAGGGTGCGGGCAATATCGAATATCTGCCGGTACCGACGCAAAATGGCATCGACTTTACGCCATTCGGGGGCTGGGCGCAGTGTATCAGCGCCAAGACCGACAACAAGGCGGAAGCCTGGGAATGGCTCAAATGGCTGAACAGCCGCGACACGCAAATGGTCTTTGCCAATGAAGGCACTGGCGGGCCGACACGCTGGGATGTGCTGGAAGATGGTGATTTGCAAACCAAGTTCCCGTGGTTTGCAGCTCTGGCCAAGAATGCCAAAACGGCTGAACAGGCACCTGACTGGTATATCGAGGATTACTGGCATTTCCGTACCAGGGACGAATATTATCCGGATTTCGAGGATATTGTCGGGCTGGTGCTGAACCAGATCGTCACCGGGGATGTGGATGCCGAAGAAGGGTTGAAGCGGGCCAAGGTGGACTACTACAAAAAACTGGTCCGTGGCGGTTTTTATGAGGCGCGTGGCCTTGAAGTTCCCGTCGATCCGGCAAGCCTCTGACACCCCCGACAAGAGGTTTGAACGGTCCCCGGGGCATCTATCACTTTTCGCCCCGGGGATATTTTGCCAACTTTCGACGGCAACCCTAAAAGCGCCCGCCTGGAGCATTTGATGGCTGGTTTATCAGCAAAGTCCCATCTTAGAGGCCTGCCATTTGTGGCGCCTGCCTTCCTGTATCTGTTGGCGATTACCATCGTCCCGACAGTCATGCTGGTGCGCTATGCCTTCAGCGACTGGGAGATCGGGGATTTCGGCGGCATTCAATTTGTCGGCTTCGAGACTTTTGCCCTGGTGCTGGAAAACCCCATCACGGTCGACAATTTCAAGGCGACCATTGTCTATGTGGCTGCCGCCGTTTTGGCTGAACTGATACTAGGCCTGTTGATTGCGCTGGTGCTGGTCAAGAGCTTTCGCGGTGCCGGACTGATCCGCACGCTGCTGATCGCGCCGGTTATCATGGTGCCTATCGGGGCGGGTTTTGTCTGGCGCTATATTCTCAGCCCCGATCTGGGTGTCGTGAACTGGGCCATGGAGGGTCTCGGTCTTCCATACATACAGTGGTTCGGTGCGAAGCCCTGGGCGATGTGGAGTGTCGTTATTGCCGATGTTTGGCAATGGACCCCCTTCGTGATGTTGATCCTGTTGGCGGGTCTCGTGGCCATTCCGCAATCTCTCTACGAGGCTGCGGAAATGGATGGCGCAACGGCGCTGCAGAAATTTACCCACGTCACCCTGCCGCTGCTTTGGCCAACCATCGCTGTCGCGGCAGTCTTGCGGTTTATCTGGGCGATGAAAAGTTTTGACACGATCTTTGCCATGACGCGGGGTGGTCCTGGAACATACACCTCGATCCTCAATTTCGAGATCTACAAGGAAGCGTTTTTGAAATTCCACACCTCCTATGCAGCGGCGATGGGGGTGTTGTTGTTGATCTTTACGATCGTGGTCACCCGCCTGATCTTGAGCTTCGTGAAGGACTGACCCGATGACAAAAGCAATCGAGCGCATCGGTGTCTGGGGCTTTATGGCGATCGTCCTGTTTTTCTTTCTTTTCCCGCTGTTCTGGATGATCCTGATGGGATTTAAGAACCAGGCGCAGGCCTTCTCTGACCCGCCCCTGTTCCTGTTTACGCCGACGCTGGAAAACTTCGTTTTCGGTTTTGAGACACTCGGCTGGGGAAAGAATGTCATCAACAGTCTGATCGTGGCGACGCTGGCCACTGCAATATCGCTGATATTGGGCGTGCCGTGCGCCTATGGCTTTGCCCGGTTCACCATCCTGGGCGACAAGCATTTGCGGTTCTGGATCCTGTCCATTGTCATGATGCCGCCGGTTGTCGCAGCGATACCGATCTTCGCCATCTGGTCGAAACTTGGGCTGATCGACACGCATCTGGGCCTGGCGCTGGCGCACACGATTTTCAACTTGCCGCTGGTGATCTGGCTGATGATCGGCTTCTTCCGCGATGTGCCGAAGGAGATTGAGGAAGCCGCCGAAATGGACGGCTGCAACGCAATCCAGACGCTGTTGTTTGTTTCCATCCCCGTTGCAAAATCGGGCCTGGCGACGGTGACCACGCTGTCATTCATCCTCTCCTGGAACGAGCTTCTCTTTGCCAACATCCTGACCCAGCGCAATGCGCAGACCCTGCCGCCGGCCATCGGCGCGCTATGGAAGGATTTCGGTCTGCTCTGGGGCCAGATCGGCGCCATCACAATGGTCGCTACCATCCCGGTGATGATTATCGGCTTTTTCCTGCAAAAACATTTGGTTTGCGGCCTGACGCTGGGCGCAGTCAAGGAATAACCGGAAAGACACTATGGCAACTGTTACACTGAAACAGATCAAGAAAAGCTACGGCAGTTTGCAGGTGGTGCATGGCATTGATCTTGATGTCGCCGATGGTGAATTCATTGTCCTGCTTGGCCCTTCTGGATGCGGAAAATCCACCGTCCTGCGAATGATCGCCGGGCTGGAGGATGTGACCGGTGGTGCCATCGAAATAGGCGCGCGCGACGTGACTTCCATGCGTGCCAAGGATCGCGGCGTTGCCATGGTTTTCCAGAACTATGCCCTTTATCCGCACAAAACCGTTCGCGAGAACATGGCGTTCGGGTTGAAGCTGGCCAAGGTGCCGAAAGACGAGATTACGCGCAAAGTCGGTGAAATTGCCGATATTCTCGAACTTGGTCCGCTGCTTGATCGCAAACCGGGACAATTGTCCGGCGGTCAGCGCCAGCGCGTCGCCATGGGCCGTGCCATGGTTCGCACGCCGGATGTCTTTTTGTTCGATGAGCCTTTGTCCAATCTCGACGCCAAGCTGCGCGCGCATATGCGTATCGAGCTTCGCCAGCTTCATCAGCAGTTAAAAACAACCACGGTCTATGTCACGCACGATCAGGTCGAGGCGATGACGCTTGCCGATCGCATCGTCATCATGCGCGATGGGCATATCGAGCAAATCGGTTCGCCGCGTGAAGTCTTCAGGCGGCCCAACTCCGTTTTCGTGGCGTCCTTTATCGGCAGCCCGTCGATGAACTTGCTGGCGATGAATGTAAACGATGCGGGCCTTCTTACCGCTGGCGGGATGACGCTGACACCGCCATCTGATCGTCCCCTGCAACCAGGACAGGCGGTCATGGTCGGTATCCGCCCGAATGATATTTCGATCTGCAAGGATGAAGGGACGGAGGCTGAGGTTGCTGTCGTCGAGCTTCTTGGCTCCAACGCGGTTCTAGCACTGAAAGCCGGCGGGCTTAATCTGATCGCCGAGGTTGATGGCGCCACGATGATCGCGCCGGGCGATGCTTTGCGCATCACCGCCGCCGCCGATGCGCTGCATGTGTTTGACGCTGAAAGCGAACGGAGGATCAATTGAGAAATCGTGCATGCCTTGATGCGGTGCTCGATACGCTGATACCGCCAAACACCGAGCGCGCCATTCCAGGGGCGGGCGAAGCCAATGTCGCCGAATTCATAGAACAGCACGTGGCGGCTGATGCAACGCTTTGCAAACTGTTCGATGATGGTTTTGCGTATCTGGGTGATATGTCGGCGGATAGGTTTGAACTATTACCGGAAGAATTACAGATAACCTATTTACAAGGTTTGGAAAAATCGAAACCTGATTTCTTCGCTGAACTAATACGGCTTACCTATATGGGTTACTACAGCCGCCCGGAAATACGCCGCCTGCTTGGCCTTTCAGGCAAGCCTGTGCATCCCGCCGGTTATGATGTGGCTTTGGAACCGCCTGAACTTTTGTCCGAGCTGACCGCCCCGGTCCGCGCGCGCGGAGAGGTTTATCGCGATGTCTGACGATGTTGTCGATGTCCTGATTGTCGGCGCCGGCGCGTCGGGTGCAGCGATTGCCTGGTCGCTGCTGGAAACACGGATGCGCATCTTATGCCTTGAACAGGGTCCGCATATGCCGGACAAGGATTTTCCCTCGCGCCGCACCGATTATGAACTGGCGCGATATGGCGAATTTTCCTGTGATCCCAATGTGCGCGGGCTGAAGCAGGACTATCCGGTCAATTCCAAGGACAGTTGCATCACGCCGACAAACTGGAATGGCGTCGGTGGCTCGACCATCAATTTTACCGGCCACTGGCCAAGGATGCGGCCGAGCGATTTCCGGACCAAAACACTTGATGGTGTCGCCGAGGACTGGCCGGTTGATTATCATACGCTGGCACCATTTTATGATCTGAATGACCGCAACACGGGTGTCTCTGGCCTTGCCGGCAATCCGGCCTATCCGCCCTACAGTCCGGACCTGCCACCCATTCCCATCGGCAAGCTTGGTCAGACCCTGGCCCGGGGGTTTAACAAGATGGGCTGGCATTGGTGGCCGTCTGATGCCGCGATCCTCAGCCAGGATCATGGCGGGCGGCAGAAATGCGTGAACGCCGGCACGTGCGATCTGGGTTGTGCCGCCGGCGCGAAGGGCGGGACAAATTTCACCTATTGGCCAATTCTTGAACAGGCAGGCGTTGAGCTGCGCACAGAATGCCGGGTGCGCGAGATCCTCGTCGATCAGGAGACGGGTTTTGCCACCGGTGTTCTGTATCACGGCGCGGACGGACAGGTTCATGAACAAAAGGCCGAGCTGGTGATCATGGCATGCAACGGCATTGGCACACCGCGCCTGCTGCTGCATTCAAAATCGAAACTGTTTCCCGATGGCCTTGCCAACCGGTCCGGCCTGGTGGGCAAGAACCTGATGTTCCATCCGTTGCGCGGTGTTTCCGGTGTGTTTGATGAGCCGATGAAGGGGCACGAAGGCCCGATGGCGTGCTCCATCCTCAGTCATGAATTCTATGAAACCGATCCTGCCCGTGACTTCGTGCGCGGCTATGGTCTTTATTCCGGCCGTTCAACCACGCCGATGACCTTTGCCCTTGGCGGCTTTGGCATCGATAACCCCATCGCCTGGGGTGCGGAACACCGCGATATCATGGACAACATCTACCCCAATCTCGCCGGTTTGACGGTGGTGAGCGAAGATTTGCCGGAGGAGGTGAATTGCGTCACGCTGGATCCGGATCTCACCGACAGTGACGGTATTCCGGCACCGAAAGTCTCCTACCGGCTGGGCGAAAATACCTTGCGGATGCTGAAGCATGGCGAGGATCGGGCCGCCGAAATTCTGACCGCCGCAGGGGCGAGGAAAATCCTCGGCAAAAATGACGGCAAAGTCTGGTGGCGGGCCGGATGGCACCAGATGGGTACCTGCCGTATGGGCGACGATCCCGGGACATCGGTGGTGAATGGCTGGGGCCGCTGCCACGACGTCAAAAACCTGTTCATCGTCGATGGCTCGATTTTCGTCACTGCCGGGGCGGTCAACCCCACATCAACGATCCAGGCGCTGGCGCTTTACATCGGTGACCGGATCAAAACCAACATTGCAACTCTGTTTGATTGAGGGTCATATGAAATTTCCAACAAAAATGTATCTGGATGGCGAACTGGCCGATGGCCAAGGCGTTGTTGGCGTTCAAAACCCCGCCACGGAAGAACAGATAGCTTTTGTTGCCGCGGCGGGACCGGACGATGTGCAAAAGGCCCTTGAAAGCGCGCGTCTTGCGGCTTCTTCGTGGGGTGCCACGTCAATCGCCGAGCGTCAGGAATGGATGCGCAAGCTGCGCGACGAGGTGATTGCAAACGAAGAATATATCCGCCTTTGCGTGCACCACGAGATGGGCAAGCCATGGGCGCAGACATTCGAGGACTGGGACCGGCTGGTCGTTTCGCTCGATTTCTATGCGGAAGAAATCGCCCGTTTTCATGACTTTAGTCTGGCCGACCGGGCCGGGACCCACGCTCATCGCATGGTCTATGAGCCTGCCGGCGTTGCGGTCGCATTTCTGGCCTGGAATTTTCCTGTTTTAAACATTGCCTTCAAGCTCGGCCCGGCCATGGCGGCCGGCTGCCCGATCATCATCCGCCCATCCAGTGAAACGCCGGTATCAGCTTATGCGGTCGCCGAACTGTGCGCGAAAATCGACCTGCCCAAAGGTGTTGTGCAGATCCTTGCGACCAAAGACTACGAAACGGCGAATGCGCTTTCTGCCTCCCCCATCCCGGCGGTTCTGACCCTGATAGGGTCAACCGAAACCGGAAAACAGATCATCCGGGAGGGTGCGACCTCGATCAAGAAATACGCCATGGAACTTGGTGGCAATGCGCCGGTGTTAGTGTTTGACGATGCCGATCTGGACACGGCGGCGAATGTGGTTTGCGGTATCAAATTTTCCAACGCTGGGCAGATCTGCGTTTCGCCCAACCGGGTCTATGTCCATCAATCGGTGCTGGAGGCGTTTACCGCAAAAGTGGTTGCACAGGCCAAAGCAGCAAAAATGGGCTGGGACAAGGGGGTTGATATCACTACCGGCCCGCTGATCAATGCTCGCGCTTTTGAGCAGATCAAAGGGCTTGTCGATGACGCGGTGGCTGAAGGCGCCAGCCTTCTTGCCGGGGGGGACAGGCCGCCCACGCTGAACCGAGGCCATTATCTCGCCCCGACCGTTCTTGGCAACGTAACCGAGACCATGGGCGTCTACCGTGAGGAAACCTTCGGTCCGATCATCAGCATCATCCCGTTTGATAGCGAAGACGATCTGCTGCGTCAGGCAAATGATTGCGGCGATGGCGGTCTGACGGCCTATGTGTTTACAGCCGATCTGGCCCGGGCCGAACGATATGCCGCCAAGCTGCGCTATGGCGAGGTGCAGATCAACGGTGTGAAATACGACATTGATCTGCCGCATGGCGGGATCGGTTATGCCGGGATCGGGCATGATTGTTCCTACCTCGCGCTGCACGATTATCTGGTGTTGAAGCGGGTCACCAGAGCACTGGATACCGCCCGGTTCGAAGGGCTGAACGCATGAAGATCGCCGCCATCCGTATTCATGTCCTTCAGGCGCCGCTGTCGAAAACGCTGCGCTGGTCATTTGACCAGACCGACAACCGGAATTCTTGCGTGGTCGAGATCCGGACCGATACGGGGTTGCAGGGTTGGGGTGAGTGTTTTGGCCCCGCCCATCTGAATGCCTCCATTGTCCGGCATTTTTCCGGAAAAATCATCGGTCAGGACCCGCTGGCAACCGACCGGATATGGCAGGCGCTCTATACCAATTGCCGTGATCAGGGGCGCAAAGGGCTGATGATGACCGCGCTTAGCGGTATCGACGGCGCGCTTTGGGATATCAAGGGCAAGCATTTTAACAGCCCCGCCCATGTGCTGATGGGTGGTCCGCTGCGCACCAAGGTGCGTGCCTATGCGACGGGGACCTACCGGTTCGGCGACGCGCCTGCGGCAAGCTATATCCTGCCAGAGGTCGAAAACTATGCACAGGCCGGTTTTCAAGGCGTCAAGCTGAAAGTCGGGTTTGAGGTGAGCGAGGATATCGCGTTGATCCGTAAGGTCCGCCAGGCCATTGGCGATGATGTCGCCCTCATGATCGATGCCAATCATGGATATGATGTCGTTGAGGCCTGCGCCGTCGGCAGAGCCGTTGGCGATCTTGATATCGCCTGGTTCGAGGAGCCGGTTCCTCCCGAAGACATTCATCGCTATGGCGAGTTGCGCCGGTTGCAGCCGATTCCCGTCGCCGCGGGCGAATGCGAATACACACGCTGGGGTTTTCGCGACATTCTCACCGCCAATGCGCTGGATATCGTTCAGCCCGATGCCTGTGCTGCCGGCGGCCTGTCCGAATGCAAGAAGATTGCTGACATGGCGAACACCTTCGGCGTGCGATGTGTTCCGCATGTCTGGGGTACCGCCATCGGCATGGCAACCGCGCTGCAACTACTGGCGGTGATACCGAACAACCCGCTTCGAACGGGCGCTGTTGAACCCTGGCTGGAATGCGACAGATCCGAACACCCGTTTCGCGAGGCACTTGGTGCGGAGGTGTTTGCGCTTCGCGACGGTTTTGTTGATATCCCCACGGGACCGGGGCTCGGTATTGATGTGGATGAAGATGCCCTGGTTGCGTTCCGCGTTGACATGTCGGAAGTCGGTAGCGGGAATTAAAGGTAACTTTTTCCCAAAAACCTAGTCAAACAGGCTTGAAACCGATTCCTCGCCGGATGTGCGGGCGATGGCTTCGCCGATCAGGCCGGCGATGGACAGCACACGGATATTATGGGCGGCCTCGACCGAAGAGGTGGGCTGGATGGAATCGGTGATGACCAGCTCCTTCAGCTTTGAATCGGTGATGCGGGCAACCGCGCCGCCGGAGAGCACGCCATGGGTGATATAGGCAGTGACGCTGGTTGCGCCCATGTCGAGCAGGGTCTCGGCGGCGTTACACAATGTGCCGCCGGAATCGACGATGTCATCGATCAACAGGCAATCCTTGCCAGACACGTTGCCGATGACGTTCATGACCTCGGACTCGCCTGGACGGTCGCGGCGCTTGTCGACAATGGCCAGGAGCGAATCGACCCGCTTTGCCAGCGCCCGGGCACGGACCACGCCACCAACGTCGGGCGATACCACCATCACATTTGACAGATCGTATTTTGCCTTGACGTCCCGGCCCATGACGGGAACGGCAAACAGATTGTCGGTCGGGATATCGAAAAACCCCTGTATCTGACCGGCATGCAGATCAAGCGTCAGCACACGGTCGGCGCCGGACTTGGTGATGAGGTTGGCGACCAGCTTGGCTGAGATCGGGGTGCGGCCCGATGCGCGGCGATCCTGCCGGGCATAACCGAAATAGGGCACCACCGCCGTTATCCGCCTGGCTGATGAGCGGCGGAACGCATCCATCATGATCAACAATTCCATCAGATGGTCGTTTGCCGGATAGGAGGTCGATTGCAGCACGAACACGTCCTGACCGCGGACGTTTTCCTGAATCTCGACAAAAATCTCCTGATCGGCGAAGCGCCTAACGCTGGCCTTGCCAAGTGGAATGTTAAGGTATCCGGCTACGGCCTCGGCCAGTACCCGGTTGGAATTGCCCGCAAACAGTTTCATGCGACGTTCCTGAAAATGCCCAGTCGACCTGCGGGCCTTTTAGAGGGCCGGGCGCGCATTGCAAGCGCGATAAGTCGTTTTCATGCTAAATACCCACATAAGATTGGGCTGGCGCCCGCCTGAAACTTCTGATCAGCCGCTTTTCTTGCGGCTTGCAAGCCAGTCGGCAAATTCATCAACTGTACGTGAGCCAATCGTTTCCATCATCCGGCTGTTCACCGAAGACCAGCCGTCGGGGCTGGATCCGGGGGTCGTTTCCTGGCCTTGTATCCTGTGCAGGCGATTGCCGGATGCATCAAAGACGTCCCAGACAAAGATCACGGTTGTTTTGCCATTCTCTGTTATCGCCGAGAAATACCCCTTCATATTGTGGGTGGCGTTTGATGTTCCGGCGGGAACCAGGTTCAGACCCCGTTCGGCTGACCGTGAGGCGATTTGCCGGTTCATCGGCTGGACCGCGCCTGATGGTGCACCAATCACCGGTGCGATGTGAATATTGGCGGTAGTTGCCAGTGCTGCAACCTTAACCTCAGCCTCACTGGTGGGGCTGGCGGCCGGGTCCGTTGTCAGTGCATTGGCGGCATCGGCTTGCGCACCGCCGGCGTCTACCGCCACTGGTTCCCCGGCGGTGGTGCTAAGTGGTTCGGGCGGCGTCGTACTGGTGCAGGCGCCCAACAGTCCCAGCGCGAGCATCATTGTCGCAATCAAGCATTTTTGCATATCGGCAAACCCGTCAAGCCCTGATGTTCCAGATGTCCCATAGTGAAGTTAGTGCGCGATCAAGTCCAGAGCGTGGCGTGACAGAGATTGTGGCGCGTTTTCGCCGGTGAGATAGGTTTGGCCAAGCGTCATCGCCGTCTGACTGTCCGCATCCATGATGATCATGTGGGCGAACAGGGTCATATTGGGGACAATGGGCGCCGGATTGCCTGAATAAAACATCGGCGCGTCCATCCAGGATGGAGAAAAGCGGGCGCCAAGCGAATATCCGCAGGCGTTCAGCCGGTGCTGTGTCAGGCCATGCGCTTCCATGATATTCTTGTGGGCATCGAAGACATCGCCAAATGTGTTTCCCGGCACCATCGCTTTTTCGACCGCCATCAAGGCTTTGTAGGCGGCGTCATAGGCTTTCTGGTGGTTTTGCGACACCTTGCCGATCACCGCCGTTCGCATCATGGCCACGTGGTAATGGTGAAATACGCCGGCCCATTCGAGCGTCAGCTGATCGGATTTGGTCAGTTTCCGGCGTCCCGCCTTATACCGGCACAGCAAGGCGTCATTGCCGGAACCGATGATGAATTCATTGGCCGGATAGTCTCCACCGCCCGAAAAGATCGCGCCTTGCATTGCAGCCAGAATATCGGCCTCATTGCCACCTTGTTTGATCAATGGCAGGGCGGCATCAAGCGCATCGTCGGCGAGGCCTGCCGCCTTCTTGACCTTGCCGATTTCGGCCTGGCTTTTCACCATGCGCAGTCCCGGCACCACAGCGGATGCATCGACAATATCGCCAAATGTCTGCAATTGCTCATCAAGATGGCGGCCATTTGAGGCGGTGAGCCCGTGGGTATCATATTCGACGCCTATCTTCTTGCCTAACAGGTCCAGATCGTTGAGCAGGTTTTTCAGGTCGACTGCCGGATTGGCGTTTTCGCGGTCGGTCCACAAAACAATATCGCCAATGTTGGATGTGTGCCTTGCCTGCAGCAGATCGGCGGAGCGGGTCAGCAGCATCATATTGCCATCGGCCTGCACAACCAGACACTGGAAGAAACAGTAGCCGAATGTGTCAAAACCGGTGAGCCAGTACATGCTTTCCTGGGCGAACAGCAGCATCGCGTCGATGCCGTCTTCGGCCATCGCATTTAGAAGCTTGCCACGGCGGTCTTGGAATTCGCTGTCGTCGAAATGTAATGCCATCAACGATCCTCCAACATGATTGCTGATATCTGCCTGCCATAGTCGGGCTCGCTCCGATGGGTTGCGCGCCGGTAGGAAAAGAAACGGTTCTCGTCTGCATAGGTGCAGGTTTTCAGCGAAATTGCTTCCAGGCCCGCCTTTTGAAGACGGTGGATGATGTAGCCATCCAGATCAAACATTGAATGGTTTTCACGGTTAGACGTGCAAAACCAGTGTTTGTTTTCATGATTGGCATCGGTAAACCGGTCTTTAAACTCCGGCCCGACCTCATAGCTGGCTTGCGATATCATCGGACCCAGTGCCGCGGTGATGTTGTTCCGTTTTGCGCCTAAAACTTCCATCGCCTCGACCGTTCGCTCCAAAATGCCGGTCAGCGCACCCTTCCAGCCGGCATGGGCCGCGCCGATCACGCCGGCTTCGGTGTCGGCAAAGAGCACCGGGCCGCAATCGGCCGTCAGGACACCCAGAATCAGATTTGGCGTTGCCGTGACCAATCCGTCGGCCTTTGGGCGCTCGCCTGCAAACGGGCGGTCAACGGTCACAACATCGGCAGAATGTATCTGATGCAGTCCGGTAAGCCGGTCCGGCCCGGTTGCAAACGCGCTTGCGACCCTGCGGCGGTTTTCTGCGACAAGCGCCGGATCGTCATTCGATCCGAGCCCAACGTTCAGGCCCTTGTAAATGCCTTGCGATACGCCGCCGGCACGGGTGAAAAATCCGTGGCGTATGCCGGAGCCTGCCTTCGAGAGCTGCTCTGATATCATTGGAGCTGGTCTGGTGTCTGCCAACTTTTCCGCCTGTCGTGGTGTCATGCACCCGAAAGAGCGGATGGTGATATGGGGTGATATCGAAGTCAATGAGCCAGGATGTGCAATCCACACCCCAGACACCGGCGATGATGCGTCAGCAATGGCCGAATGGCTCGATCACTATACCGGGCGCAAAAACCGCCATTGATTTGAACAGGTTTCCCATTTCTTCCGGCCCGGCCAGGCGTTCGACGGCCTGTTCGATTTGCCGCCGTTCCGGTTCATTGGCACCGGCGCCAAGCTGGCCTGCGCGTTCCAAAATCCCCATCTGCAGCAGGAATTCGCCCTGGGTCAGGAATGCGCTTTTTGCGCCTTGATCGGCGGCAATTGCAGCCAACGCTGAAAAATCGACATGGGATGTCAGGTCCGCCTTACCCGGATTGGCCAGCGCGTCCACATAGTGGTGGTTTTGAACCGCCTGAAGCGTGTCGCCAAATCCGGGTTCGAAATGGCCATAATCGAAAAAGAGCGCTGCCCCGCCATGATTGACAATATGATCTGAGACGAGACCGGCAAGCGCCTCGCGCGCCGGGGCGATCTCGAAAATCGCTCCATCCGGCTCATGCGAAGCGGCGGCGGGCAGGGTCTGTGGGGTCAATTCACTGGCACCGGCGGTAAATACCAGTTCGTCATCCCGGCCAAGCCCGATCATCCGTTCAAACCACCGGCCACCGGTTTTAACGAACTGGCGGGCCGGGATCGCATCGAACAGCTCATTGCCGACCAGAAACAGGGGAAGATGCGGCAGATCATCAACGGTTTTGATCCAGGAGATCGTGCAATCCAAATCCTGAAGGGTTGCCTTTTGTTTTTCTGCAAGGCGTGTACTGGCATCAATCATGAAAAACGAGGCTGACGCGGAAAATTGTGGCGCGATCCGCTGCCAGCTACGCAGCATGTCGGCCATCAGTGTGCCCCGTCCGGGGCCGATTTCGGCGATCACGATCCTGTCCGGCATGCCGACCGATTGCCAGGCGGTGGCCAGCGATACGGCGATCAGTTCGCCGAACATCTGGCTGATTTCGGGCGCCGTGATGAAATCGCCCGTCCGGCCAAAAGGCTCTCTGGTGGTGTAATAACCGTCATGTGGATCGAACAGGCACGCGGCCATGTATTCGGCCACCGAAATTGGCCCTGTCTGGGCGATCTGGCGTTTCAGCCTGACGGCGAGCTTTTCGGTCATTGGGCGGCGGGCTGCCGGGCTCTCGCCATGGCATAGGCGCCTGCGGCAACCATCGGCACTGACAGGACCATGCCCATGGTGAGCCAGCCGCCGGCCAGATATCCGATATGGCCATCGGGTTCGCGGAAAAACTCAACAAAGATGCGCGACAACCCGTATCCGGCGATGAAGGCGCCGGCGATGAAGCCCGGTGTTTTCAGTTTCAGGCTCAGACGGGTCAGAAGCCAAAGCAATGCAAATAAAACCACACCTTCGAGCAATGCCTCATAGAGCTGGCTTGGATGCCGGGGCAAAGGTCCGCCATTGGGGAAGACAAAGGCCCAGGGAACGTCGGTTACCCGTCCCCAGAGTTCTGAATTGATGAAATTGGTCACGCGCACAATGCCGAGGCCTACCGGAACGCTTGCGGCAATGGTGTCGAACATGCTCCACACATTGATGCCGCGCCGCCGCGCAAACAGGAACATTGCCAGCGTGGTTCCAATCAATCCGCCGTGAAACGACATGCCGCGCTGCCACCCGGCGAAAGTATCGGGCGGATCGATGAGATAGCGGAGCGGGTCGTAAAACAGGATGTAGCCGATCTTGCCGCCGAGGATGACGCCTGCCGCAGCCCAGATCAGAAAGTCATCGAGATCCTGAGCCGTCATTGCTGGCTGGTTGTGTGCCCAAAGAGCCTGATTGGAGACGAGCCTTCTTGTGTACCACCAGGCAAACAGGATGCCGACCACATAGCCAAGCCCATACCAGTGAACGGCAATTGGCCCGATCGCGACAATGACGGGGTCGATTTCGGGGAATGGCAATGCGGCAAACGGCAGGGTGAGGATTTCGGGCATGGTGGAAGAGAGTTCGCTCAATATGGGACAAGATGGCAGCCGGACGATGCGCGAGGCCGTCACCAAGGTCAAGCGGCGTCGATATGCCAGCCTTGCATTTGGGCCGGGCTGTCCCTACCTCAGTTCTGGAGAAGAGGTGAAGTGCGATGAATAACGGATCGAATCGAATACTCGATGAATTTGCAAAGCTCATGACCGATGCTGCCGGTGCGGCTCAAGGCGTGAAAAAGGAAGTGGAGACGGCGTTTCGTGCGCAGGCCGAGCGGGCGCTCAATGCCATGGATCTGGTGCAGCGCGAAGACTTCGAGGCGATGCGCGACATGGCGCTGAAAGCCCGCGCTGAGAACGAAAAGCTGGCAGAGAGGCTTGATTCGCTTGAAGCCCGGCTTGAGAAAGTTGAGGCAGCAAAGGCCCGAAAAGCCGGCCCGGCCGCGACTGCGCGCGCCAAGGCGAAAAAATAATTAGCCGCGCTATCCACAAGTATCCAGACTCCAAAAACGCTTTTGCATGAATCGCTTAACGCGATCGCATGAATCATTTTATTTAACACTATCCACACTGAAATCTGCCGCCCTTGGAAAAAGGGGTAGCGCTCAGACTCAGCATCAATAGACTGAAATTGTTACATGATTCGGATCGGATCATGTGCCATGCAACATGGCTGTGTCAGTATTTCAAACGGCGCTTCGTGGCCGGTTTCACCGAGTAACGTATCAGGATCAGGAACGGTGTGCATTCGCGCGCCGTGGAATAAACAGGACTCATGCATGGAATTGCGGGAATTCATAGCGACGAGGGAATTACATCCAGTCGACGTGATAGAGCAGGTGGCCCATACCAATGATTGGTCGTTTGAACGGACCGGTGACGACGAAATCGCGATTGCGGTTGCCGGAAACTGGACCGACTATCATGTTTCGTTTTCGTGGATGGAGGACTTCGAAGCCGTCCATCTGGCCTGCGCCTTCGATATCAAAGTGCCTGAGAGCCGGACAATGGAGGTCATGCGCCTGTTGTCACTGATCAACGAGCAGATGCTTTTCGGGCATTTTGACCTGTGGGAGCAGGAAGGCACGATCATGTTCCGCCAGGCCTTGCTGTTGAGTGGCGGTGCGGAGCCGACGGCCGAGCAGGTGGAGGTGCTGCTCAGCTGCGCGCTTGAGGCGTGTGAATCCTATTATCAGGCATTCCAGTTTGTTGTCTGGTCCGGCGTCTCGGCCCGTGAAGCCCTGAACGGTGTCCTGTTCGAAACTCTGGGAAACGCCTGAAGGGCGGGATCATGGCGGCAGGGAAACCGGAGATCGGCATCGACGATTTCTTGCGCGTGGATATTCGCGCCGGCACGATTGTCGAGGCACACCCGTTTCCAGAAGCGCGCAAACCGGCAATCAAATTAACGGTGGATTTCGGACCGGACATCGGGACCAGGACATCGTCGGCACAGATCACCAAACATTACCGGCCTGGTGAGCTTGCTGGCAAACAGGTGATGGCGGTGGTGAATTTTCCGCCGCGCCAGATCGGCAAGTTCATGTCGGAAGTTCTGGTGCTTGGCTTTCCCGATGAGGAAGGCGCCGTCGTTCTGGCTGCGATTGACAAGCATGTGCCCAATGGCGGGCAGATGTTCTAGAGCGTATCCGGTTTAAATGGAATCGTTTGAACGCCGCTAATTTGTGCCCTGACCCCCCTCTCGGCGGCGCTTCGCTTGCCTGCCGGGTCAACGAGAAGAGTGGGGCGACGCGGTGTGAACACCGTTAGCCACGCGCGACGCCGTTCAGGGTGCAAAGAAGCAAGTTCACACGATTGCGGTTTATTTAACAATCTCAATGCCCTGGCCTCCAATCGGCTTGGCGGTCTTTTCCGCCTCGGCAGTGTCGAAATCCTCGCACGATCGTTTGATCGCACTCCGGTGTTCTCCTCGCCGAATCGAAAAATCCTCACCATCAAACCGCTCCCATTTAAGCCGGATACGCTCTAATTACGCTGGAACCCGCGCCATGGCGCGAAGCCCCCCCATGGCGGATTTTTCCAGCGTGACATCGCCACCATGGCTGCGAGCGATATCACGGGCTATCGACAGGCCGAGCCCGGTGCCGCTGGAATCCTGATTGCGTGCCTCGTCCAGGCGGAAAAACGGTTTGAAAACCTCCTCGATCCTGTCTTCGGGAATGCCGGGACCGTTGTCGTCGATAGTGGTGGAGAGCGTTCCCCTGCCATGGTGAACGCTGATCGCTATCTTGTCTGCGTGGCGGAATGCATTGCTGACAAGGTTGAAAATCAGCCTCGTATAGGCATTGGGCCTGACCTGAACCTCGGCTGGTCCCGACATTGATACATCAAACCGAACACCGCGAAGCCGTGCCTCCTGGCGCAATGTGTCGAACAACTCGTTTAGATCCAGCCTGCCGGTATCTTCCAGCGCCTCACCGCGGGCAAAGTCCAGATAGGCCTCCAACATCGACTGCATATCATCGACATCCTTGTCGAGAGCATTCGTATCCATGTTCTTATCGCCAAGGGCGAGTTGCAGTTTGAAACGGGTGAGGATGGTGCGAAGGTCATGGCTTACACCGGTCAACATGGCCGTGCGCTGTTCGATCTGGCGCTCGATGCGCTGCCGCATCTGGATAAAGGCGCTTCCAGCACGGCGTACTTCTTCTGCGCCACGCGGATTGAAATCAGGTGGCATCGGCCGGCCCTTGCCAAAACTTTCCGCCGCATGCGCAAGCTGCTGGATGGGTCGGATCTGATTGCGTAGAAACAAAACGGCAATGAACAAAAGTACAAGCGATGTCCCGACCATCCACAACAGGAAGATATGCGTATTGGAGGCATAGGCCTGGCTGCGGCGGGCAAAAACCCGCAAAACATTGTCATCCAGCTTGATCCTGATTTCGACCACATTGGAATTGCCGACGGTATCGATCCAGAATGGCCGGTTGATCTGCCGTGTGACTTCAGAGCTCAGAATTTGGTCCAATATCGAGAAGAACGGTTTTGCGCCCGGCGCCGGCAGGGGGTCTGGAGGCAGAACATCGACTTTGAGAGACAGTCTTTCCTGGGCGATGCGGATCGCCTGGGCCGCACCCTCTTCGCCAGGTACGGTCTCGATCATGTCGATGATCGCGGCGATGTCGCGCACCACCGCCGTTGACAGCCTCTGGGTCACAGTCTGCCAGTGACGCTCCATGAACACAAAGGCCACCACGGATTGCAGCAGCAGCATAGGCGCAATGACAATGATGAGTGAACGGGCATAAAGCCGTTTTGGCATGTAGCGCGAGATCGAGCGCCAGAATCGCCGCCACATCCACTTAACGAGCAACAAAACGCGCATGGAGCTAACCGGTGTTCGCTCTTTGCCTTCGCCTCGATTGTCCGTTGCGGTCATGATCTCTGCCTGTTTTGCCAAACCGTGGACGTCCCGGCGGCCTGAAGCAAGGCAGTTTACAGCAAATCACTGTGATGATGATACTGCCTGGCAGGACTTAAACCTATTCGACCGACAGGCGGTAGCCGACGCCCCTGACGGTCTGCAACCAGACCGGATTTGCCGGATCATCCTCGATCTTGCGCCGTAAACGGTTGATCTGAACGTCGATTGTCCGTTCGCCAACGGCCGCATCGTCACCGATCAGTTCCTGGCGCGGTATCGTTTCGCCGGCTTTTTCGGCAAACAATGCAAGAATATCCTGTTCGCGATCTGTCAGCTTTATCTGCTTGCCGGAACATTTCAGCTCCCGGCGCGGTATCTGGAATGTGTAGGGGCCAAACACAATCTGTTCGACTTTCGGCGTTGCGGCCGGGCCACCCCGGCGCAGGATATTGTTGACCCGCAGGATCAGTTCTCGCGGATCAAACGGCTTTGACAGGTAGTCATCGGCGCCCGCTTGCAGGCCATTGACGCGGCTTTCGGTCTCGCTCAGCGCGGTCAGCATCAAAATCGGAACCTGCATGTCGATTCTAAGCGAGCGGGTCAATTCAATGCCGCTTTCGCCCGGCATCATCACATCCACTATCATCAGATCAAATTCGAGGCTCTCAAGCCTGTTTCGCACATCCGCCGCAGATGCGGCCACGGTCACGCGAAAACCGTTTGAGCTTAGATATTGCTTGAGCAAATCACGGATGCGGGTGTCGTCATCAACCACCAGAAGATGCGGTGCATCGTCGGCGGGTACAACGAAATCGTCGACCATCTAGTGTTCTCCCTTGCAATCGCCCTGCCGCGCAGCAGGAAGCCTTTCGATTTGCGAGCGGCTTTCAGGATTGACCATGGCTTTTAAAAAACGCTCAATCGCGGCCCGCTCGGTTTTTCCTGCTTCCTGTAATGCACGGTGGATGCGGCGGGACTGTGGCGCGGTCAGGGCCAGTGACAATTCGCGACCCTTTGCCGTGGGATAGAGTTCGCGCTGGCGTTTGTCTTTTGGCCCTGGCACCTGAACGATGTAGCCGGTGTCGATCAACTGCTTTAACACGCGTGCAAGGCTTTGTTTTGTTATGTTGAGCACATCCAGTAATTCGGCAACGGTAAGGCCTGGCAACCGGTTGACAAAATGAAGCACGCGATGATGGGCACGGCCAAACCCGTAACCTGAAAGAATCTCGTCCGGATCGGAGGTGAAATCGCGATAAGCAAAGAACAAAAGTTCGATTAACGCCAGATCGGCCTCATCGTTGAGGCCGAGCGGTGTTTTGAGTGGACTGTTGGCGTTGTCGTTGGCCTTTTCCATATCAGTGGATTTCTCATCTAAAATTATGTCAGCCATGTTGACATAATTCCTTTCCAGTGGTAAATTTCATCAAGCTTATCGCCGGATTGCGCACAAAATGAAATGCTGAAATCAAATTTTGGCCATTTCTCGAAATCAGTGTAACCAGCTTTGGAGTGAGTCTCCAACATGGCGGCTAGTGCGTGTTTTGTTAAACTACTCCCGTTTGAGCAAGATACGCTCTAAAACTATTGCATACTTAAAACGCGGAAACTTATCTGCTGGAGGTTAGCATGGCATCGGTTTCATTTGACAGTCTTGAAGGCCATATCTGGATGAATGGCGAGTTTGTGAAATGGGCTGATGCAAAGGTTCATGTGCTCACACATGGATTGCACTATGCGAGCGCCGTGTTTGAGGGTGAGCGCGCTTATGATGGCGAGATCTTCAAGCTGACCGAGCATACCGAAAGGCTGCACGAATCGGCCCGCCTGCTTGGTTTCAGGATACCCTGGACGGTCGAACAGATTGACGAGGCGTGTAACGCGTTGCTGGCCAAACAAGGCTTTAGTGACGCCTATGTCAGGCCGATCGCCTGGCGGGGCAGCGAAATGATGGGTGTTTCGGCGCAAAATAACAAAATCAACATGGCGATCGCGATCTGGCAATGGCCGAGCTATTTTGATCCGGAACAAAGGCTTAAGGGCATCCGCCTTGATATGGCGGAATATAGGCGTCCCGATCCAAGGACGGCGCCATCGAAGGCCAAAGCTGCCGGCCTTTACATGATTTGCACGCTTTCCAAACATGCTGCGGAAGCCAAAGGCTATGCCGATGCGCTGATGCTTGACTGGCGCGGGCAGGTGGCCGAAGCCACCGGTGCCAATGTGTTCTTCATCAAGGATGGCGTGATCCATACACCGGCACCGGATTGTTTTCTTGACGGAATTACGCGGCGTACCGTCATTGATCTGGCCAAAAAGCGCGGCATCAAAATTGTCGAACGCGTAATTCAGCCGGACGAGATGGAAGGGTTTGAACAATGTTTCCTGACCGGTACCGCCGCTGAAGTAACCCCGGTTTCCGAAATCGGCCCATACCGTTTCAGTGTCGGCGAAATCACAACCGCGCTGATGAGCGACTACGAGGCTGCCGTGCGGCCAAGCCAGTCGATTGCCGCCGAGTAGTTCTTCAGCTTTTGGTGCACCGGTACGCCTGGACCTTTTTTGGCAATTGACTTGCGCATGAGCATTTCCCAAGCTTCGGGTGATCGAAGTTATGAGAAAGCAGGTGCGCATGGGAAACCTTGGTGCCGGGATTATTCCGGTTACGCCGTTTCAGCAGAATTGTACGATATTGTTTGACGATGCCGACAGGAGCGGTGTCGTCATTGACCCTGGTGGCGAAGTGGACAAAATCCGTGCAGCACTTGACGAGAATGATGTCAAAATAGATGCGATCTGGCTGACGCATGGCCATATCGATCATGCCGGCGGTGCGATGGAATTGAAAGAGGCACTTGGCGTCGAGCTGATTGGCCCGCATGAGGACGATCGCGAGATGCTCGCCAATCTCGAGCAACAGGCAAAGATGTTTTCTTTGCCGGGTGCGGTGCGCAATGTCGTGCCGGACCGGTTTCTAGAGGAGGGCGAGGCGGTTTCCTTTGGCGAACACGCATTCGAAGTGCTGCATTGTCCCGGCCACGCGCCGGGTCATGTGGTTTTTTACAATCGAGCCGCCAGCTTTGCCCATGTGGGAGACGTGCTGTTTAGCGGTTCAATCGGGCGTACGGATCTGCCCGGCGGAAATCATCAGGCGCTGATAGGCTCGATCAAGCAAAAACTGCTGCCGCTCGGCGATGAAATCAGTTTCATCTGCGGGCACGGGCCGGGCAGCACGTTTGGTAAGGAACGCCAGTCAAATCCGTTTCTGACTTAGAGCATGTCTTGCTTATTTTGAGCTGGTTGCCGGGCAGGGAAGTCCGGCGTTCAACTCATCGTGCTACGCAAAAATGACGTTTGCCGTCATAACCCAGATAGGTGCCTGTCCTGGCGTCGAAAGAGCGGAAACGGTTTTCGCAATAGTTGTACCAGGCCGGCGACCAGGGCTCGGCGGATGCGTGCCGATCGTATATCACTCTCGGCTCATCGTAGACGACACCTGGACGCTGCGGGAAATAATCACGGTCGCGCCTTGGGCGGTCATGCCGGTAAGCGCGGTGGCGGCGGTGTTTTGGCTGGCTTGCCGCGCCGACGATCAGTGCGCCAACGGCCAGGCCAATAATGCCGGCGGCGATGAGCTCGTCGGTATTGTTCTTTTTGACGATTGTTGGGCGATGATGTCTGTGGTGTTTCCAGCGGTCATGTGCCGCCGCCTGAGCTATCGGGGCAAGCACAAAAGAAGCAGCCGTTGCCGTCAGGGCTGCCAATTTGAAAAATCTGTTCATTTTGGTCTCCATGTTAGCATCCCCTCGTTCAGGGATGGCTATCTTGGAAACCTGAGTAATCCGGTTAGCCTGAACGGAGGCTGAACGGCCTATTCAACCGTAAGATCAACAGCCTTTGGCCCTTTTCCGCGCTTGTCAGGCTCGGTTTCGAATGAAACTTTCTGTCCGTCTTCGAGACCCGGAAGGCCTGACGCCTGAACAGCCGAGATATGGACAAATACATCGTTGCCGCCTTCATCGGGTGTAATAAACCCAAAACCCTTGGCGTGGTTGAAGAATTTGACTGTACCTGTTTGGGCCATGGAAAACTCCTTATCTCCCGTCATGGCATTGGTTCCGCAGCTCCTGTACTGCGGGTCGGTCTCGGTCGTTTACTGGGGGAGAAAAGAAACAGTGGTTGGCGTGTGGCACTCTTGCCAAGGTACCTTCTATCACGCTAACCCCTCCGGGTGGCCTTTCGTTGTTTCCAAGACCCGGGTAGGCTATTCCAGTCTCCGGGCCGGCAAATGCCCGAATGGCCGATTGTGGTCGATTTACTTGGTTTCGGCAAGTGAAACTTTTCTTATTTCGATTTGTTCTTGCAAATGGCAGCCAATACGTTTTTGACAAATTGCGATCTTGTTTTCCGGGCGATATTTGGCAAAAATTTTACCTTCAGGCCTATAAAGAGAATTTCGCAATGCTTTCCATAATGATTGCAGGCGACGGCGCTCAAGATGAGGCGCCCGGTGATTGTGCTGGATGTTGCATTGGTGCCGGTTTTTGTACCGGCCGGTGCTGCCGTTCAACATCTTTTTATCGGCGTTTGCGTCAAATACAGTCTATCAACAGGTGATGGCATATCAAAGAGTCTGGAACGGCAGATGGGTAACGTAAAACTGAAATTCGATACGGCCAAGGAGTTGACGGCGCTTTCGGTTGAACAACTGGCGCAGATGGCTGACGCTGGCGACATGTTGAAGGAAAATCTTCATCTGTTGAAGAAGTCCGGCCACAATCCGGTTGGCCGGTGTTTGGAAAACCAGGGGGTTTTCTACGAGGATTCGCACTATCCCGAGGGCGATGTCTACGACAAGGAATCGCACGCGCAATACTACTATCATGCGCATCGGCCGGACAGCGGCGAACACGGGCATTTCCATACGTTTGTGCGCGCCCGTGGCATGCCGAAATCGATGAAACCGGTTCCATATAAGGGCGATGGTGTGCGTCCGGCCGGCAAGGATGCGATTTCGCACATTGTCGCCATATCGATGGACCGCCCGGGCATGCCGATTGGCATGTTCACGACAAACCGCTGGGTGACCGGCGAAAGCATGTATAGCGCAGAAGACGCGTACCGGCTGATCGACAGATTTGTCATGGAGCAAAGCTATCCCTGTCTGGCGACCAATCGGGTGCTTACCGCTCTGCTCGGCCTGTTCAAGCCGCAGATAAAGGCGCTTTTGGAGTTGCGGGACAAGACAATCGCCAACTGGACGGCAGAACATCCTGACCGCGATGTCTACGAGGATCGCGATTTGGAGCTCACATCGATTATCGACATTAACATTGATCGGCAGATTGCCGCCGTCAGGCGGGCGCATCGCGAGGCGTTGAAGCGGTAGTGTCCGGAATTTCGGAAGTACGGCTGAAAGCTCGCGCCGCAAGGCCGGTGTTCCAGTGTCGATCCGACATATTGCCCAACCAGAAATTCAAGACAATCTCACTGATATGTGACCAGGGCGAGGCCTTTCGTGATCCTGACACTGGCTGCAATCATTTAGGGTAACGGCAACAACCCCATAAGATGGTTTGTGCCAAAGGAGGAATTTATGGCGATCTACAAATCCAAACTTCTAGCGACGGTCGCCATTGCGCCACTGGCTATCGGTGTAGCTGGCGGCATTTCAATGCTGGCCGTTACGTCTGTAGCAACGCAAAGCATTGCCGCGTGCAATCCTTGCAATCCATGTGCGGCCAAGAAACCGTGCAATCCATGCAACCCGTGCGCTGCAAAGGCTGCCTGCAACCCTTGTAACCCATGTGCTGCAAAAGCTGCCTGTGGTGCCTGCAACCCTTGTAACCCGTGCGCGGCAAAGGCTGCCTGCGGTGCCTGCAACCCATGTAACCCGTGCGCGGCAAAGGCTGCCTGCGGTGCCTGCAACCCATGTAACCCGTGCGCGGCAAAGGCTGCCTGTGGTGCTTGCAACCCTTGTAACCCATGCGCGGCAAAGGCTGCCTGCGGTGCTTGCAACCCTTGTAACCCATGTGCTGCAAAAGCTGCCTGCAACCCTTGCAACCCGTGCGCTGCAAAGGCTGCTTGCAATCCTTGTAACCCATGCGCCGCATCGGCTTGCAATCCTTGCAATCCGTGTGCAGCTAGCGCTAATGCCGGTGCCACCGAGTGCTATGTGCCGCGGCTTTGGAACGCATCGGCCTGTAGCCCTTGCGCTCCGAAAGCAGCCTGCGGAGCCTGCAACCCATGTGCGGCGAAAGCAGCCTGCGGAGCCTGCAACCCATGTGCGGCGAAAGCAGCTTGTGGAGCCTGCAACCCATGTGCGGCGAAAGCAGCTTGTGGAGCCTGCAATCCATGTGCGGCGAAAGCAGCTTGTGGAGCCTGCAACCCATGTGCGGCGAAAGCGGCCTGCGGAGCTTGCAACCCGTGCGCGGCGAAAGCGGCCTGCGGAGCCAGCAACCCGTGTGCAGCGAAAAACCCTTGCAATCCTTGTGCAGCGAAAAACCCATGTGCAGCGGCAAGCTGTGGCGCCTGCAATCCGTGCAATCCCTGTAATCCATGCGCGGCAAGTGCGGCAGCGGACCCGGATGAGCTGAACCTGACGGGCGCGGAAATCAAGACGCTTTACGATTGCCTGAAGCCGCAAATGACCAAAGCCTACAAGGGTGGCGGGCACTGGGCTGTCAACAAGTGGGATCACTTCAACAACGTCACGACCCATGCCTATCCGAGCGCTACGCATGGCAACCGTTTTGTGGTCAACTATGTCAACAAGATCGGTGCTGCGGCCTATGCGAAGTATGAGGACATCGGAACCGCGCCAGCGGGCACGACGGCTGTCAAGCCAAGCTTTACGGTGAGCCCGACGGGGCAGGCGTCGATTGGCC
Organism: Rhizobiaceae bacterium; assembly: GCA_963669455.1. Lineage (GTDB taxonomy): Bacteria > Pseudomonadota > Alphaproteobacteria > Rhizobiales > Rhizobiaceae > JAWKWH01. The sequence goes on from OY770026.1 coordinate 1,274,585, forward strand.
CGCTGTTCATCATGGAAAAGATGGTGAACGACTTCAATGCCGAAACCGCCAATTGGCGCTACGCGATGGTTATGCCGGGCGGTGTGACTGCCGGGTTGACCAAAGGCCCCAATAGCGCTGCGATGGGATTTTGTCATGAATGCCATGTCGGCGCGGAGGGAGCAGATTATCTGTTCTTCCTGCCCGAGGATGTGCGGGTGAAATAAGGCCCGCGTCTGATTTGGACGATATTGGGGAGCCGGCTATGCGGGCTCCCCTTTTTTATTTTCAGACTATCCGGGCGTTTGCAGCTAGAGCGTGTCTTGCTTAAATGGGATCAGTTTGATGGAGAGGATTTTTTGCGGCAGTTAGGAAAATACCGGAGTGCGATCAGACGATCGTGCGAGGATTTTGACGACACTGTCCGTGAAAAAGACCTCCAAGCAGGTTAAGTTGGGGTTTTGAAAGAAGATGATAAACCCAAATCGTTTCAGCTTGGTTCTTTGCGCCCTGGATGTCGTCGCGCGACGCTAACGGGTGTGCACCCGCGTCGCGTCACGCTCCTAACCAGGACACAAATACCCTGCGCTCAAACGCTTCCATTTAAACAAGACACGCTCTATTGCCTGACAAAGCCGGTAAAGATCTTATGCTCAAGCATTGTGCGTTAATCTGACAATACCAAATAAAAGCTTGAAAATCCGCCCACCTTATTGAAGACATATTGGGAGAGGCGGGTTTATTCAGATCGAGGCGGCTGTTGCAGTCACAAGGCACGACAATGCTACCGTGGGGGCGGAGACTGCCGCCCACCCTGCCGCGCGAGCCGGACGATGAGAGTGAACACAAGGAGGCGATCGCGCGCATCAATGCGATCACCGCCTTTGCCAAAAATACCTGGTTTGGACTGCTCGGCGTGCTGGTGTTTGCCGGCATCACCCTGCTTGGCGTAGAGGATATCGATTTTTTCGGCATCGACCGGGCAACGAAGCTGCCGCTTGTCGGTGTTTCGGTTCCGGTTACCTATTTTTTTGGTGCCGGAGCGGTGCTGGTTACGGCGCTTTATATCTATTTTCATCTCTATCTGGAATTGCTGTGGGCCGCGCTGGGAAAGGCTCCGGCCCGCATTGGCAAAGACCCGCTGTCGGAGCGGATCACGCCATGGCTGGTGGTGGAATGGGCGCTGAGACGCAGGGACCAGCTCTGCCGCCGCAATGCGAAGCGAAAAGGCAAGCCGCCGCCGAAGCCGAGCACGACAATGAGGGCGCTTGGCTGGATCGGTTCAATCGTCTCGGTCGTATTGGTGTGGGCGTTCGGCCTGATCGTACTCGGTTATTTCTGGGTCCGCTCCTGGCCGGCGCATCTTGATTTTCAGTCGGTGGGTCTTGGCGGTCTGTTTGCCGTCGCGCTCTTTATCGCATGGCGCGGGTGGCGCAATGCCGGGCGTCTGCTGGCGGGGCTTCCGGCCAGGAGACCCTTTTGGGGAAAACGGCGTTTGCGGCGGGCGAGGATTTGCTCCCTTGCCGGGTTTATTTTTTTTGCCATCGCGCTGTCTGCCTGGTCGTTTGCGGTGACGAGCAGTGTTTACTGGCCGGGCGAGGATGCGCGGTCGCGGACCTATCCGGTCGTCGAAGGCAACCACTATGGTGACCGGTTCAGCCCCGTCGATGACATCATCCGCGTGGAACGCGACAGGCGCGTGGAACGCGACAGGCGCGCATGGATCGCGCTGCTCAGCTTGGCGAATGAGGTTGAAGACGCCCGCGCCTATTGGCAGCGGCGCTGGGTGGAGGCCGACCGGATGTCCGAAGTCTGGGCGTATTTTGCCGACAGGACGTTGTTGCCGCTGATGAATGGTCTGGCGGCAAATGCCGATCTCTTCGAGGCGCAGATCGTCGCCCTGCCGGATGACTGGCTGGCCCGCGACGAGGCGGAAAAAGAGTTCCGAGCCCGGTGGGCCAAGCGGGAGGGGCTTGTCTATGCCGACCCGTTTGCCGATATTCCTAAACGGAATGTGGAGGCGGAGTTTCAGCGGGCGCTGATCCGGGAAAAGAACAGCCAGGCGGGCGGAGAAACCGGAACCTTCGATGCCGTGGAGTTTCGGAGCCAATGGGCGCGGGAAAACGGCTTTGCCCTTGCCGATCCGTTCGAGCCGGTTGAAGCGCGGAGACCGGAGACAGATTTTTCGCAAGTCTGGAAAGCGCGGCGGAAAACCTATCTCGATACCAAACCCAAACCCGATCTGAAGGACCGTAATCTGCGCCATGCCAATCTGGCCGGCGCTTTCCTTCCCGGCGTCAAACTGAGGAGAACAAGGCTCGAAGGCGCGGACCTCAGAAGCGCGAGGCTCGAAGGCGCGGACCTCTCAGACGCGAGGCTCGAAGGCGCGGACCTCTCAGACGCGAGGCTCGAAGGCGCGGACCTCAGAAGCGCGAGGCTCGAAGGCGCGGACCTCAGAAGAGCGAGGCTCGAAGGCGCGGACCTCACATTCGCGAGGCTCGAAGGCGCGGACCTCTCAGGCGCAAGGCTCGAAGGCGCGAACCTCTCAGGCGCGAGGCTCGAAGGCGCGGACCTATCCAACGCGAGGCTCAAAGGCGCGGACCTCAGAAGCGCGAGGCTCGAAGGCGCGGACCTATCCAACGCGAGGCTCGAAGGCGCGGACCTATTCAACGCGAAGCTCGAAGGCGCGAACCTATCCAACGCGAGGCTCGAAGGCGCGGACCTATCCAACGCGAGGCTCGAAGGCGCGGACCTCAGAAGCGCGAGGCTCGAAGGCGCGGACCTATCCAACGCGAGGCTCAAAGGCGCGGACCTCAGAAGCGCGAGGCTCGAAGGCGCGAACCTATTCAACGCGAGGCTCGAAGGCGCGAACCTCTCAGACGCAAGGTTCGAAGGCGCGAACCTCTCAGACGCGAGGCTCGAAGGCGCGAACCTCACATTAGCGAGGCTGTTTGGCAGGCCAGAAAAACCGCTTGCGCTTGGGTCGGCTGCTACCCTCAGGGCAGCGGTTTTTAACTTAGCTGCCCTGAGGGTAGCAGATTTTTCCGGTGTAAATGTGGTGGAGTTGAAAGGCTGGGATGAGACATTTGGCGATGGGTCGGTGATCCTGCCCGACGGGGTTGATCGTCCCGAGCGCTGGTGCAGCCGTGTTCTCGACGATGCGGAGTTCTTCGGTCGCTGGCGGGGCTATGTCGATCCGCCAGGCTGGTCGTTGTTTGATATTGAATTCAACAACCACCCGCCGACTGAACCCGGAGACTGTTGATGTGTGGAATTGGCCGCTTATGCGCCGGCATTTGCTTGCCTATCGAGGCGGTGTCATGAGCAGGATTCGCGCCATTTTGTTCGACAAGGACGGAACGCTGCTGGACTTCAACCGGACCTGGCTGAGTTTTATCAAACAATTTGTCTATGAGGCTGCTGGCGGGGTTGAAGCCCGTTCGCGAGAGCTTTTGGAGCTTGTCGGTTTTAACGCCGAGGCGGGCGTGTTTCGAGCCGGTTCTGCGATGGCGGCCGGTACCAGTGCCGACATCGTCAAGATCCTATATCCAAACCTTTCAGGTGACGGCCTGGCGGCGATGGTTGCCAAGGCCGATCGCCGCGCGGCTGATGTCGCCAGACATAGTGCCGTGCCACTCGATGGTGCAGTGGAAGCCGTGCAACGGCTGCACGGTCTTGGCTACCGTCTTGGTATTGCCACCAATGATGCAACGCTTGGTGCGGAGAATACGCTCGCTGCATTTGGCATCGATCATTTGTTCGACGCGGTCTACGGCTATGATGCCGTCACCAGCCCGAAACCCGCGCCGGATGTGGTTTATGCCTTTGCCGGCCTGCTGGAAATAAAGCCGTCCGAAATCGCTTTCGTGGGTGATAACCTACATGACATCATGACCGCGCGTGCCGCCAGCGCCGGCCTGGCGGTGGGGGTTTCAAGCGGTACCGGCGCGGCCGAAGACCTTGCCTGCCATGCCGATATCGTGTTGGCTTCGGTTGCCGATTTGCCAGACTATCTGATGCGCGCCTGAATCCTCAGTCCCTCAATTCGCGCCGCAAGATTTTGCCGACATTGGTTTTCGGCAATTCGTCGCGAAACTCGATATATTTCGGCCGCTTGTAGCCGGTCAGGTTTTTCTTGCAATAGGCCAGCACCTCGTCCTCCGTCAGCGCCGGGTCCTTTTTGACGATGAACAGTTTTGGAACCTCACCTGAATGTTCGTCTGGCACGCCGATGGCCGCCGCTTCCAGCACGCCGTCATGGCCGGCAACAACGTCTTCGATCTCGTTTGGATAGACGTTGAAACCGGATACGAGGATCATGTCCTTCTTGCGGTCGACGATTTTCACATAGCCTTCGGCATTTATGAAACCCATATCGCCGGATTTGAAGAAATTATCCTTGGTCATGACTTTCGCGGTCTCGTCCGGCCGGTTCCAGTAGCCTGCCATAACCTGGGGCCCGCGAATGCAGATTTCACCCACTTCCTCGAGGGGAAGGTCTTTGCCATCCTCGTCGCGTATTGCAATATCGGTCGAGGGAATCGGCAGGCCGATGGTTCCGGAAAATTCGGCATCGAAACGGTTTGCGGTTGCCACTGGTGAGGTCTCCGACAGGCCATAGCCTTCAGAAATGGCGCAGCCGGTCAGCTCCTTCCAGCGCTTGGCGACTGGGGCTTGAACCGCCATACCGCCGCCCAGGGTCAATAGCAGGCCCGAAAAGTCCAGCTTCTTGAAATCCTCATTGTTCAACAGAGCATTGAACAAGGTGTTCAACCCGGGAAAGACATTGAATTCGTATTTCTGAAGCTCTGAAACAAAGGCTGGTATATCGCGCGGATTGGGGATGAGAATATTGTGCGCACCCTGCTGCATTCCCATCAGCGCGTTCACGGTGAGCGCGAAGATGTGGTAGAGCGGCAACGCGCAAATATAGGTGGTTCGATCCGGCCGCGGGTGATTTACATAGGCACTTTCTATCCAAAGGGCGTTTTGCGCGACATTTGCAAGAACATTGCGGTGAAGCAATGTCGCCCCCTTCGATACACCCGTCGTTCCGCCGGTATATTGAAGAAATGCGACATCATCCGGTCCGACGTCAACCGGCTTCAGGCTGGCAGCCGACCCTTGCGACAAGGTATCGTTAAAACGCTCGTGGCCCGGCAGCGACCAGGCTGGCACCATCTTCTTTACGTTGCGCACCACGAAGTTGACGATGAAGCCTTTCAGCCCCATCAGATCGCCCATGGAGGCAACCACCACGTGTTTTATGCCTGTTTTGGCGATAACGGCCTGAAGGGTTGATGCAAAATTTTCCAGGATCACGATGGCTTCGGCGCCAGAATCTTTGAGCTGATGTTCCAGTTCGCGCGCCGTGTAGAGCGGATTGACATTGACCACCGTGTAGCCTGCCCGCAACGTGGCCATCATGACGACCGGGTATTGCAGCACGTTCGGCATCATGATCGCGACGCGCGCGCCCTTTTTTAGGCCCTTTGACTGCAGGTAGGCGCCAAAATTGGACGACATCAGATCCAGATCGGAAAATGACAGCGATTTGCCCATGCAGGTGAAGGCCGGGCGACCGGCAAATTTACCGCATGCATCAGACATAAGCGCACCGATTGAGGAAAACTGCGGCTCGCCGACCTCATGGGGGACAACGTCGGGATAGCTGGCAAGCCATGGTTTTGCCGGCGATTTTGATGACGACTTTGATGCCGGTTTCTCTGCCGGATTTGCCTTTGCAGGTGTTTTGCTTGCCGGTTTCCGCTTGGTTGCGGGTTTTTTGGTCGTTTTCGTCGTACCTGTTGCCTTGGCCACATCTTCCTCCCTTGAGCGCTATCCCGGAATCTACACGGATTGAACCCGGTCAATTGGGATATCGATTTCAGGCAAGATTATGGCCTATTCGTCTTGGTGCGCAAGGCCGGACGCGTTTCCGTTACGTCGGCTGCCGGTGCGAGGGGCTTGCTATTGACCATATCCGCTTGCGGATTTTAGGTATTCAAGCTCTTCCGGCGTGCTTTTCCTGCCAAGCGCCTTGTTGCGGTGGGGAAAGCGGCCAAAGCTGGCTATCACGTCGCGATGCTCAATCGCATATGCCAGATTGTTCTCGTTGCCGAGATTACGAAACAGCATGACCGATTGTTCCTGGTCGGCAAGCGATTCAGAATGCATCAGCGGCATATACATGAATGGTTTTCTTGCCTGCTCCAGCTTGGCATCGAGCCCGGCATCGACGGCGGCCCTGGTCAACGCGGCGGCGAGGTTGTCTGAACCGAATGCATCGGACCGGCCGCGGAACATGTTTCGCGGAAACTGATCGAGCACGATAATAGCGGCAAGCACGGTTTCAGCGTTTAGTGCCGGATTGTCTGGAGGATCTATGCGCAAACGGTTGTAAAGATCGCCAAACCGGCTTGTTATCGATGTATCGACGTCATCGTTTTGGTGGAACCAGTCCTTTGGCGTCAGTTCCTCAAACCAGAATGTCAAAACGCTCTGCGTCCAGTCTTTCTCAGTCATCGCCCAGGTGAACTCCCTTTTGCCGGTAGCCGGCTGATGCCGGTCCTTCCAGATTACCTCAATCTATCGTGGATATAAGGCAGTCCGGCAATTGGGCAAAAAAAACCCCGCATTGACGGGGCAATATCAATGCGGGAAAGCTCATGGGAGGTCTGTAGAATCTGTTTGGTGCGGCGTTTTGGTCCTTCGCAAGCCGTGCTGTTCAAGACTGCGCCGCTTCGTTGTGGCTTTTCCTTTGTGATTCGTTTTGTCTTGTTGAGATAAACCTAGCGACCGGGCGTGAATTGACCGTGAACCTACCGTAAGCGTGTCAAACGCACGGGATTTCGAGTGGAATTTATTTCGTGAAATGGATCAGGGCGTCGAAAGAAAATCGCCGACACGGTCTAGTGCAGCCGATATGTTTGCTTCGGAATTGGCGTAGGAGAGCCTGATGAAGCCTTCGCCTAGAACGCCGAAATCCGGCCCTGCGATCATTGCCACACCGGCCTTTTCGAGCAGAGCCGATGCCAATGGTTTGGCCTTCCAGCCGGTTTGGGAGATGTTGGCAAAGGCATAAAATGCGCCTTTTGGCGTTGTGCAGGAGATACCGGGCAGCTGGTTTGCCCGCTCCACCACCATCAGGCGGCGGCGATCGAAGGCTGTCATCATCGCCTGGACGGCATCTTGTGGTCCGTCAATGGCGGCGATACCGGCATATTGGCTGGGCGCGTTGACGCAGGACCAGCAATTGACCGCCAGCTTGCGCATACTATCAAGCAAATCATCGGGCCAGATCGACCAGCCCATCCGCCAGCCGGTCATGGCCCAGGTTTTGGACCAGCCATTGAGTACGATCAGGCGGTCGCGGATTTGCGGATAGTTGAGCAGCGATGTGTGTTTCTCTCCATCATAGGTCATGACGTCATAAATCTCATCCGACATGATGGCGATGCCGGGATGGCCGGCAAGGCCCTCAACCAGCGCGTCGATTTCGCTTTTCGGTGTCACGCCGCCGGTCGGATTAGCTGGTGAGTTGAGGATGATCAGCCGTGTCTTGGATGAGATCAACGAAAGGGTTTCTTCGGCCGAAAAGGCGAAGCTGTTTTCTTCGTGAACCGGAATGGGAATTGGTGTGGCGCCGGTAAATTCGATCATGGAACGGTAGATTGGAAACCCGGGATCCGGATACATGATTTCCACGCCCGGTTGTCCAAACATGATGATGGCGGCGAACATGCAGGGTTTGCCGCCGGGGGTGATCATGATGTTATCGGGCGAAATATCCACGCCGGTCGTCATGTGCATGCGGCGGGACACCGCTTCGCGGAGTGGCAGAATACCGTTTGCCGGCGTATAGCCGTGATGACCATCCCGTAGTGCTTTGATGGCGGCTTCGACGATGTGAGGCGGGGTTGGAAAATCCGGTTGTCCGATGCCCAGATTGATGATGCTGCGGCCTTCCTGTTCGAGCCGGGTTGCGCGCGCCAGAACGGCAAATGCATTTTCCTCCCCGATTCGATCAAAAGCGGCAACGGTGCGGGTCATGGTGAAACTTTCTTTGGCACTTCTTCAAAACGGCGTTATGACATTGTTCGCATCAAACATGCCACAGGCAGTTTCGTGAATAAATACTGGATGACCGCAAGGACTGGACAGGGCAGCCAAGGTTGAAATGCCGGGCCGGTTCTCCGCCGGTATAATACGCATTTGAAAACTGGCCGGCGGCTGACACTTTCGATGTTTGTTTGACCCTGATTAAAAGCTCATGACCGAGGCCGGATAATGGATAGAAACGACAAAAATGCAGTGATCGCGGCGGCGCTGATTGTTGCCGTGTTTGGCATTGGAGCATTCTATCTGCCGGTGCTGATGCTGGCACTTGGTGATATCTCGACTGTCCTTGCCGGCATCGTGGCGGTTTTGTTTGTTGGTGCGTTTTTTTTATTGTTCTGGTTGCGCAGCAAGGCGCGGAAGCAGACCGGGAAAGCTGCTCTAGACGCTCAGACTGGCCGACAGCAGCAACAGGCCGATCAGCAAGATCAATGATGCGCCGATAATCTCGATGGATGTGTGTACGGTTGTGCCGAATGCCGCCTTGCCGGAATAGCGCAGAACCGTGTTCTTGGCCAAAACGGCAAGTGAAGCGAGTGTGGAAACAGTAATCGCCGTGCCGATGGACATGGCAAAAACCGATGCGATACCACCAATCCAGAGCTGATTCAAAAAGGCGAAGGTCAAGACGATCAGAGCGCCGGAGCAGGGGCGTATTCCGACCGCAGCGACAGCGGCCCATGCCGATTTCCAGTCAAAGCCATCGCCGCCTAGAAGCGACGGATCCGGCGCGTGGGAATGGCCACAGCTGGTACAAACCTCACCACCTCCATGATGATGGTGATCTGAATGAGCAGCGGACAGGGTGGCCGGTCTGCGGCGGCGAAACAGGCGTGGCGCAATTTTGCGCCATAGCAGATACCCGCCGAATGCGGCGATCAGGCCATAGCTGCCTATCTCCAGGAAGCGGACGGTGTCGCCCATCGATATTGCCGTTCCTCGCAGGAATAAAAACACAATGCCAATCACCACCAAGGCGCTTAGTCCCTGAAGCAGGGACGACAGGAATGACAGCGCGATGCCGCGGCGTAACGCAATTTCATTGGCCAGCATGTATGAGGATATGACCGCTTTGCCGTGACCGGGCCCGGCTGCATGGAAGACCCCATAGGCGAAAGAAAGGCCAATCAGTATCCACAGCTTGGCCGGTTCGTCGCGCATTGCCTTCAACGCTCCGGTCAGTGACCGATAAAACGCCTGCTGCTTGGCGTTGATCCAGGCGAGCGTGTCTGAAAACAATCCGGTTGACGGTATCGTTGCCTCACCGGCGCCGATGCCAAGAGAATTTTGTGCTGCGGCAGGCAGAGTGGCGGGCACCATAAGCGCCAGGATAATAATCAACAGGTGCCTGATTGGTGCAGGCCGCATCGGTTTCAACATCTAAGTTCCAGGCGGGTCGCAAAGATCTTGCTCAGATCATTTTGATCGGTCGTGTCGTAAAAAGCCTGGGTCAGGTTTTGCTGATTTTGGGCGATTGCCTCATCCGGGTCAGGCCGGACAACCTGCCGGCTGCATTTGGCGGGAAGGTTGTCAGCTGTCATGAATTTGTCTTCGACAAAGTCGATTGCCGTATAAAATGTCGGATCGTAGACACCGACGGCGATTGTGCCGGCAAGCGGCAGTGCCTGTTTCGGGCTGCTTTCGAACAGGATGATCAGCCGTTCATCCTGGATATCGGCAATCAATTGTTCGGGTGCGTTCATCGCAACGTCAACGCTGCCGGAGGTGACGAACTGGAAATAATCGAAATCGGCAAGCGAACCATGAACGGTCTCGGCCACGACCGCCAATTCAGCCTCGTCCAGCTTTAAATCGCTGTTGGTGTCGAATTCGACAAGAACCGTTGATGTGAACAGTTCGTCAAAACGCCACAAATGCCTGAGCGCGGTTATGTGGCCCTCGCCGACGATGACGTCGAGGCGGGCCTCGGCAAACACATGCGGATGCGATTTGAGTGACGTTGCTGCACTCAAAGGCACCGTGCAGGCGACAGCGGCAATTAAGGCCCGGTGGTATTTTTTCATTGTTTTTCCAAACGGTTTTTTCAGTTACCGATTCTGATACAAACAAGGCAATAATGCGGCTTTGGGCCACGGCCTTGTCTATGCATTCATGGCCTTACACGTCATTTCTGTTTTTCGTATTCTTTGAACCATGCAACCAGATAGTCGACAAGGGTTCGAACTTTGGCTGGAAGATAACGCCGATGCGGATAGACGGCAAATATTTCGATCGTATTGGGTATGTAGCTGTCAAGCAGGCAAACAAGGCGGCCGTCTTTTAGCTCTTCTGCGACCGCAAACTCCGGTATCATCGAAAATCCCAGCCCCGACAGGATGGCTGCTTTGGCGGCCAACGGACTGTTGACCTCTATCGGGCCTTTTACGGGTACGATCAAATCCGAGCCGTCATCGTCGACGAAGGTCCAATTGTTGCGCCAGCGGTGGTTGGTGTCGACGATACAGGGCAGGTTGGCAAGCTCTGCAGGGTGGTTGGGTGAGCCGTATTTTTCCAATGTTTCCGGTGAAGTACAGAGCTTGGTTGAAGAGCTACCCAATCGTCTGGCAATCAGGGACGAATCGTCCAACTGGGTAATTCTTATCGCCAGGTCAAAGCCCTCCTCAACCAGGTCGACCAGCGTGTCGTCGAGGCTGATGTCGAGCACGGTATCTGGATAGGCATGGGCAAAGTCTATCAGGGACTGGCCAATCGGCGTATCGGCAAAGCCTCGCGATGCCGACAGTTTTATACGCCCGCTGATTGCACCACCGGATTCGCGAACGGACTGGGAGAGGGCATCGATCTCATTGACGATTTCGAGCGCCCGTTTGTAATAGAGCTGACCGGTTTCCGTCAGCGAAAACTGGCGTGTCGTGCGGTTGAGAAGAAGCGCGCCCAAATCATCTTCGAGTTCACGGATATATTTGGACAATAGCGCTTTGGAGCGGCCGATCTTGCGTGCGGCGGCAGAAAATCCTTCTGCGTCGACAACATCGATGAAGGCGCGCATGCGCGTCAGTGTGTCCATTATTCAGTTGTCCCTGCCGGCATGTTTGAGTATCTCGCGTGCAAGTGCGATCAATGCCCGATCAAAGCCGGTTGGCGCAAGTAGGGAAATGCCGAAGGGGGCACCGTCCACCTCGCCGAGCGGCAGGGTGATCTGAGGAAAGCCGGTCAGGCCCGCGATGCACAAAAGGTGTAGAGCCCGCGCGCGGTATGTCTGCTGATCATCAAAGCTTGCAACCCGTAGTGGAGCCGGTCCGGGTACCGTCGGTAGGACCAGATAGCCGTCCTGGCCGAGGATGTCGCCCAGTTCGGTGCGGAAACTGTCACGTCTTGCCGTCTCGGCGATGGCGGTTTCCTCGCTGATGGCGGCACCGAATTCGAACCGTTCCCGGACACCCCGGCTGATCTGACGGCTGCCTGCCGTAAGCCATGTTTTGTGACAGTTCCATGCTTCATGGGCCTGTAGCCTGCGGAAACAATTATAAAGGTCCTCAAGTTCATGGCTGATATTGCCGGCAAGGCTTGGCTGGGATGTGACCGAAGCGATCAATCGGCAAGAGCTCGAGTGTGCGTCCATGGCCTCGATGTCGATCAGCCCTTCAAGTGCTTGAAGGCGCAACGGGCGGGACAGTGTGGTGTCATTATCGTCTGCGCCGAGCAGGGTTTGGGCCACTGCATCGTAGAGCGCTCCATTGCGGGCAAACCAGCCGAATGTGTCGAAGGATGGGGCAAGCGGCATCGCGCCTTCAAGGGAGATGCGGCCATGGCTGGTTCTCAAGCCGATCAGGCCGCAATGACCGGCCGGGACCCGGATTGAGCCTCCCGTATCGGTGCCGGTGGCGATATCGGCAAGGCGGCCTGAAACGGCTGCAGCCGATCCCGATGACGACCCTCCGGTAACCCGGGCCGGCGCGCGCGGATTAACCGGCTGTGGATAGTGGGAATTATGCCCGGTGAGCGAATAGGCGAATTCATCGGTCTGGGTCTTGCCGATAAAACGGGCGCCCGCAGCAAGCAATGCCTGCACCGCCGGTGCGGTTTTTGCCGCCGGAACCGCCTTAGCCAGTTTTTGTGGATTACCGCACCCGGTCGGATAGTTTTCGACGTCAAAAATGTCCTTGACCGCCAGGGTTGCACCGGCAAGGGGGCCGCGTCGGGCATGTGCGACGGGTGTGTCGGCCGTGCCGATAAACGCGTTAAAGTCTTCCGGTCGCAATCCGTCACCCCCCAATCGTGTTGCTACATTCGTCGCTGCCGATGAAAACTTCAAGGGCGGGAAGGATGACGAATGTTTGAAATGGCATGGCTGGCTCCGTTTTGGCGAACCCAAAATTCCTGAACCCTGCAGACCCCTGACACGTTCTAGCGGGAGCGAACCGACACTGCGACTGCGCCAAATAGCGTCAGGATCGCAATCTGGGCGCAGATGACCGCCGGCCAAATCAGGCCGAATTGCGCGTCGAAATATTTTTGCGGGCCAAATGATACCAGTGCGGCGAATGCGGCCAGGGCCGAGAGCAAGCGTCCGGTTGTCGATCCGGATGGCCCGATAATCGCTGCGGCGGCCACAAGTGATAGCGACAGACCGAGGAAGGGACCTATCCCGAAAAGCGGAGTGGCAACCGGGGGATGTGGCGGGATATCGGCAAACAGAGCGCCAAGCATGATCAATTGCAGGATTGCCAGGGTAGCCAATGCGGCTTTGGCGGCGTTTTCGATTGTTGCCATCTTCCATCTCCAAAAACGTAATAATGTGTACGGATTTACAAATCTGTAATTTGATGTACGGTTATTGTCAATAGATGAGGAAACGGATGCGCGAAGAAAATAAAATTACCCGCCAGGAGCAGATCGAGCGGGCGGCCTACAAGGTGCTTGGGGAATACGCATATGCCGGTACGTCGATGCTTAAGATCGCCAAAGAGGCGAAAGCCTCAAACGAAACCCTGTACAAGTGGTATGGTGACAAACAGGGTTTATTTGGCGCACTTGTCGAGCGTAACGCACGTGATGTGAAGCAGATGCTGGAAACCGGGCTTGCAGAAAAGCTGCCGGCTCTTGGTGTCCTGCAGATGATCGGGCCAAAACTTCTTGCCATGCTTGCCGGAGAGCGGGCCGTCGCGCTCAACCGGGCGGCGGCAGCTGACCCGAGTGGCGAGTTGGGAAAAGCAATTTCAAAATCGGGCCGGGACGCTGTCGCGCCCCTGATCGGAGAGGTGATTGCCAGGGCGCATCAGGATGGCTCGATTGTCATCGATGATGTTGGTGCGGCAACGGCTCTTTATCTCAATCTGCTTGTCGGCGACCTGCAGATCAGGCGGGCGATCGGTGGAGAGCCCGAGCCGACCGCTGAATTCATTGAACAGCGCGCGAGCGACGCGCTGATCTTCTTTCAGCGGTTGATGTCAACAGGGCCTAAATAACCTGGCTCAATGCCATCGCAACGGACATGTCGCCATCGATTTTGAGTTTGCCCTGCATGAATGCGGAGGTAGGATCCAGATCACCGGCGATCATCGATTCCAAATCGTCCTTCGACAGCGAAATCGTGCAATCGGTGTCCTGATTGTCGGTGGATACGGTTTCGTGGTCGATGATGACAACACCATCATCGCCGCAATCGAACTTGACCGAATGGCTGAAGCCGCTTCCCTTTGCACCTTCGCGAATTTTCTCGGCAATTGCGTCCAAGCTCATCGTGTTTTCTCCGTTATGGTCCGTGCCGACAATGGCAAATAAGATTCGTTTTACGACACAGAGCACAACGTAACGGGAAACGCAAGTAATTGACGTTTACGTCAACGTGACTTAGCGTTAGCGGTGAAACAAGCAGATAAAACAGCCGCCGCCCCACAACGTCGTATCGGGAGGAGACAGTTATGCAGTTTACGCCGGAACATGCAGAGTTAAGGCGAACCGTGGCAAAATTTATCGAAACCGAAATCAACCCGTTTGTCGATGAATGGGAGGCTGCCGAGCAATTCCCCTCGCATGAACTGTTTAAGAAGCTTGGCGATCTCGGGTTGCTCGGTATCAAATATGATTGCGACTATGGCGGTCTCGGGCTTGATTTTTCCTATTCCATGGTGATGGCAGAAGAAATGGGCTCTGTCAGCTGCGGCGCGATCCCAATGGCGGTGGGTGTTCAAACCGACATGTGCACGCCTGCCATGAACCGTTTTGGTTCGGATTACATCAAACGGAGTTTTCTTGCACCCGCGATTGCAGGTGATGCGGTTGGGTGTATTGGCGTTTCCGAGCCCGGTGGCGGTTCCGATGTTGCGGCAGTCAAGACGACAGCCCGGCTGGAGGGGGACGATTATGTCATCAGCGGAAGCAAAATGTGGATCACCAACGGGATGAAGGCCGATTGGTGCTGCCTGCTGGCCAATACCTCAGACGGGCCGGCACACAAGAACAAATCACTGATCGCCGTTCCTCTGGATGCGGCTGGTATAGAGCGGCAGAAAATTTCCAAAATTGGTATGAATGCGTCGGATACCGCGCAATTGTTTTTCGACAATGTCCGGGTGCCGAAAAAAAACCTGATCGGCCAGGAAGGCATGGGGTTCACCATGCAGATGCTTCAGTTCCAGGAGGAGCGGCTTTGGGCCGCGGCCAACTCGCTTAGAGCGCTCGACCGGCTGATCGATCTGACCATCGAATATACCGGCGAACGCGGCGTCTTCGGCAAGCCGGTGCTGGACAATCAGGTGGTCCATTTCCGGCTGGCCGAGTTGCGCACCGAGGTCGAAGCGCTGCGGGCGCTTACCTGGAGTGCGGTGGAACAATATATATCCGGCAAGGATGTCACGCGTCTTGCCTCGATGGCCAAACTCAAATGCGGACGTCTTAACCGGGAGGTTGCCGATTCATGCCTGCAATATTGGGGCGGGATGGGGTTTACCTGGGACAATCCGGTAAGCCGGGCCTTTCGCGATGGCAGGCTCGGTTCCATCGGCGGCGGTGCAGATGAAGTCATGCTGTCGATTATCTGCAAGCTGGAGGGAACGCTGCCTGGAACGAGCAACAAGCAGAGGCATTAGAGCGTGTCTTGTTCAAACGATTCAATATTCAGTGGACACGCTTTAGCTCGGGGTCTGTTGAGGTTTGAGGTCTTGCGCCACGTCCGAAACCTTAAACCTCGACAATTTCCGGCAGACACACCGGTGTTCAGGCCGTTTTCAGTTCCGGTTGCGTCTGATCGGCTGCGTGATTGATTCCCGCATTGATCCTTTGGTTGGTTTCGGCGAGCAGATAGCCTGGGATGTCGTCCGAGTTCAGAGGCTTTGAAAAGAGGAAGCCCTGAAAGTGATTGCAGGCGATATCTTTCAGGAAGTCGGCCTGCTCATCGTTTTCCACGCCTTCGGCGGTGATGTTCATTTTCAGCGTTTTGCCGAGCGCCACGATTGACCTCAAAACGTCACGTGCTGCCGGGTCGGTGGTGAGCGCGGTGACGAATGAGCGGTCAATCTTGATCTTGTCGAAGGGGAATTTCAGCAGATAGGACAGACTGGAATATCCAGTGCCAAAATCATCCATCGCGATGACCACGCCGAGTTGTTTGAGTTTGCCGAGTTTGTCGATCACCTCATCGGATCGCTCGATCAACAGGCTTTCGGTGATCTCAAGCTCCAACCGGCTGGGATTAACGCCTGTTTCCTCCAACGCTCTGCGAACCACCTGCTCTATGTCTGACAGCATGAAGTGTTTCGGAGACAGGTTGACCGCGATGGTCAACTCGTCGGGCCATTGGCTCGCCGCCTTGCATGCCTCGTAGATGGTCCAGTCGCCGATGTCGCGAATGAGGCTCGACTGTTCGGCGATCGGTATGAACTCAGCCGGGGATACGATATCGCGTATGCTGTGGTTCCAGCGGATCAACGATTCAAAACCGGTTGTCATGCCGCTATCAGCCGACACAAGCGGTTGATAATTCAGGATAAATTCATTTCCGGTCAGCGCCTGGCGCAATTCAACTTCCAGTATTTGCTTTTCGCGGGCGCTCGAATCCATTTCCGCCTTGAAGAAGCGGTAT
This sequence comes from Rhizobiaceae bacterium, assembly GCA_963669455.1. Taxonomy (GTDB): domain Bacteria; phylum Pseudomonadota; class Alphaproteobacteria; order Rhizobiales; family Rhizobiaceae; genus JAWKWH01. The sequence goes on from OY770026.1 coordinate 1,290,726, forward strand.
GTGCCGCGTCCTTCTTCCTTAGCCCGGTAAAGTGCCAGATCGGCGTTTCTGAGTATCTGGTCGGGCTTGGTGCCATCGGTGGGGGCTATCGCTATGCCGACACTGAGCCCAATGGAAAGGCTTTCGGTATCAATTTCAAACGGTTTTTGAATTGTCTCGACCAGGCGATCAGCCAGTCCCGAAACCTCATTGCTGCTCGTCAGATTGGGGAGGATGACCGCAAACTCGTCGCCACCCAGTCTGGCGACAATATCACTTTCGCGAACCTCCGCGCAAATCCGCCTGCCTACTTCGAACAGAAGCCGGTCGCCGACGAGATGACCCTTGCTGTCGTTGATCAGCTTGAAGCGGTCGAGATCGAGATAAAATACTGAGAACGGTGTTCCGTAGCGCTCCAGCCGGGATACGCACTTGCCCAGCTTTTCGCTAAAGCGGGCGCGGTTTACCAATCCGGTCAGCGCATCATAGTGCGCCAGGTAGTTGATCTTCTGCTCGGCGGTTTTTTCGGCGGTTACATCCGAGGCGGTGCCGATATAGCCGCTGTATTTACCGCTTGGATCAAATGCCGCCTTGCCGGTGAGCCGCCAGATCACATCCGAACCGCCGATGTTAAGCTTCAACTCGACGCCGTTGAACGTTTCACGGGCCGTGATTGCTTTCGTAATCTCGTTGATATGAAAGTTTTCATCAACCGCATGATCGTGCAGAAATTCGACAAAATTCAGCCTGATCAAGTCGGATTTTGTCATCGCGGTGGCCGCCGAAAACCGGTCTGAAACGCGGTCGATTTTGCCGTCTACGTCGAACTCCCATAGCCAGTCACTTGAGTTTTCCTCAAACTCACGCAGCAGCAAGCTGATGACATTTTGCTGAGTACGGGAATCGATCTCCCGTATGATGTGACGCACCAGCGACCTTGAGGTGCGAAAAACGATAATGCCTACGACTGGCATCAGGCTGAGCAGCATCAATGCGAGAATATTGCCGAGCTGGGTTGAATCGATCAGCTGGGTGCCAATCAGATTTGCGGTAACGACCGGTATCAAAAAAGCAAACGCAGCCTGCGGCAGAGACGAATATGAAATCGCTGCACTCATGATGATCGCTGCCATGGCGACCGGAACGACAACCTGGGCGCTCGAGCTAGCAGCTGGAAGCATGATCAAAGGCAAAACGCCCCACAAGACCCCAATGGTTGCGGTGCTGATGATCGTATGGCGCGCGGCCTTGACCGGGTTACGCTTGCCGCTTCTGCCTCGCTTTTTGGCGCGGAGCCAGGACTGGACACCAAACACAACCAATCCAATGATGGCTGCGAACCATATCAGCATCATTGAAAAAACCGGCGTGTCGACTGATACTGTCAGAAGATGAATTGCAACAATCAGAGCGCCACCGCAGAGCGCCGGCGTCATTTGCACTATGGCGTCGATCTGCTCGGATAAAATGAGTTTCCGCGTCTGGGCGTCAATGTTGCTGTCCAGAACCTGCCTGTCGATCGCATTCCACAATAATCTGAGTAACGATGAAATCAAGGCGCGCATTCCCGTGCAATTTGACCGGTATAATCGCCGCAATCTATTAAGGTAGGATAAGCAACTGTCCATTTCGCGCGGTATTTTGGTAGCTATGTTTAATGTAAAGTATACCGGCAAATTGGAGCGTATCCGCCGAATATTGAATCGTTTGACGCCCAAGAGTTTGTGCGTTGACCCGCCTGCTGGCTCGGCGGCGTTTCACTTGCCTGGCTCGGCGGCGCTTCGCTTGCCTGCCGGGGCAGTGGAAACGCTCTTGCTCCGGCCGGCGGGGTTCAGATGGGTCTACGGGCCTCATTTATCACCGGCCGGGTTTTGCGGCTCTGTTGCAGATGCCTGCGGCCTATTAGCGCCGCTATTGGCAAGCGTTTCGAACATAAAAACCATCGGCTGGAAATATGTTTCCGGCGATTTTTATGATAGCAGTATCTGCCTGCGCGTAGCTGGAAGTGAGGCGCAGAAATAGGGTTTGAACCACTGATGTGCCGGTTCGAATATGGACGCCGCGACAGGCGGAAAGCAAAATGGAAATACCCTATTGGTGGATTGAAGCGCAGCCCGAAGACGGTCCGGCAAAAAGCCCGCGTGACCGGTGCGACGCGGCCGTCATAGGTGCGGGGTATACGGGTCTTGCCGCTGCGATCGTGCTGGCCAGGGCTGGCCGGGATGTTCAGGTTTTTGACAGCCTGCGGCCGGGCGAGGGCGCATCGACGCGCAATGGCGGTATTGCTTCGGGCAATTTGCGCTATTCAATGACGGTGGCGATCAAGACGTTTGGTCTGGAGGCTGCCGTGGCCTTGTTTCGCGAAGGCCAGGCGGCCCGTGCTGATCTGGCAGATTTCATACGCGTTGAAAATGTCGACTGTGACTATCAGCCGACCGGCCGGTTTACCGGAGCCATCAACAAATATCAGCTTGAGGAACAAAAGCGCGAGACGGCTTTGCTGGACAAGCATCTGGGTATCGATGCCCATGTGGTCGGGCCTGAGGAGCTTGGCACCGAAATTGTAACCGATCAGTATTGCGGCGGGTTGGTACGTGAAGACCTGGCAAGCCTTCATCCGGCAAAGCTGCATGCCGGCATGATGCGGGTTGCGGCATCAGCCGGTGTGTCGGTTTTTGGCCAATCACCGGTGTCTGATTACTATCGCAATGGTGAATTTTTCGAACTTAAGACCGGCGGCAGGACAATCAGGGCGCGCAATCTGATTGTGGCGACCAACGGATATACCGGTGCTGCCGATCCATGGCTGCGGCGGCGTCTGGTTCCTGTGGTAAGCCGCGTTGTCGTAACCGGCGAGCTTCCTACCGGCCTTGTGGATACCTTGCTGCCGAAACGCCGAGCCATGGGAGAAAATCGCAAAATTTTCAGATATTTCCGCCCGACACCGGATGGAAAGCGTATATTGCTGGGATCGCGCGAGAGGATGTTGCCGGCCTCGCCTGCTAAAAATGCTGCGCATGTATTTGCCGGCCTTGTGGAGATTTTTCCGGCGCTTGAACCCTATGGGTTTGACTATAGCTGGAACGGCAATATTGCCATCAGCAGGGACGAGATGCCTGGATTGTTTGTAAAAGACGGGATGATCTATGCGTCGGGCTATTGCGGCTCAGGCGTTGTCTGGGCGCGCTGGCTTGGTGGGCTGGCTGGGCAATTTGCTCTTTCTGGTTGTGAGCCGCAAAGTCAATTTGCCTCGTCGCCGCCGCCGGCTATTCCGTTTTTCCGGGGAAAGCCGTGGTTTCTGCCAGCGTTCATGGCCTATTATGCCTGGCAGGACCGCCGGTCAGCCGACCGGTGATGGTTATGATCTATAGCCCCATCTGGCGCACGGCCAGATCGCGCATGATCTCCTCGGAGCCGCCGCCGATCGCCATCACCTTGACCTCACGATAGATGCGTTCGACCGGATTGCCGCGCAAATAGCCGGCACCGCCAAAGATCTGCATGGCTTCGCTGGCGCAAAATTCCAGGCTTTTTGTGGCGAACACCTTGGCCTTTGCTATTTCGGCGATTGGCATGGTGCCTTCATTGACCTGCCAGCAAAGCTGATTGAGCAGTGCTTCGGTCGCATCGATACGCATCGACATATCCGCAATCTTGTGGCGGATGACCTGATGCCCGATCAGGGGCTTGCCGAATGCCTGCCTTTGTCTGGCCCAGTCAATCGCGCTTTCCAGGCAGGTTTTCATAGCGCCCAGCGAGCCGGCAATCAGGCCAATCCGCTCAAGATTGAAATTCTCCATAATGGCGAGGAAACCCTTGTCCTCCTCGCCCATCAGATTTTTGGCCGGCAAGCGGCAATTATCGAAATAAAGCGTGGCCTGATCGGAACACCACCAGCCCATCTTGCGATCGATTGCCGTGCGGCTGAAACCCGGCGTGCCGGCTTCGACAAAGAACAGCGATATCCCTGCAAGCCCAGACCCGCCCGTACGCGCACCGATGACGAAATAATCCGATTTCATGCCACCGGTGATGAACGTCTTCGAGCCGTTCAAAACGAAATGATTGCCGTCGCGTTTTGCAGTGGTCTTCATGTTGGCAACGTCGGAGCCGCCACCTGGTTCGGTAATGCCAAGCGATGAGCCTTTCCGGCCCGAAACAATCTCGGCCAGGACCCGGTCTTTGATGTCTTGCGAGGCGAGCCGGTGAAGTGGTTCGATTGAAATCATCCGGCCGTTCAGTGCAGCACCCACACCACCAGCACCGCATCTGGCAAGTTCTTCATTGTAGGCGGCGCGCATGAAGCAATCGTCAAAGCCGAGCCCGCCATATCTTTCGTCGATGGCAAATCCCCAAACCCCAAGCGCGCCGATTTCGGCATGCAATTGCCAGGGTATCTCGCCTTTTTCGTCCCATTCATCAGCATAGGGTGTGATTTTGGCGGCGACGAAATGTCGAAGCGTTTGGCGAAATGCCGCACGTTCGGGCGCATCAAAAGGGCCTTGCATATCTTCTCCCATTTTTGAAGTTGGGTAGCATGATGGCGGAATATCGTGAATGCCCTGATGAGCGTAATTACTCTTAGGCGGCTGGACCGGCCCGAATTCTCGTGGTTAACTCATTGCACCGAATGAGGGCTATCAAAATCAAGCAAAAAGGAAAACTCATGAAAAAAAGAGTGTTAAGACCAGTCCTTCTCGCTGCAGCATTGGCGACGGGTTTATCGTCGGCGTCAGCGGAGACCTTCAAATTTGCTTTTCAGGGTACGTTGAAATCGCTCGACCCCTACTCGCTCAATGAGACATTCACGCTCGGTTTTCTCGGCAATGTCTATGAGGGACTGACCAGGCGGGATGGCGATTTGAATATTCAGCCGGCGCTTGCCGAAAGCTGGGAGGCGGTCGAACCCACCCGCTGGCGTTTCAAACTTCGCCAGGGTGTGAAATTCCACAATGGCAACGATTTCAACGCCGACGATGTCATCTTCTCGGCGGATCGCGTCCGGTCGGAAGGCTCGGATCTGATAAAACGTATCGGGGCCGACGTAAAATTCGAGAAGGTCGACGACTATACGGTGGACGTCATTCTCTCTTCGCCCAACCCTATCTTGCACTATGAATGGGATACTTGGCCAATTGTCGACAAGGAGTGGGCCGAGGCAAACAATTCGGTAAAGGTGACGTCGGCATCCGACGAGGCTGCGACAAAGATTTCGCTGGAAGCCAATGGCACAGGTCCATTCAAGATCGTTAGTCATAATGTTGGCGTCAGCACGGTTTTGGAGCCAAACGCAGACTGGTGGGACAGTGCCAAACACAACCTAACGAGGGTTGAATTCACGACCATTGCGTCGCCTGCAACGCGGGTGGCCGCTTTGTTGTCGGGTGAACTTGATCTTGTGTATCCGGTGCCGGTTCAAGACATCAAGCGCGTCAATGACAATGCTGCGACATCCGCGTTGACGGGGCCTGAACTCAGGACAATCTTCCTCGGCTTCGACCAGATGCGCGACGAGCTGATATACTCAAACATCAAGGGCAAGAACCCGTTTAAAGATATTCGCGTGCGGCAGGCTTTTTACAAGGCCATCGATATCGAAGCGATCAAGTCGAAGGTGATGCGTAATCTGGCGACACCGTCTGCCATCATGATCTCGCCGTTTCTCTATTCCAGGGCTGGCGATTTTACCCGGATGGCCTATGACCTGGATGGTGCCAAGGCTCTTCTGGCCGAGGCCGGTTATGCTGATGGGTTTGAAGTGTCAATGGACTGTCCAAACGATCGCTATGTCAACGATGAAGCGATATGCCAGGCTGTCGCAGCAATGTTGGCCAAGGTGGGCATCACCATCAATCTGAATGCCCAGCCGAAGGCAAAATACTTTGCCAAGGTCCTGGCATCAGGCGGATTTGACACCTCGTTCTTCATGCTCGGATGGACGCCGGGGTCGCTCGATTCCTGGAATATTCTGGACAATCTCGAAGCTTGCCGCGACGAAGCCGGTGTTGGTGGCGCGTTTAATCTTGGCGGTTATTGCAATCCCAAGGTCGATGCGCTGAAGGATTTGATCCTGGTGGAAAACGATCCTGCAAAACGTGATGAGCTGATAAAGCAGGCCTTTGAAATCACCACCAGCGAGGTGTCGCATATTCCGCTGCACCAGCAAGGCCTGGCCTGGGGTATATCGAGCAATGTCGAGCTCGTACAAAGGGCTGACAATCAGTTTATGATGTATCACGTCAACAAGAAGTAATTCCTGTTGTCCTTACATTGATCTGTGCCCGCCCGTTGTGGCGGGCGGGCACGCTCCAGCTCAGGCACATCATCATGCTCGCCTTCATGATCCGCCGGTTTTTGCAGTCGATCCTCGTGATGCTCGTCGTTGCGCTGATTTCGTTTTTACTGTTTCGCTTTGTCGGCGATCCGGTCGATCAGATGGTTGGTATCGAAACGTCGATTGACCAGCGTGATGCACTTCGCCAGCAGCTGGGATTGAACGATCCGGTGCTGGTCCAGTTCTTTCACTTCATCGCAGGCGCGCTACGGTTTGACTTCGGCATTTCCTACCAGTTCAAGCAGCCTGTGGCGGCGATGATCGCAGAGCGCTTTCCCGCAACGCTGGAATTGTCGCTGCTGTCGGTCGTTATCGCTATTGTTGCCGGTATTCCGATGGGGGTTTATGCGGGCCTCAAACGGGATTCCTGGCTGTCACGAATGTTTATGACCGTTTCCCTGGTTGGAATTTCATTGCCGCCATTTCTGGTGGGTATTTTGTTCATCTTTGTATTTTCGGTGCAGTTGCAGTGGCTGCCGTCATTCGGGCGCGGCGAAACCGTGCTTATCGGCTTCTGGCCGACAGGCTTTTTAACCCAGTCGGGATTGAAAGCGCTGATCTTGCCGTCAATCACGCTGGCCCTGTTTCAACTGACCTTGATCATGCGGCTGGTCCGCTCTGAAATGCTGGAAGTGTTGCGGACCGACTATATCAAATTTGCCCGGGCGCGGGGGTTGTCGCGCCGTGCGGTCAATTTCGGGCACGCGCTGAAGAATACACTGGTCCCGGTGATGACCATTACCGGGCTTCAACTGGGATCGGTCATCGCCTTTGCCATTATCACCGAGACGGTGTTCTCGTGGCCGGGGATGGGACTTTTGTTTTTGCAGGCGGTGCAGAATGTCGATATTCCGATCATGGCCGCCTATCTGATGCTGATCGGTTTCTTGTTTGTGCTCATCAATCTGATTGTTGATTTGCTCTATGTCGCGGTCGATCCGCGCATTCGCATCGATGCCAGGCAGGCCAACTGACATGTCAAAGGCATCCTCAATTCCAGTAAAAGCTGAACAGGGTGCGATTGCCCGCTTTCTTGCCAGTGACATTGTCTATTCGTTCAGCCGCTCGAAGCTGACCATGCTGGCAGCGGCTATTACGCTTTTCTACTTTCTGATGGCGCTTTTTGCCCCTTTGATCGCACCGCATGACCCGTTCGATCTGGCCAGCCTCAATCTGCTCGACAGTTTGACGCCGCCCATGTGGGAGGAGGGTGGTGTGGCACAGTTCCCGCTTGGCACGGATGATCAGGGCCGCGATCTCCTGTCGGCGATCATGTATGGCAGCCGTATCTCGCTGGCGGTGGGGTTTGCCAGCGTCGCCTTTGCCGCCATTTTGGGAATCAGCCTCGGACTCTTATCGGGCTATGTCGGTGGAACACTGGATTCGGTGATCATGCGCATTGCCGACATTCAGATGACGTTCCCGTCAATTCTGATCGCCCTGCTGATCGACGGAACCGTGTCTGGCCTTTTGCCGCAAGCGTCGCGCGAAGATACGGCGTTCGGGGTGCTGACGCTTTCCATCGGCCTGTCGTTCTGGGTGCAATATGCGCGAACCGTGCGGTCTTCCGTTCTGATTGAAAAGGAGCGCGAATATGTTCAGGCCGCCCGGCTGATCGGCTTGAGGCCGCTGACGATCATGGTGCGGCACGTATTGCCAAATGTCCTTGGCCCGGTGCTGGTCATCGCCACGATCAACCTCGCCCTGGCCATCATCACCGAAGCCACGCTGTCATTTCTCGGCGTCGGTTTTCCGCTCACAGAGCCTTCGCTTGGCGCTCTTATCAATATCGGTAACAATTTTCTGTTTTCAGGCGAATGGTGGATCACCATCTTCCCGGGTGTCACGCTTGCCGTGCTGGTATTATCCGTCAATCTATTAGGCGATTGGCTGCGCGATGCGCTCAATCCGAAATTGCGGTGACGGGGATGAGTGAACCAATCCTGTCCGTGCGCAATCTCGTGGTCGAGTTTCCGACGCGCTTTGGCGCCCTGACTGCCGTCAACGGGGTTTCCTTCGATATAGACCGGGGTGAAACCCTCGGCGTGGTCGGTGAATCCGGCGCCGGCAAATCGCTGACGGGTGCTGCTGTCATCGGCCTGCTCGAACCGCCCGGACGGGTTGCCGGCGGTGAAATTGTTTTCGACGGAAACCGCATTGATGGCCTGCCGCCAGAAGAGATGCGCAAAATTCGTGGGTCGCGCATAGCGATGATCTTTCAGGATCCGCTCACCAGTTTGAACCCGCTTTACCGGATTGGCGAGCAATTGGTGGAAACCATATTAACTCATGTGGATCTCAGCGCGGCCAAAGCCCGTAAGCGGGCAATCGCGCTTCTCGACGAGGTGGGAATCCCCGCGCCCGAGACACGTATCGATGCCTATCCGCACCAGTTTTCAGGCGGCATGCGGCAGCGGGTGGTCATCGCCCTCGCTCTGGCCGGGGAGCCGGATCTGGTGATTGCCGATGAACCGACGACGGCGCTCGATGTGTCGGTACAGGCGCAGATCATTCAGCTTTTGAAGCGGCTGTGCCGCGAACGCGGTATGGCGGTCATGCTGATCACCCATGATATGGGCGTCATCGCGGAGACGGCCGACCGGGTGGCGGTGCTTTATGCCGGCAGGATAGCCGAAATCGGCAAGACGCGCGATCTGGTTCATAACCCGCAACATCCCTATACGATAGGCCTGATGAATTCGATCCCGTCACTGGATGGGGAAGGCGACAGGCTGGTTCAGATACCGGGCTCGATGCCCCGGCTGACTGGGATACCGGACGGGTGTGCGTTTCACCCGCGTTGCGCAAAATGCTTCGAAGCCTGCCTCAGTGCACATCCGCCGGAATTTTCCGCCGGACAGTCGCAGGTCTTTTGCTGGCTCCATGGCGAGGATGCGCCTCATGAGTGACGCGATGGTTGAGGTTCGCGGGCTTACCCGCCTGTTCGACGTTTCCAAACCATGGCTCAACCGCGTCATCGAGCGCGAGGGCAAGAAGTTTTTGCGGGCCGTGGATGATGTTTCCTTTGAGATCGCCAAGGGCGAGACGTTTGCTCTGGTTGGCGAATCCGGATCGGGCAAATCGACAGTTGCCAAGATGGTGGTCGGTCTTCTCGCGCCAACAGCGGGCGAGATCGCCATCGAGGGGATCAATCTGGCCGACAAGGGCCGGGCCGGTGACCTTCAGTTTCTGCGCCGGCGCATCCAGATGATCTTTCAGGACCCTTTCGCCAGCCTCAATCCAAGATGGCGCGTCGACAAAATCGTTTCCGAGCCGATCCGTGCCTTCAATCTGGAAGGCGATGAAGCAAAGATTACCAGCAGAGTTGGCGAATTGTTGACGCTGGTCGGACTTGGCGGTGATGATGGCAGGAAGTTCCCGCATGAGTTTTCAGGCGGGCAGCGCCAGCGTATCTGCATTGCCCGGGCGTTGGCCTCCAAACCCGATTTCATTGTTTGTGACGAGCCAACCTCCGCTCTTGATGTGTCGGTGCAAGCGCAGATTCTCAATTTGATGCGTGATCTGCAGCAGGAATTCGGTCTGACCTACTTATTCATCAGCCATGATCTGTCGGTCGTGCGCCACATGGCTACCCGCGTTGGCGTCATGTATCTCGGCCGGATCGTCGAAATTGCCGAATCCAAAAGGCTGTTTCGCGAACCGCAGCATCCTTATACGCGCATGCTGTTCGATGCGGTGCCCGATCTGGCGATGAGTGGCCGCCCGCATCTGTCGGTTGAGGGTGAAATCCCAAATCCGATCAATCCGCCCGGCGGCTGCACCTTTCATCCGCGTTGTCCGCTGGTCAATGAGCGCTGCCGGCAGGAGATCCCGCAACCCCTGCCAGTCAGCGCCTCTATCGTATCCTGCCACGCCCGCGAGGAGGGTCGACGCCAAACATAGAGGTGATATATTTTTTATTTTTCCAAGAATTAATTTAAAGCTATCAAACAATAATTGTATAAAAATAAAATTATTCTATGATGATTCAATCATGTCAAGAATGAAGCAAGAAAATATTGGGAAAGCCTCGTCGAAGCTGGCCGGGCGTGATTTGAACGTCATACCCGATGCGCCGGATTTGCGTGATCGCATGTATGAACCAGCGCTGATTGATGTGAAGGTCAAACTCGACCCGCCGCCGGGTATTGTGGTGCGCGATCAGGGCGAACAGGGCGCGTGTACGGGGTTTGGCCTTGCTGCGGTGATTGATCATTTGAATGATGTCCGCCGGGCTGCGGGTGCGGAAGATCTGCCGGCCTTTGTCAGTTCGCGCATGCTTTACGAGATGGCCAAACTGCATGATGAATGGACCGGAACCGATTATGACGGTTCCAGCATTCGCGGCGCGCTGAAGGGCTTTTTCAACAATGGTGTGTGCTCGGAAGACAGTGCCCGCTATGTCGATGGCCAGAGCAATTGGCAACTTAGCATCGCCCAGGCAAAGGAGGCGCGCAGCATAGGGCTTGGCGCCTATTACCGGTTGCGGCCCAATCTCATCGACTACCATGTGGCGCTCAATGAAGTCGGCGCCATCTATTGCTCGGCGCGGGTTCACAGCGGATGGCGCAATCCTCCAGACGGGAAGATCGGTAAGTCGGAGACCCATTTTGGCGGGCACGCCTTTGCGATTGTTGGATATGATCGCGACGGATTTATTATTCAAAACTCCTGGGGGAAGGCGTGGGGCGGGTTCAAGGGCCAATCCGGCATCGCGCATTGGACGTATCAGGATTGGGCGGCCAATGTGATGGATGCCTGGGTATTGCGACTGTCGGTGCCGGCGCCCGATGCGTTCGATATTATTTCCAGTCCGATGTCGAATTTCGGGATAGCTGAACAACAAAAATCGCCGCGGCCCAGGCGTGGCGAGATTGTCGGCCATTTTGCCAATATTGATGATGCCGAGCTGGTTGAAACCGGCGTTTATGCATCTCCGTCCGACAGTCTGATCGAAACGGTAGGCTATCTGGCGGGCAGCGCATCTCTGCCCAACCGAAAATATGACCATATCCTGTTTTATGCCCATGGCGGGCTAAACGGGCTGGATGATTCTGCGCGGCGCATCCATGCGATGAAGACGATCTACAAGCGCAATCGCATCTATCCGTTCCACTTCATGTGGGGCACTGGATTTACCGATGAGTTCATTGATGCGCTAACCGGTGCGTTTGGCCGTTCGATGAAAAGGGTCGGAGGGCTTTCGGACAGGCTGGACAGTATGCTGGAAAAAATTTCGCGGCCGATCGGGCGCGCGGTGTGGCGTCAGATGAAGGATGATGCCAGGCGCAGTTTTCTGCCCGAAGGTGGTGGATTTGAAGTCATGCAGATGTTTCTGGATATGAATGCAGCGCTGGACCGGCCCTATAAGATCCACCTTGTTGGCCACAGTGCCGGCGCGATCCTGCATGGCTATCTGCTCGACGCGATCCCGATGATGGGTGTGTCTGGCAAACCCGTTGAAAGCCTGTCGCTGATGGCGCCTGCCTGTAGCGTTGATCTCTACGACAATTTCTACAAGTCGAGAATCGGCAAGAACGCTGTGGATGGCGTTAAAAAGGCGACGGTGTTCCGGCTGACCGACAAACGGGAGCAGGATGACAATGTCGGCAAAATCTATCGCAAATCGCTGCTCTATCTTGTGTCGAACGCGTTCGAAGATCGCGATGGCATGCCGCTGTTGGGCATGGAAGAGTTTGCCGGCCAGGTTGTTGTGCCTGCCGGTCTGGAACAGATCTATGCCGGGCGGCAGAGCAATTTGAGCGATTCCAAATCCCATGGCGGTTTTGATAATGACAGGGCAACCATGAACCACATACTCAAAACGATCCTTGGCTCCAGTTGGAACCCGCAACTGGGATTCCAGGAACATGAATTGGCCGGATTTTGAATTCGCGATGGCGCCTTAGAGCGGATACGCTCTAACAAAACAGATCAGCCGTTTCAGCGATGATTGACGCGATCAGCCGGCAATCTGGCTCGGTAAATGTAAGGGGAATGCGCATGTCGCAGGTGGTCGACAGGGCGGCCAGCGTCTGCGGCAATTCCGGCGGCTCGCCCAGATAGCGCCAACTATCGAAACGGCTGGTAAAGCCAACCGGGTCTTCGGCGCCAAACCATTTGATTTCCACACCGCGCTCCGCACAGGTTTTGACGAATTCGGGTATTGCTTCCGGTTTTACACCGGTGGCATGAAACTGAATTGACGAACCGACGAAGGCTTCATGGCGATGGCGCTCGATCACCTCAATGCCCCGTGATGTGCGCAAACCCTCTTCAATGATCCGGTAGCGGCTGTTCCAGCGGGCAATATTGCCGTCAAGCAAGGGAAGTTGCGAGCGCAGCAGCGAGGCGCGCAGATTGTCCAACCGGGCCGAGCAGTTCGGCACGTCGAGGCGTAATTCGTCGAACACGTCAGGGCCGGGGATTGCGCCGTGAGCGGCATAGTTCATGTAAGAACCGGATGCGATCACGCTTCGTGCGGCGATTTTGCTGTCATTTGTCGTCAACAGTCCGCCTTCGCCGGAATTTAGGTGCTTATAGGTCTGGGTGGAAAAGCAGGCGGCATTTCCGAAATTTCCAGACCGGATGCCATTCCATCTGGCGCCCATCGTGTGGGCACAATCCTCGATCAGTTTTAGACCAAACCTGGCGCAGACCGACATGATTGCGTCCATATCGGCGATGTGGCCGCGCATATGCGACAGCAGAAAAAACCGGGCCTTGCTTGCCGCGGCCTTCGCGCTTAGATCGCCAATGTCCGTGTGCCAATTTTTGCCGATCTCCACCAGAACCGGGATCGCACCTACAGCGAAGATAGCGCCTGGGACCGGTGCGAGCGTATAGGCGTTGGCCAGAACCTTGTCGCCGGGCCGGACGCCAACCGAGCGCAGCGCCATTTGCAGGGCCTGGCCGCCGGAGGCCGTGGCGATGCAATACTCTGCGCCCTGCCAGGCGGCATAGTCACGCTCCAGTGCTGCGGTTTCGCTTTCCTCGCCGGGAGCCACATTGTAGCGGTGCAGGCGGCCGCTACGCAAAATATCCACAGCCCGGCCGATGGCCGCATCGCCTATCGGTTCTTGTTGTGTGAACGATTTTTCAAAACGCTTAGCCACCGATGTGTATCCCTGTTGATTGAGACCGTTTGACCGCCCTTCGCTATGCCGGGTCTTTCGATCGGGCAACGCGGGCATCGGCGAGCACGCACAATAGTTCGAACATGATGGACGCGCCGACCCAGGCGGTGTTGCCTGACGGGTCAAATGGCGGCGATACTTCCACCAGGTCCGCGCCAATCAGGTTCAGTCCGCGCAATCCGCGTACAAGTTGCTGGGCGGTCCAAGTGTCGGGTCCGCCGATCTCCGGGGTTCCCGTTCCAGGCGCAAAAGCCGGATCGATGAAATCAATATCGAAGCTGACATAGGTTGGCAGGTCACCGGCGATTTCGCGCGCCTGGCGCATGATATCGGCGTGGCCGCGTTCCATCAGTTCGTCGATCCCCAGTATCGTCACGCCCTGGCTCCGGCCCCATTCGATATCCTCGCCATCATACATGGTGCCGCGAATGCCGATCTGGACGACCCGTTTCGGGTCAAGCAGGCCTTCTTCGATGGCGCGCCTAAATGGTGTGCCGTGGGTGTATTTGTAGCCGCCGAAATAGTCTTCAAACAGGTCCGTGTGGGCATCGAAATGGATCATGCCCAACGGCTCATTGCCGGCGATGCCGCGCAGGACCGGCAGGGAGGTCAGGTGATCGCCGCCGGCTGTGAGCGGGCAGATGCCCGCTGCTGCAAGTCTGGAATAAAAATCCGATACCCGTTTCAGCGTGTCGTCGATGTCGACCGGATTTGGCGGAACGTCGCCAAGATCGGCGCAATTGGCTATTTCATAGGGGCGAATGCCGCTGGTCGGGTGGACCGCTCGGATCATGGTCGACAGGTCGCGGAGCTGGCGCGGACCGTGGCGAGCGCCCGGCCGGTTGGTTGTTCCGCCATCCCAGGGAATGCCGACCAGAGCGATATCGACATCTTGGTAAAGCGTGTCGCCGGGTTCTACGAAGGGCAGTCGCATAAAGGTCGGTAAGCCGGCAAACCTTGGCAGATCGAAACCGGAAACCGGCTGAAAACGCTTATCCTTCATTGTGGTTGTCCCAAAACAATCGAACTTTGAACGGTTTAATCGCAATTGTTGATATTACATCAGCCCAAAAAGGGATATCCTCTAGGCCAGTAAGAAGCCATGGTGTTTGGACCCGCTAGAGCCTGATATGAAACTGACCGTTCGATTGGCCGGGCCGGATGATGTCGCTGCAATTTGTACGTGCGCGGAAGAGGCGTACGAGAAATATGTGGCGCGTATCGGCCGCAAGCCTGCGCCGATGGTGGCGGATTTTGCCGCGCTGGTGGAAAAAGAGCAGGTTCATGTCGCGACCAGCGATAATGGTGTTCTGCTTGGATATATCGTTTTTTATCCCGTCGATGGCAGCATGCATCTGGAAAATGTCGCGGTCACATCAGCGAGCCAGGGCTTGGGTGTCGGCAGGCGATTGCTGGGCCTTTGCGAGCAGGCAGCGCGTGAGGCAGGGTGCAGTTCAGTAGACCTCTATACCAATGAGAAGATGACCGAAAACCTGACGCTCTATCCACGGCTTGGCTATGTGGAAACCGAACGGCGGACGGAAGACGGGTTCAACCGGGTTTATTTTAAAAAGCATCTGTGAGACGTCAGACCGCGTTAGAAAATCGTCTTGAACACGGTGTCAAGCTTGGTGATGACTTCGTCAATCTGCTGCTCCGTCATGATGAAGGGCGGGGCCAGAAGAATATGATCGCCTAATTTTCCGTCGATCGTGCCGCCCATCGGGTAGCAGATCAGTCCGGCCTCCATGGCGGCTTTTTTGACCAGCTTGTTGAGCTGCCTGTCTGGTGCGAAGGGCGTTTTTTCCGCCCGGTCCTCGACCAGTTCGAGGCCGATGAACAGTCCGCGCCCGCGAATGTCGCCAATGTGCGGATGTTGTGAGAAAGCGGCTTGCAGGTTTTTGTGGAATTTGTCACCGATCGTTTTAACGCGGGCAATCAGATCGCGTTCGATTAACGCATTGGTCACCGCCAGCCCGGCAGCGCAGGCTACCGGATGGCCGACATAGGTGTGACCGTGCTGGAAAAAACCGGAGCCGGATTTTATCGCGGCATAGATGTTGGCGGTGCACAGCATGGCGCCAAGCGGCTGGTAACCGGCGCCAAGCCCTTTCGCTACGGTCAGTATGTCGGGAGCGATGCCCTCTTGCTCGCAGGCGAAAAGCGATCCGGTTCGTCCCATGCCGCACATGACCTCATCGAGGATCAGCAATACACCATAGCGGTCGCAAATTTCGCGGATCCTGGAAAAGTAGCCTTCTACCGCAGGGGCCGCGCCCAGTGTCGCGCCGACAACCGGTTCGGCGATGAAAGCCATCACCGTTTCGGGCCCAAGTCTTTGAATTTCGGCTTCCAGTTCGCCGGCAACCCGCTGGCCGTAGGCGGATGTGCTTTCGGTGTCCTGCTTGCCACGATATTCGTAGCAGGGTGCTATGTGGCTGGTCTCAACCATCAGCGGTGCAAATTGGGTGCGTCTCCATTCATTGCCGCCGGCTGCGAGCGCTCCCAATGTGTTGCCGTGATAACTCTGACGGCGGGCGATGACGCGGTGGCGTGACGGCTCACCGGTTTCGAGGAAATACTGCCGGGCGAGTTTCAATGCCGCTTCCACGGCTTCGGAGCCGCCGGATACGAAGTAAACCCTGTCAAGGTCACCGGGCGCGTTCTGGATTAGCAAATCGGCCAGCCGTTCGGCCGGTTTTGATGTGAAAAACCCGGTATGGGCAAAGGCCACCTGGTCCAGTTGCGCCTTGATGGCGGCGGTGATGTCAGGATCCCCGTGGCCCAGGCAAGAAACCGCAGCACCGCCGGACCCGTCAAAATAGCGCTTGCCGGTGTCGTCAATCAGATAACAACCGCTGGCGGAAGAAACGGTCGGATAATTCGCCTTCGTGTGGCGGGGAAATACGTGGCTCACCGGTGATGTTCCGTCTGCAGTTTTCCCAATCAGATACGCAGGTTTGAAGCTAGTGTGCAAGCGATCGTTCCTTGACAACGGTCCTGTCTGTCAAGGACACGAATTCAAAAAAGCCGACTTTCAAATATCTTGCCGGAGCAGCCGGAGGGTGGACAATGCGTGAATTCGCTGTGGCCGCTCAAATGACCGCTCTTAACGTCCTTCATCAAAGCAAGCGGGTGTCGCATGTGGACATCGTCTGGGCGTCGTCGAAGCAGCGCTTGCTTGGCCTTTCACAATGACCAAAGGCTGATCTTCCCTCACGGTCAACCAGCGTAGACTAATGCGCCGCCTTGGCCGCATCAGCGATTTTACCGATAAGGTCTCCAAAGTGTTGATACAGAAGAAGCTGGCCTGCATCAGAGACAACTTCGATTTTGATCCACGGATAGGCTTCACGGTATTCTGCGATTGTCGCAATGTCAGTAGCGGGGTCTTCTGCGCCGTTGACGAACCACATTTTGATGCTCGCACATTGCATGAGCAAATGCGACCAATCGGATTCTGTTGCGAGTACCTCCATTGTATAGGCCTGCGCAACATCTGCGGTTTCACCAGCGATCAGTTCTGCATTTGCAAGCAGAACGGGCCGCAGTTCATCCATATTCATCAAAGCTATATCAGCCGGAGACCGCTGGTTCATCTGCCGGTACATCTCAATGACACCAATTCGCTTGGCCAGTGCAACTGCGGCCTTGGTGGTGAATTTCAGCAAATGAGGCGCATGTCTGGCTGTTGATAGAAAGAAACGATGCCACTTCGCCATGCCAGAGTAATGCTGGTCTCCGGGAAGACAGGGGCGGGCACAAATGCCAATGATCTCGCTTATCATCTTAGGGTGATGTGCGGCAAAATCGGCTGCAAACAAAAGGTCATTGCCTTGTGTCAGATATGGCAGCCGCGCAATGCCAAGATAGTTCAACAGGAATAACGTGTCGTCGCGGGTGGAAGCGAGAACATCTGCCTTGGGATCCAGATTGTCACTTTGGCCGTATCCTGCCCGGATCGGGCAAATGACCCGGAGCCCATGCTGAAAGGCCAGTTTGAGCATTGGCTTGTGCCAACGCGCCAGACCATACCCCATGTGGGAATATAAGACAGGCGCACCCATCGCAGGACCC
Source organism: Rhizobiaceae bacterium (assembly GCA_963669455.1). Lineage (GTDB taxonomy): Bacteria > Pseudomonadota > Alphaproteobacteria > Rhizobiales > Rhizobiaceae > JAWKWH01. The sequence continues at coordinate 1,308,252 of OY770026.1, forward strand.
ATATCGTGATAGTCCAACCGGCGCCCATCGGGTAACGTGACGGACTTGAAGGGCTTCCAAACCTCGACGGTGAGCCAGTCGGTTGTATCATAGAGGGGTTTTTGAGTTGCAATGTCGGTGTCTGCGTTGCTTGCATTGGAAACATCTCGCAGCGACAACACGAGGCGGATCACCTCAGACTGCGTGCGCGCATGCATCTTGGACAGGATGGATTTGATCTGCCCCCGTACTGTGCCTTCACTTGTGCCACGTTCCGCTGAAATGGTTTTGGCGTCCAATCCTTCGACCAGTGTGCGTACGACACCTTGCTCGGCTGCTGTGAGACCAAACACCTCTTGCAGAGTATCCCCCAATGCAGTCTGCCAGTGATAGCGTGTGGTGACCACGAGGGCGTGTTCGTCAGCCTGTTGGGTGGTCTTGCCCACCCTCCTTATCTGAAACAACGCAGGACCACGTTGGCCACCAAATTCGATGTTCAACAACCGGTCCGGGCGATCTGCTGTTAAGAAGACATCCCTAACGCCAGCGGTTAAGGCTTCCAATGCCTCACCTTGCAAGCGCATGTCACTGAGATTCAAACCGTCGCTGATCTCAAATGCGGATTGTGCTCCCTGATTGGAGGCCAGCACGATCAGGTCTCGACTGACAATGAAGGCGGCGAGCGAATTGAAAGGTGTCAATGTTGCCGCAAGGCTCAGCTTTCCATCTCTCTTTGTGGCGCGAGACAGGAATGTCTCGGCACGGTTGAGGTGAGCTTGGTAGGCATCGTCAAAAGCGTCGATGTCCTTAATGGTTTGCCGTGCCGCGCTGGCGTCCAGACCGGCGCTGTTCCAAGCATCAATGAAAAGCTCTAGCGACTGGGGATCAAGCGCGATATCATATAGCTGATTTACGAACGCGCTTGTTTCAATGTCTTTGTTCTGGCTGTCCGTCATTCTTGAATTTGTTTCGTCACACCGTGCAAAGGGCAACAGGAAAGCTCTTTCTTAGGTATCAGATCGGAGTGGTGTGTCTGCGTCCTTAGTTTATCACATCATTGGGCCGCAGACACACCAAATCGCATTGGATCAAGCAGAAGAGTATGCTGTCGCCACTGCGCTTATGTGCGGTGTGGGAATCAGGCCAAAACCATCCACCCACCCCCGAACACAAGAAGGGAAGCGAGGGAACGGTTCATAAAAGTCATGGAACGCTCTGATCTTGCCAAACGTTTCAATTGCGCGGCAAATCCAACGACCAGTGCGGCACCTGCAGCAAGGGCTGCAAATGTTGTCAGCGCCACAATCAAAAACTCTGGCATTTCAATGACACGAATATCCATCATTTCTGGTAGGACGAGCGGGAACAGCACCATCATGTAAGGCGAGATAAAGCACGTCATGAGACCGGCACCCAGCGAGCAAAAGACAGATCCTCTTGCCGCATCGCAATCGGTACTCATGTCAAACCCGCCTTTCCAGATCCCCCGGGCGAGCCAAAGTATATAGGCGATCATGACGTACTTGCTGTACTCGAAGACAATTGGGGCTGATGTCAGCCATGCGCTGAGCCCAAAGCAAACTGCGGAGATGATAACGACCCCGCCAATAGCAAAACCAAGACCAAAACCTGCGGCCCCTTTAACATCATTGCTGGCGGCCCGAACCATCAGCATCAAAACGACGGGACCCGGCGCAATTGCGATGGCGACAAGGGTAATGAAGTAGGAAAGCGAGTCTGCAAAGGTCATGCCTGCACCTCCGCATCAAGGCCGATCTGCACCAATCCAAAAGCACCTAAGTAGCAGACAGAGCCAATGACCCCGGTGACTTGGTGGGGTCCAAGGTAGGAAAAATGGGAAACAAGTTCGGCCATAGTCTCTTCTTTCGATGTGATGTTTGGAAAGTAGAGAGCAGGCCAAAGTCCGGCATCTCCCATATGGGAGATACGCGCGCAAAAATCTTACGCCGCGGCAATTTATATGTTTAGAGCGTATCCACTGAATATTGGAGCAGTTTGATGGGATGGATTTTTCGGCTCTGCAAGGAGAATACCGCAGTGCGATACCGCAGTATCGTGCGAGGATTTCGACACAGCAGAGGCGGAAAAGACGCCCAAGCCGGCCTATTGAACATGTTGAATCCAAATCACAGACTGCAATCATTTGACCTTGGTTCTTTGCACGCTGACAGTGTTGCGCGCGATCTCGTGGTGCTCGCACCACGTCGCCGCACGCTTCTCGTTGACCCGGCAGGCAAGCGAAGCGCCGCCGAGAGGGGGGTCAGCGCACAAACTCCCGGCGGTCAAACGATTCAATATTCGGTGGATGCGCTCTAGTGAGAAGTCACACGCCTGTTCGTCAAGTCGCGTAACGGTGCGCGGTTTTGGCAAACAAGGGTATCAACTCCTGGTATTTCTGGAACATCAGGAACTGCCCTGTTCCTTCCATGACCTTTAGCTTAATCCATGGATATGCTGCACGGATCCGTTCGACGGAAGCAAGATCAATCGTCGGGTCCTGCTCACCGAACAGAATTTGCATGGGTATATCGCGCGTTTGCAACATCAATGCGGACCAGTCTTGCTCAATCGCGATATACTCCATCGCAAAGGCCTGTGCTGCATTGGTTGTGTTGCTTGCCAACATACTTGAGTTATTCAGCACCACGGGGCGCATTTCGTCACTGTCCAATAGAGCAAGATCGGCAGGCGAATCTTTGCACAGTTTTTGGTGCATTGTCTTCATGCCCATTCGCTTGCCCATGGCGACCGCTGCTTTGGATCCGAAATGCACGATTTGCGGCGCATACTTTGCGGTGGACATGAAGAACCTTTGCCATGCCCCCGTGCCCAGCAATTGGACGTTGCCGGGCAGGCACGGGCGTGCGCAAATGCCAACCAGTTCCGGAATAACCTCTGGCCTTTCGGCTATAAGATCGACCGCAAAGACAAGATCATTGCCATGCGCGATGTAGGGTAGTTTCGAGATGCCAAGGCTATCCAGAATCAGTAGCGTATCTTTGCGTGTGGACACGATAACATCGGCGTTTGGATGCAGATTCTCACTGTGCCCAAATCCCGCCCGGATTGGACAAATCACCCTCAGCTTATGTTGGTACGCCAGCTCGATCATGGAACGAGACCACCGCGCCTGACAGTATCCCATATGTGAGTAGAGGATCGGCGCACCATCGGCTGGTCCCATTTCGTGATAGTCCAGCTTGCGCCCATCGAGCGTATTCAGGGACCGAAAGGGCCGCCAGACTTCTTCTTCGAGCCAATTGGCGGAGACCGAAAGTGCCGCCGGCGTGGCTCCCGTCGTTCCGTCAGCCAACAACGGCAAGTCTGTCATTGGTAGGACCAAGCGGATGATCTCGGCTTGGGACTTCACATCCATCTTGGAAAACACGGTCTTAACCTGATCGCGGACGGTGCCTTCGCTCGTCCTGCGCGTTTTAGCTATCCCCTTGATGGTTTTGCCCTGAACCAGCGCGTGCACGATCTCACATTCAGCCGAGGTAAGGCCAAAGGTGGCTTTCAATGCATCGTCCTGCCCGGTGCGCCAGTAGCGTTGGCTGCTCACCACCAGCACTTTTGCCCCGTCACCATTCTCCATTTCTGAGAGGCGGCGGATCTGCAATAAGATGGGACTTTGCTGTGTCTGTTCATGTACCTTTAGAACGCGTTTGAAGTTTCGATCAGCGGCAATGGCTTCAACCAACGTTCTGCGAAACGTATCCTTTTCCTCAGCTGAATGGCCAATTTCGACAACTGAGTTTACTGCCAGAGGCCCCAACCACTCTTGCGCCGCTGTGTTCGCCTCAACGATCTTTCGCGTAGCGTCGACAACGAAAGCTGCCTGGCTGTCAAAGTACTTCAGGAAGGATCGCAAATCGGGTTGGGGCGTCTCTCCGAGCTGTAAGAACAGATCGGCCCGTCTGAGATTGTCGTAGTAGTCTGGACCAAGTTCCTCAATGTCTTCAACGGCGCGAAGCGCAAGCCCGCGTTCCAGACCTGCCGAATTCCACGCATCAATGAAAGCATCCAAAGATGTTGGGTCGAGTGCAACATCAAGAGTGCTGTCCACGAAAAATCCGGGTTCTTTGGTATTGAGATATTCGTCGGCCATCAATCAGTCTCAGTCCAATTCAACTGCCTGGTTTTGGAGATATCTCAATGGCACACAAAATGACACTCCTTCGCCATAGTTGGGAAACTTCTCTCGCAGGCTGAAAAGTGCTTTTGATCGAACAAGCACCTCCCGCGCACATTTGCATGCCGAGCTCACGAAATAAATTCACAAGGGCGGGTACCTATGAAATTAGAGGCGCGGACAATATTGGTTCTCCCAATGCTGACATTCAAACAACATGCAACATCGGTCAAAAAGGGCTCAAAGTCTGAATCCGCCGCACCTCTCACGAATGGCAGCTTGCGGTTAGGCGCAGGTGGTCATTTGCTTGTTGAGCGCACGGTATTCTCAACAATCTCCACCGGGCACATGGTTCCTTGCGAGGTCGATTGATCGCCTCATTATGGGCTTCGGTGGGAGCTGCCTCATTGTCACACCACGTTGAGTAGCGTCCATGGAGGCTACCAGGCACAAAGTGCACCTTCAGACGCGCCGACGGTATCACCAAAAAAACAGATACAAAACCATTTCGCAGCCATTTGCGGCTGTCATCTCAATCGGGTTTTGATTTTAACCGGATTGAAGTCCACAATGATCTGGATCGAAATGCAACGAAGGGCTGGGCGTTTCATGAGACTTACAAATTTTTCCGATTATGCACTTCGGGTTCTGCTTTATGCGGCTGCGCATGATGACCGGGTGTCGACCATCGCTGAGATCCAGGACTATTTTCATGTATCCGGGGATGATTTGACAGAGGTCGTGCAATTTCTCGCCAGCGAGGGATATCTCGAAGTGAAACGCGGTAGAGCGGACGGCATCAGGCTTGGCCGACCGGTGGAGCAGATAAATCTTGGGAAGCTGATCCGGCTGACGGAACCGGATTTCCGTCTGGTGGAGTGTTTCGGCGGCAACAATAATTGCATCATATCGCGGTTTTGCCGGTTGCCGGGGCCGCTCAACCACGCGCTGGAAGCGTTTATGGAAGCCCTCGATAGTCACACTCTGGCCGACATGATGCTGGCTGACAAAAGATTTGCGCAGAGGCCAGACGGTTCAAAGCTCCCCGAACGCGGTCCGGCAATCAAGGTTTCGCCACTGGGTTAGAGCAGCTTCGACCCATTGCTGATCCAATTTGTGCCTTTGTTGTCCAATCTGGCCGGCTTTCAAAAACGCATTTTCCGTTAACCGGAGGGAAACCCGAAAGCGGTTAGGCTTCAGTTTGCGATTTCAGAGGTGGTCCATGAGTGGACTTGGCGGATTAGAGCACATTGTCAAACAGGTTGATGGCACCCATGCTGCGGTTTGGACTGTCTACAAGTTGTACACCGCGTTCCAGCCGATTTTCGCCTTCAACCGAAATGCCAAGCTTTCCATCGCCGCATATGAATGTCTGATCAGGCCTTTCCGCGATGGCAACCCGGTTTCACCTTATCAGTTTTTCGGCAGCGTACCGCCAGAAGAACGGTTCTATGTGGAATCGCTGACACGCAATCTGCACCTGATGAATGCCGGAACGCTGGTCCCTGACAGCGCGCTGGTTTTCGCAAATTTCGATCCCTCACAATTCTTAACCGATGGGGATATCGATTGCGCTCTGCAGGATATGCGTTTGATCTTCGAAAAAACCGGTTTTCAGCCCACAAGGTTCGTTTGTGAGTTGACAGAGCAGAAGAGTGCATCTCCGCTGGCGTTGCGCAACCTTATAACGTCGTTGCGCAATGAGAGGTTCAACATTGCAGTTGACGATTTCGGTGCGGAGGATTCTGATTTCGATCGCATCCTGGAGATGAAACCCGACATCGTTAAGTTCGATGCCGGGTGGGTAATCAAGCTGTTGAGGTCAGCCTCCGGCTATTCCTTGCTCAAATCGATGGTCACCAAGGTGTCCAATCTCGGCATCAAAACCCTCATCGAGGGCGCCGAGGAGCCTTGGCAGTTGGAGTTGATTGAGAAGACTGGCGCGATGATGGTTCAAGGCTTCGGTGTCGCAAGGCCCCAGCTCGCCTCATCAATATTTCCCGGTGGCGCGGCGGCTTCAGTACAAGCCTCATATGCGACAAAACCTCTGCAACCCTCAGCAGCTGGCAATGCTGGTGGGCTTACATTCGGGCGGCGCAAGCCTGCTCTTTAGCGGAAACGCAGTTGCAGCAGACACCGTGGCTCACCGGTGGCGATTTTACCGTGGTCGATATCTGCCTTTACGCCTACACCCATACGGCTGGCACAAAAGGCACCATCAGCGTTCGATCGAAGACGTGCGCTGCATCTTTTTTTGCAAAAGAAGAATGCCGTAAAACAGCGCTTCCGCCGTCGGCGGGCAGCCTGGAACATAAATATCGACCGGAACAATCCGGTCGCAACCGCGCACCACCGAATAGGAATAGTGATAATAGCCGCCGCCATTGGCGCATGACCCCATCGAGATCACATAACGTGGCTCGGGCATCTGGTCGTAGACCTTGCGCAGGGCCGGCGCCATCTTGTTGGTGAGCGTGCCGGCAACGATCATCAGGTCCGATTGCCGTGGCGAACCGCGCAAAGCCATACCCAGCCGGTCGAAATCATAGCGCGATGCACAAAACTGCATCATCTCGACGGCGCAACAGGCCAGGCCGAAGGTCACCATGTGCAACGATCCCGCACGTGCCCAGGCGATCATGTCCGCCGCGGATGTCACAACGAAACCTTTGTCGGCAAGGTCTTCGGAGAATGGGAATTCGGGGGAAGACATGGTGTCCTCTCAAGCCTTGCCAGGTTTATCTTTCGTGACACCCACTTTCGGCCAGCCGGCCGGTCCGGTATAGAATGGAAACGACATTGGGGTTTGCATAAGGACGATGAACAGAGCCGCCGCACGCCGTGACCTGGATGAAAGCGCGTATCTGCTGTTTCCACGAGCGTCACTGGCCGAATGTCTGGTCATCGCCATCGTCAGGGATACGCGCGGCAAAGACCTTTCGCCAGAAACAAGGTTCAACTACTACCCGCGCTCACCCTATTGCAGCTTGACCTGGTTTCTTGAAGGCGCGGCGCATCATGTCCGCACGGAAGCCGATATGGCCAACCCGCAAGACGGGCCGCAATACATTGAGGCGTTCGTATCCGGGCCAACCAGTACACCCACGGTCACCTGGAACCCCGGGCCGGTTTTGGCCATGACGTTAGGCTTTTATCCCGATTCCTGGACAGCGCTGACCGGAATGAAAATCGACCCGCTTGTTGACAGAAACATACCGGCAAAAGACGTACTCAACAGCGAGCTGCTCGATATTGTCAGCACAGCGCATGGGAAAAGTGATTTAAGGGAGGGCTTCGACACACTGGAGACCATGCTTGAGCCGATCTGGAAGCAGCAGCGCCGGCTGGGCAATGGCATTGCACCCTTGTGGCTTAGAGGCTGGGCTGGCGCGCTTGCCATTCGTGCGGCGACATCCAAGGCAGGCAAAAGCACACGCCAGATGCAGCGCCGCATCCGCTCCTGGTCCGGACAGTCGCTGCGCCAGCTTTCCGGTCAGGCACGGGTGGAGGAGCTGTTTGCGAAGACCCGGGAGGCGGGAGAGGACAAACCGCTCGATTTGGCAGCTTTGGCGCAGGATAACGGATTTTCCGATCAGGCTCATATGGGCCGGGAAGTGCGCCGGACGACTGGGTTTTCGCCAGCAAAAATCAATGAATTGATCGCGACCGACGAGCGTTTCTGGGTCTATCGGCTGTTGGGTGAGCGATACATTTAGGGGTGTTCGATACCGCCGTGGCTAGAGTGATGTCACGGATTTAGCGGCGCAATACGGCCAAGCAGTGCAACCAGTTCGGCCTGCCGGTTAACACCGGTCTTTTGAAAAATCTGCCGCAAATACCATTTGGCCGTTTCGTTTGAAATCTCCAACGCTTCACGGTGATCTTTCAGGGAGAGGCCCTTTGCCAGCGATTTTGCCAATTTGGCCTCGGCCGGGGTCAGACCGAAAACAATTTCCAGATAGTGCGACATATCCACCGGATCGGCGTTCAGATCGGAAATGATTGCCAGGAAGCGGATCCGGCGTGTCGGATCATCTTCGTGCATTGGTGTGGCTGTCTTTGCCGGCGTCACAAACACCAGATACGGCCGGCGGCCGGATGGCCGGTCAACTCTTACCACCGAAGGCGCCGCCGGATTTTCAAGCTGATCACGCCCGAAAGCTGACAAAAGACGGGCAAGACGATCCTGCCCCCGGGGCGAGGCAAGACACAATTGACGTTTCACCACCGAAATTCCATCGTTAGCACGCAGGACCGCCTCGGCTTTCACATTGGCGAATTCGACGCCGAAACTTTCATTGAGCCCGAACACTGCACCTGGCATGTTATCGACCGCTGATCGCAATCCCGCTATCAGGTTCGAAGATGCATCGATATGCTGTGACAGCATGTTGGCCCGGATCAGGTGGGGAACCAGACGTTCGAAGAGCGCGATGATCTCTTCGTCCGGATGTCCGCAGCAGTCCGGAAAATGCACCGCACATTGCTGTGTACCGCTTGTCAGCCGAGATGTGTCCGGCAGGTTCAAGGTGGTGCCAAGCGCATATTTCCCGCCATTGCGGATCAGATAGTCGTAATATTCGCTGCGTCTAATCTCTGTTTCCGTCAGATATTTATAATCGTAATAGACATTGCCGACCGGCTCCTTTCTCGAATACCGGGCGCGCTCGCATATCGAATGATAGTAATCGCAATATTCCTCGCACGCATGTTCCATCGCGATATCGCAGTGTATGAATGACGGGCGATAGGGACCATCCTCGTCAAGTGAGCCGGTGAGGGTCGACAAGCCGGCTCCCAACAGGTTTGTGATTGAGCGCAGAGCGACCTCCCAGCCACCGCCGGTAACGGGTGCCTCATAAATGCGATCGATGGTCTTAGATACTCTGTCTGGTGAAACGTCCATCAACTTCCCCCGCGCCCCGAAAGGGTACAGTCAATTCCATTTCAGTTAACCCGGTCTGTAACATTGTTATAGCAAAACCGGCCGCTTTTGTCGTTACTAGAGCAGTTTTAGCCCATTCAGAGTCAATTCTGTTTGTCGATTGGGGTGGCGATCCGGTGTCAAGCCGCTCGACGGGCGATGTCCACCCATCGTTCTAGTTGCCCTTAGGGCACCCTTTCCAAACCTTCAAAAATAGTCCTGCAATGGCCTTACTTCGAGATTGCCAGCTTTCAATGCGGCAATCGCGTCCGATGCCGCTGATGCACCGGCAATCGTGGTGTAATACGGAACTTTTTGCATCAAGGCGGCGCGGCGAAGCGATTTTGAATCCGAGCGTGCCTTTTGCCCGCCCGTGGTATTGATCACGAATTGTACCTGCCGGTTGCGGATCGCATCTTCAATATGCGGGCGGCCTTCTGACACTTTGTTGATTTTTTCCGCCTCGACACCGTTGGCCGCAAGATAGCGTTGCGTGCCACCGGTGGCTAGAATGGCAAAACCCTGTGCCGCCAGCCGCTTGACCGCATCGAGAACCCGTTCCTTATCGTCGTCGCGCACCGATACGAACACCGCGCCGGAACGCGGCAGGTCGACGCCGGCGCCGAGCTGCGACTTGGCGAATGCCAGGCTGAAATCCCTATCCAGCCCCATCACCTCGCCGGTGGAGCGCATTTCCGGCCCAAGCAGAATATCGACGCCGGGAAAACGGGCAAATGGGAACACCGCTTCCTTGACCGCCATATGGTCAAGCGCCCCGGCATCCGCCATCCCGCCATAGGCGGTGGCAGCATCCTGCAACGTCTCTCCGGTCATGATCCTGACTGCGATTTTTGCGATTGGCCGGCCAACGGTCTTGGCGACGAACGGCACGGTGCGAGACGCTCTCGGATTGACCTCAAGCACATAGACCGACCCGTTTTGAATCGCATATTGCACATTCATCAGACCGCCGACCTTGAGCGCCCTGGCCATCGCGATGGTCTGCCGTTCAAGCTCATCGGTCACTTCAGACGGCAATGAATGGGCAGGCAGCGAGCAGGCACTGTCGCCGGAATGGATGCCCGCCTCCTCGATATGCTCCATGATGCCGCATACGGCCACCGCATCGCCGTCACAGAGGCAATCGACATCGACTTCCGTCGCACCCTGCAGATAGGTATCGAACAGGAGCGGGTTTTTGCCCAGAAGCGTGTTGATCTGACCCGTCTTGTCGTTGGGGTATTTTTGCTTGATGTCTTCCGGCACCAGTTCCGGCACGGTGTCGAGAAGATAGGTCTGCAACATATCTTCGGAATGAATGATCTGCATCGCCCGCCCGCCAAGCACGTAAGACGGGCGCACAACGAGCGGAAAACCAAGCTCGCCAGCTACCAGACGTGCCTGCTCGACCGAGTAGGCAATGCCGTTTTTGGGCTGCTTCAGCTCCAGCTTCATCAATAGTTTTTGGAACCGGTCGCGGTCTTCTGCCAGATCAATGGCGTCAGGTGAGGTGCCGAGAATGGGGATCCCAGCCTTTTCCAGCGCGCCGGCAAGCTTGAGTGGCGTCTGCCCGCCAAGCTGCACGATCACGCCGGCAAGTGTGCCGGCCTGCTGTTCGGCGTGCAGGATTTCCAGCACGTCTTCAGATGTCAGCGGCTCGAAATAGAGCCGGTCGGACGTGTCGTAGTCGGTCGAAACGGTTTCAGGATTGCAGTTGATCATGATCGCTTCAAAGCCCGCATCGCGCAGCGCAAAGGCGGCATGGCAGCAGCAATAGTCAAACTCGATGCCCTGGCCGATCCGGTTCGGCCCGCCGCCGAGGATCACCACCTTGTTGCGCTCCGACACCTCGGCTTCCGAGCGTAGTTCGCCGGCAAACGGCTCTTCATAGGTCGAATACATATAGGCTGTCGGCGAGGCGAATTCGGCCGCGCAGGTATCGATCCGTTTGAACACCGGATGCACATCCAGCCTGTCGCGCAGTGCCGCCACATCGCCGGCCTCGCCGCCCGCCAGCGATCCGAGCCGGGCATCGGAGAACCCCATTGCTTTCACCATGCGCAGGTTCTGCCGGTCCTGTGGCAAACCATGCGCGCGCACCCGCTCTTCCATGGCGATGATCGCCGCCAATTGCTCAAGGAACCACATGTCGATCCGGCAGGCATCGTGTACTTCGTCAAGCGGCATGCCGGCGCGGATCGCCTGCGCCACCATGCGCAACCGGTCTGGCGTTGCCGTCGACAGAGCAGCGCGCATCGCATTGCGGTCATCGCCCTGTCCCAGCCCCGGAATTTCGATTTCGTCAAGCCCGGTGAGCCCGGTTTCAAGCCCCCGCAACGCCTTTTGCAGGCTTTCGGCAAAGGTACGTCCGATCGCCATGACCTCGCCGACCGATTTCATCGCCGTGGTCAACAGCGGTTCGGCACCTGGAAATTTTTCAAATGCAAAGCGCGGAATCTTGGTCACGACATAATCGATCGACGGCTCAAATGAGGCTGGCGTTGCGCCACCGGTAATGTCGTTTTCCAATTCGTCGAGCGTGTAGCCGACGGCAAGCCTGGCTGCCACTTTGGCGATCGGAAACCCCGTCGCCTTCGATGCCAAAGCCGATGAGCGCGATACGCGCGGGTTCATCTCGATCACCACCAGCCGGCCATCGGCCGGATTGACGGCGAACTGCACGTTCGATCCACCGGTTTCCACCCCGATCTCACGCAGCACCGCAATGGAGGCATTGCGCATGATCTGGTATTCCTTGTCGGTCAGCGTCAGCGCTGGCGCCACGGTAATCGAATCGCCCGTATGCACGCCCATCGGATCGACATTTTCTATCGAGCAGATGATGATGCAATTATCCGCCCGGTCGCGAACCACCTCCATCTCATATTCTTTCCATCCGAGCACCGACTGTTCGATCAGCACTTCGGTGGTTGGCGATGCGTCAAGCCCGGAATGGACGATCTGGCGGAACTCTTCCTCATTATAGGCGATCCCGCCGCCGGTGCCGCAAGCGTAAACGACGGCCGGATGATCGCCGGCAGGCCAACGTGATCGAGCGCGCGCGCCGCGATCGCCATGGCGTGGCGCATATAGCGCTGCTTGCGGTCGCCCTCGCCGAGGTTCCATTCATTTTCAAGCGCATCGAGCGCATCGTCCAGCGCCTGGCCGGTAAGTTCCTGCTTTAATTCCTTGCGCCTGGCCTCATGTGCCTTGCGGTCGGCATCCTTCACATCCGTGGCATTGGCAAGCTTGGATTTCGGTGTTTCAAGACCGATGCTCGCCATCGCCTCGCGAAACAGTTTCCTGTCTTCCGCCTTATCGATTGCTTCGGCATCCGCGCCGATCATCTCCACATCATAGCGTTCCAGCACACCCATGCGCCTAAGCGACAGCGCCGTGTTGAGAGCCGTCTGCCCGCCCATGGTCGGCAGCAGCGCATCGGGACGCTCCTTGGCGATGATCTTGGCGACCACCTCTGGCGTGATCGGCTCGACATAGGTTGCATCCGCAAGCTCCGGATCGGTCATGATCGTCGCGGGATTGGAATTGACCAGGATGATGCGGTAACCCTCGTCTTTCAGCGCCTTGCAGGCCTGCGTGCCGGAATAATCGAATTCACAGGCTTGGCCGATAACAATTGGGCCTGCGCCAATGATGAGGATGGATTTGATATCGGTGCGTTTTGGCATCGTTGTTCCTGCGGCTTCGTGCTGGCCTGACTGGTTTTGCGCGCATGAAAAAACCGGACGGAAAACCGGCCGGACCTTTACGTGCAATCGTCTAAGGCTAGATGCGCCTTATAGGCAAGCAAATTGCGGCGCACAAGCAGGGATTTTGGCGCATCAACAGGACCTGGCCAACGTATATGAGGGGCTTTCTTCCAACGGCCGTCCGGCAAACTGTAAATTTATGTCGTGATTGATCAAATTTGCGAATTGATTGCTCGCAAGTTGCTTCCGCATATTGTGGCGAATACAAGTGTGATTTATGTTTTTTACCATTCACGGAGGTTGTTGAAATGCGGAAACTGTTACTAACCCTTTCCATTGCTTTAATGGCAAGTGCAGTCAGTGCTGAACCGCCGGTCAAGGTCGAAGACGAACTTGGTATTCTCAACCCTGAAGATACTGGCCGTGAAATGCTGACACGCAAGATCGAGATGGGCGTGATTGATTCCATCACCTGTTCCATGGGGATCAATGTCACCAAGAACAACGACTATTTGCTTGCCAGAAGGCTCACCAGAAAATGCGCCGAAGCCGGCTACACCAAGGCCATGACCTGGATGAGCCAGCTTGAAAACAATGGCTTTGGCGGTGATTACAATCCCGACGCCTCTGCCGAATGGGATCGTCGCGCCGCCGAGGCCGGTGATCCGGTCGGGCGTTTCAACTACGGCCTGGACCTGATCCGTGGCCATGGCGTTGCAAAGAATGAAGCTCTGGGCCGCCAATATGTTGATCAGGCTGCAAAGGACAATCTGGAAATCGCAAAGCGCCTTCAAAATGCGGATTACGATCTGGATGAAGTGACGCCTGATGCCGACAACTGGAAGTATGCACCGCTTTATTAAGGCTTTCCGCATAGCTGAACTTCCACCCACGAAGTGCGGATAGCAGGTTTGCAGCTATGTTCGCGGCCTTTGGGTGGCGGTGATTTGCCAACCGGCTATTTCTCAATTCAATTGGCATTTCGAACGTAGTGGCAGGGCTTGCGCCACACCACTCTCTTCCAAAAGCGGCAGAGGGGAGTGGAAAGTTTGTGCCAAAGCATTTTTCGCTCAAACGGAGTCATAGAAGCGAAAAATGTTTCAATAGTTCCAAGCGGATACACGCGGTTCAAAGCAACCGCAAAACGCCCTAAACAGCATCGCCGCTAGTAGATCCTCGGGACAAGCCCGAGGATGACGGTATTGAGGCCCGAGGATGACGGTATTGAGGCCCGAGGATGACGGTATTGAGGCCCGGGGATGACCGGTTCTTGATTGCAGTCCAAAATCCTCTCGCATATTATCTGGATGAGCGGAATCCCAGGGGCGTCATCCCAAGGACGTCATCCCCGGGCTTGTCCCGGGGATCTAACGGCCTATGCGCTATCCCCCCTCTGTCACTTCGTGACATCTCCCCCGCAAGGGGGGAGAATGACCCGTCGCCGGCCTTTGCGCTTTTCCTGCCGCCCTGTTTTCTTTTCCATGAAAGCAAATGAGCCGATGCACCGCACCCACTCTCCCCCCTTGCAGGCGAGATGTCGGCAACACCGACAGAGGGGGTAACAAGAAACTCACACCTACTTGTCGGGCGCCGATATTTCCGTCACGCCGCCATGGGCACCCGACCATTCGAGCGGATTATCGAGAAAGGCCTCGACCTGTGTCAAAGTTTCGACATCGAAATACTGCCGGGTTTTGCAGACGTTCAAGACATCGCGCCAGGTGGCGAGACTATGCAGGTTAAGCCCGATGTCTTTCAGGTTTTGACGGGCTTGTGGAAAAATATCGTAATAAAACACGACGATGGTGTCTGAAATTTCAGCGCCCGCATTTCTGATCGCATCGCAAAATTTGATTTTGCTGCCGCCGTCGGTGGTCAGGTCCTCCACCAGCAGTACGCGCTTGCCCTCGATCGAACTGCCCTCGATCTGCGCATCCCGGCCAAACCCTTTGGGTTTTTTACGAACATAATGCATCGGCAGGGCAAGTTTGTCGGCGAGCCAGGCGGCAAATGGAATGCCGGCGGTCTCACCACCTGCAACACTGTCGATCTGCTCGAAACCCACATCGCGCATCACGATACCGGCGGCAAAATCCATCAACGTGTTGCGGATGCGCGGGTAGGAAATCAGCTTGCGGCAGTCAATATAGACGGGACTTGCCAGACCGGAGGTCAGCATGAACGGTTTGTCGGTTCTAAAATGGACCGCATCGATTTCAAGCAGCATCCCGGCGGTGAGCTCTGCGATCAGGGTTCGATCCGGAAAAGAACTGGGAATCATGTTTTATCCTTTGTCAGATGCCGTGGATCAGGTTTGTCCGGCGTCAATGGGTTCATGCTGCCAGTACAGGATAAATCCGGGATCGAAAACGGTCACATGGTCATTTTGAACCGGAAACCGTTTGATGAACTCAATCGGTTCGGCGC
Organism: Rhizobiaceae bacterium; assembly: GCA_963669455.1. GTDB lineage: Bacteria > Pseudomonadota > Alphaproteobacteria > Rhizobiales > Rhizobiaceae > JAWKWH01. The sequence goes on from OY770026.1 coordinate 1,323,445, forward strand.
GCCTGGAAAATCTGATCCGCGCGTCATTTTCCGGCAGGCCATAAAAAGCCGGGCCATTGAGCGAGGTGAAAGCTTCCAGCCGGTCCAATGCCTCCTCCTCCTCGAAAACATGCGCCAGGCAATTCAGCGTGTTGATCGACGTGTAGATCCCGGCGCATCCGCACTCGGAAATCTTCGCTCCGTCGGGGTGCGGCGCTGAATCGGTCCCGAGAAAGAATTTTGGATTGCCCGAAACGGCAGCGGCTCTCAGCGCCAGGCGGTGTTTTTCGCGCTTTGCCACCGGCAGACAATAGTAATGCGGCTTGATCCCCCCCACCAGATAGGCGTTCCGGTTGATGATCAGATGATGCGTTGTGATTGTCGCCGCGATATTATCTCCACCGGCTTTCACATAGTCGATACCATCCGATGTCGTGACGTGTTCCATCACCACCTTAAGGCCGGGGATTTTTGAGCGGATGGGATCAAGAACGCGCTCGATGAACACCGCCTCACGATCGAAAATATCGACCTCGGGGTCAGTCACTTCGCCATGCACCAGAAGTGGCAGGCCGATGCCGGCCATCATTTCCAGCACCGGTATGATCGTATCGAAATTCCGAACACCGCTGTCTGAATTCGTCGTCGCGCCGGCCGGATAGAGTTTGACGGCTTTGATCAAACCTGATTTCGCGCCCGCCGCCACATCGTCAACCCGGGTTTCCTCGGTGAGATAGAGTGTCATTAAGGGATTAAACCGGTGTCCCTGGGGGATATGGCTGACAATGCGGTCGCGATAGGCCGCCGCCTGTTTTGTGGTTACGACCGGTGGCACCAGATTGGGCATGATGATCGCGCGCGCGAAATTAGCACTTGAGTGGCCGATGACTGCCGCAAGCATGTCATCATCGCGCAAATGCAGGTGCCAATCATCGGGGCGGCGAATGATGAATTCATCAGCACTCATTGTTCCGGCCTCAATGCACATCGATGACAGGCGGCAATATGGAATCTGGAAACAATGGCTGTGGGCATTTTCTCTTTAGTCGGCACTACAACATAGGATCCTGGTCGATGGGAGCTTATATAGTTTGCCACCGGCCCGGGGTCGATAACCAAGCCTGATTAGTGCACCGCTTTTGCAAATGCGTCTTGTAGACGCTTTCCAGGCGATATCATCTATTGTCACTATGCGATAGAGTAAGTTATATATTTCAATTACTTGTGCTTATCAGTTCATACATAGGATTTATCTGATAACAAGCCTGTCGTGATGCGCATTAAGAGTATCCACGCCGAATCGGCAGCTGACATGTCATGAAAAATTCCTGAATTTATGACCGTTTGCATCCGCTGCATTTTTGCCTGCGTGGTTTTGCGGAAACAAAATCAGAACTGATGCTCATAACTCTTGCAAATGACTGCAAAAGACTGGCAAAGGTGGGTTCAGCCTTAATGGCAGGTTGCGTTACACCTTCATCCAAAGAAAGATAGTTATGACTTTTCTCGCCGCCGCACTTTCACGTGTTAAACCGTCAGCCACAATTGCAGTTAGCCAGAAGGCCCGCGAGCTGAAAGCCAAGGGCAGGGACGTGATCGGTCTCGGTGCCGGTGAGCCGGATTTCGATACGCCTGACAATGTCAAGAATGCGGCGATAGATGCAATCAGGCGTGGCGAAACCAAATACACGCCGGTGTCCGGCATCATGCCTTTGCGTGAGGCAATTGCCGCAAAATTCAAACGCGAGAATAATCTCGATTATACCCCGGCGCAGACGATTGTCGGCACCGGCGGTAAGCAGATCCTGTTTAACGCTTTCATGGCGACGCTCGATCCCGGTGATGAGGTGGTTGTCCCAACGCCCTATTGGGTGAGTTATCCGGAAATGGTCGCGATCTGCGGTGGTGATCCTGTGTTCGCCGAAACGACGATCGACACCGCCTTCAAACTGACGCCTGCGGCACTCGACAAGGCGATTACGCCAAAGACCAAATGGCTCGTGTTCAATTCACCATCCAACCCGTCGGGTGCGGCCTATACGGCCGACGAATTGAAAGCGTTGGCGGAAGTGTTGAAAAAGCATTCCCATGTGTGGGTGCTGACTGACGACATATATGAGCATCTGACCTATGACGGCTTCCGGTTTGCGACACTGGCCGAGGTCGAGCCTGAACTCCTGTCGCGCACACTTACCATGAATGGCGTGTCGAAGGCCTATGCCATGACCGGTTGGCGCATCGGCTATGCCGCCGGTCCGGTCGAACTGATCAAGGCGATGGACATGATCCAGGGACAGCAGACGTCCGGTGCCTGTTCGATCGCCCAATGGGCGGCGGTCGAGGCGCTCAACGGTCCGCAGGATTTCGTGCACCGAAACAAGGAGATATTTCAAGCCAGGCGCGATCTTGTCGTCTCGATGCTTAATCAGACAAACGGGATCGAGTGCCCGACGCCCGAAGGCGCGTTTTACGTTTATCCGTCATGCAAGGGCCTGATCGGAAAGACGGCGCCGTCGGGCAAAATAATCGAAACGGACGAGGATTTCGTCACCGAATTGCTGGAAACAGAAGGTGTCGCCGTCGTGCATGGCTCAGCCTTTGGCCTCGGTCCGAATTTCCGCATTTCCTATGCGACGAGTGATGAATTGCTGGAGGAGGCCTGCATCAGAATTCAGCGTTTTTGTGCAGGCTTTCGCGAGGGGTAATAGATTGTGGGCGTAAAACGGCACCTGTTCCAATATCTGATTGCCACCATCGCGGTTTTGATGATCACCGGGGTGGCAGCGGCCCAGCAATCGGCCAGCCGATTGCCCGATTTTGTTGTGCCGCTTCACTATCAGCTGGATTTCACGATTATCCCGGATGCCGAAACATTTACCGGCACCGCGCTGATTGACGTCAGGCTTGAAAAACCGGTCAAAACCATCGCCTTGCATGGCAGGGGTCTTTCGGTCAGCGAGGCCAGCATTGTGATGGCGGACGGCAAGGTGGTGCCGGCGAGCTATCTGGAGGATACCGATCAGGGCAAAGCCTTGCTGGAAGCCGCGACAGTACTTGATCCTGGCGTCATTACGCTCCGGTTTGATTATTCGGGTGAAATCGCCACCTCTCTGGTCGGCCTTTATCGCAGTCAAGACGGTTCGCGGAGCTATGCCTATACCCAGATGCAGCCGATACGGGCCCGGCGGGTTTTTCCGGGGTTTGACGAGCCGCGTTTTAAGACGCCGTTTGATATCTCAATAGAGCACAAAAGCGAGCATATTGCCGTTTCAAATGGCCCGGAAAAAAGCAGTGCTGCCACGAATGACGGGCTGGTGCGGACCCGGTTTGCGACAACCAAGCCGCTGCCAACCTATCTTGTCGCCATGGCGGTCGGCGAATTCGATGTGGTTGAGTGGGAGCCGTTGCCGCCGACCGAAATTCGAAACCGTGCAATCCCGTTGCGTGGTATCGCGCCGAAGGGCGAGGGCGGGAAGCTTCGATATGCGCTTGAAAATACGCGCGCCATGTTCGAGATTTTGGAAAACTGGTTTGAAATTCCCTATCCCTACGCCAAGCTCGATCTGGTTGCGGCCCATTCGCTGAACGCGTGGGGCATGGAAAATGCCGGCGCTATTTTCTACCGCGCCGACAGGCTTTTGTTGCCTGATCCTCCGTCCGTTTTTGCGACCCGGGACTATGCTTCCCTGCATGCACATGAACTCGCGCATTCCTGGTTTGGTAATTTCGTGACGCCAATCTGGTGGGATGAAATCTGGCTGAACGAATCCTTTGCCACATGGATGGCAGACAAGACATTGACCCTGTGGCAACCATCGCAATATCCATCGCACAACGCGGTCAAAAGTGCAGGCTGGGCCATGTGGAATGACCGGCTGGCCGGCGCCCGCGCCGTGCGCAGGCCGGTGCTCACCGACGGCGATATCGCCCACGCATTCGATTCCACGAGCTATACCAAGGGTGGCGGTGTTTTGACCATGATCGAGGGCTTCATGGGCAAGGCCTCATTCCGGCAAGCCATTCAAAAACATTTGCTTGCCCACCCCCATGGTGTTGCCTCGACCGAAGAACTACTCGAAGCGCTTTCGTCTGTTGCGGGTCAGCCGGATTTAATACGTGCAACGCGCAGTTTTCTGGACCAGCCGGGGGTGCCTTTCGTCGAGGCGACGCTGGACTGCACACCGGGTCAACCGGTCAATGTTGAAATAAAACAGTCGCGTTTTTTGCCGCTTGGATCAACCGGTGATGCGGACAAGCAATGGTTGATCCCGGTCTGCCTGGCATATGGCAAGCCGGATGGCAGCCGGGCGGAACAATGCCAGTTGCTGCCGCAAACCAAAGCAGCATCGATACTGCTCAACACCGATCAGTGCCCCGCCTGGTTGCTGCCCAATGGCGGCGGCGCGGCGTATATGGTCTACGATCTTGACGGTAGTGGCTGGGATTTTCTCACCGCTAATTTCGACAGGCTGACCATTGCCGAACAGATCAGCACGGCGACGAGTATCAATGCTGCCTTCCTCGCTGGACGGATCGATACGGCGCGGTTGCTGCAATTGGTCGAATTGCTGGGCAAGTCGCCGGAATGGGATGTGTCCAGAACCATAATGCAGATGCTGCGGACACTGAAGTTCGGGGTTGTGCCCGAAAAATACCGCTCCAATGTGGAAAAAGCGGCAAGATCCGCTCTGGCTGCGCATCGGGCACAGTTCGATTTGGAGCCGGAATCGTTTGGAATCAATATCGAAGATCCGGTCCGGGCCAAACAGCGCGCCGATCTGTTCTGGTTTCTGGCACTCGATGCTGGTGATGTTGAATTGCACAAAAACCTTGCCGAGGCTGGCCGTAAATATACCGGGTATGACAGTTTTCGGGGGATGGATTACGATCAGCTGCACCCGGATCTCGTCTGGGTCGGGTTAATCGCAGCACTTGAGGAAACCGGCCCAAAATTCGCCGAGCATCTGATCGAATTGCTTGCAAAGGGTTTTGATCGTCCCTTGCATAACTCGTTTCTCGGCGCTCTTGGAAATTCCACAGACCCGGTGATAGTCGGGCGTGTCAGAGAGCATATGCTTGATCCCGATACGCCAACGGAAGATGTCTTGGCATTGTTTCGCCGCCAGACCCGTCGCAGCGACAATGCGCAATCGACGCTCAAATGGATAACAGAGCACTATGACCAATTGCTCGACATTCTTCCGGCGTCCCAGCACCCCTGGCTGGCCTGGCGGGTGGCGAGGTCTTGCGATCTTGAGGCCCGTGACAGAATCAAATCGTTTTTTGAACCACGGGTTGCAAAACTTGCAGGCGCGCCCAGAGCGCTCAAAAATGTCCTGGAAAATGTGTCGTTGTGCGTAGCGCTTAAAGAAGCGCAGCGACCGGGTGTTATCGCGGCATTTGGCGAATAAGACGAGTTTATCGGTATTTTTCGACTGCCTGATGACGTTGTTATTCCCACCGGTTGTGGGCGCCCTCCGGCGAAGAACGCTCCAGGTTTGCACGGCAAAATTGTTCAGGGACTTGCCCGATTGGCGTTATCGTGTTTCGATGCGTCTACGGCCAGTGATACTTGCCGTATCGCGGGCCGTGACGGTGTCGGCTGAGACCGTTTGTTTACGGACAGGCGTGATGTTCGCCTAGTTCCGCGCGGGGTTGACAGGCAAGATTGGCCGCCGCCTTCGGTGTTTCACACGAGGAGGAGGTCAATATCATGGGAAATCGCGCCGGAGAAAGACGCCAGGGACCGAAATGCATTGCCATTGTCGGTCCCTTTGCAAGTGGCAAGACGACGCTGTTAGAGGCGATTTTGGCGCGCTGCGGCGCTATCCCCAAACAGAATGCGGTGGCTTCGAAAAACACGGTGGGCGACCATTCGCCAGAAGCGCGCGAACACCAGATGAGTGTCGAGGCGACGGCCGCGACGACCGAATTCATGGGCGAAAGCCTGACCTTCATCGATTGTCCGGGGTCGGTCGAATTTACCTTCGAGGCGGAAGCCATTCTTCCGGCCTGCGATCTCGCGGTGGTGGTCGCCGAGGCGGATGAGAAGAAAATTCCGGCCTTGCAGATGATCATGCGCCAGTTGGAGGATGCGGGCATTCCGCGGGTGCTGTTTTTGAACAAGGTCGATAAAAGCGAGCTTGGCGTGCGCGATACGCTGCAACTCTTGCAGCCGGCCAGCCGCAACCCGCTGCTGCTGCGCCAGATTGCGCTTCGAAATGACGGCATCGTTGTCGGGTCGATCGATCTGGCGCTGGAGCGGGCCTATATCTGGCGTGAGCATGCTGAAAGCGAAATCACCACGATTCCGGATGATGAAAAGGCGCGCGAGGTGGAGGCGCGGTTTTCCATGCTGGAGACGCTTGCCGATCACGACGATGTGCTGATGGAACAGTTGCTCGATGAAATCGAACCACCGCGCGATGAAGTGTTTGATGATCTGTCGGCGGATCTGCGCGAAGGCACTGTGACGCCGGTATTCATTGGCACGGCGGAAAGCGGTCATGGGATATTGCGCCTGCTAAAGGCGATCCGTCATGACGGCCCCGATATTAACGACACGGCATACCGGCTGGGCGCCGGTGATGCGCTTGCCGCACCATCGCTTCAGGTGATGAAGACGATCCACACGCCGCATGGCGGAAAACTGTCTGTTGCGCGTGTGCTTGCGGGCGAGGTTTCGGACGGCGCGGAACTGTCGGCCGGGGAAAACCGTGACGGCAAGGTTTCCGGCCTTTATACGTTGCTCGGCAAGGATCACAGCAAGATTTCAAAGGCTTTGGCCGGTGAAACGGTGGCGCTTGGAAGACTGGAACACGCTGCGACCGGGGACACGCTTGGAGCGGCAAAGTCGGACATTGCTCAGTTAGCCAGGCTGGCCAAACCGCATACGGTGTTCTCCACCGCACTCAAGCCAAAAGAGCGCAAGGACGAGGTCAAATTGTCGTCGGCGTTGCAGCGCCTCGGCGAGGAAGACCCGTCACTTACCATCGAGCATAATCAGGAATCCGGCGAAACCATCCTATCTGGCCATGGCGAGATGCATCTAAGGGTGATCAAGGAGCGCTTGCGGGGAAAATACCAGATAGCGGTGGAGGCCGGTGCTGCGGAGATCCCGTATCGCGAGACGATATTGAAAGGGACGACACAGCGCGGCCGCCACAAGAAGCAATCGGGCGGGCACGGGCAATTTGGCGATGTGGTTGTGGAGATCAAGCCAATGCCGCGCGGCTCCGGTTTCGAGTTTACCGACACGATCACTGGTGGGGTGGTGCCAAAACAATATATCCCCTCGGTCGAACACGGTATTCGCGATTTTTTGAAATGCGGCCCGCTCGGGTTCCCGGTGGTCGACTTGGCGGTCAATCTGTCGGACGGTTCGTATCATTCGGTTGATTCCTCCGATATGGCGTTTCAGATGGCCGGCAAACTGGCGATGCGCGAGGGGCTTGCCTCTTGTCATCCGGTGTTGCTGGAACCGGTGATGCGGGTGACGATATCCACCCCGTCGGATATGACGGCCAGAGTGACGGCAATCATTCCGCAGCGGCGCGGCCAAATTCTGGGTTTCGATGCCAAACCCGGCTGGGATGGCTGGGACGTGGTGGAAGCCACCATGCCGCTTGCTGAAATGCGCGATTTGATCATTGAGCTTCGGTCTGCAACGGCCGGTGCTGCCAGCTATGACGCCAAGTTCGATCATATGGCCGAACTGGTCGGCCGCCTGGCAGACAATGTGATGAGTGCGCATGGCAAACAGGCCGCAGCGTAGAACAGGCTGTGTTTGAAGCCGAAGCAATCGTGGGTACGCACACCGCCGCCATCGGCCGGAAGGGCCGGGCCGCCTTACTGGCGGCGTTGAGTGATGAGGTGGACTGGGAATTCCCCACGCAATCGTGATTGTCATTGGTTTGCCTTGCGGACGGGGCTGACTATTGTGTGGCCTGTTTAGGGCGGAATTTGTTACAAGGCAGATAGGAGGCGCCAATGGTTTCGATCCACAAACGGCCCGCATGGGCTATCGCAGAATCGCTTGCCACCCCGGAGAGCGCCTATCTGAACCGCCGCAGACTTTTGGCGGCAATGGGGCTTGGGGGACTGTCGGCGGCGGCTCTGACTATGATGCCGCGCGGCGCGGCCGCGGCTGGCGATCCAACGGCGGATCTTTATCCGGCAGCGCGTAACGAGGCCTTCAAGCTGGACCGGGAACTGACGCCGGAAGATGTCAACGGCTCTTACAATAATTTCTATGAGTTCGGCTCACACAAGAGCATCGCGGCCGCTGCGCAAAGTCTGGTCATTCGCCCCTGGGAGATTGAAATCGACGGCAAGGTCGAAAAACCGATGACCATCGCATTCGATGATCTGGTGCGTAAGATCCCACTCGAAGAGAGGCTCTACCGGCACCGTTGCGTCGAAGCCTGGTCGATGACGGTGCCTTGGACCGGTTTTGCACTGTCGAAGCTCGTTGAGATGGCCAAGCCGCTCGGCTCGGCGAAATATCTGCGGTTCGAAACATTTCTCGATCCCGGCCAGGCCAGCGGTCAAAAACAGGTCTGGTATCCGTGGCCCTATGTCGAGGGCGTGACCATGGCCGAGGCGATGAACGATCTGGCCTTCATGGTCACTGGCGCCTATGGCAAACCGGCGGCCAAGCAGTTCGGTGCGCCGATAAGGCTGGCCCTGCCGTGGAAATACGGTTTCAAGTCAATCAAATCCATCAAGAAGATTACCTTTACCGAAGAACGGCCAAAGAGTTTCTGGGAGCAGATCGCAGCGTCCGAATATGGCTTCTGGGCCAACGTCAATCCCGAGGTGCCGCATCCGCGCTGGAGCCAGGCATCGGAACGCATATTGCACACGAACGAGCGCGTGCCGACAATTCTGTTCAATGGCTATGGTGAGCAGGTGGCCGGCCTTTATGAAGGCCTTGAGAGCGAGAACCTGTTTATGTGACCTGGCGGGGCAAAGACCCCGATGGCGGCGTGAAGGCGCTCATTTTTGCATAGAGCATTTTGAGCTAAAACGGAGCCGCTCGAAATGCTCTATCTTTTTGTTTTAACGCACTTTTCGAGCGGAAAACCGCTCACACTTTTCCTAAAAGTGCTCTAAAAGTAATGAAAGCATTTTGGCAAAAGAAAAGGCCGGGCGTTTCCGGCCGGCCTTGAAAAATTGGGTTGACCCAATCGGTCATCGCCCAAAATATACGCCACCGGTGCCAATGGGAGGAGGAATGCATCCGGTGACTGATGTTTATATGTTAATTATCGAGCCGGTTTTCAACCGGCTTTTGTGCATTGCACCCATGCAAAAAATGCATGACTGATATTTCTGCATGAATTTACCGGGTCAATAGGTCCAGTTGCGTGCCTTTGACAGCAGAAAATCGCGGAAAGCCTTGAGTTTGGCCTGCGATCTCATTGCTTCAGGATAGCAAAAATAGGTGTCGAAGGAGGGTGGTTCCAAATCGGGCAGCACCTGTACGAGGCCGGAATCACCGGCGATCATGTAGTCCGGCAGCATGGCAATACCGGCACCGAGCTGAACCGATCTCTTGATCGACAACAAATCGTTGATCTGCAGCGAGGCCATGCGTTTCGCCCCTTCGGGCATGCCTAGGCTTTCCAGTTGATTGAGATTGCCGAGCCATTGTGGAACCGGCTCTCCGAAAGTGACGATCCGGTGATTGTCCAGATCGGTCACTTCTCGCGGTTCGCCACAGGATTTCAGATAGGCCGGTGAGGCATAAAGGTGCAAATGAACGGTGAACACCTTGCGCTGGATTAAGTCTGGTTGCTGGGGCTGCCGCAAGCGGATGGCGCAATCGGCCTGCCTGGTCGTCAGGTCGAGCTCCTCATTGGCGAGGATGAGTTGCAGGTTGATATCCGGATAGACCGCGATGAATTCTGGCAGCCTGTCCGTCAACCATCCGGCGCCAAGGCCGACAGTTGTGGAAACACGCAGCGTTCCTTGAGGTTTGTCGGTGGTTTCGCCGAGCTGCGATTTAACGGTTTCAAGCTTGACGAAGACATCATGGGCGGTGCGAAACAAAAGTTCACCCTGTTCTGTCAAGACGAGCCCGCGCGCGTGGCGTTGGAACAGCGGCACGCCGACATCGTGCTCCAATGCGCTTACCTGGCGCGAAATCGCCGATTGCGACAGATGCAGCGATTCTGCGGCATGGGTGAACGAGCCTGCTTCTGCTGCGGCATGAAACACGCGCAGTTTGTCCCAGTCAAAGGCCATGCTTCATCTCCCTTTGCCGGAAGCTACCGGCTATTGCGCCGCGACTTGGTGGGTTTCAATCGCCGCCAGGTATTTTTCGGCCTCAAGGGCCGCCATGCAGCCGAGGCCGGCGGCCGTGACCGCCTGACGGTAGGTGTCGTCGGTTACATCGCCTGCGGCAAAGACACCCGGTACATCCGTTGCGGTCGAATCCGGGGCGGTTTCGATATAGCCGTTCGGCTTTTGTTTGACCTTGCCTTCAAACAGCGACACCGCAGGCGCATGACCGATGGCGACAAACACTCCGTCAACGGCCAGTTCGGTAATGCCGCCGGTTTTGACATTCTTAAGCCTGGCACCGGTGACAGAGGGCGGCATCGGCGGCTTGGCGGGGTTGCCGGTGATCTCGTCTAAAACGGTATCCCAGAGGAGTGTGACGTTTTCCTTTGCAAACAACCGTTCCTGCAAGATGCGTTCGCAGCGCAGTTCATCGCGGCGGTGGATCAGCGTGACTTGTCTGGCGAGATTGGACAGATAAAGCGCTTCCTCGGCGGCGGAATTGCCGCCGCCGATGACCGCGACATCCTTGCCGCGATAGAAAAACCCGTCACAGGTCGCGCAGGCCGAGACGCCGAAGCCCATGAATGTCTGTTCGCTCGGGATGCCAAGCCATTTGGCTTTGGCACCGGTGGCGAGGATCAGCGCATCGCAGGTGTATTCATTGCCGGAATCGCATTTGAGCCGGAACGGTCTGCGGTCGACATCGACTTCGGTAACGATATCATTGATGACGGCGGTGCCGACATTTTCGGCCTGTTTCAGCATTTCACCCATCAGCCACGGTCCTTGAACCGGATCGCCGAATCCTGGGTAATTTTCCACCTCCGTGGTGATCATCAACTGTCCGCCCTGCTCAAGGCCCGCAATCAATACGGGTTTCAGCATCGCGCGGGCAGCATAAATGGCGGCGGTGTATCCGGCAGGTCCCGAACCAATGATGATAACGGGCGCATGGGTGGTGGTCATGGAGGGGCTTTCTGTCGGCGTTGGCGAAATTCGATTGTTTGTTGTCGGGCGGGGCCAATGTAGGTTCGGCCATGGGGTGGTTGCAAGGCCGGGCGGGTGTCAAAGAGGCTTTCGTCGACAGGTTTTGGCGGACATCCAGGGTATCTTTGCAAGGAAAAGCGCTGGAAAACAGTGTCCGGAGCAGGGCAGCCGGTTTTTGCGCCATGGTTGATCCTTCCTGCGGGTTTATGACCGCGTTTTTGGCGGGCTTGGCTAAACCGCAATCATCGGGTAACAGAATTGCTGCCGCGTGAAACATTCTTGCGCACAGGAACAGCATGACAATGCCGATCAAGGCTGAACTTGACGCAATCGACTGGAAGATCCTGCGGGAATTGCAGGAAAGCGGCCGCATGACCAATGTGGAGCTTTCCAGACGTGTCGGCATTTCCGCGCCACCGTGCCTCAGGCGGCTGAAGCAGCTGGAAAAAAGCGGGATCATCAAGGGATATCGTGCGTTGCTCGATGGCCCGGCGCTCGGTTTGGATATCGTTGCCTTCTGCCTTGTCGGGCTGCACCACCAATCGGAAGTGGAGTTAAAGGCGTTTTCTCAGTTGACGCTTGAATGGCCGCTGGTGCGGCGGGCCTGGATGGTTTCCGGCGAAACAGATTTTTTGCTGCATTGCGTGGCCAGCGATCTTACCTCGTTTCAGAATTTTGTCATTGAGGTTCTGGCGGCGGTGCCGAATGTCGATACGGTGCGCACCGCGCTCACCATCCGGCAGATAAAGGATGAGGGGCTCGTCGATATCGATGTCCGCTGAATTTAGAGCAGTTTCGCAAGATGAGTACCGCCCACAGTTGAGCGACGGGACCGAGCCCTGGGGACGGTTTGCGCCCAATGCGCTGCAAAAGCTGCTGATTGATTTTACGCGCAACACGCCGCTCAGACGTGGCGTGTTTCGCCGCACCATGACGCGGCTGATCATGGCGATGAGCGGTGGTCCGCTCGACGTTAAGTTTCGCGACTGTGCTTTCAGGCTCTACGGGCACAATAATCTGATCGAATATGGCATTCTGCTCAATCGCGACTACAACGCGGTCGATATCGATTTTTTGCTCGATGGCGCTTCGCCGGGCGACAATTTTGTCGATGTCGGCGCCAATATCGGCCTTTATTCGCTGCCGCTGGCGAAACGCGCCGGCCAATCGGGCAAAGTCGTTTCAATCGATGCCAATCCGTTGATGGCTTCGCGATTTGCGCGCAATGCCGAATGGTCGGGTCTCGTCAATATCGCCTTGTTTGCCTGTGGTGTGAGTGATCATGCGGGGGCTGCAAACCTTGCCATTCGCAAGAATGATGTCGCCATCGTTGCGCTTTCGGAAAATGATGACGGCGATATTCCAATCCGGACGCTTGGCTCGATTATCGCAGAAGCCGGGCTTCAATCGATCTATGGGCTGAAAATCGATATCGAAGGCCATGAGGACAAGGCGTTGGTGCCGTTTTTGGATGGGGCAGACCGCGCGCTGCTGCCGAAACGGATCGTCATCGAACATCCTGAGCCGGATCAGGACTATCCCGGCTGCACGGCCGCTTTTGCGCGGTGCGGTTACCGGCTTGCCGGGCGGACCCGCAACAACTCGCTTTACCGGCTGGAGAATTCCGGTTCGCAATGAACGTGGCGATTGTACCTTATGACAAAAGACCGGGGTTTGGCTTTCAGCATACGCCGCTCGCCTCTTTGCGCTGGCCGCTCGGTGCGCCTGCTGACCTGTCGGGGACGGTTGGCGATCTTGGAGCGGAAGACCATTTGATTTTTTATCCATCCAGCAGGCTTTACTACGCCCCGTTTCATGGCGTGCGTTGCAAGTTTTCGCTGATGATCGTCGAGCCGGAGGCGGTTCATGGCCGCCATATGAGGCTGATGCGCCTTTTTCACCGCCGGTTTTATAAGGTGCTCACATGCAATCGAGCGCTGAAGGCGGCGATACCCAATGCGCTACACTATGTGTTCGGGTCGAGCTGGATAAAGGGTCAGGAGGCACTGGATAGGGCCAAGACCAGACAATTGTCGCTGATTGCGTCCGCCAAACGCGTCTATGAAGGACATCAATTGCGTCATGCGACGGCCGATTGGCTGATGTCCTCGGGTTTCGACGCTGATCTTTTGGGGCGGGGATACCGGCCGTTCGACGAAAAAACCGATGGTCTTGCGCCTTATCGCTATTCCGTGGTGATCGAAAATGTGCGCGAGCCTGGTTATTTTACCGAAAAGCTGATCGACTGCCTGATTTGCGATACCGTGCCGATCTATTGGGGTGCGCCGGATATCGGCGATTATTTCGATGGCGAAGGCATGTTGATCTGCAACAGCCTCGACGATATCAAAGCTGCGACCGATGGCCTTTCCAAGGCCGATTATGAGCGGCGCCTTACCGCGATTGGTAAAAACCGGAAAAGGGCCCTGCAATATGCCGATCATGAACGAAATGCCGCTTGGCTTTTGACAAGCGGGACTATGCCCGCCAAGGATATTTAATGACCAAAGCCAACGACACAGCACCGAAAAAGGCCCTGATTACCGGCGTAACCGGCCAGGATGGTGCGTATCTGTCTGAATTCCTGCTGAAAAAAAACTATCAGGTTCACGGGATCAAGCGCCGCACGTCGTTGTTCAACACGGCGCGCATCGATCATCTGTTTGAAGGTGACTATGGCAAAAGCGGCCAATATGTACTGCATCACGGCGACATGACCGATTCCTCGTCGCTGACGCATATTTTGCAACAGGTTCAGCCCGACGAGGTCTACAATCTTGCAGCCCAAAGCCACGTCGCGGTGTCATTCGAGGAGCCTGAATATACCGCCAATTCCGATGCGCTCGGCACGCTTCGCCTGCTGGAGGCGATCCGCATTCTGGGGCTTGGCGAAAAAACCCGGTTTTACCAGGCATCGACGTCGGAACTATACGGCCTCGTGCAGGAAACACCGCAGCGCGAGACCACACCGTTTTATCCGCGCAGTCCCTATGCTGCTGCGAAGCTCTATGCCTACTGGATCACAGTCAACTATCGTGAGGCCTACGGGCTTTATGCGTGCAACGGCATTCTGTTCAACCATGAATCGCCGATCCGCGGCGAAACCTTCGTCACACGCAAGATTACCCGCGCACTGACGCGCATCAAACTCGGCATGCAGGACTGCCTTTATCTCGGTAATATGGACGCCAAGCGCGACTGGGGGCATGCGCGCGACTATGTTGAGATGATGTGGCTGATGCTGCAGCAGGATGAGCCGCGCGACTTTGTTATCGCGACCGGCGAGCAGTATTCCGTGCGTGATTTCGTCGAGGCGGCGGCAGGCGAACTTGATATGACGATCACCTGGCAAGGCGAGGGGGAAAGCGAGGCCGGGGTTGATGCAGACGGTCGCACGATTGTCGCTGTCGATCCAAGATATTACCGGCCGACGGAGGTCGAAACGCTGCTTGGCGATGCCTCCAAGGCGCATCGCGAACTGGGCTGGCAGCCCAAAACCACCTTTGGCGATCTGGTGCGCGAAATGACGATTGCCGATTTACGCGATGCGGAACTGGAGCAAAAAAGCACTTCGCTGATGCATAATTCCTTCGGCGCGGACAAGGATTGAGGCCCTGACTATGAGCACGGTCCTGATCACCGGCGCCGGCGGAATGGTCGGGCGCAATCTTACCGACCATGCCGGGGCAGGGGACTTCCGGTTGCTGACGCCATCCAGCCGTGAACTCGATCTGACGGATTTTCAAGCCACCGCCGCCTATGTCAGGCAAAAACAGCCAGACCTGATCATCCATGCGGCCGGCAAAGTTGGCGGTATCCAGGCCAATATTGCCGATCCCGTTGGATTTCTCGTCGACAATATGGATATGGGCCGCAATATCGTTCTGGCCGCGCGGGAGGCGAAAGTGCCCCGGATGCTCAATCTGGGCAGTTCGTGCATGTTTCCGCGCGATGCGGCCAATCCGCTTACAGAAGAGATGGTACTGGCCGGTGCGCTGGAGCCAACCAATGAGGGCTATGCGCTTGCCAAGGTGATGACAGCACGGCTTTGCGATTATGTCAGCCAGACCGGCGACGGGCTTTCATACAAGACGTTGATTCCATGCAATATTTATGGCCGTCATGACAAGTTCGATCCGGCGGTATCGCATCTGGTGCCGGCGATTATTCGAAAGGTGCACGAGGCGAGGCAATCCGATGCGGCGGCGGTGGAAATCTGGGGTGATGGCACTGCCCGGCGCGAATTTCTCTATGCCGGAGATCTGGCCGATCTGGTGTGGAAAGCGGTGGAAAAATTCGATGACTTACCGGCGATGATGAATGTGGGTGTGGGCAGTGATCATTCGATCAATGATTACTACCGCACCGTGGCGGAGGTGCTCGGCTGGCAGGGCGAATTCACCCATGATCTTTCCAGACCTGCCGGTATGAAACAAAAGCTGGTCTCGATTAAGCGGCAGACGGCGTTTGGTTGGCAGCCCAAAACCTCGTTGGCCGATGGTATTCGCCTCACCCACAATTTCTTTCTTGAAAGCGAGGGGCAATGAGCGAAGCGCGATTTCCCCTGGCGACCGCCTCATGGGATGACAAGGAATATGCCGCGATAAAGCGGGTGATCGATTCAGGCTTTTTTTCCATGGGCGAGGAAGTGGCAAGGTTTGAACGCCAGTTCGCCAAGGCCATGGGATCGCGTTTTGCCGTCATGGTCAATTCCGGTTCGTCGGCCAATTTGCTGATTGTTGCGGCGTTGCGCTACCATTCGACAAACAGGCTTAATCCAGGCGATGAGGTGATCGTTCCGGCGGTGTCGTGGAGCACGACCTATTTTCCGCTGCATCAATACGGGCTGACGATGAAATTCGTCGATATCGATGCCGCGACGCTGAATTTCGACCTGGAACAGCTCGCATCAGCTGTCACCGACAGGACCAGGGCGATCCTGGCGGTCAATCTGTTGGGTAATCCGAATGACTTTCCCGCGATCAGGGCAATTATCGATGATCGCGATATCCTGCTTCTGGAGGATAATTGCGAGGCGCTGGGGGCGACGCTTGACGGGAAACAGGCCGGCACATTCGGGCTGACAGGCAGTTTCAGCGCTTTTTTTTCACACCACATCTCGACCATGGAAGGCGGGGTGACGGTGACGGATGATGAGGAACTTTACCATATCATGCTGTCGCTACGCGCCCATGGCTGGACCCGCAATCTGCCGAAAGAAAATCTGGTGACCGGAACCAAGGGCGATGATCCGTTTGCCGAATCCTTCCGTTTTGTTCTGCCGGGATACAATCTCAGGCCCCTGGAGATGAGTGGGGCCATTGGGCAGGAGCAAATGAAAAAACTGCCTGATATCGTTGCCGGCAGGCGGCAGAATGCTGAAAAATTCAGGCAGGTGATGGCTGATTTTCCGCAATTTCTCATCCAACGCGAAATTGGTGAAAGCAGCTGGTTTGGCTTTGCGATGACGATCCGGCCCGAGGCCAATCTTAAACGGCGTGCCGTGCTCGATGCGTTCAGTGAAGCCGGTATCGAATGCCGGCCGATCGTAGCGGGGAACTTTGCGCGCAACGAGGTGGTGAAACTAATGGATCACGAGATCCATGGCGATCTTGCAAATGCCGATCACGTGGATGGTCAGGGCTTGTTTATCGGCAATCATCACTATCAACTTAAAACAGAGTTCGATGCATTGCGTGCCGTACTGAAACAGGTCTGCTGCTGATGCGGTTATGTTTGCGGGTTGCCGAAGCGGGTATCAGAGTTTACGAAATCGCTGGCGTAACACGCGGGAAATTCAAACTATGAAATGTGTCATTCTCGCCGGTGGTCTCGGCACCAGAATATCGGAAGAAACCGTTGCCCGGCCGAAACCGATGATCGAGATCGGCGGACGGCCGATCCTGTGGCACATCATGAAGATATATTCGGCCCACGGCATCGACGATTTCATCGTCTGCTGCGGTTACAAGGGCTATATGATCAAGGAATATTTCGCCAATTATTTCCTGCATATGTCCGATGTCACTTTCGACATGAAAAACAATGACATGCAAATCCACAAGCGCAACGCTGAACCCTGGAAAGTCACGCTTGTCGATACCGGCGACGAGACGATGACCGGTGGGCGGCTGAAGCGGGTGCGATCCTATGTCGAGGACGAGGATGCCTTTTGCTTTACCTATGGTGACGGGGTGGCTGATATCGATATCAGCGCGCTCGTCGCCCATCACAGGTCGCATGGCAAACAGGCCACGGTGACAGCGGTTCAGCCACCCGGGCGCTATGGCGCGCTTGATATGGACGGGGCAAAGGTTTTGGGCTTTTCTGAAAAGCCGCGCGGCGATGGCGCCTGGATTAATGGCGGTTTTTTTGTGCTGTCGCCACAATGCATCGACCTGATTGAAGGCGATGCGACGCCGTGGGAAGAAATGCCTCTAACTGCGCTGGCATCATCGGGCGAGCTTGAAGCCTACAAACATTCCGGTTTCTGGCAGCCGATGGATACGCTGCGCGAAAAAAACCATCTGGAACAGCTTTGGGAGCGCGGCGAGGCGCCCTGGAAGAGTTGGTGATGGACGTTGCTTTCTGGCGGTCAAAGCGTGTCTTTTTGACAGGCCATACCGGTTTCAAGGGCGGTTGGTTGGCGATCTGGCTTGCCCGGCTTGGTGCCGGCATACACGGATTTTCACTGGCGCCGCCAACCCGGCCGTCGCTGTTTGAGGTAGCCGGCGTGGAAAATGTGCTGGCATCGCACGTGATTGGCGATATCCGCGATGGCGATGCGCTTGGTGATGCGCTTGCCGCGGCAGAGCCGGAAATCGTGTTTCATATGGCCGCCCAGCCGCTGGTGCGGCTTTCCTATGACGAGCCGGTGGAGACCTATGCGACCAATGTGATGGGTACGGTCAATCTGCTCGAAGCGGTGCGGCGATGCGATAGTGTTCGCACGATAGTCAATGTCACCTCCGACAAATGCTATGAAAACCGGGAGTGGGACCGGCCTTATCGCGAAGATGATGCGATGGGCGGCTATGATCCCTATTCCTCAAGCAAGGGCTGTGCGGAACTGGTGGCGCAGGCCTATCAAAGATCGTTTTTTGGCGAGGGCAAATGGCTTGCCTCGGCCAGGGCCGGCAATGTAATCGGCGGCGGTGACTGGGCGGTGGACCGCCTTTTGCCGGATTTTTTTCGTGCGATCGATGCCGGTGAAACCCTTTCCATACGCTCACCAGATGCGGTTCGCCCCTGGCAGCACGTGCTGGAGCCACTTTGCGGGTATCTTAAGCTGGCTGAAGCGCTTTACCGCAATGGCGAAGACTATTGCGGTGGCTGGAATTTCGGTCCTGATGCGGGCGACACCTGGCCAGTGCGCAAAATTGTCGACTATTTGCTGCCCGATGGCGACGGTGTCGACATTACCAATGCTGAGCAGCCGCATGAGGCGAAGATGCTGACGCTCGATTCGGCGAAAGCAAAGGCGAGGCTTGACTGGCGGCCGGTTTGGGATGTCGGGCACGCGCTTGCCATGACGACTGAGTGGCATCGCCGGTGGCGTGCCAGTGACGACATGAATGCGGTTTGCGGCGGGCAGATCGATGCTTATATGCGGGCGGTATCGTAATGTCGCGGTTTGAGATTTTGCCAACCGGGATCGGAGATCTCTCGGTGATTGTGCGCAAACCCATCGCCGATGAGCGCGGGTCGCTCACCCGGATCTACAGTGAAGACGAACTGGCCCGGTTTGGCTTTGCAAGCGGTATTGTTCAGATCAATCACACCACGACCGCAAAAAAGGGCGCATTGCGCGGCATGCATTTTCAATGGCCGCCACATGCCGAGGCCAAGCTGGTGTCCTGCATCCGGGGACGGGTGTTCGATGTTGCCATCGACCTTAGAAAAGGCTCACCAAGTTTTCTGCAATGGCATGGCGAGGAACTGTCGGCGGCCAATCATCGCGCGCTGTTGATCCCGGAAGGCTTTGCCCATGGGTTTCAGACACTGGAAGACGGCGCCGAGTTGCTTTACCTGCATTCGGCGGCCTATCAGCCGTCGGCGGAAGGTGGCGTGCATCATGCCGACCCGAAGATCGGTATTTGCTGGCCGGAACCGGTTATGGAGGTTTCGGCGCGCGATGCCGGGCATGCGTTTTTGGATGATACATTCGAGGGTATCTTGTTGTGAAGTGCCGGCATTGTGGACATCAGCTGACAGAAAGCCTGGTCGATCTGGGCAGTGCCCCGCCATCAAACGCCTATCTGAGCGAAGAGACGCTGAAGGCGCCTGAGCAATGGTTTCCGCTTAACGTGTTGGTCTGTGACAGGTGCTTTTTGGTGCAGACGGAGGATTTTGCTGCTTTCGACGACCTGTTCGATGACAATTATGCCTATTTCAGTTCGTTTTCTAAGAGTTGGCTTGATCATGCCAAACGCTATGTTGACGATATGGCTGGCCGGTTTGATCTTGGACCGGGCTCGATGGTGGCTGAGATTGCCGCCAATGATGGTTATCTGCTGCAATATGTCAAAGCGCGAGGCATTGCCTGCTATGGGGTTGAGCCGACGGCAAGCACCGCGCGGGCCGCACGGGCCAAAGGTGTTGACGTCATCGAGGAATTTTTCGGCGAAGCGCTTGGCCGCAAACTGGCCGGTCAGGGCCGGGCCGCTGATCTGATCGCAGCGAACAATGTTCTTGCCCATGTGCCTGATATCAATGATTTCGTGACCGGTTTTGCTGCGCTGCTAAAGCCGGCTGGTGTTGCGACATTCGAATTTCCGCATCTTGCCGAACTGATCCGGCACAATCAGTTTGACACGATCTATCACGAGCATTTTTCCTATTTGTCGCTTGGTGCGGTGACGCGAATTTTTGCGGCGAACGGATTGCAGGTTTTTGATGTCGAAAGACTGCCCACCCATGGCGGCAGCCTGCGGGTGTTTGCCGGGCGGGCGGATGAGGGTGGTCGTGGTGTCGAAGGCGCGGTCGCCGAAATGCTTGCGGAAGAAAGCGTCCTGCAACTCGACCGCATCGATGGCTATCGGGGGTTTCAGGCAAGGGTCGAGAAAGCCAAGGATGATTTTTTGCGCTTTCTTCTGGAGCAGCGAGAGGCGGGCAGAAAAGTCGCGGCCTATGGGGCTGCGGCAAAGGGCAATACGTTTTTGAATTTTGCCGGTGTGCGCCCCGATCTCATCTCCTTCGTTGTTGATCGCAATCCGGAAAAACAGGGGAAATTCATGCCGGGCAGCCGGATTCCCATCGTTGCGGAAGACCGGATCGCAATAGATAGGCCCGATGTCATCGTCATTCTGCCGTGGAATCTCGCCGATGAGATATCCGGCCAGTTAGGCTATTGCCGTGAGTGGGGTGCGAAATTTGCCCGCGCCATTCCGGAGGTGACGGTATGGTGACGAGCATCGCGGTGACCGGTGCAAGCGGTTTTCTCGGCCGCTATGTTCTGGCCTTCCTGGCCGGCCGGGATATCGATATTGTCGCCACCGCGCGTACCGTGCCGGACGATGAGGGCCGGGATGGCGTTTGCTGGGTTGCGCTCGACATTCATCACCCGCCGGCCGACCCGTTCGAAGCGCTTGGGCGGCCCGATGTGCTTTTACATCTGGCTTGGGGAGGATTGCCTGATTATCGTGGTGCGGCGCACCTTGAGGCAGAGCTTCCCGCCCAGTTTGCGTTTCTCAAAGCCATGGTCGATGGCGGTTTGAAATCGATGACTGTCACCGGTACCTGCCTTGAATATGGCATGCAGTCGGGACAGCTTTGCGAGGCGGCGCCGTGTGAGCCGATCCTGCCCTATCCGCAGGCAAAGCTTGAACTGTTGCGGAAACTGGAAGCGCTGAAGGCGCAAAACCCGTTTTCGCTTACCTGGGCGCGGCTTTTTTATATGTTCGGCGAGGGTCAGCAGACGAACTCGCTTTATTCCGGGTTCAATGCGGCACGCCGCAGGGGTGAGCAGCATTTCGATATGTCCGGCGGTCAGCAATTGCGTGACTTTCTGCCGGTTGGCGATGTCGCGGATTATCTGTGCCGCCTTGCGCTGTCGGCTGACGGCCAGGGGCTTTTCAATGTATGCTCGGGCATGCCCGTCAAAATAGAAGAGCTGGTGCGCGGTTGGGCAGAGGACAAAAAATGGGATGCCGAGCTGAGGCTTGGTGTTTTTGATTATCCGGACTACGAACCGATGGCGTTTTGGGGTGACAATAGCCGCCTGAAAGAAGTACTAGGCTCGTCATGACCAGAATTCGCGACCTTTACCGGGCTGATGGCCTGCCGGTGTTCCAGAACCGTATGCATGACAGCCGCGACGATGCACGGGCCTGTCCGCGTGGTGATGTGCGACTGGTGGAAGACCTTGAAACCGGGCTCATCTACAATGCGGACTTCGATCCGGCGGTCATGGTCTATGACGAGAACTACCAGAACGAACAGGCGATGAGCCCGATGTTCCAGGACCATCTGGAGCAGATGGCGGCGATGACCAGTGAATTACTGGGCCGTGAGAAGCTGTTGGAAATTGGCTGCGGCAAGGGCCGGTTTCTCGATATGCTGGCAGCGCGCGGTTTTGATGTGTCGGGTGTCGACCCGACATTTGAAGGCGATCATCCAAGGGTGATCAAAGAGTATTTCAGTGCTGATCTTGGTGTTCGCGGCCGCGGGCTGATCCTGCGTCATGTGCTGGAACATATCGAAGACCCTTACGGATTTCTCGACATGGTGCGCGTTGCAAATGGCAATTCGGGCCGCATCTATATTGAAGTGCCGTGCTTTGACTGGATCTGCGCTGAGCGCAACTGGTTCGATATTTTCTACGAGCACGTCAACTATTTCCGGCTTGCAGATTTTCACCGCATGTTTGGCGAGGTCCATGTCGCGAAACACGTCTTTGGCGGGCAGTATCTGTGTGTGGTGGCTGAACTCTCCAGTCTCAGGCAGCCGCAATATCGCGACGATGACCGGGCGGACTTTCCGCAGGATTTCTGCCAGAATCTGCCGAAGGGCGAGAGCGGGAGCGTTGTGTGGGGCGGGGCGTCCAAGGGCGTGTTGTTCTCGCTTTTTTCCGAGCGCGCCGGCCAGTCCGTCGAGGCGGTTATCGACATCAACCCGGCCAAGCAGGGAAAATATCTGCCGGCGACCGGTATCCGGGTGAGCCACCCCGACGAGGTGTTGCCGGGACTGGCCGATGGTGCGACGATCCATGTGATGAACCCGAACTATCTGGAGGAAATCCGCCAGATGTCAGCAAACAGATTTCAGTATATAGGAGTAAGTGGTGGCCAACAAAGCTGATGATGATCGCGCGCCGATGAAGGCCGCTGCCCGGCAGTTCATGGATACCTCGATCACGCCAAAATATTCCTACAATTTCTCCTGGCTCGGTCGTCCGATCATCCAGTATCCGCAGGACATTGTCGCCATGCAGGAGTTGATCTGGACGGTGCAGCCGGATCTGATCATCGAAACGGGTATTGCCCATGGTGGTTCGCTGATTTTTTCAGCTGCGATGCTTGAGCTGAATGCCGCATGCGGCGGCAATCCGGATGCCCGTGTGCTGGGCATCGACATTGATATCCGTGCCCACAATCGCGAAGCAATTGAAGCCCATCCGATGGTCAAACGCATTGATATGCTGGAAGGTTCGTCGGTTGATGACAGCATTGCCGAAAAGGTGCGTGCGGCGGCAAGCGGAAAGGGGGCCGTTCTCGTCTGCCTTGATTCCAATCACACGCATGAGCATGTGCTGGCGGAGCTCGAAATCTACGCACCGCTGGTGACGGTGGACAGCTACTGCGTCGTCTTCGACACGATTGTTGCCGATTTGCCGGACGATCTTTACCCCGACCGGCCATGGAGCCGGAATGCCAATCCGAAGAGCGCCGTGCATCAATGGCTGCCGGATCATCCCGAGTTTGAAATCGATAAATCGATGGATGAGAAATTGCTGATTTCGGTTGCGCCGGACGGTTATCTGAAACGGGTTCGCTAAACAGCGATGGTTGCTGGCGGAAACAATAACACCGTTTTCATCGGTCTTGCCTGTTTCAATCGTCCTGAAGGGCTGCAGCACACCATCAGTTGCATGCAGGCCCAGACCCATGACAATTGGCGCATGCTGATTTCGGATAATGCGTCCGATGACCCCCGGGTCGGTGAAATTAGCCGCGCTGCCGCTACGGCCGATCCACGTATTTCCTACCACCGGCAGGAGAAGAATATCGGGCCTGCGGCCAATTTCCGTTTTGTTGCCGAGAGGGCCGATTGCCCTTTGTTCATGTGGGCAAGCGATGATGATATTTGGGAACCGGATTACATAAAGACACTTGCCGGGCTGCTCGACGGGCGGCCGGATTGTGCCATGGCATTTGCGTCAATCGACAATATCAACTGTGACGGGGTCAGCTATCGCCAGTATCCGGGGTTTTCCCGGTTTAACTCAGGTGACAGCCGGTTTGACGATGCACGAAAATTTCTTGCTGAATCTGAAATCATGGGCAAAGCTAATCTGATCTATGGCCTGTTTCGCACGGATGTTGTTCAGTCCTCTATCGAGAGTTTTTGGGACATTGCCGATCTGGAGGCGCGCGGCGGCGATGTGGTTTTTCTGTTCGGATTCATTGCCCGCCATGCGATTGCCGGGTCAGATGAGGTGCTGCTACACAAGCGCATCAATACGGCCCAGAAAACATTCAATCTCCAATATCCGGAGCAAGCCTATTTTGTTCCGCTCGGACGATATTTCAGCTATGCCAGACGGCACATTGCGGTGGCACCGGATGACGGGTTCAGCTCACTTGCCCGCAAAACGCTCCGCCGCCGGCTGGCTGGCAAATATCTGAGCCGGATGGGAATTTTCAGCAAACGATGAAGCTCAGCCTTGTCATTCCCACCCGCGAGCGCGCTCGGTTTTTGCGGGAATCGATCGCAACGGCGACAGCCTGCCGGGACCCCGATATTGAAATTCTGATCAGTGACAATGCCAGTACGGACGATACGCAAGCTGTTATCAACGGGTTCGCCGATCCCCGCATCAAGGCCGTTCAAACAGGCCGGCGCGTTTCGATGCGTCAGAATTTCGAGAACGCAATTGAAGAAAGCAGCGGCGACTACATTATCATGATTGGTGATGATGATGGGTTTCTCGCGGGGCAGATTCCTATCCTGAGACGCATTCTTGCTGACAGGCAACCGGATGTTTTGAGCTGGAAAATACCCACGTTTGGCTGGCCAGTTGCACCAGGCGGCAATGCCGGCGTCCGTTTCATAAAGTCGGGTTGTTATGGCAAGCCGGTGGCGGCTGACCTTGGCGCGCTGAAGCATGCAAAATCCACCGCCAATTCCTTAGGGCTTACACGTCAGCCTGTTCTTTATCATGGCTGTGTCAGTCGAACGTATCTGCAGTCACTGCGTGGTAATAGTGGGGCAATCATCGCGGGCAAGATCCCTGATGTCTACTTCACACAGGCGGCCATTATCCGTGGTGGCAACTTCCAGCATACGGGCCATCCGTTCACCATAAATGGTTACAGTTTTGCGAGTACCGGTGGGGCGACGCATGCCTATTCATCCGAGGATCCGCGTGCCAGGCCTGCAATGCGTTTTGCGCAGGAAGCAGAGGCGGATCCGGTTCAGGATGTGATACCGGAGTTCACCAAGTCCATCCCATTCATTCATTTTGCGACACTGGAAACGGCCCGGCGTGAAATGAATGCTGCGGCGTTTCCTGTCGACTATTTTTGCTGGTACCGGCATGTGCTCGGTCATTTGGCCAGTTTGGATGATGGTACCAGGGATCAATTACGGTCTTTGCTGGCCGATTATGCGTATAAGACCGATACAGCTGACGATCACAGCCGGGCCCAGTTGGCTGGATCAAAAGTAGGCGAAAAAGTAGGGGGGTTGTTTGGCAGGATGAGCAGGCTTGCCAGTTTCAAGCCTTCTGCAAGGCGTGGCGGTAAAGCGACGATCCTCACCGCGGCAGAGCTCATGGGCGATATACTCGCCGATGATTACGACCTTGTTCTGGATGGTTCGCTTTCGTCTGCCGGCGCTTGGCTCCGGGCACTGCGCCGGGGTTTGAAATACAGGATTTTCGGATAATTTTTAAATTCTCACCCAGCCGTCCGGGATGATGTCGGGGTTGTTCATGCCCGGATGGGCGAACCAGCGATTTGGCGCAACGACTATTTTGTCCGGTGACGGGTTCAGCCATGCGCCCCACCATGAGAAGGACGAGTTGGCGATTACATGATGCCTGCAAGCATTCATGAGGCGCAAATCCTCGTAATTATGCGACGCATCATTGTGCCCGACCACGCGCATGGGAAATGGCAGCTTTATTTCAGCGGCAACCCATTCAGGGTCATCGGAAAAGCAGAAGATAACCGGCTCGGTTTTGGTCTTTGTGGCGATCAATTCTGCCGCCTGGCTGTAGTAATCGACCGAGCAGGTTCCGTGTGTGGCATTGGTGGCAGCATCGGCTACATAGTCGCCGCGCCGGACATGAAGCGATACGGACATTTTGTTTTCCATTTCAGCGCGCATCGCCCGGTTTCGTTCATCCGGCGCGGTAATAATCTCAAGGTCATGGCGAATAATATCAGTAATATCAGCAAAATAGCGCTCACTTTGCCAGTACCCCTTTAGGTAGGTTTTGTCGTTCAGCCTGCCAAAAGCATCATTGTAGCCAAGGCTCTTTTCGCGATAAAGGCGCGGTTTCAGGCCCAGGCCGCGCCAGACCAGATGGCCGATCGGATTGCGATGGCGGGATGGGGGCAAGCGGTTCTGGTCGAGCTTTTCAAAGCTGACATTGAAATGGCCAAGGGCAAGATCATGGGCCGGGTTACGGTCAAAGTGGCGAAGGTCAAGACCGAGCGACACGCCAAGGCGCGTGGCAAGTGCCTTGCCCGCGGCATATTGGAAAAGCTGATTGCCGAGACCGCCATTGACGTGGGAAATGATCATTGGGCCCGCTCGAATGACGCCGTTGCCTGGCGCGACATTTTTGCGATTGCGCGGCGATAGGCTGAGCGGTGGAATTGTTTGGCAAGCCTGGCGGCGATGCCCGCCCTCTGCCCGGCTGCTATCGTGCTGCCGCCGGTTTCAGCCGTCCGGTCCCTGGTTCCCGAAGGGATGACGCAGTGCACATCGATGCCGGTTGCCCATTTCAGTTGCAGCACGCCATCGACCGGCCTGTCGAAGGTTTCGGTCAATTCGAGCAAGCGGCGTGCGGCGCTGACGCTGACCAGTTGCGCGGAGGTGCGCAGCGGCACGATTTCCGGTTTGATCAGCTTGTGGCCATCGGTCTTGGCGATGCACTGAAAAGCCGATTTTACCGGCCGGACGGGAAACTGGATGTAGCCGGCCTTTTCGACATGGCCGGCGGCAAGACGCAGCGCGGTTTTGAAATTTGCCGGATCCAGTTCGACATCATCCTCCAAAATGAGCGCTGATTGAAGGCCGCGGTCGAGCATCGTGTTCCAGACGCGCCGGTGGCTCAAAAAACAGCCGATCTCGCCTGGTGTGATGGTGAAGGGATAGGGCGGATCAAACCGTTTTTCGTTTCGATAGACGGCGGCGCGGTCGTCCTCGCTCATCGCGCGCCCATCCACCGCATCGATGATTTCCGCCTCAAGCGGACAGGCGGCTATTAACCGGTCGACCTGTGGCCGGCGTCTGGTTGCACGCGCGAGATGAACGACAAAGGCTTGTGTTGTCATCGGCCGGTCAACATTTTTGTGCGGGCCGGACGGTCAAGTTGGATCGGTGCCGCCATTTTCTATCCAGAAGTCACGTACGAATGGAACCGCACCGCGGCCATAACGGGTCCATTTCCCCCAAGGGCGATTGTCGTTTGGAACCACATCGATCGGGCGCGGCTCGCCATGGAACACGACCACCGAGACCTCGTTTCCAGGCTCCTTTGGCGCGACGAACCTGTTTACCAGCGGGGGTGCCAGCAAATCGCGTTTGAAGCTGACAACCCGCTTTGGGTCCCAAAACCGCATATCCTTGGCGTAGTCGGTTACCCAGCGCTGCTCATTGCGATAATTGTCGAACGCATGGTCGGGGTTTTTCATGAACTCGTCATAGATGCGGGTTTGCTCGCCAAGCGTGAAGGCAAAGATGCTGGTCATGCCGTTGACGCGGCGCGGACGGAAATAGTCGACGAAGCGCCGCCATTCGCGGATCAGCACAACACCGCCTTCGGCTTGCAGCAGTGGTTGTAAATCGCCGACGATGACCGTGTCGAGATCGACGAACAATGCGCGGCCCTTCAAGCCGAACAGATCTCCGGCAAATACAGAGATTTTCGGCCAGCCGCCAAAGGCAAACCGGTTTTCCCCAAGGTTCATTTCCGGAATTGGGAATATTTCCACACCGTCGATAATACCGCTATCGTCGTCGGTCATGCAGATAAACCGGAACGGGGCTTTCAAATGCTTTTTGAATGCCGAATAGAGCACATTGACATAGTCGGCGGGATAGAGCGAACCCCATTTCATCGTCAGGATGATATAAGGGTGCTCCGTCATTGCGCGCCCATCTTGGTCTGATTCGCTCCGACCATATCTTGTATGGCGGGCATGGCTAACCCCAACGAACTTTGAGGATTTCGTAGCCGCGCGCGCCACCAGGCGCGTTGACCTCGATTGAATCGCCCACTTCCTTGCCGATCAAAGCACGCGCGATCGGTGAGGAAATGGAAATGCGGCCGGATTTCACATCCGCTTCCTGATCTCCAACGATCTGGTAGGTTTTTTCCTCTTCCGTATCCTCATCAACCAGCACCACCGTCGCGCCGAACTTGATGGTGTCACCGTCCAGCTTCGACAAATCGATCACCTCGGCGCGGGTGACGTAGTCTTCTACCTCGCCGATACGGCCTTCGTTTAGGCTCTGTGCTTCCTTGGCGGCATGATATTCGGCGTTTTCCGATAGGTCGCCATGGGCCCGCGCCTCGGCAATGGCCTCGATAATGCGCGGCCGCTCCTCCTGCTGACGCCAGCGCAATTCTTCTTTTAGCTTTTCAAAGCCCGCAGCGGTCATCGGAACCTTGTTCATCGTCGGTTGCCCTTCTGGCCTGGCCTTACCGGTCGTCGGTCGGCGGAAATCCCGTTCTCGTGAAAAACAAAGCGGTCCGACGCCCTTCGGCATCGAAACCGCTATGGTCAAGTTGATCCTAAATATAGCAACAAAAATGGCGTTTTCACGAAAAAAATCATGTTGTCTACCGGTCTGATGCAGCCGCCTGGAGGGCGGTTTTGCTTATCCTGTCCGGCTCGGCTTGCGCCGGCAATCCGGTGGTATCCACCAAACGCTCTATCTCCATGCGGGCCTGTTTCGGGTTATCAAGATCGCATACGGTAATGTTCTGCCCGGTCACGAGGCGGAATATCAGCGTGCCGCTGCCTGCAATCCTGCCGCCGATTCCCCGTTTGATGTCGATTGCGCGGATGAGGGAATAAGGGATTTCGTAGGGCTCGCCGCGTGGAAATCCGGTATGAAGCATAAGCGCATGCGGCAGGGTGCGAATTTGGATGGTGAAATAGCGCAGTACCGCGTGGGCAACAAGAAAAGGGACGCCGACCGACAGGACGACGATTGCAAGCCGTGTGATGCCGCTGCCATAGCTGCCGGTTAGCAACAGCCATGAAAGCAGACAGGCATATCCGCCAGCAACAATTCCTATCGGCAGGAAAAGTGCTATTTTTGACGGACGAAAGCCTTCTGGAAACTTTGCCACCAAATTGTCATTTTCACCCAACATCAAATGATTCGCCGTGTGGTTGCTCAAACAAAGGATATATTTGTGGTCAAAAAAGTCATTTGTCCAGTTGTTGCCAGCTTATCCCGGTGTATCAGGCCCGGTCTGCTGATCGTGATTTTGGTGTTTTCGGTGGCTATGGCCCTGAAAAACAGTCCGCAAGCCCATGCCGCAAGTATTTCCACCGATCTTGTCACGGTTAAATCCGAGGCCGTGGTGACGGGGCTCGACCATCCTTGGGGACTTGATTTTCTACCAGATGGATCGACACTTGTGACCGAGCGCGCAGGCCGGCTCTTCCTGCTTGAGCCGGATGGTACGCTTCGCAAAGTCGCCGGTCTGCCCAAGATCGCAGTTGGCGGTCAGGGCGGCCTGCTCGACGTGGCCGTGTCGCCGGATTTTGAAACCGACGCGATGATCTATTTTTCCTTTTCCCAATCCGGCAAACGGGGCGCGGGAACGGCAGTTGCGCGCGCCAGGTTTGTCAGCGCAGACGGCAAGCCTGGCCTGGAACGGGTCGAGACGATTTTTTCCATGGAACGGAAAACCAATGCCGGGCAGCATTTTGGGTCAAGGCTGGTGTTTCACCCCGACGGAACGTTGTTTGTGACGACGGGTGACCGTGGCGACCGCGACCGGGCGCAGGATTTTTTCGATCATGCGGGTGCCGTGATCCGGATCAATCCCGGCGGGTCGGTTCCCGCTGACAACCCGTTTTCGGACGGCAAATCAGCATTGCCGGAAATCTGGTCCAAGGGGCATCGAAACCCTCAAGGTGCGATCTATGATCCGGTGACGAAATCATTGTGGACAGTTGAACATGGTGCGCGTGGCGGCGACGAATTGAACCGGCCGCAGGCGGGCAAAAACTACGGATGGCCCGTGATCAGCTATGGCCGCCACTATTCGGGCTTCAAAATAGGCGCCGGTACCGAGGCGCCGGGCTACGAGCAGCCGATCTGGTATTGGGATCCGTCAATCGCTCCATCCGGCCTTGCCGTCTATGATGGCGACATGTTTCCTGAATGGTATGGCGATTTTCTCGTCGGCGCGCTGAAATTCAGATTGCTGGTGCGGCTCGACCGTGAGGGCCAAGACAAGATCATCGGTGAAGAACGCATGTTTGAACGCCAGTTTGGGCGCATAAGAGATGTTAATATTGCCCCTGACGGCTCGATCTGGCTTCTGACCGATGAAAAAGATGGTGCGATCATCCGTTTGAGCCGGGCAAAATAATGGGGCGCGGTCCTGAATGACCGCGCCCCGGAGAATATATCTGTTGGCTGCTCTAGTGGTGGTAGACTGCGCCTGTGGTCAAAGCGGACGCAAGTGACTCATAGGGCCAGTTTTCCTTGCCAGCGCGTTTTTCGATCTCAGCCAATTGAACTGCCGCGCCAACGCGGTCGCCGTTTTGAAGTAGTGCCTGTCCCATATAGGAGCGGGCGAGCACATAATCTGGATCGCGCTTGATGGCTTCCTGATAGTAGCCGAGCCCAACCTCCATGCGGCCTGCATTGCGGTGCGAGAAGCCATAATAGTTCAGTATCCGGGGGTCGTTCTGGTCAGCTGCCAGTTGCAGCATGGTAATCGCCTCGTCGTAGCGTTTTGCATAGGCGAGCTCGCGGGCGGCTTCATAAAGCGCGTCATCGCTGGTCACGCCGGCCTTGGCCTTGATGCATTTTCTCTTTTTCTTGTTCCAGACCTTGCCCTTTTTGCACTTCTTGGTGGTCTGGGTTGGTGGAGGCGCTCCATCACCACCGCCGCCAGCGGCCAATACCGGTGCGGCTACCAAAGGAACGGCAATCAGGGCTGTGGCTGCCGCCAGAACAAATTTATGTGCCATTGAAACTGGACTCCTCAAATTTCTATCGTCCCACAGATATGATAACGTTATTTCTGGCAAAATCATCCGCAAGCCATGTCAAACTGCTTCAAAAAACCGTGCAACCCCAATAATACTCCTGCCAAGCTCCTGTTTTTTATTCATTTTCATATTCCTACACATTTGCAGATTTTGCTCTAGAATTCATCGTGAATAGCAGGAGGTGGGCGATGAGCATTCTGCCGGAAATCGAATGGGACCTTGCAATCGATCCTGATACGGTGCGCCTATTTGTTTTGAAGGCGCGGGCTATCAGTGCCGCCATCAATGATGACTATGAGGACGGGCACGACCATGAAATTGAGATCGTCAATGATGACAGCGACAGCCACCATCATGATGGTCTTGCAGAAGAGGAAGAGGAAAACCTGACCGAGAAGGAACTGCGCGCCCTGATCGGCGATCTGAATGTCGATGAGGCCGCCGAGCTGGTCGCGCTGGCCTGGGTTGGCCGGGGAGACTTTTCCGCCGGTGAATGGAGCCAAGCGGTTGCAGACGCCCGCCAGCACGGCAACAAGCGCACCGCCAGCTATCTTCTGGGCATGCCGATGCTGGGGGACTGGCTGGAAGAGGGTCTTGAGGTGATCGGTCTTTGAGACATGCCGGGAGACATGCCGGGAGACATGCCGGGAGACATGCCGGGTTTTGCCTGTTCCTGGCGGTTGCGATGGCCTCTGGTGCCAGCATTTGCGCAAGGCGGCAGCCTGCCACAATTTGGCCGCAGGGGTAAATCGGGCGCTGAACATTCCTTTACGTTTGGCCGCTATCCTGCTCGTTCGATGACGAACGGGATGTGGGAAAATTGGGACAGCAACCTCCTAAAAAGCAGTTCACCGCGAAATTGCCCGTCATGGCAGCGTTGGTTGCCGGCTGCGGCATTCTTGTTGCTGCCTGCACGACGGAAAGCGTGCTCAGGCCTGAGGTTTCCGTCGGGTCGAGCGTTGCGTCGATTGCGCCGCGCCCTGAACCCAAGCGCCGCAACCTCATCAGCCGGATAGGCTTTCCGTCAATGACGAGAAACCAGCCCGGTTTGATGCCGGAAAGCGAGATGCAGTGCCGGCGCAAATTGCGCAAGCTCGGGGTTACGTTCAAAGATATTCCCACCATCGCAGATGGCGGCGGTTGCGGCATCGCCTATCCGGTTGAGGTGTCGGGATTGCCTGGCGGGGTTGAATTAAAACCGGCGGCGAAGCTGAACTGTACCATGGCAGAAGCCTTTGCCCGCTGGACCAAGAAAGAGCTGACGCCTGCGGCGCGATTGCGCTATTTCAGCGGTATTCGCACGATACGTCAGGGCTCGTCTTATTCCTGCCGGACAATCGGCAACAGGCGCGGTGGCCGCCTGTCCGAGCATGCCAAGGGCAATGCGATCGACATCATGGATATCACGCTCAAAAACGGCAAGAAAATCGGCGTGCGCAGGCCGGGGCCGTTTTCGTTCCGCAAGCGCGGATTGCTCAATTCGGTGCGCGGGGATGCGTGCGATTATTTTTCGACCGTGCTTGGGCCGGGATATGACCGCGCCCACAAGGACCATTTCCATTTCGATCTGATGGCACGCCGCAGCGGCTACAAGGCCTGCAAATAATCACGCCTCGGCGGGTATTGCTGTCGGCTTGCCGTCGCGGTCGAGCGCGACCATGACGAATTCCGCATTGGTGAGCTGTTCCAGAATATCGGTTAGATAGCGCTGGCCCCAGGCTTCTACCTTCAGCACCATCGAGGTGCGGCCTATTTTGATCACATCGGTATAGATGCACAGCGTGTCGCCGATTTTCATCGGGTTGGCGAACGACATCTCGCGCACCGCTGCCGTCACCACGCGGCCCTTGGCCCGCTCGGCGGCGCGGATGCCGCAGGCAAGATCCATCTGCGCCATGACCCAGCCGCCGAATATGTCGCCCGCCGCATTGGCATCAGCCGGCATGGCGAGCGTTCTTAAGGTCAGTTCACCTTCGGGATTTTGCTCTGGCATGGCTGTCTTCGGTTCCTCATGTCCAAAATGGGAAAGTGCTGTGGTTTCCTTGAAACGAGACCAGGAATATGTCCAGAGTGAACAGGGGCCGATTGGTATTTTGTGTCGCTTTTCCCCGTGCCGGGCGGCGGACTTGCCGGTAGTTTGCGCAAAATCGTTTTCAACACAGTGTGGAGAGAGAGATGAAAGTCACCGATGTCAAAACTTGGGTGGTTGGCAACCCGCCGCCCAAAACCGGTGGCCGCTATTTCATCTTCGTCAGGGTCACGACCAATGACGGCATTGTCGGCTATGGCGAAGCCTATAATGCCACCTTCGGGCCACACACCACGGCGCGGATGATCGAGGATGTGGCGGGGCGCTATCTGATTGGCCGCGACCCGCATGATATCGAGACGTTTTTCAGGCTTTGCTATTCTTCGGGCTTTTCGCAGCGGCCCGACATTTCGATGATGGGGTGCTGTTCGGCGCTGGAAATGGCCTGCTGGGATATTATCGGCAAGGCGGCCGGTAAGCCGGTCTACAAGCTTCTGGGCGGACAGGTTCATGAGGCGCTTCGCTCCTACACCTATCTCTATCCGGCCTCGGGCAGCGTCTATCCAAGTGAGGCGGAGGACGAAAAAACTGTCTACAACGACCCCGATATGGCGGCAGATGCTGCCGTCGCTGCGGTGAAACAGGGGTTTAATGCGGTCAAATTCGATCCTGCCGGACCCTATACGATCCATGATGGTCATCAGCCGAGACTTGCCGATATCGAGCTGTCAGCGGCCATGGTGAAGGCGGTTCGCGAGGCGGTGGGGTTGTCGGCTGATATCTTGTTTGGCACCCATGGCCAGTTCACGCCGGCGGGCGCGGTGCGCATGGCGCGCGCGATCGAGCCTTACGATCCGCTGTGGTTTGAGGAGCCGGTGCCGCCGGATATGCCCGAAGCGATGGCCGAGGTGGCGGCGAAAACGTCGATCCCGGTTGCGACCGGCGAGCGGCTGACGACAAAATACGAGTTTGCCCGCGTGATCGACAACAAGGCGGCGGCGATTTTGCAGCCGGATCTCGGCCGCTCAGGCGGATTGCTGGAGACCAAGAAGATCGCCGCATATGCGGAGGCGCATCATGTGCAGATTGCGCCGCATTGTTATTGCGGGCCGATTGTCGGCGCGGCGAATATTCAGCTTGCCGCCACGCTGCCGAATTTTTTAATCGTGGAGTCGATCAAACAATGGGACGGATTTCACGAAAAACTACTGAAAACAAAGATCAAATGGCAGGATGGCCACGTGATCCCGTCAACCGAACCGGGGCTTGGGGTCGAACTCGATGAGGCTGTCTGCGACGCCCATCCGTGGGACGGCGATGAACTGCATCTGGAAATGGTGCGCGAGGCAATCAGGCCTTAGGGGGGTGATCTCGGTTGTCTTCGACGCCGTAGATTGCCAGATCGGTCAGATGCGCCAGGGGGGTGATGTCGGTGACGTTCGTGCCGCTCAAATAAAGGTGTCGCAGCGCGGTGAGGCCGGCAAGCGGGGTGATGTCGGCGATCTGCGTGTTGTGCAAATAAAGGGTTTGCAGCGCGGTGAGGCCGGCAAGGGGGGTGATGTCGGCGATCTTCGTGCCGTTCAACCAAAGGGTTTGCAGTGCGGTGAGGCCGGCAAGGGGGGTGATGTCGGCGATCTGCGTGTTATCCAAATCAAGCTTGTGCAGCGCGGTGAGGCCGGCAAGGGGAGTGATGTCGGTGACCTGCGTGTTGTGCAAATAAAGCTCTTGCAGCGCGGTGAGGCCGGCAAGGGGGGCAATGTCGGCGATCTTCGTGCCGCTCAAATAAAGGGTATGCAGTGCGGTGAGGCCGGCAAGGGGAGCGATGTCGGTGAACTGCGTGTTGTCCAAATAAAGGGTTTGCAGCGCGGTGAGGCCGGCAAGGGGGGTGATGTCGGTGACCGGCGTGTTGTCCAAATAAAGGGTTTGCAGCGCGGTGAGGCCGGCAAGGGGGGTGATGTCGGTGAACTGCGTGTTGTCCAAATAAAGGGTTTGCAGCGCGGTGAGGCCGGCAAGGGGGGTGATGTCGGTGACCGGCGTGCTGTCCAAATAAAGGGTTTGCAGCGCGGTGAGGCCGGCAAGGGGGGTGATGTCGGTGACCGGCGTGCCGCTCAAATAAAGGGTATGCAGGGCGGTGAGGCCGGCGAGCGGGGCGATGTTGGCGACCTGCGTGTTGTCCAAATCAAGCCCTTGCAGATTGCGGCAATTTGCCAACAGTGCCGTATCGACAAAATTGCCCGGGTCGCCTTCAATTTTTTCAAGATCATCCTCACCAAGATGGTGGAGCCTTTTTAAATCGAAATGAAAATCCAGTTCAGTCACGAATGGCGCCCATTTGTCCGGCACCGGCTCGCCGCGTAGCAGGCGGTTATAGATGTCGAGATAATCGAAATCGGCGGGTGGGCTGGCGGGGTCGTTGCCTTCGGTATCGGGGGCAAGGATTTCCCAGATTTTCCGTTTTATTTGAACAACCACCCGCATTGTCTTCGATAGCTTTGGGAACCAGATTTCAAGAATTTTGGCGGCACTATCGCCTATTTCGGCGCTGATAGCGGCCCGTTTTTCCTTCGAAAGCGATACCCGTTTGTCGATCTCATTGGCCGTCCGGGTCAGCCCAACCTCAAGCCATTCAAGCACTGCCGGTCTTGGCGCTTCGGTGGAAAGTGATGCTCTGGTCGATGCCGTCTGTGTGCCGGCGTCTGTGACCAGGCGTTTTTCATCTTCAAGCGCTTTCTGTACATCTTCATCCGCCGTCTCAAAGGCGTGAGCGGCGGCGTTGATGTCACTATCGGCTTGGTCCAGAGCGTTGAACGCTTCAGCGCGTGGCTCGTCGATTGCCGGGTTTGGCGGCAGGTCCGCCGTCAGGTCGGTTTCGAGTTCTTCGCCTGCTTCCACCTTATAGCGCTCAATGGCCGAGCGGACCGCCGCCATCAGCGAGACCAGCCTGAGGTCAAGATCGCCTTCGCGGGCAATCAGCGGTTCGTCTTCCTCATCCTCGTCATTATGCGCCGGGATGAAGCGCTGGCGTATCCGGTTTAGTTCGCTGTCTGCCGCCCTTAGCGGGCTGATGGATCCTTCGGCAGTGCCGTCCGGCAGGCGCACAAGCGATTCGCAATAGCCTTCGACCTGTTGGAGCGGAAAGCCGTCCGGCAGCAGGTTGAGTTTTGGCAGATGGTCAAGCAAAGCTTTGGCCGCGCGCGCGACGGCGCGCAGTTCGCGCATATATTCCTTGCTGGGCCGCTCATGGCGCAGAGGCATCTATTCTCTCCCCGTGGGTAAAAGATAGGGGCTTCGCCTGCCGGTTGCAATTGCCGGGAAGGGTTTTCGCGCTGGCGCTACAGCGCGTCGAGCAGCAGTTTTGAGCGCAGCAACAGCCGGTAGCCGGCCGGAACATCGACTTTGGGCGTCAGGCGTTTGGAGCCTGCCCGGTAGGTTTCAAACACCGCCTTAAACCGCCGGTATTGTTTCGGGTCGAGAAAGGCGATGCCGCTTTCGCTGTCGTGGATGAAGGAGCGATGATTAAGATTGGTCGATGACAGGACGGTCAGCCGTTCATCGATCATCAGAAATTTGGTGTGCAGCACCACTTTCGGTTCCAGATATTCATACATCTGGATGCGGCCGGCGAATTTTTCGACAAACAGTTGATTGAGCCTGGTGAGCACAGTGCCGCCGATATCGCCATGCAGATTGACGCGGGCGATCAGGGTGATCTGCACGCCACGGTCAATCGCCCGCTCAAGGGCGGCGTCTACTCCCGCCGGCGGGTTTAAATAGGGATTGGCGATTTCGATTTTGTGCCGGGCCGCGTCGATCAGCTCGATATAGTATTTTTCCAGCGCCTTGCCGTCGGCATAGGGAATGGAAATGAAGTGGCGCGTGCCGAGCCTCGCCTTGCCGCCCGTCGTCTGGATTGAAAACGGGCGCGATACATTGGTCTCGAAATCCCGGTTCCACACGGTGGAAAAATGCGCCATCACGGTGCGAACGGTTTCAGGGTCTGAAATGGCGATGTCAAAATCGGTGTAGTTGGAATAGTAGTTCAGCGACAGGCCATTGGTGCCCTTGTAGGTCTGCAAATCCGGGTAGCGCGTAAGATCGAGCGGCTCTTTGTATAAAAATCCGTCATGCAGGTTTCTGCCGCCGATGACCATGCGGGTGGCGCCCGGCTGCCGGGACAGTGTTGCCAGCAATTTGATGTGGTGCGTCTTGTAGTAACCCGACAGGCGCTCGTCATAGGCCGAGCCACGCGCGGGCCGCCATCGAAACTCCTGCAATTGTAGATTGGGGTGATCGGCGGCCATCGCCTCCAGCAGGGCGCGGTCCTTGTCGCGTTCAAGAATTTCCGTCACCAGAATGCGGACCGGCGTTCCGAGCTTTGCATGGTGGCGCAGCAGCCGTTCGAGAATCTTGCCGGAAAAATCGGCCTTGATGTCGAGATAGGAAACGTAGATGAAATCAAGCTTGGGGGCTTTGGAGAAATCAAGCGGCGCTTCCGGGTCGCCTTTGTCGAAAAACGCATGGGTGAGGCGCCGGCCCAGCAGCATCTCCACCTTGGCGTTGAACCCGTCGCGGGCGCGGCTGAGAAATTTTGGGTGCTGCCGCTTCATCACACAGGTTTGCGACAGCCAGCGGTCGGCATAAAACACTTGTTCCAGACGGGAGAGCCCATCGAGCGGCGGCGCGGCGCAGACATCGTAGCGGCCATCGATGCCGAGGCGGTTTTTATCCCGCGCAAGCGTGATCCGGTCCGCGTAACCGTTCTTGCCGGTGACGGTAAGGATGCATTGGCGGACGTGTTTTCCAGGCGACAGGCGGCTTGCCAGCCGGTCGCGGTTGCCGGCGGCAAGGTTAAAGGAAAAGGCCTCATTGGCGGCGAGCGTCCGGACAGTACGGTGGCGGCGGAGCTCTGCCGGTCCGTCACACCGGCCGGTAATGGCGAGTGCGGCAGGCGCGATCGATCTGAACGAAATTTCCGTTGTCGTGGCCTGCATCGCGGAGAAATAAAACTGCTTGTTCCTGCCGGCCAACGGCCTGCCACCCAGATAGACGACCTGTCTGGCAACGCGCCAGCGCCGGTCATAGAGCCTGCTGTTGCCGCCAACCGCCTGCCGCCCAAACGGTGGCGTGCGGCCACCGGTGACATTGGCGGCGGCTTTGATGGTGCGGTAGCGGGCCCAGTTTGCGGCATTCAGCCTGGCATGAGCGGACTGTCCGGCCGGGCCAATGCCGTTTGCCGTCTCGATGCGGCGCTTGCGGTCTGCGGCAACAAGCGCCAGATGGCGGCGGTCATATTCGATGGCGGCGCTGTCGGGCAGATCGGGCGTGTGCGGATTGTTGTTGCTGTTTAAGCCGGCAAAAACCGGGGCGCTCTTGACGCATTGCCAATTGCCGGGCCAATTGCCGGACCAATTGCCTGTCTGACCACCGCATGATGCGGTGTCGATTGCGGAAAGGCCGGCGCATCCGGCGGCGGCTAGGAGCGCGATCAGCGCGGTCAGCCGCGGTAATTTCCCCAAAACCCTCATCCCTGCCGCTCCGCTACTCGTTGGCCTGGTCGATTGCGTTGAGCAGCGCCTTGTCGCGCGGCGGCAGGAAGCCTTGCGGAAATGCCTTGCAAACGGGAAGCGAGAAGGTGGCGCGGACCAGCCTTGCCTTGCGCCGGGTCTTTTTTGGTGCTTGCGGGTCGGCGATAATCGCTGCCACATCCTGTTTCAGCCAGCCATCGCAAAAACAATGATCATTGCCTTCGATATAGCAGATGTCGTGCGCCTGACAGGCGGCATCGAGCCGGTCGACGGGCTTATTGCGCAAGGTTCCGTCGATGGTGCCGAAGCCACAATAATTGCCATGGTTCATGCGGCGGGGCTGGTGCAGTTTTTCGCGGATTGCGCTGGTTGTGTCGTTGTCCGGCAGGCGCTGCCAGGGGTTTGAGCAGGCGGCCACAAAGACTGCAAGCAACACCACGGGGGCGATCGCCAAACCGGTTCTGGCCAGGGATATGAACATGGTCGCCGCGCTCCAAAAACATCGCCAGCCGGATAGGGTAAAGGCATGGCGAAACTTCGGCACTATGAGAAATTTTGAGCCTGCGTTCAACTTAGAGCGTTTTGCCGTTACTGTGCATCCTGGAACAGGCCGACGCGGACCGAATAATCGGTGGCGATCTGATAGTCGGGATCGTCGTCGGATTCGTCAAACAAAAGACCGGTGCGTGACAACAGCCGATAGCAATCATGCGACAGGTGGCGCAGCCGGATCGATTTGCCTGCATCATTATAGGCGGCAGAGACACCTTCAATGGCAGACAGTGCCGATTGGTCGACAACCCGGCTGCCGGCAAAATCGACAATTACCTGTTCCGGGTCGTCTTGCGGAGTAAAGAGCTCGGAAAATTCCGATGCCGAGGCGAAGAAAAGCGCGCCTTCAACATGATAGGTCTTGCTGCCATCGGCGTTGGTTTCAGTGCGGGCTGAAATGTGTTTGGCGTTCTCCCAGGCGTAGCGTAATGCCGATGCGATCACGCCGACAACCACGGCGACGGCAAGGTCCTGCCAGACCGTCACAAAGGTTACCAGCAGCATGACATAGGTCGCATGCAGCGGTACGACGCGCATGATCTTGAATGTGTTCCAGGCAAAGGTACCGATCACGACCATGAACATGACGCCGACAAGTGCGGCAAGCGGTATCTGTTCGATCAAGGGGGAAGCAAAAAGGATAAAGCTGAGCAGGAACAAGGCGGCGGCGAGGCCTGAAAGCCGGCGCCTTCCGCCGGACCGGATGTTGATCATCGACTGGCCGATCATCGCGCAGCCGCCCATACCGCCGAAGACGCCGGTAACGGTGTTCGCCACGCCCTGGGCCACGCATTCCTTGCTGGCGCCGCCGCGGGTGCCAACCATTCGGTTGACGAGGTTCAGCGTCAGCAGGCTTTCGATCAGACCGATGGCCGCCAGGATCAGCGCATAGGGAAAAATGATCCGCAGCGTTTCAAAGGTGAGTGGGACGACCGGCCAGTGGAAAACCGGCAATCCGCCCTCGATGGATGCCATTTCGCCAACGCGCGGAACATTGATGTCAAACAAAATGACAATCAATGCGACAATGCCGATACCGGCCAATGGTGCCGGAACCGCGGTGGTCAGCTTTGGCATTAGCCAGATGATGATCATCGTCAGGGCGACCAGGCCCAGCATCATGATCAGCGGCCAGCCGGCCAGCCATTCGCCGCCGCCAAACCCGCTGCTGCTGGTTCCTGGAACCTGAAACTGGCTAAGCTGGGCCAGGAAGATCACGATGGCCAGGCCGTTGACAAAGCCGAGCATGACGGCGTGCGGCACCATGCGGATGAATTTTCCAAGCCGGAAGAAACCCGCAAGGATCTGCAAAATTCCCATCAAAACGACTGTGGCGAACAGATATTCTACGCCGTGTTGGGCAACCAGGGCTACCATCACGACGGCAAGCGCGCCTGTTGCGCCCGAGATCATGCCGGGCCGTCCCCCCAAAAGCGCGGTGATCAGCCCGACGATAAAGGCTGCATAAAGGCCAACCAGCGGATGCACGCCGGCAACAAAGGCGAAGGCGACGGCTTCCGGCACCAGGGCGAGCGCAACGGTTAGCCCGGAGAGAATTTCGGTGCGAATCTCAGTCAGGCTCACCGCCTTTGGTGCGAGTGCTTTGACGGCGCGATTGGAACTTTCCCCGGCGATATTTTTCATGAAGTCGTAATAGGACGACATCAGGTCTGCTCCTTGAATGGTGGCGGCAATGATTTGTGCAAATTTTTGGCGAAGACATTCGCCTGATTGCGGCAGGAAGAGCCGCCTAGCACAGGTGTTTGTAAAACGCCACCGCGGTAACGGCGAGTTTACGTGGCTTGTAAGCGTTCCGTGCAGGCGGTTTGCCAGCCGCCTGTCATGGAGCCTGGATCATACTGACCGGTCTTGCCAAGCGTTGCCTCCGCTGCCATCGTGGGTTGAAGGAGGCGCGATTTGGCGGAGCAGACCGGCATCAATTCACGGCAAGAGCTTGAAACCTGGCTGAAGGACAAGCCACGCGACTGGGCGCAGGTGATCGCGGTGAGAACGGCGCTCAGAGTGCTGCCCATTGCCGGGCGGGTGCTGATTGTCCGGGATAAATATCTTGCGACAAGACGAAGGCAGGACTTGATTCTGCAATCATTCAGGGCAAATACTATTTCATGGGCTGCCCGCAAATATCCAGCCCATGAAATGGCCACCACCGCCCCCTTTAGAGCCGCCACCGCCGACGCCGCCAGAGCCACCACCGCCCCCTTTAGAGCCGCCACCGCCGACGCCGCCAGAGCCGCCAGAGCCGCCGCCGCCGCCGCCGCCGCCGCCAGAGCCGCCGCCGCCGCCGCCGCCGACGCCGCTGCCAGAGCCGCCGCCGCCGCCGCCGCCGCCGCCGCCGCTGCCAGAGCCGCCAGAACCGCCGACGCCGCCGATATATGGCAGGCGATCAATGCGGATAGTGCGGCGCTCACCGGCGGCATGACAGTCGAGCAGCTGGCGGGCCGGCCGCTTTGGCCCGGTGACGCCCCGGCATGGTTTGAGCGGGAAATTGCGGCGCTTGAGCAGGGGCTGACGCAATTGAGCGGCGACTGGCGCATCTGGTCCGATTGGTTGAAAAACCGCGTTGCCGGGCAAACCACCGCCGGCCTGCCGGCTGATCTGGCCGAAGACCTCGACGTCAAAATCGCCATGCAATCAAACGATTGGTGGTTGCGCGAATTTCACGAGATAAATGCTGATATCGCCGGCTGGATCAGGGAAATGCGGGCGAGGGTGGGGGAAGGGGAGGCGCCGAGTGTTCCGCCACAGCAACCGGCGCCGCTTGAAACCGAAGTTAAGGAACAAAGGATTGTCGAGCGACCCGATCCTGTCAGTACTCAGCCTCCGGGAGCAGCGCCAAGCCATGGGCTTCTCCGTGGTGAATCTGCCGCTTTGGCGGAGCGGCTGCGCGGCCAATTGCCGGATGCCGGTGTGGCTCTCGACAATTGCGCTGAGGCACTTGGCATCGAGCCTGAAGCCGTCAATATTTTTGCGGTTGGCTATTGGTACGGGGTATTGTCCGAGATTGCCTTGCGGGTAGATGAGCGCGTCATGGATGATGCTGCCGGTCGCTATGCCGGATTTCTGCTCAATCTGAAACGCTATGTCGATCAGTTCGAGGAATGGCGAAACTATGTCTCCAATCCCGACATGGCAGCTTTTGCGGCGGATGCCGGTAAAGAGTCGGTTCAGACTGCAGGCGGGATTGCTAAAGAAATTGAAGCCTTCCCGGAAATCGTTGAAGAGGCGGTATCTTCAAAGCTGGTGGCGCTGAAAGCCGGGCTCGCCGAAGCACAACAATACAATCCCGAAACAGCTTACGGATTTGTTCGATCCGTGGCCAATGTCGTTCAAAGCCTGGCGGAACTGGCACTTGCCACCGTTCCGCAATCTGTTCGGGGGAAATTGCGGTCGAAGGCGGGTGAATTTTCAACCAATGTCGTAGCCGAGTTGCAGAAAAAAGCTGAAAAGACAGTTGCTGGCGCTGTTTGGCTCGGTGTTATCAACTTCTTTGCCGGGTTTACGTCTGAGCTTCTGGGTCTTGGTATCAAACATCCCTATATGCTTGGCTGGGTTCAGCCGTTTCTGCGTTATCTCGGGATAATTGCCTGACAGTTCATGGCAGGCGTAATTTTGTCTGCTCGGGTGGCAGAAGCCGCCTCCCTTTTTGCCCCCCCTGCCGGCGTTGCCGACATCTCCCCCCTTCAAGGCGGAGATGTCACGAAGTAACAGAGGAGGGATGATGCATAGGCCGGTAGATCCTCGGGACAAGCCCGGGGATGACGTTTTTGGGATGAGGTCCCTGGGATTCCGCTCATCCAGATAATATGCGAGAGGATTTTGGGCTGTAATCATGAGCCCGTCATCCCCCGGCCTCGAGACCGTCATCCTCGGGCTTGTCCCGAGGATCTACCGGCGGTGATGCTTTTAGCGCCCCCCTCTGTCGGCGTTGCCGAAATCTCGCCTGCAAGGGGGTCCGTAGGACGGGTCGAGACACGCGGCTCGACCCTGAGGAGAGGCGAGGCATGCCGAAGCCGATCCGGGTGGGGGCATTGGATCGAGAACAGTTTTCACGCCGGATTTTGGACAATTGCCGGTATTGAGCGCCCTTGTTACCCCCACCCGCTCAACCGTCGCAGGCTCGGTTTCGCTTGCCTCCCCTCAAGGGGGAGGCGGGTGCTTTTGAGGTTGAATTTGCCTATTAGCCCCCTTTCTGTCGGCAATGTCTATAGAAGGGGATGATGCATAGGCCGGTAGATCCCCGGGACAAGCCCGGGGATGACGTCCCTGGGATTCCGCTCATCCAGATAATATGCGAGAGGATTTTGGGCTGTAATCATGAGCCCGTCATCTTCGGGCCTCGATTATGTCATCCACAGGCCTCGACTATGTCATCCTCCGGCCTCGAGACC
The DNA here is from genome assembly GCA_963669455.1 of Rhizobiaceae bacterium. Taxonomy (GTDB): domain Bacteria; phylum Pseudomonadota; class Alphaproteobacteria; order Rhizobiales; family Rhizobiaceae; genus JAWKWH01. The sequence continues at coordinate 1,366,850 of OY770026.1, forward strand.
GTCATCCTCGGGCTTGTCCCGAGGATCTACCGGCGGTGATGCTTTTAGCGCACCTCCCTCTGCCGGCAACACCGACAGTGAGGGCGTCAGGTAAAGAATCAACTGGTTAAAAGCCTGATTCCGAACCTTGCAATAACTAGCTGAAAAAACAGGGTTTTTCACTGCAGTTTTTGTGCGGGTGCAAAGGCGCGGACCTGTGATTGCGGGTCGCGTAACGCTAGTGGCCTGTTCGAAACGCTTGCATCCGGTTACTAGCCAACGCCATTAGCAAGCGTTTCGAACATAAAGACCACTAGCCTGATATTGATTTCTAGTGGTTCTTATGATTCCAACATTTGCTGATGAGCGTGCGGCAAGTGGGGTGCAAATGTTGGAATCGAACCACTAGCGGGTTTGACGGCAGCACCGTTGCGGGCAAAGAAGGGCTGATGGAAAAACCGTTTTGGAAAACAAAGCCGCTTTCAGAGATGAGCGAGGCGGAGTGGGAAAGTCTGTGCGATGGCTGCGGCAAGTGCTGTCTTGCCAAGCTGGAAGATGCCGATACGGGAGAAATCCACTGGACATCGGTTGGCTGCCGGCTGTTCGACGAGGGCACGTGCAGATGTATCGACTACGAAAACCGGCAGCGCGAGGTTTTGGATTGTGTCCGGCTGACGCCGGAAAATGTCGGCGCTATCGCCTGGCTGCCGGCGAGCTGCGCCTACCGGCTGGTCGGCGAGAAGCGCGATCTTGCCTGGTGGCATCCGCTGGTGTCGGGCGATGCGGAAACGGTGCACACATCCGGCAACTCGATGCGCGGCCGGCTTACCGGGCTTGAAACCGATCTGGCCGATGAGGCTGACTATCTTCAGCATATGCTGGATGACGAGCCTTGATGAACGCCAGATGAACGTCAGGTTCGCTTCGGGTTCAGGGCTGACATGCGAGTTTTCAAATATTGCTCCGGCAAATCATTCAAACAGCCCTGGAGGCAAAGTCATGTTTAGCAAGGTAAAGAAAATAGCGATTACCGCAATGCTGAGTATCGGTGTTCTGGCCACCATACCGGTCACGGCGGATGCGCATCGCCGCCACAATAGCGGTAATGGCGTTGGGATTGAATTTTATTTTGGTGGCAGTAACGGCCATTCGCATTGGCGCAGAGATCGCCGTCACAACCCACATTGGGGACACGGCAAGCGCTGGAAAAAGCGCCATGGTGTGGTGCGCCGGTGCTCCGTCAAGCGCGCCTTGAACAAGGCCTACCGCATGGGTGTCAACAATCCGCGTGTCCGCCGTGCCAACCAGAATGTCATCAAGATTAAGGGCCGCTCACGCGGACACCGCGTTCGCATCGTGTTTTCACGCGCTCCCGGTTGCCCGGTAATCCGCTACTGATTGCTTTTTGGCCGGGCATGCCTGGCAGAGTGGCGAAAACCCCGCGGGCGTCCGCGGGGTTTTGCCTGTCCGGCTCTATTGATCCAGTTCAAACGTCATGTTGACCTGCACCCGGTAGGTGTTTTCGCCAGTCGCGACCGGTACCGCGTCGGCGGCCATGCGCATTTCCGCCCTTGCCATTGGCATGGGGCGCGGGCTGAATGAATTTTCTGAAATTGTCAGGATATTACCGAGACCGATCCCGGCCGCTTCGGTCAGTGTTCTTGCGCGGGCCATGGCATCGGCGACGGCATTTTTTCGCGCCTCGGCAATGGCGGCAGAGGGGTCGTCATTGGTGAAGCTGATATTGCCGCCCTGGTTGACACCAAGCGTGACGGAGCGGTCGATGATCGCACCCAGCTTTGCCAGATCGCGTACGCGGACGGTCAATGCGTTGTTGACCCGGTAGCCGACGATTTTCGGTTTTTGCTCCTCCGATTTCCTTTTGGGATACACGTAGACCGGTGCGATGGAGAAGTTTGAGGTCTGCAAATCCTTGTCTGCAATCCCCATTTCCCGCAGCGATGCCAGCACCGCGGCCATTGCCTCATTGTTGGCGTCAAGGGCGGCGCGGGCGGTTTTTTCTTCGCTGGCGACAGCCAGACCGATCACGGCCATATCCGGCGCAATGGCTGTTTCTCCTTCACCGATGACAGCAATTTGCGGCGGTGGACGATCGTCGGCTAGCGCAGGCTTTGATGTCCAAAGACTGGCACTTACCGCAGCCGCCATGATGATAAGATATTGACTATTGCATTTCATTGCAGTGTTCCCGTTACAAGCCTGTTTTGGAAGATAGCACTGAATGTGGGGTGATTGCGGCAGAGAGGCTTGTAAGGCAAAACAAAACGGCTTATTCACGCGCAGCGTGGGCCTGTAGCTCAGTTGGTTAGAGCCGGCCGCTCATAACGGTCTGGTCGCAGGTTCGAGTCCTGCCGGGCCCACCATTCGATTTGTTTCGCATGACAAGCTTCTGATTTTCATATTCTTTTTTCCGGTATGAGCCGCAGCGCCCGCATAGACTTCGATCGCGGTAAAGCTGAACAGCATATCGCCGTTGGGCAATATGTTTGCACGTCTGCCCTGTGTGGGCTGCGTCTTGTGGCGCCTGAGCATCGAATGGATCAAGAATTCGATCAGGTTGCGCGGCCAAGCCCGCCAATGCCGGCAGTTGGCATGTTTTGCCATCTTAAAGCCGGGGGCATCAAGGAACCGTCTGGTGAGAGCGACAATTTGAAAGTTGACTGAATGGTAAAAAAATGCACTGGTGCCGAAATTCAAGGAGGGTTAGACAATGAAGACAATATCTATGATACGCGGGGTGTTGCTTGCAACGCTATTTGCGATGTCAACGCTGTTTGCCGCTGGTGCTGTAGCGGCGGAAAAAATCAAAGTGGCCGCGATTTACACATTGCCGGTGGAACAGCAGTGGATCAGTCGTATTCACAAGGCGCTGAACACGGCGGCAGAACGCGGCGAAATCGAGTATACATTTTCGGAAAATGTTGCGAATACCGACTACGAACGCGTTATGCGTGAGTATGCCGAGCAGGGAATGCAATTGATCGTGGGCGAGGTCTTCGGGCTTGAGCGCGCGGCGCGCAAGGTTGCCAAAGACTATCCGGATACGGCGTTTTTGATGGGCTCGTCTTTTGGCCCTGTTGCACCCAATTTCTCGGTTTTCGACAATTGGATCCATGAACCTTCCTATCTGTCAGGTATGGTCGCAGGCGCTGCAACCAAATCCAATGTGATCGGGATGGTCGGTGGATACGCAATCCCCGAGGTGAACCGTCTGATGCACGCCTTCATGGATGGCGCACGCGAAACCAATCCGGACGTGAAATTCATCGTGAACTTTATCGATAGCTGGTACGACCCGCCGAAGGCCAAGGAAAGCGCATTCGCCATGATGGATGCGGGCGCCGACATCATGTATGCCGAGCGCTTTGGTGTGTCCGACGCGGCTGTCGAGCGTGGTGTCAAAGCCATCGGCAATGTTATTGATACTTCGGGCGATTATCCTGGAACGATCATGGCATCGGCCCTTTGGCACATGGAAGCGACGATTGATAAAGCCATTGCAAACGTGGCTGGTGGCAGCTTTGAAGCCGCTGATTATGGTCAGTACAGCTTCATGGCCTATGGCGGCGGATCGCTGGTTATGGACGAAAGCCTGGTCTCTGCCGACGTGGTGAAATCCGTCAAGGACCGTGAGGGGGAAATCTTGAATGGCCTGTTCAGGGTCAACGTAAATGACGCCCGCCCCGTGTCCGACAATTAATGATCATTTGGCTGGCGTTCGCGCCAGCCGCTTTTCTCCATGACAGAAACAGTTCTCAGCCTGAATGGGCTTTCCAAGCAGTTCGGCTCAGTCGTTGCCAATGATGATGTCAGCTTGACCCTTGCGCGCGGTGAAGTGCTGGCGCTGCTGGGTGAAAACGGCGCAGGCAAAACCACACTGATGAATATGCTCTTTGGCCATTATCTGCCCGATGCTGGCACGATTGATGTGGTTGATGGGGCAGGCCACATGCAGCCTTTGCAACTTGGCCACCCGCAGGCCGCGTTGTCTGCTGGTATTGGCATGGTGCACCAGCATTTCACCTTGGCCGAGAACATCAGCGCCCTGGACAATATCACGCTTGGCTCTGAACCTTTGCTGGCGCTGCGGCGTGATCGCCAATCGGCACGCCGGAAAATAGAAGGTATTATTGAAAAAAGCGGCCTGAAAGCGCCGCTCACAACACCTGTGGGCCGATTGTCGGTGGGTGAACGGCAGCGGGTTGAAATCCTGAAAGCACTTTACCGAGACGCCCGCATTCTGGTGCTGGACGAACCCACGGCGGTTTTGACGCCGCAGGAAGCAGATACGCTGTTTGAAAATATCAAGACCATGACGAAGGAAGGTCTTTCAGTCATTTTCATTTCTCATAAACTGCGCGAAGTCCTGGCCTTTTCCGACCGTATTGCCGTTTTGCGCCATGGGGTGAAGGTTGGCGAAATGGCGACCTTAGAGGCCGACGAAAAGGCTATTGCCCGAATGATGGTGGGCGCGGATACGCCCAAGATAAACCGGGCCGAGATGGCAGCAGGTGAGCCTGTGCTGCAGTTAAGCGGCATCTCGGTTGCCGGACGATCGAAGCGCGATAGTCTGCAGCTCGTCGATCTTGAGGTTCGTGCGCACGAAATCCTTGGGGTCGCGGGGATCTCCGGCAACGGGCAAAATGCACTGGCACAGGTGATCTCGGGATTGGCGGTGCCGACGGCGGGCACGATCCATGTGGCCGACAATGATGTTTCTAAACCAACCCCGCAAGCCATGGTTTCAGCGGGCGTCGGGCGCATACCGGAAGACCGCCATCGCGAAGGGATCGTGGGAGCCATGAGCGTGGCGGAAAACATGGTGATTGAGCGGCTGAATGATCCGGATGTTCAGGCAAATGGCCTGCTTAGACGCGATGCGATCCAGGCCAATGCCGAGAAGCTGGTCAAGGACTATGACGTGCGCGGTCCCGGCGTGACAGCGCCGTCACGGCTTTTGTCGGGCGGTAATATCCAGAAACTGATCCTGGCGCGTGTCTTTGAACGTTCGCCGAGGCTGATCCTTGCCAACCAACCGACCCGCGGGCTGGATATGGGAGCCGCCGCCGAGGTCGGACGCCGCCTTCTGGAAGCCCGTAAACGGGGGGCCGGTGTGGTCCTTATCTCCGAAGATCTGGACGAAATCCTCGGGCTTGCAGACCGAATCGTCGTCATTCGCGATGGCCATCTCGTTAAAACCGAAAGCCACGATCGCGAGCAAATCGGGCTGATGATGGCAGGGGAAGCGGCGTGATCCGGATCGAGGCCAGGAACAGCACATCGCGTGCTTTCGCATTTGGTATCCCGATCCTGTCGGCGGTCATATCGCTAGCACTGGCGGCCATTCCACTCATGGCGGCCGGGGCCAATCCGATTACGGCCTATGGTGAGATGGTCAAGGGCGTCTTCGGTTCGGTCTTTGCCGTTTCCGAAATGCTGACCCGTGCGACACCTTTGATATTTACCGGCCTTGCCGCTGCATTGGCGTTTCGGGCAAAACTTTGGAACATCGGGGCCGAGGGCCAACTTTACCTAGGTGCTATGGCCGCTGTCGCGATCGGCTCGGGCGTCTTTGATGTTTCAGGTATCGTTTTGATGCCCCTGATCATCCTTCTTGGTGCTGCTGCCGGAGCTGCCGGTATGGCTGCCCCGACCTATCTTAAAACCCGGTTCGGCGCAGATGAAGTGGTGACGACGCTGCTTTTGAATTTCATCATCCTGATTTTCCTGCAAATGATGCTGGAAGGCCCGCTGCAGGACCCGATGGGCCTTGGCTGGCCACAATCAGCACCGGTGTTGGAACAGGGAATGCTGCCGCCGTTAATAGAGCGGATGCGCGTGCACTCGGGTCTGATTATTGCGCTTGTTGCTGCGGGCGTTGCCCAATTCATGCTTGGGCGCTCGGTCTGGGGCTTCAAATTGCGCGCGGTCGGTGAAAATGCCGCTGCCGCGCGCCATGCGGGGATCAAAGTAAACCGTTCGCTCTTTGGTGTCGCCCTTATCTCGGGTGGCCTGGCCGGGTTGGCTGGTGTCAGCGAGGTGGCGGGGCTGAAAGGGTATCTGACCGCCGATCTCTCGCCGGGCTTCGGCTATACCGGCATCGTTGTCGCCATGCTTGCGGGTCTTTCGCCCATCGGCGTTGTGGTTGCCGCGCTGTTTATCGCATCGGTCTTTGTCGGCGCTGACAGTATGAGCCGCGCCATGGGTGTGTCGTCCTTTCTGGCCGATCTGGTCGTATCCATGTCGCTATTGTGCGTCCTGGTCGGAGGTTTCATTGCCAAATATCGCATCATTCGTGCGGATACCGGGAAGGTCACATCATGATGGATATTTTCAATATCTTGCTCAGCGACAGTTTCTGGGCGGCTTCATTGCGCATCGCGACCCCTTTGATCTTCGGTGTTCTGGGCGCGCTGATCTGCGAGCGTGCGGGTGTATTGAACCTTGGTATTGAGGGCATTTTCGTTGTGGGAGCCATGTGCGGCTGGATGGCCGTGTGGTTGGGTGCTGGCCTTTGGGGCGGCGTGTTGATGGCTGCCCTGGCGGGAGGTTTTTTCGGGCTTTTACATGCTGTTTTGACCGTGCCCCTCGGGTTGTCGCAACATGTCTCCGGTCTGGGCATTACTTTGTTTGCCACGTCGGCCAGCTATTTCTCCTACCGGACGGCCCTGCCAAATGTTTCGTCACCGCCGAGGATCGAACCGTTTCAACCCCTGGATATTCCAATACTCTCGGATCTGCCGTTTTTGGGTACGGTTCTGTTTCAGCAGACTGCGCTGACGTGGCTTGCGCTTGTGATGGTGGCGCTGGTCTGGTTCGTGATGAACCGCACGGCACTTGGCGTGGCCATTAAGGCGGTGGGTGACAATCCCGATAGCGTCGATGCACAAGGGCTTTCCGTCTATGGTCTGCGTATGGGGGCTATTGTCGCGGGGTCTGCCCTGATGGCGCTTGGCGGGGCGTTCCTGACCATGTCGGCCTTTGACGCTTTTTTCTTTGGAATGGTCAATGGGCGTGGCTGGGTGTGTATTGCGCTGGTGATCTTTGCCAGCTGGCGACCCGGAAAGGCCTTGTTCGGCGCGCTTTTGTTTGGCGCTTTCGACGCATTGCAAGTGCGTCTTCAAACCGAAATGGGCGCATTGGTGCCAGGGCAGGTTTTCTTAATGGCGCCATATATCCTGTCGATCATCGCTCTTGTTATTGCGGCCCGCAGTGCCGATTATCCGCGCGCATTGCTGACCCCCTGGTTCAAGGGACAGCGATAGTGCTCCTGATGATTCCAACACTTGCCGGTGACGGGATAATAATGTTGAAATCGAACCGGTAGGAGGCCATCCATGTTCGATATGATCGTCAAAAACGCCACGCTGACCGACGGACGATCCGGCATCGATATTGCCTGCAAGGACGGAAAGATAGCAGCCATCGAAGCCGGCATCACCGCACAAGCGGGCGAGGTTTTTGACGCCGAGGGCTATCTGGTCTCGCCGCCCTTTATCGACCCGCATTTCCATATGGACGCGACCCTGTCATTGGGCACGCCGCGAATGAATGTCTCGGGCACGCTTTTGGAGGGAATTGCGCTTTGGGGAGAACTGAAACCGGTTCAGTCTATCGAGGATATCGTCGAACGGGCGCTGCGCTATTGTGACCTGGCAGTGGCCAAGGGCATTGGCGCTATCCGCAGTCATGTTGATACCTGCGATGACGAATTGAAAGGTGTGCAGGCGCTCTTGGAGGTGCGCGAGAAGGTCAAGGGGCTCCTTGATCTGCAACTGGTTGCGTTCCCGCAAGACGGCGTGCTGCGCGATCCGTCTGCAATGGAAAACACGGTGCGCGCACTCGATATGGGCGTAGATGTGGTTGGTGGTATTCCGCATTTCGAACGGACCATGGCCGATGGCGCGCAAAGCGTCCGGCTATTGTGTGAAATGGCAGCCGAGCGCGGATTGATGGTGGATATGCATTGCGACGAAAGCGACGATCCCCATAGCCGCCACATCGAGGTTCTGGCCTATGAGACCCAGCGGCTTGGGCTTTGCGGGCGCGTGGCCGGGTCGCATCTGACATCCATGCATTCGATGGACAATTACTATGTGTCCAAGCTGATCCCGCTGATTGCAGAAGCCGGGGTTCATGCGATCCCGAACCCGTTGATCAACATCATGCTGCAAGGCCGCCATGACAGCTATCCAAAGCGGCGGGGCCAGACCCGCGTGCGCGAATTGCGGGATGCGGGGATCACGGTTGGGTTCGGATCGGATTGCATGATGGATCCCTGGTACTCACTGGGCAAGGCCGACATGCTGGACGTTGCCTTCATGGGGCTCCATGTCGGCCAGTTGTCAAGCCGGGCGGATATGGAGTGGTGTTTTGATGCCGTAACGCAGAATTCGGCCAGGATCATGGGGCTCGAAGCATATGGCGTTGCGCAAGGGTGCGATGCCAACTTCGTGGTGCTGCAAGCGAGGGACAAGATTGAGGCAATCCGATTGAGGGCTCATCGTCTGGCGGTTGTCCGCCATGGGGCGGTGGTTTCACAATCAGCTGCTCTAACCTACACGTTGACCAAACCCGGCGGGGGCAAATCTGTCAATGAAGCTAGAGCATGTCTTGTTTAAATGGAATCGTTTGAGCGCAGGGTATTTGTGTCCTGGTTAGGAGCGTGACGCGACGCGGGTGCACACCCGTTAGCTTCGCGCGACGACATCCAGGGCGCAAAGAACCAAGGTCAAATGATTTGGGTTTGTTATTTTCTCCAAAATCTTGACCTCACCTGCTTGGAGGTCTTTTTCACGGACAGTGTCGTCAAAATCCTCGCACGATCGTCTGATCGCACTCCGGTGTTTTCCTAACTGCCGCAAAAAATCCTCTCCATCAAACTGATCCCATTTAAACAAGACACGCTCTAGACTGGATGACCATTCCTGATAGCTGCTTGCCCGGTCACTGGTCTGCCTGAACACCGTATCCGGCAAACATTTCCATGGTGTCGTCGATTTCTTTCTCATTGAGCAGGACGGGTTCACCGAGCTGAAGCGCCAGATAGTATTGTCTGGCAATCGCTTCCAGTTCGATGGCTCGCCACATGGCCTGTTCCATGCCGGTGCCGGTCGCAACCATTCCGTGATTGGCCATCAAACAGGCGCTTCGGCCTTCCAGAGCCTCCATCACGTAGGCGGCCAGTTCCGGCGATCCAAAGGTCGCATATTTCGAGCATGGAACATCCATCCCGCCGAAAGCGGCGATCATATAATGGCAGGACGGGATCGATTTGCGGAGAATTGCAAGCGCTACACAATATGTCGGATGGGCATGGACCACCGCGGTCACATCGTCACGATGTTTCATCGACAGCCAGTGAAAACGCCATTCGGTTGACGGTTTCAGCGATCCCTCCCAGGTCGTCGGCATATCACCGGTCAGGTCAAGCGAGACAATCATATCGGGCGTCAGTTTTTTGTATGGCGTGGCAGAAGGGGAAATCAGCATCCTGTCTTGATGCTGCATGGAAATGTTTCCGGACGTTCCCTGGTTTAATCCAGAGGCATTCATTTCCAGACATGCCTCAATGATGTCTTTGCGGGAATCCAGTTCAGACGCCATTTTGCGACCCTTTTCTTTGTCTCGTGGTTTAAGTCCGACAATCCTGCTTTGAAACGGATTGCAGGGCTGTTGTCTATCTGGTGTCAATATCAAATGGTAGTTACAAATGCAAATATGAAGTAGACATTTGCAAAACAATGCCGTAGGCTTTTCACACGTATCCGAGCCATGACGGCTGCTTCATTCAACGATCCGGGAACGGGCAATTATGAAACTTCGCGAACGCTGCCGGGGAATCAGTCTGGGTGTATTTGCAGGTGATCTCGGCAGCTTGTCCCAGGTAGCCGATGATGTGGAACGTCTGGGTTGCGGGATGCTTCATTTCGACATCATGGATGGATTTTTCGTCCCGCAGATGACCGGGGGAGCCGGCTTCGTAAAAGCGATTGACTGCAACATGGTCAAGGATATCCACCTGATGGTGCAGAATCCGGCCAGCCATGTAGCCGATTATGTTGCCGCTGGGGCCGATATTATTTCCGTGCACGCGGAAGCGAACGACGCGGCGACTGCGATTGATGAAACCAGGCTTGCAGCAACGAAGGCCTGCCGGGAGGTGTTGGCCGGGGTGTCGCTGATGCTCGGAACCTCGCTGGAAGATGCCGGGCATGTTTTGGCGAAAAAACCTGATCTGATTCTTGTCCTCGCGCTTGATCCCCGTGACAGAACACCGGCGAACATAGCCCAGGCCTGCCGTCGTGTTGAAACGATCAGGAGCCAATTTCCAGACAGTCTGGTCGCGTTTGATGGCGGCGTGACGCAACGGACCATGCCTGACATCGCATCGGTGCGGCCGGACATTGTCGTTAGCGGAAGCGCGATCATGGGCGCGCCTGATCGTGCCAAGGCGTTTCAAACCTTAAACAGTTACATGTGACGCCGGTCCCGGTGTTTTAACCGAACGCGTCTTGAAAGCAGGGAGACTTAATCAATGGCAGATGTTGATGACATCAAAGACGGCAAGGATTTTGGACTGGGGACGCCGCAGGACAAGCAGGGGTTCATTGTCAAAGGCAATGCTCACTACGATTGGGGCCTTAAAAACCGTATGAGCCGCATTTTCAGCCCCAAGACCGGCCGCACCGTGATGCTCGCTTTCGATCACGGATATTTCCAGGGACCGACGAGTGGGCTTGAGCGGATTGACCTGAATATTCTGCCGCTGGTCGAACATGCGGACGTTTTGATGTGCACCCGTGGTGTCCTGCGCTCGATGATACCGCCGACGGTGACAAAACCGGTGGTCATGCGCGCATCCGGCGGCAATTCCGTTTTGCGGGAACTTGAAAATGAAACGGTTGCTGTCGATATCGAAGATGCTATCCGCATGGGTGTCTGTGCGATGGCGGCGCAGGTTTATATCGGCTCTGAATTCGAGCACAAATCGATCAAGAATATCATCAACCTGATCGATACCGGCCAACGCTACGGCATTCCTACGCTGGCTGTCACGGGTGTCGGCAAAGACATGGTGCGTGATGCCCGTTATTTCGGGCTGGCGACGCGTATTGCCGCGGAAATCGGCTCACATTACGTGAAAAGCTATTTCGTCGAGGAAGGCTTTGAACGTATCTGTGCCGCATGTCCTGTTCCCATTGTCATTGCCGGTGGAAAGAAGCTACCCGAACTGGATGCTCTTGAGATGGCCTACAAGGCAATCGACCAGGGTGCAGCCGGTGTCGACATGGGGCGTAATATTTTTCAGGCCGATGATCCCGTGGCCATGATCCAGGCGGTCGGGCGTGTTGTGCATGAGATGGAAAAACCGTCTCGGGCGTTTGAGCTTTACAATGAGTTGAAGACTGCCGCATAGGATTGGCATTTATACTCTACGCGCGCGCCGGAGACGCTATTCGTGCCCGGTTCGCAGGATCTCAGCGGAGTTGTTAAATGGCGAACAAAACCGCCAAAAAACCCTATGATGTGTTTGTCGTCGGGGGCGGAATAAACGGATGCGGTATCGCCCGGGATGCAGCCGGGAGAAACCTCTCCGTCGCGCTGGCTGAGATGAATGATCTGGGCAGCGCGACGTCGTCGGCATCGACAAAGATGTTTCATGGCGGTTTGCGTTATCTGGAATATTTCGACATCAAACTGGTGCGGCATGCGCTTCAGGAGCGCGAAGTGTTGCTCAAGGCCATGCCGCATATTTCCTGGCCGATGCGGTTTGTTCTTCCCTATCACGCCGATATGCGCTTTGAGGGTTCAACACCGGCGTCGCGACTTTTGGCCATGGTTGCGCCGTGGTTCAAAGGCCGGCGGCCGGCCTGGCTTATTCGCTTCGGGTTGTTTTTATATGACCACCTTGGCGGAAGGGAGATCCTTCCCGCAACTAAAACTATCAGCTTAAAAAACACTCCGGAAGGCTTGCCATTAAAAGATAAATTCGAATGGGCTTATGAATATTCGGACTGCTGGGTGGACGATTCCAGGCTCGTTGCGGCGAACGCGCGTGACGCGAAAGAGCGGGGTGCGGATATCTTTGTGCGGACAAAGCTTGTGTCGGCGGCCAGGGCCGATGGCCTGTGGGAGCTGGTGCTCGCTGATGCCGATACAAAACGCAAAAGAACGGTAAGGGCGAGGGTTCTGGTGAACGCTGCCGGGCCCTGGGCTGGTGATGTGATCGAAAACCAGTTGCAGTTGAGCTCGAAGAAAAATGTCCGTCTCGTTCGCGGCAGCCATATTGTGACCGAGCGGCTTTTCGAACATGACAAATGCTATTTTTTCCAGGGGTTGGATGGCCGCATCATCTTCGCTATTCCCTACGAAGAACGGTTCACGCTCATCGGTACAACGGATGTTGATCATGCAGACCTCGGTGAAAAGCCTGTTTGTACCGACAATGAAGCGGACTATCTGCTGAACTTCGCCAACCAGTACTTTAAGAAGACCATTGCCAGGGAAGATATTGTCTGGACCTATTCCGGGGTGCGGCCGCTCTATGATGATGGCAGAAATTCCGCTTCGGCGGCGACCAGGGATTATGTTCTTGACCTTGATGAGGGCGCCAACACGCCGTTGCTGAGTGTTTTCGGTGGCAAAATCACCACCTACCGTGTTTTGGCGGAAGAGGCGCTGGAAAAGCTGAGTGCGTATTTTCCAAGCGGGTCTGAAAAATGGACTGCGGGGATAGCTCTTCCCGGCGGAGATTTTCCGGTCGACGGTGTTTCGCAGCTTGTGGAAGCCTTGCTGCAAAAATATGAATTCCTTTCCCATGACTGGGCAACCAGGCTGGTGAAAGCCTACGGCACGGAAGCCTCCAGGGTGCTGGGGCAGGCGACGGCAAAATCCGATCTGGGCAAATGGTTCGGCGCCACACTTACGGAACGTGAAGTGCGCTGGTTGATGACCAAGGAATATGCCCGTTCGGCAGATGATGTGGTCTGGCGCCGCAGCAAATTGGGGCTTTTGCTGAATGAGCAGGAGGTCAGGGCTCTGAACCGCTGGATGAGGACGGCGATATCAGAACTGGCCGCCTGATTTTGGCAAAGAGAATTTACTTGCCGCGTAGCGATTCCTTTGAACCTGCATCAAACAGGTGAACGTGGTCGGTAATCGGTTGTAGTTTGATGTTTGCCTGCGGTTGCCAGTCGAGGCGCTCGCGCGATACCGCGCAAATCTCCTGTCCGTTCAACTCCGTATAGAGGTGTATTTCCGGGCCGGTGGGTTCGACGACTTTGACGACAGCGTCGAGCCCTTCGCCATCAAGCGATGGCTGGAGGTGTTCGGGGCGGACGCCATAGAGAACCCGGTGTCCGGCTGCAACATCCAAATCCTGCGGCATGGGCAGATATGTGCCACGGCTTTCAACCCATTTCTTGGCAGACTTTTCAGCCACCACGCCCTCGATAATATTCATCTTTGGTGAGCCGATGAACTGGGCGACGAACAAGTCAGTCGGGTTGTCATATATTTCCAGCGGACTTCCGATCTGCTCGATTACGCCGTCGCGCATGACAACGATAATGTCGGCCATGGTCATGGCTTCAATCTGGTCATGGGTCACGTAGACTGTCGTGGTCTTCAGTTTTTGATGCAGATCCTTGATTTCGGTGCGCATCTGGACGCGCAATTTCGCATCGAGATTAGACAGCGGTTCATCGAACAGGAAGACATCGGGATTGCGCACGATCGCGCGGCCCATGGCGACGCGCTGTCTTTGCCCGCCGGACAGTTCCTTTGGCCGCCGGTCGAGATATGGTTCGAGCGACAATACGCCTGCGGCCCAATTGACCCGTTCTTCGACCGTCGCGTTGTCAATTTTCTTCAGCCGCATCGAAAACGCCATGTTCTCGCGAACCGACATATGCGCGTAAAGGGCATAATTTTGAAACACCATGGCGATGTTGCGGTCTTTGGGATGGACATTGTTTACGACGTGGTCGCTGATCGAAATTTGGCCGGATGTGATATTTTCAAGACCGGCCAGCATTCTAAGCAGGGTGGATTTGCCGCAGCCGGAGGGCCCAAGCAGGACGACGAACTGACCATCCTTGATATCCAGATCAATGCCGTGCAGAACTTCCAGCTCGCCATATTTCTTTTTGATGTTGTCGATTGTGACTGAAGCCATTTTCTGATGAAACCTTGCTGACTAATTGTTTGTTCCGGCGGATCGTGCGGTCAGGATCCGGTTGCCGATTTCGGTAAATCCTTCTGCCCCGCGGGAACTGGCGATATAGGCGGGAAGGGCATCCATTTTCCCGGAGAAATCGGCGACATTGGCAACGCCGCAGGCATTGGGAAAAAATTCAAACATGGGTGCATCATTGGGACTATCCCCGCAATAGACGAAGCGATCCCTGTCTGCTGCAAGATCGATATCGAACTCGGAAGCAAAAAACTTCTTCGACATCGTCAACTTGTCCCAGTCTCCGAACCAGCCATTGACGTGGATGGATGACACTTTTGCCGTTGCACCAACGTTTAGAAAATGATCGACGATACGTTGAACATCACTGTCCGGCAGCGCCGGCACATCCTCACAAAAATCAATGGCGAGATCGGCTTCGCGATAGTGCTGGTCAGAGGCAAGCGCTGAGCCCGGCACATCTGCAAGAATGGTCTTTGCCAGCCTGTTCAGCTTTTGCCGGTTTTCTTCCCGCCTTTGTTCGTCTACCGCATGAAAGCGAAACATTTTTTTCAGTTTCCGGTCATAGCGAAACGCAAGCGCGCCATTTTCGCCGACAATTCCGGCCACCGGCCAGAACCGGGCGATCATATCACACCAGCCTGCGGGCCTGCCGGTTATGGGAATGACGAGAAGGCCGGCATCGGACAACCGTTCCAGCATCGCATAGGCGGATGCCGGCAATTGGCCATCGGTGGTAATCGTGTCGTCGATATCAGTCAGAAGGCCGGTCAGGTTGCGACAGGTCTCGACGGAAAGGTGTTCGAGGGGCTTCATCTCACCATGCGGCCTTCGCGCGCTTATATCCGACATGACCATTGCCGTTAGTCCTTGTCTGCAAAGGAGCGCAGCCGCCGGTTCCAGTCGGCGATGCTGGGCCATAGCGCGTCATAAACGGTGCGCAATTCGGCGTAACGGCGAACATTTTTTTCGATTGGTTTTGTGACCGACAGGTTTTTTTGCGACATCGCGCCCGATGCCTCGTGTAGTGTGGCGTACCAGCCGGCACCCTTGGCGGCGCACATGGCCGCGCCAAGGGCAGAGGCTTCCGCAACTTCGGCCCGGTAGACTGGCACGTTGATCGAATCGGCGATGATCTGAAGCAAGAGCTGTGATGCCGTTCCGCCACCAATGGCGATGATTTTCGATATTTCGCCGTTCATCGTCTGCATGGCTTTTTCCAGCGCGAAAGCCTGGTCGAGCGCCAGGCCTTCCAGCAATGCGCGATAGATATCGCCGCGTTTGCTTGAACCGCTTAAGCCGGCAATTATGCCGCGGGCGTTTGCATCCCAATGCGGCGTCATCGATCCCTCCCAAAACGGGAGAATAACGATGCCGCCGGCGCCAATGGGGGCGGCTTCGGCCTCCTTTTCAATCTGTTTTAAGAAGGCAGCCCTGTCTTCACCCTCGACGCCACCAATCTCCCGTGCAAACCAGTCGATCAGAAAGGTTCCTGATTTCAAGACGGTTTCGAGAATAAAGCCGCTGTCTGAAATAGCGGTTTCGGTGCGGAAGGCCTGATCGTGGCGGTAAATCGGAGAATAGACCCCGGAGACAAGCGCCGTGCCCAGGTTCATATAGGCGTTTGACGGTCCTGCCACGCCTGCCCCGCAGGCAGCGCACTGGCCATCACCACCACCGGCGATCACCGGCGTATTTTCCATCAGTCCCGTTTCTTCGGCCGCTTTGGCGTCGACATGCCCGGTCAACGATCCAGGCGTGGCAAGTGCCGGCATCAGCGCCTTTGGAATTTCGGCTGCGGCCAACAGTTCATCCGACCATCTTCCAGACGCGATGTCCAGCATTCCCGATGGGTCTGCCGAGGCGGTTGATGTGATCCAATTGCCGGTCAATTTGTATGTCAGGTAACAGTGCACGTCGCTGTAATGGGCAGCTCTGGCGAAGTTTTCAGGCTCGTTTTCGCGCAGCCAGATCATGCGGTTGATCGGAACCAGCGGGTCGACGGGCTTGCCGCAGATTTCTCGTATCCGGTCGCTGCCAACCTTTTGCGCCAAGGCGTCCACCTGTTTGGAACCCCGCCCATCCAGCCAGACAATGCCCATTCGTACGGGGTTTGCGTCTTCGTCGAATAGCGCGAAGGTTTCGCGCTGGTTTGAAATCGAGATCGCGGCAATGCGCCCGGGATCAATGGTTTCAAAAAGTTCTTTGAGTGCGGTGACGGTCGATGCCCACCAGTCGCCGGTGTTTTGTTCGAAATATCCAGGTTGTGGATTGGAAAGCGGAATTGCCTTGCGGCCTTCGGCCACAAGCGTTCCATCCCTCGTCCAGGCGGTTGCCTTGGTGGCGGAGGTGGATGAATCGATGCCCAATACGAGGTCTTTTTCCAAGTGGCTGCTCCGCGGCGATCTGAGCCCTGTTGAAAAACTTGATTGCCACCCGGACAGTGCCGGGTGGCAATTTGGTAAGAAGCGGAATTCTAGCGAAGGCCAGCGTCAGCCACGGCGGTGTCAACCAGCTTGGCAACCTGATCCATGCAGGCCTTGGCGTCGCCACCATATTCCTGGCCGGTGAGCAGTTTGCCCAGTTCGGTCGGAATTTCGTTGGTGGAAAGCCCTGCCCAGATCGGCATGTCCGGCTCGGAAGCGATGTGGTTTTCGATCGTTTCCAAAACGACGTCCAGATGACGGGTTGTGCCGGCACCGACAACCGCCTTGGCCTTGACGCGAGGATCGGCGAAGGAGGAGTTGCGCATAGGCGCAAAGCCACCCACCAGCGTGCAGCGGGTCATGATATCCTTCGAGCAGGCCCATTGCAGGAACAGCCATGCGGCGTCGATGTTCTTCGAATAGCGTGACAATGCAATCGAAGACCCCCCCTGGTGACCCCAATCGGGGATTTCGCCGAAGCCGGCGGCATCGCGCGATCTTAGGGAATGCGGACCCTGCAATGGCACGGTCATTTCCCAAAGGCCTTTCACCGGGCTATCATCGCCATCCATGCCGGGGAAGAATTCATCCCAGGACTGAACCATGGCAACCTGTCCGGAATGCATCATCTGCCACTGGCCGTCCCAGGTCGATTCAAGCGAACTGGCGGGGGCGTTGGCAATCAGGTCCTGATACCATTTCAGCCCAGCAACGCCTTCAGCATCATTGCCCGAGAACGTACCGTCCTCGCGGAAGATGGAGCCGCCATGACCCCACACAGCCTGTGTCCAGTCACATTCCAGCGAGTAGTGGCCTGATTTTGCCTGAAGGCCGGTGCCGAAGATGCCGTTTTCCTTCTCGGCTGCGGTTATCTGTTTTACGGCAGCTGAGAATTCGTCATAGGTTTTCGGGACGGCGATACCGTGCTTTTCCAGAATGTCCCTGCGGTACATGAAGGTGAAGATCGGAATGTCGAACGGGATTCCGACCCATTTGTCGCCGATCAGTGAGATACCTTCGACAAGCGGTTTTGAGAAATCATCCCAGTCGAAGCCCGGCATGGCCAGGTCCGGCTTGTCATTATAGTACTGAACCGGATCGATCGTGTCGGGGAAGAACGTCGCATGCCATGCCTGATCGAGATAATAAAGGTCATAGGTGCCAAGCTGGCCTTGAACATCCTGCGTGGCTTTAGCGAGAACCTGCTCCAACGGAACAATCTCGATTTCGACATTGATACCGGTCAGCTCGGTAAACTCACCTTTGAGCTGGTTTACAACAACCGTTGGCGGTGTTGATTCCGAGGTGTAACGGATTGTCGTGCCGGCAAATGGCTTGCCCGCTTCACGCAGGAAATTTGCGATATCGTCAGGTGTATTGGCTTCGGCAGTCGTGGCGCCGAGAAAGCCCTTTCGCGGCCGGCCCAACATGCCGGCTGAAAAGGCCGACATACCGATGCCGGCCATTCCCATTTTGCGAAGAAAATCCCGCTTGGAAATCTTCTTCCGGGTAAAGTCATTCGCCGTGTCGACGATAAATGACTGTCTGTCGTGGTTTTTGAAGTTCATGTTTTCCTCCCTTTCGAAGTTGTTTTGGGTGACTTTCTCTTCGCAAGCCTCAATCAGTCTTTGATGGCTCCCATGGTCAGGCCGCGAACGAGGTGGCGTTGCACCAGCAGAATAAAGATAAAACTGGGCAACATGGCGGAGGTTCCAAGGGCTGAAATAAAGCCCCATTCGGAACCGGTGGATGTGACGAATGTCGTGATCTTGACCGGCAATGTTCTGATCTCGTTGGTCAAAAACAGCGAGAGCAGGAACTCGGTCCAGGAAAATACGAAACACAGGACCGCAGTGGCGGCGATGCCGCCCCGGATCATCGGAAACACGACAAGGCGGAAACTCTGCCAGCGGGTCGCACCATCGATCATGGCAGCCTGATCGACGTCGATGGGGACATCGTCCAGAAAGGATTTCAGCAACAGCACGGCGATGGGCAGGTTGATCAGGCTGTGCACCAGGATCAGGCCGATATGGGTGTCGCGGATGCCAAGATCATGGAACATGAACACCAGCGGCACGATAATCGCTATCGGCGGCAGGAACCTGTGCGACAGGATCCAGTTCATATAGAGCTGGTTTCCTCGAAATGCCATGCGCGACAATGCATAGGCCGCTCCAAGCGCAATGAACAATGTGAAAATGGTTGAACCAACGGCAACAACAATCGAATCCACAATGGTTTTGCGGCCATCGAACGAGTTCTCACCGCCGGTGCCCATCGTCGTGCCGGATCCGGTCGAGCCGCCAGTCAGTTCAGACGGGTTCTCGCCCAAAACGGTGACCCTGTAGTTGATCAGGGTCGGCTCGAAGTCGAAGACGACGACCTTGTCCTTATTGAAGATCGCCGAGGTTGGTTTGATCGACGTCAATCCCCACCAGAATATCGGGAACATGAAAACCGCGGTGATCAATATCGCAGTTGCGTAGCGTAAAGCGATGAGCGGCCAAGGTGTGTGCATCAGAACCTCACCTTGAATATCTTGATGAAAATGTTCGCTGTGATGATCACCAAAACCAGCGTAATGATGGCCACACTCGATGCGTAGGGGAAATTGGCCGACTTGAAGTAGATCGTTCCGGCATAGGCGGTGAGCGTTTCGGTCGCCGTTCCAGGACCGCTGTCAGTCATCACCTTGACATAATCGTAGACCCGGAAAAGATCGATGCCGCGGATCAAAATGGCAATCGCGATGATCTTGGAGAGCATGGGTAAGGTGAGCCGGAAGAACGCCTGGACCGGCGTTGCGCCATCAATGGCCGCCGCTTCGAACGGATCTTTGGGCAGAGCGCGAAGGCCCGCCAGCATGATCAGGACCATGAAGGGCGTCCACTGCCATATGTCCGCGATGATCACCCCCCACAGAGCAGTCGAACCGGTCGCGAGAATAGGCTTGTCAGGCGACAGCAATCCAATCGCATAGAGAGAGCGGCTGATCACGCCGAACGAGGCGTTGTACATCAGCAGGAACATCATGCCGGTGACGGCGGGCGGGACGACCAGCGGCAAGGTCATCAGCGCTCTCATGAGGCCGAAACCTTTGCGGTCACTATCCAGTAGAAGGGCGATGCCCAGCCCCAGGGCAAGCTGAATGACGAGTGCTACGCCGGTGTATAAATAGGTTACCGCAATCGCATCCCAGACGCGGTCGTCGACAATTACCCGGCTCCAGTTCCAGTCCGGGTCCCAGCTGTTCTGGCGCGTCACCGGATGCCGGCGATTGAGCGAAAGCCAGACCGCATAAAGGATCGGATAAAGGCCGAATACAAGCAGCGTCGCCGTGGCCGGTATCGTCCAGGGCAGGGGATGCTCGGATGTCAGCCAGCGCGGCATCGTCCATAATTTGCGGGAGTTGGTGGTGCTGTCTGTCATCGCATCATCGCCGCCACGTTGCCGCCATCTACTGTGAGTACTGCGCCGGTGCTGGTTCTGGCCTTGACCAGGTGGATAAAGGCGTCCGCCACATCCTTGCCGGTAACCTCGCGTTTGACCAGGTTGCCGCGCATATATTGCTCAGGCGTCAAGCCGCGCGCCTTGCTGCGCTCCTGGACCATCCTGTCGGTCATCAGTCCGGTGCGAATGCGGTCGGCATTTACCGCATTGGAGGTGATGCCGTCTGCGCCGTGTTCAACAGCATATTGGCGCATTAGCGCCAGTAGCGCTGCTTTCGGTGTTCCATAGGCGCCGAAATTCGGCCCCGGATTTACCGCCTGTTTTGACACGTTGAAAACAAGCGCACCGCCGGTGCCCTGCTTTTTCATCACCTTGACCACATTGCGGGCGACGAAATGATGGCTCCAGAAATTGACCGCAAAGGCTTTTTGAAAATCATCATCGGGCAGGTCCATCAGCGCACCTTGATGCGCGGCGCCGGCATTGGATATGAGAATGTCTATTCCGCCAAATTGCGCGACGATCTCGTTTACTGTTGCTTCGACGGCGGTGGGATCGGTCACGTCACAGGCAAAGCCTGAGCATTTTAACTGTGCGGCGGCATCTTCGACGGCCTTTGTGTTTATATCGAGAAGCGCGACGTCGGCGCCTTCGGCCCGGAGTTGACCGGCGATTGCCAGACCAAGTCCGCCAGCGCCACCGGTCACGACAGCGACCTGTCCGATAAGATCGCCTGAAACCGTTTCGGCGGGTCTGTCCTGCGACGTCAAAATATCAATGGCTTGCGACCGGGTCTGGCCCGCAGTCAAAACACCTAGTTCGGGGACATATATCGGCCCGTTACTGTCCGCCAGGGCGCTTGAAATCTCGGCTGGATTGTCTGAACTGACCAGTAGTGCACCCTCCGGGTCTGCCTCATTACATGCAAGCACGACCCGGTGCGGCCTACCTTCCACGTCTGATGGGCGCGCCAAAGCACCGCGAATAGCCGGCACGAGCTCGGCTATGCGGGATAATTGTTGTTTGTTTCTGGGCTTGGCGGTTGGCATGGATTGCTCAGCCCTAGAATTTCTGGCGTGTCGGCGTGATGCAGATTTCCTGAATCAACGCGTTTTGCGGCATCTGATAGGAATGCAGCATGATGTTGGCTACATGCTCGGGGCCTATGCCGCCGCCCATTTTGATCTTGTTTTCCTTGTAGCCGGCAAGCGTCTCCTCATCGAGCACGCCGCTTAGAACTTCTGTTTCGATGACGCCTGGCGACAGGACGATGACGCGGACGTCGTAGTCGGAGAGATATTCGCGCAGGCTTTCAGAGACGGCATGGACAAAATATTTCGTGCCGCAATAGACCGTATGGTCAGGATAGACCTTGCGGCCGGCAATCGAACTCATCATGAATAAAGTGCCCTGGCGCCGCTCCATCATGCCCGACATGACCGCATGGACGGTGTTCATCATGCCCTTGGTGTTGATGTCGATCATCTCGTCCCATTCTTCGGGCGGTTGACGGCCAATATCCGCCAGACGGGCCAGGCCGGCATTGGCAAACATCATGTCGACCGGCCCATATTGGGCTTCGGCATCGCTGACTGCTTGTGCAATGGCGTCGCGGTCGCGCACGTCGACCTTTCGGCAGATCGAATTTGGAAGATTTAGCGCTTCCATCCGGTCAAGCCTGCGTGCCATCAACAAGACCGGGTGGCCTGCCGCCGAGAAAACCCGTGCGACAGCTTCACCAATTCCGGAACTGGCGCCCGTGACCGCAATCAAAGGTTTATCAGTCATCCATTCCTCCCCGGGCACCAATGCCCGTTTCCCTTTCCAACACCTTTTTCGACAACGCCATTTATCCTTTGGCTGGCATTGCTAAATCAGACTTCCCCGCTTGCGAAGTCTGCAAGAATTCCACAATCTGCTGCGATATCGACAAAGGAGAAGCGATTGCGCATTTCGTGATTGTGCCGGACCGCCTCGTGGTAGAATTCGATTGGCAATCCAAGATCCACAGCGGTACGCGGACCGGTGGCGGCTTCTAACAAAGCATCCATTTGCGCTACCGGGATAATGAATTCCATCAATTCCTCCCTCAATGCCGGCCAGATTTCCTGCATGCGCTCGTTGAATTTGCCGGCGGTCTCGTCAGAAAACGCTTTTTTGTGCCATTCAGCTTCGCATTGGCGGGCGATATCACGGCCCATGCGCCGCGCCATGTCATCGGAATCGATATTGGTTGCCGACACTTTTGGTGGTGTCGCACTATCCAGTATCTGCTGCTGGAGGCGCGCCATTGTCAGGGAGGCCACGCCCACTTGCTGCCCATGCGTGCTGCCTGGATGCCTATCGCCAGCGAAGCAGTCGATATAGTGAGAAATCTGATGTTCGCCCATTGAGCCGTGGTTGGATACGCCGGTAACGGAAATTCCAAGACCGCATAGTGTCAGCACACGGTAGAGGCTGGCAATCGCCGGAATGTCCCCCTTGGGCAAAAGCGCTGCCTTCTGATTTAATATCCGCTCATCTTCCTCCTGGATCAGATAGGGAGACGACCAATAATCGGTCCCCAGCATCCGGTGAGACATCCACCAATCGACCTGGGCTACCGATCGCGCCAGGCAATCGGCAAACCCTGCAGCGGCGAGTTTGGCGGGTGCCTTTGCAGAGACAGCCAGATCGACAAAAAATCCTCTTGGTGTTTGGGCCGGCAGCGACACTTTCAAACCGGAGTCCAGGGTCATGGACGCAGTCGATGAGGTATATCCGTTCATGGAAGCGGCTGTTGCGAACACGCAGTATTTTCGCCCATCCAGATGGGTTGCGTATTTACAGAGATCATTGACCGTCCCGGAGCCCACGGCGACAACGGCTTCGTAGGGTTTCAGCGTATCGCGAAGTTCATGGGCCGTTTTCAGGTCAGCATGCGGGTTATCAAGGACAATGGTTTTAACCGGTCCCAGAGAAGCCAGGGCCTGCGCCACCCGCGCTCCCAGCGCATCCATGGTGTTTTCGTCGCCAACAACGGCGTAGTTGCTTCCAAGATTTAAGGAGCCTACGAGGTCCGCTTCGCGGCCATCAAGCGTATCCTCAATAATGATCGATTCGTAATCGACCTTCATGATCTGCTTTGTTTCGGGATTGAACCAGCGATCTGCAACGATGTCATCAATCAGCGCGGTCCATTTTGAGCCGCCCGTACTGCTATCTTCAGCACTTGAATTGACAAGTGACATGCGCTGATTTCCTCCCGTAATTTATCAAAAGTAATTTATGACTTTGCATATGTCAACAAACGACATAGGCTTGGATTAAGGCGCTGCCAATCCATTTTTGAAGCCGTGGACTTGACCCGCGGCAAAATCGGTCAAATAACCGGAACATGAGTGCGATGGCTGACAGGAAATCAATGTCTGGCAAAGGAAACGGGGTGAGACCGGTGCCGCCGAAAGAATTCCCCGACGCGCTCACCTGGGCTGCGTGGCTTTATTTCGTCGACGATATGACCCAGAGCCAGGTTGCGGAAAAAATCGGCGTTTCACGCGTCACCGTCATCAAAATGCTGAACGACGCGAAAGCGCAGGGTATTGTCAGCATTCGGATAAATCCCAAAGTCGCGTCCCAGACGGCAACCTCACGGTTGCTGGCATCAAAATTTGGCCTGAACAGCGTCACTATTATCCCGGAGAACGAGGATGCTCCGCTGATTGACCGGCTTGGCAAGGCGGGCGCCTTTGCCATCATGGAAACGCTTGAGGAAAATGATGTCCTTGGCGTTGCCTGGGGACGAACGGTGTTGTCGGTGGCGAAGAATGTCGCGCTCGAGGCGCCCATTGGCAATCTGACCGTCGTTCAGGTTTCCGCCAGTCCGAACGGATTGTCAGCCGATTTTTCACCGGAGCTTTGCGCTTCCCTGCTGGCCAACAGACTTGGCGCTAGAAGTGTGAACCTGATGGCGCCTGCGGTCGTTTCCAGTCCCGAACTTCGTGCCATGCTGCTGAAAGAACCGTCGATCCGCAACCAGCTTGATGTTATCCGTTCGGCAAACAAGGTGGTTTTCGGTGTTGGTGAACTTGGCCCGGCCTCGACGGTTAGAAACAGCGAATTGCACAGCGAGCCGATGGTGCGAAAGCTGATGAGCCAGGGCGCGATTGGAGCGATCCTTGGCATGTTTCTCGATGCAGCCGGGCACGAAGTGAGCGGGCCTACCCACGACCGTACGATGGGTATTTCGCTCGATGAGCTAAAGGCGATACCCAATCGCCTGTGTGTTGCCGGTGGTGCGGCCAAAATAGATGCGATCAGGGCGGCGCTTGTCGGTGGTTTTGCAACCGACCTGATTACGGATTTGACGACTGCGCAGCGATTGCTGGACGATCAAAAATCGTCTTGAAAGCAGGTCGATTGAGCCTGGATACCAATTGTATATAGTGACCTATCCAAACGAAACTGACGCTTTCGATACTGGGCTTGCCAGTCCGGGCCTGAAGCAGAGCTGATACGCGGTGACACACGCCATAAGCAGCCTTTTTGATATCGCGTCTGACTATGATGCGCTTGTGCTGGATCAATGGGGGGTGTTGCACAATGGCAGCGCGCCTTACCCTCAAGCGGCCGGCACAGTTAAGGCACTTAAGGGCGCGGGCCATCGTCTTGCGGTTTTGTCCAATTCGGGCAAACGGTCTGCACCCAATGCCGCGCGCATCGCCGGGCTGGGTTTTGAGGCAGACGCCTTCGAGGCGGTGATGACCAGTGGCGAGGTGCTTTGGCGCGATATCGAGCATCAGGTGATCCAGCAACGGCGTTTTTTTGCCATTGAACGATCACCGGGCGATGCCAGGCAATGGGCGGAGGGTGATGCGCCTGGCGTCCTTCACCAGCTTTGCGCCAAATCCGGTGCACCAGCACCAACCTACCGAATAGAGGTTCTCAAATGACGCTTGGATTTGACCTTCTCACCCCCGATTTTCGTGCTCTTTCTGCAAGGCTTGGCCGTGACCCGTTGCAGGTGCAGGGTGCTGGCGGTAACACATCGATCAAAAACGCCGATGTGATGTGGATAAAAGCGTCTGGTATGGAGCTGGCGGACGCCGAAAGCCGTGATATTTTCGTACCGGTCGACCGTCATGCGGCGCTTGACGAAGCGCGGGGGGTGCGTGGCGATGGCAGCTGCAAAAATACAGTCATTGATGATGCGATTTCGCTTCGCCCGTCCATCGAAACCACCTTTCACGCGGCGCTCGATCATGCGGTGGTGGCGCATACCCATTCCGTCGCCACCTTGGTGCATGCAACAAGCCTTGAAGGGATTGCGGCGGCCCGCGATAAGCTTGACGGGCTCGCCTATGCCGTCGTGCCATATGTGAAGCCCGGGCTGCGTTTGACGCAGCAAATCATGCAACGGGTCAAGCCCGACACCAAAGTAATCATACTACAAAGCCACGGGCTGATTTGCTGTGGCAGCTCTGTCGATGAGACATCGGATTTGTTGGCTGAAGTCGAGCTGCGTCTTACCATGCCGGCCCGCGATTTGCCGGATATTGAACCCGGTATTGCTGCGCCGGACGGGTTTCGGTGGGCGGAAGAAAGCTGGATCGCTCATGATGCCCGCGCCTATGCGTTGGCCACGGCCGGCTCTTACTATCCGGATCACGTTGTCTTTCTCGGCAGCGCCTTGCCGGTGCGTGACAGTGAGGAGCCCCAGCCCGCCATCATCAAAGAAAATACCGGCATCGCCTTGCGGACCGACGCGTCATCGCCACAAAGGGCATTGCTGCGATGTCTGTCGGATTATCTGTCGCGGCTGCCTGAAAACTGGACCCCTGTTGCGCTTGGAGCCGATGTGGAGGCTGAGCTGATGAATTGGGATGCCGAAAAATACCGGCTGGCGATGGTTGCAAAAAAGTGAGCCTTTCGCTTGGCATCGATATCGATCCGCTGGGCAGCAGGACAGTCATCGAGCATTTTCGACGCGGTGCGGCCAGTCGCTAATTGGCCAACACTGTCTAATGAGACATCAGTCCAGAAATTCGTTGATTGTCAAAAGCGCGCCGTCGAGCGCTTTGCCTTCGGGGTCCTGTAACGCCGCCTGACGAAGCCGTTCAACCCATTTTGCGGCGTCTTTGCGGCCTTTGAGCCGCCCGGCTGCCGCCATGATTTTGGCAAATTTGCCGTGAGCGCGCGCATGCGTATCGGAATAGCCTTTGACCAATCGATGGCATTTCAAAATTTCAACAGCCAACTGGTAGTCTGCGGATGCTGTTGTTAGAGCTTGGTCAAGCCAGTTTTCGATATGCGCCATCTCAACCGCATGACGCCTCGTGCGCAGGCGGTAGGATTTCAGCCCGCCTAAAAAATGCAGCATCAGGAAGGCTGGCAATTTGTCGGTTCTCAATCGTCTGCCCCTGGCGAACCAGCTGCCGAGCCGCTGCATCATTTTCTCGCTGTTTTCGACGCGTTGGCCAAGACCGGCCGGCAGCAAGCCGGCGATTTCTTCGGCGCGCGGGTGAAAAAACTCGGTCAGCTGCATGTGTTTTTGGGCTTCAATGCCCATTTCCGTCTCGATGCGCTTCAACCGGGTTGCGCGTGACTTGATGTCGGCGACGCGGATGATGTCGTCATAGGCCATCGCGTTGGCAATGTATTTCGCAGCCGCCGTGCCGAGCGCCCAGCCCCTGTCTTCGCTGTCGAGCGCCAGACATTGTCGAACCCGGTCGAGATAGGCGTGACCATAGGCGCAGTCCTGAAAATCAACCAGTTTTCGCAGCCCTGCCAGAGCGAGTGGTTTGACGGGCTTTGGAAATTCATCCAACCCGCCTGACAGTTCCTCCCATTTGGCCAGCAGTTTTTCAGAGCCGACGATTTTGGGCGCTGGCGTGGCGATATCCGGCCTTTGCGCCTGACCATCGGAAATAATTTTGAAACCCGCATCAAAAGCGCGCAAACTCGCTTCCACACCCTTGCCGCTCCGGCGGATTGCGTCTTCGAATGCGGCGCGCGAAAAGGGCAGGGCGTGCGAACCGGCAAGGGCGCCAAGCAGGGTTGCGGAAATAACCGATCCCTGCTCAACGGCGATTTTTTCCATATCGGCAAGAATAAGGTTTTGCGCTGCGGTTTCGGCTGCCGCGCGGATTTCGTGCGAATTCGCGATGCCGTCACCGGGTACGGATTTCTCGCTGACCGCCAGAACCCGGTGGGTCGAGCCGATCAGGGTGGTCCGGTCCGGTGTCACGAAGCCGCGCAGAATGGCCCGCCCGACCTCCATCATTTCCGATGCGATCAGCACATCGACATCGCCTTCCGACGGCGCCAGCGCAAATACCGGCATGGTGCCGGTGGAAGGCGTCATCTCCAGATAATAGATGGTAGCGCCGGTGCGCTGCGAAACGCCTGCAACGCTGGTGGCCTGGCAGTCATACCCTTGCGAACGGGCAACGGATTCGATCCAGCCGGTCAACACACCGCCGCCCTGACCGCCGACGGCCATGACAGCGATTTTCAGAATTTTCTCAATCGCGGGATCGGGGGTTTTGGGCGCAAGCGCAATGGTCATGCCACATCCCCGTCAATGCGCAGCCTTTTGGCATCGCGCCTGGTCTGCAGCCAGTTGATCACTTTTGCACGCAGTCCTGCCCGCCAGACCTCGAAGCGCCCAGGATTGTGAATGATGTCTGCGCGATAAAATGACGGGCATAAAATGGCGGCATCGGCCACCTCGCCGCAATTGCCGCATCCAACACAGGTCTGGTCGATATGGGCGACGGGATCATCGCGCAGCGGGTCATCCAGTTTTTTCAGCGATAGCGACGGGCAGCCCGACAGCCTGATACAGGCGTGGTCGCCGGTGCAGATGTCACTGTCGACGCCGAAGCGGGGCTGCTCTGCACGCCGGCCTTCATTAATCGCCTTTCGCAACGCCGGTTTTTCGCGGCGCTGCCGGTTCAACATGCATTCGGAAGATGCAACGATCACCTTCGGCCCGTCATAGTCCGTTGTCAGCGCTTCACGCAGGACATCACGGACCCTGCCGACATCATAGGTGTGGTCGATCTGTCTTACCCATTTTACGCCAACGCCTTTAAGGGCGGCAGCGATGGGATTGTTGGTGGATTTGGACGGGTTTTTGGCGCGTGAGGACAGCACATCCTGTCCGCCGGTGGCAGCCGAATAGTAGTTGTCGACGATGACAGCCACGCTGTCCGATTTGTTGAA
The DNA here is from genome assembly GCA_963669455.1 of Rhizobiaceae bacterium. GTDB lineage: Bacteria > Pseudomonadota > Alphaproteobacteria > Rhizobiales > Rhizobiaceae > JAWKWH01. Next base: position 1,395,131 of record OY770026.1, read on the forward strand.
AACCATGTTGCCGATGGAAGACGACAGGCCGTTGTGCCAGAAGCCGCCATCTCCGATTATGGATATGGCCCGCCGCTGGCCGCCGCCGTCAAAGGCCGCGTTGGATGCGGGGCCGAGACCATAACCCATCGTGGCGCCGCCGATTTCAAATGGCGGCAATGCGCCGAACAGATGGCAACCGATATCTCCGCTTATCTGGTGCTTGCCCAATTTCTGTTCGACAAGTTTCATGCCGGCAAAAATCGGCCGTTCAGGACAGCCGGTGCAAAACCCGGGCGGCCTGACCGGCACGGTCTTTGCGATATCGGGCATTTGCGGCGGTGTTGCATTGGGCGCGCGAACCCGGCCCGGTAACAGGTCGGGTGAGGCGGCCTTCAAAAACGCTGCAATACCGTCCAGCATAATCTGACCGGTATATTCTCCGGCCATCGGCAGGACGTCTTTTCCATAAAGTTTAAGATGTTTACCGGCCTTATAAAGATAGGCGCTGAGCTGCTGCTCCAGATGATCCGGCTGGCCTTCCTCGACGACCAGAAGATGATCCTTGCCCCGGCAAAAGGCGATGAACTCGTCTTTGACGATGGGATAGGTGACGTTCAGCACGTAGAGCGGGATTTCGGTGTTGCCGAAGGCGTCCGACAATCCCAAACGCTGAAGAGCGCGGATCACGCCATTGTACATCCCCCCTTGCAGGACGATGCCGAGTTTTGCCTTTTCTGGCCCGAATGTTTCGTTGAGCCTGTTTTCGACAATGAATTTTTCTGCGGCCGGCCAGCGATTGGTCACCTTATCGCGCTCGTGCTGGTAGCTCATAGGCGGCAGCACAACCCGGGCAAAATCACTGCGCGGATCAGACAATGCATCGCGCACGGTGAGTGGCGGTGAGATATTGTCTTTTGTTTTGAAACTGCCGGTTACATGGCAAGAGCGGATCCGCACCATCAGCATCACCGGGGTGTTGCTTGCTTCAGAGAGTTCAAAGCCATGCCTGACGGCCTTGGTGATGGAGGGCAGGTTGGGGCGTGGATCAAGCAGCCAGAATTGTGATTTCATGGCGAAGCCGTGGCTACGCTCCTGCATGATCGAGCTGCCTTCGCCGTAGTCCTCGCCGACGATTACCAGCGCACCGCCGGTCACCCCGGAAGAGGAAAGATTTGCCAGCGCATCGGAAGCCACGTTGACGCCCACCGGTCCCTTGAAGGTTACCGCACCACGAATGGGATAGTGAACGGAGGCTGCGAGCATGGCCGCCGCTGCCGCCTCGCTGGCATTGGCCTCAAAGCGAACGCCGAGTTCTGCCATCAATCCTTGAGCGTCCGCCAGAACATCCATCAGATGGCTGATCGGGGCTCCCTGATAACCACCGACATAGCCAACGCCGTTTTCCAAAAGTGCTTTGGTGAGTGCTAGAATGCCTTCGCCGGTGAAAGTATCCCCGTTACCTTTTCGCAGGTGTTCAACTTCCGCCTTGAATGAGCGTTCAGCCATTTACAACGCATCCGGTTTATATGATTTTTGTTTATTGAAGCATTTCAATGGCCTGATATCCAGCCGGTTTTGTCTGCCCGGATCACTCCCACTCAATCGTGCCCGGCGGTTTTGAGGTCACGTCATAGACAACGCGATTTATGCCTCTGACCTCGTTGATAATGCGGGTGGCAGCGCGTCCGAGAAAGCCCATATCATAGGGAAAGAAATCCGCGGTCATGCCGTCGACCGATGTCACGGCGCGTAGCGCACAGACGAATTCATACGTCCGGCCATCGCCCATCACCCCGACCGTTTGAACGGGTAGCAGTACCGCAAAGGCCTGCCAGATCTTGTCATAAAGGCCGGCATTGCGGATCTCTTCAAGATAGATCGCATCGGCTTCGCGCAGGATGCGAAGTTTTTCTCTTGTCACGCCGCCGGGCAGGCGGATGGCCAGTCCCGGTCCGGGGAAGGGGTGACGACCAATGAAGTGATCGGGCAGGCCAAGCTCGCGGCCCAGTGCGCGCACCTCGTCCTTGAACAATTCACGCAATGGCTCGACCAGTGTCATGTTCATGCGCTCGGGCAGGCCGCCGACATTGTGGTGCGACTTGATGGTTACCGACGGGCCGCCGGTAAACGATACGCTTTCGATGACATCGGGATAAAGCGTGCCCTGGGCCAGGAATTCGGCCTTGCGGCCTTGTTCGGCCAAAAGGCCAGCTTCGCGTTCGAACAGTTCGATGAATAGGCGGCCGATGGTCTTGCGCTTTTTTTCGGGCTCGGATTCGCCCTCCAGCGCATCGATGAATTCATCGGACGCATCAACGCATTTCAGGTCGAGATTGTAATGGTCGTGAAACATTTTGACGACCTGGGTGGCCTCATCCATGCGCATCAGGCCGTGGTCAACCAGAATGCAGGACAGGCGGTCGCCGATTGCCTCATGGATGAGCAATGCCGCGACGGAGGAATCGACGCCGCCCGACAGGGCGCAAATCACCCGGCCATCCTCGCCCACCTGTTGGCGTATCGCGCGTATCATCGCATCGCGATAGGCGCTCATCGACCAGTCGGCTTTCAGGCCGGCGATATTGTGCACAAAATTCGACAGCAGTTTCGTGCCGTCAGGTGTGTGAACCACTTCCGGGTGAAACATTGTCGAATAGTAGCGGCGCTTTTCGTCTCCGGCGATTGCAAAGGGTGCATTGGGAGAGGTGCCAAACACCTCAAAACCATCGGGCAGTCTGGTGACGCGGTCGCCGTGGCTCATCCAGACCGGGTATTTGCCGCCAACCTCCCAGATGCCGTCGAAGAGCGGACTTGGTTTGAGGATTTCGACATCGGCGCGGCCATATTCGCGATGATGGCCACCCTCAACCGCACCGCCAAGCTGGTGGCTAAGTGTTTGCTGGCCATAGCAGATTGCCAGGATTGGGACGTTGCTGTCGAAGACCGATTGCGGTGCACGCGGCGAGCCTTCGTCCGGGACTGAAGCCGGTCCGCCGGAAAAAATAACGGCCTTGGCTTTGAGCCGTTCAAATCCTTGCTTAGCCGATTGAAACGGGACGATTTCGCAATAGACGCCAGCCTCGCGTACCCGGCGGGCGATCAGTTGAGTAACCTGGCTGCCAAAATCTATGATGAGAACGGTATCGGGGTGTGCCGTGGATGTCATGGCAGGCGTGTAGTCCTAGTTTGCCGTGTGATCAATCACCGCGGCGCAGATTTTCCCCATGAATTGGAGCCGGACGGTATAGTTTTGCCGGTTCACAACCGGTCTGACGATTGTCAGCCTGACGACAGCAATGTTCCGTCTTGATATCCGGCCTCCAGCAGGTCGACGGCGTGGGCCAGGTTTTCATCGATAATGTGCAGATATTCCGTCCAGTCATCGATATGACCAAGCTCGTCCTTGCCGTCGGATATGCCGCGCAGGCCAACCAGCGGCAGGCCGTAAGCCATGGCCGCACGGAGATGCGCAAATGTCTCCATGTCGACCATGTCGGCGCCGATCCCGTCATAGGCATTGCCGGACACGACATTTGCGCCAGTTGACAGGCTGGCCTGTGGCAGGCCGGAAATCCGATGGCCAAGCGGTACCGTCGCGGGCAGGTCAAGGAAGGGGGTTTTGCCCTTTTCAAACCCCAGGGGTGATGCATCCATGTCCCGGTAGGAAACCGATGATACCTGATAGATTTTTGTCTGCTCCAGGGTGCGGCTGCCGGCTGAGCCAAGCGAGATAATTACGCGTGGCAGGCGGCTATCGGCCTGCCGCCTGGCAAGCCCGCCGGACAGAACGATTGCCGCTTCGATAGGTCCGACGCCGGTGATGAGCGGTGTGAAGCGCTGCCGCAGATGCGGACCATATTCCTGGTCCGCAGCCATCACGTAGAGCAATTCTTCCCGTTTACCGCTCATCTATATCTCACTTGCCGGTGCCTGTTTTCAGCCCGACAGGCCGTCGCGGCCGCGCACTGTCATAATTGTCGCCGTCATGGAAGCGACCATCTTGGTCTCATTGTCGTTGAATGCATAGGCCTTGCCGTCGGCGACGATGATGGTGCGGCCGGGCTTGGCCACTTCGCCGCGAAACAGAAACCGTTCCCCCCGGCCAGGCGCCATCAGGTTGATCTTGAATTCGACCGTGAGGACGGCCGCATCGGCGGGCATCAGCGAATAGGCGGCAAAGCCGCAGGCTGAATCCATTCCCATCGACAGCACGCCTGCGTGGAGAAATCCGTGCTGCTGGGTCAGATGATCGGAAAACGGCATCTCGATTTCGGTCAGGCCGGGTGATACGCGGGTAAGAACAGCATTGATCGTCTTCATCGCCGGCTGCCGGTCGAAACTGGCTCGTACCCGTGCTTCGAAGTCTGGATTTTCGGCGTTTTTCAGGATCATTGCATTTTACTCTGGTGATGTGACATGCGGTGCGGCACCTTCTGTTGTTGCAGTGCAGCATGATGTGTTGGCCAATTCAAGGCATCATTGCCGGATCATTGTCTGATCATTGCCGCAAAATAAAAGCCATCGGTACCGGTGCGCAAAGGTGTCAGTGAAATCCCATGGCCGCAGGTGATAATGCGATCTGGAAATCCTGGCAGTTGCGCCGGCCATAATTCGCCGATGTCTTGCGGCTTAAACATTGGCGAGCGTTTGAGAAAGGATGCGATTTGTCCGTCATTTTCGTCTGGAAAGAGCGAGCAGGTGATGTAGACCAACCGCCCACCAGGCCGGACATAGTTGGCTGCCTGATCGAGGATTGAGGCTTGTTCGTTTTTGCGGTCCGCCAATTGTCGCTCGGTCAGGCGCCATTTGGCGCCGGGCCTTCTGCGCCAGGTTCCAGAGCCGGTGCAGGGCGCATCGACAAGAACCATATCCATACGGCCTTCCAGGCCGGTCAGAGCACTTTCATCTGCCAGGGTCTGGACATTGCGGCAGCCGGCCCGTTTCAGGCGTTCGAATATCGGCGCAAGGCGCTGCCGGTGAGCATCATGGGCAAAAATCTGTCCCTTGTTGGCATGAGCGGCCGATAGTGCAAGGGTCTTGCCGCCGGCACCAGCGCAATAGTCAAGCACCTGCCCCGCCGGTCCTGAAGCGGCCAGCAGGCTGACAATCTGCGACCCCTCGTCCTGGACCTCAAACCAGCCTTTCTCGAATGCCGCCTCGGACTGGACATTGGGATGGCGCGAAAAGCCTGCAATCGGCGGGATACGCAGACCGTCCGGCGCGATGTCGCAGGCTTTTGCATCGGCGCTGGCAAGCGCCGTGGCCACCTCGTCACGGGTGACCTTCAACCGGTTTGCACGAAGGTCAAGCGGCGGGCGCTGGCAAAGCGCCCTGGCTTCTTCCACCCATTTGTCACCAAAGGCGGTCTGGAACTGATCTGCACACCAGTCGGGCACATTGGCGGTAATATTTTGGGGCAGGGCGGCGATGTCGAATGCGGCGGCATGGCCGCATTCCTCCGGGCTTAGGGGTTCGGGCGCAAAGCGGTCGCCTTCAAAGGCTGCGTTAAGAGAGGCAGGCGTTTCCAGACCCGACTGTAACAATGCGCCGATGATGGCGGCGCGTGGCGTGTCATCGCCCAGCATCGCCTGGGCCGATCGTTTTAACCGCAGCGCATCATAGACAAGATTGCCAATGGCGGCGCGATCGCCGGAGCCGGCAAAGCGATGCGACGAGCCCCAGTTTTTCAAAACATCGGCGACCGGTCTGTGCCGGTTTTGCACATCCTGCAAAATGTCGATGGCTGCTTGCGTTCTTCCGCCCAGACGCATCTAAAAAGCTTCCCTACCGCGAGAGTTTAAACCAAGGGTTTTGGATAAAAGAAGGGCGCAACCGGTCGGGTTGCGCCCTTCTTTTTAAGAAGCAGACCGCAGTTTTATGCCAAGTCGAACCGGTCGGCGTTCATCACCTTGGTCCAGGCGGCAACGAAATCGCTGACGAATTTCTGTCCGGCACCGGCCTGTCCATAGACTTCGGCAAGTGCCCGCAATTGCGAATTCGAACCAAAGATCAGGTCGATACGGGTAGCCGTCCACTTCACATCACCCGTTTTGCGGTCGCATCCCTCGAACATGGTTTCAGCGTCCGAGGTTGGCGTCCATTTAGTGCCCATATCGAGCAGGTTGACGAAGAAGTCGGTGGTCAGTTCGCCCGGGCGGTCGGTGAAGACGCCGTGCTGCTTGCCGCCATAATTGGCACCCAATACCCGCATTCCACCGATAAGCGCCGTCATTTCCGGCGCGCTCAGCGTCAGAAGCTGAGCCTTATCGATCAACATTTCCTCGGCAGTGACCGAATAATCGGCTTTCTGGAAGTTGCGGAAACCATCGGCAACCGGTTCAAGAACCTGAAAACCGTCGACATCCGTCTGCTCTTCGGTAGCGTCGGTGCGGCCCGGTGTGAAGGGAACCTCGATATCCTGGCCTGCGGCTTTGGCTGCCTGTTCGATGGCCGCGCTGCCACCCAGAACGATCAGATCGGCGATCGAGACTTTCTTGCTTCCAGCCGAAGCATTGAAATCGGACTGGATGGTTTGCAGTGCGTCTAGAACCCGGTTTAGCTGTTCAGGCTCGTTTGCCGTCCAGCCGTTTTGCGGGGCAAGGCGGATACGTCCGCCATTGGCGCCGCCACGGTAATCGGAACCACGGTATGTGGAGGCCGAGCACCATGCGGTGGCAACCAGTTCACCCACCGAAAGGCCGGAAGCAAGGATCTTGGCCTTGAGGCCTGCAATATCATCCGCATCGACGAGATCGTGATCGACGGCTGGAATGGGATCCTGCCAGATCAGATCTTCGGATGGAACCTCACTGCCCAGATAGCGGCTTTTCGGCCCCATATCGCGGTGTGTCAGCTTGAACCAGGCGCGCGCGAAGGCTTCGGCGAGCTGGTCGGGGTTTTTATGGAACCGTTTTGAGATGGGGCCGTAGATCGGGTCCATGCGCATCGCCATATCGGCGGTGGTCATCATGGTTTTGACCTTTTTGGACGGATCATGGGCTTGAGGTGCCATGTCCTGTTCGCTAACGCCGACCGGCTCCCAGATCCAGGCGCCGGCGGGCGATTTGGTCAGGTTCCAGTCATAGCCGAACAGCAGGTCGAAATACCCATTGTCCCACTTGGTCGGGTTTGCCGTCCAGGCGCCCTCGATGCCGCTGGTGGTGGCGTCGTCGCCCTTGCCGCTGCCATGATCGTTGATCCAGCCGAGGCCCATAGCCTCGATCGGCGCGCCTTCAGGCTCGGGGCCGACCAGCCCCGGATCGCCCGCGCCATGGGCCTTGCCGAATGTGTGTCCGCCTGCGACGAGTGCGACGGTCTCCTCGTCATCCATCCCCATGCGGGCGAAGGTTTCGCGGATATCGCGTCCTGATGCCAAAATGTCCGGATCGCCGTTCGGGCCTTCGGGATTGACATAGATGAGGCCCATCTGAACGGCGGCAAGCGGATTGTCGAGCTGGCGTTCGCCGCTATAGCGGTTGTCGCCAAGCCAGGTGTCTTCCGCGCCCCAGTAGATGTCTTCTTCCGGCTCCCAGATATCCGGGCGGCCGCCGCCGAAACCGAATGTCCTGCCACCCATCGATTCGATTGCGCAATTGCCGGCAAGGATCATCAGGTCGGCCCAGGAAATAGCGTCGCCATATTTCTGCTTGACCGGCCATAGCAGGCGGCGTGCCTTGTCGAGATTGCCGTTGTCGGGCCAGCTGTTGAGCGGGGCAAAACGCTGATTGCCGGTTCCGCCGCCGCCGCGGCCGTCGCCGGTGCGATAGGTGCCGGCGGCGTGCCAGGCCATGCGGATGAAAAGACCGCCATAATGGCCATAGTCGGCCGGCCACCAGTCCTGGCTGTCGGTCATCAGTGCCTTCAGATCATCCTTCAGGGCCGCCAGATCGAGTTTTAGGAATTCCTTCGAATAGTTGAAACCCTCGCTCATCGGATCCGACTTGGACGAGTGCTGATGAAGAATTTTCAGGTTCAATTGATTGGGCCACCAGTCACGATTGGACTGGCTGCCGAACTTTGCGTGCATGACCGGGCATCTGCCCAGGCTATCGTCAGTTTTGGCGTCCATTTCTAGCTCCGATTCTATCCTGATTGATCATTACTGTGGTCCATGTGGAATGGGATTCCAACTGCCGTCAGTGTCGCATCTGCCTTTTGAAACGGCCTCGTGCAGGCGGCCATTAGCATGATGATATGACATTAAGTTCCATAGTTTCTAATTGTCTATTTTGATAAATATGATAGGATTTTATTATCATGCTTACGACCAGACAAATGCTCTATTTCGAAGCGCTTGCCGATACGGGACATTTCGGACGCGCGGCCGAACGGGTTCACGTCTCGCAACCGGCTTTGTCGGTTCAGATTGCCGAAATCGAGCGTGGTCTGGGCTACCGTGTCATGGAGCGGCGGGCGAGCGGTGCGGTATTGACGCGTCGCGGCGAGACGTTGCTTGCCCGGGTCAGGGCTGTGCTGGAGCAGCTTCGCGCGATCGACAGGGATGCGGCTTTGGAGCCCGGCTTCTTCGACGGCACGCTGCGTCTTGGGATTATCCCGACGATTGCGCCTTATCTTCTGCCTCTGCTGGTGCCCGAGATCAGACGTGTGCACGGCCAGTTGCAGCTTGAAATCAAGGAAACGACCACGGCGCAGCTGGTATTTGCCATCAAGGCAAATGAGATAGATGCGTTTGTTGCCGCTGCCCCAATTGATGAGGCGGGCCTTGCCGGTGAAGCGTTGTTTGAAGACCGCTTTTTTGTGGCCAGTTCGGCCAATGAGCGCGATGTTCTGTCATCGTCTTACGAAGACGGGTTTCCGGTGGAGCGGCTTTTGCTTTTGGAGGAGGGCCATTGTCTGCGCGATCAGGCGCTCGATGTCTGTGGGCTGCGGCCCGGGCGCCGGCTGGTCAATTTTGGGGCAACCTCGATGACCACGCTTTTGCAGATGGTCGAGCACGGCATGGGGCTGACGCTGGTGCCGGAAATCGCCATCGAGGCGGAGGTCAGGCATCGCAAACTGGCAATCGCGCCGTTTGGCGATCCTGCGCCGGCCCGCATGGTGACGCTGTTTTCGCCTGCCCATGCGGCCAATCTGGCCGACCATAGCGAACTGGCCGATATCGTGCGGCGCGCGGCTTTGAAACTGATCAAAGGTGATAATCGAAGCGGATGAGTGCTGAGGTGTAATACTTCGAACCTTATTAGAGCGTTTTGCGGTTCCATTGAACCGCGTGTACCTACTTGGAACCATTGAAGCATTTTTCGCACATATGATTCTGTTTGGGCGAAAAATGCCGTAGTGCTCAAAGTCTGACCTTTAAAAAATGTCTGCGATCTGTAGCGCGAATATCACCCACATGACACCCATCACCAGCCAGCCGGTCGCGAAAACCGGCCGGCGGTGGCGGATGCGGTTGGTGGTGACATGGATCCAGGCGTGGATGTAACGCGATGCGACAAACAGCCAGGCCAGGGTGACCGTCAGCCAGGTGACGCCTTCGGTGACAAAAAGCGCTATGCAAAGCGGAAAAAATAGCGTCGGCAATTCAAACTGGTTGGTCAAATTGTTTCGCACGAACAGGCTTTCTTCCGGTTCGTCCTGGTTCTCGCGGAACTGGGATGAGCGGGCGAGACCAGACTTGACTGCCTTGATGCGCCGATTGGAGATTAGGAAATACATCCAGTAAATCAACGCTACCTGGGCCAGCATCGGCCAGAGAATGGCGGTCTGATTCATGTTGGTTACCTATCCCTTTCAGTCTTTGCCGGTTTGGAGCTTGCTTGCCACAAAGGTGGCCAAGAGAACCAAGAGCGCAAGCCCGAAAAAGATAAACTTCCATAGGGTGGCGGTGCGAAGCAGATCAGCCAATTGGCCGAACATCTCGTCTGGCATGGACAAGCCTGCAAAAACACTCGGGTGCCATTGCAGCAAAACTACGACCATAAGATTTTCGGCATTGTCAGCTATCGTATAGAGAAGCGGGAGAAGGCTTGCGCCAACAATCTTCAAAAACAGCGGCAGTGACGCCAGCCGGGGAACCCTATTTCCGAACTGGAAGGCAAGGCCTGTAAAAGCTGCCAGCAGCATGTAGGGCAACGTCAGGTCCAGCGTGAAGGTGTGCAGGGTCATAAAGCGGGTCAACAGGCCGTTGCGGATGCCGGCGAGCCAGGGCCGCAAATCCGCATCGGAAATTCCAAATATATGCGTATCGGGCGGTGCAATACCCGCCACGGTAAATTGAAAATGGCCGATCAGCGCGACGACCAAAAAATTGCAGGCCGCGATTGCCGTGATGGTTCCGGCATAACGCTCAAGCCACATGTTGCTGCTATGCCGAAGTTGGATAGTTGGGGCTTTCGCGGGTGATCGACACATCATGGGTGTGGCTTTCACGAAGCCCGGCGCCGGAAATGCGAACGAACTCGGCTCGCTCCCTCAAAGCGTCAAGATCGGCAGCACCGACATAGCCCATTGCCGCTTTCAGCCCTCCGGCCAATTGGTGCAACACACCGGACACCGGTCCCTTGTAGGGCACCTGGCCTTCGATGCCTTCTGGAACGAGTTTCAGCGCATCGCGCACTTCGGCCTGGAAATAGCGGTCGGCGGAGCCGCGGGCCATCGCGCCAACCGAACCCATGCCGCGATAGGCTTTGAACGAGCGGCCCTGATGCAGATAAACCTCGCCGGGGCTTTCATCGGTTCCGGCCAGAAGCGAGCCTACCATGGCTGCACCGGCGCCGGCGGCCAGCGCCTTTGCGATGTCGCCGGAATATTTGATGCCGCCATCGGCGATGACCGAAATATCGGATTTTGCGGCTGCTTCTGCGGCCGCCATAACGGCTGTCAATTGCGGTACGCCGACGCCTGCGACGATGCGCGTGGTGCAGATCGAGCCTGGGCCGATGCCCACCTTGACCGCATCGGCGCCGGCGTCGATCAGCGCTTTGGTGCCGTCAACGGTAGCGACATTGCCGGCAATGACACGCACCGAATTGGACATTTTTTTCGCCCTTGTCACGGCGTCGAGCACGCGCTGGGAATGTCCGTGCGCGGTGTCGATAACCAGCACATCGACGTCCGCATCGATCAGGTGTTCGGCGCGCTCGAAACCGTCATCGCCGACACTGGTGGCAGCGGCAACGCGCAATCTTCCCTGGTCATCTTTTGTCGCAAATGGATTGAGTTGCGACTTCTCCATGTCCTTGACCGTGATCAGGCCGACACAATGGCCGCCCGGATCGACCACCAAAAGCTTTTCGATGCGGTGCGAATGAAGCAGCTGCTTGGCTTCGTTTTGATCGACATTCTCGCGCACCGTCACCAGGTTCTCGCGCGTCATCAGCTCATAGACCTTCTGATCGGGATCGGAGGCAAACCGGACATCGCGATTGGTCAATATGCCGACGAGCCGCCCGGTTTTCTGGCCACCCTTGCCGCCTGCCTCGACAACGGGAATGCCTGAAATGCCATTGGTTTTCATCAGCGCCTGGGCATCAGCCAATGTGGCATCGGGGCCGATGGTGACCGGATTGACGACCATCCCGCTTTCGAACTTTTTCACCTGGCGCACTTCTTCGGCCTGGATGTCTGGGTCGAGATTGCGGTGGATGACGCCCAGGCCGCCGGCCTGCGCCATTGCGATTGCCAGCCGGGCTTCTGTCACGGTATCCATTGCGGATGAAAGGATTGGCAGCGTCAGGGTTATTTCGCCGGCGATGGTGGTGGTAATATCGGTTTCGCCTGGCATGACCTGCGAATGTCCGGGTTGAAGCAGGACATCGTCGAAGGTGAGTGCTTCGCCGCCGGTTACCGTTTTGATCAGTTTGGCCATTGCCACTCCTTCGCATGTGTCGAATACGGGATATGAGGATTGGGCCGGACAACCAATAAAGTGCCGGTCGAATCGTTCTTCCCTTTCAGGATTGGCAAGGGCAGGTAACACGGGCGTGGCATATTGAAAAGATGTGTTTTTGCCGCCAAGCGATATTGCTGGTGATGAAATCTCGACCTACGCTTGCATGGTGGTGTAATCCGGGTCAAACAGTGGTGGTCAAAAATCAGGTGCCCGGGGGCAGCAGTTGGACAAGCAAATAAGCGAGTCTGCCGGTGAAAAGCCGCAGCAGAAAATGAACCGCCAGGCATTTGTTTTCTACGGCAAGGCCGGAGAATATTTCGGAATCTGGATCGTCAACATATTGCTGACCGTCCTGACGCTCGGAATTTATTCGGCCTGGGCAAAGGTGCGCCGCAAACGCTACTTTTATGGCTGTACCTGGCTCGCCGGTTCGTCTTTTGACTATCATGCGCGGCCAATCAGCATCCTGATCGGACGGATCATCGTATTGATATTTCTGATCGCCTACAATCTGTCCATACAATTCCTTCCCATTGTCGGTGGCCTGCTCGGCCTGGCGTTCCTGTTTGCGATTCCCTGGTTTGTCATGCGAGGCTTGAGATTCAATGCCCGGGTGACGAGTTACCGCAATATCAGGTTTGACTTTACCGGCGGATATTGGGAGGCATTCCTGGCATTCGTGCTCGGCGGGCTATTGGCTTATTCCACGCTTGGTATTCTGGCCCCGATCGCATCACAATGGATGTGGAATTATACGCTTGGCAATCTGCGATATGGCAACAGGCCAATAGCGTGCGATCCCAGACTGGGAAAACTCTTCGGGCGATGGCTTTTGCCATTCCTGGTCGCGATCATCGGATTGGTTGTGATGGTTTTACTGGGTGTCGGGCTCTTTTTCCTGATACTCTTCTTCGAGCTTGATTCCGCTAACTCATTTTTTGGTGAGGAAAATATTTCGCCCACCCAAATAGTCCTTCTCGTTTACGCCGGATTCATCCCATTCTTCATCGTCTTCATGATTGCCGGACTGATTTATCAGGCTGGTGTCAGGAACGTTGCGTTCAACGAGACCGTCATCGACAGCCGCCATCTATTGTCATCCAACCTGCATCGTGGCCGCTACACCTGGATTGCGGTATCCAATTTCCTGGCGACGATTTTCACCCTCGGTCTGGCACGACCATGGGCGGCAATCAGAATGACGCGCTATCTGGCAGTATGCACGGCGCTTTATACGACCGGCTCATTGGACGACTATCTGGGAGATGCGTCGGTCGAAGGTGCAGCGGCAGGATCTGAATTCATGGATTTCGAGGGTATTGATTTTGGCATCTGACAACGCTTCGGCCCACCGCATTGAGGGCAAATGGTTTGGCCCTGCTTCGAGCCGGAGGGTTGAAGCGGTGCTGAGCGTTGTTGATGATCTTTTTTTGCTGGTGAGCGACGAGGCTGGCAAGGAGCTTGCGCGTATCCTGCCCGGTGAGGCGAGCGTGTCGGACCGGATCGGGTCCATCCCAAGGCGGATAAGTTTCACCGGTGGCGGCATGTTTGAAACGGGCGACAATGATGCAATTGACCGGCTGCTATCGGATCATTTTTCACACAGGGCAGGGTTTGTGCACCGTCTGGAGCGGTTTCATCCAAGGCTGATCGTCGTTGTGGCCCTGGTTTTCGCGCTGGGTTTTTCGCTTTACCGCTACGCGCTTCCGATTTTGGTTGAGGTGGCTGTGGTGGTGACGCCTGATGTTTTTCCCGAACTGATGAGCCAGGCAGCGCTGACGTCACTCGATAAAACCGTGTTTGAAAAATCCGAACTCAATCCAACAAAGCGATCTGAGATTATCAGGGGATTTACCGAACTTGCTGCCAAAACGCCGCGCGGTGTGTCGGGGTATACGCTTGAATTTCGCGGTGGTGGAGCGATCGGGCCCAACGCTTTCGCTTTGCCTGACGGTACGGTGATCCTGACTGACGAGTTGATTGATCTGGCACCCGATGATCTGGACATGATCTTCGGCGTGCTGGCGCATGAGCTTGGCCATGTCCATCACGAGCACAGTCTGAGACGGCTTTACCGGGCGGCAGGTGTTGCCGGGCTGATATTGTTGATCGGTGGTGATATCGGTGCTGGTGCGGAAGATCTTCTGATACAGGGTTCCGCGCTGCTGACGCTCAGCTATTCGCGGTCGCATGAGACAGAGGCCGACCGGTATTCGGTTGAACTGATGGCTGAGGCCGGCCGCGACCCGGAAGCGATTGCGCGCTTCTTTGAGCTTTTGGTCAAGGAATTTGGGGACGGGGGCGACATGGACTTTCTGTCAACGCATCCGGCGACGGCCGCGCGAATTGCTGAAGCGCGCCGCTATGCCAGGGAAATTGCAGACGAATAGGCCATGACAGCTCCTTTTCAAGTCATGGCCTGCGGCGAGGTTTTATGTCTCTAAGCCGCATGCAATCCCATATATTTGAGCCACTGCCATGAACAGAACGATACCGGCCATTCTGGCCGTCGCCTTGTTCATGGAGCAAATGGACTCCACCGTTATCGCGACGTCATTGCCAGCGATTGCCGCCGATATCGGCACCGATCCGATTTCGCTCAAACTCGCCCTGACGGCCTATCTGGTATCCGTTGCCATATTCATTCCGATCTCCGGATGGATAGCCGACAGGGTTGGCGCGAAAATCGTATTTTGCTGTGCGATAGCCGTATTTGTTACCGGATCGATAGCCTGCACGCTGGCCGGTTCGCTCAGTGGTTTCGTCGCCGCACGGTTTTTGCAGGGCATGGGCGGGGCAATGATGACACCGGTTGGCCGGCTGGTGCTTGTCAGGCTGACTGAAAAGCGCGATCTCGTCGGTGCGATGGCCTGGCTGACAATCCCGGCGCTGTTCGGCCCGCTGGTCGGACCGCCACTCGGTGGTTTCATAACCACTTATTTTTCGTGGCACTGGATTTTTCTGATCAATGTTCCAATCGGGCTTGCCGGTATCGTTTTAGCGGCAAAGGTTTTGCCCGACATCGGGCGGCAGGAAACCAGGCGGATCGATGTGACCGGATTTGTCCTGTCCGCATTGGCGGCCTCAGGCATTGTCTTTGGCCTGTCCGTTGTTAGCCTTCCCGCTTTGCCGCCGGTTTATGGTGTGGTCGGATTGTCTGCCGGTGTTGTCGCGGCGGCATTTTATGTGCGCCATGCGCGGTCGCATCGCACACCCTTGTTGAACCTCAACCTGTTTGCCAATCGAACATTTTCATGCGCCATTGCCGGGGCCTCTTTCTTCCGTTCCGGCGCTGGAGCGGTGCCGTTTTTGCTGCCACTGATGTTTCAGTTAGGCTTCGGGATGACGCCGTTTGAAGCGGGAATGTTGACATTTGCTTCGGCAATTGGCGCCATCAGCCTTAAATTTTTTGCCGTCAGGCTTTTGTGCTTTGCTGGCTTTCGCACGATCTTGTTGTTCAGCGCGATTGCCGGCGCGGGTATGATCGCCGTCAATGGATGGTTTACCGCCGGCACGCCGGTCGCGTTGATTATCGGCATTCTTATCGTTTCCGGGTTCTTGCGATCACTGTTTTTCACCTCGGTCAATGCTCTGGTTTTCGCCGAGGTCGACCAGCGGGATGCTGCGCAGGCAACCGCCATCAGCGCGGTATTTCAGCAGGTTTCAATCGCGGTTGGCGTTGCGGTGGCGGGTGCGGTGCTGGAGGCTGTTACCTATTTCAGTGGCGAGCCGCTTGGCTTGAGCGCCTTTCAAATAGCCTTTGTCGTGATCGCCATGTTGACCGCGTTTTCTGCGATTGCCTGTTGGCCGCTTGACAAAGGGGCGGGAGGATCAGTCTCGGGTCACCAGTTGCGCCCGGCTGGTTCTGGCGGGCGAACGCCGGTCAATCGGCTTTAGAGCGTGTCTTGCTTAAATGGGATCAGTTTGATGGAGAGGATTTTTTGCGGCAGTTAGGAAAACACCGGAGTGCGATCAAACGATCGTGCGAGGATTTTGACGACACTGTCCGTGAAAAAGACCTCCAAGCAGGTTAAGTTAAGGTTTTGAAACAGGACAGCAAAACCAAATCGTTTCAGCTTGGTTCTTTGCGCCCTGGATGTCGTCGCGCAAAGCTAACGGGTGCGCACCCGCGTCGCATCACGCTCCTAATCAGGACACAAATACCCTGCGCTCAAACGATTCCATTTATACAAGACAGGCTCCAGGACCCTTGAAATCTTTGGCCAACAGGTAAAGTTCGACCGATTGACTACGGCTGGCTGGCGGCTTGATGTGATGGATTGAGCGGAAGTTTTTCTTCAATATGGCCAGCAGATCGCTGCCCGCGCCTCCCTGAAATGTCTTGGTGAGAAAATGCCCGCCAGGCATCAGCATCTGGATGGCAAAATCGGCCGCGACCTCGCAAAGATGCATGGTGCGCAGGTGGTCGGTCTGGCGGTGGCCGGTTGTGGGCGCGGCCATGTCCGACAGTACGATATCGGGCCTGCCGCCAAGCGCGTCGATCAGGGCTGTGGGCGCATCATCATCCAAGAAATCCTTTTGCAGAAACACCGTTCCTGGAACCGGGTCCATTTCCAGATAGTCGATCGCCGCGATTGATGGCTGCTCATCGGCGGAGGCACAACGGTCGACACAGATTTGCGACCAGCCACCGGGGGCAGACCCAAGATCAACGACGCGGGCGCCGGATTTCAGGATCTTGTGTTTGTCATCGATCTCGATCAGCTTGAAGGCAGAACGGGAGCGGTAACCGGCCGCCTTGGCCTGATGCACATAGGGATCGTTCATATGACGCTCAAGCCAGCGTCTGGAAGAGGGTTTGATGCGGCTCTTCCTTTTTATGCGGGTTTTGAGTGCGCGCATGCCCTTTGTCGGCCCGGACGGTTTTTTCATGGGTTTCGCCTAGCGGGATGGCGGCCGGCTGGACGGCGTCGGCGGCGCCAGACGCCGTCAGCGGCCATCAGTTCGGTCAATATGCCTTCGCGCAGGCCCCGGTCGGCAACCCGAAGCCGGTCGGCCGGCCAGGTTCGCCGGATCGCTTCCAATATGGCGCAGCCGGCAAGCACCAGATCGGCGCGGTCAGCGCCAATGCAAGCATTGGAAACGCGCTCCTCAAAACTCCATCCAACGAGGCGGCTGATAATGGTTTCGGTTTCCACCCCGGTCATCCAAAGCCCGTCCACGTAGCGGCGGTCATAGCGTTCAAGTCCGAGGTGGATGCCGGCCAGCGTGGTCACCGTTCCAGAGGTGCCAAGCAGGTGAAAGTTCGGTCCAGAAGCAATTTTATCAAGCTTGTTGCGGTGTTTGAATTCGCCAAGCATTTCTTCAACGGCAAGGGTCATCGCCTCAAAAGTCTCGGGCGTGACTTCCTGGCCGCCAAATCGTTCTGCCAATGATACAACGCCGACGGGAAGCGACGTCCACGCAACGATATGTCTGGCCAGCCGCGGTGTGCGGCGATGGGTGAGGTCGATCAGGGCAATTTCTGAAGAGCCGCCGCCGATGTCGAAAAGGACAACGCCTTCGGTGCCGGGTTCAACCAGCGAAGAGCAGCCGGACACCGCCAGCCTCGCTTCCGTTTCGCGATCGACGATTTCCAGCTTGAGGCCCGTTTCCTCATAAACGCGGGCCAGAAATTCCGCGCCGTTTTCAGCGGAACGGCATGCCTCGGTCGCGATCAGGCGGCTTCGTCCGCTTGGCCGTGCTTTGAGTTTTACCGCACAGATCTTGAGCGCCTCGACAGACCGGTCCATGGCGGCCTGGCTAAGACGGCCGCTGGTCGACAGGCCCTCGCCAAGCCTGACAATGCGGGAAAAAGCGTCGATGACCCGAAACTGGCCCGGCTTGGTCGGCAGCGCCACCAGCAGCCTGCAATTATTCGTGCCAAGGTCGAGCGCGGCGTAGGGTCGCGATGTTTTGTGGCGGTCTGTTTTTTTTGGTGCAGGGCGGGGCGTTGCCGCTGGCAACTTAGCGGCAGCGGCGTTTTTTTCTCCGTCAAGATGTGGAGTCACTGCCGTCTGGAATTCACCATCGCGGGCAAAAACCTTGCGGCCTCGTTTCCGTTTGCGCCTTTTTTTCCGGCGCTTTTGGTCTGCGGGGTTGCCGTTGCCGCCGGGCGAATTGCCCGATTGGCGCTGCGTGGCGGTGCTTTTGCCACCGCCATGCGGTGAATGGGAGCCGCGAATGGCCGTTTCACCTGCTGGCACCCCCGGTGGCGGTACCTGTCCGCCGGCATCGGGGTCTTTCAAAGCCGTTTCCTTTACGCCGCGCTGCCCCTTTAAGGGCGCTGCCTGCGTTTTTCGTCATCTTGCGTTGGGCTCATTGTATCAGCGGTTGGTGAAATTCCCAAGCGCGGTTTTGGCCGGATTTGATTTGACCTTTCAAGGATAGGGGTGCCGGATGAGATATTTGTATTTCCTACCAACTTGACTATTTTCCTTTGTGTCGTCTAAGAACCGCGGATTACGCCCGTGTGGCGGTGCTGCTGGGGAATAGGTTAACGGTAGACCCACGGACTCTGACTCCGTTAGTCCTGGTTCGAATCCAGGTTCCCCAGCCAATCTTTTCAATAGACCTAGCAAGGTGCTTTCTGTTTTTAGGCTCGATTTAGGCTTAAGATTTGAGCCTTAACCGGAAACCCGCTGATGCGTGGTCCTACCTTCACGGTTCGTTGGAAATGCGGGCTGAGCTTCCAGAAACCGTTTCACCTCCACTTTTTCGCCAAAACGGCCTGAGGCGTAACCCTCCATGGCTTCGGCGATGATTGAGGCCGCAGGTTCAACAGGCACCAACATCCTGCCATGTTCTTTGTTTTTCTAGCCGTAGGGTGGGCAAAAACACCAAAGCTCGCTTCAACGCGACCCTTCATCTTCTGGATGGTTTGCCGCCGCATCTGTTTGCGCTCGAGCTGTCCTTGAGCTGTAACAATGGTTTCAAAGAACTCACTCTCGGGCGTGTCATCAAACTCGAAGTTCAAACATTCAATTGTTGCGCTGCGGGCTCGAAAAGCATCACGCAGATCAAGATGGAAGCGGGTGTTGCGGGCAAAACGTTTCAGATCGTCAAATATGATCACGTAGGATTTGTCTGGCTGAGCATCGATGAAGCTCAAGAGAGCCTTCATGCCGGGGCGTTCCATAAAGTCCACCCCGCCGGGTATGTCATCGGGGAATACGGCTTCGACATCATGGCCATTCACGTCGGCATGGGAACGGCAGCGACTTCTTACCTGTCTATTGACTATTAACGCTCAATCCTATTTAGTTCGCTAACCGAACGAACTAAATAGGATTAGAAGTGGCCGCCCAAACAAAAATTTCCCGCCGTATGTCTCAGAGTGCTGTTGTCCAAGCGATAGCAAGCTATGGTCCGATCTCCCGCGCAAGTGTTGCGAAACTGACCGGCCTTTCCAAACAGACGATCTCTGAAATTGTTGGGAATCTTGAAGCGGACGGTTGGGTTCGCACCGTCGGGCAAACCGAAGGACATATCGGACGTAGAGCCGTCGTTTATGAAATCGCGCCTGATGCGGCGACGGTTGCCAGTGTCGACTTGGGCGGAACTAAGGTGCGGGTTGCTTTGTGCGACCTGACCGGACGCGTCCTTGTTGAACGCGTCGAGCCAACCGAGCAAACCGGCGGCATGAGTGTTGTCAAGCAAATCAGCCGGATGGTGCTCACTACAGCAGAAGCCTCACCACAACCCTGTGGAGAGTTGAAGATCGCGGTTGTTGGCGTCCCTGGTGTTCCAGACAGCCACACAGGCGCGATTCTGATGGCTCCAAACATTTCCGGCATAGACGAAATTGATCTTGGTACCACGCTGAGCGAGAGGCTTGGTATTGAAGTGCTGGTGGAGAATGACATCAATCTCGCCGCTCTTGGTGAGCATTGGATGGATAGCCGAAACGATGAAGACGATCTTGTTTTCATCTCTGTTGGGACAGGTATCGGTGCGGGCATTGTTGTTGGAGGTACGCTCCTGCGTGGAGGATCAGGCGCAGCCGGAGAAATAGGATTTCTGCCGTTTGGTGCTGACCCATTTGAAGAAGAGAGTTTGAAGGTAGGGGCGCTAGAGCGTGTCACCGCCACGGATGCGATTGTAGGCGGATACAAAACTCTGACAGGTCAATCACTGGAAGTTCCGGCCATCTTTGACGCGGCCAATGAAGGTGACGGCGCGGCTGAAGAAATGCTCGATAATGTAGCACGGCAGATTGCACGTGCAGCGGCAGCAATCGTAGCGGTCATTGATCCGTCCCTGATTGTGATAGGTGGGTCAATCGGTGCGCGTAAAGAGCTCATGCAGCGGATAAATCAATTCGCGGGCCAGTGCTTTCCCCGCAATATCTCCATCCAAAAATCAAAACTGGGCGTTTATGCGGCCTTGGCAGGTGGCGTTTCCATCGCATTGTCTCGTCTCCATATTTCGCTGTTTGCCGAAGGGCAAAAGGGTGCCGAAATCCACGTTCCGCCACCGGCCATCGAGACGTTCAAGGTGGGTGTGTCGTGAGCAGGGATGCGCTTTCAGAAAAACTGAAACAAGCTCAAAACAGGGATGCTGACCTTGCATTGCTGCGAGACGCCTTGGCCATAGACAGCGTAACGGGGAATGAGACCCGGTTCGCCCGTTTTCTCGAAGATCAGCTTTCCAAGCTTGGCTTTGAAACAGGCAGTCGCACATTTGAGGCAGATCGAGAAAATGTGTGGGGTGTTGTGGCGGGCGAAGGGCCACAACTGATGATCTTGGGCCATACCGACACAGTGCATGTCCGCGGATGGGAAGATCATTGGCAAGATGATCCTCGAAAAGATCCGTTTGCAGGTTTTGAAGAGGATGGGCAAATCTGGTCACGCGGCGCATGTGATCTGAAGGGCGGAATATGCGCAGCCTTGGCAGGGTACCGCTTGGCGAGAGAGGTTGGTGTTGCCCAAAAAACAGCTCTTACTTTCGCATTTATCGGAGATGAAGAAAGCGGCGAGCCTGGTAGCGGCGTCAGTGCCGGAGCCAAAGATTTGGTTCAATGCATTAAGACCAAAGAAATACCGACCCCCGATTTTGCAATTTATGTCGAGCCAACCAGCCTGGATGTTTACACGGCGCAGATTGGTTTTTTCATTGCAGACATTACCGTCACCGGCAAAACCGCTTATTTCGGCACGCCGGAATTGGGCATAGATGCGCTTAAAGCCACACATCAACTATTGTCCAACATCTGGGCACATGAGGCAGAACTGAATGCTGGGCCGCAACATGATCTGGTGGGATCATCATCCATTCTGGTGACGCATATTGAAGGTGGCGGCTTCATCGCCGTACCTGGTGAATGCAAACTATCGCTCATCCGAAAACTACGCCCAGGCGAAGAACTTGATGACGCTGTGAGCGCTTTCGAAATAGCGTTGAAACAAGACCAGTTACCAGTTGGGGTGCAGGTCAATATTGAATATCCAGCCGGACGCGATCACTCCAAAGGAGGATCGCCGGTCGAGAATACACCAGACACCAATGCGGTCCGTCTTTTGCAAGAATGCGTGCGTAAAGAGCGCCCGCAAGCTGGGAGTATTGGCGGGGCACCTTACTGGTCGGAAATGCCTTTCCTGACCGACCAGATTGGTTGCCCGACCGTTTACTGCGCACCTGGCGACATCGCGGTTGCGCATACATACGAGGAGCGACTTGACGTTGAAGAATATTTCGCCGCGGTGCGGGCGTTTGCGCTCTTTATAGCGGGATATTCGTTGACAGAACCAACTTCATTCCAATCTACCTAAGGAGGAAAAAATGAAAATCCTACAATCAACTCTTGCAGCCGCCGCACTACTTGGCATGGTGACTGGCGCCAATGCGCAAACAATCGGGCCAGGTGGTGAAACAGCTACGCCGTCATCAGCGGTTGTTGTTGCCGACGACAAGGTGGCCAAGGTCAGGCAAGCCGGTTATTCGGCTGCACTGCTTTGGCACGATCAATCTGACTTTGTGAATGCGGTTACTGCTGGTGCTCGTGACGAATTCAAGCGCCTTGGCATTAAAGTTGTTGCCGTAACAAGCGCGGGTTTTGATGCTGCTAAACAACGCAGCGACATCGAAACCGTATTGGCGAAATCTCCGAACATCATCCTGTCTTTGCCGTTGGACCCAGTGACATCGGCTGCTGCCTTTAGGGAAGCAAAAGATTCAGGTGTGGCGCTGTCATTCCTGTCCAATTTGCCTGCTGATTACAAGCATCCTGAAGACTATGCGGCTATCGTGACAGATGATTTGTTCCAGATGGGTAAACAGGCAGCTGATGCTCTTGCCGCAGCTATGGGAAACAAAGGCAAAGTAGGTTGGATCTATCACGACGCAGCATACTATGTGACCAACCAGCGGGATAACGCGTTCAAAACTACGATTGAAAACGATTACGCAGATATCACGATTGTAGCGGAACAGGGTATCTCTGATCCTGCCCGTGCCGAGGAGATTGCAAACGCGATGCTTCTCAAGAACCCTGATCTGGGTGGCATCTATGTAACCTGGGCTGGTCCGGCAGAAGGCGTACTTGCTGCACTGCGTGCCAATGGCAACAAGACAACAAAAATTGTCACGCTCGACCTTTCTGAGCCAATCGCACTCGATATGGTACGTGGCGGCAATGTCGCAGCAATCGTTGCTGATGAAGCCTATGAGCTTGGCCGCGCAATGGCTGCTAGTGCTGTGCTGAAGCTTTTGGGTGAAGATGTTCCGCCATTTGTCATTGCACCAGCTCTGACAGTTACGGCTGACACAGTGGTTGCTGGTTGGAAGAAGTCGCTCAATATTGACGCCCCAGCAAGCCTGTCATCTAACTAAGTATCCTCCCGTGTGGGTCGCCCACGGGCGGCCCGCTTAACTCAAAAGGCATTTCGAGGCAGCGATGGAAGAGGCTTTGATACGACTAAAAAACATGGATCTGCAACGCAGTGTCATCTATTTCGGCTTTTTGGCCATTTTTCTGTTCTTCGCTGTCACTTTGTATGATGACGGGTTTTTGACCAGCAGAAACCTGACGAATATCGTTCTTCAGACTGCACCAGCCACGGTGATGGCTATTGGATTGGTTTTTGCCTTGTCTGCCGGTGAAATCGATCTGAGCTTCGGGTCGATTGTTGCGGTCTCGGCATTATCCGCAGCAGTTGCGATGCAAAATGGGCCGATGATCCTCGGAGTTGCGGCGGGGCTTGGTGCTGGTATTCTCATTGGAGCGATTAACGGCGCTCTAGTCGCTTATCTTCGGTTGCCATCCTTTCTCGTTACCCTCGCTACTATGGGGCTGTTCGCGGGCATTGCGCGGTCCATGACCGATCTTCGTTCTATCCCCGTAATCAACGAGACATTTACGGGCCTCTTTGGTTCTGGTAAATTATTCGGCATTCCCTCTCTTGTTATCTGGACAATCATCGCTGTTGTCATCGGCCATGTTGTCTATCGCAATACCCGCTTTGGTGCACATGTTCTGGCGGTTGGCGACAACCCCCGTGCTGCACAAGTTTCGGGTATCAAAGTCCCTCGCATTCGTCTGATGGTGCTGACGCTTTGCGGTGCAACAGCAGGGCTTGCCGGACTCCTTTATGCAGGCCGCATTCAGGCTGCAAAATACACATTGGGCGAAAGCGACCTGATGACAGTTATTGCAGCTGTCATTGTTGGGGGCACCGCCCTGAACGGCGGAAAAGGCTCGATCATCGGAGCGCTTCTTGGATCGCTTATGATGGGGATGCTCAACAACGGGCTGATCTTGATGGGTCTCCAAGTGTCCGATCAGATGATTGTGCGCGGCCTAATCATATTGATTGCCGTTGCCATCTCACTCCGCGAAATTAGTCGATAAAACCGGAGGAAATATGTTTCTTGATCTTCTCATCCGCCGCAACCCTCGTTTCATCGAGGCAGCAATGTCTCTTCACCAACAAGGAAAAATACCAGCAAACGCTTATGTCCTGGATTTGGATACAGTGGAGCGCAATGCGCGCGCCTTTACAAATTCGGCCTCTAAGCTGGGTCTGACCACATTTGCGATGACAAAGCAGGTCGGACGGCATTCCGGTTTTTGTCAGGCGGTTATGCGGGGAGGAATCAATCGTTCGGTTGCAGTGGATATGCCCTGTGCAGTGGCCTGTGATCGAGCGGGTTTGAAAACTGGTCATCTGGGGCACCTGGTTCAAGTTCCGCGCCGGGAGGCAGATTTTGCAGCTGCAAAGCTGAAACCAGATTTTTGGACTGTGTTTTCTGATACCAAAGCCCAGGAGGCCGCCAGTGCGAGTGCCAAAGCTGGGCGTGAGCAGGCACTGATGGCACGAATCCAAACAGAAGGGGACACCTTCTATCGAGGTCATGAAGGGGGCTTTGACGCCGCTGACATTATTGATGTTGCCGAGTGTTTGGATTCATTGGAAGGCGGGCGTTTTGCCGGAATAACCACATTTCCTGCATTGCTCTTCGACCAAGAGACACACAAAGTCATACCAACTCCGAATCTTGGTACGTTGCACCAAGCGGCGGAAGCTTTAGCGCGTGCAGGTCGCACCAGCCTTGAGATCAACGCACCAGGTACAACGTCATCTGCTGTCCTTCCAGCTCTGGCAGAAGCAGGAGCAACACAGGTTGAGCCCGGTAATGGGCTTCATGGCACCACACCGCTTCACGCAGTTGAAGAACTGCCCGAAGATCCAGCCGTGTTGTATCTCTCGGAGGTTTCACATCATCACGGCGGCAAAGCCTATTGCTTTGGTGGTGGCCTGTATATCGATCCTGTTTTCCCGAAGTACCAGGTCAAAGCACTCGTTAGCAGCGATCCAACGGCCAGTCCGTCAGCCTTGCGCAATGTTGAAATCCCCGATTATTCGGCAATCGACTATTACGCCATGATCGATGCGGACAACGACACGTCACCCGCACCTGGCGACACTGTTGTTTTCGGCTTTAGAGGACAGGCCTTCGTAACCCGAGCAATGGTCGCTGGCATTGAAGGCGTTGATGGCGGGAACCCCAAAGTTACAACAATCGAAAACGGCTTTGGCGATTCAGTCGATTGGCCAGGAGCGTTTGCGCGATGACCCCTGTCCTTTCGCTCAAAGATGTACGAAAGTCCTTTAGCGGTGTCGTCGCCATCCAGAATTTCTCATTGGATTTGTTTCCTGGTGAAATTGTTGCGCTGGTTGGCGACAACGGCGCGGGCAAATCAACGCTCATCAAAATCGTTTCTGGCGTGCATAGGCCAACCACAGGGGACATTGAGCTGGACGGAAAGCCGGTCAGCTTTTCTGACGCGAGTGCTGCCCAATCCCACGGTATTGAAGTGGTTTACCAAGACCTCGCTTTGGCCGACGAGCAACCAGTTTTCATGAACATGTTTCTGGGGCGCGAGCTAACCCGTCCGCCCTTTGGTCTGCTAGACAAGACCCGGATGCGCGAGGAAACACAGTCCTTGGTCGATCAACTAGATGTCCGAATTCCTTCGGCTAGATCGACAATTCGCGACCTTAGTGGAGGACAGCGCCAGGGTATTGCAATCGCCCGTGCAACGCACTGGGCAAGCAAGTTGATCCTGCTAGATGAACCCACAGCAGCGCTCGGTGTTGCGGAGACAGCCAAGGTTGAAGAACTTGTTCTTTCCCTGAAGGAACGCAATCTGGCGATCCTCATTATCAGTCATAGCCTGGATCAGGTATTCCGGCTTTCAGACCGCATTTGCGTATTGCGTCGTGGCGAACAAATAGGTGTCCGAAAAACAGCTGACACCGATAAGAATGAAATCATTGCCATGATTACCGGAGTACACAGTTGACCGTCCATAGCAGCATTATGGCTGCGGAAATCTCAGAGATTCCAGAGGTGATCACTCGACAACTGGAATCAGTCGATATCTATCTTGAGGCAGGGCGACAGCTGAAGCGTGACAAGACACACGGGATCATAACTTGCGCACGCGGGACTTCCGATCACGCAGCTACGTTCTTCAAATATCTAATGGAGACACAAACTGGCATACCAGTGGCATCAATAGGGCCATCCGTTGCTTCAGTTTATGACACCAAACTGCAACTTCAGGGGTTCACTTGTCTGACCTTCTCTCAGTCGGGCGGTAGTCCTGATTTGCTGGCATTGCAACGTGCAACCAAGGAAGGCGGAGCAACGACCGTTGCCGTCCTCAATGAAGCAAATAGCCCAGTTGGGAACGCGGCTGACACCGTTCTGCCCATTTTTGCAGGGCCAGAAAAAGCAGTTGCCGCAACAAAATCATTTGTTGGAATGCTTGTTGGTTCACTGGGTATGGTTGCTGGATACCTTGAAGACCGAGACCTAATCGCGGCCCTTCACCGGCTACCAGATATTTCGCGGGAAGCCTTGAACAGCGATTGGTCTGGTTCGGGTATGCCACTAGTGCGAGCCCACTCTCTGTTTTGCATTGGCCGCGGTTTGAATATGGCTATCGCAGCCGAGGCGGCGTTGAAGCTTAAGGAAACATGCCGCCTTCACGCTGAAGCATACTCTGCCGCAGAACTTCTGCACGGCCCCGTTGTTATTGCTGGTGAAAAGCTTGGTGCTTTGGTGTTTGGGACGAATGGCAAGTCTTCCGACACAATCATCTCTGCTTATCAGAGGCTGAGAAATGGCGGTGCGCAGGCCTACCTTATTGGCTCAGATTCGAGGGAGTTTGGCTTGCAGGTTCCCGCAGTGAACAACGAATTGCTTGA
Organism: Rhizobiaceae bacterium; assembly: GCA_963669455.1. Lineage (GTDB taxonomy): Bacteria > Pseudomonadota > Alphaproteobacteria > Rhizobiales > Rhizobiaceae > JAWKWH01. Next base: position 1,421,684 of record OY770026.1, read on the forward strand.
GCCGGTTGTTCAGGCGGTAGCGTTTTATAGGTTCGTAGAACATCTATCGACTGCCATGGGTGAAAATCCTGACGCTCCCCCAGGACTTTCGAAAGTGACTGAGACAGTTTGAAGAGCCGATTCCATTTTTTGGTAGATAACGATAGCAAAATTTACATGTAGCCAGATTCTACCAGATACATTACCTCCCGGGAAATGGGTCAAAACTGCTCTAGCAAGGTGCTTTCTGTTTTTAGGCTCGGCTTAGGCTTAAGATTTGAGCCCGAATCTGGACTGTGGATAGGACGCGAAAATTCCGTTGATGTGATCTCGTTGGCGGATAATCCAAGCACAGATGTCATCCAGGTCGTGGTCAGGATTTAATGAATGGCTGCACCGCTACGAAAATGAGCCGGTTTTTGGGGGCGAGAAGGAAGGACATGCCAAGCACACCGGTGGTGCCTATTGAGGATACGACAATTCAATGACAAGAGATGCTTCGGCTTGCGTGGGCTATCTCGGCTGTGGCTGCGGCCATAACTGTAACAACATGGATATTCGGCTGACCGGCCGGAGAGGAGTACCCCATGGGTCCATTTATTTTCAATACAGCAGCAAGCATCCGATTTGGCGCAGGCCTTATTTCCCAAATCGGAGAAATGGTCAAAACAAACATCGGTACACGTGTGCTTCTGGTAACCGACCCGGGCATGATGGCGACCGGTATTGTCGACAAGGCCATTGATGCGCTGAAATCTTCTGGCGTTGAAGTCAGGCTCTTTCAGGATGTGGAAGCAGATCCGCCGGAGAAAGTCGTCACCTTTTGTGCGGAAGCTGCCATTGAATATGGCGCACAAGGTGTGATCGGTCTTGGAGGCGGATCATCGCTCGATGTGGCAAAACTCGCAGCCCTGCTCGCTCCCGGCAATGAGAGCCTTAAAGATGCCTATGGTGTGGGCAATGCGAAAGGGCCACGTCTGCCGCTTATTCTTGTTCCAACCACATCAGGCACCGGTTCAGAAGTGACACCGATATCCATCGTCACAACGGGAACCAACGAGAAAATGGGAGTTGTCTCACCGGTAATCATTCCTGATATTGCTTTGCTGGACCCTGAACTGACATTGGGATTGCCGCCGCACATCACTGCTGCAACCGGCATCGATGCAATGGTACATGCGATCGAAGCCTATGCATCGGCGAGCGCAAACAATAACCCAATCTCACGGATGCTGGCTGAGAAGGCGCTCGAACTTATGGGTGCTTCGCTCTTGAATGCCGTCAAGAATGGTTCCGACCTGGAAACACGTTCAGCCATGCTGTTGGGATCAATGCTTGCTGGGCAGGCGTTCTCAAATTCGCCTGTTGCGGCTGTGCATGCTCTCGCTTACCCTCTAGGTGGCCATTTCCACATTCCGCATGGACTATCAAACGCATTGGTTCTGCCACATGTGCTCAGGTTCAACTCGGAGACCAATCCTGAGCCTTATTCGGAAATCGCACCCTATGCATTCCCAAAACTGGCCGAGATAGGCGGACAAGGGCGAGCGCTTGCATTTTGTGATGAACTTCAAAAGCTCTCCGAAGCCTGCGGATTGCAACAGTCTTTGAGAGATATGAACATTCCCGAAGACATTCTTCCAAAGCTTGCTGATGACGCGATGAACCAAACACGGCTGCTGGTTAACAACCCGCGCGAGGTCACACGTGACGACGCTCTGGCGATTTATCAAGCGGCCTATTGATCAGGGCGAGGGTGGTCAGATAACACTTGATCATAATGCGGTAGGATTATCGAGCGGGCCACTGGCGGCGCAGATCCTCTCCAGATACACCATATACAGATCGCACGCGGTGCGAATATTAAGGACAGGCAAAGAAACGACCGGCGACTGGCCGGTAGCATGGAAGGCGGTTCCCAATAACATGACAGAGTTTTTCGGCACATTAGAACAGCGTCTAACGAATAAAGAGCTCCTTTTAAGCGAGGCGCTGATCGGAGGTGTTTGGTCCACCAATTCTTGGTCCGGTGAACGCTTTGATGTTTTAAATCCATCAACTGGCGACATCTTGGCCAAATTGCCTGACATGGGGGTTGAGGAAACCCGGCGGGCGATTGATGTGGCTTATCTTGCGCAAAAGGATTGGGCGGCAAGGAGCGGTCTGCGGTTCTTCGCAAATGGTATGATCTGATGGTCGCCAATGTTGACGATCTGGGTGCTATTCTTTGCGCCGAGATGGGCAAGCCCCTGGCCGAGGCCAAAGGCGAAATCATGTATGGCGCGAGCTTCATCGAGTGGTTCGCCGAAGAGGCCAAGCGCGTTTATGGCGACATCATTCCGGGCCACCAGCCCGACAAGCGCATCATGGTGCTCAAACAGCCGGTCGGCGTTGTCGCTTCGATCACGCCCTGGAACTTTCCAAATGCGATGATTGCCCGCAAGGTCGGGCCGGCCCTGGCGGTTGGTTGCGCCTTTATCGCAAAGCCGGCTGCCGAAACGCCTCTTTCGGCCCTGGCGATGGCCTATCTTGCAGAACAGGCCGGTCTTCCCAAGGGCTTGCTGTCGGTCATCACCTCCAAACGATCTTCGGTGATCGGCAAAGAATTCTGCGACAATGAAAAGGTCCGCAAGCTCACCTTCACGGGCTCGACCGAAGTCGGCCGCATCTTGATGAAGCAATCGGCCGATCAGGTGATGAAAACGTCAATGGAGCTGGGCGGCAACGCACCCTTCATCGTGTTTGACGATGCCGATCTTGATGCCGCCGTCGAAGGCGCGATGATCTCCAAATACCGCAACAATGGTCAGACCTGTGTCTGCGCCAACCGCATCTATGTTCAAGCCGGCGTCTATGACGCCTTTGCCGAAAAGCTTGTTGCTGCCGTTGATGCCATGAAGGTTGGAGACGGTTTTGACGAGGGCGTCACGGCCGGCCCGCTGATAAGCGATGATGCGGTTGCCAAGGTCGAAGAGCATATCGAAGATGCCATGTCCAAAGGCGCTTTGCTTGTCACCGGAGGCAAGAAACATGAGCTGGGTGGCACCTTTTTTAAGCCGACTGTGCTGAAAGATGTGACCCGCGATATGCTGATCGCCTCAGATGAAACTTTTGGCCCTGTCGCGCCGCTGTTCAAATTCGAGACGGTCGACGATGTGATCGAACAGGCCAATGACACGATCTTCGGGCTTGCCTCCTATTTCTATGCCAAAGACCTTTCGAAGGTCTGGACGGTGGCAGAAGCGCTCGAATATGGAATGGTCGGCGTCAATACCGGGCTGATCTCCACGGAAGTGGCCCCTTTCGGCGGCGTCAAGCAATCAGGAACCGGCCGCGAAGGCTCCAAATATGGCTGCGATGACTATCTCGAAATGAAATATATCTGCATCGGCGGGGTTTGATAGAACCCTTTGCATCTGCCTGCCTGCAGCTAGCCCGGTTCGTTGTAAACACGCTATGCAGCACCAGCAGGGTGCCTGGCTAAGTCCACTTGGAGTGATCTGCTCACAGGAAATCATCAATCGACGCACCACTGAACTTTCAGGCTTCCTGCAGGAGGCTTCGTACCAAGGATTTGAGCTACATCTTTGAGAGGAAGCTTATGTGAAACGAGTGGATCGACAGTGGGCCCGAGTTGCCTGATGACCTCCAGCGCCCGAGGGATATTGTGATTGAGAGAATGTGACCCGGCCAGGGTGATTTGTCTTCGAAACATTTCGAAAGGCGATACTGAAATCCTTGCATCTGATGGGCACACACCAAAGAAAAGCCCCCGCCCTCCATTCCGAATGTAGTTCGGCAACTGCGATGCGACCTGGGGAACGCCGGTCGCATCGACAACGAGATCCATATTTTGACTGAACTTTGACATTTCAACTGGTTCGCTGACAAAGGCATCAAACCCGAAGCTTGACGCCAGCGCTACGCGCTGCGGATCTATGTCGCAAAATGAGATATCCGAAATACCCTCATTCTTAAGGGCTAGTGCAAGTAAAAGGCCCATCGGACCGGCCCCAAAGACAAGAGCTGATTCCATCCATGGAGCATGGACTGCGTCAAGGCCGTTCAGTGCGCAGCCCATAGGTTCAGCGAGAGCAGCATGCCCAAACGCGACGTCGGCAATCGGATGAACGCGATCGGAGCGTACGACACTAAACTCACTGAAGCCGCCATTGGTGGTAACGCCGTAAGCGCCCAAGTTTTCACATAGATGTGCCCAGCCTCGTTCGCATGCTCTGCACAATTTGCACTCCAAGTTTGGATCAACAACAACACGGTCACCTGGTTGGATATTGCGTACGTTTGAACCCACGTCTCTGACAACACCCGCATACTCATGCCCAGGAACGACCGGGAAGGCGCCGGTGCCATAGTTGTCTTTCAAGACTTCAAAATCCGTGTGGCAAATTCCGCTTGCTTTGACCTCAATGACAACTTCGTTGTTTGCGGGATCTGGATCGGGCAACTCGGACAATTCAACACAGTTGCGAGACGTGAATAAGATAGCCTTCATTTGGTTTTTTCCTCTGCACTAAATCCTGACCTGGACTCGGTTGCGTCTTCAGGGTCGGCAGAATGAACCCAGTCGGACCCTTGGAGCTTCAGCGTTGTCGTTGGGGAACACATGCGCTCAACGACGCGTTTTGCATTTGGAATATCATTTGAGAGTGCACGTTCCCGTGCCTCGGCCTCGGTGTGGCCGTGGTCCAACCATCTCTGGACCAGTCTTTTTTCAAGCACGTCGAAAGGGGTTTGAAGGTAGATGCTGCGATCGAACAGTTGGGCCAGTTCAATCCAAGGGGCCTCGTTAAGCAGAAGATAGTTCCCCTCAACAATCACCACATCGGTGCCAGGAAGAACCGCGCCTGCCCCAGCAATGGCTTTGTCGAGAGATCGATCAAAAACAGGGTAATAAACGGGGCTGTCAATGGACTTCAAGCGCCTGAGAATTGCAATGAAACCGTCAAAGTCGAAGGTTTCTGGCGCACCTTTGCGGGCCCGCAGGTTAAGTAGGTCCAATTGCAAATTATCCAAATGGAACCCGTCCATCGGAACAATCTTGGAGCTTAGTGTTGACGTTGACGCTAGCGCATCATGGAGTGCAGCGGCAAATGTCGACTTTCCCGTTCCCGGTGGGCCAACCACCGCGACAAACAAGCGCTCAGAGCCGCGCCTTTCTCGAATGATGTCTGCAATCAGCGACGGCATTTCCACAAACTGCATGGCGCTCAACTATTTGATTTTTCGAGGTACTCGGAAAGCACCGATGTTACGCCACGTTCGGACATCGCGTTCAGCCAATAAGAAAAGACGTTCACGAATTCGGTGTGCTCAGCGAGATCACCGTAAATCGGCTTCTGTTCGAGCCAGACACGCGGTGTGAATTTTGCATCTGTAGCAGTTTTCGTAAGCGACTCCCAGTTTGGATCGTTGGCTTCGATCGTTGAGCCGTTTTCTCGCTTGCCTTCACACATACGCGCCCAAATCGCCTGCGACAGAGCCAGACCATTCCATGGGCTATTTGCCGCCAGTGCGTCTTGCAGCGTCGGTAGTATGAACCCTGTGTGTCGTGCTGAGCCGTCGAACGCTACCCGGCGCACCGTGTCCACAATTTCGGCGTTGGAAAAGCGGTCGTGAATCAGATCGACGTATGAAGCTGTGCTCATGCCCGGTACGTCGCTCACATGCGCCGAAATCTCGGTGCCTGCGACCTTGTGAAAGTAAGCTCCGATCAAAGGGTGTTCCATGCACTCGGAAATGTGGTTCAAAGACAGGACCTCACCTGCGTTTGCGATGAGCTGATGACCGCCATTGAGAATGCGGATTTTCATCGCCTCGAAGGCATGTACGTTCTCGGTGAAAGTCGCCCCGGCCTTCTCCCATGCTGGCCGGCCCGCGCAAAAACTGTCTTCGATCACCCACTGGCGAAAATTCTCGTGGGTGACGGGGGCCGCGTCATGTACTCCGAAATCGGATGCAATCTTCAACTCTTTTGCGCCGGTCGCCGGGACGATGCAATCGACCATCGAATTTGGAAATGCTCCATTCGTTTCGATCCAGTCTGCCAGGGTGTTATCATAGAGGCGTGCAAGCCCAAGCACGGTATTTTTCAGGATATTCCCATTGCCCTGCAGGTTGTCACAGCTCAGGCAGGTGAACGGACCAAGCCGCTGTTCGCGCCGTCTGCTAAGCGCCGACACGATGGCACCAAATGCTGTGCGCGGCCGATGTGCGTTTTGAGCATCGTGCAAAATGTCTGGGTGGCTATCGTCGAACCGCTTTGTGGCCGGATCAATATAGTATCCGCTTTCGGTGACGGTGAGCGAGACGATGCGGATTTCTTCCAGCGCCATCTGGTCAATCAAGGCGGCGTTATCTTCCTGGACCGGGACATAACCGATCATCGAACCGACGACCTCGGCAGAACGCCCGTTGGGGTCCAACTCTATTAGGGTTGTCAGATAGTCTTGATCAGCGAGCAGCTTTCTTTGTGCTTCGTCGTTGGGCCGGACCCCTGCGCCAACGATCGCCCAATCGTGAGCCTCGCCGACTTCCATCAGCCTGTGAAGATACCAGGCCTGATGTGCGCGGTGGAAATTTCCCAAGCCAATATGGACAATGCCGGGAGTTAGTTTTAAACGATTGTAGGTGGGCCGCCTAATTTTTCCCGGCAGCTCAGCCAGTGTGGCTTGGGCTAGTCTCATGTGTCAGCTCATCCACTGACCGCCGTCGACATTGTATGTCTGGGAAACGATGTAGTCGGAATCCTTGGATGCGAGGAAGACGGCCATGCCTGCAAGATCTTCGGGGATCGCGAAGCGCCCGGCAGGAACGCCGGCCTCTACTTCGGCCTTCTTCTGGCCCGGTTTCTTGCCCTCCAACTTGGCAAACATTGCATCGACGTGAGCCCAGTGCTCACCGTCAACGACACCCGGCGCAATGGCGTTCACATTGATGCCGTGGTTGATCAGATTCAGGCCGGCTGATTGGGTCATCGAAATGACCGTAGCTTTGGTGGCGCAGTAGACCAAAACGAGGCTTTCGCCGCGCCGCCCAGCCTGGGACGCCATGTTGATGATCTTGCCGCCTTGACCCTGCTTGATCATTTGTTTGGCCGCCGCCTGCATGGTGAAAAGCGTACCGGCGACATTCACGGAAAAGAGCTTGTCGTAGCTTTCGCGGGTGATGTCGACGGTTTCGGCGGCATCAAACAACGCTGCGTTGTTGATCAGGATGTCCAGTTTTCCGGCATTTTCCACGACGGCGGCAATGGAAGCATCAATGCTGTCCTGGCTGCTGACATCCATCTGCACCGGGTAGGCTGCCGATCCAAGCGCTGCTGCGGTCTTGGACGCTGCATCCATGTTGATATCGGCAACAGCGACAGTTGCCCCTTCGCGAATGTATGCTTCGGCAAAGCCTTTGCCGATACCGCGTGCGGCGCCGGTGATCAGCGCGGATTTTCCCTCAAGTCTTTTCATTTGATGCGCAATCCGTCTTCGTTAAATTTGTGGATCAGCTCGCTCTTGGGCGTCACGTGGATTTCGTCGCCATGGTTGACGCCGACTTCGCCGTCAGCGCGAACTGTGAGGGGATCGCAGCCGGCGATACCGTGGACGTGAATGAAGGTGTCAGACCCAAGGTGTTCCGCAACGCCAACGGTCCCTTTCCAAAGGCCTTTTGACGTCGACACGTCGATATGCTCAGGCCTGATTCCAATCGTTGCGGCACCGTGCTTTGCGGCTTTTGACCCTTCAATGAAATTCATCTTTGGACTTCCGATGAACCCGGCAACAAAGAGGTTGCTGGGATTCCGGTACAGCTCTAACGGACTGCCGACCTGCTCAATCACACCGGCCTGCAGAACCACGATCTTGTCCGCCATGGTCATGGCTTCGACCTGATCGTGTGTCACGTAGATCATGGTCGTGTCGAGTTTCTTGTGTAGTTCGGAGATTTCCATCCGCATCCCGACGCGCAGGGCGGCATCCAGGTTCGAAAGGGGCTCGTCGAATAGGAAAGCCGCAGGTTCGCGCACGATAGCGCGGCCAATGGCCACGCGCTGCCTTTGGCCACCAGAGAGCTGGCCAGGTTTGCGGTCAAGATACTCCGTCAAGTTCAAGGACCTCGCCGCCGCCTCGATCCGCCTGTCCTGCTCTTCCTGGCTCAGTTTTGCCATGCGCATCGGGAAAGCGATGTTCTTGCGCACCGACATGTGTGGATAAAGGGCGTAGGATTGAAACACCATCGCGAGGCCTCGTTTCGCGGGAGGAGTAGCGGTTGCGTCGGCACCGTCGATTTCGATGTTTCCGGAGGTCGTGTCTTCCAGGCCTGCAATCAAGCGCAGGAGCGTGGATTTTCCACATCCCGAGGGGCCGACGAACACAACAAACTCGCCGTCTTCGATTTCCAAGTCCAGGGGAGGGATGACTTCCACATCACCAAAATTCTTCTGAACCTGTTTGAGCTGTATGCGTCCCATTTTTGATTCCCTATTTCACAGCTCCGAAGGTCAATCCTCGGACGAGTTGTTTCTGGCTGAACCAGCCCATGATCAATATTGGCGCGATTGCCATTACAGAGGCAGCACTCAGTTTTGCGTAGAACAGACCTTCCGGGCTGGAATAGCTGGCAATGAACGCGGTGAGAGGGGCAGCGTTGGCTGCGGTCAAGTTTATTGTCCAGAATGCCTCATTCCAGGCGAGGATGATGTTCAAAAGGACTGTCGACGCCATGCCGGGGATCGCCATCGGCGTTAGAACGTAGAGGATTTCGCCGCGCAAGGTCGCGCCGTCCATCCGCGCCGCCTCAAGGATTTCGCCCGGAATTTCCTTGAAATATGTGTAGAGCATCCAAATGATGATCGGCAGGTTGATCAGCATGAGCACGACCGTCAACCCGATGCGTGTGTCGAGCAATCCAGCGTCTCTGAATATCAGATAAATTGGGACCAACACGCCCACAGGTGGAAGCATCTTGGTGGATAGCATCCACATCAGAACATTCTTCGTATGCTTGGCCGGAACAAATGCCATCGACCATGCAGCTGGAATAGCGATGAGCAATCCAAGCACAGTCGACCCGACCGAAATAAAGACCGAGTTCGAGAAGTGCTTGAAATAATCCGACCGTTCTTGCACCTCGCCGAAGCTGTCAAAGGTCCAGCCAGAGCCAAACAAAACCTCCAACGGTGCACGGATCGCATCCTGTTCGGTCTTGAGGGATAAGATGACAATCCAAAGGATCGGGAAGAACAGGAAGAATCCCAGCGTCCCGGCAGCAGCGGTGTTGAGGATTTTTGTTTTGTTGGAAACTTCGCGTGCCATTTCCCCCCCTTTATGCGTCGAGATTCTTGCCGATCATCCGCATCAGGAAGATCGCGACAATGTTGGCGAGAATGATGGCGATGATGCCCCCGGCACTGCCCATTCCAACGTCAAATTGCAGCAGCGAAGAAACGTAGATCAGGTAGGTGAGGTTCGTTGTGGATGTTCCTGGCCCGCCATTTGTGGTTACGAGAATTTCAGCAAAGATCGACAGCAAGAAGATTGTCTGGATCAGGATCACCACTGTTATTGCGCGCGCAAGGTGCGGCAGCATGATAAACCAGAACCGGTTCAACCAGTTCGCCCCGTCCATTTCCGCTGCTTCCAACTGCTCCTGATCCAGCGATTGCAGTGCCGTCAGAAGAATTAGCGTCGCAAAAGGCAACCACATCCACGACACGATGAGAGTGATGGACGTCAGGGGGATTGTGCCGAAGAAGTCTATTGGGCCGAAGCCCAGGCCCGCCGCCATCCGCCCAAAAATCCCGTTCACCGGATTCATGAACATGTTTTTCCAAACAAGAGCAGAAACTGTCGGCATCACAAAGAATGGTGCAATGACCATGATGCGAATTATTCCGGTGCCAAACATTGGACGGTCGAGCAGAATAGCCGCACCCAAGCCCCCGATAGTTGTTATACAAAGCACCCCGCCAACCAGCACCAGCGTATTGATCAGCGCGGCCTTAAAGCTGGGGTCTGTCACAAACCAGTAGTAGTTTTCCCAGCCCGCAAAGGGTGTCGCTCCTGGCGACAGAAGATTGTAGCGCAGGAATGAAAAGTAGAGTGTCATGCAAAGCGGCACAATCATCCATCCGAGCAGCAAAAGGACTGCCGGCGAAATCATCAATCGTGCCGCTGAACGGGATGCTTTTGTGGACATGCACATCGCCCTCCCAAACGAATTGCATACTAGGGCATTTTTCGTCCAAACGGAATCATATGTGCAAAAGATGCTTCAATGGTTCCAAGTGGGTACAGGCGTTGTCGCGGTTCCAAGTAACCGCAAAACAACCTAGAGTTCAAGAAAAGGCCCGGACAGGGTCTTTGCCAAAACACAAGCACACGAGAACTGTAAACTGAAATGGGCCGGGGCATCATATGCCCCGGCCCACTTGGGCTGGGTGTTACTTGATGTAACCAGCCTTGGTCATTTCGCGCAGAGCAAACTGTTGGCTGTTGGCAAGCGCCTGTTCAACAGACTGCTGACCGGCCAAAGCCGCAGCTACCTGTTGCCCGACATAGTTTCCGATACCTTGGAATTCGGGGATGGCGACGAACTGAACACCGGTGTAGGGAACGGGGTCACGGGTCGGATCAGCCGGATCGACCGAGAAGATCGCGTCTTTGATCGTTGCGGCGAACGGGGCTGCCTCCAGCAGACGTGGATCTTCGTGGATCGAAGCGCGCGTGCCGCTCGGCACAGCCACCCAGCCTTCTGTTTCACCAACCATCTCAAAGTATTCCCGAGATGTTGCCCACTTCAGGAAGTCTTTCGCGGTGCCGGCTTTGGTCGAGCTGGCAGGGATGGCAAGCGCCCAGGACCAGAACCAGCCAGTGCCTTTGTCGGTCACTTCCTTCGGTGCCTGGAAGAAGTCGGTCACGTCTGCAACAGACGATGTTTTCGGGTTGCGAACGTCATTTGCGGCTGATGTGGCATCGATCCATGTCGCGCATTTGCCGTCTTTGAACAGCGCACGGTTTTCATTGTGTCCATTGGCCGTTGCACCTGGAGGACCGTAGTTGGTCATCAGGTCTACATAGTAGGTGATCGCAGCGTTCCATTCCGGGCTGTCCAGCTGGGGATCCCAGTTTTCATCGAACCAGCGTGCTCCAAAGGCGTTTGCCAGCGTGCCGACGAATGCCATGTTCTCGCCCCAGCCGGCTTTGCCTCGCTGGCAGGTGCCGAAGATACCGTTGTCGGGGTCATGGACCGCCGCGACCATTTTAGCAAATTCCGTGTAGGTCGGCTGCGATGCCGGTGCTTCAATGCCTGCGGCTTTGAACACGTCAGTCCGGTAGAAGGTGAACGACGTCTCGGAATACAATGGTACCGCATAAAGGTTGCCGTTGGCTGATAGGCCGTTGCGGACCAGCTGGAAGATGTCGTCCAGATTGTAGTCAGCATCGTCACCAAAGTCGTTCAGCGACGTCAGCCAGTCGTTTGCTCCCCAAATCGGTGCCTCATAGGCGCCGATGAACATGATGTCGAAGGAGCCACCGTTGGTTGCGATATCCTGAGTTGTCCGCTGACGCAGAACGTTTTCTTCGAGAACAACCCAGTTGATTGAGTTGCCGGTTGCTTCTTCCCATTTAGGCGCCAACTTCTGCATGACGATCATGTCCGCATTGTTGACGGTGGCAATGGTGATTTCTTCCGCATGTGCAGTAGTGGCCGCCAACGACGCCATTGCCGTCGCAGCCAAGAGCGATTTCCGTAGGCTCATTAGATCCTCCCTTTTGTTGGTGCTTGTCAGATGATCTCTAACTAAGCGGGGTGTCAACAAAAAACTATACGTGTGTATAAATATTGTACCAGAGCACGCGCGTGTATTGCTCCAGGCTTGCTAATTTTCCGCTTGGCGCTCAGCTTAAGCGGAGTTCCGGATACACAGTTGTGCGGGAAAAAGCTTTTCAATGGGGGCTTGGTCGGACTTTGCTTCGGCGCGCGCCTGCTTTGCAATGGCGTCCACCGCAGCGCGGCCGATGCGGCTCACGTCCTGAGAAACAGTCGTCATTGCCGGCCACATATATTGACTTAAAGGGTGATCATCATGCCCGGCGATCCGGAACGCTGTGGCTCCTGCATCTGTTGAGCCGATCAGATCGGCCTCATTTGCGGCGCGCAGCGCACCCATTGCAATGCGGTCGTTGGCACATAGGATTGTCGCGTCCCTTTCAAGACCATCTGCGATCATGCCCTTTACCGCCTCATAACCGAATAACTCAAAGTCCCATTCTTGAGGGCACGGTCTGGCTCGGATAACAGTGGGTTTTAACCCCACTTCCTCCATGCGCGAAGTGTAAGCTAGCTCCCGCTCTTTGGAGTTGCTGTTTACTGACGGCATGCTCAAGAATTTCGGGGCGGAGCCTGAGCGACGGAGATAGTCGACCATGAGCTTGACGCTTTGCGTGTTGTCATTGCCGACAAAGGAGAACTTGTCTTCCAGGCCAGGACAGCGCGCATCCACAAACACCAAAGGCAATCCATCCGAAAGACGCTTGAATGCGGGTGTGTTTTTTTCAGATCCAATCGGTGCAATGATTACGCCTTCGGCGTTCATAGATCGCAGGTTCTCAATCGCACTGACTTCTTTCTCCGGATTGCCATGTGAGTTTTGGATCAGAACCGAGAAGTCCAATTCTTCGGCGCGGTGTTCAATTTCCCGCAGCAAGGTCATGTAGAACAGATCGTTGAGATGGGGCAGTACAACCCCAAATATTCCGGTGTGCTTTCTGTTCATGTTCCGCGCGAGAAAATTTGGCACGTAGTCGACCGTCTCGAGAAGTTTGGCGATCTTGGTCGATGTGGATTTGCGAACCAAAGCTGGGTCCTGGAAATACTTCGACAAAGTAGACCGCGATACGCCGATCTCAGCGGAAAGCTGTTCCATCGTATTGATGCGTTTTTTGGAGGTTTTCGTGGCGCCGCTTTTCATTGATAGTCCTGCATGTGTTTGGAATTGTCTAACACCAAAAGTCATCCCGTGTCACTATTTTCCGATACAGCGGCGAGAAAAACGTTGACGCGCGTGTAAGTTTTCTATTATCGCTAGCCGGGGTCAACACCATAAATCCGAGGCCCTCATGATCTACACAACTGGTGAGATGCTGGCAGAATTCGTATCTCACGAACTTAGCTGCAAGCTCGAAAAAACAACTGATTTCTCAGGACCTTATCCAAGTGGAGCTCCTGCGATTTTTATCGATCAGGTGGCGCGTGTAGGTGGCAGAGCTGCTGTTATTGGTTCCGTCGGCGAAGACCCCTTTGGAAGGATGATACGAGAGCGACTCAGTGCGGACGGCGTGGATATAACCCATCTCGCGATGAGTTCTAAGAAAACGACCGGGACCGCTTTCGTCTCCTATTTTGAAAGTGGTGAGCGCATCTTTGTCTTTCACATGGATGGTACTGCGGCGGACGATTTCCAGTCAGCCCCGAGCCTTCCTGACGGATCAACACTGCACATCTCTGGAGCTTCGCTTGGTAATCCCAGAATCAGAGCTGTGGTCGAAAACCTTGTTGAACAGGTCAGGGAAACCGGAACGATCAGCTATGATCCTAACATTCGGCCTGAACTGATGAAGGACCCATGTGTGCGAACCTTCATCGACCAGGTAGTACAGGATTGCGATATCCTGTTGCCGAGCGATGCAGACATAGATTTCCTGTTTCCCGGTCAAACACCAGAGCAGGTGATCGATACGGCGCTGACAGACGGCAAGAAAATCGTGGTGGTTAAGCGAGGGTCGCAGGGTGTTGTAGGATCTGACGGAACAGACTTGGTGCGTCTGCCCGCCCATTCGGTTGGTGAAGTTGACCCAACGGGGGCAGGGGACTGCTTTTGTGGAGCACTCATCGGTCTTCTCGATCAAGGTCAGACATTTCGTGAAGCTTTGATTGCCGCCAACATGGCCGGTGCACTTCACGTCACGCGCCGTGGCCCGATGGAATGGAATCCAACTTTCTCCGAAATCCAGCAGCACCTTGAGACCGAGCCGTTATGAACATCCATCTAAAAGACATCGTCGCGCAAAATCGTGCAGGTGAGCCTAAGGCACTTCCAAGTTTTTGCACCGCAAATGCACATGTTCTTCGCGATATTGTGCGGTTTGCTGCAATTCACAAACTTCCAGCGCTGATCGAAGCAACTTGCAACCAAGTCAATCAGTTTGGCGGGTATACCGGGCAGAAACCGGCGGACTATGCATCGGCTATCTGGAAGCTAGCTCACGAAGAAGGCCTGCCCACACAAAATCTGATCTTGGGTGGTGATCACCTTGGCCCGAACCCGTGGCGGCACATGCCGGCAGAGGAGGCTATGGCCAATGCGAAAGTGCTGGTCAAAGATTATGTTGAGGCGGGGTTCACGAAGATCCATCTCGACGCAAGCATGGCCTGCGGTGGCGAAAAGACACCATCTTTTGAGCTTGTGGCAGAACGTTCCGCCGAGCTTTGTGGTGTTGCCGAAAATCACGCCCCTGATCCGGAGAGGTTAGATTATGTGATCGGAACAGAGGTCCCGGTACCGGGCGGTGAATCCGACGATATGTCCGGCCTTCAGATAACCGCACCCGATAGGCTTCATGATACAATTGAATCTCACCGGGCCGCTTTTCGCGTTGCAGGTGTACCTCAAGGGATTGAAAAGGCAATCGCGGTGGTCGTTCAACCCGGAGTAGACTTCTCTCACGAGGATATTTTTCACTATGATCGACCGAGTGCGCAGACACTCACCAAGGCAATCAAGCGCTACGAAGGGCTCGCATTCGAAGCCCATTCAACAGACTATCAAAGCACGGAAACTCTGACCCACCTGGTCTCAGATCATTCGGTCATTCTAAAAGTCGGTCCGGAAATCACGTTTCGCTTTCGCGAGGGTGTAATGGCACTCGATCAAATCGAAGCAGCATTGAATGTCCCGGTCCCGGCGGCGATCAAATCCGCGATTCTTCAGGCAATGGAAGAAGAGCCGTCTGACTGGCAAAACTATTATCAAGGTACGGATGAACACGTCGAGTTTTTGAAGTTTTACAGCTTTAGCGATCGCATTCGCTACTACTGGGACCGGTTGCCTGTTACTCTCGCCTTAGAACAGCTTTTGGAAAATGTGGCCTCTGTTGGCGTCAGCGCAGCTATGGCGTCTCAATTTGGGGTGAAGTTCCCAATTACATCGACAATGGCTCGCCCCAACGAACTCATTTCGCAGCGTGTTCAAACCACGATAAATCGCTACTATCGGGCTGGTCGGTGGTTGGCCAGTTAACGCGCCCCTGTGTGCAGCAGAATCTGTTTCCAGACGGTGGTTTTATCGAAGAGCGTCCATTCGCGACGCAGTTTGATCTGACAAGAGATCAGCTTGCCCCATTCGGCGCGGCAATCCGCGAGGATGCGATATTGCAGCTTTGCTTCCGACATCTTGCCACAAACGCCACTACGGGCGTTCAACAATATGACTTGGAAAATGGCCGCATAGGGTCAATAATCAAAATGTCCGGAAACAGGGACGAAATCCACCTTTTCCTTGGCCCGTTTCGAAGCCGAAGCACCGGGCGTGAATACCCGGCTGGCAGCCGACTGGCTGACCCCGGCCAAGCGCGCTACGTCGGTTGATGTGGCTTTTTAGCGTTCTTCCGTCATTCAGCCGTCCAGCCGCCGTCGATCATCAAAGCCGTGCCGGTGATAAGGGCCGAAGCATCGGAGGCGAGGAATATAACCGCGCCCATGATGTCCTCGACTTCACCGGCGCGGCCCAGTTTGATTTTTTCCCGTATCCATGCCGCCCGTTCGGGATTGTCGAACGTCGATTTTGTCAGCGGAGTCAGGATGAAGGTCGGACAGATCGTGTTCACACGGATGCCCTTGGCGCCCCACTCGATTGCCATGGATTTGGTGAAGCCTTCGACCGCATGCTTGGTGGCCGCATAGACCGCCCTGTCGATCCCACCCACGTGGGCCATTTGGCTGGAGATATTGATTAGCGTGCCGGGTTTGTCCGCGGTGGCCAGCCCCTTGGCCACGGCGCGGGTTAAGAAATAGGCGCCCTTGATGTTGAGATCGCTCACATCATCGAAATCTGCCTCGGTGGTTTCGAGCGCCGGGCCATGGCGCGCCATACCAGCGGAATTCACCAGAATGTCGAAGGGTCCCTTAGCGGCGACGGTGACTTCAGTTGCGGCTACGTCGGCCACATTGAGCGTCAGTTGCTCTGCACTGTGACCTGCCGCCTGCAGGTCTTCCACCAACTGGGCTAGCTTGTCAGCTCTGCGTGCGGCAACGAACACATGCGCGCCTGCCTCACAAAGTGCGGCCGCGCAGGCCAGCCCGATGCCGGACGAAGCCCCGGTCACGAGTGCGCGTTTACCGTCTAGTCTAAAAGAAGGGGTGCGTGGCAGGGTCATGAAAACTGGCTTTCAGGTAAGGTGATGGGGCCAAGATTGCGGTATTCTCTTTGCAGTACCGAAAAATCCATCCCGTCAAACTGCTCCAATATTTAGCAGATACGCTTTAGGCCGCAATTTTCGAATGCTTTTTTCGTGGTGGCCTTTTCGGCGTCCGTCAGTTCAAGCATGGGATGGCGCACGTGGCCTCCCACCTGGCCCAGCAATTCCTGCCAGTATTTGCCGTGCGCCGTCGGCTTGCCGCCGGGCTTGGTGCTCCTGATTGCGTTTCGCACCGGCTCGAGGCTGTCGCGCACCTTGCGCGCTTCATCGAACCGCCCGGCAAAAGCCAGTTGTGTGTATTCATGCATACGCAAATCGTTCTTGGTCTGAAGCTGATAGGGCGGCGAGGAACACAGATAAAGTTTCCAGTTCAATTGCTCGATATTGTCCAGCCAGTCATCTTCCAGAGATGTGGATACATGGATCATGTCACCGACCATATGGCTTAGCTGGACATACATCTCACGCGGGACGGAATATTTGATCGCCACGATATTGGGCAATTCAGCGATCCGGGCGCAGGTGTCGGGCTCCATCAGATAGCCGCTATCAGGATGGGACCACATGGCGATGCCGATATCGAGCCGGTCGCAAAGATATTTGTAGTAGTTGTAAAGAAGTTCGTCGCGATCATGGCAGAAACTGAGCATTGGCGCGTGCACGACCACATAATCGGCACCACAGGCCTCAGCATGGCGGCCCAGTTCCAAAACGGTGTCGATATTCTGGTCGGAGATGGACATAATCGTTGCCGCCTTGCCGGCACAGGCTTCAGCGGCAATCGTCATGTTGTGCTTGCGTTCATCAAGCGACATCGACCAGAACTCGCCCTGCTTGCCGGCGATGAACAGGCCTGCGATCTTCAGATCATCGATCCAGTGGCGGATGTTTTGGCGCAACCCCTCTTCATTGAAGCTGCCATCGGCGTGAAAGGGGTTGAGCGCAGCCGCCCAGATGCCGCGCATGTTTTGGCGCGCATATGCCTTGGCTTCAGTTTTGGTATAGTTCATGGAACAGTCCCTCCCGCGTGCTCTAACTTATGCAGCCGCCGGGACAGTGCTTGAAAATGCACAAAATTCAAATGCAAACTTTGCAATCTGATATTCCAGAAAAGAATATTCAAGCTTCCCGGTTTCAGGATATTGTGGTTTCAGGCAGAGAGGAAGATGATGAAAATCGGCTTGATTGGCAAGGGCGCGATTGCCCATTTCGTTGAGCGGGAATTGGAGGCGAGGGGACACCAGGTCGGTGCGTT
Source organism: Rhizobiaceae bacterium (assembly GCA_963669455.1). Lineage (GTDB taxonomy): Bacteria > Pseudomonadota > Alphaproteobacteria > Rhizobiales > Rhizobiaceae > JAWKWH01. The sequence goes on from OY770026.1 coordinate 1,439,408, forward strand.
TCTCTTGCGGCCTGAACGCCTGCAAAGCGCCAGCGCCAACGACAATGGCCGGATCTATGTGAGCCGGGTTTGCGATCTGCCGGGCGATCTGGAACGAATTGTGGATTGCGCCGGCCATCAGGCGCTTGGGGCTTATGGGCCGGATATTCTCGCCGGGGGGTTTGATCTGACGACCGTATCGCTTGGTGCGCTGGCCGAACCGGCGATTGAGGATGATCTGCGACGTGCTGCAGAGCAGGGTGGTACGACATTGTTTCTCGCCAGTGGTGCTATCGGCGCGCTGGATGCGCTTCGCTCAGCCCGTGTCGGTGCGCTGAAGATGGTACATTATACCGGGCGAAAACCACCTGCAGGCTGGCGGGGATCGCCTGCAGAAGACAGGATAGATTTGGCGCAAATGAAAGAACTGCCGGAGACGCATTTTCAGGGCTCTGCGCGCGAGGCCGCCAGAACCTATCCGAAAAACGCCAATGTTGCAGCGGCAGTCGCGCTGGCGGGAGTGGGGTTTGACGCAACCGGGGCCGAACTGATTGCTGATCCGGCGATTTCAGTCAATATCCACGAAATTGTCGCGGAAGGTGATTTTGGCCGGTTTGAATTCAAAATTACCGGCAACCCCTTGCCTGGAAACCCAAAAAGTTCGGCATTGGCCGCCATGAGTGTTGTCGATACAATCGAGCAGAGTGTCAGCGCAATTCGGTTTTAGGACGGTCAATTGGTATCCGGTCACGCCCGCATCGTGGATCGAGTCATCACTCGATTGAAACTCAAGCAACTCCGGTTGCTGGTTGCCGTGGGCAAGCATGGCAGTATCCAGAATGCGGCACGCGAATTGAACGTTTCCCAGCCGTCGGCAACAAAAATGATCAAGGATCTGGAACTCGATTTCGAGGTCCGGCTGTTTGCGCGCACCAATCGTGGCGTTGTGCCGACGCCGTTCGGGGAAGTTCTGATCCGCCACGGCAAACTGATCCTCGCACAAATTTCCAATGCCGCTCAGGAACTGGACGATCTGAATGAGGGCAATAGCGGGCGAGTGGTTGTCGGCACGCTTCTGGCCGCGTCTTCCCACCTTCTGCCGCTTGCGATCGAGCGGGTTTTGTCGCAACGGCCGGGCCTTGCCATCAAGGTGGTGGAGGGCACGAACGAATTGCTGATGTCGGAACTGGCGTCGGGAGAGATCGACCTGGTGGTGGGCCGACTGCCGACCCATCGCCATCGCAGGGAACTGTTGCAGGAAAAGCTGTTTGATGAACATATCGTCGTGGTGGTCGGGAAAAACCATCCTCTGGCAGGCCAAAAAGCACTCAAATTCGACGCTTTGCGGCGCTTTGGCTGGATTTTACCGCCGGTCGAAACCACGCTTCGGCGACAGGTGGATCAGTTTTTCTTAAAGCAGGAGCAGTATCAGCCGCCCTTCGCAATGGAATCGGTGTCTTATCTGACAAACCGGAGCCTGCTTCGATCTCACGACTATATCGGGCTCATGCCGGCGCATGTAGCCGCACAGGATTGTGCTTCGGGCATTTTGGAACAGCTCGACCTTAAATTTCCCTTCGGGATGGGGCCGGTCGGCGTGTCCTACCGCAAGAATGGGCAATTATCGCCGGCGGGCGAGGCTATGTTGCGTGCGCTGCGCGACGCCGCGACCGCGATACAATAAGTCCGCCGGGAGCTTGCCGGCCCGGGCCTTGTCCGGTTGGCTCATTTCGGTCAGCTATTCGCAATCACAATAGCTGTATTCGATCAATTCACTTGAATATGGACTTAACCCCACGCGATGAGTTTAGCTTTCGACACCTGGCAGAGGCATCCGACATGTACCCTGATCTGAAACTGTTCATCGGCGGTGAATGGCGCAAGGCGCAAGCTGACCTGCCGGTCATCAATCCTGCGACCGAGGAACAAATCGCAAGACTGCCCAAAGCCTCCAAGGCCGATCTCGACGATGCCCTTGATGCAGCTGTTCATGGCTTTGCGATCTGGCGGAACACGGCTCCGCGCGACCGGGCTAATCTGATCCGGCGTGCTGCGATGCTGATGCGCGACCGGCAGTATGAGATCGCGCAGGCAATCACGCTTGAACATGGCAAGCCGTTGAACCAGGCGCGCCTTGAAGTGGTCCGGGGGGCAGAATTTTTCGAATGGGATGCCGGCGAGGCCATGCGGAGCTATGGCCGGGTGATCCCGTCTAAACCGGGCGAGCGGTTTACGGTCCATCACCAGCCCATCGGCGTCGTTGCCGGATTTTCACCCTGGAACTTTCCAATGAGCCAGCCGGCGCGCAAGATTGGCGGTGCGCTTGCTTCGGGTTGCTCAATCATCTTGAAAGCCGCCGAGGAAACGCCGGCCGGTGCGGTACACATCGCCAAGGCCTTTGAGGATGCCGGTCTGCCCAAAGGGGTGCTCAATCTCGTCTTTGGCGATCCGGCGGAGATTTCCGGCTATCTGATCCCGCAGGAACCGGTCCGTCTGGTGGCCTTTACCGGCTCGACGGCGGTCGGTCGGCATCTCACCAGCCTGGCCTGCGAGACCATGACCCCGGTGCTGATGGAACTGGGTGGCCATGCGCCGGTGATCGTGTGTGAAGACACCGATGTCGATAAGGCCGCACTCGGTGGGGCTATCCGGAAATTCCGCAATGCCGGGCAGGTTTGCACCTCGCCAACACGGTTTTTTGTGCATGACAGTATTTTTGCCCGGTTCAGGGATGTGTTTGTCAAACGCGCAACCGAAACCGTGGTCGGCAACGGCATGGAGGAGGGTGTTGAGATGGGCCCTTTGGCCAATGACCGGCGGGTTTCGGCGCTTGGTGATCTTGTCGAGGACGCCCGGGCCAAGGGGGCGGAGGTTCTGACCGGCGGGGCGGGGCTTGCGGGCAAGGGTTATTTCTTTCAGCCGACAGTGCTTTGCAATGTCCCCGACAATGCAAGGGTGATGCAGGAGGAGCCCTTCGGCCCGCTTGCCATCATCAATCCGGTGTCTTCACTTGACGAGGCGATTGAGAAAGCCAATTCGGTTCCTTACGGGCTTGCCGGCTACGCTTTTACCAACCGTGCGGACTATATCGACCGCCTGACCGACAATGTCGAAGTCGGCAATCTGTCGATCAACACGCTTGAGGCATCGATGCCGGAAACGCCGTTTGGTGGCGTGAAATCAAGCGGCTATGGCCGGGAGGGTGGCGCCGAGGGTTTGGACAACTACATGATCGTCAAACATATCTGGCATTCCAGCAAACTTGTCTGACCGGTGCCTCTGGGGTAGCGACCTTAAATAATGGCTTTTTCGCAGAAGGGCGTATTGCGGGAAATGCGCTCGTAACCAAAGGGCGTCATGTCCAGACTGCGATACTCTCCAAAGGTGATCATTTCCGCTGTGGCGCGGCCCATTGCCGGCGACTGCTGGAGGCCATGGCCCGAAAAGCCATTGAGAAACAAAAAATTCTCAACCTGTGTGTGAGGCCCGACGATCGCATTTTGATCGAATGTATTATAGGCGTAGTGGCCCGCCCACTCGCTGGTTACCTTGATCGCCTCGAACTGGGGTATTCGTGCTGCCAGAGCCGGCCAGACATGGCTCTCCCACAATGTATGATCCATGGTGAAATCGTCATAGTCCGCTGCCGGATCAATCTTGCCGCGGCTGCCGCATTGATAGGTGCCGCCGCCATTTTCACGAACGTGAACGCCTGAGGGATCAATGGTCAGCGGAAGATCCCTGTCGAGCGGTTTTTCTGCCGAAAAGATCCATGAATATCGTTTTCGCGGTTCGACGGGTATGTCTATCCCCGCCATCTTGGAGGTGCGAACCGCGCGCGGCCCCGATGCGTTGACGATCTTGCCGCATCCGATTACCTCGCCGGACGCAAGTGTGATGCTTTCGACGCGGGTGCCGGCGCGGTTTTTCGTCATTGAAACAACTTCGTTGGCGATATATTCCACGCCGCGTTCGCGGGCAGCGCGTTTTAGCCAGTCAAACACCGTCGAACCGTCCCAATAGCCTTCGTCGGTCAGATTGATGCTGCCCAAAACAATGTCGTCGACATTGTAGAATGGGTAATTGTGCCTGATTTCATCGGGCGTCATGAGTTTCGTGCCGGCACCGGCGGCGATTTGCACTATCTGGCTTTGGCGCAAATTGTCTGCGGCGTTTTCATTGTCGGCAAGATACATGTAGCCGAAACTGCGGATTGTGAGATCGGGAATTCGTTCGTCATCGCCCATATAGTGCCGCAGATTTTTGACGAAGTCGGCGGCAAATTGCGAGATGCGCACATTCAGTTCCGTGCTGAATTGCTGGCGCATGCAGGAATTGGTGTGTGCCGTGGAGCATGCCTCGTAGGTTGGATCTTTTTCAACGACAAGCACTGAACCGTCGAAATCCGGATTGTCGGCCAGAAACCAGGCCGTTGACGAGCCGCAGATTGCGCCGCCGACGATAATAACGTCGTAGCTTGGTTTCAACGGTGTGCTTGACCAGGTTGCAGAGGACATAAACTTTCAGTCTCCGGTTTCCCCACTCCGCTATTAATACTGCAACCGTTAGAGCGTATCCACTGAATATTGGAGCAGTTTGATGGGATGGATCTTTCAGTTCTGCAAGGAGGATACCGCAAGTGCGATGCCGTAGTATCGTGCGAGGATTTCGACAGTGAGGTCTGGTTTTTCGGGCTTGCCCGACGAAAGGTCTAAGGTGTTTTGCGGTAGCCAGAACCGCGACAACGCTTGTGCTCAGCTGGACCCATTGAAGCATTTTTCGCTTCTATGACTCGGTTTTCATCAAAAATGCTCCAGCGGTGTCCGCGTCGCGTCGCGCTCCTCGTTGACCGGCAGGCAAGCGAAGCGCCGCCGAGAGGGGGCCTTGCTGCCCAGGGTTTTCACGTATCAAATAGCGACGATCTTAATTTGGTAGAAATGGGCTCAGTGCTGCCATTCGTTGCATGTGCAAACGCGTCAGATGCTGCCAATGTCTGCGAAAGACAATCCTCAGAGATTTAGTATATCGGATTAGGTGGGCAAATGGGTAAGCCGCGCCGCGCCGATGGCCGCGTCGGTATGTTCTGCGTCGTTCAATTTCAAACCGAGGGCCTTGCTCCTGATTTTCCGGTAGACCGGGTTGTTCGCACCGCCTCCAGCAGTGAACAGAACATCGGGATAAGCGCCGCCTCTGGCCGCAATTTCCCGGTAACACTGCGCCTCGATGCGGGCGATACCCTCAAGCAATCCTTGCAGGAACAACGCGTCGTTTTCCGGTCGGGGTTCCAACCGGGGTTGCTTGTCCGGATCGTTGACCGGAAATCGCTCGCCCGGTCGCGTGAGGGGATAATAGTCCAACCCGGAGGGAATATCCGGGTCAATTTTCGCACTCAACTCCTTAAGTTCATCGCGCGAAAAAAAACTCGCCAGAACAGCGCCTCCACTGTTTGACGCACCTCCCGCAAGCCAGACATTGCCGAGGCGGTGAGAGTAAAGGCCAATCGCCGGATCATCGACACGATTGTGGGACAACAATTTTACTGCAAGCGTAGAACCGAGAGACGTCACCGCAACACCCGCTTTCAACGGCGCACAGGCAAGAAATGCGGCAATGCTGTCGGTGGTTCCGGCATGGACGATGGCGTCTTTCGAGATACCAAGTTCGTTTGCCACTTCAGAGGAAATGCCGCCAAGCGGAGTTCCCGGCGGATGAACCTTCGGCAGCAGATTATGATCAAGCACCTGATCCATCCAGCCAGGCCATTGCTCGGACTCAGGATCAAAGCCGGTTTTCAACGCGTTGTTGTAGTCCGACAGCCCACCGCGATTCATCAGCTTCACAGCGACGTAGTCAGCCTGGTGCAGCGCGTAACGAGCCTGTTTTCCTTCGTCCTCCGACACAAGCCGCATCACACGGGCGAGCGCAGAGCCCGCTCCCCGCGCTATGTGATGGGCCGGTGCGTGGCTCGCAATCTTAGCTGCCTCGGATTGGAACCCATTTGAATCATACATCAGGGCACGGGTGACGGGGTTCAGGTTTTTATCCGTCAGGACGACCGTTCCCGAAGTGCCATCCGCGGCAATTCGCGTTATCTCGCCGCCCGACCGGCCCTGCGCTTCGAGGGCTGCAATCTGGTTTTCGATGCATGTTTGAACCGCCCGCCACCACAGGGAAGCATCAATCTGCTGCTGGTCTTGCGGCAGGTGATCGGCCTGGGCCTGGGACAGCACTGCGCCATCTTCATCCAGCACCGCGGTGCGAATGCCGCTGGTGCCGATATCGATCCCCAATGACAAACTCATTGGCGGGTTGCCAGGGCCTGCCGATATTTCTCGGCATCCCAATTCAATAGTTCGGCCTCCGCCTCCGGGCCAATGGGTTCGACATTCCACTCTTCGGGCAATCGCGCCAGTACATCCGACAGGCAACGCAACATTGCCCGCTGTGACGAGCCCGCCTCATTTCGAAGTGCGACACCCTGATCCGGGAGCAAAAGAACGGGCGGTTCGTCGGTATCACTCCGTGTTGCTAACGCAGGACCCAGAAACACCACATGATCCGGATAGTAGGTACCAGTGGTGGCAATCGCCCTGGCACGGTCATCACAGGCTAGCCAGCCAAAATCAGACCATTCATACCCGGGCGGCGCTGTTTCACTGCATTCTACATTGGGATATTTGCGGACCGGCATCGCAAGCCGTGTTTCAACCTCGTCGATAAGGTTCGAAACCTCGTCGACGGATTCGCCGCAACAAATTAGCCCATGGTTTTGCAAGATGAAGACTGTCTTTTCCGGAGTGGCTTTGGCGTCAATCAGTTGGGTGAGCGGAAGTCCGGGTTTTGCATATGGCACAAGCGCAAACGGCAGACCTTCAAGTTTTCCGCGAACAGCCTCGCGACCCTCGGGGCCTATCGCATGAACAAGCGTTGCCACTGAATGCGTGTGCGCCACCACCTGATGATCGAGCAGTGCGTGGAAAGTCGTTTCAATCGAGGGCCGCAATTCGATTTTGGGGTCGATCACGGTTGTCTTGCAACTACCATCACCTGCCTCACCGTGCGCTTCGGCGACGGCGGCTGCGCGATCAACAGGGACGAAGATGTCTTTCGTCACCGCGTCGGCAAGCTCGGTACCTGACGCCTTTATCCACATCACCGTGTCATCTTTGATCGAGGTATTTCCACCCGGCCCCTGGACCTGAAGCGGATCTTGGCCCAACCGCGCAGAAAGCGCCCGAAACGCTGGTGTGAGAAGTTCAGGGCGCGTGCTCAATTGAGGTGCCTCATTCTGTAGGTGGGGGCGGGTGCAGCTTTCTCAATGCATAGACCTTCAAGCACGTCCTGCCCGTCTCCCCTGCTGAACTGTGCCGCATAGAGCCCACCTTCGATTAGCAATGTATCCCAACCGGCTTCATGTCCGCCTTTGATATCGTGCTCCAGACTGTCGCCAACCATCAATATCCGTTCGACATCAAGGGCGGTGCGAAGCGCCTCGAATATCGGACGGTGCGGTTTGCCGTAAAATATGGCCTCACCGCCCATATCGACATAGAGATGCGCCAGAGCACCCGGTGAAACCACAAGCCCGTCGGGCCTCGGCGATTGCCGGTCGGGATTTGAGCAATAAATTCGCATTCTCCGCGACTGCACCTCGTTGAGCAGCGGCTGCCATGCTTCCAGCGAGCTTTGTTCCGGCAAACCCATCAGTAAAACCGCCTCGGCATTTTGCAGCTCGTGGGTCACTTCTATCGCTAACCCGTCGGCCCATTTGTCCGCATCACCTTCGGCTCCTTCAATCGGCAAAAAGCAGCGTTCCGGCACAATTCCAGAATGAACATCACGCCAAAGCGCTTCGCCGCTGGTCATCACCACATCGAACTGGTCTTTGCTAAACCCCATCCCTGATATACGGCTCGCATTTGGCTCGGATCGCTTGCCAGAGTTGGATAGGACAGCGAGGCGACAACCGTTGTTGCGCAGGCCTTCAACGGCACGAATGGCATCTGGGTATGGTGTATCGCCGTCATGCAGCACACCCCACTGATCCAGCACAATCGCCTCATAGTCCGAGGCGATTTCCAACAGACTGTCAATAGCTCGCGTCATTGCCGGTCAGTCCGCCATGTCCTCTGGCTTTGCAAGTCCGGCGATGTAAGCTTCTACCTCTCCCCGCTTCATGGCCGCAGCCTCCTTTTGGGCGGCACCGCCCGGCATGTCGCCGAAGTAGAACTGATAACCTGGTATCACCTGCCGGCGAGGGATAGACATCCGAACGCGCGTTAGCGTCGTAGTCATGACATGGCAGGACATAATCCGAGCGCTTGTCGAGTTCCTCGACCGATTTCCATCCTTCATAGGAATTCACGAACCGAGCAGGGACCCAGTAGCGCCACTTCTCGGCGGGATTCGGATCCAAATTGCGTTCTTCAAAGATGGCATCGCCGCAAACAACGATATCCCCGGCACTCGTAGCGACGGTGACAGCCATGTGGCCAACGGAATGCCCCGGTGTCGGAAACATGGTAATTCCGGGCAGCACTTCACATTCGTCATCGACGGCCTCAAAAACGCAACCCGCATAGGCCGGTTCAATTCCCAAAATTCCGCACTCGTAGGTCCTGTAATAGAGCGGCAGCGGATTATAGGCCATTTCGATCTCGGCCTTGGGCGCAATGTAACGGGCGTTCTTGAACTCCTTCATGTTCTGCACGTGATCCCAGTGCAGATGTGTGAAGACAATGGCATCTATCTCATCGGGGCTGACACCGAGCTTTTGCTCCAGGTGCTCGTGCACCTGAAGGCAGCCACGTTTTTCGCAATTGTGGTGGTATTTGCTGGCACGCTCCTGGTCCGGCAGACCGGTATCAATCAGAATTTTGTGCTCGCCGGTATCAACATAATGGCAAAATACTGGTTGCCATTTTTTCTTGCCGGCAGGCCCTTTCCAGAAAATGTAGGTGCCGAGGTCTCCGTGCAGCCAACCGGTATTGATTGGATAAATCTTGGTTTCAGCGACGCCCATCATCAACTCCGTATTCAAAAAATTCTTATTGTATGCAATAACTAATTCCGATGGAATTTCAAGACATGAAATGTCGCAGCGCCCAATCAATTGACCTTAAGTGTTTCCATGAAGCTGACTGTCATGTGATCGCGCATACCATCGGAAGCGGTGGCAGAATCTCCGGAAAAAATATCATCGATCAGCGCCTGGTGGCTTTGTGCCGAAGATAAAAGATCTTCGCGATCACCGAATTTTTTTGCTCTGAACGGGCCGGTTCTACGCCGAAACTCCAAAGCAATTTCAGCCATGTAGGGATTTCCGGTTGCTTCGTATATTGCCATATGAAACGCTTCATTGGCACGAAGATATGCTTTGCGGTTACCAGCTTTAGCTGCCATCAGGCATTGCGCCTGCGCTGTTTCAATCTCGGACCTGGTCAGGAAATTCAGCCTCTTTGCTGCTATTCTCGCACAGGCGGCTTCTATTTCATGCATGGCTTCAAAAATCTGACTGAGTTCCTCGCGACTATAGTGTGCAACGAAAACCCCGCGCTTCTTGCCCTGCACCAGAATGCCTTGCGCAGTCAGCCGCGATAGCGCTTCGCGCACCGGGGTTCGCGATACGCCGAATCGCGTCGCCAGACCTGCCTCGTCCAAACGTTGTCCCGGCGAAAGCTCGCCTGCGCTGATTTCTTCCAGCAGAGATTGCTCGATCCGCCGTGCAGTTGAGAATTTCAGTACCTCGCTGGAGGACTGCTGGTTTTTTGCCATGACCAACCCTTCTTTGTTTCGTGAACCGGTACAGCATTTTTTTGGGTTTGGCAATTTGCATATTTTTGATTATGTTTGTATACAAAATTTCTGGATGGAAGAAATTGAGGGTTTGATGCCGGAGATTGTTCTGGAAAAACTGGTCAAGCATTACGGGAATGTCGAAGTCCTTCACGGCATTGATCTTGAGATGACGGAGAACGAGTTTACCGTCCTCGTGGGCCCCTCGGGTTGCGGCAAATCCACAACGTTGCGAATGATCGCCGGCCTGGAATCAGTGTCCGCTGGCGAGATTTACGTGGCGGGCAAACCGGTCAGCCATCTTGATCCGAAAGACCGCGGGTTGGCGATGGTGTTCCAGGATTATGCGCTTTATCCTCACATGAATGTAGCGCGGAACATTTCGTTCGCGTTGCGCCTGCAGAAACGCCCAAAAGCCGAAATCGACGCTAAGGTCCGCGAAGTCGCCGAGATCGTTGGCCTGTCAGAGTTTCTGCACCGTAAGCCGGGCGCACTTTCAGGCGGGCAACGCCAGCGCGTGGCCATGGCGCGGGCGCTTGCCAAGGACAGCGACATCTTTCTGTTTGATGAACCGCTCTCGAACCTCGATGCGAAATTACGCGGTCAGATGCGGGCCGAGCTGGCGCTGATGCGTCAGCGCCTGCAAACCAACGCTGGCGGGAACCTGTCGGTTCGTCTTGATGATCAGGATGCAATCCTCATCAAACCCTCCGGCGTCGGGTTCAACGAGTGCACGCGCGATAATCTGCAGGTTGTCCATCTTGATGGCACGATAGAACCAGGTTCGTACAAACCTTCCAAAGATTTGGGATTTCATCTGGATTTGTACCGCATTCGAGACGACATTCGTGCAATCGTTCATTGTCACAGCCCATGGGCCACGGGCTACGCGAGTGCGGGATTGGAAATTCCCTGTCTGACCATACAAACAATCGAGAAGATCGGCCGGATGCCGTTGATACCATTAAGCCCAGAGGGCGGTCCCCAAACCGAACAGGATATCAGCCCGGTGTTTGAGGATCGCAGTGTGGTCGCGGCAGTGCTCGCCAATCACGGTACGATAGGCGTCGGCTCCACTCTAATGAAAGCCCAATATCTGGCTGAGATCATCGAAGAGACCGCGCATATAGCTTTTGTTCGCGATGCCCTGATGGCTGCCTGCGGCCGAAAAGAAGCGCCAATGCCGAAGTTCGGAACCGCAGCCGAAGCAAAGGGTAAAAACCAACCGAGCTAACCTCGTTGCCGTTCAAGCAGAATATTTGCGTCTGAAATACTTCGAAAACCTGACATTCAAACTGATTGATGAATGTCTTGAAAGGCTCTTTCCAGACCTTGGCCTTTCTTGAAAGCAGGTTTGTGAAATGAGGTAAATCTCGGCCAAATCAGCGTGATGATTGACGGGAGACAATCTTCGCCGGGGCAGGGGTGCAGCCGGGTGAATTTTGCTGGCATGGCAATCCCCATACGCGGGGCTCATTTGGTGTTCGCCTGTAGATAATGCCGGAGCGCGCCAGTCTGGCCGTCCTCCTTCGGCCAGATCATGCTGGTTTTAGCCTCGTCGTCAAACGCCCCTTTCGGCAGTTTGTGTGCGATGCCCTTGTGGCAGTCGATGCATGTCTTGCCCTCGTCAAAACCATCTTCATGCCGGTCCGCCGACCTGGATTCCTGCAAGTCAAAATCCATCGATTCATTATCATGACAGTTGCGGCATTCGCGGCTGTCGGTCTGTTCCATGCTACTCCAGACCCGCTTTGCCAGTTCCAGCCGCTTGGCTTCAAACTTCTCCTTGGTGTCGATGGAACCAAGCGCCTTGTGATACAGTTCTCTGCTGGCCTTGATTTTGCGAATGACCTTATGGCCCCATTCCTTGGGTACATGGCAGTCGGTGCAGATCGCCCTGACACCGCTGCGGTTCGAATAATGGATGGTCTCGGTATATTCCTCATACACATTGTCCCGCATTTCGTGGCAGGAGATGCAGAATGTTTCGGTGTTGGTTGCCTCCATGGCCCAATTGAAACCGCCCCAAAAAAGGATCCCGGCAAATGCGCCGATGATGATCAATGCTCCCAGTGACAGTGATTTGGAAGGGCTACGGAATGCGCGCCAGGCACGAACGAACAGATTTGGTTTCTTGTTTTCCGGGCTCATTTCCGCTCCTAACTCCTCGTGGATATGTTGCCGGCCAAAACAGCACTGATTGCGATAACCACAATTGTCTCTTGCTGTGTTGAAGTGGTCTGTTCCAGCCGCAATCTGCTACTGTTTGATCGTCTCAAACGTGTTTTCCACCAAATCGTCCACATCAAGTTGTGGTGCGTGACACAGATTGCAGGTGTATCTGCGCATATCCAGATCAGCGGTGACCTTGCCTTCGGACACGGCGTAATGGCTGTCGCCGATTTTTGGTGCATTTTCGTCCTTGAAATTTTCCTCGCCATGGCAACGCAGGCACGTATTGACCTGCAGGGTGATCTCATCCTTGTTGATCTTGTGAGGGATTGACGGTGGCTGCTGTTTCCAGCTCTTTTTAAAGCCGCCGTCCATAGTTTCCTGCCTGCGGCGATCGAATTCCTCCGCATTGGCATCAAGCGGAAGGTCGCCACGCAGACTGATCATTTCTGCGTTGGCTACTAAACCTGCACTGGTGCCCAGAAATGCCAGCGACAGGGCTGTCATGAGGAATTTCTTCATGGTTTTCTCCTTCGTATCCACCGGAAACTCCGGAAGGTGAGTGAAAAAATTTTGAAACGGCGTTGGTGCCGCGATGTCATCAGGTCAGGCGCCATATTCGGACAATGCCCCCTCGTTGCCGGCGCCCCGCTAAAGGCCGCCGGTTCTTAATCGTCTAAGCCTTTTCGACCTTGCAGCCGCATTTCTTGTAGTCGGTCTCCTTGGACAGGGGATCGGTCTGATCAAGTGTCAGTTTGTTGACGAGCCGGCTTTCATCGAACCAGGGCACGAAGACCAGCCCTTCGGGCGGCTTGTTGCGTCCACGTGTTTCAACCCGGGTCACCATCTCGCCACGTCTGGTGGAGATTTTACAGGTCGATCCATCGCGCAGTTTGCGCTTCTTTGCATCCTTGGGGTTCATGAACACGACGGCATCCGGTACCGCGCGGTGCAATTCGGGAACGCGTCTCGTCATCGAGCCTGAATGCCAGTGCTCAAGCACCCGGCCGGTGCACAGCCACAGATCGAACTCATCATCCGGCGGCTCTGCTGCCGGTTCGTACGGTGCGGTGATGATGTTGGCGCGTCCGTCGGGCCTACCGTAGAAGTTGACGCCCTCGCCCTCGGCCACATGGGGATCGTAGCCTTCGCGGAAGCGCCAGAGTGTCTCCTTGCCATCGATTACCGGCCAACGCAGGCCACGGGCCTTGTGGTAGGCATCGAACTTTGCCATTTCGTGGCCCTTTTTCGGACCCTCGTACTGGAAGCGGCGATATTCTTCGTAAAGTCCCTTTTGAACGTAAAAGCCGAAATGCTCCGACTCGTGGTTCTTGTAGGCATTGCCTGCACTGTCGGTGACCATGCCGTCTTGGTAAGGAAACTGATCCACCTGGCCGTTGGCATAGAGAATGTCGAACAGCGTCTTGCCTTTGTATTCGGGCATCTTCTCAAGCAAGTCGGCGTCCCAGACATCCTCGACCTTGATACGCCTGGAAAACTCCATAATCTGCCAAAGATCCGACTTGGATTCGCCTGGAGCGGAAACCTGCTCGCGCCAGAACTGCGTGCGCCGTTCGGCGTTTCCGTAGGCGCCTTCCTTTTCCGTCCACATGGAGGTCGGCAGGATCAGATCGGCGGCAACCGCCGAGACGGTCGGATATGGATCGGAGACGGTGATGAAATTGTCGGGATTGCGCCAGCCGGGCAGGGATTCATCGTTCATATTGGCTGCCGCCTGCATATTGTTGTTACACATTACCCAAAAGCAGTTCATCACCCCGTCGTTGAGCGCCCGGTGCATGGCGACGGCATGGATCAGCGTGCCGCCTTCCGATTTCGGACCGGGAACTGTGCCTTCGGGCAGTTTCCAGATGTTTTCGGCAAATGCGCGGTGTGCGTCATTGGCAACCACGAGATCTGCGGGCAGGCGATGGGTAAACGTGCCCACTTCGCGCGCCGTGCCGCAGGCCGATGGCTGGCCGGTCAGTGAGAACGGGCTGTTGCCGGGTTCGGCGATCTTACCCATCAGCAGGTGGATATTGTAGACAAGACCGTTCACCCAAACACCCCGGGTGTGCTGATTGAAGCCCATGGTCCAGAAGGAGGCGACCTTCTTGTCCGGATCGGCATAGGCTTTGGCCAGTTTTTCCAGATTTTCCGCCGGAACCTTGGTGAGCTCGGCCGTGTATTCGAGTGTGTAGGGCTCGACCGACTTGGCATAGTCTTCAAATGTGATTTTCGACAATTTGCCTTTTGCCCGGTTGGCAGCTGCCTGCTCGCGCGGATCATTGTCGCGCAGGCCGTAACCGATGTCGGTCGGTGTTTTGGTGAAGTTCACATGCTTGTCGAGGAACTCCTTGTCGTAGGCCTCGTTTTGAATGATGTGGTTGGCAATGTAATTAGCGATCGCCAGATCGGTCTGCGGTTCGAACACCAGGCCGTTGTCGGCAAGTTCGAAATTCCGGTTCTCGAAAGTCGAGAGCACATGGACCTCGCTGCCTTGCTTGGTGAGGCGGGTGTTGGTGAGGCGCGACCACAGGATCGGATGCATCTCGGCCATGTTCGCACCCCAGAGCACGAACACGTCGGCATGTTCCAGATCATCATAGCAGCCCATCGGTTCGTCGATGCCGAAAGCCCGCATGAATGCGCCTACGGCTGAGGCCATGCAGTGGCGGGCATTGGGCTCCAGACTGTTGGAGCGGAAACCGGCCTTGATCAGTTTTTGCGCGGCATAACCTTCCCACACGGTCCATTGGCCGGAGCCGAACATGCCGACGCCTTTTGGCCCCTTGGCCTTGCGCGCTGCCACCCATTTTTCGGCCATGATATCGAAGGCCTCGTCCCAGGAGACTTCTTCGAATTCACCGTTCTTGTCGTATTTTCCATCCTTCTTGCGTAGCAATGGTTTGGTCAGGCGGTCTTCGCCATACATGATCTTGGCGAGGAAATAGCCCTTGATGCAGTTCAGCCCGCGGTTGACCGGCGCGTCGGGATCGCCCTGGGTCGCCACAACGCGGCCATTGTTGACGCCGACAAGCACCGAACAGCCGGTTCCGCAGAACCGGCATGGCGCCTTGTCCCAGCGTATTGCCCCATCTTCTTGCGCAAGCGCGGGATTTACGCCTGCAAGGGTGACACCGGCGGCAGACGCCGTTGCGGCAACAGCGCTTGCTTTTAGCATTTCGCGGCGGGAGACATTGGTGTTCATTGGGCAAGCTCCTCAATTGGGCATGCGGTCGATGCGCATGCTAGAGACTGGAGTGGGGGCAGGTTCAAAATTGTGATAGGCCAGCGTTGCCGCGGCGATGCCCGGCATGCGC
Organism: Rhizobiaceae bacterium; assembly: GCA_963669455.1. Lineage (GTDB taxonomy): Bacteria > Pseudomonadota > Alphaproteobacteria > Rhizobiales > Rhizobiaceae > JAWKWH01. The sequence continues at coordinate 1,454,677 of OY770026.1, forward strand.
TGTAAGTCCATGATCGTGGTGTCGCAGGAGATGTCTGCCGCATCTTCCACGGTGACGATGAAACGTCCGTCCGGCGTTTCATGGTGCAGTTCCACACCGGGCAACTCTTTTAGTGCTGCGCGGACCCTGGTTTGTTTTCCGGGATATGCATGCACAAGAACACCGGCGATATTCACGCGACCATCTCCTGTTTTTTCTGACTTGTCATTGCGATTGATTTGTTTGGGCAGACGGCTGCGCAATTGCCGCAACCGGTGCACCTGTCCGTGTTGACAAGTGCCTGTGCACGGCCGCCTGTCATCAGGCGAAATCTTATGGCGCCAGCCTCGCATGCTTCCTCGCAGGCCCGGCAGGTGATGCCATTTGATGACAGGCATGAACTGTCGATCCCAGCGCTGATGGTCCAGTCACGTGCCGCCTTGGCATTAAGCGCGCCCGTCTTGCATGCTTCAGCGCATGCGCCACAGAAGGTGCATTTGGCGTGGCCGAAACGAAGACTTGGAAACCCGTCGCCATCTCTGCCGATGAGCCCGGTGTTGCAGGATTTTTCGCAGTCATGACACCGGTTGCAAAGAAAGCGGAAGTCTTTCTCGGCAATGGCATCTGGAGGACGGGGAAGTATCGGTGGCCGAGCAAGTCGCCCCCGAATTAAATCTCGCCTGTTTAGTTGTTGAGCCATCGTCCAGCGTTTCTGAGAGGCCTGAGATCAAGACCTTGGCGGAGCAAGATTCGCCTGCGGGTTTTTGTTGGCCTCTCAATTGGTAATTATCGCATTACTGGCGGATAACTATCTTGACCAAAGTCAAGATCAGGGGCTTATTGAAAGCCTCTTTCGCACTTTTCGCATGTCTTAAAAAAAACCCCGCGCCAAAGCGCGGGGCCGAGGGTTTTGGTGCAAACACCTCTGCCGGAATAATCCGGTGTGTTATCGTAGCAAAATACTCGTCAGTCACAATCCGGCTTTGATGTGCTTAATTAGTATGCAATCACCTATATTGCATAATTAATATACAGTTAAGGTGTTGAAATTGTCACTGCACCATCCTGCCTGGAGTGACGCCTACGTAATTAAACTTTTTATTTCATAGGCTTAAGCGATTTCGACAGCGCCGCCAGGCGGTTTGGCACAAGCCTTGCTTTTCATGCTGCGGTGCAAACACAACTGACGGAGACTTTTATGTCAAACTTGACCAGACGGACATTGCTGCTGGCAACCGCGTTCAGCGCGTCACTTGCAATCCAGCCGGCATTTTCGGCGGACGATACGATCAAAGTGGGCGTTTTGCATTCGCTTTCGGGGACGATGGCGATATCGGAGACCACGCTTAAAGATGCTATGTTGATGCTTATCGATGAGCAGAATAAAAAAGGCGGCTTGCTCGGCAAGAAGCTTGAGGCGGTTGTCGTTGATCCGGCTTCCGACTGGCCGCTTTTTGCCGAAAAGGCGCGCGATCTGATTGCCGCCGAAAAGGTATCGGCCGTATTTGGATGCTGGACATCCGTGTCGCGCAAATCGGTTCTGCCTGTCTTTGAGGAGTTGAACTCGATTCTGTTCTATCCCGTCCAGTATGAGGGCGAGGAAAGCCAGCGCAACGTGTTTTATACCGGTGCTGCGCCCAATCAGCAGGCAATCCCTGCGGTCGACTATCTGATGGAAGAAGAAGAAGTGGAGCGCTGGGTTCTGGCCGGCACTGACTATGTTTATCCGCGCACGACAAACAAGATCCTCGAAGCCTATCTGAAATCAAAGGGCGTGGCTGAAGAGGATATCATGATCAACTATACGCCATTCGGCCATTCCGACTGGCAGACCATTGTTTCTGATATCAAGGGCTTTGGTTCGGGCGGCAAGAAAACCGCTGTCGTCTCCACCATCAACGGTGACGCCAATGTGCCATTCTATAAGGAACTCGGTAATCAGGGCATCAAAGCGTCTGATATTCCGGTTGTCGCTTTTTCGGTTGGCGAGGAAGAGCTGGCCGGTCTGGATACGGCTCCGCTGGTCGGGCATCTTGCGGCGTGGAACTACTTCCAGTCGGTTGAAACGCCAGAAAACGCCGCGTTCATCGAATCCTGGAAGGCGCGCATGGGTGACGATCGCGTAACCAACGATCCGATGGAAGCGCATTATATCGGCTTCAATATGTGGGTTAAGGCCGTTGAAAAGGCCGGAACAACGGATGTTGATGCGGTAATCGCTGCACTTCCGGGTATCGAGGCGCCGAACCTAACCGGCGGCGTGTCGAAGATGTTGCCAAACCATCACATCACGAAACCGGTATTGATTGGCGAAATCCAGTCCGATGGCCAGTTTGAAGTCGTTTCATCGACGGAAGACCTGGTTGCTGGCGATGCCTGGTCAGACTACCTGCCCGACTCCAAGATGCTCAAGGCCGACTGGGTGGAGATGAAGTGCGGCAATTATAATACCGAAACCAAGAGTTGTGGCGGTTCCGGCTAATTAGCGATCGCCAGAGGGGCTTTGAGCCAAGAGCGATCAACATAGTGATGCGACGGCCCGCCGGGCCGTCGTAAAATTTCAGCCAAAGCAATCACAGGTAAGATTTTGCGCGGATTTTTTCTAATACTCTTTTGCTATTTTTCCGTGCTGGGACCTTCCATTGCCCAGGATACCGGGATCAGAGGCATCGTCAGCCAGTTTGCCGAGGCAAAAAAGTTCTCCCAGGTTGAAGACGTCATCGTTCAGCTTGGAAGTAGCGCCGACGCATCGGCGGTCCGCCCGCTGCGCAGCCTGCTTGCCGGTACGCTCAAGGTTCGCAAGGCCGATGACATTGTCCTGATTGTGGAAGGCGAGGCGGTTAATCTGGTGCTGCGTGATCCGCTGACCGGCGATCAGCTTGACGCGGCCGGCCTTACCGCCAAGGATTTCCGCAAGATCAAGATCAAAAATTCGCTGCGCCGTAAAATCGAGGCCGCCCTTTCAGGTCTGACGCTTGGTTCAAGCTCGCGTGACATTCGCCTGGAGGCGGCGCAGACGATTTTCGACCGCCCCGATGCCGAGGCTCTGGAAGCGCTGGAAGATGCGCTTGAAAGGGAAGCTGATCGGGAGGTCCGCGACGCATTTTTAGATGCGCGTGCCGCCACTATTTTCGTGAGCGAGATGGCGGCCGGCGACAAGCAGGCGGCCATTGAACGGATTGCCAAGCGTGGCGACCGTGACGCCCTTTCGCTGCTTTTAACACATGCCGGCAATGCCGATGCGGTACTTAAACCCCAGATCGACGCGGCGATCGCCCAGCTGGAGGCAAGTCTTGCCACCTGGGCTGCTGCGCAAAATGTCTGGTATGGGCTGTCGCTGGGTTCGGTGCTGCTGCTGGCGGCCATCGGGCTTGCCATCACATTCGGCGTCATGGGCGTCATCAACATGGCCCATGGGGAGATGGTCATGCTGGGCGCCTATACGACATTCGCCATACAAGAACTCATTCGCACATCCGCGCCGCATCTGTTCGACTATTCGTTGTTTATTGCGATCCCAGCGGCCTTTGCCGTCAGTGGCGGCATCGGGCTTGTCATGGAGCGCGGCCTCATACGGTTTCTTTATGGCCGTCCGCTGGAGACCCTGCTGGCGACATGGGGCGTCTCGCTTATTTTGCAACAAACCGTGCGCACCATATTCGGACCGACCAATCGCGAGGTCGGTAATCCATCGTGGATGTCGGGCGCATTCGAACTTGGTGAAATGGCGATCACCTGGAACAGATTATGGATCGTCGTCTTCGCCATGGCGGTGTTTGCAGCGCTTTATATGATCATCAACCATTCAACTCTTGGGCTGGAAATGCGGGCCGTTACCCAGAACAGGCGCATGGCTGGCGCCATGGGCATCAAAACCTCGTGGGTTGATGCAATGACATTTGCGCTCGGATCGGGCATCGCCGGGATTGCCGGTGTCGCGCTTAGCCAGATTGACAATGTCTCACCCAATCTTGGCCAGGACTATATTATCGATTCCTTTCTGGTCGTGGTTTTTGGCGGTGTCGGCAATCTGTGGGGTACACTGGTCGGGGCGATGTCGCTCGGTGTCGCCAACAAGTTTCTTGAACCTTATGCCGGTGCCGTATTGGGCAAGATCCTGGTGCTGGTCATGATCATCCTGTTTATCCAGAAACGCCCGCGCGGTTTGTTCGCGCTTAAGGGCCGCGCGGTGGAGAACTGATCGACATGCCATTTTCGATCCCAGCGGGGCTGACCAAATTCACCATTGCCGCGATCATCGTGATTGCCGCGACCGCGGTTCTGGTTCCTGCCTCCAACCTGCTCCTGCCCGAAGACAGTTTTTTGCATGTGCCTGATCATCTCGTGGCGCTCGCCGGCAAATTCCTCTGCTACGCAATGCTTGCCGTCTCGCTCAATCTGGTTTGGGGGTATTGTGGCATTCTGTCTCTTGGACATGGCGCGTTCTTTGCCCTTGGCGGCTATGCGATGGGCATGTATCTGATGCGGCAGATCGGTTCGCGTGGCGTCTATGGACACCCGGTCCTGCCCGATTTCATGGTTTTTTTGAACTATGAAGAACTTCCGTGGTTCTGGGTTGGCTTCGACCAATTCTGGTTCGCGGCGCTGATGATTTTGGCGGTGCCGGGATTGCTGGCTTTCGTGTTTGGCTGGTTTGCCTTCCGCTCGCGCGTATCCGGTGTCTATCTGTCAATCATCACGCAGGCGATGACCTATGCTTTGCTGCTGGCGTTTTTTCGCAACGATATGGGCTTCGGCGGCAATAACGGTCTGACCGACTTTAAGGATATTCTCGGCTTCAATGTTCAGGCTCGCGAAACCAGAGCGACGTTGTTTGCCTTAAGTGCGGTGTGTCTGGCCGGCTTCCTTTTGCTGACGGCTTCGATTACCGCTTCGCGGTTCGGCAAACTTATGGTTGCCACCCGCGACGCAGAAAGCCGGACGCGGTTTCTGGGTTACCGGCCCGAGCGGGTCAAACTGTTCGTCTGGACGCTATCGGCGATGATGGCAGGCCTTGCCGGTGCGCTTTACGTACCCCAGGTCGGCATCATCAATCCAGGCGAATTCGCCCCGGCCAATTCCATCGAAATCGTCATCTGGACTGCCGTGGGCGGCCGGGGCACGATTGTCGGCCCGGTCATTGGTGCTGTTCTCGTCAACGGCGGAAAGAGCTGGTTTACCGGCCTGTTGCCGGAATTCTGGCTGTTTGCCCTTGGCGCGATATTCGTGCTGACGACGCTGTTTTTGCCAAAGGGCATCGTCGGAACACTGGCAGAGCACTGGCAAAATTATCGACAGCGCGGCAGCAGCAAACGGTCGCGCGCAACCAAATTTCAGCCGGCGGAATAGATGGTGAAAGCGCGTCTGACATCTTCAATGCTTTACCTTGACGGGGTGTCTGTGGCCTTTGACGGGTTCAAGGCCATCAACGAACTCTCGCTGGTTGTCGAGCCCGGTGAAATGCGGGCCATCATCGGACCGAACGGCGCCGGCAAGACGACGATGATGGATATCATCACCGGCAAGACCAAGCCAGATATTGGCGAAGTCTGGTTTGACGGGCGGGTTGATTTGAACCGGCATGATGAATCGTCCATCGCAACACTTGGGATCGGGCGGAAATTTCAAAAGCCAACGGTTTTCGAAAACCATACGGTCGAAGACAATCTGCTGCTTGCCATGTCGGGGGCGCTGCCGGCCATCGGTCTTTTATTTGCGCAACGCGGGCAGGGTGAAACCACACGCATCGACGCCATTTTGGACACGATCCGTCTTGCAGAGCGCCGTCTGGAGCTGGCGGCCAATCTTTCCCATGGCCAGAAACAATGGCTCGAAATCGGAATGCTGCTGGCGCAGGATCCGAAATTGCTGCTGGTTGACGAGCCGGTTGCCGGCATGACCGATTCGGAGACCGCCGAAACGGCCCGTTTGCTGCGCGACATCGCCAAAACACACACGGTGATTGTCGTCGAGCATGACATGGATTTCGTGCGCGAGCTCGATGTCAAGGTGACCTGCCTGCATGAGGGGGCTGTGCTGGCTGAGGGAACGCTTGACCATGTCAGCGCCGACGAGCGGGTTATCGAAGTTTATTTGGGGCGGTAGTCGACAATGCTGGAAATCAAAAACGCAGAGCTTTTTTATGGTGCCGCCCAGGCGTTGCGGGGTGTCTCGCTAAAAATTCCCGACAATAAAATCACCTGCATCCTGGGCCGGAATGGTGTCGGGAAAACCAGCCTGCTCAGGTCGCTGATTGGCCATCATCCGCTCGCCTTCGGCGAATTTACCTTCGACGGCGAGTTGTTCACAAACCGGCGCGTTCACGACCGCGCGCGCGCCGGCATCGGTTTCGTTCCGCAAGGCCGCGAGATATTTCCGCTGCTTAGTGTGAAAGAGAATTTGCAGACCGGGTATTCTGTGTTGCCGCGCCGCGAGCGCATGATTCCGCCGGAAGTGTTCGAATTGTTTCCTGTGCTTGACGATATGCTGCACAGGCGCGGCGGCGATCTGTCCGGCGGGCAGCAGCAGCAACTGGCGATCGGGCGCGCGCTTGTGATCCGCCCCAAACTGCTGGTCCTCGATGAGCCAACGGAAGGTATTCAGCCATCGATCATAAAGGATATCGGCCGGGCGCTGGTGCACCTTAAGGGGCAGGGCATATCGATATTGCTGGTTGAACAATATCTCGATTTCTGCCGCGAGCTTGCCGATCATGTCTACATCATGGATCGCGGGGATGTGGTGCACTCCGGTCCGCCTGAAAGCCTCGATGATCCCAAGGTTCGAGCGCATTTGACTGTGTAAATTCGGCCTGCCACCTTCGGTGGCCCATGGCTGGCAAACAGGAATGGATATGACGGGACAATATGCGATTAGGGAGCTCGAAGAAGCCAGGCTGCAGCGCAGTACCGGCGCCGGTCGGTTATCGGTCATTCATCTGGACGGAAAGACAAGTCTGAAAACCCTCTATCAGAAGGGCTGCGCCAAGTTGCGCATTCCAGGTCATCAAAGCCGCGAGAGTATGGAGGCGGTGATGATCAACACCTCCGGCGGCATGACCGGGGGAGATGATTTGTCATGGGAATTTGATGCCGGGCCGGGCACGGCGTTGTCGATTACCACACAGGCCAGTGAAAAAATCTATCGTTCCGCAGGCGGCGCGGCAGAGGTCAGGATATCGGTCAAAACCGGCATGGGAACGAGGTTCAGCTGGTTGCCACAGGAAACGATATTGTTCGACCGATGCAATCTCAGCCGCACGATACATGCTGAATTGTCCAGCACTTGCCGGGCGCTGTTTGTCGAGCCTGTCGTCTTCGGGCGCGCTGCCATGGGCGAGACCGTGGCCACCGGATCGGTTCGCGACCGGTGGCGGATTTTTCTCGACGGGGCGCTTTTACATGCGGAAGATTTTTTGATTGACGGGACTATCGCTGGAACCATGCAACAGGCTGGTGTTACCGGCGGGGCGGGCGCGTTTGCGACAGTCCTTCTGATTTCACCGGATGCAGAGGATTTCGTCGATCGGGCAAGGGACATTGTGGGGGAAGCGGGTGGTGTTTCTGCGTGGTGTGGCAAACTGTTGATCAGGATAGTATCACCCGGCGGCTACGAACTGCGGCAGAAACTGGCGCCGGTCATCGGCTTGCTTGAACCGGAAACCGCCGTTCCAAAGCTTTGGACATTTTGAGGACTGACTGGAATGAACCTGACACCGAGAGAAAAGGACAAGCTGCTTGTCGCCATGGCCGCCATTGTTGCGCGGCGGAGGCTGGAGCGGGGCGTGAAACTCAACCATCCCGAAGCGGTTGCGCTTATCACCGATTTCGTTGTCGAGGGCGCGCGCGATGGCCGCAGCGTCGCCGATCTGATGGCCGAGGGGGCGGGCGTGCTCACCCGCGATCAGGTGATGGAGGGCGTAGCCGAGATGATCCACGATGTTCAGGTGGAAGCGACGTTTCCAGACGGGACCAAACTCGTCACCGTGCACAAACCCATTCGTTGAAATCGAGACTGAAAGGAATATAGCAGTGATAAATCCACTGGCTAAAACGGCAGCCTTCCTGCTGGCCACCACTGAGATGGCGGTCGCGCATGGTTCGCAAGTGACACATGCGCATGCCGACTGGAGCAGCACGATCGCCACGGTTTTGGCGTTTGGCGCATTTGCGGCGCTGTTCATCGTTCCGATGGGGATTGGCGCGAAAGTACGGAGCAACCGCCATGATTCCCGGTGAGGTTATCACCGCTGCCGGTGACATCACATTCAACAGCGGTGCTGAAACAGTGACGCTGCATGTGGTCAACCGCGGAGACCGGCCGGTTCAAGTCGGCAGCCACTATCATTTTTTCGAAGCCAATATTGCGCTCGAGTTTGACCGAGACCAGGCGCGTGGCATGCGTCTTGACATCCCGCCCGGCACGGCCGTGCGCTTCGAGCCCGGACAGGCGCGCGACGTGACCCTCGTTCCGCTGTCAGGCGCGCGCGAGGTTTACGGCTTCAACAAACGAGTGATGGGGAAAGTCTGATATGCCCTCGACCCTTCCACGCAGCGAATATGCGGCGATGTTCGGCCCGACCACCGGCGACAGGGTTCGCCTCGCCGATACTGAACTGTTCATCGAGGTTGAAAAAGACCTGACGACCCATGGCGAAGAAGTCAAATTTGGCGGCGGCAAGGTGATCCGTGACGGGATGGGGCAGTCACAGGTGACCCGCCGGGATGGCGCGGTCGACACCGTCATCACCAATGCTCTGATCGTCGATCATAGTGGCATAATCAAAGCCGATATTGCGATAAAGGACGGTCGTATCGCCAAGATCGGCAAGGCGGGAAATCCGGACACTCAGCCCAATGTTGATATCGTTATCGGCCCTGGCACCGAGGCGATTGCCGGCGAGGGCAAGATCGTTACAGCCGGCGGATTTGACAGTCATATTCATTTCATCTGTCCGCAGCAAATCGAGGAGGCGCTGCATAGCGGTATCACCACCATGCTTGGCGGCGGAACCGGCCCGGCGCATGGAACGCTTGCCACGACATGCACGCCCGGACCCTGGCATATCGGCCGCATGATCCAGTCGCTGGATGCATTTCCGATGAATGTCGGCCTTGCCGGCAAGGGCAACGCATCACTGCCCGGCGCTCTGGTCGAGATGGTGGAGGGCGGCGCCTGTGCGCTCAAACTGCACGAAGATTGGGGAACCACGCCCGGTGCGATTGATTGCTGTCTGAGTGTTGCCGACGAGATGGACGTCCAGGTGATGATCCACACCGATACGCTGAATGAAAGCGGGTTTGTTGAAAACACGACCGGCGCGATTAACGGCAGGACCATTCACGCCTTTCACACCGAGGGCGCCGGGGGTGGACATGCCCCGGACATCATCAAAGTGTGCGGCTTGCCCAATGTTTTGCCGTCATCGACCAATCCGACCCGGCCCTATACGGTCAATACGCTGGAAGAGCATCTCGATATGCTGATGGTCTGCCATCATCTGGATGCCTCTATACCGGAGGATATCGCCTTTGCCGAAAGCCGTATCCGCAAGGAAACGATTGCGGCGGAAGATATTCTGCACGACATTGGCGCGTTTTCGATTATTGCGTCTGACAGTCAGGCGATGGGGCGGGTGGGCGAGGTCATCATCCGCAGCTGGCAGACCGCCGACAAGATGAAGCGCCAGCGCGGCCGCCTGGCGGGGGAGGCCGGCGACAACGACAATCTGCGGGTTCGCCGCTATATTGCCAAATACACGATCAACCCGGCAATCGCCCACGGTATGAGCCATGAGATCGGCTCGCTGGAGGCCGGTAAGCGCGCCGATATCGTGCTCTGGGACCCGGCATTCTTTGGCGTCAAACCGGCGATGGTGATTGTCGGCGGCACGATTGCGGCAGCCCCGATGGGTGATCCCAATGCCTCGATCCCGACGCCGCAACCGGTGCATATGCGGCCGATGTTCGGTGCGTTTGGCAAGTCGCTTGCCAATTCGTCGGTGACCTTCGTGTCCAAAGCGGCAGCTGACAATGGCCTGGCTGAAAAACTCGGGGTTGAAAAGCAATTGCTGGCTGTCGACAATACGCGCGGCGGCATCGGCAAGAAAGCCATGGTTTTGAACGATGCCACGCCCGAAATCGATGTCGATCCGGAGACCTATGAGGTTCGCGCCGATGGCGAATTATTGACCTGCGAACCGGCAGAAGTGCTACCGATGGCGCAGCGATACTTCCTGTTCTAAGGATTTAGAGCGTATCCACTGAATATTGGAGCAGTTTGATGGGATGGATTTTTCGTGTCGGCGAAGAGAATACCGGAGTGCGATCAGACGATCGTGCGAGGATTTCGATGAAGCCGGCGCGGAAAAGCCGCCCAAGCAGGCAGAGGGTGAAGCTTTGGACATAGATCGAAAACTGCAATCGTTTCAGCTTGGTTCTTTGCGCCCTGGATGTCGTCGCGCGAAGCTAACGGGTGCGCACCCGCGTCGCGTCACGCTCCTAATCAGGACACAAATACCCTGCGCTCAAACGATTCAATATTCAGTGGATATGCTCTAGCATGATACATCTGATCGCGACGCTTACCATCAGGCCCGGATCGTTTGCCGCAGTTATCGAGGCAGCAAAGCCATGTCTTGAGGCAACGCGAGCCGAGGCTGGCTGCATTTCCTATGATCTGCATGTCGATGTCGCCGATGACACGCGTCTGGTGTTCATCGAACGCTGGGAAAATCGAGCAGCATTGGAGGCGCATTTCAAGGCGCCGCATCTGAAGGCCTGGCGCGAGGCGGGCAGCGAGTATTTCATGGCTCGTGAAATCGAAATCATTGAGGATGGAACGGTGGAAGTTCTGTGACCACCTGCACGAAGATTGTCGACCATGTCCACGATCCCGCCGACACGATCACGCTTGATGAGACCGCGCGTCATCGCCGGCGCATGAAGATGATATCGGATGGCGGCATTGAGTTTTTGCTCGATTTGCCAGACGCGCGCCTGTTGCGCCATGGTGATGGCTTGGTTCTGGGCGATGGCCGCGTGATTGCCGTGCGTGCAGAACCGGAGGCGCTTTATGAGGTGCGCGGCACTGACACCCGGCACTTGCTGGCGCTGGCCTGGCAGATTGGCAACAGGCATCTTGCCGCCCAGATCGAGGTCGACCGGATAGTCATCCGCCGTGATCATGTCATCCGGCAAATGCTGGAAGGGCTTGGCGCGGCTGTCATCGAGATCGATGCGCCGTTCGACCCGGAGGGTGGGGCCTATGGTGGCGCGCATCACGGACACCATCATGACTGATACATCGCTGATCCGGCTGATGTCGTGGCTGTCGCCGGTGTTTCCAACCGGCTCCTTTGCCTATTCGGCCGGTCTTGAACAGGCTGTGGCACAAGGGACAATATCTGACACCGACGCGCTTGAAAAATGGCTGGAAACCCTGCTTTTGCAAGGGCCTTTGAAAAACGAAGCGATCCTGTTTGCGGCCTCGTGGCGGGGGCATGACAATGCCGGCATCATGGCGGAGCTGGCAGTACTTTGCGTTGCGCTGGCCGGTTCTGCTGAACGGCACAGGGAGACGCTTGATCAGGGAAAGGCCTTTGCCGAGGCGGCGGACCACTGGTTTGACGCCGATGAGAAATTGCCTTCCGACCTGCCATTGCCGGTCGCGGTCGGGCTTGCCTGTGGCCGCACCGGCATTGCGCTCGACGCAGCCCTTGGCGCCTATCTCAACACATTTGTCGCAAACCAACTGCAATGTGCGATCCGCCTGTCGGTAACGGGTCAAAACGGTGCCGCGCAGGTGTTGTCCCGTTTGGAGCCTGTGGTTGCGTGTGCGGTGAAATTTGCCGAAAGGTCTTCTGTTGACGATCTCGGCGGCTGCGCAATCGTGGCGGAGATTGCCGCGATGAACCATGAATGCCTTCAACCAAGATTGTTTTTGTCATGATTACATCCAATGGACCATTGCGGGTCGGTATCGGGGGACCGGTCGGATCCGGGAAAACGACGCTGACGGCGCGTCTTTGCGAGGCCATGCGCGATAATTGGTCAATCGGCGTGATCACCAACGATATTTATACCCGCGAGGATGCTGAAGCGCTGATGCGCATGCAGGCCTTGCCAGGCGACCGGGTGATTGGGGTGGAAACCGGAGGCTGCCCGCATACGGCAATTCGCGAGGACGCCTCGATCAATCTGCGTGCCATCGAACAGCTCACCGCCCGCCATCTTGATCTCGACGTGATCTTCATCGAATCCGGCGGTGACAATCTCGCCGCGACATTCTCGCCGGATCTGGCCGACATTTCGATCTACGTCATCTCGGTCTGTCAGGGAGACGACATCCCGCGCAAGGGCGGACCGGCGATTACCCGGTCCGATCTTCTCGTGATCAACAAGACCGATCTGGCCCCCCATGTCGGTGCAGACCTTGAGAGAATGAAAACGGATGCCAAAGCCGGACGCGCCGGCCGGCCGCATGTGATGAGCGACTTAAGAAGCGGGCAGGGCGCCGGTGCTATCGTCGATTTTGTGTGCGAGCAGGGCGGTTTGGGTCGCTAGAACGTTTCACCAAAGCTCACAATTGTATGACAGTCTCTGTCCGAACGATCTTGCGGCCTATTTTTGATGATAATCTGATGCGGATGGCGGCTGGAAATCTCGTCCCATCCGGCCAGGTTTCATACCAGTTGGTGCCGTCGCTATAGTCAAACAAAACCGTTTCAAGATTTTCGACAATCATTATGGGGGCTCCCGCGGGCGCTGGCCCGCCACTTACCAGTCGCCGTGCCGTTACTGTATGAGCAAGAGCAAGTGCAGATCGCTCTTCGCGGGCCCTGGCAAAGATGTGCACATCCCGCAGCGCCAGCGAGAAGAGACCGCCACGTGTGATCGCGGCAAATCGGATCGAGTTGCTTTTGCCGTCGAATATCTGATTGGTATTGGTACCGGAATCTAGCAGGCGAAGCGGCTTCGCGCTGACAATTACGCGGCGCAAATAAACTGATGTAGCGTCAAGCCTGGCGCGCGCGGCCAGTTCATCCTCAATCCGTTTGATCGCGCCCAACTGCCCCATAAAACCGGCAATCAATGCCGCCATCACGGCAAAGACCGACAGGGCGACCAGCATCTCCGACAGCAGGTAACCATCTTCGTTCCTGCCAGGCGAAGCCACACTGTCCATCAGTCAGAGGCCCGGTTTGCAAAGGTCAAATAGTCGAATACCGGGCCACCAGTGCCGCGCGGCCTGATCTGCACCTCCAATGCAAAAATGGTTGGACCACCGCCGGTCTCTATTGCGCTGCTGGTGAGTTTCCACGAAGCTTTGCCGATTTTCCCTTCCTTCTTGCCGGAAGCGTCGATGCTCTGCAGCATTGAAACCGATAATTGCTCCATGACCAGCGATGCTTGTTGCAGGTCGTTGACCCTTCGCATCGCAAGTGTGTTGCGGGAAATCGATTCCACCACAACTGCCAGCGATATGGACAGGATCAGGAAGGCAATCACGGTTTCAAGCAATGAAAAACCAGCCTCTGCATGGTCCGCATGAATGCTCATTCTTCTGCTCCGGTCGACAATGTATGCAGGCCGGTCAGCCAGTGAACACTCAGTTTTGCGCTTCTTTTTTGGCGGTCCGAAAGCGTGATTTCCGCACCCGATGAACTGCCATCAGCGAGAAATACCAAAAAAACCTCCCCGCTTTCGGAGATTAGCTCCTGCCCGGTGAAAATTCGCATTTCTTGCCCGTCTGCCAGCTCGACTGGAGGCAACGAGCCGTAGCTGAACCGTCTTTGCTGGGTATCCATGATTATGGTTGTGCTTCGACGAGCGCCAATTGCGTCACTTCTTGCCCGATAAACCATCGCCTGAACCTGCTCGGCGACCTGAAGGGGCGCAGGGTGATTGTTGCGACGTATCAGCGATGTAGCGACCGCAGACAACGCCAGCGCAAAAATAGTGAGCGTGGCCAGCATCTCGATCAGCGTGAAACCTTGCTGCGCCGGGGAACCTTCTGGGTTTGATACGTGCATTCTTGTCATCGGACGGCGATCTCGTTGATACTGAGCAGCGTGGTCATGACCGAAATGACCAGCATCCCCACCATGCCGCCCAGAATGATGGTCACCGCTGGTGTCAGAAACGACAGAAACCGGGAGGTCGTGCGCTGCAGTTGCGCATCATTTATTGCCGCAGCTCGCCCCGCAACCGCTGCCAGGTTGTTGGATTCCTCGCCAAGTCTGATCAGTGTTATTAATGTCGGTGCGAAGATTTCACTGCCATCGAGCGCTTTCCAGAACGCCCCGCCACCGGAAACAATTTCCCGCGCTTCCAGTAGACGTGTCCTGAAGCTTCCGATTGGTGAGGTATCGGCGGCCAGCCGCATGGAATCATATAACGGCACACCATTTGCCAGCAACAGAGACATCGTATGAAGATAACGCCCGCCTACAGCTTTGCGGAGCAGGGCCCCTAAAATCGGAACAGCGGTGAAGCGGCCTAGAAAATGCGCTCTCACCTCCCCGTTTCCCAATGCAAATGTCGCCACGGCGAGAACCATTGCAGCGCCCGCAAGGAGCAACACACCATGGTTCTTCATCAAGCTCCCGAGGCCTGAGAGAGCAGAAACGATCATAGGTGTTTGTACATTGCTGCCATCAAATATCGGTTCGATTGCCGGGACCAGATAAAGTGACAATAGCAAAATGGTTCCAACCAGCACCAGCAGAAGGAATCCGGGATAGAGCAGTGCTTCGACAATTTTCGAGCGCCGCTCGTCGCGGGCCGAATACATTTCTGCGAGTTCGGCAAAAACCCTGTCGAGACGTCCGCTGCTTTCGCCGCTGGCCACCAGGGCAGAGACATGCTGAGGCACCTCATCCAGAGCGGCAAACGCTTCTGAAACCGATTTTCCTTCGGTAACCTGCGTGCGGATGGTCGCGATATTGGCTTTCTGACCGGCTTTGGTTTCAGCTTCGCCAACAGCGCTTAGCGCTGCGTCAATATTGAAACCGGAGTTCAACATGATTGACAGGTCGCTGAAAAACCGGGTCAGGTCGAACTGGGGGCGAAACAGCCTGTGTATCAATACCCGCGGGTTGTTTTTTGCCTGTGCCTCACGGACCTGCTTTACTTTGAAAGGCGTCTTTCCAGACTTTGCAAGTTGCCGCGCGACATCAACCTCGTCGATCGCGCGCACAAATCCGGTGTCCAGACTGCCGTCGTCATTATAGGCGGAAAACCGAAACAGCGCTCTGTCACCCTGCATGACCTAGTTACCACCGAATTCGAGGACCCGGCGGACTTCCTCCCGCGTGGTCAAGCCTTGGCTCACAAGCTGATCGGCGTGTTGTGCCATGGTAATGAGGCCGTTCTGCTTTGCATGCGCAGTCAATTCCGCATCGCTCACCCCACTGCCCATCAGGTCGGCGATACCGGACGATACTTCAAGGATCTCATAGACAACGCGCCGGCCGAAATAGCCGCTGCCACGGCATTGGTCACATCCAGATGTTTTGCCTCCGTTGGTTGAGCGGCTTGCAGGATCGCATGCGGTGCATGTCCGTCGAACAAGCCTTTGAGCAATGATTGCGCGGATGGTGGCGCCAATTAAATAGTTGTCGATACCGATATCCCGGAGTCTGGCCAGTGCTCCGACCGCGCTGTTGGTATGCAGTGTCGTGAACACGAGGTGGCCGGTGAGTGCGGCCTGAATCGCGATTTGCGCGCTTTCCCTGTCTCTGATCTCGCCAATCAGAATTATGTCGGGATCCTGCCTCAGGACCGAGCGCAGCGCTTGTGCGAACGTCAAGTCAATTGCCGGGTCGATCTGAAGTTGTGTTATGTTCGGCAGTCTATACTCAACGGGATCCTCGACAGTGAAAATCTTCAGGTCATCGGAGTGGCGTTCCTTCAACAGCGAATAGAGTGTTGTTGTTTTCCCGCTTCCGGTGGGTCCTGTTACCAGCACAACACCGTTTGATACATGGGCAAGTTCGTTTAAGGCGCGGACCGCGCTGTCGTCATAGCCCAGCGCCCCCAGTTCCAACTCAACCCCAGCGCGATCAAGTATGCGCAGAACAAATGTTTCGCCGTAAACGCTCGGCAGTACTGATACACGCAAATCAATCTGCTGGCCTCTGACCGCAACACGCATCCGACCGTCCTGCGGTAAACGGCGCTGGGCAATATTCAAACGTGATAATATCTTCAATCTTGTTGCTATTCCGGCATGCATGGCAAGCGGAGCTTCATCAAAAACCGACAACATTCCGTCACAGCGTAACCGGATACGGACATTGTCAGCCGTTGGTTCTATGTGAATATCGGTGGCACCCTGATCGACAGCCGCCTGGATTGTCCTGGACACAAAACGGACAATCGGCGCTTCCCGGGCAAAATCACGCAATTGCTCGATATCGTCTTGATTTCTGTCATCCCCTCCAATGCCAACATCTGCCAAATCCAGCGTCTGTGCTTCGATGGCAGGTTCCCGGTCTTGTTTAAGCGCAAGAATTTTTTCCGCTATCACGCTTCTTGGGACGATCGTTAGATTTGCTTCGCAATCGAGCAGATAGTTGATTGTCTCCACAGGCTCCAGGCAGAACGGATCGGCAATGGCAATAGATATATCTCCGTCATCGCCTCGCAGCGGAACAATTTCATTGGCTTCGAGGAAGTCGGTTCCGGTGGCCTCGAGCAACTGTGGATCGGTATCTTCCGGCAGGGCCAGTGATACCGGAACCTGGAAAAAAACAGCGAGATGATGCGCCAGGTCGTCTTCACGCACCAGTCCAAGCTCAATCAGTATGGTGTCCGCTGGATGCTGCGTCGAATGTCTAGCTTTTTCGGCACGGGCAACTGCCTCCGGCGACAATATTGTGAGCGCGTGCAGATGCGATAGAAAATCCCGAAACGTTTTTGCGTTTTCTAGTGTTGCATTCGCGCCTTGCTTGTTGTCACAAGATGAATTGACTTCGGTGTTGTCGTGCGTATCGGTCATCACAGAAGCTCCAACCGCGCAGCGATCGCCTCACCAAAGACCTCTGAGCAATCCATTTCACGTATCTCAGGTACAGCAGGCCTTTCCATATAACTGGGATCGGTTACGCGCTCCCGTAAGATCACCTTGCCTTTATTTCCATTTGAACTTTCAACGATTTGGCCAGCAAAACCGGTGGCTGCATCGCGTATGGATTGAACCTTGACCTCAATCCTGTAGCGGCTTGCTGGACCGGTGTCATGGACAATAAACGGGTATTGCGGCGTTGGCCCGTCAGGCAGGTATTTTGCAAGTGCAATCGACATGCTTTGAGCGGAAAGTGTTGCGCGCTGGCTGTGTACGGTAAAGACTTCGGTTAGCTGCCCAAGCGGCATTTTTGCAAAACCTGGAAATTCATACAGTTCCTCGATGGCTTCAAACGGTGCGTGTTTGAGACCATTGGTCAACCCGTCGCTGCCGGCGATTGAAGAGTGTACAAATGGATTACGGAATTGTTCTATGAGTGCCGCCAGTCGGGCTGCTTCGGGGTCGCCAAAACCCAGAGCTTTAAGCCCGTGCATAAGAAGCTCTTTGGAAGCGGTATTCAGATCAATAACACCAAACTGATCCTGTACTTGGAGGTTAATTATCTGGTTTCCGCAGACCGTTTGGACCGGGACGGATCGAGGTGGCACGATATGGTGGCTATTGGAACCTGCCGCAAATAATCTCTGTGCAAAGACAGACGTCAATCCGAATGCAAGATGGTTTTGTTTACTGCGCAGGTAACTGCCTGACGCAAGCATGAAATCTGTGCGAACCGCAAGGATAAACGGCGTGATGACCGAGGTGATGACGAGCAGGGACAATAGCACGAACACGAGCGCAAATCCGCTGTTTGTCTGCTCAGCCGAACTGGCATCGGCCAAAGTCATCACCGGTCCTCCGGATACAATCCGATTGACACAGCATTGCTTCCCGATACGACGGTAATTGCTGTCAAGTGGATTTCAGACAAGGTCCATGTACCGACTGAATCTCCGGCAAAAAGCCACACCGGATCGGAATTTGCATCAATCAGAACAAGCGCTCTGGAAGTCTCCCCCGACATGCTGACCCCAAACAAATGGATTTTGGGCGGCGTCGCTACACGGCGTTCATTGGCTAATTTGGCGACCGGGACTGAAGGCTCTAGCATAATTTCTACCGGAGGTTTGGGCTTCGGCTTTGGAGGCTGATATTTGCGGCGAGTTGGACTGAAAAGCGGGCGGGAGAACGTTTCCAGAAAAGTATCGTCCGCTGTGATCGAGCTTACCGGCTCTCCATTCAACGGTTCCTGGTTCAAAAACTGGGAGGCCTCACGGCTTTCGATAACGATCGGCGAAATGTCGATGGGTGCTGTCACGAGCAGCCAACTGGCGGCTACAGCGCCGATGGCCATAATGACCGATCCCCATTTGACCAAAACACTCACGGGCTTGCGTCTTTGTCTGGCGGAAGAGCTCCGAAAAACTGCAATTGTGCAACAATTTCCGGCGGGCCATTCAATTCGCCTCGCTGTGCGGCTGCTGTGGCGTTAATTGAAACCCGGCGTATGATTAAATAGGGCTTTGACGTTTCGATATCGAACAAGGTCGAGTGCATGGCCTCAATTGTGCCCGACAAATTTGCCTGCAATCCTGCATATCGGATGTTATCGCGCAATCTCGTAGGGCTGTCTCCCACTGAAATGACCTGTAATCCGTGCGCTGAAGCAATTGAATTTAAGCGGCTTTGCAATTCGCTGCGTATGATCGGCTCACTGGAACCTTGCAAAAATTCTGCAGGAGATGAGGTGCTAATCGCAAACGTGTCTTCACCGGCTAGCGACTGTCGCAGCCCGACAAGGGATTTGAGCGTACCAAGCCGCTCGCGCTTTACTTGAATGGCATTCGCTTCCAGCGTTAACAGGTTGGTGATGATCCATCCCGAGGCAAGCAGACAGGATAAAATCCCAACAAGGATGATAAAAGCCAATCCTCTTCGTTGCATTGGCGGCATGTTCAAAAGCGCAGTCATTTTATCCATCGGTTGTCTTGTCCACTTTCAGACTGATGGTGAAGCGTTCGCCTGACTGGTCACTCAACCGTACGACCGAGGTGTCGAATGTGGGCGCTCTAAACAAGTCTGATTCCTCCAGCACTGGAACAAGTGAAGCCGCTGAATCGGAAACGCCGGCGAAAACGACTGAATTGCCATCAATGTTGATGTTAGTCAGCCACGTTTCATCAGGGAGAATACGGGACAGCTCTTCCAGGATTGTTACAATGGGTACGGCATCTTTTCTCTCAGCGCGCACCGCTTCGAGCTGACTTATTTTCAGGTTGCGGGCCGCGATCAGCGTCCGTACCTGGTTGGCTTCGATATTAGTCTTGATGAGATGCCTGTCGAGCTCGGCCGAAGCCTCGCGCAAGCGCCAATGAGTATGGGCAACGATGCCAAGAGCACTCACCAACACCAATACCCAAGCAGAGAGGAAAACGCCTCTTGAAATGACTTGCGAACGTGGCCGAGGGCAAATTTTCAACAAGCTCGATGCATCACAGAAGAACCTGTTATTGCGATGCTGAAAGGCTAAATAACCAATCGAAAATCGCGACTGATTTAGGGCTTCAACCAACGGAGCTAAAACCGATTTCTTTACCAGAAAATAGTCGCTGCCGTTTTCGTCTGTTTTCCGGTCACGAAGGAAAATAAATGTATCTTCAACGCCGAATGGCGTCTTTGCCTGCATGTCAATTTTAGCCATGGCTGAATGCCGGCTTTTGGGCAATCTCAGCTGCGAAATTTGCCGCCTCAGATAACAACCCGTTTCAACAGTTATGCCAACAAAAGTTCCTCGACGGCTGCGCTGGCGTTTCCTGAGTTCCTCTATGACCTCATCGGGTGATTTGTATTCAGTGTGATCGGTATCCAGATCAATCAATGTCCCGTCGCGCCTGATGCGCAGATTGGCAAACACAGGGCCAACGGCTGATTTACGACGAAACACCTGCCTGATTTCAGACCACCACCAATCTGCTAAATCGTTTAAGTTGTCACGAATTGCCATGACTATTTATTTTTCGACACAATACGAAACGGGGTTTGATAGCGATGGCCGAAAGATTTACCAGCATCGAATTTCTTACTTCAACTGACAAAAAATCTAGATGGCCAATGAATGTTGAGACCCGTTTGAGAATTGCATAATTGCCGAGAAGAAGCCATCGGAGAACTATGCTTTCCCACATATTTATTCAGCGCAAAATTGGTGAGTAATATAACAAAGACGCAATAATGAGCTTTAAACCCGCGTAAAAAATTCTGTCGAAAACCAACAACCAATTGTTGTGTTTGGTAGTAATTTGTGCCTGATTGAAAGCGGCGATATTGGAAATTCTTGTAACTGAGAGCGGGATTTTACTTGCCCTGGTAACAAGCCAGGACACCACCGGCGCCAATGATAAAACTTCATGATAATGCCAGGGTGAATTTGGCATGCCGACATCAGTATTTGATTTTTGCTCTTCGATTGAAAGTGATCAGATGGCACGCGTTTGGATGCCGCCCGGCCATATCGAGTGGTTAAACAGCTGGAGCCTGCAATCGCTGATGGGTAAGGGGTTTCCGGCCTGGTATTCAGTATGGCAAAAAAGGAATGGTTAGATGGATCGCCATTATACTTGCCATCAGTTTCTTGACGAGCTGTGGAACTGTGGGGTCTGGGGGAGGACTTTTTGAAGATGCGCTAGAGGGATTGGATGCCTCTGGAAGCGCTGAGCCGAAGCCTCAAAAGACCGGCCTTAGAAGCCTGTTCAACCGCGGCAAAATTGGGCAAACCTCCGGTGCGATAACTCAGGGAAGCGGCAAGTTTGTCTCTTCGCGGGCACCGGCGATTGTGCCGGACAAAACGACCGCGGGTGGAGAAGGCTACCGGATCAACCTGATCAATGCGCCGATAGCATCTGCGGCAAAGAACATCCTCGGCGATATTCTTGGCCTCAACTACGTGGTTGACGCCCGTGTCAAAGGATCAATGACACTACAGACCAGTTCGCCCGTGGGACGAATAGCATTGCTGGACATATTTGAGGCTACGCTGCTCGCCAATGGCGCATCCATCGTCAAGGGTGCGGGCAGCTATCAGATCATACCAATTGGCGAAGCGCTTGTGGGTACGCCTTCGATCAGCGTTCCATCAGTTGCACCCTCCGGTCCAGGCATCAAGGTTCAGGTGATCGAGCTCAGGCATATATCTGCCGGTGAGATGAGGAACATTCTGGAGCCGATCAGCCGGAAAGGCTCCATACTTCGGGTCGATGATGCCAGAAACTACGTCATGATCGCTGGCACCAATGCAGACCTTGCAGCCATGCGTGATGCAATTTCGGTCTTCGACGTCGATTGGATGCGCGGAATGTCTGTCGCACTGCATCCGCTCAAGACATCGCAGCCCGCAGAAGTTGCCCGTGAACTTGAGACAATTTTCGGTGTCAAGGAAGGCCCCGGTGCAGGTGTTATCAGGTTTGTGCCAAACCAGAGGCTGAAATCAATCCTGGTGATGACGTCGAGGCCGCAATATCTAAAGCGCGCGGCAAGTTGGATCAGGCAGCTTGACCGGCTGGCAAACACCAACGAAGAGCGCCTCTTCGTCTACGAGATACAAAACCGGTCGGCCGAGGAGCTTGCAACCGTGCTGCAATCGGTCATCGCTTCAGGCGGGCGTCGCGAGGCCGGTGGCGCAATCGCTCCTGATCTTAACCCGACGGAAATTTCCAGCGCTGGTGCACAGTCATCGGGCGCCTCCAATGCAAACCTGAGCTATGATGGTGCAGGAGCCGGCACCTCGGTTGTGGCCGACGTAGAAAACAACGCGCTGCTCATATCTTCAACGGCACGCGAATATGAGCGCATCGAGCGCATCCTCCAGCAACTGGATGTGCTTCCGACCCAGGTTCTGCTGGAGGCAGTGATCGCCGAGGTTTCATTGAATGATGAACTGAAATTCGGCGTGCGCTGGTTTTTCGAAAACGGCAATTTCAGCCTTCGCCTGTCCGATCTTGCATCGGGCTTTGTGGGGCCGAGTTTTCCCGGGCTCGGCTGGACCTATGCAACAAAGGATATCCAGGTCACACTCAACGCATTGTCGAGCGTCACCGATGTGAAAGTGGTCTCGTCTCCCAACCTGATGGCCCTCAACAACCAAAAGGCAATCTTGCAGATCGGCGATCAGGTTCCAATTATTACGCAAACCTCCACGAGCCCCGTTGGCGGGGGAGCGCCGGTGATTAACACCGTCGAACTCAAGGATACCGGCGTTATTCTGGCGATGACCCCCCGGGTGAACAGTTCCGGGCGTGTTCTTCTGGATATCGAGCAGGAGGTGAGCAATGTTGTCAGAACAACCTCGTCGGGTATCGATTCACCAACGATCCAGCAAAGAAAGGTCGCCACCCGCGTTGCCGTCAATGATGGTGAAGTGCTGGCGCTGGGCGGTCTTATTCAGGAGCGCAAGACAAACTCCCGGGGGCAAGTTCCGGTCCTTGGTGAAATTCCGATCCTCGGAAATGCGTTTAAGAACAAGACCGACACAATCAGCCGCACCGAACTGATCATTTTCATACGGCCCCGCATTGTTCGCAATGTGCGCGAGGCGCGCCAGGTGACGGACGAGTTTCGCCGTAATCTTGAATTTGGTGAGCGTACACCCGGGCAGAAAATCAACAGCCAGCTTAGGCGGTTGCAATAGGGAGCGATTGCAAGACATGCTACCTGTAGCCACTTTATTTCCGCATATGCTGTTTGGCCTGCTGCTTTTTGGCATCGTCACGGCAATCACAATTGTCGACCTTAACAGGTTGATCATTCCCGATGCGCTCAACCTGTCACTGGCGGCTGGCGGATTTGCATTTCAGGCCTGGTCTCTTACAGCCTTTCCGTTTGCTTCGTTGGTGTTTTCCTCGTCTGTCGTGATCGCCTTTTTTCTGGTCCGGCTGATCTTTGTCAAAACGCGCGGCGTTGCCGGCCTCGGATTAGGGGACGTAAAAATGGCCGGTGCGTCGTCGTTCTGGTTCAGCCCCTGGAACCTGCCGCTTTTTATGCTTCTCGCCTGTTGTTCGGCGTTGTTGTTCGTCGCGCTTACAACCGTCAAAGAAGGGCGTGCAGCACTGTCACAGCGTTTTGCCTTTGGCCCATTTCTGGGCTTCGGTGTGTTTGCAACCTGGCTGATTGAACGCACCGGCGTGGCGACATTCATTCCCGGTTTTGCAAACAGTGGAGGGTATTGATGAAGCCATATGTTGACTTTCGGAGCACCGATCTGAAACGCACTGCCTGGCAACGCGCCGATACCGGCACCGACAAACGGGGCGAGGCGGGTTTTACCCTTGTTGAGCTTTTAGTCGTGCTGGCGATTATCGCCCTGATCGCCGCCATGGCGGCACCGCAGGTGCTGCGCTATCTGGGTTCGGCGCGCTCTGACACGGCGATGGCACAGATCCGCAACATAGAAAGCGCGCTTGAACTGTTTTACATCGACAATCTGCGTTATCCGACGGATGAGGAAGGCCTGTCCGTCCTTTCCGTTGCGCCTGCCGATCTGCGTGAGCGCTGGAACGGGCCCTACATGAAAAAAGCCGATCAGCTGGTTGATCCATGGGGGCGGCCCTATCTCTACCGGGTGTCGGATAATTCCGTGATCGTTTTGTCCTATGGGCGTGACGGCACTGAGAACGGCGATGGCGAAGACCGCGATCTGAGCAACAATTGATTGTGGTCGCCGGATGCGAGTGACGGCGCGTTGGAAAGGCTGAGAGGCTGAGAGGCTGCGAAGAATGCGCCTCGATTGCCGTTAATCTCGGCCTCTATTGTGTCATCCTCGGGTCTCTATTGCCTCACTCTTGGCCCCCTATTACCTCACTCTCGGGCCCTACACCGTCATCCTCGACCCCCTACGCCGTCATCCTCGGGCTTGTCCCGAGGATCTGCCGGCGGCGGTGCTTTTTAGCGCAAAATCCCCCCTCTGTCGGCACTGCCGACATCCCGCCTGCAAGGGGGGGAGAGTGGGTGCGGTGCTTCGGCTCATTTGCTTTCATGGAAAAGAAAACAGGGCGGCAGGAAAAGCGCAAAGGCCGGCGACGGATCATTCTCCTCCCTTCAAGGCGGAGATGTCACTGCAGGTGACAAAGGGGGGCGAGAAAGCGCAAAGGCCGGTTGATCCCCGGGACAGGCCCGGGGATGACGTAGTAGGGGCCCGGGGATGACGTGAGGACAAGCCCGGGGATGACGGTTTTGAGGCCTGAGGATGACGTGCCTGGTATTTGGCGGTGGGGATGGGTTTTAGGCGAACCGTCGAGGATCAAAACCCGTAAGCTTGGAACGTGGGTATATGCCGGAGTGGTTGCCGCGTTGGGTGAGATGATGCCGGCGAATTAAGCAAATTGTCACTGCAATTGCCGTAATTGCAAATTTTTGATATCTATTTTTTTTTAACTAAAACTTTTTTCAAGACATCCTCTGCATCACTATCAATAATATCTAGATATTTACAAGCTTCGAAAAAAAACTCACTAAAGTATAATTTGTCAAATATGCCCATCCCTGATATTCCTATACATATCCTTATTATATATTCCTGCTTTTTATCTTCAAATTCATTTTTTAATTTTTCAACAAAATATTCATTCAACTGTCTCATTTCGGTCAATTCGATATAATTCAACTCCAGATAATTTTCTCTCAGTTTGATCGCTTTTCTGCATTCATGGCAAAAATTACCATCAACTTGCTTTAACAATATGGCAAGTGACAAGCGAAGCTGGTGGCTGGATGCAGTTGAAAAGTAGGGACTAGCATCCAGCTTTTTGTCAAGTTCCTCGAAACTCATATTCAATTTGTTAGTCAACAAAACCCGCACCGTCAATTACACCTCTTTTATCCATGACGGCTTTGCAGCCACTACAAGCCGATACCGGGTCAAGGGACTTAACATCGACGGCAACCGAAACTGCTCCCTGAAGATTCGCCCCTTCATCCGCCGCATTGGACAGAGCTTCAGCTTCGGCGCAACAACCATGAAAACCTTGTTGTTGGTCAGCTGGCACATCATCGAAATCGGATCTGACTGCCGGATTGGTATCAGGGCTTTTTGTCCCCGGTCCACCAATTCCGGTGCTTCGCCCAGTATAGACTTTTCCATTCTTGTCCACTATCGCAACGGTTTTTGGTTTGCCAATAATTGGTGTTTTGGATGCTTTAACTTTTTCGGCGAGTTCTTTTGCCGCCTTATATGCCTTTTGTGCAGCACGAGTGTGCGGATTCGCGACACCAAACAATGCGATAGCGATCGCTTTTTCATCCTTATCCTTTATAGCCCTTGCAAGATCAACGACACCCGTTGGGTCAGTATCTAGTTGTGCTTGTAAATGGGCGTCGAGAACGGCAGCACGTTCTTCATCCGAGTCGGCTTCCGCGTATGCGCCAATTAACCCACCATCAAATCCTATCTCCTGATGCCCATTATTGTCCGCCTTGTTCACCGGATCATTTCCGGCGTAGGCATACCTATTGGTCCCGACGCCTTCGAGGACGGGGTCCCAGTCGTCTGGTGATATGAAGCGGCCGAAGATTGGGTCCATATAGCGGGCGTTTAGATAGATCAGCCCGGTTTCAGGATCATGGCGCTCGCCGATATAGCCCTTTTCGGTGGTCTTGGCGGCGTTGATGCGCTCGCCATAGGACGCATAATTGGTGCTCTCGGCAGGCGCGCCGGTGATATCGGTGACAATGCGCACCGAGGCCAGATGATCGCGGTGCAGCCAGTATTTGGTCGTACCCTCAACCTTCACATTCATATGCGGATAGCGCGTCCAGTCAGAGGCATTGGTGCCGGAGCCGCTAAACTCGATATCGGGCGACGGATAGCGTGTTACCTTGAAGGGCGAGGATTTGCGCGCCCTGGAGCCGTCCGGCCCGTAGGCGAGATGAACATTGGCGCCCGATGCGGCGATGTTGACCTGTTTTAGCCGGTTGGCCGCGTCCCAGATCAGCGTGCGCGCGCCGTCACCGGTCAACCGGCCCTGCGCTATGGCTACGGGCGTTCGGCCTTCAAATCGGTTCGCCGGACCGATTTGCCGGGCTTTGCCCGTCAGGCCTCACCCATTGGCGTCGTAGCTGATCGCCTGGCTACCCAGATGCGTCGGTGCATGCGGGCGCACACCCGTCGGCGCCGGATAGGTGAACGAGCCGGCAAGCCTGGTGCGGCTGATAAGATTGCCGGTGTTGGAATAGGTAAACGTCTCGTCAAGCGTGTTGTCGCCAAGATTGTTGGCGCTGACCAGACGGTCGAAATCATCGTAGGTGTAGGTCCATGAGTTGGGTGGCGTGAGACCGGAGGTGGTGCGGGTATGAAAAAAAGTAAACTGTCACCGTAATTGCATCGGGCTCGATCCGAAGATCCATGCACAAACCGCATCCTCAAACGGCTGTGAATATTTCACGATCACGGAATAGATTCCGGATAATGTCTTCTCGCTTTGCTCGCCGCCATTTCCGGGATAATGAGGAAGCAACTGTTACCCCGCTCAAGTCACGGGTTGTGCGAGCCCCGGTATGCCGACGCGAGCAAGACAGGCCATGACCCATATCGGTGCGGGAAGGAAAACGAGAAAACTGTCACCAATAACAATAAGAAATAACAAATTCTGAATCGCTTTCATTTCTATAAATTTTAATCACCAATATAAATTCGTCATTTGATCCATCTTCATCAACTCTAATTGGTATTTCAACAACTATATTTGAGAAATCATCATTGTAGTAAATATCACTATTTCCAATTTCATTCTCCGTTGGACAAATAAATTTTTTGAAACCATATTTGTTTAAATCAACCTTAAATTGATTTAAATCTGAAAAAGCCGCCTTTTTTGTTTCCTCAATTAAATTTATTTCTCCAGAGATTACTGCCGTAGTCACCTGAAAAATCCTTTCTATTTCGACAGGACTAAGATTTTTTGAGTACTTTGATTCATTCATCGAGATCGATCCGAGGTCTCATCTCCTGAATTCCTGCCAGTTTGCCCTTTGTCGGGATTTGCCCCTTGTGTGGCTGACTTTCCTCTACGTCCTGGAACGTAGGTTTATGGCCGGGACGGTTGCCCCATTGTGTCGCGCTAGGCCGGGAATAATGGTGCTGGCGATGGCTCATTGTGGAGGAGCGCTGAAGATAAGTAAAATTCCACTGTAATTCAATTAATTTCTGTTAATAATCTACAAAATTGAGTCCAAATACCTCATCCCTTCGCCATACAAAAAGAATAAAACAGCTCCATATAATAAATATCTTATCCATTTATATTTGAAAAAGAAATATTTTTCAATAATATAGTCTATTACATAAAATAATACTATGGAAATAGATATGAGAATTGCGCCCTTCATCATATCAAAAACTTCCGCTTTTTTTAGTCATTCCACCAATCCTGAGAGGTTGGGAGGCCCACTCCTAGTGGCGGCTTCTGCAAAATCCATGATTGCCTCTTTACCATAAGCACCAGTATAGTATCCAGCTAAACCACCAATACCTGCACCCACTCTACCAGCATCGGGTCCAACCCTGCCTCCAATAATACCTCCGATCACCCCACCAATAACTCCGAAAAATCTACCTAGAGTCTGATTTGGTTTCGAATAAGGTTCTTCTTCGGTAGTGCCAAGTGGTCCCTGTTTACTGGGGTCAGGATCGTTCTCAAATCCTTGTGGGGTTTTGGATTCGTTTCCTTCGGGTTGAGAGTTTGCCTCTGGGTTATCATCGTTATGTCCGTTCGGATCACTCCGGTTGATGGGATCATTTGACGAGTAAGAATATCTATTCGTACCAACGTAATTTGAAACATTCCCGTTTGTTGCAGTGTTGCTGCTACTAGTCAACGCTACGAGTGAAATCGAGTCATTGCTAAGGTCCGCTCCAATTGAATGAGTTGCGGCCTGCTCGTGCCTTCGCGTTCCCAGGTTCAGTTTGTATAGGTCATAAACGTGGTTAGCCCTGCGAGCCCGAGCTGCGGTCGCCGCGCGCCTCAATGACGCCAATTTCGAACATATCGGGAAATAAGCGGCATTTTCCATTAGGTGATTTCCTGCATTGGTAATCAGGTCCGGATTGCAGACTATTTTGCCCGAACCCGCCCATTGTTTTGTCGGGTCCCAGTCGTCTGGTGATATGAAGCGGCCGAAGATTGGGTCCATATAGCGGGCGTTTAGATAGATCAGCCCGGTTTCAGGATCATGGCGCTCGCCGATATAGCCCTTTTCGGTGGTCTTGGCGGCGTTGATGCGCTCGCCATAGGACGCATAATTGGTGCTCTCGGCAGGCGCGCCGGTGATATCGGTGACAATGCGCACCGAGGCCAGATGATCGCGGTGCAGCCAGTATTTGGTCGTACCCTCAACCTTCACATTCATATGCGGATAGCGCGTCCAGTCAGAGGCATTGGTGCCGGAGCCGCTAAACTCGATATCGGGCGACGGATAGCGTGTTACCTTGAAGGGCGAGGATTTGCGCGCCCTGGAGCCGTCCGGCCCGTAGGCGAGATGAACATTGGCGCCCGATGCGGCGATGTTGACCTGTTTTAGCCGGTTGGCCGCGTCCCAGATCAGCGTGCGCGCGCCGTCACCGGTCAACCGGCCCTGCGCTATGGCTACGGGCGTTCGGCCTTCAAATCGGTTCGCCGGACCGATTTGCCGGGCTTTGCCCGTCAGGCCTCACCCATTGGCGTCGTAGCTGATCGCCTGGCTACCCAGATGCGTCGGTGCATGCGGGCGCACACCCGTCGGCGCCGGATAGGTGAACGAGCCGGCAAGCCTGGTGCGGCTGATAAGATTGCCGGTGTTGGAATAGGTAAACGTCTCGTCAAGCGTGTTGTCGCCAAGATTGTTGGCGATTGTCTCTCTGAGCCACATGATGTGACAGGCCTGGGGTGATAACTCTGACTATGCTGGCTATCACTCAGTATGGAGGAACCAGTGAATAGAGCAAACCGTCATCATAAATGCGCTCTTGCAGTTACTGGTGCATTCGAATTCGCTATGGCATTTACGACTTGCTTTTCGAATAGATCAATATTTTTCCTTCAATAATTTTTCTTATGTCAAATGCAGTACTAGATATCTCTTTTGTTATATCATGAATATTTTCTCCATAATATTGATGATCAGAGAAATCAAATTCTCTATAGTGAGAAACAGCAGATTCGATTTTATACGGTATAGTTATAAAATCATAGAAGTACCAAATATTATTATTTATTAATATACTGACATCAACTTTTTTTGTTTCTTTGATAGATATATCTGATAGATATTTCCTATATTCATGATAATAATTGATTTTATCAATTTTGAATATATTTCAACTGGGTAAAATTTGTTCGCATCGGCATTTTCCCTAATCATTGTCGATATACTCCAATAATTGCATTTGCAGGAATTTGGTCAACCGCCAAAACTTCTTGATTCCTAGTTGCGAATTCTACGGCATTCACTTGGTCAGTAGGTGTCAAACTGGACAGTCCGGGAGGGAGAACCAGTTACCCGTCGCCGTAGTTGCTCTACATCGCAGCGCTTCATGCCTCAAGGCGCGATGAAAGGTTCAAGGCATTCACAAAGCGCCTCCAAGACAAGGGCGAAATGCCCAAACAAGCCATCTGCTCGGTAGCCCGAAAATTGCTCACAATCCTCAACGCAATGCTCAAATCAGGCCAATCGCACCAACCAAAATCAATGTGTTGCAGTAACTTCTACTAGAAAAATTTGCTGTATAAATTATCAAATTATTCGCATCTTTTTGAGCAATAAGCCAATAATATAAAATATTATATAAATTACAATTGTATATATTATAAATACAATAATTACGGAGATAATTGCCGGTATTTCTGTGGCAAAAAACCATGAACTAATATTGAAGGGGTGGTTCAACTGGAATAAATCTGCAAATAAGGCAATGGTTACCAAGACTCCTCCAGCAACAACAACGAAGTAATCATACAATTTTGACATTGTTACAGCCATTATTTCCCCTCAATTGCATCCATTATCTGATCAAGACCAAAGTCTAGACCTTTCGACTTCGCACTTTTACTTGCATTCCCAATTGCCCCCAAGGCTGATGCGGAATTTACTGAGGTACTTACCGCTAACCCGGTGATCACGCTCTTGGTTGAAACGTTCGTAGCTAGTCCCGCAAGAGCACCTACCGTAAACCTACCGGCATAATATGCAGGATTATCCTTAACTCGACTCGCAACGTACTGTTCGGCTGCCTTCTGAACACTCCTCGGACTTTGACTGTATACATCGAATATGTCCTTCGCAACTTTGGCACCTTCCGCACAATCGCTGGAACAATGGTAAAGACCAACAATACTATCTGTAACTCCGCGAGTATATTGAACAACACTTTCCGGGACGAGAGAAGTTCGCGCGTTCTCCGCTACTTGTGCGTTTGTTAAATTGGCAACAGACTCTGCTTGCGAACGAGTATAGCTGTTTCTGGATTTAGATGTACCGGCATATCTCGAACCGCTGGCAAACGAACCTTCAATGGCGGGATCACCTCGCCTTGCTTCCGTACGCCCACCTACTCCATAGCCAGATGGTGCAAACGCATCCGGTATGCCATCATCGTTGGTATCAACGCCGTAGTCAGCCCCGTCAGGTTCCATATTATGCCCGTTATTGTCCGCCTTGTTCACCGGATCATTTCCGGCGTAGGCGTATCGGTTTGTGCCGACGCCCTCAAGGACGGGGTCCCAGTCGTCGGGCGAGATAAAGCGGCCGAAGATTGGGTCCATATAGCGGGCGTTTAGATAAATCAGCCCGGTTTCATTGCAAGCCCAAATGGCGGTCTGATCAAACCACTCTCAGGCAGCAACGGTCAGGCGAATACGGTGTTCGTACATTCAGTGCAATTTTACTGACGATCATCAATAATATGCAATTTTAACAATGTCAGAAATATTTATTGGCCTAATAGAGCCTTTTGGAAAAAACATTCTTCCAGTATTTATACTTAGACAAACATTTTTATCGTCTATTGCATCTTTTAACCAACTATACCATAAATTGAAATTTCTTTCCTTAAAATTATAATTTCTAAAATTATGAAATAAAAATATTGGAATCTGATTATTGTTTATGTCTATATCTAGCTCAATTTTTGCAGTTGATTTTAAATCATCGAAATTGGTAAAATACCCATTTAACATTTTCTGGCGAAAATAATATTCTTTTCCATCGCAGGTTGTTATTTGATAGTTAACTCCATTGGATTTAATTCGCTCGTGATATCGAAATATATCATCATTCAATGTAACAATAATATAATGTGCTTTTCTGTCCAGCAAAGATTTTTTATGAACAGGGAAATTTTGAAGATATCCATAAGTGTTTTTTGGAAAGCTTTCTGAAATCACAAATGACACGCTCTTCACTTCCAGAATGTGAAATTTTTTTGCCATCGCCGGCCATCCATAAAGTGACAGGATGCAGATCAACAATGCTGTAGTGACTATCTTTTTCATCGAATTCTATGGTGATGTATCTGGATTTCCACCGCGACTTTCATTGCCACCTCGACTAGAATCACATTTATCGGATTGCGACTTATCAGGGTTATCTTTATTTCGCCTTGATTTATCCAACGCTCCCATCATTTCCGGAAAATCTTCATGGTGAGTTTGCACAGCAAAGCGCGGGATTGTGTCGGAAGATGGGTAATTCCAGTTATTGCTACCTCAATTCTACCGCGTTACATGAACGCATCATTTTTTATGTAAAATTCTATTGACTTTGCGAAATAATTTACGTAATTATTTCCATTCTGCCTGTTATGCTCAAATATTTGAATAACATCTCCTAAGTCATAATCCACAAGATATTTAGAATTATCTATATCCAATATTGTATCTACTGGAGCGTATGGATCTATCTCCAGCAAATATATGCGAGAATCGCTTTTTAGATTCAAGTGATCGGGAACCGCAACTAACAAATCCGAATCATAGGTATGAATATTGGCGTACAGTTCTTCAATCGAAGTTGACTTAAAACTTCGAATGGATTTGTCACTTAGTCGCATTTTCCTTTTTTTCCTCTTCCCCAGCGCCCATAGCCGCCTTTTTTGTCCGGATGAAGGGAACCTTGGACTGGTCCTGGCGCTCGATGTTGATCCTTTGGGACTGCTTCCAGTCTTCCGACATCATTGGGATTGTGATGAACATCAATCTCGGGATGTGGTGCATGAGTTGGAAAGGCTCCCTTTGGTCCTGGTGCAGTACGGCTGAATATACCAGGATACTTTTGCTCCATTTGTTTTCGATAACTCTCGTCCGCCTTCATTCTGTTGTGCAGTTCCTTGTTCATCTCCTGTCTGTGAGTGCGTCTACTTGCGTTTGGGTCATTTGATTTTACTTCAGCTTCAACAGAATACGCAGGCGATTTCGAAGGTCTACCTTTGTCCGGCTCGTCACTTTCCTGATTATGAACCCAAATGCCGGTGCGCCCGACATAGAATGTGTCTAAATCCGCGACATCAAGATTATAAGCTTTGAACTCGGTTTCCTCAACCTCAATTGAATGAACCAACACGGTGCTCAGGTTGAAAGTGATGACCTCATCATTCAATTCCAACGATGCGACTTCGAGCCAACCCTTGCCCTTCACAAATACCGGATGATTACTGCTCGCAGAAATTACTTCGATCTGCCCGGTGATTGGCTCATGTAACTTGATTTTGAAGATACGCTTGTGGGTGCCTTCAAAGACATGGAGAACTTCTTTTAGCGCGATGGTTCCGGTCTCCTCATCGCGTGCCCAAACCAGATCGCTTACTTCGAGCGCTTCGAGAGCCGTAAGGCCGGATTCTGTCCACACCAAAGTATCACCGCTGAAGCTATTGCACTTTGAAAAGAAACTGGAGAGCTTCGACTTTATTCCTTTTCCGAGTTTGCCATAACCGAACCCGGGAGCAACGGCTCCAACCCCATATCCCAAAGCCGAGATCGCTTTGTCAGCGGCGGTAGCTTCAGGGTCGGTAAATGTGCTGTAAACGTCATGAGTATCAACAATTCCACCGATTACAGCATCGGCGAAAGCCGCCCAGTTATGCCCATTATTGTCCGCCTTATTCACCGGATCGTTTTGGGCATAGGCATACCTATTGGTCCCGACGCCTTCGAGGACGGGGTCCCAGTCGTCTGGTGAGATAAAGCGGCCGAAGATTGGGTCCATATAGCGGGCGTTTAGATAGATCAGCCCGGTTTCGGGATCATGGCGCTCGCCGATATAGCCCTTTTCGGTGGTCATGGCGGCATTGGTGCGCTCGCCATAGGACGCATAATTGGTGCTTTCGGCAGGCGCGCCGGTGATATCGGTGACCACACGCACCGAGGCCAGATGATCGCGGTGCAGCCAGTATTTGGTCGTACCCTCAACCTTCACATTCATATGCGGATAGCGTGTCCAGTCAGACGCATTGGTGCCCGAGCCGCTAAACTCGATATCGGGCGACGGATAGCGTGTTACCTTGAAGGGCGAGGATTTGCGCGCCCTCGACCCGTCCGGTCCGTAGGCGAGATGAACATTGGCGCCCGATGCGGCGATGTTGACCTGTTTTAGCCGGTTGGCCTCGTCCCAGATCAGCGTGCGCGCGCCGTCACCGGTCATATTGCCATTGGCGTCGTAGCTGATCGCCTGGCTACCCAGATGCGTCGGTGCATGCGGGCGCACACCCGTCGGCGCCGGATAGGTAAACGAGCCTGCAAGCCTGGTGCGGCTGATAAGATTGCCGGTGTTGGAATAGGTAAACGTCTCGTCAAGCGTGTTGTCGCCAAGATTGTTGGCGCTGACCAGACGGTCGAAATCATCGTAGGTGTAGGTCCATGAATCCGACGGTGTCTGCCCGGAAATCGCGGTGATCTTGCCCATCGCGTCGCGGGTGTAGGAGTTGTCGATGAGTTCTACGCCATTCGACCGGGTGGTGACGATACGCATCAGCCAGCGCCGGGTCGGCGAATAGGTGAACGCGGTGGTCACACCATTGGCATAGACAATGCGTTTTGTCTGGCCGTCGGGCTCATAGGTGATTGAGTTGATGTAGCCGGGCGCGGATTTCAAATCACCATTGGCCGTGTAGGTGATCGGATTGGCTGCGGTGCCGAAGTTAAGCGCATGCGGCGCGTAATTTCTATAAACCGGCAGATGGCCAAAATTCTCGCCGGTGACGGCGGTGGAGACAATACCGTCGATCGTGGTCACCCGGCGGCCCTCATTGCCCGATGCCAGCCAGTCGATCAGATGGGTGGCGTCACTATTGGTCGAGGTAGTGAGCTGGCCAACATTGTGGTAGCCGCTGCGCGCCTGGTCATAGGTGTTTTGCGCCAGCACCGGATCGGCAATCACCGGGGCGGTGACTTCGCGTCTGAGCAAACGCCCAAGCTGGTCGTAGGACATCGACGTGGTCATGCCGCGCGCATCCGTCTGGGTCTTCAGCCGGTTGGCTTTGTCATAGGTGTAAGACCAGTTGCCGAGATCGGGATCGGAGACGCTTAACCGATTGCCGGCCAGATCATAGGTGTAAGACCACAGCGCCCCTTCATAATCGCGAACGCCGATCAACCGGTTCAGCACATCATAGGAGCGACGCTCGCGGTGAAGCACGCCGCCGACCTCCCGCTCCACGGAGATCACATCGCCGCGGGTCGAATATGCAGTCCAGTTGGTGCGGCCCAGCTCGTCAATCGTCCTTACGCGAAGATGCGGGGCGTTGCTGGTATAGGCCAGCGTGTTGATCAGGGTATAGTAGTTGCTGCGCGAGGTGCCGTCCGGATGGGTGGCGGTCAGAAGCCGATTGTCCCAGTCATAGGTGTTTTTGGTCCAGTATCGCGTGCTGCCAGCGTTAAAAGGATGAGACTTCCACCACACATTGTTTTTAGCATCGAAAACGGTGTAAACATCGCGCAGCGTCTGGGACGTGCTGTCACCGCGTTTCCTTTGGTAAAAGACCCGGCCGCGGCCATCGAAAAGGCTGCTATCGGCACGGTAGGTCGCATCCGGTAGCCGGTCATATCTGTTAAAATACTGCCTTCGGGGATCGCCATCATGGACGTAGCGGAACAGTTTCCGATGACCGGTGGCAAGATTTCTGTAGTCGTAAATGCGGCAGAACACGTCATAGATGTAGGTGTGGGTGATGTTGTTTAGGTCGGTCCGCGAGGATGGCACCTGACAGGCGCTGCTCCGAGCACCGGCATACACCGTCGTGGTCTGGAACCTTGTGTCGGCCGGCAGCGACCCGTTGGCGAAGTATTTGGGCGCGCGCTCGGCCACGGGAAGGATATGATAGGTGGTATCATAATCCCATTCGGTGCGGTTGCCCTCGCCATCGATTGCCGCTGTGCGGTTGCCATAGCTGTCATATTCGAAATATTGGGAATAGGCCGTGTTTGGTCCGCCGGGCTGAAGTTTTGTGTAGGTTTGCTTGAGGGTCAGGTTACCTTTAACCGGTGGTGCAGTGTTTGACTGACCATCGTAGTAGAAATAGTCGAGCATCATCCGATTGCCCGATGACGAGGGGCCGTTGAAGATGGTCTCGTAGCGCGGCAGCGAAACGATATAGGCGCTCGTATTGGGAACGAAGGCTTTGTAGGTGAATTTCTCGTCGCCAGTGACATCCAAGCGGCCATGATCATAGACAATTCTCAAATTGCCATAGGCGTCGAAGTACCGGCCCACGTACAAAGTTTGCACGATGTTCTCAGTCAGCGTCGTTCTGGTGTTCGTGTTGAGCGCCGTGTAAGGCTTTGCTGCAAGTTGCACTGCCCAGGTCTCATCGACCTGGCGGCGCACCACGCCGGCGCCATCCCTTACCTTGACCTGCTCGACCAGCCCGTAACTGGCCAGATCTTGCCGGTAGGTGGTCTCGACCGTCGTCGGCTGCGTCTGGCCGGCAGCCAGCGGCTGGGTTTCGGTGATCTTGCGAAAGCCCAAAAACTTGCGCGCTGCGGGATCATATTTGCCACCCTCATAGGCATAGGTGGAAACGGCCACCTGACCGCGGCCATCATCGATACTGAGCTTGCTCAGCGTCGGCACCACATGCGGCAGAAAATCATTGTCCCATGCCGTCGACGGCGTGTACTCAAACGAAGCAATACCGCCAAGCTGCGAGGTGACAGAGGTGAGAAGGTTGGGAAGGGCTTGGTTTGTTAGTGTCGATATCTGAGCCGTTACCGTGGTAACGCACTGATATTGGTCCATGATCGCAGGGCCGTCCAGCTCCCACGTCGTCACCGACCGCACCAGATCGTCAAGGCCATCGCCGTTGAAATCACCACTGGCTATAGACGCGCTGCCGACCGCGCAACTTGGGTTTGCAGTAGGGTTTGGCTGACTGCCGCCACCGGCGAACTCATCTCTACCGTCTCCGTCGATGTCGGCAGCCACGGATCCATAGGGTATTGCTTTTGAACCACCACCAAAAAAACCCCCGACTAGACCCCCTGAGGAACTGGCAGGATCACGAATAAAACGATCACCAGTGCCATAAAACACCGTCGCGCTGCTGCTGTCGATAACAACACAGCCACCTAGCGGTTGGTTTCCGCATCCGGGATCGTCAATGAAGGAGGTACTGAAATAAAGATCATCTACACCATCGCCATTGAAATCGGCCGTTTGACAATTACCCGCCGCCGGATCACCTGTAACCGGATCCAATCCGGTTCCACATGGGGAGCCCAGGTTCACTCCGTTTTCATCGTATGCGAACCACGTATTGGCGTTCCATGATGTTCCATCGAATGTGAAGACTTGGAATTGATGGGCAGGCGAGTTTGCCGCGATTTGATCAGTGCCGTCGCCGAAGAAATTACCCCGAAATCCCCGCTGCATTTGATCGATTCCGGGGATGGTGTGTATTTCATCATAGCCATCACCGTCCGGATCAGCGACAAGTGTCTGCCGCCCCCAAAACCCTACAAATAATGGCACTGCTGGCGTCACTGCACATTGTGCTTGTAGATCGGGATCTGTTGTTTGATGGCATGTCTCTACTGTGAGCGTCAGATCAGCTGCATAGTTTGCTATTGTCGGGCCAGCAGCCGGATTGTTGATAAAGTCATGAGGTATGATTGTTGACTTGCCGGTCTGACCTTGGCGAAACCGGCCGGTAAAACTCCAGTTCATTGGAGTACCAATTGCGGTTCCAGAACCGCTAATCGGCTCGAATGCGCCAGGTGCTGGCGGAGATCCGGGGGGCCATCCGAATCCGCTGCCTGGCGCCGTCGGATTGTATTTGTAGGAACCCGAACCCGACGAAAGCAGTTCCACTTGCCCGTCATTGTTCAGATCATTGAGATTGACACCACCTGACGCACCGTTCGGAAAAGTCTTTGTTATGGCATCCCATGTGTCCTGATACGCCATCACGGTCTCGGGCCGTTCTGTTCCAGCCGTCACTGATCCGGCGGAGTTCACCACGGCATCGGTGCCGAACTGGCGGATTTTTGTCAGGCGCGAGGCGTTGGAGAGCGGCGCCTGATCATATTCCAGAGCGTATGCCGTGCGCATATTGCCATTGACGGTGATGGATATTGTTTTGACGCGCTCTTTCGTTTCAGAGATCGAATGGCCATTGGCCATCAAGATGAAGTCGGGCCGGGTCTCGCGATGGAAGGTAATGGTGGTCCGGTTGTAGCTGACAGTCGCAGGATAGCAGACCGGCAGGTCGGGACAGGCGTAGGTGAACGAGACCTGATTGCCATGGGTGTCGGTGACAGAGGTCACCAGCCAGCGATAGAGATGATTGACATCGTGATCGTCTGTTCCAGGCGTTGAGGTATTTCCGGCAATCGTACCGACGGCCTTAAGCACCGTCTTCGTGCCGTCCTTCTCTGTGATCTCCCATGTGTTGGCGGTTTTCTTTATGCGCAGATAGCTCTCATTCTCGGTGGCGTGGGTGCCGCCAGTCGAGCATGACGGGCTGACCGTGCCGGTCACGCAGGGCACCAGTTCAACACCGTTCAGCAGATAGATGTCGTTGGCGTCATAGGCCGGAACGCCCCGTCTGGGCCGCGCCCGCTCAATCACGCCAAAGCCTGAAAGCCCCCAGCCATAGCCGAGCCAGCCCTGATAGAGCCCGCTGGTCTTGGTCTTGCGCGACGAGGCATAGGTCAGCGCGATCCTGGGTTCCAGTCCTCGATAGTCGGGCAGAGCAAGCGCGAAGGAATAGCCCAGTGTGCCATTGCCGCGCGCTTCGGGCATCTGCTCTTCCGGCGCTTTGACTTCAGGCACCAGCCCGGCGCCTTCCGTTGCGGATGGGCTTGATGATGCGGCCGCGGATTGAACCTCCGGTTCGTTCTTTCCATCCTCATCACCTGCAACATTCTCTTTGTTCTCGGGACCGGCTTCGTTGTCCTTCTCGCCACCTTTTTCCTTGGCAGCCTTCGACCCGTCCTTGCCGTCGCCGCTGCCATTGTCCCGGTTAGCGCCAAAGCCTGGACCTGAATTGCCAAAACTGTTTCCGCTTGCCGTGGTCGCTTCAGATGTTTCACCGCCAGATTGCGCGATATCGGGCGAGCCTTCACCCGATGATTGAGAAAATGCCAAACTGGCAGTAATCAACAGAATTGTGGTCAACACTGTGAACAATATCTGCATTCGCAAAAATAAAACCATTCACCCATCTCCCTGCAACCTGAGCGGGCATTAGATAGAAATATTTTGCTGCGTTCAATGAGTGAACGTCGAAAATTTTCAAAATTCACCAATAAGATGTGGATAAATATATATTGGGTGGTGTGGACAGATTACCTTCTTAGGCGATGTGGACTGGCTATCCTCTTCTTTTTTCAATTATCTTCTGGAATGGTAATATTTATTTTGACTACCTCTGCAAGACAATAGTTGAGCGGAGTGAAGGCACGGGCAATTTAACAGACCACGCATTGCCTCACATTGTTGACCTGGCCAAATATAATCAAGGTCTCGTTTTGGGCAATTCTTGCCAAATGCGTCCGTGTTCCACGATCCTGTTTGCGACAAGAGGCCGATGGCGCGGCAGGGCTTATGCCGTTGAAAAAGGGGCTGTTTGAAGTGCCTGGAATGCGGTGTCAGATTAAGTCGGGTCTTCTACGACTTATCGAACAAGTGTGGTGGATTTGAAGTTCGCTTCATTTTTCCTGCGCACCCACTGGCGAACTTCAAATCCGAAAACCACACTAGAAACAAACTCTTCGCTGTGTCCTGATCGAATCCGAAGTTCGTACCAAGCGTGCAGTAGAATGTGACGAACTTCGGATTCGGGACACTAGTGGCAAATCGTACCGTACCAACCGGCACATTCGAAGAAAAACCAGAGCCAGCCCTGCATACTCCTCGTAAACCCTTGGAAAGTATGGGAAATCAGTCAAGTCACCATGTAAAGAGCTGTGCTTGGGCTGGCCTTCAAAGAGTGTCTCACCTGCCACCGAACAAGGGTGCTGGAGCCGCCAAAACATCCTCGCCGTTCAAGGCTTTGGAGGACTTTCACATGGGGAAATCTGAAATGGTGCCCAGGGCGAACAAACATCGAACCAGGTTTTTGAAATATTAGCGGATTGGGAAGAGGTTTTACAGGACTTTAAGTTCCCTGATGGGCTAAGCCTGTGAG
Organism: Rhizobiaceae bacterium; assembly: GCA_963669455.1. GTDB lineage: Bacteria > Pseudomonadota > Alphaproteobacteria > Rhizobiales > Rhizobiaceae > JAWKWH01. The sequence continues at coordinate 1,494,362 of OY770026.1, forward strand.
CAATTGTTATAATGTGACTTACAAGCCCCGTCAGGTGCCAACTATTTGTCTAGCGGTCGCACAATCTCACGAAACAGCTCATTAGCTTCACCTGCCAAGTTGCGTTTTGACTTTTCTTTTTTTGCATCCTTTGCCCAATCAAACTCGGATTGGATCAGTTGATCCAGTTTAGGGATATGTTTGAAGTTTTCCGATTCATTTAATTTGGCTTTTCGCTCAATTAGATCGCCGATAATTTCAACAACGGAGGGATCAATGTCGAGGCCTTGGACCAGAGCTTGAATGGTTCATCGGCGGAATTTCATTTGGACGTAGGCGCATCCAGCGAATAGCGAGCGCCGGACGTAAGACATAGAAATATTTTTTGAGCCGGATTTCCTTGTCGCGACCCAAATGAAGGTCAAACTGGCGTTGACCAAGATGCAGATAATGATAAAGACAAGCAGTGCTATATGCGGGCTTTTCTGAAAATAAGATCAGCTTCTCGCACTCGGCTTTCATCCATCGATAGCGTATCGGGCTGGAGTGCCATTCAAACATCACTGGATTGGGTTTGAGCAGTAACTCGAGTGCCTTTTTGATGTCGCACCCACTGATATCCAATTCATCACTGATCGGCCGTTCGATAACATCGCGACCGGGTTCAATTGTCAGATACCAATCCAGCCTGTGTACATAGATAAATCGCACATCATAGTCACTGTCTGGAGACGGAAACCCCCATGCGCGGCTCCCGCTTTCAATCGCAAAAATGATTTTGACATCGTGATCTGCTTCTATCTGTATGAGTTCTTGCTCAATGGAGGAACGAACGTCATCGTTGATGGAGGGTAGGAAGGGATTTAGAGGCATTGTTATTTTCCTTGCAAGGCCATGCTGTATTCTTCTTGCAGATCAACCAAATATCATCAGCTATAGGTCGATATCCTGCCTTTCTCCCTATCTCAGGTCCAAACCAGTGAGTAAATTCTTGTATTACGATTTCAAGAACGTCATTGGGCGACACTGCTGTTGGTAATCGTCGAATTATGGTGCCTGTCTCAGGTGCATATTCGTCAGGATGATCAGCTAATTCAGGATCTTCAATGTGAGCAATACTCATTGGATCGTTAGTAAGCAGAACCAACTCAACCTTCCGAAACATGCGCCTGTATTGGTTCTTCAACAGTTTGTTTATTTTCTTTATCTCGAGATTGTCTTTCATTGGGTTGATCTCTTAGTCTTGTATTGACACATTTCTCTGCTCACGATCAGTAGGCATTGCCGTCTACTGGTGAATTGTATTCCGATGTTGATTAACTGCTTCAACAAAAGGATTGATAAACCGATGTTTAATCATGCACCTGTAAATTTGTGGAAAATCATCCTGCCGATCAATCATTGGATGTGAGGATGCCACAACCTCCCACACGCCCTTGTCAGGATCATTTCCTTCGTATTGCGGATCTACCAGAAAAAAATGTAGACTTGCATCCCATACTGTTGACGAGTTGACATCAATGTCCAACTTTCGGCGTACCACCATTCTCTATCACGTGCTTTAACAATGATTTGCCAGCCCGCGATCTCCATACGTGCCTGCAACTGATCGCGAAAGTTTAGACTTTTAATTTTCATGATTTAAACAAAGCATTAGCAAGCGCAGTTACCTGCGCCCACTTTTCCTTTTTTCTTTGTTCTTGATCCAAAACGGTTCAATGTCTCCGGCCATGATGCATCCGTATGGATCGATATAGTCTTCAATCGCGGCAAGGCCGAATTTATCGATCTGCTTCACAACGGCATCTGCATTCTTGTAGCCAGACGGTAACTCCGAAACATCGATCTTGTTTTCAAAGAACCGGATATCCAGCCCATCGGTTTCCATTTTCAACATTTCTTCCGGCGTCAACTGGCTGTTACGCCGCTTGTGCTCGGAACGTGAGTAGTTACGTCCAGCACCATGCGGGCTGAACCCCAAACCGTGTCCTGCATCCTTGCCTTTAACAACCAAGACAGGTTCAGACATATTCAACGGAATAAGTGTCAAACCGGTTGCGTCGGAAGCGAACTCATCCCAGGCAGGCGTTGCGCCTTTTCCGTGATAGAAGAGGTCGTCCCTCTTGAAAACAAAATTATGCTCATTCCAATATCGATCACCAAGGTCTGCACCAACAGCCTCAACAGCAGCCTGATGAATGCCAGTATGGTTTGCCTTGGTCCATTTCCGAACCAGTTGCAAAGCTTCCCAGTATTCAATTCCTTCTTCAGAATTTGCCGGAATCCATGCATTCTGCTTCAGGGTCTCAGGAGACAATTTCTTGCGATACTTGTTCGCCACATCCATACCGAGTTTGTATAAACCCGCACCGGGTCCACGGGAACCGTGATGGGTTACAATGCAAGTGTCTCCTGTCTTTCGGGATTTTCCAACGAACAGGAAATGATTGCCATCGCCTTGCGTCCCCATGTGCTCATGCATCATGCGTTGAATCTTGGGGTTTGCAAGAAACCGATTTTCCCGAAACCCGTCCACCAATTTTTGACTCACGGTGAAACGCTGCCCCTGGCGACGACCGCCCGGGCCAAAATGCGTAACCGAGTGAGCAGCATTCAGTACAGATTTCGGATCAACCTTTCCCAAATTGGAAATCATCACCGAACAGCAAATGTCTGCAGAATGCATGCCCGGATGGATTGCATTTCGCGCTGCCACAACACCACCAACTGGAATGGTTCCAACGGAACCGGCAGGACAAGCATCCGGCATGATGGCACCGGTTTCCACGGTTGGCGTACGCATCAATTCTGTCATGTGATGTTTCACATTGGCGATGTTTTCTTCTTCATCCAGACTATCGGCTTCAATGTTGACATGGAATGATTTGGCACCACTTGCATCGAGTGGAATAACTGGTGCCGGCTTATATGATTCAAGCAGTTCACGAACTTCGGTCATTGTCTTACCTTCTTCAAGCGCTGTTGCACCATCGCGAAGCGCAGCACCAAACGCTCTCCCTGGCAAATGTCCCCAAGAGGTAAGAGTTTCGCTAGTCAGTGTTTCTTTTGTTTCTTCTGTCATTTTTCTTTCCTTAAACTCATGAAAAACACTCGCGACAAGCATTTGCAAGACCTTCCACTCATGTGGGCCGGATTCGAACCGGTAAAACCAATGTAGTCCAGCAGGCATTCGCCAGTATTTTCAGGGCAAATTGTTGCAAGATAATTTATTCCGCCACCGGCGTTTGCCGGGCTGGACATGAACCAGCACGTCTTGGAGTTTTCGTATTGTAACTCCGCAACCGCCCATCCGCTTTGTTTCGGGTGAGCTGCGTCTACCTGTAATCCTGCAGGCATCCCTGCGATTTGTCGGGCGACAAGAGTGTGTGAGATAATAACTGAGCTACTTACAATCCACAGATTGAAGGGATGAATTGAACACCCGACCTTCTTTCATTCTGAAAGACGCTCTAACCTGTAATCCCATCGGCATTCGCCCTTGGTTTTCCTTTCTGTCTTCTTTCGTACTCTGGTTTGCCCGGAGGGGATCGAACCCCCGACGCGCCGATTAAAAGTCGGCTGCTCTACCAACTGAGCTACGGGCAAACAAATCTGGCTCGGCTGGCAGGGCTCGAACCTGCGACTTCCTTGTTAACAGCGAGGCGCTCTACCATCTGAGCTACAGCCGAAAAATCTGGTCAGGGATGAAGGATTTGAACCTTCGACTTCCGCAGTCCAAGTGCGGCACTCTATCCAGACTGAGCTAATCCCTGTTAAGTTCTGGCGACAAGGTGTGATGAAACGCTTCTCCTGCTCTATCCAACTGAGCTACGTCACCATATTTGGAGGTGACGGCGGGACTCGAACCCGCGACCGGTCGTCCATAACGATGTAGTTCCATCGGCATTCGCCCAAACTTTTGTGTTTATGTTAGCCTTGGCGACAAGGATGTGATGAAACATTAGGCCGGTGCTCTGAGCAATTGAGCTACGTAGTGTTTCCAATACGATGTGGTGCTATCCACATAACCTCCGACGTCAGATGTAATTCCATCTTCATTCGCCAAGTAAATTCCTTTCATTTTGTCCTGGTGACAAGAATTGATGAAACGTATCCTGCAGGGAGTCGAACCCTGTACTGTTCCGATCAACAACAGGAGCGGTTTTGGAGCTGTAGTTCCATCAGCATTCACCAGGTGAATTTTGTTTCCTTTTAGAAGCGGATGAATGACACCCGCTTCCCGTTTGTTTTAAAGTTCGACCGCTTCGATCTCGCCAACCCAATGATCAGGGCCGATTCGATCTTCAGCAAACGCGGCAATCTGGCTAAAGACCGCATCGGAAAACCCGCCGATGTTCAGGACATCCTTCCGGGATTTCGCCTGCGTTGTGCCGTATGGCGCGATGTCGATGCAGACCAGCTTTGCTTTTGGATTCCGCTTTTTGAGCTTCTCCCAGTTACGCATCATGGGTGTTCCCATCATATTGCGACCGGCATCAGCCCAAGATTGGTTGTCCGATACAAAGATCACCAAATCAGGCGCCTGCTTGTGTTTAACCAGCCATTCCAATGGCGCAGAACAATTTGTTCCACCGCCAGCTAAATCAGCCAGACGCTTGGCGTTCGTCAGGATCGTGTCACGCGCTTCAAGTTTCGCATCGCAAACCTTGAACTCGAATGGCAGAACCTGAGTTCCACGGTTGCGCCTCAGAAAAGCCGCTGAAACCAGCCCGGCAATATCCACGAAACGTGTCGCAGTTGTTGCACCCTTGCGGTAGCCGGTTACAGGCCAGGTCATGGAGCCGGAAACGTCCGGACACACAACCACCTGGCCATCAATCTTGGGCACATTAGCAACTGCGATTTCCATCGCGTCGTGCAATGCATCCCGGATTTCCGCAGGTATATCTGCAGAAAGTGATTGATAGGCCGTCATCAACTGGTACGGGAAAACCCGTGCCTTCTCGATGCGTTCAGGGTCACGCAATATCGCAGCAACCTCGCCTGCCACACCTTTGATGCCAAAAGCACCATTGCGTTGGAACGTGTTTAGGTTCATGCGGACCATTTGCCAGCTTCCGGTACGAGCAATTTTTGCCCATTTCTTCGCTGATAACGGCAGATGCGTGAGCATCTGAAACGGAACATCCGGCAAGACACCGCCACCCGTTTCCTTGTACGCGATGTATTCACGAACTTCCGTCGGCAGCTTTTCCAAATCGCATGGCTTTCCGATCAACCAGGCAAACAAGGCTTCACGCTCTGCATTGCCCGGCTTCGGGTGAACCATCTTGATAACATCAGCCAATGACGGATCGTTTCCGATTGATGCCTGAAGCAATTGCCGATCAGACGCTGTCTTCAACCATCCAGAAACAAGGGCCTTCGGGCGTGAACCCAGAGACTTTCTTCCGGTTTGGCCTGAACGCATGATCTGCACGAAGTTGCGCAGCATCTTGCCGTTGGTTACGACGCGTGGAAACGCAACGGAGAACAGTTGCGAGTCGCGAGAGGCCAAAACTGCCAGCAAAAGAGCGGGCATATCCTTCATGTGGCCTTTTTCACGAACGTGGACAACAGCCTTCGCCAGAAATTCTGGTGTAACTTTGTTTGCCACATCCAACACAGCTTCCAACTCGGTATCGGCGGACTGATAAACCAATTCACCAATCGTACCTGTCATCGCAAGTTGCGCGAGTTTTTGCCGGTCCTGATACTGATAGGCCGGAGCTCCTTCTTTGTTGACTGCATCAGCTTTCTGGAACATCCGGCCTCGAAGTGACGCAAACACGGATTTGTTTGCCATTTTCTCTTTCCTTCTTTGTACGAGTGCAGTTTGGTGGGGAATGGTCGCCGTCAAAAGGAAAAAGTGAAAATATATAACCCGTTGAAATAAAAGCGTTTATTTTGCCCGCAACAAATATGATGGAAATTTTTCTATATATTTATATAAGAAAATATATTATTAGATAACTATGAAGAAAAATGTCGTCATAGGTTTTCTGGGAACTCAGCTCGACTCAGGCAAAAAAAGGCGCTGGCGCCCTACAATTGCCTTGACCCAGCATGTGGATTTTCCGGTTGAGCGTTTAGAGCTGATCTATGACCGAAGGTTTTCCCGACTAGCGCATTCGGTCAAGCAGGAAATCGAAAGAGAACAAGCTGCAACTGAAGTGCTTTTACAGCTGATAGATCTTCATAACCCCTGGGATTTTCAAGAAGTCTATGGTGCCTTGTTTGATTTTGCGCGGGGATATGGATTTGATGAAGAGCGCGAAGAATACCACGTTCATCTGACAACGGGCACCCACGTTGCTCAAATCTGCTGGTTCTTGTTAACAGAATCCCGGCACATTCCGGCTCGATTGCTGCAAACATCACCTCCGCAAAAAGTTGATGGCGAGTTCGTTGATGGAGATATCAGTGGCGAGATCAACATCGTTGATCTGGATCTTTCAAAGTATAATGCACTGCAGCAACGCTTCGACCAGATCACAGAAGAGTACAATGCCCTGCTTAAATCCGGCATTGATACACGCAATGAAGATTTCAATGGCTTGATAGAACGTATTGAACTGGTCTCAACGACGAGTGATGCACCGCTGCTTTTGCTTGGTGCAACAGGAACCGGTAAATCTGAGTTGGCAGAACGCATTTATGAACTCAAACTCCAGCGCCGAAGAGTAAAGGGGCGGTTTGTTCACGTTAATTGCTCCACCCTAAAAGGTGAAAGGGCTATGTCTACACTGTTTGGTCATCGAAGAGGCGCGATGGCTGGCGCACCCAATGATCGCCGCGGCCTTTTACGAGAAGCAGATGGCGGTGTGTTGTTTCTCGACGAGATCGATGAACTTGGGCCGGATGAGCAGGCAATGATTTTGCATGCAATTGAAACAGGAAAATTCTTTCCTTTAGGCTCAGATCATGAAATTACCAGCAACTTTCAGTTGATCGCCGGTGCAAACAGAAGTTTGAGCAAGCTTGTCGCAGAAGGACAATTTCGCGCAGACCTATTTGCGCGATTGAACCTTTGGACTTTCCAGTTACCTGCACTTAAAGACCGGCGTGAGGATATTGAACCTAATATCGAGTATGAACTCAGAAGAGCAGAGAAAACTCTTGGAAGTAATGTCGGCTTCAATGCGGATGCTTTGCAAACATACATCCGTTTCGCAACCGATCCCTCAACACACTGGCCGGGCAACTTCAGAGATTTGGGTGCCTCATTACAACGATTGTGCACGCTTGCCCCTCGTGCTCGCATTACCTTGCAAATGGTGGAACAGGAAATTGAGTTCTTGCATCAACAATGGACAAGTTCTGAAGATGATGAGGATGATAAGCTCGTGAGGCAGTTCCTCGGCACGACGGCCGATAAAGTAGACCCGTTCGACAAAGTCCAATTGGCAACCGTCATTCGGACATGTAGAAACAGCAAGTCTTTAAGCGCTGCTGGGCGTTCATTATTCTCTGCCTCCCGCGCTACAAAGACTAGTCGAAATGATGCGGACCGATTGCGGAAGTATCTAGCCAAGTTTGAATTGATTTGGACGGAACTGTCGCAAAATTAATTTTACAAACTTTGCAAGAGTTTCTCCCAAGTCGTTGGAGATACCGTGATAAAATCGGGTTCGGAGATATGTCTATTGGTGCCCAGGGGCGGAATCGAACCACCGACACGCGGATTTTCAGTCCGCTGCTCTACCAACTGAGCTACCTGGGCCCGGCCGGTCGGTCTGTTGCGCTGAGGCGGTTCCATCCGGCGTTAAAGCGCGTGGGTTATAGCATGCAGTCGGCCGCTGGCAAGCGGTCCGTATGACAATTTTGCAGCTTTATTTCATTGGTGCTGGCCAGCCGGTCCGCCCTGGCGCGATGGAAGCCGTGGGTGGCGCCGTCAGCCTGGGGCTGCCGGCCCCGCCCACAGGCCGGAATTAAGCATTTTATGCCGCCGGAACCAGGCGGCCGGACCCGCCGGGTCTGCTTCCGGCACCGCTCTTGCCGGATATGTGATGGCCTGGAGAGTAACCGTGATTGGCGCTGGGGCAGGGGAGGACTTATTCTGTCGATCAAGGAATTTCGAAAACCGGGAGGAAACCCATGCAAGTGACTTTCTTCAAACCGACGATCTTTAAACTGACGATGCGGGCAATTATGGCCGTTGCTGTGCTGATAGCTGTGGGCGTGGCCATGCCTTTGCCGGCGATGGCCTCTCCGGTGGGCAACGGGATCTTCAAGGGCGCGACCGGCCATTCGACCACCGGATCGGTCACGGTTCGCAAACAAGGTGATGTCTATGTGATCGAGCTTGGCGGCGATTTCGTGCTCGATGGTGCGCCTGACCCTTATGTCGCGCTCGGTTCGGGTTCCGCGCTGGCCAAGGGCGGGTTGGTTGCGGTGCTAAAATCCAACACCGGCAAGCAGCGCTATACGGTGAAAGCGACCGGCGCACTGAAAAATGCAAAACAGGTGCTGATCTGGTGCAAGAAATACGCTGTGCCTATCGGTGTTGCTCCGATCAACTGACCCTGGGGCAAATCTGGAGCCCTTTTTGCCGGCTCTCCTGGTGCGGGGGATCGCGGGCGCGTGCAAAAGTGTGGGCGGGCCGCAGCCTCTGGTCTTGCCCGTTGGAGCATCTTCCATGTAAAATACAATAGCGATTTGAATTGCCAGCGCCTGTCCTTAACCATTCGTCTGGAGTGGTTTGATGAGATGGATGGAGGTTGATCAGCGGCAGATGGTGACGATTGAAGCAAGCAAATTTCATGATGCGCTGACGTTACGCGATCTGGCGCAGAGCTATCGAAATCTGCAATTCAAATGCAGCGGCTGCGGTTTGATGAGACAATTCGTCCTTGCAGACCTTGTCGCCCTTTATGGCGGCGAAACCCGTCTTGGCTATGTGCGGCGGAACACCAGCTGTGACAAATGTAGCTGAGGCTGGCTTTGCGCTGAGTTCAAGATTACCGGACTTGCCTAAGGTCAGCTGTGTTGCGGAAATTCCCTTATAGGTAGAAATACTTTTCATCTTCCCGATATACGGATACCCTGCCTGGATCTTGGGAAACTTCATCGAGGTATATCATGAAGAAGATCGTGTTGCTTATGGCCATATTTTCACTGGCACTGCCACCAATTGCGCAGGCGCATGGCGGCGGTTGCCGCAAAAGCTCTCCGGCTGGCCAGTGCTGCCATATGGATCGCAAAGCGGGCCAGGTGCATTGCCACTAAGCTGACATTGCCGCCAATCCTTCTTCAATGCGAAAGGCGCACAGCAATTCTTACGCCTGGAAAGCGCTGATTTCATTTCGAAGTGGAAAGAGACCATTCAACAGACTACAGCGGCTAGATTGCCTACATCCGCTTGGAGGCCTTTTTGACCGAAAATAGTCATGTCGCTGTTTCGATAGAATGGCGAGTGGGCGTTTGTTTATTGCGGCCGAAACCGGAAGCTCATTTTTGAAGGCCACAAAGCGAAAAGAGGACTTTGATAATTCACTTTGACGAATTTGGCCGAAGGCATTTCAAAAGGCCGCTCGGGTTTGTATTCAAATGGCTACATTTCATTAAATAGCAACTTGGACATGTTTCGCTGCAAGAATGATCGATACGAAACGAATTACTTTAAAAAATGGATTGAACACGAGGGTATTCGACAGTGGAACCAACAAGCCAATCGTAATTCTCATTCATGGCCTTGCAAACTCTATTGAGATTTGGGAGCGTGTAATTCCGAACTTGACAAGCCAGTATCGTGTGATTGCCTTAGACATTCCTGGGTTTGGTGAAGCTGATCGTCCTGAAGCTGACTATGACTCACGGTTTTTTGTTGAGCAGCTTCTAGCTTTCATGGATGCCATGAAAATCGCAAAGGCGCATTTGGTTGGCAGCTCTCTGGGAGGCAGCATTGTTGTACGTTTCACTGAGCATCATCAAAGTCGTGTCAACCGAGCGGTAATCGCAGCTCCAGGAGGCTTTGGTAGAAAAGCAAATTTCCTCATGCGCCTCCCCGCACTTCCTGTAATTGGTTATTATTTAGGCAAACCAACCTCTATGAATAATGCCATTACCATTCGGTTAGCCATGTACGATCAAAAACATGCAACGCCCAACTTGGTTGCATTGGTAAATCAATATGCCAGCAAACTCGGCAGCCATCGCTCCTTCTGGCTAACATTAAAATCTGGTGTGGGCGTTTTCGGTGTGAAAGACCGAGATCATTTCGCAGAAATCGCGAAAGCCATGCAGTGTCCAACGTTGGTAATCTGGGGGAGAGAAGACCGTGTGTTTCCCAGTTCGCAAGCTGATATTGCAATGGGTTTACTACCGAAGGGTACCCTCAAATTGGTCGATCATTGTGGTCACTATCCACAATGGGAACAACCGGAGGTATTTGTTGCAGCGGTAACTAAGCATCTATCTTCAGCGTTACAGGGGACAAGCGCTTGATCAAACGCACGGTGATCGGTTTAGCAGTAACCGTGGGTTGTCTTGGTGGCGCGTCGTGGTTCTTCTCAGTTGGCGAAACACAATCGCTCGCTCGCCCTTATGTGCCCGAGCAAAGCGATTTAGCGACGCATGGTGCAGCTGCATTCCAGGGGGCAGGCTTTGGCGGTATTAGCCTAACGGCGATGGAATCACATGCCCTCCCGTGGCGTTTAGTGGCCGCAGCGCTCATGTTGGATGCCCAATCAAGTTCGGCTGAACTGCCAGCAACACGCGAAAGCCTGAACCACATTCTTGCTCAATTTGGTTTTCTCGTAGATGCCAAAGTTCTCAATCGGCCTGATGGAGGGGCAGGCCAAAAACAAACAATGCCAATTGGCGTAACCTTTGGTGATTTAGCGCCAATTGGTGGCGCAAAAGTTCGCGTTAGCAATTTGGGATGTGCAGCCTGCCATGCAGGCGTTACTTATTCTTCAGAGGGTGCTCCACTGCCTCAAACAGCCTGGCTGGGCATGCCCAACACATCGCTCAATTTGGAAGCCTATACGGCAGCGGTGTTTCGAGCATTTAGATCTGGCGTAAAACGCCCGCAAAAACTCTTGAATACGGCTCAAAAGTTGTTTCCAGACATGGGATTTCAGGAGCGTCAAACATTGCGCTTCTTGATCCTTCCCATCGTTGAAAAAAGGATGGCCGCACTGTCCGGAGTCGAACGCGCTTTGCCTTTTCCCAATGGTGTGCCTGGCAGCACCAATGGTGTTGCTGCGCTTAAGTTTCAATTGGGTATCGATCTATTTGATAACGGACCCGGCGATGCAGGCATTGTGTCTATACCTGATTTGGGAGATCGTTACTGGCGAACAAGCCTTTTGGCTGACGGCTCCTACGCTGTTCCTGGAACCAAACGTCAAAGAACCATCACCGTTAGCGGTCACACTAAATCACGTTTAAACGCATTGGCGACGATCACGACTTTCTTCACTGTGCCCAGCATGGGCGTAAAAACAGATGAGGCGATAGAGCACCTAGACGATGCAAATGCCATATTCGCATTTTTGAAAGAAAATTATCGTCCTCAAATGTTTCCGGGGGACGTTGATCGCAATCTTGCTTACAAAGGCGCAACAGTTTTTGCAAAAAATTGCAGTTCTTGTCATGGCACATATACGACGGGAATTGATCAACCGAGGTTGACGTTATTTCCCAATTGGTTGGGCGATGTTGGAACGGATCAACTGCGTGCCGATGTCTTCACAAAAGAATTGGTCAGCGCATTTGCCAAGACCAATTACAGTTCAAAAATCGCAGTTAAGGCGACCGGGCAATATGCTGCGCCTCCATTGACTGGAATCTGGGCCTCTGCCCCTTATCTGCACAACGGCTCCGTACCGACTTTGCATCATCTGCTATCACCGAAACAAAGACCTGCTCGATTTCAGGTTGGTGGCCACGCTCTGGATTACGAACGTGTTGGCCTACGAATAGTGACCGATGGTAGTTATCCTGTTGATTATCAACCGTTCTCTGAGCCGGTCTGGTTTGACGTATCGCAAACAGGGAAGGACAATGGCGGTCACACCTACGGTGCAAACCTTACAGCTGATGAGAAAGCGCAGCTGATTGAATATTTAAAACTGCTCTAGATAAGAATTTCGCTCATCGGACGGCGTGCAACATTTAAGCTAATTTCAGTCGGCAGTGGGCCAACTCGAAATGCTGAGATCACACAATGGTCTTTTGGAATAGCTGCAATATCCGCCACCGTTTGTCTTGCTGTCGGATTATCCGCAAGAGCGGCTAATACTGCAGCGCTGAAACCCAGTTGTTCCATGCGCAGCCACAAGCGGTAGAAGTGGCGTCCGCTTTCAAATCGGTCTTCTGCCCTTGGCCGATGAAATATCACGATAGCAGTTGCGCTCGACGTTTTCGCACGTTCTGCCAGCAGTTTGGGGCTGAGCGCGAATTTATCCAGCAACGGAAATAGAGACCCCAAGACAATCTTTACTCCAAACGCCTCTAAAGCGCTAAGCTGCATTGCCTCTGCATTGAGACCATCTACCGCCCATCTGGAATGTCGCCTAGACAAGCGCATCCAAGAGACAAGTTCCCTTCTGAACGAACTATCTTTCATGAAACTATAGCTGGCCGAATCGACAAGATTTGCCAAAACCTCAATCTGACGAAGGTCGCTCACAACACAACTGTCATCTGCCTCAAGATGTAGAACCGTCTGTTTGTCTTTTGCCGTTGGCTTGTTGAAGGCGCCACGCCAGGACCGGCGTGTTTCCACACATTCACACAACGGATCACGCTCTTTATGGCTTTCAAGGCGGTAGGCACCCACAAAACGCAAATCCGGTTCATCGGCGAAGGTGTGCTCATCTGATTTGACGACTTTATGGTTGCGCTGTGATGCTGCAAGCGCCAATCCTTCGAGTGCTGCGCCAAGGCTCATTGAGGCGTCGTCGCCATTGGGGTCTGCGACCGGCAACCGTGTTTTGATGTCCTCAAAAAGCCCAATTTCACCATCTCTAATGCGCCATCTTGCTGGTTGCACATTGTGAACGCTGGGCGCAAGTAGTGCCTTTGAGACGAGGGCTTCGATTTCCCTGCGATTCACTGCAGTAACTTTCTAAACATATGCAGGCGCTGAAGTGGCCTTGCACCAATACGTTCCATCTGACGCAGGCTTGCTCCGTTTTCATCGGCAATCCATGTAATGCCCAGCTTTTCATATCCAGCACTTTTCAAAGACTTCAACGTTCGCGCAATCATCGCTCCCATGATGCCTTGGCCATGGCTAGCACGGGCGACGGAATAGAAAATGATAACCGCTCTATTGCGGTTCAACCGAAAGCGTAGAAAGTGAAACAGCGTGGCTAGACCAATGCGTGAACGAGAGGCTTTTAGAAATCCGTTTAAGTCCGGAATACAAATAACAACGCCAACTGGCTTTTCATTTTGCAGGAGAACCGAAGAGAGCCGCGGGTCAAGGATTTTCGTCATTTCGCCGGCTTGAAATAGAAACTCTTCCGAGGTCAGAGGCACGAACATCGGATTGTCAGCAAAGCCGTCATTGAGAACAAGGCGTGCATCTTCCATGCGTGTTTGAAACGTTTTCGGTTTGACATCGGCAAATGTGAAGCCTCCCTCTTCGGGCAAATGTCGAGTGGGAATAACAGCCTGTTTTAAATCAAGTTCAAACGTCGTCATTGGAAAAAACGGCTCAAACCCAGCGCTTTGAAGAAGCGAGGGAATGTAGGCAGGGTTTACCACCATGTCAGTATAGCCTGCCTGATCGAAACAATCGGTCTGCACACCCATCTGCTGCATGGCAGTCAGGTTGAAATTGCCCACCAATTCATCATGACCTTTCAAACGCCCCCAATCTGCGGCTGCATTCAACAGCAAATTGGCAGCATCTTGGTTGTTGGCACAATCGAAAAAGCCGAAACTCGCCCTGTTTGTACCATGCGCAGTGTTAGATGCGGTATGGACGTGAACAACAATACGGCCAATTGGCTGTCCGTTTTGCTCTGCAGTAAAATAGGTAAAATCGTTGTCACTTTTGAAAAGCGGATTTATTCCAGCGGTCAGAAAACGCTTCAGATCGCTTTTCATTGGCGAGACATAAGTCTCGTCTGACGCATAGCAATTGAATGGGACGTTAAAAAACCCGTCGATATCACGCTCTCTCAGTTTGATCATGATGTCATCGATTTTGCAGATAGCAGGAAGGCCATTCTCTGTATGGCTCGCAGCTCAACTTCTGCTCCCGGAGATGCGGCCAGTGTTGGCATATTTAGCGCGACGACAGTCAATGGTGTTTCACGGACCAGCATTGCATGGCTGGAATCATATTTTTCGAAGAACCAGGCCATTTGCTGATCGTGACTTTCGTTAGGGCTTGTGGCAATATCCGAACGTCTACGAATGGATTGGCCATCAAAACAATCGCCAAACGATCCCTCAAAGTCTGTCAAATCCTCTTCATGCAGTATTAAAGCACCCTCGACCAGTGAGTGGTTTTGCAAGCCGCGCAAAAAATCGTCAGAATGATCGATATTTCCCTCAGCCAGATAGCGTAAAAGACTATCACGCTCTCCATCCCGTTGTGTCGTTTTTCCTTCGTTGTAAATAGACGCAAGAGTTGTCGCTGCAACAATCACAGCAATGGTCTGGATAGCAGTTCTAATGTCAAAGCCTGCAAGCAAAGTGATTGCAATACCTGCTGCAAACGCGCTCACGCTTAACATGACAAACGAACGCATGATCTCGCTATGACTGAGATTGCCGCGGCCAAAACTAATGGCAAGCCAGCACATAAATAATATTGCAATTCCCGAAAGTCGAACCGGCGTATCAAACAGGTCTGTCCTGAAATCGCTGATGGCAAAAGGCAGTATTAACACAAGCGACAACCCCAGCCGTTCGACCGTTTTGTTTTCAGCAACAGAAAGAGACGCCTTGTCGCGCGAGACAATGAGGTAACCGACACTCAAAAAAACGATGCTTTGGAAGATGAGAAGACAAATCAAACGGAACGGATCTGCAAATTGCGGAGACATAAATGCCGATATGGCAAACAGGCCCGCTCCGCCTGCTGCAAAAAATTTAAGTGCGCGCGGCGCATGTCGTAGAAGCAGTGCTTCGCACAGCACCAATATTGCAAGAGGCACCAGACCAGCTGCCATTATAGTAATTGTATCGAATAAACTATAGCCTGTGATCGACCATAAAACTCGCCCCAACAGCATTGCAATCACAGTCAAGATTCCAAAGTTGAATCGGCGGTTCAGCGCAGAATCCGCACCATTACTGTTTAGGTTTTGTCTCAAAATCCAAAGGCCTAAAACAGCAGCAAGAGATACAAAACTGTCTGCGATAAGATGCGGTTCCACGGCTCAAGCAGCCATCATGTTGCGCAGAAACCGCCTTACAACGGGTTTTAACAGTGCAGCCAAAAGGGCATTTCTGGGCCGTTCAACCTGCCCCGCATATGGGTTGAAAAACCATCCCCGGCAATCCGCCCCTGGTTTCCGTTCTAATACCCCATTGATCGCCTCATACCCCATCAACATACCCGTCGTCAGAACCATAGGCGCAAATGACATGCGACTTCTCGTACCAGCAGCAACCTCACCTGCCAGATCGAGGTCGATATATTTGCGCGACGTCGAGTGCAAAACGACATATTCAGCCTCACACAAAAAAGCCTCGCTTCGCTGTTCTTCTGTGATCTCGTTCCAGACGGTGTTCTGCGTGGGATAGCCCAATCGATGTTCAGGCGCGGGGTCGTCCGCCTGCGTAACGTAGATTGACGGCAACGGAGACGCATAAGCATCTATGACAGCTTTGCAGTGTTTTCTTGATGTCCGGTAAAGCAACAGAGACGCCGCAAGATCGTCTGTTCCGTTCACGACAATTGCACTGTCTCGCACGGCCTGATCCACATGATCGGGCCAATCATCCTTGTAAACCGTGATGTTCATTTCTGGATTTATCGTCAGACAAACATCACGTGTTGCTTCAGCTTTATGTCGGTCAATCGTATCAAGAAAAGCAAAGGCTTGCCTGTTGAGATTAGAAATCTCAAAGTCGTCGATATCTGCAATGATAAGATTGCCGATTCCGGCGCGTGCCAGTGCCAAAATGCATGCACCGCCCATGCCGCCGGTGCCGCAGACAAAAACCGTCGCGTTGCGCAAGAGTATTTGCTCTTCAGCCGTCACAAATCCAATATTGCGTGTGGTGAACTCGTTGTAGGAAAACGCTGTTGTCATTTCAGTTTTGGCCTTAGAATGCTCCAGTGTTTGGAACTGTCGAACCAATAAAGAGCGGGTAAAATAATGCGTTGAAGAAGTGCGAAAGTCGCCGCAATGAAGACGCCACCAAGCGAAGCGCGCGGGACACTGTTTTGGATGTAACGCCTTGTTGTACTCAGATCGATTTGACCCAGTTGTAAAACATCATCTCCACGGGCGTAGTCGAGCTGCTTTTTACAGAATTCGTTAAAGTGGTCTTTCCGGTGCTTCGGCGCTTCTTCGAAAGTTTTTTTCAAATCATCGGACCCACCCGTATAGGCATTGGTTATAACAAAGCGCTCTTCATCGAAATCGGCATCTTCGCCCACACCAAAAACATATCGATGGTGAGCCATGATCTGCCGGGCAATCAAAAGGTGTTTTAGCGATCGAACGTGTGGTGCATCAGGCGCTGGGTAGACGCGGGAAAAAGTTTCACTCACCATTCCAACGATGGCTGGCACTTGCGTAACATTTGAGACCCATAAGGGGCGCAGTTGATTGCGCAAAAAAAGCAATATGCACGTGAGGCCATACAGCACCCATGAAAGACCCCGCGACTGTTCGTTTGGGTCAACCATTACCAAGCCCAAATGTAGTACCTGAACGGGTTTACCGCCAAGATTTAGATCCATTACGGCAAGAGCGTTGAATGCAATCGGCTTTTGATCGCTTTTGCGACGCACCAAGGTAATCACACTGTTTTTGAGGCGTTCAGCGTCTCCTGAAAACACCCCATAGGTCAAACCACCTTTGGGTAGCGTATGGGAAGCGATTTTAATGAGGTCTCGCGACAGAGCATTTAACTCATCAGCTGACATCCAAAGACCCGGTCGCTCGAATATCCGTGTTTCAACTCCCTTGCCTGTGCCAATAAGAATATCCATATTCTTATGAAGAAGAGATTTCGATAGCGCGCGAAGCATTGAAGCATACCTTTTCGGCTGAACCGATAATGTTCAGATGTTTACATACAATGAACGAGAGTTTTTCCCTGAACAGATGTTCGCTGCGAGCTACCGAGATCAGCGGATTTGCCAAGTGATTCAAGCGCCTCGAACATGTGGGGTGCAAACTATAGCGCGCCACATTTGAGTGTTCGCATAAATGAAGTGCGCTACTAATTCGAATGAAGACAATGGTGCATTAAGCTGCAACCGAAACCATGTCGCAATCAGTAGAAATCACAGGTGTGGATATGGTAGTTTTGTCCGCATACCCGCCCTTTGTCCCGCTGTTGCCAGCCTTTTGCTACGGCTCAGGGCGTTTCGTCATCAAATTCGATTCACCGGATCACCAAATCACCGGCTTGTTGCTGCGCGGCAAACGCGCCTCAATCCCCCATTTTCAGGGCTGAGATAAATGCCTCCTGGGGGATATCCACCTTGCCGAATTGGCGCATGCGCTTTTTGCCTTCTTTTTGCTTTTCCAAAAGCTTGCGCTTGCGCGTGACATCGCCACCATAACATTTGGCGGTCACGTCCTTTCTCAGTGCCGAAATCGTTTCGCGGGCGATGATCGTACCGCCGATTGCCGCCTGGATCGGTATTTTGAACATGTGTTTGGGGATCAGATCCTTCAACTTTTCGCACATGTCGCGGCCACGCTTTTCAGCTGCCGCGCGATGGACCATCATCGACAGCGCATCGACCGGCTCTGAATTGACCAGTACGCTCATGCGCACCAGATCGCCTTCGCGATAATCGGTGATCTGGTAATCGAACGAGGCATAGCCCTTGGAAATCGATTTTAGCCGGTCGTAGAAATCGAACACCACCTCGTTTAGCGGCAGGTCATAGACCACCATGGCGCGCTTGCCGACATAGGACAGATCGGCCTGGATGCCGCGGCGGTCCTGGCAGAGTTTTAGGATCGCCCCCAGATGCTCGTCGGGGGTGAGGATGGTGGCGCGGATCCATGGCTCCTCGATCGAGGCGATTTTTACCACGTCGGGCATGTCGACCGGATTGTGCAGTTCCTGCACCGAGCCGTTATTGAGGTTCAACCGGTAGACGACCGACGGCGCGGTGGCGATCAGGTCGAGGTCGAATTCGCGCTCCAGCCGCTCCTGTATGATTTCCAGATGTAACAGGCCCAAAAAGCCGCAGCGGAAGCCGAAGCCGAGGGCGGCCGATGTTTCCATTTCGAAGGAAAACGATGCATCGTTGAGCCTCAGCTTGGCAACGGCGGCGCGCAGATCCTCAAAATCGGCGGCATCGACGGGAAACAGGCCGCAAAAGACGACAGGCTGGGCCGGCTTGAACCCCGGCAGCATGTCTGTGGTGGGTTTTTTATCCTCGGTTATCGTGTCGCCAACGCGGGTGTCGGCCACCTCCTTGATCGAGGCGGTGATGAAACCGAGCTCGCCCGGGCCGAGGCTGTCGACCATCACCATTTTCGGCGTGAACACGCCGACGCGGTCGACCGGGTATTTCGCGGCGGTGCCCATCATGCGGATGGTCTGCCCCTTTTTCAGCCGGCCATCATGAATGCGCACCAAAACGATGACACCGAGATAGGCGTCGTACCAGCTATCGACCAGCATGGCTTTCAGCGGCGCCTCGGCGTCGCCGGCCGATGGCGAGGGCAGTTTGGTGACGATGGCTTCAAGGACATTTTCGATGCCAAGCCCGGTCTTGGCGGAGATTTCCACCGCATCGGATGCATCAAGGCCGATCACCTCTTCGATCTGTTCCTTCACGCGGTCCGGATCGGCGGCGGGTAGATCAATCTTGTTGAGTACGGTGACGATTTCATGGTCATTGTCGATTGCCTGATAGACATTGGCCAGCGTCTGCGCCTCCACGCCCTGGCTGGCATCGACGACCAGGAGCGACCCCTCGCAGGCCGATAGCGAGCGTGACACCTCATAGGCGAAATCCACATGGCCGGGTGTGTCGATCAGATTGAGAACATAGTCCTTGCCGTCGGCGGCCTTATAGGCCAGGCGCACGGTCTGCGCCTTGATGGTGATGCCGCGCTCGCGCTCGATATCCATATTGTCGAGTACTTGCTCTTTCATCTCGCGGTTTTGCAATCCGCCGGTGAGCTGGATCAGGCGGTCGGCGAGCGTCGACTTGCCATGGTCGATATGGGCGACGATGGAAAAGTTGCGGATGTTTTCAAGCGGTGTATCGGTCATGTCGCCGCATTTATCACGGGGCGTGCCGAAAGCAAGGGCGCGGCGGATAATTGGGGCTTATCTGGGACCTCATACGGTGCTCTAAACGGGCTTTCAGCAACCGGCAGCAGAACTTCAGGTAAATCCATATTGTGGCGTTGATATCATGCCGGTGCGGTAATCTTCCTAGACGAAAAGTAAGCGGAAACGTCTTTGGCAATACTGGGCATTTTCAACAGTGTGGCTGTCGAAAAATACGTAAATTCCCGGATTGGCAAGTCTTCTTGCATCCTAGACCCTGTCCTTAGGTCAGGAAAGCTTCAGTATGGAGATGGGATATGGGCACACGGGCAGAAACGCTAAAGAAAATTACCGAAATTATTGATCAGCATGGTTTTGCACCGATTGCATGCTCATCGTGCGGGGGAATGTCCGAAACGCGCGATGCAAAAACACTCGAAAACTTCAAAAAGTTTGCCCAGGGTACGTTTTTCCAAGGCAGTGGACTAGGCGTCCGATGCGCCAATTGCGGGGCGGGAGCCGACATGGCCTTCAGTTTCGAAGATACTGTCAAAGCGCTTTCGTGATTTCCGCAACAAGCAAGCACAGTCCGGGCCGTTTTTCCGGACTGGAAGGAATGTTGCATAAGTTAACCAAGGCTGGCGGGGAATGATGTTAAATTTCTTCAGGGCAAAGTGGAACAATTCCGATTCCTCCATTCGCCAACAAGCTGTTCAGGAAACCAGTGATCCTGACGTGCTGAGAAAAATCGCCTGCGGTTGCAAATTGGAAGCTTGATGATTTGGATTTTCTCCGGGGGTGGAGAAATGTCATGCGCAGCACGAACCAGAGCAGTTTTAACCCATTCGGAGCCATTCTGTGGGACGCGGTTTCGGGTCAAGGTCGAGCGTTTGTTCGTTGGGCATAGCTGGATACGTTATTTTCTGTTGGTGATGTTTCGCCCGTTCGAATTCCAGTAGATCAGCTCGACGCGGCCAACCATCAGCTCGAATGGTATAAAACCGACATTGAACCGGCTGTCGGTCGAGTTGTCGCGATTGTCGCCAAGAACGAAATAGTGATTGTCGGGCACAACGAATTCACGCGTGTTGTCGCCGAGTGTGTCGTCGGCGAGGTTGAGGATTTGGTACGAAACACCATTTGGAAGGGTTTCAATCTGCACCTCGGCATCGCGGTCCAGATCAGGCAGCGAGCGGGTTCCGGTATTTCTTTGAAGTTCAACTGCGGTATCGTCAATGTGAAGAACGCCGTCAACCAGCTTGATCCGTTCGCCAGGCAATCCGACGACACGTTTGACATAGTCGATGCTTGAGTTGGGCGGAAACTTGAATACCGCCACATCGCCTCGTGCAGGCTGCCGGGCAAAAATGCGACCATTGACGGGCAACAGCGAAAACGGCGCGCTGTGGCGGCTGTAGCCATAGGCAAATTTGGAAATGAACATGTGATCTCCAACCTGCAAGGCCGGGTCCATGCTGTTGGACGGAATTGAAAATGGCTGAAACAGAAAGGTTCTGATGAAAAGGGCCAGCGTCGCCGGCAAAACGAGTGTGATGCCTAAGACTGCAAAGCCGTTTGAGTACCATTTAAGCGATCTGGTGCTCTTTCTGAATGGAAGCACAATGGCGACGTGAACGAGCCCGATCAACGCGACATCAATCAAAAATCCAAATTCGTTTCCGCCAAAACCTGTCAGACTGCCGTTGTCGTAAAATATTTCGAAACCAAACAGATAAAAACCGGCAATCAGGACGAGGATTGACACAGCAAGCGCTGCAAAGGCTAATGCACCACGTCCAATCCACAAAAAGCCGGCAAAGCTTGATAGAAAAAATGATATCAGGCTTGTGGATACAAGTCCGCGATGTTTTTTCCCGCCTGCCATGGGCAACACTATGCTTGAAACACCGATATTGCGCAATCGGCCAGCGGGTGCGGAATTTGGTGTGCGATGCTTACACGGTCTCGGGTAGCCGGAGCTTTGCCCGTTGGAGGCCTTTACCCGTAATGCCAATTCGGTTTGGCTTCAACGCCAAGTATCTTGATGCCGACCCTGGTACCGTCCCGCCATTGCAGCTGGCAACGATACGCCTTGCCATCATGGCGGACATAAAGCAGAAACTCTTCCGGAATGTTCTGGTCGATGCTAACCTTGAGTAGCGCACCGCTCTCGGACATATCGCGTACAATGCAGGTGATATCCGATATGTTCACACCACGAAGTATAGAACCCTGCTTGAGGACGCGATTGCGGCGTCCTTGCCTTTTTTCCTCTTCGGGGGCTGTTTCCTGGGTCATTCCCAAATGTCTCCAGTCTTTGCATGGCGCAACAATTCATTGGCTAAGAACCCCCCGGTTTACAAAGCCAAAAATTCACTGCGCATGCTGGACAATAGGCGAATTTCGTTGACAATTTATTATTAATCAATGGTACCCAAGGCACCCATTTTTGATAATTGCCGTCTCGACAGCTCCAATCTGGACCTGGATATCTTTTCGGTATGGTGGCCGGGACCGTGGTTGCGGCCGGCGACACTGGCTTGGCAGGCTGCTTTCAGCCTATAGGATTTCCAGCACCGTTTCCTTCGGACGGCAAAGGCGGGTGCCTTTCTCCGTGACAACGATCGGCCGGTTGATCAGGATCGGGTGTTCCATCATCGCGTCGATCAGTTCGTCATCCGTCTTTGAGGGATCGTCGAGGTTAAGCTTAGAATAAATATCCTGTTTGGACCGCATGATTTCGCGCACCGTCAGGCCTGACGCTTCGATCATCTCGACAAGCTGACTGCGCTCTGGCGGGGTTTGCAGATATTCTATCACCACCGGGTCGATGCCGTGTTCGCGCAGTATGGCCAATGTGTTGCGCGAGGTTCCGCAATTGGGATTGTGATAGATCGTGACCGACATGGATTCTCACCGGAAGCGTTGAACTTTACGGACTGAACTATCAGTATCGGCTATTAATTTGAACACTTAATGACATCTGTGGATAAAACCGGTGTGTCAGTCGGGACCTCAAAACTTTGCTGTGGTACTCAAAGATTTCAAACACTTATCCGTTTCTCATTTTCTGGGCCGTTGAACAGGGCGCAACCATCATTGCCGTTATGGGCGGCCTTCGAGAGACGGGCGTGTCACGGTATTTCTTCCAGGCGGCGACAATATCACGATGACTTGCGCCTGGAGCGAGTGAGCGAAGTTCGCGTACAAAGCGGTTATATTCGAATTGCGGAGCGATGGTGCGGCTTTCACCTGTCAGGCGGTTGTCACTCCATGCGCTGATAACCTCGCCCAGGGTTTTGCCGGCGCCATTGTGGATCTGGTCGCGCATAAACTGATCGAACCGGAACGGTTTCCCCAATTCGCCGGATAAAAATGCGCGCAGGGCGTTGCTGCAGCTCCAGCCTTCGCCGATGACGGTGTTGCGGGAAAAGGAGGAGGGCATTTTCCCGCGGGCGCGCGCCTTCGGCTTTTCGAGCACATCTGAGCCAGCGAGCAGGGCTGTGATGCGGGTGTTTAGTTGCTGTTTTGATCCGGCTGCGGATATGCCAGCCTGACGACAGAACCCGATTAATTCGCTTTTTAACCAGTAGTGGTCTGCAAATTCTTCAGGCGGCAGTGCGGCTGTGAGAGGCGGTCTTGTTGACATCGGTTATCCCCTGATTTCGTTGCCTCAAGGATATCACGGTGCTCCTGACAGGGTAATGTCAGGAGGGTTCGAGCTTCAACCCTGGCCGGTGCAGCTTTTATCGCCGGTTGACCAGCGGATAATGTCGGAATTGATGCGGGCACCCAGTTTGGTACGCACCAGCGGCCCGTAGGTGTTGACGGTGACCGGCCCATCGGTTGCCTCGATGACCAGTTTTGGCCGTCCGCCAATGGTTTTGCGGTCAACCAGCAGGATGCGCGGCGTGCCGGTGATGGTGTCGAGTTCCGGTATCATCCGGTATTGGCGAAATGGTCTTTTGCCTGGCCTGATCCAGCATTTTTGTCCGGTGTCGTTGATGTGTTGCAGTATCGATATGGGTGAGGGGGCCGCAACCTCGATCGACAGTGGCCCACCTACCGGCTCGCTTTGGCAGCCGGCGGCAAGCGCCAGCAAAGCAAGCCAGGCCGGTTTTTTCATGCGACTGCTTTCAGCGCTGTCTCAAACAGCGCGCGGCCATCTTCGCCGCCATGGGCAGCTTCGATCAGGTTTTCAGGATGCGGCATCATGCCAAGCACATTGCCGGCCTCATTGATGATGCCGGCAATGTCGTCAATCGAGCCATTGGGATTGGTGCCTTCGGCATAGCGAAAGACGATGCGGTTTTCTTGTCCCAGGCGCTCAAGCGTTTCGGCATCGGCAAAGTAGTTGCCGTCATGATGGGCGACAGGGCAGTCGATGATCTGGTTTTGCGTATACCCCCTGGTGAAAACCGTGTCGGCGTTGGTCACCTGAAGGCGCACATTTCGGCAGACGAATTTGAGTGAGGCGTTGCGCATCAGCGCGCCGGGCAGGAGGCCTACCTCGACCAGGATCTGAAACCCGTTGCACACACCCAGCACACGCACGCCTTTTGCTGCTTTCTCCGCAATTGCCCGTATCGCCGGCATGCGCGCGCCAATCGCGCCGCAGCGCAGATAGTCGCCAAAGGAGAACCCACCGGGGATGACGATCAAATCGACATCGGGAATATCCGTTTCGGTCTGCCACACCGTGACCGGCGGCGTGCCGGAGATTTTTGTCAGTGCAGCGATCATGTCGCGGTCGCGATTGAGGCCCGGCAGGAGGAGAACGGCGGATTTCACTTAGCCAATCTCCACCTGGTAATCCTCGATCACCGTATTGGCCAGAAGCTTGTCGCACATGGCTTTCAGATCTGTTTCGGCTTTGTCTTGTCGGCGCCTTGCAGTTCCAGGTCAAAAACCTTGCCCTGGCGTACCTCGCCGATACCTTCAAAGCCAAGCGTATCGAGTGCTCCTTCGATGGCCTTGCCCTGCGGGTCGAGTACTCCGTTTTTGAGGGTGACGGTCACGCGTGCCTTGATCACGGTTTTCGGTTCTCCCTAGAGCCTAGTGAATGCTGTCTTCATCTGATTTCGAGGCAACCAAAACGGGGCCGGATTTCGGCCTTGGCGTCTCGTTTTCGTTCATGATGCCGAGGCGGCGGGCAACCTCCTGATAGGCTTCCATCAGCCCGCCCAAGTCGCGGCGAAACCGGTCCTTGTCGAGCTTTTCATTCGACTTGATGTCCCACAGGCGGCAGGAATCAGGCGATATCTCGTCTGCGACGATGATGCGCATCATGTCGCCCTCGAATTGCCTGCCACATTCGATCTTGAAGTCGACCAGCTGGATGCCAACACCGAGAAACAGGCCGGTCAGAAAATCATTGACCCGGATGGCAAGCGCCATGATGTCGTCGATTTCCTGCGGCGCGGCCCAGCCAAAGGCGGTTATGTGCTCTTCCGACACCATCGGGTCGTCGAGCGCATCTGACTTGTAATAAAATTCGATGATCGAGCGTGGCAGTACCGCACCTTCTTCCAGGCCGAGGCGCTTTGCCAGCGATCCTGCAGCGATGTTGCGGACGACGACCTCCAGCGGAATAATCTCGACTTGCTTGATCAACTGCTCGCGCATGTTGAGCCGCTTGATGAAATGCGTCGGGATTCCGATACGGTTCAACTGGTTGAAGATGTGCTCGGAGATACGGTTGTTGAGCACGCCCTTGCCATCCACAATCTCGTGTTTCTTATTGTTGTAGGCGGTTGCATCGTCCTTGAAAAACTGGATCAGCGTTCCGGTTTCCGGCCCCTCATACAGAATTTTGGCCTTACCTTCGTATATTCGGCGGCGACGGTTCATGGGTTCCAGTCTCTGGCTTTGCAAGCGATGGGGCGTATAATGTCAGGAAATATACGCGACATGGCCCCGGATGGGGTTTCCTTGCCGGTCTGTAGCTGAATTGGCAGGCGACCTCAATGGAGCAAGTGGCGCCGTCAACCACTTTTAGGTGGCTTTTTGCAGTGCCGCACAAAAAACCCGCTGAGCGGGCGAAACGCTGTTTTGATTTGTGCGATTACACCCCATATAAATTCAATGAAGAATCGAAATCGACGAACCCCCCTGTAAGGAACCTGGCTGATGAATACGATGGACGATCGCAAAAATGCATTTGAAAACAAGTTTGCACATGATGAGGAACTGAAATTCAAGGCGATGGCACGGCGCAACAAGCTGCTCGGACTGTGGGCGGCGGAAAAACTCGATAAATCGGGTGATGAGGCGGAAGCCTATGCCAAGGAAGTCATTGTATCCGATTTCGAGGAAGCCGGTGATGATGACGTGTTCCGCAAGGTGCGCGGTGATTTCGATGCGGCGGGCGTGGATCAGTCGGATCACCAAATCCGGCGTACCATGGATGAGCTTTTGGAACAGGCCGTATCGGAAGTTCAGCAGGGTTGATTTAAACCGGATTCGATCAGGACACAGCGAAGAGTTTGTTTCCAGTGTGGTTTTCGGATTTGAAGTTCGCCAGTGAGTGCGCAGGAAAAATGAAGCGAACTTCAAATCCACCACACTAGGCGACGTCTGCAAATCTCATGGAGGGGATAATGCCGCAAATTGCCGGCCTACGCGCAGGTGACCATGCGATTTGCGGGTGGTCAGCCATTGCCAATCCGTTTGTTGCCGAAACAATCGCTGGAACCGGGTTTGACGCGGTGTTGCTGGACATGCAGCATGGCGGGCACGATGTGGCGAGTGTTCTTTCGGGAGTGACCATGATTGCCGGCGCCGGATCGTTGCCTTTCGTGCGTATTCCCGTTGGCCGCAACGACATGGCAAGCCGGGCGCTCGATTTCGGTGCGGCAGGCGTCGTTGCGCCGATGATCAACAGCCGGAGTGATGCCGAGGCGTTTGCCGCGGCGATGAAATTTCCGCCGGTCGGCGGCCGGTCATGGGGGCCGATGCGCGCACGCGCGGTGCACAAAGCGTTTTCCGCCAATGACTATCTGGCTAGCGCCAATGGCGACACGCTGGCGCTTGCGATGATCGAGACACGCGAAGCACTTTTAGCGCTTGATGATATTGTCAGTGTTGACGGTATCGATGGCATCTTTTTCGGACCGGGTGACTTTTCCATCGCCTGGAGCGGCGGCAAAACCATGAACCCGGTGCTGGACGAGATGATGCCGGCGGTGGCCGAGATTGGCCAGAAGGCAAAAGCTGCCGGAAAGATTGCCGGCATGTATATGGGCGATCCCGGCCTTTGCGGCCGCTATGCGGCGATGGGCTATTCATTTTTTGCCATCGGCGACGAACAGCGCTACATGGCCGACGGTGCGGCCAATCTGATTATGGAAATGCGCGCCAGCCTTGAGTGCCAATCCAACTGATTGTTGCACAGGCACAAATGGCTTTCAGACCAAGTACGATGCGCTTTAGTGTGGTGGATTTGACGTTCGCTTCATTTTTCCTGCGCACTCACTGGCGAACTTCGGATTCGGGACACTAGAACTTTGTCATTTTTCAATCTCGGGGAAAATTTGCTACGCTTTACTTTGATGTTCGAGATCGGAGTAAAGTCGTGGCAAAGTCATCGGATCTGTGCGGTTGTAAAAAGAAGCATGTTGCCTGTCCGGTTTGTGTGCAGGCCAAGATCAGGATGCTGCAGCCTGGCGATACGCTGCGGCTGAAGGCCGGGCAATATAGCAAACCGCTGACACTCGATGGGCTGCGTGGCACCGGCCACCTGCCGATCACGATTTGCGCCAAGAAGCCGCTCGATGCGGCCGGATTTGACCAGGCGGTGGCGCAGCCTGAACCGGACCCGGACACTATGTGCGTGTTCACCTCAGGTGTTGATGCCGGGGACTACCGCAGGACCGCCAATTCGATCGCCAGGCTCAAGCAGGACAGCGGCGAATTTCCGGGACTTTACTATATTGCCGACGAGGCTCTCATTCATCTGCGCGACTGCCAGCATATTCGTCTGCACGATCTTTACTTCGACCGATGCTGGCCGACTGCGGTCTATCTCGACAATTGCCAGGATATTGAAATCCATCAAAGCCAGTTCCGCCACGGCACATTTGCTATCGGCGCTTCAGGGCAAAATACAAGGCATCTGTTCGTCAATCGCTGCCGCTGGGTGCAAAATCCGGACAATAATGGCCAGCATTGGAAGCATGTTTCGTGGAAACAGATCCACGGGCATCACGACAACACACCACCCGGCCAGGGCGCGGTGAATGTCGATGAGGATTACCGCCATTTCGATGGTGATTTTTTCTGTGGCTGGCGGATTTCGGGCTTTGTTTGCATCCGCAATTGCGTCATCGAGGATGCCTTTAACGCAATTCATCTGTTTGCGGGCGAGGGCGACCGGTTTGAGAGCCGCATAAACCGCAATGTGGTGATAGAGGGCTGCACCTTCCGGCGTATTCGCGACAATGCCGTCGAGCCGGAAGAAGGCGCGTGGAACTGGGTGGTCAGGAACAACCGGTTTATCGATGTCTATCGCTGGTTTTCGCTACAGATGAAACGGTCCGGCTGGTTTTATGTCTACGGCAATATTGCATGGCACACCGGTTTTCCGGGTAACGGACCGGCGCGCGTTAGTGGAACCGTCTTGAAGCTGGGCAAACAACACAAGGCCGATGGTCCGCACTACGTCTTCCACAATTCCTGGCACTTGCGGGAGACAATCGCTACCAAAGGCCGGTTGGCGGATTTTCATTTTTTCAACAATGCAATTGCCTATTGCCTCTCGCCCGCAACCGGCCAGTGCCAAATCGACAGGCCGGCCTTTGCAAAGAGGGTTGAGCAACTGTCGATCGGGGCGGCAGGCGATGATGAGGAAACGCATCTGAAAAATGAAGCGCAACGCTTCACCAAGGCGTGGCGTCAACTCGATATCTCCTTTCATGACAATGTCATCGGCATCGGACCGGGCACCGATATCTTGCGCGCCTATGGATTTGCGATGGGGCCGGGATCGAAAACGGCCCAACCGGCATTTGCCGGGCCATTAAACACCGATCAGGGGTTCAAGCCGGTCGAGGAGGACGAGGTTTTGCGCGGCCGTGCGTCGGGCTTTCGCCTTCAGATGCATTTTGGCACCGGCATCGAGGTTTTACGTGGCGGGACAATCGGCGTATGGCAGGACAATGGCGAGCGTTTTGCCCTGCCGCAGGAATTTGCCTGGGCCGGAAAACGTCCATAATCAGCAGGCGTCTGTGACGAAGTATTGGCTGGAAACTATCCCGGCAGGCGCGACAGGAATTTTGCAAACACCATCGTGCCTTCCGGCCAGGGTCCGTGGCCGGATTTCGCGTTGATGTGACCGGCCTTGCCGGCGTCGATGAACAGCGATCCCCAGGCGCCGGCGATGTCTTCGGCCACGTCGAACCCGCAAAACGGATCGTTCCGGCTGGCAATGACGACGGACGGGAATGGCAGCGGATCACGGGGATAAGGCCCGAAGGTCATCAGATGTTTCGGCCTGATCGCCTCATTGGCGACATCCGGTGGCGCGACGAAAAAACCGCCTGCGATTTTCTTCTCAATTGAGGGAATGGCCTGGATTGCGGCGGCAACGCCAAGCGAATGACCGATGAGGACCGGTGGGCGTTTGGCTGCGTTGACGGCCGCGGCGATTGTGCTGGTCCACTCTTCGCGCACCGGTTTTGACCATGCGGTCTGTTCCACCCGCCTGGCTGTCGACAGTTTGGCTTGCCAGCGGCTTTGCCAATGGTTCGGCCCGGAATTGGTGTAGCCGGGGATGATGAGGATATCGGCGTCACGTACTTTCATAATGCTGCCGGGGTGGCAATGCCTGCCGGCGCTGTCAAGGCCCCTGGCGTTTTTGCCCGCTGTTTTCGCCGAATACGCGCTGGAAGATCGTGTCAACATGTTTGGTGTGGTAGTCGAGGTTGAACTTTTCACGCAGTTCGGTTTCGGCAAGTGCGTTGCCGACATCGTTGTCGGCCAAAAGCTCTTCAAGAAAATCCTTGCCTTCCTCCCAGACCTTCATCGCATTGCGCTGGACCAGCCTATAGGCGTCTTCGCGGCTGACGCCAGCCTGGGTGAGTGCCAGCAGGACGCGCTGCGAGTGGATCAGGCCGCGAAACTTGTTCATGTTTGCAATCATGTTGTCGGGATAGATCACCAGATTTTCGATCACGCCGGTCAGCCGGGCAAGTGCAAAGTCGAGCGTTACGGTGGCGTCTGGCGCTATGCCGCGCTCGACTGAGGAATGCGATATGTCGCGCTCATGCCATAATGCGACATTTTCCATCGCCGGGATCACCGTCATCCGGACCAGCCGGGCAAGGCCGGTCAGGTTTTCCGTTAAGACCGGGTTGCGCTTGTGCGGCATGGCCGACGATCCCTTCTGGCCTTTTGAAAAGAATTCTTCGGCTTCCAGAACCTCCGTGCGCTGCATATGCCGGATTTCAACGGCGATGTTTTCGATTGACGAGGCGACAACGCCAAGCGTGGCAAAAAACATCGCATGGCGGTCACGCGGAATGACCTGCGTGGAAACCGGTTCGGGCCGCAGGCCAAGCCTGCTGCAGACGTGTTCCTCCACTGCGGGGTCGATATTGGCAAAGGTGCCGACGGCACCGGAAATCGCGCCGGTGGCGATTTCGTGGCGCGCCTTTTTTAGCCTGTTCTTGTTGCGGTCCATTTCGGCATAAAAGCGGGCGAAGGTCAGACCCATGGTTGTCGGCTCGGCATGGATGCCGTGGCTGCGCCCGATGCGAATGGTGTTCTTGTGCTCAAGCGCCCGTGTTTTCAGTGCCGCCAGCAGGTGGTCCATCCCGGTGAGCAAAATGTCTGAAGCGCGCACAAGCTGGATATTCAATGTGGTGTCGAGAATGTCGGACGAGGTCATGCCCTGATGGACGAAACGGGCCTCCGGCCCGACGATTTCGGCAAGGTGGGTCAAAAAGGCGATGACATCGTGCTTGGTCTCACGCTCGATTTCGTCGATCCGCGCAACGTCGAAGCTCGCTTCGCCCGCCTTGTCCCAGATCGTTTGCGCCGCCTCGCGCGGTATGACACCGAGCCCGGCCAGCGCGTCGCAGGCATGGGCCTCGATTTCAAACCAGATGCGAAACTTGGTTTGCGGTGACCATATTGCTGACATTTCAGGTCTGGAATAGCGCGGTATCATGATGGCTGCCTTGAGGTTTTACTCGATTGCCAGCGTCGTATCAGAGCCGGGCCGGCAGCTCAACGCGACCGTTTCGCATGCCACAGGGAAATGCCGACAAGGGCGATCAATCCGACGGGAAGGTAAAGTCTGAGGCCGAGGACGGCGATATGATACAT
This sequence comes from Rhizobiaceae bacterium, assembly GCA_963669455.1. Classification (GTDB taxonomy): domain Bacteria; phylum Pseudomonadota; class Alphaproteobacteria; order Rhizobiales; family Rhizobiaceae; genus JAWKWH01. The sequence goes on from OY770026.1 coordinate 1,525,055, forward strand.
CGAAGCGGCGACCGTCAACAGCAGTTCAAAAAACCAAGGAGACGTAAACGGTTCGCCGGCAAATTCAAGCTGGCGAAAGCGGAAAGAAATCGCCAGGGTGAGACCGGTAAAGAAAATGGTCGAGAAGGTGAAAGCGGTAAAGGCTGCAGCAAAGGCGGTGTCTTTGCGCCGCGCTGGAAGCAGCTTTGTGACCGTCAGCGCCGGCACGAAGGCGAGAAAACCGCCAATGGCGTAGAGCATTGCAATCTGGACCAGCCCTTCTGGCGCGATACGTTCGTTCATCCACAGGGTAACGAGGGCGCTTAGCGCCATCATGATCGCCCAAAAAAGGCTGCCGGCGAATGCCTGGCCGGGCCGGGGCAATGCATGGCATACCGCCTTTAAAATCCGGGAGGCAAGCGAGCTGGTCACCGAAGCGTCGACCAGGCCGGTTGGAAATCGCCGTCTGCGGGGCTTGCCGCGTGAACGCCCCTGGCGACCGCGCGCGCCATGGTCATTGCGGCCACGGCGCCAAGATCGGCAAATGCCATCGGACCGGCGGGTGCGGGTGCTGTTCCCGTGGACAGGCCAAATACCAGATCGCCGTCCATGGGCGTGTGAACCGGCCAGATGGCGCGCGCGAAACCGTCATGGGCGGCAACGGCAAGGCGCTTGGCCTGGGCTTTGGTCAGCCTGGCATTGGTGGCAATTGCGCCGATTGTCGTGTTGGCTCCCGGGCGATCGAGGTCACGGAATTTGAGCGGGATCGATTTTGCGCTTTCCGGCATGGGCGAGGGCAGGCCAAGTCCGCCGAACTCGTCGCCAAATTCCTGTGCGGCGGCCCAAAAATGCCTGGTGTCTGGAATGTTGACCGCGCCAACGGCGTTGACGACGGCAATCGCGCCAACCATCAGGCCACCGCCCATATCGGTCGATGCGCTGCCAAGGCCGCCCTTTAGTTGAGCCGTCAGCGCACCATAGCCGGCGCCGGACGTGCCAAGGCTGAATTCGGCCAAAGGGTTGTTTGCGGCCTGATAGCCCAGTTCGCGATAGGGTGGATAGCGCCCCCAATCCTTGTCGCCACCATTATAGAGGTCAAAAATGATGGCGCCTGGAACGATCGGTATGCGGTAGGGGCCGATGGCAAATCCCCTGCCTTGCTCGCGAAGTGCTGCCTGAACGCCGGAAGCCGAATCGAGGCCAAAGGCCGAACCGCCCGAAAATACCACGGCATCAATTGTCTCGACGCTGTTCATCGGATCAAGCAAATCGGTTTCGCGGGTGCCTGGTGCGCCGCCCAATATCTGTACCGAGGCAACGGTTTCGGGTGGACAAAGAACAACCGTCGCGCCTGATTTCAACTTCGCGTCATGGGCGTTGCCGACCAGCAACCCATCGACATCGGTGATCAGATTATTGGGGCCGGGCTTTAATTGCATGACCATGACCTAACGTATTGCCGTGAAAGTTTCACCGTCATAACGAAACAGGCGGTAGGGGTTGCCGGTTCGATCTCCCTTCGCATCAAAGCTCACCTCGCCGCCGGCAGTGGCAAAGGTTTCTGAGGAAAGCAGGTCAATCAGTGCGGTTTCAGTCTGCTGGTGCAGCTTTACCGCGCCAAGGGCAATCTCGGCTGCAACAAAACCGTCAAGCATGTGCCTGCCGGCGGTGATGCCGGTTTCCTCAACCATCTGGAAAAAACTGGCGGTTGCGGCATCTTTGGGTTCGGGAAGTCCGATCATCAATGTACCCGGTGCGAGAGTGACGTCGCCCGGTTCATCGCGCAGCGCCTCGCCGCCGGCGATTGTGAGCGGGTAGTCGATTTTAGCTGCATCGCGTCCCAGTATCGCGATGTCGTCCAGGTTTCCTCCGGCCAGAACATGGGTGGCGCCGGCGCGTTTGAGGCGGTTGGCCAGGCCAATCTGATTGTCGAATTGCGGCCTGTAAGTATCTGTAAATACAGGCTCAAGGCCGGCGTTTTCGACGGCAAGTCTAAAACTTTCAGCAAGCTCGCGACCATAAATCGTACCATCGTCGACAATGGCGAAAAGCTTGTCTGCCCAGGCCCGTGTCAAAATGGCGGAAACAGCCTCCCGCTCGGCGTCGGCGCGAGGTGCGGTGCGAAACACCAGCCAGCCGGTCTTCGAGCGCCGGTCGGTGAGGCTGCCCGCCCGCACGCCGGGCGTGATGACGGGGATGCCGGCATTGGTGAGCAGCGGCAGTGCCGCCTCTATGGCCTCGATGCAAAGAAAGCCGGTGGCGATGGTCACCTTGGCGGCGATCAGTTTTTCGGCTGCGTCCTTGCCACCCTCGGCGCTGCAATTGTCGTCAACAGTGACCGGCAGGGCGCCGGCATTCGTGATCGCCTTTTCAGCGCCGGCCTGCATCTGCTCGCCAAGCCTGGCAAAGGAGCCGGTCAACGGAGCGGCAATGCCGATGGCGGTTTGCTGGCCAAAGGCCGGTGGGACCAGATTGCACCCGGCAATCAGGGTAGCAAGGATGATGGCGGTAAAGCGTTGCACCGGTGTGGCAATCTCCGTGACTGTCGATATCAGGCGCCGGTCCGTGATCATCGCGGCGCGATATTCCTAATGGGATGTCGCTGACCGCGCAACCAATGTAAAGGTAGCAAGGGTGCGGGCTTTGCGATGGCGGTTGCTGGACGGGGCAGTGTGCCTATATAAGCGCGCGAAACAGTGGAAAGAACTTTGCTGAAAACAACCGACATCGATGGCAAGACCTATCGTGATGCGATGGCCAATTTTGCCGGGCACATCCATGTGGTTACGACTGGGGGAGAGGCCGGGCGCCGGGCCATTGCGGCAACGGCTGTAACCTCGGTTTCCGACAATCCGCCGATGGTTCTGGCCTGTATCAACCTTTCGGTGCCCGACAATGCGCTTTATCTGAAGAACGGTGTGTTTGCGATCAATACGCTGACGGCCCGGCACAGGCCTTTGGCCGAAGCGTGCTCCGGTATTACATCTGTCACACAAGACGAACGGTTTTCGATCGGGCAATGGGAGCGTCTGGCAACCGGTGCGCCGGTGTTGTCAGATGCAACGGCTGTTTTTGACTGCACGATTATGGACGTGCGTGAAATGTCCACCCATTGGGTGTTTTTTGGCAAGGTTGCGGCAGTTCGTTGCGGAGACAAGGGGCCTGCGTTGCTTTATCATAATCGTGGATATCATATCCTTTGATCGAAACATTTGGAGGCGACATGGCTGGCTCTGGACAAAAATCGCCACCAAAATCAATAGATGAAACGGTCGATCTGCTTGCCGGCGCCGACTATGTGGCCGACCGGTCTTTGGCAACGGTTCTGTTTCTCAGCTTAAAAATGGCCCGTCCGCTTTTTCTGGAAGGTGAGGCCGGTGTCGGCAAAACCGAAATTGCCAAGGTGCTGGCGTCGTCACTGGGACGCAAGCTGATCCGGCTGCAATGTTATGAAGGGCTTGATGTTTCTTCTGCGGTCTATGAATGGAACTATGCCGCGCAGATGATCGAAATCCGCATGGCGGAGGCGAGCGGGCAAGGCGACCGCAAAAAAATGGAGAAAAATGTCTTCTCCGAAAAATACCTGATCCGCCGGCCCATTTTGGAGGCGCTCGAAGGCAAGAAAGGGGCCGCGCCGGTTTTGCTGATCGACGAGCTTGACCGGACCGACGAGGCGTTTGAAGCTTTTCTGCTTGAGATATTGTCGGATTATCAGGTGACCGTGCCGGAGCTGGGCACGATCGATGCCGCAGAACCGCCCATCGTTATCATCACGACCAACCGCACGCGCGAGATCCATGATGCGCTGAAGCGGCGGTGCCTTTATCATTGGGTCGATTATCCCGATGCGGAACAGGAACTGGAAATCGTGCGCCGCAAGGTGCCTAAGGCCAATCAGCGGCTGTCGGCCGAAATCGTTTCCTTCGTACAGAAACTGCGCGAGATAGACCTGTTTAAGGTGCCTGGTGTGGCTGAAACCATCGACTGGGCCGGCGCACTCAATGAATTGGATAAGGTTGCGCTTGATCCGGAAACCGTTTCCGACACGATCGGTGTTTTGCTGAAATATCAAGATGACATTGCGCGGATTTCGCAAGGCGAGGGTGCGCGGCTGCTCGACGAGGTCAAGTCCGAGCTTGCAGCGGCCGAATAGGCGTACCGATGGAGCGCCATCAATCCAATCCGGTCGTTGCCAGTCATGAAGGCAGGCTGGCGGACAATATTGTCTATTTTTCACGGACATTGCGCAAGGCCGGCATGCGGGTTGGCCCGGCCTCGGTCAAGGAGGCAATCGAGGCGGTGCTGGCCGCCGGTATCGGCACGAGAGACGATTTCTACTGGACGCTCCATGCCGTGCTGGTAAAGCGCCATGAGGATCATGCGACATTTGACGAGGCGTTCCGGCTTTACTGGAAGTCGCGTGAGCTGATCGAAAAGCTATTGGCGATGTTTTCGCCGACCGCACCTAATATGAAGGAAAAGGCGCCGCCAAGGGCGGCTGAAAACCGGGTGAGTGAGGCGCTGTTTGAGGGTCAGCAGAAACAGCAGCCGCCGCGCGAAGTGCCCGAACTGGAAGTCGATGCCCGGTTTACGTTTTCCGGCAATGAAGTGCTGCGAAGCAAGGATTTTGCCCAGATGACCGCCGCTGAATTGATCGAGGCGCGGCGCGCGATATCCGAATTGAAATTGCCCGCAGATGAGGTGGTGACGCGCCGTTACCGCCCGGATGCGCGGGGCAGGCGGACCGATCCGCGCGCCATGATGCGCCAGGCATTGCGCACCGGCGGCGATATGGTGTTGCCGCAGTTCCGTTCGCCGCGTGTGGTGCATCCGCCGCTGGTGGTGCTGGCTGATATTTCCGGTTCGATGAGCGAATATACGCGGATATTTTTGCATTTCCTGCATGCGCTGGCAGAAAAGCGGCGGCGTGTTCATACATTCGTTTTCGGCACGCGGCTGACCAATCTTACCCGGCAGATGCGGTTTCGCGATCCCGACGAGGCGTTGAGCGAGTGTACCGATGTGGTCAGCGACTGGTCGGGTGGAACGCGTATCGGCGAGACACTGCATGAGTTCAACAGATATTGGTCGCGCCGGGTTTTGGGGCAGGGTGCGGTGGTGCTGCTGATCACCGACGGGCTGGAACGCGATGATGTTGGCGGGCTTGAACTGGAAATGGAGCGGCTGCACAAATCATGCCGGCGGCTGATCTGGCTGAACCCGCTGCTTCGCTTTGACGGATTTGAAGCCAGGGCGCAAGGTGTCCGGACGATGCTGCCGCATGTCGATGAATTTCGCGCGGTGCATTCGCTTGATGCACTTAGCGGACTTTGCGAGGCGTTGTCGCAAGGTCGGCGCGGGCAATATGATCCAAAACGCCTGCTGGCGCAGTTTTGACATCCCGTGTTTTGATATTGCGCCTGGTAAAAACTGGAGAGATCGATGGAGCCGGAAGCCAATTTAGCGTTGAACGATACGGGCAGTGACGATCCGCTCGAATTCGCCGAGGCATGGATGAACGAGGGCCGCGATGTGGTCGTCGCCACCGTGGTGGAGACCTGGGGCTCGGCACCGCGCCCGGTGGGCAGTCATCTGATAATCGATGCCACTGGCCACTTTGAAGGATCAGTGTCGGGTGGTTGTGTCGAGGGGGCGGTCGTGGCTGAGGCGATGGACGTGATCGAAAGCGGCGAACCCCGAATGCTGGAATTTGGCGTTGCCGACGAAACCGCATGGCGGGTGGGTCTTTCCTGCGGCGGTAAAATCAGGGTCTATGTCGAGAGGCTTGGTTAGTTTTTTGGATACGCTCTAATGGATCCGCAGCTGCTAAAGAAACTCAATGGTGAACGCCGCGCCCGCCGTGCTGCAATGCTGGTGACTGCACTTGGTACCGGGCGTGACCTGGTGGTTTGTGAGGGCGACAAGGTGGACGGTGCGCTTGGCGCGGCTGTCGATCAGGCATTTCTGTCCGGCAAATCGGGTATTGTGGAGGCTGGCGGGCAGCCATATTTTTTGAATGTGCACCTGCCGCCGGCGCGGCTGATGATTATCGGTGCGGTGCATATCAGCCAGGCACTGGCTCCGATGGCGTTGATGGCCGGGTATGATGTCGAGATCGTCGATCCTAGAACCGCCTTTGCCACACCGGAACGGTTTGCCGGAATGAAACTGTCGGCTGAATGGCCTGAGGACTGGCTGAAACAGACGCCGCTTGACCGCTATTGTGCGCTTGCCGCGGTGACCCATGACCCGAAGATCGACGATGTTCCGCTGATTGCCGCGTTGAAGGCCGATTGTTTTTATGTCGGCGCGCTCGGCAGCCGCAAAACCCATGCCAAGCGGCTTGAGCGATTGCATCAGGCCGATATCGGCGACGAACTTGCAGCCCGCATCCATGCGCCAATCGGGCTTGATATCGGTGCCAAAAGCCCGGCTGAAATCGCCGTTGCGGTTCTGGCCCAGATAATCGAGGCGTTTCGCGGGCGCAGCCTTGCCGGAGATGACGGGCGATGAAATTCGGCGCCATTCCAGTCGATGAGGCGGAAGGCGCCATTTTGGCCCATGGCGCACGCGCAGGCTCGGTATCGTTTTCCAAGGGACGTTTGCTGTCGGCCAGCGATATTGCCGCTTTGCGCGAGGCCGGTGTCGAGCAGGTGTTTGCCGCGCGGATCGAGCAGGGCGATGTTGGCGAAGATGAGGCGGCGGGAAGAATTGCCTCTTCGCTGTCAGGCGCCGGGTTTTCCGCGCGGACGGCTGCCACCGGCAGGGTCAATCTTTATGCAGATGCAGCTGGTGTTTTTATCGTCGATGCCGGGATTATCGGCCGGATCAATGCGGTCGATCCCGCCATTACGATTGCGACGCTGCGACATCACATCGCTGTTGCTGCCGGCCAGATGGTTGCGACCGTGAAGATCATTCCGTTCGCTGTTGGTGAAACCCTGGTCGAAAAGGCTGCCGCGATTTGCCAGGACGGCGAAGCGATGGCGGTGCATGCGTTCAGCGCCCGGCGCATCGGTTTGATCCAGACCAGGCTGGAAGGTACCCGCGACAAGGTGCTGGACAAGACGGTGCGTGTCATGGCCGAACGGTTGTCGCGCTCGGCCAGTTTGGTGGCGGCGGAGGAGCGTATTGCGCACGATGTTGGCGCGCTGGCAGACACGATAAGGGAGCAGATCGCAAACCATGATCTGGTCATTGTGTTCGGCGCCTCGGCTACCAGCGATGCCGATGATGTCATTCCTTCGGCGATTGCCCGGGCGGGCGGCGACATCATCCGGGTCGGGATGCCGGTCGATCCGGGCAATCTGATCACGCTTGGGCAAGTGGACGGCAAGCCGGTTATCGGCGCTCCTGGCTGCGCGCGCAGTCCCAGGGAAAATGGCTTTGACTGGGTTTTAGACAGGATCATTGCCGGACTTGCGGTTGGCGGTTTGGATATCGAGGCGATGGGCGTGGGCGGACTGCTGGCGGAAATTCCGGCACGGCCGCGGCCGCGCGAGACGGCGGCCATATCTGCAAAACCCGACATTCATGCGGTGCTGCTTGCTGCAGGACGGTCGAGCCGGATGGGCGGTCCCAACAAGCTGCTGGCGATGTTCGATGGTGTGACGCTGATACGCAGGATGGCGGATACGCTGATAGCTGCCGGTCTGGATATTGCGGTTGTGACCGGTCATCAAAGCGGGCGCATTGAAGCGGTACTGGATGGGCTCGAAATTGCCTTCACCCATAATCCGGATTTTGCTGACGGGCTTTCCAGTTCGTTAAAGGCCGGTGTCCGCTCGCTTGCGGCAACGGCCGATGGTGCGATGATTGTTCTTGCAGACATGCCGGGACTGTCGGCCGCCGACATCAGATCATTGTGCGATGCGTTTCAGGCGGCTGGCGGCCAATCGATCGTCCGCGCAACCCATGGCGGCAAACGCGGCAATCCGGTCATCCTGCCAAGACAGGTGTTTGCGATGATCGAGCACCTGACCGGCGATACCGGTGCGCGCGGGCTGATTGAAGCCGGTTACGCACCTGTTGTTGATGTCGAAATCGGCCGGGCGGCCAGTATGGATGTCGACACGCCGGAACTCCTAAGTGCTGCCGGCGGTGTATTGCCTGATGGTGACGCGCATTGAGGCGGGCCGTGTTTGGTTAAATTTGAGTATGCCGGGGGCATTTCATTAACCATCCGGGTTTGAAACCCAAGATTCAGCCTTTGGTAACCACCGTTTGAAAGCGGGAATTAAAACTTGGCGGCTAGTGTCCCGCACAGGCTAAAGGGGTTCTGGCTCGTAAGGTCTGCCGACAGCGTTCTGCAGTTCCAACCGTTTCAACAAACACCCGATGCCCAATTAAACCAATGATCTGTCGTGCAATGACGCGATGGACGACCAATGAAGGCTGTCTAAGGAGTTCAGACATGAAGAATCTGTTCAAAGTTACCGCTGTGCTGGCGGTGCTTACACCTGTGCATGCAAATGCTGTCACAGGCAACATTCCGTTTAATGGATCGGTATCGGCTAGTTGTGCGATTACCGTCGGTTCGAGCGGTACAATTACCCCAAATGCCACCTATTCCGAGCTGAGTTCGGCCAATGCCGGCGGTGCGCCCGGTACGGCGAGTATTCTGGCAATCGGTACCAGCTGGAACGTCTCGGCTGATGCGCCGAGTTCATTTTCGACCGAACCGGTTACGACGGCGTCCACATTTTCTGCGTCATACGATTTGAGCGGTGTGACGACTGCTGCAAGCGTACCGGGCAGCACGACGACCAGCCTGGGTAACGGAACCACCAATGTTTCGGTGAATCTGACCGCGGCGCACCCGTCCGGCAGTTACCAGGCCGGCACCTACGCGGCCACTGTTGTCTTGCGCTGCGAGTAAGGGACAAAATCTCAAAAGTGCGAGCGGGATATCAAGGGGAAAATCATGAAAACCAGAACCACAATACTTGCTGGTGCTTTGGGATTTGCGCTGTTGCCATCTGTTGCAACAGCGCAGGCCATGTCGCCGATGCGGGCCGAGGTTAGCAGTTTTACCGACAGCTTTGCTGTCCGGGTCTATCCTGCCAACCCATACAAGCATCGGATCAGGATCGAAATAAAGGTCTACGACCACAAATTCCGAGAGGTGAAGGGTGCGGTGGTTTCTCCATCGGTCTTTACCCTCGGTGCCCGGTTCTCGCGGCCCGTCACAGTGATGGTGCCGTTTAACGGAGAGCAAAAGCGCAAGGTTCGCATTTGCACGGAATCAATCCCGTTCCCGGGACAAACAACCAGGATTAAGGCACAGGTATGTGGCAAGTTTCTCGGCGAGCGGCTTTAGTCGCAGCCGCACTTGGTGCCTGTGTGGCCGTATCCGGTGCGCAGGCACAGACAACATCGATCATCAATCAGGATGTTACCGGCTTCAATCTGCCGGGCGTCCAGCTGCCGCAAGGCCATGACGAGGTTCGCGCCGCTGATGGCACGACCTGCCGGTCGGCGGTCTCAGGCGCCGGCGCCTATCTCGATACCGGTGTTATCGGCAATCCGAATGGCGGCGGCTCTAGTGGCGTTTCCGCCTATGGCCGGGTGGTAATCCCGCTCGGGCGCAAGCCGGCGCGGCTTGATTGCGGGCGGCTTTACGACCTTGAGGTTCAAAGGTTGCAGATAGAATTGCGCCTGATGCAGATGGGCCTTGGACGTCAGGGGCGCACCGCCGGCGGTGAGGAAACAGCCTCTATCGGCAATACGCCGGCGCCTGGTGCCGTCAAGCAAAGCAGTGGCGACGACTGGGCCGATGAAGGCTGGAGCACTGAAGGCAAGGAATAATGCTATACAGGCCCGAGGCAAATGATCAGGCATGTGGGGGTGCCGGTAGAGCACCGTCTGCGACCTTAAAGAGAAATTGGCTGCGCATTGTATTGATCGCAACATGCTTTCTTTTGGCGCCGGCGGGGCTTGCCGCGCAAACGCTTGATCTCGGCAATGGGCTCGTTTTGGACGATGGCGAAATCAGGCCGGATGCAATTATCGCACAGGCCCATGCGCGCCGCCGTCATTTCTGTATGGTCATTGTCGGCAGTCCCGGTGCGCTGGCGCCGGCGATTGGCAATGTGGCGCTCAGTTCCAAGGTTGCAGGCGGAATACCGGGCAGTGCGCAAATCATTGCGTCGAAATCGAGGTTCCGTGCCCGTATCGGTGCGCCGCTGAGTTTCAGCGCCAGTCCCAATCTGAAAGGGGCGGTAACGTTCGATGCGGAGTTTTCAGGCACCGGTGCGTCGAATTTTTCCGCAAGACCCTCCGCCAAAAGCGTGCGCATCAGGCGCGGGTTGACCAATATCAGGGCTGATCTTACCGCGAGGATCCATGGTGCGAGCTTTGTCGCCGGCGAGTATCGTGCAGAGTTGACGCTGCGCTGCGAATAGCGGACCGGGCGGTCACATATTGGCGGGCGGTATTCAGGGAAAACCAGCGTGAAAGCGACAGTTTACCGGCCCAAGCGAAAGTGCCGGTGTCGAGCCATTCGCGGTCATCTAGAGCAGTTCTCGCCCAAACAGAATCACATGTGCTAAAAATGCCTGGAGCGCCCTCTGTATTAATCACAAGTGTAATCAAAATATTGCAGGGGTTTTTTTATGCCTAAATTTAAGCCCTGCCAGCAAACTGATTTCGGGTTTGGCGCGCGAGCCGGATTTTTCGTTTCCCAAAGGCTTAGAGCGTGTCTTGTTTAAATGGGATCAGTTTGATGGAGAGGATTTTTTGCGGCAGTTAGGAAAACACCGGAGTGCGATCAGATGATCGTGCGAGGATTTTGACGACACTGTCCGTGAAAAAGACCTCCAAGCAGATAAGATTAAATCATTGAAAGAAGATGATAAACCCAAATCGTTTCAGCTTGGTTCTTTGCGCCCTGGATGTCGTCGCGCGACGCTAACGGGTGTGCACCCGCGTCGCGTCGCTCTCCTAACCAGGACACAAATACCCTGCGCTCAAACGATTCCATTTAAGCAAGACACGCTCTAGCAACGCTGGGAAGCGGAAAATACGCCGCATTGCACATGCGATTGGCCCCGTTCGCGCCAGTCTTGCGTCGAAAAACCTTAAAAAGACGAACACTCTGTCACCGGATTTTTCCCAACCCTGACGCCAACGGAAACCAACCAAACTCCAAATTCGGCTTGCTGGCAGGACCTAAGGCAAAAATGTTCATCAAAAGCCCGGTTTTAGGGCGATGTAACAAAGTTTTGGCACTTTCTTCATACTTTGTTTGCCATGATTACCGAGTGTTTTTCCGCTCTAATCGAAAACGGACCTTGTGACCACCTTCGACGGTGCGTTAAACATTTCCGAATCACTAGGGTAACGGCGGTAGAAATCGGGTTGTTTGGGGAATAAACGTTTGAGATTCAAACGCATCAGTCTGGCGGCCATATTGGTGGCAATGATTGGCATCACGGCTGATCCCGCCGCGGCGTTTGAGCTGTTTGGTGTGCGCATTTTCGGGGGCGGTGACAAGGACGCGGTCGAGGATGTTATCGGTGAACCGCAGAATTATGAGGTTCAGATTGATGTGCTGGGTTCTGATGATGCGGTTACCGATGCGCTGGCCAATGCCTCGCAACTTTTAACGGATCAGAACAAGCCGGCATCCGGGTCTGCCGGGCTGATTGCCAAGGCACGGGCTGATTATCAGCGCCTGCTGGCGGCCCTTTATACAGAAGGCCATTATGGCGGCTCGATCTCGATTAAGGTGGATGGGCAGGAAGCCGGGCGACTTGCGCCTGATGCCACATTGTCCGACCCGGCATCGGTTTTCATTTCCGTCGATCCCGGGCCGCAATTCAGGTTCGGCCAAGCCGAGATCGTCAACGCGGCTCCTGCAACCGCCGATCCAGACGATTTTGTCGCGCGGCCTGAAGAGGAGGGTTTTGCGTCAGGCGAAATCGCGCGCTCCGGTGAGATTAAAAAGGCCGGCCGTCTGGCCGTGGAGGCATGGCGTCAGCAGGGATTTGCAAAGGCAAAAGTGTCTAAGCGCCGTATCGAAGCCGCACATGATCAGAATTTGCTTGATGCCATCCTGACAATCAGGCCCGGTAGAAAGGCTTATTACGGACCCGTAACGGTTGAGGGTAATGACCGGATGGATCCGGAGTTCATCGCCTATATGGCCGACCTGCCACCCAATGGTGAATATGATCCTGATGATCTGAAGAGGGCCGAAGAGCGGCTCGCCCGGCTTGGCGTGTTCTCCACAGCGCGGGCAGAGGAAGCCGAACAGATCGGCTCGGGAGGCTCATTGCCGATTGCATTTATCGTGCAGGAGCAACTGCCGCGTCACTTTGGCATTGGCGGAACGTTTTCGACGACCGATGGCGCTGGCATCCAGGCCTTCTGGCAACACCGGAACCTGGCTGGAAAAGCCGAACGGTTGAGGGTTGATGCAAGTGTGGCCAGTACCAGCAGCAGCTTTGATCTTGATTCACTGAGTTACCGAATTGGCGCCAGCTTTGTGAAACCCGGCGTATTTACGCCGGACACGAATTTTGTCGCGTCGGTGAATGGTATTCGCGAAAACCTGAAGGCCTATGATCGCACGGCGGTCTTAGCGGAAATGGGCTTTACCCGCATTATTTCGAAAAACCTGATGGCGCGCGCAAAGCTGACCGGGGAATATGCGAAATTCTCCGACCCGGTGTTCGCAAAGCGTGAATTTACCACCGTGGGGTTTGTGGGCGGTATCACTTTTGACAGCCGCGACAACAAGACGGATCCAGCGCATGGCTATTATGCCGATGCCGAATTGCAGCCGTTTCATGAATTCAATTTTGGCAATACTGCGATCCGCGGAACGGTCGAAGGACGTATCTACCGGGCATTTGACCGGCAGGAGAGGGCTGTGCTGGCTGCCCGGCTCAAGGCAGGTTTCCTGGCTGGATCGCCGATTTCGCAAACCGCACCGGACAAATTGTTTTTTGCTGGCGGCGGCGGGTCGGTCCGCGGTTATGCCTATCGTAATATTGGCGTGGCGACACCCATCGGGTTTGTGACCGGCGGTCGCTCGCTTGTCGAAGGGTCGGTGGAACTGAGAACCCGTATCAACGAGGCATTCGGCGCCGTGGCCTTTGTCGATATGGGCAATGTCAGCGCAAGCTCATTTCCCGATTTCGCCCAGAAGACGAGGTTCGGCGTTGGCGCCGGTGTTCGCTATTATACCGGGCTTGGGCCGATCAGGCTCGATTTTGCCGTGCCGCTCAACAAGCAGGCAGGCGATCCGGATTTTTCCATCTATATTGGATTGGGGCAGGCGTTTTGAGACGGTATCTCGCCATTTTTGTTGTCCTGATGGCGATCCTGCCGGCATTGGCGCAGGACAAGGCAGATGCAGAGCAGGAAAAATCAGCGCTCCTGATCTATGTGGAAGAACAGCTTTCATCGCCTAACCGAAAGATCAGCATTTCGGGCATCAATGGTGTCCTGTCATCGAATGCAGAGATAGACCGCATTACCATCGCTGACCGCGAGGGTGTGTGGCTGGAAATCAACAATGCGGAAATCGTCTGGACCCGCAGCGCGCTTTTGACGGGCAGTCTTGTTGTCGACAAGCTGGCCGCGAAATCGGTCACGGTGAGCCGCCAGCCATTGCCGGATGAGGGCGGAGTGCCTTCGCCGGAGGCCTCGGGATTTGCCATTCCGGAACTGCCGGTTTCGGTCAATCTGAACGAACTCGCCATTGACGAGGTGACCTTCGGGCAGGAGGTTTTTGGCCTTGCATCGAAGCTTGCGCTTAAGGGCTCAATCGAGCTCGATACCGGGAAGCTGGAGACGGCGCTGGAAATAGACCGGCTTGACGGGCCGGGTGGCAAGCTTGTTGTCAAAGCCTCCTATGGTGATGCCACAGGTTTGCTTGATCTCGATATGTCGCTGTTTGAACCACAGGACGGTGTGGTCGCCAATTTATTGAATTTTCATGGAAAACCCGCGGTAAACCTGGGTTTGAAAGGATCGGGTGAGATCGACGACCTGGTTCTGTCGCTTGCGCTTGATGCTGATGAGCAGAGGATTTTGAGCGGGAAAGCGGCATTTTCCGGTACGCAGGCTGGACGCCGTTTCACCATAGACGCGGCCGGGCCGGTCGGCAGTCTGGTCAAGCCTGATCTGCGCGATCTTTTTGGCGAGCACAGCGAACTGGCGGTCTCCGGTATCGTGCAGGAAGCGGGCGGTCTGGATATTGAACGCCTGTCGCTTTTGAGTGGTGCGCTTCAGCTTCAGGCAAAGATCAAGACCGCGCCGGACGGATTTCCGCTTGCCATTTCGCTTGATGGCGCGATCCAGTCGGCCGATGGATCGCCGGTGGTTCTGCCGGTGCCGGGTGGCGACACAAAAGTGGCAGGCGCGACGCTCAGTTTCGCCTTTGGCGGCAGCAGCATCTCCACCTGGTCAGGCAAGGTCAATGCTAGCCGGTTTGTCAGTTCTGGCGTCAGTGCGCAGGATTTCACGCTGGATCTGAGCGGCGCGGCGATTGCGCTCGATGAACCGGCCGCGCGCGAGGTGACATTCGTCGTCGACGGGCAGGCAGCCGGGCTTGGATCTGAGGATGCGGCGATTGCCGAGGCGATCGGAAATCGGATTGGTCTTAAAATCGCAGGCGCCTGGAAGGCCGGTCAGCCAATCGCGGTCGACCGCGCGATGCTGACGGCAAAGGTTCTGGAAGCGTCTTTTGCCGGGCAGATTGCCGGGGCAGTGCTGGATGGGCGTTTTGGGTTGACGGTGGCGAATGCCTCCGTGCTGTCGGCGGCACTCAAGCGCGATCTTTCGGGCTCGGCAAGTGTCGCGGCCACAGGCACGTTCGCACCGGTCAGCGGCGCGTTTGACCTTGATCTCGATGGACAATTGTCCGATTTGACCACCGGTTCGCTGGCCGATGGCCTGCTGGTGGGAACAACCCGGATCAGTGGCCGTGCCGCGCGCGGCGAAACCGGGTTCAGGGCTGAGAAGTTTGCCATATCCAACCGGCGGCTTTCCTTTAATGCAAACGGTCTTTTCGGGTCCGAAACGGCGGATTTCACCTTCGATGTCGACATCATCAATATTGTGCTGTTGTCTGACAAGGCCTCCGGCCGGATGGTGGCCAACGGTCGTGCGAGCGGGACCGGCGGGCTGATCGATCTCGGCTTAAATGTCCGTGTCGGTGAGGGCACGCTGCTTGAACGAACGCTGACGGGCACCAGTTTCGATTTTGAGGGGCAAATGCAGAAATCCGGTCTGACCGGTGTTCTGGAAGGGCTGGCGTTTATCGCCGGCGAACGCGTCGATTTCAGCGCAAGCGTTACCTCTAGCGGCGAGGCCAATCGCATTGACGATCTGGTGTTCAATGCCGGGGCGACAAAATTGTCAGGCATGATTGCAGCTGGTGACGATGGCCTGTTCGACGGGCAAATGAGCCTGCGGTCACATGATATTTCCACCGCGGCGGCTCTGTTTTTGGTGCAGGCCAAAGGCAAGGTTGAAGCCGATATCGAGCTTAAGGAGGGAGCCGGCGGCCAAAATGCCAGGCTTACCGCAAAGCTTGATGGCGTTCAGGCGGAAACAGCGGCGATCGGATCGGGTGAAGCGGATATCGCCTTGACCGACCTGTTTGGCGTTCCCGGTGCAGAAGGCCGTGTCATTTTCAACGATGCGGTAGTCGGCGGTATGGAAATCTCGGTTCTGTCGGCAACAGCGTCCAGGCGCGGTGCTGCGACCGATTTTGAGGCCGGTGCGCGGATGAAAAACGGGACATCGGTGGCAGCAGCGGGAGAACTTTCGGCAGAGGGAGAGGGTTACCGGCTGACCTTGCACAATATGGATGTTGTCCGGCAGCGGGTGCTTGCCCGGCTGCTGGCGCCGGCCAGCGTGGCGGTCCAGGCTGACAGCATCGCGATCAATGATGCCCGGTTTGGTATCGATGGCGGGGAACTGGCTGCCAGCGGCCGGATTGCCGAAACGCTCGATCTATCGGCCGAACTGGTCAGCGTGCCGCTTGATGTCGCCAATGCGATCCGCCCCGATCTGGGATTGCGGGGAAAAATTTCCGGTACTGCCAAAGTAACGGGACCGGGCAGTGCGCCGCGGATTACCTTCAAAATTGCCGGAGACGGCCTGTCGGCCACGGCACTTAGAGACGCCGGGTTGCCGGCACTGGCCGTCAAAGCGGATGGCAATACCGAAGGCGACCGGTTGAAACTCGATGCCGCAGTTTCAAGTGCCAATGGCATTGGCGCGACTGCCCGGGGCACGGTGCCGCTTGGCGGTGGTGCGATGGCGGTGGATGTCACACTTCAGTCATTTCCTCTGGCGCTGCTCAATACCGTGGCAAAAGGCCAGGGGCTTGGCGGCCGGTTGTCAGGCACGGCAAAGGTAACCGGGGCGCTGGCGCGGCCGAGTGCGAAATTTGCACTAAGAGCCAATGCCGTGCGGGCAAGCGCATTGGCTGAGGCCGGATTGACGCCGCTTACCATTGGCGTGAATGGCGTATTTGCCGGTCAGTCGGTTACGCTTTCTTCGCTCAAAATATCCGGACCAGGCGGTTTTTCGGTTGATGGCAGCGGACGCATTCCACTTGAGGGCCCCGGTCTCAATCTCTCGGTTGACGGTGCCGCTCCGCTTTCGCTTGCAAACCGGCAGCTGGTGTCACGCGGTGCGCGGGCAGCTGGTACGGCGCGGTTTTCTGTCCGGCTGGCCGGTGTGTTGCGCAGACCGTCAATCAGCGGCCGTATTTCGATGGAAGGTGCCTCCTTTACCGATCCGCTGGCAAATCTTGCGCTGAAAGATATTTCCGTTGCTGCGGAGTTTGCCGGTGACCGGCTTGTTATCAGGCAAGGGTCGGCGGCGATTGGAGCAGGCGGCTCCGTCTCACTTGGCGGCGCGGTTTCGCTGGATGCGGCTGCAGGGTTTCCGGCAGACCTCAAAGTCGGGCTGAACAGCGCCCGCTACTCGGACGGATCGCTTGTTGTTGCCACGGTTACCGGCAAGCTTGATGTCAAGGGTGCGCTGCTTTTCGATCCGCTGATCGCCGGTGGGCTGACCGTCAACCGGGCGGAAGTGACCATTCCGGAGACCGTAGCTGGAGGTGCCGACGGGATTGATGTCAAACATGTCAATCCGCCGAAAAAAGTGACGCGGACGCTGAAACTTGCCCGGGCTGATGATGGAACGCCTGTTCCAAGCGGAAGGCCAAGCGTGGCGCGGCTTGATGTTTCAATCAATGCGCCCAACAGAATATTCGTGCGCGGACGCGGTCTTGATTCGGAGCTTGGCGGCTCGGTGCGACTGACCGGTCCGGTCACTGCGATCCGGCCGATTGGCGGGTTCGAGCTTATTCGTGGCAGGCTGTCGATACTTGGAAAGCGCATCGAGTTCGAGGAAGGCGAGGTGACGCTGGTCGGTGATCTTGATCCGGCGGTGCGTTTCGTGGCGAAATCGGCCAGTGCGGGCACAACCGTGTTCATCACGGTTACCGGACGTGCGTCCGATCCCTCGATCGTATTCTCCTCCCAGCCGCAACTGCCGCAGGACGAGGTGTTGTCACGTCTTATTTTCGGCCGCGGTATTACCGAATTATCGCCATTGCAGATTGCCAAGCTTGGTGCTTCGGTTGCGGCGCTTGCTGGCGGCAGCAACAAGTCGCTGCTCGATAGTTTTCGTCAGTCGACGGGACTTGACGATCTTGATGTCGTTACCGATAGCGGCGGCAATGCCGCCGTCCGGGCCGGCCGGTATGTTCAGGACAATGTCTATCTGGGCGTCGAGGCCGGGGCATCCGGAAACGCCAGGGGAACCGTTAACATCGATATTACTGACAATCTGAAGGCGACGGGCTCCGCCGGTTCTGACGGCGATTCCAGTATTGGTCTCTTTTTTGAAAAAGACTACTGATTGCCGGTAGGAAACCGGCGGGCGGGCAATTGATGGGTGACGCAATCTGGCAATGGTCGGCAGTTGAGACTGCTGCGGCGATCAGGGACCGGACGGTCCCGGTGGAAACGGTGGTAACGGCGCATGTCGAGCGCATGCGAGCTGCCAATCCGGCGGTCAATGCGGTGGTGGTCGATCTGGGCGATGAGGCCGTTACGGCAGCGAAACGTTCCGACCAAAGACTGGTGGCGGGCGGTGAAGTCCGTTCCCTTGAAGGTCTGCCCGTCACGGTCAAAATCAATGTCGATTTTCAGGGACAGGCCAATTCAAACGGGCTTGTCGCGATGAAAGACGTCATTGCCGGTGATGATGCTCCTGTCGTGGCCAACCTCAAAAAGGCCGGTGCGATTCCGATTGGCCTGACAAATACGCCTGAGTTTTCGCTGCGTTTGGTTACCGACAATCCTCTTTACGGGCTGACGCTCAATCCCTGGAACAGGGATGCCACTTGCGGCGGTTCTTCGGGCGGTGCTGCTGCTTCGCTGGCGCTTGGCATCGGGGTGCTGGCACATGGCAACGATATTGGCGGATCGTTGCGCTGGCCGGCCAGTTGTTGCGGCCTGGCGACGATCAAACCCACGCAGGGCCGCGTTGCCGCTTTTAACCCGTCCGCGCCAGTGGAGCGGCCGTTGATGGCGCAGCTGTTTTCAACACAGGGCCCGTTCGGGCGAACGGTGGCGGATGTGCGGCTCGCACTGGCCGCCATGGCCGCGCCAGACCCGCGCGATCCGTTTTATGCACCTGTGCGGCTTGAAAGCGAAAAACCTTCCGGTCCGATCAAGGTGGCGCTTGCGAAAGTTCCAGACGCGCTTGATCCCGATCCGGCAATTCTAAAGCTTGTCAGAAAGGCCGCTGATTATCTGGCCACCGAAGGTTATCTGGTCGAGGAAGTGGTGTTTCCCGAGTTGGGAGCGATGTGGCAGAACTGGGCGAATATCCTGTTTGAGGAAGTTCACACGCTTCAAGAAGAGGCGATGCGCGCCGTTGCCAGCGATGATTTTCGCCGGGTGATGGATTCCTACAAAGGTTTTTGTGAGCCGCTCGATAAAAAGGCCTATATGGAGGCGATTTCCCTCAGGTCGCGGCATGTGCGCGCCGTCATGCAGGTGCTGGAAGACTATCCGGTGATCCTGACGCCCGTATGCGTGCATCCCACCTACGCTCCGCGGGCCGATCTGGAAGGGGATGCAGCGGTCGCGCGGATCATGAAACAGGGCCTTCAGTTTACCTCTGCGGTCAACTATCTGGGCCTGCCTGCTGCCGTCGTGCCGGCTGGCATCGACAACGGGCTTCCGGTCGGCGTGCAACTGATCGCGTCACGGTTTCGCGAGGATGTGGCGCTCGATGCGGCGGCTGCGGTCGAAAAGCATGTGGGCCAGTTGTGCCGGCAACTTTGGCAACGCGAAGCGCCGTAGCCCACTTCAATACCGCGCCTGCCTGACCGCCTGATCGTCCTTACCGTTTTTGCGTAGCAAAACGGGGCGATCGGCGGGCCTTAGAGCATGTCTTGTTTAAATGGAATCGTTTGAGCGCAGGGTATTTGTGTCCTGGTCCCCCTCTCGGCGGCGCTTCGCTTGCCTGCCGGGTCAACGAGGAGCGTGAGGCGACGCGGGTGCACACCCGTTAGCGTTGCGCGACGACATCCAGGGCGCAAAGAACCTGTGGCGTTTTGCGGCTTCTTTGGCCCGCAACAACGCCTTGATCCGCTTGGGGCAATCGAGGCATTATTCGCCATATGGCCTGCGGCCGGGCGAAAATGCCCTGGCTGAAACGATTTGGGTTTGCTGTTCTGTTTCAATGCTTCAACCTCACCTGCTTGGAGGTCTTTTTCACGGACAGTGTCGTCAAAATCCTCGCACGATCGTTTGATCGCACTCCGGTATTTTCCTAACTGCCGCAAAAAATCCTCTCCATCAAACTGATCCCATTTAAGCAAGACACGCTCTAGCGTTTTCGGGCCAAATCCATCGCGTTTGTTCGCGAACGTATCTGGATATGCCCGACGAACAAACGCTCGACCTTGTCCCGAAACCGTGTCCGGCAGAATAGCTCCGAATGGGTTAAAACTGCTCTAGGCAAATCCCAGCCATTGAAGACAATCGCCCGCGCAGTTCTTTCCACCTTGTCCACAATCTCCACTTCCAAACTCGATTTGCTGGCAGAACCTAACCTCGATCAGGTGATTGACAAATAGAACATAACATGAACATATTATCCGTCAAGCCCTGGTGGCGGCGCCAAATCGATCTGTGGATAGATGGTTTCGATGCGGTTTCCCGCGCCGCTATGGTTTAAAGAAGCACCAAAGAGCGCAATGCCGGTTTTGGCCGGTATGAACGGGATAAGTGGAGTTTTTATCATGGCGGGCAGTATCAACAAAGTCATTTTGGTCGGTAATCTGGGTGCTGACCCTGAAATCAGGCGGTTGAACTCCGGCGATCCTGTCGTCAATCTATCGATTGCCACGTCGGAAAGCTGGCGTGACAAACAGTCGGGCGAGCGCCGGGAGCGCACTGAATGGCACCGGGTCGTCATTTTCAATGACCAACTCGCTAAAGTCGCCGAGCAGTATCTGAAAAAAGGCATGAAGGTCTATATTGAAGGCCAGTTGCAGACCCGCTCCTGGGAAGACCAGTCCGGTCAGAAAAAATACACAACCGAAATCGTTCTCCAGCGCTACCGCGGCGAAATGCAGATGCTCGACAGCCGCAATGCTGAAGGCGGCGGCCAGGGAGGCGGCTATGGTGGCGGTCAATCCCGCGGCGGCGGGTCCGATTTCGGCCAGTCAGGTCCAGGCGGCAGTGGCGGTGGGCAAAGTGGCGGCGGTCAAAGTGGCGGAGGCGATTTCTCCCGCGACATGGACGACGAAATTCCGTTTTAATCGCTGCCGGCCGGTCAAAGTGGCTCTCCTGCCCGTCAAGCGGCCCATCTATGGCATTTTTCGCCCAAACAGAATCATATGTGCGAAAAATGCTTCAATGGTTCCAAGCGGGTAGAGGCGTTGTCGCGGTCAAAGGAACCGCAAAACGCCCTAGCGTCGCATCCTTCAGGCGTTCTTACCCGATGCATACCGCGATGACGGAGCGTGCAGATGGCCTGACGGCTTACACTCCTGGCGCCCCCCGGCATTTATATGCCGGCGAGTTGCTTTTCATGCAGCCAGTCGGCATGTTTTGGTGCCTTCTTGGTTTTTGACCATTCTTCCAGCATGTCCCATTTGACCATGTCGAGCCGCTTGTTCATCGCCTCAGCTTCCGGATCGTCGCAGGCAAGTTCTATGCGGTGGCCACTTGGGCCGACGAAATAGATCGAGTGAAAAATCGAATGGTCGGTTACGCCCAAAACGTCGATACCGTTCTTTTCCAGATGCTCCTTATAACCGATCAGCGTGTCGCGATCCTTCACCTTCAGCGCTATATGCTGCACCCATTCCGGTGTACTGGGATCGCGGCCCATCTCGGCCTTGATCCGGCGCAAACTCAGCTGATCACGATGGCCGAGCAGCCACAATTCGCGCGCCGGCAACGCAATGTCGGTGTCATTTTCCAGCCGCCCGAGCCCCGAATGCCGCTCTGCCACGATGACCGGCCGCAATGGCTTCTATGGCAGCCTCGCTGTCAGGAAGTTTCAGGCCGGATATCCTATTGGCGGAGCGCTTCGCCGGCAATCAATCTTGATTGGCCAGGCGGCGATAAAACCGGCCCAGAATCAGCGGCGTCAGGTACATTGGTATCTGATAGCAGCCGATGAACAACAAAAGCGGGTCGGTGATTGCAACCGGCAGCGATGTCAGAAACAGCGCGATGTTGCGATTACCGGCTGAAATGGCAAACGGCGCCACCAAATCCCGCCATAAAGTGCGTTGCAGCAACAAAGCCGCCCCTATCTGCAAGCCGAAATTAACGGCAAAGGCGGCAGCAAGATTGACGGCAAGCTCGCCTGGCGCATTGCGCAACGCCGGTCCCACGGCCGACATCAACCCCAGCACCAGGATTGCCATCAACAGCGCGGATGCCCCGTCAATGGCCCGCAAAGTCCGGTGATCCGGTGCCGTCATCCAGTAGCCGCGAATGACAAAGGCGACGGCTGCCGCAACCGTGATAAGCCCCAACAGCTTTCCCGCGGCGGCTAGAACCTCCAGCCCGCTGCCAAAGCCCGGCGCAAGCCAGAAAACAGGGATCACGGTCAACGGCAGCAAGGCGGTGCCGGCAACCAGCTGCCGGAGCGCCGGCGCCGGGTCCGCACCACACATGATCGTCAAATTCGGCGTGCCGGAAATCGGCGACGCCGCCAACATTAAAATGATCACGGCTACAAACGCGCCAGCCATACCGAAGGCGAAAAACAACAATGTCATGGCGATCGGCAGGATCACCTGCAAAATCAGCACATAAGCCGCCGAAGCCCTGATATCGCGGGCAGCCCCCAAAGCCTGACGCGGGCCGATGCGCAACGCGGCAACAAACAGCAAGGCTGTAACAAAAACCGGCAGATACGGCTTGAAGGCACCAGCGACACCGGGCAGAACAACCGCCAGAACAAGCCCCAAGACAAGGCACAGCCGCCCATAGTCGGCAATCAGCACCAGCGGTGTCAGCAACCGGCTCATAACCAGGCTCCGGCTGTTAGAGCGTATCCACCGAATATTGAATCGTTTGACCGCCCGGGAGTTTGTGCGCTGACCCGCCTGGCTCGGCGGCGTGGTGCGAGCACCACGAGATCGTGCGCAACACTGTCAGCGTGCAAAGAACCAAGGTCAAACGACTGCTGTTTCCAGTTTGGTTTCAACATGTTGAACAGGCCGGCTTGGGTGTCTTTTCCACTTTTGCTAAAACCTCGATGGGGCGAACGGCGCAAGGTCGATGTTGGGCACCCGGCCGGAGACCAGTTGCGCCAGAAGCCGGCCGGTTTTTGGTCCGCCGGTCAACCCGACATGATCATGACCAAACCCGCAATAGGCGTTTTTCACACCTGGAACCTCTCCGATCAGCGGAAGCGAATCCGCAATAACCGGACGATGGCCCATCCACTCGGTTGCTTCCTTCCATTCAATTCCGGGGATCGTCTGGCGGATGTTTTTGTAAAGCAGTTCGATGGGAGTCTTGGACGCCGGCGCATCCAGCCCACCATATTCGACAATCCCGGCGAGCCTTAAACGCCCCTCCATCGGCGTGACGACGAACTTGCCGGATGATACCATCACCGGCGACCGCGGCTTTTTGTTTGCGCCCCACAATTCCACATGATAGCCGCGCTCGCTTTCAAGCGGCGCATTCAATCCGAGTTTGGACGCAAGCGGACCCGACCAGACACCGGTACAAACCACCACCGCCGAGCAATCAATGGTTTCACCACCCATCCGCACCCCGGCGACCGCACCATCATTGCGAACGATATCCGTCACCTCGGCCTTGATAAAACTCGCGCCCTTGGCGATCAGATGATCAGCCAGATCTTTTACATACTGTCCCGGATCGGCAATCCGGCCATGGCCGGGCAATTTGATGGAAACCCCGATTTCAGAGCTAAAACAGGGATCGTATTCCCGAAACGCCTCACCTTCGAGCGCCTCCCAGACAAAACCCTGCTTTTTTCTGATTGACCAGTCAAACGCATCCGCCTGATAGGCGGCGCGGTCCTTGTACAAATACAGATAGTCGGACGGCACAACCCACTTTTCCGCCGGCGTACCGGCTGCAAGTGCCTGATGGTCGGCCAGGCTGTCACCGATAATATGCTTTATCGCGGCCGCGCGGTGGTGCACCGCCCCGACCGATCCATAACGCAGATATTTCATCAGCCAGGGCAGAAGCCGCGGCAGATAGGGCCATTTCAAAAACAATGGCTGGTGAGGATCGAACAGCATCTTCGGCGCTTTTTTCAAAAGACCCGGAACCGTAACCGGGACAACGGCCGAAGAGGCCAGTACACCCCCATTGCCAAAGCTTGCTCCTTTAGCCGGGCCAGCCTTGTCGATCAAAACCACGCCATGCCCGTCGCGTTGCAGCCACAGCGCCGTCGCGACCCCGACGATGCCGGCACCAATAATAGCAACGGGTTTGGCAAGCTGTTCGCCCGTCTTGGAGTTTGACTTCGTCATCTAAAACCGCGCGCTTTAGGCCAAAAAATAAACACCGTGAAAACGGCAATTACACCTTGTTTCCTCACAAAATCCCGCACTTTGAAGCGCGTCATAATCCAGCAGGTTGATCTTGGTGAAGTCTTGAGTCAAGCGCGAAAAACTGTTGCTGTTGCCGATGGTTCCGCAGAAAATCCGGCAACATAATCAACACTGTCGGCGCACGGCTCAGCGTTGTTTGGAGCAGCTTTGACCCGAAATCGCCAAGGCCCGAACGGGTTTGTAAATTGATCAAAACTGCTCTCCGGCGCTTCTGAGGAAAAATATGCTTCGGGCGGCAACTGAATTTGCTGCGGCGGTGTTTGGGGTCTGATCAGCCGGCGCGGTAGCCAGTTATGCAGCCCGTAATGAGAAATGTATTCGAGGCGTGGCAGGGGCTGGATTTATTTGCGGGCGCTATAGCGCTGGCGCTTTTCACTTTCGGTCAGCAGCCAGGTATTGACGGCTTCCAGCTCGGGGAAGGATTTTTGGCCTTTGCGTTTGAGCAGATAATATCCTGAAGCGGTTCTGACGCAGGTTTCGCCAAGCGGCCGGATCAATTGACCGCTTTCGAGCAGGGGGTCGACAAGATGTTTCCAGCCAAGTGCGATACCAAGGCCATCGACGGATGCCTGGATGGACAATGGATAGGTGTTGAAGCTCACCGTCCGCTCAAGCGTTGCAGCGCTTTGCCCGTTGCGGTCAAGCCAGTTTCCCCAGTTCATCCATTCGGTGTGGCTGCTGGAAACCTCGATCAGATCGAGACGGTGCAATTCTTTCAGCCTGGCGGCGCCCGGATTGGCTTTCAGATAACCGGGCGTGCAGACCGGGAATATCGTCTCGCCAAACAGCAACCTGCTTTCATAGCCCGGCCAATCGCCGTCTCCACGCAAAATGGTCAGATCCATCGTGTCTGCCAGGCACTCGTCGTCATTGTCCGATGATATCAGCATGATCTTGATGCGGTCATTGGTGGCGCTGAATTTGTGCAGGCGTGGCATGAGCCACAGCGAGGAGACCGAATTGGTGGCGGCCAGATTGACCGCGTTCTTCTGGCGTTGTGTGAACATGTTGCGCGATGTGCTGCGTAATATGTCGATCGCGTGGCTGACCTGCTTGAGCAGTTCATGGCCCTGTGCCGTCAGCCTGATTGACCGGTGCCTGCGTATGAACAGCGCAATATCGTAGTGCTGCTCAAGCAGGCGAACCTTGCGGCTGATAGCGGTTTCGCTGATGTTCATTTCACGGGCGGCGGCGGCAAAGCTGCCGTTTTTGGCTGCAGATTCAAATGCGAGCAGGTAATCGAGCGGCGGCAATATTTTTCCAGAGCCTTTGGTCGTGGTGCTGGGCAGCGGTCCGATTCCTTATTTCCGTGGTACCATTTCGATGTGATTGGTGTGAAATTGGGTGAAAAATGTTCTATATTGGTTTTTCATTGATTGCCTGTAATTATACCTAAGCGGTTGATTAAAACACATTAAATTAGTTTTGCCAGCAATTTTTTTGGTATTGCCTATAAAATTTATGTGCAGGAATTGGTCGGATTCTTGGCAAACTGTCTTCAGCGCCGGAGCGGGAGCACTCCGGTGGCATGCATCTTGAACAAACCTAGGGAGTGAATATGAGACCGACAACAATACTGTTAGCTACTGCTGTCGCCTTTGCGGGTGCCGGCAGTGCACTGGCCGAAGACAGCAAGGATCCGATCATTATTCCGATTCATAACTGGTCCAGCCAGATTGTGATGAGCCATGCGGTCGGAAAGATTTTCGAGAGCATGGGAAACAATGTTGAATTCGTAACCACGGATAGTCAGGCGGTCTACGAATCGGTCCGGCTCGGCGACGTACATATGGAACTGGAAGTGTGGGAAGGTGCGTTTGGTGCATCCTATCGCGCCGCGCTGGAAAAAGGCGGTCTTCATGATGCCGGCGATCACAATGCGGTAACGCGGGAGGACTGGTGGTATCCGATGTGGACCAAGGAAGCCTGCCCCGGTCTGCCGGACTGGAAAGCACTCAATGACTGCGCAAAACTGTTTGCAACCGCCGAGACCGGTGACAAGGGCCGTTATCTGGACGGCCCGGTTGACTGGCTGAAGCACGCCAAGGAGCGTGTTGACGCACTTGGCATGAATTTCACCGTGATCAATGCCGGTTCTGCGGCTGCCTTATGGGCTGAGATCGGTGCGGCGGAAAAAGACAAGCGGCCGATCGTGGTCTTCAACTGGACGCCTAATTTCGCCGAGGCCGTCTGGCCTGGTGAATTCGTGGAATTCCCCGAATGGGTGGATGGCTGCGACAAGGATCCGTCCGTTGGCCCGAACCCCGATGCCCTTTACGATTGCGGCAATCCGGCCAAAGGCTATCTGAAAAAAGCCGCCTGGGACGGGATGAAGGACAAGTGGCCGAATGCCTATTCGGTTTTGACCAAGATCAGCTTTACCAATGCCCAAATCGCCCAGATGGCAAAGCTTGTCGATATTGACGAGTTGGAGCCGGAAGAGGCGGCTACCGAATGGCTTGAGAGCAACGAGGATGTTTGGAAGCCATGGGTTGAAGCTGTTATGTAAGCCCGGCAATCTTTTCAGATTGCGATATTGTTCAAATACCGCTCCGGTTTACCGGGGCGGTTCAGCATACACGCAAAGACGATGGCGGGAATCAAACAAGTCGAAAAAGTAATCGAATGCCGGAATGCCTGGAAACTGTTCGGGCCTGAACCGGAACGCTTTTTTACCGGGATGCCGCAGGGCTTGAGTTTCGAGGATATCAGAAAGGCCGGCTATATCGCTGGTGTTCGCGATGTCTCAATCGATGTTGGGCGCGGCGAGATGCTCGTTATCATGGGGCTGTCGGGGTCCGGCAAGTCGACGCTTGTCCGGTGTTTTTCCAGGTTGCATGAGGTTACCGGCGGATCGATCATCGTCGATGGACAGGATATTGGCGCGCTCAATGAAAAAGAACTGATTGAACTGCGCCGCCGCAAGATGGGCATGGTGTTTCAGAGTTTCGGCCTCCTGCCGCATCGCACTGTGCTGGAAAATGTCGCCTTTCCGCTGGAAATGCGCGGCCAGGACCGGCACGAGCGGCGTGAGCGGGCGCTTGATGTCATCAAGCTGGTCGGGCTGGAGGGGCGCGAGGAATATTTTCCGCGTGAGCTTTCCGGTGGCCAGCAACAACGCGTCGGGATTGCCCGATCGCTGGCGATTGAACCGGATATCTGGTTTCTCGACGAGCCTTTTTCGGCGCTTGACCCGCTTATCCGGCGGGATATGCAGGATGAGTTTTTGCGCCTTCAAGGATTGCTCGGCAAGACCATTGTCTTCATCACCCATGATTTTGACGAAGCGCTGCGCCTTGCTGACCGGATCGCGATCATGAAGGATGGGGCGGTTGAGCAGTGCGATACGCCTGACCAGATCGTGCTGAATCCGGCAACGGCCTATGTCAGAAGATTTACCGAGGATATCGACAAGGCCAGGGTCATTCATGCATCGGTGCTGGCGCAGCCGATCAAGGGCAAAGCGCCGAAGGGTGAGCCGGTGGCCGGAAGCGCTACGGTTCTGCAACTTGCCCGTCAATTGGTGAACGACCCGCGCGAGATATTGCCCGTTGCCGATGGGGACGGTACGCTTATTGGCGCGCTAAACCGGCAGGATGCACTCGATATCCTGCTCGAGGCCGATTGATGGCGGCGGCTTTGGAAGCTACTGCACCTGTCGGCGCGCCAGGTTTGACACGCGGGCAAATCGCATTTGGACTTTTTGCGATTGCCATTCTGGCAGCGCTGGCGCGGCCGGTTCTGCCCTTGTGGATGGTGACGCGTGAAGAGGTTGGCCTTTTTGCCTTTGATGTATGGCTCGATACCATTTTCAACGCCATAAGGGGGATCAATACCGGACCGGTGGAGGAACAGCGCTTCGGATTGATTCACATTACCCGGGCGTTTTCGAACGGGCTTGAATATGCGCTCAATGCCAGCGCCAACCTATTGGAGGGCAAGCGTCGGTGGCCCTATATCGGGCCGATGCCATGGCTGACGGTGGCAACGGTTGCTGCGGTAATCGGATATTGGCTCGGCGGCTGGCGGATGGCGCTGATCGCCGGGGGAACTTTCGTCTGGACCGCGCTGATCGGTCAGTGGAAACTAGCCATGCAAACGCTTTCAGTGATTGCGGTGGCAGCACCTTTCGCATTCTTTTCAGGCCTGCTGCTCGGGGTGGCGGGCTGGAAGTTTCCGCGCTTCGAGCTGGCCATGAGGCCGGTGCTGTCGGTGCTTCAGACCCTGCCTTTCTTCACCTATCTTCTGCCGGCGGTGATCTTTTTCAAGGTCGGGCCGACGGCCGGTGCGGTGGCAACCATTGTCTATGCCATGCCGCCGATGATTTTAATGACGACGCTCGGGCTGAGAAAGGTATCGCCCGAGGTGATTGAAGCTGGCCATATGTCGGGCTGTACGCGCTGGCAGATGATGCGGCATGTTTATATTCCGGCGGCCCGAACCGAACTTCTGGTCGGGCTCAATCAGGTCATCATGCTTTGTCTGGCGATGGTGGTGCTGACGGCCTTCATCGGGATGCCGGGACTTGGCGCCAAACTTTTAGCGATGATGGGATCGTTCAAGATCGGGCGGAGCTTTGAGATCGGCGTCACCATCGTGCTTGTGGCTGTGATGCTGGACCGGCTGTCGAAACAGTGGGTTACCAAACAGCCGGTCCATTTTGAGCGCAGCGCACCCTGGTGGCAGCGTCATGCGCTTTTGGCCGGTGCCGGCATCAGTTTCCTGGTAGCATTTGGTATTGCATGGCTTGCAAGCCTTGTGCCCGATGTGAAGCTTAAGGAGGTGAGCGCCGGCAATCTGCCGCAATATGTTGCCGGGATGCTTGATGAGGTGACGCGCCGCCAGAACCTCAGCCAGAGCAAGGAGATCGACGGGCTAATCAAGGGTTTTCTTGCGATCGACGGGGTGCAGGCGGTGACCGAGTGGTTGCGCTGGTTCCTCAATGTCTGGGTGTTGATCCCGTTTCGCAATGCGCTTTTGTGGTTGCCGGTGCCGACGGTGATCTTGGCGCTTGCAGCGCTCGGCACGCTGATCGGAGGTATGCGCTCGGCGCTCATTGCCGGGGGGTTTTTCCTGATCATCGCTTTGACCGGCTGGTGGGACAGGGCAATCATCACCCTTTATACGGTTATCTCAGCGGTGATCCTGGCGACCATTATCGGGCTACCGCTTGCTATCTGGGCGGCGCGGTCGGTTCGTTGGTCGGGACGTATCCTGCTTTTTTGCGATACGGCTCAGACATTCCCGAGCTTCATCTATCTCATTCCGGCAATCATGCTGTTCGGTGTTAACGATGTTGCGGTCGTCTTTGCGATACTGATTTTCACACTGGTGCCGTTGGTTCGCTATACGATTGAGGGTTTGCGCGGGGTGCCCCTGGAACTGACCGAAGCGGCCGATATGGCCGGTGCGACGCGTCGCCAGAAACTGTGGTCAGTGCAGTTGCCGCTGGCGCTTCCGACAATGGCGGTTGGTTTCAACCAGGCCATTATTTTCGCCTTTTTTATGGTCATCATTGCTGCCTTTATCGGTACCCAGGATCTGGGGCAGGAATTGCAGCGCACGCTGGCAGGCACCGATCTGGGCAAGAATTTCGTTTTAGGCATGTGCGTGGCGTTGATGGCGTTGACTTTCGATCATTTAATCATGCGCTGGGCGGATGAGCGCAAAGCCAAACTGGGGTTGAGATGATGACTGTGAGGCCGATTTTTGAAACACCCTATGAACGCAGCGGGATAACAGAGCCGGGCTTGCCTATTTTGCCACATGGGGTCGAACGCCATTCAGTGCCCGGCGGCGGGAGCCGGTCGCTGACCATCCGCAAGGGAGACGAAATCTCCATTCTCGACAAGGAAGGGCTGCAACCGGCGGAGCTGGTTTTCTTCGATGCAAACGGTCTCAGCGATCCGGCGATGATCGGCGCGTCCGGCAGCGGCACGGCCGACAACATCACGACGACGCTGACGCGCGATGAAACAGGTGCCAGAGTGCTTGGCAAACTCAAGCAGGCAGGGCTTGATCTTGGTTCTGCAAAGTCTGCCCGGCTGTTTGGTGAAGGTTCTAAGCCCGGCGATATGGAAACATTCCATGCGGCGTGCGACGGCCTGTTGATCGTCTGTGCACCGGGTGGAGCGATGGCGCCCGGCGAACAAGACACACCAAGTGAACTCATCGTCTATCTGCGCCGCGCCCTGCCGGATGAGGGCAAGCGGGACCTTGGCCCTCCCGATCCGCTGGCCGATCCGCTCGCCGACATCAACATTCAACCTGGCGAAGCAAAAAGCTATCAGGTCAAGGCCGGGCAATTTGTCCAGGTTCTGGATGTCAAGGGACGGGAATGTTCCGATTTTCAGGCGTTTTCGGCCCGAGCGCTCGACAAGGGGCTTGAGCGCGAGATCGACCCGACGACGACACGTTCGCTGATGGGATCGCTCTATCCGGAACCGGGCATTTTTTCGAAATATTTCAGTGTTGATCATGAGCCGCTGGTGGAAATCGTCCAGGATACCTGCGGAAGACACGATACGTTCGGACTTGCGTGTACCGCGCGCTACTATGAGGATCTGGGCTATCCGGGCCATGTCAACTGCTCCGATAATATGAACGCTGATCTGGCGGCCTACGGTATCCGTTCGCGCGGTGGCTGGCCGGCGATCAATTTCTTTTTCAACACGATGCTGGATGATACCAATGCCATCGGGATGGACGAACCCTGGTCGAGGCCCGGCGACTTCGTTTTGCTTCGTGCGCTAACTGATCTGGTGTGTATTTCGACTGGATGCCCCTGCGATGTCGATCCGGCCAATGGCTGGAATCCGACTGACATACAGGTGCGGGTTTATGATGAAAAAGAGCAATTCAGGCGCTCAATTGGCTGGCGCGTGACACCGGAGGCGGATGTGGAAGAAACCAAGCAAAGCGGATTTCATGAGGGCTTTGCCCGGCACACGCGTGATTTTGTCGAATATAATGGCTACTGGCTGGCCAATACGATGACCAATCACGGGGCGGTGGCCGAATATTGGGCCTGCCGCGAGAAGGCGGCGATAATGGATCTGTCGCCACTGCGCAAATATGAGGTTACCGGACCGGACGCAGAAAAGCTGTTGCAGCACGCAGTCACCCGCAACATGAAGAAGCTGGCGGTCGGCCAGGTGGTCTATACTGCCATGTGCTACGACCATGGCGGTATGATTGATGACGGGACCGTCTTCAGGCTTGGCGACAATAATTTCCGCTGGATCGGTGGCAATGACGACAGCGGATTGTGGCTGCGTAAGCAGTCCTTGGAACTTGGCCTTAATGCATGGGTGCGCTCATCCACCGACCAGTTGCACAATGTTGCCGTGCAGGGGCCATTGTCGCGCGATATTCTGGAAAAGGTGATCTGGACGCCGCCGAAACAGCCATCCGTCGGCGAATTGCCGTGGTTCCGCTTTACCGTGGGCAGGCTGAACGATTATCAGGGTCCGGCAGTTGTCGTGTCGCGCACCGGCTATTCGGGCGAACTTGGCTATGAGGTTTTCTGTCATCCGAAGGACGCGATGGAGGTGTTCGACACCATCTGGGGTGCTGGCGAGCCGATGGGAATGGTGCCGCTCGGTCTGGAAGCCCTAAACCTGCTGCGTGTCGAGGCGGGGCTGATTTTCGCCAATTGCGAATTTACTGATCAGACCAATCCCTTCGAAGCGGGGATTGGCTTTACGGTTCCGCTGAAATCCAAGGAAGACAATTTTGTCGGCCGGGCGGCCATTGAGGAGCGAAAGATACATCCGCAGCGCAAATTGGTCGGCCTCGATATTGAGGGCGGTACTGTGCCTGTCACCGGCGACTGCATCCGGGTTGGCAAAGCGCAGGTCGGTGAAATCACCTCGGCAATCCGCTCGCCGATACTCGGCAAGGTGATCGCGCTTGCACGGGTGGATGTGACCCACGCGGAAATCGGCGGCGATATCGAAGTCGGCCAACTTGACGGTTTTCAAAAGCGCCTAAAGGCGACAGTGGTTCCATTTCCCCATTTTGATCCGACCAAGGAACGGGTGAAGGGCAATTATGCAGGCTGATTACTAGAGCGCGTCTTGCTTAAATGGGATCAGTTTGATGGAGAGGATTTTTTGCGGCAGTTAGGAAAACACCGGAGTGCGATCAAACGATCGTGCGAGGATTTTGACGACACTGTCCGTGAAAAAGACCTCCAAGCAGGTGAGGTTGAAGCATTGAAAGAAAACAGCAAATCCAAATCGTTTCAGCCAGGGCATTTTCGCCCGGCCACAGGCCATATTGCGAATAATGCCTCGACTACTCCAAGCGGATCAAGGCGTTGTTGCGGGCCAAAGAAGCCGCAAAACGCCACAGGTTCTTTGCGCCCTGGGTGTCGTCGCGCGACGCTAACGGTGTTCACACCGCGTCACGTCACGCTCCTCGTTGACCCGGCAGGCAAGCGAAGCGCCGCCGAGAGGGGGGCCAGGACACAAATACCCTGCGCTCAAACGATTCCATTTGAACAAGACACGCTCTAAACCGGATGCGCTCTGGGGCCGATGTCCGCAATAAAGCTGGTGTGGTGATCGTTTTTTACCTCGATCCGGCTGTTTGTATGCGTGTTTAAGATCTTTAGGAATTGAGTCCGGTAATTCGCGCAATTATCTGAATTTTATTGCAAATTTTTGTCGGCTGTTGAGCGGTGATGCTTGGCGCTTGCAAATGCGCCCGGAAGTGGCATACCGGTCACTCTGGTCAAACAGCTTTGGAAATTAGAACATATGGGTTCCAACACCAAAGGCGCGCTTTTTGGGCTCCTGGGCTTTGCGATATTTGCAACACATGATGTGTTCGTGAAATATCTAGGTGCAGTCTACAGCCCGTATCAAATTCTCTTTTTCAGCGTGATGTTCGGCTTTCCATTGTTGTCGTTCATGCTGGTGCGCGATACCAGTGCCGGGGTGATGCGGCCGCACCATCCGTGGTGGACGGCTTTGAGAACGGTCTCGATCATCGTCTCGTCGCTTTGCGTATTCTACGCATTCTCGGTGCTGCCACTGGCGCAGGTTTACTCAATCCTGTTCGCCATTCCGCTGATCATCACACTTTTAGCCATTCCCATTCTCGGTGAGCGGGTCGGGCTTCACCGGGGCGGAGCGGTGCTGGTGGGACTTGCTGGCGTGCTGATTGTGGTGCAGCCGGGCGCGACGGAGTTCACGCTTGGCCATGCGGCCGCACTGGTCGGCGCATTTGCCTCATCGCTGGCCTCGATCATCGTGCGCCGGATAGGGCGGGACGAACATAATCTGGTGTTGCTGTTGTTTCCGTTGCTTGGCAGTTTTATCGTGATGGGCGGATTGATGCCGTTCAACTATAAGCCGATGCCGCTTGAACATCTGGTGGCGATTGCTGTTTTGTCGCTGCTTGGCTTTACCGCGCTTAACTGCATGATCCGTGCCTACAAGGCAGGAGAGGCGGCGATCGTCGCGCCGATGCAATATTCGCAGATTTTGTGGGCGACGCTTTATGGCGCGTTGTTCTTTGACGAACTGCCTGAGCGGCATACCATGCTTGGCGTGGCGATCATCATCGTCAGCGGCATTTATATCGTGTTTCGCGAAAGCCGGACGAATATTTCAGAGAACACGCCGGTGCTGCGCACGCGCAGCAGAATTACCGCCGGCACCTATTTCCGTCTCGGCCCCCAGATCAGGAAGGCCAAGAAACGGGACGGAAACGATCAGGATCAGGCCTGAATTTCCTAGATGGTGTGGACCAGAAGCCTCGCTCGCCGGAACACTCAATTTGGTGCCAATTCGTCCAGGGAAAAGTCGGAAAACTGTGCGGCAATCCTGTAGGCCGACGAGGACAGCTGGAATTCGTTTCGTATCATCTGGATCGTGTTGCTTGTCAGCTCGATCTCTTCGCGCAGCAAATCGCTCACCGGTCTGGTGCCGACATTGAGTTCTTTTTTCAGCGCGGTAATGGACCGATTTATCGCTTTGGATTTTCTTGCAAGCGCTTCGTGCTGGCGTTTTTGCGACTGGTAGAGCGTCCATGCCGTTTCAACATCACGCTCGATTTGCCGTCTGGTGTCGCGCGCCTGATAGCTCGCCGAAAGGGCGTTTTGCTTTGCCTCGCGATAGGTGGACATGGCGGACAAATCGACCAACGGTATTGTGAGGCGGGCGCCTATGCGCCAGTCGGGCCGCCTCGTATTGTCGATGAACATTGTTTTTTCTGCCGTTGTGGAGGCAAACAGCGATACCCGTGGCAAAAAGCCCGCGCGGGCAACCTTGCTGTTGTAGCGGGCCACTTCGGCATCTGCCGATGCGGCCATGACTGAGATGTTTGCCTTTAGGGCGCGCTCCAGTGCTTCTTGCTTGGATGAGGGGACAAGATGATCGACACCGGGGTGTGACAGTTGGTCGTCAGGCTCGTGTCCGGTCAGGGTCCGGTAGGCGATCCTTTGTTGCTTATACTGCGTTTGTGCTGTTTCGAGTTCGACCACCACGGATTCGATTTCGGCATCTACCTGCGCAATGTCATAACGGCTGGTCAGGCCGGCATCATAGAGGCGCCTGACCATGAATTTGATCCGCTTCAGGCGGCTTAGCGTCGATTCAATCGCCCGTACCGTTTTGTGATTTGCATAAAGCTCAAGATAGACATTGGCGCTTTCGACAAATGCCTGGCGCTCCGTTGCCAGAAAACGCAGATCAGCAGCGCGCACCGCAGACTTTGCCGCCTTGACGGAATACCAGTTGGCACCGCTGGAATATACCGTCCAGTTGGCCGTGATCGAGGCTTCGGAGAAGGGCACTTCGCTGATTCCCCTATACCTGCTCGCATCGCGCTCCGTGCCGGTTTCGGCCTCAAGCGACAAAGTGGGCAGAAGACGGAACTGGGTGGCGCGAAGCGCATAATGGGCGGCATTTGCCTGATGGATTGACGCACGCAGTGCGTCGCTTCGATCCAGCGATGCTCTCAGAAAACCGGCAAATGGCCGGCTGCTGCCTTGGTCAGGACTTTGATGATCCGGCGAATGCGAATTTCTCAAGTGAATGTGATGGTAGCCGTAGGACAGTGAGTTCCTGAGGCCGACGCGATATGGAACCCGCAATCCCCATCCGGCTGCCTGTGTCACCTTTGAGGAGAGGGGAACCCGTAGGCCCCAGTCCGCCCGGCCAAAGAGTTTGTAAAACAATGGTTCAGTATGTGTTTTATGGGAGCCGCGGAGACCTGCTAAAAAAGTCGTGTCACCGGCAAAAGCCTGCCCGGAGGCAAGGAGTGCGGCGATGGCGATCACCACTGGCTTGGCGCTGTTTCCAGGCTTCATTTTTGACTCGACACACTCGCACTAAACGCAACCGGTCCCAACAAACGGACAGGCGGTTACGACAATAAATCGTTAAACTTAATATTCGCTTGCTCTGCTAGATCCTGACCATCATGATCTAACGCTACCGTTCGCGGAAGGCCTTGCGGAAGCTGTCCGTGATCGGGCGCATGATATAGGATATGAAGTTTCGTCCTTCGGTCTGGATAAAGACCTGCGCGTCCATGCCTGATTTGAGCCTGGCAGCGGATGGATTGCCGGGGGCCACTGCGATTCTGGTGACGAAATAGGATGCGCCGGTGTTCTCATCGATCTGCGAATCCGCCGAAACATAGGCAACCTTGCCATCCAGCGGGTCTTCGAGCCTGGCGTTAAAGGCTGTTACCATGATTTTGGCTGGCTGTTTAAGCGTGACCGTATCGATATCGGTGGGTTGGATTCTGGCTTCGACTATGAGTGGTTGGCGGGCGGGGACGACTTCTGCGATGGTTGCACCGGCGGCAACAACACCGCCGACCGTGTGTGTGGCCAGGTTCGTCAATATGCCCGTGGTCGGTGCGCGGATTTCTGAATATTCGACCAATTTTTCGGCTGCTGCGATGCTCTTTTCGATGCTTGCCAGTTCAGACAGGATTTCAGACAGTTCGCGCGAATCCTCCTGTTCCTTGCTGGCTTTGAGAACAGCCATCCGGTCGTTGATCTCATCCATCCGCGCGGCCAGGCTTTCCATATTGCCCTTCAGGGCATGCACGCGCGACGACGCTTCCAGCTTGTTGGCTTCAATATCCCAAAGCGTGGTCTTTGCGACATAGCCTTCTGCGGCCAGTGGAGCGATTTTGCGCTGCTGGTCTTCCAGCATCGTCAGGCGTCTTTTGTTGTTTTTGAGCTGGCGTTCGACGGCATCGAACTCGCCGTCAAGCGTAAAAAGCTGGTTTTCAAGGGCCGACAATTCGCTTTTGTAAAGTTTTGAACGTGCTTCGAGTTCTACTTGTTGCTGTTCACGGATCAGGCTGTTCGGATCGATATTGTCCGATGATCCCAAAGCACCCCTCATTTCCAGTGCGGCGCTGGAGGTAAAGCGGAATTTGGCGTCGTCGGCCCGCCCGGCTTGCAAGGTTTCCAGCCGGTATCTGGCTGCCGTCAAAAACTCCTTGCGGGCAGAAAGCTGGGCCAGTTCAGCAAGGGCGGCGGCGGGCTCGATGATGGCGATGAGCTCGCCTTTTTCCAGCATATCACCATCGGCTGCGACAATGCGTTTGACGACACCGCCTGAAGGATGTTGCAGCAATTTGTTCTGGCCGGCCGCGATGACCTTGCCATCTGCAACCACAGCGCCTGAAAGAGGAAAGACAAGCGCCCAGACAAGGAACACGCCAAGTGTTGCACCGACCGCGAGATAGCCTTTTTTCGACAGGTTGGCGGTATCGCTGGGCACGCCGGATTTCCAATCACCCCGTGCCGGTTTTTCCATGTTAGGTGATGTGCTCGGCATGGTCATGCTCGCTTCAGGACCTTTTCCACCATCGGGGGCGGGGCGGGTCTGGTGCCGGCTTGTGGCCTGCCGGGCACTTGGTCTTTGGTGCCTCGTGGTTCGGTATTTTTTCCGGCGTTGGCAGCGGCTTTCACTTGATCATGGGCGATTGGTGCTCTGGTGCCGTTTTTGATCAGCATCACATCGTCGGCGACGCTGAGTATCTGCTTGCGTTGTGTCACCACCAAAATGGCGGCGCCTGTGCTTTTGATCGCCTTTAGCGATTCGGTCAGGATCTGTGTGCCCTCCAGATCAAGATGCGCATTGGGCTCATCAAGCACCAGCAATTTGGGGGATGTGTAGAGGGCTCTTGCGAGCGCTATTCGCTGTTTTTGACCGCCGGAAAGGCGCAGGTTTCCGTCGCCTATCACGGTCATATAGCCTTGCGGGAAGGCGTTGATCATCTGATGCGCGCCAGCTAGCGACGCCGCACGAATAATTTTTTGCTCGTCGGGTCTGAGCGACATTCGGGCGATGTTTTCGGCAATCGTGCCGGGGAACAACAGGATGTCCTGTCCGACATAGCCGACGCTTTCGCCCCATTGCCCGGTCGGCCAGTTGGCCTGCAGACAGCCGTCAAGCATGATTTCGCCGGCGCTTGGCGGCAAGGCGCCTGCCACGATGCGGGCCAGGGTGGATTTGCCGGCTCCTGACGGGCCGATGATAGCGAGCAAATTGCCTGGCTCCAGGGAAAAGGAGACATTGTTCAGGATTGTCATATCCTTGTCTCCCATTTTGACACTCAAAGATGCGCCGGACACCGTCAGCTGGCCCTTGGCTTCCGGTTGGCGGATGCGCCCGGTTCGATCGTCGGCTTCGGCGAGCACCGCTTCGATTCCCTCATGGGCGGAGCGGGCGCGGTTTATTGAATCCCAGGCGCCGATGACCTGTTCGATCGGCTGCAAAGCGCGGCCCGAAACCATCGATGCGGCGAAGATCATGCCGCCCGACATATCGCCGCTCAACACCAGCCAGGCCCCCCAGGCCATGATGGTTATCTGCAGGATCTGACGGACAGCCTTGCTGATTCCGAAAAACATTGCCGTCTTTTTGGTGGAGATGTCCTGGGCGTTTAGGCTTTCGCCTGTCAGGCTGCCCCACCGCTCGACAACGGCGGGCAGCAGGCCCATTGCGCGTATGTCTTCAGACCGGCTTGCGACGGCGTTGGCAAAGCCCAGCGCCTTGCTGTTGGCATGCGCTGCCTGTTCGGAATCCTCTGCGGTCGATGTTTTGTTGATCCAGGCAACGGCAATCAAAATACCGGCGCCGATCGTGGTGACCAGGCCAATCTGAAAGTGCAACAGATAAAGCAGCAGCAGGAAAAAGGGCGCGAAAGGCAGGTCGAACAGCCCGATCAGGGAACGGCTTGCGATGAATGTCCTGACGGTGTTGAAATTTCTCGTGATCTCGTTGGAGCGCTCAACCGGCAGCGACCCGTCGGTCATGCCGGCAAACAGCCGGTCGGCGTGTTTGACCGTGTAGCTGGCGGAAATGCGTTGCGCGATCCGGGTGCGCATGGTTTCCGACAAGCCGTAAAGCATAAGGCATGCCGCGCCGATCAGGGTGATGTACAACAATGTTGACCCGCTGCCGGAAGACAGGACCCGGTCGTAGACCTGCATCATATGAAGAGGTGCCACCAGCATCAGCACATTGGCGATGACGGAGAAGATCAGAAGGGGGCGGCAGGCGTTTAACATTCAAGAACTTTTCCAAAGATGTCGCCTCAGAAAATGAACGAAATTGGATAACAAAAGGTAGCATTTGATGAGGTGGCGCAAATGCCTGGCCTGGCGGCGTATGGAAAGGGGTGCCCCGAACTATTTGAACGCCGCCAATTTGTGTCCTGGGCCCTATCGGCGGCGCTTTGCTTGCCTGTTACGGCGGCGCTTCGTTAGCCTCGTGCGACGACATCCAGGGCGGCAGCCTCAACCGCTTTTGAGGTGATACCAAAGTGATCGAAAAGTTCGGGGGCTGGACCAGATGCACCAAATCCAGTCATCCCGATGAACTGACCATTTTCGCCTATGTACTTTTGCCACCCAAGTTCTACAGCAGCCTCGATTGCAATACGTGGCGCGGTCCCTAATACCGAGGATCGATAGTCAACACTTTGCTTATCAAAGACCTCCCAGCATGGCAGTGACACAATGGCGGCTTTCACACCCCTTGCCGCGAGATTTTCCTGTGCCTCGGTGGCAATTGACACTTCGGATCCGGTTGCGATCAGTGTCACATCCCGGGCCGCGCCACCAACATCACGCAGCACGTATCCTCCGCAGTGGCCTTTGCCATCAAGCGTCGCATCTGTACGGAGCGTAGGTAAACCTTGGCGTGACAACACAATCGCGGTTGGACCTTCCGTCCGGTTGAGCGCATGAGCCCAGGCTTCAGCAACTTCTACTGCATCCGCTGGCCGGAACACGTCCAGATTCGGTGTGGCGCGCAGCATAGCCAAAGTTTCAACGGGCTGATGGGTAGGGCCATCCTCGCCCAGCCCGATGCTGTCGTGGGTCAGGACATAGATCACCCGCAGCCCCATCAGGGCCGAAAGGCGGATGGAAGCGTGCATGTAGTTTGCGAAGACAAGGAATGTTCCAGCATAAGGGATCGCACCGCCATGTAGGGCGAGCCCGTTCATGATCGCGCCCATCGCGTGCTCACGCACACCGTAGTGTATGAAGCGGTTCTCAAAAGAATCCGACGTTACCGGCAGCGTGTCAGGGGTTTTTGTGTTTACCGAACCCGTCAGGTCAGCTGAGCCGCCGATGAGGGCAGGTATAGCTGAAGTCAATACCTCCAGCACTTTACCTGAGGCCTGCCGGGTAGCCATTTTTGGTGTACCCGAAACTGCCTTAAGCGCATGATTTTTCGTCGCGTTTTCCCAATTTTCCGGCAACTTGCCGGACACATAGCCGGTGAACTCAGCTCGTTTTTTAGAGGCGGCCAAGCGCGCATCCCATGCCCGCCGCTCCGCTTCGCCACGTTTTCCAATCCCGCGCCACGCGGCGGCGATGTTATCAGGGATGACAAAGGGTGCGTACGGCCATTTCAGAAGTTTGCGTGCCGCTGCAATCTCCTCCGCACCCAGCGGCGAGCCGTGCGATGCTGCACTTCCGGCTTTCTCGTTTGCACCAAAACCGATGGTCGTTCTACAGGCGATCATAGATGGCAACGCAGAACTCTCGGCTGCGCGCAGGGCATTTGCAATGGCTTCCAGGTCATGGCCGTCAATTGCCTGGCAATGCCAGCCAGAGGCCTCGAAGCGCCTGATCTGATCGTCACTGCAGGTCAGCCCAACCGAGCCGTCGATGGTAATCCCGTTATCGTCAAACAGAACCGTCAGTTTGGATAGACGGTGATGGCCGGCAAAAGAGATCGCTTCGTGCGAAATCCCTTCCATCAGGCAGCCGTCACCAGCGATGACATAGGTGCGGTGATTGACCAGATCGTCACCAAAACGGGAATTGTCGCGCGCTTCGCCCAAGGCAAGGCCGACAGCCGTAGCAAGGCCCTGACCGAGTGGCCCGGTTGTTGTCTCGACCCCGGCGCCATGGCCATATTCGGGGTGGCCTGCGGCGTTTGACCCGAGTTGCCGGAACCAGCGCAGGGTGTCGATATCCCAATCTTCGTATCCGCAAAGGTGCAGCAGACTATAGAGCAGCATTGAACCATGACCGGCGGATAAGACGAAGCGGTCCCTGTCCGCCCAATCGGGGTTCGTTGCATCAAATTTGAGAAACTGTCCGAACAACACTGTCGCCACATCTGCCATACCCATGGGCATGCCAGGATGGCCGGATTTCGCTTGCTCTACTGCATCCATGGACAATGCACGAATAGCGTTGGCAAGTTCCACCTGCCCAACTTGATCTGTCATTTCTGCTACCTGTTAACTGATGAGCGAGCCTGCTCAAACGAATTCATTGTAGGATTGAAGCACCTCAACCAAAGACCCCAGGAACTGTGCACCATAGGCGCCGTCGACCGCCCTGTGGTCCGCAGCCAGGGATAACGATATGACATCACGACCCTGCAATCCGCCCCGGTGTTCTTTGACAACGCGCCTGATGGGACCAACTCCGAGAATCCCGGCTTCCGGGACGTTGATGATCGGCAAAACTTCGACACCATACATTCCGAGATTCGATATCGAGAATGTGCTTTTGGCCGCTGACTTGTTTATGCCGCGTCGGGCTGCTGCCGCGTAGTCGCGG
This sequence comes from Rhizobiaceae bacterium, assembly GCA_963669455.1. Taxonomy (GTDB): domain Bacteria; phylum Pseudomonadota; class Alphaproteobacteria; order Rhizobiales; family Rhizobiaceae; genus JAWKWH01. The sequence goes on from OY770026.1 coordinate 1,566,214, forward strand.
ATAAGATCCGAGATTTCGCCAACTGTCTTAAAAGGCGTGTTCTCAATTGAAGGGACCATCAATCCGTTCTCGACCGATACCGCTACCCCGATGTTCACGTGCGCCTTTTTCAGAACGCCGGTGTCGGAGACGAAACAATTCATCATCGGGTATTCCAGCAGATTCAATGCGGTTGCGTGCACAATGACATCATTGAGCGATATCTTCTCACCGGTGATCTCGAAATGAGCTTTCCTGCGGATTTGCAAATCCGATACGTCTGCCTCTGCCATCAAATAGAAATGCGGGATGGTTTGTTTGGATTCGAGCAACCGGTTGGCTATCATCTGGCGCATCTTGTTGAAAGGCACTTCGACGTCATCTTCAGATGAAGGCGTGGGCAGGGGCTGTGACGCTATGACGGGTTGGGCAGGTTTTGAGGATGCTGCAACAGGGCTTGGAGCCTGCGCAAGTGCTGCTTCTACGTCCTTCTTTACGACCGCTCCCTTTGGTCCGGTGCCCTTAATGTGGGAAATATCCAGCCCGTTTTGTGCTGCTATCTTGCGGGCTAGCGGGGAGGATCGTGTTGCCGAAACGTTTTGCGCAGAAACGACTTCAGCTGTGGTATCAGCCATTTCGGCCGCCTCTTCGGCATTTACGGTATTCGGAGAGGCAGCGGTTGCATCATCGACGCTTTCGCCTTCTTCGCCCAGAAGCAGCAAAGGCTCAAGCACTACAGCCATGTCGCCCGGCTCGTACAATAATTTCAAGACGACGCCTTCTTCATAGGCTTCCACTTCGAAGCTTGCTTTCTCCGATTCGACGACAGCAAGAATGTCGCCTTTTTTGACGGCGTCACCGACTTTGACATTCCATTCAAGAAGCTCGCCCTCATTCAGGTCCTGACCGACCTGGGGCATAACAATTGGTTTTGCCATTCTTTTATCCCCTATGCAGCCTGCCGTTTCATGTCCGCATAAACGCGGGCGACGAAATCAATGGTTTTTCGTGTTGCAACCGCAAACTCGGCTGCAGTCGCAGTGAAGGCGCCAAACTGGCTGAATTCCTCTTCGGCCATACCGTCAAACTCATAGGCCTGCCGGAAATAGGGCAGTTGCAAAAGTTTGTTCAAACTGTCTTCGGATATGTCCTCATTGATCGCATTGGCATCGAATGGTCCGATGCTGTCCTCGTGCTGCATCAACGCGAAAATATAGCTGGGCGGGCAGGTATAGACGAAATCACCGCCGGCAAGTTTTTCGATATGCCAGCTTGAGGCCGTGTCTGTTGCCGGATCATGGATTACACGCATCGAACACATCAGCATCTTGGACGGGTGCCCGGTTTCCTGGATGTATCGATAGGCGCGCTTCATGACCGCAAGTTCGCCAAGCGTGATTTCTTCCGGCGTGATATTGATTTCACGCTCTTTGGCCTGCCACAACAGATCACCGATATTCCCAAGTCGAGCCGACATATGGGTGATTACGGATCGCCAACCGCTCAGATCAACACCATTTGCCCGGGCTGTCTGTAACCCACGTGAAACGGCATCCATGCATGCTTTGTATTGCGGGACGGTGAACGAGGTTGTGTTGTTGGTTGACACGCCTTCTGCGGTCAATTCCTCGATTAACTGATAGCCCTCTTTTGATCCGGGCACCTTGACCATCACATTAGGGCCGATAGCCTTGAGATCAGCAGCATTGGAACGCATCCGGTCCAGATCGGCAACAAAACGCGGATCAACCTGACCCGAGAGATATCCATATTTGCCGCCACTCTTTTCAAAGACCGGGAGGATGAGCGCGGCGCCGTGACGGACTGTTTCCAGATAGACTTTCCAATAAATAGCTTCGACGTCGTCGTCAGGGTTTTTGTCGATTGTTCGTTGAATCTCGCCAATCCAATAATCCGGGTCCGCCTGGATGGCCTGAAGGCTCAGCGGTGGATTGGTTGTTACACCGTGAAATCCCATCGTTCCGGTGCGATGCGTTGTCTTGGGATCGTAAAGCCGGTTGAGTTGCTCGTCCCAATTGGCTCGTTTGTCTTCAGGTGCATCTTGAAGAATCTTTTTCGCCCACTTTTCGTAGACAAGCGGCGAACTGTCCCACCAGATCTCACAGTTCGGATTGGTCTTGGCGAGCTTTTCGAGTACGTGTTCGATCATTTCTGTGCCTCCTTTAGAGGATCCGGTTGTGCAAAACGCTCTGCACGGCGGCAACGACATCATCCTTTTGCGGAACGGAGGCCTCTTCGAGCGTCAGATTAAAAGGAACTGGTGTGTTCATTCCGGCAACGATTTGAACCGGAGCATCCAGGCTGTAGAACGATTCCTCCTGAATGATTGATGAGATGTCAGATGCTATTCCGCCGCGGCGCACTGCTTCTTGTACGATCACGCAGCGATTTGTTTTCGCTACTGAATTCAGGATTGCGTCTCGATCGAGCGGAACCAAGGTTCGCGGATCGAGCACCTCGGCGGAAATGCCCATCCCGGCTAGTTCCTCGGCCGCATCCAACGCGCGCGGAACCATGTTTGACCAGGCGATTAGAGTGACGTCGTCTCCCTCACGCTTGATATCAGCCACGCCGAATTCGGTGATTAGTTCGCCTTCGGGTACATGACTCTTGGTCATGTATAGGTGCTTGTGTTCGATGAACATCACGGGGTCTGGTTGGCGCAGCGCATATTTTAACAAGCCTTTTGCGTCAACTGGCGTTGACGGCATCACCACGCGCAGACCCGGAATATGGTAGAACAAGGCTTCAAGACTTTGCGAGTGTTGGGCGGCAACGCCACCACCTGTGCCGCCTTGCGTTCTTAAAACAAAAGGCACACGGCCACTTCCGCCAGTCATCAAACGGAACTTGGCAGCCTGGTTGACGATCATGTCCATGCCGAGCATGGCAAAATCAACATAAAGGATTTCTACAATTGGACGCCCGCCGGCAATCGCTGCGCCAACACCCACACCAATCATGCTGGCTTCGGAAATTGGCGTATCGCGGACGCGGCCGGATCCGTATTTTTCCAAAAGTCCTTCGGTGACCTTATAAGACCCCCCGCGTTCTGCAATGCCTTCCCCGATGATGAAGATTTCATCATCCCGGGCCATTTCTTCAAACAATGCCTCACGTAATGCTTCTCGATACATCAACTCACGATCTGACATCGTGTTCCTCCCTTCAGGTGATTTTTCCGGATGCGCTCTAGGCGTGTTTCAGTAGTCCGCGACGAATTCTTCGAATTCTTTGACGGAAACCTCTCCAGCAGACTTCGCCGCAACAACTGCGGCCTCGAATTCTGCTTCGATCTCGGCTTCGATGCTTGCTACTTCCTCTGGTGTCGCCTTGCCCATTTTGACGAGGTTGTCGCGCGCGCGATCCACCGGATCCCGGTCCTTGTAATATTTGAGCTTTTCCTCGGGCATGTATTTGCCAGGATCGTTCACATGATGGCCGCTATGTCGGAAAGTGACAGCTTCGATCAGGATCGGGCCCAGGCCAGCGCGGCATTTCTTCACGGCTTCCGAGACTGTTTCATAGACGACAAGACTGTCGTTACCATCAATGCGATGGCTTTCTACCCCAATTGCTTCCCCGCGCTTGTAAAGCTCAGTTTCCCGGGTCGCTTCCGCCAGTGTGGTCGAAACCGCATATTGGTTGTTTTCCACGATCAGGATGAAGTTCAAATTCCAGATTGCGGCTAAGTTCAGAGATTCAAGAAATGTGCCATTGTTGCTGGCGCCATCCGTTGAAAACGAGATTGTAACGGCATCGGATCCACGAACCTGGGCAGCCATCGCTGCACCCACACCCAAAGGTGTGCTGGCACCGACAATCCCGTTTGCACCAAGATTATTTTTGGTGATGTCGGCGATATGCATTGAACCGCCATAGCCTTTGCAATAGCCAGTCTCCTTTTGGAGAAGCTCGGCCACCATACCTTCAACCTTTGCGCCTTGGGCGATGCAATGACCATGCCCCCTGTGCGTGGAAGCGATATAGTCACCTTCTTCCAATGCCGCGCAGGCCCCAGTCGCAATTCCCTCTTGCCCGAGATAAGGGTGAAAATATCCGCGCACGAGGCCCTGACGGTAAAGTTTGATGCCCTCAAGTTCGAAATTTCTAATTTTGTAGGCGGTTGTGAAAAGTTCTTCCAACAGCTCTCTAGGCGGCACGTTTCCCTTTTTCTTGGCTGGCATCTATTGTGTCCTCCTGTTTTCCGGCGGTTCTTGTAACGAATTTCCATAGCCATACCATAAAAACGCATTTAGTAAAGAAATTTCCACCATATTGGTTGCGCAGTCAATTTTGCCCATACTGCCATCGATGCATGTTGGGTTTTTCGGCATTCTTGGTTTTTATTGAATTGTATTTTTTCTAATAAGTAACTGAAAATATTATAAGATTATAATGCTCTTGCGGAGAACTGCGCACGATCGCCTAATAAGAATGCTCTGGAAAAATGGTGAAATTTTCTTTCACAGTAAATTTGGTGGAATTTTCCCTCTATACTGCCTTTGGTCCGGTTGTTAAAGACTATGGAGGGCAAGCGCGCGCCGAGCCAAGCGGGAATGACAGTTCGGCTGAACTTTGTGATACTTCCACGGGAATCTAACCGTAGAAAATAGAGGCGGAAAAGCAAGACATGAGTGACAAAGGCATAGCTTTAAGGCTTCAAGAGAAATACGGACAATTGAGAAAATCAGAACGGTTGGTCGCGGATTACCTTCGAGGACATCATTCGCAACGGCTGGAAATGTCCATAACCGAATTTGCAAACATGCTTGAGGTCAGTGAAGCAACGATCAGTAGATTCACAAGGGCTCTTGGCTACAAGGGGTTTGCAGACATGAAGCTTGCTCTCGCGTCTGAGAGTATTTCCACTGGCAAATATGTAAATCTGCCCGCCGAAATGACGGAGAACGATTCGCTTGGTGACATGAGCTTCAAGCTATTTGGTGCGCTAAGCTCAGCAATGGCGGAAACTCAGAAGCATATTGTTGACAGCGATATACAAAGAGTAGTGTCTGATGTTCTTAAGTCCGAGGAAATCATTTTCCTCGGTGTTGGGGGGGCAGTGGCGGTTTGTGAGGAAGCAGTCCATCTGTTCCTCAAGGCCGGTGTGAAAGCGACCAGTCATCGGGACGGATATACACAGCAGGTTGTCGCAGCTACTGCGTCCAACCAGGCAACCTTTGTGGGGATTTCTCACACAGGAACCACCGAAGATGTTGCGGATGCTCTTTCGGTTGCCAGACGGCGAGGCGCTAAGACCGTTGCAATAACCAGCAATCTTAATTCCCTGGTGAGCAAGGCTGCGGAAATTTCCCTGTGGACCTGGACGCCTGACACGCCTCAGATGCCTCTCTATGGTGATTTTCTTGAAGGTCGTATTTGCCAAATATACATTATCTATCTCATCTATCTTGGCGTTCTTTTTCAATCGGATGGCGCGGCACCAAAGTCTTTGGAAGAAACTGCCAAAATTCTAAAGCAGTATTTTCTCAGAAAATAGCTATTGGTTCATCGGCCAAAATTGCTGAAATTATTTTATTGCATCTAAGGTCAGCCGATTCTGGAAAAGTGGCCTGGTCAGATTAGCATTCAGCTTTGTCTGGTGCGGGCAGTTTTGCCTGCAAAATTAAAAAATGACAAAAATTTCCACCATAAGGTTGATTTTTGAAAAAATATGCAAAATACTTCCATGTGTGGAAATTGCAGGTCATCGCGGCCCAGAGGGGTATATCGCTAAAATTTCTGGATTCGTGACCGAAAACTGGGAGGTAAAAAATGTTCTATGTGCCAAAAAATGCAGTCTACAAACCTGTATCGCGGAGGAAATTTCTTGAACTAGGTGGGGGCGGTGTTGCTTCGCTCGGACTTGGGTCACTTGTGGTCGGGTTGAGTACGGTTATTAGCCGTACACCCGTTCAAGCCGCGTCTTCCGAAGATGCGAAATGGAAGCAATATGCGGGTTCAAAGCTTGTTTTCATGTCAGAGAATACGCCGCCTTCTTTTGCAATTCGGGACAAGATTAAAGATTTTTATGAGCTAACAGGAATTGAAATTGAGATTATCACAGATGGTTTGCCATCAGTTCAACAGAAGGTTGGCATCGATCTGCAAAGTGGAAACTCGGATTTCCCAATCAACTATGTTCAGGACAAACCCATCGGCTCGCCATTTGCAGATTACTACGCCGACCTGACCCCCATGATCGGAGATGAAACGCTGCCCCAGGACCCGGAAGGGTACGGTGATGGCGTTTGGTTTGAGAACTTTCTGGATGCTTGTGGTCGGTTCTACGACCGTGACCGGCTAATCGCCTTGCCTTATGATGCGGCAGTTGCGTGCACATTTTACCGACAGGACGTCTATGAGGCGAACACCAAAGATTTCGAGGCAGAATACGGTTACCGGATGGAGTTCAATGAAGACTCGACTTGGAAACATGTTTACGATTTCGCTGAATTCCTGAAACGAAAGCGGGATGGTGGTGCTGATGTTCCATATGGTTATGCCCAGCACCAGGGGTCTTTTGCCTGGACGACACAACTTGATGTGCAGCGGATGTTCTTTGCCCATGGTCGCTGGCTTGACTGGGAAATTGACGACAAGCTCGGCAGCAAGGCGCCGCCGCCTTCAAATTGGGGCGATGAGCAGTCCGTCTTGCTGATGAATAAGTTCAAGGAGCAGGCCGGCGTCTGCCACCCAGACAATTTGGCCAACGGAACGCTAGAATTGAATACCGTTTATCAGTCGGGCAACATTGCGATGCAGGTTCAGTATCATGAGTTTGCTGCGTCGATTGAAGATGAAACGACATCGAAGGCTGCAGGTGGTCGAACAGCGTACGCGCCATGTCCGAAGGGCGAGGCGAGCTGGATCCTTAATGGTGGTCCGGCCGTGAACGGTACCAATTGTGGTGTCGGTGGAATCGGTATCAATGGAAACGCATCCGAAGATGTACAGCGCGCGGCTTATCTGTTCTGCGTCTATGCGACTTCGTCGAACATCCAGTTCGATGTTCTGACCGGCCTGGGCGGAACGCCCACACGGAAATCGGTTATGGACAAGCCGGGTGTTGCAGAAGCACGCAAGCGTCCGTCCACCATGCCGAATGCTCTGACCTTTGACGCTGTCTACGATCACGGCATCAAGGACCCGCACTTTGTGCTGGGGCCGAAAGTTCCCGAAGCCAACGAGTATCACACGATCCTTGCTGCTGAAACGCAGCGTTGTCTGTCGGGGCAGGTTTCACCGGAAGAGGCTTGCAACAACATCAAGTCTCAAATTGATAACCTTCACTAGCAAAAAGGAAGGGCGCATCTTTCTGCGCCCTTCCTGATCGGTATCTGCTTTGGCGTTGTTGTATGCCGGTGCCAATTCAATTTGGCCCCGGATTCAGCGCCAAAGCCCAAACAAATGTGACAGTAGCCTCCGCTGTTCAAATCTGGGTAAAAACCATGACGATCAGTACAAAAATAGTAGGCCATCCCGCCCTATCGGATCAGGATTGGGGCTTTTCAACGATCGATGATCGCCCAGTCGACTATAATCCCAAGCCAAGCCGAATGTTTTATGTCTACCTTGCGGCGCCAGCAATCCTGTTGCTCGCTGCGATTACCATCTATCCGTTCCTTTGGCTCATTTACATGAGCTTTCACAAAGTCGGATTTGGGGCAGCTTCTGACATATTTGTCGGAGTCAAAAACTTTGCTCGATTGTTCAATGATGCGAGGTATATTGAAGGCTGGTGGCTTCTTCTGAAATACAGTGCGATATGCCTGTCAATACAGGTCGTTGTCGGTGTCACGCTAGCTGTCGTCCTCAATAATTCTCGTCATGAAAAAGTGCTTGTCACGCTGTTCCTGATGCCAATGATGGTGTCACCCGTGGTAGCCGGACTTTTGTTTTACTACCTCTATAACGGCACATTTGGATGGTATCATTGGATATTCCAAAGCCTTGGATTTTTGGATGAGACTTCGATACTCGGAAGTACTGATACTGCACTATATGGCATAATTCTGGTGGATGTCTGGCAATGGACTCCATTAATCACCCTGATCACATTGGCCGGGCTGAAACGAGTCCCTCAGGACCAACTTGAAGCGAATATGGTCGATGGCGCCGGCTCAATCAGTAATTTCTTCCATGTGAGCTTGCCCAACATTTATCCTTTCCTTCTGATCGCTATCTTATTGCGGTTTATGGACAATTTCCGATTCATTGACGCCATACTGGCCTTGACCGGGGGCGGGCCGGGCAACTCGACACGGCTTCTGCCCGTCTACCTGTTTGACGTGTCTTTCCAGTTCTTCAAACTTGGTCGCGGTGCTGCCATCGCACTGACCTTGCTGATTGTGACGATCATCCTGGGCATGATTTTGGTCCGAGTTTTGGAAGATCCGGCGCGCAAAAAAGCTCTCGCTGGCGATTCTGACGGCTAGCTTCAAGGAACCGTACTCATGGCTTCACGCGAAATTATTTCCTACGACAAGGGCGCGCTGGTAAAGATCCTGAAATGGGGCAGCCCGGTGTTCTTGGGCTTTTATCTGATCTGGTCGTTGCTACCGCTGTTCATCATGTTGATGGCATCGATGAAGGATCTGCTCGACGCTTTTGCCGTGCCTGCGCCTGGAGATTGGGCAGGGGTAAAAATCTTTTTCGACTTTTCACCGACCTTCACACACTATGTCGCGCTCTTTACCGAAAACGGCTTTGGAACCTATCTACTCAACAGTCTTGTGGCATCAATTGGGTCTGCGATCATCGCTGTTACGCTGGGCTCTATGTGTGCCTACAGCTTGTCGCGCAGTGAGTTTCGCGGAAAAAAGGACCTGCTTTTCTGGATTATCTCGACAAGAATGGCACCTATCGTTGCCGTGATTGTCCCGCTTTATGCAATCTTTCGTTCGGTTGACTTGGTTGGTACTTTGCCCGGTCTGATCCTCGCCTTCACAACCTTCAACCTGCCGTTTGCGATCTGGATGTTGAAAGGCTTCTTTGATGGTGTGCCATACGCGATCGAAGAAGCCGCACAGGTTGATGGTCAAAACCGTTTCCAAGCCTTCCTGACCATTCTTCCTCTTGTCGCGCCCGGCCTCGGGGCCTTTGTCATCCTGTGCATTCTGTTTGCATGGAATGACTTCTTGTTCGCTACAATCATCGGCAGTGGCGGGGCGAAGACGCTGCCGGCAGCGACCAAGGAATTGATTCAACCACAAAATATCGACTGGGGGAAAATCATGGCGGCTGGCGTTGTTACGACAGCCCCGATGATCCCTCTTGGGCTTCTCGTCAGACGCTATCTGGTAGCCGGTCTGACGATGGGCGCCGTGAAAGAATAAAAACACAAGGGACGTCCGAAATGGTTGCAGTTTCATTCAACAAAGTCTGGAAAGACTACGGCGGCGGGGCAATTGCCGTAAAAGATCTCAATATGGCGATCAATGACGGCGAATTTATCTCACTGCTGGGGCCATCCGGGTGTGGTAAATCCACATCGCTGCGAATGCTTGCCGGTCTGGAGCATATCAGTTCGGGTGAGATTGTCTTTGGAGACAAACCGGTCAACGACCTCCCGCCCAAGGATCGAGACATTGCAATGGTCTTTGAGAACTATGCGCTTTATCCGCATAAGACCATATTCGACAATATTGCAAATCCACTGAAGCAGGCGAAAGTTGCACAGCCTGAAATCGAACGCCGGGTTAAAGAAGCCGCCAAACTTCTCGAAATTGATCATCTGTTGCACCGGCGGCCTCAAGAGCTGAGTGGAGGTCAAAAGCAACGCACGGCGATCGGGCGCGCAATTGTACGTCAGCCGCAGGTTTTTCTGTTTGATGAACCGATTGCCCATTTGGACGCCAAACTACGCGCAAGGATGCGCAGTGAACTGAAGCATTTGCAGTACAATCTCGGCATAACCACGATCTATGTAACCCATGACCAACTTGAAGCACTCACCATGGCGGATCGCATAGCCGTTATGAACGATGGGGTTCTTCAGCAATTCGGTACGCCTCAGGAAATATACGAGAATCCCGCAAATTCATGGGTCGCGACATTCGTTGGCGAGCCGCAAATGTCATTGATGGAAATGCAGTTGGTAAGTAAGAACGGAAGTTCGATGCTTGCCTTTGGCAGCAATACAATTGCCCTGGATGAATCGACTGAAGCACGACTAAGGTCAGTTAATGATCCGGAGATGCTGGTCGGTATCCGGCCGGACAAGGCTTCCGTTTCGCTTAAAAACAACCGGGGGAGCATCAATGGCGAAGTTTACGCGAGACAATTGCTGGGCGCAGACGTTCTTGTAGAAGTCGACACCGGTCATGGCCGGGTGCGTGCCAAGGCGGAGACAAGCTTTGAAGGCAATGTTGGTACACCTTGCCATTTGAGTTTCGCATCCGAAGACCTTTATTTCTTCAACGCGGAAGATGGAAAGGCGATCCCTCGATAATGGTCATCCCGCAGCAGCATATTTTGGATCCCATCCTGGTTTTCCTGCAGGCAAGCCAACTCAATAAGGATTCCAGCGTCGTGGAAATCTTTCATGCCGTTCGACGAATTCCTTATGGAAGCGGTGCCGGGCGGTCTGCGCAATCAGTGGTAAAGCGAAACAAAGGCTCTTGCTCCAGCAAACATATGCTGCTGCGTGACATTTTAAGGTTTCAGGGGAGGAAAGCCACGATCGAAACGGTCAAAGGCGATTTCGCGGGGGGAATTTCCGCGCAGGCTTCCATGAGCGATGAATTAAAACGGATGTGCGGCGAAGGAGGCATCACCGATTTCCATCATTACGTTGTCTTGGACGGTCCCGATGGTGAGGTGAAGCTGGATGCAACCTGGTCCGACGGTCCGATCGCAAATGGCATCGAAGGAAACCGGGATTGGGACGGTGTTGGCGATACAAAAATTGCGTTGGAAGCCCAATGCATAATGGACCGGGTAGAAGACGTTCCTGCGTACAAGGAAGGTTTACTAGCGGCGCTACCGCCGGACACGCAACAAAGACGTTTGACGTTTCTATCCCTATTGTCCGACTGGGTAGAAAAGACAGAATTGGGAGGGAGATAACGTTTAATGGCAACGCGCGCATTTGTGGGTATTGACGCCGGCACAACAGGTTGCACGGTGATGATATTTGATGATCAGGGCCGTTCCCTGGGTCATGGTTACAGGGAATACCCTTGCATCGCACCGCATCCAGGCTGGAGCGAGCAAGATCTGAACGTGGTCTGGGAAGGGATCTGCGATGCCTGTTCCCAAGCGACGGCCGCAGCCAATTTACCGGCAGAGGCTTATATGTCTGTAGGCCTTTCGAGCCAGCGCGGCACCATTGCCATGCTTGATGAAGACAAAAAACCACTTTGTAATAGCTATGTTTGGAACTGCACGCGGGCCACTGAGTATCAAGCCAAGTTTGAGGCCGAGATTTCTCCGGAAGATCATCAAAAACACACGGGCATGCAGCTCAGTCCGCTTTGGTCCGCAGCCAAAATCGCGTGGTACCGCGAAAACCAGCCGTCACTTTTCGAGAAGACCCGCTGGTTTGCAAATGGTCAGGAGTATTTCCTCTACAAGCTCGGCGCCGAGGAATGGGTGACCGATCCGGCCTCACTCACGCTCAATGGGATGATGGATATCGCCAAGCTGGATTGGAGCGACAAAATCCTGTCCATGTGCGGGATCACCCGAGACAAGCTGCCTCCGGTGGGAGAACCTTCCGGGGTCGCCGGCACCTTATCAAAGGAAGCCGCCGCGCTGACGGGGCTGCCTGAGGGTATCACACTATGCCGCGGGGCAGGTGACCAGCAGTGCGCTGCCATTGGTGCTGGTGTCATCAAACAGGGTATGGCCGAATTCACAGTTGGTACCGCTGGCGTGATGGTCGGGCATCTGGACTCCCTCGACCGGATCAAGGGCAACAACCTTTGGTGGGGCGGTCATGGCGTTCCTGGCGCGTGGGACATTGAAGGCGCGGCCTTTAGCCTGGGTGCCTGCCTGAAATGGTGGCGTGACAATATGGGGCGCCGCGAAATTGAAGCGGGCAACGCTTTGGGCCGCAGCCCCTTTGCGCTGATGGTGGACGGTGCGAGCGCGTCACCGCCCGGCGCGCAGGGCCTTCTGTTCCATTCGTTCCTCAGTAGTCAGGTCACGCCTTATTATGACGCGGCGTCGCGTGGCGGGTTCCTTGGTATCGGCCTTTACCACGATCGCCACGACATGATCCGTGCACTGCTGGAAGGCTGCGCGAACGAGATGCGGCTTGTCGTCGATGCGTTCCAAAGCGACATTGACGGCGGCATTTCGGAGCTGCGCCTGACAGGCGGTGGTACCAAGAGCGCCGGCTTTGTTCAAATCATGACGGACATCATCGGAATGCCTACCCGGGTAACCACGGAGCGTGAATGTACGGTACTGGGAGCGGCTATTCTAGGCGCGTTCGGCTCTGGTGCGTACTCGTCAATTGAGGACGCGGTAGACCAGATGGTCGAAGTTGAGGCCGAATATGTTCCAAACAATCGACTAAGCGAATTGTACGGCGAACAACATGAAATCTGGTGCGGCATGTATGAAGCGATAGCCGCCGGTGGCCAGTATCAGAAACTTGCTGATTTTTCTGCCAAATATTTCTAACGCGAAAGAATCCAAGGGGCGAAGAATGCAATGCCAATGCCAGGAATGGAGCATATCGGGTTCACCGTGCCGGATATTAACGAGGCCTGTGAATTTTTTGAAAAGACCCTTGGGGCAGAGGTTCTTTGTACGGCTGCCACGAATTTTGCCGGTGAAGGCGACTGGCGAAATGCGTCTGTTCCACCCGGCGCTTGCTTCTGAGACGCTTATCTAACGCCGATTGGATCGCCCCGTCGTTGCTCGAAGTTATCCGTCGGCTGTCTGGCGGGCGGGGATGATAATTATTTGCATAATTGAATGGAGCCCAAAATGGCAATCGCTCAAATGAAACCGATGTTGAAGAACGCGCAGGCTGACAAGTATGGAATCGCGGCATTCAACATGATCGACTACAACAGCGCGCGCGCCATTGTAGACGGAGCACAAGAGATGAACGCTCCGGTCATCATCCAGCTTTCGGTTAAGACAATCAACCTCTGGGGCTTCCAGCCCATCGCCGACTGGGTTCGTAGCCTATCTGACGGCGTTGATGTACCGGTGGCGCTTCATCTGGATCATTGTAAAGACCTCGAAGTCATTCAAGGCTGCATTGATGCCGGCTGGACGTCGGTCATGTTCGATGGTTCTGCCCTGCCATTTGAAGAAAATATCCGCCAGACAAAGATGGCGTATGAATTGGCGATTGGGGCGGGTGTCGGGCTTGAAGCAGAAATCGGTGCGATCGGCGGTACCGAAGACGACAAGTTCGTCGCTGAGGATGAAGCGATCCTCGCCGTTGTCCATGAATGCGTCGAGTTCTGCCAGAACTTTCCGGACCTGGCAGTATTTGCACCTGCCATCGGCACGGCACATGGCGTTTATAAGGGCGAACCCAAAATCGCCTATGACCGGTTGGAAGAGATCACAGCTTCGGTCGATATCCCGATTGCGCTGCATGGTGGTACGGGCCTCAGCGCCGATCAATTCAGCCGTTGCATCAAATCCGGCTGTGCCAAGGTCAACATCTCGACAATGCACAAGTTGCAGTTCATCGACGGCTTCACCGCGTTGAAAAGGGAAAAGCCCGACCTGGGTGAGCCGATCCCGTTTATCAATGCGCAATACGAGCTGATGAAGTCCGGTGTGAAGGACATGATCGCACTCTTTGGATCAGAGGGAAAAGCTTGATGGACAAGCTGCGGGCTTTGCTCTTCGATTGCGACGGCGTGCTGGTCGATACCGAGCGTGATGGCCATCGTGTTGCTTTCAACCAGGCTTTCTTAGCAAAAGAATTGGCCGTTGAGTGGACTGTTGAGCGCTACGGAGAGCTTCTGCACACCGCCGGCGGAAAGGAGCGAATGAAGCGCCATTTCGATGAAACAACGTGGCCGGTGGCGGAAGCAAAGCGCGATGACTTCATCAAGGATTTGCATCGTCTCAAAACAGATATTTTCATGGAGCTGATTTCGGAAGGTCAACTCCCCCTTCGACCAGGGATTGCCCGGATCATGAACGCGGCAATCGAGGCCGATGTGACAATAGCGGTCTGTTCAACATCGAATGAACGGGCGGTTCAAAAGATCGTTGACGTGCTGTTGGGAGAACGTGTTTCGCCGTGCGTATCAGTGTTTGCTGGTGACATGGTGAAAGCTAAAAAACCGGACCCGGCCATTTATTTGATGGCTGTCGATCAACTCGGACTCGACCCTGCGCGATGTGTGGTGGTTGAAGACAGCCATATCGGATTGTCGGCCGCTGTCGGAGCGAGCATCTGCTGCGTTGTGACAAAGTCATCCTACACCGAAAACGAAGATTTTTCAGCGGCGTCGCGCGTGGTGCCTGACCTGGATGCAGATGGCGGCATGGGATTGGCGGATCTGGAGGCACTGCTCGAATAGCTAATAGGTGCAAACCGGGATGAAGAACTCACTGAAACTCGCTTTCACCTGGAACGATAGTCATCGACATGAGCTCGGGATCGCTTGAAGCATTCTTCACTCTTGCTGAAGCTTTGCCAAAAAAACATACTTTCGAGCAAGTGTTCGAACATGCCTGAAACTCTCCTCAAGTTGTTGGAAATTAGGGGCTTCTGGCGAAATTGGCCTGCGCAAATTAGCGCCTAGATTGGCCTTTGCCGATCGTGTGACCTATACCCGCGATGAGGGGTTTTCGAACGCGAAAAAATCCTTACTATTCAATATGTTAAGGGGCATTGAATTATCAGAAAGTAAAATGGCGCGCCCGGGAAGATTCGAACTCCCGACCCCATGATTCGTAGTCATGTACTCTATCCAGCTGAGCTACGGGCGCTTATCACCAATTTTTGCCGTGGCCCTTGCCGGTCCATCGACGTTTGAACCGTTTTTGCTGTTGCAATAACCGGTTCAACTTTAGCCTCACATCCGCACCTTCAGGTCAAAATGCCGATATGCAACCATCATATGATTCAATCAGGTTTCGAGGGCAAGCAGACGTTTAGTCGCGTTGTTCTATGATGTCAAAGCGTAAATTCGCAGCGTCTGGATAAATCGTTGTCAAAGGGCGCAGGATCACAGCTACTCAATCCGTGAGTGTTGTCTGAGCGGTTTGGTGCCATCTCGCCTGTCTTCATTGCCGAAGCAACCGGCTGGTTTCACCTCCTCTCGATCAGGGTTGAAGGTGAGATTTCAGACGAAGAACATCTCCGATCAGATTGACGATGACGGTCCGCTCGTCATCTGAGACGGTACCCCCTTGCAGAAGATCGAGTAACGCATCGCCCAGCGCGTCGCACTGGTGAGCGGCGATTAATCGCAATTGTTGATCAACGGGGTTCACAGCCATCTCCCCATATTTGCCAGTCCGCAATAGTCAACATGATGCAAGATGAGGCTAGGGCGTTTTGCGGTTTCTTTGACCCGCAACAACGCCTTTATCCGCTTGGAATCATTGAAGCATTTTTCGCACATGTGATTCTGTTTGGGCGAAAAATGCTCTAGTCATCGTTCCACCCTCCCATGATGGCTGCGTCGGCGCGGAAATTGCGGCCCAGCAGACCGCCATATTCTTTGCGCCAACGATAGTAGGTTTGTTCTGTCACACCAATCGATCGAACAGCCTGTCCGGTCGTGTCCCCTTGGCTCTAACGCACTTCAACAGCTCGCAACCTCGCAATAATCTCTTCAGGTTTGGCTCTCTTGCCCACAGTTTAACTCCATAAATGAAGCTAACTCTAACGCAAAAATTGAACCACTTTTACGAGGGCAGACCAGCGGGAAGAATAATTCCCGCCAAATGTTCTACATAATCTTCTTGAAATTTCTCTCATATTGGGGATTATATTATAAATAAGGTGGGAGGGTTTTTCATGGAATGCTACAGCAATATATCCGAAGCAATTGGTAATACTCCTATAATTAAAATAAAAAATACCCCTGATATGCCGACCCATTGTAACATATATGCGAAACTGGAATTTCTGAATCCGGGTGGAAGTATCAAGGACAGATTAGTTCGATACATTCTCAATAAATTGGCGGACGAAGGTAAGTTAGGCGCAGATTCTACCATCATAGAAAATTCATCTGGGAACACCGGGGCAGCTATTAGTATGATGGCCGCTTCCTATGGCTACAGAAGTGTTATCACAATACCAGACAAAATGAGCGAGGAAAAAATTTCTCGCATGCGAGCTTTTGGTTCGGATGTAATGATCACGCCCACTGACGTCGAAGCTGATGATCCAAGGAGCTATTATAGCCTTGCCAAGCAACTTGCCGAAGAAGATCCAAATGCTATCTATCCAGATCAATACAATAACCCGTTAAACGCCCAAGCTCACTATCATGACACAGCTCCGGAATTGTGGGAGCAAACGCATGGTGAAATTGATGTCTTTATTTGCGGTATCGGTACTGGTGGCACAATCAGCGGTGTCGGAAAATACTTGAAGGAAAGAAATCCGGACATCAAGATCATTGGTGTTGATCCATATGGAAGCGTTTTTCACGACTACTTTTACCACGGAGAGCTACCCACCCCAAATTTGTATAGCCTAGAGGGAATAGGCGAGGATTACCTCGTCAAAGCCATCGACTTTTCTGTCATCGACGAAATTGAGCAGGTGGCGGATGAAGAGTCATTTTTGGCAGCCAGAGAACTGGCGCGTAACGATGGCATCTTATGCGGTGGTTCAAGTGGCAGTGCATATTGTGTTGCCAAACGCTTAGCACCCAAGTTCAAGGATAAAAATATTGTCATGTTGCTTCCAGATTCAGGAAACATGTATTTGAGCAAGTTTTTGAATGACGATTGGATGCAAGCACAAGGGTACGCGATTGACGCCAAACAATTGGAAAATGGCAAGATAAAGAGCGAAAATACGGTGGCCATTTGACCAGCGTTGTGGATAGCGCATTTGAATATCAAGAAGTATTTGAATTCCATGCGGCAGACATAAATGCATGGCTGGTGATTGATCGACTCAAGGATGGACTTTCATTCGGCGGATTTCGCTTTGATCCTTCTGTTACTCTCAGTCAGGTACAGAATCTTGCAAAAACCATGAGCTACAAATTGGCATCTCATGGATTGCCTGTAGGGGGTGCGAAAGCGGGAATTGCCTGTGATCCTTCGCATCCAAATATCCATAATATACTGGCGCAGATTGCACATAGTTGGGAGGAGCAACTCTCTCATACGGTGATTCTCGGCAAAGATATGGGCGCTACGAATGATCTACTGGATAGCCTGTATAGAGCCATCGACATGCCCCAGATGGGGATTGTTCAAAAATCCTATCCCAACTGCCCCAACAAGATTCGCGAATTGACTGGATATAGAAGCGATATGACCGGTCTTGGGGCCGTCATCGCAGCTGAAACGGCGACCTCTTCAATGAAAGGCAAGAGCATTGTCATTCAAGGTGCAGGTGTTGTCGCGCAAGGAATCGCCATACATGCTTCTGCCAGAGGAGCAAGGGTAGTTGGCATATCCGATATCAACACCGGCATGTATTGTCCAAGCGGTTTGAATTTGGTGGAACTTATAAATGGTACACGAGCAAATAAAACCGTATTTGATATTGGTGCCCTCAAAAGTGTAGATGTCGATGAACTTGGCAGGGATCAGATATACAGCAAACCAGCGGATATCGTTTTTCTTGCAGCCGGATCAGATACGGTTGATGAGCTAGCAGCGGAAAAGATTGCTGCGCCTTTGGTTGTTGAAGCTTCAAATTTTGGACTGACAAAAGCCGCAAATGATATCCTGTTTATCAGGGGCATAGACGTCATACCTGACAGCATAAGTTCGAGTTCTTCCGCTGCTATGACATGTTTGCAGATTGCCAATGGTAATAACCTGGAATTCAACCCCCTTTGGAATAAAATTGAGGCCAGCATCCGAGATGCAGTGATTGTTTGCATGAAATTTGGCCTGAAAGAGAATTGCTCAATTCGTTCTGCTTATGAGGAGCTTTTTGTGAAGCCAATACTAGGTATCCCCCCGTTTATGGATTCACACCATTATCGCGCTTCTTCATCGGTTAGCGATATAGAGTAAATCAAAATTGAAGTTCCGGAGGATAAACTATGACAACACAATCAAATTACGATTTATCGCGTGAAGGTTCCATTGTCATTGATCAAATGAAAGGAGAGATCAATCCTATAGTAGAAGCACGCCACATGATGTCTCAAACTATACTGTCACACATTCTGTTAGGCTTGTCTGATGCCGGGTTCTATGAGTATATTTCTCAACACTCTCGTTTTAAAGAACTGGATGCTGTTGAAGCACTCAATTTGGATGCCTTCACTTTTAACGCAATATGCGAATATCTCTTGGGTTGTGGGATCTTTGTAAAAGTCAATGATGATTATGAGTTAACTTCCAAAGGACAGAGAGTCTTCAATGTCTACACCCGCGGGGTAGTAAACGTATATCTCGGTGGGTACCACGCTGTCCTTGAAGCTTTGGGTTCAGTCTTGAAAAAGGATTTTCCTCTGAACAGCAATACGCTTGAAAGATCAACCAAACATGCTGCCGCAGGTACAGCTCATCTAACAGCCCCATTTACCATACCAGATGTTTTCGATGTCATTCAAGGAAACTCCGCAACCACCTGTCTCGACCTAGGCTGTGGTACTGGAGACTTCCTCCTGCAATGGGTTCTACAAAGCTATGATCACCATGGGGTTGGTATCGATATGTCCTCTGAGGCACTTGCGCAGGCAAGAGATACAGCCCAACGATGGGGGGTAGAGGATCGTTTATCATTCATAGAAGCGGAGATTGGTCCAGACCCTCTACAGATTGATGATGAATTGGTTGAAAAAGTTGATTTCGTTACCTCCATGTACATGTTGCATGAATTCGGGCGGGGAGGCCATGGTGCGATTGTCGACGTCATCAAAGCATTGAAGCAAAAACTACCGGGCCGACGTTTATTGGCAGTTGAAGTTGAAGAGATTCATCCGGAAACCTTCGCGAAGGTTCAAGGTGAAAAGTCTCATTTTGGCAGACTTGATTATCGCATAATTCATCAACTCTCTGGCCAGGGGCTCCCACGGTCGCAAGATAAATGGCATTCGATTTTGCGTGATGCCGACTGTGACATTGTGGAACCAGGCAAAAAGAGCGGTGGTTCGTTTATCTATGTGGGGGCTATGTGATGGGCGACAGGATAGAACCCCGGGATACCCCAGAATTCACCTCACCTGAAGAATGGTTTCATAATCTTGCGACCCGTTATGTGGAGGTGCAAATCTATTTTCACCTCAATCAGTGTGGTGTTTTTCAGGAATTGCAGAACCCGGTCAAGACAGACAAAATTGCGGCAGTTTTGAATCTGGATGAAAGGATTTTGCACACCTTGCTCGATTATGCGGCAAATGTCGGTGACATATTAGAACAAGATGAAGAACAACAATTTCGTTTGACGGAATTTGGAGCCAGGGTTCTAGATCGGTACAGCAAGAAGAATGGAGATCAGATATCGTACAATATGTTCGATGTCAGAACAGGTGCCTGGGGCCCAGTATGGAATAACCTTGGTGAAATGCTTAAGAACAATTTGGAATACGGAGTGGATTTTGTACGCTCAGGTAATTTTGCTGCCGATGGCCTCTTCAAATTGGCTGCTCCGTTGGGGCCTTCAGTAAAGCAAGCAGCCACCTCTTTGGATGCCACTGCGATTGTCGAAATAGGGCCAACCAGCGGTTTATTGGCGCAACTTTCTACGAACCCAGACAATGGGGAATTCAAGTATGTTGGCCTGGATGTTAAGCAGGAAAGCCTCGACGATGCACGTAAGCTGGCTGATGCAAGAGGAGAAAACCAGATTGAATGGTTATTAGGCAACGTCAACAACCCGGAAAACTGGATTGACAAGTTGGATAACCACCAAAGTGTACTGTATTTCTCTTGTCATTTTCATGAATTCCTCTCGCATGGCCAAGAGAAACTCGAAGAGGCCCTAACTATCATTAACAATCGAGCAAATACGTGCGGAACTTTAGTTCTGGAGCAGCCCCGTTTGAATAAGGATGACCGCAATTTGGTGCCGCCAACAAAATGGTTATATGCACAATCCAATGTCCTCATTCATCACCTGATTAAGAATGCCAAAATTCTGGACACTGATGAATGGAACAGTTTTCTTCGAAAGTCCGGCTGTCATGACGTGTCGGTTGAATCAACACGAGGATACGGTTTCAGCGCATTCGTCGGCCAATCACAAAGCTCTTTGAGAACTTTATGAGCGAAGCGCCGATATCGACCAGGTCTTGGAACCAGCAGCGACTAAAATTGGATGTGACCACGCAGCCATGCGATGAATTGATCACGCCGTTGTTGTTGGAGTTGAGGCAAGAAAAATGTGCTCATACATGGCAACCAATTTTATGTCGGAGGCCAATCGAAAACGTTACGGACGCCTATCAAGAAATTATAAGCAGTGACCGGCCCAGCACGATATATATTTACTACACGTATACAGCAGGGGTTAAAGACGCGGTTGCCGTTGCCAATATTAGTCCTCGGGTCGCAAAAGATTCTCCTGAAGATGGCATTCCGGTTTTGGGAAGGACCTTTGTCCGACCCAAATATAGAGGTCAATCAGTTTATGGTACCGTCCTCAACCATCGTCTTTACATATGTAATCAACTTTGGAAAAAACAGCTCTATGGAGTTCATATAGGCACTTCGTCCGATCGTGTTGAAAAAGTTTTTCGTAGTTCATTCCCGGGCAGAACAATCAATCTTGGGATGGAAGATATTGGTGACGCAGGCTGGGTAACCGCATTACTCGGTATTACGGACAGGTTTGAAGCAGAGATAGCTGCGCCTATCTGTAATTTAAGTTCCGAACAAAAAACGGTTGATGATTATATTCGTTTCGGAATCGAAAATGTTCAGATCGACGATGTAAGGGGGGCGCTAGAGTCCCTGCGGAATTCGAACAAGGCCTATAGGCTATTTCACCAATTTATGTCTGAAATGCCAAACCTTTACAGAGATAAGGGTTGAAGTAATGAGTCATAATATAGCCCAGTTTAATGTCGCCTGGCTAAGAGAGCCCCTGGATCATCCCTCGATTGCTGAATTTGAACAGGCGATAGACCCACTCCATGAAGATGCTGACTCGAAAGAAGGTTTTGTTTGGCGTTTGATTGCTGATGGTACCGAGTCAGCTACAAGTTTGAGGCCGCTTGGCGATGATGGAATTATCAACCTCACGGTTTGGCAATCTAAAGAGGCAATGGCTGAGTGGGTTTATAAAACTGGCCATGCATGGACTCTAAAAAAGCGGCGTAAATGGTTCTACCCTGCATTGGAATCCAATGTTGTAATGTGGTGGGTGCCTAAAAATACAACGCCTACTTTGCTGGAAGCCATAAGTCGCCTGCAATATCTCCGTTCATTCGGATCTTCACCCTTAGCGTTTTTGTACAAAGACAAATTCTCACCACAAGATGCTGAGGAGTATCAAAATGATGTCGGAAACCCGTCTCTTTTAATATCTGGTATTGTGCATCAACAAGCTGAAAGGATCATCGATAGATACCTGGAATGCTGGAATACTGATGATGAAGAATTAAACAACCTTAATAATCGGATACTTACGTCTATTAGATCTTGGGGAATTTGTGTGCCCTCAAGCGCCTTAATTGATGAAAAATTTGCAATTCGCCCTGCCTTTGTTGGACCGAACACCGAAATTGCTGATGCAGAATTATTTGTGGAAGAAATACTGCTCGCAGGTGATGCTGAATGCAACTAATGAAGAGCAAAAACGTCGCTCTTCAAATTGTCGCTGCACTAGCGCTTTCAATTGATATTGGGTTTGCTCGACTAGGTTATGGCTTGACCCTGCCTGCTATGAAGCAAAGCTTAGACGGATCATTCGGTCTCTACGGTATGATTGCTACATTACACCTTGGTGGCTATCTGATTGGTTCGCTATTGGCTCCTGCTGTTTTGCGGCGATATGACTGGAAGACCGCATTCCTTGGTTCTCACATATTGGTGTGTTTGGGTCTTGTCTTCCAGGCGAATGTCGACACCGTTGGAATGTTGGCGGTATCACGCGCATTTCTAGGTGTGGCTACTGGGTTTGCTGTTCTTTTTGCTCTTGGGTCGACGATGGAAACAGTCGAACCTGAGCGCAGATTAATGACAAGCTGCTTTGTTTGGACAGGTGTAGCTGTCGGGATGATGATAACATCTCCGTTAGCAGGCTGGACATTAGCTGACCCTGAAAGATGGCGCATAGTGTGGTGGATGTCATCGGCACCAACAGCCTTGGTCGTATTGCTGGGCTTCTTTTGTGTTTTTCCATCTTACAACGAACACAATGCAAATTCTGAGTCGTCAACTATATTTGGCTCTGCACGTGAGCTAAAGCGGTCAACATGCTTATTAATTTCATATTTCCTCTATGGCTTTAGCTATTTTGTCTATGCAACCTTTGCTTTAAGTGATGTTTTGAAGAGACTATCTTCGTCGAGTATAACCCCTGGGTTTCTATGGTTTACCTTTGCGTTGGCGGCGGGAATTGGTTCGCTGTTGATACCGATATTTGTAAGTGGCAAATTCAAAAAACATGCCATGACAATCTCTGTAGCCGTAGCTGCAATTGGTGCTGGTATAGCGGCCGCACCACAAAATATTCCAATAATTTTAGGAGCTCTTCTCATTGGTTTTGGACTAACCTCTACACCCGCCATCGCAAGCGCCTTAATAAGAGGCCGTGTAACAGCAGCGGATGGTCCTAATGCTCTGGCAATAGCAACAATTGCTGTTGCTGCTGGTCAGATATTTGGCCCTGCAATTACGGGGTACAGCATGGATGCATTTGGAATGTCATCCATGATTTTTTTGGTGTTTGGAGGATATATCCTTGCAACTGTTTTCGCGATTATCGACACCAGCTTACAAAAGCAAAACGATGACTGAAACAGCTATTCTTGGACATGGCATTGTCGAATTAAAATCTCATAGGCCCGGGCCACGGATAGGCATAATTTGCAATATTCATGGCAATGAAAGCTGCGGTAAACTGGCTCTAAATGAGTTCCTCTCATGTCATGAATTGTTAAGTGGATCACTTGTAATCATCGACGGAAATCCGGAAGCTGCATTGCTGAACAGGCGGTATGTACAATCAGACATGAACCGAATGTTTTCTGCTAAAAATCTGTCGATATCGAACCCGACAGGCGATCTAAAACGCGCACAATATCTAGCTCAGATTATTCCAAAGTTGAATTTGAACTATGCGATTGATATTCATACCACCAGTGGTGAAACAAGCCTCCCTTTTACAGTGAGCTTTCCAGGATCTGAAAACATTACACGTATCTGTCCCATTCCAAAGATTTATGGCTGGAAAGGAATTATTGAAGGTACCTTTGTTGAATGGATGAATACTCAGGGAATCCAGACTCTTGGAATTGAAGCCGGTCAACACATTGCAAAAAATTCAATTGACGTTGCAGTGGGGGTCCTGAAGGCTATTCTCAATGAATATGGGCTTTTTAAAATCCAACCTGACGCGACCGGCACAGCACACCAACGTGGAATGAATGAACAGAGTTTTGAAGTTATTGAGAATGTAGAGATTCAGCACCCAACTAGCTTCACATACAAAGATAGTTTCACTGGGTTTGATGAACTCCGGGCAGGGCAGGTGATTGCTACCGATAATTATACGCAATACACTGCACCTAATGAAGAAGGTTTTCATATTTTAATGCCCGCACTCAAGTCCAATATTATTAGTGGCCTTTCCAAATCTGCCTATTACTTAATGCGTAAATATAGCGAAACAACCGACCATTCTTAGGGTCTAACCCGGCCCCAAATAATGTCAGACACTTTCTTTATCCTTCAACGCTTACCAGCCACAAGCAAGCGATGGCGAATGAAATTCTGTTCCCTGGTCATCAAATTGAGTGCCGCCGGCAGGGGCGCGCACCAGCGGGCAGCAAATTGCACGGAAAACGCTATGGCGCGCCATAGCCCATCGTGTCTGGCCGTTGCCGTCAAGCCGGTTTGCGCAGCGCAGTGCGGGCTTCTTCCAGCACGACCGGCCGGTCGGGTATCGTGATTGCGAATACTGTCTTGCCGCTGTCGCTTTCGACCAGGTCCAGCGTGCCGCCATGGGCTTTGACCAATTCCAGGGAAATGGCCAGCCCCAACCCGGTGCCTCCTGAACGTGCTGATCCGCGAAATGCAGTAAACAGGTTTTCCTTCGCCTTGGCAGGCAGCCCCGGCCCGGAATCCTCGACCATAATTTTTGCAACAGTGCCGGTTCGCTCGGCGCATACGGTGAGGCGGCGTATGATGGCGGCATCGTCATCCCCGGCGCTCATCGCCTGGACCGCGTTGCGGCACAGATTATTGAGCACGCGGAAAAGCTGATCGGAATCGGCGTCGATTTCGAAATCAGCGGGTACCGCATTGACGAATTCGACCGCCGGCGCATTGCCCAAGCCCAGAACATCATAGACCTCGTCGACCAGTTTATGCAGGTGCAGACGCCGGCGCGAGGGCGGGGCTTCCTGGGTGCGGCCGTAGGCCAGAACGCCTTCGGTATAGGAGACAGCGCGGTCGATGGTGCGAACCAGTTTCGGCGCAAAGGATTGCACCGACGGGTCTTTGACAATTGCCAACCGGTCCGACATCAGCTGGGCGGAGGCCAGAATATTGCGCATGTCGTGATTGATCTTGGAGACCGCGAGGCCAAGATCGGCCAGTTTTTTCTGCTTGCCGAGCGTGTTTTGCAGTTCGGTCTGCATTTCAGCCAGTTCGCGTTCCGCCACGCCCAACTCGTCGTGCCGGCCTGCCGGTTTGATGATTTTTGCCGGATCGTCGGGCGCTTCGCCAAATGACAGCATCGAGCGGGTCATCGCGCGTATCGGACGGATCATCAGGTGATTGATCGAATAAAACACCAAGGTGGCCGTGATGAGCGAAATCAACAGGGATAAAAACGCGACATTGCGGGAATAGATCAGCATGGCGTTGCGCAGATTGGTGTCTGCGATGACCAGTTCAAACACCTTGTCGCTGTCGCCGACCGTGCCGACAACGCGAATGATCTGACTGCCGCCGGTAAACAGCGTTTCAAGTGCCATGCCAATGGCTTTCAGCGGCCCTGTCTTGCGTACAATGACCAGCTGATCGACCGCGGTGGGCATATCATCGACCACCAGCAAACGTGATGTACCCTTTTCGCGTATGGCGACGGCCTTTGCGCCGATTACCCTTAGGACATCGTCGCGGATTTCTTTCGGCAGTTCCTCACCGCTGCTGGCGGCCAGAACGATGCTTGCAGCTGCCGCGCTACCAAGACGCTCTTCCAGCCAGCGTTCACGGAAATTAGCCACAGACGGCAGAAAAATAAGGACTTCGGCGATCATGACGAACAGGATGGTCAGCAGGAGAAGACGGGCGGATAGCCCGCGTGCCAGCGACACATTTTGCTGCTGTGCATCCTTTTGTTTCTGCGTGTCTTTTACCGCAGTTTCAACTGGAAGCTGTTGTGTGTGTTGCAATCCCGGTTCTCTCAGCATCTTATCGAAACGAATTCATCGTCCGGCGGGCTGGGTTAGCCGAATTTTCTCAAAAACCCGATAAGCCAGCGAACGAACGGTTTGCGCGTTGCTTCGGCATAATAGGTGATTGCGGCGCGTTTTCCAATTTCGGTCATGGTGGGATAGGGCGGAATATACCCGGCGATGTCTTTCACCGTCATTGACTGGGAGATTGCCAGCGCCCAGAAATTGATCATTTCACCGGCATTGGCGCCGGCAATGGAGGCGCCGAGAATCTTTCCCTTTTTGCCGACAACCAGCTTGATCAGACCATCGGTCTTGTGCTCGGCCTGGGCGCGGTCGTTTTCAGCATAGGGCCAGCGCAGGGTCTGGACCGATCCGCCTTGTTTGCGGGCCTCCTCTTCGCTCATGCCGACATGGGAGAGCTCGGGATCCGTATAGGTTGACCAGGGGATGATCTGTCGGTTCTGGCTGATCGGCAGCCGGAACAGGATCGCGCGGATCATCAGACCGGCCTGATAACCGGCAACATGGGTAAACTGGAGACCGCCCGTCACATCGCCGATGGCATAGACCCGTGAATTGCTTGTCCTGAGCGATTTGGACACGTTTATGCCCTTGCGGTCATAGTCGATGCCGGCTTCCTTCAGGCCAAGCCCTTCGACATTGGCGGCGCGTCCTGCGGCTATCAGCAAATGGCTGCCGGCAATCGTGCCTTCACCGTCTTCTGTTTCGATGTGGACTGTTACACCGGTTTTGCCGCGGCGGGCGACCCTGGTCACCTTGGCGCCTTCGCGGATATCGACGCCTTCGACGCGGAGCTGGTCGAGTACGATTTTGGCAAGTTCGGGATCGTCTTTTCCAAGTGCTGAAAACGCCTCGACGACCGTTACCTGCGAGCCGAGCCTGCGGTGGGCCTGTGCCAGCTCCATGCCGATCGGGCCACCGCCGACGATGACGAGATGGGCGGGCTTGCGGGTCAGGTCAAAGATGGTTTCGTTGGTAAAATAGTCAACCTCGTCCAGCCCCGGGATCGGCGGAACCATCGGCGAAGAACCGGTGGCGACGACAACGCGTCTGGCGCGGATTTTGGTGTCGCCGGCCACAACCGTGCGGGCATCTTCAAAACGACCGGCTTGTTCGATCACATTGACACCGAGCGCGGTGAAGCGCTCGACGGAATCGTTGGGCGCAATGGCGCCGATGACCGATTTGATGTGCTTGTTGACCGCTTTGAAATCAACGTCCGGATCGACATCGGCAATGCCGAATTTGGCGCCGTTTCTCAAAGCATGGGCCTGTTTGCCGGCGGCGATAATCGCCTTTGACGGTACGCAGCCATAGTTGAGGCAGTCGCCGCCCATCTTGCCTTTTTCCAGCAAAACGACGCTGACACCGAATGCTGCAGCGGCCGCGGCAATCGACAATCCCCCCGAACCGCCGCCGATTACGCATATGTCAGGAGTTAGAACATTCGTCATGGCGCGTGAAGGTTTCCTTGTTGAAGCAATGTATTCAATTGCTGCGGGCTGGTCAGGCCAGTTTGTTGCCGCGGATCTTTTTTACGACAGTCGGTATGGCGGCAACAAGCGCCAGTACGGCAAAGGCTATCACGATTTGCTTTGTGACGATGTCCTTGATGGTGACTTCACGCCCGGCTTCGGCGGCTGAAACAATGACGCTGTCCAGCCCTTCGCCAAGATAGGCATAGGCCAGGCCGCCTGGAATGATGCCGAGAAACGTTGCGGCGATGTAGACGCGCAATGACACGTTGAAGAGTGCGGGCGCGATATTCATGACGAAGAACGGAAAAATGGGCGCCAGCCTCAGCACGAAGAGATAGGAAAAGGCGTCTTTTTCAAAGCCCTTGGCCAATTTGGCGACCTTGCCGCCTACCTTTTCCTTCAAAAAATCGCCAAACGCGGTTCGCGCAGCGACGAAAATTGCCGTAGCGCCGATGGTGGCGCCGATAATGGCGGCGATACCGCCGATGAGCCATCCAAACAGAAATCCGGCGAAAATGGTCAGGATCGAGGCGGCGGGAAAGGAGAAAGCGGTTGCTACCGCATAGACCGCTATGAAGCCGAAAACGGCTTGAAGATAGCGGTCGGCGACCATCTGTTTCAGCATGTCGCGGCTGTCGACGAGATAATCAAGCGACAGGAATTCGTGCCAGCCTTTCGCGTAGCCAAACCCCAGGCCTGCAACAATCAATATGATTGGTGCAAAGCGGATGAAGGGGGATTTACGCGCAATCTTGGTTGGTTTTTCGCTCACTTCGGTCGCTGCAGCCTCTTGTGGCATTTCTATCTCCGTCAGGGGTTAGACAGCACAAACTACACTGCCGCTAGTTAAGAAGACCCTGACATGGCTGAGGTTTTGATGCAGAACAAGTATCCGATGGCATGTCTCACCCGGTTTTGACCCAGGTGCCGCACGGTATCACTCCTTCGTGATCGGTTCATGCAACAGTGATTGACTTGTTTTGGGCTTCTTTCTATAAGCCCGCACACGCTCGGGCTTCGTCCGGCGCTTGCAATGCTTGTGCCAAGCAGCGGATCGCTCCTGTTTCCGTAAACAGACGTCAAGAAGGGCCGCACGCCGCGGTGTTAAAATAAATGAAGCGTACATATCAACCCTCCAAACTCGTGCGCAAACGCCGTCACGGTTTTCGCTCCCGTCTTGCCACCAAAGGTGGGCGCAAAGTGCTCGCTAACCGGCGCGCGCGCGGACGTAAACGGCTTTCGGCCTAGGTTTGCTCGAATGCCGGAGCACAGCCGGCAGGCTTTGAAAACTCTTCGCACCCGTGCGGAGTTTTTGGCCGTTCAGCGCGGCGAAAGACGCCGCGGGCGCCTGTTTTTGCTGGAAGTTCTGGATCGCGGGGACGCAGCGCCTGCGCGTAGCGGCATAACCGTGACCAAGAAACAGGGCAATGCAGTGGAGCGCAATCGTATCCGTCGGCGTATCCGTGAAGCGGTGCGCACGCACGCATTTCGTGACATGGCGGCTGGCAATGACTATGTGTTTGTGGGACGGCGCGATATTCTCGCAGCGCCGTTTGCCGCTTTGAAGCGAGAATTATCCGAGCGCATTCGTGGCAAAGGCTGATCGGGACGACAGATGGACAATAATCGCAATTTCTTCATCACTATTGCCTTGTCCGTGGTCATTTTGACCGCATGGCAGGTTCTCTACATGAACCCGCGTATCGAGGCACAAAAGGAAGCAGCGCGCATCGAAGCGGAGCGCGAAGAGGTAAAGAGACCCGATAAAACGGCGATCAACCCATCCATTCCGCAGCCGGAGGCCCAGCCAATCGGCAACAATGTGCCCGCAGGCGACGCCAGTGCGTCCCAGGCGTCTCGCATCAAGATCGATACACCAAAACTGTCAGGCTCGATCAATCTGGCCGGAGGCCGGATCGACGACCTTATCTTGAAGGACTACCGGGTGACAGTGGAAGCCGATTCCGACAAGATCACCTTATTGGAACCGGTCAGTGGCGCGGAAGGATTTTTTGCCGAGGTCGGTTTTACTGGCGCAGGTAAAAAGACAAACTATCCGAATGCCGATACGACATGGCAGGCGCCAGCCAATGCGGTTTTGACGCCTACATCACCGGTCACGCTTACCTATTCCAACGGTTCAGGACTGGATTACTCCCGCACAATCTCGATTGATGACAACTATCTGTTCACGATCAAGGATGAGGTGGCCAATAACACCGGCGGGGCGGTGGCGATGTCCAATTACGGGCGGATCACCCGCCTGCAGGCGCCGCAGATCGCCGGATTTTTTATCCTGCATGAGGGGTTGATCGGGGTCACCGGTGAGAAAGGGCTTCGGGAAATCGACTATGATGATCTGGTCGATGACAAGGAAGTCAAACCGGGCAAATCGTCCGATGGCTGGCTCGGTTTTACCGACAAATACTGGGCGGTGGCTTTGGTGCCGCAACAGGGTACGTCGTTTCAACCGCGCTATTCCTGGTTCGATGATGAGGGTGGACGGTTTCAAAGCGACTATCTGGCAGATCAGTTTGTGGTGCAGCCCGGTGCAACCAAGTCGGTCGAAACACTGGTCTTTGCCGGCGCAAAGCAGGTGTCGGTGATCGACGGCTATGAGGAAAGCCGTGGTATTCGCCAATTTGAACTGATGATCGACTGGGGTATGTTCCATTTCATCACCAAACCCCTGTTCTATGTCATCGACTGGTTGTTCAAGCTTTTAGGTAATTTCGGCTTGGCCATTCTTGGCACGACAGTTCTGGTCAAGATCGTCTTCTTCCCGCTCGCCAACAAATCCTACGCCTCGATGGCGCGGATGAAGGTGGTGCAGCCGGCGATGCTGGAAATCCGGGAAAAATATGCCGATGACAAGATGAAGCAGCAACAGGCGATGATGGAGCTCTACAAGAAGGAGAAGATCAATCCGGTTGCCGGCTGCTGGCCGATTCTGATCCAGATCCCGGTCTTCTTCGCGCTCTATAAGGTGCTGTTCGTGACGATCGAAATGCGTCATGCGCCGTTTTTTGGCTGGATCCAAGATCTTGCGGCACCGGACCCGACATCGATCTTCAACCTGTTTGGCCTGTTGCCATACGATGTTCCGGCGTTCCTTTTGATCGGTGTGTGGCCGCTTCTGATGGGCATTACCATGTTCCTACAGATGCGGATGAACCCGACGCCACCGGATCCGACCCAAGCGATGATCTTTACCTGGATGCCGGTGGTGTTCACCTTCATGCTGGCGACATTCCCGGCCGGACTGGTGATCTACTGGGCCTGGAACAATTTCCTGTCGATTATCCAGCAGGGCGTGATCATGAAGCGCAACGGCGCCAAGATCGAGCTGTGGGACAATCTTAGGGGATTGCTCAAGAAGAAACCGAAACAGCCTGCCGAGTAGCGGACAGGCGGCATGAATGTGGTTTCCTTTCCGCGCAATTGGCGTTTCATCCGCGGCGTGCCATCGATGGAGTTTCTGCCGCCGGAAGGACCGCCGGAGATTGCTTTTGCCGGTCGCTCCAATGTCGGAAAATCCTCGCTGATCAATGCGCTGGTCGGCCAAAAGGCACTGGCACGAACCTCAAATACGCCGGGACGGACGCAGGAGCTTAATTATTTCGTGCCTGACGGGTTCAGCGGTGCTGGCGATGATCTGCCGCCATTGGCGCTTGTCGATATGCCGGGCTATGGATTTGCCAAGGCGCCGAAAGCCAATGTCGAGCAATGGACGACGCTGGTTTTCGACTATCTGCGTGGTCGTGTAACCCTAAAACGGGTCTACCTTTTGATTGATGCGCGTCATGGCATCAAGCCGATCGACGCGGAAGTGATGGATATTCTCGACAAGGTTGCCGTCTCCTATCAGATCGTGCTGACCAAAGGCGACAAGATCAAAGCGCCGGCGCTTGAAAGGCTTAAGGGCGATACTTTCGAGATGATCAAACGGCGCGCTGCGGCATTTCCCGAGGTGATTGCGACATCGGCTGAAAAGGGTTTTGGCATTGACGATCTGCGCAATGCCATTGGCGTGGCTGCGGGCGGACACTGACTGGTTTGGCGATCACAGACGGGCGTTGATGGTGCAATAGGGTATTTTGTCTATTCCGGTCCACGCGCATTGGTTCGGGGTCCGTACGTGTTGGAGCCGCCATCGCCAGGCCACAGGCAGAAGATGATGAAGGCAATCAGATTTACGATAGGTATGAACAGCGTTAGCGCCAAAGTCCCAGGCTTGCCGAAATCGTGCACACGTTTGACGCCAAGAGCAAAACCCCACCACAGTGACAGGAAGTTGACGGTCCAGAAACCGGTCCCCCAGATTGTGCTTTGGTCACTTTCCCCGACGATAAGAACATGGCGATAAAGCAGGAACAGTTGAATAATCGCTATCAGCAGTCCGGCCAGAAAATAGGCCGCACGGCTTATGCGGCCATCAAATCTGAAGAATAGCCAGATCAGTTGATCCGGCGGATTAGGCGAGGGGGTCTGGTCCAAACCGGTTGGCCCTTTGTGTTCAGCCGTGAAATGTCAATTTCAGCCAATATAGCCTGTTTTGAGTCGGTGAAAATATCAATCTCGGAGCAATTCGTTGATTGATGTCTTCGATCTTGTCTTTTCATCGACGCGCTTGACGATCACCGCGCAATAAAGCGATGGACCCCAGCTTTCGCCGGGCAGGTTTTTGCCGGGTGTCGATCCGGCGACGACCACCGAATAGGGCGGTACCTCGCCGTAAAATACCTCGCCGGTGGCCCGGTCGACGATTTTTGTCGATTTGCCGATGAATACGCCCATGCCTAAAACCGCGCCCTCGCGGACGATGCAGCCCTCGACCACTTCTGAACGTGCGCCGATGAAGCAATTATCCTCGATGATCGTCGGGCCGGCCTGCATCGGCTCCAGGACGCCGCCTATGCCGACACCGCCTGACAGATGGACATTCTTGCCGATCTGGGCGCAGGAACCCACGGTGGCCCAGGTGTCGACCATGGTGCCGCTGTCGACATAGGCACCGAGATTGACGAAGGACGGCATCAGCACGGCTCCAGGCGCTATATAGGCTGAGCGCCGGACCACGCAGTGAGGAACAGCACGAAAACCTGCCTTTTCGAATTCATTGGCGCTCCAGCCGTCGAATTTGGACGATACCTTGTCCCACCAGACCGCGTCGCCCGGGCCGCCCTTGATGATTTCCATCGGGTTGAGGCGGAAAGATAACAGCACAGCTTTTTTCAGCCACTGATTGACGTGCCAATTGCCGTCGGCCTGCCGTTCAGCCACCCGGGCCTGGCCGCTGTCGAGCAGATTCAGCGATGTCTCGATGGCATCTCGCACTTCGCCCTTTGTTTCCACCGAAACCTGATCGCGTTCGTCAAACGCCTTGTCTACGATCTGCTCAAGTGTTGCTGCGTCTTTTGGTGACATGAGCGGAACTCCGTTTGCGTGGTGTTAAGAGGTGCGCCGATAGAAAGGCAGTTGGAAAATCGCGCGGAACCTAGGCGAAGCGCATGGGACGGTCAATTGCTGAAGGCGTTAATGCCTGCGGCTTTTGCGACAAAGAGCAAGGATGGGATGGCAATGAAGCCAGAAGATCACAATGACTGGACGCCGCTGCCGCATTCTGACGAGGATTTGCGGCGTTGGCGGCAGGTGCCCGATACACCGCAAACACGGGCGCCTGAATATCGCCTGGCGTGGGATGATGATGACTTCATGACCCGGCGCGAGCTTCGCCCGGTACGGTTGCAGCTCGAACTGATGAAGCCTGAAATGCTTCTGGCCGAGCGGGGTATCTGTTCCACGGTGGTCATGTTCGGCGGCGCAAGAATACCGGAACCCGGCGGGGATGCGTGGGCGGCCAAAAACGACGTCCAGCGCGAGAACCTTCAAGCCAATGCGAAATATTACGAGGAAGCGCGCAAGTTTGCCCATGCCTGTTCGGTTCATTCGGCTGAAACCTACTACCGCGAATTCGTCGTGGTTACGGGCGGTGGACCGGGTGTGATGGAAGCGGGCAATCGCGGTGCCAATGATGCTGGCGCGCCGTCGATAGGGCTCAATATCGTTTTGCCGCATGAGCAGGCGCCCAATGAATATGTGACGCCGGATCTGTGTTTCAATTTCCACTATTTTGCCATTCGCAAGATGCATTTTGTGATGCGGGCCAAGGCTGTTGCCGTGTTTCCGGGTGGCTTTGGCACCATGGACGAGTTGTTCGAGACGCTGACGCTAATCCAGACCGGCCGAATGGAACGGGTGCCGGTCCTGCTGTTCGGCAGGGCATTTTGGGAGGGCGCCATTGATCTCGATTTCCTGGCCAGGCAGGGAACGATCTCGCCGGATGATCCCGATCTCATCACTTTCGTCGATACGGCAGATGAGGCCTGGGGAAAAATCGCCGGGTTTTACGGCTTGTCCTGACATATCGATGCGTGACGGTTATCCGGGGTGCTGATCGCTGTCTTGAGCGGATGAGCGTTCTTTGGGTTCGATCTGCCTTGGTCTGTGCACCAGGGTGACCAGCACAAAGGATATGATCATCAGCAGGTACCAGGCTCCAAGCTTTGCGATTGAAACCGGAGCCCAGCCCTCAATCTGTCCGGGGTAGAGCCATGCGCGTGAATAGGTTCCGATATTTTCAGCAAGCCAGATAAAGAATGCGACCAGAAGAAACCCAACCAATAGCGGCATGCGATGGCGAAAGCGGAAGACGCGGTAGTGGACAAATGTGCGCCAGAACAGCAGTCCCGTCGCGGCAAACAATATCAGGCGGATGTCCGGCAGGTAGTGATGGGAAAAGAAATTGACGTAGATCGCAGCGCAAAGGAGCACGGTCAACGGAATGGACGGGTAATGCGTGTAGCGGATGTCGAAGATGCGCGTGATGCGGGCTATGTAGGAGCCGACCGCGGCATACATGAAGCCGGAAAACAGAGGCACGGCGGCAATCCTCAACATGTTTTCTTCCGGGTAAACCCATGATCCGACGTGGGTTTTGAATATTTCCATGGCGGTTCCCACCACGTGGAAGATCAAGATGACCTTTGCTTCCGACAGGGTTTCGAGTTTCAGGACCAGCATTGCGATTTGGATGGCGAGTGCTGCAATGAACAGGAAATCATAGCGTGCGATGGCGATATCATCGGGCCAGAAATAGCGGGTCAGGATTATCAGTCCCAGCATCGCCCCACCGAAAAGACAGGCCCAGGCCTGTTTGAGGCCAAATACCAAAAACTCCATCGCCGCGCCGGCGATACCTGTTGAAGGCATCTTGTCCAGCACCGCATGGGCAGCAGCATCGATGCGGGCTTCAACGGAGGTGAAGCGTTTCAATCGACTGGCACTCCGTTAATCGAGCTCAAAAACGCAGTCAGGTCGTCAGTGACATAATCGACATCGTCTTCATTGTCGGGATCGCTTTCCCATATTTCCGAGAATGTCGGCTCGAAATTTCGCGGTACGATCAATACCGTCTTCATGCCCAGCTTCTTTGGCACGGTCAGATTGCGCGCCAGATCCTCAAACATCACGGCATTGGCAGCGTCGACCCGGTGTAATCCAAGGAATTTGTCATAGGTCTCCCTTGCCGGTTTGGGCACCAGATCGGCGGCGATCACGTCGAAAATATCGTCAAAATGATCGAGGATTCCAAGCTGTCGCGCCGTGCTTTCAGCGTGGTTGCGGCTGCCGTTTGTGAAGATGAACCGGCGTCCGGGAAGCGCTTTGATCATTTTGCCGAGCGCCGGGTCGGGTGCCAGCCAGGAATAGTCAATATCGTGCGCTTTTTGCAGAAAATCGTCGGGGTCGATGCCGTGAAGCTCCATCAGGCCGCGCATCGTGGTGCCGTATTCCAGATAAAGCTGCTTTTGCACCTTGCGGGCTTCTTCGCGGGGTAATTGCAAAAGTTCAGACACATAGGCTGTCATCCGGATATCGATCTGGGCAAACAGATTAGTGTGGTGCGGATAAAGCGTGTTGTCGAGATCGAAGACCCAATCGGTGATGTGGGTGAAGTGCTTGGGATCGGGCAAATTTGTCATGTGCTCTTATTGCATGAATTTTTCTGGGCGCAAGCCGGCTGGTGGTTTGTTTGAAACGCTTGGGTTCGGGTGCTGGTCAACGTCACCTTGGCTGCTTTCGTTGGCCAAGATGTGGCCGGATGGGGCCGCTCCCTGAAATGCCGGCTTGCAGCGGTATTGTTGCACTTATCTGGCCAATGGGAGTAATTGGATGATCCGTCCACAGGACGCCTCGTCATCTGGGGCGTTTTGCGGTTGCTTGGAACTGCGGCAACGCCATTATCGGCTTGGAACCATTGAAGCATTTTTCGCACATGTGATTCTGTTTGAGCGAAAAATGCTCTAAGCTATTGTTTTGGCGCATTTTCGCGAGCGCAAAAGTCTGCAACTTTTGCTGAAAATGCTCTAGCCATCCATATGGGAACCTCTTGCAGATGGAATTGTGGATAGCGATCACCATTGCTGCTGCCTTTTTGCAAAATGTGCGCTCGGCGATGCAAAAGCACCTCAAAGGTGTCATGGGCACCACCGGGGCGACATTCGTGCGCTTCGGCTTCGGTGTGCCGCTGGCGATTTTGTTCGTTCTGGGGCTTCACTTTGGCGCTGGATATCCCTTGCCGGAACCGAATAGTGTTTTTACCGTCTGGGCGCTGATTGGCGGTGTCGCGCAGATCGCGGCGACGTTTTTGCTGGTCTATCTGTTCTCGTTTCGCAATTTTGCCGTCGGGACGGCCTATTCGCGCACCGAACCGGCGCAGGCGGCCATTTTCGGGCTGGTGTTTTTGTCCGAAAAAGCCTCATCCGGCGCATTGCTGGCCATCGTGATCAGCGTGGTTGGGGTGATGCTGATTTCGGTTGCGCGCATGGCGGTCAACGCAAAGTCGCTTTTAACCTCCGTTCTCAGCCCGACCGCGCTTATCGGCCTTGCGTCTGGCACCTTGTTCGGCATTGCCGCGGTGGCCTACCGGGCAGCGTCGCTGGCGCTTGGCGGGCCGAATTTCATGATGCAGGCGGCGGTGACCCTAGCTGTGGTCATCGTGTTTCAGGCGGCAATCATGCTTATCTGGATGCTGGTAACCGACCGGGCCGAAATCAGGCGGGTTGCGAAGGCCTGGAAAGCCGGGCTGATTGTCGGCATTGCCGGGGCGACGGCGTCATTTGGCTGGTTCATGGCGATTACGCTGCAACAGGCGGCGATCGTCAAGGCGCTGGCGCAGATCGAAATGATCTTCACCTTCGCCTCGTCGGTGTTCATCTTCAAGGAAAAGATCAACCGGCTGGAAGCAATGGGCTGCCTTTTGATCGTCGCCGGTATCGTGGTGCTGCTGCTGACGGGCTAGAGCGCGTCTTGTTTAAATGGGATCAGTTTGATGGAGAGGATTTTTTGCGGCAGTTAGGAAAACACCGGAGTGCGATCAGACGATCGTGCGAGGATTTTGACGACACTGTCCGTGAAAAAGACCTCCAAGCAGGTGAGGTTGAAGTATTGAAAGAGAATAGCAAAACCAAATCGTTTCAGCCAGGGCATTTTCGCCCGGCCGCAGGCCGTATAGCGAATAATGCCTCGATTGCTCCAAGCGGATCAAGGCGTTGTTGCGGGCCAAAGAAGCCGCAAAACGCCACAGGTTCTTTGCGCCCTGGGTGTCGTCGCGCGACGCTAACGGGTGTGCACCCGCGTCGCGTCACGCTCCTCGTTGACCCGGCAGGCAAGCGAAGCGCCGCCGAGAGGGGGGCCAGGACACAAATACCCTGCGCTCAAACGATTCCATTTAAGCAAGACACGCTCTAAAAGCCTCAGGGAATGATCAGCGTGCCGGCACCGTGTTCGGTGAACAGTTCCAGCAAAACGGCATGTGGCGTCTTGCCGTTCAAGATCACCACACCTTCCACGCCGCGGGCGATTGCCTCAATACAGGTCTCGACCTTGGGGATCATGCCGCCGGAAATCGTCTCGTCGGCGATCAGCGCTTTTGCATCGGAGACCGACAATTCATCGATCAGCTTTCCCTGCCTGTCGAGAACGCCCGGTACGTCGGTCAGAAACAACAGGCGGGTCGCCTTCAGCGCGCCGGCGATGGCGCCGGAAAACGTGTCTGCATTGATATTGTATGTGTGGCCGTCACGGCCCGGCGCCACCGGCGCGATGACGGGGATCATTTCGGAGTGCGCCAGCAAATCCAGCAATGTGCGGTCGACCTCGACCGGTTCGCCGACAAAGCCCAGATCGAGAATGCGCTCGATGTTTGAATCCGGATCGGTGATGGTTTTGTGCGCCTTTTCGGCAAACACCATATTGCCATCCTTACCGCACAGGCCGATTGCCCATTCGCCTGTCGCGTTGATCAGCGTGACAATCTCCTTGTTGATGGAGCCGGCGAGCACCATCTCGACGATCTCCACCGTCTTTTGGTCGGTGACCCTCAGCCCGCCTTCGAATTTCGATTCGATGCCCATCTTGGTCAGCATCGCGCCGATTTGCGGCCCGCCGCCATGGACGACAATCGGGTTTACGCCCGACTGTTTCAACAATGCGATATCGCGGGCAAAGGCGCGGCCGAGTTCAGCATCGCCCATGGCGTGGCCGCCATATTTGACAACAACCGTCTTGTTTTCATAGCGCTGCATGAAGGGCAGGGCGGCCGACAGCAGCCGGGCCTGGTCTTCGGCGGTTTTTGCGGTTGTCATGTCTGTCATGTTGCTGATCCGGAACGCTAAAATCTTGCGCCTTCTAGCGGCATTCAGCTTGGTTCGCAATTGTGCTGGCACTGCTAACGGGTTGCAGACGGTTTACGGGCTTTGACCTTTCGGCTAGATGCTCACGGTATGAGCCTGCCTGTTGATCCAGTCGCTAATCTTGTAAGTCTCATACGCTGCCCGTCGGTAACGCCTGAGGATGCCGGTGCGCTTGGTGTTCTGGAGGCGATGATCGCGCCGCTCGGTTTTAACTGCGAGCGGAAGATTTTTAGCGAAGACGGGTCGGCAGACGTTGATAATCTCTATGCCAGGCTTGGCGACAGCGGACCCCATCTGATGTTTGCCGGGCATACCGATGTCGTGCCGGTTGGTGATGAGGCCGCGTGGTCGCATCCGCCATTTGCCGCTGAAATCGCCGGTGGTGACATGTTCGGCCGCGGCACCACCGACATGAAGGGCGGTATAGCGTGTTTTGTCGCCGCATTGGCGCGCCATATTCAGGAAGATGGCGGCCTGCCGGGATCGGTGTCTTTGTTGATCACTGGAGATGAAGAGGGGCCGGGGATCAACGGCACGGTCAAGCTGCTTAAATGGGCTGCGGCGAAAGGCGAGTGCTGGGATGCCGCGCTGGTTGGGGAGCCGACCAGTCCGGAAACATTGGGGGATATGATCAAGATCGGGCGCCGGGGATCGCTGTCGGGGACGATTACCGTGCGTGGCAGGCAGGGCCATGTGGCCTATCCGCATCTTGCGGATAATCCTGTTCGCGGGTTGATCATGCTGAGCGAAGCGTTGCTATATCCGGGATTTGACCGCGGCACGGACGAGTTTCAGGCCTCCAATATGGAAGTGACCAGTATTGACACCGGCAATGAGGCAACCAATGTGATACCCGGTGAAGCAAGGGCGTTTTTCAACATCAGGTTCAATGATCTTTGGACCGTCGAGACGGTGATGACCGAAATTGAAACCCGGCTGCAATCTGCCGCCAGGCAAAGGCGGTTAAGACCCGGTAGGACCCATCCGATCGACTATGTGTTGAGCTGGCGTGAGCGTCCCAGTCCGGTGTTTCTGACGGCTGATGACCTGCTGACGGGTACGCTTGCCAGGTCGATCGAACAGGTTTCGGGCAACATGCCGGCACTTTCGACATCGGGCGGCACGTCCGATGCCCGCTTTATCAAGGACTATTGTCCGGTGGTCGAATTCGGGCTTGTCGGAAAGACCATGCACATGGTCGATGAGCGGGTGGCGGTGGCCGATCTTGAGACGCTAACCGCGATCTACCAGCGCTTCATTGCCGACTGGTTTGCGGCATCTAGATAGGCATAGGCAAGTGGCAATACCGTCTTTTGATGAAATTCAACAATATCTGACCGGCACCTGGCGGATGATGACGGGGCGCCCTGATGGCCTTGATCAGCTCGACATTTCCAGTGACGGTTTTTGGAATTCGTTTTTTGCGATTGTTCTGGTGGTGCCGGTTTTCGCCGTCGACTGGGTGGCTGCTACAAACGAACTGGCGCTGGCAACGGATGGACTTGGTACGCGCGGCACAATCGTATTGCGGCTGGCCATTGCCGATCTCACAACCTGGCTGGTGCCTATCGCTGTGCTTGCAATCGTTGCCGGTCCGTTGGGAATCGGTGATAGATTCGTGCATTACGTGATAGCCAGCAATTGGGCGGCGGTGCTACTGAACTGGTTGCTATTGCCGATATCCCTGATCGATCTGGCTGGCATTGAGGAGTATGATACTGTTCTTGCGCTTGTGTTGATCGTTTTGTTGGTTGTGGCGCTCGTGCTCTATTGGCGGCTAATTAATGCCGTCTTGCAAAAGGGCGCCTGGGCGGCAACGCTTTTGTTCGCCGGTATGTTGTTTGCGGAAATGTTCGTCTTCTATTCGGTGCGGGGTTTTCTGGGCGTGTCGATAGTTTTTGGCGGTCAATCATAATCCACACCGACGAGATAAAGCCCATGTGGCGGCGCGACAGGTCCGCAGGCGGTTCGATCTTTCGCCTCAAGCGCCGCCTGAACATCATCGGCTGACCAGGAGCCGTCCCCGGCCATTTTCAAGGTTCCCGCGAAGGAACGAACCTGATTGTGCAAAAACGAGCGGGCCGAGGCCCATATCTCGATCAGATCGCCATTGCGTGTCACGTCGAGGCGGTCAAGCGTTTTGACCGGGCTTTTGGCCTGGCAGTGCGTTGAGCGGAACGTGGTGAAATCATGGGTGCCGATCAAC
Organism: Rhizobiaceae bacterium; assembly: GCA_963669455.1. Taxonomy (GTDB): domain Bacteria; phylum Pseudomonadota; class Alphaproteobacteria; order Rhizobiales; family Rhizobiaceae; genus JAWKWH01. Next base: position 1,606,334 of record OY770026.1, read on the forward strand.
CGGTCGGCGGCTTTTTGCATCGCCTCTTCATCCAGATGCTGCTTGATCCACCAGGCCTGTTTCCGTTCGATTGCCAGGGGCGGCAAGCGATTGATGATGCGGTAGCGATAGTGACGGCCCCTGGCCGAAAACCGCGCATCGAAATCTTTGGCAACGCAGGCTGCATCCAAGATAACGACCGTCTCGCCAGCAAGGCGCAGTTTTGCATTGATGGCGTTGGCGACCGTTTGAGCCGGCCAGTCGCGTGCCAGATCGAAATGGGCGACCTGTCCGGTTGCGTGGACGCCGGCATCGGTGCGCCCGGCGACGCCCGGCCTTGCCTTTTCACCGCAAAAAGCTTCGATCGCGGTCTCAATCGCGGCCTGAACGGTGTGCTGGCCGGATTGCAGCTGCCAGCCGGAATAGGCGGTGCCGTCATATTCGACCGTGATGCGATAGCGTGGCATGGGCTCAAAACACTCTTGTAACAGACGATCCGCGACGGAATTCATCCCAACCAAGTGGTTTGCCGCCAGCTTTTTGCAGCCGCACCGGTTTTATTGCCCCGGCCTTGCAGGCGACCGTCAGTCCGCCATCCACAATATCCCCCGGGTTTCCGCTGCCGTTTTCAAGCGAAGAGCGCAGGATCTTGACGCGTTCGATCCGGCCGCCGATTTCCATCTCGCACCAGGCACCGGGCAAAGGGGACAATCCCCGGATGTGGTTGTGCACCTCGCTGGCCGGTTTGGCCCAATCGATGCGCGTTTCTTGCTTGTCGATTTTTTTTGCATAGGTGGCGCCGTCGGCGGGTTGCGGCGTCAGGTCCAGCGAACCGGCTTCAAGTCTGGCCAGCGCCTCGACCATCAGCGTCGAGCCGGCTTCGGCCAATGCGTCATGCAATTCGCCGGCCGTCTGGTCCGGGTCGATCATTATCGTCTGCGACAGGGCGACCGGGCCAGTGTCGAGGCCTTCGTCCATTTTCATGATTTGCATCGCCGTACTATTGTCGCCAGCCATGATGGCCCGCTGAATGGGGGCTGCACCGCGCCAGCGGGGAAGGGCCGACGCATGGCCGTTCAGAGCCCCGAACCGGGTGCCTTGCAATATTTGCCGGGGGAGCAGCAAGCCATAGGCGACGACCACCGCGACATCTGCATCCAAGGCTGCGAAAGTTGATTGCTCGGCCTCGCCTTTCAGCGATAACGGCGTTTTGACATTGATTCCGAGTTTTTCTGCAAGCTGTTGAACAGGCGAGCTTTTTGTCGCAAGGCCACGGCGTCCGGCCGGGCGCGGAGGCTGAGTATAGACCGCCACGATTTCATGGCCTGCTTCAGCTATCGCCTGAAGCGTTTTGGCTGCGAAATCAGGCGTTCCCATAAAGATGACACGAAACGGCATGACCGGCCTTTGACTGGTGTTAGTATTCAGCCTGCTTCAAACGGGTTTATCAGTGTCAGGTCAAGGCCGACAAAATCATCAATGTTTCGTGTTGCCAGTGCCGCGCCATGCGCTTGGCATATCGAGGCGATGATGCAATCCATAAATGGCGCCGGTTTGCCTGTTGTCTCCCTGTCAGCCTTGATCCTGCCCGCCAGCAGGGCGCAATGGGTATCAAAGTCGAGAATTCGCCCGGCAAAGCGGGATTCGACGAGTAGCTCTATCGCTTTCAGATAGCGGCTGGAGCCGTCCCGCCTTAAAATTCTTTCGGCGCCGAAGGAAAGTTCTGCAATGACGGGGGAACAGAGATAGAGTTCATCAAGGGCCTGTTTTTCGAACCAGTCTCTTACAGATTTATCCGGTTCCCGCTTGCCAGCCTCCGAAATGACGTTCGTGTCGAGAACAATCATTTGGAGTGAGGCAGTGGACGATCAGAGCCTTTGCGTGCGGCGTTGATCGCGCCCATCATATCGGCATGCTCATGATCGCGCATAAGATCACTGCCAAAAGCGCTGCGAATGGCGTCGAGAGTTGATCGGTCGGCGCCGATATCGCCAGCTGATGCCTCTGCGCTTAACCCTTTTCGCAGCAGGTTTTTTGCTTCTTCCGACAGGCTCTGGCCGGTTTTTTTTGCCCGCCGAACCAGATCGGCGCGCAGTGATTGGGGCAGATTTCTGATCAGCAGGTCGGTCATGACAAACTCCAAGTCTTGATATCACTGATATCAGAGTTTTTCCGTTTATTCAATTGGCTGAGTAACTGTAAACCTGACGCTTTGATAAAAGATGCCTTAATAAAATTACAAAATAGTCCGGCGAGCTTGATCTTATTATCTTGGTTTCTTGGACAATAGGTGCTACATGGCTGCATCGAGTTTCGGCCTTACGGCACGGCCCCACGCGAGAATTGACGAAATGTCACAGCGTAACAAGCTTCCCTAATCCAAGACATCGATGACAAAAGCGGACGTTCAGCGTCCAAATTCTACCCTGTTCCTTGAAAGGACACGACTATGACTACCGGTACCGTTAAGTGGTTCAACAGCCAAAAAGGCTACGGCTTCATTGAGCCTGATGGTGGGGGAAACGATGTCTTCGTTCATATCAGCGCAGTCGAGCGTGCCGGCATGGCATCGCTCAATGACGGCCAGAAGATCGAATTTGAAGTCGTTGCGGATCGCCGCACCGGCAAGTCGTCCGCCGACAATCTGAAGGCAGCCGACTGATCGTTCGGGTTTTCTTGCCCGCCTTTGTTGCAAAGGCCTAGTTTTGAAGCCGCCCGCTCAGAAATGAGCCGGGCGGTTTTTCGTTTGATCAGGCAATTGTGGAGCGCGTGCCGCCACGCTCTTTCGCCAGCTTCTTGAACTTTCTGACCACCATGTCGCGCTTCAGCTTGGAGATGTGATCAATGAACAATACGCCATTTAAGTGGTCAATCTCGTGTTGCAGCACGGTCGCCAAAATGCCGTCGGCGTCAATCATCTGTTCCTTGCCATTGATATCAAGCGATTGCACCGTCACGGTGTCCGGGCGTTCCACATCGGCAAAATAGTCGGGAATTGACAGACAACCTTCCTCGAAGGTGGAACTGGCATCTCCGATTTTGATGATCTTTGGATTGATGACAATGCGCGGGTTTTTCGGCTGATCATCCTTGGCGACATCGACGACCAGCATACGGATCGGTTCACCAACCTGAATTGCAGCCAGACCGATGCCTGGCGCTTCATACATGGTCTCAAGCATATTGCTGGCAAATTTATGCAGTTCAGCATCAAAGCGCTCGACGGGTTTCGAGGCTTCGCGCAATATCGGGTCAGGCAGTAACACAAGTGGCATGATCGTCATTGCCGTCACCTAGGAAATCATGTCGGTGCAGTCAAATTTCATTTGAAATCGGTCTTCTTTCTATATTTTGTTCCTGTTTTGATCTGGTATTTTCTACGAAATCATATAGCGTAGGGTGAGAGGAGTGCCGAATGTTGTTTGATGAGCCGGTCGCCCGTGTGGGTGCGATGACAATCACGCTTGGAGATGCGCTGCTAGCCGTTGGGTGCGTGGGCGCCGTTGTTGTGCTGTTGCTGGCGGTTGGCCTTATCCGCGCCTCGCGGGCGCGCAGGTTTTCTGCCGAGGAGGCGGAGGAGCGTGCGCGCCGGGCCGAGGAGCGCATGGCCGAGATTTTAAAGGCCCAGGCCGAGATGCAGGGCCGCATGGGCGCGATGGCGGAGGTGTTTGGCTCGCGCCAGGCCGATCTCAACAAGGCTATCGGCGAACGGCTTGACGGGATGACGACGCGGCTTGGGCATTCCATGAGTGAGCAGACGAAGTCGACCCATGAAAATCTGGCCAGGCTGCAGGAACGGCTGGCGGTGATCGATACCGCGCAAAACAATATCCAGTCGCTGGCAAACCAGGTGGTTGAACTACAGTCGATCCTGTCGAACAAGCAGACGCGCGGCGCATTTGGCCAAAACCGGATGGAGGCGATCATTGCCGATGGTCTGCCGATTGGCGCTTATGAATTCCAGGCAAAACTGTCCAACGGCAATGTCCCCGATTGTCTGGTACGTATGCCAAATGACGCGCCGTTGCTGGTTGTCGACGCGAAATTTCCGCTTGAGAGCTGGAATGCCATCCGTGCTGCGGCGGCAGGTGATGAGGGCGCTGCAAAGCAGGCGGCACAGCAGTTTCAGCGCGACATTAAGGTGCACATCAATGCTATTTCGACAAAATATCTGATTCCCGGTGAAACTCAGGATACGGCCTTTATGTTTGTGCCATCGGAATCGATCTTTGCCGATATTTACGAGAAATTTGAGGGCCTGGTTCAAAAGGCACATCAGGCTCGTGTTGTCATCGTATCGCCATCATTGTTGATGCTGTCCGTGCAGGTGATGCAGGCGCTGTTGAAGGATGCACGCATGCGCGAACAGGCCCATCTGATTCGTGACGAGGTGATGAAGCTCATGAAAGACCTGTCGTTGCTTGATGACCGGGTTGCCAAACTGGCTACGCATTTTGGTCAGGCTGGCCGTGATATCGAGCAAATCCAGATTTCCACCGGAAAACTTACCCGGCGCGGCACCAAGATCGAGACGCTCGAATTCGAACCCACACAAGCGCCTCAGCCTTCCGCCGAAGCCAGTGCTGATGGCAAGGATGGGGGCGATGGCGATGAAACCGCCAAGCCGCAGCTGATCAGCGTCAAGGGTGGGGCAGGGTGAACTCTGTCGCCGGGTGATGGTGCTGGCCATCAATGCGCCCGATTTTAGGGAGGTTACGGCTGTTCAGTCATTGTCGTTGAGACCGGCGCCAGCTCCGGCCAGGCGTGAGGATTCTGTTGCCGGTGCATAGGTTCTTGCAGCAAAAAAGCCCAGTCTTGCGATAGCATCGGCTTCGCTGTCAGGCACTCTTTCGTGCAAACGGCCGGGGGAAAACGCATCATCGTTGATGGCGCTGACACAGCAGGTGGCATGCCCGGTCAACAGCGCTTCGGGGTTAACCGATGTTTGCATGCTGCCGCCATTGAGGAGAATGGACACTTCGCCCCATTTCAGCTTGCACCCGCGTGATGAGGCGACCGTTGCGATGAAGGGAGCAAGCAGCAGCGGTTGGTATAGTTTTCCAGGCCCGGAACCGCTGCATTGGTTTTTGTCTATCAGCCTTGCGCCGAGCTCAATTGGATTGAGCACGCCCGTCGGCCCGCCGACCTCGCTGAAATGCCGGATTGGCAAACAGTCTTCGGGGCTTTCTGCCTGCCATTCCAACAGGGCTGCAAGCGCTCTAAGCCCGGGCGCGCCGCGCCGTTGCAACCAGTGAACGGCAAAGCCGGCCTCTTCTGCCAGGCCCCAGCTCATGCCGCTGCCAGATGCCGCTTTAACGGCCAGGGTTTTCGTTTCACCGAGTGACCAGCTCATCATGCCTCCATAGGCGGATAACAAAAATCATCAGGGTCGGTTTCCGCCAGTTCATCGGGGAAGGGCGCGCCCTGGTACATGTTTATTCGTACCCAGCGATCTGACCGGGGATCGAATTTGGTTGCGCCGAAAAACGCCAGTTTGCAACGCAGCAGATCAATCGGGAGCATATCAGCGGCTATCGTGTTGTCGCGGATTTCAGCATAGGGAAATTTCTCGGTAATCTGCGCCCGGCGCACGATGTGGCGATGTTCGGGATGATGGGTGAGAAACTCCCATATGCCGGCGTCACCGTTCCATTTTTCGAGCGCCTTAAAGGCTGCAGCCGCATCGCGGCCCGGCGCCAGGGGCTGCTCCCATGTTTCGAGATCTTCCTCGAACCGTTCGGCAAGCCTCGGTTCGAGCTTTTCTTCCGATGTGTACCAAAGGCGTGCGCAGGCAGATTTTTCGCTGAAATCGGTTCTAAGCGCCCAGCCATAGATCGTCTCGAACAGATGCCGCAGATGCGAGACGGTCATCGAGCCGTCTATCCGGTGGGCTGCCGCTTCGTCTGCCGACAGGGTTTCGGCCAGATCATCGACCAGCGGTCCGTGGGCATCGATCATCAGCGAGACGATCTGCTCCTGCGCCTCAAGGCACAGCGTATTTTCCGCCCATTGATAGAGTTTGTCCCAGGGAAGATGCCCGTTGATGGGACTGCGCCGCAAATGACGATCGGTTCTTTCCAGATCGTGTCTCAGCGCCTCAATGTCTCCGGCCTGATATTCGCTTTCAGTGTGCCATTCCTTCGCGTTTATCGAGGCGCGGGCGAGAAGGTTTTGAAATTTTGCGATGGCTTTGCCGTTTGCAGTTTCTAGCGTGCGGATGCGGGCCAGAGCCGTTTCGCGGGCATTAATCCAGGCATGAAGCAGCGAGGGGTGGTTGATCAGATAGGGTGCGATCCCCAAACCGGTGGAGTTTCCGACGCCAAAACGCCGGCGCAGATCCGGGTCGAGCACAATTGCTGTTTCCGGCGAGCGCATCTTTGCCAGATGTTCGACCATATCCAGGGTGAACTCGCGAACCAGATAGACCAGCAGCATTTCCGGGCGGAAGGAGCCTGCGAATTCCGGCCGGCCGGCCCAATTGTCGCGGTCGGCGGCGCCAAATTTCCCCGAGCCGTAAACAGCTGTTGTTCGCATCAGATAGCCGACACGTTCTATGTCGAGGCGTTCCGGTTGCCTGCCTCCGGAGAGGCAGTCGACGACATACTCAAACAGACGGACGGAGCGGTTTGCCCTGGCCAGCGACAGTTCCGTTTGCGAGATGCGGCCTGCTTCCTGAAAGGGTACGTTTCTCGACAGGCGTTCGATATCGGCCTTGCCTGGCACCCCATCGAAGAGTGTGAAGGTTGCGTCCCAGGCATCGGCAATTACCCGGTCGGACCGTTTTTCGGGCGGCAGGTCATGGGCAAAGGCAACCAGCGTATAGGTTCGCGGGCTACCGGTGGTGCGGGTGGCGCTGTAGGTGGCCACCCCGACGCCCTTGGCGTCGATCTCCCAGATGGGGCGATCGAAGGCCCATTTGTATTGCTTCAGGTTTCGAAGCAGGACTTGCATGAAGCTCAACCGGCTGTGGTGAAACGAGCCCAAACGTTTGAGCTTCATCACCATGTCTGGAGAACGCAGAGCAAGTTTTGCCGCTGGTTCCTTTTGGGCGCTCATATTGCTTGTTCCTTTGTCGCTTGTGGCCAGGCTGACGGGTCGCCCGGCAGTTGATCATCGAACCACACCGCAACACGTTGATTTCCGGCTTGTCCAATGCGCTTTTGGTCGCCTTGCCGCCCGGTTCCGTATCGGAATCCATCGGTGCGCCGGTCATTGATCCTCTCCCTTTTAGCGGGTGGTAATTGTCCGTTCATTTTTGCACCATCCAGCCGCAAGCCGATTACAGGTCAATCCATTATTCTTTGGCGCCAAAGCTCCTGTCGTAGAAATTCAGCCAGTTTTCTCCCATGATGCCCGCGATCTCATCTGGCAAGAATCCAACGGTTTCCAGACCTTTGGCGATGTTTTTAAAATCACGATTGTCGCGAAACCAGCCGGGTTGATCCATGAAGCCGGCATTGTCGGCAGACCCTTCACCGTAGTCGATTTCTTTGGTCCAGCGCCCGACACGCATCCATTCCACCACCGAATCCGGCTGGTCTTGGCACAGATCGGAGCCGATGCCGATTTTGTCTGCGCCCATCAGTTCTGCGGTTTTCGCGATCATCGCGCAAAAACTGTCGAGTGTGCAGTCGGACTTGCCTTTCAGGTGATGCGGGTACATCGAAAATCCGAGCATGCCGCCGGATTCAGCAAGCGCCCTTAGAACCGTATCTGATTTGTTGCGCACGGCCTTGTGCCAGGATGCCGGATTGGCGTGGGTTATGGCGATTGGACGCTGCGAAATGTCGATGGCGTCAAGGGTTGAGCGTTCTGCTGAATGGCTCATGTCGATAACCATTCCAACGCGGTTCATTTCCTTAATCACCTGCCGGCCCATACGGGTGATGCCAGGGTCTTCTGCCTCATAGCAACCGGTCGCCAGCAGCGACTGGTTGTTGTAGCTGAGCTGCATGAAGCGGGCGCCAAGCGTGTGCCATACGCTGACGAGCCCTATGTCATCCTCGATCGGCGACGGGTTTTGGAAGCCGAAAATGATTGCGGTCTTTCCATCCTTTTTGGCGGCGCGCACGTCGTCTGCGGTTCGTGCCTGGACGATCAGCCCGGGGAAGCGCTCAAACCAGCGGTTCCACGCTTCGAGATTGGCAACAGTCTCGCGAAAATTCTCATGATAGGCGATCGTGACGTGGGCGGCGTCCAAACCGCCTTCGCGCATCTGGCGAAAAATCTTCTCAGACCAGTTGGCATATTGGAGATTGTCGATCAGGTGCATATCCGGGTTCCTATGCTGGTGAGCCGCATGCGATATAGGCAAAAAACTGACCGGCACGGTAGAATTCGCCTTTGCCTACTGCAAGTGGCTTGCCCTTTTCGCGGCTGAGCAATTCGCCAAGCCAGCGGCCGCCCATTCAGCCTGCGCCTTTCTTGCGGTATGCAATGTCTGTTCAGGCTGCTTTAAAATAGGTGGATAAAGCTTCAGGAAATTTGAAGTTTTTGATGTTCGTAAACCGGCCTGTCTGTCGGGCCGCTTTGAGGTTCAGTCCTCGCGGTCTTCATCCTCGTCCTGCTTTACGGGAATGACATAAGCACCGGAAAGCCAGCGGTTGAGGTCGACATTTTTGCAGCGCGCCGAGCAAAACGGATAGTGCGCTCTGGCTGAATCGCTGCCGCATTCAGGGCAGGGGACGCGCGGTCTTAGCGGTTCGATTTTCCGGGCTGAAGCCTTTGGCATGGTCTCAGTCACCCTTCCTGTTAGACTGCCGACTGTCCTGAGGCCCAGCTGATGTGTACACGAAACCCTTCGCCGGCCAGCAGCCCGATGGTCTCATAAAGGGGCAAGCCAACCACATTGGAATAGGAGCCGATGAGCTTGACCACGAATGTGCCGGCCAGGCCCTGAATAGCATAGGCGCCGGCCTTGCCGCGCCATTCACCCGACGCCAGGTAGGCTTCCATCTCCTCGCGTGACAGATGTTTGAAACGGACCCGCGATTCCACCAGCCTTTGCCTGACCGCGCCATTTGGCGTGATCATACAAATGCCGGAATAGACCCGGTGCGAGCGGCCGGATAAAAGACGCAGGCAATTGGCCGCTTCGTCCGTGAGTTCCGCTTTTGGCAGGATACGGCGGCCGACGGCCACCACGGTGTCGGCGGCCAGAACAAATGTGTTCTCGCTCTCGCCGCGCTCTTGCAGCTTGGCGGATACTTTTTTTGCTTTTTCCCCGGCCAGACGCTTGGCCAGCGAGCGGGGATGCTCCGATTTTACCGGCGTCTCATCCACATCTGCCGGGATGAGATTGTCCGGTTCAATGCCCGCCTGTTGAAGCAATTCCAGGCGCCGTGGCGATCCGGATGCTAAAACAAGCTTTTGAATTGCGCTCATAGGATCAGGTTACCACAATCGAGAAGATGTCCTGCCGGCAGCCTGGTGCTTCTGGGCCCGGCAGGTTCCTTATTTGAACCGGTAGGTGATGCGGCCCTTGGTCAGGTCGTAGGGTGTCATTTCGACCAGAACCTTATCGCCGGTCAGCACGCGAATGCGGTTTTTGCGCATCCTGCCCGCAGTGTGTGCGATGATTTCGTGTTCGTTTTCGAGTTTGACCCGGAACATCGCATTGGGCAACAATTCCGTGACAACACCCGGGAATTCGAGAACTTCTTCCTTTGGCATCCTTAACCTTCGGTTTGATGTGCATTGATCCGGCCAAGCCGGATTTTGCGCGGAAACTATAGGAAACAGATTGCTTTGTGAACATGAATGTTCGTGGCGTGCGTATTGGTCGCTTAATCCCTCACAAATCGCTGCCTGATCCGCTGTTCCAACCGGTCGCGCACGTCGCGATACGCATCGAGGATCTGGACGCGGGAGCCGGTCACGGTGGTCGGATCGGCTGTTGGCCAGTATTCCACCATCGATGCCGCAGAGCTTGTCAGCTCAAGCGCCCTGTGGTGAGCTTTCGGCGCAAGGGTTACGATCAGGTCGAAATAGGTGTCGTCCATATTATCCAGTTCATTGGGCTGCCGGTCGCCAAGCGAGAGGCTGATTTCCGCCAGAACTTCATCGACGAACGGATCTCGCGCGCCGGGGTGGACACCGGCGGACGCTATGAAGATGTGGCCAGGCAGCAGTTTTCGCGCCAGCTGTTCGGCCATCGGTGAGCGGATCGCGTTCATGCCGCATAGGAACAGGATCGAATCGGGCATTTTCCGGTCGGCGACCGGACTTTCGTCCGACCCGGTCATCATCCGCGCCAGTGCAGGACGCAGACCAGGGTGAATAATCTGCGTGCGGTGTCGAAATCAACCTCGATCTTGCCGCCAAGCCGGTCCATGAGCGTTTGCGAGCCCTCATTGTGCAAGCCGCGCCGTCCCATATCGATCGCCTCGATATGGCTCGGTGTGGAGGTACGGATCGCCTCATAATAGCTCTCGCAGATCAGAAAATAGTCTTTTACGATGCGGCGAAATGGCGTCAGTGACAGAATATGGGTGACGACGGCGGTATCGTCTTCGCGCGATATGGCAAATACCAGCCGGGATTCAACCAGAGACAGTTTGAGCTTGTAGGGCCCGCCGGTTTCGTCGCCCATGGGTTTAAAGCTGTTTTCCTCGACAAGATCGAATATGGCGACCGCCCGTTCATGCTCTACATCCGGCGTTGATTTGCCAATGGTTTCGTCAAGTGAAACATCGATCAGGCGGTGGCTGTTTTCCCCGGCGCTCATAACCCGTCACCCGCGCCTGTTCATGCGGATCGAGACCGAATTTGCGTGGGCTTGCAATCCTTCGGCCTCGGCCAGAACGACTGCTGCCGGGCCCAGCTCGCCAAGCTGATCGGCGTTCAGTTTCAGGATCGATGTCCGCTTCATGAAATCGAGCACCGACAGGCCGGAGGAAAACCGGGCCGTGTGCGCCGTCGGAAGGACGTGATTTGAGCCGCCGACATAGTCGCCGATCACTTCCGGTGTGTGCCGGCCGACAAAAATGGCGCCGGCGTTGCGGATTTGCCCGACGAATGCATCGGCATTATCGAGCGCAAGCTCCAAATGCTCTGCGGCAATCTGGTTGGCAAGCGGGATTGCGTCCTTGATGTCGGCGACGGTGATGATGGCGCCATGATCGTCCCAGCTGGCCGATGCGGTTTGCTCGCGCGGCAGGGTGGACAGTTGAGTGTCGACCGCAAGCAAAACCGCGTCGGCAAACTCTGCATCATCGGTGATCAGGATGGATTGCGCTGCCTTGTCGTGCTCGGCCTGCGCCAAAAGGTCGGCGGCGATCCAGGCTGGATCATTGCCTGCATCGGCAATGATCAGCACCTCGGAGGGGCCGGCAATCATGTCAATGCCGACGGTGCCGAAAACCTGACGTTTTGCCGCCGCCACCCAGGCATTGCCCGGGCCGGTGATCTTCGATACCGGGCTGATTGTTTCCGTGCCATAGGCGAGTGCGGCAATGGCCTGCGCGCCGCCAATACGGTAGATTTCGTCTATTTCACACAATTTTGCCGCGGCGAGCACCAGCGGGTTCAGCCGGCCATCCGGCGCCGGTACGGCCATGACGATGCGTTCGACGCCTGCCACCCGTGCCGGTATGGCGTTCATCAGCACCGAACTCGGGTAGCTGGCGGTGCCGCCTGGGACATAAAGCCCGGCCGATTCCACTGCGGTCCATTGCCATCCAAGCTCGACACCCAACCCGTCGACATAGCGGTGATCTTCAGGCCGCTGCCTGGCATGATGGGTTTCGATCCGATCGCGGGCCATCTTCAGCGCGTCGAATGTTGTCCCATCCACCTGTCGGCAGGCTTCATCGATGTCGTCTCCGGTGACCGCCATCGGCGTTTCTGAAAAATCGAGCCGGTCCAGTTTTCTGGTGTAATCAGCCAATGCGCTGTCGCCGCCCTGGCGGATTTCAGCAATGATTTTGGCGGCCTCGCCATCGACATTGGCCGCGGTTTCGCGCTTGGCGTCGAGCAGGGCTGCAAAGCCTGCGTTGAAATTAGGCGACTGGTTGTCGAGGCGAATTGGCATGATCAGCGTGCCCCGTTCATGCCAAATGACTGGGGCGGGAAGAGGCCTGCCATGCCGCACCCAGGTCGGTGAGCCGCGCCTCGATGCATTCCACCTCAAGTCTGATGGCTGCCGCGCCGGCAAACACGATCTCGATTATGCCCGACGGGGGTGTAGCCTGCTCAAAGCGTATCGCCAGCAGGGACAGAATCTCATCCTTGCCGGCGCGGTCGAAACCGGCGGATTTCATCCCGGTCACCCGGTCGATCTGCAAAACGGCGTTGCGGCGTTCATTGTTGCGCCGGAACAGCCTCTTTTTTACTTCCCAGGCAAAGCGGTTTACCGGCAGCAAAAGCCGGCCTGACTTTGCATCAAAGCTGATGTCGCCAACCTTCAACAGCGCGTCCTGCACATGGGCGGATACGATTTTAAGGTCTTCCTCATCCAGGGCTGCAAGGCGGAGGGTTTTCATGGCGGCTCATCAACGGGTTGCAATTTTTAACACAGACTTTGTTAGGCTGTCTTATGCCGCAGTGCAACACGTGACCGAAGCCGAATTTCCGATCGGATATGCGTAAAAAGCCTCAATACGCTCTAATCAGACACGCGTTCGATTTTGGCGCCGCATCCAGACAGTTTTTCCTCAAGCCGTTCAAAGCCGCGATCGAGATGATAGACGCGATTGACGATGGTCTCTCCCTCGGCGGCCAGTGCGGCGATCACCAGAGAAACCGATGCGCGCAGATCGGTTGCCATTACGGGCGCACCTTTGAGCTGTCCGACGCCATCTACGACTGCGGTTTGGCCATCCAGTGCAATGTGGGCGCCGAGGCGGGCCAGTTCCTGCACGTGCATGAAGCGGTTTTCGAAGATCGTTTCGGTGATCCGCGATTGTCCGGCAGCGCGGGTCATCAGGCCCATGAACTGCGCCTGTAGATCCGTCGGAAAGCCAGGGAAGGGGGCCGTCTCGATATCGACAGGTTGAATATCGCCGCTTTTGCGGGTGACGCGGATGCCATCCTTGCCGGACGAAATGTCAGCGCCGGTTTTCGCAATCACGTCAAGCGCGTTTTGCAGTAGTTCCGGCTTGGCTCCGGTCAGCAGAACATCGCCGCCTGTCATTGCCACCGCCATGGCATAGGTCCCGGTTTCGATGCGATCTGGAATGACCGCGTGGCGGGCGCCATGCAGCGCCTGGACGCCGGAAATGCTGATCGTTGGCGTGCCTGCGCCTTCAATGTCCGCGCCCATGGCATTCAGGCAATCGGCAAGATTGGCGACTTCCGGTTCGCAGGCTGCATTCTCGATGATGGTTTCGCCATTGGCCAGCGCAGCGGCCATCAGCATCACATGGGTGGCGCCAACGGATATCTTGGGGAAAATGTACCGATTGCCGATCAGGCCGCCCGATGGTGCGGTCGCCTGCACATAGCCATTGTCGATGTCGATATTGGCACCGAGCGCCTGCAATCCTTCGATAAACAGATCGACCGGTCTTGTTCCGATGGCGCAACCGCCGGGCAGCGAGACGCGTGCCTGACCTGTGCGGGCAAGCAGTGGGCCGATGACCCAGAAACTGGCGCGCATTTTCGAGACGAGCTCATAGGGTGCGGTGGTGTCGACAATATTGCGGGCGGAGAAATTGACCGTGCGCGAATAGCCCTGATCCTGTTTTAGTCTGCGGCCATTGACCGAATAGTCGGTGCCGTGATTGCCCAGAATGCGGGTCAATTGTTCGACATCAGCCAGATGTGGCACGTTTTCCAGCGTCAGTGTGTCGTCGGTTAAAAGCGAGGCAATCATCAGTGGCAGGGCGGCGTTCTTCGCCCCTGAAATGGGGATTGTGCCTTGCAGCTCGTTGCCGCCTGTTATGGAGATCCTGTCCATGGATTGTCCTGTGTTAAATCCGTCTTTCCGGGCTGGCGTGCTGCCCGGTCACTATGCAACTGCCGAAAACGCGCCCAACAAAAGAGCCCGTTTAGGAAATCATGGGAGCCGGTTCAAGAGCATGGGCGCTGGAGGGCCGGTTTACTTGCTGGCGTTTCCCTCTGGCATCGCCTTTTGCCGCTGACGCGACTGGGCTTTGCGTTTCATCAAATTGGCCCGCAATTCGGCGGCAAGCTTCGCCTTGCGCTCGTCTTTTGCCTGCTTGCCAGGTATTTCCGGCTTGTCCTTCATCGCTCTTCCTGCTCAACGGACCGACTTTTATTGCTTAAACCTGACCATTGCACGACATTTGCGTGACTGAAAGGGGGCAGGAGCAAATGGTGGGCAAGCGGCTTGCAACCCGGACAGCGATATGCCAGAAGGCGCGCAATCTGGACCATTGGCTGCCGTAGCTCAGGGGTAGAGCACTCCCTTGGTAAGGGAGAGGTCGGGAGTTCGAATCTCCCCGGCAGCACCATGACCTTCCAGCAGTGGTGAATCAGCACCTAAGGCCCTGAAAGGCAAGGCAGTTTTGGGGTTCAAAAAGCCGGTATCGCGGCAGTATTGAAGATGTCCCGAAAACGCCAGCCTGAGCACAATTTTGCGCATTGCCAAATCGCCTGTAACCCAGAGCTTATAAGGGTTTGTAAGGAACTTAAGGGCGAGTTCAAACAATTCGTCGAAGGTGTGTTTTGTTCGGCCCGGATTTCGCAGTTTTTCCATCAGCAGCAATTTCTCTTTTTCTAGCTCACCGATGTTCCTTTCATAGGCGGCAATGACCCGAGGATTTGTGGCGGTGACAGCCCGGTCTACAAGCCCCGAAATATTGTCTTCTGTCTCCATGATCTTGGCTTTGAGCGCATCTGTCGCGCCTTGCGCCTGACCACCGAGAAGCTTCCAGCAATCGCGGAACATGTGAGCGGCCATCGCACCCAGTTTGTCGCTTGGCTGCATGCTGGATAATAGCGCTTCAAAATCGCCTTCGATCTTGTCGCGCCGGATGCTTTTGCCGTACACACCGCAATCCCTGTTGTAGCAGCGATAATAAGCGTGTTTCGCGGTTTTTCCCTTGGACCATGCCGCTGTGAGCGGTGAGCAGCACATGGCGCAGGAGACAGCACCACGGAGCGGGAATTCTTTGCGAATATCCTTGCGGGCAGGTGCGTAAACACCTTGCTCCAGTTTTTCCATGATGCGGCGGTGTGTCTGGAAGCTGATTAAACCGTCATGTTTTCCTTCGCGCAATGAAATGCCCCATTCTTCGGAGAAGACGTAACCGGCATAGACCGGCTTGCGCAGGAGGCGGGGGACGGTCTGCGGACGGAGTTTGCCGTTTGGCATATCTTTTGGATAATCGGGCTGGCGTTCCAAAAATCTCTGCACCTCGGTTTGTGAAGCAAAGCGGCCTGAGGCGAACCCCTCAAGCGCCTCACGCACGATGCTTGCCAATGGCTCGCTCCAGACAAGCTCTTTTCCGCCGCGTGGCGATTTGACGTATATGTACCCAATCGGAGCTTTCTTGACCCAAAACCCCTGCTCGACACGTGCTTTCATTTTTTGCAGCACCTGCCGCCGGTTTTGCTGGCGCTCCAATTGCGCTTGGGCGGCAAAGATCGTCTCAACGAACTCGCCCTCGGGTGAATTTTCGAACCTGAAATTCAGGCACTCGCGCGTGGCGTTTCGCGCCGCCATCTCGCGGCGAAGGGCAAGATGGAATTCCGTATCGCGGGCATAACGCTTGAGATCGTCGAAGATGACAACATAGTTTTCAAAGGGATTGGCATCCAGATAGGCCAGCAGCGAGACCATACCGGGCCTGTTCATGAAATCGCCGCCACCGCTGACATCATCGGGAAAGACTTCCTCGACGACATACCCTTTTTCCGCTGCGTATTTTCGGCAGCGGTATTCCTGCGTATCCAGTCCCGAACCATCCGCCGTTTGCTTCTTGCTGGAGACGCGGCAATAAATCACCGCTTTCTTGTGAGGATCAAAAACCTCGTTTTCTGCCAACATGTTTGACTCCTTCCTGCGCCCCGGCTGGCCGGGAGGCTTAAAAATTACTGGTTTGAAAATTGATGTTCTAATTCTACCGCATCGCCCGGCTCTTGCGGGCGGAATTCGCCGGTTTTGGACTTCTGTCCACAAGCACCTTCGATTTGCTGCAAGGGGTGGATGTCAAAGCCGAGCGAGGCGAATTCGAAGATAATGTTCCAGATCATCTGGATCAATTCATGCTTGTCATCTTCGCTTATATCGGCGTCATCAAGATACTGCGCGTAGAGATCATAATCGACTGTGACGATTGGCCGGGCAAGGATACGCTTCGTATCGATTTTGATGTCTTCGGGCATGATGCCCTGTTTTATTGCCTCGTTCTCAATGTCCTTTTTGCAATTGTTGTTGTCTCGGCTCACCGGTTTGTTTTCCTTTCTTTACTATGGTTCTTTCATGTTCAATTCCCCTTTCATTTACAGAACATATAGTGAACATCGTTATTCATTTTTTATATTCTGTCAAGAGGAATTTGTTTGCGATAATAATAGTTTAGCGACCGTTTTTGTAATCCCGGTCATGATCGGGTTGCGCCTCCGGCCCGCCTCTGCGCTGGCGGCGGAAGGCTTCACGGTCTTCGCCGTTTTGGCCTCGCGATTGTGCCAGCTCGCGTTTGAGATCGTTGATCATGCCGTAAGTCTCACGGCCAAGCTCAGCGATGCGCAGTAGCTCCGATTGATAGAATGTGTTGGTGTCCTTGAGGTTGCCGTCCGGGTCTTCGTAGGTCTTGGCGAACGTCACGGTATGGTAATCGCGTTTTTCGCCCCGGTTTTCCCAGATAGTGGCTTTGAGCGCGCCGTCACGCACGACAAATTCGGGTTTGTTGCTGTCTGCCATCATTTTCTCCTTTGCTGACGGGGGTTGAATTATCGGCCTTGGGCATCGCGCATTGCGGCGCGAGCAGTTTTGAGCCGGGCAATCTTTTGCTGCTGTCTTGCTTCAGCATGATCTTTGGCCAGCGCATTGTTATGGGCGGTGCGATCCGGCCCCTGCGCCAGTTTCGGCGAGGGTTTTAAGGCCGGACGCGGGCGATCCTTCTTGATCATCTGCGAGCCGCGCCGTTTGGCTTTAAACGCCTCTTTCCTGCGCTCAGCCTCGCTCTTGCCGTCATCGCGCATTTGCCGCGCATTGAATGCGCAACGCTGCGTCTCGAATGTGCTGGTGAGGTCCGGCGCGGTGTCATTTGTCATCCGCGCATGCGGCATGGTGGACCAGCGCATATGCGCTGACCGCGTTTTCTCGTTCATTGGCCTGTCCTAGATTTCGATGCGGGAGCGGAAGCCGACCAGAAGACTGTCCGGCCCGGCCCTGAACATTCCGGCGCGTTTGAGATCAAAACGCGCGACAAACCCGGCGCTCCCAAACCGGTATCGGGCGTTGTGATCACCCGCAAATTCATGTCCGTTCATTGGTTTTTTCTCCTGTTTTCAGACGAAAAAAAGCCGGGCGGGTGAAACCACCCTCCCGGCCAAATCTGATTGATTGAAAAAGGGGCAATCCCCGCATTTGGCGAGAACCGCCCGTTGTGAAGCGGTCTATGATGCGGCGATGCCAATCACGACCAGAACCGCCAGAATTGCGGCGATAATGCCAAGCCAGTTGGTTTTCTTTTCATACAAATCACCGGTTTTCTTAAATGCCATTTGTGTTCTCCTTTTTGGGTTGGGATCAGATTGGCAGGAGGCCAAAGCGCATGACCGCCCATGTGCTGAGAAGCCCCAGCGCAATGGCCAGCCCGGCACGTGCCGCAAAGAACACGGCGGCCCCTGTGATGCAGAACCACGCCATCCTGAACAGTCCGGCGAAGTCCGCTCCGTAAACATCAATGAAAGTCCCGGTTGCCCAATTGACAGTGAGTGAATTGGCAAAAGGCGTAATCATCACTGCTGCGATCGTCGCGAGCATATTGGTCAGACCGTCCATTGATCTTTGAAACATCGGATTTGAATTGTTCGTCGCGCATCTCCTTTCCCGCCGCGCCGCAAAACACGGCCCGCCGTTGCTCATCATTTGTTGAAACTGTCTGTGAAACCCGAAGGCTCCGCGCCCCCCGGTGATGCCCTTATACGCCAGCCCGGATCGGTTTCCGGGTGATAGTTCAGGTAAACCTGATTATTGCGGATTGTTATCGTTATCCGCCCGCAGGCCCCAAAGCCGCGTTTCAATAGGGAAGCTGGCCCGCAAGATGGTTGCCAGAATGCGGGCGCGTTCCCGCGCCTCTATGCGGACATGCGGTATCACATGTCCCGGAACTTCCTTGCAGCAAAAATCGCGAAACCACTCACGGATCGACGGGCGCTCGAATTCTTCCATGTTGAGAAAGACTTCCGCTCCGTCCTCATCCATGATCCAGCCGGGAAAGTCGCGGTAAAGCTCAGTCAGAAATTCGTGCCAGTCTTCATCATTGAAATTCAGCGAATGGGCGAATCCGCGAAGGTCGCGAATATAGTCGGAATTATCCAGCTCATCATCGGTTGTAACCGCGATAAACAGGCGGCGGCAATATCCGCGCATCAGGCAATTCAGGCAGAGTTTCATTGTCGGTCCTTTCGTCTCGGGAGTTTGTTTTGCTCTTCAAGTCGAAAGTCAGCGCTGACCTTTGCTATGCCGGTGACGTTATCTGCTTTATGGGAATTGAAAACGCTCTACGGTATCTCAGGAAGAATATTCCCCCCGAAGGCGAGATTGACGTGCCGCGAAAATATCAACGCAAAAACCGGTACTGCCGCAACACAAAATTCAGCGAAGAAGAATTCGCTCAGGCGCTCGGAGATTTTATGGGTGGTTTGGGCGCGGCAGCGTGCGCCAAGAATGTCCGGCGCTCAGAGCGATCCGTTAGGGATATGTTTTCCAGATTCCGGGACCGCCTCATGGAAGATGAGATGCTGACTGGCTGGATGGGCGGGGGCAAGCTTCCCGCTACGGATGATCCGGTTTGGCCCGCAATCTATGATTGTCTGTTTCATTGCCGTGCCTATGTGGATGACAGAGTCTATTCCTCACCAACATATGTTGCCGAATATCGAGGGGTTGAACCCGATGGTGATCATTCGCAAAAAGTCCTCACCTTTGTCCGTCAGAGACGCGGAACAAAATGCACAACTTGTCCAATAAGGCTTCAATTCAAATTCGATGTTCTGGTGCGCGAAGTGATGGGAAAACACATGCTGCGGGTCGGCGGCATTCCGCGGGAGAATTTCAAGCCACATTACTTTGAAATCATGCTCCGGGCAGCGCTAACGATCAAAAACAAGAAGTTCAGGCCGCCGCAGGGGTTTGATCAGGGATACATTCTTCGAAGACTGGCGGAAGACCCGCTATGATCGCCCGGATCAAATAAAGCGGAACGAGTTTTCAGGGTTGCTTCTGAGGGAAGCAGCATATTCGTCCATCTTCCGCGCCATGTCGTCGTAATATTCTTTCCACTCGGGATTGAGGTTCAACGATCTGACAACATTGGCAATGTCTTCCAAGACAATTGCGCCAATGACGTGGGCGGGTTTTTCTCCGTCCGGGGATTCGACCGGTTGCAACGGGTTTTCGGATAACGCAGCGCTGATAAATCGTGCGGCGCTTATAAGCTTCTCGGTATCATCAACAGCCGCCTCGGTGATGCTGCCTTCATTCAGACGTTCCGAAAAAAATCCCGCTGCGCCATCAAGATAGGTAACGGCCAGATCGACAACATTTTCAGGAACAATGTCTTCCACGCCGAGCGCGGTAAGATCAAAAATGATTTGCGCTTTTTGCGCCAGATCATGGTGTGCATCACCGGTCATCTCGCCAATCCGTTCCAGATGTCAAAGTTCGGTTTTCGGGTTTTGGTGGCGCAGGATCGCCATGATTTCTACCCCGGTATCGGTAACGCGGTAGTAGATCGCATCAACGCCGCAAACCGATCTGCGGTAGCCTTCGCGGATGTCATCGACCGCCGGGTAAAGATACGGGTTTTCAGCCAGCGTTTCAAAACGCTCGAAAAACTGAAAATAATACGCATCCGCCGCCTGTTCCCCATGGTGGCGCGCACCCCATTGGTGAATGCAGATGAGGTCCTCTTCGGCCTGATCGCTGAGTTTATAACTCCCCATTGCGGCGTAACTCTTTTTTGGACTTTTCCAATATCTGCTCCGCCGTCAGGGAGGTAAAACCGCCTTTTTCCGCAGCGATGAGTTTTGCACGAATGGCTTCAATCTCATCGGTGCGCATTTGTTTTTCGCGCAAAGCCTCGCGGACAAGCTCGCTGTCCGTGGCGTAGTTCCCGGTTTGCATTTGCGCCTGTATCCATTGTTCCTGCTGATCGGTGATACTGACACTCTTTTTGACCATTGGCATAATTTCAATCTCCAAAAGTATTAAATATTACTACTTTATCCTACCATGAATTCGCGGCGGCATTCAAGGAATCTGTCATAGTCCAAAGTTTGCGCCTGTATGCCGGATCGCGGTATAATATTGCCTATGGTTTTGTTTCTTATAAGGTATTTTGATTTCAAGGGATTGGCCGGGCCATTTGGGCGCAGTGCGTTGAGAACATTGAACACAGCGCATGTTGATACAATCAACATGCGCTTCGGCTTATCGGTAGATAAGCGCGGATTTTCAAACGGGGCGATATCATGACGGATCGCCCCGATGGCATAGGCCCAGACGAATTTGAAACCTATTCAGAGCTGTTCCGTGTAAAGGCGGCAGCGGAAGATTTTGACGACCAGCAACATGCGATTGCGGATCGGGATGTCGGTAGATACCGCAAGCACATTCAAAACCGTGACGTTGATCCGGTTACGGGCGAGAAACGGAGTTCCGTATCTGAGCGCATCCGAAGAACGCTTGATTGGTTGCTTCTCAATGATCCCGAGTTCGCCCGCATCCATAACACTGCGATGACAGCTTTGGCCGGGGCGGAAGATGCAACGCAAGTCGCATTGGAAAAAATCCTCCTCACCATCACCGGGGAACAGGTCGCATTGAAGGATATGGAATCCCGCGCCGCACGGCTGGAGGACGGGACGCTTGTATTCAGAAATGCAAAAGGCGAAATCGTCACCGCAGACGGCAATCGCGTGGGTGATAATCTTGCCGCCGGAATTGTCTGGCGCGGGGACGAGCCGACATATGAAGAATATCTGGCGCAACTGGAACGCGTTGAAGACCTCCGCCGCGACGAGGCCGAACTGCGCGGCATCGAAACCGAGCTTGGCGATATCAGAGGTGCGTTGACCGACAACGAAGCCCCGCCATCAGCAGAGCAGGTCGAAACCCTGACCGACCGGATTGAGGAATTGCAGGGACAAGCAGATTCGCTTACCCCCCGAAATATCGAGTTCATATCTGACGTGGAAGCCGCGGACCGCACCCGCAACTCGGACAGTGTTGCGACATCAATTCCGGCCATGCCGAGAACCTAACCACTGATCTTACCGCAAGCCTGCTCAATGAAACCAAGAACTACTGCATTGGGGTGAAAGGCTTTGTATTGCGGCATCTGACGCAACATCTCGGCATTTCTAGCATCCGTGATCGAGTCACTTTTGAAGTACCAATTGTCGATACAGCGGGCGAGTTCGGGTCGAACCTGCGCTGCAAATATCCCTGCCATGCTGATTGCAACCTGCAAGAACGACACCTGCGCCTTGCGCTCCCATGTCAAAAAATCCGCCGTGGTCGTGCCTGCTTGGGCGGGAGGTGCAATATTACTCAAAGATAAAGACAACATAAGTGCAAATAAAATTCGATTTCTGTTTATTATTACTGCATCCAAAAAGGAACAATTTTGTCTTTAACTGATTCTTTTATGGAGAAATATAGAAAATATGATAAAAGTCGCAGAAACCGGGACTTTCGGGTCCGGGCCAATCCCAAGGAGATGCCGCTATGAGCGCCGGACAAAAACCTTCGTTTTTGTCACCTGTGAGGTGTCCCCATGACAATCTGGCCGAGAAGTATAGAACCGCCCGCGCCTTGCGGGCGCATCATCGGATATGCGCGGGTTTCCACCGCTGATCAAAAACTCGATCACCAACTTGACCTTCTGGCGAAGGCTGGATGCGATAAGGTGTTTTACGATCCGGGCGTCTCAGGCGCAAAAGCCGAGCGGCCCGGGCTGGACAAGATGCTGCGCTTTCTTCGCCCCGGTGATATCGTTGTGGTCTACAAGCTGGATCGGCTTGGGCGGTCCGTGCTGCATCTCTCTGACCTCATCACCCGCTTTGATAATGGGGACGTGCATTTTTGCTCCCTGACCGAAGGGATCGACACCACCACATCCGGCGGCAAGCTGATCTTTCATATCTTCGCTGCTGTTGCGGAGTTCCACCGCGATCTCATCCGCGAAAACACCATCAACGGCCTGAACGCCGCCCGCAAGCGCGGCAGCAGACTCGGCAGGCCGCCGATCCTTGATGATATCACCACCCTCGAAGCCCACCGGTTCATGCGCCAAGAAGGCGCATCGCTGGAAATGACCGCCGACCGCTTCAATGTCTCAACACGAACCCTGCAACGGCGGTTCGGCGGATTGGGATTGAAACAGGCTGCGTGATACCGGGTAAGGTGCTTGCCGACAAATCCGTCGAAGGCGAGTTTACGGTCTTGGGATTTCGCCATGCTTTGGATGGTGATATTGCCATGCCGAATGACAAAGCCCATTGGGTCGTTCAGCAGGGGTGTGTTTTTGACCTCATGCATGAGCGAACAGTCGAGGAATCATAGCCAGCGAAACCGTCCCAGCGATCCTTCGTTGTCCCTGAGGTCAAGACAGGAAATAGATGGCGTATCCGGTGGCCACCAAAAAACATCCGAGCGAAATAAAGTAACAATACGCTGAAAATACCTCGATCCTACGAGTGGCCGGTGCAGATAGAAGGCGCTTGTGTTGTTCGGCGGCTGCATCGCCCAACTGATCCAGCATAGATTCCAATTCCGGTGTTAGGTGTTCGCTTTCAAGAGCCGAACCGATGAATTCGCGGGCATGGTTCAACCTCTCCCTGCTATGGATATCGTCATTTAGCAGCATGGCTCGCGCATGTACGCCGAATGCAAACACAACGCCCAACAGGTAAACGGCACTCGGAAAAATCGGCAGTTCAAATGTTTGCGTTGGAATGACTTTTGCCACTGCCACCAGACTAGCGGAAAGCCCGGTTCCATTCGCCTTGAATGGCAGGGCGGAGTAATCTTCAACGCGAAAGTATTTCATGCCACTCTTTAACACGAAAATATTTGATCCAATAATATGAAGGGTCAGAAAAGCTCTTAACGTTTCACGCAAGATGTGCGTGGTAGTACCACGCATCTTGCCGGGCGGTGCAAGCACCGGCCCGTAGGGGTGCGTGCCGCCCCCCGTTTCACCCCCCTGCCATGTGGCGCATCTTTCGGTATCGAGCCTCAATGCGCCATCGAATCGTATCGCCGGTTCATCGTTCGCAAACACCACGGGTATTTGCATTCTCGATTAATATCTGATTTCCGTATTTTGTTGCGCTACACGATACGAACATGATATCCTGAAACATGAGGATCAGGAACATTCGCCACAAAGGGCTGCGCGGCCTTGTCGAGAAGAATAACTCAAAAGGCCTGCAACAGGATTATGTGACGAAGATCATCGATATCATGGCTTTCTTGATCGAGATTGATGATATCGCCGAGGTGTTCGATCTTCAAAAGTACAAACCGCATTTGCTTGGCGGCGATAGAACCAGAGTTTACAGCCTGCATGTCAGCGCGAATTGGCGCATTACCTTCAAGCATGATGCGGATGAAAGCGAGCTGTATGATGTTGACTACGAGGATTACCACTAACGGTAAGGAGTACGAATGATGGCGATTGAAATTGGAGTGAAACCACCGCATCCAGGAGGCTTTATCAGGCGGTCCGTGCTACCGGACGAATTATCCGTGACCGATGCTGCAAAAGCCTTGGGCGTTGGTCGTCCGGCGTTGTCCAACCTTCTAAACGAGAAGGCTTCGCTCTCCCCGGAAATGGCGCTTAGGGTGGAAAAGGCGTTTGGCATAAAAATGGACACGTTGCTAAAGATGCAGACCCGCTACGACGCCTATTACGTTCGCCAGCGGGAGGCCGATATTCAGGTTGAGCGGTTTGTGACGGCATAATTCTGATTGATTAATACAAAGAACTGCAACGCCACCTCGTTTGCGAACCTTACTTCATTCTTGGATATTGATTGCAATGCAGCGTTGCAATCATGCATAGTGATATGAATTTTAAACCCGCAGTGTATTTAAATTGGCAGAAATAGCTACAGATACCTTAGTAAAACCGGATATGAAGGCCGTTCTGGCCCGCACGCATGTAGATAAGAATCTGCATGGTTTTTTGCTGCCAGTTCTTGAAGCCATCTCTAACGGGATGCACGGGATTGAAGCCAAATACGGCGATGAAGCGGGTCAGAAAGGCAAAATCAGCGTCTCGGTCAAGAATTCAAACGACCCCGCCAAGTTGGAGATTATAGTAGCTGACAACGGCATCGGTCTGGACGATACGAACTACCTTTCATTCAAGACGCCATTCTCGGGACACAAGCTGAAACAAAAAGGACGAGGTTTCGGGCGGTTTATTGCGTTCAAGGTGTTCTCCAAGATTGGGTATGCCACTCAGTACAAGTTTTTTGACAATGCGAAACATCGGCATTTTGATTTCGATATTCAGCGAGACAATGAGATTATATTTCTAGATGCTCCGCCGGAAGTTCACGACACAGGTGTCGCGGTAAAATTTCGATCACCTCTAACAGACTGGCACGATCTGGTCAGAGAGTTGAATTCCGAAGAAGTTGCAGATGAGATCGGAAGTCACTTTCTTCCCTACTTCCTTTACCGTTGGCTGCCGGACATCACTATCGCGTTTGACGACAGCGAACCTGAAAATATATCGAGTCATTTCAAAGATATCTTCGTAGAATCGTTCTCAGGCGAGGTTCAATGCGACATTGACGGTGAAATGAGTGCGCTGAGCTACTCTGTTGCCAAGGTCTCAAAATCACGCACATTTAAGTACCATTGTCTTTTGTTTTCGGCGGCAGACAGGATCGTTGGAAAGCCCCGCGATCTAACCAACAAAATTGGACAGCCGCACTTCACCGACGAGAAGAATGAAAAATACGTCGTCATCGCAGTTGTAAAAAGCGATGCATTTGAAACCCGCCTTAACGACGCGCGTACCGGAATAAATATTGGCACGAAGACAATCGAAGGCATCGTTTCCAAAATCAGCGATGTCATCCAAGAGGGCGAGAAGGAACAGATCGAAAAGATCAAACGGGAGCAATCTGTAGACCTGACGGCGGCCCTCCGTGAAAATCCAATTCTCAGGATAGGATTAAAAGGGCGCTCGGTTACTGATTACGTGGAGTCAAAGCCAAACAACTGGCGACCGGAGGAGTTCGTATCGGATCTGGCAATAGAGCGCTACAGGGCAACCAATGATCTGACAAAAGCGATCGTCAAAGCTGCGAACGATGCAGAAAACTACGAAGAGACCATCAAAGACATTGTTAGCAAGATCGACTCTAACAAGAAGGAAGCGTTGGCGGAATATGTCATTCACAGGAAGAATGTTATTGAGCTTGTTGAAGCAGCGCGGAAATTTGACAGCGAGGGAAAGCGGGCACCCGAAGATGTCATCCACGACCTAATCTTCAAACGTTTTACCGACAGTACCCGCATTAACTATTTCCAGCACAATCTCTGGTTTGTCGATGATGCACTGGCATTTCTTCCTTACATCTCAAGCGACCGAACCATTCACGGTGGAAAGCGCAGCAAGGGCGATAAGATTACCGATATCGCCTTTTTTGACGACAGCCTCATTCTTGGTGACAACGACGGTACTACCGTAACTATTGTTGAGTTTAAGAAACCAAGTCGGGACGACTATCGATATGGAAGTGACAAGACCGATCCAGTTGTCCAAGTTCTAAACACGCTAGAACAGGTATCGTCCGTTGGTGGGATAGCTAAAATGGACGGAGAGCACTTCAATCTATCCGGAGTTGTGAAGCGATTTGCGTACATTATAGCCGATCATACATCGACGCTAATACCGGTTCTGAAGCGGCATGATTTCAAAAACGAATGGAATCCTAACATATACTTCCGCTTCCATGAAAACGAACAAGTATACATCCAGGCATTCGGATACAAGACATTAGTTGAAAACGCGAAGAAGCGAAATCAGGCTTTCTTCGCAGTTCTTCTCGGTGAATGATATTTCCCCAATCTTTTGTTTGGAACACCGCAGAGCTAAATAATGTCGAAAGGAAGTTTAATTTCAATTTTTCAAATATTGACAATATCGATTTTTTGTATCTACTCGTTGCTGGGTAGATGAAGGCTGGATTCCAAAGCATCAGCGTTGAAATTTGTAGCTTGATCTGATTCGGGAGGGGCAAAACTTTTCATTGCGACCGCAGCAAAAAATAGTGCCGCCATGGGCAGCGTTGCCAATTTTAGCGCGCCCCAAGCCATTTGCTCCCGCTCGCATCTGTTGGCGGTAACAAAGGCTTCGGCAATATCGTCAGTTTCCAATTTCATTGTTCCATACATAAAGGCATAAAATTAAACAATGCGAAACAACCTTGGTAAATATATTGAGAGGCTCTTGCGGAGCTTCCCCTTTGTCTCACTTCTTGTACTTTCTATCATAACTGCGCTAGGCGCGGTCTTGATATTTGGCATAAATGATCCAAATAATCTGAGCCTAGTTGAAAAACTGTACTTCTATACTGCTGAATCAATAACAATAAGCATATGCGTTGGAATAATTTATTATCATATTCAAATAAATTACAAAGCTAACAGTATGCAAGATCATCTGGAAAAATACAACTATACAATAGAGTTAGCAGAATTATTGCATCAGAGCAAGAAAAATTATGGTTTCAGGGGGTTAACTAAAGCAGTAGATGAGGAAAAAGCTTTACGCGATTTAGCCAAAGAAGAATATACAGAGGAAAACTACCCAACTATATATTGGATGAACTTTAGAATAGATGAGGTTCTTAGATACGCGGAACCAATTCGTGACTACCTAGGTAAGGGAGGGCACTTATATATAGTAATTCACTCTTACGATGATGAATTGATCGTCAATCAGCGCATGGAGCAACTGAGAGCAGGCTATACCTATGAATCAAATTCTAATCAGGAAACTGCTAATCCGTATGAGAACGGAGCCATATTCGTAAGTGGCATGGTTCAGAGAACCGCTAGGTGGATAAATTTCTATGAGTCTGTAAAAGAATTGAAGGGAAATTTTCATATTAGGTTTAACAAAGGTAGCATAGGTATGCCTTTGTTTATATTGGAGAAAGACTTGCACATTGAGGCATTTATCGGTTTTTATATGCTTAAGAGGTCGGGTGAACTACCGTATGTTGAGTGGCAAACTTCACCAAGCGGGTTAGTCCGAAGCGCGAAGTCTTATTTTGAGTTTAGCTTTGAAAACGCGATTGAACCGGATGAAATGAAAGAAAAGGAGGAAGTCAAAGAAATTTTGACCGACACTAAGTTTCAGGAGATCGATTGATACCCACTTAAAATTGCGCATATCAAGTACGTTTTCGATTTAACAGCGTACCCGGTCTCTGCATGAAAGGTGGTTTCAAGTTATGAGAACGAAGAATGCAGATGACTCCCCTTAAGGACATCCGGGCGGGCTCTCGTGAACCAAGCCGAACAAGTTCGTCTCGGCCATTCGGCTTCGATCCCTGATGCGGAATAGACTGCCTGACAAGCAGGCGGGCTTCTTTTTGGTTTGTTGGAAGGGTTCACCAAAAATCAGGTGTCATGCCCGATTTATCGGAGCACCCCGGCATCGGGTGAGGGGTGGCTCCGAAAATCAGGCATTTGAGGACAGGACCGCGCGTTAGCGCTCGAAGGATGGTCCATCGCGGTTTCGAGGTCGGCGGCGGATTTGCGTTTGCGGATGAAAGCATCTTTCTGGCGATTCTTCTCGGCTTCCGCCTTGGCATTGATGGTTTGAACATCGTCCGAGAGTTCACGCTGGACGTTTGCGTGTTGGTTACGGGCAGTATCGGCTTTTTCCTGCATGCGCTGACGGGTTTGCGCCTGTTTGGTATTCACGGCCTGACGTTCGCATTCATCGCGCTGTTTGGATTGTGCGGCTTCAAATTCGTTTTGCAGCAGGGTCTTTCTTCGTTGACCCGTAAAGCGATCCCATAGGCCGGGCAGACCTTTTCTGATTCGGGCTTGCCGTGTGGTGTTCTCGGCCTGTGTGCGTTTCTCTTGCTCTTTGGCAAGGCGTTGCCGTTCTGCTTCTTGCTTTTCCCGCGTTCTTTGCTTCTCAGCTTTGAGGCGTGACTGTGTTTGCCGGTGAAGCTGTGATTGTTCAGCCTTTAGGACTTTCAGACGCGTTGTGACTATCCCGGCGGTTTCGGCATGGGCTTGATCCGTGGAAGGAAGGTCTTTGACATCACCCAATCGGGCGTGGACTTGTTTGGTTTTGATGCCGACATAGCGCGAAATCGCATATTTCTCGCCCTGATAATCCACTGCCACATATCCGCGCCTATCGCCCTGAGCGAGGATATAGCCGTGTTCTTTCAGCGCAGCAGCAAACGAGGCTTTTGAATCGGAGGTTGCCCAAGCGTCCTTGAAAATTCCTTTGATTTTTCTCGGGTCTTTTCCTGCGCGTTTGGCCTGTTGCCATTCTTCGAGGGTAAAATTCATCGGATCGCGCCCGGCTCGATCCACAAAGCCGCGCGGCATTTGCCAGCCATGTTCGATGTAGAGATCACGCGCGAGCTCTTGCAACTTTTGCCGGGTGAATGAGAGCTGCACGGCTTTCATCTCTTCCACTTTTATCCGGCACCATACCGCATGCGCGTGACGGCGGAGCTTTCCGTCATCGCCGTATTTTTCATGAAAGACAATGGCGCGGGGTTGGCCGGACAGGCCAAGCTGTTCTTCGGCTTTGTCAATCGCAGCCTCAAAATTATCTGCGCTTACATACGCATCCTTCGGCGGGTTTAGGCTGAGCGAGAACATGTGCTGTCGGCACTGTGTTCCCCGGCTGATTGCATAAGATTCCATCAAGGCAGACTGTAGGTCCCGCCCGATAAAGCCGCGTATCTGGTGAACATCTACACGCTCATTCTCGGATTTCATCAAATGCGCAGCGAGATTCTTTGCCCCGCCGCGCTGGTTACCAACGAGGATCATCAGCGCTCGCTTTCTCTAAGGCCGAGCGCTCGCACGAGATCATCGCGCATGTTAATCACACACAGGCAGGCGACCGCGATGTTTTCTTCTGTCTCCTGGCTGAATTTGACGGTACCGTTTTCGACCTGTTCAGCGAGCCGGTGAAGATCGTCAAACGATCCTGATTGTCCGAGTGCCCTTAAAACACGTGCCAGAGCATCGAAATCCTGCACAGGGTTACGCTTGCGGATTTTGCGTAAGGGTGGCGCGTCGTCAAAGACACGGCTCTTGATATATGCCCCAAGCGGTCTGCCAGCGGCTTGTGCTTCCAGTCTTGCGCGTTCATCGGCAGACAGGCGCAGAGACAACGGGGCAGGGCGTTTTTTCCTCTCCTGTTTTTTGCGCCCGGCGGTTTGAAAGGCTTCATTCAAGACAGCGTTTCGCACCGACGAGGACCCAGCGCCGCTCATGGTTGCGGCTCCTGTGGCTGGCTCAAGGCGCGCTGTTCGAGTTCCCAAGCCTCAAAATCGCTATGCTTTAGCTGTTCGTTCCAGTTTTCAAGCGTGTTGAAAAGTTCTTCAAGATCAATGCTATCTGAAAGTTCAAACTTTCTCCCTTTTGCAGCACCATTTTCATTTGCAAACCGCCTGCCGGCCAACCCGGTTTGCGGGCTTATTTCATTTGCAAACCGTCTGCCAGCTAACCCGGTTTTTAAGGCATATTTCAATGGCATCCGCAGGGGCGGGTGCATCCCATCTCCCGTTTGTCCATATGGTCTGGTCTCTGCAGGTAGATCGCTGTAAGTCTGCCATCTTTGAGATGTGTGCCAGTTTTGGGGACATTACATGCCGATTATTCGCCGCTACGGAGATAGCGACTTCATTACGGGAATGCGGGCGGTCGCCGCCACGATGGTGGTCGTTATCCACACCGGTGCATTCTCAGGTCTTGGATGGCTGGGCGACAATATCACAGCCAGCGGCAAATATGGCGTTCAGATGTTCTTCGTCATATCGGGATTTACGATCGCCGCCACGTTTGGCGCGGGCAACGGGTACCGGCCCTATCTTGTCCGGCGGTTGTTTCGCATTGCGCCACTTTATTGGCTGATGTGCGGACTGATGGCCTTGCTTTTATATCTTGCGATACTGCCGTCGAATTACTGGATGGAGCGCTATTCGATGTCGCTCGATGCCTATAATCTCGTGATGCATTTTTTGTTTTTGAGCTTTGCAGACTACCGGATTGCCGCGGCCTTGATCGGCCTTGAATGGACAATTCCCATTGAAGTCTTCTGGTATATTGTCCTGCCTTTGTTCATCGTCCGCTGCCACTCGCCGCGCCGCTATCTGATTGCCCTTGGGCTTTTGTTTCTTCTGGCAGGTTTGACACGGGCGGTGGCCGGGCTGGTGGGGCCGTCTTCCATCGCGCATTGGTTTCCAACCACTTATGGTCCCTATTTCCTTGCCGGGGTGATCTGTCATGTTTTGCGGCAGTCTGGCTGGCTTGCGGATTGGCCATATCGGGTGAAGCTTGAATGGGCGGCGGTGGGGCTGTTTTGCCTGTCAATTGTTCTCGACCTCGGCGGTGGCGGTGCGATTATCGGTCTCGCCAGCGCGATGATCATTGTTCTTTACCGCCCGGGTGATCTGTTTGGTTTGCTGGAAAGCCGGCCATTGCTGTTTGCCGGGTCAATCAGCTACAGCATTTATCTTTGGCATCTGATCGTCGTCATGTTGCTGAATGAGTATGGTGGTAAATGGTTGCCGGCAGGCGGACTTTCCGGGTTTGCCATTGTCTATGCGATCACCCTCCTATTATCGCTGATCAGCTATCTGGCTGTGGAACAGCCGACAAACCGGTTTGGAGCCGGTATCGCCAGGCGTTGGGCGGGGTCCGGCAGCCGTTGAATGGCTATTGATCGAAGACGGGAACGAGCTTCGCAAGAATGGCGGTCAGTGCACGGGCGCAGATGACGGCGATCCTGTGCCGGCAGGATATGACTTGCTTTTAGGCACTATTGTGCATTATTTTTCTGTCAGACAAAAACACGAAATTCAGTCGTAAAAATGCAGGAATTTGCAGAATCAGTGTCGCTCGCATGGACGTTGCTGACATCGCTTGATCCAAATCTGGTCGAGATTGTCAGCCTGTCGCTCCGTGTCAGCATGATTGCCGTGGCGATTGCCGCGATAATCGGCTTGCCGTTGGGCGCGTTGATTGCCATTTCCCGGTTTCCGGGGCGCGGT
Organism: Rhizobiaceae bacterium; assembly: GCA_963669455.1. GTDB lineage: Bacteria > Pseudomonadota > Alphaproteobacteria > Rhizobiales > Rhizobiaceae > JAWKWH01. The sequence continues at coordinate 1,637,735 of OY770026.1, forward strand.
GGGCTGATTGTTGTCATTACCGCGCTGATGGGGTTGCCGCCGGTGGTCGTCGGGCTGGTGGTTTATCTGCTTTTGTCAGGCAATGGCGCGCTTGGGCCGTTGCAGCTTCTTTATACGCCGACTGCGATGATTATTGCTCAGGCGCTGTTGGTGATCCCAATCATTGCGTCGCTGACACGGCAATCCGTCGAAGATCTGTTTGCCGACTACCGCGAGCAGCTGATGCTGTTCGGCGTGTCGCGAACCGGCATGTTTGCCACGTTGATCTGGGAGGGCCGCACCGCATTGGCGACCGCGATGCTGGCGGGGTTCGGCCGCGCCATTGCGGAAGTGGGTGCGGTGATCATCGTTGGCGGCAATATCAACCACGTTACCCGGGTGATGACGACGACCATCGCGCTTGAAACCTCACGTGGCAATCTGGCGCTGGCGCTGGCGCTCGGCCTGGTGCTGGTAATCGTTGCGGTGACGGTCAATGCGCTGGTGATGTCGCTGAATGCCACGGCAGGCAGGTTCGGCCATGCTTGATGCCACAGCATCAAAGCCGCAGAGCCGGGCTACAGGCGGCGAGGTGCGGCCACTTGCTGGTAGTGGTCTGAAAGTGGTGCGCGGCGGGCGCATATTGCTGGAGGTCGCTGACATCGTGTTTGGCGACGGCCGGCTGACTGCGATTGTCGGCCCGAACGGCGCTGGCAAAACATTGCTGTTAAAGGTTCTGGCCGGGATTATGCCCGCCGATGAAGGGGTCGTTACGTGGGGTGGCGCAAAGCCTGACCGGCAGGGATACAAAAAACTGTCGCTGGTGTTACAGGCGCCGGTGCTGTTGCGGCGGACGGCGCTGGCAAACATCACCTACGCGCTTCGTGCCGCCGGCCGCAATCGCGACGAGGCGGCAGAGCTCGCCAGCCGGTCACTGGCGCGGGCAGGTCTTGCCCATCTGGCAGGCAGCCCGGCACGGCTCTTGTCGGGGGGCGAAAAACAGCGGCTTGCGCTGGCGCGCGCGCTGGCGATAGACCCTGAGATATTGCTGCTTGACGAGCCCGTCGCCAATCTGGATCCGGCGTCGGCGCTGGCAATTGAAGCCATGGTTGATGACGCGCGTTCGCGCGGCACGACCGTCGTTTTGGTGACGCATGATCTGGCGCAGGCGCGGCGGCTGTCTGATGACATCATTTTCATGCACCGGGGAAAGTTCGTCGAGCGCAGCGCCTCGGACAAGTTTTTCATCAAACCGGAAACGGAACTGGCGGCTGCCTTCGTGAATGGTGAAATCGTTGTTTAGAAAGCGATTCAGGTAGTATGATTAATATGTTGAAATTAAAGAATTTTCTTTTCGGTTTGGGGGCGTATTTTGCCTTGTTGACATCATCAGTTGCCGGCGAATTTATCACCGTGCAGTCGACAACGTCGACGCAAAATTCTGGTCTTTACGATTATCTGCTGCCGATTTTTACCGGTGAGAGCGGCATTGACGTGCGGGTGGTCGCGGTGGGAACAGGCCAGGCGATCAAAAACGCGCAAAAATGCAATGGCGATATCCTGCTGGTTCATGCCAAGGCGGCGGAGGAAAAATTCGTCGCCGATGGATTTGGCGGACCGCGTCATGATCTGATGTATAATGATTTTGTTCTAGTTGGGCCGGGAGAAGATCCGGCCCGTATTGCCGGGCTGCGGGATGCTTTGCAGGCGCTGAAGCAGATTGCACAGTCTGAGGCTCTGTTTGCGTCGCGCGGCGATGATTCCGGCACGCATAAAAAGGAGCTTCAATTGTGGGCTGCCGCCGGGGTCGATCCGTACCCCGACAGCGGTGCATGGTATCGCGAAATGGGTTCCGGCATGGGCGCCACGCTCAATGCCGGCATCGGCATGGGGGCCTATGTGATGACCGACCGCGCATCATGGATCAGCTTTGGCAACAAGCAGGATTTCAAGATCGCCGTTGAAGGCGATGATCAACTGTTCAACCAATATGGCGTTGTCGCCGTCTCAAAAGGCAAATGTCCGGCGGTAAAATCCACCTCCGCCCAGTTGTTTATCGACTGGTTGCTGTCAGATGACGGGCAGGGGGCAATTGCCGCCTACCGTGTCGACGGGATGCAACTGTTCTTCCCCAATGCGGCGCCTGGCAGTCACTAGAGCAGTTTTCGCCCCAACAGAATCGCATGTGCGAAAATGCTTCAGCAGTTCCAAGCCAATACTGGCGCTAGAGCATTTTTGATAAAAACCGAGTCATCAAAAAGGCTCTAAGCTATTGTTTTAGCGCATTTTCGCGAGCGCAAAAGTCTGCGACTTTTGCTGAAAATGCTCTAGCGCGGATCGGCGTCGTCCAGATAGGTTTTTACACTGATCTTGATCATGTAGTGATCGGACAGGAAGCGGTCGTGCTGTTCGAGATCGGAAGAGCGCATCACATACTGCCTAGTATAGCGAAATTCCGGCCGACCGTCTGCGACCAATGCCCTGTCGAACGGCGATTCGCCATAGGTGGAACTCCAGTAGGTGGTGCCGTCATTGTTGTTCAGATCGACCAGGCCATGGTCAACATAGGTGGCGATGGCCGGCTCATCGGCATTCAGGCAATTGGTGTCGCCGATCAGGATCAGGCTCTCATCGTCAAGGGTATCGCGGATAGCCTGAAGATTGGCGCACAGGGTCTTTGCCTCCTTGTTGCGGATCCGTTTTGTCTTGGTCGGGCCACCATAGTTGGACTTCATATGTAGGGGGATGACCACCAGGCTCTTTGCCTGTTCCTCCTGATGCCATTCGCCGTCTTTCTTGATCCACACATCCATGAGCATGGTGAATTTTACCGCATGAGGTGTGCGGTCCCAGAGCTTGTCGCCATTGTCTTCGTGGGAAACGCCGATTTTCATTTCGCCGGTTTTTTCGACCCTGGCGGCGTTCCAAAGAAGGCAGCACAATTGTGATTTGTCGCCATCGTTGCGGTTGGGAAATATTTTGTACTCCCATGGCACCCGAAGATGTTCCTCCAGCAGTTCGGCAACACGGTCCAGCTCCGCGTTGCGCCGTTCACCATCTTGCGTATGGGTGACGTAAATTTCCTGTAGTGCGATGATGTCTATGCCGGCCATCTCGATGTGTTCGGCCAGCGCATAGGCACTTTGCGCTTTTTGCGCCCGGCTGTTGCCCGACAGATGTTCGATGTTCCAGCTGGCGATTTGAAGAAAACTCATTGTCAATTTCTCCTTGTTCCGGGTGCGGATAGTGATCGGGGCCGGATTTCAGCCAATGATTTTGTGCTCATCGGAGATCCGGATTTGCCGGGGGCGGTTCATCAGGCCCCCGGCATGGTGCGGTCAAATGGTCTTTATGGCGCCTGAACCATCCCTTCGCCGACATCGTCGCGTTCGGAGCCCGGTGCCAGGCTTGACCGGTCGGCGGTGGCAAGCAGTTGTCCAGCCAGGACATCGGACAAGATCCCGCCGCCGCCATCGAGTTGCTTTTGCGCCCAGAGGGCTGCGACACCGGCCACATGTGGCGTTGCCATCGATGTTCCGTTCATGCTCACCAGTCCGCCGCCTAATTTGGCTGAAATAACATCGACGCCGGGTGCGGAGATGTTGCACTGGGTGTTGGAGAAGCGCGCCACCTTGTGGCCGCCGCTTTTTTCGGCGAGCGCGCCGACGGCCACGATACCGGTTCCGGCGGCCGGTGGTGCAACGGCGATTTCATATTGCGGCCGGCGCGATTCATTGCCCGAGGCGGCGACGATCAGGCTGGCATTGCCCATGGCGCTGCGCGCCACCAGCAGATCGGCGACACGGGAAAACAGGTTCACATTGGCGCGGTATTGTTCAAGCGCGATCGATGTAGCCGGCGCAACCTTGAAACCGGAACCCACCAACTGATCGACAAAACCCGGGAAATCGATGCCGAGCGACATGGAGATCACATTGGCGCCTTGATCGACTGACCACAGGATCGCGTTGACCAATTGCTCCGACGTGCCGCCACCCTGGCCAAGCACCTTGCCGATGATCGCGTCATTGACGCCGCGCGCAACACCGATGCGTAACCCGTTGACATCACGACCGAAAATGGTTCCCGCGCAGTGGGTGCCATGACCGTGCAGATCATCGTCGCTTTCGGTGGTAAAATTCTTGCGGGTCAGATTAACGCCGCTAAAAGCACTGTGATTGGGATCGATGCCGGTGTCCAGAACAGCCACTTTCACGCCGCTGCCGTCAAACGAAGAAGTCGTTGCGCCAACGGCTTCGACACCCCAGGTGGCAGGGGCGCCGGCGGCGGCCGCGCTTACTTTCTGGACCTTTTTCGGTTCGATCAGTGTAAGCGGCATCGGGGAAGCAACCGCCATGACAGAGGGATCGCGCCTGGCGTCGTCGTGATCGGCCTTGGTCAGGGATTCAACCGTCAAGCTCATTGTGTGGGCGTCGGCGCCAAAACTGGCCATCGGAGCAGCTGGAGAGATCCCCCGCATGCCAAGGCTGCCGGCTTCGGGGACTAAAAGTCTTCTTGCGCGGAGAACGATGTATTTTTGTTCCATGGTCAATTTCCTTTTTTCCTTGGTGTTCCGCCCCAAAATATGAATAGTATCGAGCCTGTAATGTGATGCTTGTCACAATGCCCGTTTTTGTCAGATTTATTTTGTTGATATGGTTTATTTCCAAAGCTGTGTGAGTGAAGCGTGATTTTTGTTTTGAATTTACTGTATGCGGCAATGCCGACCGTGCCGGTTGATGGATAGCGTCAGGCGCGATTTCGGATTGGCCAAAACTGCTTTATGTGAAGGGATCAAAAATTACCGGAGGCGATTCGATGAAGTTTGTTGTCAACGGAAAACCCCATGAGGTGGATGTCGAAGACGATATGCCGCTTTTGTGGGTGCTGCGTGACGAACTTGGCATTACCGGCGTCAAATATGGCTGCGGTATCGCGCAATGTGGCGCGTGCACCGTTCATGTCGATGGTGTTGCCGTGCGCTCCTGCCAGCTCGCAGCCGGTGATGTGGATGGCGATATTACGACGATCGAGGGGCTCGGCACGCCGCAAGCCCTGCATGCTGTGCAGGCCGCCTGGATTGACCATCAGGTTGCGCAATGCGGCTACTGCCAGTCCGGCCAGATCATGCAGGCGGCATCACTTCTGGAGGCAAACAACAACCCCTCCGATGAGGAGATCGACGAGGAAATGTCCGGCAATCTTTGCCGTTGTGGAACCTATCCGCGCATTCGCGACGCAGTCAAAGCGGCTGCGAAAACACTGAGGGGTGCATGAGATGGGACGCGTCAAAACCATTGCACGACGTACGTTTCTGGTCGGTTCGGTTGCCGTGGCGGGCGGCGTTGCCTTCGGCACCTATCTGGTAACGCGAACGCCTGACAATCCTCTGGCTGCGGACCTGAAAGACGGTGAGGCCACATTCAACCCCTGGATAAAAATCACAGACGAAACGATAACGCTGATCGGACCACATGCGGATAAGGGGCAGGGTGCGGCTTCGGTTCAAGCAGCCCTGATAGCCGAAGAGCTCGATCTTGAATTCGGTCAATTTAAGACCAGTTTCGGCGCGCCAAGTCCTGCCTATTGGAACACGGCCATGGCCGATGATGGGGTTCCGTTCATGTCGACGGATAAAAGCATCAGCGCCGAGGCAATGCGCGGCATCATGGGCGGTGTTGTCAAGCTGCTTGGTCTTCAAGCCACCGGTGGTTCGACCACCGTGCCGGATAGTTTCGTCAAGCTGCGTAGTGCCGGCGCCTCGGCGCGCGAGACGCTCAAACTGGCGGCCGCGCAACAATCCGGCGTGCCGGTCGAGAAGCTTGAAACCGATAAGGGGGCGGTCGTGTTCCCTGACGGGAAGAGACTGAAATATACCGAACTTGCCGGCGCTGTAGCCGGAATTAAGCCGGTTCAGGATGTGGCGCTTCGCGACCCCTCCAAATGGAGGCTTTTGGGACAGCCGATGCAGCGGCTTGACATCGTTGCCAAATCCACCGGAACACTTGACTACGGCATCGATCTTTCGGTCGACGGGATGGTTCATGCCGCGGTGAAAGTTAACCCGCGGCAGGGTGGCAAGCTGAACGGCTACGACAGTTCGACGGCCGAAACGATGCGCGGTGTGCAAAAAATAGTCGAGATCAGTAACGGCGTGGCGGTAATCGCCGACAACACCTGGCGGGCGTTTCAGGCCGCCGAGGCTGTTGAGTTCGACTGGGCGGCGGCTCCTTATCCGACCGAGCAGGCCGATCACTGGAAAGCGGTGGCTGCATCGTTCGTTGAGGACAGACTTGATTCTGAATGGCGCAATGACGGCGATGTCGAGGCGGCTCTGAACCAGGGACCGGTGGTCGAGGCGGAATATTTTTCGCCCTATGTGGCCCATCAGCCGCTGGAACCGCTGAATGCGATCGTGCTTGTGCTGGACGATCATGTCGATGTGTGGACGGGACATCAAATCCCCAGGCAGTTGCAGGTCATCGTCGCTGCGATAACCGGCCATGAACAAGATCAGGTGCGGCTGCACAACCAGTATATCGGCGGCAGTTTCGGCCATCGTCTGGAATTCGAGCATGTCAAGCAGGCGGCTGAAATTGCCAATCAGATGCGCGGGACACCGGTCAAGCTCACCTATAGCCGGGAGGAAGATTTTGCGCATGATTTTCCGCGCCACATCTCGATAGGCCAGGGGCGGGGAACGGTCAGAGATGGCCGGGTTGAGGCCTATGATCTCAAAATTGCAGCCCCGTCCGTTATTTCTTCGCAAATGGCGCGTGCCGGGATTACCGTACCGGGTCCTGACGCACAGATCGTGGCGGGCGGCTGGAACAATCCGTATGATCTTCCAAGCCTTAGAATTCGCGCCTATCGCGCGCCGGAACTGGCGCCTGTCTCTTCATGGCGGGCGGTGGGTGCGCCAGGGGCGGGGTTTCATTTCGACAGTTTTCTAGACGAGCTGATCCATGCAGCCGGCGCCGACCCGATGGAGGAGCGCATCCGCCTGATGCCGCATGAGGTATCGCGGAAAGTGCTCGAAGCGGTTGCCGAGATGTCTGATTGGGGCAGCGCGCTGGAAAAGGGTAAGGGCCGTGGTGTCGCGTTCGTGGAGAGCTTTGGCGTGCCGACGGCGGAAGTCGTCGAGGTGACGGCGACCGCCGATGGCATCAGGATTGACAAGGTTTTTGCCGCCGCCGATGTCGGGCGCGTGCTCGATCCGATCAATTTTGACAATCTGGTCAAGGGTGGCGTGGTTTTTGGCCTCGGCCATGCGATGAACTGTGAAATCACCTATTCGGACGGTATGGCGGAACAAAGCAATTTCGATTCGCATCAGGCGATGCGGCTTTACCAGTGTCCGCAAATTGAAGTGCGGGGGTTGGAAAATGGCGATGAGGTGCGCGGTATCGGCGAACCGCCGGTGGCACCTGCCGCGCCGGCGCTTGCTAACGCGATCTTTGCGGCAACCGGCAAGCGCATCCGCGAACTGCCGCTGAACAAACATATCGCGTTTGTGTGACGGAAAAGCGTGCAGGCAAGATTGGCCTGCACGTGATGTCGCGGCCTCACTGCAATTACCCCGTGAATTATCGCATATTGGCTCTCGCAAGCGTGGGGCACTTCCTCTAATAGTGCGGCATCTTTGACGCCCATCAAGCCAAGGCGCACTCTCAGGATGACCATTCCAAACGACATTCCAATCACGCCAGACCTCATTGCAGCGCATGGTTTGAAGCCTGATGAATATCAGCGCATTCTCGACCTGATCGGGCGGGAACCCAGTTTTACGGAGCTGGGTATTTTTTCGGCCATGTGGAACGAACACTGTTCGTATAAATCTTCCAAGAAATGGTTGCGCACGCTGCCCACGTCCGGACCGCAGGTCATTCAGGGCCCCGGTGAGAACGCTGGTGTGGTCGACATTGGTGATGGTGATTGTCTGGTGTTCAAAATGGAAAGCCACAATCATCCGTCTTATATCGAGCCCTATCAGGGTGCGGCCACCGGAGTTGGCGGTATTCTGCGCGATGTCTTTACCATGGGGGCCAGGCCCGTGGCGGCGATGAATGCGTTGCGTTTCGGTGAACCGGAACATCCAAAGACACGGCACCTTGTCGCCGGGGTTGTTGCCGGTGTCGGCGGTTATGGAAATTCCTTTGGCGTTCCCACGGTGGGTGGCGAAGTGGAATTCGATGCGCGCTATAATGGCAATTGTCTGGTCAACGCCTTTGCCGCAGGTCTGGCAAAAACCGATGCCATCTTTTACTCCAAGGCTGAAGGGGTAGGGCTTCCGGTGGTCTATCTTGGCGCCAAGACCGGACGTGACGGTGTTGGCGGCGCGACGATGGCGTCGGCTGAGTTTGACGAAGATATCGAAGAAAAACGCCCGACCGTGCAGGTCGGCGATCCGTTTACCGAAAAATGTCTGCTGGAGGCGAGCCTGGAACTGATGGCTTCCGGTGCTGTTGTGGCAATCCAGGACATGGGGGCGGCGGGTCTCACCTGCTCGGCTGTCGAAATGGGTGCGAAGGGCGATCTAGGCGTTGAACTTTATCTCGACCAGGTGCCAGTGCGCGAGGAGCGCATGAGTGCCTACGAGATGATGCTGTCGGAAAGCCAGGAGCGCATGCTGATGGTGCTCCGGCCGGAAAAGGAACAGGAAGCAGAGGCGATTTTTGCCAAGTGGGGGCTCGATTTTGCGATTGTCGGCAAAACCACCGGCGACAAGCGGTTTCGTGTTTTTCACCAGGGTGATCAGGTCGCAGACCTGCCGATCAAGGAACTGGGTGATGAAGCGCCTGAATATGATCGTCCCTGGGAGGCACCGCAGGCGCGCGCGCCAATCGATCTTTCCGCTCTGCCCAAGACGGACATTGGCGATGATCTGCTGCGCTTGATCGGCTCGGCAAACGGTTCCAGCCGGCGTTGGGTCTGGGAGCAATATGATACGCTGATCCAGGGCAATTCGCTGCAAACGCCTGGCGGGGATGGAGGTGTTATCCGTGTCGACGGCCACCCGGTTAAGGCGCTTGCCTTCAGCAGCGATGTGACGCCCCGCTATGTGGAGGCGGATGCGTTTGAAGGCGGCAAACAGGCGGTTGCCGAATGTTGGCGCAACATTACTGCGACGGGCGCCCGCCCGCTTGCGGCAACAGACAATCTTAATTTCGGCAATCCGGAACGGCCGGAAATTATGGGCCAGTTCGTGCGCGCTATCGAGGGAATCGGTGAGGCCTGCCGCGTGCTCGACTTTCCGATCGTCTCGGGCAATGTGTCGCTTTACAACGAAACCAATGGCGAGGCGATTTTGCCGACGCCAACCATTGCAGGCGCCGGACTGATCGATGATTGGTCGTGTATGGCGCGGGCTGCATTCGGTGGTGAAAACGAGACTGTGTTCTTGATTGGCGCTGCCGATGGCTGGGGAACCCATCTTGGCTGTTCCGCGTGGCTGGCGGAAATCCATGGCGCAGCAGAGGGTCCGCCGCCTGGTGTAAATCTGGACGATGAAAGGCGGGCCGGGGATTTGGTGCGGGGGCTGATTGCGGCCAGCGCCGCGGTCTCGGTGCATGACTGCTCTTCTGGCGGTCTGGGCGTTGCACTTGCCGAAATGGCCATTGCATCCGGTATTGGAGCGCAGATTGAGCAGCCTGATGGTTGCGATCCAAGAGAGGTATTTTTTGGCGAGGATCAGGGCCGCTATGTCGTCACCGCTGCCGGTGACCGGTTAAAGGACGTAAAACGACAGGTGGCTGAGGCCGGCGTGCCGGCTGTTGTGATCGGTGTGACCGGTGGCGATCGATTGAAACTGGGCGGGGCGCGTGCCATACCAGTCCAAGACCTTAAATCGGCCCATGAATCTTGGTTCGCACGATTTATGGATAGTTGAACTGTGACGAACCGGGAAGGATAGCGTCAATGCCGATGAATGCGCATGACATCGAAAAGATGATCAAGGATGCGATTCCGGATGCCACGGTCACCATCCGGGATCTGGCTGGCGATGGGGATCACTACGCCGCCGAAGTTGTCGCGGAGAGCTTTCGCGGTAAATCCAGGGTCCAGCAGCACCAAATGGTCTACAATGCGCTGAAGGGCAATATGGGCGGTGATCTACACGCCTTGGCACTACAAACGAGCGTTCCGGGCTAAACAGCACTTTACTTTGCCTGGTCTCGATACCTTGGTTTCTCCCAAGATAGTGCAGTTTTGTTTTTGATTTCCCTTTTTGAGATATTAGTGTACGTTAATACAACTATAAATTGTTTATCGTGACTCTCGGGAGCCTCAAATCGACATGGACTGAAATTGATGCGCAAGGGACGCTCAGCGGTGGCTGGCGTCTGGGACGTTCAACCCGGTGATGCGAACAACACGGCTTTTAAACAGGCGTGTTCACTGGCTAAACAGAAGTGCCTGGACCAAATAGCCAACATTATCGCGGGAACAGGCTATTGCAACATAGCAATTGTCGAATCATCGGCTGGCTGGAACCAAGGCCGGGGCTTTAGGCTGGTTGCGACTGATTTTACCGAGGGTGTTTTTGCAAAACTTGAGGATCTAACCGCTGCGGGTCTTTTAATGATCCTGCAGCGGTGCGCTAAACCCACGGCGCCATTTGGTTGCGTTCCCCTCGATCTCCTGCAAGAGGGTATGGCGGATGACCCTGACAGCCGCCTTGCCGCACTCAACCTGAGATTACTTCTTGCCGAAAAAGGCCTGTCTAACGGCCTGTACATTCCGGTCAATTGCTCGCATCAGCGATATGCCTGTGTGATGCTATTTGGCAATAGTTCGAATGTCTCCAAGGGGATTGCGGATCTGGCCGATGATATCGCCAAAAGCGCCAGGCAGATGGTCATCACACTTCGTTCCCATCGGCTGGCCGCCCACAATATCACCGAGCGCGAAAGGGAGTGTCTGGCATGGGTTGCCGAAGGCAAGACAAGCGCTGAACTGGCGCAGATCATCGGCCTTTCAGAGCACACCGTAAACCACTACCTGCTATCTGCAACGCGAAAAATGGATTCCGTCAATCGGATACAGGCGGTAGTTAAAGCGGTTTATAAAGATCTGATTTGATGAAATTGGCTAAAACTGCTCTAAATAATGATAGTGGCATGGCGCGAAAAATATCATTTTGGGAAGCGCGGGCGGCGCGTTAACTGACTGTTCCTGATTTTTGCACTATAATGACTCCTTAGCGAGGGGCTGAAAGTTGGCTTATGCCGGCTATGGCTAGTTGTATTCGGCGTAGAAAAGCGCAGGCAATGATGAGCGACCCCACCGCAAACAAACGCAATGTTGATGCCAAAACGCCCGCACCAATCGGGCCGCGTATTATCAGTGCGATGCAGCATCTTGGTGTTCAGGGCAGTCCGAAAAACTATGAACTTTTCTATGATGCGCTGACGGGCATCAATACCGAGTTGAATTCTGACTTTTGGGCTCTGGGCCGGGACGTCACGCAGGAACAACTCGATGCGCTTTACGAGAAGCACTACGGAAACCACGATGGCCATCTTCTTATCGGGCGTGTGCGCGATATGCTTGACGAGAAGATACGCATGATGATCGACGTTTTACAGAACGAGCAAAATTCAATGTCCGCCTATGGCGAAATATTGGATGAGGCGGCACAAAGCGTTTCGGCTAATGAAGCCGGTGCGTCCGAAAACTTCATGCGTGCCATCGAGACGCTGACCAATGCAACCGGCCAGACGCTGGGCCGGGCCCAGCAGCCGCTTTCCTCGCTGATCGAGAATTTGAACGAACTGGAGGCGCTGAAGTCGGATCTGGAAGAATACAAGCAACTTGCAGAAACCGATTCTCTCACCGGGGCGTGGAACAGGCGGGCGTTTGACGACTGTCTTGCAACGGCAGGCACCGCAAAGCGCAAGAAGGCTGCGCTGCTGATCATCGATATTGATCATTTCAAGTCGATCAATGATACCTATGGCCATCCATTCGGGGACGTGGTTATTCGCGATGTGGCCCGGCTGATCCGCTTTAATTGCCGCGACGATGTCTTTGTGGCGCGCGCTGGCGGAGAAGAATTTGCCGTGTTGCTCTTTGATGCGGAGGTTGCCAGTGCAGCGACAGTTGCTGACCGGCTGCTAAAGGCAGTTGAAAACAATCGATTCAGCCATGAGGAGATCGCAGTTGAACCGGGTAGAGTGACAATCTCGGTTGGTGTCTGCTCCATGCCGCCGGCAAAAACCGGGGCTGATCTCTATGCGCTGGCCGATCAGGCGCTTTATCTGTCAAAGAAGAACGGTCGAAACCGTGTCACGTTGCATGAGGCTGACGGTTGGTCCGCCGGAACTGAAAGTGACGATAGAACAATCGCTTACCGGCTTTGATCTGATCGCTCGATCATATTCAAAGCGAATTGTGATGCCTTTCCGCCATTGGTGATCCGATTGCCTGCGGCCCGTATGGCTCGTCACAGGGCGATAAGCAGGCAGGCCGCCAGCACTTTTCGGGTGTCATCAAACACAGACGGTTTTTCTCCCTTCCAGCGGGCGAACAATTTGTGTGGTGCCTGCTGTTCCGCCATGCGTGCCTGAAGGCATGCGTCTGTTTCTGAGGCGAATTTAGACATCCGTATGCGCATGTTGTCGCAATAGGTGTCCCAGTGCCGTGTTTCCATGCGCAGATGAAACAGTGAACTGCGCGCCCGCGGTGCAATCTCCATCGCTTGGATTGCCGATGGGGCGCCAGCCCAGATTGCCAAAGCGGCATGATAGTAGCGCTTTGCCTTGTCCGGCTGTCCGAGCATTGTGGCGGCGGCGGCCAGATTGGCATGGCTTGCGGCGCGGCGCAGATCACCCTTGGTGAACATCAGCCATGCGACTGCCGAGGCAAGGCCAAACCGCATCCGTGCGGCTTTGGCATGTTTTTTTTCCAACAGCCGGTTGCCGCCTTCGCTCAAACGCTCCCAGACCAGATCGCTTCGCCGCCACCCGGCTCTCAAGGCAGCGCGCATCTCGTTGTCGCGTTTAAGCTCAAACACCGAGATAGGCAGCGCGAACATGCTCATTGTCGTGCAACTCCCTTGCAGGTCCTTCGAGCGTCTTCGAGCCCGTTTCCAGGACATAGGCGTAGTCTGCCAGATCGAGCGCCAGTTCGGCGTTTTGTTCGACAAGGACAACGGGGACACCCTGTTCCCGGATGTCCTCGATAATACAGGCTATTTCCTCAACGATGACCGGCGCAAGCCCCATCGATGGTTCGTCCATCAGCAGCAGTTTTGGTTTTGCCATCAAAGCACGTCCGATCGCCAGCATTTGCTGTTCGCCGCCGGACATGGTTTTGGCAAGCTGACGCCGCCGTTCTTTCAGCCGCGGAAACCGCTGATAGACCATATCCAGATCGGTTGCGATTTCCTGGCGGTCTTTCCTCAAGAAGGCCCCGGTATTCAGATTTTCTTCAACGGTTAGGTCGGGAAACACCCGCCGGCCTTCGGGAACATGGGCGATGCCGCGGGCGACAATCTTGTCGGCCGGCAGCTTGTCAATCCGCTCTCCATTGAAATGGATTTCGCCCTGCCAGGAGCGGGCCAGGCCGGAGATTGCCCGCAAGGTTGTCGATTTGCCTGCTCCGTTGGCACCGATGATCGTGACGATCCCGTCATCGGGTACGTTTATCGAAATGTCCTCAATCGCGCGCACCTTGTTGTAGCGCACCGAGATGTTGGTCATTTCAAGCAACATGGCGCGCGCCTCCAAGATAGGCGGCGATGACATCGGGATGATTGCGGATTTCTTCCGGAGTGCCTTCGGCCAAAAGCTTGCCGAAACTCATACATGTGATCTGGTCGCACAGTCCCATGATCGCATGCATGTCGTGTTCGACGAGAAGGATTGTCACCCCGCTGTCACGCAGCTTCAGCATCAGATTCATCATCCGGCCGGTCTCTTCCGGGTTCATGCCGGTGAACGGTTCGTCGAGCAGGATGATACGCGGGCGCGACGCCAGCGCTACCGCCATGCCAAGCGCGCGCTGATGGCCATGGGGCAGGTCGCCGGCCAACTCACCTTCCAGTTGATCGAGTTCGAAAAACCGCAGCGCTTCCATGGCTTGCGCGTGGGCATCGGATCGTGTGGTCTTATCGGTACCAAGTGTTGCGGCCAGCAGGCTTGGCCGGTAGTTCATGTGGGTTCCAATCAGGACATTGTCCAATACTGATAATTCGGCAAACAGTGTCGAGTGCTGAAACGTTCTGACAACCCCGCAGCGCGCGACCTGATGCATTTTCAGGCCGGATATCCTTTTGCCATCATAGGTCACGGTGCCGCCGGTCGGCTTGTAGTATCCGGAAATGACGTTGAATGTCGTGGTTTTGCCGGCGCCATTGGGCCCGATGAGGCCGTGGATTGTGCCTTCTGTGACTGCAAAGCTCAACCCGTCCACGGCGACTAGGCCGCTAAACCGCATGGTCAAATTGCTCACCTGAAGTAACGATGCTCTCATCTTTTTGCCCCCGTGCCGGTTGAATTCTGGCTCGACCGTTTCAATTTCGCCATTGCCGCCTGAACCAGGCTTTCAAGGCCGCGTGGCAGAAACAGGATTGATAGGATCAGGATCAGGCCGTAGGCCAGTGGTCTGGCCTGCTCCAAACCTAGTTCCCTTAATACAATTTCATTGATTACGGTCAGGATGATGCAGCCGAGGATCGGACCATAAAAGGTCGCCGTGCCGCCGACGATTGCCCAGGTCAGGACGAAGACCATCTGTTCGACATCGAAACTGTTGGGATTGATCGTGCCGATATAGTGGGCGAGCAATGCGCCGGACAATCCGGCAAAGGCCGATGCGAGAACGAAAGCAAGCGTGCGGTATTTGCGGACATCGACGCCGGATGCTTCGGCCAGCTTGTCCTGCCAGTGAACGGCATGGAATGTCAGGCCGACGGGCGAGGATTCGATGCGCCACATGATCCACAGACAGACCGCAACGACGAGCAGGGCAAAATAATAATAACTGACCGGCTCGAAGAAATCGAAAGCGTATATGCCGATGTCGAAATCCGGCATTGAGTCAATCCGTTTCAACCCCTTTGGTCCGCCGAAGGGTTCGCGGAAGCGCTTCCACAATAGCCGGATGATTTCTCCGGCGGCAAAACTGCCGATCAGGAAATAAAATCCCTTCATCCTAAACAGGGGGAAGCTCAGTATATAGGCGGTCAGCGCGGCAATCGCCATGCCGAGGATCATGGAAACCGGCACATAGATGCCAAGGCGCTTCGACAGCAATGCCGATGCATAGGCACCGACCCCCATGATGACGACGTGGCCGAGCGACCATTCTCCTGTCAGTGTGAGCAAACGGTATGAGGCGACCAGCAGTACGTTGATGGTCAAAAAGACCAAAATCTCCTGCTGCGAGAAACTCAATCCGTGCGGCAGGGCTATCAGCAGCGCGATCAGTGCGATCCAGGCAGCGGCCCTAAGCACGGTCGGCTGTCCCGAACAGGCCGGTAGGCCGGATGACAAGAACAATCAGCATCAGTGACAGGCCGACGATGTCAGCAATCACGCCGTCTGAGAATGTGGTGACGAAGGTATGGACGAATGAATAGACCACTGAAGCGATAATAGCACCTTCCAGCGAGCCAACGCCGCCGACGATGATGACGATGAAGGCCGCCACGATCACCGAATGACCCATATGTGGATTGACCGATATCAGCGGTGCCGTCAGCGCGCCTGCTATGCCTGCCAATCCAGCGCCCAGGAACATCGCGATCCGTGCGGTCTGGGTGATTGATATACCCTGGAGGGCCGCTGCTTCAGGGTCTTGCGCGCTGGCTCTCAACGCCCAGCCGAATTTGGTTTTCTTGAGAAACATCCACAAGGCACCAAGGAGCACCAGCGCAGCCAGGATGACAGTCAGGCGCTGCACAGGAAGGCGGACCTTGTCGGAAAACACGATAACTTCCTGGGTTACCGGCGGCACATGCTCCATGCGTACGCCAAAGCCTATCGATGCGAGTGCCTGAAGGATCATCAGGAAGCCGATGGAGGCAACCAGTCCGCCAAGCGGATTGTCGCGCAGCGGCCTGAACATCGTCCATTCCATCAACAGGCCAACGCAGCCGACAAAAACGAGGCCGATGGCGACAACAAGCGGGAAGGGAAGGCCAAGATCGGAATAGAGCGCCACGACCAGATAAGCGCCGAGCATGAACAGTTCGCCATGGGCGAAGTTCACAATTCCCATTACACCGAAAATCAAAACCAGCCCAACGGCGACGAGCGCCAGATAGCTGGCTGCGTAAGCGGCGTTGAGGCCGGTTTGCAGGAGCAGATCCATGATGATTGCCGAAGTTTAGCAAAAAATAGGGGGGCGCGCCGATTAATTTGAGAGCATTCGGCGCGCCGGGAGTGAAGATCAGCCGCGCTGATCCCACATCTGGCCATAGTCGGCCATATGTTTCTTCAAAAGCTCGCCATGTTTGGCATACCAGTCCGGGATGGATTTGAAGGCCTTGATGCGGGCCTTGCCATCCTCAATCGTGACCACGGGCCAATTGCCGACCAGTGCATTGTCAATGCCGAACAGGTCTTTGCCCCACCAGTCGGCCTCGCCGAAGGCGTGTTTGCCGGTGCCACCATCGGTCATCGCTGCCAGAACATCTGCCGGCTCGACCGAGCCGGCCTTTTCTGCGGCGGCCTTCCATAGGTCCATGATCGAGGCGTATTCCCAGCTTACCGCGCCCCACTCGCCGGGGAAACGTTTGTTGTATTCGGCGAAGAACTCGTTGGGTTTTTGGAAATTGATTTCAGCCGCGTTCAGCATCGGGTCATCGAAATCCGGGAACTGGAAGATGAACCCTTCCATGAACTCCTTCGATGTCTTGGATATCATCTGATCGTAGAAATCGGCGGTGCACGAAATGATCTGACCCTTATAGCCCTGCTGGAACAGCTGCTCGGTGATCGGGTGAACATAATCGGAATAACAGGTGTCGAGACAGACGATCTGCGGGTTGGTTGACAAAAGCTTGGTCACTACCGGCGCGAAATCGGTTGTTGCCGGATCGAACAGGAGCGGCTTATCCTGCATTTCAATGCCAGCGGCCTCGAAGGCGGCGAGATATGTCGCCACGGATGGCAGGCCAAGCGCATCGTCCTGCGCGCACATGACAGCCGTTTTCAGCTCGGGCTTGTTTTCGGCAAGCCATTCCACCCCGGTGACGTTGTAGATTGGATGAACTTCGGCGGGTGCGATCAGCGTGCCGGTATCGGGGCCGAGATCAGAAGGCAGAAGAGTTGAAAACAGCATGCCGGTCTTGTCAGCCACAGGCTGTACGCCAGGCCAGGTGTCCCCGCCAAGCATCATGATAAATTTTACCCCGTCTTCGCGAATCAGCTTGGTGGCGCCGGTCCGTGCCTTGGCGGGATCGTATTCATTGTCATAAGCGACGAATTCGATCTTGTGCGCCTCGCCGCCGATATCCATTCCGCCGGCAGCGTTGACCCATTCAGCCCATATCTCGCACCCATCTAGCCCTGGTTTGCCCCACGCGGCAACGGCGCCGGTAAGCGGCGCCAGAAATCCAATTTTGACTATTTTGTCGGCGGCAAAGACTTTGCCGGGCGACAGAGAATTCATCAACCCGGCGCCGGCAACACCAGCTGCGGTGCCGAGAAGCTTACGCCTTGTAATGCCTCGACGAACGAAATTTGCAATCATTTCAATTTTCTCCCTCTGGTTGGTTGATGGTTCCATCTGCAAAGTTCCACCTGCAATAACCAATTTCAACCAATTATTTTTAGTTTTTTTGTTGGTTGTAGGTTATCGCGAAAATCTCCAATTGCAAGGGATTGTGAAGCCATTTTTAGACCAAATGCAACAAATTTGTTGAAATTGGCGCAAAATGGTCTGTATCTTTGGTTGGGTTGAATTATTGGTTGGAATTGGTTTAGGTACAGTTCATCAAGGGAGACAGTAAATGAACAAGCGTGTGGCAATCATCGGAGCGGGGCCGTCCGGCCTTGCTCAACTCAGGGCATTTGAGTCCGCTGCAAAGAACGGGGAGGAGATACCGGACATCGTCTGCTATGAAAAGCAATCCGATTGGGGCGGGTTGTGGAACTATACCTGGCGCACGGGCGTCGATGAAGCGGGCTATCCCTGCCACTGTTCCATGTACCGGTATCTGTGGTCTAACGGACCTAAGGAAGGCCTTGAATTTGCTGACTATACTTTCGAGGAGCATTTCGGAAAACAGATCGCTTCCTACCCGCCGCGGGCCGTCTTGTGGGACTACATCAAAGGCCGGGTCGAAAAGGCCAATGTCCGGGACTGGATTCGCTTCAACAACATCATCCGCGATGTGAGGTATGACGCCCAGACGGAAAAGTTCTCCGTTACCAGCCGGGACACTGTTGCCGACACGGAGACGACAGAGGAATTTGACCATGTCATCGTCGCCAGCGGTCATTTTTCCACGCCCAATGTTCCGCATTATGAGGGGTTTGAGAGCTTTAACGGGCGGATTCTTCACGCCCATGATTTCCGTGATGCCCGGGAGTTTATCGACAAGGATATCCTGCTTCTGGGAACGAGCTATTCGGCTGAAGATATTGGATCGCAATGTTGGAAATATGGCTGCAAATCGGTGACCGTTGCTCACCGGACTGCGCCAATGGGCTTTAAATGGCCGGACAACTGGCAGGAGGTTCCGGCTCTCGTCAAAGTCGAAGGACGTACCGCCTATTTCAAGGATGGAACGACGAAGGACGTCGATGCGATTATCCTTTGCACCGGCTACATCCATCATTTTGACTTTTTGCCGGATGATCTGAGGCTGAAAACCCAAAACCGGCTTGCGACGGCCGATCTCTACAAAGGGGTGGTCTGGGCCCACAACCCCAAGATGTTTTATCTGGGTATGCAGGACCAGTGGTTCACCTTCAACATGTTTGACGCGCAGGCCTGGTGGGTGCGTGATGCCATTGCCGGCAAGATCGCAATCCCTGAAGACAAGGCAGAATTGCTGGCGGATGTGGAAAAACGTGTCGTTGAAGAGGATGCCGGCGAGGACGACTACGCCGCAATCAAGTATCAAGGCGACTATGTTCAGGAATTGATTGACGAGACGGACTATCCAAGTTTCGACGTGGATGGAGCCTGTGAAGCCTTCTACCAGTGGAAAAAGCACAAGAAGGAAAATATCATGACGTTCCGCGATAACAGCTATAAATCCGTCATGACGGGAACGATGGCGCCATTGCACCATACGGCATGGAAAGAGGCGCTTGACGATTCGATGGAGAGCTATCTGCAAAACGAAGTTCCGGACGCTGCCGAATAAAGCCAGGGTCAGGACCCATGCAAACCCGGCACCGCGGCTTGATTCGGCTTGACCGCGGTGTCAGACTTGAAACGATTGGCGCGAAACAGAAAAATGAATGCTGTAGTTGACATGGCAGACCTATTGCCACCGCCCTGGGTGGAAGACACGGAAAGAAGCTATCCGATCGCCAATAGTGCGCGCCATCTGGCCGATCAGATCTATAAGCAAATCGCCGACGGTGAGTATCAGCCGGGGATGAAACTGCCCACAGAACGGGATCTGGCCGAACGCCATGCCGTGACCCGCGCCACTGTGCGCCAGGCGTTGTCGCTGCTCGAAAGCCATGATGTCATCGACCGCCGCCGGGGGTCGGGATCATTTGTCCGGCCGCGGCTGGAAAGACCGGAAACCGAAGGCCTGCCGCAGAGACTTGCGGGTCTCTCCGATATTTCGCAAATTACCAGCCCGCTGGAGCTGGGGGTGGTCCGCTCCATAGTCGAGCCGGAGATTGTGCGTCTTGCCGTTCTCAACATCACCGGGCGCGATATTCGCCGGATGCGGGAAATCCTGGCTGAGATGGAAGCGGTGAAAACCGATGGCGATGCGTTTTCGCGTATTGATGATCAATTGCGCCTTCATCTGGCGGAATGCACCCGCAATCCGCTTTTGCTTGCTATTGGACAGATCACCGAGCATGTGGCCACCAGCGCGGATTGGGCCAGGAGCAGGCGCGAAAGCCTCTCGCCAGGCCAGATCAGCAATTATGCCGCGCGCAACCGCGCACTTTGCCAGGCAATAGAGGACCGCAGCGTGGAGGCGGCGGTGGAACATGTGAAACTGGCGCTGGCGGATTTTCACCGCGATCTTGTTCGCGTGTAAAGGTGATAATGACGGCGCTGTTGCTACCGCGCTGAAACGCTTTGGGCGCCATCTGCAAAAAGAGATTTTTACTCGCTGCGCGGCGCGTCCCAGCGCTGGTTCCACATCTGGCCATAGGCGCGCATGTTGCGCAATAGCAGGTCGCCATGACGTTCCCACCAGTCAAGGATAGAGCGGAACTCGACAATCCGCGCCTTGCCGGACTGGATTTGCACAACCGGCCATGCGCCGACAAGCGCGTTGTTGATGCCAAACAGTTCGCGGCCCCACCACTTGGCGTCGCCGAAGGAATTTTGCGAAAACCCGTCAGTTTTCATCGTCGACAGAACGGCGATTGGCTCGGTTGTCTGGGCCTGTTCAACGGCGCCGCGCCAGATCTCCAATATCGAAAAATATTCCCATGGCACCGCACTCCATTCGCCCGGATAGCGGTGAGTGAATTCATCATAAAAATCATTTGGCCGGGCAAAGCGTATTTGCGGATTGTTTAGGGCCGGATCATCGAAATCGGGAAACTGAAACACAAATCCTTCCATGAACTCGACGCTCGTCTTGTGCACCAGCCCCTGATAGTTGTCGCAGGTGCATGACAGAATTTGCCCTTCAAATCCGGCGCGGAAGGCTGCTTCGGTCAGTGCATGAACGAATGGTTCGTAGGCGGTGTCCCAGCATAAGATGTCCGGCTTGCCTTCCAGCAAAACGGCAACCATCGCGTCGACATCGTTTAATTCGCCTGGAAACAGCACTTCCTGCTGGATGTCTATACCGGCTGCCTCGAATGCGGCGCGATAGGTGGCGACCGACGGCAGGCCCAGCGCATCTTTCTGGGCGCAGATGGCCGCCGTCTTTAATTCCGGCCGGTTTGCGGCAAGCCAGTCAACGCCGGTGACACAGTAGATCGGATGCACTTCGCAAGGGGCGATAAGATAGGGATTGTCGGGATTGAGATCGGTCGGCAGCAGCGTTGTTGCCATCACCTTTTCCTGGGTCAGGAAATCGGAGATCGCCGGCACCGTATCGCCACCCAGCATCATGACCAGTTTGACCCCGTGCTCATGCACCAGCTGCCGGGCGCCGATGATTGCGCGCGCCGGGTCGTACTGGTCGTCGAATGCGACGATTTCGACGGGCAGGGTGGTATTGCCGACCTTGAGGCCGCCTGCGGCATTGACCCAGTCGGCCCAGATCAGTGATGCATGGAAACCTGGCAGCCCCCATGAAGATTGCACACCGGTAAACGGGGCGAGTACGCCCAGTTTGACAGGTTCCCGCCCGCCGACGTCGAGGCGTGGCATGGCGGCAGCAAGGGCAAGATCGGCGCCGAATTTGTAAGTGCTCAAGCCGGTAATCCAAAATTCTAGGGCATTTTTCGCTCAAACAGAATCATACGCGCGAAAAATGCTTCAACAGTTCCAAGCGGGTATATGCGTTGTCGCGGTTCCAGTTACCGCAAAACGCCCTGGTGCGGTGGATTTGACGTTCGTTTCATTCTTCCTGCACAATCATGGGCGAATTTCAAATCCGGAAACCATACTAGAAATAAACTCTTGCTAATGTCCTGATCGAATCCAAGTTCGTACCAAGCGTGCAGTAGAATGTGACGAACTTCGGATTCAGGACACTAACCGGCAGCATTGCCTTCATAGCGTCATCGCACAAGGGGTTTTTTCCAAACAAATCCTGTCCACAGACCCTAGGTCAATCCAAGCGCGATAGAGACGGGACAATGGTCGGAGGCCTTGGGCCGGTCCCATCCGGTGCGCGGATAACGTTCGACCGGCTGGCCCGGCGGTATCAGGGTTCGCCAGGGCTGCCCAGCGCGGATAATTTCGGGCCGGGCCTTGCTGTTTAAATCCGCAAGCGACGGCGACAGCCACAGATAATCCAGTTGGCACAAATGCCGCTCCTCAGGCCCGCGGGTGTGATAGAGCGTCCAGCGCTGCAATTCGTCAAGCCGGGTAACCGGATTGACCGCAAATCCGTCATCGGAAAACACGTTTAAGCAGGAAATTTCCTCGCGAACCGGGGTGAAGCCATAGCCGGACACGCCGTCGCCATCAATCACGATGCGCTCCTGATAGTCGTTCATGTCGCCGCAGATGATCCACCGTTTCGATGCGGTTTTGCCCTTGCCGAACCTGTCCTCGATAATGCGGCGCACCGCCTTGGCCTCGGCAATGCGGATCGGCATCGTAAACTCGCGTCCCGGCACGCCATCGCGCTGCGACCCCATCGACTTGAAATGCACCACATAGACCGTCAGCGGGCGGCCACCCACTTTCAGATCGACTTCCAGGCAATCGCGGCGGAAGATCCGCTCATGAGCATCATTGCCGGTTTCCGATAGCGCCTTGTTGTGCAGGCCGAAATCCGCATAGGTGACATGGGCATGGCTGGTCATGCGGATGAATTCAATCTCCTGGCCGTGAATAGTCTCATCACGCATCATCACCGCGACGTCGATGCCGCGCGAATCATTGCCAGGTGCATGATATTTGCGCCGGTAACCATGCCCCACCATCTTGAACAGATAGCCGTATTCAAAGGCTTTCAGCGTCTCCAGATTATCAACCTCCTGGAGGCAGAGAATATCGGCGCGTGCTTCGGCAATTGCCAGCGCCGTTAACTGGCGGGCATCGTCGGTGTGGGCAACGGTGCGGGCGCGCTCCAACTGGCGGTATTCGGCCTCGTCCTTGATCTTATAGAGCGACAGCGCCCTGTCCTGATGCAATTCGTTGCGATAACCGGAATAGTCAAACCGGTTCATCAGGTTTTCGACATTGAATGTGGCAATCCGCAGTGACATGCCCCACCATGGCGCGCAAGCGCGGCCGATTGCAAGCGCCCTGCCTGGCAAGCCTGTGGATGAGGCTGCCGACTCAAGGTCAGGACCTAGGTCCTGACGAAATCAGGAGGACTAGAGCAGTTTTAACCCAATCGGAGCCATTCTGCCGGATGCGGTTTCGGGTCAAGGTCGAGCGTTTGTTCGTCGGGCATATCCAGATACGTTCGCGAACAAACGTGATGGATTTGGCCCGAAAGGGTTTGGTCAGTGTGGTTTCATGACAAAAGGCTTGCCAAAAACCGGGCGGCTACCAGCAGCATGAACAGGCCAAAAATCACCTCCATGGTCTTTTTTGACAGCGCATGCGCAATGCGGGCGCCAACGGGCGCTGCAAAAAGTGTCACCGGAATGATCAGCGCAACCGCGATCCAGTTGACATAGCCGGTTGAGGCAAGTGGCAGGGACTTTGCACCCCAGCCCGCCCAGACATAGCCGATCACGCCTGGAACGGAAATCAGCACGCCCATACCCGATGAGGTTGCGATGGCCTGGTGAATCGGGCGCCCGTATAGCGTCATCAACGTATTGTTCATCACACCTCCGCCTACGCCCATCAGCGTGGACAGATAGCCAAGCGCCAGGCCGAACAGGCTCAGCAAGGGATTGCCGGGAATATCATCGCCAAGCCGCCAGTTTTCGCGGGCGAATAAAAGGCGCAAGCCAACGGCGGCGGCGATCAGCGCAAAGACAATTCGCAACCCCTCGCTTGAGATTATCGCAGCGGTCAGCGAGGCCAGCACGACGCCAACAGGAACGGGTATGGCGAAACGTCTTAAAAGCGGCACATCAACCGCACCACGCTTCAAGTGAGCCCTGAAGGAGGCGATTGAGGTTGGAACGATGATCGCAAGCGATGTTCCGACGGCAAGATGCATGCGCACGGCTTCATCGATGCCGAGAACCCCGAGCCCCTGATAGAACACCGGCACCATGATGGCGCCACCGCCAATGCCGAACAATCCGGCCAGAACGCCGGCGACCATGCCAACCACGATCGCCGCAGTGGCAAAGGCAAGCAGTTCGTTTAACGGCAGATCAAGTCCCGGCATGTGGCGCGCCTTAAATTAGAATTGAACGTCAGCCGGCCCATGGCATCAACGTAGCAATTGCCTATTGATGCCAGCGGGGCCTGTCCAGTCCCGCAAAGACCAAAATGCGAACACCCTCAGGCGGCCTAGTCATGCGCCGAATTGGCAGCCGACCAGGCACGTAGCAAAACATCCGGACTGCTATCTGCGCGCGGCCCCTGCTCTGACAGCATCCGGCGCCATAGCCGGGCACCCGGCCTGCCATGCATAAGGCCGGTCATATGGCGCGTGATATGCACCAGCCTTCCGCCAGCAGCGATATGCCGGCCGGCATAATCAGCCATGGTTTCAACCACCCGGCCGAGATCAACACCCTGCCCATCAGAACCAAACAGACGCCGGTCTACCTCCGACAGGATAGCCGGTCTGCTATAGGCTGCACGACCGAGCATGGCACCATCGGTTTTTTCAAGATGGGAGATGGCCTCGTTGATCGACTGGATTGCGCCATTGATGCCGATGAACTGTTTTGGAAAATCCTGCTTCAGCCGGTAGACCAGTCCGTAATCCAGGGGCGGGATGTCCCGGTTTTCTTTCGGGCTCAACCCATCAAGCCAGGCCTTGCGGGCATGAACCCAAAGCGCATCGGCGCCGGCATCAAAAACGCTTCCCGCCATATCCCACAGCGCCTGGCGCGGTTCCTGATCATCGACACCAAGGCGGCACTTCACCGTAACGGGCACATCGACCACCCGTTTCATTGCCGTAATGCACCGCGCCACGCGCTGCGGATCGCGCATCAGGCATGCGCCGAATGTTCCAGATTGCACCCGATCCGACGGACAGCCGACATTCAGATTGATCTCATCATAGCCAAAACCGGCGGCAATAAGGGCGGCGGCTTGCAGTTTCTCGGGTTCCGAGCCACCAAGCTGAAGCGCCACGGGATGTTCAGCTTCGTCAAAGCCGATCAGGCGTTGCCGGTCACCATGGATCACCGCATCGGCAACCACCATCTCGGTAAAGAGCAATGTCGTGGCCGTCAGTTGACGATGGAAAAACCGGCAATGCCTGTCCGTCCAATCCATCATCGGCGCGATGGCAAATATTTTTTCTTTGTTTTTCAATGACTTATGATACATTGTTATGACGTTATATCATGAGCAGCGCGTGCTGGGATGGACGTATTTACACGCTTTTGTATCCGGTTTGCGCGCTAATTGCACGTTATCAGGCGTGACGGGAGTGCACATTATGGCAAGCCTCCACACCAGATCGGCGGATCGAAAACGGCTTGCAAGACAGGCCGCGGAAAAGATCAGGAACGCGAAGCGCCCGCACCTTAAATCCGCTTCCTCGCACCGCAGAAAAATGGCATGAAAATCAATAGATTAAGTGTTCTCAAAAAGAGAATGGTGCGGTTGAAGAGACTCACCTTGAACACTTTTCTGACCCTGAATTGCTTGATGAATTGGAGTAATGGTCAAAGCTTATCGCGACTGATTCTAAGGTCGTTCGCGATATGCGAAACACCCCTAAAAGTGACTCTATTGTGCGAGGACCATGCCCATGAGTTCTCGCAAAGTGAAGACACAGATCTTTGGCATTCGTCTGACGGATGATGAGCGGCGTGAGTTGGGTCGTCGTGCGGGTGAGATGGCTGTTGGAAGCTACATCAAGGCCGTTCTGTTTGCTGATGGAACCAAGCGGCGCCCTCGCGGTGCGCGTGCGCCTGTCAAGGACCATCGCATTTTGGCCGAGGTTTTGGCTTGTCTGGGATCGTCACGATTGGCGGAAACGCTGGAGAGCTTGGCGGATGCTGCCGATAGCGGTGTGTTGCAATGGGATGAGAATGCCCCTGCAACCAAGCGTCATTGTCTTTCATGAGAAAGAAGGCAGACGCCATGCGCATGTGGTGTAATCGTGGATTGATCCCAGAACCATGACGGCTATCAACCTTTCGCACTTCAAAAACAGGCTCAAAAACCTCTCGCGAGAACTGTTTCTTGATCATGGCTGGGAGCTGCCCAATGGCTTACGCCGCGATGGTGGTAAGTCGTCCCTGAACTTCACACTGGATGAATGGCAACAGGCCAGGCGATTGGGGCTTCATCCGCGTGAGATCAAACAGGCTTTTCAAGACGCATGGAAGCAGTCTGACAGCAAAAAGGCATTTTTAGGCGGCGCTGATGGCAGCTTAGAGCCCAAACCGGACACTCCCTTTGGTGACATTTGTCCGCTCGATTGCCCGCTCGATCTGAAAATCGCTGCACTTGGCTGGTATTAGTAGCAGCGAACCAATTGCTGTTTTTGAAGACTTGCCTCGCCGGTTCAGGCAATTGCAGTGAGATTGCTGCGCTTGTATCGCAACCGAGTTCGGTACAACCAATGTCCCGCGAGGCAGTAAGCAAACCAATGCCAGTTGGAAGCTGTATCCATATTTATCGACAATTGTATCTATCCCAATCAATTTTTTTTTGCGCTCCATTGTGGTTGGGAGTGACACTTCAAGGAACATTTCCTTGAACCGGTGTTGCATGAGGAGTTCATTTGGAGGGTATTCGGTTTCAACGTGACATTTCAGTTCTTTACAGCATTTTCAGATGAACTTTTTGCCGTTGCACGGCACTGCAACAAATTGTTCATACGACCTGCAGCAGAAGGCATGAGTTAGTCCAAATGAAACTCAACCAAATAAATTGAGCGGAAAACACCAAATCAGCGCGGGGATTGGATAGCATGGGCATAGAACTTATTACATTACTATATTTCTTAGTTTTGTTCTTCGCTCTTTTTCTTGGCCTGCCTGTGGCCTTTGGACTTGGCGGAACGGCCGTTATTTTTGCTGCAATATTCGAGCCGCGAGCTCTCTTAACAATCCCCAGTGCCTTCTACTCAACGCCATGGAACAACGTCTTGGTAACAGTGCCACTGTTCCTATTTATGGGTAGCCTTATTCGGTTCTCAGGCATTGCCGAAGCTGCATATGATGCAGTTTACAAAATTATTGGCCATATTGCAGGCGGATTGGCCATGGGTACAGTTAAGGTATGCACCATTTTTGCAGCCATTACAGGAATTACGCCGCCCGCTACGATCACAATGGGGCAAATAGCATACCCCTCCATGATCAAGTACAAATACAGCAAGGACATTGCCATCGGATCAATTGGCGCTGGTGGAGCACTAGGCGCCCTTATCCCGCCAAGTGTTCCTTTCATTTTTTATGGCTTGCTCGCAAAGGTCTCCATCGGTGGTCTTTTCCTAGGCGGATTAATACCAGGCTTGATGCTCGCTTTGTTTTATATGACCTATATCGGCATTCGTTGCAGACTGCAGCCCCATATGGGACCGGCGATACCGGCAGAAGAGAAATTCACCCGAGCTGAAAAGCTCGGCGCCTTGGTCAGCATATGGCCGTTCATGCTGCTTATCGCCATTGTTCTCGGCGCAATCTGGGGCGGAATCGCGACACCGTCAGAGGCCGCTGCGTTCGGCGCAACCGGTGCGCTCGTAATCAACCTGATCTATGGCAGACTCACGTGGGACGTCTTGAAGGACTCGCTGGTCACAACCGTAAAACTCACCGGCATGGGTCTTTGGATTTTGATTGCATCCAACATCTACCTGAACGTCTTCAATTCACTTGGCAGCCAGGAACTGGTTACGACATTGGTTCTAAGTATGCCTGGGGGAGAGATTGGCATCCTCTTGATGATGATGTTCATCATCCTGCTGCTAGGCATGGTTATGGATGATTGGGCGATTATCATGTTGTGTACGCCGCTATTCATTCCGATTATCGACACGTTGGGAATTGATAAGCTGTGGTTCGGTGTGCTGTTCATAGTCAATATTCAGATTGCATACCTCACTCCACCATTTGGCTTCGTGCTCTTTTGGTTAAAGAGTGTAATGCCACCCGATGTCACTATGGGCGACATTTACAAGTCCGTTGGGCCATTCATCGTGCTGCAGTTTGTAGGGTTGATGCTGGTGTTCTTTTTCCCTTCGATCGCCACATGGCTCCCAGAACTGTTAAAGTAAATGAGGGTCGCAAATTTGAGCACCCCCATGGGTGCGAGAGGAAATATTAAAAGTGCTTGGCAGCTTGTGCTAAAATTTACCTGGAAAATACTGATCAGAGGCCTGACATGAACGTATGGAACGCAGTCGAAAGAGGGATTGATTTCATCGCGGAAGCGATGGGCCGGGTTGGCTGGGTGCTTATTCTGTATTGTACATTTTTTGGCGTTACTGATGTTTTTTTGAGGTACGTACTAAATTCACCCTCGCTCTGGATTTCGACAACTCTGCAGTATGCCATGGTGTTATTGGCGTGTGTGGGTGGTATTTATTCTTTGAACGACAATGCATTTGTCAAACTTGACCTCTTTTATGCGAATTTCTCAGCAAAGAAAAAGGCAGCCTGCGACATAATCACGGTGGTATTCACCTTTCTCTTCCTCGTTGTCCTGGTCTGGAAAGGTTATGAAGCAGCGAAGCTGTCCATTATGTTGAATCAGGTCACGCCAACAAGTATTCCAATTCCGATTTATCCGCTCAAGGTGTTTTTCCCAATTACGGGCGCGATAATGCTGCTGGTCGTCATCAAAAAATTGGTGCATGACATAAAGATCTTAGTCTCTGATGAGTCTGGCACTGCGTGATTATCAATGAATTGGTGGGCGCATGACGCCAAGCCGTGAACCCTTGGATGTCTTCACTTCAGATTTTTTGCTGTAGAGCCGAGTTGACAAATTGTCAGAACAATTGTGATCGGACATGCGCGGTTAAGCGGAATCACGACATGGCTCTAATCCAAGCATTTAAAGGCACAAGACGGGATACAACGTTTACCCGCCAATGGTTTGCCTTTAAATTTAGGAAAGTCGAAAGTTTATAGCTGACGCTGCCGGATTTAACGCAGCACGTGAACTGAACACGCCGCATGGCGCACAACACGTGACGACGTTGAGCCAAGAAAAAAATCGTCCAGCCCGGGCTTATGGGAACCCACGATTATGCAATCGGCCCCGACTTTTTGTGCATAGGTTGGTATTTCGCTGCCCGGACGTCCCGTCAGTATCACGGAGTCAATGCTTTCTTCGTCTGTCAAGCGGTCATTCATCATGCTTTTGATGGAGTCTCGAGCCTTGGATTTTGCTTCCTGGGTGACAAATGATTGAACAACTTCGTTTATCGGCTCAATGACATGCACCGTAATAATCTTACCGTGCTCCGACAATAGCATTTTGGCCGTTTCAATCGCCTTTGGGCCAAAACCCTGATCCAGCGCACTCGCAATGATAATCTTGTCGTACATTCTTTACCTCCGAAACTTTTGTTGTTCTGGCACTTATCTCGAATTGCTCGAGCTAGACTGAGGCGGCGCGCTTGCAGCTTATCAATGGATCAGGATTCGCCAGTCAGTTTGCTCAAACTCAACGGGCCACGCTGGGTATGGGTCGAACATAGAACAGAACCCCGCGCCGGACGCGAGTGAAACAGGTTTGGACTGTTGTCCAAACCTGTCTCTTTAAGTTAGTCAGTATTGATTGTTTGTATAAACAATCACAATTCCCCTTTGTCCTTCAGGAATTGTTTCCAGAGCTCTACACCCTTGGCATTGCCTTCTGATCTCTCAGCAACTTGAGGCCAAACTTCAGCAATGGACTTTTCCCGCATTCTCTTGATTTCTTCATCAGAGAAATAGATCACTTCTCCGCCAGCATCTTCCAGGGTTTTTAAAGCATGAGCGACACCGTCTTCATGCAATTTGCTGGTTTCGAAATATGTGCTCTCAAAGACGCCGTCAATGCGGTCTCTCTGCCATTGAGTCAGTTCATTCCACTTTTGTAGATTTACAAAGGTTTCCTGATGTTGAGCAGGAGCCCAACCTGGCTGCGCGGCGTATTTGATGACCTCGTGGAACGCCATATCGTCAATGCCGCCGGTGTCCCAATAAGTGCCATCAATCGTACCAAGCTTGATCGCCGTATAGATGTCACCGCCTCCCATGGCTACCGGTGCGCCGCCCATGGCCTGATGGAAAAGAGCCTGCGGTCCGCCTGCTCGCATTTTCATCCCCTCCAAGTCTTCCATTTTACGGACTGGGGATTTCGTAAACATGGCGTTGGGGCCCTGATTTGTCCAACCAACCCAACGTAAATTCCGAGCCTCGGCTGCTTCCTGAATCAAATCACCGATCCGGTATTTGGGATTGCCCCACATGGCCTCCCATGCTTGCTCTGAGCTGGACGCACCCATGGCCATTCCAAACGCCAACATACCCTCAGGCATATCTCCGCTGTATACGGAACCCCAACAGGCTGTGCCATCGAGCAGCCCGGCTGCTGTCGCACCGAATGACTCAGAGCCACTCGTGATGGCCCCAACTGGCTCCAGTTTGATTTTAACTGTACCTTCGGTTGCTTCTTCAACTGCCTTGATCCACGGTACAACGCCACTTCCCCATCCTGCATCGGATGAGTCAAAACAGGGTTGAAAGACCCACTCGGTAACAGAGTCGGGCTTCCCATCTTGAGCGAAAGCAACGGTTGCGAGCATGGCAATAGAGCCGGCCAGCAGCGTCTTCTTGATTAGATGGTTTGGTTTCATGAATTTTCCTCCTTGCGCGATTATTTCTAAATGTGCTCGTTGCTACAAGTACGTAATGCCTGCAAAAATTGACTTTGTGTGCCCATTGATGGTCTACATATCGCAAATTGCTCCCAATACATTTCCGGCAAGATCCTTTCGCAACACTTGTTTGGGATTACGTTCGTTAACGTGCATGCTCCCATGCTATTGGAGCGCAAAGAAAATTGGTGGGGACAGATACAATTATCGATAAGTATGGATACAGATCTCCTCGGAATTGTATCTGTGCCAACCCCGGTGAACACACCTAATGGGCTCTCACTTTGGCACATACTGTAACCATCACTATTGGAATCTGTGACTCCTTCGTTTGGAATTCTTGATAGCATCTTATCTTCAAGCGCACCGCAAATTCTTGTGGTGCGGAACCAGAGATGCAATTATTTAGGAGATCCCAAATGCCCACGGTCGGTCACTTTCTGTCAAACAAGCTATGGTCGGGCAATTCTGATCGGACCGGTGATATTTATAATCCCGCAACGGGGAGCGTAACGGGACAAGTAACGTTAGCATCGAAGCAGGACGTAGATAATGTCGTAAACGTTGCAGCCGAGGCTCTACCAGCTTGGGCAGCAACACCGGCGGCAAAACGCGCTACTGTGATGTTCGAATTCCGGGATCTGCTGAAAAAGAATATCGACGAACTTGCGGAACTGCTCTCTGCAGAACACGGCAAGACAATTCCAGATGCGAAAGGCGAAATTGCACGTGGCATTGAAGTTGTTGAATTTGTCTGCGGTATTCCTCAGCTATTAAAAGGCGAGTACTCAGAATCTGTCGCTTCGAATGTTGACAGCCATACCGTTCGTCAACCAGTTGGTGTTGTCGCTGGCATTACACCATTCAATTTTCCAGCCATGGTGCCTTTATGGATGTATCCGGTGGCCATCGCATGTGGAAACACCTTTGTACTAAAGCCATCCGAAAAGGACCCAACTGTAGTACTGCGGATCGCGGAACTTCTCGCTGAGGCAGGTCTTCCAGAAGGTGTGTTCAACGTTGTCAATGGAGACAAGGAGGCGGTTGACGCATTGTTGGACAATCCAAAGATCGAAGCAGTTAGCTTCGTTGGTTCAACACCGATTGGCCACTACATCTATTCACGCGGCACTGCTAACGGCAAGCGCGTGCAGGCGCTGTGCGGCGCAAAGAACCATCTGGTGGTAATGCCGGATGCGGATATGGACCAAGTCACGGATGCATTGATTGGTTCTGCTTACGGTTCAGCTGGCGAGAGATGCATGGCAATTTCGGTTGCAGTGCCCATCGGCGAAGATACAGCAAACCGTCTGGTCAAAGCTTTGGAACCACGAGTTCGGGCGCTGAAAGTAGCACCCTATACCGACCCTGCCTCAGAGCTTGGTCCAGTCATCTCAAAGCAGAGTTATGACAAGATCCAAACGTTGATCGATCAAGGCCTCGAGCAAGGTGCAAATTTGGTCGTGGACGGTCGCGGCGTCAGCCTACAAGGCTATGAAGACGGATATTTTATCGGCGGTTGTTTGTTCGATAATGTCACAACGGACATGTCTATTTATAAAGAAGAAATATTTGGACCAGTTCTATCTGTTGTTCGTGCTGCCGAGTACGATGAGGCGGTGCAAATGATCAATGATCACGAATATGGAAATGGTACCGCGATCTTCACACGCGATGGCGATGCAGCTCGTGATTTTTGGGCACGTGTGCGAATTGGCATGGTTGGTGTCAATGTGCCAATACCAGTTCCGGTGGCCTACCATTCATTTGGTGGATGGAAGCGATCGCTATTTGGCGATCATCATATCCACGGCATGGAAGGTGTTCGGTTTTACACACGGCTAAAGACAATGACATCGCGCTGGCCGTCTGGTATCCGAACCGGTGCTGAATTCAATTTTACCGGCGGTAAAGACGTGTAAGTTACTCGACCCGATTGAGAGCAAATATGGTGCTGGTTCGACAAAGAACTGCTGTATTTGCTTCCGATTTTGGAATGTTCACGTCTAAAATGTGGCTAGAGCATGTCTTGTTTAAATGGAATCGTTTGAGCGCAGGGTATTTGTGTCCTGATTAGGAGCGTGACGCGACGCGGGTGCACACCCGTTAGCTTCGCGCGACGACATCCAGGGCGCAAAGAACCTGTGGCGTTTTGCGGCTTCTTTGGCCCGCAACAATGCCTTGATCCGCTTGGAGCAATCAAGGCATTATTCGCCATACGGCCTGCGGCCGGGCGAAAATGCCCTGGCTGAAACGATTTGGGTTTGCTGTCCTGTTTCAAAACCTTAACTCCACCTGCTTGGAGGTCTTTTTCACGGACAGTGTCGTCAAAATCCTCGCACGATCATCTGATCGCACTCCGGTATTTTCCTAACTGCCGCAAAAAAAATCCTCTCCATCAAACTGATCCCATTTAAGCAAGACACGCTCTAGTGGCCTCGCAAGTCAGCGATCACCTCCGCTAGAATTTTAATTCCTTGCTCTATTGAAGAGGCTGGGATTGAGGACATTCCAAGTCGAAAGTACAGCTTCCCAATATCTGCATTCGAGTAGCAGGGAGAAATTTCTTCAATAATTACACCGCGATTTTGGGCCTCATGCGCAATCTGCGCAGCGCTAAGAACCATTTCTTTATCTTTGAGCACAAAATTCGTGCCACCAAATTCGCCCGTAGCAGAAAAATCTGGCAATATCGTTCTTATAATATCATTGGCAACCGTCCACCGATCCTTAGAGTCGATGTGTAGTCGGCGCAGCAGGCTTTCATAGTAACCAAAGCGCAAAAATGCAGCGGCGGTAAATTGAAGGACAATTGGTGGGTGACGCAATATTGTGCCGCGTAAATCTCGTGCCGCCTCAATAAAATCAGGTTCAGCTACCATATAGCCAAGTCTCAATCCGGGCGAGAGTCCTTTTGAAAGGCTGCCCAAATAAATCATACGCCCCTTTGCGCCGGAATTTCGGAGCGGAAGTGGAGTAAAATCTCGATAGTCGACATCGCATTCGTAATCATCTTCAACAATAAGGAAGTCGTACTCCTCGGCGGCTTCAACGAGTTTCTTCCTGCGCTCTTCCGACATTGTCACGGTCGTTGGGAACTGCCGGTTTGGTGTTGTAAATACGAGGGTACTGCCTCTAAGGCGTTCATCAACAATCATTCCTTCTTCATCTACCGGCTGGAATCGGACTTCGCCAAAACTTGCACTCAATATTTTGCGCGCATCGGGGTAGCCCGGGTCCTCAATGGTTGCAACACGGCTGCGTTCACCCAACAATTGACTTGTAATATAAAGGCCATTTTGACAGCCAAGTGTGACCAATACTGAGTCAGTGGATTCGAATATCCCTCGACGCGGCAAAATGCGTGCGCAAACTTGTTCAAGCAATTCTGCGCTGTCCAAATAATGATTATCAGAGGACCAAACCTTCAAATCCTTCCTGTTCATTGCAATTCGCGAACATTCTCTCCATTGAGCGACTGGAAACCTGTCCTCATCAATCTGATTGCAGACAAATGGATAGTCGAATTCGAACCAATTTGCAGGTCGGATGATTGTCCGTAAATTTTCGGATCGCCGCCGCCAGTTTGTTTGTACCCACATCGGAGATTTTCGTTTGGTTGAGAGTTCCGAGGTGTGCGACGTTCTCGTCCCGGCACTTTCATATCGGCTTACAAAAAATCCTGATCGTGGTTTTGAGTAGATGAGGTGTTGGTCCTCCAGAACTCCGTAGGCGGCTATTACGGTGTTGATCGAAACCTCGTGCAGTTGGGAAAAATTTCGACATGAAGGAAGTTTTGAATCAGCCTGGAGTACACCCTCAAAAATGAGTCGAGAGATTTCAGCGACGACTTGATCTCTGAGGCCAACATTTCTTGTCTTGTCGATCTCAATTCTTAGCTGCATTCAATACCATCTCCGAAAAATCAGCTTAGTTGATATGTTGTTGTTGGACCCCAGACCGCGCAGACCTTAAGTTTTCCATTATGGAGAATATTCCGGTTTAAGTGCATTCTACAAGCATGGATCTGGCATCGTCAGCGAAGTTCGATGATTTTTGTAGTGGTTAGAAATTGTTCCAGTTGGCCAAAATCCCTTCAAACATATCAACACGTTTCCCGAGGTTTTTAGCCTAGTGTCCCGAATGCGAAGTTCGTCAGTGAGTGTGGTCTGCTCTCAACAAAGGCTCCAATAACGTTGCCATCCCGCGCTCCGTCAAGAAAGCCGAAGAATACATGCGGGCGAACGCTGACATGCCGGTAACAATTCAGCGACTGGCGCAAGAGGCAGGCTGCAGCGAACATGCGCTACATAACGGCTTCAAACAATTTCGAAACAAAAGTCCGCTAACTGTTTTGCGCGAGACAAGGCTCGAGCAGGCACATGTCGACTTGATGCGACGCAGCGGCTCCGACGGTGATGTCCCATTCAAATGGGGTTTCAGCAACCTCGGACGGTTTTCCAAATTTTACATTTAACGGCATGGCGAAAGGCCATCGCAAACATTGAGAACAGAACCCTGTCAGCTGTTTCCAGCGGCTTAGGCCGATCCGAAACGTCTTCGTGCCTTTGACATGTCCGATGCAGAATAGGTAACAACGTTCAGAGCACGTGATGGGCTTGAAGCGGCTTTTTGTGTCAACTACACCTGTCACAACCGGAATTCTTGCGCACATAACCGAGGCAGGTTTCACCTGCTGGGCAGCATTGCCGGATCGATTTTGCTTCTGTCAGGCTGTCAACTGGAAGGCGTGGTTTTGCCCGCCAACGCTGAAACCGTCGCCGCCGATTTGCGAGATAACTACATCGGCGACACGATCATCAGACAACGGCATCATCGGCTGGCCACACCACGCAGGTTATCGATCTCCAACTGAACTGGTGACAGATGCGCCAACTGTTCAGGTAAGTCCCAGACCGACAATCGTGGTGGATTCAGATTTCGGGCTGGCAGTCATGCCCGCGATTGCCGGACTATTGATTGCCGCTCCAATGCTTGTCGCATCTGTGAACGAGCGCATGGGCCAATAGTCTGACTGCCGCAGTCGTCGGATATTCCGATATTGAGCGACTGTATCCAAATCACAAGCCGCCAAACCGATCTGCGGTTGGTTCTCCTCTGCATCCCATTTGGGACATTGAAGACATGAGAAATAACAATCTATGATGGTGGCACATAGACACGTCTAAGGGTTTGTTCGTGTTTGTGTTTCTTGTGAGGTTTCAAACTTGGACGAATATTCCTTTTTCCGCGACTTGCTCGAAATTTGGCGGCAGACCCCAGATGGGGTGAAGATCGTGTTGGCCGTTGCTATACTCGGCTATATCGCGTTCTTTGTGTGTTTATTCTTTGGGTTCCGCGTTGCGACTCGTCCTCGCCCACTTTCATCAAGCGACGATTTGCATGTTCGTGAGCTTGTTGACGCACAAATATGCAAGATCATCGCCGAATGGGAACGTTCTAGATTGGCGGAGGAGCAGCAGGCGCGCATGGCGCCTTCGGTACCAAGTGAAACTGGATGGCGTATGTGAAGCTCTATTCAGGCTTGATCAGTTCGTGGAAGAACACCGGAAGATTTGTGCGCTCAACTGCGGGCCGGCAAACACCCCGGGCGATGCAAAGCCTCAGGCGACTATTTTTTTGGTAGTCTGTGATGGTTTCTCAAAGTACTTGGCCTCATAATGGGCGGCGAAACGGCCGAGGTTCGAAAACCCCCACTTGAGTGCTACATCGGTTACTCTGGCGCCTTCACGTGCAAGATCAGAGTATGCACATTCAAGCCTGATATCGCGTAGGACCATCATCGGGGTTTTGTCGCGAAAGGCTTTGAATGCATTTTGTAAAGCTCGCTCACTGCATCCGGCTTCCTTGGCCAGTTTTTCCATGGTGACGGGCTCATGGGCGTGAGAGCGCATCCATTCTTCGGCACGCCGGACTGAACCCGGGACACCACAATCGATTGGCGCTCCCGGCTTGTCATCATAGTTGTGAGGCAGCACCCCAAGAACGGTGGTGATCAGTTGGTCCGACAAGTTCGCACGAACGATTTCATGCTCCAACGCATCACTCGCACAGTTGAACATCGTGAGCAGGTGGTTAAGCAGATTGACAACGGCAGTTCCATGGTTGGTTTCAAGATCAATTGCCGGTGAGAAGCGCAACGGTTCGTTGTGTTCACGGTCGTACAGATTCTTTGCCCGTACCGTCAGGTCATCAGCGGGTATCGCCAGATACAGCATCTCATTGCCGGCCGACGCCGTCACCCGCGTCCCGGCATCTCTGCGGATGATTCGCCCCTGGTTCTTGTGACACTCGATCTTGCCGAAATGCGTGTCGTGAACAACACAGGATTCAGCCATCGGGATCGCAAGACAATAGATTTGCTGATCAACAAGCGTTGTGCCTTCGGCCGAAAATCCCCACCTTGCTACCGTGGCCTGGAAGTTGGAAAAGCCGGCATTTGAAAGCACCACGGCTTCACCCGGTCGGGCTGGGTCAAGCGGTACCGCAGCGTATCCACCGTCGTATGTACGATTGAACCAACTACCAACCTCATCAGCGGTCGTTGCCGTGGAGAGTCGATATTTGTTTCCAAACCGGCTGACCGAAGCCGCAAGTGGGTTCATGGAATAAGTTCCGCCAAACTAATGTCCAATTATGTGAACACACCGTTTAACGTACGCCTAACAATTGTGTTGTAAATGCCCGTTCAACCAATTGTGATTGATCAAAGGTTATCAGGCTGCCGTCTTTCTGGCTGTTTGCGACGGCTTCTCAAGGTACTTGGCTTCATACAGCGCGGCGAAACGGCCAAGGTTGGAAAATCCCCACTTTAACGCTACCTCGGTCACGTTGGAATCCTCAAACTTCAGCTCAGCATGCGCGCACTCAAGTCGGACGTCGCGCAGAACTGTCATCGGCGTCCGTTCCCGAAAGGTCCTGAACGCATTTTGAAGTGCCCTCTCGCTACAGCCGGCTTCACGCGCCAAAATCTCAACAGAGATCGGCTGGGCTGCATGCGCTCGCATATACTCTTCCGCACGCTTCACCGACCGTGGAACAGCGCAGTCCACTTTGGTAGTCAACTCTTGATCGTAGTTGTGCGGAAGTGTCGCCAACACTGTTGAAATTATGATTTCACGAATGCTGCGCTCTACAAGGGGATGTCTTAGCGAGTCAGAAGCACCTACCGATTGAGCCAAAAGAGTACCAAGCAATCCGTTGATCGCAGCTCCCTCCTTCGATAGGTCAATCACAGGTGAAAACCGCAGCGGCTCACTCAGTTCCCTGTCGAAAGTACTGCGGGCGCGGGCTTCAAGAAGCTCCACCGGCATTATGAGATGAAGCAGGGAGTGCGGCTTGTTGGAGACAATCGCGGTGCCCGCCTCAAGGCTGTAGATGCCAGCCTGGTCTTTCTGCCATGAGATGTTGCCGAAATACTGATCTTGAACGTCGCGGGTTCCGGAAAGTGCGATATTGATGGTGATGGTGGATGTATCAGCGACAGAGAGCCCGTGAACAGGGATGCCCCAGTTGAATACTCTCAAGTCAAATTCGCCGACATGCATATTTGACGCACTCGCCACCGGACCGTCGCTGTCTGCCGCTGCAAGACGCATTTCATATCCTGCGCCCTGGCTGGTGTACCAATCGGCAACGTCGTTGATCGTCTCGGCGTGCATGCACTTGAATTTCTTTTCAAATTTCTTGACTAAGCTTGTCATGGACGAGTTTCTGGATTGGTGCTTCGAGGCGCTTATGGTACCTTGTTCTTTAGATCCTTAATATCCCTTGAAGGGAGTACTTAGGTTAGTCTGTTTGGAGCGCCAGCGTTCCTGGGTTATCGGGAAATCTCGCGTTCACCTGTAAATCGCCGACGAGAATACTGGGTCGGAGTTTTCCTTTGTCCTGCGAAACAGAGCTCAGTCACAACATTTGATGGATCGGATTGGTCACGATCGACCGGGCTTTTGAAATCCTTCATCTGCAATTGCATTCACACGACGATGTCAGGCTCTTGACGGTCTTAGGACTGCTCTCTAGCCGGGCGAACAGCAAAGCACCTGACTCGCTCAGCGCATCCGGTGCTTTGCCTCTCCGCTGTTGGGTTGGGCGGAGCGGAGTTCAATGGCGGTCGGTGGTCAGGCGGTCTGGCAGAGCATCAGCTCTTTCACATAGCGACTAAAAAGCTCACTTCGCGACGAAAGCCCCAGCTTCAGATATATGTGCTTAATGTGGTTGCGCGCGGTGCCTGGCCCGATATCCAATACCCTGGCGATCGCCTTGGCTGAATGCCCGCTCACGAGCAACTGCGCCACATCGCGTTCTCGAGGTGTTAGCGTCGTAAAGCCGAAGCTCTGCAATGCGGCATCCAGCCGGGTTCTGGCGGTGCGCGCGCGCAGTTCAATAGTATTCTTCGGATCCGCCGACCACGCCTTCCAGATCAACCTTAGGGCATGAAGGATTAATGGAGAGATCGCCCGAAATTTATCGTTTTCTGCCTCTGTGAACATGGAGTAGTGATCGGATCGGCTGAAGGATATGCAAATGGTATTCTCTTCGTCGACCTTCGCCACGTATCCGGCGTGATCTGTCAACACAAGGCCATGTTTTAGGCTCTGCTCGTAGTATTCTGTTCTCTGCAATCCGCGCGGCGCCAATTCCTGTGAATTGTAAAAACCATCGCCAATCGCCTTGTGTGCTACTTCGGGTATCATATCAGCTGACAAATCCACGCCATGCTCGGAGTTATCGGTTCGCAAATTGTTGCGAAAATCTATGACTGACACATCGCAGTCCGTATCCACGATCGCAATTCTCCATGTATCGAATCTAGCAACATTTGCCAGGGTTGCCGCAAGCAGCGGAGGCAAAAGCTGATGATCCTTTTCAGTCAGAAGCTTCGCGTATTGAAGATTTACCAACGCATTCATTTTCAAACCCCCAAGAAAAAACAAGATATAGGGAGAATACGGTCATTGATGCCGATATGCTGGCCACATTCCGCAGCGATTGGACAGATTACGCACTTTTTGTCTGTTTTTGAGACTTGTCAGTGGGACGGTGAAGGCAGACTGGGAGGGTATAAACACCGGCCTGCCTTCTTATGCTGGCAGCGAGAGCGGGAAGCGACCTTGCTGACGTTTGGAATGGGCCGAAGCTGCTCTAGCTGGCTTCCTGGGGGTTTACCGGCAAATCAATCTGCTCAACCAAATAGGGGCGGAAGCTAGACACCAACCCGACCGGAGCCGGAATATCGTTGCCACCCGGGAACGTGTAGTGGGGCAGTTTGTAACCGTGGTAGCTGTTAATATAGGTGGAACGAAACGCCATCGTGTCGGCCACCACACATATGAACCTGCACGAAGTGTTGAAATGGGTCTTGTCAACGTCCAGTTTCGAGCGTGGTGCGTATATCGTTCCAACGAATGCTAGGTTGGATCTTTCGATCAAAAGACGTTCCGGGGCATGGTCCGCGCTGCGATCGGACATGATGACCATGCCGGCGTATTGTCCGGTTTTCTGTGCCCGAAAGCGAACCGCCGAGTTCCTGATTTCCAGGCCACTCTTCTTGCCGGTCATGAACAAGTGTACGCGATCGCCGAAAACCTCTCCTTGGTTCTCAATTACCAGCGGACCGTCTTTGAAGACATAGGTTCCGGGCTTGAACTCAACCTTTGCCGTAGGCACGCTGATCTTCAATCCACCGCAGTAGATGCCTGGCCAAACGACAATTTTGTTGTACAACGGCCTGGGCACGTATTCCCATGGGATACAGCTATTTGTAACCGGAGAGGGCTGGTCCTCAAGAAAATCCCTTATCCCGGACACATTGGTTTTGACCTTCCGGGCTGCTTCGCGCTTGCCTTTGTAGCTTCCCTTAAAATCGCCGGCCACGTGGAAGTGCCAAGTCCCGAGACTTGTTTGTCCATTACCGGGCATCCAAAGGGCATCGTCAGCGGTGGAATTCACTACAGCGCGTAGAGTGTCAACGTCGCCATTTTCAATAGTCATGGCCCGACTGGCTGTCTTGGACAGAGTATGAAAATCCGGTGGGACCGGTAAAACAGCTATCGACTCGGTCGAAATATCAAACTTGTCGGTAAAGAGTTTGCCAAAGAAGGATGGCAACTGATTTCCGCGCTCGGTATTCATGTATCCCTTCACACGGACGGCTGTGATTGGCGTATCGGGTGTGTTGGGTGAAAAAACGCGCTTGTGGAAATCCCAGGTGCCGAACTCAATGTCCTCTTCCTTGATGGCTGAAATTGCCGCGACGGCATGCATGTTGGTCTTCGCAAACGTGACCAGGCCTGATTTGAACTTATCTGCGCGGCCGTTGAAGCCATAATACTTCTCATTGCGAACTTCGAGCAGCGCCGCCAGTGCGACAGTTTCGGTCAACTGCCTTAGCTTTTCTTCCTGCAAATAAACGTGCCCGACGTCTGCCGCAAGCGCAGTGAACCCGACTAGAACCGGCAAGCTGGCTGCGAAAGCAACCGCGGCCGAGCCGCGTGTTTCAGATAGGAAGTTTCTGGCTTTGCGCTGAATATCACGTACAAACATGGTTTTGCCTCCTGACTGCCCGCATGTGTGACATGCCGGTTTTTGCTAGTTGGAGGATTGGCGAACACCGGGTCAAATGCCATGTCCCTGATGCGGCATGTCAAAATGACCAAGAGGTATTGAGAGATTTAGTCTGCGCGTTGACAAATGGTTAGGTGTTCAATCAACGAGTGCTGGCCAAGACCAGCAGCTATTTGTCTTCGCAAGTTTGTAGACGGGGTGGCCGTCCAGATCCAACTCCAATGTCAATGGCATTGAAACGGGTTTTCCAGAACGGAATTCGGGATCACCTGATGTATTCAATCCCCTCTTTGAAAACGCCACGGGTAAACCCGTGGCGTTGTCCAACCGGTTGGAAGCGCACCTAACCGGGATCGGCTGTATCGAGTGGTATGTCATTCTGTTCTACAAGATAAGGACGGAAGCTGACTTCCAACCCAACCGGGGCTACAGCTTGGTTGTTGCCAGGAAACCTGAACAAGCTCGACAATTTGTACTGATTGTGGCCGCTAATCTTAGTATCTCGATACTCCATGGTGTTTGCCGCCACGCAAACGCCTCGGCAACTGACTCTGAGGTTTCCCGAGTTGACGACAAGCGCCGAGGCCGGCAGGTAGATTGTGCCAACCGATACGAGATTACCCCCTGTGACGAAATGATCTTTGGGAGCAAATTTCTTTCGCCGGTCCGACATGATTGTCATACCAGCCCATTTGCCAGTCCTTTTTGCCCTGAGGCTGACACGCGAATTCTTGATGTTCAGACCACCCTTTTTGCCAGTCAGGAACAAGAACACACGGTCGCCTTTGACCTTCTTCTGGTCTTGTATCAACAAGGGGCCGTCTTTGATGATGTAAACACCAGGTCTGAATTCAACGTTCCTTGCAGGTGCATCAATCCTCAAACCACCGCAATAAATACCCGGTTTGACAACTATTTTCTTCGATACCGGTTTGGCTACATGGTTGTTAAACATGCAACCGTCAATCCTGGGAGAAGGTTGATTTTCCAGAAAATCAGCCAGGCCTGGTACTTTGACTTCAACCTGGCCTCTTGCCTGGCCTTTGCCGGCATGACTGCCCCTGATACCACCGGCCACCGTCACCGTGTGAGTACCAAACATCGTTCTCGCGCTTCCGGGCAGCGAAAGGGCATTGGGCGCGGTGGAGTTCACCACCATCCTGAACGTATCAATATCACTGTCGTCGAAAATCAGAGCCCGGTTTGCCATTTCGGACAGCACGTGAAAGTCCGGCGGGAAAGGCAGGACCGCCACCGATTTGACGGAAATATCAAAACTGTCGAGGAATATCTTGCCGAAAAAGGTCGGCAGTTGGTTCCCGCGATCCGCACTCATATATCCTTTGACCCGGGCGGCCGTAGCCGATTCGGAAGCTTTGGTCGGCGTAAATGTCTGATTTGCAAAATTCCAATTGCCGAACTCGATGTCCTGCGGCCCGATCGCAACCCCTTTTGCCGCGGTCTGCATATTTGTTTTTGCAAAGGTCACCAGACCGGGCTTGAACCTGTCGGTATTAGTCGTGGCGCCGTAAACTTGATTATCGCGGATTTTGAGCAAAGCCGACAGCGCCACGGATTCGGTGAGCTGCTTTAACTTTTCTTCCTGAAGATAGGCGTTGCCGACATCGGCGGCCATCGCGGTAATCCCAAGAACCACCGGTAATGCAAGTGCAAATGCCAGAGCAGTCGAACCGCTTGCTTCGCGGCTGTACTTTCGTGCTTGGTGCTTGAAGTGATGTACTAACATGATCAAAACTCCTCATCCCTGGATCATCTCAAATCGCCGGATCGAACCTGGTAATCACCTTGTTGGTAAGCGAAACCGCAAGTTCCGGCCTAACGAGAGCGACGTTGGCAAATGGGAAATCGATCAGGTTTGATGCGGCCGTTTGCGCAATGATGTTCACTTCGACTTCTGTCCCGTTTGGGAGCAGCTTGATGTCAACATTGAAATCGCCGACCAGGTCTTGAAGTTCAGCGTCGGCGAATTTCTTGGCGTCCGCCATGCCCAATTCTCCATAGGTGACAGCCCGCATAGTCTCGCCGGCAATGCGTTGCATCGAATGGTTCACGAAGAAAACATGCCCCAGATTGACCGTGGCGATGGTCAACATCACGAACACCGGCAAAATCATCGCGAATTCGATTGCAGCAATGCCTGATCGGTCTTTGCTGAAGAGGCCATTTCCTGCTCTCATCAGGCCGTTTGAAGAAAGACTTTTGTTTCTCGTTTTCTCGCTGTACATCACATTTGCCTCCAGATTGCTGACATGACTTGCATGCCGGTTCTGCTTGTCTGAAGGATCGCCGAACGGGAGGTCTATAGCCATATCCACGATGCAGCATGGCAACAGGACTACGAGTTGCCGACAGATTTAACGGGTGTATTAGCGAATGGTTAGGCTTGTGATCTGTGAACTGGGTTTCAAACTCAGTGCGAACAATACCATCGCGAAATCGGATTTCGAACTCCGCAAGTGGCTGTTCCGTTTCGGTTTTTGGGAGATTTGGCAGGGAAACGTAAAATGGCGAAGAGACGGGGCGAATTTCGAACTTGGAGCCAAAGGCCGCGACTGCGGTCCGGGCTTTTGCCCGCCCACGCGGAGGCATTGAGCAAAGCAAAACTGCCGTGAGCGAAATAATGGCGGAGAGTGAAAGACGAATTTCGAACTTGGAGCCAAAGGCCGCGACTGCGGTCCGGGCTTTTGCCCGCCCACGCGGAGGCATTGAGCAAAGCAAAACTGCCGTGAGCGAAATAATGGCGGAGAGTGAAAGACGAATTTCGAACTTGGAGCCAAAGGCCGCGACTGCGGTCCGGGCTTTTGCCCGCCCACGCGGAGGCGTTGAGCAAAGCGAAACTGCCGTGAGCGAAATAGTGGCGGAGAGGAAGGGATTCGAACCCTCGAGACGGCTTCAAACCGCCTACTCCCTTAGCAGGGGAGCGCCTTCGACCACTCGGCCACCTCTCCGAGAGCGGACATGCCTGTATTGCCGTTGTCTGTCAACTATGCGCAGGATTTTTTGATTTTCCGGGAAAATTTCCAGGCAGGGGCGCTTGCCACCGGGCTGCTTTTCCTGTTTCCAGGCG
This sequence comes from Rhizobiaceae bacterium, assembly GCA_963669455.1. Taxonomy (GTDB): domain Bacteria; phylum Pseudomonadota; class Alphaproteobacteria; order Rhizobiales; family Rhizobiaceae; genus JAWKWH01. The sequence goes on from OY770026.1 coordinate 1,682,089, forward strand.
CGTCACGGCGCCATGCTTCCGGTCAGACAATGCCGCGTGCGCTTTTCAAATCCGCCTGGTTCGGTGAACATGTTGCAACCGCCCTGTCGATGGCCTGGGCGGCGCAGACAAGCTCGGTGCGAAAACGGAAACTGGCGTCACCTGTGATGCTGGCAAGCTCCAGCATGGCAATTCCGGCGCTGAGCCTATCGATCAGTTTGGCGCGTGATTCAGCGTCCAGATTAACGGTCAAATAGTCGACAATGCGGCGAAACTGTTTGACCCCTTCTCGATCAAGCGGGTCAAGTTTTGCAGCGAATTCAGAAAGGACCGGCTCATCAGGCATATGTAAGCTATGGCTGATTCGAGAATAGCGGTCACTACCTTGTTCTTATAAAAGGCAAATATTTTTTGGCTTCGCAAATTAACCGCAGCTGTCAATGGCGTTTTACTTTGACGGCCTCATGCCTGCCGCCGACTGCGGGGCCTGTCCTAAACCCGTTCGGCAATGGGTTCTTCGCCACGTCTGGCGCGGATCAGATTTGCAAAGCGGCGAAACAGGTAGTGCGAATCCTGCGGCCCCGGTGAGGCCTCGGGATGATGCTGGACCGAAAACACCGGTTTGCCGGTTAGCCTGAGGCCGCAATTCGTTCCGTCGAATAATGATACATGGGTGGCCTCAACGCCTTGTGGGAGGCTGTCGCCATCGACGGCGAAACCATGGTTCATCGACACAATCTCAACCTTGCCGGTGGTGAAATCCTTGATCGGATGATTGGCGCCGTGATGGCCTTGATGCATTTTGACTGTCGTAGCGCCAAGCGCCAGGGCCAGAATCTGATGGCCAAGACAAATACCGAAGACAGGAATGCCGCTGTCAACCAGTTCGCGGATCACCGGCACGGCGTAGGCGCCTGTCGCGGCCGGGTCGCCGGGCCCGTTCGACAAAAATATGCCGTCGGGTTGCAGGGCCAGAATATCGGCAGCCGGCGTTGCTGCCGGTACCACCGTCACCTTCGCACCGAGGCCAGATATCAGCCGCAAAATATTGCGTTTGACGCCAAAATCCATCGCCACGATATGCATGGCCGTGTCTTTGGTTTCGCCAAATCCTTCGTCCCAAATCCATGGCGCCTGCGACCAGTCCGCCGGTTGGTCCGACGTAACTTCGCTTGCAAGGTCGGCGCCAACCAGCCCGCGCCAATTGGCCGCCTTAAGTTTCAGGGCATCCAGATCGAATTTGCCATCCGGTGCGTGGGCGATGACGGCATTGGCAAGACCTTTTTCACGGATCAGCACGGTGAGCGCGCGCGTATCAATGCCGGACATCGCCACGATGCCTTTTTCGACCAGCCAATCGTTTAGGTGCTGGGTGGCGCGGTAGTTGGACGGGTTGGTGACAGATGCCTTGAACACAGCGCCGACGGCGCCGGCGCGGTTTTTGGGGTTGAGATCCTCGATATCCGCCTCATTGGTGCCGATATTGCCGATATGCGGGAAGGTGAATGTCACGATCTGACCGGCATAGGAGGGGTCGGTCAGGATTTCCTGATAGCCGGTAATCGCCGTGTTGAAGCAGACCTCGGCTTCCGCCTCGCCGACCGCGCCCAAACCGTAGCCCTCGATAATGGTTCCATCCGCCAGAACCAGCACTGCGGTTTTGGTTTCTGTGCTCCACGGAGCAGGGCCGGTTTCAGCCGCGCCGGTTGCTGTCGCCATGTCGGTTCCCTCCAGGGGCGTTGAGCGGCCTTGATTGCGGCCGTACGGCTCACCATATCGGCGGTGCTATCACGTTGCATGCAGATAGGCGTTGACGTTAGAATTGTCTGTGCAGGTGAAGGACAATAGTGGAACCTCCAAGATGCGTCAATCGTCGTACGCTTGTAGTCACAAAAAATAAAATACAAGAAAATCATAGCCTTAGGCGAACAGAAAGCCGTTGCAATGCGCCTTGTGCAGCGGTATTGTCCGCCGCTGATCATGGAGTAATGAGATAGCCATGCGCGACAAAATCGCCGAGGCACTAAAATCTGCCCAAAAATCGCAGGATAAACGGGCCATTTCCACCTTGCGTCTAATACAGGCTGCGATCAAAGACCGGGACATTGCCAACCGTGGTGCGGGCAAGGACCCGGTCTGTGATGACGAGGTGCTGGAAATTCTGGTCAAGATGGTCAAGCAGCGCAAGGAATCTGCTAAAGCCTTCGAGGAGGGCAACCGGTTTGAGCTGGCCGAGCAGGAGCGTGCCGAAATTGAGATCATCCGCAATTTCATGCCGCAACAGCTTGGCGAGGACGATGTCAGGCAGGCCTGCGCCAAAATCGTCGATGAGACCGGCGCCGATGGTCTGCGCGACATGGGCAAGTGCATGAGTGCACTCAAGGAAAAATATCCCGGCCAGATGGATTTCGGCAAGGCGTCGGGAATTGTAAAGACATTGCTACAATAGTTCCGGGTTGCAATAGTCCGGAATTTATCTCTTCGGTTGTTCTTGAAGGTGCCGTGCAAAAACCGGCCAGCGAAGCGCTGAAATTGCAGGCGCTTAAACCGGCCATGTTTCCAGCCGTCACTTAACCTTTTCGTGAGTTCATCAGCTGGCGTTTGCATCTGACAGACCAAATCCCTAAATGGGCAAAATCGCAAATAATAAACAGGGCGGATAAATGACCGACAGTGCGGAATACACACCTGCGAAAGTCTGGACTTGGGACGCGGAAAATGGCGGGCGATTTGCCAACATCAACCGCCCGATTGCCGGGCCAACCCATGACAAGGAATTGCCGGTGGGCAAACACCCCTTGCAGCTTTATTCCCTGGCGACGCCCAATGGCGTAAAAGTGACTGTGATGCTGGAAGAACTTCTGCAGGCTGGACATTCCGGCGCGGAATATGATGCCTGGCTGATCGATATCGGCGAAGGCGATCAGTTCTCCAGCGGTTTCGTGGATATCAATCCGAATTCGAAAATCCCTGCCTTGCTGGACAGAAGCGGCGATGCGCCGATCCGGGTGTTTGAATCCGGTTCAATCCTGGTCTATCTGGCTGAAAAATTCGGCGCATTCTTGCCGGCCGAACCTGCAAAACGAGCCGAATGTCTTTCCTGGCTGTTTTGGCAGATGGGCAGCGCACCATATCTGGGCGGCGGATTTGGCCATTTTTATGCCTACGCGCCGGAGAAGTTCGAATATCCGATCAACCGCTTTGCCATGGAGGTCAAGCGGCAGCTCGATGTGCTCGACCGGAGGCTTGTTGAAGTGGAGTATATTGCCGGCGACGACTATACAATTGCCGATATTGCGATATGGCCCTGGTATGGCGCGCTGGTGGCCGGCAAGGTTTATGATGCGGCCGAATTCCTCGACACAGGCAGCTACAGCCATGTCAATCGCTGGAATGATCAAATTAGCAAACGGGCGGCTGCAAAGCGCGGCCGCATGGTCAACCGGAAATCCGGCAAGCCGGAAACCCAATTGCACGAGCGGCACGATGCCAGCGATTTTGATTTGAGAACGCAGGACAAGCTAGAGCGCATCCAGTGAATATTGGAGCAGTTTGATGGGGTGGATTTTTCGGTTCTGCAAGGAGAATACCGCAAGTGCGATGCCATCGCATCGTGCGAGGATTTCGACAGTGAGGTCTGGTTTACCGGGCTTGCCCGACAAAGGTTCAGTGGGCTTTCGCCAGCCGAACGCCCGAAGGGCAAGAAACGGAAAAGACACCCAACCCGGCTACTCAACATGTTGAATCCAAATCACAAACTGCAATCATTTGACCTTGGTTCTTTGCACGCTGACAGTGTTGCGCGCGATCTCGTGGTGTTTACACCACGTCGCCGCACGCGCCTTGTCAGCGCACAAACTCCCGGCGGTCAAACGATACAATATTCGGTGGATACGCTCTAGAACCGGATGCGGCGGCCTGATCACGGCCCGTTGTAGTGCACCAAACCCGTCGCCGAGACATCATAGCCGGCAAGATCGGCGGCGCGGTCGTGAAAGGCGCTATTGTGGGTCAGCGCCATCAGCTTCTGGAAGGATTTTGAGAAGAAATCACGGCGCCAGACCACAAGGTCGAACCGTTCGGTGGCGAGTGGCACGAATTTGAGCCCGAACTGCCGGGCGACCGTCTCGATGCCAAACCCCGCCTCGGCGCGTCCGCTTGAAATGGCTTGTGCGACATCGGTTTCCGAACGGGCAATGTCGGCGGCCGGTGACAGGGCTTCAGGACCCAGACCGTCGGCGGCAAGCAGCGCTTCGAAAAGCGCCTGACTGCCGGCACCGGCCTGGCGGCGAACAACGGCCCTGCCTGCCAGGTCACGGATTTTTTTCACCGGCGAGCCTTTCGCCAGTACCAGACCCTGATTGCGCTTTGCCCATTCGATCAGAACGATGGGAGCGGAAGGTAGTTCCGCGCGCAGACGGGCACCATTGCCATCGCCCGATGGTCCATGAAAATGAATGCCGGCGGCCAGAGCCTTTCCGGCTTTTATCTGCCCAATGCCGTCGGCTGAACCGTCAAACCAGGTGGCAAGCCCGCATCCGGATTCGCGCAGTGCCCATTCCAGCAGCGGATCATGGCTGCCCGCAACCACCTGCGGGCGTTCGCCGAGGGTTGGCTTCATGTCGCCATATTCGGTATTCTGGCCAAGCCAGGCAAAGATCGCATCGCGCGGAAACAAGAGCTTGCCGGTAACCTTGGTGACCGGAATGGTTCCGCCAGAGGCAAGGTCGTAGAGCTTGCGCTCCTTGATGCGCAGCAATTCAGCCAGTTCGCGTGCGGTCAGATAATCATGCATAATTATGCGCAATAGCGCATTTTATCCCAAATATTCAAGACCCGTGGTGTCGAACCGGTCGGCTCGGTTTTTTTGGGCGACTGCTCGTGCCGTCACTTGACCCGGCAGGGGGCGGTTGTGGCGATAACGGCGTCCAGATCGCGGGTTTTGGTCGCTTTATCGACGAAAGCCAGGCGTTCAGCTGATAAAAGTGGCCGGAGATGGGATGTGTCGAGAAGATCCGGTTCGGCGTATTGTGGTGTGCGAATGATGCTGCGGAAATAATATTCGACATCCGGGTTGAGAGCGACGAAATCGTAATCCTCATCAAAGCCCAAAAAAGTTTCGACCGCCAATGGACTGCCCGAATTGGCATAATCAATCGCTTCGCGCAAAGCTTCGAGTGCGGCGATATCCGCTTTGGTGACGACAGTGTCAATCAGCCTGCCGCAGTAGTGGAAATTGATTGTTTCAACGCTCGAGGTTAAATACGCCAGTTTAAAAGATGGCACGTGAACGATGCAGACATTGTAGCTAAGCTGATTGTAGACCTGATGGCGCTTCCAGCGCGCAAATATGGATCTCAGAGTGCCGGTGTTCTTGAACTCAGGATAGCGTTTCAGATAGATTTGAAACTCGGCTTCGACATAAACGGCGCAGGCGATACGGCCGCTGCCGTCCTTTTCTGCCTGATCCACAAATTTGTTTTCTGCTGCGGTGTAGTCGTTAATGTGCGGAATGGGGTTTTGCTCAAACGACCATTCGGCAGCCGTGACCGTGGAAATGCTTGCGCCCAAAACCAATAGGACGCTGGAAATCGGTAACACGAATAATCTACTATACGTTTCCGTCAGCATTTGTTCGAAAATTTTGTCCCTGTCCTTGAAAAGGAAAATATCATCTTCCTGTCATGTCTCCATTCAATTTTTATCCCTCAATACGAATTGCGGTCCCGGACCGTCCCGGGCAGCTTCGTCTTTGGGATTGACGAGATGACAGCGCTGCAAGGACAGGCAGCCGCAGCCGATGCATGAATCGAGATTGTCGCGAAGTCTGTTCAGTGTATCGATGCGCGCATCGAGGTCCCGGCTAAAGCCGCGACTGATCTTCGTCCAGTCCTTTTTCGTCGGTGTTCTACCGTCAGGCAGTTTTTGCAGCTGTGCCCGGATTTCACCGATCGTGAAACCGACACGCTGGGCGATCATGACAAAAGACAGCCGCCTGATGTCGGACCGCAAAAACCGGCGCCGCCCCCCGGCGTTTCGCTCCGGCGCGATCAGCCCTTCCTCCTCATAATAGCGGATGGCGGAGACCGCCAGTCCGGTCCTGCCGGCGACTTCTCCGATTGAAAGCAATGCTGATTTGCGCATGAAATCGCCTCGAACGTGTCCTTGAAAAAAGTTCTTGACCTCAAGTTAACTTGAGGAAGTAGGCTTGTCCATGACGATGACAAACAAGAAGGTGTGAGGCGCAAATCATGGCAATCGCAAATCAGCAGCAAATCATTGTTGTAGCCCCTGATGCATTGCGCGTTGCGCGGCGCGCAACCGATTTGTTCGGGTGGAAAATCCTCTGGCATGCAAGCTCGATTTACTGGGGCACGCGTGTCGTTGTTGATGCCGGACAGTCTCAAATTGAGATCCAGTCCCCGGCTGGTGGTATCTCCAAGAGCGGGCAGGGCGGTCATATTCGCGTCGAGACCGATGATTTTGCCACCGTTGCCGAGCGCGTGATGAAGGCTGGATATCTGGTTTCAGCGCCGCAAGGATGCAGTCTCGCCAACTGCTTCGACTTTGATGACGAGGACGGTATCCGCTTTGAGGTTGTGAGCCAGCACAGGCTGGCTGCTTGAGCGTGGCCACCAAAGAGACTTTCAACGAAGACAAGCAAAGGAGAGTTCGATGACCAGAACAACATCGCAAGCGACATTGGAGCATGTGAACCTGACGGTTCCCGATCCCCAAAAAACCGCCGACATGCTGTGCCGGCTTTTTGACTGGCACATCCGCTGGCAAGGTGAGGCAAAGGATGCCGGCTATACTATTCACGTTGGTACCGACAGCGATTACCTGGCGCTTTATTCGAATGCGGGGGAAACGAATAAGGCTGACGGAAAGAACTATTGCACCGCCGGCGGGCTCAATCATGTCGGTGTCGTGGTCGATGATCTGGGTACAGCCGAGGCGCGTGTTACCGAGGCGGGGTTTACCACGCATTCTCACGGTGACTATGAACCGGGACGGCGGTTTTATTTCGATGATGCGGATGGCATCGAGTTCGAGGTGGTCAGCTATGCCTGATCCGGGGACGCTTAGTTAAATTCATCTCTTGGCGCATGCCGCCGAATGGCCTATCTGAATGGCGATGCTTATTTCAGACAATGCTTAACCCGGGTTGATAATGACGATTTCCAAGCAACAGGTGCTCGACACGCTGAAGACAATTGATGGCCCGGATGGGTCCGGTGACATCGTGTCGGCAGGCATGGTGTCGGATATTTTCATCGCCGACGGGAAGGTGTTTTTCTCGGTGACGGTTCCGGCGGACAAGGCCAATGCGCTGGAGCCGTTGCGTCAGGCGGCCGAACAGGCAGTGCAAAAGCTTGAAGGCGTCAAGGGCGCCGTGGTGGCTTTGACGGCGGAAAAAAAGGGTGGCAACGGCGCAGGCCCGGCCCAACCATCGCCGTCGTCCCGCCCGCCAAGCCAGCAGCAAGCCCAACAGTCGGCGAGGGAAAAACCAGCCGTTCCAGGCGTTGGCGCAATCATCGCCGTGGCGTCGGGTAAGGGCGGGGTCGGCAAATCGACAACCTCGGTCAATCTGGCGCTTGGCCTTCAGGCCAACGGGTTGAAGGTCGGTGTGCTGGATGCTGACATTTACGGGCCGTCCATGCCGAGGCTGCTTGGCATTACCGGCAGACCGAAAGCGGTGTCGGAGCGCGTGCTGGCGCCGATGGAAGGCTATGGGCTGAAAGTTATGTCGATGGGTTTTCTGGTCGAGGAAGACACGCCGATGATTTGGCGCGGGCCCATGGTTATCTCAGCACTTACCCAAATGCTGCGCGAAGTCGACTGGGGTGCGCTTGATGTGCTCGTCGTCGATATGCCGCCAGGCACCGGCGATGCGCAACTGACCATGGCGCAACAGGTGCCGCTGGCCGGTGCGGTGATTGTCTCCACGCCGCAGGATCTGGCACTGATCGATGCGCGCAAGGGGCTGAACATGTTCCGCAAGGTCGAGGTGCCGCTTTTGGGCCTGGTGGAAAATATGAGCTATTTCCTGTGTCCCGATTGCGGTGGGCGTCACGACATATTCGGCCATGGCGGTGCGCGTGCCGAGGCGGAAAAAATCGGCATCCCGTTTTTGGGCGAAGTACCATTGCAGATGGCGATCCGCGAAACCTCCGATGCCGGAACGCCGGTGGTAGCATCTGACCCGGATGGTGACGAAGCACAAATCTACCGGACGATTGCGAGCAATGTCTGGACGCGGATCGGGCAAGAGCAAGCGGGCGCAAAGGGACCTGCAATCGTGTTCGAATAAGGTTTTTGGTTTTCAAGGAGATTGTGGTGTCAGGCATCAAAGTTTGCGATTTGCCATCTGGCGCACTTCTTAAAATCTATGCCGACAGGGATGAATGTTACACGGATTGTTACGCGACGGATATCGCCGGTGCGGTAAGCCTGGCCGACTTCGTGTGCTTCTTTTACACCACTTGGCTGTTCAAGCTGGAGCGGGTTATTTTGAAATATGCCGTGTCGCGCCCGTCAAGCGATGAAGAGGCACGCCGGGTTGCAGACGGCACTATCGACCGGTTCGCCGCCTGGACGGTGGAACAGCGCAGCGATGATCAATTGCTGATGTGCGACATAGCGCAAAGCACGCGCTCCTGGTTCATGGTGGCAAAAGGCGAGGGGACAAAGGGCGAAGGGGGCGGCACCAGGCTCTATTTCGGGTCGGCGGTGGTGCCGCGCGCAAAACCTGCAAGCGGAAACAAAAAATCGTTCGGCATTGTTTTCTACGCCTTGCTTGGCTTTCACAAACTTTATTCAAGGGCGCTGCTGGCAACCGCCCGCCGGCGACTGCAAAGGCAGGACAGATAACCGTTCGGTCCGGCTGACAGATCGGCCAGCCGGTTGTTCGTTGTTGATCAGACCGGGATGTCTTTCAATGTCTTGCGGAAGGCGTCGATGATCTCGTCGATATGGCTTTTCTCTGAAATCAGTGCCGGAGCCACGATGGCTGTGTCGCCAGTCCATTTGATGTGGCAACCGTTCCAGAACATCTGCTTTTGCAGTGCATTGCCGCGTACGCCCGGCTTGCCGTCCTCCGGCCAAACCTCGATACCGGCCAGAAGACCGTAGCCGCGCAGATCGCGGACCACCGGAATGTCTTTTAGTGACCAGACCGCATCGAGGAAATAATCCGACAGCGAAGCGGCGCGCTCATAAAGCCCCTCATCTTCGTAGATTTGCAGGGTTGCCAGACCGGCGGCACAGGCGGCCGGGTGGGCCGAATAGGTATAGCCGTGGAAGAATTCTATCGCGCTTTCGGGCGAGGCATTGGTGATGGTTTCGTATATCTCATCCCTGGCCGCGACGGCACCCATCGGGATGGCGCCATTGGTGAGAGCCTTCGCCATGGTCACAATGTCCGGCGTGACGTTGAAGGCATGGCTGGCGAATGCTGTTCCCAGCCGGCCAAAGCCGGTGATCACTTCATCGTATACCAAAAGGATACCATGCTGATCGCAAATCTCGCGCAGCCGCTCCAGATATCCTTTGGGCGGTACCAGCGTGCCCGTCGATCCGGCGATCGGTTCGACGAAGACTGCGGCAATGGTCGACCCGCCATAGGTTTCGCAATGACGCTGCAAATCATTCGCCAACTCGGCACCGTCTTCAGGCTGGCCGCGAACAAAGCAATTTTCCGGATCCCAGGTGTGGCGCATCATGACGATGTTTGGCATGACGGCCGGAAAGCTTTCGCGGTTCTTGACCATGCCCGAAAGCGAAACACCGCCGATGTTGACGCCGTGATAGGCCCGTTCGCGGCTGACAAAGCGGTTGCGCTGTCCCTCGCCGCGGGCGCGGTGATAGGCCATCACCATTTTTAATGCCGTATCAATGGCTTCCGAACCGGAATTGACAAAAAACACATGGTTGAAAGGGTCCGGCAGATGGCGCGACAGTTTGGCTGCCAGTGCAAAGGAACCGGGATGGCCTATCTGGAAATGCGGCGAATAATCGTTTTGCAGCATCTGGGCGTAAACGGCTTCGGCAATCTCTTTGCGCCCGTGACCGGCAGCGACGTTGAACAGGCCCGACGAACCGTCGATAATACGGCCACCGTTTTGGTCCCAAAGGTGAACGCCTTCGCTGCGAACGACCATGCGCGGGTTTTTCTTGAAATCGCGGTTCTGACTGAATGGCATCCAATGCTGTTCAAGCGAATTGGTCGAAAACTGTTCGAGCGGTTTTGCAAGAATGTTCATCACACAATTCCTCGGTCAAAGGTTGATGGGGCAGTATCCAAGCCTGTTTGCAAAGTCGAGCTGCGGCCAATATTCCCGCCACGCAGATGCGGGGGGCGTCATCGCGTGCAGTGTCGTCGATAATCTGGTCTAAATGATAGGGCCAGGGCGGCGGCGGATTTGATGCCACGAATGCGATTGTGACGTCTTGTCTGTGCAGCAAAGCCTGTGCGACAAAGCGGCCTTATCTGAATCAATCCCGCACTGTCTTTGACAATTGTCTGCAAGTGCGGAATGTTAAACATCAAGCCAAATACTCGTAATGGGAGAAAATAATGACGATGTACAAGAGTAATGGCGGCCGCGTGCCTGCCTCAATTGAGGTCATGGCCGAAGGCGTTAAAGACGGCAGGTTCAGCAGGCGCGAGTTTCTGGCACTTGCCAGTGCATTCGGCGCGACGACGGCGATGGCTTACGGCATGATCGGGCTGACAACGCCGGAAGCGGAGGCTGCTTCTCATGGTGCGATGAAGAAGGGCGGCACGCTGCGCATTCAGCAGGAGGTGCGCGCACTTAAAGATCCGCGGACTTTCGACTGGAGCCAGATTGCGAACTTCGCGCGCGGGTGGCTTGAATATCTGGTTCAATATAATGCCGACGGTACGTTCGAAGGGCGCCTTCTTGAGAGTTGGGAAGTCAATGACGATGCCACGGTTTACACGCTGAACGTTCGCAAGGGCGTCAAGTGGAACAATGGCGATGACTTCACCGCCGGGGATGTTGCCCACAATATTGAGCGGTGGTGTGACAAGGCGGTTGAAGGCAACTCAATGGCCGGCCGCATGGCGACATTGATTGACGCCGAGACCAATATGGCCAAGGAAGGGGTTATCGAAGTTGTCGATGCCCATACCGTCAAATTGAACCTGCCTCTGCCGGATATTTCGATCATTCCGGGCATGGCCGATTATCCCTCAGCGATCGTACATTCGTCGCATAATCCTGAAGACATGCTCGGTAACCCGGTCGGCACCGGCCCCTACCTGCCCGAATCGCTGGAAGTTGGCGTTAAGGGCGTGCTGGTCCGCAACGAAGATCACGATTGGTGGGATGCTGCCAATGGTGCGCATCTGGACCGGGTCGAATTCATCGATTTTGGCACGGATCCTTCAGCCTGGGTGGCCGCCGTGGAAGCCGATGAAGTCGACATGCTGTATGAATCTGTCGGAGACTTCGTCGATGTGCTCGATGGGTTGGGCTGGATCAAATCAGAGGTGGTTACCGCCAATACGATCGTGATTCGGACCAATCAGGATACCGAGGTTGACGGCAAAAAACCCTATGCTGACGCTCGCGTGCGCCGGGCACTGGCGATGGCTGTCGACAACAATGTGTGCCTTGAACTCGGTTATTCCAATCGGGGCGCAGTGGCGGAAAACCATCATGTCTGCCCGATTCATCCCGAATATGCTGAGCTTCCCATGCAAAAAGTCGATCCGGAGGGTGCACTGGCACTGATGACGGAAGCCGGCATGCAGGACTTTGAGCATGAAATTCACTCGATTGAAGATGATTGGCGCAAGAACACCACCGATGCGGTGGCAGACCAGTTGCGCAAGGCCGGCATCAAGGTTAAGCGCACCATTTTGCCGGGTTCGACCTTTTGGAACGACTGGGCGAAATATCCGTTCTCTTCGACAAACTGGAACCAGAGGCCGCTTGGCGTTCAGGTTCTAGCGCTTGCCTATCGCGGTGGCGAGGCGTGGAACGAGGCTGCGTTCAACAACAAGGAATTTGACGAAACCCTGACTGAGGCGCTTGCCATAGCCGATCCAGACAAGCGCCGCGAAAAATCCAAGCGCCTGCAGGAAATCATGCAGGAACAGGGCGTGATCATTCAGCCCTACTGGCGCTCGCTCTACCGCCACTACAATGACAAGGTTGTAAATGGCGAGATGCATCCGACTTTCGAAATCTATCCTCATAATCTGGCGTTGAAAGCCTGATGACGCGATAAAGGGGGCCTTTGCGGCTCCCTTTTTTATGCCGGAGGAGACAGGCCGGCTTTCCAGTGTGCTGACAGATGGAGCTGCCAGGACGCTGCGGCGCCAGAAAATAAAAAAAGAGGGAGACAATGGGCGCGTTTATCCTAAAGCGGTTATGGGTCATGATCCTGACCGCGCTTTGCCTGACATTTGTCGTGTTTTTTCTGGCCAACCTTTATCCCAATCTGGAAAAGCTGGCCAAGACACAGGGCAATATGCGTATGAGCGATGAGCAGGTTGCGTCCTGGCTTGATCGCAAGGGATATTCAAGCAATCTGGTTATCCGCTATGGCGAATGGCTTGGGCTTGTCCCTGGATGGAAACACACTGATGGAGAGGGCAACATCACAGGCCGCTGCATTTTGCCTGGAATGGAGCCGGAGGACGCTCCTGACTATTGTGGTGTCGTTCAGTGGAAGTTCGGTTTTTCAACCGTGTTCAGGACAGAAGTCGGCGATGTGGTTGGCAAACGGGTGCTGTTGACCGGAAAGCTGATGTTCTGGGCATTTGCCCTCATGGTTCCGATGGCGCTGGTGGTCGGCGTTTTGGCGGGGATGAGAGAGGGCTCGAAGACGGATCGCACACTTTCGACTTTCTCAATCGCTACGACGGCAACACCGGAATATGTATCGGGGGTTATCTTCATTGCGGTCTTCGCCAGTTCCGCCGTGGGCCTGAAATGGTTCAAAGGGTCGGCGAACTCGGCGATGGATGACATCACGTTTGCAAATTTCACGCTGCCGGTGATGACCATCGCGCTCTACGGTATGGGATATATCGCCCGCATGACCCGTGCCTCGATGGCCGAGGTGATGACCGCGCAATATATCCGTACCGCGCGGCTCAAGGGACTTTCGTTTAGATCAGTGGTGTTGAAGCACGCATTGCGCAATGCGCTGATCGCACCGTTTACGGTGATTATGCTGCAATTCCCGTTTTTGTTGACCGGTGTCGTGATCACGGAAACGCTTTTCAACTACAAGGGGTTTGGGTGGACGCTGGTTCAGGCCGCCTCCAATAATGACATTGAGTTGCTGCTTAGTTGCTCGATCGTTGCAGTGATCGTGGTGCTGGTGACGCAGCTTTTATCCGATATCGGATATGCGTTCCTCAATCCGCGCATCCGGGTCGGGTAGGGGGCAGAACGGTGGAACCATTAGGCGTATTCGGTATTATTTCCTACACACTCTTTTATCTATGGCCAGTGTGGGTGGGCATGGTGATCATATTCACCATCTCCTACATTTACCGCGACAGTCTCGGGCTGTTTGGCCGCCTGTTCGGATCGACCCCGGGGCTGATCGGGTTCGGTATTGTGCTGTTCTGGCTGCTGACGGCGATCTTCGCTGATTTGATCGCTCCGTTTGGGGAAATTTCCCAAATACCCGGTATGAAGAACAAGGTTCCCGGAACGCCCGTGCGGGATATGGAAGGGGCCTATTTTCTGTTTGGTGGCGATAATCTGGCGCGTGACGTATTCAGCCGGGTGGTCAAGGGAAGCCAGACGGTTTTCATCATCGCACCGGCTGCGACGCTGTTCGCCTTCATGGTCGGCATCACGCTCGGTCTTCCGGCGGGGTTCTTTACCGGCCGGTTGGATACGGTTTTGAGCTTCGTTGCCAATATGGTGCTGGCATTTCCCGTGATCCTGCTGTTCTATCTGCTGGTCACGCCGGAAATCAGAAACAGCGGGTACGAGCTCCTGCGCTTTGGCGACTTCTCCTGGCGAAGCTCTATCCCGAATGTGCTGGCGGCGGTCCTGTTCGTGTTTCCGATCGTGTTTTTGATCGTGCTGTTTCAGTCGCGGTTCTATTTGCGGCCGCAAATGCGCAATTTATTTGTTGGCATTACGCTCGTCTTGGGGCTGTGGCTCTATCTTGGCGTCGTATTCAATGTCGACCCGTTTGGCCTCGTCTCGATGAACCCCAATACGCTCAACATTTTTGTGGCGGTGGTGTTTGTGAATTCGCCGACGGTGTTTCGCATCGTCAGGGGGCTGGTGATGGATATCAAGACCCGCGACTATGTGGCGGCGGCGCAAACCCGCGGCGAGGGGCCTTGGTACATCATGCTGTGGGAAATTCTTCCCAATGCTCGCGGGCCGCTGATCGTCGATTTCTGCCTGCGTATCGGATACACGACAATCCTGCTTGGAACGCTCGGTTTCTTCGGCCTCGGGGTCAGCTCGGAAAGCGCCGACTGGGGTTCAACGATCAATGAGGGGCGCAAGCTGCTTTCGATCTATCCGCATCCGGCTCTGCCGCCGGCGTTCGCGTTGATGAGCCTGGTGCTTGGTCTCAATCTCCTCGCAGACGGTCTGCGTGAAGAATCGCTCAAAGACTGATTGGGGAGGAGAGAGAAATGGCAGAACAACCAATCCTCGAAATTGAAAATCTCTCCATCTCGTTTTTCGTGCGGGCTGGCGAGATACCGGCGGTGATGGATTTTTCCTGCAAGGTCATGCCGGGCGAGGCGATGGGCATTGTCGGCGAATCGGGCTGTGGCAAATCGACGGTTGCGCTTGGCGTCATGCGCGATATGGGCAATCGCGGCAAAATCGTCGGCGGCAAGATCAAGTTCAAGGGCCGCGACATGGGCGAGATGTCGGAGGAGGAGCTGCGTGATTTGCGTGGTTCGCAAATCGCCATGATCTATCAGGAGCCGATGGCGAGCCTCAATCCGGCGATGAAGATCAGCAAGCAACTGATGGAAGTGCCGATGATACATGAGGGGGTATCGGAGAAAGAAGCCTACCAGCGCTCCCGCGACATGCTTGAGGCGGTTCGCCTGCCTGATCCCGATCGCATGATGGGATCATATCCGCATCAGCTTTCCGGCGGCCAGCAGCAGCGTGTCGTCATCGCCATGGCGCTGTTGTCAAAGCCGGCGCTGCTGTTGCTTGATGAACCCACCACGGCACTGGACGTGACCGTTGAGGCGGGTATCGTCGAACTGGTCAAGGACCTTGGCAAGAAGTTCGGCACGTCGATGCTGTTCATTTCGCACAATCTCGGGCTGATTTTGGAAACCTGCGATCGTATTACCGTGATGTATTCCGGGGAAGCGGTTGAGACGGGGACGGTCGAAGACGTCTTCGAGCGTATGCGCCATCCCTACACGCAAGGGCTTTTCCGGTCGATCCCACTGCCGGGTACCGACAAGAACTCGCGGCCGCTGATCGCGATACCCGGCCAGTTGCCGCTGCCGCATGAACGGCCGAAAGGCTGTAATTTCGGTCCGCGTTGCCACCATTTCAAAGAGGGTGTCTGCAACGCGGACGAAATTCAAATGCATGTGGTCAAGGGGCATGAACGCCACGCAAGCCGCTGTGTCCGGTTTGAAGAATTGGATTGGGATGCAATGCCGCAAGGCATCCGTCAGAACGAACCGGTTGAAGCAGGTGATGTCGTTTTGCGGGTTGATGCGGTCAAGAAATACTACAGCGTTGCCGCCAGCCAGATGTTTGGCAGCGGCGAAAATCGGACCGTCAAAGCCAATGAAACAATCAGCTTTGATGCGCGCGAATCCGAAACTGTCGCGATCGTCGGCGAATCGGGTTGCGGCAAGTCGACCCTGGCCAAGATGCTTCTTGGCCTGGAAACCGCAACGGCGGGAACCATCTCGTTTGGCAACCGGAACATCGAATCGGTTGACATCGAAAACCGGGATACCGATACGATTTCTGCAATTCAGATGGTGTTTCAAAACCCGTTTGATACGCTCAATCCAAGCCATTCGGTCGGATCACAGATCATTCGAACACTGGAGATGTTCAAGATCGGCAAATCGCCTGCTGAAAGGCGGCAGACGATGCTGGAATTGCTCGATATGGTGAAATTGCCACGGGCGTTTGAGACACGGATGCCGCGGCAGCTTTCCGGTGGGCAGAAACAACGCATCGGTGTTGCCCGGGCCTTTGCCGGCAGGCCGCGTGTGGTGGTGGCGGATGAACCGGTCTCCGCGCTTGACGTTTCCGTGCAGGCGGCTGTCACCGAGCTGCTGATGGATATCCAGCGCGAATCCAAGACGACCATGTTGTTCATTAGCCATGATCTTTCGGTGGTGCGCTATATCGCCGACCGGGTGGTGGTGATGTATCTCGGCCATATTGTCGAGCAGGGCACGACCGACCAGATTTTCGCGCCGCCATACCATCCCTATACCGAGGCATTGCTGTCGGCGATCCCGATTGCCGATACCAGTGTGACCAAGAAGCATATCGTGCTGGACGGCGATGTCCCGTCGGCGATGAACCCACCGAGCGGCTGTCCGTTCCAGACGCGATGCCGGTACAAGGAACAGGTGCCTGATCGGCTTTGTGAAACAAGCGTTCCGCCTGTCCGGGACATGGCAGGCGGGCATCAGATGAAATGTCATCTGGCCGATCCCATTCTTGCCGGGATGGAGCCGGTAATCAATTTCGACGCCAAACCGAAAAAGGCGGCCAAGAAGAAAGCGACCAAGAAGAAAGCGACCAAGAAGAAAGCGGCCAAGAAAGGGTAAAAGGCGTTAAGGCTCACCGCTGCCGCGATGAGGTGTCAAGCTTACCTTAAACTTCCTATTCGGCGGCCTCGGCGATTTCCGGTGTCCAGCCGCTGACCGATTTGACTTCCAAAAAGTCTTCCAGGCCCCAGACACCGCCTTCGCGGCCATTGCCGGATTGCTTGTATCCGCCGAATGGAGCTCCGGCGCCGCGTGACTGGCCATTCATCTCGACCATTCCAGAGCGCAATTGGCGCGCAACGCGGCGCGCGCGCTCCGGATCCTGGGTCTGAACATAGTTGGTCAGGCCATATGGAGTATCATTGGCGACCGCAATCGCCTCGTCTTCGTCATCGAACGGCATGATTGACAGAACAGGTCCGAATATTTCTTCGCGCATGATCGTCATGTCGTTGTTTGTGTCGGCAAACACGGTTGGCCGGACGAAATACCCGCGGTTCATGCCTTCGGGCCGTCCAAGGCCGCCGGCGACCAGGCGGGCGCCCTCCTTGATGCCCTTGTCGATCAGGTCCTGAATCTTGTTGAACTGGGCTTCGGAAACAACGGGTCCTATATGGCGGCCTTGTTTCGAGGCCATGTCGACTGCGGTGTTGTTGGCCGTTTCAGCGGCAATCTCGACTGCATCGTCATATCGGGAGCGGTGAACCAGCATCCGTGTCGGTGCATTGCACGATTGGCCGGAATTGCCGAAACAATGGATCGCGCCGCGTTTGACGGCCTTTTCATCGGCATCGGAGAAAATGATGTTTGCTCCCTTGCCGCCGAGTTCGAGGCTCACGCGCTTGATTGTGTCGGCGGCGCTTTTCGAGATCGCGGTGCCGGCACGGGTCGAGCCGGTAAAGGAAATCATGTCGACATCCAGATGCGCCGAAAGCTGCGATCCGACGCCGGCGCCATCACCGTTGACCAGATTGAATACACCTGCCGGTATGCCCGCTTCGTCAATGATCTCGGCAAACAATAGCGATGACATCGGGGCGATTTCCGATGGTTTCAGCACCATGGTGCAGCCGACCGCGATTGCCGGAATCGCCTTCAACGTGACCTGGTTCATCGGCCAGTTCCATGGTGTGATGAGCCCGCAAACGCCGATCGGCTCGTAGCGGATCAGATCATTGGGCGCATGGCTGCCAAGCGGACGTTCAAATTCGAATTTTTCAAACGCCCGGATGAAATTGTTGATGTGCCAGGCGCCCGCACCCGACTGGCTGCTTCTGGCCATGTCGACAGGGGCTCCCATTTCCCGGGAAATGACCGCGCCCATTTCATCGGAACGGCGCTGATAGATGTCGGCGATTTTCTTGACTGCGGCCAGCCGCTCGTCTTTGGAGGTCTGGCTCCACGTGCCAAAGGCGCGGCTTGCGGCGGCAACCGCAGCGTCGGTATCCGCCCTGGAACCAAGAGAGATGACGGCGAACGGCTCTTCGTTTGAAGGGTCAATTACCTCAAAATCATTTGGCTCTGCCGGGGCAACCCATTTGCCGTCGATGTAGAAGTTCCGTGCGTCTTGCATGTTGTTTTCCTAGTGATTCAATATGACCATATGTCAGGTCAGTTGGGCCCACTATAATTGCGGTCTTTGGGCGATGTCACGCCAACTTTGATCAAAAAAATTGACAGATGATGCCTCTGTTCGCTGAAGGCTCGGGCCGTGTTCCTACCTATAGGTCTTTGAACCGGATGCAAGCGTTTCGAACAGACCACTAGGCGCTTCTGCCCAGGCCTATTTGCAAAAACAACTTTTGCTTTGAAGCCGGTCGATGGAGGATTTGTCAATTAATGCGTTAATTAAAAATTTGACCAATTGATAAAAAAAGCAAAATGCGTTATCATCCCGCAAAATGGAGGCGTTCAGGAGGAAAAGAATGTCTGATCCCCGCTATCAGTCCGGTATTGCCGCCGGGCGACTTCAACGGCAGGATTATGAGCGGAATTTTGGCGACCTGCATCCGCCGCTTTCGCCGCATGAGGCCGCTGTCGAGGCTGACCGGTGCTATTTCTGTCACGATGCACCCTGTATGACAGCCTGTCCCACCTCGATCGATATTCCATTGTTCATTCGCCAGATCGCTACCGGCGATAGGTTAGGGTCGGCAAAGACCATTTTCGATCAGAATATTCTTGGCGGTATGTGCGCGCGGGTCTGCCCTACCGAAACATTGTGCGAGCAGGTTTGCGTGAGGGAAACCGCAGAAGGCAAGCCTGTCAAAATCGGGCTTTTGCAGCGTTTTGCCACTGACGCGGCAATGGCGTCAAATACGCAGTTTTACAGCCGCGCCGCCTCGACGGGTAAGACAGTTGCGATTGTGGGGGCGGGGCCGGCCGGACTGGCAGCAGCGCACCGCTTGGCCATTTACGGGCATGAGGTGACGATTTTTGAGGCGCGGGAAAAATCAGGCGGGCTGAACGAATTCGGCATTGCCGCCTATAAGAGCGTTGACGGGTTTGCGCAGGCGGAAGTCGACTACGTAACCGCCATCGGCGGTATCAGGGTCGAGCATGGTAAGGCGTTGGGCCAGGATATCTCACTCGATGACATCACAAAAACATTCGATGCCGTCTTTCTTGGCGCTGGCCTTGCCGGTGTCAATGTGCTGGGCGCGGCGGACGCGGATGGGGTTGGCAGCGATGATGCCGTCGAATGGATTTCCCAACTGAGGCAGGCCGACGACCTTTCATCGGTTCCGGTGGGCCGGCGCGTCGTGGTGATCGGCGGCGGCATGACGGCTGTCGATGCTGCGGTCCAGGCCAAAGCGCTTGGTGCAGACGAGGTAACGATAGCCTATCGCGGTCCGCAATCGCGCATGAAGGCATCGGCTTTTGAGCAGGAATTGGCGCAGACGCGGGGTGTAAACATTCGAACGCATCTGACGCCGAAGAAAATTGCCACCGAGGGCGGCAAGGTAACAGGCATCAGCTTCGATCGCGATGGTGAAGATGTCATCCTTCCGGCCGATCAGGTTTTCAAGGCAATCGGGCAGACACTGGATGTTTCACCTCTAACCGGCGCATCTGAGGGGCCGGACCTTGAAGGCGGCCGGATCAAAACCGATGCGGAGGGCAAGACGTCGCTGGCCAATGTGTGGGCTGGCGGCGATTGTACCAATCAGGGCGACGACCTCACCGTTACCGCCGTGGCCGAGGGCCGCGATGCGGCAGAAAGCATCAACCGGTTTTTGGGAGGAAGCGCGTAATGGCTGACATTCGAAACAATTTCGTCGGAATCAAATCGCCCAATCCGTTCTGGCTGGCTTCGGCGCCGCCCACAGACAAGGAATACAATGTCGTTCGCGCCTTTAAGGCAGGCTGGGGCGGTGTTGTCTGGAAGACGCTGGGCGAGGCGGGGCCGCCTATCGTCAACGTCAACGGGCCACGTTACGGTGCGATCTGGGGTGCGGACAAGCGATTGCTCGGCCTCAACAATATCGAGCTGATCACCGACCGCGATCTGGAAATCAATCTGCGCGAGATGAAGCAGGTCAAGCGTGACTGGCCGGACCGCGCCATAGTCGCGTCGATCATGGTGCCGTGCGAGGAAGCGGCTTGGAAGGCGATCCTGCCACGCGTCGAGGAGACGCAATGCGACGGGATCGAACTTAATTTCGGCTGCCCACATGGCATGAGCGAGCGCGGCATGGGGTCTGCGGTCGGGCAGGTGCCGGACTATATCGAAATGGTCGCCCGCTGGTGCAAGCAGAACACCCGTATGCCGGTGATCGTCAAGCTTACACCCAACATCACCGATATCCGTTACCCGGCAAGGGCGGCCAAAAAAGGCGGCGCGGACGCCGTTTCGCTGATCAATACGGTGTCGTCGATCACCTCGGTCGATCTGGATAGTTTTTCGCCGGAACCTTCCATCGACGGCAAGGGATCGCATGGTGGTTATTGCGGCCCGGCGGTAAAGCCGATTGCCCTGAACATGGTGGCCGAGATCGCGCGCGATCCCGAGACGGCCGGCCTGCCGATTTCGGGCATTGGCGGTGTGACGACCTGGCGTGATGCGGCCGAATTTCTGGCGCTGGGCGCTGGCAATGTTCAGGTTTGCACCGCGGCGATGACCTATGGTTTCAAAATCGTCGAAGAGATGATCGCGGGCCTGAATAACTGGATGGACGAGAAGGGCCACAAGACACTCGATGATGTGGTCGGCAGGGCGACGCCGAATGTGACCGACTGGCAATATCTGAACCTCAATTATATTGCCAAGGCCAAAATCGATCAGGAGGCCTGTATCAAATGCGGCCGCTGTCACATTGCCTGCGAGGACACGTCACATCAGGCGATCACGGCGGAGCTCGATGGCGAGCGCCATTTCGAAGTGATCGACGAGGAATGCGTCGGCTGCAATCTGTGCGTCAATGTCTGTCCGGTCGACGGGTGCATCACCATGCAGCCCCTTGGTGTCGGCGAGGTCGACAAGCGTACCGGCAAGCCGGTTGAAGCAAGCTACGCCAACTGGACACAGCATCCGAACAACCCGATGCGGGTTGCGGCAAAATAGGATTTTTCTGCGTCCTGTGAGTGGCGGGTGATCACCTTCGTTTGAACCGGCCACTTAGCCGCTTTGCCCCGGGGGCAATTTGGCACTATAATTTCGCGATGAGCGACAACAAGACAGTTCCGACCGGCGCTGATCCGGCCGCGTTTGTCCAGGCTGTCGAACACAAGGGCCAGCGTGAGGATGCGCTGACGCTGCTTGAGTTGTTCGGCCGGGTGACGGGTTACGAACCGCAGATGTGGGGCGGCAGTATTGTCGGC
This sequence comes from Rhizobiaceae bacterium, assembly GCA_963669455.1. Classification (GTDB taxonomy): domain Bacteria; phylum Pseudomonadota; class Alphaproteobacteria; order Rhizobiales; family Rhizobiaceae; genus JAWKWH01. Next base: position 1,703,621 of record OY770026.1, read on the forward strand.
TACGGGCGCTATCACTACAAATATGATTCCGGCCGAGAAGGCGATTTTCTGCTGACTGGCTTTTCACCGCGCAAGGCGGCGATGACAATTTATATCATGCCGGGCTTTAAACAATATGGCGCTCAGCTTGAACGGTTGGGCAAGCACAGGCACAGTGTTTCGTGTCTTTATCTTACCCGTCTGAAGGACCGCGACCTTGGCGCGCTGGAGGAGATGATTGCCGATTCCGTTGAGCGGATGAAGGCGATGAGCGTTGCACATTGGCCGAAATAAGGTTTTCAAACCTTGATTCACAAATTCGTTCTAAACTGTTGATTTAGATGAGAACTAAGGCTTGAGCGCCCTTACGTAAAACGCCTCCAGGAACGCGGCCGCGTCGGCATGGCGCCTGTCGCCGCCCCGACCCGGTCCCAAAACCGCGCGCACCTGGACGTCGAAATCGGCATAGTGCTGGGTCGTCGCCCAGATCGAGAAGATCAGATGATGGGGGTCAAGTTTTGCGATTTTTCCATCGCTGATCCATCGCTTGATGATTGCTGCTTCGCGGTCGACCAGTTCTTTCAACTCGCCGTCAAGCTTTGCTTGTATGTGGGGCGCGCCTTGCAGGATTTCATTGGCGAACAGGCGGCTTTCGCGCGGATAGTTTTGCGACATTTCGAGTTTACGGCGAACATAGGAGGTGATCTCGGTGACCGGGTCGCCGGCCTCATTCAATTCCTCCAGTGGAGCAAGCCATACGTCAAGCAGTCGGCTGATCAGGGTCTGATGAATGTCCTGCTTGTTTTTAAAATAATAGAGCAGGTTTGGTTTGGACATGCCTGCCGCGGCTGCGATCTGATCGATCGTCGAGCCACGAAATCCGTTTTCGGAAAACACATCGAGCGCGGCTTCCAAAATACGCCCGTGTTTCTCGGTCTGGATACGGGTTTTTGGTTTCGTCTCCACCCTGGCCATTTTCCACCTTTTCTAGCCCCCCAACAAATGTCATGCCACAAAGTAATAATTTTTCCAAATGATCAAGAATCTGGCCCGAACCATATTGCGCAACCTCGCCAAAAGCCGTAACGGATGGGGTTATTGCCATTTCAGGGAGGAGAGGTCATGTCGAGCCGTTTGGATATTACGCCGAATGATCTGAATGCGTTCTGGATGCCGTTTACGGCCAACCGCCAGTTCAAAAAGGCGCCGCGCATGTTTGTTGGTGCCAAGGACATGCACTACACAACCACTGATGGCCGCCAGGTGCTGGACGGTACGGCGGGACTTTGGTGCGTGAATGCAGGCCATGGCCGTCCTTTGATCACTGAAGCGATCCAGCGCCAGGCCGAACAGCTCGACTATGCCCCGGCGTTCCAGATCGGTCATCCGGCTGTGTTTGAACTGGCAAACCGTCTGATCGACATCGCGCCTGATGGTATGGAGCATGTGTTTTTTACCAATTCCGGATCGGAATCCGTTGAAACGGCGTTGAAGATGGCGCTGGCCTATCATCGCGCCAAGGGCGACGGGTCGCGGTTCCGGCTGATTGGACGTGAACGAGGCTATCATGGTGTCAATTTCGGCGGCATTTCCGTCGGCGGTATTGTACCGAACCGGAAAATGTTCGGCACGTTATTGACCGGTGTTGATCATCTGCCGCACACGCATCTGCCAGCCAAGAACGCGTTTACCCGCGGCGAACCGGAACATGGGGCCGAGCTTGCCGACGAGCTGGAACGCATTGTCGCGCTGCATGATGCCTCAACGATTGCCGCTGTTATCGTTGAACCTGTTGCAGGCTCGACCGGCGTTCTGGTTCCGCCGAAGGGCTATTTGAAGCGGCTTCGCGAAATCTGCGACAAGCATGGCATTTTGCTGATTTTTGATGAGGTGATCACCGGTTATGGCCGTCTCGGTACGCCGTTTGGGGCTGACTGTTTCGACGTGACGCCGGATATCATCACCACCGCCAAGGGTGTCTCCAACGGGGTGATCCCGATGGGTGCGGTTTTCGTCAAAAAGGAAATCCATGACGCCTTCATGACCGGGCCGGAGCACATGATCGAGCTGTTCCATGGTTACACCTATTCTGGCAATCCGATGGCGTGTGCGGCAGCGCTCGGCACACTTGACACCTACCGGGAAGAGGGGCTCTTGACGCGCGGTGCCGAACTCGCTCCCTATTGGGAAGACGCTTTGCATTCTTTGAAAGACGCGCCGAATGTGATCGACATCCGCAATATGGGGCTTGTCGGCGCAATCGAATTGGAACCGATTGCAGGCGCGCCGACCAAGCGGGCGTTTTCCGCCTTCGTCAAAGCCTTCGAGAAGGGCTGCCTGATCCGTACAACCGGCGATATCATCGCCCTGTCGCCGCCGTTGATTGTCGAAAAAAATCAGATCGACGAGATTGTCGATTGCGTGCGCACGGTGCTTAACGAGGTGGAGTGATCCGGGGTTTACGCGCCGTGCCGGCGGCTATGACGCCCGGCCGGTTTCAGTGGCACCGATACCGTCGAGAATAATCGATTTGACGCTCTGTTTGGCAGCGTCCCATTGCTCGTCTGAGAATGGTTTGCCGCCATTCAATGTCACGATCTGGTGGCCGAAATCAGCATAATGCTGGGTTGTCGCCCAGACCATGTAGAGCAGATGGTGCGGATCGACCGGCTTCATCTTGCCTTCGGCAATCCAGCGCCGGATCACTTTGGCGCGACCTTGGGTCCATTCGCGCAGTGTCGTTTCCAGATAGTCCTGGATGACCGGGGCGCCGTGCATGACTTCCGCCGCCCAGACCTTTGATCCGGCTGGATGGCTGCGGCTGATTTCCATTTTGGCATCGATATAGGCGCCAATGCCTTCAACCGGCCCCGCGGCGTCGTCGAACACGGCGGCGGCATCGAGCCAGATCTGGAAAATACTATCAACGATGCGGCGATAAAGTGCTTCTTTGGTGGGAAAATAGTAGTGCAGATTGGCTTTTGGCAATCCGGCCATGTCTGCGATCAGCTGCATGGTTGCCCCGCCGAAGCCTGCTTCTGCAAATACGAGTTCGGCGGCGCGGAGAATGTTGTTCTCATTCTCCTTGCGGATTGCTGCCTTGCCGGAAAGTTTTGCCGGATTTTCCACGCCCAAGTCTCCTCCTCAAAAAGCATCTTGACCGTACGGTCAGAATATGATGCTCTATCCTGACCGTACGGTCAAGAAGGGTTCCGACATGAAAGAGAGCCGCCTGACCGGTAAACAGTTCCAATGCACCCAGGGAGGATGCGATGGCCGCGCCTGGCGAAAATCTTCGAATCAATTCAGACCGTTTGTGGGATTCGCTCATGGAAATGGCGAAGATCGGGCCGGGTATTGCCGGCGGCAACAACCGGCAGACGGTGACGGACGAGGATTGTGAAGGCCGGCACCTGTTTCGCCAGTGGTGCGAGGAGGCGGGCTGCACGATGGGTGTTGACCAGATGGGGACGATGTTCATGCACCGCGAGGGTACTGATCCCGACGCGCTGCCGGTCTATGTCGGCTCGCATCTCGATACCCAGCCGACCGGCGGCAAATATGACGGCGTGCTCGGTGTGCTGGCCGGGCTCGAAATCGTGCGTACCCTCAATGATCTCGATATCAAAACCAAGCATCCGATTGTCGTTACCAACTGGACCAATGAAGAGGGCACCCGCTATGCGCCGGCGATGATGGCATCGGGCGTGTTTGCCGGCATGCTCGACCAGGCCGGTGTCTACGAACACAGCGATGCGGAGGGCAAAAAATTCGGCGATGAGCTGGAGCGTATTGGCTGGAAGGGTGATGAGAAAACCGGCGATCGAAAGATGCATGCGTTTTTCGAACTGCATATCGAGCAGGGGCCGATTCTGGAGGCCGAAGGCAAGGACATCGGTGTTGTCACCCACGGGCAGGGACTTTCATGGACGCAGGTGACTGTCACCGGCAAGGATGCCCATACCGGCTCGACGCCGATGCCGATGCGCAAGAATGCCGGACTTGGCATGGCCCGCATTCTCGAACTGGTCGACGAGATCGCTTGGTCGCACAAGCCCGATGCGGTGGGTGCGGCCGGTCATATCGACGTTTATCCCAATTCGCGCAATGTGATTCCGGGCAAGGTGGTGTTTACGGTCGATCTCCGTTCGCCCAATCTCGCTGTCATCGAGGATATGGAAAACCGCCTGAAGGAGGGCGCGAAGAAAATCTGCGATGAGATGGAGCTTGAGGTCGCATTTGAAAAGGTCGGCGGTTTCGATCCGGTCGAATTCGACGCCGGCTGCGTTAGTGCTGTTCGTAACGCGGCGATACGTCTTGGCTATTCGCACCGCAATATCATTTCCGGTGCCGGGCACGATGCCTGCTGGGTGAACCGGGTGGCGCCGACGGCGATGGTGATGTGCCCCTGCGTCGATGGCCTGTCGCACAATGAGGCCGAGGAAATATTTCCCGAATGGGCCCGCGCCGGCGCTGACGTGTTGTTCCATGCGGTGGTGGAAACGGCGGAGATCGTGGAGTGAGTGTGGTTGGAAACAACCGGCGCCCCATCTCCCCCCTGAGGAGAGGCCGGAGAAGCGAAGCTGATCCGGGTGGGGGTAGATAATGCCGACGGTCATTGAAAGAGTTGCTTTGGATCGCGCAAAAACACTTCGCCACAACATGACCGATGGGGAGAAAAAACTGTGGCGGGAATTGCGCGAATTTCGTCGATTATATGGCGTCCATGTTCGACGGCAAGCACCAATCGGACCGTACATTGCGGATTTTGTCGTTCAATCGGCGAAACTGGTTGTTGAGGTTGACGGAGAGCATCATTTCACACCAGAGGGAATGCGCAAAGATAACGTACGTGACACGTGGCTGCGGAACAAAGGGTATAAAGTTCTCAGATTCAACACTGGCGAGATAGGCAGTTCTTTTGATGGTTGTGTTGAAGAGATACTTCGGGAGCTGGGATTGATGAGATGATCAAATTTGACCCCCACCCGGATCGGCTGCGGCAAGCCTTGCCTCTCCGACCTCCCCTCAAGGGGGAGGTGAGGGAGCGGCGTAATTGCCTCCCCCTTGAGGGGAGGCGCAAGAGACCGAACGAAGTGATGGTCGATTGGGTGGGGGTAGCAGGGAAGCTCTTATCTGGAAATTCTGCCCAGATGGGTACGGTGGTGGCTTGTGTGTTTTCCCCCCACCCGGATCGGCTACGGCAAGCCTTGCCCCTCCGGCCTCCCCTTAAGGGGAAGGTGGGGCACCAAACAACCGCTATCTAGAGCGCGTCTTGTTTAAATGGGATCAGTTTGATGGAGAGGATTTTTTGCGGCAGTTAGGAAAACACCGGAGTGCGATCAGACGATCGTGCGAGGATTTTGACGACACTGTCCGTGAAAAAGACCTCCAAGCAGGTGAGGTTAGGGATTTGAAAGAGAACAGAAAAACCAAATCATTTGACCTTGGTTCTTTGCGCCCTGGATGTCGTCGCGCGACGCTAACGGGTGTGCACCCGCGTCGCGTCGCTCTCCTAACCAGGACACAAATACCCTGCGCTCAAACGATTCCATTTGAACAAGACACGCTCTAATACGGAGGAGAAAAACCATGTCCAAAGTCATCAAGAACGGAACCATCGTCACCGCTGATCGGACATGGAAGGCCGATGTGCTGATCAAGCACGACAAAATCGTTGCCATCGGGCCTGATTTGCATGCCGATCACGAACTGGATGCGACCGGCTGTTACGTCATGCCGGGCGGGATCGATCCGCACACGCATCTGGAAATGCCTTTTATGGGCACCTATTCGTCGGATGATTTTGAAAGCGGAACGCGCGCTGCGGTCTCCGGCGGCACGACGATGGTGGTCGATTTCTGCCTGCCGAACCCGGGCGAATCGCTGCTTACCGCCATCGACCGCTGGTCGAACAAATCAACCCGTGCCTGCTGCGACTATTCCTATCATATGGCGATCACCTGGTGGGGCGAGCAGGTGTTTAACGAAATGCCCGAGGTTATCGAAAAAGGCATCACGTCGTTCAAGCATTTCATGGCCTATAAGGGCGCGCTGATGGTCAATGATGACGAGATGTATGCCTCGTTCCAGCGTTGTGCCGAACTGGGTGCGCTGCCGCTCGTCCATGCCGAAAATGGCGATGTGGTCGCCTCATTGCAGGAAAAGCTGCTGGCGGAAGGCAATGACGGGCCGGAGGGGCATGCCTATTCGCGCCCGCCTGAAGTGGAGGGCGAAGCAACAAACCGTGCGATCATGATTGCCGACATGGCCGGGGTGCCGCTTTATGTGGTTCATACCTCGTGTGAACAATCCCATGAAGCCATCCGCCGGGCCCGCCAGAAGGGTATGCGGGTCTTCGGTGAGCCGCTGGTTCAGCATTTGGTGCTTGATGAGAGCGAGTATGCCAATGAGGATTGGGACCATGCGGCCAGGCGCGTCATGAGCCCGCCCTTCCGCGACAAGAGCCATCAGGATTCGCTGTGGGCCGGGCTTGCCGCCGGATCGTTGCAGGTCGTGGCAACCGATCATTGTGCGTTTACCACCGAGCAGAAGCGTTCTGGCGTTGGCGATTTCACCAAAATTCCAAACGGCACCGGCGGACTTGAGGACCGCATGCCGGTATTGTGGACCTATGGTGTTGGAACCGGACGGCTGACGATGAATGAATTCGTTGCCGTCACCTCGACCAATATCGCCAAAATTCTCAACATGTATCCGAAGAAGGGCGCCATTGTTGAGGATGCGGATGCCGATATCGTCGTTTGGGACCCGGAAGCCGAAAAGACGATTACTGCTGCCAACCAGCAATCTGCCATCGACTACAATGTGTTTGAGGGCATCAAGGTAAAGGGCCTGCCCAAATATGTTTTGAGCCGCGGCGAAATCATGGTCAATGACGGCAACCTCGAAGCCAAGCCGGGCCATGGCGAATTTGTCGGCCGCGAACCGAATATGGCGGTCAACAAAGCACTGTCGACGTGGAAGGAACTGGTCGCACCGCGCAAGGTGGAACGCAGCGGGATTCCGGCAAGCGGAGTGTGATGGGAGAATGTCTTGACTGTCATCTCTGCTTCCAATCTATCACTCACCTTCCAGACCAATGACGGGCCGGTGCATGCCCTGAAAGATGTCGATCTTGAGATCGGCAAGGGCGAGTTCGTGTCGTTTATCGGACCGTCCGGCTGCGGCAAGACTACCTTTCTGCGTGTCATAGCGGCGCTTGAACAGCCGACCAGCGGGACGATAACAGTCAACGGCATGGCGCCGGACCAGGCGCGCCGGGCGCGGGCCTATGGTTATGTGTTTCAGGCGGCGGGGCTTTATCCGTGGCGCACGATCGAGCGCAATATCAAACTGCCGCTGGAAATCATGGGCTACCCGAAGGCCGAGCGGGACGAACGGGCGCAAAGGGTGCTCGAACTGGTCGATCTGGCGGGTTTCGGAAAAAAATATCCGTGGCAATTGTCGGGCGGTATGCAGCAGCGCGCCTCCATCGCGCGGGCTTTGAGCTTCGATGCGGATATTTTGTTGATGGACGAACCGTTCGGTGCGCTCGACGAAATCGTGCGCGATCATCTGAACGAACAGCTTTTGGCGCTTTGGGCGCGCACGGAAAAGACCATTGGCTTTGTTACTCACTCGATCCCCGAAGCCGTCTATCTTTCGACCCGGATCGTGGTGATGAGCCCCAGGCCCGGCCGCATCAGCGATGTTATCGAGAGCACGTTGCCGCGCGAACGGCCGCTCGATATCCGCGACACGCCCGAGTTTTTGGAGATCGCCCACCGGGTGCGTGAAGGTTTGCGGGCGGGGCATGGCTATGATGATTAAAGTGACCAGTCTGCGCAACAGCAATGCCGGTCCCATCCTCACCGTGGTGCTCGCCATCATGGTGATCTGGTATGCTGCCTCGTTTGCGATGAACCGGACATGGGTGATGGATCAGGCTGCGCGGGCCGGCGAGACGCCAAGCTTTTCCGAGCAGCTTGCCGGCACGATGAACCAGGACCGGCCGGTGTTGCCGCCGCCGCACCAGGTTGGGCTTGAACTTTATGACGGCGTTTTCGGCAAAAAAGTGACGTCCAAACGCAGCCTCGTCTATCACGGGTTCATCACGTTGCAGGCGACATTTTGGGGGTTTGGGCTCGGTATTCTGGTCGGCGTCGGATTGGCTGTCATCATCGTGCTCAACCGTGCCGCCGACCTGACGTTGATGCCGTGGGCGATCATCTCGCAGACAATCCCTGTCGTCGCGCTGGCGCCGATGATCGTGGTGCTGACCAATGCCATGGGGGCTGATAGTCTGATGGTGCCGAAGGCGATTATCGCCGCCTATCTCAGTTTTTTCCCCGTGCTTGTTAGTATGGTGAAAGGGCTGACGAGCCCTGGCGTGATGCAGCTCGACCTGTTGCGCACCTATGGGGCGAGCCGGTCGCAGGTATTCTGGAAACTGCGCTGGCCTGCCTCGATGCCGTATTTCTTCGCCTCGCTGAAGATTGCGGTGGCGGCCAGCCTGGTCGGTGCCATTGTCGGCGAATTGCCGACCGGCGCCATTGCCGGGCTTGGCGCGCGCATGCTGATCGGTTCGCAATTCGGCAATCCGATGATCATGTGGTCGGCGCTGTTTGCCGCTGCTATCCTGGCCGCGATGCTGATCTGGGTTGTCGGTGGTATCGAAAAGGCCGCAGCGCGCACGATGGGAGTGCGGGCGCCATGAGCGATCATCGCGCCGCCCGTCTGTTGTTTCCGATTGCCTTTGGCGTCATGGTGATCGTTTTGTGGGAGATCGTGGTCCGGGCGTTTGCCATCCCGATTGCGATCCTGCCGGCGCCGAGTGTGATCTGGGCTGCGATTACAAGCTCGACCGACGTCCTTATGATTGACTGGCTGCAAACGGTGGTACGCGGTGCGCTCAACGGTTTGTGGATGGGGGCTGGCGCTGGCGTCGTGGCGGCGATTGCGATCGACCGTTTCGTCTTTCTTCGGCGGGGGTTGCTGCCGGTGGCCAATTTTGTCGCTGCACTGCCCATTGTCGGCGTTGCGCCGATCATGGTGATGTGGTTCGGTTTCGACTGGCATTCCAAGGCCGCCGTGGTGATCGTGATGGTGTTCTTCCCGATGCTGGTAAACACGCTTGCAGGTTTGCAGGAAAGCGATCGCATGCAACGCGATTTGATGCGCACCTATGGCGCCAATTACTGGCAGAGCTTAAGCAAACTAAGGTTGCCGGCGGCGATGCCGTTTGTATTCAACGGGTTGAAAATCGCCTCCACCCTGGCGCTGATCGGTGCTATTGTGGCTGAATATTTCGGATCACCGACGCGAGGAATGGGGTTTCGCATTTCAACTGAGGTTGGCCGGCTTGGCATTGATATGGTCTGGGCGGAAATCGCCGTGGCGGCATTGTCCGGCACGGTGCTCTATGGCTCGATAACGCTGATCGAGAAGGGCGTCACTTTCTGGCATCCTTCGCAGCGTTCGGGCCGGTAAACACAAATAACAACAAGGGAGTAAATCACCAATGAAAAAACTGACATGTCTTGCCACATCGGCCGCGGCTTTGATCATGGCCACGGCGGCGCAGGCCGCCGATGATGTTACACTGCAACTTAAATGGGTGACCCAGGCGCAGTTTGCCGGCTATTACGTGGCTCTGGAAAACGGCTTTTACAAAGACGAAGATCTAAACGTCACGATCAAGCCCGGCGGACCCGATATCGCTCCGACGCAGGTGATTGCCGGCGGTGGTGCCGATGTGACCGTCGAGTGGATGCCGGCGGCACTTGCCGCGCGCGAAAAGGGCCTGGCGCTGGTCAATATCGCGCAGCCCTTCAAGTCATCGGGCATGATGCTGACCTGCCTGAAAGAATCCGGCATCAAAAGCCCTGAAGACTTTGCAGGCCACACGCTTGGCGTCTGGTTCTTCGGCAACGAGTTTCCGTTTCTGTCCTGGATGAGCCAGCTTGGTATTCCGACTGCGGGCGGGGAGAACGGTGTGGAAGTCCTCAAACAGGGATTCAACGTTGATCCGTTGCTGCAAAAACAGGCGTCATGCATCTCGACCATGACTTACAACGAATACTGGCAGGTCATCGATGCCGGCGTATCGGCGGATGATCTGGTCACGTTCAAATATGAGGAACAGGGCGTGGCGACACTTGAGGATGGCCTTTATGTGCTTGAATCAAACCTTGCTGACGATGCGTTCAACGACAAGATGGTGCGCTTTGTGCGCGCTTCCATGAAGGGCTGGAAATGGGCCGAGGAAAATCCAGATGAGGCAGCCGGGATCGTGCTCGAATATGACGAGACCGGCGCGCAGACGGAAAAACACCAAAAGCGCATGATGGGCGAAATCGCCAAGCTGACGGCAGGCTCCAATGGTTCGCTTGATGAAGCGGACTACGCGCGCACCGTCAAGTCGCTTCTGTCGGGTGGTTCCGATCCGGTGATTACCAAGGAGCCGGAAGGCGCCTGGACCAGCGCGATTACCGACGAGGCGCTGAAATAGGCTCGGGCACGGGCTCCAAAACTTCAAGGAGGGGCGGGCGACCGCCCCTTTTTATCAACCTGACCGCCTTTTTTGCCGAAACTGGCCGGGTGGCATGCCGGTATGACGGCGAAAGTGCCTGTTAAAATAGGCGGGGTCTGAAAAGCCCAGAACTTCTGCGATTTCGATCACCGTTGAATTTGTCCCGGCAAGCCTGCGCTTCGCCTCGGTGATGAGGCGTTCCTCAGCCATCCGGCGAACCGACATGCCGGTGCGTTCACGCGCGATGCGGTTTAAATGATTTGGTGTCAGGCCAAACTGCCGGGCATAAAAACTGGCCGGGCGATGCTCGCGGAAGTGCCGGCTGATCAATGCCTGAAGGGCGGTAATGCGGGCGGTGTCGCGGTCTGCCGACATGTCGTTTGTGCCAGGTTTTTGGGCGGGCTGCTGGCGGAAAATCTCTATCAAAGCGATGATCAGATGGGCCGAGGCGGAGGCCGAGCTTGCCGGTGCTGCTGATGTCAGCTCACTGCCGATCCCGTCGAACAGGCCGGACAGTTTTTCCCGGCTTTCGCGGTGTAGCGCCTGCGGCAAGATTTTTGGAACCGAAAAGAAGTCAGCCAGGCTTTTTTCATTGGCGGCGGCGGTGTCCAGATGCTCGGCAAGCGCGGTCAGTACCTGGCCGCTGCTTGTTGCCGAAAACCTGAGACCATGGATTGCCCCCGGTGGGACAAAAATGATCACCGGCGCCTTAAACCGGTTGTAGGCGCCTTCGAACCAGGCATCGCCATCGCCGCTATCGATGGCAAATATCTGAAATGATGTCAGATGACGGTGAAGGTCAATTTCCCACCGGTGCCGTTCGCTGCGGGTGTGCAGCGGTTCGAGGTGAACCTGAAAATGGCCGGCCCCGGCGATATCCTCGCGATAAAGTTCGTAGTTCGGGATTGATGGGGTCGGCTCAGACGACATGCCCAAAAAATGCAATGAAATGTCAAAAATGTCCATTGTTTGATCGCGCCGGGGGGCGACAATTGTCTGAAAAGAGAAGCCGGGAGGGAAGGCGATCCGTACGCAGGTGGCCATCATTGGCTCCGGCCCGTCAGGCCTGTTGCTTGGGCAACTGCTTGGGCGTGCCGGAATAGATAACATTATCATTGACCGGGTGAGCCGGGAGTACATTCTTGGCCGCATTCGAGCCGGCGTTTTGGAGGAGGGCGCTGCGGCCATGCTGGACCAGAGCGGTGCCGGCGGGCGCATGCGGTCTGAAGGCCTGCGCCATGACGGTGTCACGCTCGGTTTTGACGGCCATCGCCACCGCATTGACTTTGCCGGGCTTACCGGCGGCAAACATGTCATTGTCTATGGCCAGACCGAAATAACACTCGATTTGATGCAGGCCAGAGATGCGGCCGGCTTTGCCACTATCTTTGAGGCGGACAATGTCCAGCCGCATGATTTTGATGGCGACAAGCCTTTTGTCGTTTATGAAAAAGATGGTGCAAACCATCGCATAGACTGCGATTTCATCGCCGGGTGCGACGGATTTCACGGTGTTTCGCGCCGGGCGGTGCCAGTCACCGCAATCCGCAATTTCGAACGGACCTATCCGTTCGGGTGGATGGGCCTTTTAAGCGATACGCCGCCGGTGGATGATGAGCTGGTCTACACCAGCCATGCGCGTGGTTTTGCGCTTTGTTCCATGCGCTCAAAAAGCCGCAGCCGGTACTATGTGCAATGTTCGCTGGACGACAAGGCGGAGGACTGGCCTGACGAGCGGTTTTGGGACGAGTTGCGGCGGCGGCTGCCAAGTGATCTGGCCGAAAAGCTTGTCACCGGGCCCTCGATCGAGAAGTCGATTGCGCCGCTTCGTTCCTTCGTTGCCGAACCGTTCAGGTTTGGGCGGCTGTTTCTGGCTGGCGACGCAGCGCATATTGTGCCGCCAACGGGTGCCAAGGGGCTTAATCTGGCGGCAAGTGATGTGCATTATCTGTTTGACGGTTTTTCCGATTACTTTCTGGATGGATCGGCTGCCGGACTGGACAATTATTCAAAACGCGCGCTGGACCGGGTCTGGAAGGCGGAGCGGTTTTCGTGGTGGATGACTACTTTGATGCACCGGTTTCCAGGTAGGGATGCTTTCGGGCGGCGAATGCAGCAGGCCGAGTTTGAGTATCTGGCCGGTTCGGAGGCGGCATCCACTGTGCTCGCCGAAAACTATGTCGGATTGCCATATTGAGAGGTGATGTGAGGATCAACATGACAGATGACAGCGATGACCGCCGGGCGACCGGGGACAGGACACGGCGCGAGGTTTTGGGCGACGCCTATGTTGACCGGGCGCGCGACAACGCCACCGATTTCGATCAACCGTTTCAGGCGATGATCACCGAGGCCGCATGGGGCCATGTGTGGTCGCGGCCCGATATCTCCAAGCGTGAGCGCTCGATGATCACGATTGCGCTGCTCGCGGCTCTTGGCCACTACGATGAGCTTGCCATGCATGTCAGGGCAACGACTAATACGGGCGCGTCGGCTAACGACGTTCGCGAAGCGCTGTTGCATGTCGCAATCTATGCTGGTGTGCCGGCGGCCAATCGTGCGCTGAAAGTTGCCAAGCAGGCATTGGCCGAGATTGACGGCAAGGATGGGGAAGGTTGATGAACAACAATCCCCCGGAAAACGGTTCGTTTTATCAGCGCGACCGGAGCTGGCAGCCCACCGCGTTTACGCCGTGGTACAAGACGTCAGTCTTAAGATCACCGCGAAAAGCGCTGATATTGCTTGATAATACGCTTAGCGAGACTACCGGGCCGGTGTTCGGGCACGACATGCTGGGGCCGCTCGACAATGATCTGGTCCATAATTTCGCCGCGAAAGGCGAAAGCGCCATCGGCCAGCGTACTATTGTCTATGGCCGGGTGCTTGATGAGAATGGCCGCGGTGTGCCCAATACGCTGATCGAGTTCTGGCAGGCCAATGCGGGCGGGCGCTACCGGCACAAAAATGAGGGCTATCTGGCTGCTCTGGATCCGAATTTCGGCGGTTGTGGAAGAACGATCACCGCCGATGACGGTTCTTACGAGTTCCGCACCATCAAACCTGGCGCCTATCCGTGGCCGAACGGGGTCAATGACTGGCGCCCCTCGCATATCCACTTTTCAATCTTTGGGCACGGGTTTGCGCAACGACTGATTACGCAGATGTATTTCGAGGGTGATCCGCTGATCTGGCAGTGCCCCATTGTGCGGACGATTTCAGACAAAGCCGCCATCGAACAGCTGATCGCGCCATTGGATATGAAAGCGACCGTGCCGATGGACGCGTGTGCTTATAAGTTCGATATCGTGCTGCGTGGACGGCGGTCGACCATGTTTGAAAACCGCATGGAAGGGAATTGACATGGTGCAGGAACTTGACCGCCTAAAGGAAAGTCCGTCACAAACCGCTGGCCCTTATGTGCATATCGGCACGACGCCGAATTTTGCCGGGATTGGCGGTGTCTATCCGGCCGATCTCGGATCTTCGATGCTGGACGATGGAGCCGTTGGTGAACGTATTGCCGTTGAAGGCAAGGTATTTGACGGAACGGGAACGCCTTTGAAGGATGCGCTTGTCGAGATCTGGCAAGCCGATGCGGCGGGCCTATACAACAGTCCTTCAGAATTGCGGGGCAGGGCCGACCCTGCATTTGCCGGCTGGGGCCGGTGCGCAACCGACATGGAAACCGGCCTCTACCGCTTCGAGACGATCAAGCCCGGCCAGGTTCCTTTTCGCGATGGAACGATGCAGGCGCCGCACATCACTTTCTGGATTGTCGCCCGGGGGATCAATATCGGACTGCAAAGCCGGATGTACTTTGCCGATGAGGCTGCGGCAAATGCTATTGATCCGGTGCTTGCCCGTATTGAACACACATGCCGTGTTGAAACTTTGGTTGCGTCACGGCAAGGAAATACATACACCTTCGACATTCATTTGCAGGGTGAGCGGGAGACCGTGTTCTTCGATATCTAGAGCGGTTTTCGCTCAGACGATTCAATTTGGGTGAAAATCGCTTTAATGAATGTATTCGAGCATCCATTCCTTTCCGGCCTTTTAGGACATGAGGAGATAGCCCACCTGCTTTCGGCGGAGGCAGATCTGGCGGCCATGCTTCGCTTTGAGGTCGCCCTGGCGCAAGCGCAGGAAGCCGAAGGGGTTATCGCAGCCAATGTCTTGCACAATATCGAGGCGATGGCGGAGGGTTTTTCGCCCGATACCAAGGCGCTGAAAGAGGCGACCGTGCGTGATGGCGTGGTGGTTCCGGAACTTTTACGACAGATGCGTGCCGGGCTTGATGACGAGGCTGCCAGGGCTTTGCATTTTGGCGCGACCAGTCAGGATGTGATCGATACGTCGCTTGCGATCAGAAGCCTGAAGGTGCTTGATCTTCTCGACGAGGCGCTGGCAAAGATTCTGGACAGCCTCGATACGCTGCAAAGCCGCGATGGCGCCAAGACGGTGATGGCCCATACCCGCATGCAGGCAGCCTTGCCGGTATTGGCGGCGAGAAAAATCGCCAGCTGGAGCAATCCGCTCATCCGGCATCGTGAGCGATTGGGGGCTGTGCGCCGCCAGGTTGGCGTTTTGCATCTTGGCGGGCCGGTCGGCACGCTTGACGCTCTCGATGACAAAGCGATTGCCGTGACGAACCGGATGGCGGATGCGCTCGGGCTACAACCTTGTCCCGCGGTGCGGCATACCGAACGTGACGGGTTGGCCGAACTGGCAAGTTGGCTGTCTCTGGTGACCGGTAGTCTTGGCAAAGCCGGTGCTGATATCGCGCTGTTCGCTCAGCAGGAAATGGATGAGATTGAACTGTCCAGAGGTGGCGGTTCTTCGGCAATGCCGCACAAGGTCAATCCTGTCGGCGCGGAGATGCTGGTGGCGTTTGCACGGTTCAATGCGACGCTTGTTGGCGGGGTTCATCAGTCAATCGTCCACGAAAACGAGCGCTCCGGCTCGGCCTGGGCGCTGGAATGGATGATCTTGCCGCAAATGATGATTGCAACCGGCGCGGCGTTGCGCACCGCCGGCACATTGCTCGATTCGATCACTTTTGTCGGGACCGGGCAACATTAATGCATTCACGCTGGATCGTCATTTATTGCGGCCTGTTAATGTCGGCTGGCGCATTTTCAATCGACATCATGCTGCCGTCCTTTCCGGCAATCCGCACGGAGTTGGCGACAAAAGAAGTGCTGGTACAGTGGACGATCACCACCTTCCTGATGATGGCGGGGGTCGGGCAATTGGTCTGGGGTACGGTGTCGGACAGGTGGGGGCGAAAGCCCGGCCTGTTTCTGGGACTGTTGATTTTTCTTGCCGGATGTCTGCTTGCCGCGATGGCGCCGGATATCAATGTTCTTCTGGCCGGCCGGGCGTTGCAGGGGTTCGGTGCTGCCGCTGCGATGGTATGCTCGCGGGCGATGGTGCGCGATCTCTATTCCGGTGAAGAACTGGCGCGCAACCTGGCGCTTGCCACGGCGATCTTTGCTGCCGGGCCGATAATCGCACCGCTTGCCGGTGGGCTGATCGCAGAGTTTTCCGGCTGGCGGCTGATATTCGCATTGCTGTCGATCTATGCCGTGGTCTTGATGCTCGTGCTGTTGTGGTTGCCCGAAACGCATCTGTCAAAGACGCCAGAGGCAACGCAGTTTTCAACCATTCTGCGGCGATCCGGCAGATTGATCCGCCATCCCCAGTCCCGGCATTTTCTGATTTTTGCCGCGATTACCAATTCATCGATTATCCTAATCCTTGCCAGCCTGCCGCTCATATACGACGTGCATTTTGGTGTCGCTGGCCTGTTGTTTTCAGTTTTTTTTGCTGTTCACGGGCTCGGAATTATCATCGGCCAAATCGGCAACCGGCGGTTCATCGAACTATACGGACAAGTCAAGGCGATGATCGTGGCGGGCCTGGTGTTGGTGACATCTACCGCGTTGATCCTGCTTTTCGGGTTTATGGAAATGCTTGGGCCCTATTCGATGTCGGCGCTGCTCGTGCTGTTTGCGACCAGCTACCTGATTGTCTACTCAAACAGTTCGGCCCTGGTGCTTGATCCCCATGGCGACATGGCCGGATTTGCCGCGTCGTTCTTCGGGTTTTCCAGCCAGATCGGAGCGTCATTGCTGAGCTCGGTGCTTTTGCTGTTTGTCGGTGACAGCATCGTGGCTTTTGCCGGCTTGTTGCTGGCTGTTTGCGTGGCAAGTCTGGCAGGCAGCATCTGGTGGTTTGTCACTACATAGCGTTCATCGTCAACAGCTCATATTCGGCGACTTGTTCGCCGTCCTGATTGCTGACCGTAACGTGCCAGCGCACCTCGCCATACTCATCGTTGCGTTTGGTCTTGTGCATTGCCGTCAGCCTTACCTTTAACGTATCGCCGGGCGATACCGGCTTTTGAAAGCGCAGATTGTCGAGGCCGTAATTGGCGAGCACCGGACCTGGATCGGGGTCGACGAACAGGCCTGCGGCAAAGCTCAAGATAAGATAGCCGTGGGCCACGCGGCCCGGGAAAAACGGATTGGCGGCGGCGGCCTCCTCGTCCATATGCGCGTAGAATGTGTCGCCGGTGAATTTGGCGAAGTGCTCGATATCGTCCATGGTCACGGTGCGCGGGGCGGTTTCGATGGAATGGCCGACCTCAAGCTCCAAGAACCGCATGCGAAACGGATGGGCCGGCTTTTCGATGGTGATTGAGCCTGGCACATAGGTCTTCGTTATCCCGGCCAGAATATCAGGGCTGCCCTGAATGGCCGTGCGCTGCATATAGTGGGCAACACCGCGGATGCCGCCCATTTCTTCCCCGCCGCCGGCCCGTCCCGGTCCACCATGAACCATGTGGGGCAGGGGAGAGCCATGTCCGGTGGCTTCCTTGCCAGTATCGCGATTGGCAAAATAAAGCCGGCCGTGCCAGGCGCCCGAAAGCTCTACAGCCCGGCGCGCCACTGCCGGATCATGCGTGAAAAGGGAGGTGACAAGCGACCCGCCACCCCGATTGGCAAGCGCCAAAGCATGGTCGAGATTGCGGTAGCCCATAATGGTCGAGACCGGCCCGAACGCTTCGGTCGCATGCACCGTTTTTGCCCCATCTGGATCATCGCAGCAAAACAGGATCGGTGACAGATAGGCACCGTCACTTTCCTGTGGCGTTCCACCGAACACCTGACGGGCTTCCGCGCCGATGAGCGCTGCCTTGGCCAGTACATCTTCGCGCTGGCCAAGGCTTGCCAGTGGCCCCATACGGGTTTTGTCGTCGCGCGGGTCACCCACTATTGTCTTCGCCAACCGTTCCGCCACCGCTTCGATCGCCTTGTCGCGATATTGTTCGGGAACCAGAACCCGTCGGATTGCTGTGCATTTCTGTCCAGCCTTGGCGGTCATCTCGCGGTGAATTTCGCCGATGGCCGCATCGAATTCCGGCGAGCCCGGCTTGGCATCCGGGCCCAAGATCGTCGCGTTCAGTGAATCCTGTTCTGCGGTAAAACGCACCGAATTATCGAGCAGATTTGGATTGGCCCGCAATAGCCGCGCGGTTTTAGCCGAGCCGGTAAATGACACCACGTCCTGGGGTCCAAGCCGGTCGAGCAGATTGCCGGTTGCGCCGGCGATGAATTGCACCGATCCTTCGGGCAGGATGCCCGACTCTATGATCATGCGAAACGCGGCTTCTGCAAGCCATGCGGTCGCTGACGCCGGCTTGATGATCGCCGGGACGCCGGCCAGCAATGTGGGGGCAAGCTTCTCTAGCATGCCCCAGACCGGAAAGTTGAATGCGTTGATGTGAACGGCTACGCCCTGAAGCGAGGTCAATACGTGCTGGCCATGAAAATTGCCGCCGCGCGACAATTGCTCACGGGCACCATCGATCATCACAACGTCGTCGGGCATCTCCCTTCGGCCCTTGGATGAATAGACAAAAAGGGTACCGATACCGCCATCGATATCGATCATCGCGTCGGATTTGGTGGTTCCGGTATCGTAGGACAATTCATAAAGCGCATCGCGGCGCTCGTTTAAATATTGCGCCAGCGCCTTGAGCGCAAAGGCACGGTCGTGAAATGTCATGGCCCGCAAGGCCGGCCCGCCGGTATTTCGGGCGTGGTTGGCCATTGCGCTGAAGTCGAGCTTGGCGCCTCCGATCCTGGCGACGGTTTTTCCGGTAATCGCGCTTTTCAGCGCTACGCCATTATCGCCCGGTCCGATCCAATTGCCGGCGACGAAACTTTCAAGTTGAAGGACAGTCATCAAAACCCTCTTCTTTCAGATCAGGTGAGGCGTGCGGGTAGTTTGGCGTAGCCGCGAAAGCGGACACGTCCATTGCGGATTGCGTTGCCGGTCAAGACGTAATCCGGAAAGCGTTTTAAAAATTTTGATACCGCTATTCGGCCTTCCATGCGGGCGAGCGAGAAGCCGACACAAAGATGCGGCCCGCCGGCAAAGGCGTGGTGCTTGTTGGGCTTTCTGGAAATGTCGAGCCTGTCGGGATCGCTGAACTGGCGGGGGTCGCGGTTGGCAGCGCCGATGCACAGATGTACGCGCGTGCCCGCAGCAATCGTTTCGCCGTGAAACTCGCAATCTGCCGTGGTCATGCGATTGCCGAGCTGGTTGGGGCTTTCCAATCGCAAAAACTCGTCAACCGCAGTGTTGATGAGATCCGGATTTTGGGCAAGGCGCTGGCGTTCGTCCGGCCATTGATGCAGCACAGCGAGCGCATTGCCGATCAGGTTTGTCGTCGTCTCATGGCCGGCATTTAAAATGAAAATGCAGTTTTGCAGAAGCTCAGTCTCGGTCAGTTTTTCGCCGCCGACGCCACCAATCAGCCGGGTTAAAACATCGGTTGCCGGATCGCCTGGATTTTTGCGTCGGTCTGCCGCCAGTCCCTTCAGATAGGCCTTGAACTCGGTGACCGCGCGATTGCCCCATTCCTCCTGCTCTTTGGTCAGCACCGGCTCCAGCGCGCCGAGGATTGCCAGCGACCAGTCGCGCAACGGACCGCGTTCACTATGGGGAATGGCAAACAGATTGCCGATCACCTCTATCGGGATCGCTGAAGCGAAATCCTCAATCAGGTCCGCATCGTTGCGGCCGGAAAGATTGCCGATCAGCTGTTCAACCAGCGCGATCAAACCCGGTTCCATGGCCGCCAGCGCCTTCGGGTTCAAGGCGCCGACCATGATTTTTCGTACGCGGGTGTGAAGCGGCGGATCAGAAAATACCAGGCTTGTCGTGTGGTGTTCGTAAAGCGGCGTGTCGCCGAATTTTGGCAAAAACTCGATTTTTTTATCTGACGAGAACGTCTTCGTGTCGCGGTATACGCGATCAAGATCGTCAAAGCGCGACAGCATGATCGAGCCATCGGAAAAGCGCTTGACCGGGGCGTGCTCAAGCAGTGCGCGATACACCGGAAACGGATTGTCAACAAACCCCGCCGGCAGGTCATTTAGTTCAAAATTTTCTGCCAGTGACATGCCGGCCATTGAAACGCCTATCCCGCTTTTTGGGTATTATTGACCGACCGGTCGGTTTATGCAAGTCTGAGTTATGAGCGAGAGGGTGTATCGGGAGCAGGCTATGACACCGCAGGAGATCGCGGAACGAAGTGCTGAAGCTATGTGGGCGCGCGACAGAGCGTCGAAATGGCTGGGGGCTTTTCTGGATGAGGTCAAGCCGGGGCGGGCGGTCATGTCGATGACGGTGGAGCCCCATCACACCAATGGCCACGATATTTGCCATGGCGGATTCATATTCACCCTGGCCGATTCTGCTTTTGCCTTTGCCTGCAACAGCTACAATCAGAACACGGTGGCGCAGCAGGCGGCAATCACCTTTGTGGAGCCTGGCCGCCTTGGCGACCGGCTGGTGGCGGAGGCGAAAGAAGTGTCGAAAAAGGGCCGCTCCGGTATTTACGACATTGAGGTACGCCGCACAGACGGCGCGCTGGTCGCTGCGTTCCGGGGCCTGTCACGCAGCATCAAGGGCACTAATTTCGATGAGACAAAATCTGACGGGTGACGGTCAGCCGGCGGATTGAGGGAGATTGAGATGGAAGACCTGACACCGGCGCGCAGCACGTTGGAGCCGATCGAGATTGCTTCTCGCGATGAGATTGAGGCATTGCAGCTTGAGCGGCTAAAGTGGTCGCTGAACCATGCCTACGACAATGTGCCGTTTTACCGGCAGAGTTTCGATGCGGCCGGTGTCCATCCCGACGATTGCACGGCGCTTTCCGATCTGGCGAAATTTCCGTTCACGGTGAAGACCGATCTGCGCGACAATTATCCCTTTGGCCTGTTTGCCGTGCCGCGTGAACAGGTCATGCGTGTTCATGCCTCGTCCGGCACGACGGGCAAACCAACGGTCGTCGGCTATACCAAAAATGACATTGATATCTGGGCGGCTGTCATGGCGCGGTCGATGCGCGCATCGGGCACCAGACCCGGCGATATTGTCCATATTTCCTATGGCTACGGCCTGTTTACCGGCGGGCTTGGTGCGCATTATGGCGCCGAAAAGCTCGGCTGTACGGTCATCCCGGTATCCGGCGGCATGACCGAGCGGCAAGTGACGCTGATTGAGGATTTTGCCGCGACAACTATTATGGTGACGCCGTCCTACATGCTGTCGATCCTCGATCACTATCGGGCCGCCGGCCTTGATCCGCGCAAAAGCCCGCTAAAGGTCGGTATTTTTGGCGCCGAACCCTGGACCAACGCAATGCGCGAAGAGATCGAGCAGGCGTTCGACATGCATGCGGTCGATATTTACGGCCTGTCGGAGGTGATGGGGCCTGGCGTTGCCAATGAGTGTGTCGAGACCAAGGACGGATTGCATATCTGGGAAGATCATTTTTACCCCGAGATCATCGACCCGAAGAGCGGTCAACCGGTGGCCGACGGCGAAAAGGGAGAGCTGGTCTTTACCTCGCTCACCAAGGAAGCGTTTCCGATCATCCGTTACCGCACCCGTGATCTGACCCGGTTGTTACCGGGGACGGCCCGGTCGATGCGGCGCATGGAGAAAATCACCGGCCGTTCCGACGACATGATCATCCTTCGCGGTGTTAATGTGTTTCCGACGCAGGTTGAGGAGCAAATATTGAAAGTCGATGGCCTGGCGCCGCATTTCCAGATCGAACTCAGCCGTGAGGGACGTATGGACGAGATGACTGTCTGCGTGGAAGCCGTAGCGGGCGCTGCCGATGAACAATCGCGTAAGACCCTCAGCCGGTCGTTGGCGCACCATATCAAGAGCACGATTGGAATCTCGGCGAAAATCAGCGTGGCCGGGCCAGGAGGTGTTCAGCGCAGTCAAGGCAAGGCAGTCCGCATCATCGACAAGCGGCACCAGGCGTAGCAGAAGAGCCGATGGCCCGCACCCGCGCCAAGGATCACGACGACAAGCGCGTCGCCATCATGGAGACGGCGGCGCGCATCTTTGCCGATGATGGCTATGACCGCACATCGATGGCGCAACTGGCCTTGGCCTGCGGGGTCTCCAAAGCGCTGATCTACCACTATTACGCATCGAAAGAGGCGTTGCTGTTCGACATTATCGACACGCATCTCACCGATTTGATCGATGCGGTCGAGGAGGCGGACGACATTGCTGCCAGCCCGCAAGACAGGCTGGAGGGCCTGGTGAGCGGTCTTTTGGAGGCTTACCGCGATGCCGATGCCAAACACAAGGTTCAGCTGGGGGCGTTGTCCCTGCTGCCGATGGAACAGCAGGAACATCTCAAAGCGCTGGAGCGCAAACTGGTTCAGCGTTTTTCCGAGGCGGTTGGCCAACTCAATCCGGATGCGCTTGATGGCAAGCCAATCTTGAAACCGGTGACAATGAGCCTGTTTGGCATGCTCAACTGGTTTTACATGTGGTTTCGCGAAGGCGGCACGATAACGCGGGCCGATTACGCCAAACTGGCAACCCGTATCTTGGTCGACGGGGTGAGGGGGCTTTAGAAACGACTTACTGCTTCGGCAGATCGACTTGCCCCTGTCTGCCGAAGTGTGCCATGGCTTGATGCATGACCAAGACTAAAAACCGGGCGGCAACGGCTTTTGAGGATGCGGTGGCGGCACTGCATTTACGCGGGCGGCTTCGGGTCTGGTCGCTGGTCATTACGCTGTTTGGCGATGCCATCGTGCCGCGCGGCGGCAAGGTGGGCCTGTCCGTCGTTCAAGATGTGATGGCTAGGCTCAACGTCGAAAACGGGGCCGTGCGTACCGCTCTGTCCCGTCTGGCCGCAGATGGCTGGGTGGTTCGGGAAAAATCAGGGCGCAACTCGATTTATGCTCTGGCCAAATCGGGCAGGCGTGATTTTGATCTGGCGACAAAACGCATCTATGCGGCAGGCCCGCCCGAATGGGACGGACGCTGGACTATCGCCATTGCGCCGGGCGGAGTGGTGCATGAGGAGACCAGACAAAAACTGTCGGATGACGGTTTTGTTGATACCGGCGCATCTTGCTGGCTGAGGGTCGAGACCGGTATCGAACCCATGATCCGGCCCGGCCTTGAAGAACTGCTGATCTTGACCGCAAACGCTGACAATATTCCAGCCGGCGTGCAGGCGATCTGGAAGCTTGATGAGACCGCCGGGGCCTATCGCGAGTTGATCCAAAATTATCGCGCTCTGGCGGATGCGTTTGGTGCAGATAACAATTTGCCGCCGCTTGACGCCCTTGCCGCGCGGGTGTTGCTCATTCACGACTGGCGGCGGATTGTGCTTTGTGATCCTGGCCTGCCGGCAAACCTATTGCCTTCCGGCTGGCCAGGGGAGGCTGCGCGATCCATGGTGCGGGCAATCTATACCCGGCTGGCTCCGCCAAGTGAGCAATGGCTGGATCAGGCTGGGTTGCCGCGGCCCGTTGATCCGGCACGTTTTGCCGAGCGCTTTGGGATATTTCAATCTTCCAGATAGGCGAATGTACTCGTCACCGTTGCGGCAAGCTTTTCCGACCCGGCTGCGCGAAATTCGACGCGCAAATAAGCCAGTCGTTTGCCGCTGGAAAGCACGTCGACGCGTATGTCTGCCGGGCCTGGCGCAATGGGCCGGATGAAATGCGTGGTGAAGTCGACAGTCGTACAAATGCGGAAGCGGCCGTTGATGGCTGCAAGCGTGATCACGATTGCACTGTCTGCCGCTGAGGCAATCGCCTGCCCGCAAACGACATTGCCGACATGAACCAATGCTGGATTTTCTGGTAGATGAAAGGTGCCGCCATGATCATCGAACGATACCGCGACGAGGCCCAACTCCTTGATCCACGGCGCAAAAATGCGGTCCATCAGTTCGTTGGCATCGCCTGCCGAAAAATTTACCAATTTTTCCTCCGATTTATGTTACAAAAAATTGCTATTTGTCTATATTTTTGTTACATATTACTCAAATAGCGACAACTGAGTTTAACATGGTGGAGGAAAAACCATGTACAGCCAAGGCCTTATCGGCGCAAAAACCGAAACGGAGGAGGATGAGGCGTTTCTCGCCCGGTTTCAGGCGCGTATCGATGCGGAGGAGAAAATCGAGCCGAATGATGAGATGCCCGAAGGGTATCGCCGTACGCTTATCCGGCAGATTGGCCAGCATGCGCATTCGGAAATTGTCGGCATGCTGCCGGAAGGAAACTGGATTACCAGGGCGCCCAGCTTGAAACGCAAGGCGGCTTTGCTGGCCAAAGTGCAAGACGAGGGCGGCCACGGGCTTTATCTTTATTCGGCAGCCGAGACGCTTGGCGTGTCGCGCGACCAGATGACCGCGGAATTGTTAAGCGGCAAGGCAAAATATTCCTCCATTTTCAACTATCCGACGCTGAGTTGGGCCGATATCGGTGCGATTGGCTGGCTGGTCGACGGTGCTGCTATTATGAACCAGATTCCGCTTTGCCGCTGTTCTTTCGGACCCTATGCGCGGGCGATGATCCGGGTGTGCAAGGAAGAGAGTTTTCACCAGCGCCAGGGCTATGAAATCATGATGACGCTGATGCGGGGCACTGACGAGCAAAAAGAGATGGCGCAGGATGCACTTAATCGCTGGTGGTGGCCTTCGCTGATGATGTTCGGTCCGCATGACACGGACAGCGAACATAGCGATCAGTCGATGACGTGGAAGATCAAGCGGTTTTCCAATGATGAGCTGCGGCAGAAATTCGTCGATGCAACCGTGCCGCAAGGCCAGTTCATCGGACTGGAATTTCCCGATCCGGACTTAAAGTGGAACGAGGCGCGCGGTGGCTACGATTTCGGCGCTATCGACTGGGATGAGTTTTGGCGTGTGGTGAAAGGCAACGGGCCGATGAACCGTGAACGGCTTGCGGCACGCAAAAAGGCCTGGGACGATGGCGCCTGGGTGCGCGAGGCAGCGCTTGCGCATGCCGAGAAACGAAAATCCCGCATGGAAGCGGCGAAAGTGGCGGCGGAGTGATCAATATGTCGAGCAACGAAACACCGCTTTGGGAAGTGTTTATCCGGCCGCGAAACGGTTTGGCGCACAAGCATTGCGGGTCGGTTCATGCCAGTGATGAGGTGATGGCGCTTAATGCTGCGCGCGACGTTTATACCAGGCGCGGCGAGGGCACGTCGATCTGGGTGGTGCCGTCGGGTTCGATCACTGCGTCCGATCCCGATATGAAAGGTGAGAATTTCGAGCCGACGGCCTCGAAAATCTACCGGCATCCGAGTTTCTACGACATCCCCGAAGATGTGGGACATATGTGATGGCACCGGTTGACAGCAACGATCTTTTTGCCGCGCTCATCAGGCTTGCCGACGACCATCTGATACTCGGTCACCGGATTTCACAATGGTGTGGCCATGCGCCGATGCTTGAAGAAGACCTTGCCATGCCGAATATGGCGCTGGATCTGATCGGGCAGGCGCGATCACTCTATCAATATGCCGGTGAAGTTGAAGGCCAGGGGCGTACGGAAGATGATCTGGCTTATCTTCGTCTGGAGCGCGACTATGTGAACTGCCTTCTGGTCGAGCGTCCGAATGGCGATTTCGCCCACACCATGCTCAAGCATCTGTGGTTTGCGGCATTCATGGAGCCTTTTTGGAAGATTGCCGTTACTTCACCAGACGAAACGCTTGCCGCCATTGCCGGAAAGGCGATGAAGGAAATGGCCTATCATGTTCGCCATGCCGGCGAGTGGGTGATCCGGATGGGCGATGGCACGGCGGAAAGCACTGCGCGGATGAACGCGGCAATTGAGGCACTGGCACCCTTTATCGGCGAATTGTTCGAGAGCGATGCGGTTTGTGAACGGTTGGCCGAGGCTGACCTTCTGCCCGATCCAGTGTCGATCAGACAGGAATGGGAGCGTATCGTCGGTGGCATCTTTGCCGAAGCCGGGCTGACGATGCCGGAGATTTCGTTGCAGCAAAGCGGTGGCCGGGCCGGTATTCATGGCGAGGCGATGGGCTTTCTTCTGGCTGATTTGCAGCACATGCAGCGGACATATCCGGGAGCCAGTTGGTGAGTGCTGCTGCGGTCAGGAACGTTGAGCAGGCTGTCGCATGGGCGGCTGCCGCCTCGGTGCCTGATCCGGAGGTGCCGTGCGTGACAGTTGCCGACCTTGGCATTTTGCGTGATGTCAGGATGGAAGGTGGTGTTGCCGTTGCACTCGTCACGCCGACCTATTCTGGGTGTCCTGCCACAGCTGCAATTGAGTTTTCGATCGTGGCAGCGCTGCGCGATGCCGGGTTTGATGCGCGCGTGGAGCGGGTAATGTCGCCGGCCTGGACGACGGATTGGATCAGCGCCGAGGGCCGTGAAAAACTGCGTGCTTTTGGCATCGCGCCGCCTGAAAGAGCGTCGAATTCGGTGCGCGCCCTGTTTGGCGAAACGCAGGTTGCGTGTCCGAAATG
The DNA here is from genome assembly GCA_963669455.1 of Rhizobiaceae bacterium. Classification (GTDB taxonomy): domain Bacteria; phylum Pseudomonadota; class Alphaproteobacteria; order Rhizobiales; family Rhizobiaceae; genus JAWKWH01. Next base: position 1,730,010 of record OY770026.1, read on the forward strand.
CGGATCGGCGGAAACCAGCCGCGTATCGGAATTCGGTTCGACCCCGTGCAAGGCGCATTACCGCTGCCGGGCATGCGCCGAACCGTTCGATTATTTCAAATGTATTTGAGGCCGATCCGATGAGCCGATTTCATGATCTGACCGTTATCAGCATTGACCGCCAGACACCGGAAGCGGTGGCGGTTTCGCTTAATGTGCCGCCGGAACTTGCCGATGAATTTTACTATCAGCCAGGCCAGTATCTGACACTTGCCACCGCTATCAATGGCGAAGCGGTGCGGCGGTCCTATTCGATCTGCTCGGCGCCCGATGAAGCGGTGCTCAAAATCGGCGTGAAGAAAGTCGAAGACGGCCTGTTTTCGAGTTTCGTCAATGACCGGCTTGCAATCGGCGACACCATCCAGGTGATGGCGCCGGAAGGCCGGTTTACACCGGCAGGAAAGGGCGATCACCACTACCTCTTGATCGCTGCGGGTTCGGGCATCACGCCGATGCTGTCGATTGCCAAAACGGTGCTGGGCAATGAGCCCGGGTCCGAGATCACGCTGGTCTATGGCAACCGCGCGACGGCGACGATCATGTTCCGCGAGGAACTTGATGATCTGAAAGACCGGTTTTTGGGCCGGTTCTCGCTGATCCATGTACTGTCGCGCGAACAGCAGGATGTTGAGCTTTTGCATGGCCGGATTGACGGGCAAAAAATTGCACAACTCACCGAGGCGGGGCTGATTGATCCTGCCAATGCCGATTTAACCTTCATCTGTGGCCCTGGCGGAATGATCGATACCGTATCGGCGGCGATTGGCGATCTCGGCGTGGCGGCAGAGCGCATTCGCTTTGAGCGCTTTACCGTCGATGGCGATATGGCGCCGCCAAAAGCACCATCAAAGGCTACCGTCGATGCGGTCGAAAAAGGCGCAATTGTTGAAGTGATGCTCGATGGCGTCAGGCGGGATTTTAAGGTTTTGGATCCGGAAAAGACGGTTCTTGCCGCCGGACAGGAAGCCGGGCTCGATCTTCCGTTTTCGTGTGCCGGCGGCATGTGCTGCACTTGCCGTTGCCGCATTGTCGAGGGGACGGCTGACATGGCGGTCAATTATTCGCTACAGCCCTGGGAAATTGAGGCAGGCTTCACGCTTGCCTGCCAGTCGCGGCCAACATCAGAAAAGCTGGTGCTGGATTTCGATGCGGTTTGAATGGGTCAAAACTGGCCTAGCTGTTGTCTGTACTTGCGGAATTGATTCCGGTTTTGCCGGCAGGCTACTGAAAAACTTACCTTTTCTCGCGTATCTCAGTTAGCGTTTTCGCTGGCGTGATCGCTTCTGGATCAAGTCTGATTTCTATGATCGATGGTTTGTTGCTGTCGCGGGCGCGTTCAAAGGCGGGTGCGAAATCAGCCGTTGTTTCCACCGTCTCACCATGGCCGCCATAGGCGCGGGCGAGTGCTGCAAAGTCGGGATTGGTGAGACCGGTCGCCGAAATGCGGCCTGGATATTCACGCTCCTGATGCATGCGGATCGTGCCATACATGCCGTTGTTGATGATGATGACGATGATTGGCAGCTTGTACTGCACCGCCGTTGCGAACTCCTGTCCGTTCATCAAAAAACACCCGTCGCCGGCAAAGGCAATAACGGTCCGCTTGGGAAACAGCGCCTTGGCGGCTACCGCTGCCGGCGTGCCGTAGCCCATCGACCCTGAGGTTGGCGCGGCCTGTGTCTGGTAGCGGCGAAAGCGGTAAAACCGGTGCAGCCAGGTGGAATAATTGCCAGCACCGTTGGTCATGATTGCATCTTCGGGCAGAACCGAACCCAGCCAGGCCATGATTGGCCCCATATGGACGCCGCCCGGGCCGTCTTCAGGTGGCGTAGACCATGTCAGATAGGTTTCGTGCAGACGGGCGGTGTCATTGGCCCAGGCCGGCGTGCCGTCAGGTCCGGTCGTAGCTATTGCCGCGGCAAAGGCTGCCGGATTGGCATTGATTGCGAGGTTTGGCCGGTAAACCCGGCCCAGTTCATCGGCATCAGCATGGATATGGATGAGCTTTTGATCCGGGTAGGGGCTTTTGAGCAGCGAATAATCCGACGACTGCATTTCCGACATGCGCCCGCCCAGCAGCATCACCATATCGGCATTTTTGATATAGCTGGCGAGGTCAGGATTAAGGCCGATGCCGACATCGCCGGCATAGTTGGGATGTAGATGATCGAACAACATCTGGCGGCGAAACGAGCAGCCGACCGGCAGGTGCCAGTTTTCCGACATGGTGCGCAAACCGGCAGCGCCGTCGTCGCTCCAGCCTGATCCGCCGGCAATGACGAACGGGTTTTTGGCTGAACGAAGCATCGCTGTGGCCTGTTTAAGTTCGCCTGGCCCGGGCCGGGTGATGACACGCGCATATCGCTGCGGCGCGGGGGCTTCGGCTTCGGCCAGCAAAATGTCTTCGGGCAGGACGACGACGACCGGACCCGGGCGGCCGGACATGGCCAGCGAATAGGCGCGGGTGACGAGCTCGGGGATGCGGGCCGGATCATCGATCTCGACCACCCATTTGGAAAATTCGGTAAAGGCGCGGCGGTATTCGACCTCCTGAAAGGCTTCACGTTCACGCGCTGAACGCGCCACCTGACCGATAAACAGGATCATCGGCGTGGAATCCTGCATGGCAATATGCAGGCCCGCCGAGGCGTTGGTGGCGCCCGGTCCGCGGGTGACGAAGCAGATGCCGGGTTCGCCGGTTAGCTTGCCATGCGCGTCGGCCATCATCGCCGCACCGCCTTCCTGGCGGCAGATGATTGTTTGGATTGGCGAATCGTGCAGTGCGTCGAGTACGGCAAGATAGCTCTCGCCCGGTACGCAATAGAGGCGGTCGGTGCCGTTTGTCTCCAGGCAATCGACAATCAGCCGGCCGCCGGTTTTCATGATTTCGACTTTTCCAGTTCGGCGAGGATTTCATCGGTGTGTTCGCCGAGCCGGGGCGAGGGGCGCTGATAGCGCAACGGCGTCTCGGGCAGCAGAATTGGCGAGCGCACGCCGGGGATGAGGTTGCCCTGTTCATCTTCAAGATCGGTGCGCAGCTGCCTCGCCCTGGCCTGCGGATCATCGAACATGTCGGCAATCGAATTGATCGGGCCCCCTGGAACATTGGCGGCTTCCAATCGGGCAAGGAGGTCGTCGCGTATAAATTCTTCGGTTTTGGCGATGATCAGCGGCCTGAGTTCGGCGCGGTTGGTAACGCGCGCCTCATTGGTGGCAAAACGTGGATCATCTGCCAGTGTCGTAAGGTTCAAAACGCCGCACAAGCGCTGAAACTGACCATCATTGCCGACCGCGATGATCAAATGGCCGTTTGAAACGGGAAAGACCTCATAAGGTGCAATGTTCATATGCGCATTGCCCATCTGCACAGGGGCGCTGCCGGAGACCAGATAGTTCAAATTCTGATTGCCGAGAATGCCGGCCTGGGTGTCGAACAGGGCCATGTCGATCAATTGACCTTTGCCGCCCGCGCGTACATGCATGAGTGCCGCCTGGATGGCGATGACCGAATAAAGGCCGGTAAAGATGTCGGAGATGGCGACGCCGGCCTTTTGCGGCTCGCGGCCCGGTTCTCCGGTGATCGACATCATGCCGGCCATTGCCTGGATGATGAAATCATAGCCAGGGCGTGGCGCATAGGGGCCGGTCTGGCCAAAGCCGGTAATCGAACAATAGACGATTTTCGGGTTTATCTTTGCGATGGCCTCATAGTCGAGACCGTATTTTTTCAGCCCGCCCAGCTTAAAATTCTCAATCAGCACGTCCGCACCGACTGCCAGTTCGCGCATGGTCTTCTGACCGTCTTCGGTGTTCAGATCGACAGCGATTGAGCGTTTGCCGCGATTGGCCGAATGATAATAGGCGGCAGACAGGTTTTCGCCATCGCTGCCCTGGACGAAGGGCGGCCCCCATTTGCGGGTATCGTCTCCGCCATTGGGGTTTTCGACCTTAATCACATCGGCGCCCAAATCAGCGAGCAACTGACCGGCCCAGGGGCCTGCAAGCACCCGGGCAAGTTCGATGACACGGACCCCTGTTAGCGGTGCATCAGCCATGGGTGGAGGGCCCCTTTGCCATTTTCTGTTTCTCGCGCATCAGCTTGCGCTGGTAACGCGATTGGACGATTTCGACCAGCACCATCGTGACCAGGACGAAATAGAAGGTGGATTTGGCCATCGGATGAATGTCGTATCCGAAGAATGCCAGATGCGCGATATGCCCGCCATCGGACATCAGCATCACGCCGACAAGCAACAGCACAAACAGACCGAGCACCTCGTACATGCGGTTCTTTTTCAAAAAACTGGCGACGGTGTCTGCCATCCAGACCATCAAAATGCCGGAGACCACGATGGCTGCTGCCATCACGGCAAAAATATCCGTCAGCGCGACAGCTGAAAGAACCGTATCAAACGAGAAAACGACGTTCATCAAAACGATCCAGAACAGAGCGCTGCCGAGGCTCTTGGTGGTCCGCTTCGCTTCGCCATGTTCGTGTTCTTCCAGGTTCATCATGTGGAAGATCTCTTTGATCGCGGTGTAGATCAGGAACACGCCGCCGGCGAGTACGATCAGCGCATGTCCGGAAACTTCGCCTTTGACAAATGGCGGGAAGTCGACCGAGAAAAGCGGATTTTGGAAAGTCTGGATGAGTTTCAGCACCAAAAACAGCAAAATGACGCGCAGTACGAGCGCCAGGATAATGCCCCAGCGGCGGACAAATGCCTGCCGTTCGGGCGCAACCCGTTGTGCCTCCAATGAGATATAGAGCAAATTGTCAAAGCCAAGCACAGTTTCCAGCGCAGTCAGCACCAGAAATGTGGTCAAAGCCTGAAAGGTAAGCAGTTCCGCCAGCATGAATCGGCCTCCGATTAGATGCCGGTTTCGTAGCAGAGTGTTTTGTGTTGGTCACGCCTTAGCTTGAGCGTGAAAATTGCCGACAAGGTTGCCGGCCCATTTCGCAAACCGCTCCATCACTTCGTCGCGATTGATTTCGTTTAGGCTTTCGTGGCGTGTTTTGCCGAGGATATTGCAGGTTACATCGGAAAAACCCATGGCCGAGAGACGGCGATTGAGTGCCAGGATGGCCTTGCCGCCATCGGTGGCAGGGTCTTTTTCGCCGCCGATCAGATCGACTGGAAGGTCACGCCGCATTTCGCCAAAATTGCGATCGTCAGCGCCGGCAAACACCAGTTTAAGAATCTCCTGCCACATCGATACCGAAGCATTCCAGCCGCAAAGCGGGTCGGCCAAATATTTCGCGACTTCCGCCTCATCGCGCGATAACCAGTCGAAATCCGTTTTCCGGTCAGGAATTTTTGCCGCCCAGTCGCGAAATGTCAGTTTCGGCAAACTGCGCGAAGGGACATCGGAACCGAGGCGGAACTGTTCCCAGGCAAGGATTGCCTTGGCGATGCGACCCAGCAGACCGGCGGAAAAATTGGCGTTCCAGCAGGCAAGGCCGGCAATGCGCGCGGAATTGGCGAGCGCATAGTTGAGCGCAATCAGCCCACCCATGGAATGGCCGAAACAGATTACCGGAAGGTCTGGATGCCGGTTTGCGATCAGTTGGTGAATGGCGCCGACATCCGCAACGATTTTGGCGGCACCGTTTTTATCGGCAAAAACACCGGGTGGCGCATCCGCCGCTGTTGTTTCGCCGTGACCGCGATGGTCATGGGCATAGATATGAAAGCCGTGCGGTGCCATAAATTTTGCAAAGCGCTCATAGCGTGCGGCGTGTTCGGCAAGCCCGTGGTTTACCTGGATCACACCGGCAGCACCGCCGCTGGCACTGAATGAAAAGAGATTCAACTCCGCGCCAGACGGCGAGACAAGCATTTCCCGGGTGAAAACCGATTTTGCCATCGTGTCAGATGACCGGTTATTTCACCCGCCGTCAAGAACTATGGCAGGTAACAGTATGGGACGCAGCAATAATCAATCGCGTCACCAAAGGGCTTTCGCAGCTATTCAGCCCTTCTTTGCCTTGCATTTGTCTTTCTTGGTCGATTTGGTGCCGCAGGTCGGTATTATCCGTTCGGCGTCGCATTCGGCATGCGCCCTCTGGACGCCTGGCATGGCCGCCGTCAATCCACCGGCAACGACCATGAGGGCCAATGCGTGTTTGGATTTGATCAATTTAGGCTCCTTGGTTGGTATTGAGATGATCTTAGCGCTGCGATCATGTTTGCGAAGTAACGTTTGCTAACGCGCCGATCACGTCAGCGAGACCCGGCGGGGTTTTAGAGCGTTTTCGCGCATATGATGCTGTTTGGGCGAAAAATGCCTTAGTTGGAAAAATCGGCAATTATCGTTGTTTGGCCTGTTGTGCCAGGGCCAGTTCCACGGCGTCGATCTGGCCGGCAAGATCGAAGGCGAAGGACGACAGGACCTCATAGTCCTGGTTTTCTGAAAATCCGTCCGGGTCTTTCAACCGCACCTCTTTTAGCGCCTCATCGCGCGCCTCAAGGCTCCACTCGATCTGAGGGCGAAACAGTTTCATCGCTGCCATCAGCCATCGGGTGGTCAAGGGAAACTTTTCGGTTTCCAGCACGAATTTGTCGAGCAATTTTATCACTTTGCCGGCTGGATAAAGCCATTCATTTGTCACCCAGCGATTGGTGGTGAACACTCTCACCGGTGTTCCGGCGCTGTCGAACGAGATGGCGATCAGGTGGCAAAGTCCGCCCCTGTCAAAATCGGGTTCGGGTGGCAACGCCAGCGGTTTGGTCTTTTCATCAACATGCTCGGTGTAGACGAATGCGTGGAAGTGCCCGTGCTCCTGCCAGGGTCTATCGCCATCATCTTCTGAATGGGCGTGATAAAACCAGACGGCGCCGTTTTTCTTGTCCTGGACATCGCCTGGCGGGTAGTGCTGCCACGCGGTAAACGGCTCGTTTTCCACTGAATTCAGTATGTCTATCAGAATATGTTTTTCTGCCGCGGCTGCTTCCTCGAGCACGGCGATCATGTCATCGGCTGCTGCCTGCATGGCGCCAAGGGCATCACCGGAAAGCTTTGAAAAATCGATTTTCGGATCGCGTCGACTTTCGGGAGACATTGGTCACTCCGTCTGCGGGGTTATCCGTCTTTTGGGGTCAATCCGTCTGCGGGGTTATCCGTCTTTGATGGCGGTCATCTGCATAATGAAAAAGGACAGGCGCCGGGGCAAGCCCCGGCGCCTGAAAATTTGTTGGCGGCTTATCATTCGGCCTTTTTTGCTCCGCATGCACCGCATTTGGCTGCTTCGCATTTGGCGGCTGCGCATGCACCACATTTGGCTGCCGCACATGCGCCGCATTTGGCTGCCGCGCATGCACCGCATTTCGAGCCAGCGCAAGCACCGCAGCTTGACACTTTCTTCGCGCCGCATCCTGCAAAAGCACTGTTGACCGCTGCCGGCATTGCGGTTGCGAGGCCGCCACCAATCAGCATCAGGGCTAGCGCCTTCTTCGATTTGGACTGCATGAAAAATTCTCCTGTTGAAATATGTGATTCGACAGCAGTACATTGGCGCAACCACCGCGCGAGGTCACATCAAATCGCTTGACGCGATGGTCACAGAATTGTCAGCAAGCAGATGCCAGGTGTGAATCGAAAATTGCGCCGGACTGATGTAATCTCGGATAATCAAATTTCTGGCCAAAGGAGACCCGCCATGCCCGGACTACCGAAATTTTCAACCGCAATGATAGCCTTCCTGTTTGGCCTGGTGGCGCTCAATGTGCAGGCGTTTGCCGGCGCGCTTAACCTGAATTCGAGCGGCGTGGCAATCAAGGGTTACGATCCGGTCGCTTATTTTACCGAGAACATGCCGGTCAAAGGCTCCGGTCAGCATGCAGCGGCGCATGAGGGCGCGGTCTACTGGTTTTCGAGCGCGGAAAATAAGATGACGTTTGAAGCCGACCCGATGAAATATATTCCGGCCTATGGTGGCTACTGTGCCTATGGTGTGGCTCAGGGGGTAAAGGTTCCCATCGATCCGACAGCGTTCAAGATTGTTGACGGACAACTCTATTTGAATATTACCCAAAGTGTTCAAAAGACGTGGGAAAAAGATATCCCGGGCTACATTACCAAGGCTAACCAAAACTGGACCGAGCTCGGTAGCTGACACGGCCGAAATCCGGCACTCGAATAACGGGCTGCATTCGTGCGGCCCGTTTTGTTTTGGGGCGTTATCCGATCGAACAGGAAAAACGCGCCGGGTTCACGCGATTTTTGATGTTTTTTAGCTCAGTCAGATCACAAATGCTCCAATTAACGGCGCTATAACGTTGGCTGGGCTATCCCCGTTCCAGGTAGCGAGGGATGGGCAACCGATGAACGACGGACAGGCGAACGGGTATACGGCAACAAGGGCCGGTGTCGTGATGCTGGCTTGCCTGCTGACAGGGTTGTCTGTGGTTTTGATAGATTCCTGGGATGGTCATCTCTACTATGGCGATCTTGATGACCGGATGCGGGCGCTGCAGATCCGTGACCTTTTGAATACCGGTGACTTCTTCAATCTGGAACTAGGCTTCGTCGCGCTCCCAGAGCCCTATGTCTCGCATTATTCGCGTCTGGTCGATCTGCCTTATTTTGTGATCGCGCTCGCCGGCAAACCGGTATTGGGTGTGCAAGGCGCGCTTGAATTTGCCTTTCTTGTCTGGCCGCCGGTTATGCTGGTGATTTTTGTCGTGCTGGCGCTTTATTCGGCCCGCAAAATCAATGGCTGTGAATTTGGCCTGGGTCAGTCACTGGTGCTCGTTGTTTTATCAAGCCTGGCGATTTTGGAATTTTCGCCGGGCCGGATCGATCATCACAATGTGCAATTGCTGCTGATGATGATGATGGTGGCGGGCATTGCTGCAGGCAGCCGGCGGGGCGGGTACGCATGTGGATTTGCTGCGGCCTGTTCAATCGCGATCGGGCTGGAGAGTATTCCCTATATCGCAGCCGGCCTTGGCGGGCTGGCGCTTGCCGCCGTGTTCAGGCCCGGCCGTTTTGTTGACCAGCTGACGGCTACAGGTGCCGGATTTGCGATTGCTGCCATTCCGGCCGGATTTCTGTCGCTTGGCCCTGACGGTGTGCTGGCGAGAAGCTGCGATGCCATCGGCATGCCCTGGGTGTCGGCGATTATTGCTGCGGGTGCGATCCTGGTTTTCGTTCCACTCATATGGCCTTTGGATGTGTTTTCCGGTGAGCGTGGTGGAACATCCGCCCGTCTGATCAGCCTTGCCATACCGGCATTGGCGGCCGGTGCCGGCCTAATTTACCTTTATCCCGAATGTGCCGGCGACCCTTACGGCAATGTCCAGGGTATCGCGCGCGAATTGTGGTTTAACCGGATCCGCCAGGAAAAGCCGTTGACGGCTGTCTTTACCGAGGGTTCGATTTCGGTCGCCGCCCTTTGCGGCATCTACGGGTTTGTTATTGTTGCCGGATGTTTGCACGCCATCCGGCGCGCCCGGTCGGGCGATCTCGTTCCAGCCGTGATCTTCACGGTCGCCGCCGTCTCGTTTGCCTTCTTTTTCGTGTTGTTTCGCTCTGTGCGGTTCATGGCTGTCTTCGTGCCGATGTTTGTGCCGGCGGCCTTCTACTTGCGCCACCGGGCCTTTCCTGAACATGGCAAGGGTGATCGTGCATCCAGGGGCTGGTTGATCGGCGGCGGTTTGATCCCGGTCGTGCTGATTGCGTCAGTGTTTTTTGTGAGCCGTGGCGAGGAAAAACCACTTTCGGTATTCGATCAGATGCTGGTCGATGATTGTAAGGATCAGGATATTTCGGTTCTTGCAACCGTTGAGGGCGGCAATGTGCTTGCCAGCTATGCCATGTCATACCGCATTGCTGAAGACTATCCACGCCACCGGATCGCAGCACTTCCGCTACATCGAGCGGCACGCGGGGTTTCGAGGCTGTTGACGGCCTATACCGAGACCAATACCGACACGCGCAATGCGGCGCTGGCGCCGTACGATTATCTGGCGGTGTGTGCGCGGGATTTCGGTGTGCCCGACATGGATCGCACGCCCTTGTTCAAGGCGCTGGCTTCTGGTCAGACCATTGCCGGATTAGAGCCGGTAGGAACGGTGCAGGATACGGCTTTTAGGCTCTACCGGATCAAGATGAGCGACTTTGGCCCTAATTGAACCGTCCAATCGATGTGGTGGATTGCCCCGCGATCCCAATTCGCCTACATAGCGCCTCGACTTTCAATCTATCCGACAGTTACGGGGAAGCGCGCGTGGCACGCCAGTTCATCTATCATATGTCCGGCCTCAACAAGGCCTATGGTTCGAAAAAGGTTTTGGAAAACGTTCACCTGTCGTTCTACCCGGACGCCAAAATAGGCATTTTGGGGCCTAACGGTGCCGGTAAATCAACGGTTTTGCGGATTATGGCCGGCCTCGACAAGGAATTTACCGGTGAAGCCTGGCTGGCTGACGGTGCGACCTGCGGGTACCTGCCGCAGGAGCCTGAGCTGGACGAGGCGAAGGATGTGACCGGCAATGTGATGGAGGGGGTTGCCGAAAAGCAGGCGATCCTCGACCGCTACAACGAATTGATGATGAACTATTCCGACGAAACGGCGGAAGAGGGCGCAAAACTGCAGGACATTATCGACGCGCAGAACCTTTGGGATCTGGATGCGCAGGTGGAGATGGCGATGGAAGCCTTGCGCTGTCCGCCGGGGGACGCTGACGTTGCAAAACTTTCCGGCGGTGAAAAGCGCCGGGTGGCGTTGTGCAAATTGCTTTTGAGCCAGCCCGATCTGCTGTTGCTCGATGAGCCGACCAACCATCTCGATGCCGAAACGACCGCATGGCTGGAAAAGCATTTGCGCGAATATCCGGGTGCTGTGCTGATCATTACCCATGACCGCTACTTCCTCGACAATGTGACCGGCTGGATCCTTGAACTGGATCGCGGGCGGGGCATTCCCTATGAGGGCAATTACACCGCCTATCTGGATGCGAAAGCCAAGCGTATGGCGCAGGAGGGCCGCGAGGAGGCCTCGCGCCAATCAGCGATTGCACGCGAGCGCGAGTGGATATCCTCCAGCCCCAAAGCCCGGCAGGCAAAATCGAAGGCGCGCTTCAAGGCCTATGACGAACTGGTCAAGGCGGCCAATGACCGCCATCCGGGTGATGCGCAGATTGTCATCCCGGCCGGTGAGCGCCTTGGACAGAATGTCATCGATGCCGAGCAATTGACCAAGGGCTATGGCGAGCAACTGTTGATTGACAAGCTCGACTTCAAACTGCCGCCAGGCGGCATTGTTGGCGTCATTGGTGCCAATGGTGCCGGCAAGACGACGCTGTTTCGCATGATCACCGGTCAGGAGCAGCCTGACGGCGGTGACATCCGCGTCGGCGAATCTGTCCAGCTCGGTTATGTCGACCAGTCGCGCGATGCGCTTAATGGCGATAAAACGGTGTGGGAAGAGGTTTCCGAGGGTAACGACATTATCCGGCTTGGAAAACATGAGGTGAATTCGCGCGCCTATTGTTCGTCGTTCAACTTCAAAGGCGGTGATCAGCAGCAGAAGGTGGGGTCGCTTTCCGGCGGTCAGCGCAACCGCGTGCATCTGGCCAAGATGCTGAAAGCCGGCGGTAATGTCATCCTGCTCGATGAGCCGACCAATGATCTCGATACCGAGACGCTGGCCGCGCTGGAAGATGCGCTGGAGAATTTTGCCGGCTGCGCGGTGATCATTTCGCATGACCGCATGTTCCTCGACCGGCTTGCCACCCATATCCTCGCCTTTGAAGGCGACAGCCATGTGGAATGGTTCGAGGGCAATTTTGAAGATTATGAAGCCGATAAAATACGCCGGCTCGGCCCTGAAAGCATCAATCCGAAACGGGTGACATATAAAAGGCTGACGCGGTAGCGGGGTTGCGATGTTCGAAAAACTTACGGCTAAGGGTTTTGACGTTGTCATGCTGCATCACGCAGAGGCGATACTGAATGCAGACATGCCGGGTGCAGCGCTGGAAATTGAGGACGCGCTTCTTTCGATTTCCATACCGGTTACCGAACTTGTTGCCGGCGGTGGAGGTGAAGCCCCCGTGACCCAAAGGCTGCGCAGAGCACTTTCTGATTGTGGATGGGCAAAGCAAAAAATCACGATTGGGAAGACAATAAAGCTCTCCGATGCCGATGAAACACGCCAGGACACAAATACGCTGCGCTCAAACGCACTCATTTAAACAAGACATGCTCTAAGCCCCCACCGGCTGCCAATAGGTGCATTGGGCGTCTGCCAACTACAACTTTTTGCGGGCCGGGCTGTTGTTCGCGCTTAATCCTTTGTCCGCCGCCCCGATCACTCTATGCGGCAGCAAAATGGAAAGAACGGGCCGGGCAGGCCAGGGGCTGCGGTTGGCGTGAAGGTGAAATCGAACACATTGTCGCCCTCATCGGTGCAGCCTGCGGGCGTATAGGCGATTGAGCCGGTGATCGGGTGGCTGGTTTCAAATTGCCATGGATTTTCAGACATGACTGTCACAGTGCCTGGTGTTTCCGCTATATCGCCTGAAAATGCATCGATGAAATTCGACGTCATCATTTCGCCATCGCAGATCAGTTCAATGGCCCAATTGGGCTCAAAGCCGGGGCAGATCATTTTCTGGCCCAGCGGGACCAGGCCGTTGCAGGTAAAATCGGCGGCAATGGCCGGCGTCGCAAACGCGATTGCGGCGGCAGCGAGAACGGATTTGGAGTAAATATGCATGAGAAAATCTCCTTCGTCTTAACCGGCGCCCTCCCGCCAGATTTTACACTTTATCTGAATTGCTTAAAATATGAAACTGTTTGATATCGGGATGAATATCTGAAATGAAAATTGCTTCTAGGCAGATTATTGTTTTGTTTATATCAAGCGTGATCTTTGCTTTATTTGATGCGCAGCCTGTCGAAGCAAAACCGGCAAAGTGCTTTACCACGGATGACGGCGCTTATCCGTGCAAATTCGAACTGGTGGAATTTAACGGCAGCTTCGCAATCTCGGCGCCGGACAAGCCGACCTACATGCTGATCTTGGATGCGCCGGGATATGCCTTTGGCTTTGTCAATTTTGGCAACCGCGATATCGCGTTGCCCGGACCCTATAAACGCGAGACGGATGATCCGGCCTGCTGGGCGAATTTGGAAATCGATACCAGAATTTGCGCTTGGTAAGAACGGATGGCGCTGATATTGCAATTGTCAACCGGAAACCATATTTGGCAAATTCGGGTGCTGTTTTGTTGTTTGTGCGGTAGAATTGGATCGGCGACGGCTCATTGGGGAACCGGATGTCTGCTGTCGCGTCTGCCATGACGCCCATGGGACTTTGTTGTGACATGAAACGAGTGTGTATCAGCGGTATCGGTATCGAGATACCGGAAGCGTCCATTTCCAATGAAGATCTGGTCGAAAGCTTCAATATCTGGGTTGAGCGTGAGAATGTCTTGCGTGAAAAGCGCGGCGAAAAGCTGTTGCAGGCATCGAGCGCAGAATTCATCGAACAGGCATCCGGGATTAAAAACAGGCACGTCTATGAGCGGGATGGCATCCTTAATCCTGACCGGATGACGCCAAACATTCCCGCACGTGAGGATGATGACCTGTCGGTGATGGCGGAATTTGGCGCCAAATCCGCGCGCAAGGCAATCAGTGACGCAGGGATCGAAGCCGAAGAGATCGACATGATCATCTGTTCGGCGGCGCATCTGCAAAGGCCTTATCCGGCGATTGCCATCGAGATGCAGAAGGAACTGGGCACATCGGGCGCCGGTTTTGACATGAATCTTGGCTGTTCGTCCGCTATCGGGGCGATCCATGTGGCCGTCAGCCTGGTGCGGTCGGGTGCACAGCAAAAGGTGCTGGTGGTGACACCGGAACTGATCACCGGCCATTTGAACTTCCGCGACCGCCAGACCCATTTCATTTTCGGCGATGCATCGGTGGCGCTGGTCATCGAGGTGCTCGATGATCATGAAGACCGCCCGGGCAAGTTCGAGATTGTCGATACGCGCAACTGGACGAAATTTTCCAACAATATCCGGACGAATTTTGGCTTTCTCAACCGGGCATCGCAAAGGGATGTTTCCGCCGTTGAGGTGGAAGGCAATCTCATCAAACAGGTCGGCAATAAGGTGTTTAAGGAAGTCACCCATGCCGGTTGCAAATTCATTATCGATTTTCTCGGCGAAAACGGGCTGCATACCGATGATGTGCGCCGCTTCTGGCTGCATCAGGCCAATGCCCGGATGAACGCGATGATTTTGAAAATGTCGCTCGGTGGCGATGTCGGGCGCAAGCGTGCACCGACGGTGCTGGAAAGGCTCGGCAATACCGCTGCCGCCGGTGCGATCATTGCGCTGGCGGAAAACCATGATGACATGGTGGAAGGCGATTTCGGCTTGATATGTGCCTATGGTGCAGGCTACTCCATTGGCGGGGCTATCTTGCGCATGATGTGACTTCAGCCTGTTGGTGGCCTGTTGGCGCGGCTTATATGGAGAGCAGGGACAGCGCCAATCCACCTCAAACCTGGAGGATGCGTGACATGAACCTGCCGTTTCAAGCCATTGATGATGAATCGGAAATCGTCCCTTCGATAAAACTTTCAGGCAGGGTGGCCGGCATTTTTGCTGCTGCTGGCGAGAGCTTTGAAACGGCAGGCTGCGAGCGGCTTGTTTTGGGATTCGAAGGTATTGAGGGCGATCTTCATCGTGGCTATGAACGCAAGGCCGGTGCGCGCGAGCCTTGGTACCAGCGTGGCACGGTGATGCGAAATGACCGGCAAATATCAATCCTTGCAACCAATGAACTCGCAGCTATCGCCAACAATATGGAGCTTGATGGGATCAGGCCGCAATGGATTGGTGGCAATCTTCTGATTGAGGGTGTTGCCAGGCTTTCCATGTTGCCGGCGGGCACGCTGTTGATGTTTGCCGGTGGTGCGTCGATTAAGGTGAATGGCTACAATCCGCCATGCCGGATTGCCGGCGCCATGCTGGCCAAACGCGCCGGTATGGCTGACAGCCAGATGGGGGGGCTGGCCTTTGCGAAGGCTGCCAAAAGGCTTCGTGGACTGGTCGGATCTGTCGAGGTTCCAGGCACGATCCGCGCCGGTGAAGATATTTCCATCCGCGTACCGGAACAGTCGATTTATCGGGTTTAGGGTCTGTCGAGGTTCAGGTTTTCTCACTCAGGACGCAGGCAAAACCGTTCTGAATGTCAAAGAAATGCGGCGCCCTCTTGGAACCCTTTCACCGCAAAACAAATCGCTCTTTCGTGCCGGGATTTCGTGGGTCCAATCAAAACGCGCCGCGTCTTTCAAAATCACGGCTGAACGCGGCTGGAGCTGTGCGGACAATTTTGTCCTGTCCCCGGGGCGTTTTGCGGTTACTTTGAACCGCGACAACGCCTCTACCTGCTTGGAACCATTGAAGCATTTTTCGCTTCTATGGTTCTGTTTGGGCGAAAAATGCCCCAGGTACCGAAAAACCATCTCGCATTGAGACAGCAGACTGACCGAAACGATTGCATCGCCAAAACAGGGTACGCAATCCACATGCGCGCTGATGCCCTGTCCGGGCAGATATCCATTGGCGATCACCTGATCTGGAAGCTGCCAAAAATATCCATGTTCCACCAACCGGTTGCCGAGCGCTTTAAGCCATTCGGGCAACGGTCCCAAAAAAGCATCCGGTTTTACCGTTTGCGCCTTATAGTCGTAGCGATAGCCAAAATGCTGAACCCGGCGTTTGAGGCTGGTAGACCACGTTCCGGCATCGAGCAATTCCACATAGCTCATCTCCTCGCCCGGTGAGATAAAGTCCGGCCGATATGCGGCTCCGGGCGGTAGTGCTGATTTGTTTTCCATATGCATGGTCACCGATTTTCCTCAATTTGAGCGCAACCCGCCTCTGACTTTGTACAGGCGGCTGACGGATCAGATGTCGTCTGCATCGGGGTCGAGCAGCCGGGTCGACCGCCAGCTGGTCAGCACGTCGTTTATCTCGTCGATGACAAAGTGTCTGGCAGCATCGCGATCGTATCCCTCCGCCAGCAGATGGTCATATTCGGTGTGTTGGTGGCGGATATGGGCGACGGCGGAAAGCCAGACTGCGATGGCTGGTGGCAGTGTGCGGTATGTCGCGCCTGCCAGATCGGAACGAATCTTTTCGATGTCAGCAAACGGCGCCATCGGTAAAAGCGCGCTTAGCGCCTTGCGCATTGCCTTTTGCCTTGATGTGCGTGGGCGATGAACCATCAGGATATTTCAAAACTCAAATCTGGAGGTTTATTGAGGTACCCAACCGTTACGGCTCGATGATGTCGGTTGATGCATACCATGGCTTGATGTCGATTATCGCCGTCTGATCGAGAAGGTCGATGGCGTCGATGGTCAACAGGCCTTTGTCCTTTTCGATGGCAAGCAGCTTGACCACATGCAGCCCCACCGGGTTCGGGCGCACGGGTGAACGAAGCGCGAATGTTCCCCGCGGTTCTCCGGCATGGCGGGGCCGTTGCACAATCAGATTGCGCGGTGCGTGACCGAACCAGCTCAACAAAACGATCGGATTATTCGCTTCAAGGCCACTCAAGCCCGGTCTGTAGGGCGAGGCGATCTCAATTGCCGCCGTTTGACCGCGCTCGCGCGCCTGGCGCATATTCTTCGGGCAGTCCTTGCGGGATTTCCATGGAGAGCTGACCGTGCCGATGAAAACCAGATGGGCGTCGCCTGGCAGTTCCGCCGGATTTTGAGCAAGCGTTACCTCGCCATCGCGTTGTTCAAACACCATTCACTCCCTGCCTGTTGCCGCGTGTTTTGAGCCAATCCGCGTGTCACATCTTGCTCTGCTATGAAAAATGATATAAACATATCTTTATATCTTTTTGGAGATCTCATGCTATCACGCTCGAAAATCGATTTGAGCCTCATGGTCGATACTATGAAGGCGGCTGCTGAATCCAGCCGGTTGCGTATTTTGTTGCTGCTGTCGCGGGGCGATCTTACCGTTTCCGATCTGACCGAGGTCATGAACCAGTCGCAGCCACGGGTGTCGCGCCACCTGAAACTGCTGCTGGAAGCTGGCCTGATCGAACGCTATCAGGAGGGGTCCTGGGCCTATTTTCGCCTGTCTGATCTTGAAGGTGCGCGTCAGTTCGTCATCGGTCTGGTCAGCCGCGTTGATGAAGGTGATCCGCAAATCGAGCGCGATCTGGAGCGTCTGGCCGCGGTCAAGCAAAGACGCCATGACCGGGCGGCTGAGTATTTTAGCGCCAATGCTACCAGCTGGGACGAAATCCGGTCGCTGCATGCACCCGACCATGATGTGGAAGCTGCGCTGATGGCGATGGCAGGCAATCAAAGCGTTAATGCCATGCTTGATCTGGGCACCGGCACGGGGCGGTTGCTGGAGCTTTTTGGCGATCTTTACAGCCGCGGCGTCGGCATCGATATGTCGCGCGAAATGCTGGCGATCGCGCGTGTCAAACTTGAGGAGGCCGGCATATCCCATGCGCAGGTACGGCGCGGAGATGTCTATGCGCCTCCGGTTGATCGCAATTCCTTCGATCTCGTGACCATTCACCAGGTGCTTCATTATCTTGACGATCCAGGCCAGGTGCTTCGTGAGGCGGCGCGCGTTTTGCGGCCCGGCGGACGGCTGATCATCGTTGATTTCGCACCGCATCGGGTGGAATTTCTGCGCAGTGACCATGCGCATTTGCGGCTCGGTTTTTCCGATGCCCAGATTGGCGGCTGGCTTACTCAATATGGTCTTGAACTGCTCAAGACAAAAGAGGTGGTCGCATCCGGCGATGGCGGTGACGATCTGATCGTAAAAATCTGGATGGCGCGGGATCCGCGCATGCTGGTCGCGGACGATGTTCCGGGTTTGAAAGGAACTGCATGATGGGCAACGATGCCGCAAACGATATTTCCGCAAACCGCCAGGTCGGTGTTTCGTTCGAGTTCTTTCCGGCGCGGAACGAAGATGGCGAGGACCGGCTGTGGCAGGTGGTCAAAAGACTTGAGACGCTCGACCCTGATTTTGTATCGGTTACCTATGGTGCGGGCGGCTCGACAATTGCCCGTTCGCGCGGTCTTCTGCGGCGTCTTTCGACCGAAACCGGGCTTGCGACCGCGGCCCACCTTACCTGTGTTTCGGCGAGTAAATCAGAGGTGGACAGTGTTGCAAGCGGGTTTGCTGAATTCGGCATCCGGCGGTTCGTTGCCCTTCGTGGCGACCCGCAGGAAGGCGTTGGCACGCGCTATCGCCCGCAGCCTGGCTCCTATGCGAACGGGGCGGCATTGGTCGAGGGGTTGCGCCGGCTTGGCGACTTTGACATTTCCGTTGCTGCCTATCCGGAAAAACACCCGGAAAGCCCGGATTTTGCTACCGATATCGAGATGCTGAAGCGCAAGGCCGATGCCGGAGCGTCGCGGGCGATTACCCAGTATTTTTTCGACAATGACAGCTATGAGCGCTATGTCGAGCGGGTCCGAAGGGCCGGCATCTTTATTCCCATCGTGCCCGGCATCCTGCCAATTCATAATTTCAAACAGATGGCGTCGTTCTCAGCGCGATGTGGCGCCAGTGTTCCGCAATGGCTGGCGGACCGGTTCGAGGGGTTGGACAATGATCCGCATACCCATGAACTCGTGGCTGCGGCAGTGGCGGTCGAGCAGGTGCACGATTTGATTGAGCGCGGCGTTGATGATTTTCATCTCTACACGATGAACCGGGCCGAACTGGTGGTAGCGGTTTGCCACATGATCGGTATTCGGGCCAAACCGGGTGAGCAGCCGAGCAGAAAACCAGAGGCGGCCTGATCAAGAAAACTTCCATGTCGCAGCAGAATGAAGGAAGGGCTGGATCAACGATCCAGCCCTTCATTTATCTAGCCTGAGATGTGAGTTTGCTAGCCCGTGCCGCGTCTTACGACAGATACCCCATTACGATGGCTACGACAAAACCAAATGCCGCAATCATTACCAATGCGTTGAATGAACGGGAAATTCCCATGGCTCAAGCCTCCTTTGAAGACTGAACCAAGAATCTAGTGATGATTGGGCCAGGTGCAAGCAAATTCGATGATGCGGTGCAACAAGTTGTGTGGTTAACTCTTGTATAAGAGCCCAATATCTAGCTGAAAAACAATCGGTTTTGCCATTTGAAACATTCGCTTAACATTGTGAAACATTTGCGATGAAATTTGAGCATTCTTTGCCCAAACAGAATCATATGTGCGAAAAATACTTCAATAGTTCCAAGCGGATACAGGCGTTGTCGCGGTTTAAAGGAACTGCAAAGCGCCTTAGCGAGTTGGGGCGTTTTGTGGCAGAAATGTGGCTTGGCCTACCACAATGGCCGCGTGTGACCGTGGCGACAGTTCGGGTTTGATACCGGATCGCCACCCCGGTCGGCAAACAGAATTGCACCTGATTGCTCAAAACTGCTCTAACTCTCATTTTGCTGGAACTGGTCAATCAGCATCGCGACGGTCCTCCGCAGTGCTTGCGTTTCATCGCCTGTTTCATCGAGTGCCTTCCGATAGGCGGCTCGCTGCTGCTCGGCTCCGGTGCCGCGTTTTAAGATATTGCGGGCGTTGACGATTTCGCGGCTGCAACCCAAAACCTCGGCATCGTCTGCCAATAGCTCGATCATCTCTTCAAGCAATTCGTCGAATGGGACAATCTCTTTGCGGCCAAAATCGATCAAACCCTGGGAGGTGCCGTAGCGCAGCGCGCGCCAGCGGTTTTCACCGACCAGGAAGTTGTCATAGACCCGCCAACGCTGGTTTTTGCATTTGAGGCGGTACAACATCCGCATCAGGCACTGGGTTAGTGCTGCGATGGACAACGCATCCTCTAAATTGGGCATGACATCGCATATGCGCGATTCGAGCGTCGGATAGCGGGCTGATGGGCGTGCATCCCACCAGATTTTCGAGGTGTCCTCGATGATGCCGTTGCCGACCAGAACTTTCAGCGAATTCTGGTATTCGCGCCAGCTGCCAAAACTGGGCGGCAGGCCGGTACGCGGCAGATTGTCGAAGACCGTCAGCCGGTAGGATGAAAGCCCGGTGTCGCGCCCTTCCCAAAAGGGCGAGGATGTCGACAGCGCCAGAAGATGAGGCAGAAAATATTTGAACTGTTTTAATAGATCGATGCGCAGATCATCATCGTCGAGCCCGATATGCACGTGCATCCCACATATCAGCATTCGTCTTGCAACCCCTGCGAGGTCGCGTTCGAGCTGCCGGTAACGCTTTTTGTTGGTGAAGTGTTGCTCGTCCCATTTTGCAAACGGGTGGGTGGAGGCGGCAATCGGCGCCAGGCCGTATTTTTTTGCTTGCTCCGCGATCATGTTGCGCAGGCGAATTAATTCCGCTCTCGCTTCGCCGATGGACTGGCATACCGCTGTGCCGACCTCAATCTGGCATTGAAGGAATTCCGGGCTGACCTGGCCCTCGGCAACTGAGACGCACTCGTTCATCAATTCTTGCGGTGCGGCCGCCAACTCGAAGGTTTGCCGGTCAACCAGCAGGTATTCTTCCTCAATGCCGATGGAAAAGCTTGGCTCGATCATGATGTCAGGTCCCCCTCACGCTCATGACAGAATGCCAAGCGAACCAGGCCACGTCGAGAGGGTAGTCGCCTGCCTATTTCTCTTTGCGCCGTTTAAACAAGCGCCCGTCTGTAACAACGAGGCCGAGACCGATCAGTGCCATGCCGGCCAATTCGTAAAGCTCCAGCCTTTCGGCCAGAAACAGGGCGCCGAGCAGGATCGCACTGACCGGGACGACAAGGGTGACCAGAGATGCGTTGGTTGCACCGACGGTGGAAATCAGTGTGAAGTATAGGATGTAGGCAAGCGCGGTGGAGACGAGCGCAAGCGCCATAACAGCCGACCACACCGGCAGGCTTGCCGAAAACAAACTGGCCGTTCCATCAACCACCAAGACGAGTGGCAGCATGATTACACAGGAGGCCGTCAATTGTCCGGCGGCGGTGGCAGCCGGTGCGACGTCCTTGAAGCGTTTGGCATATATGACAGCAAAAGCGTAGGATACAGTCGCGCCCAGGATGGCAAACTTGGCCCAGGCCGGTCCGCCAAGGTCGGCGAGCAAACCCGGGCCGATCATGATTGCGGTGCCGCCAACTCCGGCGGCAATTCCGGCTATTTTGTTCCACGATATTCGCTCGTCATCTGTCAGCATGTTGGCAATGATGATGGTCCAGAAGGGCGTTGTCGCGTTGAGTACGGCGGCGAGGCCGGCGCCGAGCGCGGTCTGCCCGATGAAGATGAGCGAAAACGGGATGACGTTGTTGAGGGTTGCCAGAATGAGAAACTGGCCGGCGCGATCTGTGATTGGCCGGCAGGATATTCCTGTTGCCGCGAGATAGACATGCAGGGCCATGGCGGCAATCGCAACCCGGTAGAAAACCAGCGTCAGCGGTGGCATCTCGGCAATTGCGATGCGGGCAAAAAAGAATGAGGCGCCCCAAATTGCGCCGAGCAGCAAAATGAGCGCCCAACTGCGGGCAGACATGCCATCTGATGTCGGTTTGCTGGAAGTGAATGTCATTTCGAAATGCCCTGATATATCGCACGATTAGGCGGCGGCAGGCACAATTGCCACCCGAAACCTGTGCCGACGTTTTATAAGGGATCAAATCACATGTCTGGCGTATTGATGAAGCGATTTGATTCGGCCCGCGACGCGGCTACAAAGGCTGGCATCTGTTTTGATTCCGGTAATCGGGTTGCCGATGGTGAGGAGCCGGAAGGTTTTGCCAGTTGGAGACGATGGTCTGGAGACGATGGCGGACTGATCGCCGACCGGTCGGGGTTTGACGCCGCGCATCCCCTTGCCGCCGCCGCATGGCCTGAGTTAAACGTGAAGAGCCGCTCTTCCCGCAAGCTGGAGGTAGATATGAAACGCTCATCCGGTTGCGGATCGCCTGACGCTGGCCTTAGACGGCGGATATCGCCATGACCGGTGTTGCCGGGACCCGGCAAAACGATACGGTGATTGCCGGTATTGGCTGGATGGTGCTCACGACATTCTGCTTCGTCACCGTGACCGGAATTGTCCGTTACGTCGGTACTGACATACCGGCAGCCGAGGCGGCGTTTATCCGGTATATTATCGGCTTTTTCATGTTCCTGCCCTTTATGCCGCGGCTTTTAGCCAAGCGGCGGCCAGGCAGGATCATGGCAATTCATGTCGGGCGCGGGCTGGTCCACGGACTTGCGGTCATTTTATGGTTTTATGCCATGGCGCGTATCCCGATTGCCGAGGTGACGGCGCTTGGCTACGTATCGCCGGTTTTTGTGGCGATCGGTGCGGCAATCTTCTTTGGGGAGCGGCTGCATTTCCGCCGGATTGCCGCCATTGCCATTGCGCTTGCGGGCGCGTTCATCATTTTGAGGCCGGGTTTTCAGGAAGTGTCTACCGGGCAGTTGGCGCAGCTTCTGGCCGCACCGTTGTTTGCCTGTTCCTTTTTGATGACAAAGCGGCTGACCGATACGGAAGACCCGATTGTGATCGTTGTCATGCTGTCGATCTTCTGCACGCTTGTGCTGATGCCCGGCGCTATCATCAACTGGGTTCAGCCAAGCCTGACAGAAGTGTTCTGGCTTGCCATGACTGCGGTTTGCGCGACTGCCGGTCACTATACGATGACGCGGGCGTTTCGTGCCGCGCCGATCACCGTTACCCAGCCGGTCGGTTTTTTGCAGCTTGTCTGGGCCGCACTGCTCGGCATTGTGGCCTTTGGCGAGCCGCTTGACCCGTTTGTCATTCTCGGTGGCGGAATTGTTGTCGCTGCGGCGACGTTCATCTCACATCGTGAAGCACTGGCCGCCCAGCGCATCAAGACGCCGCCACCTAATGCGACCAAGATGTGAAATGACCATTGTCTCGCTGCAATCTGCCGTGACATGCTAACAATGACATGAATCACGCTAACCGGAGACCTTTTTGGAGCACGCTTCAAATCATGCATTCCCCCTGATCGAAATCGCTGTTGTGATCGTGATCGCCGTGGTTTTGGGCCTGGGTTTTATGCGGTTGAGACAGCCGCCGTTGGTGGGTTTTATCCTGGCCGGAGTGCTTATGGGTCCGACTGGTTTTGCGCTGATCGCGACCAATGACAATGTCACCGCGCTTGCCGAGATGGGCGTGCTGATGCTGTTGTTCTTTATCGGCACAGAATTGTCTTTGAAGGCTTTTGTCTACAGCCTTCGCCAGGCTCTTATTGTCGCGGCCGGGCAGCTGATGGCGGCACTTGGCATCGGAATGACCATCTCCTGGCTCACCAATGCCACCGCTGCTGAAGGTGTCATTCTTGGTTTCATCATAGCCATATCGTCGACGGTGGTTGCGATGAAGATCCTCGATGATGCCGGGGCGCTGCGCAGTGATGCCGGGAAAATCACCGTTGGAGTGCTGATCGCGCAGGACATCGCCATTGTGCCGATGCTTATCCTGGTCTCCGCCCTTGGCGGCGAGGATGTGGCGCTGGAGTTGACGATTGCGAAAATCACCGTCGCCGTCATCGTTCTGGCCGGCCTGCTGTGGTGGCTGGGCCGGAAACCGAAGCTTAAACTGCCCTTTGCCGAGCAGATCGAGAACAATGTGGAACTGCTGGCGCTCGGCGCGCTGGCGGCCTGTTTTGGCGCGGCTGCAATGTCCGGCGCCTTTGGCCTGTCTCCGGCCTATGGCGCCTTTATAGCCGGGCTGGTGATCGGCAACTCAAATCTGCGCACCCGCATCATTCCGGTTATCGAACCGATCCAAAGTATCTTGTTGGTGGTGTTCTTCCTGTCGATCGGATTGCTCATTGATCTGGTCTATATCTGGCAGAATTTGCGTGTCGTGTTGAGCGCGACGGTCTTCGTTATCGCTGCCAAGACGGCGCTCAACGTGTTTCTTCTAAGGCTCACCGGGTATGACCGCGATACCGCGCTTGTCGGCGGATTGTCTATGGCGCAGATCGGGGAGTTTTCCTTTGTGCTTGCTGCGGCCGGCTTTACCGCGGGTGTTTTGGGCTACGATGCCTACCGGCTTGCAATCGCGGTGACGGCGGTGACGCTATTGTTGTCGCCTGCCTGGATGTCGCTGATCCACCGCGTCGAAACCGTAGCCAATGAGGGTTATGCATCCTATCGCGAAGCGCTGGCGGAAGCCTACGCGTCGGAACTTGGAAATGTCGGCGAGGGCCTCTGGCGGGTGCGCGTAATTCTCAGGACCTGGCGGCTTGCCCGCTACCGGCGGCGCGTGCGCAAGACAGCGGCAAAGGCCGCGGCAGGCGAGATGCCGGCGGCGGCTGCGGAGAAAGCGGCGGGCGAGGTTAGCGGGAAGTCTCCTGCGACGAAGGCTGGTGAAACCGGGCCTGCCGAACCAAAGGCCGGGGATGGAAAGCGCGGCACTAAGCCAAGTGCCTGACGGGCCTGATTGACCTGCCGGAGGCTGACCGGCGCTGCTCACTTTGCATTGGGCCACCATCTGGCCAAACGGATCATCGCTCCCAACACGGCCTATGTTGATTTGAAATAGTTGCAAGCGCTTGCGCTCTTGACGGCTTATCAGGGCGAAATTGTCGCCTGGATTGTTGTGTTCTACAGTTTCGCCAGTAGTTGCGGTGTCGGCCAGCCATCTATCGCCATGCCGAGGCGTTTTTGTTCTGCGCGCACGGCTGCACGGGTGCCGCGGCCAAGAATACCGTCGATCTTGCCGACATCGTGGCCAAGCGCCCGCAGTTTCCTTTGCAACTGCTTCATCCCGGCATCTGCCAGGCCTGGATCGGGATTGCCCTTGTCATAGCGTGGTGCGCCGCCGAGCCTGGTTGCCAGATAGGCCGCGGTCAGCGTGTAGACAAAGGACTGGTTCCATTCCAGATAGATGTTGTAGTTGGCGTAGGCGAGGAACGCCGGACCTTTGCGGCCCATGGGAAGCAGCACACTTGCCTCGGTATTGTCGGCGGGAAGCGCCTTGCCGCCGCGATAGCTGACACCCCAGGCGGCCCATTGTGCGCGCGGCAATTTTATATGGCGGCCGGTCTGTTCCCATGGCAGGTTTTTTGGAACCTTGATCTCCTCGATCCAGGGTTGGTTTGCGCGCCAGCCCAGATGATTTAAAAACCGCGCGCTGGTGAGGATGGCATCGGCTGAACTGCGCTTTAAATCCACGCGGCCATCGCCATCGCCATCGACTCCAAGTTCCAGATAGTCGTTTGGCAGCAATTGCATCTGGCCGATTTCGCCGGCCCATGCACCGGTGACATTGGCGGGAACGACGTTCCGGTCGATCAGCTTGCCGAGTGCAATAAATTGCGGACGGAACAGATGCGGCCGGCGGCAGTCATGCGCCAGGGTTGCCAGCGCATTAAGCGTGGAAAAATCACCCTGTACCGCGCCAAAATCGGTTTCCAACGCCCAAAAGGCTGTGATCACTTCGGGCTGAATGCCGTATTTTTTGCGCGCCCGGTCAAAGATCTTGCTGTATTTGCGCATATTTGCGGCGCCGTTTTTCAGCCGGTAGCCGGAGACCATCCGGCCTGAGAATGTCAAGAATGTCTGGCTGAAGACGCCCTGGGCGCGGTCCCGCCGCAGGACTTTGCTGTCCTGGCGGGCACTTAAAAGCGCTTTTTGACCCTTTTTGCCAACGCCGGTGGCGGCTGCCTCGGCGACCGCCGCTTTGCGCCAGGCTGAAAAATTACCGCCGCATTCTTGTGCGCTGGCCTGTGTGCTGGCGGAACCGGCCAGCATGATGGATGCGAGCGCGGCCGCAAACGTGACTTTTATCGATGGCATGAAATTTTCCTATTTGGTGTTGGCTGCCAGCCATGTGCGCCAGGCTTTGCGATTGCCATTGAATACGTTGATGTCGGCATCGCCGGTAATCCCCGGCACTTCGCCGGTGCCGGTATATTGCCAGAACAGCCATGGTTGTTTGTTGTAGCGCTTGGATGGGTCGCCGGCGACGGAGCGAAGCCAGTAAGGATAGGACTTCAGTTTCTGCAGCTCATTGTCCCGGTAAAAGTCGATGGTCGTATAGATTATCGGCTTCTTTTTGTAGTGGCGCTCGACGGCGCGCAGGAACACTTTCATCTCCTTGCGCACCGTTTTGGCGTCGGGCCGCAGCTTGCAGCTTGGCGAATGCGGGTTCCATTCCATGTCGAGAACCGGCGGGAGGGCCGATTTATCGCGGGGCACCTTGCGTATGAACCAGCGTGCCTGCTCGATGGCGGGACGGCAGAAATAATAAAAATGATAGGCACCGCGGGCAATTCCGGCGCGGCGCGCGCCATTCCAGTGGCGGGTGAAATATTCATCGAATATGTCACCACCCTCGGTCGCCTTGATGAAGGTGAAATGGACGCCGTTGCGGCGTTTTTTCCGCCAGTCGATATCGCCTTGATATTTTGAAACATCGGTGCCGTGGACGGCATAGGAAAACGGATTGCGCCCTTTCCATTCATGCGGATCGCGATCGCCAAACCGGGGTTTTACGATTGCGGCATAGGCAACCGGCTCGGCGGCTGTTTGATCGTCTGCGGTTGCTGGTTTTGCCGGAACGGATTGCAAAACCTCCGCGACGTCCGGCTTGGCCGTCGTGCAGCCGCTTGCCGCCAATAGGGCAGTGGCTACGACGATGGTAATCGAGGTACAAGTGGTTTGAGGCAAGGCTTGATTCTCTCTCGCTCATCTAAACGATATTATCTGTTGGTTAACCAAAATTCGTCAACCAACTGTGAATCGAATACCGGTGCTCCCAAAACGTCCGACTGTTCGCCGTTTCCGTGGAACATTGCCGGTAGCATCTTGCCAAAGACGGCGAAATCAGGGCGACTTTTATGTAAACTGAAAATGCCTGTGCTGGAAAATTGGGGAACCGGTCATGCAGATGATCAAGAAAATACTTGTTTCGATATTTGTCATTGTTGCGGTTTTAATCGCCGGTGGCGCCTTTTGGTTGAAAACGGCGGAGCCTGATTTTCTCCGCGTGGCGGTGAACTATTCGGCCAAGATCGTCTGTTCGAACGTGTTTGTCGCCGGACGCAAGGCCGATGACATTCTGGCCACCGATGTTCAGGCGCCGGGCAATCCCGTTTTCTGGTTCATGCAAGCCGATGTCGATGAAGGTGGCGGCACGGTGAAAACCAGTGTCGCCGGATTGTTCGGCGAGGGGCTGGCGGTTGACCGGCAGGGGGTCGGCTGCGCGGTGGTGCCGGATGGCGACATGGAGCGGGCGATCGATCATATCGGTCCTGTAACATCGCTGCCTGCCCTTTCGCCCGATGTCGAGTGGCCTGAGGGCAGCAAGGTGAAGGCGGGTGATGCGCGGATTGCCAATATTCTGGACAATAGCGCCCTTACCGGACCTGGAATGCGGGCGGTAATTGCCGTCAAAAACGGGCGCATTGTCGGCGAGCGCTATGGCAATGGTTTTTCCCATGAAAGCCGGCTCACCGGCTGGTCGATGACCAAAACTGTAAATGCGGCAATCATTGGCCGGATGGTGCGCGAAAAGCTGATGACAATCGATCAGGACAGGCTGTTCGATGCCTGGGAGGTGGATGATCGCGCCGCGATAACCATTGAAAACCTACTGGCGATGTCGCCGGGGCTCGAATTCAACGAAGACTATGGCGTGGTCTCGGATGTCAACCGGATGCTGTTTTTGGAGCCGGATATGGCGGGTTTTGCGGCGTCCAAAAAGCTTGCCGACAAACCCGGCGAAACATTCAACTATTCCAGCGGGACGGCAAACATGATTGCCCGTGTCTGGCAAAATGTGTTCGTAGATCCAACCAAGGCGCTCGACTTTCCAAGACAGGCCCTGTTCGACCCGATAGGCATGCGCAGCGCGGTGTTTGAAACCGATGCCCGCGGCACCTTTACCGGTTCGTCCTATCTTTATGCCAATGCCCGCGACTGGGCCCGGTTCGGTCAGTTCCTATTACAGCGTGGCGTTTGGGATGGCCGCTCGCTGCTGCCTATTGGTTTCGTGGACTGGATGGTTTCTGCCAATCCGGCATCAATGGCGGCATGGGGCAAGCCCAAATACGGACGCGGCCAGGTGTGGTTGCACGGACCGGATCCAGATACGCCGGACGATGTGGACCCGGATCAGGGATTTGATCTTCCCGCCGATGCCTACTGGCTCAGGGGCCATGACGGGCAGACCATCACGATCGTACCATCGGCCGATCTGGTGGTGGTTCGCCTTGGTCTCACCCCATATGACAAAGGTTTTAAGCCACAGGCCCTAGTTAGCGCGTTGCTGAAGGCGATGGACTAAAGCGTATCCGCTGACAACGCGCCGGTGTCGGGATCACCGTTTTGCCACGTCTGGCGCTTATCGGCCTGTCGCGGGCAGCACTTGCATTTCAGGACTGTATCCGCGATGTCGCGGCGGATGTTGCCGCCTGGTGAGGTGTTTGGGAAATGTCGAAAAGTATCAATATGATAGCAAAAGCCATGCCGCGGCCCCTGATTTGCCTGCTGTCGATTGTCATGTTCGTCTATTCAGCGCATGCTGGCGAAATGACTGACCTGCAATTCGATGGTGTACCGTTGCCGGCCGGTATTTCCGTGCCGGCGGTTGAGAAAGCGGCGGGAAACAAGCGGTTTCTCGGGCTTTGGTCGGGCCGCTGGGGCAATTCGCTAAACCATTTGCTGTTGGTGCAATCGGTTGATGAAGATGGCACCGCCAAGGTTATCTATTCTGTGGGGGCAAACCCGTGGCGCAAGACCAAAGGCGCCTGGATTGAGACCACCGGGAAGATCAGCGGTGACACAATGCGTGTTTCAGCCTGGACAAGTGAGGCGGTCTACCGGATGACAGAAACCGGCCATCTTGCCGGGGAATTCGGCCAAGCCCTGGGATTTGCCATTCTGGTCAAAAACGATGTCGAGCGCGGCAAACTCACCGATGCAAAAATGCGCTGGCATGCGGGTGAGGCGGTTTTTCTTAAAACTGGTCTGGTCGAAAGCGGCAAGCCGGTAAAGCTTGAGACGATTGTCTACCGGCCGCGTGGCGACGGGCCGTTCAGATTGGCTGTCATCAATCACGGTTCAACGGGATGGGGTGATGATCCGGCGTTGTTCAAACATAGCTGGACCAATGACTGGCTGGCAGAATTTCTGACCGATCGCGGCTTTATGGTTGCCGTTGTGCAGCGGCGGGGCAGGGGGCAATCAGACGGGCTTTATGATGAGGGTTTTGCCGAAGACCGCAGTGATGGATATACGTGTGATGCGGATCGGTCGCTGGCTGGTGCCGATCGGGCCGAAACCGATCTTCATGCGGCGGTTCAGGTGTTGCGCGGGTGGGCCGATGTCGCCGATGATCCGATCTTGCTGGTCGGCCAGTCACGCGGCGGTGCGCTGTCGGTTGCCTATGCCGGGTCTCATGAAAACGATATCGCGGGCGTGATCAACTTTGTCGGCGGTTGGCTTGGCGAAGGTTGTCCGACCTCAAGCCACGTCAACCAGACCATCCTCAACAAAGGCGCTTCGTTTGCCAAGCCGATGCTGTGGATATATGGCCACGATGATGCTTACTATTCGATAGCGCACAACAAGGCCAATTTTGATGAATTTCAGCGCGCCGGCGGGCGTGCGCAATATGTTGAAAAGCGGGTTGGCGGCGAAAATAACGGCCACCATGTCATCAACATTCCGCCCTTGTGGCACCAAGAAGTTGAGACTTACCTTAAGGACCTGAAGTGAGTTTAAGCAGGGGGTTTGGCCTTCCCAAACCCTCCCGGTGTTGGCGTGGTGACAATTACGGCTTCGCCTGCTTTAAGCACGGTCTGATCGCAGGCTTTCAGTTCTTCAGTCGAACCATCCAGCCTGCGTATTTCGGTTTTGCCAACTTCGCCATCGCTGCCGCCGTCAAGTCCGCGCGGCGGGGCTGAACGGTGCGAAGACAGGATGGCGCATTGCATCGTTTCCAGAAAGCGAAGTGTGCGCCTGGTCCCGTCTCCGGCCTTAAACCTTCCTTTGCCGCCAGAATTTTCGCGGATATGGAAATCCTCCAGCAGCACCGGAAAGCGCAATTCGAGGATTTCCGGGTCGGTTAGGCGTGAATTGGTCATGTGGGTGTGGACACCCGATGTGCCACTAAAACCACGGCCCGCATTGGTCCGGCCGGCCGGGGAACCCGAGCAGATGGTTTCGTAATATTGATATTTGTCATTGCCGAAGGTCAGATTGTTCATCGTCCCTTGTGCATTGGCAATCGCGCCCATGGCGCCGAAGAGCGCATTGGTGACGTGCTGCGAGGTCTCGACATTGCCGGCGACGACGGCAGCCGGATAGGCGGGTCTGAGCATGCAGCCTTCAGGAATGATAATGTTGATTGGCCTCAGACAGCCTGCATTCATCGGGATATTGCCCTCGACCATGACGCGGAAAGCATAAAGCACGGCGGCGCGGGCGACGGGTTCGGGCGCGTTGAAATTGTTTGCCATTACCGGCGATGTGCCGGTGAAATCGACCGTTGCCTGACGATTGGCCCGGTCAACCGTGATTTTGACGCAGATTTTCTGGCCGGTATCGGTCGGGTATTGGCAGCTAGCCTCATCGGGAAGCTGCTCCAGCACGCGGCGCACGCTTTCAGCGGCGTTGTCCTGCACATGGCCCATATAGGCTTCGACCACATCGAGGCTGAAATGACCGACCATTTTCTTAAGTTCCGCAACACCCTTTTCATTGGCGGCGACCTGCGCTTTCAGGTCGGCGATGTTCTGGTGAAGATTGCGGACCGGGTAGGGGTGGCAGGTAAGCAGCTTTGCCAGTTCGGCTTCCAGGAAGGTTCCGCGCGAAATCATGCGGAAATTGTCGATCAGTACGCCTTCCTCATCTACTGAGGTGGCAAGCGGCGTCATCGAGCCCGGCGCCGTCCCGCCTATGTCGGCATGATGGCCGCGCGAGGCGGTGTAAAACAGCACTTCATCGCCCGCATCGTCGAAGACCGGCGTGACGACCGTGATGTCGGGCAGATGCGTGCCGCCATTATATGGCGCGTTTAAGACGAACACGTCGCCTGGATGAATGTCGCCCTCATTCAGCCGGATGATGGTTTCGACGGAACGGTCCATCGAGCCCAGATGCACCGGCATATGCGGCGCATTGGCGACAAGTGCTCCATGGCGGTCGAAGACGGCGCAGGAGAAATCAAGCCGCTCCTTTATATTGACCGAATAGGCGGTGTTTTGCAGCGTCACGCCCATCTGCTCGGCAATCGACATAAACAGATTGTTGAACACTTCCAGCATCACCGGGTCGGCTGTGGTGCCGATTGCGGCCATGTGCGCCTTCTTTTCGTGGCGGCGCATCAAAACATGGTCTTTTGCGGTGATTTCAGCGCGCCAGCCGGGTTCGACGACGATGGTCTGGTGGGATTCGATAATCAGGGCGGGCCCCTTGATCCGGTTGCCGGGTTTGAGCGAATGCCGCTTGATGATAGCCGCTTCGCGCCACGTCCCGTCATAAAACATTCTCGTCATCTCACCATCGGTGACGTCGCGCGGATCACATGCCAGATCGCTTTCGTCGCGGCCCTGGTCGCGCATGTCGATGGCTTCGACATCGATTGCCTCGACCACCAGCGGCTTGTCATCGTAGATAAAGCCGAATTGCGCCTTGTGGGCCGCCTCGAAGTCGGCCCTGGCGGCGTCGAACGAGAAATCGTCAAACGGGACCGGCAACGCCGTGTCTGTTCCCTCGTAGCGCAATTGCAGGATTGGCCGCCAGGCGATGTCGTCGTCGGCGATGCCCTGTTCATTCAATTCCCTGTAGACCGCCTTCTCAAATGGTCCGCCATGGCGCGAATTTCGATCAGGCTCTCGTTGCCGAACGGCTTGACCAGGGCCTGGCTGCGCGAGGCGAACACGGCGGCAAGGCCGATGCCATAGGCAGACAGCAGGCCGGAGAAGGGATGAACCAGAACCGCCTCCATCCCGAGCGCATCGGCAACAAGACAGGCGTGCTGGCCGCCGGCGCCGCCAAAACAGTTGAGCAGATATTCGGTGACATCATAGCCGCGCTGGACCGAAATTTTCTTGATGGCGTTGGCCATGTTTTCCACCGCGATGGTGATGAAGCCTTCGGCGACATTTTCAGGGGTTCGACCGTCGCCTGCCTCAGCGGCGAGTGCGGCGAATTTTTCGCGGACAATGCCGGTGTCGAGCGGCTGGTCCTGATCCGGACCGAATATTGCCGGGAAAAACTGCGGCTGTAATTTGCCCAGCATGACGTTGGCGTCTGTTACCGCGAGCGGTCCGCCGCGGCGATAGCATGCGGGGCCGGGACTGGCGCCGGCCGAATCGGGTCCGGCCTGAAAGCGGCCGGAATTTAGATGCAGGATTGAGCCGCCACCGGCTGCGACGGTGTGAATGCGCATCATCGGTGCGCGGATGCGTATGCCGGCAACTTCGGTGTCGAAGGCGCGCTCATAGTCGCCATCATAATGCGCCACATCGGTGGAGGTGCCGCCCATGTCGAAGCCGATGACCTTTTCGAAGCCGGCAAGGCGCGCCGTCTCCACCATGCCGACCACCCCTCCGGCCGGGCCGGATAGGATGGCGTCCTTGCCCTGAAACAGGTCGGCTGCGGTTAATCCGCCGGACGACATCATGAATTTCAGACGGGGCCCGTTGCTGGTATCATCGGTTCCCAACTCGGCTGAGACCCGGTCGACATAGCGCGACAGGATCGGGGACAGATAGGCATCGACCACCGTGGTGTCGCCGCGGCCAACAAGCTTGACCAGAGGCGAGACCATGTGGCTCACCGACACCTGCGAGAAGCCGATATTGTGACAAAGGCTCGCCGCCATCAGTTCATGGGCGGGATGGTTCCAGGCATGCATGAAAACGATGGCTACCGCATCGATGCCGTCGGCCTTCGCCTTTGATATCTCCGCTTCGATTTCGTCCAGTTTCGGCATGGTCTCGACATGGCCGTCGGCATGGATGCGCTCGTCGACCTCAATCACCCGCTCATAAAGCTGTTCGGGAAGGATGATTTCCTTGGCGAAAATGTCGGGCCGGGCCTGATAGGCAATTTTCAGCGCATCGCGGAAGCCTTTGGTAATCAGCAGCAATACGCGGTCGCCTTTGCGCTCAAGCAGCGCGTTGGTGGCGACGGTGGTGCCCATCTTGACCTCGCCAATCAGATGAGACGGGATTGCGTCACCGGCGCTGACGCCAAGCAGATCGCGGATGCCCTGAATGGCGGCGTCGGCATAGGCTTCCGGATTTTCCGACAGCAGTTTGCGCGAGTGCAAGCCGCCATCGGGGTCGCGGCCAATGACATCGGTGAATGTGCCGCCACGGTCTATCCAAAAATCCCATTTTTCTCTGGCCATGTGGTTTTATCCTGCCGGTATGGACATCGGGTCCATCGCCATTATATTGATGCTTATGTCGAAAACATCGATAAATTATCGATAAAATACAAATGAGACAAGGCTGGCAATGAAAAAACCCGAAAAGAGCGGTGATGGTATCGGTCCGATTGTGTCGGCTTCGCATCTTGCCGATGGCGCGATGCCGGCGATCTCGGAAATGGAGTTTGCGCTGACTGTTGCCGGCAATGCGTTTCAGCGCTGGATGGTTCGCTGTATGGCGGCGGCCGGCGTGCCGGGTTTGCAGCCGATTGACGTACAGATCCTGCATACGGTCAACCATCGCGATCGTGAAAAGACGCTGGCCGATCTGTGTATGATGTTCAACATCGAAGACACCCATGTCGTGGCCTATGCGCTGAAAAAGCTTGAAAGTCTGGGGCTGATCAAGACAGGCCGGCGCGGCAAGGAAAAGACCGTCAATGTCACGGAAGACGGAAAACGGGCCTGCGCGCGCTATCGCGACATTCGCGAAGGATTACTGATATCAAGCCTGAACTCGCTCAAGTTCGATGACGAGGATATTTCAGCGCTCGCGGCGATGCTCAGGGCATTGTCCGGTCAATATGATCAGGCAGCTCGTGGTGCGGCAATATTATAGGCAACAAGGAATTCACAAATGCAATATGTCCGTCTCGGCGGGACGAGTGTAAAGGTTTCAAAGCTCTGTCTCGGCTGTATGAGTTTTGGCGAGCCCGGCTGGGAAATCCATCCCTGGGTTTTGGACAAGGAGCAGGCGCAACCGATTTTCAAATGCGCGGCCGATGCCGGGATCAACTTTTTGGATACGGCCAACTACTATTCGCGCGGTGTCAGCGAAGAAATCACCGGTGATGCGGTCCGCGAATATTTTAGGCGCGATGAGGTGGTCGTGGCGACCAAGATCGGTCTTTCTATGGGTGATGGCCCCAATTTGAACGGCCTGTCGCGCAAGCACGTGATTGAGGCGGTTGATGCATCGCTGAAGCGCTTGAAGCTTGATCATATCGATCTGCTCTATATTCACCGGCTCGACCCGGAGACCG
This sequence comes from Rhizobiaceae bacterium, assembly GCA_963669455.1. GTDB lineage: Bacteria > Pseudomonadota > Alphaproteobacteria > Rhizobiales > Rhizobiaceae > JAWKWH01. The sequence continues at coordinate 1,764,494 of OY770026.1, forward strand.
GGGCGGAAGAGATGCTGGAAGCGCTCGATGCGGTGGTTCGTGCCGGCAAGGTCACCTATCTGGCGGCGTCTTCCATGTGGGCGTGGCAGTTTGCCAGGCTGCGCGAAATGCAAAAGGCAAACGGGTTTGCCCGGTTCATTGCGATGCAGAATTTTTACAATCTCGCCTACCGCGAGGAAGAGCGCGAGATGATCCCCTATTGTCAAAGCGAGGGTGTGGGCCTGGTGCCGTGGTCGCCGATTGCCAGGGGGTTTTTGGCCGGAAACAGGCCAAAGGATGGTACGGCGACAGACCGGGGCAATACCGACAGGATGGGCAAAGACTATTTTGGCTCGAGAGCCGACTATGCCGTGCTGGACCGGGTTCACAAGACTGCCGGCCGTCTCGGGGTTAAGCCGGCACAGGTGGCCTATGCGTGGGTTTTGTCAAAAAACTATATCAGTTCACCAATTGTCGGGTCGACAAAGCTTTATCAGCTGGAGGAGGCAGTTGCCGCCCTTGATATCAAGCTGGATAAAAAAACTGTCGCTTCCCTGGAAGCGCCTTATCGTGTGCGCGTGCCAGTTGGACATCAATAGCTTTCCATTCGGTAAGGCAGGTGCCGATGACCGAGTTCGATTTTATCATTGTTGGCGCGGGATCAGCCGGGTGCGTGCTTGCCAACCGGATTAGCGAAAACGGTCGGTTTACCGTCTTGCTGCTTGAAGCCGGTGGTTCGGATCGGAATTTCTGGATCAAGGTTCCGATCGGCTATGGCAAGGTTTACTACGATGCCAAGGTTAATTGGAAGTATGAGACCGAGCCGGACCCTGCCTTGGCTGGCAACAGCAGCTACTGGCCACGGGGCAAAGTGCTGGGCGGTTCCTCATCGATCAATGCCATGGTCTATGTGCGTGGGCATCCGGGCGATTATCAGGACTGGGCAGAACAGGCCACAGGCTGGGACTGGTCTGATGTTGCACCGGTTTTCAGACGGATGGAGGACTGGCAAGGTGGCGATGACGGCATTCGCGGTGCCGGCGGCCCTTTGCGTGTAACCGATATCAGCCGTGATGCGCATCCGCTGTGTCAGACTTATCTGACGGCCGTTGAGCAAGCCGGATTTGCCATTAATCCCGACTATAATGCAGAAATGATGGAAGGTGGCGCCCTCTACCAGATCACCACCAAATCAGGGTTCAGGGCGTCGTCCTCGCAGGCCTATCTCCGTCCGGCCATGAAAAGGAATAATCTGAAGGTCGTAACAAACGCGCATGTGACGCGGGTGATGTTTGACGGCAAGCGGTCAAGCGGAGTCGAGTATCGCAAAAGTGGACGGGTTCTGACTGCCAGGGCACGATGTGAGGTTGTTCTGTCGGGTGGTGCGATCAATTCGCCGCAACTGTTGCAGTTGTCCGGCATCGGGCCCGGCGGCCTGTTGCAGAAACTGGGCATCGCTGTGACGCATGACAATGGGATGGTTGGGCAAAATCTGCAGGATCACCTCGGCCTTGATAACCTCTATCGGTCCAGGGTTCCGACGCTGAACGGGGAACTTCGGCCTCTTTTCGGCAAGCTTCGGGCGGGGCTGCGATATTTGCTGACACGTGGCGGGCCGCTATCCTTGAGCCTCAACCAGGCCGGAGGATTTGTCCGCTCCAGGCCCGAGCTTGAGCGGCCGGACATGCAGCTTTACTTTTCCCCTGTCAGCTACACGCGCGCGCCGCCGGGAACGCGGCCATTGATGAGCCCGGACCCGTTTCCCGGCTTTCTGCTCGGCTTCAATCCATGCCGCCCGACCAGTGTCGGCTATCTGCAAATCCGTTCGCCCGACCCGCTTGAAGCACCGGAAATGCATCCAAATTATCTTTCCACGGAACATGACAGGCAATTGATGATCACGGGTGCGAGGCTGATCGACAAAATTGCCGGAATGCCCGCGTTTGATGTGGTGATTGAAAGGGTAATACGCCCTGGGGACGACGTGGTCTCCGACAAGCAAATCATGGATTACTGTTCCAAGAATGCCTGGACGGTGTTCCATCAGTGCGGAACCTGCCGAATGGGCGATGATGCTGGCCGTTCGGTGGTCGATTCAAAATTGAAGGTCCATGGCGTTGAAGCGCTCAGGGTTGCCGATGCATCGGTTTTTCCGACTGTAACCACAGGCAATACCAACGGGCCTGCAATGATGGTCGGCGAGCGGGCAGCCGACATGATCCTTGCCGATTGGCGCTAGAGCGCTATTCGGGCCCGGCGGCCGATGGCAACAACTACAACCACTGCCGTAGCAAACAGGATCATTTCGAGAGTTATGGTTTCGCCCAGTAAAAAAGCGGCGATGGCGATGGTTATGAATGTCTGCAGCAATTGCACTTGCCCGACACGGGCTATGCCGCCGGTTGCCAATCCCGTGTTCCAAGCAAAGAAGCCCAAAAACATCGAGCCAAGCCCCAGATAGACAAAGGCCACGAACGCCCCGGTTGAAGCGTTCAAAAACTCGCTGTTCCATGTCCAAAACGTGCCAGCCAGTGAACCGGGCAAGGTGAGGACGAGTGCCCATGAAATCACTTCCCAACCGGGCATGAACCGGGCTAGCCGGCCCGAAATGACGTAGCCGAGGCTTGCAGACAATCCGGCAAGGAACAACCAGGTATCACCCGTCGTTAGCTGCATATCATGGTCGCGAAGAGCAAAGACCACGACAAGAACCGTACCGGCAATTCCGCAAATCCAAAACAGTGGAGAAGGTTTTTCCCCCGCCAGCAAGGCTGCGAACACGGCGGTGGCCAAGGGCAGTATGCCGAGCACCACACCGCCATGGCTGGCGTCGACTGTTTGCATTCCGATGGCCATGAACCCGGGAAAGCCGAAAACGAGCAGCAGGCCGGCCATCGCAAGTCCAATTGCATGGTTGCGTGGAAAGGGCCTGCGAAAGGCCATGAGGGTTGCGGCTGCTAAAATGCTGGCGATAACAGCCCTGCCATGGGTGATGAACCAGGGCGAATAGCTGTCCAATGCCAGCCTGGTGGCAGGCAGTGTCGCTGCAAAGATCACTATGCCGATCAAACCCAGGATCAGTCCAAGGGCGGGTGATTGCTTTTGGATCAAGGCGATTTCCGTCCAGTCGTCGGTTGTGTCAGCGCAAATCGTCGATCGCCACGGTGGCGAAGTGTCCCAACCAGTACGTGATCACACATCGATATGCCATGATTGAGTGGTTCAACCCAGGCGCAAATTGTTCTAAAAGGCGGCCATGTCGATTTGGGCCCGAATCGGTGAGTTTGTCTCGCGCATTCCAGGCGCCGCGCTTTCGGGCGTGGTCGAAACCGTGCGCACTGTTTTTGAAGGCGATCCTGAGACGCGCCGGCGTGTCTCATTTTCGGTTGCCATGATTGCCCTGTCGGCAAAGATGGCCAAGGCAGATGGTGTGGTGACGCCGGATGAGGTGCGGGCATTTCAGGAAATTTTCGAAATTCCTGCCGAAGATACCAAGCATGTCGCCCGGGTCTATAATCTTGCGAAAGCCGATGTGGCGGGCTTTGAAGCCTATGCTGAACGCATGGCGCGGCTGTGTGGATCGGGGGAAATGAACTGCCCGTTTTTGGAAGACATACTTGACGGCCTTTTTCACATCGCCAAAGCAGATGGCGCGATCCATGAGCGCGAATATGTTTATTTAAACCGCGTGGCGGAGATCTTTCAGTTTGATGAGGTGCACTTCAGGCGGCTGGCAGCGCGGCATTCGATCGGCGAGGGCGGCGACCCGTATTTGGTGCTTGGCCTTGATCAGGATGCTTCGCGCGACGACATTCGCCGGCGCTACCGGCAACTGGTGATGGAAAATCACCCTGACCTGTTGATCGGGCGTGGCGTTCCTGAAGAGTTTCATGCAATTGCCAATGAACGGCTTGCAGCGATCAATGCGGCCTATACCGCGATCATTGCGGGGCAAGCGATTTTATGACCGGTTTGACGGTCGATCATCGCGGTGCCGATAGCCACATGTCACCTAATTTCGGCGAGCGGCGCAGCGGGATCGTCCCCTGGATATTGCTGCTACACTATACGGGTATGGAAAGCGGCCAGGCGGCCGAAGAATGGCTTTGCGACAAGCGATCCCAGGTGTCGAGCCATTATGTGGTGCATGAAGACGGGCGGGTTGTGCAACTCGTTTCGGAGCAGCACCGGGCCTGGCATGCCGGCGCGAGCGTCTGGCGGGGTGAACACGATATCAACTCCGCGTCTATTGGCATCGAAATCGTCAATCCGGGGCACGGGTTCGGCTATCCCGATTTCCCTGCACAGCAGATTGCAAGCGTGATCGGCCTTTGCAGCGGGATCATCGAGCGTCATGACATTCCAAGCGATTGTGTCCTTGCCCATTCCGACGTGGCGCCCGGGCGCAAGATTGATCCTGGAGAAAAATTTCCATGGGTCAGGCTTCACCAGGCCGGTATCGGCCATTTCGTCGAACCTGTTCCGCCTGGCAGGCCAGGCGATGTGCTGGAGCCAGGTGTTGAAGGCTCAGTAGTCGACAGGCTGCAATTCATGTTGTCGGCCTATGGCTATGGTGTCGAGAGGACCGGTTGCTACGACGAGGCGACGCGAAAGGCTGTCGATGCGTTTCAGCGCCATTTTCGCCCAGCCAGGGTCGACGGGCTGGCGGATGCGTCAACGATGGAAACATTGCAGAACCTGTTGAGCACGATGCCCGCACCAACCTCCGGGCGCGACAAAGCCGGCTTCTGACTGGCCGTCTTGTAACACTTCGTCACGCAATGTGACTTGCGGCGGCATATTGTTGTGCGCTTATCGTTATTTAGCGGCGGTTGTGAAGGGTGGATGTGCGGAGTTCGGCTCAAGCCACTGAGATGGAGTCAATACGGTTGGGGAACCGTATTAATGTTGAGTTCAAAGTGTAAATGAAATTCAAAAATACACTCGTACTGACACTGGCATTCAGTGTTGTTGCTTTTTCGGGAATTGCGCGGGAAGCGCCCCGTCCAACGGAATTTAAACTTGTTCAGGCCTCCAAGGGCAGTGATTTTTTTCACGCTTTTCGATCGGCATTTGATCGGGATGGCAACGGCAAACCGGGTCTGTTTTTCAAGGGCAGTTATGAAGACGAGCGCCCGCAAAAAGTGCGACCATCGCTGATGCAGCGTGTTAGGCTCTATTTTAAGAGTAATTCCGGCAATGCGGCTACAAAACCGCTACGTGTTGAAAGACGCAAGAAAGCCAAAATTGCAAAGCGGGTTGAAAAAAGGGTTGATCGCCCGGGTGAGCGTGCCCGATCGAGCTATGTTTTCTCTGCCGGCTTTCGCAAACTGCGAGCAGCGCTGGTGGCTTCCCAGGAGCGAACGATCAAATCCTCCAGGCGTACAGCCAGGCGCGAGGACCGGCGTTCACGTGTCATAAAACCTAATGAGACAAGACAATCGGCTGACAGGCGCCTTACCTGGCAAGAGGAAAACCAGCTGGCCCGGCGTCTGGCGCATGGTGACGTGAACGGCTACCGGCAGGTTGACCTAGTCAACCGGAGTGGACCGGATCGCGGCGGGGCGGGATCATGGATTTCCCGCGTGTTTTCAAATACGCGCATCAACAGGCCGGTCACAAGCGACCGGAAATACGGGATGCTTGTTGCGCGCTATGCCCGCGCCTATGGCGTGCCGGTGGAACTGGCGCATGCGGTTATCAAGGTGGAGAGTAATTACCGGGCCAATGCTCGCGGGCGCGCCGGTGAAATCGGCTTGATGCAGATCAAGCCGGCAACCGCGCGGCTGATGGGCTATTCCGGTTCTTCAAAGGGACTTTATGTGCCGGAACAGAACATCAAATACGGCATGAAATATCTTGGCCAGGCATACAAGCTTGGCGGTGGCACCACATGCGGCACGATCCTTAAATACAATGCGGGGCATGGTGCGCGGCGCATGAACCGCATTTCGGCACGCTACTGTGCCAAGGTCAAGCGGCATATGCGCGGCGCGTGACCAGTTCGCGCTTTGTCGAGATTTTAGCCGCGAATTGCAGCGTTGCCGGCCATAATGACACAATCTAGTATTAGCATCGAATCATTGCGCCTCTTCTCTGTCGCAACAAACAGCGAAGGTATCTATTGCCATGTTTCGAAAAATACTTGCCACAATTGTCGTTTTGATCGCCTTTGCCGGCGTCGGCTTGTTGAGCTTTGCGCCCGCTATTGCAGAACGGCGGTATAATGTTGTCGAACATATGGACCTGCCAGCGCTTGATGCAGAGACTGCGGAATTTCATAATTCTCTGTTCATAGCGGATTTGCATGCCGACACATTGTTGTGGAAGCGGGACATTCTCGACAAAGCCGACAGGGGACATGTCGATATTCCGCGGATGGTTGAAGGCAATCTTGGCTTACAAGTCTTTACAACTGTGACCAAAACCCCGGCGGGTCTCAATTCTAATCACAACAATGCCGACGCGCGGGACAATATTACATTGCTTGCTATGAGCCAGCTTTGGCCGATGCGGACATGGTCCAGCCTTGTCGAGCGGGCTCTCTATCAGGCGTCCAAACTTACCGACGCGGCAAAGCGCGCTCCCAAACGGTTGATGGTCATCCGAAATGCCGGTGACCTGACTAGGCTGATTGCGCGACGCGACAATGGAGAGCCGGTTGTCGGAGGCATGCTCGGAACTGAAGGATCGCATGCTCTGGAGGGGGAGATCGCAAATGTTGACCGCCTTTATGATGCTGGTTTTCGCCTGATGAGCCTGCATCATTTCTTCGACAACGCGCTTGGCGGTTCGCTGCATGGCGCAAAAAACGGCGGACTGACCGATTTTGGCCGAAAGGTGGTCAAGCGGATTGAGGAAAAGTCGATTCTTCTCGACGTGTCACATTCATCGCAACAGGTGGTGCGCGACACGCTGAAGATCGCCACAAGACCTCTCATTGTCAGCCATACCGGCACTCATGGACATTGCAAAACGAAACGGAATATTCCCGATGCGTTGATGGTTCAGGTTGCCAAGAAAGGCGGTTTGATCGGCATAGGATTCTGGAAGGGAGCCGTATGTGACAATACGCCGGCCGGTATCGCCAAGGCGCTTACCGCCGCGGTGGATTTGCTAGGCGAAGATCACATCGCTCTCGGGTCGGACTTCGATGGAGCAGTGACGACCAAAATCGATGTCTCTCAGCTTGGGCAGATAACTGCCGAGTTGAGAAAACAGGGAATGAGCGATGCAGTGATTGCCAAGGTCATGGGCGGCAATCAGCGCGACTTTTTTCTAAAATATCTGCCTGCCCAATAGGCTTGACCGAAAGAGTGGTCAAACAATTCCATTTTAAATAGGACACGGTAATATTATTGTTCATCGCCGGCGAGAAGCCAGCGGCAAAACGCCCATGCAACGACTGCGCTGATCATCTGCACTGCCACGAAGCCTGCGACATCGACAGGACGGATACCGGCAAATGTGTCGGAAAAACCTCTGGCAATCGTCACGGCGGGATTGGCAAAGGATGTCGATGCGGTGAACCAGTAGGCAGCGGTGATGTAGAGACCGACGGCCATGGCAACGGCGTTGGGTTTTGCCTTCAACGTGGCAAAAATCGTAAACACCAGCCCAAAGGTTGCGACCGCCTCGGCAAACCATTGGGCTCCACCGGTCCGGGCCGTCTGCGATGCCTGGAACACCGGTTCGGCAAACATCAGATGGGCTGCCCAGACGCCCAGCAGACCACCGGCGATCTGGACGGCACCATAGGCAACCGCCTTGGGCGCGGCGATATCGCGGCGCAGACAGAACGCCAAGGTGACAGCGGGGTTGAAGTGGGCGCCCGAAATCGGCCCGAGCATGGTGATCAAAACAACGAGTATCGCGCCTGTCGGGATCGTGTTGCCCAAAAGAGCGATCGCCACATTACCGCCCGCCAGGTTTTCGGCCATAATGCCGGAACCGACGACAGTGGCGAGCAAAAAACCCGTGCCGATGCCTTCAGCGGCAAGCTGTCTTGACGTTGTTTGGTCGCTCATACCCGTCTCCCGTTCCAGCCGCATGCGTTTAATAATGATCTATTACAGAAATGTGACAGGCAAATATTTAAGCAAGATACGCTTTGGCAAATCAGAGTGCGGTCGTCTTTTGCTTTTATTCCTGCCCGTGCTCGGCTATGACATCTTCGCCAGCTGGCCGGGTGGCCGCACGCGCCATGGTGGAAACACAGGCACGTGAGGAAAGTCCGGGCTCCATGGAAACACGGCGCCGGATAACGTCCGGCGGGGGCGACCCCAGGGAAAGTGCCACAGAAAGAAAACCACCCGGCGGTTCACCGCAAGGTATCCGCCAGGGCAAGGGTGAAAGGGTGGGGTAAGAGCCCACCGCGCGACCGGCAACGGAAGCGGCATGGCAAACCCCGCCGGGAGCAAAACCGAATAGGGATGGTGCGGCAGGGGAAACCCTGTCGGGGCTGTTTCCGGCCCTGCCATCCGGGTAGGTTGCACGAGGTGGACAGCAATGTCCGCTCAAGAGGAATGGCCACCACGTTTGCGCTTTCGGGCGCAGGCCATACAGAACCCGGCTTACAGGCCAGCTGGCAATTTTTTCGACCGAGCCTGTTTTGCATCGTGAGAATCGCGGATTGCAGCCTGTTGATGAGTTCATAACCTAACGCTTCCTTAAGGTTAAAATCCGATAAAGGGGTTGATCACCCAAATTGCCGGAATTTCCCGGTTTGTGGACTGTTTGTGTCGGTAAATCCCGTTGACGCCCATATTTGCCCATGTTATCCCAAAAGCCGGATCAGCGCTTGAACGCCGCGCAATTTGCGCCGGCATTGTGCTTCCGGCGCGATGTCTCTGGAACGGGGGGGCGGACGTTTGCGGCTGGCAAGATCAGGACTTGATCCGATCATGGCGTCGGGGAGCCGGAGATGACGTTGGTTTTTTCGGGAGTGCAAGGGTTGCAGGTTTGAGTGATGGACCGTTTTGTGTCGAGTGCAGTCAATCGGATCGACGCCAAGGGGCGGGTCTCGGTACCTGCACATTTTCGCTCGGTCTTGCAGCAGAGGGGCTATTTAGAGCTCTACGCGCTGGCAGCTCTCGATGTGCCCGCGCTCGATGTGGGGGGCATGGATTTGCTCGACCGCTACGAAGAGCGCATGGCCAGGGAAGACCCGTTTTTGCAGCTGGCCGACGATATGTCGTTTCATGTGCACGGCAACAGCGCGTTTTTGAAACTCGACCGGGACGGGCGGATTGCGGTGACCGATTTCGTGCGCCAGCAGACGGGTATTACCGGCGAGGTGGCGTTTTTGGGGCGGGGGAATTTCTTTCAGATCTGGCATCCCGACAAATTGGCGGTGCAGGCCGCGTCGGTGCGCGAACGGTTGCTAAAACTTCGTCAAGCCGCGGTCGAGGCGCGGTCAGGTGGAGAAAAGGGATGATGGCGGACCCTGGCACGACTGATCGTGCTGGTGGCGGACCGGTTCGCCATATCCCTGTTCTTCTCACCGAAGTCATCGAGGCGATCGAGCCGTCAGCGGGCGAAATCCTCATTGACGGCACGTTTGGCGCCGGCGGCTATACAAGGGCGCTTTTGGAACATGGTGCCGATGTTATTGCTATCGACCGCGATCCTGAAGCGATTGAAGCGGGCAGGGCGATGGCCGGCGAGGCCGATGGCCGGCTAAGGCTGGTGGAAAGCGCGTTTTCAAAGCTTGATATCGCGGCCGGTGGACCGGTCGATGGGGTGGTGCTCGATATCGGCGTCTCATCGATGCAGCTCGATCAGCCGGAGCGGGGATTTTCATTCAGGCATGATGGACCGCTCGACATGCGCATGGCCAAAGCCGGCGTGAGCGCCGCCGATGTCATCAACAATTTCAAACCCGGCGATCTGGCGCGGATATTCGGATTTTACGGCGAAGAACGCCATGCCGGCCGCATTGCACGGCGTCTGGAGGCCCTGCGCGCTGAAAAGCCATTTGAGACCACCGCGCAACTGGCCGCCGCCGTGGAAGCGATTGTGGGGCGCAGGCCCGGCGACAAGATCCATCCGGCAACCCGTATATTCCAGGCGCTCAGGATTTTCGTCAATGACGAGCTTGGCGAACTGGCCCGGGCGCTTTTTGCAGCCGAGCGGGTTTTAAAACCCGGCGGACGCCTCGTGGTGGTGACGTTTCATTCACTGGAAGACCGGATCGTCAAACGGTTCATCGCCAACCGGTCATCTGCCGCTTCCGGGTCCCGGCACATGCCGGCCATCGCGCACATTCCGCCATCTTTTGAAAAGACGGGTGGCGTTCGCGGTGCGTCGGATGAAGAGGTGGCCGCCAACCCGCGTGCGCGGTCGGCGAAACTGCGTTCAGCACGGCGTTTGCCGGCGCCTCAGCAGAAACCGGATCTGTCGATTTTCGGACTGCCCAGACTGCCGGTTCTCGCCGATGGAGGGTTTTGATATGTTCAGAACCGTCGACATGGTGCTGATTGCCGTCATGGTGTCGGCTGCGGCCTTTACCTACAAAACCAAGCATGATGCCGAGCGGCAATTCGCCGAAATCCGGAAAATCAGGACCGATATCCGCACCGAGCAGGAGACGATTGACGTGCTGGAGGCGGATTGGAGCCTGTTGACCCAGCCGGCGCGGTTGCAGCGTCTGTCAGAAATCTACCGCGCCGAACTCAAGCTCAAGCCGGTTGAGGCCCACCAGATTATCGAGATTTCCGATCTTCCGGCCGCGCCTTTGGAGATAGAGGATATTTTGTCGAAACCGCTTGGCGGCATGGCAGGAGACGCGACGCCGAGAGATGGCACAATTACAGGCGGCATCTCGCAATGAAACCATTGCTTCCGCGCAAAAAACAAACGCAAGGCCCTGATCCGGCAGTCCCGATTGTCGTTGAAGGGGTGATGAAATCGACCGGTTCGCGCATGCGCTATCGTCTGTTCATCACAATGGCGCTGTTTGCGATCGCTTTCGCGACGATCGGCGGGCGCCTGGTTTTTCTTGGCGCCACCGATCTTGACCTCCGTCCGACCGCGAGCGTCGACCGTAATCTCGTTTCACGTCCGGATATCATCGACCGCAACGGTGAAGTGCTGGCAACTGATATCAAGACGGCCTCGCTGTTTGCTGAACCGCGTCGTATCGTGGATGCTGACGAGGCGGTGGAACAGATCGCCACCGTGCTGTCGGATCTCGATATTAACACGACCTATCGCCGGCTGCGCAGCGGCGCCGGATTTGCCTGGTTGCGACGGGAACTGACGCCAGGCCAGCAAAACGAAATCCAGAAACTTGGCATTCCCGGTATCGGTTTCCGTACCGAAAAGCGGCGGTTTTATCCAGGCGGTCCGACGGCATCCCACGTGCTCGGTCTGGTCAATATCGACAACCAGGGCACCGCCGGTATGGAGAAGTTCATCGACGACCGGGGGTTTGCCGAATTGCAGGATGCCGGTTTGACGGCCGGTACGGATCTCGAACCGGTCCGCCTGTCGATCGACTTGCGCGTTCAGCACATTGTGCGTGACGAGCTGGCCAGAGCGATGGAACGCTACCGTGCCATTGCCGCCGGTGCGGTGGTGCTCAATGCGCGCACGGGTGAGGTCGTGGCGATGTCGTCCCTGCCTGACTACGATCCGAACAACCCCTTCAACGCGCAGAAAGAAGACCGGATCAACCGGATGTCGGCCGGTGTTTTCGAGATGGGGTCAACGTTCAAGACATTTACCACCGCGATGGCGCTTGATTCAGGCAAGGTGCATCTGGGCGACAAGTTCGATGCGCGCAAGCCCATTCGTATCGCCCGCTATACGATCAACGATTTTCACGGCAAGCGCCGGTGGTTGTCCGTGCCTGAAATTTTTATCTATTCGTCAAATATCGGTACCGCCAAAATGGCCGACAGGATTGGCACCAGGGGGCATCGTTCATTTCTGCAACGGATAGGGCTGTTGGACCGGCTTGACACTGAACTGCCCGAGGTGGCGCGTCCGACCGAGCCGAAAGAATGGAAGAAACTGCATTCGATTACCATCTCCTTCGGCCATGGCATGGCGACCACGCCGCTTCAGACCGCTGTGGCTGCGGCTGCGTTGCTCAACGGTGGCAAGCTGATCCAGCCGACATTCCTGCCGCGCTCGAAGCGCGAGGCGGCGCTGGTGGCCAAACAGGTCCTCGACCCTAAGACGAGCAATGCCATGCGCTATTTGTTTCGCCTTAATGTGGAAAAGGGATCAGGGCGGCGGGCCAATGTTCCCGGCTATTTTGTCGGCGGGAAAACGGGGACTGCCGAAAAGGTCGTCAACGGGCGTTATTCTTCCAGCAAACGGTTCAACGCATTTTTGGCAGCCTTTCCCCTCAATGACCCGCAATATGTGGTTCTGGTCATTCTCGACGAGCCCAAGTCTGAGAAAGAGGGTATTGGTGCGACGGCTGGATTGAATGCAGCGCCGACGGTTGCCAATATTATCAGCCGGTCTGCGTCGCTGCTTGGGGTCAAGCCTGAATTTGACCACAAAAGTAAGGCCCTGCTGATATCGCATCAGTGACCGTTTTGCTATGAAAGCGGTATGAGTTGAGGGACGCTCCAAAACACGATGAAATTAGCGGAATTTGCCGGAATCCTGCCGTTTGACGGCGATCAAGACGCTGAAATGGAAATTTCGGGGGTTACTTCTGATTCGCGACAGGTCAAGCCCGGCTTTCTCTTTGCCGCTTTGCAGGGTTCAAAATCCGATGGGGCCGCCTTTGTTGGCGATGCGGTCGCCAAAGGGGCCTCGGCGATCGTCGCATCGCTCAATGCAGATATCGATCAGACAACTATCCCGGTTTTTAAAGTCAGCGATCCGCGCCGGGCGCTATCCCTGACGGCGGCGCGATTTTATGGGCGGCAACCGGAGACAATTGTCGCGGTGACCGGGACAGCCGGCAAAACCTCGGTGGCGGCATTTACCCGCCAGATCTGGCAGCACGCACATCTGCAATCGGCCAGTATCGGCACCACCGGGGTTGAGGCGCCAGGGCGCAGCGATTACGGATCGCTCACCACGCCTGATCCGGTCGAGCTGCATCGGCTGCTGACCGGCCTTGCCGAGGCGGGCGTGACGCACACGGCGATGGAGGCCTCAAGCCATGGTCTCGATCAGAGGCGGCTTGACGGGGTGCGGCTGTTGGCCGGAGGGTTTACCAATCTTGGCCGTGATCATATGGACTATCACCGGGATATGGCCGATTACCACCGGGCCAAGCTGCGCCTTTTTGATACGCTGCTGCCGAAGGGATTGCCGGCGGTGATTTTTTCAGATGATGAATGGTCCAAAAGGACAGAGGATGCGGTCCGTGCTGCCGGGCTTGATGTGCTGACGGTCGGGCGGAGCGGTTCATTTATCACGTTGAAGCGGGTGGAGCATGAGCGCCACCGCCAACGTGTGGAAGTGGCCATAGATGGTCAGATCACCGAGTTCGTTTTGCCGCTTGCCGGCGATTTTCAGATATCCAACGCGCTTGTGGCAGCCGGGCTGGCAATCGCGACCGGTACGGATTCCCAGATTGCGCTTTCGGCGTTGGAGACGCTTGAGGGTGCGCCGGGACGGCTCGATCTTGCCGGCACGACAGCCGATGGCGCACCGGTCTATGTGGATTATGCGCACAAGCCCGATGCCTTGCGCAATGTGTTGCAGTCGGTTCGGCCATTTACCACCGGGCGCGTTGTCGTGGTTTTCGGCTGTGGTGGCGACCGGGACAAGGGAAAACGTCCGCTGATGGGCGAGATCGCCGCCGACATGGCCGATATCGTGATTGTCACCGACGATAATCCGCGCAGCGAAGCGCCTGAAACAATCCGGGCGGCCATATTGGAGGCGGCGCCTGGCGCAATTGAAATCGCAGACCGCCATCAGGCTATTGCCCGGGCTATTTCAATGCTTGAGGCGGGTGACACGTTGATTGTTGCGGGAAAGGGGCACGAAACCGGCCAGACCATTGGAGCAGAAACGCTGCCGTTTTCAGATCACGAGGACGTTCGCGCCATTCTTACCGGAGCTCGGGCATGACCCTTTTGTGGACATGCGATGCGATGGTGGCTGCCGTGGGCGGGCGTCCCGTCGGGGATGTGCCGGACGGTGTGACGGGAATTTCGATCGACAGCCGCTCCTTGAAAAAGGGCGAGGCCTTTTTCGCCATTAAGGGGGACCGTTTTGACGGACATGATTTTGCCACGGCGGCGATGGCCAACGGTGCCGGGTTGCTGGTTGTGTCGGAAGACAGGCTTGCCGGTCTTGGCCGGTTGAAAGTGCCGATGATTGTGGTGCGCGACGTTTTGAAAGGGCTGGAGCGGCTGTCCGCAGCGGCGCGCAAGCGGTCAAAGGCCAAAGTGATCGCGATTACCGGTTCGGCCGGCAAGACGACCACCAAGGAGATGCTGCGCCATGCGCTGGAGCCTTGCGGCAAGGTACATGCCTCCATCAAATCCTTCAACAATCACTGGGGTGTTCCGCTCACCCTGGCGCGCATGCCGGAGGATGCCGAATTCGGTGTGTTTGAAATCGGAATGAACCATCCGAACGAAATTCGTCCGCTGGTGAAGCTGGTAAAGCCGGACATCGCCATTATCACGCTGATTGCTGCGGCGCATCTCGGACATTTCAAGGATTTGGGCGAGATTGCCGACGCCAAGGCGGAAATTTTCGAGGGCATTGTCCGGGGCGGCCACGCCTTGATCAACCGGGATGATAAGCGCTGGAAGCGGCTTGAAAAGGCAGCCCTTGCCGCGGACGTAATGCATATCCATGGCTTCGGCGCCAATCGTCAGGCACATGTGAAGCTGGTTTCTTATGAAGGCGGAGACGATCAGAGTTTTGTGAAGGTCAAGATCGACGGGAAAACCAGAGAGTTTTCAATTGGCGCGACGGGACGGCATATGGCTCAAAATGCGCTTGCGGTGCTGGGGGCTGTGCAGCTGGCCGGGGCGAATATGGACAAGGCCATCAAGGCGCTTGCCGGGTTTGCCGCCGAAGCTGGGCGGGGCAAGCGGATTGTCCTTGCCCATCGCGACGGGGAAATCATCCTTATCGACGAGAGTTACAATGCCAATCCCGCATCAATGGCTGCGGCGCTGGATTTACTAAAATCCGTTTCCATTCCGGACGGGGGCAGGCGGATTGCCGTATTGGGCGATATGCTCGAGCTTGGCGGTCAGTCTGCCAAGCTTCATGCGGGGCTTTCAAAGGCGGTGATGGATGCGACAGTGGAGCTGGTGTTTCTGGGGGGACATGAAATGCAGGCGCTGGCCGACAAGCTTTCGCCGGCAATCAAGACCGAATACCGGGCGGACCCTTGCGAACTTGGCGAGCTTTTGGTGGCTGCGGTGCACCCGGGAGATGCCGTGATGATCAAATCGTCCAATGGAATCGGTTTTTCGAAGATTGTAGATGCGCTGGTAAAGAGGTATCCGCCTAGGGAGAATCAGATTTAGCGCTGGCTGGCAATCACCAATCCGTTTCGGAAGACAGTTCTTGCCGATCAATGGTGGCGAAGCGACAGAGGATAGTTAGCATGTTCACAATGCTGGTTGAATTCGCCGATCAATTGTCGGTCTTGAATGTATTTCGATATATCACATTTCGAACCGGCGGGGCGCTGATTACGTCTGCGCTGATCGTCTTTATGTTCGGCCCGATGATTATCAAATCGCTTCGCCTACGGCAGGGGCGCGGTCAGCCGATCCGCGCCGACGGGCCGCAAACTCATTTCAAGAAAGCCGGAACACCAACCATGGGCGGATTGATGATCCTGACGGGGATCATCATCTCGACCCTGCTTTGGGCCAATCTGACCAACATCTATGTCTGGGTTATCTTGATGGTCACCGTCGGGTTTGGAGCGATCGGTTTTTACGATGACTATCTGAAGGTCACCAAGCAATCGCACAAGGGCTTTTCCGGCAAGGCACGGCTGTTGGCTGAGTTCATTATCGCAGCCGTTGCCGCCTGGATTATCATCCAAAACGGCAAGGAACCGTTTTCCACCTCGGTCAATTTCCCGTTCTTCAAGGAGTTCGTGATCAATCTGGGTTGGTTTTTCATCCCCTTTGCCTGCTTCGTGATGGTGGGGGCGGGCAATGCGGTCAATCTCACCGATGGTCTGGACGGTCTGGCAATCGTGCCGGTCATGATTGCCGCGGCCACTTTCGGCATCATAACTTATCTGTCCGGCAACGCGGTATTTGCAGATTATCTGCAGATCCATTTTGTTCCTGGCTCCGGCGAACTGGCCGTCGTTTTGGGGGCGGTCATCGGCGCCAGCCTGGGGTTTTTGTGGTTTAATGCACCGCCTGCGGCAATTTTCATGGGCGACACCGGTTCTCTCGCCCTTGGCGGTCTGATCGGTACGGTTGCGGTTGCCACCAAGCATGAGATTGTGCTGGCGATTGTCGGCGGACTGTTCGTTGTCGAGATTCTGTCGGTCGTCATTCAGGTATCGTGGTTCAAACTTTCGGGCAAACGGGTATTTTTGATGGCACCGATCCACCATCATTTTGAAAAACTCGGCTGGACCGAAAGCCAGGTCGTCATCCGCTTTTGGATTATCGCGCTGATCTTGGCGATGATTGGGCTGTCCACGCTGAAGCTCAGATGATTGCTGCAACATCCTTTGCGGGCAGCCGTGTTGCGCTGTTCGGGCTTGGCGGGTCCGGACTGGCCACCGCCCGGGCGCTGCTTTCAGGGCGCGCTGGGGTTCTTGCATTCGACGACAATCCGGCAAGCGTGGATGTCGCCAAACGCGAAGGCATCGATTGCGCCGATTTGCGCGATGCCGACTGGAGCGGGTTTTCAGCACTGGTTTTGTCGCCCGGCGTTCCGCTCACGCATCCAAAACCCCATTGGACGGTGGAACTGGCGGCCAAGGCCGGCATTCCTGTCATTGGCGACATAGAGATTTTTTCGCGTCAACACGCCGGCTCGGCGTCTCCGTTCATCGCGATCACCGGGACAAACGGCAAATCGACGACAACCGCCCTTATTGCCCACATCATCCGTGAAAGTGGCCGCGACGTTCAGATGGGGGGTAATATCGGCCGGGCGGTGCTGACGCTTGATCCGCTAAAACCGGATCGGTTCTATGTGGTTGAGTGTTCCTCCTATCAGATCGATCTGGCGCCCTCGATAGCGCCGGATGTCGGTATCCTGCTCAATCTGACGCCTGATCATCTGGACCGCCACGGGACCATGGCGCACTATGGCGAGGTTAAGGCGAGGCTTTTGAGCGATGCGGGCTACGCTATTGTCTCAATCGATGATTCCCATTGTGCGGCTATTGCCGAGCGGTTGCGGCTGGCGGGGCGCACGGTTTCGGCGATCTCGACCAAAACCCGTCCGGATGATGGATTTTACGGGCATGACGGGCAACTGATCGAGGTGGGGGACGGTAAGGCCGGGATCATCGCATCGCTTGATACAATCGGCTCACTGCGCGGCAATCATAATTTGCAAAATGCGCTGGCTGCTGTTGCGGCATGCCGTGCGGCCGGGCTTGATAATGAAGAAATCAGTTCTGGGCTCACAAGCTTTCCGGGGCTTGTTCATCGCATGGAACAGGTTGGGCATGTCGGGCAGGTTTTGTTCGTCAATGATTCAAAAGCAACCAATGCGGAGGCGGCGGCGACCGCGCTTGCAAGCTACAAAAACATCTACTGGATTGCCGGCGGATTGCAAAAGGATGGTGGGTTCGACGCCGTCCGGCCATATTTGAAACATGTTGCCAAAGCCTACCTGATCGGCGAGGCGGCGCCTTCAATTTCATCTTTTCTCGGTGAAACGGTTCGTTATGAGATTTCAGGCACGATTGAACAGGCTGTTAACCATGCTGTGAAGGATTCCGCCCATGATATAAGCGGCGAATCAGTGGTGTTGTTATCGCCTGCGTGTGCGAGTTTCGATCAGTTTAGAAATTTTGAAGTGCGGGGAGAAAACTTCAAATCCGTCGTGGCGGCGCTTGAAGGTTTCCAGAAAATCAAGGGGAGCAGTTGATGGTAAGCCGGATCGACCGAAGCCCGGCCGCAAACTGGTGGTGGACCGTCGATCGATGGTTTCTGGCTGCGTTTTTATGCCTGATGGGACTTGGCGTGGTCTTGTCTTTTGCAGCCAGTCCGGCGGTGGCGGAACGCATCGGCCTTGGCAGCTATCATTTCGTCACACGGCAGATCATTTTCATGATTCCGGCAATTTTGACCCTGATCGCCGTCTCGTTTCTGACGGCAAGGCAGGTCCGGCGCCTGGCGCTGATCATGCTGCTCGGGTCAATCGTGGCAATGATTGCCACGCTTTATGTCGGCCTTGAAGTCAAGGGATCGCGGCGTTGGCTGTCGATTGCCGGCCTGTCGCTGCAACCGTCGGAATTTTTGAAACCTGCTTTTGTGGTGATCTGCGCGTGGCTCTTTGCCGAGCACAAACGCCAGCCCGACATTCCCGGCAATCTGTTTGCCATATTGTTGCTTGGCCTTGTCGCTGCATTGCTGGTTGCCCAGCCGGATCTCGGTCAGACCATTTTGGTTGCCGGTACCTGGGGAGCCATGTTCTTCATGGCGGGCATGCCCTGGTTCTGGATTATATTGCTCGGATCGGCGGCGATTGGCGGCGCGGTGATGGCCTATTCGTTTTTTCCCCACGTGACCGGTCGTATCGACCGCTTCATTACCGGCGAAGGCGATAATTTTCAGGTCGATATGGGCCGGGAGGCGATTGTCAATGGAGGATGGTTCGGGCGCGGCCCGGGCGAGGGATCGGTAAAACGCATTCTTCCAGACAGCCATACCGACTTCGTCTTCTCTGTGGCCGCCGAGGAATTCGGCATCGTCTTGTGCTTTATCATTTTGGGGCTGTTTGCTTTTGTTGTGCTGCGTGGATTGAAGGTTGCGCTTAAGCGCGAGGATGATTTTTCGCGCTATGCGATTTCAGGCCTGGTCGTGCTGTTCGGTTTTCAGGCGATCATCAATATGGGTGTCAATCTGCAATTGATGCCGGCCAAGGGCATGACGCTGCCTTTTGTGTCTTATGGCGGATCGTCTCTGGTGGCTGTCGCCATCTCAATGGGAATGGTGCTCGCCTTGACCCGCAAGCGGCCCGAACGGCGCAAACCGCCTGCAATACCGATCATTTCCAGGTCCATTCACGCGGGTTAGACCATGACTGGTTCGATACTACTCTCAGCTGGTGGAACCGGCGGTCATCTGTTTCCGGCTGAAGCACTGGCGCATGAGTTAAAACAGCGGGGCTGGATCATCTATCTGGCGACCGATGACAGGGCGGAGCGCTACGCGGACAGGTTTCCAGCAGACGAAGTCTTCATCATCCCGTCGGCGACTTTTGCCAGCAAGAACCCATTTTCCCTGCTGAAGACCTTTTGGACCATCTGGAAGGGTGTTCGCGAGGCCGGCAGAGTTATCGGCCGGACAAAGCCCAAAGCGGTTGCCGGGTTCGGCGGCTACCCAACGCTGCCGCCGGTCTATGCTGCGACAAGGCGCAATGTGCCAACAATTATCCACGAGCAAAACGCCGTGATGGGCCGTGCCAACAAGGCGCTTGCACCCAGGGTCGATGCGATCGCCGGCGGGTTTTTGGCCGCCGGCGGCCCTTATGCCGGAAAAACCGTCGCGACCGGAAATCCGGTGAGGCCCGATGTCGTATCCGTTTCGGCGCTGCCCTATTCTCCATCGGGGTCTGGAGAGGTTTTTAGCCTGCTGGTGTTCGGTGGCAGCCAGGGCGCGCGCTTTTTCGGAGACGCGATGCCAGGTGCTATTGCGCGGCTGAGTGCTCAGCAAAAGGCCAGGCTGAGGGTTGTTCAACAGGCCCGCCCCGAAGATGCGGATACCGTCTCAAATGCCTATCGAAAGCTGGGCATCGCAGCAGAGATATCGCCGTTCTTCGATGATATGGCGGTGCGAATGTCCAACGCACATCTGATTTTCTCGCGATCGGGTGCGTCAACTGTTTCGGAAATCGCGGCAATCGGCAGGCCGGCGGTTCTGGTGCCATACCCTCATGCGCTCGATCATGATCAGTCAGCCAACGCAGCGGCGCTGGCGGCTGCCGGCGGTGCTGAAATCCAGCAGCAGCATACTCTTGATGCGGAGACGATCGCGAACATTATCGGCAAGGCGATGGATGAGCCCGACCGGCTTGGCACCATGGCCGAGGCGGCCAGATCGGCCGGCAGGCCCGATGCGGTGCTCTTGCTTGCCGACCTCGTGGAAGCTATTGCCTCGAACCAATCTGTCGGCAGTATTGAATCAGGAACACGCCCATGAAAATGCCATCGAGTATCGGCCTGGTACACTTTATCGGCATTGGCGGCATTGGCATGAGCGGTATTGCAGAAGTGCTGCACAATCTCGGCTATCAGGTGCAGGGATCGGACCAGTCCGAAAGCGCCAATGTGCAGCGCCTGCGCGATCGCGGGATCAAGGTCTTTGTCGGTCATGCGGCTGACAATCTGGGCGAATGCGGGGTCGTCGTCGTTTCAACGGCGATCAAGGGCAGCAATCCGGAACTGATTGCGGCGCGCGAACGCTCGCTGCCTATCGTTCGCCGGGCCGAAATGCTGGCCGAACTGATGCGGTTTCGCCAGGCCGTGGCGATCGGGGGCACACACGGCAAGACAACGACAACCTCGATGGTCGCGACCCTGCTTGATGCCGGAGGGCTTGATCCGACGGTTATCAATGGCGGCATCATCAACGCCTATGGCACCAATGCGCGCATGGGCGAAGGCGACTGGATGGTGGTCGAGGCCGACGAAAGCGACGGTACTTTCCTGAAACTGCCCGCCGATGTGGTTGTGGTGACCAATATCGATCCTGAGCACCTTGATCACTATGGCTCTTTCGACAAGGTGCGTGAGGCATTTACGACCTTTGTGGAAAATGTGCCGTTTTACGGGTTCGGGGTCATGTGTATCGACCATCCGGAAGTTCAGGCGCTGGTAAGCCGCGTCGAGGATCGCCGCGTGGTTACCTATGGCGAAAACCCGCAGGCCGACGTCCGGTACCACAACCATCGCATGGATGGTGCGGTGTCTGTCTTCGATATCGCGATCAGAAGCCGGCGCAGTGGCAAGGCAATCGATATTGAAGGGCTGCGCCTGCCAATGCCGGGTCAGCACAATGTTGCCAATGCAACTGCGGCGATTGCCGTTGCCTACCAGCTGGGCATGTCGGCGGACGACATCGGCAAGGGGCTTGCATCCTTTGGCGGGGTCAAACGGCGCTTCACCAAAACGGGTTCCTGGAACGGGGTGGAGGTGTTTGACGATTACGCACACCATCCGGTGGAAATCCGGGCGGTGCTGGGTGCGGCGCGTGACGCCTGTTCGGGCAAGGTCATCGCGATTGCCCAGCCGCACCGTTATACGCGGCTTCATGATTTGTTCGATGAGTTTGCCGCCTGTTTCAACGATGCCGATACCGTGTTGATCGCGCCGGTCTATGCTGCAGGCGAAGATCCGATCGAAGGGGTTGACGCATATGCGCTTGCCGCCAGGATACGGGCGGGCGGGCATCGCGATGCGCGGCATTTTGACGGACCGGAGGCGATTGCACCTCTTATCAGGGATATTGCGCAAGCTGATGATTTTGTGTTGTTTCTCGGCGCGGGCAATATTACCCAATGGGCGCATGCCCTGCCGGGCGATTTATCAGGTGATTGATGGTCGACGGAACGAAACTTTTGGCCGATCTCGGGTCTCGCCTAAAAGATGTACGGGGCCGGCTGACGCCAAATGCGCTGATGGACAAATTGACCTGGTTTCGGGCCGGCGGACCGGCGGAAGTGCTGTTCCAGCCCGCCGATGAGGAAGATCTTGCAGGTTTCCTGAAGGCGGTTCCCGAAGAAATTCCCGTGGCGGTGGTCGGTGTCGGCTCAAACCTGCTGGTGCGTGACGGTGGTGTTGGCGGTTTCATCGTCAGGCTTTCTGCCAAGGGTTTTGGCGCCACCGAAATGATCGGTACTAACCGCATTCGTGCCGGTGCCGCGGTGGCCGACAAGCGCCTGGCTGCGGCGGCCCTTGAGGCCGGTATTGGCGGGTTTCACTTCTATCATGGCATTCCAGGCGGCGTAGGCGGTGCCTTGCGGATGAATGCCGGCGCCAATGGCATGGAGACGAGCGCACGGGTCGTAGAAGTGACAGCCTATGACCGGCAGGGTGAGCGCCATGTGCTCGGCGTTGACGAGATGGGCTATTCCTATCGGCACTCGGGTGCTGCCGATGATCTGATTTTCACCAACGCGATCTTTGAGGGTAAGGTGGGCGATCCGGTCGAAATCAGGGCGGCGATGGGTCAGGTGCAGCATCACCGCGAAACGGTGCAGCCGATCCGCGACAAGACGGGGGGATCGACGTTTAAGAACCCGCCCGGCACATCGGCCTGGAAAGAGGTCGATAAAGCCGGGTGCCGCGGTTTGATGATTGGCGGTGCGCAGGTCTCCCCAATGCATTGCAATTTTTTGATCAATACCGGCACGGCAAGCGCGTATGATCTGGAATTTCTTGGCGAAACCGTTCGCGCGCGCGTGCTGGAGACCTCCGGTGTGCGGCTGGAATGGGAAATCCGCCGGCTCGGCGCGTTTCGTCCCGGTCATCAAATTGACCCGTTTTTGGGCAGGTTGCTGTAGCGACCGGTAGCCGGCGGCAAAGTCAATGTTGTTTGCGATAAATCGCAACCGGGACTTGCCACGGAATCAACTCTCTGATTCTTATGGGTAAAGGATTTTCTTTGTTGATTCGTGCACGTGTGCTCCCGTGTCAGACGCCGGAACCTGTTTCGGTGCGGTGATGGATTTGGACTAATTTCCATGGGCGCGGGGTCCCTAGGAGAGATTGAATGTCGGCAAAACATGTGGCCGTGCTGTTGGGCGGATTCTCATCCGAACGGCCAGTGTCGTTGTCATCGGGAAATGCTTGTGCCGATGCGCTGGAAGGCGAAGGCTACCGGGTAACGCGGGTGGATGTCGGTCGCGATATCGGTTCAGTGCTGGGCGAGTTAAGGCCGGATGTCGCGTTCAACGCGCTTCATGGCCCGTTCGGTGAGGATGGCCTGATCCAGGGTGTGCTTGAGTATCTGGAAATACCCTACACACATTCCGGTGTGCTGGCGTCTGCTTTGGCGATGGACAAGGAGCGGGCCAAGATCGTGGCCAGGAAATCCGGCATACCGGTGGCTGAATCGAAGGTGATGAGCCGGTTTGACTTCAAATCCACGCACCCCATTGCGACCCCTTATGTGGTCAAGCCGGTTAAAGAAGGGTCCAGTTTTGGTGTCGTGATCGTCAAGGAGGATCAGCACCATCCACCACAGATTGTAGGCTCACCGGATTGGCGTTATGGCGATACGGTGATGGTTGAGCGATTTGTGCATGGGCGCGAACTCACCTGCACGGTCATGGGCGATGTGGCGCTGGGTGTGTGTGAAATTGTCCCGGTTGGTCACGAATTCTACGACTATGACTCAAAATATGTTGAAGGCGGATCAAATCACGTCTGCCCGGCGGAAATTTCACCAAATATTTACCAAAAAATACAGACACTGTCATTGAAGGCGCATCAGGCGATTGGCTGCCGTGGCGTTACCCGTTCTGACTTCCGCTATGATGATCGGTTTTCGGACAATGGTGAAGTCATCTGGCTGGAGGTTAACACCCAGCCGGGCATGACGCCGACGTCTTTGGTGCCGGAGATCGCCCAACAGGCCGGACATTCGTTTGGCGAGCTCCTAAAGTGGATGGTGGAGGACGCATCGTGTTTGCGTTAGGGTCTAAGTTCTGGGGCAAGAAAGGACGCCGCGTTACGGAAATGCCGGTGGAAATCGGCCGTTCCGGAACAGGGTCTGTTAGCTCTTCCGGACATTCCGGCCGGGTGCTGCCGCGGTTTTTGCGGCGGCCGTTTCGCCTCGTCAGCAGATATCTGGCCGATGGCGCGGAAGCGCCCCGATTTGCGGCGACTGTGATAACGGCGGGTTTTTTGGGTTCAGTTGCGCTTTATGGCGCTGTCTTGGGCGGGCATATGCCGGCAGTCGTACAGGCGGTGACCGCGCATACCGGCTTTGCAATCGAGGAGATCAAAATTTCCGGCCACCGCGAAACATCGGAGATCGATATTCTCGGCGAACTCGAACTGAATGGCTGGACGTCGCTTATCGGCTTCAGTGTGGATGATGCGCGCGAGAAGATCGCCGGTTTGCCCTGGGTCGAAACCGTTTCCATTCGCAAATCCTACCCTTCGGCACTGGAGATCAACATTGCCGAGCGGGAACCATTTGCGATCTGGCAAAGCGGGTCAAGCCTGTCACTGGTTGAAAAATCCGGCGATGTGATCACCGGATTTTCCGGTGGCAAATATGGCACCTTGCCGCTGGTGGTCGGTTTTGGGGCGCCGCAACGGGCGGCAGGCATCATTGCGCAAACTGCGAATACGCCGAAGCTGGCGGCGCGCGTGAAGGCGTTTATCCGCGTGTCCGATCGGCGGTGGGATTTGCGGTTGCGGAACGGAATTACCATCAAGCTGCCCGCACGGGGTCAAGTGCAGGCAATGGCCGATCTGGTTGCCATGGATCGTGCAAGCGGGATTTTGAGCCGCGATATCAAGACGGTCGATATGCGCCTTGCCGACCGGCTCATCGTCGGGCTTTCGTCCGAGGCGGTCAAACAGCGCGCCACCATGCTCAAAGAGCGCGAAGAACGTCGCCGCCAGGAGCAACAAACATGACGTGGCTTGGCAGCGGATCAAAAAGACCTGAGGGCGGATCGGGCATTGTCACCGTTTTGGATGTCGGCTCGTCGAAAGTATGTTGCATCATCGCGGGCCTGCGGCCAGGCGGATCAAGCGATTTGTTGCGTGGGCGCACGCACCGGATCCAGGTTATCGGTATCGGACATCAGCGCAGCCAGGGAATGAAGTCCGGCGTCATCATCGACCTTGCTGCTGCGGAACGCTCCATTCGCCAGGCTGTCGATGCGGCCGAGCGCATGGCCGGGCTGACCGTTGAATCACTGATTGTCAATCTTTCTGCGGGGAGGCTAAAGAGCGAGCACTTCGCGGCAAGTGTCAATCTTGGCGGGCACGAGACCACGCGCTCCGACATCAAGCGGGTTTTGGATGCCGGTTCCAAACAGGCGCTGGAAGCGGAGCGTGAAGTCATTCACTCGATTCCTGCAGGCTATTCGCTCGACGCTGAGCGCGGTATTCGCGATCCGCACGGCATGGTGGGCGAGGTTTTGGGCGTCGACATGCATGTCATCACCGCCGACACAGCACCGGTCAGAAATCTGGAGCTTTGCATAAACCGGGCACATCTGTCGGTCGAGCGAATGGTGGCCACGCCCTATGCCGCCGGTCTTTCCGCGCTGGTCGAGGATGAAGGCGAGATGGGGGCGGCCTTAATCGATATGGGCGGGGGCACCACATCGCTTGCAATTTTCCAAAATGGCAATTTCGTGCACGCCGCCAGCGTGCCGGTTGGCGGGCTGCATGTGACGCAGGATCTGGCTCGCGGTCTTTCTACCGGGCTTGAACATGCGGAGCGGCTGAAAGTGATGCATGGTTCAGCGCTGCCCGTGCCGATCGACGATCAGGATATGGTCAATATTGCCTCGATTTCGGGCGATGTTGCCGAAGCACAGCAGCAGATACCGCGCGCGGTGATGAATCGTATTGTCCGGGCGCGTGTCGAGGAAACCCTCGAGATGATTCGCGATCAGCTGGTGCAGTCCGGTTTTGGCAGTGCGGTGGGTAAACGGATTGTGCTTACCGGCGGGGCAAGCCAGATGGCCGGTTTGCCGGAGGCAGCGCGGCGGGTGCTTGCAAAGAATGTACGCATCGGCAGACCCCTGGGCGTTGCCGGCCTGCCCGAGGCGGCCAAGGGCCCGGCTTTTGCCGCGGTAATCGGCTTGATGATCTATCCGCAGGTTGCAGGGGTTGAAAACAGCAGGCGGAGCATGCGGGCAATCGGATCGGCCCTATCGGGGACAGGTCCGATTCAACGGGTCGGGCAGTGGATTAGAAACAGTTTTTAATCATCGACGGGGTTTGTGCCCCAAACGGAATGGCGGCCGAGGCGGCCGGCGGCCAACAAGGTAAAAAAGGACGACGTATCATGACGATCAATCTGCAAAAGCCGGATATCACCGAGCTCAAGCCCAGGATCACCGTGTTCGGTGTCGGTGGCGGCGGCGGCAATGCGGTGAATAATATGATCAATGCCGGCTTGCATGGCGTTGATTTTGTTGTGGCAAATACCGATGCGCAGGCATTGACGATGTCGAAGGCGGAACGGCTTATCCAGCTTGGCGCGCATGTGACCGAGGGGCTTGGCGCCGGTTCGCAGCCGGAGGTCGGAAAGGCGGCGGCCGAGGAATGTTTCGACGAGATTGTTGATCATTTGTCGGGCACGCATATGTGTTTCGTCACCGCTGGCATGGGCGGTGGAACCGGAACCGGTGCAGCGCCTGTGGTTGCGGCTGCAGCGCGGGAAAAAGGCATCCTGACGGTCGGCGTCGTTACCAAGCCCTTCCATTTCGAGGGTCAGCGGCGCATGTCCACGGCCAATTCAGGCATTGATGAACTGCAAAAGAACGTCGATACGCTGATTGTTAT
Source organism: Rhizobiaceae bacterium (assembly GCA_963669455.1). Classification (GTDB taxonomy): domain Bacteria; phylum Pseudomonadota; class Alphaproteobacteria; order Rhizobiales; family Rhizobiaceae; genus JAWKWH01. Next base: position 1,791,111 of record OY770026.1, read on the forward strand.
CCCGAACCAGAACCTGTTCCGGCTCGCCAATGACAAGACGACCTTTGCCGATGCTTTTGCGATGGCCGATCAGGTGCTCTATTCGGGCGTTGCCTGCATCACCGATTTGATGGTCAAGGAAGGCCTGATTAATCTCGACTTTGCCGATGTTCGCTCCGTGATGCGCGAAATGGGCAAGGCGATGATGGGAACCGGCGAGGCGTCTGGCGAGGGCAGGGCGATGGCGGCTGCGGAAGCCGCGATTGCCAATCCGCTTCTCGACGAAACCTCAATGCATGGCGCACGCGGGCTGCTGATTTCGATTACCGGTGGCCGCGATATGACCCTGTTTGAGGTTGATGAGGCTGCGACCCGCATTCGCGAAGAGGTCGATCAGGACGCCAACATCATCCTGGGTGCGACCTTTGATGAGGAACTGGAAGGCGTGATCCGCGTTTCGGTTGTTGCCACAGGCATTGACAAGGTGGCAGCCGAGGTTGGCGGAAGTGAAACCGCCAGCAAGACCTCCATTTCGGCTACCCGCACGATCGCACAGCCTAGCGAAGCCAAGCCTGCGCCTGCGCCAGTGATTGCGCGTGACGCCATTGCCGAGAAAATCCATCAGGCTGAGGAGCAAAACAGGCGCGAGGCGGCTGCAAGAACCGTTGCCAGTGATCCTGCTGGGCAGGCGTCTGCGGAGATATCGGCCACGGCTCCGGCAGAAAACGATGATGATTTCCTGCCGCAAAGCAAATTGTTTGCCGCAGCGCCTGAAAGTGGGCTGCCTGAAACGGACCTGTCCGATATGGATGACATTGAGGAAACGCTGGCTGCGGTTGCCGAGAGTGATGCCGATGAAGTGGCTGCGTCTGCGCGAATGCCGCAAGTTGAGGATTTTCCGCCGGTCGTTAAAGCCGAGCTGACTGCCAAGGAACAGGGATTGCCGGGCGGTGATGGCGGCCCCATGGGGCTGCTGAAACGGTTGACCAACGGCCTGTCGCGCCGGGAAGAGGAAGAGGAGAGTGGTGAGCTTCGCCCCGCACGCCATTCAAGGCAGCCCGTGCTGAAAGAGGCCACAACTGAAACACAGCGTCCCGCAGCTCAGGATGCCCAGGTCTATGCGCCGAAACAGGCAAAGCTGGATGATCATGGCCGCATTCAACCGGCTAGACCCGCGACTCACGAAGATGACCAGCTTGAGATTCCGGCATTTCTTCGCCGGCAAGCCAACTGACAACTGTTGATAAGTGTGACAATCGATCACGGGCAGTTCCTGCTTGGAACTGCCCGTCGATTAAAAAACTATGGTTTCCAAAAACTTAACGCCCGGCCTGATAAACGAATGTCGTAACATCGGGTAAAAAACCGTGATTTGGCGGATACGCAGCCTGCAATTATCTTAACCGATAATAAAAGAGCTGGAAGTAACGAGGGGACGTTGCTCTGAAGCCGCAAAATACGAGAATCACCGGTGTTTGTATGCCAGGTGGTCGGAAGTTCAGGGTGGATACATTGGGGACCGAATTGCACGATTATCAAACGACGCTGAAAACATCTGTTAGTTTGTCGGGTGTTGGCGTTCACGGCGGAAAGCCGGTTACAATCACATTTAATCCAGCAGACCCCGACACGGGGATAACGTTTACACGAACGGATCTGGGAGAGAGCGTGCGCGAGTTGCGTGCGTTGGTGGCGGAGGTCGGCGCGACGGATTTATGTACCGTACTTGGGAACCCCAGCGATGTGCATGTCGCGACCGTTGAACATTTGATGGCGACACTGTTTGCGCTTGGTATCGACAATGTAAATGTCGAGATCGACAGCAGGGAAGTGCCAATTCTCGACGGCAGCGCGGACCATTTCGTGCAGGCTTTCGATCAGGCCGGTATTGAGCCTTTGGCGGTCAAGCGGCGCTATATTCGCATTGTCAAACCGGTGCGCATCGAAAATGGTGCCTCTTGGGCAGAGTTCCGTCCCTATGACGGGACAAGGTTCGAGGTGGAAATCGATTTTGACAGTCCGGCCATTGGCCGGCAATTTTATGCCAGCGATATTCAGCCCGATACGTTCAGGCGTGATATATCCCGTGCCCGCACTTTCGGGTTCATGAAGGATGTCGAGCGGCTGTGGGCTGCCGGCTATGCGCTCGGGTCATCGCTGGAAAATTCCGTTGTCATCGGAGACAATGGCCAGATCGTCAATCTGGAAGGCTTGCGCTACACGGATGAGTTCGTCAGACACAAGACACTGGATGCGATGGGCGACCTGGCGCTTGCCGGAGCCCGTTTCATCGGCTGTTTCAGGTCATATCGTGGCGGGCACAAACTCAACGCTGCAGCACTTCGGCAATTGTTGTCTGATCGCAGTGCGTTTGAAATCGTGGAAACCGCAAAGCGCGAACGTGGCAGGACAGCGGAATTGATAGCGGTCAACGCACCGGTTTTTGCGCCCTGGACATTGTAGGGGCAGAACTGGATTTCGAGCGGATTGGCTCAGTCCTGCCATAAAAAAGCGCCATTGCGCACCGATAGCGTTGCCGTGCACACATTGTTATGATCTATGGCCGGTGGTACAAGGCTGACATGTGCTGATTACGGTTATTGGAGTGCCTGCGGGGCGGTGATGGACATGCAAAGCAATTCAACGCACATTGAGAGTGGTTCCGGGGAGGGTGGCTCCTGGGAGAGTGGTTCTGGACGCAAAACGCTGATGGCGCCTGGCAAGGTTCTGGCGGCTTTGCTGATAGCATCGATGCCGTTTGCCATTTCAGCCTGCTCGTCAACCGACGATATTGATCTTGCCACCTATGTGGAACAGACCGATCCGCCGGATGTGCTTTACAATCAGGGGCTGGCCAATCTGAATGCCGGCCGGCTGAAAGAGGCGGCAAAAAAATTTCAAGCGATTGATCGCCAGCATCCCTATTCGGAATTTGCCCGCAAGGCGATGGTGATGGGCGCTTTTACCAACTACCGGCAGGGCAACTATGATGAGGCGGTCAATGCCGGCAGGCGATATGTCTCGCTTTATCCATCGTCTGAGGACGCCGCTTATGCACAATATATTGTCGGCCTGTCCTATTTTCGCCAGATCCGCGACGTGACCCAGGATCAGCGCGAATCACGACGCGCCATTAATGCCATGAATGATGTCGTGCAACGCTGGCCTGAATCGGAATATGTCGAGGATGCGCAGGCAAAAATCCGGTTTGCGCGCGATCAGCTTGCTGGCAAGGAGATGCAGGTCGGCCGCTACTATCAGGAGCGGCGCGAATATATCGCCGCAATCAAGCGTTTTCGCGGTGTGGTCGAAGTCTATTCCAATACCCGGCATATCGAAGAAGCCCTGGCCCGGCTTACCGAAACCTATTACGCCATGGGTCTGGTGCTGGAGGCGCAGACCGCCGCGGCGGTTCTTGGGCACAATTATCCGGATAGCGAGTGGTATCAAACCTCCTACAATCTCTTGCAGTCGCAAGGCCTTGAGCCTCGGGAAAACAAAGATTCTTGGCTGTCGAAAGCCGGTTCCCTGCTCATCGGCACCTGACGTTTTCAAAAATGCTCGTTCATTTGTCGATCCGCGATATCGTTTTGATCCGGCGGCTCGACATTGAGTTTGCCGCAGGCCTGTCGGTTTTGACGGGGGAGACGGGCGCCGGCAAATCGATCCTGCTTGATGCGCTTTCGCTTGCCCTTGGTGCGCGCGGTGACGCTTCGCTGGTGCGTGCCGGGTCGTCCGACGGACAGGTCACCGCCGTGTTCGATCTGCCGAAGACCCATCTGGCTCATGATATCCTCGCTTCCGAAGCATTCGATAGTGACGGGCGCGCGCTCATCCTGCGCCGTGTGCAGTCTGCCGACGGGCGCTCGCGGGTGTTCATCAATGACCAGCCGGCCAGCGTGGCGCTGATGCGGCGTATCGGCCGCACGCTGGTGGAAATTCACGGCCAGCACGATGAACGGGCCTTGATTGAGCCTGAGAGCCATCGCGATCTGCTGGATGCCTGGGCCGGACATGCGGGTTTGGCAAAGGACGTTTCTGCCGCGTGGCAATCCTGGCGTGAGGCGGTCGCGGAATTTTCCCGTCAGGAGGAAAAAGTCGAAGCGGCAGAACGGGAAGCGGAATATTTTAGGGCATCGCTGGACGAGTTGACGGCGCTCGAACTGGAACCTGGTGAAGAGACGCTGCTTGCAGATGAGCGTGCCACGATGATGAAGGCTGAAAAGATCGCAGCCGAAATAGATGAAGCCGAGCAGCTCCTGTCCGGCGATTCTTCACCAGTTTCAGAACTGTCGGGCCTGTTGCGCCGGCTGTCGCGAAAGGCGGCAGACGCCGCCGAATTCATTGATCCAATCATTGAACCTTTGGACCAGGCGTTGTTGACGCTCGATCAGGTTCGCATTGAAATAGACAATGCGATCCGGGCGATGGAGTTTGATCCGCAGCGCCTTGAGGATGTTGAAACCCGGCTGTTCGCGCTTCGGGCCGCCGGGCGCAAGCACAATGTCGCTGTTGATGATCTGGCCGAATTGCGTGATCGGTTTGCCGCCGATCTGGCTGACATTGATGCGGGTGAGGAAAAGCTTGCGGCGCTGAGAATACGGGTCGATCAAACCCGTGCAGTGTTCGAGCGGCTTGCGGCGGATTTATCGGCCAGGCGCATCGCTGCGGCCGAACCGCTGGCCGATGCTGTCATGGCGGAGTTGCCGGCATTGAAGCTTGAACAGGCCCGGTTTGTGGTCGAGATAGACAGCAATGACGAACAGGGCGGTCCGGCGGGCATCGATCATGTGGAGTTTGCGGTCTGCACAAATCCGGGGTCGCGTGCCGGCCCGCTGATGAAGGTGGCTTCAGGCGGCGAGTTATCCAGGTTTTTGCTGGCGCTGAAGGTGGTGCTGGCCGAACGGGGTTCAGTGCCGACCCTGGTGTTTGACGAGATTGATACCGGTGTTGGTGGTGCGGTCGCCGATGCGATCGGCGAACGGCTTGCCCGGCTGGCCGGCGGGGTTCAGGTCCTGTCGGTGACGCATGCGCCGCAGGTGGCGGCCAAGGCTGATGTCCATTACCTGATCTCGAAGGCGTCCGAGGATGAAACCAGCACCGTCACCGGCGTTGAGGAAATCGCCGGGATACGCCGGCAGGAGGAAATCGCGCGCATGCTTGCGGGCGCGACTGTGACGGATGAGGCGCGGGCGGCTGCCCGCCGTTTGTTGAGCGAAACGCTGTCGAAAGCGTCTTGAAACTATCCTATATTGTCCTGAAAATGTGATTCCGGTTCTGACGGGAAGCAGTTGAAATGACGGGTAAAAACATCCCCGCTAATACCCTGTCTGAGGAAGAGGCCAGACTGGAGCTGGCGCATCTTGCCGAGCAGATCGCCTATCATGATGCGCGCTATCATGGTGACGACGCGCCTGAGATATCCGATGCTGATTACGATGCGCTGCGCCACCGCAACGAAGCTATCGAAGCGCTGTTTCCGCATCTCAAACGCACTGATTCGCCAACCGAGAGGGTGGGGGCAAAAGTCTCGGAGGGTTTTTCGAAAATCTCCCATGCGATGCCGATGCTATCGCTGGACAATGCGTTTGACGACAAGGATGTGCATGATTTTGCTACCCGTATCCGCCGGTTTTTGAAACTCGATCCTGACGTGCCGCTCGCGCTCACCGCTGAACCGAAGATCGACGGGCTGTCACTGTCATTGCGTTATGAGAATGGCCGGCTTGTGAGTGCTGCAACCCGCGGTGATGGCCAGACCGGCGAGAATGTGACCGCCAATGCGATGACCATCGAGGACATTCCTGCGGAACTGGCCGGTGATCCGCCGGAGATTTTCGAGGTTCGCGGAGAGGTTTTCATGCGAACCGAGGATTTTGCTGCGCTTAACGAAAAACAGGCGGAAAGCGGTGGCCAGATCTACGTTAATCCGCGCAATACGGCTGCCGGCTCATTGCGCCAACTTGACCCGGCTGTCACGGCTGGCAGGCCGTTGAAGTTTTTTGCCTATGCTTTGGGCGAGGTCAGCGCCATGCCGGCTGAAACGCAGATGGGTATTGTCGAGGCGTTGCAGGCTTTTGGTTTTACGATCAATCCGCTGATGAAGCGGTTTGGCGATGTCGATGCCATGCTTCGCCACTACAAGGCGATTGAGATCGAGCGGGCACTTCTTGGCTATGATATCGATGGTGTGGTCTACAAGGTTGACGACCTTGCGCTGCAACAACGGCTCGGGTTCGTTTCGCGTAGTCCGCGCTGGGCGATTGCGCATAAATTTCCCGCCGAAAAAGCAGTTACGGTTCTAAACGGGATCGATATCCAGGTCGGACGCACCGGTGCGCTGACGCCTGTTGCGCGGCTTGAGCCGGTCACGGTCGGCGGCGTTGTGGTGACCAATGCAACGCTGCACAATGCTGGCGAAATCGAGCGCCTGGGCATTAAAATAGGCGATACGGTGACGGTGCAACGTGCCGGCGACGTTATTCCGCAAATCCTTGGGTTTGTTGAAGAAAAACGACCAGAAAATGCCGTGGCATTTGAGTTTCCGACCGTTTGCCCGTGTGATTTGAAAACCGGAATCGTGCGCGAGGAAACGGCAGGCGGAGTGGAGGGGGCGGTGCGCCGTTGTTCCGGCGAATTTGCCTGTCCGTATCAGCGCAAAGAACACCTTAAGCTTTTTGTCTCCCGCAAAGCCTTCGACATTGAGGGGCTCGGTGACAAGCAGATTGAGTATTTTTACGATGATGCGGAGCTTCAAATCCGGCAGCCCGCCGACATTTTCACGCTGGCAAAGCGCGACAACGAACATGCGCTCACCAAGCTTAAAAACCGGGAGGGCTATGGCGAGGTTTCCGCACAAAAGCTGTTCGATGCCATTGAGACGCGCCGCGTAATCCCGCTTGAACGGCTGATCTTCGGGCTTGGCATACGCCATGTCGGCGAAACAACTGCGCGGACGCTGGCCAGGGCCTACGGGAGCTGGTCAGGTTTTTATGCCGCTGCCCTTGCCATTGCGAAAGCCGGAGGTGAGGGGGCGGAAACTGACGAGATGACCGCGCTTGATGATATCGGGCCAGCGGTGATTGCCGCGATTGCGCGTTATTTCGGCGAGCAGCACAATCTGCAAATGGTTGATGCGTTGGTTGATGAACTCGATATCCAGCTGGCCAAACAGGCCGAATCCAATTCGCCGGTGGCTGGCATGACCATCGTGTTTACCGGAGCGTTGGAAAAAATGAGCCGCGATGAGGCCAAGGCAATGGCAGAGAGATTGGGTGCCAAGGCGGCAGGCTCGGTTTCTGCCAAGACCAGCCTGGTTGTCGCCGGGCCGGGGGCGGGCTCGAAGCTGAAAAAAGCCAGCGAGCTTGGCATTGAAGTGATCGATGAAGCCGAATGGTTGCGTAGAGTGGGGGAATGAATCCAACCACCGATCGGTGGCTTTCTTGATTAACATCAAGTACCGCCGGGCCGATTGCCCCTATCCATTGCCAGCAAGACACGCTCTAACGGTAGATGAACGATGGATAAAGCAACGATTGCGGGATATGCGGCAGAAAATCTGCCGCGCTACACGAGCTATCCCACGGCACCGCATTTTACATCTGAGTTTGAACCTGAGACCTATTCCGGCTGGCTTGGGGCGATCCCGGCGGGACATCCGGTGTCGCTTTATGTCCATGTGCCATATTGCAAGGCGATGTGCTGGTATTGCGGGTGCCATACAAAGGTGAGCCGGCGTATCGAACCGGTTGATAAATATGCCGGTTTCCTCAACAGAGAAGTTGATCTTGTCGCCGATGCCGTCGCCAACCCCGTTGCCATAAAGCACCTTCATTTTGGCGGTGGTACACCGACAATTCTCGGGCCTTACCATTTTGATGATCTGATGGGCCGGTTACGCAAACGGTTTGCGTTTGACCAGGATGGCGAGATCGCAATTGAGATCGACCCCAGAACGCTGACACCTGAAATGGCGCAGTCGATTGGCAATAATGCTATCAACCGGGCAAGCCTCGGGGTGCAGAGTTTTGATCTGGAAGTTCAAAAGGCGATCAACCGGGTTCAGTCCTTCGATCAGACCAGCCAGGCGATCGACATGCTGAAGCAGGCGGGGATTGAAAAGTTTAATTTTGATCTGATTTATGGCCTGCCAAAACAGACCACAGCGTCCTGTGTCAAAACCGCCGAACTGGCCGTCTTGTTGAAACCGAACCGGATTTCCGTGTTCGGCTATGCGCATGTTCCGTCGTTTAAAAAACATCAAGAGATGATCAGAGACGTGGATTTGCCGGGCACGGAAACCAGAATGGAGCAGTTTGACGCGATCAGGGATGTGCTTTGCGCGGCAGGTTATGCGCCGATCGGGCTCGATCATTTTGCGCTGCCCGATGATGAGCTGGCGAAAGCGTCGAAAGCCGGTACGCTGCACCGGAATTTTCAAGGCTACACCACCGATCCCTGTGACACGCTGATCGGATTGGGTGCTTCATCAATCGGCATGTTTCCGCAAGGATTTGTTCAAAACCAGCTTGCGGTCGGGACATATTCGACGGCGGTTTCTGACGGCACTTTGCCAATCCAGCGCGGTTTTATGCCGTCGGCCGAGGATAGGCTGCGCAGCAAAGTGATCGAGCGGTTGATGTGCGACTACCGCGTTGATCTCAATAAAATTCCAGGCGTTGATGACGACTGGCTGCAAGAGGCCGTCGATCGCAACGAGCCGCTCAACCGGTTGATCGAACAGGGGTTTGTGAACCGGGAAGGTGCCTCGTTGTCGGTGCCTGCCGGACATCGTTTCATTATCCGGAAAGTCGCGTCCTGTTTCGATACCTATCTGGCGCGGTCTCAGGTCAAGCACAGCAAAGCGGCTTGAATTGATTTGATGAGGATCTTGGCTGGCGATCGGCTCGAAGGCTTGCCCGGCTGTGGTGGTACCCGCCGTCAGGCTGCTTCCTGGGCCTGGTCATCATCACGCCGGTCTTCTACCGATGATGCGACGGTCTTAATCGCCCATTCCTTGATCTGCTGTTCAAGCTGTTCGTTTTTCGAGCGCAGGCTGTTGAACTCATCTTCGGCTTTTTGACGTTCGGCCTCGCGGATTGCTTCCAACTCTTCTTTCAATGCTTTGTTTTCGGCCATCAGCGAATCGCGGTCCTGCCCGCTCATTGCATCGATCGTGTTCTGGAAGGAGGCGATGTGTGAGGCGGTCTTCGACTGAATATCATCTATTTTGGCGGCCAGTTCATCGACGTCCGGCATTTCCTGCGGAGCGCTGGAGCCGCCGCCCATGAACATCATCATCATCGCGCCAATGAAATAAATCGCCAGGGGAATCGTCGCCAGTGTCGACATGGTTTTGGCCAATCCCAGATGACCGATATCAAGCGCGGCAACGAACAGAACCGTCACGGAAAAAACAGCGAGCACGCCGAAGATTTTGGTGAGGAGGCCGACTATTCCACCGCCTTTGGCGCCGGATGGCTTCCCGGTATTGTCCCCTTTGTTTTTTGCCATGGTAAGCTCTCCAAAATAGCCATTGCGCAGACGCTGTCTGCCAATCTGGCAGCGGTAGTTCATGTGGAAACATGCTGTGGCCGCACTCAGGCCCGGCGACGGTTAGGCATCATGCCGTTCGCCGAACGAACCCGTCATTTAAAAAGATTAGTATTGGGGCACTTAATGAACGGTGAACCTTAGGCTTCAATTATAAGTTGCGGGTATTATCCCTGCGGGGTCATTGCCCGCCTCGCCGCCTTGCGGGAAATGCCCAGCCGGTGTTCGCGCCAGATGATAAAAAGCCCCGCGGCGACCACAATCGCGCTGCGAAAAGTGTTTGCGCAGTCGGTGTCTCCGACAAAAACAGGTAGGCTGATACAATGCCCAGCAGCATGGATGTGTATTCGAAAGGGGCGACGGTGGACAGTGGTGCGTGGCGATAGGCCTGGGTCATCAGCAATTGGGCGATGCCGCCGCAAAGCCCGGCGCCGATGAGGAGAAGGATTTGTTTCGTGTCAAGGGCTGCCCAGCCAAAGGGGATCGTGAACAGCGATACAATCGTTGCGGTCAACGAAAACCAGACGACGATGCTTGATGTCGTCTCCGTTGCGATAAGCCGGCGGACCAGAATCATCGCGATTGCGGCAAGCGTGGCCGAACCCAATGTGGCCAGCACGCCGATGGCTTCTGTTTCGCCCAGACCGTTATGGCCATTGAGCAGTGCCAGTTTCGGCCATGAAATGATCAGAACACCGGCCATGCCGACCACCACGGCACTCCAGCGGAAAATCCGGATGGTTTCTCCAAGGACAATGGCGCTTAAAACCGTCAGGATCAGGGGCTGTGCATAGTTGATCGCAATGGCATCGGGCAGCGGCAACAGGGTAAGTCCGTAAAAACCGAGTGCCATGGCCATCACGCCGACAAGTCCGCGCATGATGTGCCGGCCGGGTCTTGCCGTTTTAAAGGCGTGATGCAATTGCCGTTGCCAGGCGAGAAACAGGAACACCGGCACCATGGCGAAAGCCGAGCGGAAAAACACGATCTCGCCGGGTGGAAGTGGCCCTGCCAGCTTGATGCATGTGATCATGGCAACGAACACGGTAACCGACGCGATTTTCAGCGCAATGCCTGTCAGCGGGCTGGCTGCGTCCAGGTCTTCGTCAATCACTGTGTGGTCCCCGCCTGAACTCTTTATCCGGCGCGCGCCGCCGAAATTGCCTGCCAGACCCTTAACGGCGTTGCCGGCATGTCGATATGGCGAATGCCATAAGCGCGCCAGAGCGCGTCTGTCAGCGCGTTCATCACTGCCGGTGTGGCACCGATCGTTCCGGCTTCGCCGGCACCCTTCATTCCCATGGCATTTGTTGTGGATGGCACGTTGCGGGTTTCAAAGTGAAACGAAGGCATGTTGTCGGCGCGCGGCATGGTGTAGTCCATGAAGCTTGCCGTGATCAGCTGTCCGTCCTCGTCATAGACCGTGTCTTCCATCAATGCCTGGCCAAGTCCCTGCGCCACGCCGCCATGAACCTGTCCTTCAAGCAGTAACGGGTTAACGACGGCGCCAAAATCGTCGACGATTGTGTAGGCGATAATATCCGTTTGCCCGGTGTCAGGATCGACCTCCACCTCGCAGACATGCGTACCGGCGGGGTAGGTGGCCTCATCCTGGACAAAATTGCCTTCGCCCTTGATGTCATCCGGCGATTTGGCTGCTCTGGCGATGGCGGCGAAATCGATGCGCCGGTCGGTTCCGGCGATGACCGCTTCGCCATCGATCAGTTCGATGTCTTGCGGTGCGGCCTCCAGTTCGTCGGCGGCGATTTTGCGAAGCTTTTTGGCCAGTTCCTCGCCGGCGCGCGAGCAGGAAACACCTCCAAGCGGAACCGAACGCGATCCGCCAGTGCCACCGCCCGATTCCAGCTCATCGGTATCGCCTTGCCTGAGTTTGATGCGCGAAATGTCGAGATTGAGTTTTTCAGCGACTAATTGGGCATAGGCTGTTGCATGGCCCTGACCGTTGGACTGGGTGCCGATTTTCAACGTCACCGTTCCGTCTTCATTCAGCTCAAGATAGGCCGGTTCGGAGCCGGCGAAGGCGCAGGCTTCGACATAGGTGGCGATGCCGATCCCGCGAAGTTTTTCGGCGGCCTGCGATTGACTTAGCCTGTCATCAAAACCTTCCAGGCCGGCGCGCTCCAACGCCTGTTCCATATTGGCTTTGAATTCGCCAACATCGTACATCCGCCCGCCTGGCGTGCGGTAAGGCATCTGTTCCGGTGCGATGAAATTGCGCCGGCGAATTTCAGCCGAAGACAGGCCGGTATCCTTTGCGCAGGCCTCAACCAGGCTTTCTATCATGAATGCGGCTTCGGGCCGGCCTGCGCCGCGATAAGCGTCAACCGGACAGGTATTGGTATAGACACCGGTGACCCGGTAGGCCATTGCCGCGATGTCGTAAACGCCGGTGGCCATGAATGCGCCGAACATCGGGATCATCGGGCCGAAATGATGGGTGTAGGCGCCCATATTGGCCTTTACGTCAGCCCGGATAGCAAGAAATTTGCCGTTTTCGTCCATCGCCATTTCAGCCGTGGTGACATTGTCGCGGCCTTGAGAATCGGTCAGGAAATGCTCGGTGCGGTCGGAAGTCCATTTGACCGGCCGGCCAATGCGCCTGGCGGCTTCGAGGACCAGAGCATGTTCGCGGTAGGGAAATACTTTGGTGCCAAACCCACCGCCGACATCGCCGGTGATGACGCGGATTTTTTCCTTGGGAAGCTTGAACACTTCAGCGGCAAGCTTGGCCTGAATTCCGTGAACACCCTGCGAGCCGGTTTTCAGCACGAACCGGTCTTCGTCGGGGTGCCATTGGCCGATTGCCGCGCGTGGTTCCATGTAATTGGCGACAAGCCGGTTGTTGATCAGTTCGACGCGGCTGACATGGGCGGCGGCGGCAAAGGCTTTGTCCGTTGCCTCGCGATCGCCCCATTCATTTTCAAATGCACAGTTGGTGGCAAGGTCTTCCCAGACCAGGGGAGCATTGTCATCGAGAGCCTCAGCCGTTCCGATTGCAGGCTTTTCATCCTGATAAGTGATTTCGATCAGTTCGGCGGCGTGCTGGGCAAGTGCGCGGCTGTCGGCCACGATAAAAGCAACCGCGTCACCGACATGCTGCACCAGGTCGCCGCATAAAAGCGGGATGGGTTTTGTCGGTGCCCGCGATCCATCCGGCTGCGGCTGCATCACGTGGCTGTCGAGGGAGCCCAGATGGGTCAGGTCTTTGGCCGTTAGCACCAGATGGACGCCCTTTGCCGCAGCGGCTTCATCAACCGACATGGCGGTGATGCGTGCTTTGGCGATAGGGGAACGCAGCACATAGGCGTGAAGCGCGCCTTCAACCTGCATATCGTCGGTATAGTTGCCCTTTCCGGTGATGAATGCGCCATCTTCCAATCGCAGCGCCGAAGCGCCCATGCCGAATTTAGGGGGGCTTGTGATCATGAATGCCTCTGGGGTTTTGACCGTTACTTCCGGACAAATAAGGAAAACAAGTTTTGTCGATTACTGATAAGGGTGTAAAGAGGCGCGCCCTTAAAAAAAATCTCAATCAGGACAAAGCTTCGATGCGTACCGATAGCGGCCAGACTTTTCGCCTTGAGGATTATGAGCCGACCGCTTACGCCATTTTGGAAACACGGTTGGTGTTCAATCTTGACCCGGTGAAGACACTGGTCAAGGCGGAACTGTCAATCGAGCGCCGCAAGGGGGTAGAGGCTGGCGTGCCGCTTTGTCTGGACGGTGACGGGCTGGTGCTCAAATCCGTTCATGTCGATGGCCGGCGGCTTGACGAGGCCGATATGGATGTGTCGCCGGAAAGGCTGGTGCTGAAACATCCGCCGCCGGAAAAAAGCTTCAAGCTGACGATTGAAACGGAGCTCAACCCTTCAGAAAACAAGGCTTTGATGGGGCTTTACCGCTCCGGCGGGAATTATTGTACGCAATGCGAGGCGGAGGGTTTTCGCCGCATTACCTATTTTCTTGATAGGCCCGACGTCCTGTCCGTCTACACGGTTCGCATCGAAGCGATGATCGACGATGCGCCGATATTGCTGTCCAACGGCAATCCCGGAAAATCAGGCAGGTTGAAGGATGGCCGGCATTTTGCCGAATGGCATGATCCCCATCCCAAACCGTCTTATCTTTTCGCGCTCGTTGCCGGCGATTTGGGGTCGATCGAGGACGAATTTACCACCATGTCGGGGCGAAAGACGAAGCTTGCGATCTATGTTGAAAAGGGCAGAGAGGCGCGTGCGCATTATGCGATGGATGCGCTGAAGCGCTCGATGCGATGGGATGAGGAGACATTTGGCTGCGAGTATGATCTCGACGTGTTCAATATTGTCGCAGTCTCCGATTTCAACATGGGCGCGATGGAGAACAAAGGGCTTAATGTTTTCAACGACAAATATGTGCTGGCCGACCCGAAAACGGCGACTGATACGGACTATGCCAGTATCGAAGCGATCATCGCGCATGAGTATTTTCACAACTGGACGGGCAACCGGATCACCTGCCGCGACTGGTTTCAGCTTTGCCTGAAAGAGGGGTTGACGGTTTTTCGCGATCACGAATTTTCCGCCGACCAGCGCTCCCGTCCGGTCAAACGTATCGCGGAAGTGCGGACGCTGAAGGCGCATCAGTTTCCAGAAGATTCAGGCCCTCTGGCCCATCCGGTGCGGCCCAGGCGTTATCGCGAAATCAACAATTTCTACACCGCCACGGTCTACGAAAAAGGGTCGGAAGTGGTGGGCATGATCCGGACCATCCTGGGGCGCGAGAATTTTGGCCGCGGTCTTAAACTGTACCTGACGCGCCATGACGGGGACGCCGCCACGATTGAGGAATTTCTTGCAGCCTTTGAAGAGGTTTCAGGCCGGGATCTGTCGCAGTTTTCGCTTTGGTATCATCAGGCCGGGACGCCGAATATTTCGGTATCGACGGCCTATGACAGGCAGGCGCGGACGTTTGCGGTGGATATTGAGCAATCTGTCCCGCCGACGCCGGGCGAGAGCCGAAAACGTCTGATGCATATTCCGCTCGCCTTTGGCCTGGTGGGTAAGGATGGCGGTGACATTGAGTTTGGCGGGGTTGAGGGGGCGGCCGTCGAAAACGGCATTATCCACCTGGTGAAGCGCCGGCACAGGGTTTTGTTTCGCGGCGTCGATACCCGTCCGGTATTGTCGATCAATCGGGGGTTTTCTGCGCCGGTAACGCTGTCGCAACAGCAATCAGCGTCCGATCGACTGTTTCTGGCGTGCCATGACAGCGATCCGGTCGCCCGCTTCCTGGCGCTTTCAGCCTGTCTGACGGATGCGCTGATCAAGGCCGCCCGACATGCGCGCGGCGGCAAGAAACCGCAATTTTCCGGTGAGCTGGTCGACCTGGTTGGCCAGCTTGGCTGCGATGAAACACTGGAGCCGGCCTATAGAGCGTTGCTGCTGACCTTGCCGAGCGAAGGCGATATAGCCCGCGAGATGGCAAAAAAAGTCGATCCTGACGCAATTTACAGCGCCAGGGAGGCGCTGGTGCGGGCGATCGCAATGGCGCATCAGGATGCGTTTGCCAAAATGATAAAGGAACTGGTGCCGGCCAAACGGTTCAGTCCCGACGCCGAAAGTGCAGGCAAACGGGCGCTTGCCAATCTGCTTGCGGACTATCTGGCTATTGCCAGCGGATCGCCGCAACTGCTCAGCCAGCGCTATGACGAAGCCGGCAATATGACTGATTCGATGGCGGCGCTGACTTCGCTGGTCCACCGCTTCGGCGATACGGATGATGCGCATGGTGCTTTGGCGCGTTTTGAAAAGCGTTTTGGCAAAGACCCGCTGGTGATGGACAAATGGTTCCAAGTCCAGGCCACCGCACCCGGCCCGGCATCGGTCGATGCGGTTCGTGCGTTGACCCATCACCGGCATTTTTCAATGGCTAATCCCAATCGGGTGCGCTCGCTTATCGGTGCGTTTGCGGCTGCCAATCAAACAGGCTTTCACCGGTTGGATGGAGCCGGGTATGAGTTTTTCGCCGAAGCGGTGCTTGAGATTGACGGCGCCAATCCACAAATCGCCGCAAGGCTGGCGACGTCGATGCGGTCATGGCGCTCACTGGAACCGGAGCGTGGCGAACTGGCCCGCCGCGCGCTGGCACGGATCGCGGCCACGGATTCATTGTCTGTCGATCTGCGTGACATTATCGAGCGGACGCTTGCCTGAAGTGTCTATGGCACCGCCGTGACATCACAATTCGGCTAAACTTGATACCATTTCCAAAAACTACTGGACAAGGTGAATCAGCTTTGATTCTTTACGGGTGATTCGAACGTGCGGCGCGTTTGATCGAAACGGGGTTAATGTTGGGGAGAGCCTGCATGGCGAATGCGGACGCGTATCGCGCGACCGGGTGGCGTTTGTTTGGTCGCGGTCAGGCGGGAGCCTGGGGTGGACTTCAGGGCAATGCGAAGGTTATTGCTGCGCCCGATTATCAACGCCTGTTGGTAATCGAACCATACCTTCGAAAATCCATTCCTGCGCTGATCGTTATTTTCTTGCTGATCGTGGCGGTTGCGCGCGTGATGTCGTTGATGAACTGGCATGAAAACATCGAGACTCATGCCAGATCGATGCTGTCATTGAGCAGTTCGCAGCTTGCAAATTCCCTGAATGATGCAGATCCGCTGGCTGCAGGCCTCGCCATAGAGGAGGCGAGGCGGCTTGGTGTGTTGTCGCCAAACCATGTGCTGGTCGCGACCAATGAGCGGTTTGAGGTTGTGGCCGCCAGCGGAAACAATTCTGCTTTTTTGGACAGTTCTCTTGAAAAGACGCTGGCCGGTGCGCAGCCGCTTTTTTTGTTTGGTGAACGTGCCGGGGTGATGCGGGTTTTTCTGGGCGAGGCTGAATGGTTTGCCGCGCTAAGCATCAAACAGGGCACCGGAGCGGCCGGCGTGCTTGTTCCGGTCGACGCGGTATTTGCCGAATGGCGCAAATCGGTTTCGCTCAACGTCACGCTTTTCGTGCTGATGGCAACGATCCTCGCCATCATCCTTTATGCTTATTTCAGCCAGGCGACGCGGGCCAAATTGGCTGATGAAATCTACTCAGATGCGCATCAGCACATTGATCTGGCGCTGGCTCGCGGCCACTGCGGGCTGTGGGATTGGGATTTGAGCCGCGGGCGCATGTATTGGTCACGCTCCATGTACGAATTGCTCGGATATGAGCCGACGGCGGCGATGCTCTCCTTCGGGCAGGTCAACGCGATCATCCACCCCAAAGATGGCGACTTGCTGGAGATTGCGCGGCAGGTAACGGCCAACGAGGTTCAAAGCATTGATCGTATCTTCCGCATGCGCCATGCCGACGGCCACTGGGTTTCGATGCGCGCCCGTGCGAAAGTTTCAGACCGCGAATCGCCGGAGATGCATCTGGTCGGCATCGCCGTCGATGTGACCGAGCAGCAGGAACTGGCGATGCGTTCCGAAACTGCGGACATACGCCTGCGCACCGCCGTTGAAAATGTTCCTGAATCCTTCGTTCTTTGGGATGCTGAAGAGCGGATCGTCATGTGCAATACCATCTATCTGGACCACATGGGCTTGACCGAGGCGGACGTGGTTGCCGGAACGTCGCGCGCTGAGGTGGAAAAGCGCAAGACCGAATTTGCCTTCGAGCGCCGGCTTGCAGGGCCCATGAATCGGGGCGGCAACCGCACGTTCGAACGGCGGTTGGCAGACGGCCGTTGGCTACAGGTCAATGAATTGCCGACCAAGGATGGTGGCACTGTTTCGATCGGTACCGACATTACGCAGTTGAAGCAGCATGAGGAAAAGCTGGTCGATTCCGAACGCCGGCTGATGGCGACGATTCACGATCTGTCGCTGGCGCGCAAGTCGGAAGAAGACCGCACAGTTGAATTGGTTGAACTCAACAAGAAATACATGAAGGAAACCGAGCGCGCGGAGGCCGCCAACAAGGCGAAGTCGGATTTTCTCGCCAATATGTCGCATGAATTGCGCACGCCTTTAAACGCGATCATCGGGTTTTCCGAATTGATGCAATCGGCATTGTTCGGACCGCTCGGTTCAGACCGCTACGACGAATATGTCCGCGATATCCATTCAAGCGGCACATATCTTCTGGGCGTGATCAACGATATTCTCGACATGTCCAAAATCGAAGCCGGACGGTTGCCGCTGGATGTTGTTTCAGTTGATCTGAGCCCTTTGATCAGCGAAACCGTTCGCGTGATTTCGCTGCAGGCGGCTGAGAAGAAAATCGACGTGAAGTTGAATATTCCCGAGAACATGACCTTTGTCGCCGACCGCAGGGCGACCAAACAGATTCTGATCAATCTACTCTCCAACGCGGTCAAATTCACTCAGGAAGGCGGGCGGATCGTCGTTCGCGCCCGCCAGACGTCGAATGCGCTGTTGCTGACGATCGAAGACAGCGGCTGCGGTATCCCCAAAAAAGCATTGAAAAAGCTTGGCCGCCCATTCGAGCAGGTTCAAACCCAGTTCTCCAAAAACCATGCCGGATCAGGGCTCGGGCTTGCCATCTCCAGGTCGTTGACCGAAATGCATGGCGGTAAGCTCAGGATCCGCTCCCGCGAGGGCATTGGCACCATCGTTTCCGTGAGAATTCCGGCAACCGGACAGATTACAACCTAGAGCGCGCCTTGATTAAATGAGTGCGCTTGAGCGGCCAATTCATTTGATGAGCGTGTGCTATCAATCGTGCGATACGCGGCGTTTCGCCACTGTTCCGGCAGATCGGGCAGCGCTATATTGACGCTATGCGCAGCGGTACCGGCAATCTGGATATTTTGAGGATCGGCGTGATGGTCATTGCCGTTGCCGGCGCCATCGGACTGGGCTTTGCCGGTTGGATGAACAATGGCGCGGAAATCCTGATGGTGATGGCTGAATCCGGTTTGGCATGGTGTTTATGATCCCGGTAAATTTTGACAGGCTTAATATTCGATGACCCCAGTTCGTGCTTTTGCCTATGCTCTTCTCGTCGTTGTTGCCGGCGCTGTCGGCTGGATGACATTTTCCTGGAATCAGACGCAATATGGCGGGAAAGCCTATGGTGGTCCCTTTGAACTGGTCGACCAGAGGGGCGATAAGATTACCCAGCAAGCCTTTCGGGGCCAGCCAACGGCAATCTTTTTCGGCTTTACCCATTGTCCCGAAGTCTGTCCGACGACACTGTTTGAGATGGATGGATGGATGGATGCGCTTGGTGACCAGGGGGCCAGCCTGAAAGCCTATTTTATTTCCGTTGACCCCGACCGGGATACGCCGGACGTCCTCGACGCCTACATTTCCAACGTTTCCAACCGGATCACGGGCATTACCGGCCCATCGGACAAGGTTGCCTCGATGGTTAAATCCTTCGGCATTTTCTCCAGGAAGGTCGCGCTTGACGACGGCGATTACACGATGGACCATACCGCGTCGGTTATCCTATTGGACAGCGCCGGTGCATTCTTTGCGACGATTTCGTATGGCGAGGCGTCAGATGCCGCCATTGCCAAGTTGAAGCGTCTCATAGAGAAGAGCTAAATGTCGCAAACTCGCGTTCATTTCGTTGCCGCTAATCCGCGTGCAGCGCAATTATTTGCCGCTCTCGAGCGCGAGTTCGAAGATGATGGTCATGCTTTGGCGATGATCGAGGTTGACGAGGCCCGGGGCTTGCATGAAATTTCCGTCTATTCGGCGGATGCGGACAGCGACACGGCGCGCTTGTGCAAGCTGTTTTCACCTGATGAAACCTTTGAGCTTTGCCATGAAGACCTGCCTGACATCGACTGGGTGGCCAAGTCGCTGGAGGGGTTGAAACCGGTGCGGGCGGGGCGCTTTCTGGTCCATGGTTCACATGATCGCCATGTGCGGCAAACCGGTGATATTGCCATTGAAATCGAGGCCGGGCGTGCCTTCGGTACAGGCCATCATGGCACTACCGCGGGCTGCCTTGAGATGATCGAGCAGGTGGTGCGCCGTGAACGGCCGCAAAACGCGCTCGATTTGGGCACGGGCAGCGCGGTGCTGGCGATCGCGCTGGCAAAATATGCCCCGATACCGGTGCTGGCCAGCGATATCGATCCCATTGCCGCTGCGGTTGCGGGCGATAATGTGCGGCTGAACGGTGTTGCCGGTCAGGTTGACATCGTGACGGCAACCGGGTTCCGGCACTCAGCGTTTGCGAGAAATCGCGCATTCGATCTAATCGTCGCAAATGTGCTGGCCCGCCCGCTGATGCGCCTTGCGCCGGCCGTCGCCAGACATATCGCGCCTGGCGGTTCGGTGATCCTGTCTGGAATATTGAGCCGTCAGCGCAGGGCCGTGATTGCGGCCTACGCCAATCAGCGCTTTCGCCACGTCACAACGCGCGGGCATGGTGAGTGGGTTACGCTTCATCTGAAGCGTTGACCTTGTGTTGCAACGCTCTCAGGTGAACGTTACCGTCCATCCGACAATTACCACCAGCTGCGGTTTTGCCCATGTTCCAGAATTTTGACGACATTGCCGACCCGTCCCTGGCAAAAGAACGGATTGGCCGATTGCGTGCGCGTCTTGCCGCAGCCGGTGTTGACGGGTTTATCGTTCCACGTGCCGATGAGCATCAGGGTGAATATGTCGCCGAGCGCTCGGAGCGGCTGAAGTGGCTCACCGGATTTTCCGGTTCGGCAGGTGTTGCGCTGATCCTTGCCGGGCAGGCGGTTATTTTTGTTGACGGGCGCTACACAATTCAGGTGCGCGAGCAGACCGATGGCGGTCTGTTCGACTATGACAGTCTGATCGAAAACCCGCCGGCAAAGTGGCTGAAAGACAATGCATCGCGGGGGCTTCGGCTTGGCTTTGATCCGTGGCTGCACACAATTGGGGAGGCCAACAGGCTTAGGGATGCCTTGCGCGATCTCGGTGGTGCGCTTGTTCCCCTTGGTGACAATCCTGTCGATCATGTGTGGGCGGATCAGCCCGGTGTGCCGCTTGGCGCCGTCGGGATCCACGAGCAAAGATTTGCTGGCCGCCCGGCGAGCGGGAAATTGGCCGGGCTTGCAGGAAAACTGACGGCGGCGGGCGTGGACCATGTCGTGCTGACCGATCCGTCGTCGATTGCGTGGTCGTTCAATATTCGCGGCAGCGATGTGCCGCACACACCGCTGGTTTTGTCATTTGCCATCATCGGCGCTGATGGCGCAAACGCGCTTTATGTCGATAGTCGCAAGTTGTCGGCGAAGACGAAATCCTATCTTGACGGGCTTTGCGAGCTAAAACCGCCATCGGCGTTGGAGGACGATCTGACGGTGCTGGCCGGCTTGGGCAAAGTAATCGGCCTCGATGAGCAAATGGCGGCGGAACGGCTGCGTCTGATCGTTGACGAAGCCGGTGGCAAAGTAAAAGCCATGCGCGACCCGGCAGCGCTGCCGCGCGCGGTCAAGAATGAGGCCGAGATTGCCGGAACCCGCGACGCGCATCGCCGCGACGGGGCGGCAATGGCGGCGTTTTTGTGCTGGCTCGACGGCGAGCCGGGAGGAAGCGTTGATGAGATAGCTGCCGCCAGCAAACTTGAGGCCTGCCGCCGCAGGATCGGCGAAAAACATCAGATGCCGCTTCGCGATATTTCCTTCGATACCATATCGGGCGCCGGGCCGAATGGCGCGATCATCCATTACCGGGTCACAAATGCGACCAGCCGGATACTGGAACCCGGCAGTCTTTACCTGGTAGATTCCGGCGGGCAGTATTTTGATGGCACCACTGACATCACGCGAACGGTTGCGATTGGCGAACCGACAAGCGCGATGCGCCGGCATTACACAATCGTCTTGAAGGGAATGATCGCCGTCTCAATGATGAGGTTTCCGCCAGGAACGCGCGGGCTGGACATTGATCCGATTGCCCGTATCGCCCACTGGAAGGCCGGCCTTGATTATGCCCATGGTACCGGACATGGCGTTGGCTCCTATCTGTCGGTTCATGAAGGCCCGCAACGCATTGCCAAATCGGGAACCGAGGTGCTTGTCGCCGGCATGATCCTGTCGAATGAGCCGGGCTATTACCGGGCAGGAGACTATGGCATCCGGCTGGAGAACCTTGTTCTGGTCGAACCGGCATCGGCGATTGCCGGCGGTGAGATTGAAATGCACGGCTTTGCCACGCTGACGCTGGCGCCTTTTGACCGCCGTCTTGTCGAGGTTGATTTGCTGAGTGGCGAGGAGCGAGACTGGCTTAACGTCTATCATCGCAACGTGCTTGCCGAAATCGGCCCGTTGGTTGATGCGGCCGTGCGTGACTGGCTGGAAGCGGCCTGTGCTCCAGTTTAAACTCCTACCCAATGCCGCAGCGCCAGCAGTACCGCGCCACCAGCGAAAAACACGCCAAACATGCCCATTCCGCGCCACGCGGCGATGCCGGCAACGGCAAGTGCTGACAGTTCGGCGATACCGCCATTGAATGCGGCCGGCGCCACGATTGTTGTCAAAACTGCGGCTGGAACGGCGTCGAGGCCGGCTTCGATGCGCGGGTGGATGCGCTCAAAGCGTGACAAAACCAGGTGTCCACCGACCCGCGTCAGGTAGGTCAGCACTGCGCCGGCCAGAATTGTCCAGATGGTGGCGTTATCCATGGTCATTGCTCGCCTGTTTCTGTGGGGCGATGACGGCAACGACCACGCCCGCAATTGCCCCAAGCGACACATGCCAGGGCGAGCCGATTGTCTCATAGGCGAGGATCGATGCGATGGAACTGGCGGCGACGACGGGAAACCACAGCGACCGGGTACGAAAGGCCATTACCAGGGCCAGAAAGTAAATTGGCACCAAGAAGTCGAGACCGAGAGATTGCGGGTTGCTGATCAGCAGCCCGAATACCACGCCCGCCCAGGTGAGCAGCACGAATGTCACGTAGAGTGAAAGCGCCATGCCGCAATACCATACAAATGTAACGGGGATACCGGCTGCATGGCGTTTTTCCGCTTCGGCAAATTGCGGATCGGTGAGGAAGAACAGGCCAAAGGCCATCTTGGCTGGGCCCCAATGCGTGATCTTGCGGCCGATCGCTGCCGAATAAAGCACGTGGCGAAAGTTAACCGCAAAAATCGACAACACGATCAACCAGGGCGCGACGTTTTGGCCAAACAATTCAAGGCCGACCATCTGGCTGGCGCCGGCAAAAATTAATGCGCTTAGCAGAACCGTTTCGCCGACGGAAACGCCGTTACTGATAGCAAGCGCGCCGAACAGAATGCCAAAAGGCAAAATCGTTGTGACGACGGGCAGGGCTGTTTTGGCGCCTGCTGCAAATTCACGCCATCTGTTTTCAACATTGTCGACCATTGATGTGTCGTTCCTATGATGCAAGTGATGCAAGGAAGATAGGTCAGTAATACTGACTTACCAGTTCAATTGACTTTGCGCAAGCATTGAGTTTCCCCGGCCAGCGGGGTTGATAGATTAGATTTTCCTATCGACAGGAACTTTTAGGCTCGCGGGTCAATCCCGCGCTTTGTCCAGCCATTCGCGCACCTGACGCAACAGGGGCAGGGTGGC
Organism: Rhizobiaceae bacterium; assembly: GCA_963669455.1. Classification (GTDB taxonomy): domain Bacteria; phylum Pseudomonadota; class Alphaproteobacteria; order Rhizobiales; family Rhizobiaceae; genus JAWKWH01. The sequence continues at coordinate 1,814,196 of OY770026.1, forward strand.
TGCGAGTTTTGAGACTGGAATATCGTTGGCGAGTTTTTTCATGTGGGGAGCGATGGCGGCAATGCACCGGCCCCGCATCTCATGCCCGGCTTCGGTGATAAACACTTGTTTGGCGCGGCCGTCGCTTTGGTCGGGGCGGACTTGAACAAGCTTCTTTCGCTCCAAATGGTGAAGCGTGTTGGTCATCGCTCCCTTGGTCACCTGCATGGCACGCGAGATGCGCAAGGGAGACGTTCCATCACCCGCCCGCGCCAGATGGTTCAAAACGGCGAATTGCGGCATGGTCATGCCTTCCGGCATCGCCTTTTCGAAGGCATGGCCGGAAAGCTGGGCAATGATGCTGATCTCGTTGAAGAAACCGAAAAACTGTTCGGGGTTCTTCACCTGTTCGCTCATGCGTTTCTGATCCGGGTTTCCAGTGGCCAGCGGGGCGCGGCGCCGACTGTCGGACCATAACCGAGGCGCACAAACATTTGCAGTGTTCCAGGTGTCTCAATCCCCAGCGTTTTGCGCATCTCGTCGAACTTTTCAGCCATTTCGGGGTATTCCTGCAAGGCTTGGGAGTTTGGCTGCAAGGCAAGTCCTTCGGCGGTCGCGGCAAGATGGATGCGGACATGGTCCCGGCCGGCTTTAATCTGGTCAAGGCGGCTATTGCCAGGTGTCACCAGCCACAGATACGCCATCGATGTTTCGTATGGTGGTTTGATCGCGGCGACCTGCTGTTGAAATGTGCTGGAAGTGGTGTCGAGCATGTCTTCGCGCGACAGAAGACCCAGCATGTCGAGCCCTTCCATCAGAGGGCCGGGCAGACTGATGCCATCCGGATTTGCCTCGATCTCCGCCTTGCCGATGCGCAACAGATCGATGCTTTCCTTGGCGGCGTGATAGGTTCTAAGCTCGATATCGATGGCCTCCCATACCAGCTTTCTCAATTCGGCCACCTTGACCATGTCATTCGTGTGCCCGACGCTGGCGGAAATTGCTGAATCGGCGATTTTTGCCAGTGTGGATGCGGTCACCTGCCTGGAGGTATCATGTGCCGTGCGGTTGGTATGGCGGTTGAAAACCTGGGCAAACAATGGGTCGTGAACGACATTGTCATCCGCGATAAAGCGAAAGCGAGCAACCGGACGGGTATCGAGGCGGGGCTGCGGCTCACCATCGGGAAAGGGCACCATCTCAACGCGATATCCGGCTTCTGCCGCCGCCATGATCAAGAGCTCGCAAAAACAGCCCAATCCGATCGTTATCTGGCGGTCGAAGGGATCGGTTTGGGGCAGCCGGCGGTCCATCTGGCAATAAAGCGTTACCTCGTCGGGTGTGCCAAGATCGGCGATCCAAGGCTGACGGTTGTGCGGATTGGGTGCAAGAATGGCATGGGAGAGCGCGTAGCGGCGCGGGTCGCCCGCGTTCGGTGACATATCGCTGGCCGTCTGCCAGGGTTTGCGGGCTTTAACCGGGTCGCGTGTTACCGCCCATGAGCCGGCGGCGCCCGCAGCGGCAATCACGCTGCCACCCAGGACCATCATGAATTTGCGTCGATTGGTCATCAGTCGCTCCTGATTATATTATTTAACATTGAACTATATAGTTTAACGTTAAACTGAATGCAAGCACCGGGATTGAGATTTGATGCATCGTAATCGTTCAAAAATTCGCTTTTGTGCAACTGACGGTGGTGATTTGGAGAATTTTGGATATTATTGGTGCCGACAGCGGTTTGATGAAGGGGGTGGTATCACATGTTTCGCAGACTGACGTATTTTATGCTGTGCTTTGTGGGTGCCGTCGTGTTTGCGACGATCGCGCATGCTTCTGATGACGACTGGTCGGTGGAGGAAGTCTTGGAAATTTCCGGTGTCCTTGCGGACATTCGTTATACTCCCGATTTTATCGAATCTGCTGCAAACACAGCAAGTAAGACTAACTCGGACAAAAGCATCGGGAGAGACATCAAAGCAGCAATGAATTGGGCATTTGATGTCGATGAAATGATTGATGAATGTATTGCCCGTTTCCAGGCCTCTGGTCCTGAGGCGTATTTTCCGCAGGTTTCGCAGTTTCTACGATCGCCTCTCGGTAAGCGGATTTCAAAGCTTGAGCTTGAAACAAAGGATCCGGCAAATAAGGAAACCCGGCTGAAGGTTGGTGGAGAAATTCTGGCCAAACTGCCGGAATCTGACCCGGAGCGTTTGGAATTTTATATCTGGATGACAGATGAGTTGGGATTGTTGGAGTTTGCCGAAGCTTTCGCTCTCAATGTCGGATATGCCACAATTTCAGGGATGATGGCATCCGGCAAGGCACCTGTAACACTGACCGATGAAGAAATAATCGGTCTTCTGAAATCCAAGTCTGGAGAAATCAGAAAGCAGTTGAAGACGCAGATTTACACGTCCCATGCATATGCGTACCAATCTTTAAGCATGAACGACCTTGAGACATATGGTGAGTTTATCAGTTCGTCTGCTGGCAGAAAATTCTACCAGGTTTGGCTGACGACTGTTGAAGACATAATGACCCGTCGCATGCGAGCGTCCGGTGCCCGCCTGATGGAAATGCGGGGGATACGCAAAAGCTGATCTGTTGGCAGTTCGTCTCCCGTTCTGCTTTTGTCTGGTGTTTTGACGCCGAATCACTACATTCAGCCTGATGGCCGGATATTCGGATGACATGCCGTTCTTTGAGGATGATGCACCGCAGCCGCGCGCTGGCGGTATTGCCGCGCGTGCGATGGCTTCGCGTGCGGCACCCGTCTATCTTGACGGGCTCAATCCGGAACAGACGCGGGCGGTGGAAACCACAGATGGCGCAGTTTTGGTGCTTGCCGGTGCCGGTACCGGCAAGACCCGGGTTCTGACCACGCGCATTGCGCATATTCTCAGCCTGGGCAAGGCGTTTCCAAGCCAGATCCTTGCCGTTACTTTCACCAACAAGGCGGCGCGCGAGATGAAAGAGCGCATCGGCGGCCTCGTCGGTGAGGCGGTGGAGGGCATGCCATGGCTTGGCACGTTTCACTCGATCGGCGTTAAAATCCTGCGCCGGCATGCCGAACTTGCCGGGCTGAAATCCAATTTTACCATTTTGGACACCGATGATGTGATCCGGCTCATCAAGCAGTTGATCCAGGCGGAGGGGCTTGACGACAAGCGCTGGCCGGCGCGCCAGTTCGCGATGATGATCGACGGGTGGAAGAACAAGGGGTTTGCTCCAGCCGACATTCCCGAAGGCGATGCGCGGGCGTTCGCCAATGGCAAGGGCCGGGAATTGTTTAGCGCCTATCAGGAGCGGCTAAAAACGCTCAACGCCTGCGATTTCGGCGATCTGCTCTGCCATCCGATCCGCATTCTGCGCGACAATCCGGATGTGCTTGCCGACTATCACCGCCGGTTCAAATACATTCTCGTCGATGAATATCAGGACACCAACACGGCGCAATATATGTGGCTGCGGCTGATGGCGCAGCAAACTTCGAACTCGGCTGCCTCCCCCTTGAGGGGAGGTCGGAGAAGCGAGCAGAGCGAAGCTGATCCGGGTGGGGGTGATAACAGCGACGCCAAGATACCCCCCTCTGCCCTGTCGGGCATCTCCCCCACAGGGGGGGAGAATGCTTTTCCATCCCCCAATATCTGCTGCGTCGGTGATGACGATCAGTCGATCTATGGTTGGCGCGGTGCTGAAGTGGACAATATTTTGCGGTTCGAGAAGGATTTTCCAGGCGCGGCGGTGATCCGGCTTGAGCGCAATTATCGTTCGACAGCCCATATTCTGGGCGCCGCCTCGCATCTGATCAGCCACAATGACGGTCGTCTCGGCAAGACGCTTTTTACCGACGAGGCCAATCCCGATGACGCCAAGGTCAATGTGCACGCGGCGTGGGATTCAGAAGAGGAAGCCCGTGCCATCGGCGAAGAGATCGAAGCCAGCCAGCGCCGGGGCGAAACGCTGAACGACATGGCCATCCTGGTGCGGGCGTCCTTCCAGATGCGCGAGTTTGAAGACCGGTTTGTCACGCTGGGGCTGAATTACCGCGTCATCGGGGGGCCGCGCTTTTACGAGCGCATGGAAATCCGCGATGCCATGGCCTATCTGCGCGTGGTCGCGCAAGGCGCTGACGATCTTGCTTTCGAGCGCATTGTCAACACGCCGAAGCGCGGCCTTGGCGAAGCGGCGGTGCGCCAAATTCACGATGCGGCGCGGGTGAGCCGGGTGCCATTGTTGCAGGCGGCGATCGATCTGGTGGAAACCGAGGAAATGAAGCCGCGGCCGCGCAACTCGCTGCGCAATCTGGTCGAGGCGTTCCAGCGCTGGCAGAGCCTGATCGACACCACGCCGCATACGGAACTGGCCGAGCAGATTTTAGAGGAGAGCGGCTACACCGATATGTGGAAAAACGACCGTTCGGCCGATGCGCCGGGCAGGCTCGACAATTTGAAGGAACTGATCCGCTCGATGGAGGAATATGAAAGCCTGCGCGGCTTTCTGGAACATGTCAGCCTTGTGATGGATGCCGAGCAGAACGAGAACATGGACGCGGTCAACATCATGACGCTGCATTCAGCCAAGGGGCTTGAATTCGGTACCGTGTTTTTGCCCGGCTGGGAGGAGGGGCTGTTTCCGCATCAGCGCTCGCTGGATGAGGGCGGGCGCTCCGGCCTGGAAGAAGAACGCCGGCTGGCCTATGTCGGGCTCACCAGAGCCAAGCGTAATTTGCATATCTGGTTCGTCTCCAACCGGCGCATTCACGGGTTGTGGCAGTCAACCATTCCATCGCGTTTTCTCGATGAATTGCCCGAGGATCATGTTGAAATCGCCGATGCCGGCAATTCCTATGGCGGTTATAATATGGGAGGCGGGACAGGCGGCGGCGGCTCGGGCGGGCCTTATGGTGCGTCGCGTTTCGACAAGGCCGATCCGTTCACCAACTCCTATAAGACGCCCGGCTGGAAGCGGGCGCAGGCCAACCGCTCGGAAGCGACGGCGCGCAACTGGGGCTCGCGTTCCGGTCACGCGGTCGAACGCATTGGTTATGGCGAGGCGGATTCGGATTTCGGCGCGGGCAGGGGGTCGGTGAAAAGCCGCACCATCGAGGGCGAACTGGTGGCAAAATCTGTCGCCGATGAACCGTCGCGCTTTACCGTCGGCGACCGGGTGTTTCACTTGAAGTTCGGCAATGGCAACATCGCGGCGATAGACGGCAACAAACTCACCATTGATTTTGACAGGGCCGGGCAGAAGCGGGTGCTGGAGAGTTTCGTCGAGGGGGTTTGAGGTCAAGCCCTGAGCCAATCTTTCCCCGCAAAGGGGAAATGCCCGACAGAGCAGAGCAGGGTACCGCGGGCTTTGTATCATCTTCCCCCCTCTGTCCTTTCAGGACATCTCCGCCGCAATGGGGAGAGTGGGTGTGGAAATCGCGGCGTCCCAAGGCTACGGCGCGTTATTTCCGCGCTTTTTTGTTTGTCGCCAGATTATCCCGCATCTGGCTGATTGAGGTCACCAGTTCTTCCAGCCTGGCCAGCGGCAAACCGGTGTTTTCAATGATGCAGGCGGTGATGTCTGGTGCCTTTTTTCGCAATGTGCGGCCCTGGTCGGTAAGATGGACAAACACCTGCCGCTCGTCGCCGTCACCGCGCCGCCTGGTGACATGGCCCATCGCTTCCAGCTTCTTTAATACCGGTGTCAGCGTGTTGGTCTCGATCATCAGCCGATCACAAAGTGTGCCGACCGTGATCCCGTCCTTCTCCCAAAGTGCGGTCAGGGCAATATATTGCGGATAGGTCAGGCCAAGTGCGGCGAGGTGGGGCTTGTAAGCCCGGTTCATCGCGTTGTTGGCCGAATAAAGCGCAAAACAGATCAGCTGTTCGACTGTGTCTGGCAGATTGTCGTTTTCAGGTTTTGGCATCAAAGCGCTCCTGTTACGAGCCGGTGCATGGTCACTGCCTTCAACGAAACAGTGGAGGGCAGCAAAGAGTATTTGACATTCATGCTAAAAATATCGTACCCGATATAAACGGATGCGATATAAATGACAAGAGGAGAGACACCATGTCCTGGTTACCGAGCCTGATGACCGAAACGCCGCAAGAAGGATTTGATCTGGCCATCAAACTGTCGCGGATGGGAGTGAAGAAAACCCAGCCGGACGATGCCGCCAGAGCGAAATTGCGCCCGGTCTACGAAAACGATGCCGACAGCCTGATCATGTCGTCGCAGGTGATCGCGACCAATTTCCAGACGATTTCCGCTGCCAATAATTACTGGAAATAGCCGGTTCCATTTGCCAATTGATGGGTGCTACGGGCAGTGCCGGCCTATCTCGTTGGCCTATCCGCCGGTATGGGGCAGTTTTTGCAATTGCCCTTTTTGATTGTGTTGCCGATGACTTCCACCGGGGCGGTGATCAGCTGGTCCGGTCTGGTCAGCACCGTCTCGGGCGTGTGAATGACGACGTCTCCTGTGGACACAACGACCTGGCCGATGTTGCGCGTCAGGGATTGCAAGCGGTCAGAAAAGCGGACCTGGTTGGATGCAAGCTGGCTGCCCTTGTTCAAACGATTGCCCAATAGCCTGACAATTTCCGGTGCCTGGGCAAATTTACCGTGTCTGAGCGAATCATCTGATTTCACTGCTGTCAGATCGTAGACGACGATGCCGAGATCGGTGATTTCCTCATCCCTGGCATAATTGCCGATGCGGGGCAGATTGCCGGACAATTTCTGCGACAGGTTCAGTGCGCGATCATCCTTCGAAATCAGGAGATTGTAGGGCTTGGCCGGCCGGCCGACGCGCTGCATCTGCGCTTTGAACACATCGACGTCAATGTCGGGCGAGGCGAGCACCACTTCGCCTATTTTACCGCCAAGTGTTGCATCACCTGCGATCTGGAGCTGCCGCAGGCTTTCCATGGTCACCCAATTGCCCATCGAATGGGCCATGATATGGATTTTTCGCGCTTTGGACCTGGAAAGCAGGCGCAGCGTCTTTTCCAGCCCGTCGCGGGCAATTGTCGCGCTTTCGCGGTCATAAAAGTACTCTACAGCGCTGCCGCGCGATGCCCAGGTGAACAACACCAGCGTGCCGGTAAAGCCCGCATCATGGGCAAATTGCGAAAACCGCAAAACGCTATCGGTAAAGCCGGTATTGTAGCCGTGGACAAACAGCAGAACATCGCGCCCGTTTTCTTGCCTGCCTGCCAGTTCCGCATCGATTGCGTGGCGCAGATTGTCGCCATTGTCGATATATTGCCGGTCGCTGATGGTGAAATGCCGGTCGGGCGAGGGGTTGCCATAGCGGGGAATTTCCAGCGCGCCTGGTTTGTGCGTGGGCGGGATCGATACGTTGACGGAGGCATAGTCGACGCCATCTCCGCGCTCGCCGGAAAACAGCACTTTGGCGTCATCGACCCGGGCTCTTGTCGTGGCGACGAACAGATGTTCGGAGGAATAGACCGCCTGAACCGGCTGGCCAGTCCGGCCTGGCTGGGATGCCGGTAAGCCTGCGCATCCTGCCAGGATCGACAGGAACAGCGCAAGCATTGCCATTCGCGCCGGCATCGTTATTCGTGCTTGCATCGCCGTTTTTGATTGCGTCATGCCATGGTGGCCTTGATAGCTTGCTGTCCCCGGGCTTCACAAGCGACCAAATTAAGGCGAAAGCCGGGCAGTCGTGAGCTAAATTCCGGAATGTTTTGAGAATTACGAGCGTTTTGAACAGAGCATCAGCGATGCTCCTCTTCGCTGGCGCTGATCAGTTCCCTATTGAAAAATCTGAGCGCTTTTACATAGCTGGCCCAGGCGATGATCTTCTGCTGATCGGCCGCATCCACCACCGGCAGGTGGGTATGTCCGCCGGCATCGAACGCACGCAACGCCTGATCGAGCGTATCGGTTGGTTTGATCGATGGCACGCCTCGGCCGGGATCGTAATTTTCCTGCTTGCCATCGGCGACCGGGTCCATGAAGTCCATCACCTGCGTATGGTGTGTCACGGTTGTGTGCGGTCCTTCGGCAATGAAAATACCGCGCATCTCCAGCTGCCATTGAAACCATGTATGCCCGTGCACGGCCTGGGTGATGCCATGGGCTATGGCGACACAGAGCAAAAGCGCCACGGAAAGCTCGTAGCCGCCGGTAAGCTCAAACACGATCATCGTGGTGGAAATCGGTGCGCCGAGCACAGCGCCGGCCACCGCACCCATGCCCAATATGGCATAAAGGCCGTTTGACGACGCCAGGTCTGGAAACAGCGACGAGGCGATGATGCCGAAGGCCCCGCCGGTCATGGCGCCCAAATACAGGGCGGGTGAAAATATGCCACCGCCAAAGCGCGAGGCAAGCGTAATCGCAGTCGCGGCAGTCTTTGCAACGATCAGCATCAGCATCAACAACAGCGGCAGCCTGTTCCACAGTGCCATATCGGTGACCTGATAGCCGACGCCCAGGACATGCGGAAAAGCAAGGGCGATAAGGCCGACGGCAAACCCTCCCATCACCGGCCTTGTCCAAAGCGGAACGGTGATTTTCCGCGATACGAATTCTGCCGTAAACAGCGAAAATTCAAACAGGATGGCAACGGCTGCTGCGGTAATGCCCAACAGGGCAAAGGCTGGAAACTCCCAATAGGAGGAAATGTGGTAGGTCGGCAGAAGGAAGGCGGCGGCATCGCCGAACCAGATACGCGACAGGATACTGCCGGCCGTCGATGAGATCACAATCGGCACGAATGACCGCATCGAATAATGTCCAAGGATAACCTCATGGGCAAACAGCACCCCGGCAAGCGGCGCGTTGAAGGAAGCGGAAATCGCCGAGGCAACGCCGGCGGACAGAAGGGTGCGTCTGCTTGATGCCGGTAATCTCGTCTTGCGGGCAATTGCCGAGGCCAAGGTTCCGCCCAAATGTATCACGGGGCCCTCGCGTCCCGCGCTGGCACCGCTGCCCAGCGAAACCGCGGAAATCAGGGCAGACCAGAGCCCGTCGCGCACCGATAGTTTGCGGCCCGAGATTGCACGCGCCTCGATGACATCGGCGACACCGCCGGCTCTGCGGGTCTGAATGCGTTTTAACAGCAGGCCGACGATTAGTCCGCCGGCAACGGGTGCGGCGAGGATGGTGACCCATGACAGTTGCAATGCCGCACTCAAAATCTCTTCCGACCGTGTCGCCAGCCACGGCAACTGAAACAGGCCGATCAATTCGCGAAACAGGATCGCTGCTCCCCCAACGCCGGTGCCAATGAGAAGGCAAAGGAACCAGATCAGCAATTGGCGTTCGCTGGCAAAACGGCTGAGATGGGGCCCGACCCATGAGGCGAGGATCGCGGGAAGACGGACAATCAGGTTCCACATCTGCCCGTTTCCTCTATTGTCAGCCGGCTTTGCGGACGATGCCGATGGTGCGGCCGATCCGTTCGGGCCGCGGCAGGGCGGTATGGTCTTCTACCATGCGGTCAATATTTTTTGCCACGTCTTCGGGAAATCCGGCAACCTGCGGCCCGCTCATATCGACATGAAGAGACATTGCCTCTGCGGTCGCCGACAACCAGCCGTCTGAATGGATCAGCTCCTGGTAGACGTGAAGACGCTTTTGATCATGATCGATGATCTGCGCCGAGCAGCGCACTTCATCGCCGCGGTGCAGCTCGCGGATGTAGCACACATGAATTTCGGCGGTGTATATGGTCAGTTTTCGCGTCTTGGCGTAGTCTTCGCCGATACCCAATTCATCGAACACCTGATCGGCGCAACGGTCAAAGAGCACGTTGTAATATGCCATGTTCATGTGGCCGTTATAGTCGATCCAGTTGTCTTCCACTTTCATCGGTCGGGACATGAATGGCCGTTGTGACGGCATGTGAATACCTCTTCTCCTCAATTGCTTGCCAGCTTCAATGAAGTGGAGGATAAACTGGCGGTCCGGATCAGATTACCTTTCGTACCCCCTTGCACAAGGGGACGCTGCTTTAAATGGAGTGATTTTATGGCTTTGACGAGTTTGCCACAGGTTGAACGCAATGATGACGGGATTCGACTGGCCGTTTCGTTGTTGAAGCAGCGGTTTGGCGAGCGTTTGGGTACCGGCGAATCAATACGCGAACAACACAGCCACACAACCACCTATGTACCAAGCCAGTTGCCCGATGCTGTGGTCTTCGCCAAGGATGCGGACGATGTGCGTGAAGTGGTAAGCGTTTGTGCAGAGCACCTCGTTCCGATCATACCGTTTGGCGTTGGCACATCGCTGGAGGGGCAGGTCAATGCGCCAGGCGGCGGCATATCGATTGATATGTCGGGCATGAACCGGGTGATCGCGGTTCATGCCGAAGACCTCGATTGTACGGTCGAGCCAGGCATCACGCGCGAAGACTTGAACGCCTATCTGCGGGACACGGGACTGTTTTTTCCCATCGATCCCGGCGCCAATGCCACGATTGGCGGAATGGCGGCGACACGGGCCTCTGGAACCAATGCCGTGCGCTATGGGACCATGCGGGAAAACGTGATGTCGGTCAGGGCGGTGATGGCCGATGGCAGCGAAATCGTCACGGCGCGCCGCGCAAAAAAATCATCTGCCGGGTATGATCTGACCAAATTGCTGATAGGCTCTGAAGGCACGCTTGGCATCATCACCGAACTGACGCTGAGACTACAGGGTATTCCACAGGCGATTTCGGGCGGGGTCTGCCCGTTTCCGACGACGGAGGCGGCCTGCAATGCTGTGATCGAGACGATCCAGATGGGTATTCCCGTCGCCCGTATCGAACTTTTAAACACGCTGCAGATGAAGGCGACCAACCTTTATTCCGGGCTCGACTATCCCGAAGGGCCATGCCTGTTTGTTGAATTCCATGGCAGTGAAACCGGCGTGGCCGAGCAGGCGGAGATGTTTGGCGACATCGCAGAAGGCCTTGGCGGCGGGCCGTTCATGTGGACCAGTGTCGCCGAAGAAAGAACCAAATTGTGGAAGGCGCGCCATGACGCCTATTGGGCTGGCTTTGTGCTGAGGCCCGGCGCGAATGCAGTCGCGACCGATGTTTGCGTGCCGATATCGAGACTGGCTGAATGTATCGGCAGGGCGGAGGCGGATCTGGAAGAGCTTGGCCTGATCGCACCGATCCTCGGGCATGTTGGCGATGGCAACTTTCATGTCGCTCCGCTGATCGACATGGAAAACCCCAAGGAAATCGAACGTTGCGAGGAATTTATCGAGCGGCTGAACCTGCTTGCCTTCGATATGGATGGTACCTGTACCGGAGAGCATGGCATCGGGCAGGGCAAGGCCAGTTTCATGGAGATGGAGCACGGGGCGGGCTTGGCCGTCATGCGCTCGATCAAGACCGCGCTTGATCCGAAAAACATTATGAATCCGGGTAAAATCCTGCCCACATAGGGGGGCTTTGCCAGAATTGATCTCTGCTGGCCACGATATGAACAGGTGCTGGCTGCATGGTGGTTTCAAATCGGCTTGAATCCTTTTAATATCGGATAAGTTATGCGCGGTACCGGTCTGGTTCCGGCATCGCTTCCATGAAACCGGGAGACCTGCTCTGGCGCGTATTTTTGTCCTTGTTGGAGGATTGATCGTTCTGGCGTTGTTTGCAGCGCTGGTGGGGCCGTATTTTATCGACTGGACATCCTACCGCGCGGACTTTGAGCGCGAGGCAAGCCGCATTCTGGGCCGGCATGTGACCGTGGCGGGCGAGGCCAAGGCCCGCATCCTGCCGTTTCCCTCCGTGACTTTTACCAATGTCGAAGTTGCCGGCGAGACGGCAGACAAGCCGTCGATGACAGTCGAAACGTTTTCCATGGATGCCGAGCTTGCGCCGTTCATGCGTGGCGAATTTTTAATATTCGACATGCGCCTGCACAGGCCCGCCATCACGATTGATGTGGCCGATACCGGTCTGATCGATTGGACGATACGGCCGAACACGCCGTTCGATGCTAGCGAAGTGAGGCTGGAAAACATAACTGTGACGGGGGGGCAGATCGCTGTCGTGCATGCAATAAGCGGCCGGCGCACTTTGCTCGACAACATCAACGCCACCATCTCGGCTGGAACGCTGGCGGGGCCCTGGCGGATTAAAAGCGAATTCGATTTTGACGGTTCGCCGATGACTGCCACCGTGTCGACGGGGACGGTGGAGCCTGACAAGGCTATGCGGCTGCGGATGAACATCGTGCCAGGCGACATGGCGGTCGACATCGAAACCGATGGCGATGTGAGCATCACTGATCGCGGTGCGGTCTATTCCGGCCTATTCCGCCTTAAAGAGGCAAAACAGGACGACCGGCTGGAAAGCGATGCTGACAGTGCATTTTCAATCAGTTTTGAAGATGAAAAAAGCGAACCGGTCATTCCGTTCCGGATTACAGGACAGTTTAGCGCCGATTACCGGCTGATCGACGTCAGTGAATTCCTGTTTGAAACCGGCAATGAAGCCGATCCCTACACGGCGGAAGGTTCCGGTTATCTCGATATCGGGAAAAATCCGCAATTTTCTATCGAGATGCGCGGCCAGCAGATATTGTTCGGCGCGGACCGTCAAACGGAAGCGGGGGCCTGGCCGCTGGCGAACCGGATAGCCGCGTTTCGCGAATTGATGGGAAAGGTGCCGAGGCCGACAATGCCGGGTGCGGTCCGGGTCAACCTTCCAGCAATTGTGGCCGGTGATACGACGATACGAAACATAAAACTGTCGGCAAAGCCCAATGAGGACGGCTGGGACATCGGCAATTTTACCGCGGAGCTGCCGGGCCGCTCGACGCTTGAGGCTAAGGGCAGGCTTGATACGGGCAGTGATTTTGGCTTTTACGGATCCATGCTTTTGGCGGTCAATCAGCCTTCCGGTTTCGCCGCATGGCTGTCAAAGGATGTGGACGATGCGATACGGCATCTGCCGGCTGCCGGATTTTCCGCCAGCGTTGACATTACCGCACGGCGCCAGGCGTTTCGCGATCTGGAGCTTATCCTCGGTGGGGCGCGGTTTACCGGAGAGATAGACCATCTGTCGCCGGGAAATGCACGGCCGTCTATGTTGCTCCGGCTTGATGGGAATGCGCTCGATCTGGATGGTCTTGCTGCCTTTACCTCGATCTTTATCGATGATGCCGGCATGACCCGTTTTGCCGATCACAATCTCGATTTTGTCATCAAGGCGGGGCCGGTGAGTGCGTTTGGCCTGACTGCTGCCTCGGTCGATACTGCACTTCGCTTGAAAAACGGGTTGCTCGATATTGACAGGCTGTCGATCCAGGATTTGGCGGGCTCTACCGTCAGCGCTACGGGCAAGTTGAAAAATTTCCCCGGCAGCCCCAACGGCAGTCTCGATATCTCCGTTGTGTCGGTCGATTTGCAACCGCTGGTGACCTTGCTGGCGGCGCATTTTCCGCAACAAAGGTTCGTTGCTGCACTCAGTGAACGGGCGCAGGCTTATCCCGGATTGCTTGGCGATGCCCGCATTGATCTGGTTGGCAATGCCGTGATTCAGGAGAGCGGGGGATTGGGGCTTGCACTCAGCGCACATGGAACGAGTGGCGGCAGTAGAATTTCCCTTTTGGGCTCGGGCACGGTGCGCGATGGCAATCCGGTTGGCCCGTTGTCGGTCAAGGTCTCCTTGCAAAATGATGATGCGGCGCCGCTGTTTGCCGCCTTTGGCCTGCCAGCTTTGCCACTTGGCCTTACCGGCCCTACGGAAGCAAAGCTGACATTCGCTGGCGAAACCGGCCAGCTTTTCAAAACCGAATTGTCGATATTGGGCGATGACAGTGAGGCAAGCTTTGACGGATGGGTGGGCGTGATTGACGATGCCTGGCAGGCGGTTGGCAAGGCGGGGGTCCGCTCCGCCGATATCGAGCCCTGGCTGGCTACCGCTGGTATTTCAGTTCCTGGGTATGGGTTTGGTCTGCCGGTCGAACTTTCCGCCGATATCGATCACAGCAACAAGACGCTGAAACTGGCACAATTGAATGGAGAGTTTGACGGCGATCCGATCAAGGCCAGCCTGACGGCAGATTTTTCGAAGGCGCTGCCTGCGCTTTCCGGTACGCTGTTGGTGCCATCAATCGATCTTGTGCCGCTTGCGGCTATGCTGTTGGGCGAGGCGGCGTTTCAGCCCGGGACAGACGGCAAGCGGTCCATGGCCACGCCATTTTCGCCTTCGGCAATGTTTCCCTTTTCGGCCAGCCTGATATTAGAGGCGGCAAAGCTTGGCTTCGGCGTTGATTATCCGCTTGAAGAGGCAAGTTTGAGACTTGTTGTGGATGATCACCGCCTGCGCGTGTCCGATCTTCGCGCCAGCTATCGCGGTGGAATGTTGTCGGGCCTGTTTGACTTGCAAAACAATGGCGGCACCGGACTGCTTTCCACGCAATTTACCTATCACGATGCCGCCTTGTCTGCCCTAACGGCCACTGAAACAGTTGGCGGCAACGCGACTGTGAGTGCCGATCTGACTGCCAATGGCAAATCCCTGGCAGGTTTGGTGTCGTCGCTGTCGGGGTCGGGGACAGGTGTCTTGAAAGATGTCGTGATCCAGGGTGTCAATCCGGATGTTTTTGACGGTTTCATCAAAGCCGCCGACGCTATCGGCAAGGGTATCAGCGCCGGTGATGTTGCAGAATTTTCTGGTGAGTTGGTGGCTTCCGGTCCGTATTTTGCAGACGAAGCGAGTTTTGCCTTTCTGGTGGCCGGCGGAATTTTGCGCACGCCGGCCATCCAGCTTGACCGGGACAACGCCAGGCTGGAAACGGAACTAGTGGCGAATTTCAACACATGGCAAGCGACTGTCGATGGACAAATTACCTATGATCCGGGGCGTGAGGCGCTGGTTGGCGCAGCACCCGCAATCGGGATCAATGCAGCCGGACCGATTGGCGGGCTTGCCGTTTTGTATGACATTGCACCGCTGGCGCAGTTTCTAACGCAACGGGCGCTGGAAATCGAGCAGCTACGGGTGGAGGCGCTTCAGGCTGGCCTTTTGGAAAAACAACGCCTGCGGCGAGAGGTTCGCTATCAGGCAAGCCTTTTAAGAAAACCGGTGGACCGGGTTGACGTTTTGGATCAGCAGCAGGGCGCTGCTCAAGAGGAGGCGGATGGCATTGATGACGGGCTGCCTGCCGGCGGCGAGGTTGACGGCGATACGTTGGAAGATGAAATCAGGCGAGCGCTGGACGAGGCGGCAAAAAAGCAAGCTGATGAGGAAGCCAATGCAACGGGCGGGGGCACCGAGCATGTTGCAGCCCCGCTACTCGACGACATTGTGATTGTGACGCCGCTGCCCGATTTCGGTGTGCTCCTGCGCGAGCTCGATCCCTGACCTAAAGCGTTTCCACTGAGTATTGGTTCGTTTGACTATCAGGACATTGCTGCGCACTGGCTTGCCGGATCAATGAGGCGGGTAGGCGATACGGGTGCCGGCACCGTCAGTTTCCTGCGACCTCCTTCTTCAGTGCGGCAAGCACATATAGTCTGATCGCTGATGACAGGTTCGCGCTTTCCGGCCGGTTCCTGTCGATTTCGCAGACCAGTGACGCCTGTGACCGGCCCGACTGGCTGGCCAATCGTTCGAGTTCAAAAAAGAACTCGTCTTCCACTGAAAAACTGGTGCGATGCCCCGACAGGGATACGGAGTGTTTTCGCACGGCGCTCATGGTGCGGCCAGGTTACTTGTTCTTTCGAAACGCATCCAGCGACACGACATCGGCGCCTTTGGCGTCTTCGCCTTCGGCTTTGTCGTCCTTGGTTTTGTTTTCCGCTTTGGGCTTTTGCTCCTGCTTGCCGCCGGCCTTCGGTTTCTTTGCGGCTTTTGATGCGGATGGTGCTTTTTTTGCAGGGCGCTTGGTTTTCTTGGCCGTGGTGTCGGGCTCGACGGGTGTCAGGGCGGTGACCTCGCCGGCCGGTGCCTTTTCGTCGTCTTCCTCTTCCTGCTTGACGTCGAACTCCAGCTCAAAATTGACCGATGGGTCGTAAAATCCCCGCACGGCAGCAAAGGGCACGACCAGCTTTTCAGGTACATCGGAAAAAGACAGGCCAACCTCGAAATGACTGTCCGACACTTTAAGGTCCCAATACTGATACTGGAGCACGATGGTCATCTGATCCGGGTAGCGCTCGTGCAGGCGGCTGGATATGCGCACGCCGGGTGCATTGGTCAGGAAGGTAATGAAAAAATGATGCTCACCCGGCAGGCCGGTCTTGGCAACTTCGCCGATAACCTTGCGCATCACACCGCGAAGGGCCTCCTGGGCTAAAATGTCATAGCGGATATGATCTTCGGCCATGTTGCGCACCGGTTTTTTTGATCCTCTTGGCCAAGCTGTAATGAAGCTTGCATCGAACGTAAACCGCCAAGTATCGAATTTACTGCCCACGGGGGGAATTACTCAAGATTTTTACCAAAGGAATGGTGGAGGCTTCTGTTGCCAGGTGCCTCCGAACCCCGCCTAGCCGAGCATACCGGCTAGGAGTTCATTGAAGCTATCGCACCGCAATTAAGCAGCGAGACGTGCCTCTGCATAGTTGTCGTTTGCAACTACAAAACAGCCCGATAACGGTGGTACAATGCCGGGCAAAAACACGATCTTTACACCCTCGTCGATCCTATTTCGCCCCCATCAAAAACCGCTTGTAGGCAAGCGGCTTATGGTGGAGGCGCCGGGTACCGCCCCCGGGTCCGAATGGTTTATTGCATCGGCCATTTATCGCCATAGTCAACTCTCGCTGACGGTATCAATATAGGCCGTGAGTGTACAAAATCAAAGCGCCAAATCATTTGTGCGCAACTTGACAGTTTTTGCCGATGCAAGCCATTTTTGCGGGCGAAAGGTTTTTTGGCTGCTTGCACGGCAAACAAAGGAGACGAAAATGGCCGACTATCTTGCCGATGTCAGAAAATACGATGCGCTGGCCGATGAGGAAATCATCAACAAGATTGTCAAACATCTTGGCGTTGCGCTTCGAAACCGCGATTCTTCGCTGGTGTCATGCTCAGATGAGGCGGAGCTCGACCGGTTGAAAAAAAGCTGGTGCGGCAAGAAACTCGGTGTTTTCGATGACCGCAGGTGTAATTCGATCATCAAGAGGGTCTGTGAAACCATGGCGGCGGAGCGGTTTAAGGGCCGTGTCACCTTTTACTATCTGGTCGCCAAGCATCTGGGCAAGCTCGGCGATCTCTGACCCATCAGGGGCTGTCTGGTATTTTCAACCCGGTTTTCTGTGGGTGATTACCGTCCGGCTGTTAAAGTCGTGGCTGTAATGGCGGCTTTATTGCACTAGAACC
Source organism: Rhizobiaceae bacterium (assembly GCA_963669455.1). Lineage (GTDB taxonomy): Bacteria > Pseudomonadota > Alphaproteobacteria > Rhizobiales > Rhizobiaceae > JAWKWH01. The sequence continues at coordinate 1,831,473 of OY770026.1, forward strand.
TGACCACGGCCTAAAATGCTACTGAAACGCGAATCGCGGACTTTCGATGCGTCAATATCTCGATCTTCTATCCCATGTGCTGGAAAACGGCACCGACCGCGGCGACCGGACCGGCACCGGCACGCGCTCGGTGTTCGGGCATCAGTCGCGCTTTAGTCTCGATGACGGATTTCCGGTGCTGACCACCAAGCGGCTGCACCTGAAATCGATCATTTACGAATTGTTGTGGTTTCTCAACGGCGAGACCAATATTGGCTATCTCAAACAGCATGGCGTGTCGATCTGGGATGAGTGGGCCGATGAAGACGGCAATCTCGGTCCGGTTTATGGCGCGCAATGGCGTTCGTGGCCGAAACCGGATGGTGGGACGATCGACCAGATCGCCAATCTGGTCGAACAGATTAAAACCAATCCGCAATCGCGCCGCCTGATCGTTTCGGCCTGGAATCCGGCGGAAGTGGACGAAATGGCGCTGCCGCCGTGCCATTGCCTGTTTCAGTTCTACGTGGCGGAAGAGCGGCTTTCGTGCCAGCTTTACCAGCGTTCGGCGGATATTTTTCTAGGCGTCCCGTTCAACATCGCATCCTATTCGCTGCTGACGATGATGATTGCACAGGTGACCGGGCTGAAAGCGGGCGAGTTTGTGCATACGCTGGGTGATGCGCATCTTTATCACAATCATTTCGATCAGGCGCGCGAACAGCTGACGCGGACACCGAAAACACTGCCCGTTATGCGCATCAATCCGGATGTAGCGGACCTGTTTTCCTTTTCCTATGAGGATTTTAGCCTGGAAAACTACCAATCTGATTCAACCATTCGCGCGCCGATTGCCGTTTGAGCCGTTTATGAACAATCCCGATAAACCGGCCATATCTCTTGTCGTTGCCGTCGCCGAAAACGGCGTTATCGGCAAGGATGACTGGATGCCTTGGAAATTGTCGAGCGATATGAAGCGTTTCAAGGCAACAACGCTCGGCAAGCCGGTGATTATGGGCCGCAAGACGTTCGATAGTATCGGAAAACCTTTGCCTGGGCGTCATACCATTGTCGTTACCCGCAATGAGGCCTGGCGCCATGACGGCGCGAACCGCGCGGGGTCGCTCGTGGAGGCGCTGGAGATCGCAACAAAGCTGACCGATAGCAAGGTGGATGAAATCTGCATTGCCGGCGGTGGCCAGATCTATGCCGAGGCGTTGCCGATGGCAGACCGTCTTCGGGTTACCCATGTGCTGGCGCCGATTGAGGGTGACACCGTCTTTCCGCCGATTGATCCGGCCATCTGGGCCGAGGTTTCGTCACAGGATTTCCCGGCCGGCGAGCGTGACAGCCATGCCACCCGCTATGTGATTTACCAGCGGATTTAAGGGCAGAGTGCAACATTGCCCTGAAAGGACTGCAAAATACTGCAATGGGCTGCTATTGCGCGTTGAAAGCTTGACGGTGCATCCCTATAACCATTGATGAATGGCCATCGGAAATCAGATGGCAGTGCGTTGAACGCTTGAAAGGAATTTCATGCCCTGGAACAATCAGAGCGGTGGCGGAGATGGCGGCGGCCCATGGGGCGGCAGCGGCAATAATGGAGGCGGTAGCGGAGGCCCATGGGGGCAGGGGCCGCGTGGCGGTGGTGGCAAGCCCCAGGGCACGCCACCCGATCTGGAAGACATCATCCGCCGCGGTCAGGACCGCTTGAAAAACGCCATCCCCGGCGGCGGCGGCGCAAGCCCTGCCTTTATCGGCCTGGTTTTGGTCGGCCTGGTCGTGTTGTGGAGTTTTAAAGCTATCTACACGGTGCAACCGGATGAGCTTGGTGTGGAATTGCGGTTCGGAAAGCCCAAGGACGAGATTTCGGCGCCGGGCCTGCATTTTCACTGGTGGCCGCTGGAAACAGTCGAAAAGGTCAACACGGCTGAAAAATTGCTGACCATCGGCGGCGGTAGCCGTAATGGCGGAGGATCGTCCGGCCTGATGCTGTCTGGCGATCAGAATATTGTCGATGTCCAATTCACCGTCGCCTATCAGGTCTCCGAACCGCAGGCGAATTTGTTCAATGTTTCGGTTCCAGACGACATGGTGCGTCAGGTGGCTGAAAGCGCCATGCGTGAGGTTGTCGGCCGGCGCAGGGCGGAGGAAGTGTTTCGCGATGACCGTGCCGGTATCGCTGAAGCCGTCCGCACGATCATTCAGACAACGATCGACGAGTATAGAGCCGGCCTTTCGGTGAATGCGATTTCAATTGAGGATGCCGCGCCGCCGCGTGAAGTGGCTGATGCGTTTGATGAAGTGCAGCGCGCCGAACAGGATGAAGACCGTTTCGTCGAGGAAGCCAATCAATATTCCAACCAGAAACTCGGTCAGGCCCGTGGTGAGGGCGCGCAAATTCGCGAAGATGCCGCTGCCTACAAGAACCGGATTGTTCAGGAAGCTGAAGGTGAGGCGCAACGCTTCGTTTCAGTTTACAATGAATATGCCAAGGCACCGGAAGTCACGCGCAAGCGCATCTTTCTTGAAACCATGGAAAAAGTGCTGAAAGATTCCAACAAGGTAATCCTAGAACAGGGCGGCGGCCAGGGTGTCGTGCCCTATCTGCCATTGCCTGAAATCAACAAACGCCGCGAAGGAGGCAGCAACTAATGGCTAATCGTTTGCCCATACTGGCTGCACTTGGCGCGATCATCGTGCTGGCCCTTTACGGTTCAATTTTTGTGGTCAATGAACGCCAGCAGGCCATTGTCCTGAGATTCGGTGAGATCGTTGACGTAAAAAACGAACCCGGTCTTTATTTCAAACTGCCGTTTGCGTTTCTCGAAGCCGACAATGTCCAGCTTATCGAGGACCGGATCCTGCGGTTCGATCTGGATGATATCCGTGTTCAGGTCTCCGGCGGTAAATTTTACGAAGTCGATGCGTTCATCGCCTATCGTATCGAGGATCCGAGGCGATTCAGACAGACGGTTTCAGGTAGTATTCTGCTAGCCGAGCAGCGGCTGAAGACCCGTCTCGATGCCGCGTTGCGCGGTGTCTACGGTTTGCGCGGGTTTGAGGCGGCTTTGTCGGCCGAACGCAGCGCGATGATGCGCGAAGTGGCTGATTCCCTTAGGCCGGATGCAATTTCGCTTGGGCTGAAGATTGAGGATGTCCGTATTCGCCGTACTGATCTGACGGTGGAGGTCTCGCAGCAAACCTATGACCGGATGAAGGCGGAACGCCTTGCCGAGGCCGAATTGCTGCGTGCACGTGGCCGTGAAGCCGCGCAGCGCATCAAGGCTCGTGCTGATCGCCAGGTGGTCGAAATTATCGCCGAGGCGCGCAAGGAATCGGAAATTCTTCGCGGTGAAGGCGAGGGTGAACGCAACAAGATTTTCGCAGAAGCCTTTGGCCGTGATCCGGAGTTTTTCGATTTTTATCGCTCGATGATCGCCTATGGCGAAGCGTTGTTGAATTCCGATACAACCATGGTGCTTTCACCCGACTCGGAGTTCTTCCGCTTCTTTTCAGATGCCGCAGGTTCCAACGCCCAATCGGGTAGCGGTCAACTTGGCCGGGCACCATCTGAATGATGTGTCGGGCGCGCGGTGATGATTGATTTCCTTGCTGCAGTCGGATTGGTTTTGGTTATTGAGGGGATCTTCTACGGAGGGTTCCCCGGTTTCGCCAAACGCATGGCAGCGGAAGCATCCGCCGCCCCTGATGAGGTGTTGCGCGTTGCAGGCCTGGCTGCCGTCATCCTCGGGGTCGGGATAGTCTGGCTTGTGCGCGGGTAACACGAAATTCAGCGGTGAGGCTTTAGACCCCACTGTCAAAATTTGCATCGGTACGGTATTCGTTCGACAGAATTGAGATTCGTTGATCGGCGGCGATGGCCGCCACGGGGAGGCTTTGTATATGTTGTTCAGCATTGGTATACGGCTGGTGGATGTTCTTAGGCGCCAATTGACCATCAATGCCGCTGCGGTGGCATTGGCCGCCGGTCTTGCTTTTACGGTTGCGACGCCAACAGACCTTCATGCTCAAAATACCGGCCCGGCATCGGTGGCCGACCTGGCGGAAGGGTTGCTTGATGCGGTGGTCAACATCTCCACCTCACAGAAGGTGGCAGGCGGCAGCAACGACCGCGTTCCCACGCCGCAACTGCCCGAAGGGTCTCCGTTTCAGGATTTCTTCGACGAATTTTTCAACGAACGAAACGGCGACAACCAGCAAAGATCCCGGCGCGTGCAATCATTGGGCTCCGGCTTCGTAATCGATGCCGATGAAGGCATTTTGATCACCAACAACCATGTGATTGCCGATGCCGATGAGATTGAGATCAATTTTTCCGATGGCGACAAACTGATTGCTGAATTGATCGGCACGGACCCGAAAACCGATATCGCCGTTTTGAAGGTCGATGCGTCGGCCAAAAAGCTGACTGCGGTTGCGTTTGGCAATTCGAATTCAATGCGCATTGGCGATTGGGTGATGGCCATCGGCAATCCGTTCGGTCTTGGCGGGACGGTGACGGTGGGGATTATTTCGGCGCGTAACCGCGATATCAATTCCGGGCCTTATGACGATTTCATCCAGACCGATGCGGCGATCAATCGCGGCAATTCAGGCGGTCCGCTGTTCAACATGAATGGCGAGGTGATCGGAATCAACACCGCGATCATTTCGCCGTCGGGAGGATCGATCGGTATCGGGTTTTCCATCCCTTCCGAACTGGCGCTCGGTGTTATCACCCAGCTGCGCGAATATGGTGAAACGAGACGCGGCTGGCTTGGTGTTCGTATTCAGCCAGTGACCGATGATATCGCAGAAAGCCTGGGTATGGACCAGACCAAGGGCGCGCTCGTTGCCGGTATTATCTCGGGAGGTCCGGTTGATAATGGCTCGATTTTGCCCGGCGATGTGATCATCCGGTTTGATGGCAAGGACGTTGACGAAATGCGTGATCTTCCGCGCGTCGTGGCTGAAAGCCCGGTTGGCAAGGATGTTGATGTCGTGCTTATCCGCAAGGGCGAAGAACAAACCGTTCAGGTTACTCTCGGGCGGCTGGAGGACGGCGAGAAACTCGCTGAAGCAAACGGTGGGAGTTCCGGAAAGGAAAATGCGGTCGCGACGGCAAAAATCCTTGGCATGACCATCGTGGAACTTGATGATGATGCGCGATCAAATTTCGACATTGCAGCAGATGTATCCGGTGTGATCATAACCGAAGTTGCCAAGGATTCGGCGGCTGCAAACAAGGGCGTGAATGCCGGCGATGTGATTGTCGAGATCGCACAGGAATCGGTTTCATCGCCAGACGACGTTGTTGCCAAAATCGATGCTTTGAAGAATCAGGGGCGGAAAAACGCGCTGTTGATGCTGTCGTCGAAGACGGGTGAATTGCGCTTCGTCACGCTTCGTATGAACTAGAGCGGTTTTCGCTCAGATTGGAGCGATTTGATGATCAGGATTTTTTGTGCTGGCAAGGAGAATACCGTAAGTGCGATCAGATGATCGTGCGAGGATTTCGACGGTGAGGTCTGGTTTATCGGGCTTGCCCGATGAAAGATCTAAGGCGTTTTGCGGTTACTTGGAACCGCGACAACGCCTGTATCCGCTTGGAACTATTGAAGCATTTTTCGCGCATATGATTCTGTGGGCGAAAAATGCCTTGGTGGACCTTTCGCCAGTCGAACGCCCGAAGGGCCAGCGCGAAAAAGACGATCAAGCGATAGACAATTGAGGGGAAATCTCATTGAAAACCATAAGGATATCGCAATCGTTTCAGCTTGGTTTCTTCCGCCCCGGACAGCGTCGTGCACCGCTCGTGGAGATCACTCCACGTCGCGTCACCCTCCTAGCCGGAACGAAAGCTCCCAGCGCTCAAACGATTCAATTTGAACGAAAACCGCTCCAATCCCGCCGCTGTCTTCAGTTTCCGGTGCGCCAGGCAGCGCGGCTGACCTGATAAAACTCGTGCGGCCGCAGATGGCTGTAATCATCTGCAATGCCCGGCATATCGAAGTTGAATTCCGGCCTGGCACGCATTCCAATCCGTTCCATCACTTTGGTGGAGGCGGTATTTGCGGGTACGGCGAAAGAAACGATTTTGCGCAGACCGAGATCGAGAAAGCCGTGGCGGAGGAGTTCGTTTGCCGCCTCGGTCGCATATCCCTTGCCCCAGTGCTCCGGCAGTAAGCGCCAGCCGATTTCGACGGCAGGCGTGAACGGGGCGTCAAATCGAACCCTGCACAGGCCTGAAAAACCAACGATTTCATCGGTTTTACGATCGGTTACGGCGGCCCAGGAGATGCCGTCATCGGCAAGCGTTTTGCGAATCCTGTCAAGCAGTTCGGCGGTTTGTTTCCGGTCCCGTCTGAACGGAAAAAACCGCATGACCTGGTCGTCGGAATTCAGTCTGTGGAGAGCATTGAGGTCGCGATCCTGCCAATGACGAAGGACAAGGCGTGCCGTCGTCAACGTCACGCCGGATTTCATGTCGCAAATTCCTCGCGGCGATAGCCCTGAAGGTAGAGCAGCGCCGTCAAGTCGCCATGGTCTATCTGGAATTGGGCCTGTTCGGCAACCACCGGTTTTGCGTGGAGTGCGACGCCGCTTCCGGCAGCAGCCAGCATGTCGAGATCGTTGGCACCATCGCCGACGGCGATGACATCGCCGGGTGTCAGCTTCAATCTGGCGGTAATTTCCTGCAATGCAGCGACCTTCGCCTGACGGCCTAGTATCGGATCCTCAACCTCGCCGGTAAGGTGTCCATCCCTTTGGATGAGCTTGTTGGCGCGATTTTCATCAAAACTGAGCATATCGGCGATGCGCGCGGTAAATGCGGTAAAACCGCCGGAAACCAGCGCAGTATAGCCACCATTTCGCTTCATGGTGGCGACGAGTTCGCCACCGCCCGGTGTCAGCGTAATTCGCGATTTGATCACCTCGTCGATTTTTTCGACCGCCAGACCTTTCAGCAGCGCGACCCGCTCGCGCAGAGCCGGCTCGAAATCGATTTCGCCGTTCATGGCCCTTGCGGTAATCGTGGCAACTTGATCCTTGATGCCGATCACGCCGGCCAACTCATCGATGCATTCCTGTCCGATCATGGTCGAATCCATATCGGCCAGCAGTACCTTCTTGCGCCTGTTGCCGGTTTGCTGGACGGCAACATCGACCGGAGCGCCGGCCAGCACGTCTTGCAGACGGCCAGCGATGCGGCTTTGCTTGCACGTGTCCGCGATCGTCAGGTCGCAGGCAATGCCGGGTGCGAGCCAGTCCGGGCCGGAGGCGCCAAGCGCTTCAGCCGCGTTTGACACCAGTGCGGATGTCAAACAGGGGTTGGCCGGATTGGCAATCAGGGTTACGACCGTGGACATGAGATGGATGGGTCCTGACCCCGAATTGAGTAAGAAAGCAAAAGTGATTAAGCGAGCGATCCTGATAGCGGGACCGACCGCATGCGGCAAGTCTGCATTGGCGATGGAAATCGCCAAAGCGGAAGACGCTGTGATCATCAATGCCGATTCCATGCAGGTCTATTCCGTTTTGCGGCTTTTGACTGCGCGGCCGTCCGGCGATGATCTGGCGCGGGCTACACACTACCTTTATGGAACCCGTCATCCATCGGAACACTATTCCACCGGTGCCTGGCTGTCCGATGTTGAGGCTGTTCTGGCAAAGCGGGAACTTGACGGCAGACGGGTGGTTTTTGTTGGCGGAACGGGGCTTTATTTTCGCGCCCTGCTTGGCGGATTGTCTCCCATGCCGGAGGTGCCGGACACCGTGCGGCAACACTGGCGAAGCCGGCTTGAAGATGAGGGCGCCGAACAGCTCCACAGCGTATTGCAGGAAAAAGATCCTGTAGCAGCGGCGACGATTAAGTCTGCGGATGGGCAACGGATCGTCCGGGCGCTGGAAGTTATTGAGGTTTCCGGCCGTTCAATTGTCGACTGGAGGGCTGATCCAGGAACACCGCTGGTTGATCCAGCAAGTGCCGAACGGTTCGTCATTACGGCCGAACGCAGCCTTCTTGGCGAGGCGATTAATGTGCGGTTTGACAAAATGCTGCAATCAGGTGTGCTGGATGAGGTTCGGGCGCTGCTGGCGCTTGATCTTGATGCCAACCTGCCCGCCATGAAAGCAATTGGCGTAAAAGAACTGTCAGCTGCGATTAGTGGCGATATTCCGCTTAAAAATGCTGCAATCCTGGCGAAGACAGCGACCAGGCAATATGCCAAACGGCAAGCAACATGGTTTAAAAATCAATGCGGTCCGGAGTGGACGCGCATTCCGGCAAGGCGCTGATACGGAACGGTGCAACCCGGCAAACCAGAAAAGCTCGTCGCGAAGCTGTTCCGTGTGGAATAAAACCTAAAATTGCACCTTCCGTGATTTCCGCCAGTTGAAATTAACCCAATATAAGGTGTCGGGATGCGATAGCTGTTTTTGAAATTAATGAAGGTGAGCCCCCTTGAAATTTCACAAGGCGGAAGTGGCGTTTTTTGTTTTTATGACGCTCCTGCTTGTGGCGGGCGGTGTGCTTGTTGGCTCGTTGTATCTTGATAATCATTCTCACAGTGACGTGTCGAATGTTGGTGGGTGGTCCGGTCGCCAGGTGTCGATGGCGGTTGCAACCTTACTGGTGACGACGGACATAATATTCGGCATCTTTCTCATCTACCCGCAAATCCGGACGACGGCGCGTGAAGAGATCAAGTTGCGGGCGATGACCAAATCCCTTTCCGCCCGCTCGGTGACGCTCGAGCAGGCTGCCCTTACCGATGGCTTGACGGGGATGCAAAACCGCCGCTACTTCGATGATGCGCTGCGCGAATATCTGCAGGAGTTTAGAAGGATCGAGAAGCCTATCGGGCTGATGATCCTTGATCTGGACCATTTCAAAAGCGTCAATGACACACATGGGCACGATGTTGGCGATGAGGTCTTAAAATCAATTGCCAACTGCCTTAGAGATTTCACCCGGCGCCATGATGTGGTGGCTCGTCTGGGTGGTGAAGAATTTGCAGTCGTCGTGCCCAATATGGACGATGATCATCTTCAGAAATTTGCCGAGCGTATTCGCAAGGCGGTTGCTGGCTTGAACATCGTCTCAGGCAATGTCCGCCTTAAAGTCACGACCAGTGTCGGCCTTGCTATCTGGGACAGAAGGGAAAATCCAGACGAATTTTTCCGGCGGGCTGACAAAATGCTCTATCGCGCAAAGCAACTTGGCCGCAACCGGGTTTGCGCCTGATTTTCTGGAAACCCAAAAGTTCGGGCTTGCAAAAAACGGCTTTCTGTCAATTTCGATTTCTAAAACTGCGGATCAGGTTGGATGCGCCTCCATCCCCGGCTGGTGACGGTTGGGATGGTTGGGCCGGTGTGCCGGCGTAGGTGTCCTGATTAAATTGCCTCGAATGCATCTGCGGTGCAGGGGCCGGCGGATTTGATATGGCATCGGGCCCGGAGGCTGCAGGCATGGTCGCTGCCGCGGGCGCAGATGGTGCCGCTGCCGCTGCTGGTGCCGGTCTGGCGATACCAGTCGAAGTCAGCCGCTGTGTGGAGGGTTTTTGTTCGTCGACCTTTTCGCCGACAACGGACAGTTCCGGAGACGCTTTGTCCTTGCTGCTCACACCCATGCAGGTGTCATCCAGCTTGCGCATTCGCCGCACGACGTCGCTAAGACGCACATTGTTACTTCCGTTGCGAAGTTTTTCCTGCATATCGTAGATATGCGATCCCGGTAGTGCATTTTTGGAGACGGTTTCAAATACCATGCGCATCGGGGTTGAAACCGCTTCGCCAAATGCGATGGCCTCGCGGTTGGCGATCGACGACAAGAAACTCGTCGTGCTACGGCCAGCTCCGGAAATCGCCTGCCGGATAATTTCCTTGTCGTGTTCATTGCCAAGCCGCATCGCAAAGATCGAGTTGCACTGGGACAGGATCGTTGGATCAAGTTCGCCGGGCCTTTGGGTGATGACGCTGAGAAAGACGCCGTATTTGCGCCCTTCCTTTGCGATCCGGGCAATTGCGCTGCGTGTCGGCCAAAATCCGCTGTTTATGTCGGCTGGAATGTAGCGGTGCGCTTCCTCACACACCAACAATGTCGGGATGGAGCCTTTGCTGTTGACGCCGATGTCGAAGGCGAAACGCGCAAGGACAGACACCACCGAGTTCATGACCTCAGATGGCAGGCCGGACATTTCAAACACGCAAATCGGCTTGCCGTTGCTGGGTATCCGGAAAATCTCGCCAATGGTCCTTTCCAGCGTGTCGCCCAGTGTTTTGGGCTGGAACATGAAGCGGAATCGCGAATCCTGCATAATTGCTTCGAGCCGGTTCCTCAGTGTCCGCAATGCAGGCCGCTCGGTTTTGCTTTCCAACTGGCCTTCACGTTCACGAATGATGGCGAGAAGATCAGTCATCCGGTACGGAAGCGGGGTGTCGGCGGTGACCGAATTGAATTCGCGGTCGCGCTTTAACAGGCCCTTTTGTTCCCCAGAGTTATCAGAGGCATAGCGCTCCTTTGCCAGCGCAATGAAATCACGCAGTGCATCGACCTCTTCTGGAACAATGGGATGACCGCGAAAAAGCACTTCGACAAACTCTTCGAGCTGAAACATCCAGAAGGGCAGTTCGAGCGTTGAGGCATCGATTGTGATTGCGTGATCGGGAAAAGCGGTGGTGAATTCATTGTGCGGGTCAAGGATCAGGACCCGGATGTCCGGGCGCTGCTCAACAATTTTGCGCAGAAGCAAAGTCACTGCGGTCGACTTTCCCACACCCGTCGTGCCAACGACGGCAAAGTGCCGCGACAACAGCTTGTCTATGGTGATCAAGGCGGGAATGGAGGTGTCCTGGGACAGGTTGCCTATCGAGGTGGTACTCTCGGTGCTCGATGCATAGATCGCGGTGAGGTCTGCGGTGCGAATTCTATGTGCAATGGCGCCCATATAGGGATAATTGGCAATGCCAGAGGTGAAGCTTTCCTTGCCATCGGCAAGGGTTTGAATCTCGCCGACCAATTCGATGTGAATATGGACGGTGTTGTCTTTTTCAGGGTTCCAGTATCCGTTTTGAATATCAACCTGATAGATGAGACCGACGATCCGGCTTGTTCCGACCTGTACGGAAATCAACTGGCCAACTGCCCAATAGTCGTCCGATCCCGCCACTTGGGCGCCGGCATTTGCGGCGACAATGGCGCGTTCACCGTCGCATTCTACGACATGGCCTTCGGTACGATTGCGTTCAAGGAAGCTGCCGTTGGAATCTCGATGTTCGTCCTCGGCATTTGTTGATTTTTCAGTTTCCTGAACGATGGCTTTTGTGCCTATGCTCGATATTTCCAATGCGCCAATCCCTTTTCCCCGAGCCTTTGGTATCAGATGTAGGTTAAAACAGCGTTTTCAGCCATGGTTAAGCAATGTTGACCCCCGTGTCCGTCTGCCGGTGGCTATGCCCGGTTGACGCGATGAAAAAATCGCCATAATGTTGCTCATCATGAAGAGAAACATTCTTGTAGTGGGAAGGCGCATGGGCAAGGTGGTGTAACCACCGGGCGATAGTACCCCATGCGCGACAACAAGGCCCTGACAGGGGCCTTTTTTATTGGCAGTAACAACGGTAAATCAGACACCCTGTGGGGTAAATGCGCAAAAACGGAAGGAACCGATGAGCACAGGATCCAACAATGCCGGGCGACGCGAAATGACCGGCGCCGAAATGGTCATCGAAGCGCTGAAGGATAACGGCGTTAAGCACATATTCGGCTATCCGGGCGGCGCGGTTTTGCCGATTTATGACGAGCTTTTTCAGCAGGAAGACGTCGAGCATGTTCTTGTTCGCCATGAACAGGGAGCGGGTCATGCCGCTGAAGGCTATGCGCGTTCAACCGGCAAGGCCGGCGTCCTTCTCGTCACCTCGGGCCCAGGAGCGACCAATGCGGTGACCGCATTGCAGGATGCGCTGATGGATTCCATTCCGCTGGTCTGCATTACCGGGCAGGTGCCAACACCGTTGATCGGTTCGGATGCGTTTCAGGAATGCGATACGGTGGGCATTACCCGGCCATGCACAAAGCACAACTGGTTGGTCAAGGATGTCAACAAGTTGTCGGCCGTATTGCATGAGGCCTTTCATGTCGCGACGACGGGAAGGCCCGGACCTGTCGTTGTCGATGTTCCCAAGGATGTCCAGTTCCAGAGCGGGATTTATACCCCGCCCATGGAAGCGCCGCGGCCGAGCTACCAACCCAAGCTGCAAGGCGACATGGAACTGATCAAATCGGCCGTGGAGCTGATGGTCTCGGCTAAAAAACCGATCATCTATTCTGGCGGCGGGGTGATCAATTCGGGCCCGGAAGCAAGCCATTTGCTGCGTGAATTCGTGGAATTGAGCGGCTTTCCAATCACCTCAACGCTGATGGGGCTTGGCTCCTATCCGGCATCGGGCGGCAATTGGCTCGGCATGCTCGGCATGCACGGCACTTTTGAAGCCAATATGGCGATGCATGATTGCGATGTGATGATCTGTATCGGCGCCCGATTTGACGATAGGATCACCGGCCGGCTCGATGCGTTTTCGCCCGATTCAAAAAAGATCCATATTGATATCGACCCGTCATCTCTAAACAAGAATGTCCGCGCCGACATTCCCGTGCTCGGCGATGTTGGCCGTGTTTTGGAAGATATGGTCCGGTTGTGGAGGGCCTCTGCCAACGCCGACAAGGCTCTGCTTGACCCCTGGTGGGAACAAATACAGCGCTGGCGTGCCCGCAATTCGCTCGCCTATACGCCAAACAGCGATGTGATCATGCCGCAATATGCGGTGCAACGGCTCTATGAAGCTTCAAAGGAACACGACACCTTTATTACAACCGAGGTTGGCCAGCATCAGATGTGGGCTGCCCAGTTTTTCGGGTTTGAAGAGCCCAATCGCTGGATGACGTCTGGCGGGCTGGGGACGATGGGCTATGGTCTGCCGGCCGCACTTGGCGTTCAGATCGCTCATCCTGACAGTCTGGTCGTCGATATTGCCGGTGATGCCTCGGTTTTGATGACCATCCAGGAATTATCCAGCGCCGTTCAGCACAACGCGCCGATCAAGGTCTTTATTCTCAACAACCAGTATATGGGCATGGTCCGCCAATGGCAGCAATTGCTACATGGCAACCGCCTGTCGCATTCCTATACCGAAGCACTGCCGGATTTCGTCAAGCTTGCAGAAGCTTACGGGGCGCACGGGATCAGGTGCGAAAAACCCGGTGAATTGGATGAGGCGATCGAGGAGATGATTTCGGTAGACAAGCCGGTGGTGTTTGATTGCCGGGTTGCCAATCTTGCCAATTGCTTTCCGATGATCCCGTCAGGCAAGGCTCACAACGAAATGCTGCTGCCCGATGAGGCGACAGATGAAGCGGTTGCCAATGCGATTGATGCGAAGGGCAGGGAACTGGTTTGAGTTCAGACTGTCTGCCTGGCGGCGCGACCGGTGATATGAAATCGCCACCGGGCGTTATGGACTACGCCTTGTTGTCGATACTTGCTGCGATCTGGGGCGGGTCTTTCATGCTTATCAAGGTGGCCGGACATGATTGGCCGCCCGCGACCATGACGGCGGCTCGGCTGATGATTGCGTCGGCCATACTGTTTGCGGTTGCTGCATATTATGGTGAAAAGATCAGGCCGGATTACCGGATTGCCGGAACGATCATCCTGGTTGGCCTGTTTGGCAATTCGTTGCCATTTACGCTGATAGCCTGGGGTGAGGAAACGGTCGATGCCAGCGTTGCTGCCGTGCTTATGGGCATCATGCCAATTGCCACTTTGGTGATGGCGCATTTTCTGAGCGATGACGAGGTGCTTACAGCACGAAAACTGGCCGGTGTCGGAATCGGACTGGTTGGTCTGGTCGTGCTTGCCGGGCCTGCGGTTTTGTTGCGCCTTGGCGAGGATGGCATAAGCCAGCTTGCCATTTTGGCGGCGGCGATTTCCTATGCGCTCAATGCGATTTTGACCAAGAAATTGCTCGGGCTTCCAAGGCGTGCGGCGGCGGCTTGGCTGCTTCTGGCCGGGGCGTTTTTGATGCTTCCCGTGGTGGCGGTTTACGACAAACCGTATACTGTCGATCTGAATTTTGCCTCGGCTGGCGCAGTGGTGTTGCTCGGCATTTTTCCAACGGCTTTGGCGGCGCTATTGATGTTTGATGTGCTTGACCGTCAAGGGGCCGGCTTTTTTGGCCAGGTCAATCTTCTGGTGCCGTTATTCGGCATTATATGGGCGGTTGCGTTTTTGGGCGAGCGGCCCGACTTGAGCGCCTATTTGGCGCTGGTTTTCATCGTTGCAGGCATATGGATTTCCAGGGCAAAACAAAGCGGGCTTGCCCGGATGCGTAACCGGCTTTAGAGCGTGTCTTGTTTAAATGGGAGCAGTTTGATGGGATGGATTTTTCGTGTCGGCGAAGAGAACACCGGAGTGCGATGTAACATCGTGCGAGGATTTCGATGAAGCGGGCGCGGAAAAGCCGCCCAAGCAGGCAGAGGTCAACGCTTTGAACATAGATCGAAAACTGCAATCATTTGACCTTGGTTCTTTGCGCCCTGGATGTCGTCGCGTGAAGCTAACGGGTGTGCACCCGCGTCGCGTCACTCTCCTAACCAGGACACAAATTACCTGCGCTCAAACGATTCCATTTAAACAAGACGCGCTCTAACACCACGACAAAATAGGCGGATTTGGCCCCGCCTGAGGCAAAAGGGAAACTTGAACCATGAACGCCAGTCTCCAACCGACCGGGTCGGCCTATTTCATCGCCAAGGAAACCGAGGCGCTGGAAACACACACTCTGTCTGTTCTTGTCGACAATGAGCCCGGCGTTTTGGCGCGGGTGATCGGCCTGTTTTCCGGCCGTGGCTACAATATTGAAAGCCTGACGGTTTCGGAAACCGAACATGAAAAGCATTTGTCGCGGATCACCATCGTCACCCGCGGAACACCGCATATTCTCGACCAGATCAAGCACCAGCTTGAGCGGATTGTTCCGGTTCACCGCGTTGTTGATCTCACCGTACGGGCGCAAAACTTCAATCACGACAAACCGCTTGAGCGCGAATTGGCGCTGGTCAAGGTTGCAGGCATGAGCGATGCGAGAGTGGAGGCGCTGCGTCTTGCCGATGCATTCCGGGCACAGGTGATCGATGCCAATACGGAACATTTCATCTTTGAAATCACCGGCCGCACGTCCAAAATCGAGCAATTTATTTCGATTATGAAGCCGCTCGGGCTGGTCGAGGTTTGCCGGACCGGCGTTGCGGCGATGAACCGTGGGTCGCAGGGAATGTAAGCGATTGGAAGGCTTACCTAAATTTGTTTCATGCCGGCACGGGAAAACGTTTCTAAAGTGTTAAGGAACTTGGTAAACAAATTGTAAAAACGGCATCAATATTTCAGAAATTGTTTTGGATTAGCTTGGTTCCAGCTTGGAGTGGACCATGTCGTTTTCGTGTGAAAATCCGGTTGCGGTTCTGGTCGACGCGGAAAATCTGGACGCTGCCGACGCAAGACCTGCGATTGCCGCTCTCTCAGCCAAGTTTTCCCCGTTGATTCTGCACGCTTTTGGCGATTTTCGCCGGCCCGGGCTCCGGGGCTGGTGCGATATTCTGGATGCGTATGGCGGCCAGGCGATGCAGGTGACCCCGACGCCTGGCTATGACAATAGCGCCCATATCTGTCTTACCATGAACGCGATGGAAATCTTAAGTGGCGCGAGGGCGTCGGCGATTTGTATTTTTTGCGGGACCGGAGATTTTTCGCAGCTTGCCGTGCGCGTGCGCAAGGCCGGCCTGCCGGTGTTCGGGTTCGGCAATGAAATATGCGGATCGGGGATAGCTCACTGGTTCGATTCCTGGCAGGTGATCGGTGGCGATGAGGCCGTGGACGAAATTGATGAAAATCCTGAGCAGGCCGATGTTTGCGGGCAGGAGGAGGAACCCGATCAGCAAACCGCCGGTGAGCTGGAGGATGACGAAAGCGTTGTCGTCAGCGATGTGGAAGCTGATAAAGCGGTTGAGGCGCCATGGGCCCGGCCGAATATATGGGAGAATGCCGGCGATCAGGCCGGTGACGACACGCAATCCGGCGGGACCGGTTTGCAAGATTGCGACGTGATGGCCGAGATCGAGGGCAAGCGAAAATCCGAGCAACCGGCGATTGTGCGTTCACCGCCAATCTCGGATGAGCGGCTTGGTTCTCATTTGACCGATGACGCCATGCTTTTGCTTTCAACCTTTATTTCCAACAATTTGAACGGCAATGGTTATGCGTTGCTGTCCGATGTTGCCAATGCCGCCACAGCGACCGACATTCTTGTGCCGCCGGAGGAAAAATCGGCACCCGATGCCTATCTGAGGCAGTTGGTGGCCGACGATGCCCGCTTCGAGATCACGACCTTAAAAACGGGCAGCGACGAGCCGGAATTCATCCGCCGGGTTTGATTGCCGGGGCAAAGCTTGTTTTTGTACTTGCTTTCCGGTCCATTTATGTCAATAATACTGACCTAATCGGGCCAACACTATGTTTACCGATACATTTCTGGCGTTGCTGATATTCGCGTTCGTGTCCTCGGTGACGCCTGGACCCAACAATTTGATGCTGCTCGCATCGGGGGTGAATTTCGGATTTCGCCGAACCATTCCGCACATGCTGGGCATTGCCGGCGGATTTGGAGTGCTATTGCTTGCCGTTGGGCTTGGACTTGGCGCTTTGCTGACGGCCTATCCGGGACTGCATATTGGACTGAAGATCGCCGGCGGTGCGTATCTGCTCTATCTGGCCTGGAAAATCGCCAGTTCCCGATCGCTGGGTGAAAAGACACGGGCAACCGGAAAACCGATGACATTTTTGGCGGCAGCGGCGTTCCAATGGGTCAACCCGAAGGCCTGGGTGATGGGGCTCACCGCTATGAGTCTTTATACCGATCCGGCGAGGCCGATGCTGTCGACGGTGCTGGTCGCGGCCGCTTTCGTGCTGGTCAATTTTCCAAGCGTTTCGGTCTGGGCCGGCTTCGGACAGGCGCTGCGCGGCTTCCTTGCTGATCCGGTGCGGCTGAAATGGTTCAATATCGCAATGGGCTTGCTGCTGGCGGCGACGTTGTGGCCGATGTTGCGTTGATTTTTTTTATAGACCGGCTTTCTTGGCATCGCACTGGGCCATGCGCGCAATCCTGACAGCTGATTTTGCGGACTGCTCTGTTCAAGCGGTGACGAATCTGGTTTCTCATCCATCATGCAGTTTTCTCCACAACAGGATGATGCGCTGAAGGCGGTATCACGCTGGCTGAAAGCCGGTGACAGCCAGATTTTCCGGCTGTTTGGCTATGCTGGCACGGGCAAGACCACGCTGGCGCGTCATTTTGCGGAGGATGTCGATGGCGATGTCCAGTTTGCCGCCTTTACCGGCAAGGCAGCCCAGGTGCTGCGGTCGCGCGGCGCTGCCAATGCGCGGACCATTCATTCGCTGATCTACCGGCCCCGCGGCGAGGAGGCGGTTGAGGATGAAACTACCGGCAAGACATCGATATCGCCAACATTTTCGCTGAACAGATCGAGCCCGGTGGCGAAAGCCAAGCTGATCATCATCGATGAATGCTCTATGGTTGATGAGGATCTCGGCCGCGACCTGCAATCATTTGGTACGCCGATCCTGGTGCTGGGCGATCCGGGTCAGCTACCGCCGATTTCGGGCGGCGGCTATTTTACCGAGCACGAGCCGGATATTCTCCTGACCGAAATCCACCGGCAGGCGCGCGACAATCCGATTATCCAACTGGCGCTTGATGTGCGCGAGGGGCGCGAATTCATGCAGGGCGATTTTGGCGCGGCACAGGTGATCGGTAAGGCGGATGTCAACAGTGACCTTGTGCTGGCCGCCGACCAGGTGCTTGTCGGCACCAACCGGACGCGGCGGCGCTATAATCGCCGGTTGCGGGAACTAAAGGAGTTCACACTGCCGACGCCGCAATCGGGCGACAAGCTTGTGTGTTTGCGCAATGACCCCTCGAAGGGTCTGCTCAACGGTTCGCTGTGGCGCGTGATGACGGCGTCAAAGGAAACGACCAAACCCGGCATTAATCTGCTCGTCTCGCCTGAGGAGGAGGACCCCGATCGCGGTGTTGCCAAGATCAAACTGCTCAAGGCCGCATTCGAGGACGATGAAGCCGATATACCGTGGTCGACGAAAAAACGGTTTGATGATTTCGACTATGGCTACGCGCTGACGGTGCACAAGGCGCAAGGGTCGCAATGGGACAGCGTTGTTCTGTTCGACGAGAGTTACGCGTTTCGCGATATGCGCCAACGCTGGCTTTATACGGCGATCACCCGAGCGGCAGAACGGCTGACGATTGTAAGGTAGCGCGGGCGCAGGCTGATGTCGAACTGCCGCAGCTGTCAGAAAAGCATAATTCAAACGTAAATGTTGTTTCCCCTTACCGAAAGTCAGGCTTTTTTTACTCTTGTTCGTATAAATTTAACCAGGATTTCTAAGGTGGGTGACGGCTTCGTAGAATTCGGGAATGTGTCCAACATCATTATCCCCGGTCTACGTGCGTAACTGCGAAAGCAAATCGAACGCGCCGGGCAATGATTCGGAAGACGGGACTGTGAAATGATACGATCTGCCGACATCAGATTTGACGACTTCTTTATGAAGGTGTTCAACAGTGGGCCTGCCTGTGTTTTCATGTGGGAAAACATCACCGGCGAATGGCCGGTTGTCAGGGTCACGCCTAATGTTGAACGTATCACCGGCTGGACCGTCGCCGAATTTGTGGGCGGTGTAATACAATATGCAGACCTTATTCATCCAGACGATGTAGAACGGGTCGGGGCGGAAGAAGATGCCTGGAAAAAAGAAAACAAACTGACCGGCAATCACATGGATTACCGGATTATCGATAAATCCGGCAAGACGCGATATGTCTCCGAATATACGCAAAATGTGTGCGGGCGCGATGGCGAAATCACCCATTTGATCGGCTATATTGTCGATGCCACGGATCAGCGGCATATGGAGGAGGCGCGAGACCGAGCCGAAGCAGTAAGCAATGAGCTTGAAAGCAAATTGCGTATTTTGGATATCTCGGAAGCTGGAATTATGACGTTCAAGGATGACGTTATCCTTTATACAAACACCACCTTTACGAGCAAAATCGAGGTGCCGGTGGAGTTGGTCCAGCCCGGGTGCCTGCACAGCGAGGTCAAACGCTATTGCGGTGAACGCGGTGATTTCGGGGAAGGGGTGAGCGGTCAGGACATTATCGAAGCCGGGCAAAAACATTATGAGTCCGGCGAGAAATTCACCACAATTCGAACGACGCCGAGCGGCCGCATTATCAGGACGGAAACCGTTCCTGACGACAGCGGTGTGCGGGTATCGATATGCAGCGACATCACCGAACTGGTCGAGGCGCAAAGCAAGGCCGAAACAGCCGAGCGCGCAAAGAGTGAATTTCTGGCCAATATGAGCCACGAGATCCGCACGCCGATGAACGGTGTGATGGGAATGGCGGAACTTTTGTCGAAGACCGATCTCGATACAAAACAAGCAATGTTTACCGACATCATCGTCAAATCCGGCAATTCGCTACTTACGATCATCAACGATATTCTCGACTTTTCCAAGATTGATGCTGGCCAGATGGAGCTCGATCCGGCGCCGTTTCGGCTTGCCGAGGCGGTTGAGGATGTGGCAGCGCTGGTCTCCACAAAAGTGACGGAAAAAGACATTGAACTGGTGGTGCGAGTGCAGCCTGATCTGCCCGATATGTATATCGGCGATGTCGGACGATTGCGCCAGATCACTACCAATCTGATGGGCAATGCGGTCAAATTCACCGAGCATGGCCATGTCATGATCGAGGTGACAGGCGAAACGATGACGCTTGATGCCGCGCCCGATTCAGATGGCGATCAACAACAGGCAGAAATATCCAAACTGCATTTCCGCATAGAAGATACCGGCATCGGTATCCCGGAAGATAAACTGTCCCATGTGTTCGACAAATTCTCCCAGGTGGACAGTTCGGCTACCCGCAAGCATGAGGGTACCGGACTTGGCCTTTCAATCTCATCGGCGCTGGTCGGTCTGATGGATGGTGAGATCGGCGCGGAAAGCGTGGAAGGCGAGGGCTCGACCTTCTGGTTCACGATCACACTTCCGACATATGTCGGCGGTGAGCGCAAGAAGGCGGCTCCGGTCGATGTTACCGGTTCAAAAATCCTCATCATCGACGACAATCGTATCAACCGCTCGATCCTGAAGGAGCAGACGGCATCGTGGAACTTTGATGCTGCCGCTTGTGTCTCGGGTGAGGAGGGGATTGCCGTCTTGAAGGGGGCTGCATCGCAGGGTATCAACATCGATCTGGTTATTCTGGACTACCACATGCCGGACATGAATGGCGGTGACGTCGCACGCGCGATGCGGGCCGATCCAGACATGGTGGACGTGCCGGTGCTAATGTTGACCTCCGTTGATCAGACCGCGGAGGGCAGGTTTTTCTCCTCTTTCGATATCCAGGGACATTTGACCAAACCGGCGCGGTCGTCGGCTCTGCTTGAGATGATCGTCGGCATTTTGCAAGAAACGCGCGCTGGACACCTTTGCGCCGCGGCTGCGGAAAATCAGACAGGAACGGCAAATGCGATGACTGAAAGCGCGCCGGCAAGAGGCGCAGCAGACGGTGAAGTGTCTGCGCGGGATAAAACCGGCGATGTGCCGGCAGATCAGGCCGATGGTGCAGTTTGCGCCACCGAAGCGAGCCCGGCCGAAACAGGCGGTGACCTGGAACCTGCCGCCGCCGCCGGGGACAACACAATTCTCGTTTGCGAGGACAATGAGGTCAATCAGATCGTGTTTAGGCAGATATTGCAGGAAACGGGTCACACTTTCCACATTGCCAACAATGGCGAGGAGGGTGTTGAGTGTTACCGCCAGATGATGCCCCACCTCATCTTGATGGATGTCTCCATGCCAAAGATGAACGGGCATGATGCGACGCGCGCCATTCGAAAGATCGAGCAGGAGACAGGCGTCCACACGCCCATCATCGGGGTTACCGCCCATGCGATCAAGGGTGACAAGGAAATGTGCTTTGAGGCCGGCATGGACGACTATCTGTCAAAACCCATCTCGCCTGACAAGCTGGAAGAAAAAATCGCAAAATGGATTGAAAAGGGCACAAGTGTCAAAACCGCGTGAAGCTGGCTCAGGCAATTTTTCTTGTCTGGCGCGACGTCTTGCTGATACCTGACTGGGTCATGAACTCACAAACAGGGTTGTAATTATGGCGACGGCACTGTCGGTCAATCTAAATGCGGTTGCGATGCTGAGAAATCGCCGCGATCTGCCATGGCCGAGCGTTACCGGCCTTGGCCGCATCGCGCTTGGTGCTGGCGCGCATGGTCTTACCGTGCATCCGCGACCTGATCAAAGACATATCCGGTTTTCAGATCTGCCCGGTCTGAGGGCACTGATCGACGATGAGTTCCCGCATGCGGAATTCAATATTGAGGGCTATCCGAGCGAGGAATTTCTGGCACTTGTCGAGCAAAGCGAACCGGAACAGGTGACGCTCGTGCCGGATGAGCCGGGACAGGCGACGTCGGATCATGGCTGGGATTTTAGCGGACAGGGCAATTTTTTGCGGTCGGTCGTGCAGCGGCTGAAATCGAACGGGATGCGGGTGTCGCTGTTTTGCGATCCCGATGCCGGTGCAGCCGGAATTGAGGCGGCAGATAAGACGGGCTGTGATCGCGTGGAACTTTATACCGGGCCCTATGGCGCCTGTTTCGACGATGCCGATGCAGCCGAAAGGCAAATTGCGGTTTTGGGCGAAACGGCCGATGCGGCACGGGCTGTGGGGCTTGCCGTCAATGCGGGTCACGATTTGACCGTCGCCAATCTGCCGACACTGGTTTCACGAATCCCTGATCTTGCCGAAGTGTCGATAGGACATGGTCTGAGCGCCGACGCGCTTGAATTTGGCATGGCCGAAAGCGTGAGGCGGTTTTTGGGCTCCCTGGGATACGATCTTGGTCAGGGCGCTATTTCGTAAACTGGATTTTTCCGGAAATGAACTTGCCCCCGGCGGGGTTTGGCGCTCTGGTTGTCAGGCTGTATCCGCCGCTGGCCGGTTTGAGGACCATCCACAGCGTTCTGCTTTCACCGGTCTGTCGATCAGCGCTGACGATTGTCAAATTCAACCCGTTGTCCGTTTTGCGGCCGGACACACTGGCCGCCGAACCGCTGGCAACATCCGTCCAGGTACCCTTGATGCGGCCGTTTGTCGGATCAAGGGTCAAGCGGCCATCGACAGCCAACTTGCTGCCGGGGACTGCGCAAGCGCCCGTTTGCACAAGCGATAGCCTGTCATCTGAGAGATTGCCGGTGATCCGGCAGCGTACGGTTTCTGCCTCGGCATCAACTGTCCGGTACAATGTTCCGCTGCCCTTGAACATGCCTGCAAACGGTTCAAGACCCTGATCAGCCGACAGTGCCGGGCTGTTTGCAAAGAGCATCGAGTGGAGGGGAAGGAGTATCAGAACTAAGATGCGCCGGTTCATGTCAATTGGTGCCCCCTGCGCCAGCGGCGGGTTATCATCAGCATGGCCGGCAAAATGATCAGATCCGCCAGAAGTGCAAACACAAGTATCATGATCATCAGGCCGCCGAACAGTCGTACGGTGTAGAAACTGGACAGGAAAGTAAGCGAAATTCCGGCACCCAACACAAGCGTGGTGGCGCAGAGAACAAATCCGACGCCGGTGATGGCCGACCGGATCGCGGCGGTTACATCACGTCCGCTATGGCGTTCGAATAGAACCCGGTTGATGACGTGGATCGTATCGTCGATCGCCACCCCGAAGGCGATGGTCATCGCCAGGCCGGTGGCGATCTTGATTTCGCCGGCGGCCAACACATGCAGGATCAGGCCGGTCAGCAGCACCGGCGTGAGATTGGCCAACGCGATTGCCGGGATGAGTGCTGCCGACCTGAAGGCAAGTGCTACCAGGAATATCGAGGTGACTGCCGCAGCGATGATCGAGATGTTCATCTTGACGATCATGCGTTCGGCATCGTGACGGGCAAGGGCCGGTGTTCCGGTCACCACGCTCGCTCCTGCATCGCGAACCGCTGCCTCAAGCTGATCGTAGCGCGCAAGGTGCTGCTTTGAGCGGGCCGGATCGCCGACGAGCGCGCTTAGGGTGATGAATTTGCTGCCTGGTTTGCCGAATCTCGATGTGACCGCCGGCGGCAACTCGTCCAGCGTTTCTACGGCTAGCGGCTGGTCCGGCTTTTTCAGCGCGCGCGCCATCGTCAGGGGCGAAAAAACGGCGTTGTGGCCGAGCACGGTTTCGGCCGCCTTGTGGACCGCAACGATTTTTTGCCAGCCCTCGTTACTTGTCATCATCTGCCGTGGCTCACCCGGCAGCCTGATCCACAGATTGAAAAGGCCGCCGAAGCGGTCTTCGGCGCGCAGGCTTGTTTCCAATACGGCACTGCCTCTTGGAATGTTGTCATAGGTCGAAAAGCGCGGGGTGGTAAAAATGTGCCCGGCGATTCCGGCAGCAAGCAGTATGATCGCTGCGCCGATGATTGCTCTCCGGTTTGGTTTAATGGAAGCCGACAGACGCCCAAGCAGGGATGCGGAGCTGCTTTGTGAAGGGCGGTAGGTGCCGATATCGCGTTGGCGTATCATAAATCTTGCCGCCAGCGGAAATACGCTGATGATGGCAAGGAACGAAATCACCGCGGCGGCAGCGCCAAACCAGGCCAGTTCCGCCAATGCGCCGTAACCGGTGAGCGACAGGGATGCGAATGCGGCGGCAGTGGTCAGCGATGTCAGTGCGCAGGCCGGGCCGATGCGTCTGATCGTGCTGGCGATGGCCGCCGGCACCTTATCGTTATCAATGCTGACATGTTCGCGCAGACCATGAACCAGATGCATGGAATTTGTGAATGCAATGACGATAATCAAAACCGGTATGATGTTGGTGATCACCGAGATCGTGTGTCCTGCCAGGCCGGCCGCCCCCATGGTCCAGATCACCGCAAACGATCCGGATAATAGCAACAGTGCGGTGATACGGATGTTTCGAAATATTGCCAGCGCGACAAGCATCGCTACCAACGAACCCGCCGCATTGAAGGTGATCTGGTCGTTCAAAATCGCATCGGCGATCTCAAAACGCGTCTTTTGCATGCCGAGCACCGAAACGGTGATGCCGTCTGCCGTGTAGTCTGCCGTAAGCTGGTCCAGGGTCTTGATGAATTTACGCTGTGCTTTTGCATCGCGGTCGGCGATCGTTTGAATGACGACGAACATCATTGCCTTGCGGTCGGGCGAAAGCGCCCGATTTAACCCCAACGGGCTGGCGTCGATACGGGCGAAAATCTCCGGCAATGCAGTGTCGGTGAAGGAATCTGGAAACAGGGCAGGGCCTGGCTCGCCCTGTTTTGACAATTCACGCAGCGAAAAGGCCGATAGAACCTGTTCGACGCCATCGGCAAATTCCAGATCGAAGTGCATTTCACGAAGAGTTCTCAACCGCCCCGCGTCGAAAGGCTGGCTGGCCTCGACCAAAATCACCGCATCATTTGAAACCCCATCGTGATCGTTCAAAAGCTCGGTAAAATGACGGTAGGAATCGCTGCCGGAACGAAATGCATAGATGACATCATCGTCAAATCGAAGCTGGCTGATGCCGGCCAGCGCGATGAAGGTGACGATCAGGATGAAGACGGCCGCCCGGCGGGGCCAATGAAGGGCAAGCAGCCCAATCTTTTCCAGCCCGAAGCCGATATGTCGCATACGGTTCTTTCGCCCCGGGGCATAAAATCGTGTCAGTATTTGGCTGCTCCACGCCAACAAGTCAATCAACCGGGGCCGG
Organism: Rhizobiaceae bacterium; assembly: GCA_963669455.1. GTDB lineage: Bacteria > Pseudomonadota > Alphaproteobacteria > Rhizobiales > Rhizobiaceae > JAWKWH01. The sequence goes on from OY770026.1 coordinate 1,856,404, forward strand.
CCTGTCTCAGGCGCGGGAAAACTGTGCTTGCCAGAGGTTTCAACATCGGTATGGCCGGGGTGGGTTTGAGATGACGAGCCCCGCTTGATTTTCACGCTGGAATGATCCATTAATGGCCGTACCGTACGTTACGGTACGGCCAGCTGGCTTGTTGCCGGCAGCGATGGAGCAATCGACATGGCAACGGCGCCACAGACAGATATGCCTGCTGCGGAGACGCGTGGAGAGGGCTTTTCCAAGCGGCAATGCGAGGTGCTCGATGCTGCTCTGGAATTGCTTGTTTCGGGCGATGACCGGCTGAGCATGAGTGCGATTGCCCGGGCTGCCAGTTGCTCCAAGGAAACGCTCTATAACTGGTTTGGCGACAGCGACGGCGTGCTTGCAGCAATCGTCCGCCGGCAGGCATCCAAGGTGCGCATGCCGACGGAAGCGGGCGACAAGCTTGGTATTGATGAGCTTAGAAACCGTCTTGAGGCTTTTGCCGGCGATTTGCTGACGGTGCTTGCCGGTAACATGTCGGTAGCGCTTAACCGGCTGGCGATCAGCCACGCTGGCTCTTCGAAATCGACACTGGGGCTGATTTTGCTGGAAAACGGCCGCTTTGCGATGGGGCGCCGCCTAAAACCCCTGATTGAGGCCGGCCAGCGTGCCGGGCTTCTGGTTGGCGACAAGGAAGCCGAAATGCTGTTCAGGACGTTTTTTGGCCTGGTTGTCCGCGACGTTCAGATCAGGCTTTTGCTCGGCGAAAGGCTTGGTGTCGATCAAACGGCAATTGCTCGCGAGGCGGCAGAGGCAACCGGCCAGTTTGTCCGGCTATTTTCAACATCAACCTCGAACGCAACATCCAACACAATATCAAACACCGGAGCCCGTATCAGGGCGATATGATTAACCTCGGGAAAGGAAAGTACCCATGCGTGTTTATTATGATCGTGATGCCGATCTCAATCTGATCAAGGGCAAGAAGGTTGCCATTATCGGCTATGGCAGCCAGGGCAGGGCGCATGCGCTCAATCTGAAGGATTCAGGTGCGCAGAACGTCGCCGTGGCGCTTCGGGCCGGTTCGGCGACGGCCAAGAAGGCAGAATCCGACGGGTTTGAGGTCAAGACGGTGGCGGAAGCCGCCGGCTGGGCCGATCTGATGATGATGGCGGCACCGGATGAATTGCAGGCCGATATCTACAAGGCTGAGATTGCACCCAATATTCGCGATGGTGCGGCGATTGCCTTTGCACACGGGCTGAATGTCCACTTCGGACTGATTGAGCCGAAGGATACGGTCGACGTGCTGATGGTTGCACCGAAGGGACCGGGACACACGGTTCGTGGCGAATACCAGAAAGGCGGCGGTGTGCCTTGTTTGGTCGCCGTGCATCACGATGCGTCGGGTAATGCGCTTGATCTTGGCCTTTCCTATGCCTGTGGCGTTGGTGGCGGCCGTTCCGGCATCATCGAAACCAACTTCAAGGAAGAGTGCGAGACCGATCTTTTCGGCGAGCAGGTGGTTTTGTGCGGCGGTCTGGTGGAACTGATCCGCGCCGGTTTCGAAACACTGGTGGAAGCCGGTTATGCGCCGGAAATGGCCTATTTCGAGTGCCTGCATGAGGTCAAGCTGATCGTCGACCTGATTTATGAGGGCGGTATCGCCAACATGAATTACTCGATCTCGAACACAGCCGAATGGGGCGAATATGTTTCCGGTCCGCGGATCATCACCGAAGACACCAAGGCGGAGATGAAGCGGGTGCTGAACGATATTCAGACCGGCAAGTTTACCTCTGAATGGATGCAGGAATACCGCTCGGGCGCGGCACGCTTTAAAGGTATTCGCCGCAACAACGATGCGCACCAGATCGAGGAAATCGGCGAGAAACTGCGCGGCATGATGCCGTGGATCGCCTCGAACAAGCTGGTGGATAAGGATAAGAACTAACCGGTGATCCAACGATTTTCTCCTGCGCGTCCTCGCCTTGCTGCGGGCGCGCGGGTGATCGCCTCGAACAAGCTGGTGGATAAGGACAAGAACTAACCGGCGATCCAACGATTTTTTCTGCGCGTCCTCGCTTTGCTGCGGGCGCGCGGGTGATCACCTCGAACAAGCTGGTGGACAAGGATAAGAACTAACCGGCGATCCAACGATTTTCTTCTGCGCGTCCCTACTTTGCTGTGGACGTGCGGGTCCGGCCTGTCCCGAACTGAAACACAAAATTTTGGCACGATTCATGCACCGTTAACCTATCAGTCTATCGAGGAGGTTTGTCATGGATACCAAATCTGTCGAATCCAAAACGGTTGACCGGAAGCAGGGCGAACGGCGTCGCGAGCGGCGCAACCGTGTTTTGCAGGGCGCGACGATCACCTTTAACAATGGCTATGGCGCTATGCAGTGTATTGCGCGCAACATGTCGGAAAACGGAGCTTTGCTGGCGTTTGGCGAAGTCACCGGCCTGCCAAACATGTTCGACATCCGGTTTGCCGAGAGCAAGGAGATACGTAAAGCACATGTCTGCTGGCGGCGAAAGCAATCGGCCGGCATTGAATTTGGCTGACCGGTTCGGATTTCCCAGGCAGCGGCGGTTATCGCCGCTGCGAAAACTCCTGTGTTGGCCCTTCTGTCCCAATTTGGGTTTGACCGCGCCGTGTGCGAACCGATAAACTTGCTCCCAATACAGGGAGCATGCCGATGCTGATCTCTTCCATTCTCATTGCCATTATCGCCGCTCTTCATCTCTGCTTTCTGTGGCTGGAGATGTTTACCTGGACCACGATGGGACCGAAGGTGTTTCGTTCTCTGCCCAGGGAGTTGTTTGAACCGACCAAGGCGCTTGCCGCCAATCAGGGGCTTTATAACGGTTTTTTGGTGGCCGGGCTGATCTGGTCGCTTTTCATCCAGGATGCCGCCTGGCAGTTCAATGTCGCGCTTTGTTTTCTCATCTTTGTTGCGGTCGCCGGCATCTATGGCGCGGTGACAGCGGCAAGAAACATATTTTTCGTCCAGGCTCTGCCTGCGCTGGTTGCAATCGGACTGCTCGCCGCAGGGCTCTGATCGCCATTTACAATGTGCGTTGAGAAAGCTACCGGGTGGTTTGACGCCAATCCGGGAGCTAAACATGACTGCAATTGAAAGACATCACACAGGACAGCGCATGAGCAAGATCGTCGTTCATGGCGATACGATCTATCTGGCTGGCCAAACTGGCACCGCCGATCAAACAGTTGCCGAACAGACGATCGAAAGTCTGGCCAAAATCGACGCACTTCTGGCAGAGGCCGGAAGTGATAAAACCAAAATTTTGCGCGCCGATATCTGGCTTGATGACATGCGCGACTTTGCCGAAATGAATGCGGTCTGGGATGCCTGGGTGCCGGAGGGGCATGCACCGGCACGCGCCTGTGGTTCGGCGCATCTTGCCACGTCCGGATACCGGGTCGAGATCCTGATTGTGGCGGCAAAATAGGGTTTGTCAGACCATCATGAGTTGATGAGCGGCTTGCTGTTTTAAAAAATCTTGTTAGTATGCTAATGAATATCAGAGCAGGCCCGGGCCTGGGATATGCTCTGGGTGTCGTGGGAGGAGAGGTGCGGCGTGCGACGTTATCTGACAATCAACCTGGCTGACCGCGCGGTCGAAGCAAAAGAACTGCATGGCAAGGATATCGCCATTTGTGGCCGCTATTTCATTGCCAAAACCCTGTTGGAGCAGAAAGTCGCAACGGTCGATCCGCTTGGGCCGGACAATCCCCTGATCTTTTCTGCCGGACCGTTTGCGGGCACAAATTTCTCCAATGCCAACCGGCTTAGCGTCGGCTGCAAGAGCCCGCTTACCGGTGGTATCAAGGAAGCCAATTCCGGCGGCACGTTTGCGTTTGCGATGGGCCAGCTTGAAATCGCCGGTTTCACGCTGAATGGCGTGGCCGAAGACTGGACCGTCATTCACATACCGGCGGACGGTGATATCCGGTTTCTCGATGCGGCACCCTATATGGGCAAGGGCAATTTCGACACCGCTGAAAAGCTTCATCAGGATTTTGGTCAAAAAATCTCGATCGCGCTTTGTGGACCGGTGGGCGAGTATGAAGGGCTGCTAGCGGGCATTGCATTTTCCGACACGGACAACAGGCCGTCGAGGCTTGCCGCGCGCGGCGGTGTCGGTGCGGTGATGGGCGCCAAGAAGGTCAAGGCGATCATCGTTGACAAGCACAAGATGCCGACGCTGCACGACCGCAAAAAGGTGATGAGTGCGGTCAAGGATTATGGCCGCCAGCTCAATGAAGGCGTCGCTATCCAGGCGTTCAAAACCCATGGCACGGCGATGGTAGCCGACCTCACCAACCGGCTCGGCGCATTGCCGGTGAACAATTTTTCAGGCGGTCAGGTCGTTTCAGCCGATGAGGGGCCGCTGAAGATGGGCGGCGATTATATCCGCGACCTCAATATCGAGCGTGGCGGCGATCCTTCGCATGCCTGCATGCCCGGCTGTCTGATCAAGTGCTCGAATGTCTATGTCGACGCCAAAGGGCGCGAGATTGTTTCGCCGCTCGAATATGAAACGATCGGGTTGCTTGGCACCAATTGCGGACTGACCGATCCGGACGACCTGGCCTATCTTAACGAAACCGCCAACGATCTTGGCATCGACACAATCGAGGTTGGTGCGATGATCGCGGTGCTGATGGAGGCCGGTGAGGCCGATTTTGGCGATGTCGGGTTCATGCGCGCCTGTCTTGAAGATATCGGCAAGGGCAATGAGCGCGGGCGCATATTTGCGCAGGGGACCGCCCGGGTCGGCGAGCATTTCGGCGTTGAGCGGGTGCCGGTGATCAAGAAACAGGCGATCAGCGCTTACGATCCGCGCGTTATCGAGGTTACCGGCGTATCGATGATGGCGACGGCGCAGGGCGCGGACCACACAACGGGAAATGCGCCGTCATTTCCCACTGCTGACCTGGATGTCCAGGCGGTTGCTGCAGAAAGCTATCGCATGCAGGTGACCAGTGCGGTCGCCGATTCACTTGGGCTTTGCGTGTTCGGGCGCAGCGTGACCGATGTGAACCGCAATCTGATTGCGCAAGGGATCAATGACGCCTTTGACTGTGATGTCGATGAGGCGTTTATCGTCGAAATTGGCCGCGAAACACTACGGCTCGAAGCGGAGTTCAACCGGCAGGCCGGTTTTACCGCCAGTGACGACGAACTGCCGGCGTTTTTCATGAGTGAAGAACTACCTCCCACCAACAAGACGGCGCGGCTGACCGCAGATGAGGTCGGGCGCCTGATGCGGGGGTTCGATGCAGCCACCGACATACCGGCCTGACGCGATGTATCTGCGGCCCGACACACTTGACGATGTGCTTGGTTTGTTGTCGCAGGGTGGCAAACAAATATTGGCAGGTTGCACGGATTTTTATCCGGCACTGGGCGAGCGCGCGCCCTTCGAACCCGTTGTCGACATCAGTGCGGTCGATGAATTGCGCGGCATCAGGCAGGAGGCCGATTGCTGGCAGATCGGCGCGCTGACCACATGGACCGATATTGTCCGGGCGGACCTGCCACCGGCCTTCGATGCACTGAAACTGGCAGCTCGCGAGATTGGTTCCATACAAATTCAAAACAGGGCAACCATTGCCGGCAATCTGTGCAACGCTTCACCGGCCGCCGATGGCGTTCCGCCATTGTTGATTCTTGATGCAGAGATTCAAGTTTGTTCGGTAAGTGGCCGCCGGCGCTTGGCTTTGTCCGATTTCATTGACGGGTACCGCTCCACCGTGCTGGCGCCCGGTGAGCTGGTCACATCGATCATTGTGCCAAAGAGCAAGGTGGCCGGAGGTTCGGCATTCTTGAAACTGGGCACGCGAAACTATCTGGTGATTTCGATTGCCATGGTGGCGGCGCGGCTTTCTGCGGGGCCGGATGGCAAAATCGATGATGCGGCCATCGCCGTTGGCGCCTGTTCTGCGGTTGCAAAGCGGCTGGCCAGCCTTGAGGCGAAACTTCTTGGTCGTGATATGAGCGCGGGATTTGCCGGTGTCGTCGAGGCGCATCACCTGTCGGATCTCTCCCCGATTGATGATGTTCGCGCGACGGCTGCCTATCGTTTAAGCGCTGCTGTCCAGCTGATCGAACGCTCCCTGGCGCAGGCGGCAAACGGGACGGTTGTGGCATGAGCGCGGCACCTGAGATGATGGTCAATGGCAAGCCCGTGCCGATTAAAGCGGCCGGGAGTACGCGTCTTTCCTCCGTGCTGCGTGACGAACTTGGGCTTTATGGCACCAAGGTGGGTTGTGATGCCGGTGACTGTGGCGCCTGTTCGGTGCTGGTTGACGGCGAAATTGCCTGCTCCTGCCTGATTGCAGCCGGACAGGTGTCGGGAAGCGATGTCAGGACAGTCGAAGGCCTTCAAGCCGATGGCAGGTTGAGTGCGTTGCAGGAGAGTTTCCTCAGCCACGGTGCGGCGCAATGCGGTGCTTGCACGCCTGGAATGCTGGTAGCGGCGCACGCATTATTGGCCAAAAACCAGGCTCCCGACCGGCAGGAGGTTCAAGACGCCCTTAATGGCGTATTGTGCCGCTGTACGGGATATTCAAAGATCATCGATGCGGTTCTGGATGCTTCGACAGCAATTGATGATAGGCTAGAGCTGCCTAGCCGTGTCGGCGACCGCATCAACCACGTCGATGGTATGCCAAAAGTGCTGGGCGAGACGGTGTTTGGTGCTGATCATCTGCCCGACGATGCTGTATTCGTGCGTGTCATCCGCAGCCCGCATCACCATGCGCAGTTCGCGATTGGCGACAAACAGGCTTTTGTCGACAGGCACCCGGGCCTGCTCGGTGTTTACGATGCGTCGGATGTTGCCGGCCAGAACCATCACGGGGTAATCCCGGAATTTGCCGACCAGCCGGTCTTCGCCGAGAAGACCGCACGCTTTCGCGGTGAAGCGGTGGCGGCGATTGCCGGCGATCGGGACTGGGTGTTGCGCTTCGATCCTGCTGATTTTCCCATCACTTGGACGGTGCTCGATCCTCTGCTGGAACCGCAAGAGGCACTTTTGAAACAAGCTGCTCCGGTGCCGGCCGGGCGTCCGGACAATGTGCTGGTGCGCGGACTGGTCAAGCGGGGCGATGCGGAAACGGGCCTTAAACAGGCGGTACACAAGGTCTCCGGCCGGTTTTCGACACCGTTCGTCGAACATGCCTATATCGAACCGGAAGCAGGGTTTGCCCGGCGGGTGGACGACGGAATTGAGATTTTCGGCTGTACGCAGACAGCCTATATGAACCGGGACAGCATTGCCGCGATCATGGGGCTTGATGTGGAGGCGGTTCGCGTTGTGGCCAGCGCCTGCGGCGGCGGGTTTGGCGCAAAACTCGATATTTCCTGGCAACCCTATGTGGCGATTGCCGCCTGGGCATTGAAGCGGCCTGCGGCGATTGTCTATTCGCGCGGCGAATCCATGCAATCGACCACCAAGCGCCATTCGTCCCGGATCGACATGACGGTTGGCTGCGACGCCGATGGCAGGCTTACGGGAATGCGGTTTGACGGCGTGTTCAATACCGGGGCTTATGCGAGTTGGGGACCGACCGTCGCCAACCGGGTGCCCGTCCATGCGTCCGGTCCCTATCATGTGGCGAACTACCGGGCCGATAGTGTCGCGGTTCACACCCACCTGGTCCCGGCGGGCGCCTTTCGTGGGTTCGGTGTGCCACAGGCGGCCGTCGCGCAGGAAAGCCTGTTTGATGAGCTGGCCGAAAAGGCCGGGATCGACAGGCTCGACTTCAGGCTGATCAATGCCCTTGATGACGGCCTTTCGACGGTTACCGGACAGGTGTTTGACGAGGGCGTGGGCATCAAGCCGTGCCTTGAGGCATTGAAACCACGCTGGCGGCAGATGCTGGACGAGGCCGCTGCCTATAACGGCAAGGCTGCGGCGCGCGGATTGCCGCTGCGGCGCGGCGTCGGCATCGGCACATGCTGGTATGGTTGCGGCAATACCTCGCTGCCCAATCCGTCGACGATGCGCATCGGCGTCAGGCCGGACGGCACGGTGGTGCTGCATCAAGGCGCCATCGATATCGGCCAGGGCGCCAACACTGTTATGGCCCAGATCGCAGCCGAGGTGCTGGACCTTAAAGCCGGCGCCATCGAACTGATTTCGGCCGATACGGCGCTGACGCCCGATTGCGGCAAAACATCAGCGTCGCGCCAGACATTCGTCAGCGGCAACGCAACCGAGAAAGCTGCCAGAGCCCTTCGCGCGCAGATACTTCGTCATGCGAATACCGGCGGCGAGGCTGGCCTTTCATTTGAACATGGCCGGATTATCGCTAGCGATGCGGCGGCCGTATCGTCGGTTGTGCTTTGCGATATGCCGGTCAATGAATTCGGCTATGTGTTCATGGCGGAAGAGACTTATGATCCGCCGACCGGGCCATTGGATGAATGCGGGCAGGGCAGTCCTTACGCGCTTTTCGGCTATGGCGCGCAGCTGGTTCAACTGACTATGGACACGGCGCTTGGAACGATTGAACTGGACAGGATCATTGCGGCCCATGATGTCGGGCGAGCGATCAATCCAATGCTTGTCGAGGGGCAGATCGAGGGCGGGATTGCGCAGGGCATCGGTTTTGCCCTGATGGAGCAATATGTTGCGGGCCGGACGGAAAATCTGCACGATTATCTTATTCCCACCATCGGCGACGTTCCCCCGATTGAAAGCATCATCATCGAGGTGCCGGATGCGGAAGGACCGTTCGGTGCCAAGGGGCTTGGCGAACATGTGCTGATCCCGACCGCGCCTGCGATCTTAAGCGCAATCCGTCACGCGGCCGGTGCGAGATTATATGATCTGCCGGCAACGCCGGACAGGGTTCTTGCCGCGATCAAAAAGGCACAAAAAGATGGGTGATGTAAGCGCAAAAAGCCCGAAAAAAATCCGCTGCGATGCCTGTCCGGTGATGTGCTATATCGCTGATGGACGCTCCGGCGCCTGCGACCGCTATGCCAATGAGGCCGGTCAACTGGTGCGTCTTGATGCGCTTACCATTTTGGAGCGCAATGCTGAAAAAGGCGGTGAGCTGGTGCCGTTCCTCGATGCGTCGAAGGAGTGGGACGGCGAGATTATTTCGCAGCAGAAAACATTCGTTACCGCGGTTGGTGCCGGTACAACCTATCCGGATTACAAGCCGGCGCCCTTCATCGTTTCAAGTAAGGTGGACGGTATCGATATGATCACCGTCGTGACTGAGGGAATTTATTCCTATTGCGGTGCCAAGGTCAAAATCGACACGGACAGGCATTTGGGGCCTGAGCGCAATCTGGTGCGGGCTGATGGTGAACCGGTTGGCCATGTGACGACCGGCGAATACGGGTCGCAGATGCTGGCGCTTGGCGGGGTTCACCATCTGACTGGCGGCGGCAAGAAAGAGGGCAGGGTTACCTGCGCCACGCTTTTGGCGCTGTGCAATGGCGAGGCGGTAGAGCTGGAGATAGACGAAGGCTCGACGGTGGTGGTTCAGGCCGGTCACGCGCCTATTGTCAACGGTGTCAGCGAAGAACGTATGCGCGTAGGTTGCGGCTCGGCGACGGTCGGCATGTTTGCCGCGCAATGGAAGGGGCTGGTCGACGAGGTGGTCGTGGTCGACGATCACATTACCGGGGTGATGTCGGAGCATCAGGCCGGCAAGGTTATCGGCTGGCAGCCCACCGGAATAAAGATTAAAGGCAGGCGGTCGACGCCGGGGCGTTATTTCAAGGTGGCGGAACCTGGAACCGGATGGGGCGGGACCAATCTTGACGATCCGCTGGTGATTTTGGGCGATTTCGATGCGAAAATCGCAAAAGCCGGACAATCCTTGCTGATGGTCTCGACCACCGGCGAACAGTTTGCCTATTTCGAACTCGATGAAAAACTGCGCCCGGTGATGCTCGACATGCCCGACCGGCTCATGCAGTCGGTTGGGCGTATCGAGGAAAACTGCGAACCGGCGCTGTGCTCCGTTGTTTTCGTGGGCGGGGCAGGCGGGTCGTTGCGCGCCGGTGTAACCGAAAATCCGGTCAAGCTCACACGCTCGGTCAAACAGGCGCTAACCTATGTGACCTGCGGCGGCGCGCCCGCCTATATCTGGCCCGGCGGGGGGATCACCGTGATGGCAGATGTCACCCGCATGCCCGAAAACTCCTTCGGCTATGTGCCGACACCGGCGCTGGTGGCGCCGATCGAATTCACCATGCGCAGGACAGATTATGAAGCGCTCGGCGGGCATATGGATCACGTCATGGCGCTTGGCGATGCGGTTGCCGGCATGCAGGCAAAGCACAATGACCATATCGTCAGGGGCAAGCGGCAGGTCGGCGCGGCGCAGGACAATCCGTGGCCGACGGAACCTGGACACTACCGCTGGGCCAAAGACGAGGGCAAGACATGAACGCCTTTTCCGACCAGCCGGTATCTGCGATGTCGCGCGATGGAAAGCGCCTGCATCTAAGGCACGGGCCGATTGAATTGTTGATTGAGGCTGACGGACCGGCAGATGAAGTCGCTGCCGCCTATCGTCAGGCGGAGCGGGCTTTTAAGGTGGTGCTGCCAGAACTTGCCGGGGAACTGGACCTGTTGCGCAAACCGGTAGCGCCAAAAAACACCATGCCCGAGGGCATGATCGCGCGGCGGATGTTTGTTGCCGCGTCTGCTCATGCCGGCCGGTTTGTTACGCCGATGGTGGCGGTGGCAGGCGGCGTGGCCGACCATATTTTGACCACGATGACCAGTGGCCGGAAACTCGCCCGTGCGTTTGTCAACAATGGCGGCGACATAGCGCTTCATCTTTCGCCGGGCGAAACCTATCGGACTGGCATCTGTTGCAATGCAGATACCGGCGCGATTGCCGGCATGATATCAATTAACGCAGGCGACGGTATTGGCGGCATTGCCACCAGCGGCTGGCGCGGGCGAAGTCATTCGCTGGGGATTGCCGATGCGGTGACCGTATTGGCTTGCGATGCGGTGACCGCCGATGCTGCCGCGACCATAATTGCAAATCAGGTGACGCTGGAAAGTTCACCGGCGATTGACCGTCTGCCGGCAAATGAAATATCGCCCGACAGTGATCTTGGCGGCAGGCTGGTGACCGTTGCGGTTGGCCGGCTTGGCAGGGCCGAGATCGATGAAGCGCTTGACCGCGGCAATCAGGCGGCAAAAACCACTATCGACGATGGTTTGATCCATGCGGCGTTCCTGTCGCTTGACGGCCAGTTGCGCGTTGCCGGAGGGGGCAAATTCGTAAAACCGGGGGATGCAAATGCCTGACGTGATTGTCAGAAAGACAGCGATTGCCGTCGACGAGATTTTCCACGAGGGCGGTCCGGTCTCGACAGTGCCGCTTATACGCGCTGCCGCGCTTGCGGTGATCGCAAATCCGTTCGCCGGACGGTATGTCGAGGAAATCACCGGGTTTATCGATGATTTGAGACCTTTGGGACTTCAGATGGCCGCCGACCTGATAGCGGTACTTGGCGGCAAGTCTTCCGTGGTGGAAGGATATGGCAAGGGCGCGATCGTCGGCGAGCGCGGCGAGCTTGAACATGCCGCCCTTTGGCATGCGCCCGGCGGATATTCGATGCGCGAGCTTGTTCCGGCATCCAAGGCGATTGTGCCGTCGGCCAAAAAAGTCGGCGGACCGGGTTGCCGCTTGGATATTCCTGTCACTCACTCCAACGCCTCTTATGTGCGTTCGCATTTCGATGCCATTGAGGTGGGGATCAACGACGCGCCGCGTGCCGATGAAATGCTGGTGGCACTGGTGATGACCACCGGGCCGCGCATTCACCATCGTTCCGGTGGATTGAAAGCATCCGAAATCATCGGGGAGGACGGCTTGAAATGAAAAAGGCGAAGATCAGAAAAATCGTCACGATTGTCGAACAGACGAATATCGAGATCGGCAAGGCGATCGACCCGCCCACGCGACGGGCGGCCAGTGTGGCGGTTATAGAAAACCCATTTGCTGGAACCTATCAGGAAGACCTTGAGGCGCTGATGGCGATTGGCGAGGAGCTTGGCGGTCTGCTTGGCGACAAATGTGTTGCCGCACTCGGTATCGAGCCGTCGCAGGCGGAAAGTTATGGCAAGGCGGCGATGGTTGGGGAACGGGGCGAACTGGAGCACGCCGCTGCGATCCTGCATCCGCGGCTTGGAAAACCGCTGAGGGCGGCGGTGAAAAAAGGCGCGGCACTTGTTCCGTCATCGAAGAAAATGGGCTCGATGGGGCAGCCGCTGGATGTCCCTCTCGGCCACAAGGACGCCGCCTATGTCAGATCGCATTTCGATGGAATGGAGGTGCGTATCAACGATGCGCCGCGCGCAAACGAGATTATCGTAGCAATTGCAGTCACCGATTCCGGCCGTCCCTTGCCCCGTGTTGGTGGTCTGGAAGCGAAGGATGCCGAAGGCAGCGACGGTTTGCGCTGAGGTAGGAGAGTATCATGGAATACGTGAAAAACGCCTGGTACGTTGCTGGCTGGTCGTCCGAATTCGATGAGGCGCCGAAGCGTGTGACGCTGCTTGAAACCAATGTGGTTATGTACCGGACGTCGTCGGGTGAGGTGGCCGCGCTGGAGGACCGGTGCCCGCATCGGCTGCTACCGCTTTCGCAGGGCAAACGTGTCGGTGACAATCTGCAATGCGGCTACCACGGGATGACCTTTGCACCGGATGGGCGCTGCGTCAGGATACCCGGTCAGGACAATCTGCCGGCATCGGCCTATGTCGAATCCTATCCGGTTTGCGAAAAGAACGACATTGTCTGGATCTGGATGGGCGACAGGCAAAAGGCAAATCCCGACACGGTTTTCGATATGCCTGAACTTAATGATCCGGCCTGGCAGGCGCATCAGGGCGATGCGCTTCATCTAAAATCGCATTATCTGAATGTTGCCGAAAACCTTGTCGACCCGGCGCATGTGAGCTTTGTTCACCCGACTACGCTTGGAAATTCGGCAAGTGAAAATGTGCCGGTGCATGTTTCCACCGAAGGCGAGGTGATTGTGGCCTGGCGCTGGATCAGGGATGCGCCGCCAATCGGCTTTTTCCAGAATTTTGGCGGGTTTACCGGCAATGTTGACCGCTGGCACTACTACAATCTCCACCTGCCATCCATTGCTGTGATCGATTTTGGATCGTCACCGGCCGAAGACAATCTGGCGGAAGAAGACCGCAACAAGGGCGTGCGGATATTTGCGTTGCACTTTCTGACGCCGGTCAGCGCCAACCACACGATTGATCGCTGGATGCATATCCGAAATACAGCTGTCGGAAATGAGGCAGCTTCCGAGCAGATGGATGCGATGTTCCGTGTGGCCTTTGCAGAGGACAAAGCCATTTTGGAAGCTGTTCAGGAAGAGGAGGAACGCCCACAGACACGGCGGCCAATACGGATCGCTATCGATAAAGGACCGCTGGTCTATCGAAAACGCATTGCGGAACTGGTGGAGAAGGAGCGAACAGATCATGTCGAGGCGGTTCCGTCACCGGACTATGTTTATCACGACTGAAGTCAAAAAGATTATTGGAAACTTGGAAACAATCTTCAAATGGAGGAAATCATGAGATTGTCAATGAAACTGGCAGCATTTGCGATATCAACAGCTGTTGCTGCAACAGCATTTGCCGCGCAGGCGGCCGACACCATCAAGATTGGCGAAATAAACCATTACAAGCGGATGGCTGCTTTCGCCAACCCATACAAACAGGGCATTGAACTCGGGGTTGAGGAAATCAATGCTGCCGGTGGCGTGCTCGGCAAGCCTTTGGAATTTATCTTTCGCGACGATCAGGGCGATCCTGGTGAAGCGGTGAAAATTGCCGAAGAGCTGATGACACGCGACGGTGCGGCCATGCTGACGGGCACGATTTTCAGCCATGTCGGATTGGCGATTTCGTCTTATGCAGGAGAAAAGAAGCACCTTTATCTGGCGGCCGAACCGCTTGCCGATGCGTTGGTCTGGGCCAAGGGCAATGACTATACGTTCCGGCTGCGTGCCTCGACCTATATGCAGGCAGCGATGCTGGCAGAGGAAGCCGCCAAAAACCCGGCCAAACGCTATGCGACGATTGCGCCGAACTACGCCTATGGCAAGGACGCCGTTGCCGCGTTCAAAAAAGCGCTTACGGCGCTCCGGCCCGATGTCGAGTTTGTTGCAGAACAATGGCCGGCATTGTTTAAGATCGATGCCGGAGCAGAAGTTCAGGCTCTGGAGGCCGCCAAACCGGAAGCGATCTACAATGTGACGTTCGGTGGCGATCTGGCCAAATTTGTCCGGGAAGGATCAACCCGCGGACTGTTCGATGGCCGCATGGTGCTCGGCCTTCTGACCGGTGAGCCGGAATATCTCGATCCGTTGAAGGATGAAGCGCCGGAAGGATGGATTGTCACGGGCTATCCCTGGTACGACCTTTCCGACGGTCCCGGCAAAACCTTTGTCGATGCCTATCAGACAAAATTTGACGACTATCCGCGCATTGGTTCGCTGGTGGGCTATATGACGGCGCAGTCGATTGCAGCAGCAATCTCCAAGGCCGGTTCCACGGATACCGATGCCTTGGTCGCTGCGTTCAAGGGGTTGGAGGTCAGCACACCGGTCGGCGCCATCACGTTCCGCGCGCTCGACCATCAGGCCACAATGGGGGCTTATGTCGGCAAAACGGCGCTCAAAGACGGCCGGGGCGTTATGGTCGACTGGGTGTACAAGGATGGTGCCAACTACTTCCCGTCGGACGAAGAGGTAAAGGCCATGCGGCCCTAAGGGCAGTGTGACCGGCCGCCGGGCAAAAACAGTCCGGCGGCAGGCTTTCTTAAAACCATAATCAATCAAAGGGCAGAAATGCGATGGGCGTGCTGATTGCGCAGCTTCTGACTGGACTTGCCAACGCGGCAGCCTTGTTTCTGGTGGCATCGGGGTTGTCGCTGATCTTCGGCGTGACGCGGATTGTCAATTTCGCACACGGATCGTTTTATATGCTGGGGGCATTCATCGGCTATTCGGCCATGCAGGTGCTGCCCGGTGCGATCGGCTTTTGGGCGTCGATCCTGGTTGCGGGGATTGGCGTTGGCCTGATCGGCGTGATCGTCGAAATCTGTGTGCTGCGACCGGTCTACCGGGCACCTGAATTGTTTCAGCTTGTTGCTACATTCGGCGTGATACTGGTTATCCAGGATCTGGCCTTGCTGATCTGGGGGGCGGAGGACGTGCTGGGCCCGCGGGCTCCCGGCCTGAAAGGTGTGGTTCGTATTCTGGGTGAGCCGGTGCCGCAATATGATCTTGCGCTGATCGCTATCACCCCGTTCGTGCTATTTGCGCTTTGGTATCTGATCACCAAGACACGGCTTGGCATTTTGGTTCGCGCCGCGACACAGGATCGCGAGATGGTCGGTGCGCTTGGTGTCAATCAGGCCTGGTTGTTTACCGGGGTTTTCTTTCTGGGCGCGATGCTTGCCGGTATTGGCGGTGCAATCCAACTGCCCAAGGGCGGTGCCGACCTGTTGATGGATTTCAACATTCTGGCGGCAATCTTTGTTGTGGTCGTCATTGGTGGCATGGGATCGCTGCCGGGCGCGTTTATTGCCGCGGTGCTGATATCGGTGCTGAATGTGTTTGGCGTGCGCTATATTCCGCAAAGCACGCTGGTCTTGATGTTTGTGGTCATGGCTGTGGTGCTGATGATCCGGCCCTACGGGCTGTTTGGCCGCGAGGAGGTTGCCGGCGAACATGGCCAGGTCGGCGAGCCGGAGCAGCCGATCGCGCCCTTCGGCACCAGGGGCAGGTTTGCCGTTGCAGCCATTCTTGCCGCCCTTGCCGCGGTACCGCTGCTCGGGTCCAGCTTCATGCAGGTGCTTATTATCGATATCATCGTGTTTTGCCTGTTTGCCGCCAGCCTGCATTTCATCCTCGGCCTTGGCGGGCTCGTCTCCTTCGGGCATGCGGCATTTTATGGCGGCGGGGCCTATGCGGCAGCACTTTTGGTGCATTATGCCGGCTCGCCGATGGAACTCGCTTTGCTGCTGGCGCCGCTGGCGGCGGGAATGCTGGCGATAATCATCGGCTGGTTTTGTATCCGGCTCACTGGCGTCTATTTCGCGATGCTCACGCTCGCCTTTTCCCAGCTTTTGTGGTCGCTGGTCTATCAGTGGGGTGAATTTACCGGCGGTGATGATGGCATGGTCGATATCTGGCCGCCTGAATGGGCGTCTTCGACGACGGTCTATTTCTATCTGACCCTCATCATCGGGACCGGCGGGATATTGCTGTTGCGCCATGCAGCGCACTCGCCCTTCGGCTATGCGCTGAGAGCATCGCGCGATTCGTCCAAACGCGCTGAGGCAACCGGCATCAACACCAAGCGCGTGCAATGGGCCGCCTTTGCCTTTGCCGGCGCAATGGGTGGACTGGCCGGCGGTTTATTTGTCTTTTCCAAGGGCAGCGTTTTCCCGACGGAACTTGAGATTGCCCGTTCGTTCGACGCGCTGATTGTTGTCTTTCTGGGCGGTGTGAAAACACTTTCCGGGGCGGTTGTTGGCGCCAGTGTTCTGGAAGTCGCAGAAGATTTTCTGACGCGATTTGAGTATTGGCGGCTGCTACTCGGACTGTTGATCATTTTTGTCGTGATCCTGGCGCCGGAAGGCATTGCCGGAACCGCCCGGAATTTCTGGCAGCGCCTTGGCTTTGCCGGAAACGGGGAGGGCGGGCGATGAGCGTGATGCTGGATGTCAAAGGCCTGTCGAAGTCGTTTGGCGGCATCCATGCCGTCCGGGATGTGTCTTTTTCCGTCAAAAAGGGTGAACTGCTGGCGCTGATCGGCCCCAATGGTGCGGGTAAAACCACATGTTTCAACATGCTGATGGGGCAGTTGAAGCCCGATGACGGGTTGATCCACCTTAACGGTGCCGACATCACGGGGCTTGCGCCACGAAGGATCTGGCGAAAGGGGGTTGGCCGGACCTTCCAGATAACGGCCACCTATCCAACGATGACGGTGGTGGAAAATGTCCAGATGGCGCTGATCTCGCGTTACAACAGGGTTTTCTCGTTCCTGCCGCATGCGCGCCGGCTTTACCGCGATGAGGCGATGGCCCTGCTTGAGCTTGTCGGCATGCCGGAACAGGCCGACAGGGCGTCGGCCATCCTGGCCTATGGCGATTTGAAACGGCTTGAACTGGCAATCGCGCTGTCGCATGCGCCATCGCTTTTGCTGATGGACGAACCGACGGCGGGCATGGCGCCAAAGGAGCGCGTCGAACTGATGACGCTTACCGCCGACATTGTTGCCGAACGCGGTATCAGCGTGTTGTTCACGGAGCATGATATGGATGTGGTGTTTGCGCATGCGCACAGGATCATGGTGCTGAACCGTGGCGAACTGATTGCCGATGGTTCGGTACAGGAGGTGAGGAATGACCCGCATGTGCGCGAGGTTTATCTGGGCGGCGGTGCGGTGTTTGCAGATGGGCGGGCCCTGTGATGCTGTCACTCACTGATATCAACAGTTATTATGGCAAGGCTCATATTTTGAGCGACCTTTCATTTCAGGTCTCAAGCGGCGAGGTGGTGGCTCTGCTTGGCCGCAATGGTGCGGGCAAAACCACGACAATGAAGTCTGTCATGCAACTGGTGCGGCCCCGCCGGGGTGTCATCAGCTTTGCCGGGCAAGATATTACGCGCTGGGCACCGCACCGCGTCGCCAAGGCCGGGTTGGGATATGTGCCTGAAGAGCGGCGGATATTTACCGACCTTACCATTATGGAAAATCTTGAAGTCGGCCGCCAGCCGGCGCGTGACGGTGTGCCCGGCTGGACCACCGACATGTTGTTTGATCTGTTTCCCAATCTCGCCGAACGCAGGCACAACAGGGGCAAGGCGCTTTCAGGCGGTGAACAGCAGATGCTGACCATCGCGCGGACCCTGATGGGAAATCCAAAACTTTTGCTACTGGATGAGCCTTCCGAGGGGATTGCGCCGGTGATTGTCGAGCAGATGGCCGAGACGATCCTCAGATTGAAAAAAGAGGGGCTGACGGTATTGCTGTCGGAACAGAATTTGCACTTCGCCAAGCTGGTTGCTGACCGGGCCGTTATTATTGAGGGCGGCAGTACCCGTTTTGATGGAACATTTGATACGCTGGACAATCAGCCTGAGATAAGGGATGCGTATCTTTCGGTCTGATTACTGTCAGAGCGACTACCGGACGGGGGCGGAGAACGCATGGCTAAAGCAGACACACGAACGGCAAATCCCAAGGTAGCCTACCGGCTGGAGGAGCAGGTGGGCTTTCTGCTGCGCAAGGCAAATCAGCGTCACACTGCCATCTTCGCCCGGCACATTCCCGGCGACCTGACGCCGATGCAGTTGGCTGCAATGGCCAAGCTTGCCGATCTTGGCGAGTGTAGCCAAAATTATCTTGGGCGGTTGATCGCTATCGATGCGGCGACAATCAAGGGGGTGGTCGACAGGCTTACGGCCCGTGGCCTCGTGGTGACCCGGCCCGATGAAACCGATCGCAGGCGGATGGTGGTGGCCCTCTCGCCAAAAGGTAGGCAAATAGCGGCCCAAGCCTTCGAGGTGGCAAGAGAAATCTCGGCGCAAACACTTAATCCGCTTTCTGCCGAAGAGCAGCGGATGTTGCTGCAGATATTGCTGAAAATCTCCTGAAATTTCAGCGGCCAACAATTTCCGGTAGTGTGGTTGCCGGTGGTGTATTGCGGCTGCGGTGAGAGCGCACCACGCCGTCGATGACGGTCATGCCGATACCGGGCAGGTTGCCCTGATGGATTGAGCCAAGCATGTCGCCGCCAGGAGCGTGCTGGGCCCGGTCGATTAAAATGAAATCGGCCGATTTGCCCACCTCGATGATACCACAATCAAGTTCGCGCATACGTGCGGTGTTGCCGGTGGCAAAGCAAAACGCGATTTCCGGCGGAATATCGCCAAGGCTCGACAGCATCGCGATCATTCGCAATATGCCAAGCGGCTGGACACCGGAGCCTGCCGGTGCATCGGTGCCGAGAATGACGCGCTCGGGCTGATCCAGCTCAAAGGCGGTCCGCATGGCTAAAAGCCCGGCGCGCTCATTGCCATTGTGCACGATTTCAATGCCACGCTGACAGCTCTCGCACAGGCAGGTGATCTGGTCATCGGGCAGCGCGGTATGGCCGCCATTGATGTGGCCGATAATGTCGGCGTCAGCCTCCAATACCACATCTTTGTCGATCAGACCGGAACCTGGAATTGAGGGACCGCCGGTGTGGATGGTTGACTGGATGCCGTATTTGCGCGCCCATTTGACCATCTTTTGTGCGGTTTCGCCCGCCTTGACCGAGCCAAGACCAACTTCGCCCAACAGTTTTACGCCGGCGTCTGCGAGCTCCTTGAAATCATGTTCTTCCATGCCTTCTTCGATGACCGGTGCGCCGGCCAGCATTTTGACACCGGAGGGGCGGAAATTCTCGTACCAGCGTTGCGAGGCGATCGCCATCGCCTTTAGGCCGACGATATCCTTCGGCCGCCCGGGGGCGTGAACCTCGCCGGCGGATATCATGCAGGTGACGCCGCCATGCAGGCATGAATCGATCCAGTTTAGCTGCTGCTGACGCGGCGTGTAGTCGCCAATGACGGGGTGAACATGGCTGTCGATCAGGCCGGGGGAAAGTGTAGTGCCTTTGGCATCGATCGTGGTTGTGGCCTTGTCGGTGTCGATGTCCTTTTCATAACCAACGGCAGTGATTTTGCCATCGATAGCAACGACGCAATCGCCATCAAGCATCGGTTGTTCAAGCTTGCCTGACAGGATCAGACCTATATTTTTGATGACGAGTTTATTGGCCTGATCACCCATGGCATCCTCCAAACCTGTGTGGCTGACTTTATTTGTATACTAACATTAAAGCAGACAGGCGGCAATCACGGTTTTGATGGCGTGCCGGCGATGGTGTGGGCAAAAAATGTCAGCAGGCGACCCGCTGGCCGCGCTGGCGTCAGTTACTTCAGATCCATGACCTGGGTAAATTCACTGCCGTTTTGTTGTGCCTGTCATGCGCTGTCAAACGCGGTTCTGTTCATCGTTGCTGGTTGCTTTCCACCAGGTTGCGGGTTTCAGCCGCTCCGGCAGGCCGCGCCGGGTCTCCCACCAAAGCGCCAGTTTGCGCCAGCGACCGGTCGCCAGCCAGCGAAACAGACGGCCATCAAGCTTGCCGGGCCGGCGGTTGAACGGGCAGACACGCATGCAGATGGCGCAGTCGCTTTTCAGCTTGGCCCAATAGCCGAAGCATTTTTCGCAATCGGCCGACCATTTTTTAACCCCCTTGATGGTCGAGGGGTTGGAGCCTCCAGCTTCGGGTGCTCCGAAGGGAAGCGCCTTTGGCGGGCAGGCATCGGCGCATTTTGTGCAAATGTCGCAATATTGGCGGATGCCAAGCGGCCTGGGCTTGTCGGCGGCAAGCGGCATTGAGGTAAAAATTTTCGAAAATCTTACCCGTGGTCCGAATTCGGGCGTGATTACCATCTGGTTGCGGCCATATTCTCCAAGGCCGGCTTTGACGGCGTAGGGGATGACCAAAGCCGTGTCGTTCATCGAGGCGATGGCATTGAAACCGAGGTTTCGAATGTAGGTTGCAAGTTGGATGACGATTGCAGCCTCATGGGAATATTCCAGCCCGGTCGAGGCGCCGGCGAGTGCAGAGGGGTAAGTGGAGACGAGGTCGAAATCCATCGCATGGCCAAGCACGATCACATGGGTGACGTCTTCCGGCAGTTGATTTGGGGCGGGGGAATAGGTTCGCGTGTCGACCCTGGCGGCGTAGTGCCAGCGTTCATCAATCTCGGTTATTCCTATCAGGTCGGCGCCGAACAGTTTGGCAAGGCTTTTTATTTCAGCGGTTTCGGTGTCTGGATCGGCCAGTTCAATCTGGTTTGACGCGATCGGTGTGTCGTTTTCGATTGCCGACTGAAAGCCTTCGCGCAAACCCCGGTCATTTGCACGGTTTGAGACAATGTCTGAGATCGACCATGCGGCATTGCGCAGGGCGAAATCTTTTTGCCTAAACCCTTCACCGCGCCGCGGGGCCGCATCCATCCGGTAGCTGTCGAAAAACCCGTCTGTATGCTTGTTCTTGACTGTGGGGTCCCAAAAAGCGCGGGTGAACATGTCGTTGATCTGATCAAACGGTTCGAAGTCTTCGGTTGTTTCGATGCCAAGTGCAGCGTCGCTTTCACCAAAGCGCTCGTGCCAGGAGCGGCGCGTTTCATCATCAGTTTGCGTTCGGTTAGATGGCCAAACCATTGCCAGTCACTTGCCCCACATTTTGAGAGGTGGTTGATTAAAACACCGACAGCCTATCAGCATGGTGCAATAAGTTTCAAGCTTAAAGTATTTTCGTGCCTAATTTTGATTGTCCAGCGGAATCCGCGCCGCAATTTGCAGCCATGTTTGTGATCGGCACCTCGTTTGACAGGCATGTATGAAGACTTTTGGCTGAGTAATGAGATTTGAAGTCTCAAATAATAGCCATTATTGATGACCGGCAGGAATTCATGGGTGCCGGAGCGATGATGATTGCAGACCGGGAAGCCGATTATGTCGTCATCGGAGCGGGCTTAACTGGTTGCCTGCCGGCAAACCGGCTAAGCGCTGATCCGCGCAACCGGGTCATCCTGCTTGAGGCAGGCGACCGGGACATCAATCCCTGGATCTCCGTATCCCGGTCGGCTACTTCAAGACCGTGCATAATCCGAGCGTTGACTGGATTTACCAATGTCTATGGACCAAAAGACCCGGGTAAAGAGGTCCTATCGGATTTTGGAGCAGGGTCTAAACCTGCCCAATCAGATTTGAAATACATCCTGCCGGCGCTGCCAAATCACGCTGACCAGAGGAAGGAATAAAGCAAGATGAAGATGACCACGGAAGAGGCGTTTGTGAAAGTTCTGCAGATGCACGGGATTGAACACGGGTTTGGTATTATCGGCTCGGCATTCATGCCGATCTCCGACCTGTTTCCAAAGGCCGGGATCACCTTCTGGGATGTGGCGCACGAGACCAATGGCGGCCTGATTTGCGACGGCTACACACGCTCGACAGGCAAGATGGCCATGGCCATTGCCCAGAACGGACCGGGTGTCACCGGCTTTGTCACCGCCATTAAGACCGCTTACTGGAACCACACACCGATGTTGCTGGTCACGCCGCAGGCGGCGAATAAGACAATCGGCCAGGGCGGCTTTCAGGAAGTCAACCAGATGCCAATGTTTGCAGAAATGGTGTGCTATCAGGAGGAGGTGCGCGATGCGTCCCGTATCGCCGAAGTGCTCAACCGGGTGATCGAAAAGGCATGGCGCGGTTCGGCACCGGCACAGATCAACATTCCGCGCGACTACTGGACGCAGGTGATCGATATCGATCTGCCGCAGATGATCCGGTTCGAGCGCCCCTCCGGCGGCAGGCAGGCGATTGCGCAGGCGGCAAAACTGCTTTCCGAGGCTGAATTTCCGGTGATCCTCAATGGTGCCGGTGTTGTTCTGGGCGGAGCGATTGATGCATCAAAGGCGCTGGCCGAACGGCTTTCCGCACCGGTCTGCTGCAACTATCAGCACAATGATGCCTTCCCGGGCAGCCATCGGCTTGCCTGCGGGCCGCTTGGATATAACGGATCGAAGGCGGCGATGGAACTGATCTCCAAAGCTGATGTGGTTTTGTGTCTTGGCACCAGGCTCAACCCGTTTTCAACCCTGCCTGGATACGGTATCGATTATTGGCCGAAGGAAGCCAAGATCATCCAGGTCGACATCAATGCTGACCGGATCGGCCTTACCAAAAAGGTGTCTGTCGGTATTCAGGGTGACGCCAGGCAGGTCGCCGAGCAAATTTTGGACCTTTTGGCCGATGGCGCAGGCGATGCCGGCCGCAAGGAGCGTGAGGCGCTTGTCCACCAGACGAAATCGGCCTGGTTGCAGACCCTTTCCAGCATGGACCATGAGGACGACGATCCGGGCACAAGCTGGAATGAGCGTGCGCGCGCGCGCGATAGCGATCGCATGTCGCCGCGTCAGGCATGGCGGGCAATCCAGGCCGGGCTTCCAGAGGATGCAATCATCTCGTCGGATATCGGTAATAATTGTGCGATTGGCAATGCCTACCCGTCCTTCGAAGAGGGCCGCAAATATCTCGCACCAGGTCTGTTTGGCCCTTGCGGATACGGGTTTCCAGCGATTATCGGCGCCAAAATAGGCTGTCCGGACACCCCGGTTGTCGGCTTTGCCGGCGATGGCGCATTCGGTATTTCGATGAACGAGATGAGCTCCGTTGGCCGTAAGGAATGGCCGGGCATCACCATGGTGATTTTCCGCAACTACCAATGGGGCGCGGAAAAGCGCAACACGACGCTGTGGTATGATGATAATTTCGTCGGCACCGAACTCGATCCGCATCTGTCCTACGCCAAAGTTGCCGAGGGCTGTGGGCTGAAAGGTGTGAAGGTTAGCACCCAGACGGAACTGACCGAGGCTCTGCAAACCGCATGCGAGGCGCAAAAAGACAGGGTGACGACGTTTATCGAGGTTATTTTGAACCAGGAGCTTGGCGAGCCATTCAGGCGCGATGCGATGAAGAAACCGGTCAGTGTTGCCGGGGTGGATCCGGCAGATATGCGGCCACAGCAACCGGTTTGAATGAACCGGGAGGCATATTGGGACTCAAGGGCCATAGGCTAGTCCGGCCCGCCCATGCTTGATGACATCATCCGGCTCACCGCACTTGACGGCAGCTATTTGCTTGCCGGTGGGCTGGTGGTTTTCCTTGCCGCCTTTGTGCGGGGTTTTTCAGGTTTTGCGCTGTCGGCCCTGGTGATGGCGTCGCTGGCCAGCATCATCCCGCCGCTGGAATTGATCCCGCTTTGCTGGTTTCTGGAAATGGTTGCCGGTTTGATGCTGCTGCGCGGCGGGGTTCGCGATGCCGATGGCAAAATCGTTACCGGTCTGGTGCTGGGTTCGGTTGTTGCTGTGCCGGCGGGCTTGGCACTGACGATATCGATATCGGTGGCTGCGTCGAAGCAGACCGCTCTTGCGATCATCCTTGTTCTGGTATTGTTGCAGCTTTTTCGCGTCCGGTGGCGGTTTCTGGCAACCAAGCCGGGGCTTTATGCCGCCGGTTTGGTCGCAGGATTGGCGACGGGTCTGGCAGGTGTCGGGGGCATGGTGGTGGCGCTCTACGTACTGGCGCAGGAGCTGCCGGCCCGCGGCATGCGCGCTTCCCTGGTGATGTTTCTGTTCTTCTCCAATGCCGTGTCACCGATTTACCTCATCTATTTCGGCTTGATTGATGCTGCGACGCTTACGCGTGCTGCCCTGTCGGTTCCGCTGGTGGTTTGTGGCGTTTATCTCGGTGCGCTTCTGTTCCGCCCGTCACTGGAACGATTCTATCGCGTCTTCTGCCTGTTGCTGCTGTTCGGACTTGCCCTGTTTGGCCTAATGCGGGCGGCAGGCATATTGTAAGCTGCATCTGGCCGGGAACGGATGACATGGATGGGGCTTGGCTCTAGGGTCTGTGGCTGACAACCAGAACAGGAAAACCGAACACATGCCAGCGATAAAACCTTGGAACGACGTCGCGCCCCGCCTTGTTGACGTGGCGATGGGCCGGACACAGGCCGATACGGTGATCCGGGGCGGCAGGTGGGTCAATGTCTATTCGGGCGAGATTATCGCAGATACCGATATCGCGGTATCGGCGGGCCGTTTTGCCTATGTCGGGCCTGATGCAGGCCATACGGTTGGCGACAAGACAAAAATCATCGAGGCTAATGGCCGCTATCTGGTGCCCGGTCTTTGCGACGGGCACATGCATGTGGAAAGCGGCATGGTGACGGTGACGGAGTTTGCGCGCGCGGTTATTCCGCACGGCACAACATCGATGTTTATCGACCCGCACGAAATCGCCAATGTGCTCGGATTGCCCGGCGTTCGCCTGATGCATGACGAGGCGGCGGGCCTGCCGGTTAATGTGCTGGTGCAGATGCCGTCATGCGTGCCGTCGGCGCCGGGCCTTGAACTGGCTGGCGCTGAATTGGGTGTTGAAGATGTGCAGGAGGCGATGGGCTGGCCCAACATTATCGGGCTTGGCGAAATGATGAATTTTCCAGGCGTTGCCGCCAACGACGCCAAGATGATGGGGGAGATTGCCGCCACCCAGGCCTCGAACAAGACCGTGGGTGGCCACTATGCGTCACCTGATTTAGGTCTGCCTTTCCATGCCTATGCGGCGGCGGGGCCTGCCGACGACCATGAGGGTACACGGGCTGAAGACGCCATTGCGCGCGTTCGCCAGGGCATGCGGGCAATGCTGCGGCTGGGCTCAGCCTGGTATGACGTCGCAGAGCAGATCAAGGCCGTAACGGAGCAGGGTATCGATCCGCGTAATTTCATTTTGTGCACCGATGATTGCCATTCTGGAACACTGGTCAATGACGGGCATATGAACCGGGTGGTGCGGCATGCGATTGCGCAAGGGGTAAAACCGGTCATCGCAATCCAGATGGCGACGTTGAACACGGCTCAGCATTTTGGCCTGGAACGTGAAATCGGCTCGATTGCGCCGGGCAGGCGCGCCGATCTGGTGCTCACATCCGACCTGGTGACGCTGCCGGTCGAACTGGTGATGGCGGGCGGGGTGATGGTCGCTGAAAACGGCACCATGTCGGTGGAACTGCCCGAATTCGACTATCCGGCAAGTGCCAGGGGAACGGTTCATCTCGGCAAGGCACTGGCGGCTGCGGATTTTGATGTTACGGCACCTGAGGGCGCCAATTCGGTGCGCTCACGGGTGATCGGGGTGATTGAAAACCAGGCGCCGACACGGGCACTTGAAGCCGATCTTCCCGTTGAAGAAGGGCTGGTCGGCATGGACCGCAAAAACGATATCTGCCAGATCGCCCTGGTGGAGCGCCACCGGGCTACCGGGCTGGTGGTCAATGGGTTCGTGTCCGGGTTCGGCTATGACCGGGATTGCGCTGTGGCGTCCACGGTGGCGCATGACAGTCACCACATGATCGTCGTTGGCACAAACAAGGAAGATATGGCGCTGGCGGCCAACCGGCTGGGCGAGGTTGGCGGCGGTATTACCGTCTTCTCAAAAGGTGAGGAACTGGCGCTGGTGGAATTGCCCATCGCCGGACTGATGTCCGATCAGCGCTCCGATATCGTTGCCGCCAAGGCTGAACGCATGGTCAAGGCCATGGCGGAGTGTGGTTGCACCCTCAACAATGCCTACATGCAGCATTCGCTGTTGGCGCTGGTGGTGATCCCGGCGCTGCGAATTTCCGATCAGGGTCTTGTCGATGTGACGAAATTCGAAAAAACTGATCTGTTTGTGTGAGCATTTCTGATACCCGCACGAAACGTGTTCCAGGCGCGTGAGCCGGAAGTAGTTGAAAATGAAAATTTTTCCTCTTGTGTGGCGATGTTTGACTTACAGTCCCCGCCTCAGAGCATTGCAAGGCGGCTGCGGCAGGAGAATTGGATGAAAAAACTAACGCTGACTTCACCGGTTGACGGGTCAATTCTGGTTGAAAAACTGGTCGATGATCGTGCCGGGCTGGAAACAAAACTCAAAACCGCGCGCGTGGCGCAAAAAGCCTGGGCGAACCGGCCGCTGGACGAACGGCGCGCGATTGTTACTCAGGCGATCGATGCGCTGGAAGCGATGAATGACGACATCGTTGTCGAAATCGCCCGCATGATGGGCCGTCCGGTTCGCTATGGCGGCGAGATTGGCGGCGTAAAAGAGCGCGCTTCCTACATGATCGATGTGGCCGAACAAGCGCTGGCGCCAATCGTCGCCGAGGAAAGCAGCCATTTCCACCGCTATATCGCCAAGAAACCAGCAGGCCTGGTGCTGATCATTGCACCCTGGAACTATCCATATCTGACTGCAGTCAATGGCATTGTCCCGGCGCTGGTGGCCGGCAATGCGGTGTTCTTGAAACATGCCACCCAGACGCTTCTTGCCGGCGAGCGCTTTGCCGAAGCCTTTGAGGCTGCGGGCCTGCCGGACGGGCTGTTTCACAATGTCCGCCTCGATCATGACATGACCGGTGAACTGATTGCCTGGCGCAATTTCGGCTTTGTCAATTTCACCGGTTCCGTCGGCGGTGGAAAGGCGATTGCCCGCGCGGCGGCGGAGGCGTTCACCGGTGTTGGCCTGGAGCTTGGCGGCAAGGATCCGGGCTATGTGCGCGCCGATGCCGATCTTGACGCGGCGGCCGATACGCTGATCGACGGTGCGATGTTCAATTCCGGCCAGTGTTGTTGCGGCATTGAACGCATCTATGTGCATGACAGCCAGTTTGATGGTTTTGTCGAAAAGGCCAAAGCGATTGTTGAAGGCTACAGGCTTGGCGACCCGCTTGACCCGGAGACGACGCTTGGACCGATGGCTCACTTGCGTTTTGCCGATGAGGTTCGCAGTCAGATATCCGAAGCGATTGCGGCAGGTGCAACGGCGCTGATCGATCCAAAACTGTTTCCCCGCGATACCGGTGCCGATGCTTATCTGGCGCCGCAAATACTTATCAATGTCGATCATTCCATGCGGGTGATGAAAGATGAGAGTTTCGGCCCCGTCGTTGGCATCATGCCGGTGTCGTCTGATGAACAGGCAATTGAGCTGATGAACGATTCGCCCTTTGGCCTTACCGCCTCGATCTGGACGGCGGATGAAGCGGCGGCGGCGCGCATTGGCCGGCGGATCGAAACCGGTACGATTTTTATGAACCGTTGCGATTATCTCGATCCCGCACTGTGCTGGACCGGCTGCAAGGATACCGGGCGCGGTGTATCACTATCGGCGCTCGGCTATGACAGCGTGACACGGCCGAAAAGCTACCACCTGAAGAAAGGCTGACGACAATGAACCTGGTTGCAAACTGGAGCTACCCGACATCTATTCGCTTCGGGGCCGGACGGATCAAGGAAATCGGCGAGGCCTGCCAGGCCGCCGGCATGAAAAACCCGTTATTGGTGACCGATCGTGGCCTGGCCGGACTTGCCGTCACGCAAACCACGCTGGATCTGATGGAGGCCGCTGGCTTTGGCCGAGCGATGTTTGCCGATGTCGATCCCAATCCGAACGAGAAAAACCTTAGCGCCGGTATCGAAGCATTCAACAATGGCGGCCATGACGGGGTTGTCGCGTTTGGCGGCGGCTCGGGTCTCGATCTTGGCAAACTTGTCGCGCTGATGGCGCAGCAGAGCGTTTCAGTTTGGGATCTGGAAGATATCGGCGACTGGTGGACACGGGCCGATGCATCGGTGATCAAGCCGATTGTCGCGGTGCCGACAACTGCGGGTACCGGATCGGAAGTCGGCCGTGCCGGTGTGCTCACCAACAGTGAGACGGAGGTGAAAAAGATCATCTTCCATCCCAAACTTTTACCCGCAATCGTGATCTGTGATGCTGAGTTGACCGTGGGGATGCCCAAGGCGATTACGGCTGGAACCGGAATGGACGCGTTCGCCCATTGTCTGGAGGCTTATTGTTCGCCGCATTATCACCCGATGTCGCAGGGCATCGCACTGGAAGGCATGCGGATCGTAAAAGACAATCTGCTTACCGCCTATGAAGACGGGGGCAATCTTGCCGCGCGCGCTGAGATGATGAGTGCGGCCGCCATGGGGGCGACGGCGTTTCAGAAAGGACTTGGCGCAATCCACGCCCTGTCGCATCCGATCGGCGCCATCCATCACACCCATCATGGAACGACCAATGCAGTCGTTATGCGTCCGGTGCTCAATTTCAACCGGCCGGCGATTGAAGAGCGGATAGGTAAGGCGGCGTCCTATCTGGGGATCGGGGGCGGGTTTGGCGGTTTTTACGACTATGTTGGAGAGCTTTGCGGGAGGCTCGGCATCCCCGGTAACCTGACTGATCTGGGTGTCAAGACCAATGATCTGGAACGGCTGGTTATCATGGCGCTGGATGATCCAAGCGTCGGCGGCAATCCGGTATTGATGACACGTGAGAATACATTGCCATTGCTGGAAAGCTGTTTTTGAGGGAAGCTAGAGCCTTAACGGTTGTTCTTACTATTGCGGTCAAACCCTGACCACGACCTGTCCAATGTATACTTGCATTTGATGGTCAAAAAGACTACCAACTGTCGAATAATCGGCCTGTTTAAAGAAACGACTGGTTCCAATGCGATTTGGCTGTTTGGTCGTTCCGGCTGTTGCACGAGGGCGTTGAGTGGGTGAAAGGGTCGTTGTTGGCGGTGCGAGCGGTTTCTGGGGAGATGCTACCCTTGCGACGCGGCAACTACTCGACTTTCCGGCGATAGATTATATCGTCTACGATTATCTTGCAGAAATCACCATGTCGATCATGGCGCGTGCGTGCGCCAAGGATTCATCCGCCGGATATGCGGGTGATTTCGTCACCGGGGCGCTGGCGCCCAATCTTGCCGAAATCGCACACAAGAATGTGCGGATTATTTCCAACGCCGGCGGCGTCAATCCGCAAGCCTGTGCCGCGGCGGTTCGCGACCTCATCGCCAGGGCGGGGCTTGATCTCACCGTTGCGGTGGTGACCGGTGATGATTTGAAAGATCGTGCGGGCGCGTTTGCGAAAGCGGGTGTGACGGAAATGTTTTCCGGCCAAGCATTTCCGCCCATCGATGCGATTGCCTCGATCAACGCCTATCTCGGGGCGTTTCCCATCGCAGCCGCTCTTGATAGGGGGGCTGACATCGTCATTGCCGGGCGCTGTGTCGACAGTGCGGTGACACTTGGCGCCTGTATTCATGCATTTGGCTGGACGGCGGATGAGTATGATCTGCTGGCCGCAGGCTCGCTTGCCGGCCACATCATCGAATGCGGGCCGCAGGCAACCGGCGGCAATTTCACCGACTGGAAAGATGCCGGAGATATCGCCGGTATCGGCTATCCGGTCGCCATTATTGCCAATGACGGATCGATGGGGATCACGAAAGCGCCTGACACCAGCGGCATCGTCTCTCCGGCGTCGGTTGGTGAGCAAATGCTCTATGAAATCGGCGACCCGCGGGCCTATCTGCTGCCGGATGTCATTTGTGATTTTAGCGATGTCACGATTGTGCAAGATGGACAGGATACGGTCAAAATAGCTGGAGCAAAGGGGGCTGCTCCGCCTGACAGCTATAAAGTCTGCGCCACCTTTGCCGACGGGTACAGGGCAGGCCAATTGCTTGCTTTTAACGGGTTTGAGGTGCGTCAAAAGGCTGAGGCGCTGGCAAATGCCGCCATTGCGCGGGCTCGCAACATTCTGCGGTCGATGAATGCGCCGGATTATGACGAGATCAGTATCGAGATGACCGGTGATGCGCCGGACGATGCCTATGGCGAAATCATGCTCAAGGCTGCCGTGCGGCACCGGGATGCCAGAGCGGTTGGCATTTTTTTAAAGGAACTCACCGGGCTTGGACTGGCGACACCACCTGGAATGTCGGTGTTTTCAGGCGGGGGACGGGCAAAGCCGTCGCCGGTGGTGCGGTTGTTTTCGTTTACGCTTAACCGCAACGAAGTGCCTGTCTTTGTCGATCTTGGCGGCGGGCCCGAACCATTGGAGCTTCCCTGCGGCGGTGTTGGCGAGCCGCGGGCAGCCGGTAGTTTGGAACCTGAGCGGCCTGTTGCGGCCGGTACCATGGCAGATGTCCCGTTGATCGAACTTGCCTGGGCGCGTTCGGGCGACAAGGGCGACAAGGCCAATATTGGCGTTCTTGCCCGAGACCCCGCTTTCATGCCCTGGATATGGGCGGCGCTGACGGAGCAGGCGATTGCTGTGCATTTTTCCGGCTATCTGGAGGGAGAGGTCGAACGGTTTTACCTGCCCGGCAGCCATTCCATGAATATTTTGATGCACGAAGTCCTGGGTGGCGGCGGTATTGCCAGCTTGAGAAACGATGCCCAGGGCAAGGGTTTTGCGCAGATGTTGCTTGCCCATCCCGTCTCTATCCCGCAAGAATTGACCAAGGAGATCAAGACTCGCAATTGAGAGGCGGTAATGGGCCGGTTTACATCACGCATATCGACGGGGTCGCCGGATTTTGCCGCTAACCGGGAGGCAATGCTCGCGCTTGTCGACCAGCTGCGCGGGATCGAGGCGCGGGCAAAAGCCCTGTCGGAAAAGCGCCGGCCGCGATTTGAGGAACGCGGGCAATTGACGCCGCGGGAGCGGCTGGCCAGATTGCTCGATCCGGGCATGCCGTTTTTAGCGCTGCATTCGCTTGCCAATTATCTGGTGGAGGACAAGAACCCCGACACCAGCGTTCCCGGCGCCTCGATCATCGGCGGGATCGGCTTTGTGGCCGGGACGCGCTCGGTCGTCTGGGTCGACGATAGCGGGATCAAGGCCGGTGCGATGGCGAAAATGAGCCTGCCGGTGGGTTTGAGCCTGCAATCCATGGCGCTCCGGCTGAAACTGCCGCTGGTGCATCTGGTTGAAAGTGCCGGCGCCAATCTTGTCGACTATGCCGTTGAAGGCTGGGCGCAAGGCGGCAAAATCTTTTTCAATTTGGCGCGGTTGAGTGCCGCCGGACTTCCGACAATGGTGGTTCTGCATGGGCCGTCTACTGCCGGCGGTGCCTATATGCCGGGGATGAGCGACTATGTGATCGGGGTCAGGAAAAACGGTATGGCGGCGCTGGCCGGTGCGGCGCTTACCCGGGCTGCGACGGGCGAACAGGCAAGCGATAGTGCGTTGGGCGGTGCAGAGATGCATGCCTCCACCTCCGGGCTGGTTGAATATCTGGCCGATGATGACGCCCATGGTATTGACCTGGCGCGCAGGGCCATGGAACGGGTTGACTGGAACCGCAGTCTGCCGGCGCGTCAATCGCGCTCCTTTGAGGAACCGCATTATGCGCCGGACGAACTGGCAGGCGTGGTGCCTTTGGACAACAAAGTGGCCTACGATGTTCGCGAAGTGGTGGCGCGACTTGTCGACGGGTCGAGATTTGAGGATTTTAAGCCGCGATACGGCGTGTCGACGGTTTGTCTCCAGGCGGATATTTTTGGCCAGGCATGTGGCATCATCGGCAATAATGGGCCAATCGATCCGGCCGGAGCGACCAAGGCGGCACAGTTTATCCAGCTTTGCGACCAGGCCGGATCGCCGCTAATATTCTTGAACAATACGACCGGTTACATGGTCGGAACGGACTATGAGCAGGCCGGTATGATCAAGCACGGATCGAAGATGATCCAGGTGGTTTCCAATGCCCGCGTGCCAAAAATCACGCTTTATATTGGCGCCAGCTACGGGGCGGGCAATTATGGCATGTGCGGCTATGCCTATGAACCTGATTTTCTGTTTGCCTGGCCGAATGCCACGACCGGGGTGATGGGCGGTGCGCAGGCCGCGCGCACGATGGGTCTCGTCATGGAAGGGGCGGCGAAGCGCCGGGGCGAGCCGATCGACGAAAAGCAGATGGCCGCGCAGGAGAAGATGATCACGCAACATTTCGACCGTCAGTCCGGTGCGTTCTATACCTCCGGCCGGGTGCTCGATCATGGCGTCATTGATCCGCGCGATACGCGAAACGTGCTGGGCTTTGCGCTTGAAACCTGTTGGGAGGCCCGCAATCGCCGGACCAACCCAAACAGTTTTGGCGTTGCCAGGTTTTAGAGCGTGCGAGGATTTCGATGATGGACTTGCCCGAAACCACAGCACTTGATCTTGACCTTGAGGGAGACTGGCTCACCGTCTGGTTCAATGAACCGGAAAGGCGAAATCCGCTTTCTGCGGCACGTTCGGATGATCTTTTGACACTTTGCGCGGCACTTTCAGACAGGCGCGATATTCGCGGCGTGACACTCAGGGGGCGCGGCGGGGTTTTTTGTGCTGGAGGTGATCTAAAGGCGTTTGGCGCGGTTTCCCACGGGGCAGGCGGGCGGGAGCCTGTCGTGGAGATGAGCCGAAGCGGCGGCGCGCTGTTCGACGCCATCGACCACCTGCCGCAGGTGACTGTGATGGCTGTCGAGGGCGCCGCCATTGCCGGCGGGCTTGGCCTCGTATGTGCAGGTGATGTGGTGATTGTCGAGCGATCGGCGAAATTCTCGCTGACGGAAACCATGATCGGCCTGTCGCCGGCTCAGATTGCGCCGTTTGTGCTGCGGCGGCTGGGATACAGGCTGGCGCGGCGGCTGATGCTGACCGGCGCGTCGTTTAATGGCGATGAGGCGCTCAACTACGGCCTTGCCGATACGGTGGGCGAGGGGGCGAAGGGCGTTGAAGAGGCTTTAATAGCTGTTCGCAAACAGGTGAGGCGCTGCGCGCCGGGCGCTATTGCCGATACGAAAAAGCTCATCTTGGAGCTTGGCGGGCTGTCGAGGCAGGAGCAAATTGATCTGGCGGCGGAGATATTTGCCGACCGTATCTGGTCGGAAGAAGGGCGCGAGGGTATGGCGTCATTTGCTGAAAAGCGCAAACCCGGATGGGCGTCAAAGTGACGGTCCTGATAAACAGTCTGCTGGTTGCAAATCGCGGTGAGATCGCCAGCCGGATATTTCGCTCGGCCACAGCGATGGGCATCCGGACGATTGCGGTCTATTCCGATGCTGATGCCAACGCGCCGCATGTCGCGCAGGCTGACGATACGATTAATATCGGCGCGCCAATGCCAGGCGAAAGCTATTTGAATATCGAGCGGATTATCGAGGCGGCCAAAACTGCAGGCGCCGACGCCATTCACCCGGGATATGGTTTTCTATCGGAAAATGCCTCCTTTGCAGAAGCCTGCGAAAAGGCTGGAATTGTCTTTGTCGGGCCGCCTGCCGATGCGATAGCGCTGATGGGCAACAAGGCCAAGGCCAAGCGGCGGATGATTGACGCTGGCGTTGCTTGCGTACCGGGCTATGAGGGCACGGATCAGCACGAAAGCGCATTCGTCGCAGCGGCTGACAAAATCGGCTATCCGGTGATGGTCAAAGCGGCCGCCGGCGGTGGCGGGCGAGGCATGCGGCTGGTGGAAAATGCCAGCGATTTATCCGAAGCGCTGACACTGGCGCGCTTAGAAGCTGAAAATGCGTTCGGGTCGGGTGAATTGATCCTGGAAAAGGCGATTGTCGAGCCCCGGCACATCGAGATCCAGATTTTTGCCGACAATTACAGCAATGTCTTGCATCTGGGTGAGCGCGATTGCTCGGTGCAGCGCCGTCATCAAAAGGTGATTGAAGAGGCGCCTTCACCGGCGGTTGATGCCTCGTTGCGCGCGAAAATGGGTGCGGCGGCGGTGGAGGCTGCGCGCTCAATTGGCTATCGGGGTGCGGGTACGGTCGAGTTTTTGCTCGATGGTGACGGGTCATTTTATTTTCTGGAGATGAACACGCGGTTGCAGGTCGAACATCCCGTGACCGAGATGATCACCGGCCGCGATCTGGTCGCGTTGCAGATTTCGGTTGCCCGCGGCGAACCGCTTGGCTTTTCGCAGGATGATGTGACGCTTACCGGACATGCAATCGAGGTCAGGCTTTACGCGGAAAATCCGGCTGAGCACTTTTTGCCATCGACCGGTCCGATCCATCTTTGGCGGCCAGCTGACGGTGGTGGCGTGCGGGTTGATGCCGGTATCGCCACGGGTCAGACAGTTTCACCTTACTATGATCCGATGCTGGCCAAGATCATTGCCTGGGGTGCAAATCGCGATGAAGCGCGCGCCAGATTGATCCGCGCCCTCGGCAAGACGATATTGTTTGGCCCGGCTACCAATCGCGATTTCCTGATTTCAGCGCTTGGCAGGGACCGGTTTGCCAAAGGCGAGGCGACAACGGCCTTTATCGCCCAGGAATTTGCAGGTGACGCCGGTGGCGGCGGTGCCACGGCGCAAGATGCCGCCATCGCCTCGATCCTGCGGTTTTTATGGTGCCGTACCCAAGCTGTGGCAAAGGCGGGAAGGGTGTCGCCGGGACTGTTGAACTGGTCGAGCGCCGCACCGCTTGCGTCTTATTTTCATCTCAGACAAGGCATTTTTGCCTTTGAACTTGCCGTTACCGCTACGGGTGACGATTACCGCGCCGACACGGGTTCGGGCATCGTTGACGTGCAATTGCTGCGTTTGGATGACTGCAAAGCACGGTTTTTAATCGATGGGCAGTGTGTCGATGTTTCGTTTCTGGTTGCCGGCGACAGGGTATTTGTGGCGACAAGTGAGAGAAGCTTCGAATTCGGCGTCGTTGCGGCCGCTGCCGGACAAGGTGATCTGCAAGCGGCAGGCGGGCGCATCTTGGCGCCGATGCATGGCCGCATTGGCGAGGTGATGGTGGCCAAGGGCGATGCCGTATCGGCCGGTGACCGCCTTGTGGTGCTGGAAGCGATGAAGATGCAGCATCAGATCGAAGCGCCGGTAGCCGGACAAATCACTGCCGTTCACGCTGAGGCTGGCGACCAGGTAGCAGCGGACGATCTGCTGATCGAGATCGAAATCGCCGACAGTGATGCCGAGTGATGCGGTTGATGGGAGATTGATTCAGAATGATGCAGCAGGCTATTGATTTTAAAGATGAATCGGACGTTCTGGCTGTGCTGTTAGAGCCGTTGCCGGAGGAGGATTTCGACCGCGCGACGCAGTTCAAGGGCTGGACCGTCAACGATGTTCTGGTTCATTTGCATTTCTGGAACAAAGCCGCTGATCAATCGCTCAACGATCCGGACGGGTTTGGCGCACTGTTCGGCGAATTGAGCAACAGCCTTGCCACCGGTTCGTTGCGGTCGTTTGAAAACGCCAGGATTAAAGAACGGGGCCAGGGGCTGCTTTCCACCTGGAAAGCTTATTATCAGGACATGGCGGAGCGCTGGAAAGAGCTCGATCCGAAACGCCGGGTCAAATGGGCCGGCCCGGAAATGTCGGTTCGCTCGTCTGCAACGGCACGACAGATGGAAACATGGGCGCACGGGCAGGCGGTATTTGACCTGTTCGGTGAAGTGCGCGCCGAGGACGACCGCATTAAGAACATCGTCGTTTTGGGCGTCAACACCTTTGGCTGGGGGTTTAAGGTGCGCAAGATGGACGTGCCAGAACCGATGCCGTTTGTCAGCCTCGCCGCGCCATCGGGCGCAAAATGGACGTTTGGCGAAGCGGGAACCGATACGGTGTCAGGCAGCGCAGTAAGCTTTGCGCAAATTGTGACACAAACCCGCAATGTCGCTGATACGGATATTATCACCAAAGGCGAGGCGGCTCATCTGTGGATGAAAAACGCCCAGTGTTTTGCCGGACCGCCGGAAACACCGCCAGCGCCTGGAAGTCGAAAAACGCAAATTTAACCACTTCCGGACGACAAATATCGCTTCTTGCACATGCAGATATTTGCAGTCAGGGGGCAAGCCGACCATGAAGTACTTCGCGTATGCAGTCATGCTTGTCGTGGCTGTTGTTGCCGTATTTATCTATAGCGGCTGGAAGGAAACGATCTACTGGAACCAGAAATACACATTGGCCGTTGAAACCCCGTCGGGCGTGGTTGAAAACTCCGTCATCGTCCAGATGAGAACCATGCATGATGGCAATGGTAGCAGCCGTACCGGGATTTATGGTGAGGCGCCTTTTGTGAAGCTGCCCAATGGACGCTACCTTTTCGCATTAAGTCTCTACAACCCGTTTGATGTTCCGCGGGCCTATGCGGATCATTGGGGCCTTGAATGGCAGGCCCAGAAAAGGAGAGACTTTTTCAAACGCATTGCCGGCTCAAACGAAGAGATTGATCTGGCATATCATCTGCCGATCCTGATCACCTTCGACGATATCGAGAATCTGGCCACAGTGCGTCAGGTCAATCCGGCATTTCTGGCGGGGGCTCTTGGGCGGGGCTACAAGTTGAAACGCTATTCGGTCAGCGTCACCGATGAGCCAGCGACCTATGGATCAATTCGTCAGATCGCCGAATGGATGATTTTTCGCAATGAAGCGTTCAACCCCAACTACTCCGGTATCAACAAAAAAGGCGAACAAATAAAGACTTTCAACAGGTCCATTCTGGCCAGAACGGTCAATTGCACACTGGACGCGTTCACGATGCACAATCTGACAATGGGGCTGCGGTCAAAAGGACTGTTTTGCAATTATTGAGCGTGGAAATGTTTATCCAAGCTCGCGCCTGTCTGCCTACCGTTGCCCACATGGATAGCCGGTCACCCTTCGGTGTCGAGGGAATATCCCGCGCCGCGGACGGTGCGGATCAAATCGCGCTTGCCGGGCAGTTTTAAGGCCTTTCGAAGCCGGCCGATGTGAACATCGACGGTCCTCAGATCGACGTCCTTTTCGCGGCCCCAAACAAGGTCGAGAAGCTGGCCGCGGCTCCAGACCCGGCCGGGCTTTTCGATCAGCGTGCAAAGCAGGCGGTACTCGGTTGGGCCAAGATGCAGCGGTTTGCCGCT
Source organism: Rhizobiaceae bacterium (assembly GCA_963669455.1). Classification (GTDB taxonomy): domain Bacteria; phylum Pseudomonadota; class Alphaproteobacteria; order Rhizobiales; family Rhizobiaceae; genus JAWKWH01. The sequence continues at coordinate 1,893,843 of OY770026.1, forward strand.
GCGCGCCACGCGGTGGCGCTCTGAATCGAGCGTGATATCACCATAGGTCAGGGTTTCGCCAACACTGGCCGGCCGGGCTCTGCGCAGCGCAGCCCTGACGCGGGCTATAAGTTCTTTAACGGCATAGGGCTTGACGACATAATCGTCGGCGCCAGTGTCCAGGCCGCGAATGCGGTCGCTTTCATCACCCCTGGCTGTCAGCATGATGATCGGTGTGCCGGCGGTTGCCTGACGCGATTTCAGCTGGCGGCAAATCTCGATGCCGGAGACATTGGGCAGCATCCAATCCAGCAAGATCAGATCCGGCCTCAATTCGTCGGCAACGATTAAAGCCTCTTCACCATCCTCGACACTTGTGATCTCAAAACCCTCTTTTTCGAGGTTATAGGCAAGCATCTCCTGCTGTGGTTTTTCATCCTCGACCAGGAGGATGATTGGTGTGATCGGATTGTTCATCAGCTTGCGGCCACCTCATGCGACATGAGGCTTGTGATGTCTCCCTTCGGGCGCTGTTCGCTCGGTATCGTGCCGGTGACCAGATAGTGAACCTGCTCGGCAATGGCGGTGACATGGTCACCCATTCGCTCGATGTTCTTGGTGATGAACAGCAGATGCATGCAAGGCGTGATGGTTTGCGGATCTTCCATCATATAGGTCAGGATTTCGCGAAACAGCGCATTGTGGATCTGATCGACCTCGGCGTCGCGCTTGCGTATGTCATCTGCGGCCTCTAGGTCGCGTGCGGCATAGGCATCGAGCACACCAGCCAGCATTTCGCGAACCAGCCGGCTCATCCGGCTGATCGTGTCGGCTGACGATCCGACCGGTGGCAATCCGGCCAGCACGGTGGTGCGCTTTGCGACATTCTTAGCGTAGTCGCCGATACGTTCCAGATTAGCGGCTATTTTTAAGGCTGACACGATAATGCGCAGATCGTCGGCCATCGGCTGACGCAGCGCCAGAATACGAACCGCGTGTTCATCGATCTTCATCTCGATCGCATCGACTTCGCTGTCGCGTTTTCGAACTTTCTCGGCCAATTCCGTGTCGCGCTTGGCGAGCGCCTCGGTGGCGTCTGCAATTTGCGTTTCGACCAACCCGCCCATTTCCAGAAACAGGCTTTCGGTCTGGCCCAACTCCTGATCGAACGAGCTGACGATATGGGTGTTTTCCATGGTGCTTCCTCGTTTCAGCCAATACGGCCGGTAACATAGTTGCTGGTGCGCTCGTCGCCGGGGGCGGTGAATATTTTCTGTGTTTCGCCTTTTTCCACCAATTCACCCAGATGGAAGAATGCGGTCTTCTGGGAGACGCGCGCTGCCTGCTGCATGGAGTGTGTGACGATGACGATGGTGTATTTTTCGCGCAACTCGTCCAACAGTTCTTCGATGCGTGCCGTGGCGATCGGATCAAGCGCCGAACACGGTTCGTCCATCAGCACGACCTGGGGCTCAACGGCGATGGCGCGGGCAATGCATAGGCGCTGCTGCTGGCCACCGGAGAGGCCGGTGCCGGGCTCGTCCAACCGGTCGGAAACTTCGTCCCAAAGGCTGGCGCGCTTCAAACTGCTTTCAACGATGCCTTCCAGGTCCGATTTTGACTTGGCCAATCCATGTATCTTCGGGCCATAAGCGACGTTTTCAAAGATCGATTTCGGGAACGGATTTGGTTTTTGAAACACCATGCCAACATGGGCGCGCAGCCGTACGACATCAACCTCGGGCGCGTAAATGTCCTGGTCTTCCAGCTTGATTGATCCGGTGACGCGGCAAATGTCGATAACATCGTTCATGCGGTTCAAACAGCGAAGAAATGTGCTCTTGCCGCAGCCCGATGGGCCGATCAGCGCGGTGACCTGTTTTTCGGGGATGTCGAGCGAGACGTCTTTCAACGCCTGCTTGTCGCCGTAAAACACATTGACGTCGCGCGAAGAAATCTTGGTGTCTATGTCCGGGGAGGGGATAGACACCATGGTTTCAGATACTGACACCTGCATATTCATCTGTTCGCCTTTTTCTACCACCGTGTTTCCATCTTCCGCCTGAGAAGGACCGCTGAGAGATTCATAATCACTAGAAATGTCAGCAGCATGATGATGGCGGCGGATGTTTTTTCAACAAAGCCACGTTCCGGGCTGTCTGCCCACAAAAATATCTGAACCGGCAGCGCTGTTGCTGCATCGGTCACACCTGTCGGCAAATCAACGATGAAGGCGACCATTCCGATCATGAGCAATGGAGCGGTTTCGCCCAGAGCCTGGGCCATTCCGATAATCGCCCCGGTCAGCATGCCGGGCATGGCAAGCGGCGCGACATGATGAAAGGTGGTTTGGGTTTTACTGGCGCCAACGCCCAGTGCCGCCTCGCGGATTGAGGGTGGTACAGCCCGAAGCGAGGCCCGGGAGGCGATGATGATCGTCGGCAATGTCATCAACGCCAGCACCATGCCGCCAACCAGCGGAGTTGAACGGGGCAGGCCGAATGTGTTGAGCAGGATGGCAAGCCCTAAAAGACCAAAGACGATCGAGGGCACCGCTGCCAGATTGTTGATATTGACCTCGATCAGCCGGTTGAGGCGGGATTTGGGGGCGTATTCCTCCAGATAGATCGCCGCCAGCGTGCCGATGGGGAAAGACAGAACAAAGCAGACAACAAGGGTATAAAACGACCCTAACAGTGCTCCCATAATGCCGGCCAGTTCCGGCTCGCGGGAATCGCCGCTTAATAGAAATTCGGTGTTGAAATGGGATTTGATCTGGCCATTGGCGGTAAGTGTGTCGAGCCAGCCGATTTGCAGATCGTCGAGGCGGCGCTGGTTTTGCGGCAGGTTTTTGTCGACATAGCCCTTCAGGTAAAGTTCGCTATCGGCTGCGGCCGTAATCCAGACCTGGCTTGTCGTGCCGATGATATCGGGATTGCCGAGAACCAGATCGCGTAGTTCGTAGCCGGCGTCGGAGCTGACGATCTTGTTGAGTTTGCGCTTGTCGCGTCTGCCTGACACATCGGGAAAGTGATCGCGCAGCGAACTGCGCACGAGCTTGGTATAGTTTGCCGCCATCAATTGATCGCGCATACGGGTTCCCTGCGGATCAATCACCTTTTCGTCGAATGTAATCTTCAACCCGATCGAGTGGCGTTCGAATGCGGGATACCCGCCCATGGTGATGGAAGCGACCATCAGGACAAGAAATGCCAGCGATACGACAATCGCGGCGGCTCCATAGGCGCGGAAACGCCATTCGGACGCGTGCCGGCGCTTCAACCAGCGGTCGGTCGTGGTGACGAGATCAGTCATATTGTTCCTTGTAGTGTTCAACAATCCGCAGCGCGAGGACGTTAAGGCAAAGCGTGGCCACAAACAGCAACAGGCCGAGTGCAAAGGCGGCGAGCGTCTTGGCGCTGTCGAATTCCTGATCCCCGGTCAAAAGTGTCACGATCTGAACTGTAATCGTGGTGACTGCGTCGAGCGGATTGGCGGTGAGTTTTGCTGCGAGACCCGCGGCCATGACCACAATCATGGTTTCGCCGATCGCACGCGAAGTTGCCAGTAGCAGACTGCCGGCGATACCTGGAATTGCGGCGGGCAGCACCACTTTGCGGATGGTTTCGGACTGTGTCGCGCCAAGCCCGTAGGAGGCGTCGCGCAGCGATTGGGGAACGGCGTTGATGACATCGTCGGAAAGCGAGGAGACGAGCGGGACGATCATGATGCCCATGGCGAGACCGGCGGCAAGCGCACTTTCGGATGCGACCTCAAAGCCAATGCCCGTGCCGGTATCACGGATGAAGGGGGCGATCACCAGAGCGGCAAAAAATCCGTAGACGACGGTTGGAATACCGGCCAGCATTTCCAGCAATGGCTTGATGAAGGCCCGCGTCGAGGCTTTCGCATATTCAGCCAGATAGACCGCCGAGAGTAGCCCAAGCGGGGTGGCAATGGCCATGGCGATCGCGCTTATCAGCAATGTGCCTGTGACGAGCGGGATTGCGCCGAATGCGCCGGAGGCGCCCACCTGGTCGGAACGGATCGCGGTTTGCGGGCTCCATTCCAGGCCGAACAGGAATTCCGATATCGGCACTTTGCCGAAAAACCGGATCGCCTCGAACAGAAGGGAGAACACGATCCCTATGGTGGTGAAAATGGCCGCGGAGGCACAAGCGATGAGGACCACTCTTACCAGGCCCTCAATAACCTCCCGGCGACGGCCGGAGCGCGTAATGCTGTTGGATGTTCCAGTCACGTTACCGCGCTCCGAAGCCAGTTGCAGATTGGCTGACGCCAATTACATGGACAGGTTTGCCAGGTTGTCTACCTTGGATTTCCATTCTGCCGCTTCGCCCTCAGACATGGGGATCAGGCCCTTGTCGGCGAGGTAACCGTCTTCGCCGTTGGCGGCTTCACCGGTGAATTCGGCCAGATATTCTTCAATACCGGGAGTGACGCCGATATGTGCTTTCTTGACATAGAAGTAAAGCGAGCGTGAAACGGGGTAGGAACCGTCTGCGATCTTTTCGAATTCAGGCGCTTCACCGTTGATCACCGAACCCTGAACGACATCGGCATTCTGGTCGAGGAAGGAGAAGCCGAAGATGCCGAGCGCATTTGGATTGGCGTCCAGCTTCTTGACGATCAGATTGTCGTTTTCGCCGGCTTCGACGAAGGCGCCGTCCTCACGGATGGTGTGACAAAGCGATTTATAGGCCTTTTTGTCGGTCTTCTTCATCGCCTTAATCCAGTCAAAGGATTTGCATCCGCCTTCCATTGCAAGCTCGACAAAGGCATCGCGTGTGCCCGAGGTCGGTGGCGGTCCGAGTACCTCGATTTTTGCGTTGGGCAGGGCCGGGTTGATCTCGTTCCAGGTCATGTATGGATTTGGCTTGGTCTTGCCTTCGCCATCGGGAACATCCTTGGCCAGAGCCAGAAACACGTCCTGCAGTGAAAGCGTGTAGGCTCCTGACTTGCGTGAATTCGCAAGAACGATACCGTCATAGCCGACTTTGACCTCGACGATTTCGGTGACGCCGTTTTCCGCGCATTTGTCGACTTCGGACTTTTTGATGCGTCTGGAAGCATTGGTGATGTCTGGGGTGTTTTCGCCGACACCTGAGCAAAACAGCTTCAGACCGCCGCCGGAGCCGGTGCTCTCGACAACGGGTGTCTTAAAGTCAGTGTTCTTGCCGAATCGTTCAGCGACGGTGGTCGCAAACGGAAACACGGTCGAGGAACCGACGATGGTGATCTGATCGCGGGCGTGACCCGTTGTCGTTCCCATCGCAAGGATTGAAAGGCTGGCGCAAAGCGCGGCCAGTGAGGTTTTTCTGCTGGTCATGTCCGGAGCACTCCGTGGGGTTGAATAAATTCGCCGACTACGCGGTACACGTGGTCCACTACCGGTGTCAGGTCACGTTAATATGACAGTTATATTGCTGTTATGTGACAGTCTGTGGAGGGACGGAAGTTCTGTCGGCGTCAATCGGCAGATGCACGGAAAATATGCTGCCTTTGCCGGCTGCACTTTTAATCTGCAAGCGCCCGCGATGGCGGTTGACGATGTGTTTGACGATCGCCAGGCCAAGGCCGGTGCCGCCCTTGCCGCGCGAGCGTCCCGCATCGACGCGGTAAAAGCGCTCCGTCAGGCGCGGGATGTGAATGGCATCAATGCCATCGCCATGATCCTCGACAGAGACCGTCAGCGCCTGGCCTTTGACACCGGCAACGGATTTCGATGTTTCAATCCGAACCACGATCTCGGTTCCCTTTGCGCCGTATTTAATCGCGTTTTCGAGCAGATTCTGGATCACCTGGGTGAGCTGATCGCGATCACCGGAAACGGGCGGTACCGTGTCTGGCTTTTCCAGGCGGATGGTTCTTTTTTCCTCGTTTAGCCGCAATTCCAGCATGTCGGTGACCGACTGGATGGTTAAGACAATATCGACGCGCTCGACGGGCCTTACCCGTTCATCGGCCTCAACGCGTGACAGCGACAGGAGATCGTCTATCAGGCGGTTCATGCGCCAGGCTTCATTTTCCATCAGGTCCAAAAACCGCTCGGTGGCTGCCTGATCTCCCCTGGCGGGGCCCTTTAGCGTTTCGATAATGCCAGACATGGAGGTGAGGGGCGAGCGAAGTTCGTGGCTAACATTGGCGACAAAGTCGCTGCGCATCTGTTCGGCATGGCGGATATGGGTGATGTCGTTGAAAATGACGGCGATGCGGGAGCCATCCTCATTGTCGGTTCCAAGATCGGACACGATCAGGTCGAAGGTTCCCCGGCGTGGCGCCTCAAGAAAAATCACCGTTTTTTGCAGCGCCGCACCATCGAATACGCTGTTGATGGCGGCAAGACATTCGGGATGACGGACCGCGCGGACGAAATCGAGGCCGGTCAAACCGTCGCCAAACAGTTTTTCTGCGGCGGGATTGGACAGCAAAATACGCCGGTCCTGATCCAGCAGAAAGACCGCCTCGCCAAGCGCATCAAGGATTTGTGTCAAAAGTTTTTGGGTCACGCGCCTTCATTGCCAAAAAAATACTGGGCCGAAAATACCGGTATCAGAACGCCTGGGTGGATAGACGCCCAGTAATTCCCGGTAATTCTACGTCTTTTGAATCATAATCGTAGCGGATTTCCATTTCCGGTGGAACGGCGAATGCAAAACATGCTTTGAGATTTCGTGGCTGCCAACAGCAGCCGGTGTGCTTCTGGCCATGGTTTTCCACCGGCCCGAAAGGGTCCATCAAGGGCCATCATCGAGCACCTCGGGCGCCAGTTCGGCATCATCGTCGGCGGCGGCTCTTGCGGCTGCGGCGATGGCTTTTTCCTCGCGCGGGGACAGCGGTCTTTGCGGTTCTTCGGCCAGGCGGACGGTGACTTCCTTGTGCGCAAACTTGATGCCTTCCTGTTCGAACAATTCGCGGATATGGGCATAGACCACCTTTCTGGTCACGAACTGGTCGCCGGGCTTGGTCATGAATTTGACGCGGACGATCATTGCGGAATCTTCCATCTTGTAGACGCCCTGCGATTTAAGCGGTTGCAGGAAGAGATGGCCGACATCGGGATGTTCCAACAGTCTCTGCCCAAGCTTCTTGATCAGTTTTCTTACCCGTTCGATGTCAGTGTCATAGGTCAGCCGCAATGGAAGCTTCATCATCACCCAGTCGCGGGAAAAATTGGTCAGTTGCTTGATTTCGCCAAAAGGCACGGTGTGCAGCGGACCATTGTGATGGCGAAGCTGGAATGAGCGCAGCGATATTTTTTCCACCGTCCCGACAATGCCGTCGAGTTCCACATATTCACCGCGGCGAAAAGCATCGTCGAACAAGAAGAAGCCGCCTGAAAAAATATCGCGGATAAGGGTCTGTGCGCCAAAGCCGACGGCCAGCCCAATGACGCCGGCGCCGGCAAAGAGCGGTGCGATGTCCACGCCCATGTTTGACAGAATGATCATCAGGGTCAGAACGACAATGCCCGCGACCATGACATTGCGTATCAGAGGCAACAGGGTTGTCAGCCTGCTTGCACCCTGACCGCCCATTTCCTCACCAGGCTCACCTGCCTGGTCCTGCGTGTCGCCGCTTTCCTCGGCAATCTGGTTGTCGATGTAGATTACGACAGCGCGGTAGAGAAACCAGCCGATGAAAACGATTATCAGCGTGTCGAGAAAGGCGGTGATCGGATTGCCCTGCTGGCCGACATTAACGTCCCAGGTGCCGAGCACGAACCCAACGGCCATGATGGTGATAAGAACGCCTGAGGCCTGTTCCAGCAGCGGTTTGAAAACCGGTTTGAAGGCCGGCATCTCCTCCATCTTCTTTTCGGCCATCACCTTGCTGATGACTAGCTCATCATTCTCATCCTCGTCTGGCGAATCTCGCAAGGCTGCATCGATGGCCACTTGCTCCAGTTCACGGCGGTTTCTCTCCCGTTCATGGGCCATTGCCACCTTGACATCAAACCGCCGCTGGCGTGCCTGATAGGTTTTGTCAATGATGAGCAGGACAATGCCATATGTTGCCACGCCTGAAAGGAACGCGATCACAGGGGCAGCTACCAACACCGTTGCGCTGGGTAGCTCCAGCACCGTTCGATAGACGCTGATTGCCCAGGCAATTGCCAGATAGATCATTGAGATAACATGCCATGATCTGGCTAACGCGCGCCGCCAGGCCGGTTTTTCGGCCGGTTCGCCGGCACCAAGAAGCACGCCGCCGAATGGTCTGCGGTGGCGCACCGTCAGATAGCCGAAGGTTAGAACTGCCAGCGTCATCGATGTCAGCAATATCAGCTTGTGGACATCAGGATTGATGTTTAAGGCCTCAAACCAGGCGGTAATGGAAAAGGCGATGATGACTGCCACCATGGAATTGCGCCAGCTGTACTGGATCATCTTGGCGTCATCATCGTTCAGGTTGATCATGCGGTGTTTGGGCAGGTCGTGCGCGATGATGTTGAACAGGATAACAGCGCGAAAGACCCAGTAGAAAGAGAATGCGACGATGATGATGAAGATCGTGGCCCTGCTGGGTTCATGATCGTAGTCGAGAATGATGGCAACCAGCATCGCGATTCCGAAATTGACGATGATGTTTCCCATGATCACCCCGGCGCGGAACAAAAGGAAACCGATCTTGTCGGCGCGGTTTTGAGGATTTTCCGTCAACATGGTCCGTAAGAAGTGACCGTTGATACGGGCAACCAGAAGTCTGGTCGCGTTCATTGCGATGATGCACAACGCCGCTGTACCGAACGCCCAGGCCAGCCACCACAATGTTCCATCAGGGCTTGCCCGGGCGATCGCCGCCTTGACTTCCTTAAGCGCAGTCGGTGCGCTGGACAGGATGCGTGCGATCTTCTGGCGAAGTTTGAGCCCATCTTCCTGCCATGTGGTGGACGGTTCATCGGCTCCATCTGCGGTATCCATCGGTGTGACGATGATGACACCCAGGCCTTTTTCCTTGGCCTTTTCCAAAAAAGGATCCATCTCCGGGCCGAATTCGATGGTGGCGGGGTTGGATTGTGCGACCGATAATGCCGGCGAGGCTATGATTGTCAGACAGGCCAGCAGCAACACTGTAAGAAGGCGCAGGGCCGATCCGGTGTTTGTGGGGTTCATCATAGTTTACTCACATCCTTTAAAACTTGGAGGTGTGGCGCATCGTTTGATCCGTCACAGCGGGCTTTACCCAACAGACCGTAAGTCTACCAGTTTTGCAAAACGATGTGTTGCAAGCAATCGGGAAAAGCGCTATTGGCTGTCGCAACATAGCCGGATCGGGACGGGTGAATTGTTTTGGGCCGGTGTTAGATCATGAAACCGGTATCGGCTCTTGCAAGACGGACGGTTCGGTTTTATGTAACGGTGACGGGTCACGCGGTGCGGAGAGCTGGTAAGGCTTTGCGCACCGTAAGCGCGTGGAAATAACAGAATTTTGGTTGATTCGTGTCCTGCAATTTGCGGGATTACGGTAAGCGATAACAGGCTGGCGATGGCTTCCAAGAGCATCAATCCTTTCACTTTTTTACAGCAGGTCCGCACGGAGACGTCGCGGGTGACCTGGCCCTCAAGGCGTGAGACCCTGATTTCGACAATTATGGTGATCGTAATGGCTTTTCTCGCCGCGATCTTCTTCTTTGCCGCCGATCAGATCATTGCATTCGGTGTGGGTTTCATCCTCGACCTTGGCGGTTGAGGCCGGGCGATCTAACGGTCAAAAAGCGGCGTTTACGGAGATAGATTTGAAATGACTGCGCGGTGGTACATAGTCCACGCCTATTCGAATTTCGAGAAGAAGGTTGCCGATTCCATTGAGGAACAGGCCAAACAAAAAGGCCTGTGGTCGAAGTTCGAAAAGCTCCTGGTGCCGACGGAAAAGGTCGTCGAGGTGCGCCGCGGCCGAAAGGTCGATGCGGAGCGGAAGTTTTTTCCTGGCTATGTGCTGGTCAAGGCAGATCTCACCGATGCGGTGTTCAGCCTGATCAAGAATACACCGAAGGTGACCGGATTTCTTGGCGATTCAAAGCCGGTGCCGATTACTGAAGCCGAAGCCGAGCGCATCCTGACGCAGGTTCAGGAAGGCGTGGAGCGGCCAAAGCCGTCGGTGACGTTTGAGATCGGCGAGGCGGTTCGCGTGTCGGATGGCCCGTTTGCCTCGTTCAATGGCACTGTGCAGGAAGTCGATGAGGAGCGTTCGCGCCTCAAAGTGGAAGTTTCGATCTTCGGGCGGGCGACGCCGGTCGATCTGGAATTCGGTCAGGTCGAAAAGGGTTGACCGGAATGCGCTCGCGGCTCTGAAAAGATGCCGCGGCGAAATGGTGGGAGGGTGAGCGGCCTGGCCGGCGGCTCTGAAAAGCCCGGACCACCAAACTGCAACCGCCGGTCCGCCGGCAAATGACACTGCCGGTCCGCCGGCAATTAATTAGGGTAGAGAAGCAGTCATGGCTAAGAAAATAGCAGGCCAGCTGAAGCTCCAGGTTCCGGCAGGATCGGCGACGCCATCGCCTCCGATCGGTCCGGCGCTTGGTCAGCGTGGCATCAATATTATGGAATTTTGCAAGGCGTTCAACGCCGCCAGTCAGGAGATGGAGAAGGGGTCGCCGATCCCGTGCACCATCACCTACTATCAGGACAAGTCGTTTTCCTTCACGATGAAAACGCCACCGGCGTCCTATCTCATCAAGAAGGCGACCAAGCTGAAATCCGGTTCCAAGGAACCGGGCAGGGTGAAGGCCGGTGAGATTTCACGCGCCGACGTGTTGAAGATTGCCGAACAGAAGATGAAAGACCTGAATGCAAACGACGTCGAGGCTGCGGCCTTGATGATCGAAGGGTCTGCCCGCTCGATGGGCATTGAGGTGGTGAGCTGACGATGGGCAAGAGAATCAATTCGGCCCGCGAGGGCATTGACCGCGAAAAGCTTTATGAACTTTCTGAAGCGGTAGCGCTTTTGAAAGAGCGGGCGACAGCGAAGTTCGACGAGACGTTCGAGATGGCGATGAATTTGGGTGTTGATCCGCGTCACGCAGACCAGATGGTCCGCGGTGTCGTTAATCTGCCCAACGGGACCGGGCGCAGCGTCCGTGTCGCGGTATTTGCCAGAGACGCCAAGGCGGATGAAGCGCGCGAAGCTGGCGCCGATATTGTCGGTGCGGAAGAGCTGGTCGAGCAGGTGCAGAAGGGTGAAATCAATTTCGACCGCTGCATTGCGACACCCGATATGATGCCGCTCGTTGGCCGCCTGGGTAAGGTGCTTGGCCCGCGCGGCATGATGCCCAACCCCAAGGTTGGTACCGTCACGCCCGATATCGGTGCTGCGGTGAAGGCATCGAAGGGCGGTGCGGTGGAGTTTCGCGTCGAAAAGGCCGGTATTGTTCAGGCCGGCGTCGGAAAGGCGTCGTTCGACGCCAAGGCGCTTGAGGAAAATATCCGCGCGTTTACCGATGCCGTGGTCAGGGCGAAGCCGTCTGGCGCTAAGGGTAACTATCTAAAACGTGTGGCTATCAGCACCACAATGGGGCCCGGCCTCAAGCTCGATCTGTCGAGCCTGAGCAGCGCGTCCTGATTTTAAAGCTCCGGCAGGTTTGCATGCGGAGCTGAATGAAGAATTCCGGGTCCTCCGGGACCCGGATACCGGAAGGAAACTTCCGGTGTCCTGTCCGAGATTGTGGGTGGCTCGCCTTAATTCATTGGAGCCTGCATGAGACGGGTAAGACCGAAATTCACCAGGCAAAAAGGCCTGCGAATTGAGGTTCGAACCGTGTTGGCCTTTTGTCTTCCGCCTTGTCTGGCGGTTCGGCAACAGGGGACAGGATCCTCGCTGTCGTTCGGGTGATCCTAAGATCAGGTGTCCCGACCGGCAAAAGGCAACCGGTATGCCGATGGTCATTCATCGGCTACCAACTGGAGAGAGGCAAGTGGATAGAGCGGAAAAACGCGAATTCGTCTCGCAGCTGAGTGACGTGTTCAAAAACACAGGCTCGGTTGTCGTGGCCCACTATGCCGGTCTGTCCGTCGCGCAGATGAACGATCTTCGTTCAAAAATGCGCGCTGCGGGCGGCACCGTCAAAGTCGCGAAGAACCGTCTCGCCAAAATTGCTCTTCAGGGCACGGAATCGGAAGGCATGTCTGCACTGTTCCAAGGACAGACGCTGATTGCCTATTCCGATGATCCGGTTACGGCTCCGAAGGTTGCGGCCGATTTTGCCAAGGGAAATGACAATCTTGTCATTCTCGGCGGCACGATGGGTCCGACCACGCTCGATGCCGATGGTGTGAAGGCTTTGGCCGCACTACCGTCGCTGGACGAGTTGAGAGCCAAAATCGTCGGCATGGTTTCCACGCCGGCTACCCGGATCGCCCAGGTCGTCAATGCACCGGCAGGTCAGCTTGCCCGTGTTGTTGGCGCCTACGCCCAGAAGGACGAGGCGGCATAAGGCGGTTCCTCGAAATCTTGAAACACAAACGTTCGAACCTGATAAAGGAAATGAAAAATGGCTGATCTTGCTAAGATCGTGGAAGACCTGTCGAGCCTGACCGTTTTGGAAGCGGCAGAGCTTTCGAAAATGCTCGAAGAAAAATGGGGTGTGTCGGCCGCAGCTCCGGTAGCGGTTGCTGCTGCTGCCGGCGGTGGCGGTGATGCCGCCGCAGCAGAAGAAAAGGACGAGTTTGATGTTGTCCTGGCTGCTATCGGCGACAAGAAGATCGAGGTTATCAAGGAAGTCCGTGCCATTACCGGCCTCGGACTGAAAGAAGCCAAGGATCTGGTCGAAGGCGCTCCAAAGGCCGTCAAGGAAGGCGTTTCCAAGGGCGAAGCCGAGGAAATCCAGAAGAAGCTCGAAGGCGCTGGCGCCAAGGTCGAGCTCAAGTAAGTATTTTGGCGTTTTTTCGGAGCGGGCTTTTATCGGTCTGCTCCGGAACCATTTTGAGTTCAGTGAAACAACCCCGTTCCTAAAGGCGGCAAGGCCGCTTTTTGGTATCGGGTTTTACCGTTTCCACTGCTGCGTTGTGCAGCGAAAGAGGCGGAGCAAGCATTGCCGGGTCCACCGGCAACGAGACAAAGGCGAGATAAGGAGCGACGATGGCGCAGTCCCAGACCTTCAATGGCCGCAGACGAGTTCGGAAATTTTTCGGAAAGATTCCCGAAGTGACAGAAATGCCGAACCTGATCGAGGTTCAAAAAGCTTCCTATGACCAGTTCCTGATGGTTGAAGAGCCCGAGGGCGGGCGCGGCGATGAGGGATTGCAGGCGGTTTTCAATTCTGTATTTCCGATTTCCGACTTTTCCGGCAGTTCGATGCTGGAGTTCGTTTCCTATGAGTTCGATTCGCCGAAATTCGACGTTGAAGAATGCCGCCAGCGTGATCTGACCTATTCCGCGCCGCTGAAGGTCACATTGCGCCTGATCGTGTTCGATATTGACGAGGACACCGGTGCCAAATCGGTCAAGGACATCAAGGAGCAGGATGTCTATATGGGCGATATGCCGCTGATGACGTCCAATGGAACGTTCATCGTCAACGGTACCGAGCGCGTTATCGTCAGTCAGATGCACCGCTCGCCGGGTGTGTTTTTCGATCATGACAAGGGCAAATCGCATTCGTCGGGCAAATTGTTGTTTGCCGCCCGAGTGATTCCGTATCGCGGATCGTGGCTCGATATCGAGTTCGATGCTAAGGATGTGGTTCACGCCCGTATCGACCGCCGGCGCAAGATTCCCGCTACATCGCTGCTGATGGCACTCGGTATGGATACCGAGGAAATTCTGACCACGTTCTACGACAATCTGACCTACAAGCGCGACGGTGAAAACTGGCGGATTCCCTATTCCGTCGATCGCTTCCGCGGCTTGAAAACGGTTGCCGATCTGGTCGATGCCGACAGCGGCAAGGTTGTTGTCGAGGCCGGCCGCAAGATCACCGCACGTCAAGCCAAGCAGCTTGCCGAGAAGGGCTTGAAGGCCATCCGGGCAACCAATGAAGACATCTATGGCAGCTATCTGGCCGAAGATATCGTCAACATGGAAACCGGTGAGATTTATCTGGAAGCCGGCGACGAGCTTGATGAGAAGACGCTGGAAGTGTTGCTTGAGGCCGGCAATGAAGAGATCGAAATCCTCGACATCGACCATGTGAATGTCGGCGCCTATATCCGCAATACGCTGGCTGTCGACAAAAACGAAAGCCGGCAAGATGCGCTGTTCGACATCTACCGGGTGATGCGCCCGGGCGAGCCGCCGACAATCGATACTGCTGAGGCGATGTTTACCTCGCTGTTCTTTGACCCTGAGCGTTACGACCTGTCTGCGGTCGGGCGCGTGAAAATGAATATGCGTCTCGATCTTGATGCCGAGGACACCGTTCGTGTGCTGCGCAAGGATGATATTCTTGCCGTGGTCAAGACACTGGTCGACCTTCGTGACGGCAAGGGCGAGATCGACGATATCGACAATCTCGGCAATCGCCGGGTGCGTTCGGTCGGTGAATTGATGGAGAACCAGTACCGGATCGGGCTGTTGCGCATGGAGCGCGCCATCAAGGAGCGCATGAGTTCGATCGAAATCGATACCGTGATGCCGCAGGATCTGATCAACGCCAAGCCGGCGGCTGCCGCGGTGCGTGAATTCTTCGGCTCCTCGCAGCTGTCGCAGTTCATGGATCAGACCAACCCACTGTCGGAGATCACCCACAAGCGGCGCCTTTCGGCGCTCGGACCGGGCGGTCTGACGCGTGAGCGTGCGGGATTTGAAGTGCGCGACGTGCATCCGACCCACTACGGCCGTATCTGCCCGATCGAGACGCCGGAAGGCCCGAATATCGGCCTTATCAACTCGCTGGCGACATTTGCCCGGGTCAACAAATATGGCTTTATCGAGACGCCGTACCGGAAGATCGTCAAAGGCAAGGTGACGATGGATGTCGTCTATCTGTCGGCGATGGAGGAGGCCCGCCACTATGTGGCACAGGCCAATGCCGAGCTTGACAAGAGTGGCGGGTTTGTCGACGAATTCGTTGTTTGCCGTCATGCCGGTGAGGTGATGATGGCACCGCGCGAAAATGTCGATCTGATGGACGTGTCGCCGAAACAGCTCGTGTCGGTTGCTGCGGCATTGATCCCGTTTTTGGAAAACGACGAC
This sequence comes from Rhizobiaceae bacterium, assembly GCA_963669455.1. Taxonomy (GTDB): domain Bacteria; phylum Pseudomonadota; class Alphaproteobacteria; order Rhizobiales; family Rhizobiaceae; genus JAWKWH01. The sequence goes on from OY770026.1 coordinate 1,908,975, forward strand.
GCCAACCGGGCCCTGATGGGCTCAAACATGCAGCGTCAGGCCGTGCCGCTGGTACAGGCCGAGGCGCCGTTCGTCGGAACCGGCATGGAAGCGATCGTTGCCCGCGATTCCGGCGCTGCGATTGCTGCACGCCGGACCGGTGTCGTCGATCAGGTGGATGCTACACGTATCGTTATCCGCGCCACCGAAGATGTCGATGCGTCTGAATCCGGTGTCGATATCTACCGGCTGATGAAGTTCCAGCGTTCTAACCAGAATACCTGCATCAATCAGCGTCCGCTGGTGAAGGTGGGCGATAGGATCGAAAAGGGCGATATCATCGCCGACGGTCCGTCGACCGATCTTGGTGACCTGGCGCTTGGCCGCAACGTTCTCGTCGCGTTCATGCCGTGGAACGGCTACAATTACGAGGATTCCATCCTTTTGTCCGAGCGGATTGTCCGAGATGATGTCTTCACGTCAATCCACATTGAGGAATTTGAGGTGATGGCCCGCGACACCAAGCTTGGGCCAGAGGAAATTACCCGTGATATTCCAAATGTTTCGGAGGAAGCGTTAAAGAACCTCGATGAAGCCGGTATCGTCTATATCGGGGCTGAAATGCAGCCGGGCGATATTCTGGTGGGCAAGATCACGCCGAAAGGCGAAAGCCCGATGACGCCGGAAGAAAAGCTTCTGCGCGCCATCTTTGGCGAAAAGGCATCTGATGTCCGCGACACCTCGATGCGTATGCCGCCTGGAACTTTCGGTACCGTGGTGGAAGTGCGTGTGTTCAATCGCCATGGCGTTGAAAAGGACGAGCGCGCAATGGCCATTGAGCGCGAGGAAATAGAGCGTCTGGCCAAGGACCGTGACGACGAACAGGCGATCCTCGACCGCAATGTCTATGGCCGCCTGGCAGATATGCTTTCAGGCAAAGCCGCCATTGCGGGGCCAAAGGGCTTTAAGAAAGGCGCTAAGCTTACCGAGGAACTGCTGGACGAATATCCGCGTAGTCAGTGGTGGCAATTCGCCGTTGAGAATGAAAAGCTGCAAAGCGAGCTGGAAGCGCTTCGCAACCAGTATGACGAATCCAAGAATGCGCTCGAACAGCGCTTCATGGACAAGGTCGAAAAGGTGCAGCGCGGCGATGAAATGCCACCCGGTGTGATGAAGATGGTCAAGGTCTTCGTCGCCGTTAAGCGCAAGCTTCAGCCCGGCGACAAGATGGCCGGCCGCCATGGCAACAAGGGCGTGGTCTCGCGCATCCTGCCGGCTGAGGACATGCCGTTCCTTGAAGACGGAACCCATGTCGACATCGTGCTCAACCCGCTTGGCGTGCCATCGCGAATGAATGTGGGCCAGATTCTGGAAACCCATCTGGGCTGGGCCTGTGCGGGCATGGGCAAGCAGATCGGCGACCTGATCGAAGCCTATCAGGAAAAGGGCGATATCAAGCCACTTCGAAAGACGCTGGAAGCTGTCATTCCCGACAATGACCGCAATGAACCGGTCCGCGAGTATGACGATGAATCGGTTATCCGGCTCGGCAAACAGCTGACGCGCGGCGTTTCGATTGCAACGCCGGTGTTCGACGGCGCGGTGGAGGCCGACATCAATACGATGCTGGAACAGGCCGGAATGCATACCAGTGCCCAGTCGACGCTCTATGATGGCCGTACCGGCGAAGAATTCGATCGTCAGGTGACCGTCGGCTACATCTACATGCTGAAACTGCATCACCTGGTGGATGACAAGATCCATGCCCGTTCGATCGGACCTTATTCGCTGGTAACCCAGCAGCCGCTTGGCGGTAAGGCCCAGTTCGGCGGCCAGCGCTTTGGTGAGATGGAGGTCTGGGCGCTGGAAGCCTATGGCGCCGCCTACACTTTGCAGGAAATGCTGACGGTCAAATCGGATGATGTTGCAGGCCGCACAAAAGTCTACGAGGCGATCGTGCGCGGCGATGACACGTTCGAGGCGGGTATCCCGGAAAGCTTCAACGTGCTGGTCAAGGAAATGCGTTCGCTTGGTCTTAGCGTTGAACTGGAAAATACCCGGATCGAAGGCGAGGAAGACCAGGAGCAGCTTCCAGACGCTGCCGAGTAGCCGATTAAAGGGCCACCGGGCGCAAAACCGCCCGGTGGCTCGTACCGCCCGGATCAGGGCAGGGGCCGCGTAACCGGCCGATGACAGATTTTTGGGGAACTGGAAGTTCCTCTGACAAGGAGAACGGCATGAACCAAGAGGTCATGAACCTTTTCAACCCGCAGGCGCCCGCTCAGACTTTCGATTCCATTAGGATTTCGCTGGCGAGCCCGGATAAAATTCTCTCCTGGTCCTTCGGTGAAATCAAAAAGCCGGAGACGATCAACTACCGCACGTTCAAGCCCGAGCGTGACGGGCTGTTCTGTTCGCGTATTTTTGGTCCGATGAAGGACTATGAATGCCTGTGCGGCAAGTACAAGCGCATGAAATACAAGGGCATCATCTGCGAAAAATGCGGTGTTGAAGTGACGCTGTCGCGGGTGCGGCGCGAGCGCATGGGACATATCGAACTGGCCGCCCCGGTGGCCCATATCTGGTTCCTGAAATCATTGCCGTCGCGCATCGGCACCCTGCTCGACATGACGCTGAAGGACATTGAGCGGGTCTTGTATTTCGAAAACTACATCGTGACCGAGCCTGGTCTGACATCGCTGCAGGAAAACCAGCTTCTGTCCGAAGAAGAGTTCATGATCGCCGTTGACGAGTTTGGCGAGGATTCCTTTACCGCTATGATTGGCGCGGAAGCGATCCATGATCTGCTGGCGGCAATGGATCTGCCCAAGATTGCTGTCGATTTGCGTGAGGAATTGTCAACCACGACGTCGGAGCTAAAACAGAAGAAACTGTTGAAGCGGCTGAAAGTCGTCGAGAATTTTGTTGAAAGCGGCAATCGGCCTGAGTGGATGATCATGAAGATCGTTCCGGTCATTCCGCCGGATCTGCGCCCGCTGGTGCCGCTTGATGGCGGCCGGTTTGCGACATCCGACCTCAACGATCTTTACCGCCGTGTCATCAACCGTAACAACCGCCTGAAGCGGCTGATTGAGTTGCGTGCACCGGGGATCATCATCCGCAATGAAAAGCGGATGCTGCAGGAATCCGTCGATGCGCTGTTTGACAATGGCCGCCGCGGCCGGGTGATCACAGGCGCCAACAAGCGCCCGCTGAAATCGCTGTCCGATATGCTGAAGGGCAAACAGGGCCGTTTCAGGCAGAACCTGCTTGGAAAGCGCGTCGACTATTCCGGCCGCTCGGTTATCGTGACCGGTCCGGAGTTGAAGCTGCACCAGTGCGGCTTGCCGAAAAAGATGGCGCTGGAACTGTTCAAGCCGTTTATCTATGCTAGGCTCGATGCCAAAGGCTATTCGTCCACGGTCAAACAGTCGAAAAAGCTGGTTGAAAAGGAAAAGCCGGAAGTCTGGGATATTCTCGACGAGGTGATCCGCGAACATCCAGTGCTTTTGAACCGTGCGCCGACGCTGCACCGCCTCGGTATCCAGGCGTTTGAGCCGGTGCTGATCGAAGGCAAGGCGATCCAGCTTCATCCGCTGGTTTGTACCGCGTTTAATGCCGATTTTGACGGCGACCAGATGGCCGTTCACGTGCCGTTGTCGCTGGAAGCGCAGTTGGAAGCCCGTGTGCTGATGATGTCGACCAACAACATTTTGCACCCGGCCAATGGCGCCCCGATCATCGTTCCGTCGCAGGACATGGTGCTTGGCCTTTATTACCTGTCGATCGTCAATGAAAACGAGCCGGGTGAGGGCATGGTGTTCGCCGATATGGGCGAATTGCATCATGCGCTTGAAAACGAGGTTGTTACCCTGCACACCAAGATCAAGGGTCGGTTCAGGACCGTTGATGGCGAGGGCAATCCGGTTTCTCAGATTTATGACACCACGCCCGGCCGTATGATTATGGGCGAGTTGCTGCCACGTAACGGCAATGTGCCGTTTGAAGTCTGTAACCAGGAAATGACCAAGAAGAACATTTCCCGGATGATCGACACGGTTTATCGCCATTGCGGCCAGAAGGACACGGTGATCTTCTGCGACCGGATCATGCAGCTTGGCTTCGGTCACGCCTGCCGGGCAGGTATTTCGTTCGGCAAGGACGACATGCTCATTCCCGACACCAAGGCGAAGCTGGTCGGCGAGACCGACACGCTGACCAAGGAATATGAGCAGCAATATAATGATGGCCTGATTACCCAGGGTGAAAAATACAACAAAGTCGTCGATGCCTGGGCAAAGTGCTCTGAAAAGGTCGCCGACGAAATGATGGGCCGCATCAAGGCGGTGGAATTCGGCGATGACGGACGTCAGCGTCCGATGAACTCGATCTACATGATGAGCCATTCGGGCGCTCGCGGGTCGCCGACCCAGATGCGTCAGCTGGCCGGTATGCGCGGCCTGATGGCCAAGCCGTCCGGTGAGATCATCGAAACGCCGATCATCTCCAACTTCAAGGAAGGCCTTACCGTTCTGGAGTATTTCAACTCCACCCACGGTGCGCGTAAGGGACTTGCCGACACGGCGCTGAAAACCGCCAACTCGGGTTACCTCACCAGGCGTCTGGTCGATGTCGCCCAGGACTGCATCGTCAATTCGCGCGATTGCGGTACCGATAAGGGCCTGACCATGCAGCCGATCGTCGATGCCGGCCAGGTGGTGGCCTCACTCGGGCAGCGTGTGCTTGGACGTACCGCGCTGGACGACATCGTGCATCCGACATCTGGCGACGTGCTGGTCAAGGCCGGTAGATTGCTTGACGAGCGTGATGTGGAGGTGATTGAAAAGGCGGGCGTACAGTCTTTGCGGATCCGCTCTGCGCTGACCTGCGAGATAAAAACTGGTATTTGCGGCACCTGTTATGGCCGCGATCTGGCGCGTGGTACGCCGGTCAATATCGGCGAGGCGGTCGGTGTTATCGCCGCGCAGTCGATCGGTGAGCCAGGTACCCAGCTTACCATGCGGACCTTCCATATGGGCGGTACCGCGCAGGTGGTCGACCAGTCGTTCCTGGAAGCCTCTTACGAGGGCAAGGTACAGATCCGCAACCGCAATGTGGTGCGCAATTCCGAAGGTCACCAGATCGCCATGGGCCGCAACATGGCGGTGCTGATTTTGGACGGCAATGGCAAGGAACGGGCTACCCACAAGGTGACCTACGGCTCCAAGCTGCATGTCGATGATGGCGACAAGGTCAAGCGCGGGCAGCGGATTGCCGAATGGGATCCCTATACCCGCCCGATCCTGACCGAAGTTGGCGGTACCATTACCTATGAGGATGTCGTCGACGGCATCTCGGTTCAGGAATCGGCCGATGAATCGACCGGTATCACCAAGCGTGAGATCATCGACTGGCGGTCGACACCGCGTGGCACCGATCTGAAACCGGCGATCACGGTGATGGATGACAAGGGCAAGATCGGCAAGCTCAGCAAGGGGGGCGAAGCCCGCTTCATGCTTTCGGTGGAAGCCGTTTTGTCGGTTGAGCCCGGCGGTAAGGTCAATCCCGGCGATGTGGTTGCCCGTATTCCGATGGAAAGTGCCAAGACCAAGGACATCACCGGTGGTCTGCCACGGGTGGCGGAACTGTTCGAGGCCCGGCGTCCGAAGGATCATGCGGTGATTGCCGAGATTGACGGTATCGTCCGCTTTGGCCGTGACTACAAGAACAAGCGGCGTATCATGATCGAGCCGCATGAGGAGGGCGCGGAGCCTGCGGAATATCTCATTCCGAAGAGCAAGCCGTTCCACCTTCAAGATGGCGACACGATCGAGAAGGGCGATTATATTCTCGATGGCAATCCCGCGCCGCACGATATTCTGGCGATCAGGGGCGTGGAAGCGCTGGCTTCCTATCTCGTCAACGAGATCCAGGAAGTCTACCGCCTGCAAGGCGTTGTCATCAATGACAAGCATATCGAGGTGATTGTTCGCCAGATGCTGCAGAAGGTGGAGATCACCAAACAGGGTGATTCTGTCTACATCCCCGGCGACAATGTCGATGCGATCGAGTTCGACGAGGTCAATGAGCGGCTGGTCGAAGAGGGCAAGCAGCCGGCTGAAGGCCAGCCGGTTCTGCTTGGCATCACCAAAGCGTCGCTGCAGACACCGTCCTTCATCTCGGCCGCCTCCTTCCAGGAGACCACCAAGGTGCTGACCGAGGCGGCGGTTGCCGGCAAGACCGATACGCTGCAGGGTCTGAAGGAGAACGTCATCGTTGGCCGCCTGATCCCGGCCGGTACCGGTGGTGCGATGACGCAGATCCGCCGCATCGCCACGGCGCGCGATGACCTCATCCTTGAGGAACGCCGCAAGACGGCAGACGCCGAAGCGGAGGCCTTACCGTTGATCGAGGAAATGACGGGGGCGGCAGAATAGAGGCCGTCTGGCACAATTGATATCCAAACCGCCGGAGCCATGCGTTCCGGCGGTTTTTTTTGGGCACGACCTAGGTCGGTTTTATATTCCGGCTTCCTGCGAGCCGAGCGTCACGATGGCGATTTCGCCTTCGAGCGCGCCCTGATAGGCGGATGCGTGCGGCTCCTCGTCGGGCTGGTCGGTGATTTCGCCGATCTGGTCAAGCTCAGCTTCAACATAGCCCTCTCTGGCCAGAGCTTCGAGCGCCTGGCGCACGGCGGTATCGTCATCTGCCGCAGTCAATAGCACATGGACACGCTCGGCATCCTGTTCCTTGTCGGTCCACGCCTGGCCGACGATGATGTAAACGGGAGCGTATTCGTCATTGTCGTTCATATTGATTCTCTGCCGTGTATTGGTCTCAACAGTCTTTTGCATGCTATTGCGGGAAATGACAGTGAAGCCTCAGCATTTCGGTTTCGTTACCGGGAAAACTGCGACATAAAACACAGTGGGCGGGCAAAGGTTAGAAAATACAACAGTTTTTCCGCCATGGGCTTGACGATAGCCGGACGAGTGGGTAAGTGACCGCTGTCTGAACCAATGTGAGACTACTTTTTTCAGGGCGTCGCGCCCCGGATTTGGTTTCAAACAGGGTTCGTTCTGCGAAGAATGACATTTCCGGCATGCATGAAGCGGGCAACCGTTTCCTCTGCTTATCCGTTCGGGCAGGACCGTAGTGCACGGTTTTCTGCCCCGAATTTTGTGGTGGAATGACATAGCCGATGAGGCGTAGAGCGAGCCGGTTGCGGTTCGGGGTGAAGATTTTGAAATTAAGGGGAAGGTTTGAATGCCTACCGTCAACCAGCTGATCCGCAAGCCGCGCACCGCGCCGATCAAGCGCAACAAGGTTCCGGCCATGCAGCAGAACCCGCAAAAGCGGGGCGTTTGCACGCGCGTCTACACGACGACGCCTAAGAAGCCGAACTCGGCGTTGCGCAAGGTGGCCAAAATCCGCCTGACCAACGGCTTTGAGGTGATTGGTTATATTCCAGGCGAGGGCCATAACCTTCAAGAGCACTCCGTGGTGATGATCCGCGGTGGCCGCGTCAAAGACCTTCCAGGTGTGCGATATCATATCATCCGCGGCGTGCTCGATACCCAAGGCGTAAAAGACCGCAAACAGCGCCGCTCCAAATATGGCGCAAAGCGTCCGAAGTAAGGAAATCCCGCTTCGGCGCTTTTTTATTTGGCGCCGGACTTAGCGATTTAGGTAAGAGACAAAAGACATGTCCCGACGTCACAGTGCAGAAAAGCGTGAGATCAACCCCGATCCAAAATTCGGCGATCTGGTGATCACGAAGTTCATGAATGCCATCATGATGCATGGCAAAAAGTCGGTTGCCGAGCGCATTGTTTACGGCGCGCTCGACCAGGTTGAAGACAAGGCCAAATCGGAACCGCTCGGTCTGTTCCATCAGGCGCTTGAAAATGTGGCTCCGCATGTCGAAGTGCGGTCGCGCCGCGTTGGTGGTGCCACCTATCAGGTTCCCGTTGAGGTGCGCACCGAACGCCGTCAGGCGCTGGCCATCCGCTGGTTGATCAATGCCGCGCGTGGCCGCAACGAGACCACGATGGTCGATAGGCTCTCCGGCGAGTTGCTGGATGCGGCAAACAATCGAGGTTCAGCGGTCAAAAAGCGCGAAGACACGCACCGGATGGCTGAGGCCAACCGCGCATTCTCGCATTACCGCTGGTAGCTGAAGCGTCCGTCGAAGAAAGATTTGAAGGCAAAGATCATGGCCCGCGAATACAAAATCGAAGATTATCGCAATTTTGGCATCATGGCGCATATTGACGCCGGCAAGACGACGACCACGGAGCGTGTGCTCTATTATACCGGTAAGTCGCACAAGATTGGTGAAGTCCATGACGGCGCTGCAACCATGGACTGGATGGAGCAGGAGCAGGAGCGCGGCATTACCATTACGTCGGCTGCGACCACCACGTTCTGGGAAGGCCGTGACGGCAAGAAGCGGCGCTTCAACATCATCGACACGCCCGGCCACGTTGACTTTACCATTGAAGTCGAGCGCAGCCTGCGCGTACTGGATGGTGCGATCGCGCTGCTCGACGCCAATGCCGGTGTCGAACCGCAGACCGAGACCGTTTGGCGGCAGGCCGACAAATACGACGTGCCGCGGATGATCTTCTGCAACAAGATGGACAAAATCGGCGCGGATTTTTACCGCTCAGCCGAGATGGTCAAAACACGGCTCGGTGCGACGGCTGCCATCATGCAGTTGCCGATCGGTGCAGAGAACGATTTTGCCGGTGTCATCGATTTGGTCGAGATGAAGGCGCTGGTCTGGAAGTCTGAGAATCTGGGTGCCGAATGGGATGTGACGGACATTCCGGCCGACATGCAGGAAAGGGCCGAAGAATATCGCGAGAAGCTGATCGAGACCGCCGTCGAGATCGACGAGGGAGCGATGGAGCGTTACCTTGAGGGCGAGATGCCGTCGAATGACGAGTTGCGCTCGCTGATCCGCAAGGGCACGATCGAGGTTCAGCTGTTCCCGATGTTCTGCGGCTCGGCGTTCAAGAACAAGGGTGTTCAGCCTTTGCTTGATGCGGTGGTGGACTATCTGCCTTCGCCGGTCGAGGTGCCTGCGATCAAGGGCATCGACGCCAAGACCGAAGAGGAAACCGTTCGCGAATCCTCAGATGACGAGCCGCTTTCCATGCTGGCTTTCAAGGTGATGAACGATCCGTTTGTTGGTTCGCTTACCTTTGCGCGCATCTATTCCGGCAAGCTAGAAAAGGGTGTTTCCTTGATGAACACCGTTAAGGACAAGCGCGAGCGTATCGGCCGTATGCTGCAGATGCATTCAAACAGCCGCGAAGATATCGATGAGGCTTTTGCCGGTGATATCGTCGCCCTGGCTGGGCTGAAGGAAACGACCACCGGCGACACGCTTTGCGATGCGCTGAAACCTGTGATCCTGGAGCGGATGGAATTTCCTGACCCGGTGATCCAGATTGCTATCGAGCCCAAGACCAAGGGTGACCAGGAAAAGATGGGTCTGGCGCTTAATCGTCTTGCAGCCGAAGACCCGTCATTCCGCGTCAAGACTGACGAGGAATCCGGTCAGACCATCATTGCCGGTATGGGCGAGCTTCACCTCGACATTCTCGTCGACCGTATGAAGCGTGAATTCAAGGTCGAGGCCAATGTCGGTGCGCCGCAGGTGGCTTATCGCGAGACCATCACGCGCCTAGCCGAGATCGATTACACCCACAAGAAACAGTCGGGTGGTTCGGGCCAGTTCGCGCGGGTCAAGATTATCTTCGAGCCGAATGAAGAATCCGAAGAGTTTGAATTCGTCTCCAAGATCGTCGGCGGTAATGTACCGAAGGAATATATTCCAGGTGTCCAGAAGGGTATCTCGAGCGTCTTGTCCTCCGGTCCGCTGGCAGGCTTTCCAATGCTGCGCGTCAAGGCAACGCTGGTCGATGGTGCCTATCACGATGTGGATTCCTCCGTTCTGGCATTTGAAATCGCCGCTCGCGCAGCCTTCCGCGAGGGCGCGCAAAAGGCCGGCGCTCAGTTGCTTGAGCCGATTATGAAGGTCGAGGTGGTGACGCCGGAGGATTATGTCGGCGATGTTATCGGTGATTTGAATTCGCGGCGCGGACAGATCCAGGGCACGGAAGCACGTGGCATCGCCACTGTGATCAATGCCTTCGTACCGCTCGCCAACATGTTCAAATATGTCGATAATCTGCGCTCGATGTCGCAGGGGCGTGCCCAGTACACAATGCAGTTCGATCATTACGAGCCGGTGCCATCGGCGGTGGCGCAGGAAATACAGAGCAAATACGCGTAACCTGACGGTATCGGATACCGCAGGAACTAAGATGAATTCGCCCGACGGGGCACAGATATCAAGGATGGAGAGGTCACATGGCTAAGGGAAAATTTGAGCGCAACAAGCCGCATGTGAACATTGGCACGATTGGTCACGTTGACCATGGCAAGACGTCGCTGACGGCTGCGATTACGAAGTTTTTCGGCGAGTTCAAGGCGTATGACGAGATTGACGGTGCGCCTGAAGAAAAGGCGCGCGGGATCACGATTTCGACGGCGCATGTGGAGTATGAGACGGACAACCGTCACTACGCCCATGTCGATTGCCCTGGCCACGCCGACTATGTGAAGAACATGATCACCGGTGCGGCGCAGATGGACGGCGCGATCCTGGTTTGCTCGGCCGCCGACGGCCCGATGCCGCAGACGCGCGAGCATATTCTGCTTGCCCGCCAGGTTGGTGTTCCGGCGATTGTGGTGTTCATGAACAAGGTTGACCAGGTTGACGATGAGGAACTGCTTGAGCTGGTCGAGCTTGAGATCCGCGAGCTTTTGTCGACCTATGAGTTTCCGGGCGACGATATTCCGATCGTCAAGGGTTCGGCACTTGTGGCGCTTGAAGATGGCGACAAGGCCAAGGGCGAGGATGCGATCCGCGCGCTGATGGCCGAAGTTGACAGCTATATTCCGACGCCTGAGCGTCCTGTTGACCAGCCGTTCTTGATGCCGATTGAAGATGTGTTTTCGATTTCGGGCCGCGGCACGGTTGTGACGGGCCGTGTTGAGCGCGGCATTGTCAATGTCGGCGACGAGATTGAGATTGTCGGCATTCGCGATACGTCGAAGACGACGTGCACGGGTGTGGAGATGTTCCGCAAGCTGCTCGATCAGGGCCAGGCTGGCGACAATATCGGCGCTCTTTTGCGCGGTGTCGAGCGTGACGGTGTCGAGCGCGGTCAGGTTTTGTGCAAGCCTGGTTCGGTCAAGCCGCACACGAAGTTCAAGGCCGAGGCCTATATTCTGACCAAGGAAGAAGGTGGCCGTCATACGCCGTTTTTCACCAATTATCGTCCGCAGTTTTACTTCCGCACGACGGATGTGACGGGCGTTGTGTCGCTGCCGGAAGGCACGGAGATGGTGATGCCGGGCGACAATGTGACAGTGGATGTGGAACTGATCGTGCCGATCGCGATGGAAGAAAAACTGCGCTTTGCTATCCGCGAAGGCGGAAGAACCGTCGGCGCAGGCATCGTCGCTTCAATCACGGAATAGTCTAACGGAGCTCTGACGCGGGCAGAAAGAAATGCCCGCGCAGAACAAGGAACAGTCGCATGAACGGACAAAATATCCGCATCCGCCTCAAGGCGTTTGATCACCGTGTGCTTGATACGTCGACGAAGGAAATCGTCTCGACGGCAAAGCGCACGGGAGCAAATGTCCGCGGCCCGATACCGCTGCCGACGCGGATCGAGAAGTTCACGGTCAACCGCTCGCCGCACATCGACAAGAAAAGCCGTGAGCAGTTTGAAATGCGTACGCATAAGCGGCTGCTCGACATTGTCGATCCAACGCCGCAGACCGTTGATGCGCTGATGAAACTTGATCTTGCCGCCGGCGTGGATGTCGAGATCAAGCTCTAGGATTTTTTGAATTAAGCGTTCCTCTGCCGCATGGCGGCATGAGCGTCAAAGAGGATGAACCGATGCGTTCAGGTGTAATAGCTCAAAAGGTCGGAATGACCCGCGTCTACAATGACGCCGGGGAACACGTGCCTGTGACGGTTCTCAAAATGGAGAACTGCCAGGTCGTGGCACAACGCACCGAAGAGAAAAACGGCTACACTGCTGTGCAGCTGGGAGTGGGGCTGGCCAAGGTCAAAAATACGTCGAAGCCGATGCGCGGGCATTTTGCCGGTGCCAAGGTCGAGCCGAAATCCAGGATGGCGGAATTCCGCGTATCGCCGGACAATATGCTTGACATCGGTGACGAGATCATTGCCGGCCACTATCTGCCGGGCCAGTTTGTCGATGTAACAGGCACATCGGTCGGCAAGGGCTTTCAGGGTGTTATGAAGCGGCATAATTTTGGTGGCGGCCGTGCAACCCATGGTAACTCGATTTCGCACCGTGCACATGGTTCGACCGGTCAGTGCCAGGATCCGGGCAAGGTGTTCAAGGGCAAGAAGATGGCTGGCCATATGGGCCATGTGACCGTCACCACGCAGAATTTGCGGGTTGTCGAAACCGACAATGATCGCGGTCTTGTGTTGATCAGTGGCGCGGTGCCGGGCCCGAAGGGCGGCTGGGTACTGGTCAAGGATGCTGTCAAAAAGCCATTGCCGGAAGGCGCGCTGTTTCCGGCTGCGACCCGCAAACTAGAAAAACAGGCCGATGCTGCTGCCAAGGAAGCCGAAGAGGCATTGGCTGCAGAAGCGGAGGCGGCGGCTGAAGAACAGGCTGCTGCCGAGCAGGAAGCGCAGAACAAGGCTGAAAGCCAGGCTGCAACCGATAAGCAGGAAGGCCAAGAGTAATGGAAATTCAGATTACCACGCTCGACGGCAAGTCGGCTGGCAAGGTTGCGCTTTCCGATGCCGTGTTCGGGCTCGACCCGCGCGAGGACATTCTACACCGGGTGGTGCGCTGGCAATTGTCGAAACGGCAGCAGGGTACGCACAAAACCAAAGGCCGGTCTGAGATTTCGCGGACAGGCGCAAAAATGTACCGTCAGAAGGGTACCGGGCGGGCGCGTCACCATTCGGCACGCGCACCGCAGTTTCGTGGCGGCGGCAAGGCGCATGGACCGGTGGTTCGCGATCACAACACCGAATTGCCGAAAAAGGTCCGGGCGCTTGGTTTGAAACATGCGCTGTCGGCCAAGGCCAAAACATCTGACCTGATTGTCATAGATGATCTGACCGCCAAGGACGCCAAGACCAAGGCGCTTGTGGGCCAGCTTGCAAAGCTTGGTCTCGACAATGTGCTGATGATCGGCGGCGCTGAACTGGATCAGAATTTCCGCCAGGCGGCATCAAACATTCCGCAGGTCGATGTGCTGCCGGTCCAGGGCATCAATGTTTACGACATACTGCGCCGGGGCAAGCTGGTTCTCACCAAGGCTGCGGTCGAAGCTCTGGAGGAGCGGTTCAAATGACGGATCTTCGCCACTATGACGTGATCGTCAGCCCGGCGATCACCGAGAAATCGACCATGGCGTCGGAAGCAAACCAGGTGGTCTTCAATGTTGCCCGCACGGCGAGCAAGCCGGAGATCAAGGCGGCTGTCGAGGCGCTGTTCTCGGTCAAGGTGACAGCGGTCAACACCCTGGTTCGCAAGGGCAAAGTAAAGCGTTTTCGCGGCACGCGTGGCCGCCAGAACGATGTGAAAAAAGCGATTGTGACGCTGGCCGAAGGTCAGTCGATCGATATCGCGACGGGTCTCTAGGGGGCTTGGTGTAGCAAGATGGCACTGAAGAAATTCAATCCGACAACGCCCGGCCAGCGCCAGTTGGTGCTTGTTGATCGCTCGCATCTTTACAAGGGCAAGCCGATCAAGGGTTTGACCGAAGGTCTGTCCGCCAAGGGTGGGCGCAACAATACCGGGCGTGTGACAACGCGCTTTCGCGGTGGCGGTCATAAACGCACCTATCGGGTCGTTGATTTCAAGCGCCGCAAATTTGACATGGGTGCAACGGTCGAGCGGATCGAATATGATCCGAACCGGACCGCATTCATCGCCTTGATCCGCTATGAGGATGGTGAACTGTCCTACATTATCGCACCACAGCGGCTTTCGGTTGGCGATACGGTAATTGCGGGCAACAATGTCGATGTAAAACCCGGCAATGCGATGCCTCTGGCCTCGATGCCGATCGGCACGATCATTCACAATGTCGAGTTGAAGCCTGAAAAAGGCGGACAGATTGCCCGATCGGCTGGCGCTTATGCCCAGTTGGTCGGACGTGATCAGGGAATGGCGATTTTGCGGTTGAACTCAGGTGAACAGCGGATTGTACCTGGCGCCTGCATGGCGACGGTCGGCGCTGTTTCCAATTCCGATCACGGCAATATCTCGCTCGGCAAGGCCGGCCGCAAGCGCTGGATGGGTAAACGTCCGCACAATCGCGGCGTTACCATGAACCCCGTCGACCATCCGCATGGCGGTGGTGAGGGACGCACCTCTGGCGGCCGTAATCCGGTCACGCCGTGGGGCAAGCCGACCAAGGGCAAACGCACCCGGTCAAACAAGACGACCGACAAATTTATCATGCGCTCGCGCCATCAGCGCAAGAAGTAGGAAGAGGCAAAGACAGTGACACGCTCAGTCTGGAAAGGCCCGTTCGTTGACGGCTATCTGTTGAAGAAAGCCGAGAAAGTGCGCGAGGGCGGCCGTAACGAGGTTATCAAGATGTGGAGCCGCCGCTCCACCATCCTGCCGCAATTCGTTGGTCTCACCTTTGGTGTCTATAACGGCCAGAAGCATATTCCGGTTTCGGTTTCCGAAGACATGGTTGGACACAAATTCGGCGAATTTGCACCGACCAGAACCTATTACGGTCACGGTGCCGACAAGAAGGCCAGGAGAAAGTAAGATGGGCAAGGCCAAAGCTCCACGCCGGCTGGCGGACAATGAAGCGCGCGCTGTGCTTCGCACAATTCGCGTCAGCCCGCAAAAACTGAACCTGGTTGCAGCGCTGATCCGCGGCAAAAAGGTTTCGGCAGCGCTTGCTGATCTGGAATTTTCGCGCAAGCGGATTGCCGGAACGGTCAGGAAAACGCTGGAATCGGCGATTGCCAATGCGGAAAACAATCACGACCTTGATGTTGACGCACTGATTGTTGCGGAAGCCTGGGTCGGCAAATCAATTACCATGAAACGTTTCATGGCGCGTGGCCGCGGTAAGTCGAGCCGGATTGAAAAACCATTTTCCAATCTCACGATTGTCGTGCGCGAAGTTGAAGAACAAGGGGAG
The DNA here is from genome assembly GCA_963669455.1 of Rhizobiaceae bacterium. GTDB lineage: Bacteria > Pseudomonadota > Alphaproteobacteria > Rhizobiales > Rhizobiaceae > JAWKWH01. Next base: position 1,924,209 of record OY770026.1, read on the forward strand.
GCCGCCTGATGGGCCAAAAAGTCAATCCGATCGGTCTGCGCCTCGGCATTAACCGCACCTGGGATTCACGCTGGTTTGCCACCGGTGGCGAATATGGCCGGCTGCTGCATGAAGATCTGGCGATCCGCAAGGAGCTTGAGAGCGAACTCAAGCAGGCGGCGATCTCGAAAATTGTTATCGAACGTCCGCATAAAAAATGCCGCGTGACGATCCATTCAGCACGCCCGGGCCTGATCATCGGTAAAAAGGGTGCCGATATTGAGCGTCTGCGCAAGAAGCTGACCGACATGACCAAGGCAGAGACGCATCTCAACATCGTTGAAGTGCGCAAGCCGGAGACCGATGCCACGTTGGTGGCTCAGTCGATCGCACAGCAGCTTGAGCGCCGTATCGCGTTTCGCCGGGCGATGAAGCGGGCCGTTCAGTCGGCAATCCGCCTTGGCGCCGAGGGTATCCGCATCAATTGCGGCGGCCGGCTTGGTGGTGCGGAAATCGCCCGTATGGAATGGTATCGCGAGGGCCGTGTGCCGCTGCATACGCTGCGCGCCGATGTTGACTATGGCACTGCCGAAGCGAAGACGGCTTACGGCATTTGCGGTGTGAAGGTCTGGATCTTCAAGGGTGAAATCCTCGAACACGATCCGATGGCTTCGGAGCGCAAGGCGATTGAAGGCGAACAACCTGGCGGCCGCCGCCGCGAAAACGCTTAATCGCCGGCGCTGAATAAAGATTTTGGAGTAGACAGAAATGCTGCAGCCCAAGCGCACAAAGTTCCGTAAGCAGTTTAAGGGACGTATCCATGGCACGGCCAAGGGCGGTACCAACCTGAATTTCGGTTCTTTCGGATTGAAGGCTATCGAGCCGGAGCGTGTGACCGCGCGCCAGATCGAGGCGGCCCGCCGTGCGATTACCCGGCATATGAAGCGTCAGGGCCGGGTGTGGATCCGCATCTTTCCCGATGTGCCGGTGACATCCAAGCCGACGGAAGTCCGCATGGGTAAGGGCAAGGGATCGGTCGATTATTGGGCTGCGCGCGTAAAACCCGGCCGGGTCGTGTTCGAAATTGACGGCGTTGATGAGGAAATCGCACGCGAGGCGCTTCGTCTCGGTGCTCAGAAGCTTCCTGTCAAGACGCGCTTTATCCAGCGCATTGCCGATTAGGAGAGGCTGACATGAAGGCTGAAGATGCACGGGCGATGAGCCCTGACCAATTGAGTGACGAGCTGGCGAAGCTGAAGAAAGAGCAGTTTAACCTGCGCTTCCAGAAGGCGACCGGCCAGTTGGAGAAGACAGCGCGTGTGAAGGCGGTTCGCCGCGACATTGCCCGCATCAAGACGATTGCCGCCCAAAAAGCGGCTGAGAACAAGGCTTAAGGAAAAAACCCATGCCGAAGCGCGTATTGCAGGGCACTGTTGTCAGCGACAAGAACGACAAGACTGTTGTCGTCAAGGTTGAACGCCGGTTTACCCATCCGGTGATGAAGAAGACGGTGCGCACGTCCAAGAAATACAAGGCGCATGATGAAGCCAACAGCCACAAGGTGGGCGACAAGGTTTCCATCCAGGAATCCAAACCTGTGTCGAAAGACAAGCGCTGGACAGTGATAGCGGGCGCTGACGCCTGAGTTTTGAAGAGTAACATGCTTAGCGGGAACGGTCCTGCGGCAAGATTTGAAGAAGGCGGCCAGTCATGATTCAGATGCAAACAAACCTCGATGTGGCCGACAATTCCGGCGCCCGTCGTGTCATGTGCATCAAGGTTTTGGGCGGTTCCAAGCGGAAATATGCCTCGGTGGGCGACGTCATTGTGGTGTCGGTCAAGGAAGCCATTCCGCGCGGGCGCGTCAAAAAAGGTGATGTGATGAAGGCGGTGGTCGTACGCACCGCGAAAGACATTCGCCGGCCCGATGGCAGCGTTATCCGCTTTGACGGCAATGCGGCCGTACTGGTCGACAACAAGGCTGAGCCTGTGGGAACCCGCATCTTCGGACCCGTTCCGCGCGAATTGCGCGCCAAACGGCACATGAAGATCATTTCTCTGGCCCCTGAAGTGCTCTGAAGGAGAACGGACAATGCAAAAGATCCGTAAAGGCGATTCAGTCGTCGTATTGGCCGGCAAGGACAAGGGCCGGACCGGTGAGGTGCTGAAGGTAATGCCGAAGGAAAACCGGGCGTTGGTGCGTGGCGTAAATATGTTGCGCCGCCATCAGAAACAGACCCAGACCCAGGAGGCCGGCATCGTTTCGAGGGAAGCGCCGATCCACCTGTCGAATATCGCAATTGCCGAGGACGGCAAGCCGGTTCGCGTCGGCTTTAAGGTCGCAGATGGCAAGAAAGTGCGCGTATCCAAGCGCTCTGGAGAGTTGATCGATGGCTGAGGCTACCTACACACCGCGCATGAAGCAGCGCTATAATGAGGTGATCCGCAAGGATCTGCTCGAACAGTTCAAGTACGACAATGGCATGCAGGTTCCGCGTGTCGAAAAGATCGTGCTGAATATGGGTGTCGGCGAGGCGACGACCGATTCGAAAAAACCGTCGGTAGCGGCAGGAGAATTGTCACTGATCGCCGGTCAGAAGGCTATTGTCACCTATGCGCGCAACTCAATTGCAAGCTTCAAGGTGCGTGAGCAGATGCCGATTGGCGCGAAGGTAACGCTTCGCAAGGATCGCATGTATGACTTCATGGATCGTTTGATCACCATTGCCTTGCCGCGGGTTCGCGATTTTCGCGGGCTCAATCCAAAGAGTTTTGATGGCCGCGGCAATTTTGCAATGGGTCTGAAGGAACATATCGTTTTCCCGGAGATCGACTATGACAAGGTCGATGAAATCCGCGGATTGGACATCATCGTTTGTACGACAGCCAAAACGGATGATGAGGCTAGAGCTTTGCTCACAGCCTTCAACTTCCCTTTCCGGCAGTAACGGCAAGCGAGAACAAGGACGACTATAGATGGCTAAAATCAGTGCAGTCGAGAAAAACGCCAAGCGCCGCAAGATGGTGGCGCGCTACGCCGAGCGGCGGGCGGAATTGAAGGCGATTATTAATGACCGGGCAAAACCGATGGATGAGCGCTTTGCCGCGCAGTTGAAGCTGTCGCAGTTGCCGCGCAATTCGTCAAAAACCCGCGTTCGCAACCGGTGCGAGGTTTCCGGTCGTCCGCGTGGTTATTACCGCAAACTGAAAATGTCTCGTATCGCGCTTCGCGAACTGGGTTCGCTCGGAATGGTTCCGGGCCTGGTCAAGTCAAGCTGGTAAGGAGGACGAACGATGTCTTTAAGTGATCCTCTCGGCGATATGCTGACACGTATCCGTAACGCGGCCGGCAGGCGGAAAAACACGGTTTCAACGCCTGCTTCCAAGCTGCGCGCCCGTGTGCTGGAAGTGATGAAAAGCGAAGGCTACATCCGCGGTTATTCCCAGACCGACCACAAGGACGGCAAGTCGGAGATCGAGATCGAGCTGAAATATCATGACAACGGACCGGTCATCCGCGAAATTTCGCGGGTCTCAAGACCAGGCCGCCGGGTCTATGTTTCGGTGAAATCGATCCCGCATGTGGCCAATGGTCTTGGCATATCCATTCTGTCGACGCCCAAGGGCGTGATGGCGGATCATGATGCACGCGAACAGAATGTCGGCGGAGAAATTCTCTGCCAGATATTCTGATTGGCCTGAACAACGAACTGAACGGCAAGGACGAAGAACAATGTCCCGTATCGGCAAAAAACCAGTGGCTGTACCCGAAGGCGTGACCGCCTCCGTGGAAGGCCAGACGGTCACCGCCAAAGGTCCCAAGGGTGAACTGAATTTCGTCGTCAATGACGAGGTTCTGGTCAGCCTGGACAATGGCGAGATTTCCGTTTCGCCGCGCAACCAATCCAAGGATGCCCGCTCCAAATGGGGCATGTCGCGCACGCAGATCCAGAACATCTTAGCGGGTGTGAAGGAAGGATTTGAGCGCAAGCTTGAAATCAACGGTGTTGGCTATCGTGCCGCCCTTCAGGGAAAAAACCTGCAATTGTCGCTCGGCTTCAGCCACGATGTTGTCTATCAGGTTCCAGAAGGCATTTCGGTTGCCTGCCCGAAACCGACCGAGATCGTGGTGACCGGCATCGACAAGCAGAAAGTCGGTCAGGTTGCTTCCGAAATCCGCAAATACCGTAAGCCCGAACCCTATAAGGGCAAGGGTGTGAAATATGCCGAAGAGCGCATTGTGCGCAAAGAAGGCAAGAAGAAGTAAGGAACTGGCGCCATGGCTTCGAAAGATACCGTCAAACGGCGTGCTTCACGCGTTCGCCGCACAATAAAATCGGTTGCCGGTGGCCGTCCGCGGCTCTCGGTCTACCGGTCGTCGAAAAACATATACGTGCAGGTTATTGACGACGCGAAGGGCTGTACGATCGCTGCCGCTTCGACGCTCGACAAGGACCTGAAGGGCAAGTTGAAAACCGGTGCGGATTCCGGCGCGGCGGCTGCCGTCGGCAAGCTGGTTGCCGAGCGGGCATCGAAGGCTGGCGTCAAGGAAGTCATCTTCGACCGTGGCCCCTATATTTATCATGGCCGTGTCAAAGCTTTGGCAGAGGCCGCTCGCGAAGGTGGATTGACCTTCTAGTTTTTCAACCCCCCGTGCTACCGGAAAAGAACAAGGAATAGGATATGGCACAGCAAAACCGCAGGGATGACCGCAATCGCGGCCGTGACCGCGAGGAGCGCGACAGCGAATTTGTCGACAAGCTCGTTCACATCAACCGTGTTGCCAAGGTGGTCAAAGGTGGCCGCCGCTTCGGCTTTGCGGCTCTCGTGGTCGTTGGTGACCAGAAGGGCCGTGTTGGCTTTGGTCATGGTAAGGCTCGTGAAGTGCCCGAGGCCATCCGCAAGGCGACAGAGAGCGCCAAGCGTGACATGATTTTCGTGCCGCTGCGTTCAGGGCGTACGCTGCATCACGATGTCGCAGGCCGCCATGGTGCCGGCAAGGTGTTGCTGCGCGCTGCCAAGCCCGGTACCGGGATTATCGCCGGTGGTCCGATGCGTGCGGTGTTCGAGACGCTCGGCATGCACGATGTTGTTGCAAAGTCGATGGGATCGTCGAACCCGTACAACATGGTTCGCGCGACATTTGATGCGCTTAAGCACCAGATGCATCCAAAAGATATCGCAGCGCAGCGCGGGATTAAATATTCAACGCTTCAAGATCGCCGCCGCGATCTGATCGGCGCGGAAGAATAGGATTTGATGGCCGGTGGCCGTTAAGGGTCGCCGGTCCTTGAAAAATTCGGGAAACGAATATCATGGCTGAAAAAAGCAAGGGCAAGACCGTTACCGTCGAGCAGACTGGCAGTCCGTTGCGCCGTCCGGGCGATCAGCGCGCCACTCTGGTCGGCCTTGGTCTTAACAAGATGCATCGCCGCAGTACCCTGGAGGACACGCCTTCGGTACGCGGTATGATCCGCAAAGTGCAACATCTCGTTCGCGTGGTCGACGAGGCTTAGTTGCCGGGGAGTATTGACGATGAAACTCAATGAATTGCGCGACAAAGACGGTGCCAACAAAACCCGCAAGCGGGTCGGGCGCGGCATTGGTTCCGGTTCCGGCAAGACTGCCGGCAGGGGCGTAAAAGGGCAGAAGTCGCGGTCCGGCGTTGCTATCAACGGCTTTGAAGGTGGGCAGATGGCAATCTACCGCCGTTTGCCAAAGCGCGGTTTTACCAACATTTTCGCCAAAAATTTCAACACTGTCTCCGTTGGTCGTGTTCAGGCGGCCATTGATGCGAAAAAGCTGGATGCCAAAAAGCCGGTGACGGTCGAAGCGCTGGTCGAGGCCGGCATTTTGCGCAGACCAAAAGATGGTGTTCGCCTGTTGGGCGACGGTGAAATCAAAACGAAGCTCAGCTTCGAGATCGCCGGCGCGTCAAAATCGGCAGTCGAGAAGGTTGAGAAAGCCGGCGGTTCGGTGAAAGTGCCTGACCAGGCTGCCGAAAAACCGGCAGAGTAAACGATCACAAAAAGCGGCGGTCTTGATACCGCCGCTTGCAACTTTGGTGTCCGAGGCTTATCTCGGAGCTTCGGTGGACAGTGTATCTGCAGATTGCTGCCCGGACCAAGCGGAGAAGACCCAACCATGGCATCGGCAGCAGAACAACTTGCTTCCAATCTGAATTTTTCGGCATTCGCCAAGGCGGAAGATCTGAAAAAGCGTATCTGGTTCACGCTGGGTGCGCTTTTGGTTTATCGGCTTGGAACCTACATTCCATTGCCGGGCATCAATCCGGATGCGTTTGCGCAGGCTTTTGATCAGCAAAGCGGCGGCGTGCTTGGCATGTTCAACATGTTTGCCGGCGGCGCCGTGGAGCGGATGGCGATTTTTGCGCTTGGCATCATGCCCTATATTTCCGCCTCCATCATCATGCAGCTCATGACATCGGTTATTCCGACGCTGGAGCAGCTGAAAAAGGACGGTGAACAGGGCCGCAAGGTGATCAACCAGTATACCCGCTACGGCACGGTACTGCTCGCCACCGTGCAGGCTTATGGTATTTCGGTTGGGCTGGAGAGTGGCAACAATATCGTCACCGATCCCGGCTGGTTCTTCCGCCTGTCTGCGGTGATAACGCTGGTCGGCGGGACCATGTTCCTGATGTGGCTGGGTGAGCAGATTACCGCGCGCGGCATCGGCAATGGTATTTCGCTGATCATCTTTGCCGGTATCGTTGCCGGATTGCCTTCAGCCATAGGCGGGACGCTTGAGCTCGGGCGTACCGGGGCGTTGTCGACCGGCCTTATCCTGGCAATCATCGTTCTGGCCATTGTCGTCATTGCGCTGATCGTGTTTTTCGAGCGGGCGCAGAGGCGATTGCTGATCCAGTATCCGAAGCGACAGGTTGGAAACCGGATGTTCCAGGGCGATACCTCGCATCTGCCGCTGAAACTCAATACCGCCGGTGTGATACCGCCGATCTTCGCTTCGTCGCTGCTGTTGCTGCCGGCAACGCTGGCCGGGTTTTCGGATACGACGAACCTGCCTGGATGGGCGGGCACCATTTTGGCGGCTCTCGGCCATGGCCAGCCGCTCTATATGACTTTCTATGCGGCGATGATCGCCTTTTTCGCCTTTTTCTACACCGCGATTGTGTTCAATCCGAAGGATACCGCCGATCAGCTGAAGCAGAATTCCGGCTTCATTCCAGGCTATCGTCCAGGTGAGCGCACGGCCGATTACATCGACTATGTGCTGACGCGGATCACGGTTGTCGGTGCGATATACCTCGTTGTTGTCTGCCTGCTGCCGGAGTTTCTTATTTCAGCAACCGGTGTTCCGTTTTATCTCGGTGGCACATCGCTGCTTATTGTCGTCAGCGTAACGTTGGATACGGTGGCTCAGGTTCAGGGGCACCTGATCGCGCACCAGTATGAGGGGCTGGTCAAGAAAACCAAACTGCGCGGGGGACGTCGCGGAAGATGAGGCTGATACTACTCGGACCGCCTGGTGCCGGCAAAGGCACCCAGGCACAACGGCTGGTGGATAAATTTGACATACCGCAATTGTCGACCGGCGACATGCTGCGCGAGGCGGCCGCTGCCGCGACGGACGTCGGCAAGCGGGCAAAGGCGGTGATGGATGCGGGCGAACTGGTTTCCGACGCGATCGTCAACCAGATTGTCTCAGAGCGCATTGATCAGGATGACTGCGCCAGGGGCTTTATCCTGGATGGTTATCCGCGCACGCTGAAACAGGCCGATGCCGTGGCTTTGATGATGGAGCAGAAAAACCTCAGGCTTGATGTCGTTGTCGAGTTGGTTGTCGATGACAAGGCGCTTGTCGGACGCATTCTAAGACGTGCCGAGGAAGCCACGGCGGCAGGTAGGCCCGTGCGCGAGGATGATACCGCAGAGGTGTTCGATGAGCGTCTTCGCGAATACTACAAGAAGACGGCGCCGCTGACCGGCTACTATTACGCCAAGGGGCTGTTGCGCAATGTCGATGGGATGGGGTCGATCGACAGCGTTTCAGCTGAAATCGAAGCGGTGCTGGAAACGGTTTAACGTAAAGGCGAAAAGCGCGAGAAGGGGAGTTGACATTTCTTGGCGATTCCTCCATTGACGGCGCCAATTCGCTTGAAATTGAAGGCGGTCGGAACCGGTTAGAAAAATAGAACCGGGAACGGGCGCTTTGGTGTTTGTCCGGACGATTTTTGGTTGCCGGACTGGCAAATGACATAATTTGGCTAAGGAGAATTGGTGTGGCCCGTATTGCTGGCGTCAACATACCGACAAACAAGCGCACGGTGATTGCGCTGCAATATATTCACGGCATAGGTGCGAAATTCGCAGCCGAGATCGTTGCGAAGGCAAATATTCCGCTTGAGCGCCGGGTCAACGAGCTCAGCGATGCCGAGCTGTTGCAGATTCGTGAGGCGATTGACCGGGACTATCAGGTCGAGGGCGATCTTCGCCGTGAAAACTCAATGAATGTAAAGCGTCTGATGGATCTGGGCTGCTATCGCGGCCTCAGGCATCGCCGGTCGCTTCCCGTTCGCGGCCAGCGGACACATACCAATGCACGGACCCGCAAGGGACCGGCTAGGGCGATTGCAGGCAAGAAAAAGTAATTCAAGCGACTAGCGAAATAGCCTTTAGCGAATAGATCTGAATATCAATCACTATTTGCTGCTCACTGTTTCCTAATCGCTTCCTGGTGGAGCCGCTGGTGTTACGGCGGTGCTGAGATCAACGGAAGGATAATCGATGGCAAAGGAAGCCACTCGTGTTCGCCGCCGCGAACGCAAAAACATCTCTTCGGGTGTTGCCCACGTTAATTCGACATTCAACAATACGATGATCACGATCACCGATGCGCAGGGCAATGCAATCGCATGGTCTTCTGCCGGTGCTCAAGGGTTCAAGGGATCGCGTAAATCGACGCCGTTTGCCGCACAGATCGCGGCAGAAGACTGTGCCAAAAAGGCCCAGGAACATGGCATGCGCCAGCTTGAGGTGGAAGTTTGCGGACCGGGTTCGGGACGTGAATCTGCGCTTCGCGCTTTGCAGGCGGCCGGTTTTACCATCACCTCGATCCGCGATGTGACACCTATACCGCATAATGGATGCCGTGCGCGCAAGAAGCGCCGGGTCTAGACAATTTTCATAACCGCATGAGCGCCTCGTACTAGCGCTCCTCTGCAGGTTCCAGCTCTGTTGCCACGATTGGATAGTGGCAAGGAAACGGAAGGATACCGAACATGATCCACAAGAACTGGCAGGAATTGATCAAGCCCAACAAGATCGAATTCCAGACCAAGAACAATACGACGACGCTTGTTGCCGAACCGTTGGAGCGTGGCTACGGCTTGACGCTCGGCAATGCACTGCGCCGGATACTTTTGTCATCGCTGCGTGGTGCTGCCGTCACGGCGGTTCAGATCGATGGTGTGCTGCATGAGTTTTCATCGATTACAGGCGTGCGTGAGGATGTCACAGACATCGTGCTCAACATCAAGGAAATCGCCATCCGCATGGAAGGCGAGGGACCAAAACGGATGGTCGTGCGCAAGCAGGGCCCCGGCACGGTGACCGCAGGCGATATCCAGACGGTTGGCGACGTTGAAATTCTCAATCCCGACCATATCATCTGCACCCTCGACGAGGGCGCGGAAATTCGTATGGAATTCACCGTGGATGCGGGCAAGGGCTATGTTGCTGCCGAGCGCAACCGGGCAGAAGACGCGCCAATCGGCCTGATCCCGATTGACAGCCTTTATTCGCCGGTCAGGAAGGTTTCCTACAAGGTCGAGAATACCCGCGAGGGGCAGGTTCTGGACTATGACAAGCTGACACTGACACTGGAGACAGACGGGTCGGTTTCCGGTGAAGATGCGGTTGCCTTTGCCGCCCGCATCCTGCAGGACCAGCTGTCGATTTTCGTGAACTTCGAAGAGCCGCGCCGCGAGGAACCTGCCGAACAGGTCACGGAACTTGCATTCAATCCGGCGCTTTTGAAAAAGGTCGACGAATTGGAGCTGTCGGTTCGCTCGGCAAACTGCCTGAAGAACGACAACATCGTCTATATCGGCGATTTGATCCAGAAGACCGAAGCGGAAATGTTGCGCACGCCGAATTTCGGCCGCAAATCGCTAAACGAAATCAAGGAAGTGCTGGCCGCGATGGGACTGCATCTGGGGATGGAAGTTCAAGATTGGCCGCCGGAGAATATCGAGGATCTGGCAAAGCGCTACGAGGATCAGTACTAGGGCCGGAACCGGCTTTGTTTGAACGAGTTGAAGGAGAAAGCTCATGCGCCATGGTAAATCAGGCCGCAAGCTGAACCGTACATCGAGCCACCGCAAGGCGATGTTTGCCAATATGGCAGCCTCGCTGATCGAGCACGAGCAGATTACGACCACGCTTCCAAAGGCAAAGGAATTGCGCCCGATCGTGGAAAAGCTGGTCACGCTTGGAAAGCGCGGTGATCTGCATGCACGGCGTCAGGCGATTTCGGCAATCCGCGATGACAAGCTGGTGCGCCGGCTGTTTGATACGATCGCACCACGCTATGCCGACCGTCACGGCGGCTATCTGCGCATCATGAAAGCCGGTTTCCGCCACGGGGACAACGCGCCGATGGCCGTGATCGAATTCGTCGATCGTGATGTGGACGCCAAGGGCGCCGGCGACCGTGCCCGCGCTGATGCGGATGACAATGGTGCAGCCGCAGCGGAAGCTGCTGCCGCGTAGCACCGATACCATACAGTCTATAGAAAGCTCCGCGGCCCGGTCTGCGGGGCTTTTTTCGTTTTGCGGCCTTGGTGCGGGCGTGATCTGTCACTACGTTACCCGCGAACACGAATCGGGTAATTTTGCGAGGTAATCATGCACGTCAACTTCCGCTGGGCCCTGCGCGTTGCGACCATCATCTTGATGATGGCGGCTGTGATGTCTGTGGGACGGGCCGAGGGGGGGATTCTTGATCTCCTGAAGGGGCCAATTGACACCGATATCAGCCAGACGGCGGGCAAGCGGGTTCCTTTCGGGCAGGACGAGATTACGCTTTCTTTCGCCCCTCTGGTCAGGCAGACAGCGCCGGGTGTGGTCAACGTCTATGCTTCGGCCAAGGTGGCGCAACGCTCGCCATTCATGGGCGATCCGTTTTTCGACCATTTTTTCGGCGGTGGAATGCCGCCGCGTGTCCAGTCTTCGCTTGGCTCCGGCGTTATCGTCGATCGGACGGGCCTGGTGGTCACCAATTTTCACGTGATCCGGGGCGCCGATAAAGTCAAGGTCGCGCTTGCCGACGGGCGCGAGTTTGAAAGCCGCATTCTGATTCAAGAGGAATCGATCGATCTGGCGGTATTGAAGATCGATGGCGCAGACTTTCCGGCGCTGGAACTTGGCGATTCCGACCGGCTTGAGGTCGGCGATCTGGTGCTGGCGATCGGCAATCCGTTCGGGGTCGGTCAAACGACGACGTCGGGTATTGTTTCCGCTTTGGCGCGGTCATCGCTCGGCATCAACGATTTCGGATTTTTTATCCAGACGGACGCGGCGATTAATCCGGGCAATTCCGGTGGTGCGCTGATCGATATGGCGGGTAGGGTGATTGGTATCAATACGGCGATCTACTCGCGCTCCGGCGGATCGAACGGTATCGGTTTTGCCATTCCCTCCAACATGGTGCGCGGGGTTGTCGATGCTGCACTCAGCGGCAGCGATTTCGTTAACCGGCCATGGATCGGGGCGGGTTTTGACACTGTCGATGCTGAGGTTGCCGAGGCGCTCGGCATGGTGCGGCCGCGCGGCGCACTGGTGGCCGATGTTACGGCCAGGGGACCAGCAGACCGCGCCGGGCTGAGGCCGGGTGATGTGGTGCTGGTTGTCGACGGTGTCGATATTCAGCATCCCGATGCGCTTGGCTATCGGCTGGCCACCCGCCGGATTGGCGAGGTTGCGTCTTTTGAGGTGTTGCGGCGTGGCAAAATGATCTCGCTTACCATCAGCCTGGAAAAGGCGCCGGAGGGAAAATCGGGCGAGCAGGTGACTATTGACGGGCGCAGCCCATTTGCCGGTGCAACCATTGCCGAACTGTCACCGGCCCTGGCGCGGCGCCTTGGTTTGCCTGAAAATGCGCGCGGCGTTGCGATCGTGAAAGTGGCGCGAAACTCGCCCTCGCACCGGGTTCGTTTGAGGCCTGGCGATATCGTACGTGAATTGAATGGCGCGGATATCACCGACAGTGCGCGGCTGGCAGACCTTGCTGCCGAGCGGACCCGGTGGTGGCGGTTTTCCATTGAACGTGATGGCCGTCTATTGCGCCAGACGCTTCGCTACTGACTTTTTGAGCAGATAAATTGAACGATCTTTTTGGCAAAGCTGAACCTGAACCTGAAGCGCAGAAAGCGGGACGTCCGCTTGCCGACCGGCTGCGGCCGGCGACGCTTGATGAGGTCGTCGGGCAGGATCATCTGAACGGGGAGGAGGGAACGCTTACCCGGATGATCCGCTCCGGTTTGCTTGGCAGCATGATCTTCTGGGGCCCGCCGGGCACCGGCAAGACCACCGTGGCACGTTTGCTTGCCGGTGAGACCGATCTCGCCTTTGAACAGATATCGGCGATTTTCTCCGGCGTCTCGGAACTGAAAAAGGTGTTTGAGGCGGCCCGGCTGAGAAGGACGAATGGCACGCAAACCTTGTTGTTTGTTGACGAAATACACCGGTTTAACCGTGCGCAACAGGATTCGTTTCTGCCGGTTATGGAGGACGGAACCGTCACACTCGTCGGCGCGACGACGGAAAATCCCTCCTTCGAGCTCAATGCGGCGCTTCTATCGCGTGCCCGGGTGCTTACCTTTCATGCACTTGATACCGCGAGTGTCGAGGCATTGCTGGCACGGGCGGAGGCGGAAGAAGGCCGCCTGCTGCCGGTTGACGACGAGGCCCGCTCCGTGCTGGTTCGTATGGCCGATGGCGATGGCCGCGCCGCGCTGACGCTGGCCGAGGAGCTGTGGCGTGCGGCGTCTGTCGATGAGGTGTTCGATGCGGACGGGATACAGCGTGTCGTGCAGCGGCGCGCACCCGTTTACGACAAGAGCCAGGATGGCCACTACAATCTGATTTCGGCGCTCCACAAGACCGTCCGGGGCTCTGACCCTGATGCTGCGCTCTACTATCTGGCCCGAATGTTCGACGCCGGCGAGGATCCGCTCTATATCGGGCGCCGGCTGGTGCGTATGGCGTCGGAGGATATCGGTCTTGCCGACCCGCAGGCGCTTGTCGTGGCCAATGCCGCCAAGGATGCCTATGACTATCTTGGTTCGCCGGAAGGTGAGCTGGCGCTGGCGGAGGCCTGCATCTATCTTGCCACTGCGCCGAAATCGAATGGCACCTATGTGGCGTTCAAAAAGGCGATGCGGGCCGCCAAGGAGCATGGTTCGCTGCCGCCGCCAAAGCATATTCTCAATGCGCCGACCGGGTTGATGAAGGATGAGGGCTACGGTTCCGGCTACGCCTATGATCATGATGCGCCGGAAGCGTTTTCAGGTCAGGATTATTTTCCCGATGCCATGGGACGGCAGCAATATTACGATCCGCCTGACCGGGGGTTTGAACGCGAAATCCGCAAGCGCCTCGACTATTGGGCTAAGCTCCGGCGTGGGCGGGAGCAAAAACCACTCTAAGTTGAGATTCAGCAAGATGACGTATGTTCGAGAGGATTATTCTGCAAGAGAGCTGGCGATTGTAGGAGAATTCAATGCATGTTGTAGTTGTCTACGGGACCATTGAGGGGCAAACCCGGAAGATTGCGCACCGTATGGCTGGCACCGTTCAAAGTGCCGGGCATGATGTGTCGGTATTTGATGCGGCGGACACCGCTGATGTGGATATCGCCGCCGCAGATGCATTGATCGTCGCAGCACCGGTGCATACTGGAAAATATCCGGCTGCTCTGTCCCATTGGCTTAAAACCAATGCAGCAGCGATCAATCAGGTGCCGTCGGCTTTCGTATCGGTGTCGCTGGCTGTTGCATCCTTTTTTGCTATCGAACACCGCGAGATCGAAACGTTGACCAGTAATTTTTTGGATGAAGTAGGCTGGAAACCCAATGAGGTACATCAGGCTGCCGGGGCATTGCGTTACCTGGAACATAATTTTTTTAAGCGCCTGCTGATGCGTCATATTGCCAAACGGGAAGGCGCTCCGGTCCACACGTCCAAGAATTACGAATTTACAAACTGGGATGAGTTGGCGCAATTCATCTTCGGTTTCCTGCAAAAGACGGCCGACTGAGCCCGTTTGCTGATTACCGCTTTGCGCCAGGGCGCAGATCAGGTAGTGACGTTGTTATGGCGCATCTTGTTTTCGTTGCACTTGGCGGCGCAATCGGCGCAACGCTTAGATATCTTGCGGGTCTCCTGGCCACGCGGCTGTTGGGAGCGGGTTTTCCGTGGGGTACAATGGCCGTGAATATAGCTGGTTCGCTCGCAATGGGAGTGTTGGTAGCACTTCTTGCGCGCAAATCCGGTGTATCGGCCGAGCTAAGATTATTTTTGGCGACCGGGCTGCTTGGCGGGTTTACGACATTTTCGGCCTTTTCGCTTGATGTCGCGGTGCTTTGGGAGCGCGGCGATCTGCCGGCTGCGTTCAGCTATGTGACCGCCAGTGTCGTGCTGTCGATTGCAGCGCTGTTTGCGGGTCTCTGGCTGGTCCGCTCTTTCGGCTGATGACATTCGTGCCTGCTTGCTCTATCGGCTTTGACCCATGAATATTGTCCAGCAAATTACCGTCGATGCCGATGAGACCGGGATGCGTCTTGACCGCTGGTTTAAGGCGCATTTTCCAGGGCTTGGCTTCGGGCCGCTGCAAAAATTACTGCGGTCGGGGCAAATCCGGGTCGATGGCGGGCGGGTGAAGTCCGATACGCGCTTGAAGCCGGGCCAGGTGGTGCGCGTTCCGCCATTGGGCACTGACAGCAAAAACGTGCCTTCGACGGTGCGCACGCTGCGCAATGCTTCCGATGGCGATGCGCTGGCAAAGATTATGCTCTATGAAGACGACAAGGTGCTGGTGCTCAACAAACCGGCCGGTCTGGCGGTGCAGGGCGGATCAGGTGTGTCGCGCCATATTGACGGAATGCTCGAAGCGCTACGCAACAAAAAGGGCGAAAAGCCGAGGCTGGTACACCGTATCGACCGGGATACCTCGGGCGTTTTGGTCATTGCACGCTCACGTCAGGCCGCCGTCAGGCTCACAGAAGCGTTTCGCAAGCGTAATACCAAAAAGACCTATTGGGCACTGGTCAAGCAGGTGCCAAGCAAGCGAGAGGGTAAAATTTCAACCTGGCTGGTTCGCGAAAAGACACCGGATGGTGACAGGATGCGTGTTGCCAATCACGGCGAGCCGGATTCCGATCATGCGGTTTCCTACTACCGGACGGTCGATAGTGCCGCCCAGGGGCTTGCCTGGCTCGAAATGGAGCCCCACACCGGCCGTACCCACCAATTGCGCGTTCACGCAGCCCATATCGGCTGTCCCATCATTGGTGATCCGAAATATTTCGAAGCCGACCATAATTGGGATTTTCCAGGCGGTATCCAGAAACGATTGCACTTGCATGCCCGGCGCATTGTCATCCCGCATCCAAATGGCGGAACGATAGACGTTGCAGCACCGCTGCCGCCGCATATGGTGCAAAGCTGGAACCTCATCGGATTTGACGAGGCTTCTGCAGAGGATTAGGTCCTGTTGACATGCGTGATTTGCTCGAAGACGCGGCCAAGGCGGCCGACAACCACCCGGAAGCGCTGGCAAGGAAACACTCCAAGCCGGCGCTGCCGAAGCGTTTTTACCAGACGGCGAGCGTTGCTGTGTGCGAAACCGGCGGGTTTGGGATCGCGCTTGACGGCCGCCTGGTCAAAACGCCGGCAAAGGCGATGCTTGCCATGCCTACCAAAGCGGCGGCGCAGCTGATCTGCGATGAGTTTAGCGCGCAGGAAGACCAGATCGATCCGGCCAGAATGCCGGTGACACGGCTTGCAAACACGGCCGTCGATGGTGTCGCGGCCGATCCACAGGCGGTTTTTGAAGACATTTTGCGCTTTGCCTCGTCGGACCTGATTTGTTACCGCGCGGCGACGCCGGAAGAACTGGTCGAGCGGCAGGCCGGCGCCTGGGATCCGGTGCTTGATCTTGTCCGCGACCACTATGGCGCTCAGTTTGTCCTGTCGGAATGGGTCATGCATGTCGATCAGCCGCGCGAGGCGATCGCGGCGATCGGCGTTGCCATAAAGCCGCATGAGAACCCGGTAGCGCTGGCCGCCATTCACTCGATGACGGCGCTTACCGGCTCCGCCCTGCTGGCAACATGCGTGGCCAACCGTCTGATCGATGTTGACGCTGCCTGGGCGGCGGCGCATGTGGATGAGGACTGGAATATCTCGCAATGGGGTGAGGATGGCGAGGCGGCGCAAAGGCGGGCATTCCGGCATGGTGACATGCGGGCCGCTTTCCGGCTGTTTGATGCGCTCTAGCGTTCTGCCGCCATGGTTCTAAGCGGCTCGCCGGCCGGTGGGTCGATTGCAAAGAAGTTGAGCGGCGGCAAATAGCGCTCGTTTGACGCGGTGGCCTGTTTGGCCGGCGCCTCGATAAAGCATTCCTCGTCGGGCCACTGCCAGTTTTCGTCCCAGGTCCAGCAATCGTGCTTCTTGTAGGTCGCGGCAACGCGGTCGGCGAACGCCTTGTTGGAGGCAAGGCGAATTTCGGGCGAGGGTGATGATGTCATGTAGTTTACGGCAAGCGGCACTGTGCGTTCGGTGCAGTAGTTTGACATCCATAAGGTAAAGCCGATTTCGCGACGCAATTGATCAAGCACGCGGAAGACCTGAACATGATCTTCATGGCCGTATTCGCCCCATGGATTGTGCGAAAATACATTCATCTCAGGGCGGAGCCTGGATTTCAAAAGATGATAAATCGTATCGCGATTTTCGCGGTAGGCGGCATGAACGCTCGTAGCCGGCGGCTTATTGCCGATAGGAACTACCGTGGAAAGTGTGCGCTTGGCGATCCGCTTGATCTCTCGCTTTGACGCCGCAAGCGAAAAGGTCAGCCCGTATTCGTCGCAACGTGGATTTGTCCAATCGGCACATCCATAGGAACCTGCTTCGCTCAAATTGAGACATTGGATGTTTTCACGCGGATAATCAGCCATTGCCGCCTGGCGTTTTTCGCCAAGCTCTGGTTGAGCCCAGAAATCCCGGTAGATAATCAGGATTTCATCCACATCTGCCAGAATGGACGTAAACCAAAGCAATTCATCGTCTGGATGAGCACCGATAATGATCGAGTCTTTCAGAAAATCAGGTCGTTTCATATGTTTATTGTCCGTGCCTGCTGCTGACATTTGCAAAATGGCTGCACATTCCACTCATGCAAACCGCCTACTGACCGAGTGCACGGAATCGGCCACGTGCCCGGTGATGCTTACTGCTTTGGTGAATGTTGTGATGCGTATGGCCCTGGTGCCGAAATCGGCTTTGAATGCTTCATCGCCGATCGTAAAATCAAAAATGTCGCCACCGGCGTCTATCCAATCGCCCATAATCCGGTCGTACATCAGCAATCCGGGCGATGCCTTTGAATATTTGGTGTAATCACATCCGATCAGCAGGTAGTTGAAGCGCTGCTTGATACACGTACCAAAGACAATCCCTGCCGTGTTGCCGTTCTCTGTCAGCCGGTAGGTCCGCGAAAATCCACTTTCGCACCCTGTTGCTGCTACCTGTGCATAAAATTCGTGAATGCTGTCCTTTTGGATCGGATCGTCATCAAATCTTCCCGAACGCAGCGCACGCAGTTCGGCAATTGCCCTACGCGCTTGTGGGGGATCCGAAACGAGCTCAAGCTCTGTATCGCCCAGGCGCTCGAAACGGCGGTGCTTCCGATCGAGGTTTTTAAGCTGGCTTCTACCAAAGGATGCTGCTCGCCATTGTTCATAGGGGGCTTCAAGCAATGCTTCATGCGAGTGGAAGTCCGCCTGTTGGGGTGCAATACCGGTCATGTGCTGGATGAGGGAGGCGTGTTCGGGCCTGACCGACTTTATCCTCAGAATGTCACAAGGCGCGATCAGTTGACGTAGTTTGGCGGAGAACCGCTCATACTCCAAAATTGCGTGGTGAGCGTCGGTCCTGACTACCGGCGCACAGTAGTCCGTGACCCCGAGGTCGGCGAGTTCCACGATCTTTACGCCACGGCGACGCAGGCGCATCAGCGGAACAACCGCAATCAATTTACCAGCCTGGCGAACTGTTGCGGTTATGGGCTCTGCGTTCATTTGCGGTGCCAGCTTGCGATACATCGGTGCGAGCCATTCAGGGTGCTGAAATGCCGTTGCTGACGAACTCATGAAGAGTTCGCGGTACTCATTTCCGCTAAAATCCCATTCGCGTTCGAGATCTATCTCGATCATGATACCCAGCCTGTTATTACACGTTTATTACACGTTGTTTTGTTCCTGACGGTATTGTGGCAGATCCGGGTTAAGCATTTGATATTGGTGTATAGGATGGGCTTTTGCCGGATATCCACCCGACTGGTGTAACGGGCTAGAGTATTTTTGATGAAAACCGAGTCATCAAAAACGCTCTAAGCTATTGTTTTGGCGCATTTTCGCGAGCGCAAAAGTCTGCAACTTTTGCTGAAAATGCTCTAGTGCCCCGAAGCCGAAGTTCGTAACATTCTACTGCACGCTCAGTACGAACTTCGGATTCGATCAGGACACAGCGAAGAGTTTGTTTTTAGTGTGGTTTTCGGATTTGAGGTTTGCCAGTGAGTGCACAGGAAAAATGAAGCGAACTTCAAATCCACCACACTAGCTTCAGCCGATATCTATGCCCGCATCCTCGTGTCCATCGCTGGATTTCCTTTTTGCACCAGAGCGCTGGACAGCTGATGCCGCACGGCTGTGGCGCCGCACGCTGCCCGGCCGGCAACCGATTTTGCTTCCAAGAAGCGATATATCGGTACGGCAGTTGTACCGAACTTTTCCTTGTAGTCGGCCGAGCCGATGTTGAAATCAAACGTGGTTTCGTTTGTTGTGGCACAGTCGGCCATGATCATGTCATGCAACAGGAATCCAGGGGAGCACCTGCGGTATTTTTCATAGTCGCAGCCAATCAATATTCCATGATACCGGCCAGCGTCAGCGATACCGAAACTGATGCCGACGAGTGAGCCATCCTGTTCCAGCTTGTGAGTAAGGGCAAATCCGTTCTTGGCGCCTTTGTCGGCAATGGTTGAGTAAAACCGGAGAACGTCTGTGTTTGCCAATGGGTCTTTCTCAAACCGGCCAGCACGAAGGGATTTAAGTTCCACAATTGCATGACTGCTTCGCGCGCATCGGTCAATCGCCGAAACGATACGTTGCCAAGGCGTTCCAGGCGCCGTTTCGCGTAGTCGATCTGTTGCCGATGGCTTTTGCTGAACGTTTTGCAGCGAAAATTCTCAAATGGCTGGCACAGTGTCAGCTCATGGGAGCAAACAGGTGCTGCCTGATGTGGCAGCCCGGTAAGGTTTGCAATTGTCTGCATGTGCTCTGGACGAACCGCCTTGATGCGGAAAATGTCGTTTCGCCCGGTTTTTTGCAGCAGTTCGGAAGCCAATTGAGCGTTGGCGCCAATTTCTGCTTCAAGGCCCTTGCGAATAACGGGAGCACAGTAATCCGTTACGCCGAAATCGGCGATTTCCACGATCGTGATTCCGTATTTGCGTTTGCGGATCAACGGCAGAACAAACACGAGCTGATTGTCTGAAGTATTGCGGCCTGTAATCGTGAGCGCCTCGGCCTTGAATGCCGGCACCAGCTCTTGATAAATTGTTGCCAACCACAATGGATGCTGGAACGCGGTTGGAAAAACCGCGCTGGTATAGAGGTCCCTGTACTCGGCTGCCGAATAATCGAACTCAGGTTCGAAAGAGAGCTTGATCATAATTGTCCCCCCAACAATATGTACAACCGGCCTACGGATGTCTTGGGCTCATGATCTAACGTAGGGGAATGCGGCTATCAATGCACACGCTTTTGTGAATAAAGGTTAACTGGCGGGGGCTTGAAATCCATTTTTCGATTGCATTTGCAGCCGTGCCGTCATGTGTAAGCCAAGGACGGCGATGATCATCATAACCCAGGTGGGATCGGCCCGCCGAAACCAAGAACTTTCCAGAAACGAATTCAGCAGAACGAAGGTGAGGATCATCAAAAACAGATCGGCAAGACGCCGGTTTTCAGCGCCTGGACGGCATCTGATATAGTGGGCGAGCGGGCGCAGGCAGAGGATTGCAATGACGATGGCCGCCATCGGCCACCCCATGAACAGAGCCAGGTCGAGATAATTATTGTGCCCGTTCACAATGCCGCGATAATCCCAATCAGCGTCGATGGGAAGAAACGCATTGGTGACGATCGGCTTGAGCCAGAAATTGTCAAACCCGTATCCGGTCCAGGGTCTGGCGGCGATGTTTTTCAGTGCGATGGTCCATAATTCGTCGCGGCCCGTATAGGTCGGATCGCTCAACAGGCCTGCGACGATATCCGCGAGCGGCGGTGAGACAACCGTGCCCACGGTGAGGGCGGCCATAATTGAGACGCTGATGGCCATGAGAAGCGGTGGCAGCCATCTGGATGCGAATAACCTTCCCGCAATCACCACGCCGATTGCGACCGGGACCAGGCCATTGGTGGTTTTCGACCCGGTCTGGATGACAAAGATTGCCGCCAGCAGGGCGACGGCAACGCCGCTCCAGCGCTGACCACTTCGCATCAAATAGAAGCCGAAGAATATGAAAGCGGCCATGACCGGCCCAGCGACATTTTTATGGGGGAACAGACCATGCCAAAGGCCCTCGTGCTGGGCCTCGTTTCCGCCTGCGCTGTGGACGGCAAGATCAGGAAAGACGGCGACACCGAAATAGCAAAGGGCGAGCACGATCATGAGTGACCAGGTGACGGCCTGCCGGAACCCGGCAACCGAATGGGGAATGGCCAGAACGCCGGCACAGATGATGATGACGACGAGTGTAAAAAAGACCGAACGGGTGGCGCTTGCCGGATCTGCGCCGATCGATGCGGACAGGAGAAGGCAGATGATGACGGGCACCCAGGCAATATCGGCTATTGCCGCGATCCGGCGCCTGTCTGCGAGCATGAACATGCCCAACAGCGACACAAGCCCAAGCAGGGTAAAGCCGATTTGATTGAGCGGATTGGGGCCTTGCGGAGCATCTGAAATCCGTGAAAATGCGGCGAAGGGCTCAAACGAGATCAGCAGGGCGGTAAACAGGACTGTGGCGGCAAGGGTGGCGGCTGCCGAATAAAGCCGGGCCAGATCGGCCGGATCGATACGGTTTGCGTCGCTGGCCGGCAGGTGGTCCAAAATTGCCTCCGCAGGAATTGTCACATGATCTGGTTTTGACGCTAACACCGCACTGGTTTTGTTATGGTTAATGAAACCTTGCATTTTGCATGGGGGCAGCATTGTTCAACGCGTCGCCGCGATGTCGCAAATAGATCACACTGATGCGGGTGGCCGGAATAATGTGGGGCGCGGGCTTGTCCCATAGCAAATTTGTCAGCCGCCCAACCGGAGAAGCAGTCAATGGCGAAATTTCCTGACCATGCAAGCGTTGTTATTGTCGGCCTTGGTGGCATTGTCGGCGCATCCGTTGCCCATCATTTGATCGAGCGGGGCTGGGACAATATCGTCGGTATCGACAAGTCGGCGATCCCGACCGATGTCGGTTCGACCGCACATGCATCTGATTTCTGCTACGCCACATCGCATGATTTCCTGTCCTGCTGGACGACGCTTTACTCGATAGAGTTTTTTGAAAAGATGGGCCACTACGCCAGGGTCGGCGGGCTTGAGGTTGCGCGCACCGGCGATGATGCGCGCATGGAGGAAATCAAACGCAAGGTCAGTTCCGGCAAGGCGTTCGGCACGCGCGCGCGGCTTGTTGGGCCGGCCGAGATCAAGAAAAAATTTCCGCTTATCGAGGAAGATATGGTGCAGGGCGGCATGTGGGACCCTGATGCCGGTCTGGTTATTCCGCGTTCGCAGACGGTTGCCGGAAAACTCGTCGACCTGGGGGAGGCCGGCGGGAAGCTAAAGGCATTTGCCAATACGGAAGCCAAATCGCTTGTCATCGAGGACGGCCACATTAAAGGCGTCGTGACCGGACGCGGAACGATCATGGCGGATCGTGTGATCGTGTGTGCCGGGCTTTGGGGCAGGCTGATCGCCGGCATGGCGGGAGAAGACCTTCCAGTGATGCCGATCGATCATTCGCTGACGTTTTTCGGCCCCTATAACGAGTTTGCCGGCACGGGTAAGGAGATTGGCTGGCCGCTTTTGCGCGATCAGGGCAATTCAGCCTATATGCGCGATACCGGCGATCCGACAACCTCTGAGGGCGGCCAGATCGAATGGGGCTGTTACGAGGAGCGGGAGCCGCGGCTTTGCCACCCCGGTGATATTCTTGAAAAGGATCAGGCGCGGCTTTCGCCGTCGCAGCGGGATCTGGAAATCGATCAGGTGATCGATCAGCTCGAACGGGCGATGGAACTGACGCCAATTCTGGGCGAGCTTGGCTATAATGAGAGCCATTCTTTCAACGGATTGCTGCAGGTGACGGTGGATGGCGGCCCGGCAATCGGCGAGAGCCAGAAGGTTCGCGGTCTTTGGTATGCGGTGGCGATCTGGGTCAAGGATGCGCCTGGCATGGCCAAGCTGGTTGTCGACTGGATGACCGACGGACGTACATCGATCGATCACAGCTCAATAGACTATGCGCGGTTTCTGCCGCACCAGTTGCAGGAGACATTCATCTTTGACCGCTGCACCGAGACGGCAAGGAAGATCTATAACCCCGCGGTCCATCCGCGCGAACCGTTTGCCGGCGGCCGCAATGTGCGCCGGTCGCCATTTTACCAGCGAGAACAGGAACTTGGTGGCTATTTCATGGAGCTGGGCGGTTGGGAGCGGGCACATGGTTATGCTGCAAACGAGCATCTGCTGGAAAAATACCGGACCCGTGTGCCGGTGCGCGAAAATGAATGGGACAACCGCCATTTCTGGCGGGTGTCAAATGCCGAACATCTGGAGATGAGCGAAAATGTCGGCATGGTGAACCTGTCGCATTTCGCTATTTACGATATCACCGGGCCGGATCATGTTGCGCTGATGGAGTGGCTTTGTGCGGCCAGAATTGGTGGCGACGATAGGGTCGGCAAGGGCATCTACACGCACTTTCTTGATGATCAGGGCATGGTGCGTGCTGATCTGACCGTGTTTCGCATGGCAGATCGCTGCCGGGTGATCGATGGTGCCGATGCGGGGCCGCGCGATTTCCACCATATGAAGCGGGTTGCCGCTGACAAGGGGTTTGACGTCACGATTACCGATGTGACGGAGGACAATGTGACCATTGGGCTTTGGGGTCCGAATGCGCGGACAACATTGCAGAAGGCCATTGACGGCGATGCCGGGTGTGTCAGTTCGGACAATTTGCCGTTTGCCGCCATCAGGCAGATCCGTATTGCAGGCAGGCAAGTGAGCGCGTTTCGCATCTCCTATGTGGGCGAGCAGGGCTTTGAACTGCATATGGCCTATGATGATGCGCTTGCCGTGTGGGACGCGCTGCGCACGCATGATGTCATGGTCTTTGGCGTCGAGACATATGCTAACAGCCGGCGGCTGGAAAAAAGCCTGCGGTTGCAGAATGCCGATCTTCTGACCGACTATAATCTTTATGAAGCCGGTCTGGCCCGCCCGAACGTAAAGGCGGCTGATTTTTGCGGCAAGGCAAAACATCTTGAATACCGCGCGCGCGATCATCAACCGGCGTTACTGTGCACGCTGGTGATGGACGACAATGTTGATGCCAGTGGCATTGCCCGCTATCCGGTCGGCATTTGCCCGATCCTCGATGCTGAAAGCGGTGAGGCGCTTGTTGATGCGCTTGGCAGGCGTTCCTATACGACGAGCATTGCCTTCGGGCCGAGCATCGGAAAGAACATCGCGCTTGGCTATTTGCCGCATGATCGTGCCTTGGAGGGGGCGACGTTTTCGATCGAATATTTTGGTGAGCAATATCCGGTGACGGTGGCAGGCGTCGGCTATAAGCCGCTTTACGATCCGGAAAATCTCAAACCACGCAGCTGATGGGTTAATGGGCTGACAGCTATTTCCGGCCTCCGGCAAGCACGCGCGCTATGCGGAAATGAGACGTTTTCCGTCGACCCGCTCCTGTTGCGGGGTTCTGGAATAGAGTTCGCGATAGCATTTGGAAAAATGCGATGCGGAAACAAATCCGCAGGCAACGGCGACTTCGACCACCGGTAGGGCCGACTGGATCAATAGGTGGCGCGCCCGATCAAGCCGTAAATCGAGATAGTAGCGGGCCGGCGAGCGGCCCATTTCCTGTTGAAATAGGCGTTCGATCTGACGGCGTGACAGGCCGACGTGATCGGCGATTTCCAGCAATGTCAGCGGCTCTGAAATATTGGCTTCCATCAGCTCGATGATAGAAATGATTTTCGAGTTTTGAACGCCAAGCCGGGCGCGCAGGGGCAATCGCTGGCGATCGCTGGGACTACGGACCCTATCGGTGAGAACCTGCTCGCAGACGCGGTTGACCAATTCATCGCCGAAATCATCTCCAATCAGCTTGAGCATCATGTCGAGCGAGGCTGTGCCGCCAGCACAGGTATAAACATTGGAATCGACTTCAAACAGGTCTGAATAAACCTCGGATTTGGGGTATTTTTCGGCAAAGCCCGGCAGGCATTCCCAATGAATGGCACAACGCCTGCCGGCAAGCAGGCCGGCTGCGGCAAGAACATAGGCGCCGGAGCACAGACCGCCGACGGCGACGCCACGATTGTGCTCCTCGCGGAGCCAGGCAAACACAGTCTTGTTGACGTAATTTTCGGCGTTTACCCCGGCACAAGCGACGACCATCGATGGGCGGTCGTCGCCGGACATGCGCCTGCGTTCCTCTTCAAGTGAGGTATCGACGGCACACACGACATTGTTGGAAGCCTTAACCGGGCCACCATCAATACTGGCCAGGCGCCATTTATAGGCTTCGAAGCCGAGCATCCGGTTGGCCGACCGCAGCGGATCAATCGCTGTGGAAAAGGCCATCATGGTAAAATCGGGGATCAGAAAGAACACTACTGAGCGGCGTGTGTCGAGGCTGGCATTCAATATGATCACTCCTGCACGCGCGTTTACGCGAAACAACTCAATAGCGCGTTACGAGTCTTTGGAGCCGCCAAGGGCATCAGGAAATTAGACTGATGTCAAGCTGATGAAAAAGAGGCTGATCACATGCAAAGGGCTCCTGGCCGTATCAGCCCGGAGCCCGTTTGGGAGGATAGTTCGCCTATCGGCTTCAGCCTATCGTGTGGCCGAGGCGCGCAGCTTTGACCGCGCCGGTTTGACCGGGCATCGTTTCGGCAAAGCGCTTGCGCTCGATTGCCGTTGTGAGGTTTGTGGTAGCGCTGAACGCAAAGAAACGGGCGAAGAACTTCATAATCAAACTCCTTCTGGGTGAGAGTTTTGGAGCCTGTTTCCACATGCCGGCCAAAACCCCTTAGTGTTATTCTTCACATAAGATCAATTGTGCGCCGTCAGGAAGATAAATGCGAAGTGCTGTAGGACAAATCCGACACCTGCGGTCTCCGTTGATTTCCTGAGGCGATTTACTCAATAAAAACAGTAACTAAGGTTTCGATACCCGGCCATGCAAAAAGCATGGATGTGGCGCGCTCCCGCCGCATGGCTCCAATGAACTGGCTGCGAAGCAATCATTGATTACAGCTGATAAGAGGTATGGCGGCTGCGTACTGTCGTGCCACTTGGCCAGCCGATATCCTTTTGAACTTCTTCGGGCAGCTTTCTGATCAACTTGTAGGTTTCTGCGTTTTCGCGTGCGATGCGCCGTTCTTCCCGATTGCGCTTGAATATTGAATACCAGGACATTTGATGTTCCCTTCCAACATTGTTGTTTCTTGGTCATGTCGCCGTATTTGATTGGCTGCGTTGACAATGGAGGTAAAAAGCCTTTCAATCAAATGAAATGTAATGAATGAATCTATCAGAAAAATTGAAAGCCGAAATAATGAACATACCAATCAGTCATCCCGTACCGCTGCTTGAACTGGATGTATTGCGCTCATTTGTGGCGATTGCCGAAACGGGTAGTTTCACCGCTGCGGCAAATGTGGTGTTTCGTACGCCTTCAGCGGTTTCGATGCAGATTAAAAAACTTGAGGAAACCCTTGGAAAACCACTGTTTGTTCGCGATTCACGGTCAGTCAGCCTGACGGCAGATGGCGAGCTGCTGATTGGCTATGCCCGCAGGCTTTTGTCGCTCAACCACGAAGCTGTGACAAAGTTTGTTGCGCCCGATATTTCCGGCATGGTCCGCCTTGGCGCGCCTGACGATGTGTCGGAGCGGTTTTTGCCTGACATGTTGCGGCGTTTTTCGCAAAGCCATCCTGGAATATCGGTCAATGTCGTTGTTCAAAACACCGATGAACTGATTTTGCGCACCGCTAAAGGGGAGCTGGATCTGGCAGTGATTACATGCCTGAACAAGCATCAGAGCAATGAAAATGCCGAGATCCTTTATCGGGAGGCACTTGTGTGGGCGACCCTGCGTGGCGGATGTGCGGCGGCACGTAATCCGCTTCCGGTCTCTGTATGGGAGGAAGGCTGCTCCTGGCGAAAAACCGCATTGGAGGGGCTGGACGCAGCGGGCCGGGATTATCGAATTTCGTTTCAAAGTGCTTATATTTCCGGGCAGAAAGCTGCGATCCTCGCCGATCTGGCAATCGCGCCAATGCCGTGCTCGGCGATTGCCCATCCAATTGTCGCGGCGGATGCCTCATATGATTTGCCTGATCTTGGCGAATACGAGCTTGGATTGCTGATTGCGCCGAATTCGGGTCATGCGGTAAATGCGGCGGCCGACCATCTTCGCGCCAGTTTTGCTGCGCGTTCGAAGGGCGCTCTTGATTGAGAAAAAGCCGGTTTGCCGCCGGTTTTGCAACAATGCGATGGCTTGCAAGTGTTTTGCGAACCGTTCCCGGCAGACACGACAGATTGTCAATAGCGATAAGGGTTCATGGTTTCGCCCGAATCTGTGCTAAAAGAAAGATAATGAGTGTGAGGCTTAAGCTTCTTTGCTGCGGTGTCGCACTGAGACGTAGGGGACTTGGTTGACATACTTGCCGCTCAAGGCGGTATGCGAGGGATGTGACATGAAAGCAAAAATTATAGCCGTGGCTGCGGCAGCGACGCTGGCGGCGGCGTGCACGACTGACCCTTATACGGGCCAGCAAAAGGTTTCCAACACCGCGGCAGGTGTCGGCATTGGTGCCGGACTGGGCGCGCTGGCAGGTCTGGCCGTTGGCGGCAGTCCGCGTGCGCAGCGAAATGCCGTTCTCATCGGTGCCGGCATTGGTGCACTCGCCGGTGGCGGGATTGGCGCCTATATGGATAAGCAGGAAGCTGAAATCCGCGATCAGCTGCGTGGCACTGGCGTTTCGGTCACCCGAAATGGCAATGTCATTGTGCTGAACATGCCGTCGAACATCACCTTTGACGTGGATCAGGATGCAGTCAAGGGATCGTTCTATCCGACGCTCAATTCGGTCGCCCTGGTGTTGAAGAAGTACAACAAGACAGTGGTGGACGTGAACGGGCACACCGATTCTACCGGTGACGATGCCTATAATTACGGCCTGTCGCAGCGCCGTGCGCTGTCGGTGGCCAATTATCTGAATGGTCAGGGCGTCGATGGCCGCAGGTTCTCAGTCGTCGGCTTTGGCGAAACGCAGCCAGTCGCCTCCAACGACACCACAGCCGGCAGGGCTGCCAACCGCCGGGTTGAGATTCAACTCGCGCCGGTAACCTAGAGCCTGCTTTCGGCAGTATCAAATCCGTCGCGGACCGCCCGCGACGGATCGGCCGGCAGCTTAACACCTTCGTCGAAGGTTTCGGCCGGGATTTGTGCCCTGGATGTTGTCGCGCGGGCTTACGGGTGCGTACCCGCGTCGCTTCACGCCCCTCATTGGGACGCAAATACCCTGCGCTCAAACGCACCCATTTAGGTAAGACAAGTCCTAGAGTATTTTTGATGAAAACCGAGCCATCAAAAACGCTCTAAGCTATTGTTTTGGCGCATTTTTGCGAGCACAAAAGTCTGCAGCTTTTGCTGAAAATGCTCTAGCCGCCGGTCACGCTCATATGGCGGGCGACGGCTGGGCGGCGAGTATTCCTGTCGATGATGAAATCATGGCCTTTGGGCTTTCTGCCGATGGCCTCGTCGATTGCCGAGGCGACCTGTTCATTGCCTTCTGATGCCCTAAGTGCTGCGCGCAGATCGGCGGCATCATCCTGGCCAAGGCACATATAAAGCGTGCCGGTGCAGGTGAGCCTTACCCGATTGCAGCTTTCGCAGAAATTGTGCGACATCGGCGTGATGAAGCCGAGCCTGCCGCCGGTTTCGGCGATTTCCACGTAGCGTGCCGGTCCGCCGGTTTTAAACGGTATGTCGGTCAGCGTGAACTGCTGCTCAAGGTCGCTGCGCAATTGCGACAGCGGCAGGTAATGGTCGGTCCGGTCCTCGTCGATTTCGCCCATTGGCATGGTTTCGATGACGGTCATGTCCATGCCGCGGCCATGCGCCCATTCGATCATGCCGGGAATTTCATCGTCGTTAAAACCCTTTAGAGCGACAGCGTTGATCTTGAGCTTCAACCCGGCCTTTTCCGCCGCATCAATGCCTTCCATCACCTTGGCCAACTGGCCCCATCTGGTGATGCGGCTGAATTTTTCCCTATCGAGCGTATCAAGCGACACGTTGATGCGTTTCACCCCGGCATCGGCCAGCTGTGTGGCAAAACGGGCCAGTTGCGAGCCGTTGGTCGTCAAGGTCAACTCTTCCAGCGCGCCTGTTTTCAGATGCCGCGATAGTTGGCCGACAAAGTGCATGATGTTTTTTCTAACCAGCGGTTCTCCGCCGGTCAGGCGCAGTTTTCTGACGCCCTTTTCGATGAAAACCGTGCACAGCCGGTCGAGTTCTTCCAGCGTCAGCAGGTCTTTCTTGGGCAAAAATGTCATGTTTTCCGCCATGCAGTAGGTGCAGCGGAAATCACACCGGTCCGTCACCGATACACGCAGATAAGTCACATCGCGCCCGAACGGGTCGGTCATGGGCGGAAAGCCGGTGCCAGTCATGTGTGTGTGCTCCATTGAAAGGCCAAAAGCAGAAATTACCTTTTCATGTTGAGGAAATTGGTTTGGATTTCAAGCTGCGATGTTCCAAATGGCCTCACAATCATACTAATTGATAGATATATTGCGGCTAAACAGGAAAGTGACATGCAGACAGAAACCCCGACCGAGTTGCGCGTTTCCAAGGATCGAAAAATGCTGACCGTGGCGTTTGGCGAGGCGGAGAGCTATGAATTGCCTGCCGAAATGCTGCGTGTTTTGTCTCCAAGCGCGGAAGTGCAGGGGCATTCGCCCGAGCAGCGCGTGACCGTACCAGGAAAATCCCGTGTCGAGATCATGACGATGGTGCCGGTCGGCAATTACGCGGTGCGCATTACCTTCGATGATATGCATGATACCGGCATTTTTTCGTGGAGCTATTTTCGCGAGCTTGGCCGTGACAAGCAGCTGCGCTGGCAGACCTATCTGGATGAGCTGGCCGAAAAGGGCCTGTCGCGCCAGACCGATGCGGTGAACGGCAAGATTTAGTATCAAGTCAGGATTTTCCGCACGATGAAGCGGATTGATACGATCGAAGCGTCTGGCACAAACAATTGCGAGCCCGGCGGAACGCTCTGGTCAAGGAAGCCGATCAGATCATTGCTGACTTCGCGGCCATTCAAAATGAGGTAAAGATGACAATCACCGGTTCGATAGCATTCTTTGTGATCATGGCTGTATTGGCTGCAATACCGAGCTCAAGCGCATTGCTCATTGTCGTGCAGTCGGCTGCAAAAGGCGTTCGAAACGGCGTGGCGACGGCAATTGGCGTTGTCGCCGGTGATTTGATTTTGATGAGTATGGCGATATTTGGCATGACCGCGCTGGCCACGCAGCTAGGTGCGCTATTCGTGGTGATTAAGTACCTTGCTGCTGCGTATTTGATTTGGTTCGGAATTGGGTTGCTTCGAAGTTATCATCAGGGCACGAAGCAGAGCAGATTTGAAGTTGTAGCTGAAAAGCGGCAGGGCGGGATAATCGCCAGTTTTGGGTCAGGCCTTCTACTCACGATGGGCGATCTCAAGGCGATCTTTTTCTATTCAAGCTTGCTGCCGACCTTCTTGGATCTGAAAGGGTTGACCGGGTCGGATGTTCTCCTCGTAACGGGTATTATGGTCGTTGCGGTTGGCGGAGCCAAAATAGCATATGCGTTTGGAGCCGAGAAAGCTTCACATGCGATTCGGGCAGGCGCCAATGAGCGCTACCTCAAGGTGGGATCCGGTAGCCTTTTGGTAGGGGCTGGGGCGTATATCCTGCTACGCGACTGAACAACAGTTCATGGCAGGATCAGCCATTCCCGGCGATGCTGCTCTTTGCCGGGGGCTCAATCGGCAGTTCCGCCTCTTTCCAGGCTCCAAAGCCGCCCTCGATATGCATGACGGGTTCAAGGCCCATATCCTGTACTGTCTTTGTGGCCAGGGCCGAGCGCGCGCCTGCGGCGCAGAAAAATACAAAGGTTTTTCCAGAAGAGAAAATCTCTTGGTGATAAGGGCTTTCAGGGTCCACCCAGAATTCCAGCATGCCGCGCGGTGCATGAAACGCGCCTGATATCCGGCCTTCACGGCCAAGTTCGCGGATGTCACGGATGTCGACGAGCACAACATCATCCTGTGCCGACATTTTTAAGGCTTGATCCGGTGAGACGGCTTTGATTTCCTTGTTGGCCTCCTCCAGTAACGCCTTATAACCCTTTTTCAATTTCTGATACTCCACAGGTTGAAGATCTGCTGCCTAAAACGACCGGCCATTGGGCCGGCCGCTTCAATGTTGGTCAGTTTTCGGGGAAAATCAACGGACAATCACTTTTGTCCCGACGCCTGCCCGGCCATAAAGGTCGGCAACATCGTCATTTGCCATGCGGATGCAACCGGACGACATTGCCTTGTCGACGGTCCAGGGCTGGTTGGTGCCATGGATGCGGTAGATTGTGTCGCCGAGGTAAAGGGCGCGGGCACCAAGGGGATTGTCCGGGCCGCCGGCCATGAAGGCGGGGAGTTTACGGCCCTTGCGTGCTTCACGTGCGATCATCTCTGCTGGCGGGCGCCAATCCGGCCATTCGGCCTTGCGGGTGATCTTGTTGCTGCCGGCCCATTCAAAACCCGGGCGCGCGACGCCGACGGCGTATTTGATCGCCAGACCGTTACCCAGCGTGTAGTAGAGCCTGCGTTCACCGGTATCGACGATTATGGTTCCCGCAGGAAATTTTTCAGCGAATTGAACGGTTTCTCGCGCAATTGGCGAGGCATTTGAGTTCTTCAGGCTGACTTGCTTGGCGTGTTTTACGCGGGTCTGGCCGCCTTGGATTAATGTTGCAAACAGCCCAGCTGCACCGGCGGTAGCGGGAGCTGTCGGCAGGGTTATCGTTGCGATGAGTGCTGCTGCACAAAATGCGAATAGGCCACGTTTCATTTGATTTTCCCCTCTGTTTTGATGTTGCCGTATTGTTGGCCATCTGAGAGGAGGGCGCTGTGATGGGGCGCACATGGAACAGCAGGTATGGGATCGGCATAAAATACTGAATTGAAAAAATATTTTAAATTTATTATTTATCTTTCTTTCTGTATTGGGTGGTAAAACAATGGCGAAGGAAAAATCTGAAAAAAGCAGCACTAAGTTGGCGGCATTGCTATGGCTTTGGAAGTGCAGGGCCGCGTTAGCTTCCAACGCACACTTTCATGCAGCTGATTTTTACCGTAAGCGCCACAATTTTCTGACCATTACTAATGTGTTTTCGGCAATAATGGTTCTGTTTTTAGGTAACAATGAGATTTTTAGGCATGACTTGCAAAGTTATGTAAGCCTGGCCGGGGCGGCGACTGTCGTTACCACGACGCTACAGTACATCCTTGCATATCGAGAGGCGTCGAAAGATCACAAGAGGATTGCCAACGAGTATTCGAACATAAAGCGCAAAGCCGAGCGCCTAATTGTAACCGGTGATTTTGACGAAGGAACCATCCACAGAATGAGCAATGCTTTAAATTGGCTCGGAAAAGGGTCGCCGGCAGTCAAACGTGCACTATGGAATGATGCCGAGCAAAAGATTCCGCAAGGAATTAATGATGTGAGCGTCGCCGAGAAGCGGCTTATCGAGGAGTTGGCCGAATTTGGAATGACATTTGACGACTTTCCATCAAAAATGTGAACTCATGCCTCACCCCAAATTGAGTTCCTTGAAAAAGTCATTGCCCTTGTCGTCGATGACAATAAATGCCGGGAAATCCTCAACCTCGATGCGCCAGATCGCTTCCATGCCGAGTTCGGGATATTCGACCACTTCAACCTTTTTGATGCAATCTTGTGCAAGCCGGGCGGCGGGGCCGCCGATCGATCCCAGATAAAAGCCGCCATGGCGTTTGCAGGCTTCGCGAACGCTGCGCGAGCGATTACCCTTGGCGAGCATGACCATGGAGCCGCCGAAGGACTGGAACTGGTCGACAAAGGAATCCATGCGGCCGGCGGTCGTCGGTCCGAACGAGCCTGAGGCAAAGCCTTCGGGCGTCTTGGCAGGCCCGGCATAATAGACCGGGTGATTTTTGAAATAGTCCGGCATCGGTTCGCCGTTTTCCAGCCGCTCGCGGATTTTCGCATGCGCCAGATCGCGCGCGACAATAATCGACCCGCTAAGCGACAGCCGGGTTTTGACCGGATGTTTCGTTAGTTCAGCCAATATTTTTGCCATCGGCTGATTGAGATCAATGTGAACCACATGATTTGTCAGCGCAGCCTCATCGATTTCGGGCATGTATTTTGATGGATCGGTTTCGAGTGCCTCGATGAAAACGCCTTCCTTGGTGATCTTGCCAAGCGCCTGGCGATCCGCCGAGCACGATACGCCAAGCCCAATCGGAAGCGAGGCGCCGTGGCGGGGCAGGCGCACGACGCGGACGTCATGGCAAAAATATTTGCCGCCAAACTGTGCGCCAACACCTAATTGCTGCGTTATTTTATGAATTTCGGCTTCCATCTCAAGATCGCGAAAGGCGTGGCCGGTGTCACCGCCGGTGACCGGCAATGTGTCGAGATAGCGTGTGGAGGCCAGTTTTACCGTCTTCAGGTTCATTTCGGCCGAGGTGCCGCCAATCGCGATTGCAAGGTGATAGGGCGGGCAGGCGGCGGTTCCCAAGGTCAGGATTTTTTCTTTCAGAAAATCGATCAGCCGGTCATGGGTGAGCAGCGACGGCGTGCCCTGGTATAAAAATGTCTTGTTGGCCGACCCGCCGCCCTTGGCGATGAACAGGAATTTGTAGGCGTCTTCGCCCTCCTGATAAATATCGATCTGGGCTGGCAGATTGTCTTTCGTGTTCTTTTCTTCAAACATCGACAGCGGTGCCAGCTGCGAATAACGCAAATTCCGGCGTTCATAGGCATCGCGTGTCCCCTGGCCAAGCATGCCGGTATCGCCGCCACCGGTCCAGACATGCCGGCCCTTCTTGCCCATGATGATCGCCGTACCGGTGTCCTGGCACATCGGCAGCACACCGCCGGCTGAGATGTTGGCGTTTTTCAATAGATCATAGGCGACAAAGCGGTCATTGTCGGTTGCCTCCGGGTCATCGAGAATGGCAGCCAGCTGTTTGAGGTGGCCCGGGCGCAGTAGATGATTGATGTCGCCAAAAGCGGTTTCTGCGAGCAGACGCAACGCTTCGGGCTCAATGATCAGAATTTCCTGGCCCCTGAAATTATCGGTCGACACAAAATCGCTGGTGAGCTTGCGGTAGGGTGTATCGTCGTCACCGAGTGGAAAAATATCTGTGGGCAGGGGTGCGGTCATTTTAACTTCCCGGAGGTTTTGTTGACTGGCTATTGCCTTCAATAGTCCGTTATCCGCAAAAATCCAGTGCGTACCGGCATGCTGGATCGGCTTTGACCGTTATGATAGCTGTCGGTGCGGACAGGTCACGTCTGCTAAATGAACTGATTGCGGGACTAGACATATGGCGCCGGTCGATGAAGTGATGCTCAATTTTTCGGCAGGCAGTCTGCTTTTGCTGAACATCATACTGGGCATTGTCATGTTCGGCGTGGCGCTGGATCTGAAGATCGCGGATTTCAAGCGGCTATTAAATGCGCCTGTCGCCTTTCTGGCCGGTTTCGGCTCCCAGTTTATTTTCCTGCCAGCGGCAACGTTCCTGATCGTGCTCGCGATCAAACCGCAGGCCAGCATCGCACTTGGCATGATAATGGTCGCGGCCTGTCCGGGTGGCAATATATCGAACTTTTTTACCCATCGCGCGGAAGGGGCGACGGCGCTGTCGGTTTCGATGACCGCAGTGGCAACCATGGCAGCCGTCGTCATGACGCCGTTCAATCTGGCGTTTTGGGGAACGCTTTACGAGCCGTCGGCTGAATTGGTGCGCGAAACCAGCGTGGATCCACTGCAGATGGCGGCAACGGTTGCCATGTTGCTGGTGGTGCCGCTGGCGCTGGGTATGATCGTCAATGCACGCTTTCCCGCTTTTGCGGCACGGTTGCGCGGACCGATGCGGATTGTCTCCATGCTGATTTTTGCGACTTTCGTGATCGGAGCGCTGGCTGCCAATTGGCAGCATTTTGTCAGTTTCGTCGGCGTGGTGTTTGCCATCGTCCTGCTGCACAATGGTATTGCGCTGGCGGGTGGATATTTCATTGCCTATGCCAGCAGGCTTGGCGAACGCGAGCGGCGGGCGATTTCAATTGAAACAGGTATTCAGAACTCCGGCCTCGGGCTGATTTTGATTTTCAATTTCTTCGATGGTCTTGGCGGCATGGCGATCGTGGCGGCCTGGTGGGGCGTTTGGCATATTCTGTCGGGATTTGCCGTTGCCGCCTTCTTCAAAAACCGCCGCATCGGCCTGGCGGCCTCTGGTTAGGTATGGCGCGGTGGCCGGTCTGCTATCTACAATGTGGCGACCTTTTTGCAACAGGCCGGCATGGATATCATCAATTTCCGGCGGTGGCTTACCTGTGGCTAAGAATTTCGATACAGTTTCGTCGCATTGTTGCCCATCGGCGCGCCTATAAGCGCTGCAATAGAGAAGAATCCGGCTACGGAACGGGGCAAGTTGATGGGTTAAACAGGGCAGGCATCCTTCAGTAAGGGTCAATTGAACGTGGCGGAAAACGCAATGATGTTGTTGAAAACAAAGAAATCCTGGCCCGTCGCACTGATCGCGGCCACCCTGGTTCTGTCGCCCGGTGCGGCTGACGCGCAAGGGCTGTTTGAACGTTTGTTCGGTGGCAATCAACTCGGCCGCCGCGAATCACGAAAACCCGAGCCAAAGCGGATCGTCAAGATCAGTGCGCCAAGCTATTACAAATACAAGATTGACCGGTCAAAGCCGATCAAGATTTCCACCATCGCTGAGGCCGCGAAAGCCGGCAGCCTGACGCCGGCATTAGGGGCGGCGGGATTTGCCGAATCCGTTGCAGCGATCGCTGATGAAAAAATTCCCGCCGAAGCCGACATCGCCAAGGCCATCGTTGAGTATTATTCCGCCAATCAGGGATTTATCTGGGTCAGTGGCTTTTCATCCAATGCCCGCGCTGTCGAGGCGTTGAGGGTGCTGGGTGATGCATCCAGTCACGCGCTTGAACCTGCCGACTACGCCGTTGGCGTCCCGCAGGCGGGGTTCTCGATGGATGATACCGCAGCACGGCTTGCCGAATTGGCGCGTTTTGAAATGGCGTTATCGGCGCGGGTGCTGCGCTATGTCAGCGATGCCGTCAATGGCAGGGTGATTGCCGACAGGCTTTCGGGCTATCATGATCTGCCGCGCAAAAAGATCGACTATGTCAATGTTTTGAAGACACTGGGGCATACCCAGGAGGTGCGGACCTATCTGGAATCGCGTCATCCCCAAAACAAACATTATCAGGCGTTGCGCCGTGAACTGGAAACGCTGCGCGCCAGTGCCGGAAACGAAATCACTATCGCGCCGAAAACGCTGATCAAGCCGGGCCAGGCCAGTACTGAATTCCCAAAAATCCTTCGCCTGATCGAGCGCCGGGCTGATGGCGCGTTTCGCGCCGAGCATGGGTTGCTGCTGACCGCCAATTTCAACAATGAGGTCTATTCGCCGTCATTGGTGCCGATCATCAAGGCGGCTCAAAAAGCCCATAAACTCAAAGCCGATGGCATTATCGGGTCGAGAACGGTTGGCGCGCTGGCCGGTGTTACGAAGTCGGATCGCATCGAAAAGGTGAAACTGGCGCTTGAGCGGTTGCGCTGGCTGCCATCGGAATTCGGCAATCCCTACGTGTTCATCAATCAGCCGGCTTTCAAGGCGACATTTGTCAGGGGCGGGGAGGATCAATTGTCGATGCGCATCGTTGTCGGCAAACGATCCAACCAGACCAACTTTTTCTACGATGAGATAGAGCAGGTGGATTTCAACCCCTATTGGGGCGTGCCGCAATCGATCATCGTCAACGAGATGCTGCCGCGGCTGGTAGATGATCCGGGCTATCTGGACCGCGCGGGCTATGAAGTGACCAATGCGCGGGGGCAGCAGGTTTCGTCTTCGGCGATCGACTGGGGCCAGTATGGCGGCAAGGTGCCGTTTGACGTGCGCCAGAGGCCGGGATCAAAAAACGCGCTTGGCGAATTGAAAATCCTGTTTCCCAATAAACATGCGATCTACATGCATGACACGCCGTCCAAGGGCTTGTTCAAAAAGAATGTGCGTGCGTTCAGCCATGGCTGTGTCCGCCTGCAAGATCCGCGCGGCATGGCAGCGGCGGTGTTGGGATGGTCCAAAAATGATATCGTCGCCAAGCTGAAAAAAGGCCATGCGGAACAGAAGGTGGCAAACAAAATCCCCGTCTATGTCGCCTATTTCACCGCCTGGCCGGATCAGGCGGGCGCGATCGGCTACTCCGCCGATATTTACCGGCGTGATGAACGTCTGCGCAAGGCAATGGATATGACGACGGAGACCCGTGGTCCGGGGAGCTAGGGAAACCGCGGTTCTCTAAACCAGTTGCAGCCCCTTGAGGCTGGCGTGGCCATCCTTGCCGATGATGATGTGATCGTGCACCGAGATGCCGAGCGGCTTGGCGGTGTCGATGATGGTCTTGGTCATCTCGATATCCGCCCGTGAGGGGGTCGGATCACCTGAGGGGTGATTGTGCACCAAAATGATGGCGGTCGCAGATAATTCCAGCGCCCGGCGCACCACCTCACGGGGATAAACCGGCGTGTGGTCGACCGTGCCGGTCTGCTGTACCTCATCTGCAATCAGCGCGTTCTTTTTGTCCAGAAACAGGATGCGGAACTGTTCGCGCGCCTCAAACGCCATCGATGTCCGGCAATATTCCAGCACCTGGCTCCAGGACGACAGGACTTCCCGTCCGCGCAATTCGCCTTTTGCCATACGGGATGCGGCGGCGGCATAGAGTTTGAGATCAAAGGCGACGGCAGAGCCTACCCCCTTGATCTCGCAGAGCAAATGCTCCGGTGCACCAAGCACCTGGGCGAGCGACCCAAAGCGGTTCAAGAGCGCCTTTGCCACCGGCTTGGTGTCGGAGCGGGGGATTGCGCGATAAAGCATTGCTTCAAGCAATTCGTAGTCGGCCAGCGTTTCGGCGCCGCTTTCGCGAATGCGCTCACGCAACCGTTCCCGATGGCCGAGATAATGCGGGGTTTCACCGGATTTCGCCTTGGATGTCTCGATCGACGGGGTTGCCTGCTGCTCGGCGAAAAACCCCCGTTCATCTGGTTTGTCGGCCTCACCCTCAGACATTCATGCTGACCCGCTTTTACAACCCCGTCCGATCATCTTATGACGGCAGGCCCGGCCGGTCGAGACCGGCTTTGGACAAGGTAAAAATTTCACAGCCATCGGCGGTCACACCGATCGAATGCTCGTATTGGGCAGATAGTGAGCGGTCTCTTGTTACCGCGGTCCAGCCATCTGACAGAATTTTTACATGCGGCCGGCCGAGATTGATCATCGGCTCGATGGTAAAAATCATGCCCTCACGCATTTCGACCCCTTCATTCGGGCTGCCATAATGCAAAATATTGGGGGCGTCATGAAACAGTTTGCCGACGCCGTGACCACAAAAGTCGCGCACGACCGAGCATCTTTGCCCCTCGGCAAAGGTCTGGATTGCCGCGCCGATTGCTCCGGTTTTTGCACCCGGTTTGACTGCGGCGATGCCGCGCATCAGGCATTCATGCGTGACCTGGAGCAGGCGTTCTGCCGCACGTTTGACCCGGCCGACCGGGTACATGCGGCTTGAATCGCCGTGCCAGCCATTCAGGATATAGGTCACATCGATATTGACGACGTCACCCTCGCGCAACGGCTTGTCGTCTGGAATGCCGTGACAGACGACATGATTGATTGAGGTGCAGCTTGATTTGGTGTAGCCGCGATAATTGAGCGTTGCTGGAACCACATTGTGGTCCATCCCGTATTCGAAGACGAAGCGGTCGATTTCGGCGGTTGTTGTTCCCGGTTTGACGATTGCCGCCAATTCATCAAGGCAGGCGGAGGTTAACGCGCATGCCTCGCGCATGCCGGCGAAATCGTCGGATGAATAAAGCTTGATCTTGCCCGTATTCTTGAGCGGCGCATCGGCCGCCTGCTGATATGTCACCACACGATCTACCCTTATTTACCGGCTGCTCTTGTTTGCCGACTGCCTTTGTTTACTGGTCGAACGGTATAACACGGTCCGGCGTAATTGAATCGTTTCTGATTTGACACCGTATCGCAAAAGCTTCAACCCCCGCAGCGCGCGCCCGGTCGAAAGCGGCGCTATAGGCCGGATCGAGATCGCGGCAAAGGGCAAACCGTTCGCAATCGGAGCGCTGGATCAAATAGACCATAATGGCCCGGTGTCCGGCGTCTACCATGCGGGCAAGCTCATCCAAATGTTTTGCACCTCTTGCCGTTACCGTGTCTGGAAATTCAGCCAGACCTTGATGACGGCGCATATGGACATTTTTTACTTCGACATAGGTTAGCGGCCTATCCGGCCCCGACAGCAGAATATCAATGCGTGAGTTTTCGCCGTAACGCTGCTCGCGTTTCAGATCCGGATAGTCGCCCAGATCCGATATCAGCTTGCCGGCAATGGCCTCTTCGGTCAGACGGTTGGGCAGGCCGGTGTTGATACCGACAAGCGTGCCGTCGGCCTCGACGATTTCGAGGCGATGGGCATATTTGCGTTTCGGGTCGTCGGAGCGCGACAGCCAAACATTCGATCCGGGATCGGTCAGGCCCATCATTGAGCCGGTGTTCGGCACCGAAACCGTGATTTCGGACCCGTCTGACAAAATAACATCGGCAAGGAAGCGCTTGTAACGGCGAACAAGGCGGGCTGGTATGAGTGGCGGACAAAAAAGCATGGTTTCTCATAGGCCGGCAAAGGCATTTTCTCAAGGACGCCTTGCAAGCGAATTCATGACCTATTGTCAACGATTTATCTCGGGCTGTGGACTGGTTATTGCCGGCCAGCTGCGCTACCAAGCCTTTTGACAAAAACCCATCTTCCATTGCATCATGGCGCAATTTACTCATTCAGGTTTTCAGTTCGACTATATCGATCAAGGTGCGGGTGAGCCGGTTCTGCTTATCCACGGGTTCGCATCGAGCCTTGCCGTCAATTGGGTGTCGACCGGCTGGACAAAAGCGCTCGAACAGGCAGGCTACCGCGTCATCGCATTTGACAATCGTGGCCATGGCAAATCATCGAAAAGCCATGACAGCGACGACTATCAACCGGAGCTGATGGCCGCCGATGCGGTGGCTCTGCTCGATCACCTGGGGATCGGCCGCGCCCATGTGATGGGCTATTCGATGGGCGCCCGGATTGCCGCCTTCATGGCGCTCGAACATCCCGGACGGGTCGCAAGCCTGATTTTTGGCGGTCTGGGCATCGGCATGGTCGAAGGCGTCGGCGACTGGGGGCCGATCGCTAAAGCGCTTGTTGCCGACGATCCCGATTTGATTTCGGATGCGCGCGCGCAGGCGTTTAGAAAGTTCGCCGATCAGACAAAGTCTGACAAAAAGGCATTGGCGGCTTGTATAAAAACCTCGCGAAAACTGCTTGGCGAGGCAGATATGCGAAATATTGAAGCGCCGGCCCTTGTTGCGGTCGGCACGGTTGACGATATTTCCGGTGCTGCCGAACCGCTGGCCAGATTGCTGCCCAATGGCCAGCCGTTTTCGATCGAGAGGTGTGATCACATGCGTGCGGTCGGCGATCCCACCTTCAAAAAGAGGGTCGTTGAATTTCTTTCGGAGAACCCGCTTTGAATGACAAGCAAGATTTTGAATTCGAAGCAGCCAATGGCCGCCGGCTCATCGCTGATTTCTGGGATGGGGGCGGCCGTCCTGTCATTTTTCTTCATGGCGGCGGTCAGACCAGGCATGCATGGAACAAAACCGCCAGACGCGTTGCCGGGGCCGGGATGCGTGCATTCACGGTTGATCAGCGAGGCCATGGCGACAGCGACTGGGACGAAGACGGCGACTATTCCTTTCGCTGCTACGCAGAGGATGCTGCTGGAATCGCTCGCGAAACTGCACGCCGCTACGATATGGCTCCGGTGTTTGTCGGCGCGTCACTGGGCGGGCTTGCTGCGCTGGGCGCGGAGATATTTTTCGGGCCGCTGCTCAAGTCCCTTGTCATGGTCGATATTATCCCTCGCATGGACCAGAGCGGGGTGGCGCGCATTCGCGGCTTTATGCGTGAGAACATGAATGCCGGCTTTGCCAGTCTTGAGGAGGCCTCCGACGCCATCGCCCGTTATCTGCCGCATCGAAAACGGCCATCGTCTGTCGAAGGGCTTCGAAAAAACCTGCGGCTTGGAGAAGACGGGCGCTATCGCTGGCACTGGGATCCCGCCTTCATGGACGAGACGCGCGGCGTGCGGGCAGGCGGGCAGGAATTTATGGAGCAGATCATATCCGCGCTGTCTGGGCTCCACATGCCGGTATTGCTGGTAAGGGGTATGAATTCGGAAATCGTTCAGGAAAAACATGCCCGAGAGTTCATCGAAATGACGCCTAATTCGAAAATGGTCGATGTCGGTGGGGCAGGTCACATGGTGGTTGGCGACCGCAACGATATATTTGCCGATGCTATTCTCGATTTCTTCAGCAGTGAGAAAGCGTTCTGAGCTGATGGTGCAACCGCTACTTTCCTGAAAAGCGCGGCGCTCTCCTGTCAGCAAAAGCGGCCCGGCCTTCGGCATAATCGCTGCTGTCAAACGTCATTTTTCCAAGCACCTTGGCGCGCTCGAAGTCATCTGCCTGCCCTGACAGCACCGCCTTGATCGATGCCTTCGATGCTGTTACCGACAATGGTGCGTTTTCAGCGATTGCCGCGGCGAGCCTTGCTGCACGCTGGTCAATTTCCCCGCCATCGACGAGATCAAGCAAAAACCCTGCCGCTTTTGCCTGTGGTGCATCTATTCGCCCGGCGGTAAATGCCAGGTATTTCGCCATCTGGCCTCCGAGTGCATGAACGATGTCCGCCATGGCGCGCGCGGGATAGGCAAGCCCTAGCTTTGCCGCCGGCACGCTAAACTGCGCATCCGGTGTGGCAAGGCGCAGATCGGCCGCCGCGGCGATGCCGAAACCACCGCCAAAACAAACGCCGCGAATGGCTGCGATCACCGGGAGCGGGCAATCGGCGATGGCGGCGAATGCCTTGTCATTGTCGTCTTCGTAGGATCTTGCCGTCTTGGTATCGCGACGCAATTTGGCGAATTCGCTGATGTCGGCGCCTGAGCAAAAATCCTCGCCGGCACCGCGCAGGATCACAACGCGCGCCTCGGTTTTGGTGCTCAAATCGTCAAAAATCGAGGTGATCAGCCGCCACATTTCGCCGGTTACGGCATTTTTCTTCGATGGCCGATTGAGTGTCAGGGTTGCGACATGCCCGCTCAAATCAAATAGTATGGATGATGGCATCGATGACCACCGGACATTTTCTTGACTGTTCACCATTCAAAACCATTTATCCAAAGGTTAAGCCGATTGCGGTTCAATTGACGGCTGTTCTGGCGTATGCTTTTGGAAATAACAAGGCGCTGGCCTGGGCAGTTTAGGTAGGAGTGTGCGATGAGCACGGCAAGCGAGAAAAAATCACCGAAATTGCGGCCGGTTGATCCAATCTGGTCTTCAATCCAGGCGGAGGCGGAAGAGGCGGTTGCCAATGATCCGTTGCTGACCACATTTTTGTCGACAACGATACTCAACCAGGAAAACCTGGAAGACGCGATCATTCATCGCATTTCGGAGCGGCTGGCGCATGATGATCTCGGTGCGGATATCATCCGCCAGACCTATCAGGCGATGGTCAAGGATGAGCCGGAATGGAGTACGACCGTCAGGGTCGATATCCAAGCCTATTATGACCGCGACCCGGCCTGCGACCGGTTTTTCATGCCCTTGCTGCATTTCAAGGGATTTCATGCGATCCAGACCCACAGGCTGGCAAACTGGCTGTGGCGCAACAACAGGCGCGACCTCGCTTCCTATCTGCAAAGCCGGTCTTCTAGCGTATTTCAGACCGATATCCATCCGGCTGCAAAAATGGGGCGCGGGATTTTCTTTGATCATGCTACCGGTATCGTTGCCGGCGAGACGGCGGCCATTGCCGACAATGTCTCTATCCTGCATGGTGTCACCCTTGGCGGTACGGGCAAGGCGGGCGGCGACCGGCATCCGAAGATCAGTTGCGGCGTTCTGATTGGTGCCGGTGCAAAAATCCTCGGTAATATTACCGTCGGCCATTGCAGCAAGGTTGCATCCGGGTCGGTGGTGCTTGCCGATGTACCGCCCAACAAGACAGTGGCCGGTGTGCCGGCGCGCGTGGTCGGTGAAACCGGTTGCGATGAGCCATCCCGGCAGATGGACCAGCTGTTGCAGGCGGGAGACTGCGAATAATGCGCGTCAAATGGCGGGCCTTGTTTCTTCGATCAAATCTGCCGACAAGGGTTTACAGCCTCGTC
This sequence comes from Rhizobiaceae bacterium, assembly GCA_963669455.1. GTDB lineage: Bacteria > Pseudomonadota > Alphaproteobacteria > Rhizobiales > Rhizobiaceae > JAWKWH01. The sequence continues at coordinate 1,967,493 of OY770026.1, forward strand.
CCGGCCATGCCAGAAGCCGCACAGGGCAAAGATCGTTTTGCCTGAAACGCATTGATCAGGGGAGATTGCGGTGAAGTCCGATGAGCTGAGGAAACTTGACGCCTATTTCAAACGGACGTTTCAAAACCCGAACCTGCAAATCAAGCCCCGGCCGCAGAAGGATGATTCCTGCGAGGTATATCTCAGCGAGGAATTTCTAGGCGTTGTTTTCCGTGATGATGACGATGGCGATCTGTCGTATAATTTTTCGATGGCCATTCTCGATATCGATCTGGAGTAGGTGATCGGCGGGTGCATGGCCCGTTTTACCTGCCGGTTTTCAGCCTTTTTGCCGCATAAACGCGCATATTCGTCTCCAGCATTTGCCAATTCGCCAGCAGGCGCTGGGGAAATCTGAATGACATCGACAAATTGTCGCCAAGATGGATATCCCGCTCGCATGGAGCGAGCGAGTTTTGCGCTACTTGTCCGCTAAGGCATCTGGCGACAAAAAGGCCGTTTCGACCATTTTTGGCAACAACAAGCACTTCATTCAAATAGCCGGTTTTTTCCTTGAAATCATAAACTGTCGTTCCTGCCGGCCCCGGCCGCCCTTTGTTGTCGATCAGTGCGTTGTAGATTGGTTCCATCCGGCCCGACATGTCACGGGACATCAGGCGCTCGCCAAACGAAATGAACAGTATATTGCGCGATCCATTGGCATGGTCGAAATCGCCGCGCTTGTCTGCGGTGTAGCCTGACATTGCTGGCCAGGTCAGGTAGGTATCAAGCCTGCCGGTGACGCCGCTGCGCCGGCCGCCTTCAAACCGGATCTCGTTTGCCGGCACAACCAGCACATTGTTGCCAATGACAATTTCATGGATCGACTGATCGGCCGTGTGCCCTGCCATCACGATCGATTGCCCCAACTGTTTGCCTGCAAAACTGATCAGGAGCGACAGGCCGGCCATTGCCAGAAAACAATAAAAAATTTTCAGCATGAACGACGAATCGATCATTTCAACGGGTGCAGAGCCTGTGTTTTTGGTCGCTGTCATTTGTTGATCGACTGTCCCGCGTGCCGCCCAGTCAAAAAAATACGGACGCAATTCGCTATGCCTTAGCGGATAGTGTTGCCCGAACATGGTAAATGGAGGGTAAAATCTGGCAGATTGATGAGTGCTTGCATGGCGCTCCCGCAAATGGGATGCAAATGCTGGAATCAAATTGCTAGGAGCAACAACATGCCGATCTATCAACTGGACGGGATTGCGCCGGTGTTCGACGCAAAAGAAAGCAACTGGATCGCTCCGGATGCGGTGCTGATCGGCAATGTGCTACTTGGCCGGGATGCCGGGGTCTGGTTCGGCGCTGTTTTGCGCGGTGACAATGAGCCAATCACCATTGGGGAAGGGTCCAACATCCAGGAACACTCGGTGTTGCATACGGATATGGGGTTTCCGCTAACCATCGGTAAAGGCTGTACCGTTGGCCATCGCGCCATGCTGCACGGATGCACGATAGGTGAAAATTGCCTGATCGGCATGGGGGCGATTGTTCTAAACGGTGCCGTTATCGGCAAAAACTGCCTTGTTGGAGCCGGGGCTCTGGTAACAGAAGGCAAAAAGTTTCCCGATAATTCATTGATCGTCGGCTCACCTGCCAAGTCCGTTAAAACGCTTGATGACGAGATGATTGAAAAACTGCGCTGGTCTGCCCGCCATTATATCGAAAACGCCCGGCGTTTTATGGCCGGCCTGGCTCCCGTCAGTTGATCTCTACCCCGCATGAACCCCAAACGAGACGGAGCCGGCCTGGGGACAGCAGGCCGGCTCCTAGGTCCGGTCGAAGGGGACGGGGAGGGTGGGACTCGACCGGCTTTTCGAATTTACCTTTTTACACTTCCAACGATGGTCGGGCGGCCATCCTTGATCTTCACCCATTTTCCTGAACTTCCCGTCGATTGCCGCTTCAGATAGCGGTAGTCAGTATCGGTCCAGGCGAGAATTCGGGGTTCCATATTATCCAGGATGTAGTCACCAAGGTTGGTTCTGACCGTCAAAACGGCATGCCCGTCGCCATTTGGCTGGCGAACAACGGTGATAAGCAGGCTTCCGGCCGGAACGCCTTCATCCATGAGGGCGCGGCGCTTGGCCAGCACATAGTCTTCGCAATCACCCTGATAGCTGGGATAGGACCAGTATTCCGGCTGGCCCCACATTTCCTGGTCGGTGCGCGGTGCGACCGAAATATTGAATGCATTGTTGATTTCAATCATCCGCGCCCACAATTTCCGGGTCAGGGTCACGGGTTTTTTTTGCGAGGTTTTCTGGCGGCACTCTTCGGGAATGCGCTTGCACAATTGGTAATGTCCCACGGGCTGTGTTGTGATGACGCCGGTTCGCATTGATGTCCCCGCCGCATGAGCCGAAACCGGCAAAGCCGCAGCCATCACCAATGCCAAAGCCGCAATATTGTTTTTGATTGAGCTTTTCATTGTCTTGTCTCCCTGTCTGGAGGAAACATGACACGTGGTTATTTAGTTCGAGCAAAAATTCGAAGTATACTTTGAATAAAAAAATCATACAATTCAACCTGTTATTATATAAAAAACTATCATTATTATACTAAACTAAGAATAGAATAAGAATAAAATATGGTTCAAATTTACATCAAATTGCGCGGGTCTCAACGGCGTGCTGCGGAAAGTGCCGTGCTTTCAAGCGCATTGACCGAGATGGGTTTGGCGAATGTGAGTTCTGCGCGCTGCAATTTGGGATATTTTCGCCCAGACAGAATCATATGTGCGAAAAATGTTTCAATGGTTCCACGCGGATACAGGCGTTGTTGCGGTTCTAGAGCATTTTCAGCAAAAGTTGCAGACTTTTGCGCTCGCGAAAATGCGCCAAAACAATAGCTTAGAGCGTTTTTGATGGCTCGGTTTCATCAAAAATGCTCTAATTGCCGCAAAAACACTCTAGTTTGAAGTTTGACGGGGTGCGGGAATCACAACCGCTATGGTGGATTATGGTTTTTCCGCGTGTGGATTGTCGTTTGCGGGCGTGCGGCCACCAAAAGCGCTGACGCGAACTGACGCGCAACTGGTGTTGCCGTCAGTGAAAGAACGGGTGATGCGGGTTCAGCTAGGGGCGGGCTTAGGCGACAGCCTGATCGCCAAATTCGCGCTCGATCGTTTCGGCAGCCTGCACAGCAGCGAATTCGATCGCGATGCCTTCGTCGAAGTGCCGAACCACCTGTCCGCGCATGGTGCCAAGTATAATCTGGCCGCCGAGTGCCGGGCGGATGCCGATTTCAACGGCTGCACCGGAAAGTGACAGGTCGATGATACGGCACTGATATTGACGGCCATCTTCCATTTTAAGCACGGAAATGGGATTGCGCGGAGCAACACGTTCGTGCCGGCGGTCTTCGGGGAGGTCGAGTTCGTGCTTGTTGGCAAGCCAGGTCAACTGGGCGGCTAGCTTGTCTTTTTTGCGATCCGAAGCGACGAAGGTCATGGCAAAGCCATCGTCTGCGGTGCGTGTCAGCACACCTTCAACCCGCCCGATATGATCGATATAGGCGATAACCTTTTCTCCGGGCTCTCCTATGCGGCTGGTGCGCAAAATCATATCACCGGGAGACATTTGCATGACCTGACAGGGGTGTTCTGTCCGGTCTTCAAGCATAAAGCGGCCGTAAACCTTGATGTTAACGCGTTGAAAGTTGCGCTCTTCATCACTATCAGTGGTTACATCAGGACCCAACGATGTCATGGTTCTACTTATTCCATTGATGGTTGGTGTTTCTTATCTGGAATCTAAGCTGAAACCAGTTAACAAGATGTAAGGATTGCCGCGGTAATCCATTACTTCTGTTTGCCACCCTCCAGGACGACCAAATGCCTAACGCGCCGCATTGTTTCACCGGTGGCGGGAAGATGCGACGTTTGTTGTTCAACGCCGGAAAGGGGCGGAGCTGGAATGGTTGGTATATTTTTAATAATTGCCGGTTCGAGATCCGGGTTGGCGATCCGCACTGAGGTTATGAAGCAGGTCTTGATTTCGTCGACACCCAGCCAGAAGGGGCGTTTGACCGGGACGATCGAACCCAGCGCCCGTTGAGCATCCCTGCCGCCGGCAAGCGGCATCAACAATAGTTCAAAATCCAGATTGCGCCCTTTGATGCTGCGGCCTTCAAAGGTCATGACCACCACCGAACCGTTGTTGAACGTGTCTTCCGCCAGTTTGATCGACATGATGCTGTCGCGTTCTGACCACAATGAGTTGAACGCAAAGCCCTTTAATTCGCGAGCGAATATGGCGCAGATGCGTGTTCCCGCTAGACGGAAAACCGGTTCGCCGCGACTGTCTGTCTCCAAAATAAATGTGTCAGCCAGAAGTGTTTTAATGTCCGCCGGTTCGATTTCCGTCCGCTCAGGCGCTGCCCTGCCGTCGCGAAGCTGGTTCCAATATTGGAACAGTTCGATTGATCCGCTTTGCTTCATTGTCCGGTTTCCCTGCCAATTGCCGCAGCCCTGTCTCTTTTCCGTACACAATGGGACGTCAGGGCGATTACATGACTTGGGCAGCAGGTTTTATGCCAGCTTCAATCTGGCGTTGTTCACCGGCCGGCCGCGTTAAGGTTAACAAAGAGTTTCGATTGCCAGAGCAATTGGTGAGTGTATGGTGATTGCAACTTCGGGGAGCATTTGCTCCGCAGCACATTTCGGCTCTTTTGCCGGCCTTCTGGAAAACTCCGGGTGAGTAGGGACTCGACCAAACCGTTCAAGGGAAACTTTGAACGGTTTCTTTTTGCGCGGACCGTGGCGGCTTGTATTGGATCGCCGCCGGTTGCATATGGTCGGGACGGGAAAAAGGGTGCTTTCGTTGAAACAGGCGCAACAACCATCATCGGGTGAAAAGCAGCGCGAGCCGATGTTCAAGATTGCGCCGGTTGTCGTCGCGATGATCGCGCTGTGTCTTGCTGTTCATGCAATCCGGTCACTTGTTTTGTCGCCTGAGCAGGATTTTGCGCTGCTGCTGCGTACGGCTTTTATTCCGCTGCGCTATTTTGGCGGATTTGAACTGGATGTTTTCGCCTTTATCTCACTCGTTTCCTATTCTGTGCTGCACGGCGACGGCGTGCATCTGGCTATCAACATGATCTGGCTTGCCACTTTTGGCTCACCGCTGGCCAATCGGATTGGCGCGTTGAAATTTGCCGGCTTTTGGATATTCACCTCGGTGGCGGCGGTGCTGCTGCATTATCTGGTCTCTATGGATGAAGCCGCTATGGTGATTGGCGCATCAGGTGCGGTATCCGGCACCATGGCGGCAGCGGCGCGGTTTGGCTTCAGCGTTGACCGCACCAGTGATAGGCCGGCATTTTCCTCCCGGCGGCTGACATTGGCCGGTGTTTTGCAAAACCGCACCGTTGTGGTGTTTCTCACCGTTTGGTTCGGCGTCAATCTCATTTCCGGACTTGGATATCTTGTGCCGGGCGAGATAAGGTCAATCGCCTGGCAAGCGCATATTGGTGGATTTTTAGCCGGTTTTCTAGGCCTTGGCCTGTTCGACCGGCGTCCTGGCACTTGCTAACCATTAGAAACGGCAGCCCCCCAATTGGGAGCCACTGACCCTCACTTTGCCTCTTGCCAATTGTCCATGTTCAGCGCACCATATGAGTCCCCGGGGTGTTCAACTTGCGCAGGAGGACAGACATATGAACGTAAAATCCATTCTGGATGAAAAGGGCCACAATGTCGTTACGCTTCAGCCCGAAGCCCGCATTTCCGAGGCCATGAATGTCCTGGCCGAAAACAAGATTGGCGCATTGGTCGTGACCAGCGATGATGGCGTAATTTGCGGTATCCTGTCGGAGCGCGACATCGTTGCTTTAATCGCTGCGGATGGAGCAGGAGCACTCGACCAGCCGGTGCGGGAGGCAATGACGGCAAGCGTCAAGCTCTGCAACGATGACCATTCGATCAACCAGGTCATGGAAATCATGACACGTGGCCGTTTCCGGCATCTTCCGGTGGAAAAAGCCGGTAAGCTGGACGGGATTATTTCAATCGGTGATGTGGTCAAACGCCGAATCGAGGAAGCCGAGCGCGAGGCTGAAGAAATCCGAAACTACATAGCGACCGGATAAAAAGAAGCCCGGATCATTGAGCCGGGCCAGTTGGAGGGACTGTTGGTCGTGAGGTCAACCGTTTGGTTGTTCGCTCCCGACTTCATTCTTTAGATGCCGGAACATATCGCGGTTTCGGCAATATACCGTGCTTTGCCGACTGATTGGTGACCACCGGGATACGCTCTAGTGCCAAGCATTTGAGCTCTCTAGGGTGATCATCTACTAACGCCAACATCCATCAATTCGCGGACATTTCCTTGATTTAGGTCAAGTGATATCGAGCCGGAGTGTAAAAAGACACAGTCGGAGTTCTTGCCATGGATCGCCGGTTTCACTAGGAGTTTTTAAAATTTATAACCAAATCTCCCGGATTGTTCATGACCCTTGTTGATACCCGTACGCCCGAGCCAAAACGCCTTATTCCCGGTGCCACCGGCGATTGGGAAATCGTAATCGGCATGGAGGTCCATGCCCAGGTGGCTTCGAAGGCCAAGCTGTTTTCAGGCGCTTCGACCGCGTTTGGCGCCGAACCCAATGCCAATGTCAGTCTGGTGGATGCGGCAATGCCTGGAATGCTGCCTGTGATCAATGAGGAATGCGTGCGTCAGGCCGTGCGCACCGGGCTCGGCCTCAAAGCCGAAATCAATCTGAAATCAGTGTTTGATCGCAAGAACTATTTTTATCCGGATTTGCCGCAGGGCTACCAGATTTCACAGTTCAAGCAGCCGATTGTGGGCGAGGGGACCGTCACGGTCTCCGTCGGTCCGGATCGCGAAGGCAAGTTTGAAGACATCGAAATCGGTATCGAACGGCTGCATCTTGAGCAGGATGCCGGTAAATCGATGCATGATCAACATCCAACCATGTCCTATGTTGATCTTAACCGCTCCGGTGTCGCGCTGATGGAAATTGTTTCCAAACCCGACATCAGGTCGGCAGATGAGGCAAAGGCTTATCTGACCAAATTGCGCACGATTTTGCGTTATCTGGGCACATGTGACGGCAATATGGATGAAGGTTCGATGCGGGCGGATGTGAATGTTTCCGTTCGTGCACCTGGCGGGGATTTCGGTACGCGCTGCGAGATCAAGAATGTCAATTCCATCCGCTTTGTCGGACAGGCGATCGACTATGAGGCGCGGCGGCAAATCGCGATATTGGAAGATGGCGGTAAAATCGATCAGGAAACGAGGCTGTTTGATCCGGGCAAGGGTGAAACCCGTTCCATGCGCTCAAAGGAAGAGGCGCATGATTACCGTTATTTTCCCGATCCGGACCTGTTGCCGCTCGAGTTCGACCAGGCATTCGTCGATGCGCTTGCCACCGATTTGCCCGAACTGCCGGATGACAAGAAAACCCGGCTTATTTCGGAGATGGGCCTGTCGGCCTATGATGCTTCAATCCTCGTTTCGGAAAGCGCGATTGCTGATTTCTACGAGCAGGTGTCGGCTGGCCGGGACGGCAAGCTTGCGGCCAACTGGGTGATCAATGATCTGCTCGGTGCGCTCAACAAGGCAGGCCAGAGCATTGAAGAGACGCCGGTCTCGCCGCCGCAACTGGGCGCTATTTTGGATCTGATCAGCCAGCGCACCATATCGGGCAAGATCGCCAAGGAATTGTTTGAGATCGTCTGGACCGAGGGTGGCGATCCGGCAAAAATTGTCGAAGAGCGCGGCATGAAACAGGTGACCGACACCGGCGCTATCGAAACGGCGGTCGATGCGGTGATTGCGGCCAATCCCGACAAGGTCGAACAGGTCAAAAACAAGCCTTCCATGGCCGGATGGTTTGTCGGTCAGGTGATGAAGGCGACCGGCGGCAAGGCCAACCCCCAGGCGGTTAATGCGCTGGTGAAGCAGAAACTTGGCGTTGAATGACGGTCTTCATCCACTCTGCCGCCAGTGCTGATATCGATGCGGTGAGCGAACTGCTCGGGCTTACCTGGCATGCGACCTATGATGATATCTATGGCCGTGACCGGGTAAGCGAAATCACCGCCGCGTGGCATTCTCCCAAGGCTCTTGCAGAAAATCTGCAACGCCCGCACTCGGAATTCATCGTGGCTGATACCGGACGTGAAATCGTTGGCATGGCCTATGCGGGGATGGTGGAAAAAGAGGTGGCGATGCTGCATCAGCTCTATGTCCACCCCGACGCGCAGGGACGTGGTGCCGGTGCGATGTTGCTTGGCGAAATCTGCCAGTGCTTCCCTGAGGCACGCTTGCTCCGGCTTGAGGTGGAGGCGGCAAATCATGGTGGTGTCGGGTTTTACCGGCAATATGGATTTACCGAAACCGGCCGGACCGAAAATTGCGGCAACCCTCAATCGGGCATTCCGGCGCTGGTGTTTGAGCGCCGCCTGCAATAGCCGGATGTGCTCTAGCCCCGGCCGGTTGGCTTAAAGGAAAGTAGAGCAGCAAAACCGTTTGGCCGCGCTGCTCTCCAATCCCTGAATTGAGCGAAAACCGCTTTAATAGTGTTTCCTGAACGATGAAATCGTATTGTCCTTGATGCCCATCGCCGCTGCGTTCGGATAGCGATGGTTGCTGTGCAGCACCGTGCTGTCGCCTTTGTAGTCAGCGCTGCGGAAGAATTTCCAACTGTGTCTGTGGACGATCGCCGATGAGGTGACATTGTTGAATTTCTCGAAATCGTCGTCAAAATCATCAAGATCGTCATAGGCCACGGCGAAAGGGGTTCCTCGAAAGGAATCATGTTCGTAGAGGGTGAAATGCCGCCGGCTCGGATGCACCAGGGCTGTGTCCAGAGTTCCTTTTTCCGCGCGGTGTTTTTTGTCCCAGTACGCGACGAAACTATGGTCTACGGACAGATTGACCACATATCCGACCATGCCGTCTATGACCTCTTCGTCATGATTGCCGGAAATAAGCTGCCAGACATTGCCCAGAAGGTCGTCAACGCCGCCGGAGAGCTCGCCTTGGGCCCATTCCTTAAACTTGACCAGGCTGAAATGCCGGGCCTTGGCTTCCGACTCCCAGATGATTGTGTTCACTTCACTGTGTCCACCTTTCAACCACAAGGATGTGTGTTTGGCGCGCTCCAAGTGACTTGGCTCCACATCGGCGAATTTGCCGGGTGGAACGGTTACCCCCCAGTTCAGCTTGCCGGTGGCATAGTCATCGTCATTTCCTGTGTAGAGAAAAAAGGGCAAGTGCAGGTAGAATTCAAAATAGACGGAATGATCGCTGAAATTATAAAGACGCATTCTGTCAGGGCGCGCATCTATTTTGTAGGTTGTCGCTTCAGCAGACGCCGATAAGCAGGATGCAAATAAAACAAGAAAAGAAATAAGGAACTTCATACCAACCCTCCGATAATCATTGCTTACAAGCGAAATTGGTATCAACATTAATTTGGTTTTTATAATCATTATTTTGAATGTTAAACATTTCCGCTGTGAATGTTTTGCCGGATGGTAGAACCATATTTCTGCCATTCGGACATTGCGGCTTTCCGGCGATGTTGGAGAATTGGCTTTGCCGTCTTGCCAACCGGCCCGCCGCCCGGCATAAGGCGGTGAGCATCTAGAGGTTTGCAATCCGATGAGTTTCCTCACGCAGTTTTTTACCTGGTGGAACGGCCAGACCCTCAACACTCGGTTTCATACCTGGCGCAAGGGCACCAGGGTTGGTGAAGATCAGTTCGGCAATATCTATTATCAAGGGGGCGTTGATTCGGAAGGCCGCACGCGGCGCTGGGTCATCTATAATGGTACTTCGGAAGCCTCTGCCATTCCGCCTGGTTGGCATGGCTGGATCCATTACCGTACCGACAGGGTGCCGGTTGATGATGGCTACCAGCCATTTGAATGGCAGCAGGAGCATATTGCCAATCCCACCGGAACCCCCGCCGCATACCGGCCCAAAGGGTCGATAGCGTCGAATGAAAAGCGGCCAAGGGTTACCGGAGAATACGATGCCTGGAAACCGGAATAATCCGGCTCCCGGTGCATAATAAAGTTATACGAGATGCGGTTGTCGCCACAATTGGCAGGTAATCGAAGTGACGTATTCCGGCGCGAGTGGCGGCGGGTATCCATTAGCTACGGATCACGGGGAACATGCGGTTCGCAACCACTGACTTGACGTCGAAGACAATCAGATTAATTGCGGTCGGAGCGGTTGGGCTCTTTGCCGGACTGGCAGTTGTGCCGGCCCATGCCGAGCGAATCGCAAATCCGGTGGCTGAATTTACCGGTATCGACAAGATTACCGGCCGGATCATCACATTCGATGTCTATATCGATGAAACAGTTCAGTTCGGTGCGCTGCAGGTGACGCCAAGGGTGTGCTATTCACGGCCGGCCGAGGAGGAGCCTAAAACCGACAGTTTCGTCGAAGTCGACGAGATAACACTGGACCGGAAAATCCGCCGGATATTCACTGGCTGGATGTTTGCCGAAAGCCCGGGGCTGAATGCCGTCGAACATCCGATTTACGATGTGTGGCTTAAAAACTGCAAACTGGACTCCAGTGTTCCAGCACCGAAGGCAAATTAGAGCAAAAACTGCGTCAGGCCGCAAAAACCCTCAACAGGATCAAAACGTGGCGTCTTCGCGCAGGGCCGCAGCAAGTAGCAGCTCATAGTCAGCGCGGGTTACCTCGATGGTACCGAAACGGGCCAAATGATCCGTGGTGAATTGCGTGTCGAGAAGGCAAAAATGCCTCTCGCGTAAATGCCGGACCAGGTGAACAAGGCAAACCTTGGACGCATCACGGACTTTCGAAAACATGCTCTCGCCAAAAAAGGCGCCGCCAATCGTGACGCCATAAAGACCGCCGACCAGTTTACCGTCCAGCCAGCTTTCCACGGTGTGGCAGTGTCCTTTTTTGAACAATTCGCCATAGGCATCGCGTATTGGTGCGTTGATCCATGTCGTGCGCCTGATGTCGCGTTTTTCGGCGCAGGCCTTGATAACGGCATCGAAATCGCTGTCGAAGCGGATATCAAACAGAGCCTTGCGCACGGTTTTTTCCAGGCTGCGCGGGACATAAAATCCATCGAGCGGAATGATCCCGCGAGCTTCGGGACGGACCCAAAAAACCTCCGGATCATCGGCATCTTCCGCCATCGGGAAAATGCCCTGCCGGTAGGCATGCAGCAAGACGTCCGTTGATATGCGAAATCCCGGAGCGTAAGGACGTTTGGCCATTTTTGAGCTTATTGTTTTGCAGCCAGGTATTTTTCCAGCCAGTGAATATCGTAGTCACCATTGGCGATATCGGCATTGCCGACCAATTCACGGAACAGCGGCAGGGTCGTTTTGACCCCGTCGACCACGATCTCGTCGAGCGCGCGGCGCAGCCGCATCATACACTCAACCCGGTTACGCCCGTGAACGATCAGTTTGCCGATCAGACTGTCGTAGAAGGGCGGGATCTTGTAGCCGGAGTAGACGCCCGAATCGACGCGGACACCAAGGCCGCCGGGCATATGATAATGTGAAATCGTGCCGGGCGAGGGAGCAAAGGTGACCGGATCTTCCGCATTGATTCGGCATTCAATCGCGTGACCAAAGAAATTAATATCTTCCTGGGCGACCGAAAGACCGCCGCCGGAGGCTACCCTGATCTGTTCATTGACCAGATCAATTCCCGTTATCGCTTCTGTAACCGGGTGCTCGACCTGAAGGCGGGTGTTCATTTCGATGAAGTAGAATTCCCCGTCCTGATAGAGAAACTCAATTGTCCCGGCGCCTGAATATCCAAGGTCGCCAACCGCTTTTGCGACGATCTCGCCGATGCGGGTGCGCTCTTCCTCGTTCAGCGCCGGCGACAGCGCTTCTTCCCACACTTTTTGATGCCGGCGCTGCAGGGAGCAGTCGCGTTCGCCAAGATAAATCGCCTCGCCGGCCCCGTCGCCCATAACCTGCACTTCGATATGGCGGGGTTTGCCGAGATATTTCTCGATATAGACGGCATCATCGCCGAACGCGGCTCCGGCCTCGGAACGTGCCGTGGCCAGTGCCACGGATAGATCATCCTCACTCCTGGCGACCTTCATGCCCCTGCCGCCACCGCCGGCGGACGCCTTGATTATGACGGGATAACCGATCTCTGCTGCAATGCGCTTGGCGTCGTTTTCCTCCGTTACCGCTCCGTCGGAACCCGGCACCACCGGAATTCCGAGCCGCTTTGCCGTGGCCTTGGCTTCGATCTTGTCGCCCATGACGCGGATATGGTCGGCTGACGGGCCGATGAAGGTGATCTTGTGGGCTTCCAAAATGTCGGCGAATTTGGCGTTTTCGGACAGAAACCCATAGCCCGGGTGGATTGCGTCGGCGCCGGTCACCTCGCATGCGGTGACAATCTGGTGGACGTTCAGATAGCTGTCGCGCGAGGGCGGGGGGCCAATGCATACGCTTTCATCGGCCAGCCGCACATGCATGGCGTCAGCATCGGCCGTCGAATGCACCGCCACCGTCGAAATCCCCAATTCCTTGGCTGCACGAAGCACTCTGAGCGCGATTTCGCCACGGTTGGCGATCAGGATCTTCTGAAACATCTAGAGCGTTTCCTCTACTCGATGATGACGAGCGGTTCGCCATACTCGACCGGCTGCTCATCCTCGAACAGGATTTTGGTGACAGTGCCTGATCGCGGTGAGGCGATCTGGTTCATTGTCTTCATCGCCTCGATGATCAGCAGGGTCTGGCCTTCGCTGACACTCTGCCCGACCTCGACGAATGGTTTGGAGCCGGGGGCGGGGGCTGCGTAGGCCGTGCCGACCATGGGAGAAGGCACTGCGTTTGCATTCCCTGATGCTGGCGCGGCCGGCTCGGCGGCTGCCGGGGCCGCCGCTTGAGGCGGTGGCGGTGCTGCGGCGGCAACTTGCGATGTCACAAGTTGCCCGCTTGCCTGACGCGAAACGCGGATGCGAATCTCTCCTTGTTCGACCTCGATTTCGGTCAGATTGGTTTCGTCAAGAATGGCGGCCAGATCTCTGACCAACTGCTGATCAACGTCAGTTTTTTTTGTACCCATATGGACTTCTGCCCTTTTTATGTGGCCGGCAATCTATTCAACAATATCGGCAATGGCTCGTAGCGCCAAAACATAGCCCTGTAGTCCAAGCCCGGAAATCATTCCCACAGCCACCGGCGTTACGAAACTGGTGTGGCGGAATGTTTCTCGCGCATGAATATTTGAAAGATGAACTTCGATCACCGGAAGGCCGGTCGCCCGGATGGCATCGTGAAGTGCAATCGATGTATGACTGTAGGCGCCGGGATTAATGACAATTCCAGCGGCTTTATCCTGCGCCTCCTGGATCCAATCTACCAGCGCGCCTTCATGGTTTGATTGGCGGAAATCAAGGGTCAAACCGAGCTGTTGGCCGATTTCCATACATGATGTGCGGATATCGTCCAAACTTGTGCCGCCGTAAATTGTAGGTTCCCGGCGGCCCAGCATATTCAGGTTGGGGCCGTTTAACACATATATCGTCTTTGACATGGATTTTTGCTAAATAGCACTCACTACTGACCTGACCTAGCTATAATCCGCAGAACTCCTGTCGGGAAGGCCAAATCGCAACATCGGCAACTGTCCACAGGCAATGATTTTGAGAAATTGCCTTGAACGGGGCTGGTTTCAGCAAACCGTGTCATCGCATTCGCGCAGATTGGCCACCTTTTCAGACAACACCGCCTTACCGAGCGCACCGAAGACGACCTCCTGCCCGACGATGTATGAGGGCGTTCCGGTGATGGAAAGGGACTCTGCGAGCTGGTAGGTTTTGCCGATTGCTTCCTGGATTTGCGGATTTTTCATTTCCGCGCGAATGGCGGCTTCGTCTGCGCCAAACTCGGCGGCGATGCGCATGGCTTTGTCTTCATTGGCGCGACCGGGGCCATTTAACAGTTCGCGGTGGAAATCGGCATATTTGGCCGGGTAGAGTGCGCGAAAAGCCATTGAAACGACATGCGCCTTCTGGGAATCCGGCCCGAGGATCGGAAATTCCTTCAGCACAAACCGCAGGTCGGAATCCTCTTGGATCATCGCATCCATATCGGCCATGGCGCGTTTGCAAAAGCCACAATTATAGTCAAAGAACTCGACGACGGTGACTTTGCCATCGGGATTTCCGGCAATGCCATCATAGTTGGCGTTGAAAATATCGGCCGATTGGTTTGAGATTACCGCTATTTGCGCGGCTTTTTGCGCTTCTTGCTGTTTGGATTCCAGTGCCGTTTGCACTTCCAGCATGATTTCGGGGTTTTCGAGCAGATAGTTGCGGACAATCGCTTCAATAGCGCTCCGGTCCAGTTCCGTCTCCTCGGCGGCGGCGATAATGACGGGTTCTGGAGCCGGGTCGGCGTTTCCCAGATTTAATCCCAAAATCAGCATGGCCGCTGAGACGGCAACCCCGCCAACGGCTGTAATGATTGTCTGTTTCATGTTTCTGCTCCGTGGAGTGACATAAATTTGGGCCTATTTTCTTTTCTTGCCCGGAATTTTGAACTTGATGATATCTTCCGCGCGCAGCCAGCCGGGCGAGCCACGTTTCATCTTTAGCTGGGCGCGTGTCGCAAAAATCTTGGCTTCCTGAAACTTGCCACTGTAAAAATGCTGCTCGGCTGTGGCGAGCTCTGCGCTGGGTACGTCACCAAGCCGGCCAAAGGCCTGCGCCATAAGGCGATAACCGGCCGGATTTTCACGATCCGCATTGACGGCTTTTCTGAGAATTCCCAATGCTTTTTTCGTGCTTGCCGCATCGCCTGCGGCCAACAACGCATGCCCGTAGCCGACCTGCAACAGGCCGGACCGGCTTCTGTCCAGTTTGGCGGCCCGCGCATAGGCTTTTGCGGCTGCATTCGCCTTGTTGGCCTTCAGCAATATGTCGCCGCGAAGCTCGTGAAAATACGGATTTTTCGGCGCTGCCTTGATCAGGGCATCAGTCTTTTTCAGCGCGTCGCGGAGGTTTCCGTAAAGATAGGCCGAAATGGCATCGCCATAACGCGCTGCCACGCTGCGGCGGTTTTTGGAGAACATCCGTGTGACTGCGGACGGGCCTTGCGTGTAGGCGGCGATTTTCGCCCGCGCCATATCATGGCGTTGCTGTAGTGCCGCCGGATCGGCCTTGCCGTAATAGGGGCTTTCCTTGGCGAGCTTTGAAAGATTGGCGATGCGTTCACGGGGCAGGGGATGGCTAAGCTTGTAGGGATCGGTTCTGGAGCCCGACAGCGATAATGCGGATGCAAAGCGCTCAAAGGTGCGCAACATGCCCTTTGGCGACTGTTTGGTTTTTCGCAAATACTTTAGCGCCGAGCGGTCTGCCGTTGTCTCCTCGGTGCGCTGATAGCCCAAAAGACCGCGTCTGGCGGCTTCCGCGCCACCGGCGGCAATACCACCACCGGCGCCTGCGAGTGCATTGTTGCCTGACGCTGCGCCGGCGACCGTTGCGCCAGCGCCCAGCAGCATTGACACGATTGCGATGGTTTCGGCCCGCTTGAGCTGCTCTCTTAGGCGCTCCTGGTGCCTGCCTGCCAAATGTCCGGCTTCATGGGCGAATACGCCGATGATCTCATTGGGGGTCTCTGCGATCATCAGCGCGCCTGTGTTTACAAACATGCGCCGCCCGGCAACGAAGGCGTTGAAACTGGAGTTATTGACCAGGATGATATCGATGCCGGACCGGGACAGACCGGCAGCCTTGAATATCGGGCGCGCATAGTCGCCAACCAGAGCTTCGATCTCGGCGTCGCGCACGATCGGCAAGGAGCGGGATTGCGCTTGCGCTTGCCCGATGGGGGCAAGGGCGAACTGAATGGCGCATAAAAGCGCGACCGCCAGATTGGCAATCGAACGACCCAGGCGGAAATGTTGCAAACCGGTCAGCATTGAAGGGAAACTCGTAAATGACATGATGTTGAATTGAAAGGGCTATTGAATACCCCTCATCAAGTTGTGATTGTCAGGTCATTTAGGCTTTTTAACGGCGCGGGCGGTGGCAACAGCTCAAAAGCGGCCGTTGTAACCGTTCCGCTCCCGGCAGGCGTCAACCTTAAAAGAAGCTCTTGCGCCTCCACCAGCCTTGCTTGCGCTGCGGTTCGGTTGCCGGTGTTTCGGCTTCACTTTCCGGCACCACCGATGTCACCATGGGCTCAACTGGCGGTGGCGGGGTGCTATCGGCCGGTTCAGCCTTTTTGCGCCGTGATCGCCGGGCCGGTTTTTCCTCAATCGCCGCCTGTGCCTCGTTGTCTGCGGTCTGTCCGGCCACATCGGCGGAAGATACCGTTTCACCGTCGGCGTCGGCCGGTTCAGTCTTTTTGCGGCGGGATCGTTTTGGCTTAACCGGTGCGGTTTCCGTTATGGCGGCATCGGTTGTCTCATCCGTCTTTTCAGCGGCTTCCGGCTGGGATTCAAACGGTGCTGTCTCCGCGACGATCTCGCCATCGGTTTCGTTGGCGGCAGCCGCCTCGGCATCAACTGTGTCAGAGGCGCTTGTCTCATCGACGGTCTCGTTCGACCGGCCTTTCCTTCCGCCCCGTCTGCCGCGGCGTCTCTTGCGGCCGCTTGACGATCCGTCTTCAGTATCCGAATCGGAGCTTGAACCGGCATTGTCCGGTTCTGCCGGCGTATCACCGGCCGTGTCCGGCTGGGCCTCACTGTCGCTGCTGCGGCCGGATCTGCGGCGTCTGCGCCTGCGTTTCTTCTTGCCGCCGCCTTCTTCACCCTGATCGTTTTGTTCTTCCGTGACATCGCTGCCGGCATCATCGGGCGCTTCGACCAACTGATCTGCGGTAATGGTGACCGGCTGATCCGACTGGGCGCCCTTGACGATCTGGAAATGTTGCGCGCCAAGTGTCTGATCTGCCTCAATACTGATTGTCAGCCCGAAACGCTCTTCCAGCTCCGATAGGTTGGAGCGTTTGTTATTGAGGACATAAAGCGCCGTCGCTGCCGGTGTTCGCACCACAATATTATGGCCGGAATCCTTTAGAAGATATTCTTCAATGCCGCGCACGACATGAAGGGCAACCGACGAATCTGATCTGATATGACCGGTCCCATGGCAGGCTTCGCAAGGCTGCATTGTGCTTTCAAGAACGCTTGCCCGGATGCGCTGCCTGGACATTTCCAACAATCCGAAATGGGAGATGCGGCCCACCTGAATGCGGGCACGGTCGTGTTTCAGGCATTCCTTCAGCCGTTTTTCGACTGCGCGGTTGTTGCGCTTTTCCTCCATGTCGATGAAGTCGATGACGACCAGTCCGGCAAGGTCGCGCAATCGCAATTGCCGGGCAACCTCTTCAGCCGCCTCAAGGTTGGTCTGTAGTGCTGTGTCTTCAATCGAGTGTTCGCGGGTGGAACGGCCGGAGTTGACGTCAATGGCCACAAGCGCTTCGGTCTGATTGATGATGACGTAGCCACCCGATTTCATCGTTACCTGCGGCTGCAGCATTTTGTCGAGCTGGGCTTCGATGCCGTTGCGGGCAAAAATCGGCACGTTTTCCTTGTAGGGCTGTACCGCCTTGGCGTGGCTCGGCATCAGCATGCGCATGAAGCCCTTTGCCTCGCGATAGCCTTCATCGCCGGCAACAAGGATTTCGCCGATTTCCTTATTGTAGAGGTCGCGAACGGAGCGCTTGATCAGCGAACCTTCCTCATGCACGAGGGCTGGTGCGGTCGATTCAAGTGTCAGGTTCCGGATCGTCATCCAAAGCCGCATAAGATATTCATAATCGCGCTTGATTTCAGCCTTGGTCCGGTTGGCGCCAGCGGTGCGCAAGATCACGCCCATGCCCTGGGGCACGTCGAGTTCCTTGACCACATCCTTCAAGCGCTTGCGGTCTTGAACATTGGTGATTTTCCGCGAAATGCCACCACCGCGCGCGGTATTGGGCATCAGCACGGAATACCGCCCGGCAAGCGACAGATAGGTGGTGAGTGCTGCGCCTTTGGTGCCGCGCTCCTCCTTGACGACCTGAACCAGAAGGATCTGGCGGCGCTTGATAACTTCCTGGATCTTGTACTGGCGGCGAACCGGGCGGCGGCGGCTTGGCAGCTCTTCCAGCGCATCCTCGGCGCCAACCGATTCGACACCGTCGCCGTTTTCACCGCCGGCATCGCCATTGTCATCTAACGGTTCGTTGTCTTTTTCCTTGGTGCGCTTGGTGCGGGCAGTCCGCCGGCTGCGCTTCTTTGGCACCGGCGCCTGCTCTTCCTCATCGCTATCCGCTTCGGCTTTTTCATCAGCCGTTTCGCGGTCTTCTTCTGTTGCCAGGTCTTCGGAGATGACATCGCCATGGACCGTTGCTGCCATGGCGGGGCCGCCGCGATTGTCATCCGGCTCATCATCAGGTGCGGGAGCTTCCCCTGCTACCTGGTCACTGCCCTTGCTTTGCTCACTGGCTTCGGCCTTCGGGGCGGCTTCTTCAGCTGCGCCGCTATCCGCCTGGGGTTCGTCAGCCTCCAGCGCGGCAAGTTCGTCAGGCTCAGCTTTGGCCGCTTCGCTGTCAGCGTTTTCAAGATCGCTGTCTGCGGCTTTGCTTGTCGCCTTGCCCCGCCCGCGCGTGCCGCGGCGGCGCTTGCGTTTTACCGGTTCAGGTTTTTCATCTTCATCGTCGGCTTCGGCTTCTTCTGCCTCGGCTGCGAGAATGGCCTGTCTGTCGGCGACCGGAATTTGATAATAGTCGGGATGGATTTCGCTAAACGCCAGGAAACCATGGCGATTGCCGCCATATTCCACGAAGGCGGCCTGCAAGGACGGCTCCACCCGTGTCACGCGGGCGAGATAAATATTGCCTTTTAGCTGTTTTTTCGACTCCGATTCGAAGTCGAATTCCTCAATCCTGTTACCCCGTGTTACGACTACTCTGGTTTCCTCCGGATGGGAGGCATCGATTAGCATCTTGTTTGTCATTATAGAAAATCTCCGCGGCAACCGGATTTTCAGGCCGCAGACGCGAGAAAACGCTGCCTGGCGGCTTAAGAAAACCGTAGCGGATGCCGAATATTTTTGTATTCGCCTGCAGGCCAAACAGTGCACAATGCGACCCAACCGCAGCCTGTTCGGCGCGGAAACCGTTCTTGTCGCTTATCACCATTCCTGTTGCCGTCATCTTGACCCCGGCGAAAATGTTTTCAACTCATGACCCGAAATGATCCGGGCCGTTTCACGCTCTTGTTTGAGCCGGCGCATGTTTTTTGCAACATGGCCGTTTTCCTCATGCAAAGCAGGCAACATTATCAGTTGCCACTTTGAAGAAATCTCCCGAATTTATGCTGCGCCAAGCACATGTGCCGCCGTTTCAGGCGTTTTGCCAGCGATCCTTCACAAAAGATCTGTCTGATCAAACACGCAACATAACCCAATCGCGGTTTTATGTGCTGCCATCACTATTGGCAAGCTGGATTTTCACCGGTGCAGGCTGGCCGTGATAAGATTGCATGCTCAGGCGATCAGAAAGTGTTAGTTAACCAAACGTGGATACTGATCATTAAGAATTGAGTGAACCCTCAGCACCTGGCAACCAGGGCCGGAAAGGGGGCATGGCACGGCAGTTATATGAGTTTGGCATTTATAACCACATTGAAATGGATGATACGCGCTGCGGCCTGCGGCGGGGTTTTTGCGCTATTTATGCTCGTTGCCGCCATTTTCGTGCTGGCGCCGGCGGGAAGCGCCTTGGCCGCAGACACGTTGCGCGCAACCGGTTTTGCCATTGCCGGCGACAAAGCACGGACCAGGATTGTCATCGATTTCAACAAATCGTTCAAACCGGACTGGTTTTTGTTGCAAAGGCCGTTCCGGCTGGTCGTCGACATGCCAAAGGTGCAATTTGCGCTTGAACCGGACAATATCCGCTCGCGCGGCCTGGTTTCCATCGTCCGCTACGGTCAGTTTGACGATGATCATTCCAGGCTGATTCTGGGTGGTAGCAGCCCGTTCGGTCTGGACAAGATCGCGGTGATGAAAAACTCCGGCGATGACGGATACCGCCTGGCGATCGACCTGGTTTCTTCGACGGAACAGGCATTCGATGCCGCTTTGGCACAGCAATTCGGTCTCATCAAAGATGTTCGAACGGCGCCGAAAACGGACCGTTTGGGCAACCCGGCAAATGAACAGGCAAACGCCTTTACCGTGGTCATCGATCCAGGGCACGGGGGCATCGATGGCGGTGCGCGCGGCGTTAATGGGACGGTTGAGAAAAACATTACGCTGGCGTTTTCAATTGAGTTGAAGAAAAAGCTGGAAACCTCTGGAAAAACACGTGTTTTCATGACTCGCAGCACGGATAAATTTCTGCGGCTTTCTGAGCGGGTGGGGTTTGCTCGCCAGCGTCAGGCCAATCTGTTTATCTCGGTCCACGCCGACACGATCCGCTACCGCGGTGTGCGCGGTGCAACGGTCTATACGGTTTCCGACAAGGCATCGGACAAGGTGGCGCAAGCGATTGCCAGCAATGAAAACCTCGCCGATGAGCTGGCCGGCGTGGCGTCAGATGAGGCAAACCATGAGGTGACGGATATTTTGCTCGATCTGCTGCGAAAGGAAACACAGACCTTCTCGATCAGGTTTGCCCGTTCGCTGATTGGGGAAATGTCGCAGTCCGTGGAATTGATCAAAAACCCTCATCGCTTTGCCGGATTTCGCGTCCTTACCGCGCCCGACGTCCCCTCGGTTTTGCTCGAACTCGGCTATCTTTCAAACGCCAAGGACGAGGCGCTGCTGCGTGATCCAAAATGGCGGGCGAAAGCTGAAGACAGTGTCGTCGCCGCGATACTTCGCTATGCCGAAGCGCATCGGGAGCACGGTGGATGAGGCCAGATGTTATGAGAAAGAATCAATTCATCAGTGCAGCCAGCATTGTCATTGGCTGGTGCACACATGATGCGTTGCAAAAAAAGCACAGTTTTTGCGGCAAGAAGCCAAATTTGACACCGGATTTCTCAATTTGCCCCATTTTGCCCATATGTCGGGTTGAAACAAGTATCATAAAGAGTGCCCTCAATCAGTTCTGTGACACAGGACAGGGGAAAACGGGGCAGTTGGGAACGGCAATATCATGATCAGGTTGATCGGCTATTTTTTTGGCATTGGTACGGTGCTGGCGCTTGTGGTGGCTGCGGTGGTGGCCGTTTATGTGAGCGATCTTGCCAAGGACCTTCCAGATTATGAAGTGCTGGCGAAGTACGAACCGCCGGTGACGACGCGTATTCATGCGTCAGATGGCGCTTTGATGGCCGAATTTGCGCGCGAACGCAGGCTTTATCTGCCGATACAGGCCGTGCCAGACCGGGTGAAAGCGGCATTCATTTCTGTCGAGGACAAAAATTTCTATCATCATCCTGGCGTCGACCTGCAGGGGCTGTCACGCGCTATCTACAACAATGTGAAGAATTATGGATCGGGTAAACGGGCCCAGGGCGCCTCGACGATTACGCAACAGGTGGCAAAGAACTTTCTCCTGACCTCGGACCAGACAATCGAACGCAAGATACGTGAAGCGATTTTGGCGCTGCGCATTGAGCAGGCTTACACCAAGGACCGGATTCTCGAGCTTTATTTGAACGAGATTTTCTTCGGGCTTGGCTCCTACGGGATCGCTGGTGCGGCGCTGACCTATTACAATAAATCGGTCAATGAGCTTGCGCTGCACGAAGCCGCCTATCTGGCAGCGCTGCCGAAGGGACCTTCAAACTATCACCCTTTCAAGCGGACTGAACGGGCGATCGGCAGGCGAAACCATGTCATCGACCGGATGGTGGAAAACGGTTACGTCTCGGCGGAAGACGGTGAAAAGGCAAAGGCGCTACCGCTCGGGGTCACGCCGCGGCGCGGCGGAACCTATTTGTTTGCCGGAGAATATTTTACCGAAGAGGTGCGCCGCCAGATTATTACCCGTTATGGAGACGATGCGCTTTACGAGGGCGGTTTGTCGGTCCGCTCGACCATCGATCCGAAAATGCAGTTGCAGGCGCGCAAGGCGCTGCACAATGGCCTGATAAAATACGATACGTTTCGCGGTTTCAGGGGGCCGATAAAGACGGTCGACGTCACTGGCGACTGGGGTGTGCCGCTTGGCGAGGTGAAGCGCTTGCGCGACGTGCCCGAGTGGAGCCTTGCCGTCGTTTTGACGGCGGAAGAAAATGGCCTGACCATCGGGCTGCAGCCGCGTTTTGAGGTTTCCGGCGAATTGTCGGGTGAACGTGAAACGGGAAGTGTTGCGCTTGACGACATGAAATGGGCGATGCGCCATCGCGTCAACGGCAAATTGAAAAAAGCCAAATCACCCGCCGATGTCGTGGAGCCTGGCGATGTCGTTTACGTGGAAAAACTGGAGGATGACGGCAATGCCTGGCGATTGCGCCAGGTGCCCCAGATCGAAGGCGGGCTGGTTGCCATGGACCCGCATACGGGCCGGGTACTGGCCATGGTCGGCGGGTTCTCATTTGCTGAATCGCAATTCAATCGTGCGACCCAGGCTGAGCGTCAGCCCGGTTCGGCGTTCAAGCCTTTCGTTTATGCCGCAGCGCTCGACAATGGATACACGCCGGCGTCGGTTGTGCTGGATGCGCCGATCGAAATCAGGTCCGGCAGTGAAATCTGGCGGCCGAAGAATTATGGCGGCAAGTCCGCCGGCCCCTCCACCTTGCGGCTCGGCATCGAGCGATCCCGCAATCTGATGACGGTTCGGCTGGCCAAGGACATGGGTATGAACCTGGTGGCTGAATATGCCGAACGGTTCGGCCTTTATGACAGGCTTTCACCGGTTCTGGCGATGTCTCTTGGCTCGGGCGAAACCACGGTTATGAAAATGGTCACGGCCTATTCGGTTATCGCCAATGGCGGGCGGCATGTGACGCCATCGCTGATCGACAGGATCCAGGACCGTTACGGCAAAACCGTTTTCAAGCACGATCAGCGCGAATGTGGCGGCTGCGCGGCAACGAGCTGGCTCGACCAGCCGGAGCCGGAGCTGGTGAACAATGCCGAACAGGTGCTTGACCCGATGACCGCCTACCAGATCACATCGATGATGGAAGGGGTGGTTACGCGGGGCACTGCGGTCACCGTCTCGGAGTTGAAACGGCCGATTGCTGGCAAAACCGGCACCACCAATGACGAGAAAGACGTCTGGTTCGTCGGCTTCACGCCCGACCTGGTGGTGGGCGTCTATCTTGGCTACGACACACCCCGGCCAATGGGCAGAGGCTCGACGGGTGGGGGTCTTGCCGCGCCTGTGTTCAAGGAGTTTGTCGCCGCGGCGCTGGCCGACAAACGCCCGGTCGAATTCCGCGCACCCGAGGGTATGAATCTGATCAGGATCAACCGGAAAACCGGTATGCGCGCCGATTTTGATAGTGAAGGCGATATTATCGTCGAGGCTTTCAAGCCTGGCACCGGCCCGGCCGGCAGTTACTCGGTAATCGGCATGGAATTCATCGACGGCGAGCGCGGGGAGGCAATTTCCCCGGAAGCCAACCGGGCGATTATTTCAGGAAGCGGCGGGCTCTACTGACCGTTTTTTCAATCCGGCGCTTGATCTCCCGCCTGAATTTTGAGAATTGACACGCTGCCTGCTTTACAGAGCCGGGCCGCCTCCATATGGTCCGCGCAATTTGTCCCGTCCAAAGAGAATGATACGTCAAAAATGCGTGCAGAAACCGAAAACCTGGTCGATGAAATCAGGCAGGCAATTGCCCTGCTGAGGAGGCATCTTTGACTGGGATCAGGCGCTAAAACGGCTTGAATACCTCAATATGCGTGCCGAGGATCCAGAGCTGTGGAACAAACCCGCCGAGGCACAAAAGCTGATGCGCGAGCGTCAGAACCTCGATGACAACATCACCGCGATCACGAAGCTTGGCCAGTCGCTTGAAGACAATATCGGTCTGATCGAACTTGGCGAGGAAGAGGGCGATGATGCGGTGATTGCCGAGGCGGAGGCTGCCATTGCCGGGCTTGAGGCTGACATTGCCGACCGTGAACTTAGGACCCTGTTGTCCGGAGAAGCCGACGCCAATGATACCTATCTGGAGGTTCATTCCGGGGCTGGCGGGACGGAGAGCCAGGACTGGGCCTCGATGCTGCTGCGCATGTATACCAGGTGGGCTGAAAAACGCGGCATGAAGGTGGAACTGCTCGAGGTGCACGATGGTGAAGAGGCAGGAATCAAATCCGCGTCCTTATTGATCAAGGGCGAATACGCCTATGGTCATCTGAAAACCGAATCGGGCGTCCATCGCCTGGTTCGCATTTCCCCGTTTGACAGCAATGCGCGCCGGCATACTTCGTTTGCCTCGGTCTGGGTTTACCCGGTGGTTGACGATACGATCGAGATCGATGTTTCTGAAAGCGATGTCCGCATTGACACCTACCGGGCATCGGGCGCCGGCGGCCAGCACGTCAACACAACGGATTCGGCCGTTCGGATCACGCATATTGAAAGCAATATCGTTGTGCAGTGCCAGAGCGAGCGCTCGCAGCACAAGAACAGGGCGACGGCGTGGGAGATGCTTCGGGCCCGGCTCTATGAGGAAGAACTGAAAAAACGCGAAGCCGAAGCCAATTCAACCGAAGCGTCAAAGACCGATATCGGTTGGGGGCATCAGATCAGATCCTATGTTCTGCAGCCGTACCAGCTGGTCAAGGATTTGCGCACCGGTGTCGAAAATACGTCCCCGCAAGGGGTTCTGGACGGTGATCTTGATGCGTTTATCAAGGCAACTTTGTCTGCGAAGATAGATGGCGGTGCTGCTGTAGCTGTCGAAGACATCGACTAGAGCGTTTGCGGTTGCTTTGAACCGCGGCAACGCCTGTACTCAGCTGGAATCATTGAAGCATTTTTCGCTTCTATGAACCCGTTTGAGCGAAAAATGCTCTAGGATTGTTTCATGCAGAGCGGCGGCTTGCTGGTCATTGCCACCGACTACGTGCGTATTCTTCCCCGCTTTTCCAGTAGTCTTTGCGGATTCCCGATTTCGTCGGTTTTTACGAAAATCAGCCCAGACAAATGTGATGACGTTAACGGGAATTGAAAAATGCCGAACAAGATCCAGGCCTTCGGTGGCGCAAAATCAGCATCCAGCCATCAGGCTCATTTGGGGTACGAGGCACATGGCAAACCGTCGGGTGGGGCCAAGGCAGGATTTGGTTCTGCCATCTCTGTAACCTCGACGAGCAGCGTGAAAAACATGGCCAGCGATGTGCAGACCAAGATCGATTGTGCGCTCAAAGGGTCTCAATCTGATGTTGGAAACATGCTCAGGGAAATTGCCGGTGCGCTTGATGGCATGATGACCAGGATGGAAGGCCAGGCTGGCAAAAAAGGCGCTTGCAGCGCTGCCGGATCAATGAACACGCTGGCTCAGGATCTAAACAATGCAGTCAAGCAGAAAGATCAGCCGAACCAGATGACCAAAGAAATCCGGGATATTCTACAGCAGATTTCCAATCTTCTGACCAAGCTGGAAAACACGATGCATACCAGCCCCAAAATGCATGCGGCCTTTCAGGGACGAAGCTGATTGCCGTGTAAATAAGGCAGAGGCTCGGTTTTACAGGATTTTTGCGAGTTTCTGTCCGACCTGGATGAATTTTTTCGGATTGGCCGGCTTGCCGCTATGACGGATTTCATAATGCAGATGCGGGCCGGTTGAGCGGCCTGAGCTGCCGACTTTACCGACAATTAAACCGGCTGTTACCCGCTGTCCCTTTTTAACCGAAATGCGACTGAGATGCGCATAGCGGGTGATGATGCCGTGTCCGTGGTCAATCTCGACCATGCGGCCATAGCCGCCGTTCCAGCCGGCCGAAACAACCTTTCCGGCTCCGGTCGCTTTAACCGGTGCGCCTAACGGCGCTCTGAAATCCATTCCCGTGTGCATGGCGCGTGAGCCAAGAATCGGATCGCGGCGCATGCCAAAACGGCTCGTTACCTTGGCGCCGGGTAAAGGCGTGCCAATTGGAAGCAATCTGGCATTGTCTTTGATCGTTTCCAGCACTTTCAAGGCTTCATCGAGCTGCTTAAGCTCGGTATTGAATTTCGCCAGGCCAACGGTGATCAGCGGACCGCCTTTGGCCGATGACTTGCCTGTTTCGACATTGATGCTCAGCCCCACCTTGCCGAGGGCCGACGAAATCTGGTCGGCTGTCTGATAGGCATTGTCCGTCAGACTTCTAATTTTCTCTACCTGCCTAATTTCGATTGATTTCAGCGACTTGTTGATGGCAACGAACAATTGATCGGCCTTGTCGGCATTGGTTGTGCGCTGCCGGTCTTGTTTGCGGTCATTCAGGATTTTTGAGAATATCGATCCGGTGATAACAGAGTCGGTCGCCGCATAGGACAGCGTTTGGGGATCATCCAGTTCGATCGCCGCTTTTTTGTCGGGCCGTGGTTTGGGTATCGGTGCGTTTGCGGACTTGCCGCTTTGCAACGCGGTGCCTTGAACAAACGGGCTGATGATGCTGTGGCGCTCACTTAGCTCAGCCTGTCTGTTCAACAGATCGCTGACTTTGTTTTCCATCAGTTGCTGATCGAGCAGCTGTCTGCTGGTAATCCGGTCGACCTGGGCACGCAGTGCCGAAATCCGGTCTTCATAAGCCTGTTGCATTCTGGCCTGTCGCGCGACTGTCGCGCCGAACAGATCGTCGCGCAATACAAGGTAGGAGGTAGCCAGCAAATAACCGATGGCGACTGCGGCAAGCGCCGAACCAAGCACCGCCATAAGCCATGGCCTGACGGTAAAATGGCGAATTGTATTGCCGCGCGCAATGATCACGGTATGGGGTTCGCTGCGTTTGCCGAATGCGCTCGATTGGCGAAAACCGGGAAGGGACATCTATCACCTGACTTAAGCTACTCCACGGTCCGATTACACAACATTAAGGTTAATAAAGATTTTAATGATTTAGCTTTGGCGACAAAGGGATCTGAAAGCGCATAGGCCAGCATGTATTAGCTCGATGTTGCCGAGAGTGTGCGAAAGAATGCCGGCGTCATTCCCGCCGCCGCGCGCGCTCTGGTATTGAATGGAGGTTTCACCTGGCCCCTGAAATTCGACCGCACGAGCTGTTGAAAGCGCAACACCGGATCGATCTTTTCACGCGCGCATAAAAAGCGGAACCATTTGGCACCGATGGCGACGTGCTTTTTTTCATCCGTGTAGATGATGTCCAGTATGGCCGCAGATGCGGTGTCTCCGGCTTGTGTCATTTTAGCCATCAGCGAGGGGGTGATATCAAGACCACGCGCTTCTAAAACAAGCGGCACGATGGCGAGCCTGGCGTTTAGATCGTTGCTCGTATCCGTAGCAGCCTGCCACAGGCCATCATGCGCCGGTAGATCGCCGTAGGACGCTCCCAACTCGGCAAGCCTGTTGCGCAAAAGGTCAAAATGTTTGGCCTCCTCGAAGGCAACCTGCATCCAGCCGTTGAAAAAGCTTGCCGGCAACCGCGCCGCTGCAAACCGGGCGACGATGTCGAGAGCCAAATCGATGGCGTTCAGTTCGATATGAGCCAGCGCGTGAAGCAGTGCGATGCGTCCATGTTCTGTGTTCAGCGACCGTTTTTGAACGTTTTTCGGTGCGACCAGTTCCGGTTTGGCCGGCCTGCCCGGGCGAAGGGGAACAGGCGGATCGAGCGGCGAGGCAAGTGACAGCTGGTGGTGATGCCATCTGAGATAAATCGACCTTGTGATATCGACCTTCCGGTCAAGATCGGCAGCCGAAATCGCCTCAATCGCACCGCCTCTCAGGCTCAAACCCGGTTTCGCCGTCGGACCGGTGCCGGATTGTCGTTCGGGCCGGGTCAAGAGGCTTGAACGGCTGCAAGCACGTCGTCGGCATGGCCTGGTACCTTTACCTTGCGCCAGACTTTTTCGATCGTGCCGTCTTTGGATATCAGGAAGGTGGAGCGCTCGACGCCCATATATTTCCGGCCATACATGCTCTTTTCCACCCACACGCCGTAGGATTCGAGCACGCCTTTGTCCTCATCGGAGACCAGCGTGACGGTCAGGTCATGCTTTGCCTTGAACTTGTCGTGCTTTTTTGCGCTATCGGGCGACATGCCGATCACCAACGTGTCAACCGCTTCAAATTCCGACTTAAGCCCTGAAAACGCGATTGCTTCAGCGGTACAACCGCTGGTATCGTCCTTCGGGTAAAAAAACAAAACGACCTTGTTGCCGGCCATATCCGACAGGCTGATATTGTCTCCGCCGTCACGGGGCAGATCAAACTCCGGTGCTTTGTCTCCGGCTTCTGGTTTTGCCATATCCGGGCCCTTCTTTCTGGTTACGAGAATTCCTGGCCCAGATATAAAGGTCTGAATAGATTCGTCCACGGTTGATCGCGCCGATCGGTGAAACATTGGCTGATAAGAAATCAAATCATCAAAAAGTCCGGTTTCGCCGACGCGATATCAATTCGCTGCACCGTTTGCCGTCCGCCGCCGCACAGACCCCCCGAGAGATCATAAGGGCTCGCAGAAAGTCCGGTATGGTCGAATTGTTGTTCAAGTCACTTGCCGGCGTCCTGATCCTTGTTGCCATCATAATCACCTCGGTGATCGCCATCGGCGTTTCCGGGCTTGGAACGGCCAGGTTCGAAGAGGCCGCGCGCGCTGCCTTGACCGAACTGGCCGGTGAGGACATTGCGGCTGATTTTGGTGATGTGCGTCTGACCTGGAGTGGTCCGGGTCTGGTGGGGCTTGAGCTTCGCGATGCCGTGTTCATGACGAAAGCCGATGGTTTTGTCCATGCCAGTGCGAAACAGATGCAGTTTGGTATCAAGCTGATGCCGCTGTTTTCCGGTGATATCGATTTGTCGGGGGTCAAGCTTGCCGGGCTCAAGGTCACTATGGGTAGAGCAAGAGACGGACAAACCGTACGCAGTCCGTTTCTAAACGAACGCGGGCTGATAGATCCCGACAAGCTTGCGGCCAGAATTTTCTCGAGCCTGGATTTGGCCCTTTCTTCGACCAGTGGTGTGGGAGGCCAGGTTCAAATCGTTGATGCGTCGCTGGAATTCGCCGCGATCGGCTCTTTGCCTCCGATGCTGGTTCGAACCATGGAGATCAGCCGCCAGCAAGGTGGGTTGTCTTTGAGGGCGGAAAGCCTGATTGGCGAGACAACACTTCTATTGTCTGGAGAAATAACCAATCCGGGCGGAAAAGCCGGTGCGGTTGCGTTTGCATTGATGTCGGAGATAAATGCGTTTCGATGGGACTATACGCCCGGCACGCTGAAGAAGCCTTTTGCGCGCAGCATCGATGCGGATTTGGCCCTCAGATTGACCGGCAGCAGGCCTGACAAGGACAGTGCCGGCACCATCAAATCGCTCTTTAACATCGATAATTTCGTTCTTGAAACGCTCAAGGACGAGCGGCAACAATCGAAACTGAGCCTGGAAGCGACGCTTGCCGAAGGGACAGGCAAGATTGAAATCGACGAGCTATATGCGGAAATCGGCCGGACGCGGCTGGAAGCCCATGGCGCCATTCAGCCGGCACCGGCCGGTGTGTCGGAAAAACCGGTCTACCGCTATGAGTTGGTCAGCGATGGCTCGCGCGTTGCTGCCGCCGATTCGCCTCAGCGCGCGGTTGGAATTTTTGCCCGTATGGCCGGTTTCATCGATCCGCCCGAGGGGCGGATTACCGCCGACGAGCTGCATGTGCGGACAAATGGAGGCGAGGTGCTTGGCAATGCCGCGATCGTCTTTCCCGGCGGCAAGACGCCTGCAATATTTCTGGCTGTGACAGTGCCAAAGATGCCAGTGCCGCATGCCAAGCAGCTTTGGCCCTGGAAAGCTGCCGATGGCGCGCGAAGCTGGGTTTTGAATAATGTGTTTGGTGGCGAGGTCCGCGATAGCCTGCTTGAAGTAAGTTTGGTCGCCGGCCGTCTCGGCGATGGTGTGAGGTTGAGGCCTGATGAGATTTTTGGCCATTTTGAGGTTTTCGGTACCCGGTTTGACACTGCGGGGGACATTCCGCCGGTGCGCGATGCAGACGGAACCATCGACTTTCAGGGCACCGACGTACAGATAAGGCTTTCCTCAGGCACCGCCTATATGCGCAGTGGCCGGACGGTCGATGCGGCCAATGGAGTTTTTAAAATCGATGCGGCCAAGCGGCCACTGGTGGGCCAGCTTGAAATCGATGTTGCCGGCCAGGCTGATGCGGTTGCCGAACTTGCCACATATGAACCGATCCGCGCCGACAAATTCATTGACCTCGTACCAGATGATTTTTCCGGTTCCGTGGGGGGACAGGTGACAGGCAACATCCCGCTGCAACGGCTGGTGGACCGCAGTACACTCGACTGGCGGGTGGCTCTTGATTTCGAAGACCTTGGTGTAGCCAAGCCATTTGATGGCCAGATCCTGACATCTGCAACAGGGTCGATTGTGATCGACCCTGCAAGTGCTGTGATCAAGGCAAAGGGGCTTTTGAACGATATTCCAGCTGAGATTGCCCTTGACGAGCCTTTTGGTGAAAGCACGGTCAGGCGCAGCCGCGATCTTACCTTGACGCTTGACGACAAGGCACGTGCGAAACTTGTCCCTGCTCTTAACACCATTCTATCCGGCCCGGTGACGGTTGAACTCGTGGAGGTAGAGGGTGAAACCCGCCAAATTTCTGCCGACCTGACACGGGCCAGGCTGCAGTTTCCCTGGGTCGGTTGGAGTAAGGGAAGGGGCATTCCGGCCAAGGCCTCATTTGTGTTGGAGGAAGATGGTGCGCTTACGACGCTGAGCAATTTCAAGCTTTCCGGCAACACCTTCCAGATGAGCGGTGTGGTGACGCTCAAAGGAGGCGAGATTGAAACAGCGGAATTCAAGGATGCCAGGCTTAACCGGGGCGATTCATTCGATTTGTCTGTCAGGCGCAGTGGCGCGAATGGATACCGGTTGGCTGTGTCGGCGAAACAAATCGATGCGCGAGCACTCATCCGCCAGTTTCTTGGTGATCAGGAAGATGACGGCAAGGGGCTGGATAAAACGCCGGTCACCCTGGTTGCGAAGGCAAAGAAGGTCGTCGGGTTTGGCAATGAGGCCGTTTTAGATGTCGAGATTGACTATAGCGGCACCGGGACGCGTGTTTCGAATGTCAACATTTTGGCCACCACCGCTTCGGGTAAGAAATTTTCCGTCACCCAGACGAGTGACACAGGCGAAAAGACGGTGGCGATGCAATCGGCCGATGCCGGCGCCATCCTGCGGTTTCTTGATATTTACGGCAATATGCAGGGCGGCTCGATCGATTTGCAGATGGCATCGAAAGGCAATGCGCCGCTGCGTGGCAAAATCGATGCACGGGATTTCTGGGTCGTCAACGAACCGAGACTGAAGACGCTAGTCGCAAGCTCTCCGCAGGATGATGGCCGCAGCTTAAACCAGGCAATCAAGCGCGACATCGATGTTTCGAAGGCGAATTTTGAGCGGGGTTTTGCCGGGATTGAAAAGGGTGACGACTATCTGCTGATAACCGATGGTGTGCTGCGCGGGCCGCTGATTGGGTCAACCTTTCAGGGACGGCTTTATGATGAGCGGGGGCGGATTTCCATGACCGGTACGTTCATGCCCGCCTATGGGCTGAACCGGCTGTTTGCCGATATTCCACTTGTTGGCCTGATATTGGGCAATGGCCGTGATCGTGGCCTGATCGGGATCACCTACAAATTGTCGGGCGAAGCCAAGTCGCCGCGATTACAGGTCAATCCCATTTCGGTGATTGCGCCTGGCGTTTTCAGGCAGATTTTCGAGTTTCGCTGAGGGTGCGCCTTCTTATTCCGGCCGCACCAGCACGTGCTTCTTTTTACCCAGCGATAATTTGACGACGCCTTCCGGTCCGAGATGGCTTGCATTTACCGCCATGCGGTCGTCTGACACCGCGATGTCGTTGATCTTAAGCGCGTTGCCCTTGATATGGCGCCGGGCTTCACCATTGGATGCGGCAAGGCCGGCCCTGACGAACAGGGAAAGCACGCCGATGCCCTGATCGAGTTCGTGACTGGGAACCGATATCGTCGGCAGGCTGTCGGCGAGCGCACCTTCCTCAAATGTTTTGCGGGCGGTTTCGGCTGCTGCGTCGGCAGCCTGCCTGCCATGCACCACCGCAGTGGCTTCGGTCGCCAGCACCTTCTTGGCTTCGTTGATCTCCACCCCGCCGAGGGCTGCCAGTTTGGCAATTTCATCAAGCGGCAACCGGGTGAAAATCTTCAAAAACCGTTCGACATCGGCATCTTCGGTATTGCGGAAATACTGCCAGAAATCATAAGCCGAAAACAGGTCACCATTGAGCCAGACCGCGCCTGATGCCGTCTTGCCCATTTTTGCACCTGATGCGGTGGTGAGGAGCGGGGTTGTCAGCGCGTAAAACTGACGGCTTTCCATCCGGTGGCCGAGATCGACGCCATTGATGATGTTGCCCCACTGATCGGACCCGCCCATCTGAAGGATGCAATCATAGCGGCGGCTTAGTTCGACAAAATCATAGCCTTGCATGATCATGTAGTTGAATTCCAGAAACGACAGGGATTGCTCACGGTCGAGCCGCAGTTTGACCGAATCGAATGTCAGCATGCGATTGACCGAAAAATGCCGTCCCACATCGCGCAGAAACTCGACATAGTTGAGTTTCATCAGCCAGTCGGCATTGTTGACCATGATGGCGTTGTTGCCGCTGTCGCCGTAGTTCAGAATTTCTCCGAAAATCCGTTTGATGCCGCCGATATTCTCATTGATCTTGTCCATCGACAGCAATTGACGCTGATCGTCGCGGAATGACGGATCGCCAACCATGGAGGTGCCGCCGCCCATCAGCGTGATCGGCCGGTGACCGGTCTGTTGCAGCCAATAGAGCATGGTCACACTGATCAGATTGCCGATATGCAGGCTGGTCGCGGTGGCGTCATAACCGACATATCCGGTGATCATGCCGGCTGCGCATTTCTTGTCCAGACCTTCCGGATCGGAAATCTGGTGGATCAGCCCGCGCTGCTCCATGACGTTCAGGAAATCGGATTTGTAGGCGGTCATTGCCAAACCTTGATCTGGGTGAAAACTCATCCGCATGGCGTTGCGGGACGCGGGCGTTTAACACTATCTGCGACGAATCGACAAGGAGCGGAGCGCCCATGACATTTGTTTGCGCAATCGGCCTGATGAGCGGCACGTCGATGGACGGCATCGACATAGCAGTCCTGCGCACGGACGGACGCATGCAGGTAGAACGCGGACCGTCGGCTTTCATGGCCTATGAGGCGGGGTTCCGCCGCCGGCTGGAGGCTTCGCTGGAAATAGCAAAGGTAATTTCATCGAGAGACGACAGGCCCGGCGATCTGGCGGAGCTTGAACGCGAAATCACCTTGCGCCATGCCGCAGCGGTGGCGCGTTTTGTCAAAACATTGCCATCTGAGTTTTCCAGGCCCGGCCTGATCGGATTTCACGGTCAGACCGTGCTGCACCGGCCTGACGAAAAGCTTACCGTGCAACTTGGTGATGGCGCCTTGCTGGCGCGTGAGACGGGCATCGAGGTTGTTTTCGACATGCGCGCCAATGATATGGCACATGCAGGGCAGGGCGCGCCTCTGGTTCCAGCCTATCACGCTGCACTGGCAGGCATGCTGCCGGAACGCCTTCGAAAATTCCCGGTCGCATTGGTCAATATTGGCGGTATTTCCAATGTCACATTCGTGCCCGAGACCGGTGACCCGGTGGCCTTTGACAGCGGGCCGGGCAATGCCCTGATTGACCAGTGGGTGTCTGCGCATGCCGGCGTGCCACTTGACCAGAACGGCAGAATTGCCAGCGAAGGCGGTGTTGTGACAGGCGTTGTGGAGGCCTATCTGGACGACCCGTTTTTTGACAGGAATGTGCCGAAATCGCTCGACCGTGGCGATTTTACCCTGGCCGAGGCTCGCGGTATGGACCTCGCTGATGGAGCCAGAACATTGGCCGCGGTTACCGGCCATGCAATCTTCGAAGCGGCAAAACACATGCCGTCCATGCCAAAACTGTGGGTGCTGTGTGGCGGCGGGCGCAAAAATCCGCATATTGCCGATGATCTGGCAAAACTGGCCGAACCGGCAGGCGGTGAGGTGATCGCTGCCGAAGATGCCGGGCTTGATGGCGATGCAATGGAGGCGGAGGCCTGGGCCTATCTGGCGGTGCGGTCTCGCAATGGCTTGCCGCTGACCTTTCCGACCACGACGGGGTGCTTAAAACCGGTCAGCGGCGGCGTGTTGGCAGAGGCTTAGCGCCCGCGTTTTGGGCGCTCCGTCGTCAATTCACCGCGAAGGCGGGCATCGAGATAATCGGCGCATTCGCCGACCAACTGATCTTCCATATCGGTGAAGAAGTGATTTGCCCCTTCCATCGTCCGCTGGGTGATGGTGATGCCTTTTTGCTGGTGCAGCTTGTCGACCAGGCCCTGGACATCCTTGGGCGGAGCAACGCGGTCGCCATCGCCATGGATGATCAGCCCGGAAGACGGGCAGGGCGCCAGAAAGGCAAAATCATAGGTGTTGGGCTGTGGCGCAATCGACATGAACCCTTCGATTTCCGGGCGCCGCATCAAAAGCTGCATGCCTATCCATGCGCCAAAGGAGTATCCCGCAATCCAGCAGTTTTTCGAATCGGGATGCAGGGATTGGATCCAGTCGAGGGCTGCTGCCGCATCGGACAGTTCTCCGACGCCATGATCGAAGTCGCCCTGGCTGCGGCCGATCGAGCGGAAATTGAACCGGAGCGTGGTAAAGCCGCGTTTCTGGAACATGTAAAACAGATCATAGACGATCTTGTTGTTCATGGTTCCGCCAAATTGCGGGTGGGGATGCAGCACCATTGCGATTGGTGCATTTTTCTCCTTGGACGGCTGATAGCGGCCTTCAAGACGTCCGGCCGGTCCGGCAAATATGACCTCGGGCATTTAAACTCCAATTATTTCGGCGTTCACAAAAAAACGCCAGACAAGAGCCAGCGGATAAACGCGATCTTGACGCAGGACCGGTGGCTTTCTAGAACCAGTTTAAAACTATTCAAAACTAGGCATCGTACGGCCGAGCTTCAAGCAGCGGCTAAATAGGACGGTTTGCCCTTGAAATTCAAGGAAAATCGCCCTCAAACCGGACGATGGTCTGAAACGGGGAGAGACAAGCTCGATGGTGGCAGCTTCACGCGCCTATCTTGACTACAACGCCAGCGCGCCGCTGCTTGACGGCGCCAGGGCGGCGATGATGGCTGCGCTTGAGCATCCGGGCAATGGTTCATCGGTTCACGGCGAAGGCAGGGCAAAGCGCGCAATACTTGATGGCGCGCGGCTGCAAGTGGCAGCTCTGTGCAATGCCAAACCCGATCACGTGGTGTTTACATCGGGGGCGAGCGAAGCAGCCTCGATGCTGTTGACGCCGCATTACCGCACGGGTCGTGCACCACTTGCAATCGGGCATCTTTATGTTCTGGCAAGTGATCATCCTTGCCTTTTAGCCGGCGGGCAGTTTGCTTCCGATCAAATATCGCATGCACCGGTCGATGGTGCGGGCGTCGCTGATCTGGTTGCGCTTAAAACCCTGCTCGACGGTCATGACAAAGCCTCGGGCCTGCCGCTGGTCGCCTGCCATATGGCGAATAATGAGAGCGGTGTTGTCCAGCCGGTCAAGGAAATTGCCGCGCTTACCAAGGCAGCCGGCGGCCTGCTGGTGGTCGATGCCGTGCAGGCGGCGGGGCGTCTTGCCATTGACGTTGGCGATCTGGGGGCTGACTTCCTGATCCTGTCATCGCATAAACTCGGTGGCCCGCAGGGCACCGGCGCGATTGTCGCGGCGTCTGACCTGGCTATGCCGGTCCCACTTATCAAGGGTGGTGGCCAGGAAAAAGGGCATCGGGCCGGCACGGAAAATGCCGCCGCGATTGCCGGTTTCGGAGAGGCTGCCCGGATTGCCGGGGCGCATTTGGAAAGCGTCGCTTCCGTCGCCACGAAGCGCGACCGGTTTGAAGCGGTTTTGCTGCGCCACATACCCGATATTGTTATCCTGGCAGCGGATGCCAATCGTCTGGCGAACACGTCATTGTTTGTCATTCCTGGTATGAAAGCCGAAACGGCGCAGATCGTCTTCGATCTCGCCGGGATTGCGCTTTCTGCCGGATCGGCCTGCTCTTCGGGCAAGGTTGGTGACAGCCATGTTCTGGCCGCCATGGGGCTTGGCCGGTTCGGCAGTGCATTGCGATTGTCCATTGGTCCTGAGACGGGTGACGAGGAACTGGACTTGTTTGAAACAGCAGTAAAGGGGATTGCCTTAAGACGGGCGAATAGCGACCGGGCGGCCTGATGATTGCCGGTTGCCGCAAACAAAACACGCTATAACTTGAATTATTTGGTTAAGAATTGCACTTTGCAACTTTCCCAAATGGAAAAAATACTTACATAGATGACAGTCCGGTAATCGGATGACATCTGTCGACAACCACCGGGCCTTGAACCTGGCGAGAATGGAGACACTGATATGCCTGCCGTGCAGGAAACAATTGAACAGGTCCGCAAAATTGATGTGGACCAGTATAAATACGGGTTTGAAACTCTTATCGAAATGGACCGGGCCCCCAAGGGCCTGAATGAGGATATCATCCGGTTCATTTCCGCCAAGAAGGAAGAGCCGGAATGGATGCTTGACTGGCGGCTCGATGCCTACAAGCGTTGGCTGACGATGGAAGAGCCCAACTGGGCCCGCGTTGATTATCCGGACATCGACTTTCAGGATATCTATTTCTACGCCGCTCCCAAAAACCAGAGCGGGCCGAAGTCGCTTGACGAGGTCGATCCGGAACTGTTGCGCACCTATGAGAAGCTTGGCATTCCGCTTAAAGAGCAGGAAATTCTGGCAGGCGTGCGCAAGCATGATGAGCCGAGCAAGCTCGACGAGGAGGCCGGCGGCAATGTCTACGCGTCAGGCCGGGTTGCGGTTGATGCGGTGTTCGATTCCGTTTCCGTCGTCACCACCTTCAAAAAGGAACTGGCTGCGGCCGGCGTCATCTTCTGCTCGATCTCGGAAGCCATCCGCGAGCATCCCGAACTCGTGCAGAAATATCTCGCCTCTGTGGTGCCGACCACTGACAATTACTACGCCACGCTTAATTCGGCGGTGTTTACCGACGGGTCTTTCGTCTATGTGCCGAAGGGCGTGCGTTGCCCGATGGAATTGTCGACCTATTTCCGCATTAATGCGGAGAATACCGGCCAGTTCGAGCGCACGCTGATCATTGCCGATGAGGGCTCATACGTCTCCTATCTGGAGGGCTGCACCGCACCGCAGCGCGATGAAAACCAGTTGCATGCCGCCGTGGTGGAGCTCATCGCGCTCGACGATGCCGAGATTAAATATTCGACGGTGCAGAACTGGTATCCCGGCGATGAAAACGGCAAGGGCGGCATCTATAACTTTGTCACCAAGCGCGGTGATTGCCGTGGCAAGAACTCAAAAATTTCCTGGACGCAGGTTGAGACCGGCTCGGCGATTACCTGGAAATATCCGTCGTGCATTTTGCGCGGCGACAATTCCCAGGGCGAGTTTTATTCCATTGCGGTATCGAATGGCCGTCAGCAGATCGACAGTGGCACCAAGATGATCCATCTTGGCAAGAACACCACCAGCCGCATTATCTCCAAGGGGATTTCAGCCGGCCGCTCGGACAATACCTATCGCGGTCAGGTTTCCGCCCATCGCAAGGCATCTTATGCGCGCAATTTCACCCAGTGCGATTCGCTTCTGATCGGCAATGAGTGCGGTGCGCATACGGTGCCGTATATCGAGGCCAAGAACGCGACGACGAAATTCGAGCATGAGGCGACGACGTCGAAAATCTCCGAGGACCAGCTGTTTTACGTGATGCAGCGCGGCATCCCCGAAGAGGAGGCGATTGCGCTGATCGTCAATGGCTTCGTCAAGGAGGTGATCCAGGAACTGCCGATGGAGTTCGCCGTCGAAGCCCAAAAGCTGATCAGTATTTCACTGGAAGGAAGCGTGGGGTGATGGGTTGGACAGTCGCCATTGCGGGGTTTGTTTCGGGAGCCGATTGAAAGCGGCTTAATCAAATGACCGGTTACGTCTACATGATGTCGGACAAGCCGCGTGGTGTTATCTACATTGGAGTTACCTCCAATTTGCATGACAGAATTTGGCAACATCGAAACAAGGAACAAGAGGGTTTTACGTCGAAATATAACGCAGTGAACCTTGTTTGGTTTGAGCAGCACCCAAACATCGTGCTGGCAATCCAAAGAGAGAAATCGCTGAAACGCTATGAAAGACGATGGAAAGTAAACTTGATCGAAGGCCTGAACCCCAGCTGGGTGGACTTGTATGAACAGATTGACGAAATCGAGAATGTCTACCAGCCACATCCGAACACGAAGGCATGGAATGATTACAACTAGAGAGATGAAACGTGTCCCGCTACCGTCTTCGATGCGTGTCACTGATTGGCCGGCAGATCCTCGGGACAAGCCCGAGGATGACGTCCGATGGATGGGTTCGTCATCCCCGTCCGTCCGACCGACATCCGCGCCGACCCGACCGTCATCCCCGCCCTTGTGGTGGGGATCTACAGGACGCCCGGCGTCGCCGATGGGGGTGGATTTGCCGGATGCCAGTCTTATGGCAGGGCCGGTCTCGATGCGTGTCACTGATTGGCCGGTAGAGCCCCGGGATAAGCCCGAGGATGACGGTCGTTGCAAGAACCTAAGTAGAATTTGAAAGTAACAAAATGCTTGAAATTAAAAATCTCCACGCCCGTATTGCCGAGGATGGCACCGAGATCATCCGCGGGCTTAATCTGACCGTGAAAGCCGGCGAGGTGGCAGCGATCATGGGGCCGAACGGGTCGGGTAAATCGACGCTTTCCTATGTGCTGGCCGGCCGCGATGACTATGAGGTCACCGAGGGCGATATTTTGTACAACGGACAGTCGATCCTTGAAATGGACCCGGCCGAGCGCGCGGCTAGCGGCGTGTTTTTGGCCTTCCAGTACCCGATGGAAATTCCAGGCGTTGCCACGATGGAATTCTTGAAGGTTGCCCTTAACTCGCAACGCAAGGCACGCGGCGAAGAGCCTTTGAAGGTGCCGGAACTGATAAAAAAGGTACGTGAAGCCGCGGGTTCGCTTGATATGGATTTCAATATGCTGAAACGGCCGCTTAATGTCGGCTTTTCGGGTGGTGAAAAAAAACGTGCCGAGATCCTGCAAATGAAGCTGCTGGAACCAAATCTGTGCGTGCTTGACGAGACCGATTCAGGTCTTGATATCGATGCGTTGAAAGTCGTTTCCGATGGGGTCAACGCGTTGCGCTCGCCCGATCGCGCCGTCATCGTCATCACCCACTATCAGCGCCTTCTGGAGCATATTATACCTGATACAGTGCATGTGCTCTACAAAGGGCAGGTGATCAAATCCGGCGATAAATCACTGGCGCTGACACTCGAAAATG
This sequence comes from Rhizobiaceae bacterium, assembly GCA_963669455.1. Lineage (GTDB taxonomy): Bacteria > Pseudomonadota > Alphaproteobacteria > Rhizobiales > Rhizobiaceae > JAWKWH01. Next base: position 2,007,069 of record OY770026.1, read on the forward strand.
AGGGTTATGCCGGGATCATAGGCGAGGCGGCCTGATCAAGATGAACGTGCACACGAAAACAAACCAGACAGCTGCCGAAGAGGCCCTGGTGGCTGCATTCGGCGACCGGATTTCGCGCATGCCAGGCAATGAAACCACCATGCGGGCACGCGATGACGCCATTGAGCGGTTGAAACGGTCGGGACTGCCAACCCGCCGGCGCGAGGAATGGCATTATACCGATTTAAAGCGCATGCTGACGCGCTTCCTGCCGGTAGCGCCGCGGCCGGACATATCCGACGCCAGAGACGGGGCATCCACCTATAAACGGCTGGTGACGGCAATGCGGCTGCCGTTTTTCAACGGGAATTTCTTTTCCGATCTGGCCGACGATATGCCTGACGGAGTGAGCGTGCGGTCGTTTGCCGAAACCTCGCAAGATGGTGGCGACATCTCCGCATGGCAGTTTGCCCTGCCGGACGATGACGTCATCGCGTCCATCAATACCGGTTTTTTCGGTGATGGTGTCGAAATCACGGTGGCCGATGGGGCGAAACCTGTGCGCTCCATCGGTCTTGCCAATTCGTCGATTGGCGCGGAAAACAGCTTTTCTGCCGTCAGGAACATCGTTCAGGTGGGCAAGGGCGCTTCTGTTACCTTTATCGAGCGCCATATCGCGCCTGCCCAATCAGGTCACCAGACAAGCGCGCTGTCGTCGATAGAGGTTGCGGAAGGGGCTGACGTTACTTGGGTTATCGTCCAGGAAGGCGGAAAGGATGCCGATCATCTTGGCCAGTTTCGAGCCAAACTCGCCAAGGACGCCAAGCTCACTTTGTTTTTGATGAATTTCGGCGGCCATCTCGTCCGCGAAGAGATTGTTGTCGAAGTCGCGGGCGAGGGGGCTGATTTTCAGTTGCGTGGCGTCAACATGCTGTCGGAAAAAAGCCATACCGACGTGACCATGGTGCTGGACCATTCCGGCTATGCGACCACGTCAGAGGAAATCATCCGCAATGTTGTGACCGGAAACGCAAAAGGCGTGTTTCAGGGCCAGATAAGGGTGGCGCGTGACGCGCAGAAAACCGATGCCCGCATGGCCTGCAACACGCTGTTGCTATCGGATGATGCGGAGTTTTCATCTAAGCCCGAATTGGAAATTTTTGCCGATGACGTGGCGTGCGGGCACGGGGCAACGGTGACGGAAATCGACGCCTCGCATCTGTTTTACCTGATGGCACGCGGCATTCCTGAAAAGGAGGCCCGCAGGCTTCTGGTAAAAGCGTTTTTGGCCGAAATTATCGAGGATCTGGACGATGAAGAACTGGTCGAGGCGCTGGAACAGCGGCTTGACGACTGGTTTGCGGAGCATGGGTAAATTCGCCTTGGTGATGGCTCACTACATCGTGGACGGGTTTCGCGTTCTACCGCTGCCGGTGACGGTTTTCCGCAACGCCGCACAACGCAATCTTGGTTTTGGTGCCGTGTTTGCCGTTTATGCCGTGCTGTTTTGCCTGCTGGCTACGACCGACTGGTTAAAGCGGCTTTGGTTTACCTCGGTTTTCGTCGAGTTAGGTGAGCCCATCGTTGCTCCTTCTGGATTGATGGCACTGGCCATTGCAGCAGATGGCATCTTATCCTTGGCGTTTTTCCTGTTTTCCGGTGCGCTTTCCTACGGCTTGGTGCTGCTTTTTCGCGGTACCGGCGGCATCAGGCAGCTCTACTCGGCCTTTCTCGTTTTGGTGGCGTTTGCGGTTTCCGCATCAATCATCGCGCTGGGGTTTGTTGTACTCGCCTACGGGTTTGCCGCATCGGCGAGCGAAGGAGTGCAAGTGATCGCGGCTACGATGTTATTGGCAGGGCCGGTTGTGTTCGGCGCCATTTCGCTGTCCTATACGATTCTTGCCATCCGCTTCGGCGGTAATCTGTCGATACCCTTGTCGTTTATTTGCGCATTTTTGACGGTTGCCGTCACCATAGTGGCCGGTTTTGCGTTCGATTTGCTTCTCGGACGCCCCCCAATGCGTTTTGACAATCTTCTTTCTGTCTTCGTGGACCTAATCTCATGACCTATGATGTCGAAAAAATCCGGCAGGATTTTCCGATCCTCTCACGCGAGGTTTACGGCAAGCCGCTGGTCTATCTGGACAATGGTGCGTCGGCCCAAAAACCTCAAGCGGTGATCGATGCGGTAACCCACGCCTATTCGGCCGAATATGCCAATGTGCACCGTGGCCTGCATTTTCTATCCAATGCGGCGACCGACGCCTATGAAAAGGCGCGTGAAACCGTGCGGCGCTTCATCAATGCCGCCGATATCGGCGAAATCGTGTTTACCCGCTCTGCGACCGAGGCGATCAACACGGTCGCATACGGATATGGCATGCCCAATATCGGCGAGGACGACGAGATTATTCTCAGCCAGATGGAGCACCATTCCAACATCGTGCCATGGCATTTCATCCGTGAGCGCCAGGGCGCTAAACTTGTCTGGTTGCCGGTCGATGATGCGGGCGATTTTCATATCGAAGAGCTGAAAAAACGGATCACCGAACGCACCAGGCTGATCGCGATCACTCATATGTCGAACGTTTTGGGCACGGTGATGCCGGTCAAGGATATCTGCCGCATCGCCCATGAGCGCGGCATCAAGGTTTTGATCGACGGCAGTCAGGGGGCGGTACATATGCCGGTCGATGTGCAGGACATCGATGCCGATTTCTATGTCTTTACCGGCCACAAGGTTTACGGCCCGTCGGGCATCGGGGTTCTCTACGGCAAGCGTGATCTGCTCGGCTCCATGCGCCCCTTCCAGGGTGGCGGTGAGATGATTGAGGATGTGACCGAGGAAAACGTCACCTATAATGAGCCGCCGCACCGGTTTGAAGCCGGTACGCCGCCGATCGTTCAGGCCATCGGCCTGGGGGCTGCGCTTGACTATGTCGAGGCGATTGGCCGTGAAAATATCGCAGCGCACGAGGCCACGCTTCGCGATTATGCCCATGGCGAGTTGGGCAAGATCAATTCGCTGCGTATTTTTGGGCATGCGCCGGACAAGGGCGCCATCGTCTCCTTTGAAATCGAGGGCATTCACGCGCACGATGTTTCGATGGTGATTGACCGGGCCGGGATTGCGGTACGCGCCGGTACGCATTGCGCCCAGCCGCTTTTGAAGCGTTTCGGCGTGACCTCTACTTGCCGGGCGTCGTTTGGCCTCTACAATACCAAGGAGGAAATCGATAAACTGGCCGAAGCGTTGGAGAAAGCGCGAGGGTTTTTCGCATGAATGATGGTGAAAACAATATGGATGACAGCCAGAGCAAAACGGCCGGCGGCCCGGCGGAAAAAGCGTCAGCCATCCCGCCGGAGGAATTGGCACGCTTGACCGATGATATCATCGCTGCGTTGAAAACGGTTTACGATCCTGAAATTCCAGCCGATATCTATGAACTCGGCCTGATCTACAAGGTCGATGTCGCCGATGACCGTTCAGTCAGGATCGACATGACGCTGACTGCGCCCGGCTGCCCGGTTGCCGGTGAAATGCCGATCTGGGTGCATGACGCCGTTGCCATGGTGGAAGGTGTGCCGCATGTGGACGTGGAAATGACCTTCGATCCGCCCTGGACACCGGACCGGATGAGCGAGGAAGCACAGATTGCCATCGGCTGGTATTGAGTGCCGGTTATGCCTCTCTTTCAATCAGAGCTACACCTGAATTGGTCAAGACACGTTCTAGATCACGCCCTCGCTTTCGGCGCCGTTTAACCTGAAACTAACCTATCTCGTATAAGCGTACCGCCAACTGATATTTGCAGGGGGTACCAGCTTTATGAAAAAGCTCGCACTACTTATTGCGCTTGCCGGTGTAATGGCGCTTGCCGGCTGTTCCAGCCAGGAGACCATTCCGTCCGGAGATGCAAGGAAAACGCTCAAGGCCCGTATGCGAGGTTATGTCTCCGTTCCCGGTGTGATGATCACCAAGAATGCAGGTGCCGACTGGATTCAAAAAGCAGTCTCGGGATACCGGCCGTTGCAAGGGGACGATCTACCAAGCTCGGTAAAATCTGCTGCGATTAAAAGTGGTTGTGCCATGCCGCGTTCTGACCGGACCATGCATGTTGCCAATGTGCATGTCGGGAATAGTCCGGTTCATTCTCCGGTGTTTGCCTGGTCAAAGAAAGAACTGAAGAAGCGAACCACCGATTTCATCAAGAAGTACAAGCGGAGAGGGGACAAGATCAAGCCGGAAGGTAATTTCGGCGACTCCATGGGTATCGTTGATGTTGTTGTAACCGAAACATCAAAACCTGTTTATCTTGTTCTGCAGCATGAGAGTTCAACGCTGTTTAATATTCACGCCGCCCAGAGCGCGAACATCGTGCAAATCGTGGTGATTGGCGGAACGGACGCAGCCATTGCCAACGCACCTGACGGTGTTCCCTTTGTCTTCTTGACCGGCAAGCGGGCTGCAAATTGCAAGGCTGCACCGCGGCGTATGCCGCGCGATTATTGGCGTTTTGTCCAAAATGTGAAGGGAACATCGAACGAACATATTCTTGACGAGAATATTGCTATGCACAGAACCTATGATCGCTGGTTCAGGCGGAATTTCAGCTTTGGAAGTGAAACTAACCTTGTCGGTATCGAAAAGGCTGCTCACGTGCTTGTCGGTCCGATGCCAGCCAACCTGGAAATGCGCGTACCGTTCCGGCCTCTGGCTGGTGCGGCGGTGATAGCAGCGCGGCAGGACCACATCTTCGTTGGAACAAAAAACGACTACCGGAAAAAGATAGGCAGTCAGATCAAAACGCTGGCTGAAAAAGCCGTAGGCGGGACGCTGTCGACAATAGCGCCGAAAAGTTGATGGAAGGAACATAGTTATGAATATGACCACAATTGGCGGCGCATTGTTTGCAATCTGCACGATCACCTATTTCGGTATTCAGCTTTATATAGGCGGGACATCTGCCAGGATGATGTATGAGATTAGTCAAGTGGGCCAGGGCCCGGACGACCCTTTTGCCGGCAAGGTTGATATTGAAAACAACACACGGGGAAGCAAAGGGCGGCTGAAAGAAGATTACGTCAAAATGGCTGCCTATAATGATATCAACGCGTCCCGCAGCGTCAACACCAACATATTCGTCCCGATCAAGAAATTGCTCAATGCCGGTGAAAAGGCGCCTGGGAAAGACTTCGTCGATGTTTTCTTGTCTGCCAGGGCCCCATTTGTCGCCGAGCAAGAATGCAAGGCGCTTTTGAAAACCTTCGCGAGCCAATGCAAAGTGACCCATTCCGGGGGGAAACTGGCGCATGGATCCCGTGAAATTGGCGCTTTTTTGGTCAGGTTGGACTATGTAGCAAAAGCACCGTTTGGCGAATTTGATCCGGCCAAAAAGCAGTATTTCATTGATTTAAATACTATTCTGACCGGCAATGGCCGATCCAAACGTACCGAAAAGAGCACTCTTAGCCAGTTCGGGCGTGACCGGGCCAAGATTTATCGGAAAGTTGCCGGTAAATGCGCAAAACTGCGCCGCCGGGAGGGAACATGTGCGACCACCAGCATAAGAATCCAGGCGCAGTGGAATGAGAAGCGGCGAAGCATCGTTTATTCCGCCTTCGCAGGCTTTGCACTGCTTTCACCGCGTCTAAGTGCAATGAAGGCTGCCTCAAAATAACTGCCTGCCGCGATTATTCCGCTACCGGTGCTTGAAGCCTGTCCGTTTCTACCCCAAATTGACAATTGTCGACACGGACATAGCAGGCGCTGTCCCGCGAAACTCGCGTATGAAGGAAAAAGGCATGGCTCACTTTGCGGTTATCTCTCTGACGGATGCTGGCGCACGGCGCGTGCGCGAGATTGTTGATGCCCGCCAGGATGCCGCTGGTGTTCGCGTCGGTATCAAGAAGGGCGGGTGTGCCGGTATGGAATATACCGTTGATCTGGTGACCGCGCCGAACCCGAAAGACGACCATGTCTCGCATCAGGGTGCCGAGGTCTGGGTGGCCCCCGAAGCGGCTTTGTTTTTGCTTGGCACCGAGATGGACTACGAGGTGACGACCTTGCGCTCGGGTTTCGTGTTCAAGAATCCGAACCAGTCTTCTGCGTGCGGTTGCGGTGAATCGGTTGAACTTAAGCCTGCTGACCTAAAAGCGCTTGCCGAAGCGCGCGGTGCGCTCTAGAGCGCGTCTTGTTTAAATGGGATCAGTTTGATGGAGAGGATTTTTTGCGGCAGTTAGGAAAACACCGGAGTGCGATCAGACGATCGTGCGAGGATTTTGACGACACTGCCCGCGGAAAAGACCTCCAAGCAGGTGAAGTTAGGAATTTGAAACAGAAAAGAAAAACCAAATCGTTTCAGCTTGATTCTTTGCGCCCTGGATGTCGTCGCGCGACGCTAACGGGTGTGCACCCGCGTCGCGTCACTCTCCTAACCAGGACACAAATACCCTGCGCTCAAACGATTCCATTTAAACAAGACATGCTCTAAGCCGCGGCAGGACCTGGGCAAATGCTTGCCCTTCCTTATACGGATATTTTCATGAAATCGGGAACATCGTCGCCAAAACCGATGATCGCCGGTTCATCGTTACGCGTCTGTTTGTTGCGGGATTTGTCTGCCGGGCTTCTTTTTTCGCGGCGATCTTCATTGTCGGCCTTGATCGCGCTCTTGCGCACCGGCTTTTCCTTGGCCGGTTTGGCTGTTTTCTCGCCGCCGGCGGTTTTCTTGCCGGAGCCCCGCTCACGCCGTTTTGGCTGACTGCCGGTTTCTTCCCCGGCGAGTGTCGACACATCACCGTCAAGCCATTCGACACTCTGGCCGATCAGTTTTTCAACCGCATCAAGATATTTCATGTCTGATCTGGTTATGATGGTGAATGCTTTTCCAGACCGGCCGGCCCGGCCCGTGCGGCCGATGCGGTGGACATAGTCTTCCGCGTGCATCGGCACATCGTAATTAAAGACGTGGCTCACATCGGGAATATCAAGGCCACGTGCGGCAACGTCGGAGGCCACCAGCAATTTCAGTTTTCCGTCGCGAAAATTGCTCAGCATTGTCATTCGCGAACGCTGATCCATATCGCCATGCAGCGCACCGGCGACATAGTCATGTTTGAGCAGCGAGCGAAACAGTTCCGATACTTCGACTTTGCGATTGCAGAAAATGATTGCGTTGGTGACTTCGTCGCCTTCCGCATCGATCAGATTGCGAAGAGCAGCGCGTTTTTCCCAGGGTTTGGTGCCGGATTTGACCAGCTTTTGTGTGACCGTGTCGGTGACCGACGCCGGTTTTGAAACCTCGACACGCACCGGCGCCTGGAGAAACTGGTCGGCAAGCCTGGTAATTTCAGGCGGCATGGTGGCGGAAAAGAACAATGTCTGCCGGGTAAACGGAATCAGTTTGCAGATACGCTCGATATCGGGAATGAACCCCATGTCGAGCATTCTGTCGGCCTCGTCGATCACCAGAATTTCGACGCCTGTCAAAAGCAATTTACCGCGCTCGGAATGATCGAGCAGCCGGCCCGGTGTCGCGATCAGCACGTCGGCGCCACGTTCCAGCTTCCTGTCCTGCTCCTCAAACGATACGCCGCCGATCAACAGTGCCACATTCAGCTTGTGGTTTTTGCCGTAACGGTCGAAATTTTCCTGAACCTGTGCCGCCAGTTCGCGGGTTGGCTCCAGGATCAAGGTGCGCGGCATGCGTGCCCGCGCACGGCCTCTTTCAAGCCTGGTCAACATCGGTAGCACAAAGGAGGCGGTTTTGCCGGTTCCCGTTTGCGCGATGCCCAATATGTCTTTCTGCGCGATCGCGTGGGGAATGGCACCAGCCTGGATTGGCGTTGGAACCGTGTAACCGGATTCAGTTACCGCTTTGAGCACCTTCTGCGACAGACCAAGGTCGGCAAATGTGATGTTCTGTTCAGGTGCTTGTGTTTCGGCCGTTTCGGCCACAACGCTGTCTGCGCCTTCGGACGCATCGTCTGCAATTGCTATGGAGCTAATGATCGTTACTCGCCTGTTCTTCGGTTTGACACTTTCAGCCCGCCGGCCGCTGCCTCCTCGAGTATTGCTTCAGGCGATACGTCGGCAAACCCGATATGTCAACAGCAATGGCGTTTTGTTGATGATTCACGGTAAACGTTCCGGCCTTTGAAATACGCTGCTGGCAGGACCTAGTTAATATCGAAACTGTTCGGCCAGAATTCTTTCATTCCAGGAGTGATCCGCATCGAACAGCAATGTTGCGGTCGACGAGGTCGATTCTCTTACCGTTACCGATTTGACCGACTTTACCTCCCAGTGATCGGCCACCGCGTTGACGGGCCTTTTACCGGCTTCCAGAACGTCAAAGCGAACAGTGGCCCGATTGGGCACCAGCGCGCCCCGCCATCGCCGCGGACGGAAGGCGCTGACAGGGGTCAGCGCAAGCAATTCGGCATCAATCGGCAGGATTGGCCCGTGCGCGGAAAGGTTATAGGCGGTCGAACCGGCTGGTGTCGCCGCCATGATGCCATCACAGATCAGTTCTTCCAGCCTTACCTTGCCGTCGATCGATATTCTGATTTTGGCAGCCTGATAGGATTGGCGCAGCATGGATACTTCGTTGATCGCCAGTGCGGTATGGCTTTGTCCATCTTGTGTCTTGGCTACCATTTTTAGCGGACGCAATGTTTCGGTGGTTGCTTCTTCAATGCGCTCGCGCAGATTGTCATCGCCATATTCGTTCATCAAAAAGCCGACCGATCCACGGTTCATGCCGTAGATCAGTTTTCCCGAATCCATGGTGTCATGCAGCGTTTGCAGCATAAATCCGTCACCACCAAGTGCGACGATCACATCTGCGCTATCGGGGTCCGATTGGCCATAGAGCGCGCCGAGGTGGCTTGCCGCGTCGCGCGCTTCGGGCGCGTCGGAATGGATAAAGGCGATGCTGGATATTTTTCGAGCCATCGCGTTGAAATCCTTTCCTGAATTACATAAAGCCTGAGCCTGCCGATAGGTCAACATGATGCGGTTGGCGTTCAATGTCCACCGGATCTGGCGTATCGCAGAACCGTTACCCGAAAACGGGAATGCAAGCTATGGCTTTACTCGCCGCAAAAATATGCTAACCCGGTTCGGTAGATTGCCAGACGGTCCCGGTGCGGGACCAGACTTTTGGTGGTCGGGCGTGCCCTTGTAGCTCAGTTGGTAGAGCACCTGATTTGTAATCAGGGGGTCGGCGGTTCAAATCCGTCCGGGGGCACCAATGATTTCAAAGACCTAGCTGATTTCACGTGAAACAAACGCGGAACGTCCGGCGATTTTCCGGCGATGGTTAAGCGCCGGACGGCGTTCACGGGGTGTTCTATAGTGGTAGGTTTTCTACCGGGCTGGCTCACAACAAAATCTCCGTTTCGCCGCCGGCGTCGTACCAGGCGATCATTTTGCGCAAGCCTTCATCGGCCATTTCGGGGTGGTGCGCCAGATAGTGTTTCAGGATCCGCGTTGCACTTTCGGCTTTGTGGCCTGTGACTGAAATAATCTCGGCGATGGTTGCGCCGGCCAGTGCCATCCAGGTGACCGCCGTATCGCGCAGGTCTAGATCCTGCAGGGTGGAGACCGTATTTTGCTGGTGGTAAAGTCGGCCTGTACCCGCCATTGGAAGCAATGCAGAAATTTTGGTCGGATTTCACCAGACCGGACATTCACCGGCAGAGGATATTCAATCACTTCAAGGCCGGGGTAGCGGACTTAGAGCATTTTTGATGAAAGCCAAGTTATCAAAAACGCTCTAAGCTATTGTTTTAGCGAATTTTTGCGAGCGCGAAAGTCTGCAACTTTTGCTGAAAATGCTCTAGCAACATTCTGTAATTCCGCCAAGATGTCTGCTCATGGGAATTGAGGCTGTTTTCTATCTCCCAGGTCAATTCTGCCAAAGCGGTCATTGGGTATTTGGGGTGCGTTCAAACTCGATCAATATTGCACCGGTTTGTCGTACAACTGTCATGTGACTCCTGCATGCGATGCGCAGGAGTACAAAATGCAGAATGATTCTCAACTAGGAACCTCACGCCAAAAGTGGATGGCCGTTTTGGCCAAGGCATATTGGTCGGATTTAGAGCCACTTTGGCAATCAATCCCGGTGAATTCAAAATGTGACCTGCTTAGAAAACCAGAAACCGGATTGGTGATGGTGCGCGGTCGCATGGGTGGTAGCGGGCAGCCTTTCAACACCGGGGAAGCAACTGTTACCCGCTGTTCAGTCGAAAACAGTTCAGGCCTCAAAGGGCATGCCTATGTAATTGGACGAAACAAAAGGCATGCACTCGCCGCAGCTGAGATCGATGCCGGACTACAAGATGAAAACACACACGAGACTTTAATGGAGCAGATAATTCAACCTCTGGAAAGATTGGCATCCAAGCGGCATGAAAAGCATAGGAGAAAAGTTGCCGCGACAAAAGTCGACTTCTTCACCCTTGTCCGTGGAGAAGATGAATGACCCTTTCAACTACCCGATTATCCAAAGATGCTGACCCCGCGATTGTCTCTGCTGATAATTTTGGCTTGCTGATGGAAGCAATGGCAAGACCAGGGACGATCATAGACGTACCTGAAGGTTATGGTGCCGTGGGGAAAATGAACGCCGGTTCTGCAACCATTGCAAAAACACTTTGTGATCACGAGACGCCCGTTTGGCTTGACACAGACTTATCATCTGAGAGTGTGCAGGATTTTCTGCGTTTTCAATGTGCATGCCCCATAACAAGCGAGAAAAAAAGCGCGCAATTTGCATTCTTTTATCAATGCCCCGATGAGGAATTTTTGAACGACTTTGCCATCGGAAGCCCGGCATATCCGGACGCATCAACCACACTCATCATCCAGATCGACAAGTTGCAAGAAGGAAATGCCGTCACTCTTTCAGGGCCTGGCATTAAGTCCAGTCACGGATTGCACGTAGAAGAGGTTGGAAACAATTTTTGGAAATGGTGGCAGATAAATAATTCCAGATTTCCACTGGGATTGGATGTATTTCTCGCAACCTGCAATCATTTGGCGGCCTTACCCCGCACAGTCAAAGTGCTGGAAGTGGTCTGATGTATGTTGCTGTAAAGGGTGGTGAAAAGGCTATCGACAATGCGCATAAGCTGCTGGCTGAAAAACGCCGGGGTAACACTCAGGTTCCGGAAGTCACCACACAGCAGATTTCGGAGCAACTGACACTTGCTGTTGACCGTGTCATGACGGAAGGCTCCCTGTATGACCGTTCCCTGGCAGCTTTGGCAATCAAGCAGGCCAGGGGCGACTTGATTGAGGCGATATTTCTGGTTCGTGCAAGCCGTACGACACTGCCGCGGTTCGGGTACTCCAAGCCACTTGAAACAGGACAGATGAATATCTCCCGCCGGATATCTGCTACCTACAAAGACCTTCCGGGGGGTCAGGTTCTTGGCCCAACTTTTGACTATACACATCGCTTGCTTGATGCCGATCTTGACGATGAACGACAGATAGAGCCTACCGAAGAAGCAGAACCAGCAGATGAAGCAACACCACATGTTCTTGATCTTCTTTCTGCCGAAGGATTGATGGAACCCCCTTCGCAAGGGGATGTTAATCAAGAACCAGGCGACCTTACTCGCGATCCCATTTCTTTTCCCGTTGAACGGGATCAGAGATTACAAAGCCTTACCCGTGGGGATGAAGGTTTCCTGCTTGCGCTTGGATATTCAACACAGCGTGGTTATGCCCGAAATCATCCGTTTGCCGGTGAAATACGACTTGGCACCGTCGAGGTCGAATTCGTCCCAGAGGAACTTGGGTTCCCGATCGTCATTGGCGAGATGGAAATTACTGAATGCGAAATGGTCAACCAGTTCAAGGGCTCAAAAAAAGCACCGCCTCAATTTACCAGAGGCTACGGTTTTGCCTTCGGTCATTGTGAGCGTAAAGCGATGTCCATGGCACAGGTAGACCGTTCCCTGCGTGCGGGGGAACTTGGAGAAGATCGCGTCGCTCCTTCCCAAGACGAAGAATTCGTTCTTTCCCATTGCGATAATGTTCAGGCAACTGGCTTCGTTGAGCATCTGAAACTTCCCCACTATGTGGATTTTCAGTCCGAGCTCGAGCTGGTTAGGCGCATGCGCCGCGAGCAAGGCGTCGATATACAGGAGGCGGCAGAATGACTGAGTACAATTTTGCCTACCTCAATGAACAAACAAAAAAGATGATCCGCAGGGCAATTCTGAAAGCGATTGCAATTCCAGGGTACCAGGTTCCGTTCGCAAGTCGTGAAATGCCAATGCCCTATGGTTGGGGCACCGGAGGAGTTCAGGTTACGGCTTCGATCCTGAAACAGGATGATGTTCTAAAAGTTATCGATCAAGGTGCAGATGATACGACCAACGCCGTTTCCATACGCAAGTTCTTTGAAAAGACCGCAAATGTCGAAACGACCGAGGTGACCGAATGCGCGTCGATTATCCAAACGCGTCACCGTATCCCTGAAACCCCTCTCACAGAAGACCAGGTGCTGGTTTATCAGGTGCCAATTCCAGAGCCTTTGCGATTTCTGGAGCCAAGAGAAACTGAAACCAGGAAAATGCATGCCTACGAGGATTACGGTCTTATGCATGTGAAACTTTACGAAGACATCTCGCAACACGGCCATATCGCAACAACCTATGCCTATCCGGTGGAAGTTGAGGGTAGATATGTGATGGACCCATCTCCTACACCGAAGTTCGACAATCCGAAGATGAGTGATTGTCCTGCGCTACAGCTTTTCGGAGCAGGTCGAGAGAAGCGGATTTATGCGATTCCACCGTACACAAAAGTAGTTAGTCTGGATTTTGAAGACCATCCATTTGAAGTTCAGAAATGGGAAGCGCCCTGCGAGATGTGCGGTGCTACAGAGACTTTCCTTGATGAGGTCATAACAGATGACAAGGGAGGTCGGATGTTCGTGTGCTCGGACACTGATTATTGCGCGAAACGTCAGGCAAGCAGTGAGGCGGCAGAATGAACCCCAATGTCATGACACCACTCCTGAAAGTTGACAACATTTGCAAGTCATTTGGTGCAACGGTTGCTTGTGATGATATTTCGTTTGAAATCTGGCCCGGTGAGGTATTGGGTATTGTCGGAGAATCAGGCTCGGGGAAAACCACCCTGCTGCGCTCAATTGCAGGGCTGGTTGAACCGGACGCTGGCGAGATTTCATATACACACGATAGCCAACTTGTCCGTGTCGATGAGATGGATGAACCTGCCTTGAGGCGATTGCAGCGAACCGAGTGGGCATTTGTTCATCAACACCCACGTGATGGATTGCGCATGAATGTATCGGCTGGTGCAAACATTGGCGAACGGCTTATGGCCAATAGTTGGCGCCACTATGGAAACATTCGCGCGGAAGCCCTGAAGTGGCTGCAAGCGGTCGAAATCGAAGCTTCGCGAATTGATGACTTGCCGCGCACATTCTCAGGCGGCATGCAACAAAGATTACAAATTGCACGAAACCTGGTTACGCGGCCCAAACTGGTATTCATGGATGAGCCGACCGGTGGTCTTGATGTTTCTGTGCAGGCTAGATTGCTGGACCTTATCCGGGGACTTGTCCGTGATCTGGGATTATCGGTCGTTTTTGTAACCCATGATCTGGCTGTCGCTCGGCTGTTGTCTACCCGCATGATGGTAATGCGGCGCGGTGAAGTCATTGAGCATGGATTAACAGATCAAATCCTTGAAGACCCGCAGGCACCTTACAGTCAGCTGCTCGTTTCTTCCGTCTTGCAGGTATGAGGGGGTTTCAATGACAAATTACGAAATGACGTCCTCGTCACTCAATACCATACTGAGCGTTGAGCAGCTGGAAAAAACATTCATTCTGCATACCCAAAACGGTGCTGTGCTCAATGTTCTGGATTGTGTCGATATGGAAGTGGCAGCGGGTGAAATTGTTGCATTATGCGGCCCTTCCGGTGCGGGCAAAAGTTCGCTGATCAAATCAGTTTACGGAACCTATCGTGTCAGTGGCGGAACGATCAAAGTGCTTTCTCGTGTCGGAATGGTCGACATTACAAAAATACCGGCAAGAGAGATGATCGATCTGCGAACGCATACCATCGGTTATGTGTCTCAATTTTTGCGCGTCATACCCAGAGTATCCACAATCGATATTGTTGCAAATGCTGCGATTGAAATCGGTGTTGGGCAAGAAGAAGCGCGTGATCGGGCAAATCAGCTGCTGATTGACTTGAGAATTCCCGAAGCTTTGCACAAACTTTCGCCTCTTACTTTTTCCGGCGGAGAGCAACAGCGGGTAAATATCGCTCGCGCAATGTCTGCACCACGACCACTGATGTTGTTTGATGAACCTACCGCTTCGCTTGACCCACAAAACCGCGAAACAGTTCTGCGCATGATCCGTGAACTTGCTGACGCGGGTACTGCTGTACTGGGAATTTTTCACGATCCCAAAGATAGGGAACACTTACAAACCAGAGATTTTCAAATGAAAGCTGTAAAGGAACTGGAAAATGCCTGAGCAGGTTATCACCAATGCAAATATTGTGTTGCCGGAGGAAGTCATCCTTGGGTCAATACAGATTATTGACGGCAAGATTGCTGACATCAGCGAAGGTGAAACAGCATCATCAAGTGTGAATTTTGAGGGTGATTTTCTTGTTCCTGGTTTGATTGAATTGCATACGGATAATCTTGATCGCCACATCATGCCCCGCCCCAAATCCTATTGGCCTACGGTTTCTGCTGTGATCAATCATGATAGAGAAATCGTGGCGGCCGGAATTACCACCGTATTTGACGCGTTATGTGTTGGATATGTGAATGAGGAAGCGAGGTCTTCGGATACAATTAGCGATCTGGCAGCCTCCATTACCGAGGTTCAGGCAAAAGGATATTTAAAGTCCGACCATCATATTCACTGGCGCTGCGAAGTATCGGGCGACACGATGTATGATTCAATTGAAGAACTTTCCAGCAATCCAGCTACCGGGCTTTTTTCGGTCATGGATCACACGCCGGGCCAACGGCAGTTTGTTTCTCTGGATGCTTACTACACCTACTACCAGGGAAAGTTTGGCTTAAGCGATCTGGAGATGGAGCAATACATATCCAAGTGTAAAGCTGCTCAAGAAAAAAATTCCGTTCCGAACCGGCGTAAAATTGTTGACTTGGCACATTCCAAAAAAATACCGCTCGCAAGTCATGATGATGCTACGGAAGAGCACGTGTCAGAGGCAATTGATGACGGCGTTGTAGTCGCTGAATTCCCTACTACAATCGAAGCTGCAAGGGCCAGTCACAATAACAATATGTCTGTTTTGATGGGAGCTCCCAACGTTGTGCGCGGCAAATCTCACTCGGGCAATGTTTCAGCACGCGATCTGGCAAATGAGGGCGTTCTCGATATTCTCTCAAGTGACTATGTCCCGTTTTCCTTGCTCTATGGCGCGACTATGTTAGCAAAGCACTGTGATGGAATTTCGCTACCTCAGGCGATCTCGAAGGTAACCCGTAATCCGGCCAACGAAGTTGGGCTGTCCGATCGTGGAGAAATTGCAATCGGAAAGCTGGCCGACCTTGTCCGGTTTCGCATGGATGGAGATGTGCCAAGCATTGTTGAAGTTTGGCGGCGCGGTGAACGGGTGGGATAGAAACATGGATACGATCTTTCTGACATCGAATATATGCTTATAGACAATGGCAGCGATCTTTATGGTGGTGAGGCGGTTACACAGACGCAGCATGCTTTGCCAACATAGTCGCGCCATAGAGCAAGAAAAACGGGATCATAGAAGCGAAAAATGCTTCAATAGTTCCAAGCGGGTACATGCGGTTCAAAGGAACCGCAAAGCGCTAGCGTTGCACACTTCCTGAAATACGTAGATCGATGTCTGAGATAAAAAACATATCAGACAACGAAAGAAAGGATGCGGATTTGGCTGGAATCTTCTTTGCCATAGTTGGCGCGAGTGGGGTTGGAAAGGATGCGATTTTGTCTTCCTGCCAGCCTATAGTTGAAGCAATTGGAAATTATCATTTTCCTACAAGGATTATCACTCGTCCCGCAGATGCAGGTCATGAAGAGCACCACAGTATATCAAGCGCAGAATTCGTTCAGTCTGTTCGCGACGATAGATTTTGCTTGTGGTGGATGGCGCACGATTTGCATTATGCCCTTCCCGGTGAGGTTGATGAAAAACTTCGTTTTGATACACATATAATTGCCAACATTTCCCGACGAGCAGTGAAAGACGCGGTGCAAAAATTCAATCGGGTCGAAGTTATCGAAATTACTGCGAATCCGGATACGATCAAAAATCGTTTAATCATGCGCGGGCGTGAAACAGAAGCAGGGATTATGGCCAGGCAATTGCGTGAGATTGAACCGGATTGGTCTTGCGGACTTGAGGTCACAAAAGTGGAAAACGACAGTCAGCTGGCTGAAGCCGTGGATCGGTTTATTTCTGCTGTGGTTCGCCTGTCAGATCAAAACGCTCAACAAGCGCAAACGGCTTAAGGTTGCCGGGATCACCAAATATGCAAATTGAATCCAGGATGACATTTTCCGCAGGAATCAATTCCGAAAGTTGTTGTGTAGCCGGCAGGAACTGATCTTCCGACAGAGAAGACGTTAGGGTCATATGAAACTTGAATTCATTTCCCACATATGGATACCCCCACTTCTCCAGGTTTGTCATTTGCGCCACGCTTAAACCTGTGCGCCTATCGCGTTCGGCCTGACTCAGCGATGCTCGATATTCATCAAGCTCTTCTACACACTTCCAAGCAAGCTTAGAGGCTTCATCGTGCAGCGCATTGTCCAAAGTTAATGCCAAAAAAGATCCAATTCTGGTCAAATTCAGCACACCCAGATCAACCTTACCGAGCGACCTGGCCAACAAAGAAACCGCCTTTGCAAATTCGCAATAGGTTCTACCATTTGCAAGGCGCATAGGGGCCTTCAAGGTTGCATGGAAACCATAGTGCCTTGGACTATCCACAAATTGTGACGGTGCTTTCAAAACAATGTGTGTTTCTGCATCAATGCCGAGCCAGTTTCGGCCAAATTCGGCCATTGCAGTTCCTGCACGCGGTGCAAAATAGACTGCATAGCGTTCATAAGTTTCAGGCATACGAGTGCTTATATCGCCCATTTGCGAAGTTGCTGAGAAAGAATGTCGATCAAGGTGATTGAGACAACAACGATGATCATGATTGCTGCAGTTTCAGCATAGGCAAAGCTGCGGATATTCTCAAACAGCATCTGGCCTATCCCGCCAGCTCCAACAATACCCAATACAGCCGCAGAACGTACATTGGTTTCAAACCGATATAGTCCGAAGGAAATCCAGTGGGGGGTAACCTGAGGGATCACACCAAAGATGATCTCATGCAGTTTGCTGGCACCGGTTGCCCGAATGCCTTCTACCGGGCGTGGATCAATCGCCTCGACTGATTCAGAAAACAGCTTCGCGACCACGCCCAGATTATGAACAAAAAGAGCCATGACGCCCGCAAAAGGACCCAAACCGACTGCGACTACAAAAAGTAGAGCAAATACAATTTCATTGATAGCCCGACAGGCATCCATCAGACGACGCACCGGCTGAACAATCCAAATCGGGCATATATTGGAAGAAGAAAGGATTGCAAACGGGATTCCCAACACGATTGCCAGGAACGTTCCCCACAGTGCAATCTGAACCGTCACCACCATATCGGCGAGGTAAATGTCCCAATCGCGAAAGTTCGGCTTGAGAAAAGCACTGGCAAATTGCGCCATATTGTCAGCATCGGTGTAAAGCAAAACCGATCGATACATTTCAACCGGGTTCCAACTCCATGCCAACAGTCCGGCAATTGCAAAACCTGTGATACATTTGATCGATTTGTCCAACCATGGCTCTTTTGGCACTGCAATATTCTGTGTGTTGTTTTCAGCCTTTATCGCTTCAACGCTCATTGGGGTTTTCAATCCGGTTAAAAATTCAAGAAACCCGCCTCAAATATTCAAAGGCGGGCTATTTTGTTTCAGGCGATATAAAAGTTAGAGACTGGGCACAGATTCTGCCAAAACGCTGATTTCATCAGATTTTTTCTGAAGTTCAGCGATTTCTGCCTTCTTCTCTTCTTCGCTCAGTTTCGCATCGCCCTTAACTTTCAAAATTTCCTTATTGAAGGAAAGAACACGGATTGGATAAAGCTGCGCATCAGATGATGGACGGAAAGGTGCCCACTGCAGATCTTTAAGAACTTCGCGTGCTTCAGCGACTTCCTCAGGTGCACCATTGCGACCATAACTCATGAAGAACTTGTAGATTTTTGACTTGGCTGTTTCGTCAAGTTCCTTACGCCATACGATTGGGTCGGAAGGAATGAGCGGCGATTTCCAGATTACTTTCAAATTGGCAAATGCTTCCGGGTCAGTCTTTTCAAGACGGCGCATATTTTCCGTATTGTTTGCTGCAACATCAACAAGCTTGTTTGCTGCTGAAAGCGCGTTTGACTGATGGTTCGCGTTACGAACAGTCTTGAAACATTCCTTTGGATTCACATCGTTTTTAGCGAAAATGTATGTTGTTGGCACGAGGTATCCAGAAGTCGAATTCGGATCACCGATGCCAAAGTTCAGACTGCCATCGCATTTCAGAACATCTTCAACTGAGTTCAACGCGCTGTCTTTGTGCGTAACAAGTAAAGACCAGTAACCTGGATTACCTTCATTATCGACGGTTTGTGCAAAAACCTCGCCGCCGGAGCGGTCAACCGCTTCCATCGCAGATTTGTTGCCAAACCATGCAACTTGCACCTTGTCAAACCGCATGCCTTCGATGACGCCTGCATAATCAGGCGCAAAAAAGGCATTCACTTTGTAGCCGGTTTGTTCCTGCATCGCGTCAAGAAACGGCTGCCAGGTTGTTTTCAGGTTGGTGCTTGATTCCGTGGAAATGATGCCAAAGTTGATTTCCTTGACTTCCTCAGAATATGCGAATGTAGCCGATAGTGTTCCTGCCGCGACAACTGCTGCCATAAGGCTGTATTTCAACATGATTTTCTCCCTTTGGGTTTTGGTGTTGAATTGGTGATCAAGCTGCGGCCGACTGAAAGCCTGCATCGGTTTTTGATGCCGTATCCTGGCCGGAATTATTCGTCATTCCAGGCAGGAACAGTTCTTCGCTTTCAGCTCCGTAAAGTTCACCGAGGAACTCAGGTGTCAGCGCTTGCGATGACCCGTCATAGACAACTTCTCCGTTTCTCAGAGCAATTGTCCGCTGACAGTAATTGAGCGCATATTCAACCTGATGCAGCGACACGAGAACGGTAATCTTGTCTCGTTTGTTCAGGTCGTGAAGGATATTCATAACCTTGCGTGCGGAGGAGGGATCTAAAGATGCAATTGGCTCATCAGCAATAAGGACTTTTGCCCCCTGAACCAGTGTGCGTGCGATAGCTGCCCTTTGCTGCTGACCGCCCGAGAGGGTCGAACCTCTCTGCATGGCTTGCGCGGAAATACCGACCCGTGCGAGTGCGCGCATCGCTGTAAGTTTTTGTTCGTGATTAAACAGTCCAAAACAGCCCTTCCAGAACGGCATAGTCCCGAGATTGCCCATCAGTACATTGGTCAATACTTTTAAACGGCCAACAAGATTGAATTGCTGAAATACGACCCCGACGCTGGACCTCAATTTGCGGGCGCCTGTGGAAATCGATCCGTTTGCCTGCATGGTTGTGTTTAGAATTCGAACTTCTGAACTACCATCAGGATCACCTTCAACAAGTCCCGCAATATGCCGCAAAAGGGTAGATTTTCCGGAACCCGATGCGCCAATCAGAGCGACCATCTCGCCTTCTGCTACTTCAATAGAAACTTGGTTAAGGGCCTTGTTCATCCCTCCAAAAGTTTTGGAGAGGTTTTGAACTGTGACTGCCAACATTTTCCGACTCCCGAATAGCTTCTGGAAACGGTCTAAAAGGCAAGTGTGACAGTTCTTGAATGGTTGGGTGACAGTTCGATGGCACCTGTGGAAAAGTTGAAAGTTAATTGACTGCATTATTGGATTATTGGAGAATACAGGCGGCCTCCAATGGCCGGTTTTGCAATTGTGATGCCTAATTTAAAGGCCCAGCAAACATCCAGTGTGGATCGTGAGCAACAGAAATTGAATTTCTGTTTTTGGTAATATGGACTCCAAGCTTCGGGCAATGCGCCATGTAAATCACGCGCAACAAAGCCACGCACGTCAAACAAAGTGACATGATCATTCTCAAAATCATTCATCAGATGATTGGCAAGGTTATAGGCGCGGCTGCGCTGTGAACCGACAAGGATCATGGGTTAGTCCTCCGGCAGTAAATCAGGATCACATCTGGCTGCACGCTGACGGATTGGGAAACCGATTCATTCAGCCCATCCATATCCACCTGAAAGCCCAATGCCTTCATCAGCAGCAAACGCATGCAGACAATGTCTTCGCAGGCTTTGTGTATGGCTGCAGGTGCATTCTCATCGAAATGCAACACACCACTAAAACCCGGTGTAAAAAATCAAAACCGCTCGTCATATTACATAGAAATAAAACAAGCCCGCCACCTTTCGGCAGCGGGCAGTTTGGCGCCAATACTGCTGGCGCAAATTCTGCTATTTCGACTCGTGAATTATCTTAAGCTTCATCGCGCGGCGTTTCGCGCGGGCCGATAAATCGACGCTATCATCACGGCCTTTCACTTGCAGACAGTATTTGCGGGTGTTTGACTGTTCCGTCGAGATCAAGCATTCGTCCTTTTTGGACCCTTCTTCCTCCACTACGTCCTTCGTAAACTTGTCGGAATCAATGGGTTCTTTCGCGTATGCGACAGGAACACCGATAGTCCCTGCGATCATCAAAAAAGAAAACAACGCCGCTAGAAGCGACATTTCGGTCAAAACGCGTGATTTCCCCTTGGAATTCATAATCCTGTCCTTCCACCGTTGAATGCTGCAACTGAAGCTAGCTTCGTGAGTTTTGCACATGTCACTGCTCCTCGCTGGCAGTTGCCACTTTTGCTTCAAGAGCAGCGAGGCGGGTACCGAGATTTTCGATTGCAGTGCGCTGTTCTTGAATCGTTTTTTGATGCTCTTGAATAACCTTGGTCAGCACAGCTGCAACTTCTATTGCTGCAATGCCCTTGCGTCCATTCATTGCAACGAGATCGGGAACTTCCTCAGCGATAAACCCGACGTAGGTTTCGTCGCTTTCCTGCCGGCCGCGATAGGTGACGGGATGCAAATCAAGGACAGCTTTGACGGCCATTGTTGTTTCGAGCGATTCTATGTCAATCTTGTTCAACCGACTGGAACCGTTTGTCCATACACCAGCCTTGGTAAGCGCCGCGCCGTTGCCGTTGGACGCATTGGTACCGACCTGGAATATATTGGCAGCATCAACCAGCGTCCTCGCAAGTGCCAGCTGACCATTTTCATTGATCCGCATTCGTTCTTGTCCGCGAAGCGCATCAGTCATATCGGCTGTAAAAAAGCGGATCACCGACGCGGCATTGTAGGCATTGCTACCACCGCCTATTGAGACTAAGTTTTGCGTTTCCCGCGCACTTATTTCGATACCAAGTAACTCCTCCTCAGTTGCATCATAATGCGTGCTGACCACGAATCCGCGTTTGTCAACTGAATTGGCGTCGGTGTCGGTAATCCTTATCGACCCGTCACCGCCAACAATGTGCAGTTTGGTCAAAGGATTGGGCGTACCCATGCCGATATCACCATCACTTGCGATATCCAGACTGCTCTCCAACGCACCCGGCCTAATGCGAAATGGCAATCGAGACCCGTTGGTTGTATCGCGAATGAAGAAATTCGTTTCATTTCCCGCTACATCCCAAATTTGCGGAGCCCATCCTGAAGAACCATCCTGATTTAGACGAACTGTCGGTGTGTCGCCGTCCTTGATCTCCAACTCGACCGCCGGTGTCGAGGTACCAATTCCAACGCCACTGGGACTATCTACAAACAACGCGTTGTCGCGGGCCCCGGCCTCTACGCGAAAGGGTGTACGGCTGCCGGTGACGTCCTCAATCGCAAAATAACTTGCGCCTCCATTGGTACTATCATTAATCCGGATCTGCCAATCATTTTGCGGAAAACTGCCACCATTGCTGGTATCATCGAACTTGATCCGAAGATTGTTCTCTTTCAGCTTTAAAGTGTCAAAACCAAAAACCTCTCCGTCAACGCAGTCAAAACCCACGCACTCACTACCCGTGACGATCAGATCATCGTTTATTACCTGATCTGAGAAAGCGGGAGATGCAACGAATTGAGCTGAGATGCCGGCAGATAACAAAAACGCAATATTCGAATACCTCATTTTTTACTCCTTTCAATTATATCGATAAAATAACTGTTTTAGAGAAATACTATAAAACAAATGAAATTGTTTCACCATGCGCCCGTTGCATTAATTTTTTGTGGGCGAGTACTTAGGCCCTGTTGACAAACTGGATTTGGAGCTTGGTTGGTACCCATTTGTGAAAGGATTAGAAGAAAAGACGATGACAGAGTGTCCCTCTTTTAAGGCTTTTCGACGCGAGACTGGCGCGAACGGGACCAACCGCATGTGCGAGCCGGTCGTTTGTTCGATGGTGCAGATTGGTCTGGAAAAGCTAAAGCAATCCTGTATGCCAGAATAACCTCGGCAATCGCTGTGGCTCTGCTGCCAAAATCGCAACAAGTTTATCTGATGCGTCTGCGCCCAATACGGTGATTGAGCGATCAATCGATGACCTCAACACCGGCACAATGCGCCAGATTGAAAACAGAGATTTCCGCAAAAAGAAATGGCCCCCGGCCTTGAGACAAAATTTCCAGACAGGTAGTTGGTATACCACGAACACATACGCGAGGAGCTTGCCGCATTGGACGAATTGCCAACGATACCCCTTAACATCCAGCAACAGGTCAAGCAGAATAATGGCCATACTGATATCCCGTCCGGTCCCAGGATCGAGCCGGGCCGTGGATTCATCAACCGTTACGCAATAAAATGACAGATAGTGAGATAGCCTGGATCGGCCTTGATTGGGGCACGTCCAATCTGCGGGCTTTTGCCATGGACAGGTCCGGCAGCTTGATTGCCCAAAAAACCTCTTCCAAAGGCATGGGCGCGCTTGAGCCGGATCAGTTCGAGCCAGCGCTGATTGAACTGATCGAACCCTGGCTTGAGGACGGCAGAGCGATGCCGGTGCTTGCCTGCGGGATGGTGGGAGCCAGACAGGGCTGGCGTGAGGCAGACTACCGGTCCGTTCCCTGCAAACCGGTTTCCGGCCATGATCTGACTTATGTCGATGTCAGCGACCGGCGGCTCAAAGTGGCAATTCTTCCCGGCATTTGCCAGCACCAGCCCGCCGATGTCATGCGTGGTGAAGAAACACAGATTGCCGGGCTTCTGGCGCATAATCCAGACTTTGCCGGATCCATCTGCCTGCCCGGCACCCATTCAAAATGGGCAAAAATCGACAATGGCGAGGTGTCAGCCTTTCAAACCTTCATGACCGGGGAAATTTTTGCGCTATTGTCAAAACAATCGGTGTTGCGCCATAGCATCCACTCTGACGGTTTCGACGAGGCAGTTTTTTTAAAGGCGGCAAGTTTTGCAATCGCCGCTCCATCAGCCGTGCCTGGTGAATTGTTCAAGATAAGAGCCAATTCCCTGTTGCATGATCAAACGCCGGACCAGGCTGCGGCACGGTTGTCCGGCCTGCTTATCGGACAGGAACTGGCGGCCTGTGGCGCCACCACGACATCAGACCCGGTGGCCATCATTGGCGCACAGGATATTTCCAGCCTCTATCACAAGGCTTTGGAAATCGCCGGCATTGACGCGACGATCATCAAATCGGCCAAAGCAAGCCTCGATGGTCTGAGACAGGTTGCAAAAACGATATTGGAATGACAATGCACAACAAACCACTGATCGCCATATTGCGGGGCATTGAAACAAGCCAGGCAGGCGAGGTTGCCGAAGAAATCGTCAAAGCCGGCATCGACATGATCGAAGTGCCGTTGAACTCGCCAACCCCCTTCGACAGCATTTCCGCGATGATCGATGCGGTGGGAGACCAGGCGCTGATCGGCGCCGGAACCGTTTTGAACACCGAAGATGTCGCAACTCTTGCAAACCTTGGCGCACGTTTCACCGTGTCACCGGATTGCAATCCGGCCGTTATCAGCGCGACAAAAAGGGCGGGCATGGCCTCCTATCCAGGGGTGATGACGCCGAGCGAGTGTTTTAGCGCCCTGAACGCCGACGCCGATGGCCTAAAACTGTTTCCAGCCCTGATAGTTGGCCCTGAGGGATTGAAAGCCATCAAGGCCGTATTGCCACCGCACGTACCGCTTTATGCCGTCGGCGGCGCCGGGCCCGATAATTTTGCTGAATGGATCAAAGCCGGCGCCAGCGGGTTTGGCATCGGTTCGGCGCTGTTCAAGCCCGGTTTTACCACCGCTCAGATTGCCGCAAATGCCAAGAACATTGTGGCGGCATACAGAAAATGCCTGGATCGCTCGTCATAACGCTCGAAAAACCCCTGCCTGGATCGCCAGAGAGTGATTGGCAAAGAGGCTTGAAACAATCAGACAACACATTGGGCCGTGGTCATGACCTGGCAAGAATTCGATTCTAGTATGGTTTTTGGATTTGAAATTCGCCCATGATTGTGCAGGAAGAATGAAACGAACTTCAAATCCACCCTACTAGCCAAAGGTGTGATTCATGAGCTTCAGCTACGCAATCTACGATGTCTTCACAAACAAGGTCTTGGCTGGCAATCCGCTTGCCGTGGTGTTTGACGCAGACAGGCTCGACACGGCCAAGATGCAGGCCATCACCGCTGAATTCAACCTGTCGGAAACGGTCTTCATACGCTCGCCCGAAAACCCGGTTGCCAGCGCAGCTTTACGGATTTTCACGCCGGAACGTGAATTGCCGTTCGCGGGCCATCCGACGGTGGGTGCGGCGATTGCGATCGCGCAATCCCGCGGCGCTGCTGGAACATCGATCCAGATGCTCGAAGAACAGGTAGGCCTGGTGCGTGTGGCGGTGAGCGTGAACGATGATGAACCTGCCTATGCTGAATTCGATCTGCCGAAATTGCCTGAAAAAATAGCGTTTGATGCGCCCCGCGAGGCGGTTGCAGCCGCTTTGGGCATCGATCCTATGGAAATCGGGTTTGAAAACCATAAAATTGCCGCGTGGAGCGCGGGCGTTCCGTTCACCATGGTTCCGGTTGCAGGTTTGGCCGTCGCCGAACGTGCCGTTGCCGATCCGAGATTGTGGCTCGCGCTAGCGCCCAAAATCAACGGGGAAATCCCCGATCCTTACGTCTATTGCCGGGAAACCATCCAGCATGACTGTTCGTTTCATACCCGCCTGTTCGCTCCCTGGCAGGGGATAGTTGAAGACCCGGCAACGGGGTCTGCTGCCGCCGCCTTTGCCGGTCAAATCATGCAGTTCGACGAGCCGGTCGACGGGCCGTCAAGTTTTTGGATAGAGCAGGGGATGGAGATGGGGCGTCCGTCGTGTATTCGTCTTGAAATCGATGTCAAAGCCGGCACAATCGATGCAGCCCGCATCGGCGGCAATGCGGTAAAGGTGGCGGAAGGAACGCTGTTCGTCTGACCGGCTGCCGCCGTTATACCCCCAGAAACTAACCACTGGACAGCCACCAGCACCGGGACTATATCGAGCCAAGCCTTTCTACGGCGGGTGTGTAGCTCAGTTGGTAGAGCAGCTGACTCTTAATCAGCGGGTCCAGGGTTCGAGTCCCTGCTCACCCACCATCGGCCAAACTTCAAGCGATGTCTTTGATTGCCAGCGGCAGTTTTTGCGGAGCAATTGGGTTGCGGTGAAATAATCCTGCTTTGCTATTTCTCCGCCTCGTCCATCAATCCACGCACCCAGCGCGCGGCAAAATAGGTGGCCGGAACACCAAGCGGCACCGAGTAGAACAATGCATCTACCGGTGAAAGGGCCGACAGGCCGATTGCCTGCCACATCAACCCCAGAAGGAACAAATTGATGGCAACGGCGCCGGTGGCAAAGGGATAAAATACCAGCGCCAATTTGCCCACCGGCCAGCGATTGCCTGCCGTGGTCACGCCAAACTGCCTTCGTGCAAAGCGGAGCAAACCCGCTCCGCGATCAGCCGGGCAACATCATCATATCGACAAAAAGGCGGCAAAACGGGCCCGCTAAACCCCGCCTTTGAAAGCGCCTCTGGGACATCGTCGCGCATATGATTGCCCTGCATGGCAAAGAAAGGCACGCAGATGGAGCGGGCGGGTAATCGTGCGGCGTCGGCGAGGTACGGCTCTTCTTCGATGAACCCGATTGCAACGCCCGCTGGCTGTAATTTTTGAGCCAGACGGTCACCGAACAGACGGGCCGATCTCGCCGCTGCCTTGCCTTTGGCCGACCCGTGTGCGGCCAGCAGAATATTGGTGTCTGCGATGGCCCACCCGGCTTTCCGGGCAGTTTCGCTAACACGGTTTGCGGCGATTTCCGGCAACCGCGGATCAAGGCCCAAAGGGGCAAGCACATCAACGGGCGTTGCCTTCAACCGCTCCATTAAGGCGGTTTTGACGAACCAGCCATCTGCCATGAAGAGCGGATAGACCGGTGTGCCCTCCTGCAGTTTTTCAACCGCGCGTTCCAGCATGCCCGGCGCTGCCATGGTTGCGGAAGCGATTGTAATCTTAGGCGAAAAGGCCTGAACACGCGCGGCCAGGCGAGCCAGTGCAGCCTCGGCTTCAGCCGGACTTGAAGGCTGTCCATGCGCAACGATCAGCGCCTGGCTCCTGTCAGTGGCTGGTGCCTTCAGAGAAGGTGATCTTGTTCCAGACATTGTATTTTCCCGAAGGTTTGCGCATCGGCAGGCGCCTTACCTCCTGCAATGTTTTTGCATCGTAGATGATCACCGCGCCATCGTCTTCCCAAATCGAAACCAAAGCGTGTTTTCCGTCGCGGGTAAATTCGACATGGGCCACGGTTGCGCCTGGCTCCGGACGCAGTGTTTTGACGATTTCAAGGCTCTGCTTGTCGATCACATGCATGACATCCTTGTTGGGACCAAAGAAAACATCGGCCCAGACATAGGGCGAGTTCTCGTGGCTGCGCATGAAAAAGCCCGGACCTTCGGTCTTGATCCGCTTGACCACTTCCCAGGTCTTCATGTTGATAACAGAGACCACGCCATCGCCCAAATGCGGGGTCGCCATCACGGGGATGTCGCCATATTTCCAGGTAATACCCGATCCAAGATGCGGAATGCCCTCCAGATCGAGATCGGCGATTTTCTGGCCGATTACCAGATCGATGACCTGTCCGCCCTTGCCGCCACGCGATGCGCCCATCAAATATTCGTAACTCTGGTCGAAAAAGAAATCGTCAAGATAGTCGGGCGTTGTGATCCTACGGATCGGGAAAGGCTGGGTGTGGGGCGCTGGCCCTTCAATCCGCCAGTCATGGGCGAAGCCATAATGCGGCGGGTTGGGACCGTAAAAAACCTCCCAGATTTCCGCAACGTCCTTCAGGGCCAGGATAAAACTTTCTCTTGGCGGCGCCTGATAGACGGCAGACACCCGGCTTGGCGTGCCGTCCTTGCCTTTAACGTCGTGTATCTCCGCGACACTCAGATCGGCGGCAGACAGGATCGTCAGTGAATTGGGCAGGTAATTTGCAACCGCAATCCACTTTCCATCATGGCTCAAAGCGATGTTGCGGCTGTTTAGGCCAGCGCGCACGCGGCCAATCTCTTTTAACGCCCAGATATCGTATTTCTGCACCCAGCCATCGCGTGACATGATGAACACATAGCGCCCGTCGGGCGTGAATTTCGGGCCGCCATGGACGGTAAACGGGGTCGCGAACCGGTCGAGAACGGCAAATGTGTCGCCATCAAGAACGCTGACATGATGGTCGCCGGTTTCGACCACCAAAGTGATGTTCATCGGGTCGGCCTTCCAGACCGGTGCTTCTACCGGCTGATAGTCGCCATTCATCTGCAAACTGGCGGCGATTTGCGCTTTGGTCCATTCTGGGGCGAAGCCGAGCGGTGTTTTAAGCCATGCCGCCAGCGCTTCCACCGTCTCCGTCTCAATGCTCTCACCAAATCCCGGCATCTGGGTTGAGACACGGCCATTCCTGATTACGCTTGCCACATTGGGGCCGCGCATCCGTTTCAATGTCTGCGGGATCAGGGCAGGGCCTTCACCACCCAGCCGGTCGGCGCCGTGACATTCAGCGCAGTTTTCCGCATAGGTCTCCGCCGGGCCGCTTTGTGCTGTCGCAGCACCAGCCAGAAAAACCATCATGGCCAGCATGGCAGTGCGACCAATGTCATGCAATGCGGATTTAACGTAGGACATCAACCGTTTAGCAGAACTGGTGTTTTGGATCATGTCGTTTTCCCCGGAACGGAACCACGCTTAACCGGCCGGTGTCATCCTCGACACCGATCTCGCTGTTTGTCAGGTAGCAGGCAGGATCCTCAGCCCAAGGGTCGCCGGTCAGTTGCAGGGCGCGGATCCTGGTATTGCCACCGCAAACCGATTGGAATGCACATGCGCCGCACCGTCCTTTTAGCGGGCGGGGGCGGGTGCGCAGTTTTGCCAGCATCGGATCATCGCCTGTCCAAAGACTGGAAAACGGCGTATCCCTGATGTTGCCAACCGTATAGTCGGACCAATAGGTATCGGGATGGACATTGCCCTGGGTATCAATATTGGCAACGCCCAGCCCGGAGGAATTGCCACCCCAGGCTTCCAGATGCGCGCGGAGGTTTTCCAGATGGCCGCTGGCAAATCGCTCGCGTGCCCAATTCATCATATAGACCGCGTCGGCATCGTTGTTACCGGTCACGATGTCGAGCGGTGTTGCGCCGGAAACGCCATCCCAGGCGCGCTGCAATAAAAGGTCGAGCGCAGTCCGCGTATGGCTGTGCAGCGCGTCTTCGCCACGGTTTTTGTCGCCGCGTCCGGCATAGACCAGATGCGACAGGTAGAACTTGTCGACGCCTTCATCCTCGCAAAGCTTGAGCAGTTCGGGCAATTGTCCGGCATTGTCGCGGGTGAGCGTGAAGCGCAGGCCAACCTTGATGCCGCGCTTTTTACATTCGCGAACGCCGCGCACGGCCTCGTCAAACGCCCCGTCAACGCCGCGAAACCAGTCATTGGTCTTGCCGATGCCGTCGATGGAAATCCCGACATAGTCAAAGCCGATGTCCTCAACCCTGTCGGCATAGTCACCGTTGATCTTGGTTCCGTTGGTTGACAGTGCCAGCATTCTGGTAAACCGGCGGGAGGCTTTTGCGATATCGAAAATACCGGCCCGTTTGAGCGGCTCGCCACCCGACAGGATAAGGGCGTAGATGCCAAACGCCTCCATGTCCGTCACATTGGCCATGGCCTCGTCATGTGTTAGTTCACCTGGAAAATCCACATCCGCCGAGACCGTATAGCAGTGCCGGCATTTCAGATTGCATCGCCGTGTCAGGTTCCAAATCACCACCGGCTTGACCAATCCGCTACCGGTTCTGGTGCTCACCGGTGTCGGGTTTGCCAGCTGGCGCATATATTCAGACATACGAAACATGTTTTTACCTTGCCGTCGGTTGGTCCAAAAGATTGAACGCGCAAAAAGCGCGGGGAAATACGATGGCGCGCACCCTTGATGCCTGCCTTGACTTTGGTCATGCCCGTTATCGCTGGGCCGTGGTTAGGATCAGCCCGCCTTCTTTAGCCTCAATCCCGTCTTTTTGAGAATACGTGTTGAATACAGGATATCGCTTGCCCGGCAGGCGGACCCTAAAATACCGGCGATTTGCGTGCGCTTGTCCTCAACTTCCCCATCCGATGATCCGTGGACCATCGCAAACAGATTGTAGGGCCAGACGGGTAGCGCGCGCGGCCGCTCGTAGGAATGGGTGACAAAGGGCAGGGCGCCGATGATACCGCCAAGACGGGTTACCTGACCATCGTCAACATCCCAGACGGTCATGCCATTGGATGTCATGCCAAGCTTGTAGTGATTGGGAGCGGCGGCAATCCGGCGGATAATGCCGGAGGCTTTCATCCTGTCGAGCCGCTCGACCAATTCTGCTTCGGAAAGACCAAGCTCACTTGCAATATGCGCATAGGGAGCCGGCACCAGCGGCAAACCGGACTGGAGTGCGCGAACAATTGCCTGATCTGATGCATCAAAGGTCATGCGACCACCCTGAAGCCGATGAAAAACTCGCGCAGTTTTGGAAACCGGTAGACGGTCAACCCGGTCTCCCGTTCAATTGCATCGGCTGTTATTGCAATGCCCTCCTGCGTTTGCGTCGCCAGCACGAACCACATGTTCAGATCATGCGTTCGCTCATAATTGTGAGCGACTTCCACATGGGCGTTGACCAATTCGGTAACCGCTTCGAACCGGTCAGAGGGGACGGCAATGGCGCAAAGACAAAACGCACCGCCCATGGCGGCGGCGTCAAAAAACGGACCGAACCGGGTCAAGACGCCCAATTCCAGCAGTGTTTTGATGCGCTCAATCAGTGCGTCTTCTTCCAGCCCCAATTCCAGCGCGATGGGCGCAAACGGCCGGTGGCTCACTGGCAGATCATCCTGCAGCCGGTTGACAATCGCCCGGTCAATCTCGTCCAGCGGCCTCATGCGGCAACGCCTGACTTGTCGCTGATCATCGCACCGGTCTGCTTCAGGCAACGGGTCGAAAAAAGCACCTTGCGGGGTACATCCGCCAGCCCCGTCTGGCTCAATGCCTGCTCAAGAGTGTCAAGCGTCTCCGAGCGGCTGCGGCCATGGATCATGCAATAAAGCCGGTAAGGCCAGGCATCGCCTGCGGGCTTGCGTTCGTAGCAGAGTGTGATGCCCGGGAAATCCGCCAGTTTTGGCCCGGCAATGTCGATCATCTCCGGTTCCATCTGCCAAACCACCATCGCATTCGAACTCCATCCAAGCGAGCGGTGGCGCACGATTACCCCGAACCTGGAGATAATCGCGGCTTCATGCAGGGCGCTGACACGTTGAAGTATCTCGTCTTCGCGGCGCCCGAGCCAATCGCCGATTTTGGCAAAGGGCCGGCGAACGATTGGCAGTCCGCGGGTTAACATCTGCAAAATATCGCGATCGCCCTGTTGCAGCGCATTGGAGTTGGCAATCCGCGGTGCTGGCCGGGGCGCGTTTTTGGCGCGTCCGCTCATTGAAAACCCAAGATCGATGTTGAAAGGTCTGACAAGGCGCAAATCCAAAACCTGAAGCCCTGTCTTGGCCTCGATGCGCTTCAGCGTTGCATTGACATGGGCGCGATCCGGACCCGTTGCGACAAACCAGAAGTTCCAGCGGTCTTCGCGCAGATAGGAATGATTGACGCCGGGTTCTGCGCCGATAATGTCTGAAACACTGTCGATGCGGTCTTCCGGCGCCGCCAGTGCGGCCAGTGTGCTCGCCGCTACCGCGTTTGGCGCGCACGTTGCTCCGACACGCGAAATCCGGCCGGCCTTGAGCATCCGTTCAAGCCGCGCCAGCACATCGGCTTCGTCAATACCCAGCGCCGTTCCAAGCACCGAAAAAGGGCGCTGCGTGATCGGAAAATCTCGTTGCCAATCATCCAGAAGCTGGCGGTCAATCAGGTTTGCTATGTTTTTCAAGCCTATAACCCCGTTTTGTGGGCGCGTGCGGTAAAGAAGATTCCAGACGGGCTTTCCGCGTCGATTTCTCTCAGTTTTTCAAAAGTACGGGTGTCATAGATCATGACCTTGTTGGCATCGCGTACGCTGAGCCAGACTTCATGCCCCCGGGGGGTGAATTCCATATGCAGCACCGCCGGACCGGGTTTTAATTCGTGAACGACCGTCTTGGTCACCGTATCGATGATCTGAATGGTGTCGTTTAAGGGGTGGGCGAAATTCACCCAGACATGGCGACCATCGGGGCGGGCCATGGCAAAGACCGGCTGACCGTAGGTTTTGGTGCGCCCGGCCTCCATCAAAGTGTCTGCATCCACCCACAACACTTCATGATGGCCAACCGCCGGCAGCACGAATTCCCGGCCGGTCAAAGCCCATCCTTCAAGATGGGGCATTTTGTAGACCGGTAGTTTTTTACGACCGCGGCCATAGCCCGGCAGGACGCGAACCGGTTTTGGATTGTCCTGCCAGAGATCCAGAGCTGTCATGCCGTCCTCACCGAACAGCCCGGTGATATAGGTTCTGCCGTTACCGGTTATCAAAGCGTCATAGGGGTTTTGTCCGATATCGCCGATTTTGCTGATTTCTGGCGTCTTGGCGGCCATATCAACGATCCAGGTTTCGCCGGTGTCCCACATCGAGAAGACGAATTTTCGGCCGGGTGCATCCACCAGCCCGATTGTTTTCGATCCGGTCGGGATGTCGGCAACCGGCTCCAGCGTGTCGGCGTCAAAAATCCGCACCCCGCCTGGCTCATAATTTGACACGGCAATCAGGCGCCCATTGTCGGAAATGGCCCCGCCAATCGAATTGCCGGCCTGAACAATGCGCTTGTCGATCGTTCGGGTAACGATGTCGATCTTGGTCAGACCGCCATCGCGGCCGAACACATAGGCGAACCGCTGATCGGGACTATAAACCAGGGAAGCATGACTTAGGTCACCCAACCCTTCGATCCGTTGCAGAACCGCACGGTCCGACTGATCGACGAGCAGAACGGAACCGGAGGCCCGTTCGATGATCAGTCCCAGATCGCCGGTGGCAATGGGTTCTGCCTGGGCGGCAGACAGAAAAAGACTGGCTGTAATTGCCAACAACAGAGATTTCATTTCTTTTCCATGTCCAGAAGGTAGCGCGCAATCCAGTCTGCCGCATCGGTGGTGATAAGCGGGCCCCATGGCGGCATCGCCGTTCCGGGGATCCCGCCGAGAATGACTTCGGTGAGGCTGTCGACATCGTAGTGCTGAAGGTTTTGCGCACGCAGATCCGGCCCAAGTCCGCCTTTCAACGTCAAGCCGTGACAGCTTCCACAATCCTGATGCACCAGCCGCTTTAACGCGTCGGGACCAGACGCTTCGTCCGCCTGTGCCGCCTGAGCCGCGCCGGCCAAAAGCATCAAAGTGGCGAACAGTCTAGCCATGCGCAATAATCTGCTCGATATTATCGGCAATGCCGGTTACGGGCTGATCGGCATAAAGCGAAACGACCCTGCCGATGATAAACAGCACCGGTGCTTTCAGCCCGCTGTCGCGAACATCGTGCGCGATGCGGTCCAGCCGGGAGACCCGTCTTTCTTCGCCCGGAGTTGTTGCATTGGCGACCGCCAGCACCGGCGTTGATCCAGGCAGGCTTTCGGTCATCAGCCCGACGGCGATCTGACCGATATTGGCAACACCCATATAGACCACGAGCGTTGTGTCCGGATCGGCCAGCCGTTTCCAGTCCAGGTCGAGAACCCGGTCGGCCTGCCGGTGACCGGTGATATATTGGATGCCAGTTGCAAGGCCGCGATGGGTGAGCGGCACGCCGGTTGAACAGCTCGCCCCCTGCGCCGCGGTAATTCCAGGCGCATACTCCACCGCCACACCGTGCTGCTGAAGATATGCCGCCTCTTCGCTGCCGCGGCCGAAGATCATCGGATCGCCGCCTTTCAGGCGCGCAACATTGTTACCGGCCAGCGCTTCGCGCACGAGAATTTCGTTGATTTTCTGCTGGGTAACCAGGTGGCATTTTGGCGCTTTCCCAACCGGGATCATGCGCGCGTCAGCCGGCGACATCGCTATAATCTCCGGTCCGACGAGCCTGTCGAAGACCACAACGTCGGCGTCTTTCAACATGCGCAGGCCACGCAGCGTCAGCAGTTCTGGGTCGCCGGGCCCGGCGCCGATAAGTGAGACTTTTCCGGTCATGAAAATCCTCGCTGGTCACAAGAGATAGTGGAAGGCCGGCCCACACCGGCAAACCGGATGCATAGGCCCGACCAGCCGGCACATGGCCGGCGAACCAGACCCGGATTGCTAAAATTCGTGTGTTTCATCTGGATAGAATGGCGGTGTAATGCAGGAGCCGCCTTGATCTAGGTTAAGGCATACTTGAATTTGCGCTATTTTCGCCTCGCCAATACGGTCAGGGTATTACGGTGACCATGCCGATCATCTTCTGGGTTTCCCAGTGCGGACCGCACAAAATATCCTGCGGACCGGGAATCTGAAACGTGAACTCGAAATTTTCCTCCGGGAAAACGCGATCCGATTCAGGGATTTCCGATCCTTTCAAGATCACCGAGTGGCTGGTGCGTTTGTCCACATTGACCCAGCGCACGGTCGTTCCAGCGGGAACCGTGATTTCCGATGGGCAGAATTTGTATTTGTACATCGTCACCACCGTCACACCATCCGCCTCGGAGGGAGAATGTCCGTATTGATCGGCATAGCGCTCAGTTGCTTTCGCGCAAATTGCAGCTGTTTTATCATCCTTGGCCATTGCCGGAGCAGCGGCCAAAAGCGAGGCGGCAATCACCAGAAAATCAATTCGAAACCGGCACATTCTGTCCTCCTGAATTTGGGCGGGATGGCTTCACCAGGTCACCGGCGAGGTCACTGTTTGGTCACGTTAATTGCTGCGGCATCATCATCAAGTGCGAGTTTAAGATCGAGTGTCACATGGTGAAAACGTGCGGCGGCATAGTCGTCGTGGATGGCAAAACCGACCGTGTATTGTCTACCGGCCTCCAGCGGCACATCGCCTGGCGCCCCTGAATTCAGCGGCCGTGAGAACACCACGGTCCACACACCATTTGAAAGAATTGCCTCAGCGGCAATCTGACCGTCATTATCAACACGGCGGTCGAGAATATAGCCATTGCTGGCCGATCCATCCGCATAGACCCGAAGCAGATCAAGGAAGGTACCGTCTGCCAGTTGCGTGTCTATCTCGCCTGCTTCCCTAAGCTTGTCCCATCCGCCTTGCGCTTTGCCGCGCCGGCCCCGGACCTCAACCTTGGTGCGGCTTTCGGTCAGGTATTTGGTGATCGTTTTGCTGGCTTTGAGCCGTTCGGCCACCTCGGCATTGGCGGCAATCGCCTCCTCGCCTGGATCGAAAGGCATATAGGTGTTGTCGGCGTGGCAGGATGACCAGCAGCCTACCTGTTCACCCAACTCGATGCCGGACCCGGTGATCATCATCGCCACCTTGATCTGGTTGTCGGGATCCAGCTTGCCGCCCTCGGCAAACGGGGCGGGATTATGCCCGGCATCGGGCCATTGCATGCGCACATAGATGTTTTCGCCATCATGGGCGGCCTGAACCGCCGCCTCGATCGTACCGCGCTTGCCGGGGATGGGCGTCGGTTCGACTTCGCCACCGGCCACGATCTTGTTACCGATTGTCTCCAGCTCGTTTGCGTGACAGGTCGAACATGCGTCGCCGCCCTTGGTCAACGGTCGTGCACCGCCATGGGTCCTACCGTTTTGAACCCACTCAAACGACGCCTGGCCGGGATAAAATAACGTCACATCGGCAACCGGAACAGCACCCCAGTCGACATTTGGTGCGACATTACCACCGCCCGATCCTGACGGAGACGGGGTATCGTTTCCGCCGGCTTCAGCCTTCATTTCAGCGCGGGCGGTTTCGACCGCCTGCTCAATCAGCGCTTCGACGGCTTCCCGCTCAGCTGCCTTGGCAGCTTTGGCTGCGGCAGCTTCTCCGGCTTCCTTTTCGGTGATGTAGGCAAGGCTGTCGAGATATTTCTGGGGAACCTCGCGGACGAATTCCGGATTGGGTTTTTCCAGCATTTCAAGATAGTCCGGATCGGCCCGGTCGCGCAGGTCGGAGTGTGCGATGCCCTTGTGACAATCGATGCAGGTCTGGCCCGCTTTCATTGCGTTTAAATGCTGTTGGCGCGCACGGGGGCGTTGAAACTCGGGCATCATCGAATCAAAATCGTGGCAGTTGCGGCACTCGATCGAATCGGTCGCCTTCATCCGCTCCCATTCGTTCATCGCCAGATGCAGACGCTTGGCTTCGAATTTCTCCTTGGTGGCGATTGTTCCGGTGAGCTTTCCCCAAAGCTCCCGCGATGCCTTGATCTTGCGAATAACCTTGGGTGTCCATGCTTTGGGAACGTGGCAATCGGAGCAGACCGCGCCGACACCGGAGCGGTTCACATCATGGATTGTGCCCTTGTATTCCTGATAAACGAAATCATTCATCTCGTGGCAGGAAACGCAGAATGTTTCAGTATTGGTTGCTTCCATGGCGGTATTGAACCCGCCCCAGAAAACGATACCGGCGGCAAATGTCGCCAAGACGGCCGTGACGGGCATTCCCCAAAGAAAATACCGGCGCCAAATAGGTTTTTTAGGTTCAGATTTGCTGCCCTGGTTCATTTGCAGCCTCCATCTCGGCTCAGTTTATGGACTGCGCACTGACCATTAGGTTTGCCTGCGAAGCCTTTGAATTATCGTCAATATCGCTCGCCTGAATTTTGCCAGATCAAGCATGGAAGGGCGGACCTGCCGGCCCGCCCTTGCGGTTTTAGTTTATTTCACATCAGGTGACGTGGTTGGAACGGTTGTAGACGTTGAACTTGCCGGTCGGTGCGAACAGCCCCTTCACGCGCGCCTTTTCTTCGAGGGTTTCCGCATCGAAGATGACAATCTCACCATTAGGCTCTTTCGATGTCGCCCGGTTCCATTTGGAGACCCAGACCTCGCTGCCGTCCTTGTTGAACTCCATATGGACCGCAACATTGCCTTCTTCCTCGGTAATCCGGATGGTTTTGACGATTTCACCGGTCTCCTTGGAAATGACCTGAACCGATTGCTGAATTTCCGGCTCGGGATGTTTGGTCTGGTCAACCCAGTAATATTTGGAGGTCGGATGGGTCCGGATGAACAGGCCCGCACCATCGGTTTCGACCTCGTAGCAGGTCTTCCACGCCTGATCAGGATTGCCATCGGGATCGTTGCCCCAAACGGTCACCGTGCCTTCACCCAGATGGGTTGTGCCGGCCACTGGCCCGCAATTCGGGTCGTTCCAGTTGGCGCCCGGGCCGGGATGCGGCAGCGGAGCGGTATCGATCAGGGCCTCAAGCTTGCGATCCTTGGTATCAACCACAACCATCTTGTTCGACGCATTTGCCGCAATCTGGAAGTAGCGGCCACTCGGATCGAAGAAACCGTCATGCAGGAACTTGGCCGAATTGATCTTGTCAATGCGCAGATTGTCGAGGTCGGAATAGTCGACCTGCCACATCTGGCCAAGCTCTTTGACGGCGACAAGCCATGAGGTTTCCTTCGGCGTTGTGTAGATCGCCGCCACGCGTGATTCTTCGACATAATCGCCGTCGACGTTTACGCCGCGGGTCGAAACCACCTTAAGCGGTTCCATTGTCAAAGCATCCGCGATCACGAAATGCGGCGGCCAGTAGCCCCCGCCAATGACATATTTGCCATCACCGGATACGGCCACGTCACGCGCGTCATAGGCAATTTTGACTTCGGAGACGAGCATCTTGTCCGGCGTTTGCCAAAGGTCGATCTTGGTCATTTTGCCGTCACGGCCCATCGTGTACCAGAACCGTCCTGGCTGTTCAGGCTCGGTGACAGCATGATGTTCGGATGCCTTGATCACGTGGACGGCATAACCGGTCGGAATATGCGCCAGGACTTCCTTGGTGTCGCCGTCAATGATGGCAACCTTGCCGACGTCACGCTCGATGACGACGAAGAAGTTCTCCCAGTTGCGGCCATGCAATGGCTCGGTCGGATAGTCGGCCTCCTCGATGTAGACTTTGCGCGTCTCTTTCATCTGCGCCAGAGACATTTCAGGCGGTTTTGGCGGCTCCATCATGATGTAGGTCGCCATATCTCTGATTTCCTCCTCGGTCATGATGTCCGAGAAGTTATTCATTCCGCCTTCGGTTCCAAAGGCGATGATTTTTTCAAGACGCGTCTGGCCCAGCTTTAGCGTGCCACCTTCGGTGACGGTGCCGTCGCTGGCAGTCTTTTTCCATTTTGGCTCGAGGTTTTTGCCCGTTGCACCCTTGCGCAAAACGCCATGGCAGCCGGCGCAGCGCTCAAAGTACAGCTGTTTTGATTTTTCAAACGCTTGTTCGCTTAGTTCCTGCGCCAGGGCTGGCGCCGCGGTGCCAGCCAATAGCAGTGCCAGGCAGGCGCTCAATTTGCGGCCCGATTTCTTGTGGGTGATTCTTTGTGACATCATCACACTCCATTTGCTAGTGAGATCGCCACAAATTGCGCTTGTTTGGGTCTCGCGATCCTTGACTTTCGTCAAACAAAATCACTTTAAAAGAGCTGCTTTGGCCACAATGGATCGCAAGGCGGGAAATGCACCTGCTGTTGCCGGCCGGTTCATTGATTTCGGCTTGCCAAAGACAGACGTTTTCAACGCGAGGATCAGGCGTTTTTCTGGCTCTGGTCCAAAATCGTACCTCACTTGACTTTCGTTAAGGATAATCGCTGCGCGCAGATGCAGGTTGGCGCCGATTATTCACCCGGGGCAAAGGAGAGCCCAATGCGCGAAGTCATGACAAAAAGCATGACCCGGAATATTTTCTACGGCGGGTCTCTATTTTTCATCGCCATTTTTCTAGGCTTGTCGATCCACTCACATCTCTACGTCTTGTCGACGTCGAGCAACAATGACGCGCTGTCTGAAAGCGTGGCGGCTGGAAAAAGGGTTTGGGAGGCAAAAGCCTGTATCAATTGCCATACCATCCTGGGCGAGGGGGCCTATTTTGCTCCCGAGGTGGCCAATGTGATGGATCGCTGGGGCGTCAAGGACGACCCGGAGGCGGCGTTCGATACGCTTAAGGGATGGATGGAGGCGCAGCCCACCGGCATTGAGGGCCGGCGCCAGATGCCCAACTTCAATCTGACAGACACAGAAATCCGCAACCTGGCCGACTTCCTGCTGTGGACCGGTAATATCGATGCACAGAACTGGCCGCCGAACGACGCAGGTTAAGGGGGATTACCCAATGAAATACCAATCTCAGAGAATCGCTCTCATCTACTTTGCAGTCGCAATGGCCTTGTTCCTGGTTCAGGTTTTGGGCGGACTGCTTGCCGGCTGGGTCTACGTGCAGCCCAACACTTTGTCCGAGCTGCTGCCGTTTAACATCATCCGGATGCTTCACACCAATTCGCTGATCGTCTGGCTGCTGCTGGGCTTTTTCGGTGCGGCCTACTTCCTGCTTCCCGAGGAAACGGAACGCGAGATTCACTCCGAAAAACTGGCCTATCTCCAGCTTGCAATCCTGGTTATCGGCACACTCGGTGTTGTCGTGACCTATATGTTCAACCTGTTTGAAGGCAATTGGCTTTTGGGCAAGGAGGGCCGTGAATTTTTGGAGCAGCCCAAATGGGTGAAAGCCGGCATTGTCGTTGCCGCGCTGATCTTTCTGTACAACGTCACAATGACGGTCCTGAAGGGCAAGAAAACGGCGATTTCCAACATCCTGCTTCTTGGTCTTTGGGGACTGGCGCTTTTGTTCCTGTTCTCGTTTTACAATCCGGAAAACCTCGCGCTCGATAAAATGTATTGGTGGTATGTCGTCCATCTGTGGGTTGAAGGCGTCTGGGAATTGATCATGGCCTCAATCCTCGCCTTCCTGATGTTGAAACTGACCGGCGTCGACCGCGAAATCGTCGAGAAATGGCTGTATGTCATCGTGGCGGCCGCGCTGTTTTCAGGTATTTTGGGCACGGGGCATCACTATTACTGGATCGGAACGCCTGGATACTGGCAGTGGATCGGTTCAATCTTCAGCTCGCTGGAAGTCATTCCGTTCTTTGCGATGATGGCATTTGCCTTCGTCATGGTCTGGAAGGGCCGCCGGGACCATCCCAACAAGGCTGCATTGTTGTGGTCGCTGGGCTGTGCAACGCTCGCCTTCTTCGGCGCCGGCGTCTGGGGCTTTCTGCACACGCTGCACGGGGTGAACTACTATACCCATGGTACGCAGATCACCGCGGCGCACGGACATCTGGCCTTCTTCGGCGCCTATGTCAGCTTGAACCTGGCGATCTTCTCCTACGCCATGCCGATCCTGCGCAACCGCGATCCGTATAATCAGGTGCTGAATATGGCCAGCTTCTGGCTGATGTCGGGTGGTATGGTTTTCATGACCTTCGTCTTGACGTTCGCCGGTACGATCCAGACCCACCTGCAACGGGTTTTGGGCGACTATTTCATGGATGTGCAGGACCAGCTGGCAATCTTTTATTGGATGCGCTTCGGGTCTGGCGTGGTCGTGGTGCTGGGTGCAGTCCTGTTTATCTATGCAATCGCGTTCCCCCGCAGGGAAGTGATCGAACCCGGCCTGGCCTCCGAGGTTCCAGCAGAGTAAACTTAGATGCACCACGCAGTAAAAAAACGGATGGGGGCGTCTGACGCCCCCTTTTACCTGGCGCAGGCGGACGAATGTGACGTGTTTACAGCCGCCCACGCCAACAATTTGCCCGTCCTTTTGAAAGGGCCGACAGGCTGCGGCAAGACCCGCTTTGTTGCTCACATGGCGGCAAAGCTAGGCCGGCCGCTTCACACGGTCGCCTGTCACGACGATCTGGCCGCAGCCGATCTGATCGGCCGCTATTTGCTGAAAGGCGGCGAAACGGTCTGGGTTGATGGTCCGCTCACACGCGCCGTGCGCGAGGGAGCGATATGCTACCTTGATGAGGTCGTTGAGGCACGCAAGGATGTAACCGTGGTGCTGCATCCCTTGACCGATGACAGGCGTACCCTGCCGATTGACCGGACCGGCGAAGAACTGAGGGCGGCACCCGGTTTCATGCTGGTGGCATCCTATAACCCCGGCTATCAGAACATTTTGAAAACGCTGAAACCCTCGACCCGCCAGCGTTTCATCTCGCTTGAGTTTGACTTTCCCAACCCCGTGATGGAGGCCGAGATTGTGGCCACCGAAAGCGGGCTCGAACCAAACCGGGTCAAGCCGCTGGTACGGCTGGCCGGCAAGCTGCGCGAGTTGAAGGGCCAGGATCTCGAAGAGGGCGTCTCAACCCGCCTTGTCGTCTATGCGGCAACGCTGATTGTGCAAGGGATGAGTGTGGACCGCGCCATCCGGGCGGCAATGATCGAACCGCTAAGTGACGATGAGGATGTCAAACGCGGGCTACTCGATCTCGTTACTGCTGTTATGGGGTGATGCATATTGGCGGCCGGTATCGAATTTGAGCCGTGGGAACCCGAGGAGACGATCGGGAAATTATGGCACAGTTTCGCCAGCCGTCTCGATGCGCCGACGACCCATGAGGCCGCCGCGGTCGATCTGTCCGAGGTGAGCGGGCGCTTAGCGGTTCTCTTCAGGGGATTGGGGGGCAATCCGAGCGTGGAACTGCGCCCGGTCTCCGATGAAATCTCCCGCCACCGCCTAAGCTGGCGCCGCCGCCTTGGTACCGAAGCTGAAGCATTGCCGCGAACCAGTTTCGACGGCGAGATATTGCGCTTGCCCAAACAGTTGACGGTGCTGCCGACGCGGGAGGCCAATGGCGCGCTTTATGTCTGGCTGGCGGCGGCAGCAGCCCATGCGCCCGGCCGGATTGATGATGATGATCCACTGATTGCCGATCTCAGAGCGCTTGGTGCCGTCTGCTTCATGGTCGAAGAGACATTGGCAAATGCCCCTGGATTGCGCGATCTCTACACCGCTCTATGCGAGGGCATTTTGCACTTTCGCCCCAAAACCAAACTGCCGGAGGTGGAGGCCGGTGTCGAGGCGGTATTGCGCCATATGCTGGGAGAAAACCTGCCGGCCAGCGCACAACCCTATTGGCAGGCCGTTAAAACCGGCGATGCCAGTGACCTGAAAGCGCCTCGGAAATACCAGAATTTTCGCCCGGTTCCGCTATGGCCGGAATTGCGTCCGGTCGGCCTGTCCGAGCGCCATGAGGTTGAAACTCGCGATACTGAAGGTCCGCCGGAGGACGGCGCAGACGGCATCCACCGGGCCCGGCGGCGCAAATCGGACCAGGCCGAACGCAGTGACAGCTTCATCCTGCACAAATTCGAGGCGATATTAAGCTGGGCGGAGTTTTTGAACTTGAACCGGCGGGTCGATGATGATGATCCCGACAACGCCAAGAAAGCAGCCGACGATCAGGATGAAATCGGGCTTGGCCAGATATCCAAGGCACCTCCGACACGATTGAAACTGCATCTGGATCTTGCGCCTGAAGATGTCGACCGGGACCGGATTTCCGGCAAGGTGACCTATCCTGAATGGGATGCGCGCGCTGGCAGATACCTTGCCGACCATTGTAGTGTCCTGACCAGCGAAGCGCCGGCAGAAGAGGGTAATGCGGCCTATTCGCATGATCCGGCCGCAGCGCGGCGAATTCGGGCGGTCAAGCGCCAGTTTGAGGCGCTTAGGCCCGGTCGTGTGATCACCAGGGGGCATCTGGATGGCGATACGCTCGATATGGATGCGACCGTGCGCTCGGAGGTCGACCGGCTGGCGATTGGCGATGGAAACGAACGGATTTGGCTGCAATCACGACCGGAGGCGCGGGATCTGGCGGTATCGATCCTTTTGGATGTCAGCCGCTCGACCGAAAGTGCGGTAACGGGCCGCGCGGTGATCGATATCGAGCGCGAGGCGCTGGATGCTCTGGCCTGGGGCCTTGACGCCTGCGGCGACGATTTTGCCATCCATGCTTTTTCCTCACTCAAGCGCGACCGGGTCTATGTCCAGCGCTGCAAGGCATTTGACGAACCGATGAGTGCGCTGGTCGAGCAGCGCATCGGCAGTCTGCGGCCCGGATTTTACACCCGTATGGGAGCAGCCATCCGCCATGCGACGGCGGAACTGAGCACCCAGTCGCGCAAGCGGCGCCTGCTCTTGGTTATCACCGACGGCAAGCCCAACGATCTCGATCATTATGAGGGCCGCCACGGGATAGAGGACACCGCAATGGCCGTGCGCGAGGCGCGCCGGGCCGGACATTCGGTCTATGGCGTAACAGTTGACCGCGCCGGCAAATCCTGGTTTGCGCGCATGTTCGGGCAGGGCGGTTTTGCCATCATCCCTGACCCGGACAGGCTCATTTTTGCCTTGCCGCAGATCTACCGGCAGCTCGTCGGTGGATGACCGGACGATGAAAGACAAAGAAGCCCCGCCGGCTTTGGATGAATTGCCCGGTGAGTTGCTGATCTGGGTGCTGATCATCAGCGAATTATTGGTATTCGGCGTCGGTCTGGCTGCTTTCATGGCGGTGCGATTGACCGACCCGGCCGGCTTTGCCGAAGCCCAAAATGAGTTGCACCGCACCGCCGCCGCCTTGAACACAATCGTGCTGGTTTCGAGTGGCTATCTGGCGGCGCGGGCCTTGCGTTTGCGCGGGGCTTCAAGGCGGGGGGCCGCGCGTCTCGCTCTTGTCGCAGCCGCCGCACTGGGCGTGGTTTTTTTGGTGATCAAAGGGGCTG
Organism: Rhizobiaceae bacterium; assembly: GCA_963669455.1. Taxonomy (GTDB): domain Bacteria; phylum Pseudomonadota; class Alphaproteobacteria; order Rhizobiales; family Rhizobiaceae; genus JAWKWH01. The sequence goes on from OY770026.1 coordinate 2,050,561, forward strand.
AATATGCTGACAAGGCAGCAAAAGGGATCACCTACGAAACCCATCCGTTTTTTACATTCTACTATCTGCTGACCGGGTTTCATGCCGCCCATGTCGTTGCCGGCATCTTGATCCTGCTGTTAATCGCCTGGCGTGACGAGCCCCGCAACATCGAAGCGGGAGCGGCTTTTTGGCACCTGGTCGACTTGATCTGGGTTTTATTGTTCCCGGTCATCTATCTGCTGGCATGACGGGATGAGCATGAAACCCGACACGCTGGATCGAACCTGGATCGGCCTCGTGGCATTAAGTGGCTGTTCGGCCATCATTGCCGAGGTTTTGGGGATCGGGCTGGACGGCCGTCTGACAGGGGCCGCTATTTTGATACTGGCGCTAATGAAGACGCGACTGATTCTGGCCCATTATCTGGGGCTTTCCGCTGCCGCTTCCTGGCGCCGCGGTTTCAACCTGTCATTGGCCTTGTTCTGTCTGCTGCTGCTCGGGCTTTATATTCTGCCCGCCGTCATATCCTGAACGCTGCGGCGAGATGCTCAGGCAGGTCAAATTCCTGTAACACCCGTTCACGTGCCGCCGATGACATTTTGCGCGCGGTTTTTTCAACAATATCCTGTATCTTTTCAGGTGCATGTTTTTCGGCGAAGGGAGCAAAATACCACTTCAGAAATGCAAAGCAGATAATATCTTCCAGCGCCTGAACATCGGCATCGCGCTTGATGCCCTGTTTGCGCAGCATCCGGCCGGCCCGCTCAATATCGTCTGCCGGATAACCGGCGTTCGCCATGATATCGCCGATACGGCTTGCATGATGGTCGGCAAGCGCCTTGCGCCAGGTGAGGTATCCCTTGCGCCCCTCCGGATAGTCTGCGCGCTTTAACACCCATCGTTCGATATGTTGGCCGCGCGCCGTGATTTTGAGCGCATCGTCTGCATCTGGAAACAGGCGGTCGCATTCAGCGCTCATGCGCAATCCGTACAAAAGCGCTTCCGGCTTGCCGTCTTCGGTGCGCGGGTCAGCCTCATTGGCCGCATCAATCAATGCCAAGGCCTGGTCAAGTTTGCCGGTCACAGGTGTTCCACACTTTCTATTTTTCAGCATCTACGAAATTGCGCAGCAGTTTAACGTTATGAATGTTGGCATGATTTTTGTCTATTTCCACGCCGAACGCCTTCAATCGCGAAAAGGCCCGCGACAGGCTTTCAGGTTTTATACCCAGGCGGCCGGCAATCAGAACCTTGTCATAGGGCAGGGTCACCCTGCACGAGCCGCTATCGCTATTGCCCAGATTCAACAAAAATTCAGCTACACGCTGACCTGCGGTTTGCGCCTTTAGTTGTTCCAACTGAGCCACCAGCGAATGAAGATGGTTGAATGTGGAAGCCAAAATGGAGAGGCCAACTTGCGCATCCCGCAAAATCAGGCCGACCAGCACATTGGCTGGAATGTGCATGACTTCGGATGCTGTGACTGATTGGGCTGAAACCGGGTAGGTTAAGTTGCGCAGGGCAACCGCCTCACCAAAACTGTCGCCGCGGGTAAAGACGCTGACGACCGCTTCGCTGCCGTTTGCCGTGACGCGGTAAAGCTTGATCCACCCATCCAGCACGATATGAATGGCGGTTGCCTCTTCACCTTGCAGAAACAGCGTCTCATCACGGTCGTAATGCCGCCAGATTGCCTTGGACAAAAGCATTTCGACATGCTGTTCTGGCAACAGGCGCATTAGCGTGGAGGTGCGCGCTATCTCTTTTTGCAACTCATTGGGCACGCAAATTGTTCCGCTACTCTAAATACCGGCCAAATCGATCACTTTCGGCGGCGGCACACATTGTTTATAAAGCTAGTCGGTTCTCTTGCGTGCGTCCATAGCCTATTATGTGCGCACTTGACCAACGTCATGGATCAATCCATCTAAGAGTGATCTGATTTTCTGACTGCCAATTGCTGCGCCGGAGTATTGATATGGACTACCAAGCCTATTTTACAAACCGTTTGGATGAATTGCACGCTGAGGGGCGTTACCGGGTATTTGCCGACCTTCAGCGCCAATGCGGCGCGTTCCCCAAGGCGCTCCATACCGGCCAGGACCAGAACCGCGATGTTACGATATGGTGCTCCAACGATTATCTGGGCATGGGGCAGCATCCAGATGTTATGGCCGCCATGCATGATGCCATCGACCGTTGCGGCGCCGGGGCAGGTGGGACACGCAATATTTCCGGCACCACCCATGAACACGTGCTTTTGGAGGCGGAACTGGCCGATCTGCATGGCAAGGAGGCAGCGCTGCTGTTTACCTCCGGCTATGTTTCCAACTGGGCCGCACTTGGCACACTGGCCTCCCAGATCCCCGATTGCATCGTCTTTTCCGATGCTAAGAACCATGCTTCGATGATTGAAGGCATCCGCCATTCCCGTGCAACCAAGGTGATCTGGCAGCACAATGATCTGCAAGATCTGGAGGCAAAACTGGCTGCCGCGCCGGCCGGAGCACCAAAGCTGATCGCATTTGAATCGGTCTATTCGATGGAGGGGGACATCGCCCCGATCGCCGGAATATGTGACCTTGCCGAGAAGTATGGTGCAATGACCTATCTGGATGAGGTTCACGCCGTTGGCCTTTATGGTCCCCGTGGCGGCGGCATTGCCGAGCGCGAAGGGTTGATGGACCGCCTGACCGTGATCGAGGGCACGCTTGGCAAGGCGTTTGGCGTTGTCGGCGGTTACATTGCTGCCTCGGCAGAACTTTGTGATTTTGTCCGCAGTTTTGCCAGCGGTTTCATTTTCACAACGGCCTTGCCGCCATCGGTTGCCGCCGGTGCGCGGGCATCTGTCCAGCATCTGAAACGATCGCAATTCGAACGTGCCGAGCAGCGCAAACGCGTGGCAGAGGTGCGCGCTGGCCTGACAGCGCTGAACATTCCGCATCTATCCAATTCCAGCCACATCATTCCCGTAATGGTGGGCGATCCGGTCAAGTGCAAATTCATCTCGGATACTTTGTTGCAGGACTACGGGATTTATATCCAGCCGATCAACTATCCCACTGTTCCCAAGGGAACGGAGCGGCTGCGCATCACACCGTCACCGGTGCACACGAAAGCGGATATCGAACATCTGTTTTCAGCACTCGGCGAATTGTGGACGAGATGCCAGATCGCCAGATATGTCGACGGCAATTCGGCTTCCTCTGTCGCGTGATCGCCGGTCCCAGAGCCGGCCGACGGCCTTGAGGTTGACGTAACGGACCGTGCGTAATGTGCCGGCGAGCCGCGCTAGATTGCCAGATATTGCTGACGTAGGTCTTCGTCTTCCAAAACGGTGTCTGCCGACCCGTCATAGACCACCTGGCCGGTATCCAGTATGACGCATCGATCAGCAAGATTAAGTGCGGCGACCGCATTTTGCTCGACGATGATGGTGGTAATACCCTGCTCGCGGATCAGATGCAGTGTTTTCTCGATTTCATGAACGATGACTGGTGCAAGTCCTTCATAGGGTTCGTCCAAAAGCAGCAGTTTGATATCGCGCGCCAAGGCCCGGCCGATGGCCAGCATTTGCTGTTCGCCGCCTGAAAGGGTGGTGCCCTCCTGCTTGCGCCGTTCGCCGAGGCGGGGAAAAAGCTCGTAGATGCGTTCGAGTGACCAGCCAATAGGCGGCTCGATCTGGGCAAGCTTGATATTTTCCTCGACCGTCAATCCTTGAATGATACAACGGTCTTCGGGCACAAGCGCGACACCGCATTTTGCCGCCTCATGGGAAACCATCCGGTGAAGCGCCTGGTGGTCAAGCCAGATTTCCCCATGGGTCAGTATCGGGTCGCTGAGCCTGGCAATCGTGCGCAGGGTTGACGTCTTTCCTGCTCCATTGCGGCCGAGCAGCGCCAGAATCTCACCCTCATGGATGTTCATGCTGACACCTTGAACGATGAAACTCTCGCCATAATAGGCGTTTAGCTCATGGGCGGAAAAATAGACCGGCAGATGTGCGGGCTGGCCGTCGGCTTTTTTGGCAATCTGCTCCATCAGTGCGCACCCCCAAGATAGGCTTCCTGGACCTTCGGATGTCCTTTGATGTTTTCGGGAATGTCCTCGACAATCGGCGTACCCTGCGCGAGCACCGTAATCCGCTCGGCCAGTGAGAAAACCACATGCATGTCATGCTCGATGATCGCCATGGTGATATCGCGCGATTCCTGAATTTGCTTGAGCAGATCGATCGTGTTGTTGGTATCCGCCCGGGCCATTCCGGCGGTGGGTTCGTCCAGCAGCAGCAATTTGGGATCCTGCGCCAGACACATCGCCAGTTCCAGGCGCCGCTTGTCACCGCGTGAAAGCGATGCCGACGTCTCATGACGCTTGTCGATCATGCTGACATCGATCAGCATTTGTTCGGCTTTTTCGCAAATGTCCTCTTGTCCGCCGACAGAGGCGAGCGCGTTCATCTCAAAGGCGCCGTCCCGCTTGGCAAAACACGGTATCATCACATTTTCAAACACATCCAGATCGCTGAATATTTCCGGTGTTTGAAACACCCGGCTGACACCCATCTGGTTGATTTCATGCGGCTTGCGCCCCAAGAGCGATTGGCCGTCAAACGTCACGGCGCCTGAATCCGGTATCAACCGCCCGATGAAACAGTTCAAAAGCGTCGACTTGCCCGCACCATTGGGCCCGATAATGGCGTGAACCGTGCCCTCTTTGATATCCAGATTGACATTGCTCAACGCCTGTAGCCCGCCAAACCGTTTATTTACATCCGTGACTTCGAGAATACCCATCGCCGCGACCTCTATTCAGCAGGCGTGGCTGCGGCCACACTTGATTTGTTGCCCTGCTTGCGGTTTCGAAACCGTTTCCACAGGCGTGTTCCGCCATCCACCAGGCCGCCAGGAAGAAATATGACAATGATCATGAATAGTAGGCCAAGCGTCAGGTGCCAGCCCTTGCCGACGAACGGATGGACAATCACCACCATCAAGTTCTCCATGAAGTCAGGCATGAAGTTGAACCAGCCATGGAGAACATTGTCGTTGATCTTGGAGAAGATGTTTTCGAAATATTTGATGAAGCCAGCACCCAGTATCGGGCCGAGTAGCGTACCGGTACCGCCAAGAATGGTCATCAGCACCACTTCACCGGAGGCCGTCCACTGCATCCGCTCCGCGCCGGCCAGCGGATCCATCGAGGCCATCAATCCACCGGCAAGCCCGGCATACATGCCGGATATGACGAAGGCCGCCAAAGTGTAGGGGCGCGTATTGAGGCCGGTATAGTTCAGCCGGTTCTGATTGGTTTTGATCGCGCGCAGCATCAAGCCGAACGGAGAGCGGAATATGCGGATAGAAAGATAAAACGCCGCCAGCATGATGATCGCGCTGACATAAAACCCGACATTGAACTGAAAGGCCCAGCCGGCGAGTTCCAGCGTCGCCGTATCGCGCATTTCAAACCCGAACAGGCTGGTAACCGGCAGATTGCCTGAAATGTTTGCAGTGTCCAGTACGCGCGGATCGTTCAGCGTGATCTGCAATCCCGTTTCGCCATTGGTAACCGGTGTCAGAACCGAATAGGCAAGGCTGAAGCTCATCTGCGCAAAGGCAAGGGTCAGGATCGAGAAATAAATTCCCGAACGCCTGAGGCTGATAAAGCCGATCACCAGCGAAAACAGGCCGGAAACAAGAACGGCAAATAAGATTGCCGGGATAATGTTCATCGTTAAAAGCTTGAACACCCAGACGGCAGCGTAGGAACCGACGCCGAGAAAAGCTGCGTGGCCGAAGGAGAGATAACCGGTCAGGCCAAACAGAATATTGAAGCCAACGGCAAATATCCCGAAAATGACAAACCGCTGCATCAGGTCCGGGTAACCGGCGTTGAATTGCGCCAGTGCGGACCCCTCCGGAAACGGGTTCATCAAGAAAGGCGCCAGCAGTGTTATGGCGACGACAAAGCTGAAGGTCACCAGATCGCTTTTGTTTAGTTTCAACACCGCCTATTCCTCCATCACGCCTTTGCGCCCCAGCAGACCGCGCGGGCGCGTCAGCAGAACGATAATCGCGACCAGATAGATGATGATCTGATCGATCGACGGCAGGTAGATTGCTTCGAAAAAGCCTTTGACCTCGTTCATGGAAGCAAAGCTTTCCAGTATTCCGAGCAGAAAGCCGGCCAGCACCGCTCCGCCAAGTGAGCCCATGCCGCCGACGACGACGACGACGAAACTCAAAACCAGAAAATCCATTCCCATGTGATAGTTTGGAGAATTGATCGGCGTGTACATTACGCCAGCAAGGCCTGCGACAGCGGCGGCAACGCCGAACATCAAGGTAAAACGCCGATCGATATTGATGCCGAGCAGTCCGACCGTTTCGCGGTCTGCCATGCCGGCGCGAACGACCATGCCGAATGTGGTGAATTGCAAAAAGGCGAATACGGCGCATATGACCGTGGCGGAAAATGCAAAATAGACCATGCGCCAATAGGGGTAGATGATCGCGTTTTCGGCAAACCCGATCAGCACGCCAAAATCAAACGAACCGCGAAATACATCGGGCGCAGGCGTCGGGATGGGGTTGGCGCCATAAAACGCCTTAACGATTTCCTGCAGGACGATGGCCAGGCCAAAGGTCACCAAAATCTGATCGGCATGGGGACGTTTGTAAAAATGCCGGATCAATCCCCGCTCCATGATATAGCCGATGGCGAGCATGACCGGGATTGAAAACAGGATCGCAATTGGAACATTCCAGTTGATGATCGCTGCCCCGGTGGTTTCACCGAACCATGTTTCGACCAGGGGCGTTTTTACCTGCAGGGGCTTGCCGAGAAAGTCGGTTTTTTCCGGATCGATCGTTATGGTGGAAATGGAGAGGATTTTTTGCAGGGTGACCGCGCAGAACGCGCCGATCATGAACAATGCCCCATGGGCAAAATTGACCACGCCTAGAGTGCCGAATATCAGGGTCAATCCCAGGGCGATCAACGCATAGGCACTGCCTTTGTCCAGTCCGTTTAAGATTTGCAGTAGAATTGCGTCCATCATACCGACCGTTCATCAAGAAAGACATCGACCTTGAGCGCCGGTTCAAGGTTCAAAACCGGTGCCCGGTCGCCAGGCTACATCAAAATCCGCAACATTGCCGCGCCAATTTCTTCAAAAACCGGCGCGGCAGCTGGTAGTCCCTTTAGAGGAGAGACTATGCGCCTGAGTTGCACTTACCCAGATTACCGCCAGCGAACATCGAATGGTCCGGTGCATATTCGACCTGGGCACGCGGCGTGATTTCAACAATCTCGAGCGTGTCATAGGCGGTGGTCGGATTTTCCGCGCCCTTCACAACCAGCACGTCCTTGAAGCACTGGTGATCCTCCGCACGATAGAGCGTTGGGCCATTGCCCAGACCGTCAAACTCAAATCCTTCGAGCGCTTCGACAACGCCGCACGGATTGAATGTACCGGCCCGCTCACACGCATCCGCATAAAGCAGCGTCTGGGCGTAACAGGTCTGAGCCGAATTTGAAGGCGGCTTGCCGTATTTTTCACCGAAGGATTTTACAAAGGCCTTGGAGCCGTCATCCTGCAGTTGCCAGTTCCAGTTCATCGAACCGTAAACGCCCTTGATGTTTTCACCCGCACCGGCTGCCATCAGCTCCGAATAAAGCGGGACGACGATGGCAAAATCCTTGCCGTTGACCTGTTTGTCGAGCAGGCCGAACTGGATCGCGTTGGTCAGAGAATTGACCATGTTGCCACCATAGTGGTTCAACACCAGCACATCCGCACCGGAATTCAAAACAGGCGCGATGTAGGACGAGAAGTCAGTCGACGCCAGTGGTGTCAGAACATTGTTGACGGTTTCCCAGCCGGTCGCTTCGGTCGCAGCGGCAATCGATTCCTGCTGTGTCCAGCCCCAGGTATAGTCAGCCGTCAAATGGTATGCGCGGCGCTCCTTGCCGTAGACCTTTTCAAGCACCGGCGCCAGCGCGGCACCCGACATATAACCGTTGAAGAAGTGACGGAAGCCATTGGCTTTTTTGTCTTTACCGGTCGTGTCGTTGGAGTGGGTGAGACCGGCCATGAAAATAACGCCGGCATCCTGGCAAAGACCCTGAACAGCAATAGCCACGCCCGAAGACGAGCCGCCATTGATCATAATCGCACCGTCTTTTTCGATCATCGATTTGGCCGATGCCCGTGCGGCGTCGGATTTGGTCTGGGTGTCGCCGGTTACGAACGTAACCTTTTTACCCAAAATGCCGTTGCCCTTGAGCACTTTTGAGGAAAAGGTGTTCAGGCAGCCGCCATCGCCTTCTCCGTTCAGATGTTCCACAGCCAGCTGCTGGGCGAGGAGTTCATCATTGCCCTCATCGGCATACGGGCCGGTTTGCGGCACGTTGAAGCCGAGCGTTACAGTACCGCCGGTAGGCTCGTTCGTGTAAGCATAAGAAGGGCGGGTGAGAATTGTGGGCATGGCAAGGCCAGCGCCGACAGCCGCGCCTGATTTGATCAGGTTACGGCGATTAAATACTAGCTTGGACACAATATTCCTCCCGTTTAAGTTTGTTGCAAAGCAATTGGGCCCTGTTGCGTCGCCTTGGGGGCGATCAGGGAGAAAAAATACAATTGTGAGGCGTTAGAAAATTCACCAATGGTCTATTAGACGAACGGCTTACGACAAACAGCCAACAATCCCGGTGAATATAGGCAAGTTTTTATATTTTCAGCTTTTGACTAAATCCAGAGCTGGCAGCAATAGATCGAGTTCATCTTGTGGAAATGGCTTTGCGGCAATGCAAACGAGCCCAGCGCAGGCATTTGGATTGCCGGGTGAAACCGCCCATCAGCGGCCGACGATCCGGATCGCCATCATTTCACCGCCGGGCGTGCGATTTCGCTGGTTGGTGGCGGATTGAATGACGCCCTTCACCTGAAACTGAGGCAGCGATGAGCGAACCGGTACTGAAAGATGTTGGCAACGGGCACAGGGTCGCCTGCCATCTGGCGGGTGACGACGCCAAGTTGCCGCTTTAAACCTAAAAAATGATGCGGCGTAACAACAAGCCTTGCAGGTCGCTATTGTAACCTGGCAAGAACACATCCAGACTAATAGGGCACCTCAAACGGCATAATTGGGTAGCCTTGTGAATGTCATAACAAGTTACGAATTCGACGAACTCGATTTTAACGTGATTGTTCCTGAAACCCAGAACAGCTATTGGGGCGAAGGCAGAACGAAAGACGGCATAATCCAGTCTTTTCGCAATTCATTTCCCGTTGGCCTGCGTCTGCAAAGTGGTGAGCAAATCGGTTGGGCCCGCGCCACCTCCGACACTGTATATCATGCCTATATCTATGATCTTCAGGTCATGCCCGCCTACAGACGCCGTGGCTTTGGCAACAGGCTTGTAAAAGATCTACTAAACCATCCGGATTTGAAACGGGTAACCGGGTGGATGCTTTCGACAAGAAATCAACACAGGCTCTATCGGAAATTCGGCTTTTCAGACGCTGTGCCGGGTAGGTATATGACCATGATAAGAACAGTCACGGGTGATTGAGGTACCGCCTGATCTCCATCCGTTTTTCATTTTCCCTGAAGCGATTTTGCGATCTCGGCTGCAAGCCGGGCATTGTGCTCCACCAGCGCAATATTTGTTTTCAGGCTGGCGCCGCCGGTGATCTCGACAATACGCGCCAGAAGATAGGGTGTTACCGCCTTGCCTGAGATGCCGTCGCGTTCAGCATCGGCCTGGGCAGCGGCAATGTGGCCGGCCATGTTACCGGCTGCAATCTCGTCGGCCTCTGGCACCGGATTGGCCACCAGCAGCCCGCCGGCAATGCCCAGCTCCAGCCGTGTCTGATGCAGCCTGGCAATCGATGCGGCGTCGTCCAAGCGCAGCGGTGCGGCAAACGGCGACTGCCGCGACCAGAAGGCGGGCAGGGTGTCTGTGCCGTAGCCAACCACCGGTACGCCTTTTGTTTCAAGCACTTCCAGGGTTTTTTCTACGTCGAGAATGGCTTTCGGCCCGGCCGAAACGACGATGACCGGTGTCCGCGCCAGTTCATCGAGATCGGCGGAAATGTCAAACGAGCTTTCCGCCCCTTTGTGAACACCGCCGATACCACCAGTGGCAAAGACGGTAATGCGGGCAAGGGCTGCCAGGATCATCGTCGCGGCCACCGTCGTGCCGCCGCTTAGGCCTTCCGAGATCGCAAAGGCGAGATCGGCGCGTGATAGTTTGAGCAGCGCTTTTTGTTGTGCCAGCCATTCGCGCTCGCTGGATGTAAGCCCGATTTTGATGCGCCCGGAAATCACCGCGATCGTCGCCGGCACTGCGCCTGCTTGCTCGATAATCGTCTCGACCCGTGCGGCCATGCCGCTATTGTCGGGCCAGGGCATGCCGTGGGTGATGATGGTGCTTTCAAGTGCGACGACAGGTCTGCCGGCTGACAGGGCTTTTGCGACAGGTGGTGCGATATCGAAATAACCGGAAAATCCGGCCGTGCTGTCAGAAGTGCTATTCGTCATTGGCTGGGGTCCGGGTGGTCGGGGGCCGGCAGTGGCGCCGGTTTCCCCACGCTTTGCAGCATCAGGATAAAGCTGTCACCTGAAAATATTGGCGCAGCCCCGTCCGAGGCCGCCGCAAGGGCGGCTGCGGCGATGCCGTGGCGCAGCGCATCGCGAAAATTTGCGCCCCGCATCATGTCCGCAATGACGCCGCCGGCCAGAGCATCGCCGGCCCCGGTCACGTCGCGGGCGCGAATTTCTGGTGGCTGCAACTGAAACTGGCCGGAGGCATCAAAGCCGATTGCCGCCTGCGACCCTTGTGTTACGACGCCTGAGCGCAATCCCGCCGCGCGCAGCCTGTCAATAATAGCGACAATATCGTCGCTTCGCCGCAATCCGGATAGCGCTCGGGCTTCGTTGCCGTTCATGAACAGACAGGCAAGCTGCGGCAGGAAGGGTTTTAGCCGCACCGCCTTTGCCGGCGAAATCGCATTGGCATAAAGCGGCTTGCCGGCGCAAAGGCGAACGATACGGTCAATTGCGCTTGCCGGCAGATTGGCATCAATCAGTACCGCATCGGTCTTCTCAATGGCCAGACGGGCGGTCTGACGCCGCGTCGTCCGCTCAAATGCGGTCTCATATAATCCCATATCGGCAAGGGCCGCCGCGAGCTCGCCATTGCCGTCAAGAATGGCCGTGTAGCTTGGTGTTGTCCGGTTAAGATGAACCGTCGAAAGATCCGTCAGCCGTGCAGCCTCAATGGCCCGGGCGACGGTCTCGCCTGCCATATCGCCGCCGCGCGCCGACAGGATCGATACGGTGAGACCGAGTTGGGCGGCTGTGCGTGCACTGTTAAACGCTGCACCGCCTGCCTCCTCGCGCATCGCGCCCGGATTGGAAACGCCCGGCGCGAAGGCGCTTGCGCAGCGTCCGCGCCGGTCGATATGAGCGCCGCCGATGGCAAGAAGTTTTGGTTGCGATGTCAAACAGATAGGTTCCGGCATGAAGTCGAGGCTAGCCTGACTTTATGTGCCGCTTTGGTGTTGCACAACCGCGTGGGCGATTCGCCCCTTTTAGTCATTGCGATTATTGTTGGGCCAAAATTCCGCAAAAACCGTCAAATGCCTGTTTGGCAAATAGAAGTCGTAAACAAAAAAAGAACGTAATTCAAATTATGATTATAAATCAGATAATTAGCTTCCCCTTGCAAAATAAGAACAAAGCGGGTACAAAACTCCATGGCAACGGTGCGTCCGGCCTTAAATGACGATCACGATTGACGATCAAGGGGTATTATACGATGGCTCAGTCTTCTTTGCGGCTTGTTGAGGATAAAACGGTGGATAAAACAAAGGCTCTGGACGCTGCCCTGTCGCAGATTGAGCGCTCTTTCGGAAAAGGCTCGGTCATGCGGCTTGGCCAGAACGACAAGGTGGTTGAAATCGAGACGATTTCCACCGGCTCGCTCGGGCTTGATATCGCGCTTGGCGTTGGTGGCCTGCCGCGCGGCCGTATTATTGAAATTTACGGGCCGGAGAGTTCGGGCAAGACGACGATGGCGCTGCACACGGTTGCTGAGGCGCAGAAGAAGGGCGGTATTTGCGGCTTTATCGACGCTGAACACGCGCTTGATCCCGTCTATGCCCGCAAACTCGGTGTTGATCTTGAAAACCTTTTGATTTCGCAGCCCGATACCGGTGAACAGGCGCTTGAAATCGCCGACACGCTAGTGCGTTCGAGCGCAATCGACATTCTGGTGATCGATTCGGTGGCCGCCCTGACGCCGCGCGCCGAAATCGAGGGCGAGATGGGCGATTCGCTGCCGGGCATGCAGGCCCGTCTGATGAGCCAGGCGCTGCGCAAGCTCACCGCCTCAATTGCCCGCTCCAACACGATGGTGATCTTCATCAACCAGATCCGCATGAAAATCGGCGTCATGTTCGGCTCGCCCGAAACGACCACCGGCGGCAATGCGCTGAAATTCTACGCATCCGTCCGTCTCGATATCCGCCGTATTGGCGCGGTCAAGGATCGCGATGAGGTGGTTGGCAACCAGACCCGCATCAAGGTGGTCAAGAACAAGCTGGCGCCGCCCTTCAAACAGGTCGAGTTCGACATCATGTATGGCGAGGGCGTGTCAAAGACCGGAGAATTGATCGACCTTGGTGTCAAGGCCGGTGTGGTGGAGAAATCCGGCGCCTGGTTTTCCTATAATTCGCAGCGCCTGGGCCAGGGCCGCGAGAACGCAAAACAGTTTTTAACCGACAATCCCGACACGGCCAATGAGATCGAGACAACGCTGCGGCAAAACGCCGGACTGATTGCCGAGCAGATGCTTGACGATAAACCGGCGGCAACGGGAACCGATGATGCCGCACCCAAAGCCGCAAAGAAATCAGGCGGCGATTGACCGGGATCGCCTGGCATATTGAGGTTTGACAATCAAAGCTGCCCGGATCGCTCCGGGCAGCTTTTTTACGACAAGCGTAGCGCTAGTCTTGTCTGCTTGGGATAGTTTTATCCTGGTTCGGCGATGCAATTGAAGGGCAATGCGCACGATTATGCCTTGCATGTGGACAGGAATGTGAGGCGCCGATAAAAAGCGGCTTGGGTTTCGATTAAGGACAGCCTGGCGGCCTTCCTTACATGACAAGGGCAGACCGATGAGTGGCGTCAACGATATCAGATCGGCATTTTTGAACTATTTCGGTGGGCACGGTCATGAGATCGTTGCCTCCGGTCCGCTGGTGCCGCGCAATGATCCGACATTGATGTTCACCAATGCCGGCATGGTTCCGTTCAAAAACCTGTTCACTGGCTTGGAAACCCGCGACTATTTGCGCGCCACCACCTCGCAGAAATGCGTACGCGCCGGCGGCAAGCACAATGATCTCGACAATGTCGGCTATACCGCGCGCCACCACACATTTTTCGAAATGCTCGGCAATTTTTCCTTTGGCGACTATTTTAAGGATGTTGCAATCGAGCTCGCCTGGACCTTGCTGACCAAGGAATTCGGTCTGCCGAAAGACCGTCTTTTGGTCACTGTCTATCATACCGATGACGAGGCGGCCCAACTTTGGGCAAAAATCGCCGGCCTTTGCGAAGACCGGATTATTCGCATCCCCACCCATGATAATTTCTGGGCCATGGGTGACACTGGCCCCTGTGGGCCGTGTTCGGAAATCTTTTTTGACCATGGCGAGGGTATCGCCGGCGGGCCGCCCGGTAGTCCCGATGAGGACGGTGACAGGTTCATTGAGATATGGAACCTCGTTTTCATGCAGTTCGAGCAGGTCTCAGCCGATGACCGGCGCGATCTGCCAAGGCCGTCGATTGATACTGGCATGGGGCTGGAGCGTATCGCGGCGGTGCTTCAGGGCAAACACGACAATTATGATATCGACTTGTTCAAGGCGCTGATTCGCGCCTCTGAAGAGGCGACCGGCACCGAAGCAAGTGGCGATCATCGCGCCAGTCATCGCATCATCGCCGATCATCTGCGCGCCACCAGTTTTTTGATCACCGATGGTGTCTTGCCATCCAATGAGGGCAGGGGGTATGTGCTGCGCCGCATCATGCGCCGGGCCATGCGCCATGCGCAGCTATTGGGCGCGTCGGAGCCTTTGCTGTGGCGGCTGGTTCCGGCACTCATTCGCGAGATGGGGCAGGCCTATCCGGAATTGCAACGCGGCGAGGCGCTGATCACCGAAACGCTGAAACTGGAGGAAACGCGCTTCCGCAAGACGCTTGCGCGCGGGCTCGGTCTTCTGGCCGATGCCACCGGCGGTATGGGAAACGGCGACACGCTCGATGGTGAGACCGCGTTCAAGCTCTACGATACCTACGGTTTTCCGCTTGATCTGACCGAGGATGCGTTGCGCCAGCGCGGCATCGGCGTTGACAATGGCGGGTTCTCCAAGGCGATGGAACGCCAGCGGGCTGAGGCGCGCGCCAACTGGGCAGGTTCCGGTGAGGCGGCAACCGAGACGGTCTGGTTTAAGGTGCGCGACATGGCCGGCGCCACCGATTTTCTCGGCTATGAAACCGAAACCGCCGAGGGCGTGATCGCCGCGATTGTGCGCGATGGCTCGATGGTTGAGGCCGCATCCAGTGGCAGCGACGTTGCTATTGTCACCAATCAGACGCCGTTTTATGGCGAATCCGGCGGGCAGATGGGCGATAGCGGCGTGATTTCCGGCGATGGGTTTCGGATTGCCGTCACCGACACGCAGAAAAAGGCTGACGGCGTGTTCGTCCATCTGGGCAAGGTGGAAGAGGGCGAGGTCAAAATCGGGGCCGAGGTGGCCCTTATCGTCGATCATGCCCGTCGCAGCCATCTCCGCTCGAACCATTCCGCAACCCATCTGGTTCACGAGGCGCTCCGCGAGGTGCTCGGCTCCCATGTGGCGCAAAAGGGATCGCTGGTAGCACCAGAGCGCCTGCGGTTTGATATTTCGCATCCAAAGCCGGTATCCGACGAGGAGATAGCGCGCGCAGAAGACATCGCCAACACGATTATCCTGCAAAATGCGCCGGTTACCACCCGGCTGATGGCCGTCGACGATGCCATTGCCGAGGGTGCGATGGCGTTGTTCGGCGAAAAATATGGCGATGAGGTGCGGGTTGTCTCGATGGGAACGGCCATCGAAGGCGGCAAGGCGGGCAAAAACTATTCCACTGAATTGTGCGGCGGTACCCATGTTGCCTCCACCGGCGAAATCGGTCTGGTTCGCATCGTTTCCGACAGTGCCGTGGCGGCCGGCGTGCGCCGTGTCGAGGCGCTGACCGGCAACGCGGCCCGTCATCATCTGGCCGAGCAGGACCGCAGGTTGAAGCAAATGGCCACGGCGCTGAAAACCTCACCGGCCGAAGCGGCTACAAGACTTGAAGCGGTGCTGGATGAACGCCGCAAGTTGGAGCGCGAACTCACCGAGGCCAGGCAGAAATTGGCGCTTGGGGGTGGTACGGGTGATGCCGGCGGCGAAGCGGAGAAGGTCGCGGGCACCGGCTTTCTTGGTAAGGTGTTAAGCGGCGTCTCGCCGAAAGACCTGAAACCGCTGGCCGATGCCGCCAAGACATCGCTTGGCTCCGGCGTCGCCGTCTTTGTTGGCGTGTCTGAGGATGGCAAGGCCAGCGTCGTGGTTGGCGTGACCGGGGATTTGACCGATCGCTTCAGCGCGGTCGATCTGGTGCGCGCCGCATCAGCATCCCTCGGCGGCAAGGGCGGCGGCGGCAGGCCCGATATGGCACAGGCCGGTGGACCGGACGGCGCCAAGGCCGAGGACGCGGTGGATGCAGTCAGGCAGGCGCTGTCAGCCTGACCGCTAGCAAGATATTGATTCTAATGTGGTTTTCGGATTTTAAGTTCGCCAGTGAGTGCGCAGGAAAAATGAAGCGAACTGCAAATCCGAAAGCCACACAAAAACGATGGGCAGGCATCGCCCGTCGAGCGGCTTGACACCGGATCGCCACCCCAATCGACAAACAGAATTGACTCTGAATGGGCTAAAACTGCCCCAGCTGTATAAAGTTCCATACAATCCCTCAATTTGACTAGTCAACTAGTCTGAACTATCATCGAATTATGAGACCGAATGCGACACTGGCCCGATATCTAGTCTTGGCGAATGATTTGCGTGGGCTAATTGAAGACGGGAAGCTATTGCCCGGGGACCGGCTTCCCAGCGAGACTGACTTGGCTGGTCAGTATGGATTCAGCCGGGGAACTGTCGTCAAGGCAATTGAGATTCTGGTCAGCGAAGGGCTTGTCAACCGCCGTCAAGGATCAGGCAGCTATGTTTCGGGTCGCTCGCTGCACCGTCGCGCCGGCAAGCTCCTCAGTTTTACCGAAACGGTGAAGGAAGACGGCCACAAAACGACGCAGAAATTGCTCGATCTTGAACAGGCAGGTCATTCCACGGCGCAGGAGTTTGGTGTTGCCCCTCCGGCAATGCGCTTTCGACGCTTGCGCTACGTTGACGGTATCGCGTGCGCGATCCATTTTTCAGTGGTTCCACAACCCGTTTTTGGCCGCCTCTTCAACGGAGCCAAGGACGCAGAAGATCAACTAAGCCGCCCTGATTTTTCGTTGTATCTGCAAATGGAGCAAAGCGGACTTCAAGTGAATGAAGCCCGTGAACGGGTAACGGCCAGGTCAATGACCGCAGCCGAGGCAAAACTTCTGAATGCCCGCAATGGCGAACCCGCGATCATCGTCTTCCGTGTCAGCTATTCGGAAACGGGAGAAATTCTCGAAGCTGTCGAAGCTGCTTATCGCGCAGATTTCTACACGTACGATACACACCTCGTGAGAGGCTTGTCAGCGAGTGACATGGGCTTGCGTATCGCGGCATCCTCGGAAGGCTTTTCAGACAACCAACCACATAAAAAAGGAAGGAAGACGTCATGAAAAAACTCATCAAATTTCTACTGGCAGGCGCTGCATTGGGTATCGGTATGTCTGGTGCTTCGGCTGCGGACATGAAGCCGGCTGCGCTGATCATTGCACAAGGCGGCCTCGGTGATGGTTCCTGGAACGATACCGCCAATTCAGGGTTTCAGGCAGGCTTGAAAGCCACCGGCATCACCGGCAAGGCGATCGAATCCAAGGACGTCGTCGCTCAAGGTGAGGAAATTATGCGCCGTGCGGCTGATGGTGGATTCGGCTTGGTCGCCAGCCTCGAATGGATCCACGGTGAGCCGATGGAGAAGCTTGCTTCTGACTATCCTGATGTGAACTGGGTGATCATGAACCAAACCAGAAAAGGCAACAACGTAGCCTCCATTGTGTTCGCGGAACATCAGGGATCGTTTCTTGCCGGAGCATTGGCTGCGCAAGTCACGACCGACACATCGATCAAAGGCATCAACGAACAGGCGGTGATTGGCGTCATCGGCGGCGTGAAAGCGCCTGGAATCGACAAGTTCATTGTTGGTTATATACAGGGTGCCAAAGCAGTTAATCCCGATATCGACGTTAAAGTGGCCTATTCGGAATCTTTTGGCGATCCGGCAAAAGGTGAGCAATTGGCGAAGGCCATGTTCAACGAAGGTGCCGACATTGTTTACCAAGTCGCGGGTGGTACCGGCATCGGCATCATCGAAGCTGCCAAAGCCGACGGAAAATATGCAATTGGCGTTGACACAGATCAGGATGGCATGGCGCCCGGCAATGTTTTGACCAGCATGGTGAAGCGGGTGGATGTGGCGACCGAAAGCATCATCAAGGATTATGCCGCTGGAAAGTTTCCAGGCGGCAAGGTTCTGCAATTCGGCCTTGATGTGAAAGGGGTCGCGCTGTCCGATATGAAGCACACAAAGGACATGATCCCCGCAGCCTATCTCGCCAAGGTCGACGCCTTGAAGGCCGATATCATCAGCGGCAAGATTGAAGTGTGGGACGTCAGCGCGAGCGGCTACCCGGATTTCTTCAAGTAAGGTCGAATGATCCTCCGTATCCCGGCCAGCACCCTAGTGGTCTGTTCGAAACGCTTGCATCCGGTTACCGCAACGCCATTAGCAAGCGTTTCGAACATAAAGACCACTAGCCAGATATTGATTTCTAGTGGTTCTTATGATTCCAACATTTGCTTATGAGCGTGCGGCAAGTGGGATGCAAATGTTGGAATCGAACCACTAGGGTCAGGATACGGAAATCATCGCTGCGTAAAAGCATGTTGTCCAAGACCATCAAGCCGCAAGGCAACGTCAAGACTCGCCTCGGCGCGAACCGGATTTCCAAGAGCTACGGCCCTGTGCAGGCGAACAGAGATGTCTCGATTTCCGTCGCGCCCAAGCAGATCCATGCCGTAGTCGGAGAAAACGGTGCCGGGAAGTCAACCCTTATGCGTGCCCTACAAGGGCTTGAAAAGGTCGACAGCGGCGAGGTCATCATCGATGACTTGCCGGTCCGCTTTTCTGGTCCGCAACAGGCCATCGCCGCGGGAATTGGCATGGTGCATCAAGAATTCATGCTGGCGCCGGAGCTGACGCTTCTGGAAAATCTTGTTTTGGGTGATGAACCGAGAACCAGGTCCTTCGGCTTCCTGCCGACGGTGGATTGGGACTTGGCCCTCAAACAAGCCCGCAAAATCGAGGAGAGTGTCGGCATATCGATCGACTGGCATCGTTTGACCAGCGCGACCCCGGTCCACATCCAGCAATATGTCGAGATCTTCAGATTGTTGCGGCGCGGGAGCGACGTGCTCATTCTCGACGAGCCAACCGCTGTTCTGGCACCGCAACAGGCCGAACAGTTATTCACTTTGCTGCGCCAACTGAGAGGAAACGGCGCGTCAATCATATTCATCAGCCACAAGATTAAGGAAGTCGAGGCGCTGGCCGACCACGTCACAATCATGCGCAAGGGAGAAACCGTGGCGTCGGCGTCAATCGTCGAACTGAACGCGACCCAGATCACGCGTTACATTATGGGTGACAACGAAAAGGCTTCTCACACGTCAAGCGACGGGCAAAGGACGACTGGTGCGTCGGTAGCCTCCCTTGCCAAGGTCACCGATTTGAATGCCAGAACCGCCAACGCTCAACAACCATTGCGTGATATTTCGATGGATGTCGGGTCCGGCGAGATTGTCGGCATCGCTGGCGTTGCAAGCAATGGCCAGGAAGAGCTGATCGAATGTCTTGTCGGATTGCGCAAAGCGCAATCGGGCTCCATCTCTATTGGGGAAGTCGACCTGTTCAATACGGACAATGCATCATTTCGCACAAACGGGCTTGGTTATGTCAGTCCCGACCGTGCCCATGAGGGACTGGCGAAAACAGCATCGATAGAGGCCAATGTTATGGCTGGAAGCCAGCGCGAGCCAGTATTTCGCCTGGGGCCGATGTTGAAGCGCTCTGCTTTTCGCAAGGAGGCCAAGACACGCCTCGACAATCTCGATGTTCGCTATGGCACGCTGAACGATCCCGTATCGAGTCTTTCCGGCGGCAATCAGCAAAAACTGGTTTTCGCACGCGAAACGGCGCGACATCCCAAGTTGCTTGTCGTTTCCCAACCGACCCGCGGCGTTGATCTCAACGGCATTGAAACCATCCATTCCTACCTGCGCGGTCATCGCGAAGCGGGCGGCTCCGTGATCCTCGCTTCTGAAGAACTTGATGAGTTGATGGCGCTTTGCGACCGAATTCTGGTCATAGCCAAAGGGCAGATCGTCGGTGAGGTAAAACGGGAAGAATTTTCCCCGCTAACCATCGGAGAACTCATGCTGACTGACCCGATTGCAAAAGAGACTACACATGGCTGAGGGCGGGACAGAAAGCGTGCCGGCTATCGATGCGGCAACACCCCGCTGGGCAACGCTCGCCGAAGGCGTGCTGCGTTTTTTGTTGCCCGTGTTGATCGCGTTTCTCGTCGGTGCATTACTGCTGCTCGTGATCGGCGAAAATCCGGTTTCCGTCTATCAACTCATGCTCAGCGAAGGGTTTGGTTCAGAACGGCGTTTCGCTGCCACCTTGTCGGCGGCAACACCGCTTCTGTTTACCGCTGTGGCAACCGCAATCTGTTTTCGTTCCGGCGTTTTCAATGTGGGGGTCGACGGCGCGTTTGTGCTCGGTGGACTTGGGGCCGCAGTGGTCGGCTACACCCTGCCTCTGGCCTTTGGATGGATGGTTGCGCCTCTGGCCATCATGACCGCAATGCTGATTGCAGCCTTCTGGCTCTGGGTACCGGGTGTCCTGCTTGCGAAACTCGATGTTGATGAAGTCGTATCCACATTGATGTTGAACTTTGTGGCGCTCGGCCTTGCAGGCTTTCTGGTCAATTCTGTTTTCCTGTCGGCAACATCCGGCAACAACACGACGGAGACCATCCACGATGTTGCGGAACTAAGTCGCCTGCTACCGCCATCTACCTTGCATTCCGGATTTCTTTTGGGACTGCTTTGTGTTTTCGGCTACGCCTTGTGGACGCACCGGACGCCACAGGGATTTGAAGCCGCACTCGTCGGCTTCAACAGCCGGTTTGCCCGTTCGGTGGGCATTTCTGTACCCGCGACGATCATCCTCGTCATGGTCATTTCCGGTCTGGTTTCCGGCGCCGGCGGTGCTTCACACGCGCTTGGACAGGTCCATAAATTTTCGGACGGGTTTTCGGCTGGCTACGGTTTTACCGGCATGGCAATTGCCCTGCTCGCCAGAAATTCCGCCATCGGCATTCTGTTTGGCGCGATCCTGTTCGGCGCACTCGCGTCAGCCGGCACCACCGTTCAGCTTTTCTCTGATATCCCACTCGACATCGTCAACGTGATCGAAGGCACAGTGATGATTTTCGCTGTCGTCGAGCTTGGGAAGCTAACGCTCTGGCGAAGGGTCAACCGATGAGCACGTTGATTGAACAGGTTCTGGCCTCAACCCTCATTCTCACCACGCCCATCCTGCTTGCGGCCATCGGCGGGTTGGTGAACCGCCAGGGCGGCATCGTCAATATTGCGCTCGAAGCAAAAATGCTGGCGGGAGCGTTCGTCGCTGTCGTCGTCTCGGCGGCGACCGGATCGTGGTTTCTGGCGGTCGTTTCGGCGGCGCTTTTTGCCAGCGTGATCGGCCTTATTTTCTCATTCAGTGTCACAAGAGCGCGGGCCAACATGATCATATCCGGCCTCGGGTTCAACGTTTTGATAGCCGGCCTGCTGGGCTTTGTGCTAAGCCGATTTTACGGGACCAGCGGCACATTGCGACTGCCCGACGTGCAGTTGCTACCCAAGGTTTTGCCAGAAGGTGTCTCGGCCATTCCAATTGTGGGCGATGCCTTGGCCGCTCTTGATCCGCTGACGTTATTTGCATGGCTTTCGGTCGCCGCACTACCGTTTCTCCTGGCGAACACCCGCATCGGGTTGCGCTTGCGGGCGGCGGGCAATGCTGAGCAGGTTGTCCGCGCGGTCGGGCTGCGGGAGAAATCCATTCAGGATTTCGGGACTGTGTTTGCCGGCTTTTTCTCCGGGCTGGCGGGTGCGCATCTCGCGCTTTATTCCATCGGGCTGTTCAATGAAGGTCTTACGGCGGGGCGCGGATTCATCGCCCTGGCAGCATTCTACTTTGCCCGCAACCGGCCGGTTCAAACTGCCTTGGCCTGCCTGCTGTTTGGGTTTCTCGATGCCAGTCAAATCCGACTTCAAACCGCGGGTTTTCCACCGAAGCTGATGGGCACTCTGCCTTACATTGTGGTGATCATCAGCCTGTGCGCCGCCTCTTGGAACATGAAACGAAAGGCGCGGGCATGAACCCCACCGCACTCATCGTCATCGACATGCAGAACTCGTTCCTGCACCCGCAGGGCGAAAACTTCTTTAAGGGCAGCCACGAGACTATCGAACCGGTGCAGCAATTGCTCTCAGCGGCGCGCACCGCACAATGCCTAATCGTTCACACGCTTGACCGTCACCGCAACGGATTGCCCGATTTCGAGCAGAAGCGTCTGCCGCCACACTGCCTCGAAGGTGATATGAATGCCGATTACTTCGAAGGTTTCGGCCCCCGCATTGATTCAAATTTGGAGGTCGAAATCGTCAAACGCCGGTACAGTGCGTTCTTCGGTACCGATCTTGCGATGATCTTGCAGGAATGTGGCATCGAAACGGTCGTCATCTGCGGCGTGAAAACGAATGTCTGCGTCCGGGCCACATCGCAGGATGCGTTCGCCAACGGATTTTCCGTCGTCGTTCCGGGGCCTGCCGTGTCATCGAACCGCGACCACCTCGGTACAGCTTCGCTGGAGGACATTGATCGCTACATTGGCAAGGCGGTCGATTTGGGCGACGCCATCGCCGTGCTCACGGGTGATACCACATGAGCGCGCTCGTCGTCACAGGTTATGCAAGTCTTGATTACCCAGTCACTTTGGCGGGTCCCGTCCAGCCCAATCAAACAACCCGCATAACGCATCGCAATCCCAACGCGTGGCCTCGCGTTGGCGGGTCACCCTATTATGTGGGAGCGGCAGCAAGTCGTGCGGGCATGGAAGTGTCACCCATAACTTGGATCGGCGACGATGCACCGGGAAAGGTATTTTTGGATGCTTGCACGAAGGCAGAATTGTCGAGACAAGGGGTCCATGTGCTTGAAGGTCGCCGTTCGCCGGTCTGCCTTTTGCTCCATCAAAACGACGAGTCAACGGCTTGCCTGTTTGACCCGGCATTTCCCGGCGACGAAACACTCACGCCCCGGCAGATTGGTTTGCTGAACAATTGCGCCCATGTCTGCCTTACCGTTGGTCCCGGTCATTTGATCAATCACATTTTGGAGCATGTACCGCCAACAGCTGCGCTTTACTGGGTGGCCAAGAAGGATGTGACAGCTTTCCCGACGACGTCACTTGCTTCGTTGAAGGCGAGAGCTTCCGTCATCTTTTGCAATCGCGGTGAACGCGAATGGGTCGATCAGGGCGATTTGGCCGGCACAATCATCGTCGAAACACGCGGCGCTGAAGGCTCCCGGATCAGCCAGGGCGAACGTTTGGATGCCGTACCGGCATCCCCGGTCGAGACGGCTGACCCGACCGGCGCGGGAGACACATTCGTTGGCGGATTCATTGGCGCGTTCTCAAAAGGTGCGGATCCGGTCGAAGCCACGAAATACGGAACGCAGCTTGCCTATGAAATGTTGGAAAGGCGCAAGGTTGATGGTTGAACAGACAACAAAACGAGCCTGGTATCTCGGCCACACCGCCAAAGATGTGGGCGAAGGCGCTATTCTCATCGGTGACCCGGACCGCATAGACCGCATCGCCGAACACTTGATCGATCCGGTTTTCTTGCCAGTCAAGCGCGGCTTGAGAACGATAACAGGCGAATTTCAGGGACGCAGGATCACCGCCGCTTCCTTTGGTATGGGTTCACCCATCGCCACCATCGTTATGAGCGAGTTGTCCGACCTCGGCGTTTCGAAATTCATTCGGGTCGGGACAGCGATGTATTTCCCGCCCGCCAAAGCCGCAAACCTGCTCGTCAGCGATGGGGTCCAGTGTTTTGAAGGAACCTCGGCATCCTACACCGACGATGTCGATGCTGGGCGGGCGAGCGAAACACTGAATCGGATCGTAAAAGAAACCGTCAAAGCAAACGATCAAACCGCTTGTTTCGGTCGTTTTGCCACGTTCGATGCGTTTTACCGCGATATGTTCCCGCTAGATGAAGGATCGGTCACACGAGTCCAGCAGAAGATCGCTGACCTGGCGCAAAGCGGCAATATTGCCGCCGATATGGAAACATCAGCTCTGGTTAATGCAGCCTCTTACCTGGGCGTCGAATTCACCAGCATCTGCGTCGCCACCGTGAATGGTCACACCCGAGAAAAACTCGCCCCCGATAGTCTCGCGCCACGGGAAACCACGATGTTCGATATCGCCTTGAAAGCCCTGGCGGAAGGATAAAAGAAGGAAAACAAATGGCCCAAATCGCCAGACAATATTTCGACATCATGATCGAGCGGATGCAATCCGTGATCGACAATCAGGCCGATGCCATCGATGCTGCGGCTAATATCTGCGCCGCTTCGATTGGGAATGACAAATTGGTATTCACCTTCGGTACCGGTCATGGCTCTTTCGCCGCGATGGAAATGTTTCCCCGCACAGGCACCGCCACAGGCTTCCGGCCCATCGTTGAAAGCACGATGATCAGCTTCCACCGGGTGTTGGGCGATGGCGGCGCGCGCCAATATCGCTTCATTCACAGTCAGGAAGGCTATGGCGACGCCATCCTCGCAGCGCATCAGCTCGATGGGGAAGATGCGATGCTGATTTTCTCCCATTCGGGCCTAAACTCGGTAACGCTCGACATCGCGGTCGGCGCAAAAAAGCGAGGCATGAAAGTGATCGGCGTTACGTCCATCCCACACTCCTCCTCGACACCGTCAAGACACAGTTGCGGCAAACGGTTGTTTGAGCTTGCTGATGTGGTGATCGATACAGGGGTGCCAAAGGGGGACGCATCGATCTCCGTCGAAGGCGTGGCCGGCGCAGTCGGCGCAACCTCGACGTCAATCGCAATTGCAATCGGTCAGGCCATCAACGCTGCAACAGTCGAGAAACTTGCCGCACGGGGCAAGGAACCTTTCATCATGGTGTCCCCCAACACCACAGACAAGGAAAACGCGACCAAACAAAATGATCGAAACTATGAGGAACTCTGGCGCCGTCTGAAGAGCCGTTAAATGGACGCTATGGAGATCATGATATGAAAAGAGGCTTCTTTATCAACGGCGCCTGGCACACACCGGACGATTGCGACATTTACACCGTAGCGGAACCGGCGACCGGAAAGCGCGTCGGCGACATTTGCCTTGCCGATGAACGAATAGTCGACCGCGCCGTTCAGGCCGCCGAAGCCAGTGCCCCGCATATGGCTGCCATGCCGGCAAGCGAGCGTGCCGCCATTCTCAACCGCACCGCAGACCTTATCGACAGGCGCGAACAGGAAATGGCCGTCCTGCTAACCCGTGAACAGGGAAAGCCGGTCTCAGACAACGTCAAGGAAATTCGTTTCGGCGCGGAAGTGCTGCGTTACTATGCCGGTGAAGCACTGCGGCTCGGTGGTACCATCCGCCCCGCATCGTCGCCGACCATTCGCAATCTTGTGACCTACCATCCAATCGGCGTCTGCGCCGCCATCGTGCCGTGGAACTACCCGGTCGATCTTTATGCGTGGAAAATCGGGCCGGCGATTGCCGCAGGCTGTCCGATTGTTATGAAATCTCCCCATGAAACACCATTTGCAATCGGAATGGTGGTGGACTGCTTGCACGAAGCGGGAATGCCCGCCGGGGCCATTGCTGATTTGGCGGGCCTCGGTCACATTGCCGGCAAGGCCCTGTCGTCCCATCCCAAAGTACGTATGATCTCAGCCACGGCGTCGATTGCTGCGGGTCAGGACATCATGCGCTGTGCGGCCGGAAATCTGAAGCGGGTCAATCTGGAACTTGGCGGTCACGCGCCGTTCATCGTGATGGATGATGCCAACATCGAAGAAGCGGCCCGCGCGGCCCACCGCAGAAGCTTTTCCAACATGGGGCAGATCTGCATCACGGTGAACCGCATTCTCGTCGCGCAGAGTGTTCATCAGGAGTTTTCTGAAATCCTGGCCGAACTCACCAGCGCAACTCAATTGGATGATGGATTGAACCACGGTGCCGCCTATGGCCCGGTGCTCAATCAATCTGTGATTGACCGCGTCGAAGCGCACAAATCAGACGCCCTTGCCAAGGGCGCGACATTGCTCGCTGGCGGTTCGCGTTCAAAAAACAACGACCACCGTCACGGGTTCTTCTATAAACCGACGCTCATCGACAATGCACCGCTCGACAGCCTCCCGATGCGTGACGAAACTTACGGGCCACTCGCAGCTATTGCGCCCTATGGTTCAACGGAAGAGATGCTTACCATTGCCAACGGCCTGGAATATGGTCTTGCCGCCTACATTTATGGTGAAGACCTCGAGCGAACCTGGTCAATTGCGGAGCATCTGGATTTCGGTGCTATTGGCGTGAACGTCAACGATACAAGCGAACTTCAGGCGCCCTTCGGCGGGTGGAAGATGAGCGGCATGGGCCGCGAACTTGGTCCGGAAGGCCTGGATGCTTTCCTTGAGCCCAAACATATCAAGCTCAAGCTTAGAGCGTATCCGGCTTAAATGGGTGCGTTTGAGCGCAGGGTATTTGTGTCCCAGCGAGGAGCGTGAGGCGACGCGGGTGCGCACCCGTAAGCCGCACGACGACATCCAAGGCGCAAAGAACCTGTGGCGTTTTGCGGCCTCTTTGACCCGCAACAACGCCTGTATCTGCATGGAACTATTGAAGCATTTTTCGCTTCTATGCCTCCGTTTGAGCGAAAAATGCTCTAGTTTCTTTCTGGGGGTATCTCCATATGTTAATTGTTGCCGATACTCCCAAATACATCCCCAATTGACCCGGAATGCGCTGGATATTGCCAGATATCTCCAGGCCTCGGCTTAAGCTAAAGCAGTTGAGTTATAAGGGTTTTTGGAAGTTTTGGGGCAGCTTTGAAAGAAGATTTGGCTCCCCGGGCCGGATTCGAACCAGCGACCGATCGGTTAACAGCCGATTGCTCTACCACTGAGCTACCGAGGAATACCATAGTTCAATCAGATGGCCAGCCTATAGCAAAACAGTTTCCAATTTGCCAAGCGCTTTTTCCGGTCCAAAATCGGGCAATCTTCCTTTATTGGCAATATTCGCCGTCCGATTCCATATGAAGGCGGCAAAAACCAACCACACGCTGAAGGTTTTGAATAGATGGTCGGCCAGGATGAACCGGACACCGGACGAGCCAAAAAAGCCAGAACGATTTCGCTATTCGGCCGGAAATTCACGCTTCCCAGATCCCGGTTGCTTCGCGTTTTGATCGGCGGGTTGCTGGTTGTTTTCGGCTTTTTGG
The DNA here is from genome assembly GCA_963669455.1 of Rhizobiaceae bacterium. GTDB lineage: Bacteria > Pseudomonadota > Alphaproteobacteria > Rhizobiales > Rhizobiaceae > JAWKWH01. The sequence continues at coordinate 2,077,477 of OY770026.1, forward strand.
GCTTTTTGCCGGTTTTGGGATTCTGGATGGTTCCGCTGGGACTACTGGTGCTGTCGTATGAGTTTGCTTTTGTGCGGCGAATCCGCCGCAAAATCGTTATCCGGTTTGCCCGCCGTCAAAAAAGCGGCTGATCAGGGCTCAGCTGTCTTGCCGCTGGCAATGCCATCTGTTAACGGAGCCCATCTAGAACGCTGTGCGATGGCCTCGTGGCGGAGTGGTTACGCAACGGACTGCAAATCCGGTTACCCCGGTTCGATTCCGGGCGAGGCCTCCAGCACAGCAAAAACGTGAAGCCCCAGCCATCATGCCCATAGCAGGCATGATCAGCAGGCGGGGTCTGGCAGGACGGCCTTGAGATGACAACAGACCCAGCCTCACAGCGACAAAAAATGGTCGATGGCCAGCTTCGCACCACCGATGTGGTCAACCCGGCCATATTGGCGGCGATGGGCTCGGTTCCCCGGGAATCTTTCGTTCCAAAGGCATTGCAGCCGCTTGCCTATATCGATGAGGATATTTGCGTATCGTCTGCAGGCCAAGAAGGCGCCGAACGTTATCTGATGGAACCGTCGCCGCAGGCAAAATTGCTGCAACTGGCCGATATCAAGCCGGACGACGTGGTTTTGGAAATAGGCTGTGGAACCGGATACTGCACCGCAGTCCTGACCCTTATTGCCGGATCGGTGATTGCGCTGGAAAGCGATGCTCACCTGGCATCTGTTGCGTCGCAGACATTGCTGGACCTTGATTATGACAGTGCAGCGGTCGTCGAAGGGGACTTGCGCGATGGCTACGCGTCTGAAGCGCCCTACGACGTTATCCTGCTAAACGGTGCCCTCGATGAAGTGCCCGAAGGTCTGTTCGATCAGCTAAAGGACGGCGGACGGTTGGTCGCGGTTTTGGGAACCGGCGGTACCGGCCAGGCAACCTTGTGGACGAAGAGCGGTGGCACCGTGTCCTCAAGGCAACATTTCAATGCTGCCGTCAGGCCGCTGCCTGGATTTCAGCGCGAAAAACTGTTTGAGTTTTAGAGTATCGCTGTCATCTGCGCTGCAGGTGCTTTCGCGCAATTTTGTTTCAAACTTGTTTATGATTATCCGAATTCCCACATGCAGGGTGGTGTTGGCTGGCGGGTTGCGCTTAGATGCCAACAGCGGGTGGCAAGTGTAGTACGAGGGATTTGTGGTGACGCGATTAAGGACTGTGATGGCGGCGCTGGTGTTTTCTGCGTCAAGCATGGCATCGTCGGTGGCTTTAGCAGAAACGATATTTGGCGCACTCGCAAAGGCTTACGAAAACAATTCAGCACTTAATTCCGCCCGCGCCGGTGTCAGGGTAACCGACGAAGGCGTCGCGATCGCCAAATCCGGAAGACGGCCGGTAATCACAGGCGCCGGCTCGTTAAACTATTCGGTAACCGATCCAGATGGAATTGTTCGCACAACACGGTTGACCATGGGCTCGTTTGGAATAACGCTCCAGCAGAGCCTGTTTGACGGTTTCCAGACACGCAACAATGTGCGGGCTGCCAAGGCGCAAGTGAAGGCTGCCCGCGAAAATCTTCGCAACACAGAGCAGAACACGCTGTTTGATGCGGCAAGCGCCTATATGGATGTCATCATGTTCCGGCAAATTGCTGCCTTGCGGCAGCGAAATCTGGAGTTTTTGGGCGAGCAGGTGCGGGCGGCGCAGTCCCGGTTCGACGTTGGCGAGGGTACGAGAACCGATGTCGCCCAGGCCAATGCCTCGCGCTCGGCGGCGCAGGCGCAATTGACCGCCGCGCGCGCCCAGGCCAATTCCGCAGCCGCAATCTACCGTCAGCTTGTCGGCAGCAATCCCGGGCGGTTGAAGGCGGCAAATCCGATCACAAAACTGATGCCGAAGTCGATTGAGGCCGCTTACGTAACGGCTGAACGCGAGCACCCCGCGATCAAAGCGACAAAGCATGTCGTTGATGCATCCAGCTACGCGGTTAAGGCCACAGAGGGCACGTTGTTACCATCATTATCCGCCGAAATCGGCGTTTCCCGGGACTACAGCCGCAACGTCGTCGGACCGGCAGTTACTGAAGGAGGTTCAAATAAGGCCCGCATCGGCGCCACCTTGCGCATACCGATCTATCAGGGCGGGCGCGCCTCGGGTCTCGTTCGTCAGTCAAAGGAGCAACTTGGCCAGGCGCGGATCGATGTCGATGTCAGGCGCGACCAGGTACGCGCCGCCGTCGCCTCGGCGTGGACGCAATTTGAGGCGGCCAGGCGCAATGTCGAGGCCAATCGCGCCCTGATTGCAGCCGCCAGGCTGGCCCTGGACGGCGTTATTGAAGAGCGGAAAGTCGGGCAAAGAACCACGCTTGACGTGCTCAATGCCCAGGCCGACGTGATCAATGCGCAGATTAATCAGGTTGGCTCAAAGCGCGATACGGTCGTCGCAAGCTATGCTGTTTTGTCCGCTGCCGGGCGGCTATCGGCCAAACGGCTGGGGCTTCGCGTGCGTTATCACAAGCCCGAAGAACATTACGAAGCGGTCAAAGACAAATGGTTTGGCCTAAGGACGCCGGACGGCCGTTAGATGATGGACCGCACCATTTAAACTATCTGGTGTGAATAAGAGCCGAAGGGGATTCTCTCTTTCGCTCCAAGCCGCTACGATAGGCTGTGATTCGGGTTGCAAATTTGGCAGGCCGAATAAATGGAAGCCAATGACCAATCGAAGGTCGGCAAAACTTTAAGGCGGCGGAAGAAACCATGGCACAGGCTAACAGCAGCGCTCAGCGTGAACCATCCATGGAGGAAATCCTCGCCTCCATTCGCAGGATTATTGAGGACAATGACAGCAGCGCCACGCCCGAAGGCAAGGATGTGGCAGCGCAGTCTGATGATTCCCCGGCTGATCACGACACCACGACTGAAAGTGTAGCACACGACCTGGCTTCCGGCCCTGGAGAGCCGGCAAATGCGGAAGCGGCGGAAGCGCCGGTTACAGGCGTTTTGCAGGCGGCTGATCACGATGACGCCAGTCTTGAGGATGATGTCCGCTCGTTTCGCAAGGAATTTTCCGCAGACAGCGACGATGATGAGACGGCTGACCATGAGCCGGAAACCAATGCCGCAACAGCAGATGACACCGGTAAAAACGAGCCCGGACCAAACAGCGATGCACAGATAAATGCTCTCAGCATGGCCGATATTCAGGCCGAGGTTGCAAAACAGACGAATTCCAACGAAACTGCGATAGATGCGTTGGAGGTTGTCATGCCGGATATTGCGCCAGATGTGCAAACGGATGCCATAGAAGAAACAGCAGTTGAGGCGCCGACGGCCCAATCCGGTGAAAAGGATAACCGGTTTGCCAAGGTCATATCGGCCGTCACCGCCGTTGGCGATGAGGTTGCCGCCCAGCAGCCGGCCAATGCGCATATGCCGATAATCTCCGAAGAGGTCGGCCGGAAGGTCGCCGCCGCGTTTGGCGAATTGTCGGAAGCGTTTTCGCATACCAAAAAATTCGACAATATGGCCGAAGAGATGATGCGTCCGATGTTGCAGGACTGGCTGGACAACAATCTGCCGGTTCTTGTCGAAAGGCTTGTTCGCGAAGAGATTGACCGGGTCGCCCGCGGCGCTGACTGATCTGTTGGCTTAAATTACCGGTGGCGGCAGCATAAGCCCCGCCGACAGCGCCTTTGTTGGCCGCCTCCATCATTTTGATCTTATCGGGTCGCACATCGCCATGGCGTGTTGACTTGACTGCCGGGTTCCGGTTTACAGCCGGATCATCCGTTTGCGATAATTTGGATCATCCATGCTCGACAAAACCTATGATGCGGCCGAAGTTGAACCGCGGATTGCAAAATTCTGGGCGGATAAAAAGGCTTTTGCGGCCGGGGCCGGTGCAATGCCTGACGCCGATCCCTATTGCATCGTCATTCCTCCGCCCAATGTCACCGGCTCCTTGCATATGGGCCATGCACTCAACAACACGTTGCAGGACGTGCTGGTCCGCTTTGAGCGGATGCGCGGCAAGAACGTGCTATGGCAGCCGGGAATGGACCATGCCGGCATTGCCACGCAGATGGTTGTCGAGCGCAAATTGGCCGAGGAAGGCAATATTCGCCGCACCGATCTTGGCCGCGAAGGCTTTTTGGAAAAAGTCTGGCAATGGAAGGCTGAAAGCGGCGGCACCATTTTCAACCAGTTGAAGCGGCTTGGGGCGTCATGTGACTGGAGCCGCGAGCGTTTCACCATGGATGATGGCCTTTCTGAGGCCGTGCTGGAGGTGTTTGTCCGGCTCTACAAGGAAGGGCTGATCTATCGAGGCAAAAGGCTGGTCAACTGGGATCCGCATTTCGAGACCGCAATATCGGACCTGGAAGTCGAAAATACTGAAGTCGACGGCCATATGTGGCACTTCAAATATCCTCTGGCAGGCGGCGAGACCTACACCTATGTCGAGAAGGATGACGATGGTAACATCACCCTTCGCGAAGAGCGCGACTATATTTCAATCGCGACCACAAGGCCCGAAACCATGCTCGGGGACGGCGCGGTTGCGGTTCATCCGTCCGACCAACGCTATGCGCCGATCATCGGCAAATTGTGCGAAATTCCAGTCGGTCCGAAAGAACACCGCCGTCTGATACCGATCATCACCGACGATTATCCGGATCCTGATTTCGGCTCCGGCGCGGTCAAGATCACCGGTGCGCATGATTTCAACGATTATCAGGTCGCCAAGCGCGGTAACATTCCGCTCTACCGGTTGATGGATGAGAGGGCAGCTCTCCGCGCCGATGGTGCTCCCTATGCCGAGGAAGCGGCAAAGGCGAAGGCAATTGTTGAAACGGGCAACGTGCCAGACGAAAACACCGTCGACGCAATCAATCTGGTGCCGGATCAATATCGCGGACTGGACCGGTTTGAGGCGCGAAAGAAAATCGTGGCGGATATTTCCGCCGAAGGTCTTGCCGTCACTGTCAGGGATGACGAAGGCAATGACGTACCCTTCGTTGAAAACAAGAAGATCATGCAGCCGTTTGGCGACCGTTCCAAAACCGTCATCGAACCGATGCTGACCGATCAATGGTTTGCCGATGCGAAGACGCTGGCGGAACCGGCAATTGCTTCTGTCCGCGAGGAGCGAACCAAATTCGTGCCGAAATCCTGGGAAAGCACTTATTTCAACTGGATGGAGAATATCGAACCCTGGTGCATTTCGCGCCAGCTTTGGTGGGGGCATCAGATACCGGCCTGGTATGGCCCCGATGGCCATGTGTTTGTCGAAAAGGACGAACAGGCCGCCCTTGATGCTGCGGTTGAATACTATCTTGCCCTTGATGGCCCGTGGAAGGCCTGGGTTCAGGATCAACTGGACAATTTTAAGCCCGGTGAAATCCTCACCCGCGACGAGGATGTGCTGGACACCTGGTTTTCGTCGGCCCTTTGGCCGTTTTCCACCCTTGGGTGGCCCGATGAGACAAAGGAACTGGAGACCTGGTATCAGACCGATGTGCTGGTGACAGGGTTCGATATCATTTTCTTCTGGGTTGCCCGGATGATGATGATGGGGCTGCATTTCCTCGACGAGGAACCGTTTCACACCGTCTATGTCCACGCCCTTGTTCGCGACAAGGATGGGCAGAAAATGTCCAAATCCAAGGGCAACGTAATCGACCCGCTCGAACTGATCGATGAATATGGCGCTGATGCGCTGCGCTTTACCCTGGCCGTGATGGCAGCCCAGGGCAGGGACGTGAAACTCGATCCGAGCCGGGTTGCCGGTTACCGCAATTTCGGCACCAAACTGTGGAATGCAACACGGTTTGCGCAGATGAACGGCGTCGCCGGTGCCAGCAGTTTCAAACCGGAACAGGCGGTACTGCAGATAAACCGGTGGATACTGACAGAATTGTCGAAAACCGCCCGGGAGGTCACCGAAAACATCGAGGCCTACCGTTTTAACGATGCCGCCGGTGCGCTCTATCGGTTTGTCTGGAACCTGTTCTGCGACTGGTATCTGGAATTGTTGAAGCCGGTCTTTGCCGGCCAGGACGACCAGGCAAAGGCCGAAGCGCAGGCCTGCGCGGCTTATGTGCTGGATGAAATCTATAAACTCTTGCACCCGTTCATGCCGTTTATGACCGAAGAATTGTGGACGCTGACAGCCGGCGCGCAGGCGCGCGAAAAACCGCTTTGCCATAGCCCATGGCCGACTATCGCTTTTGAGGATGGCATTGCGGCTGAGGAAGTAAACTGGCTGATTGACCTCGTCTCCGGCCTTCGTTCGGCGCGCGCTGAGATGAACATTCCACCGTCGGCTGTGGCATCGCTGGCCATGGTTGGAGCAAGCGCTGAAACCCGCGAGAGGCTGCTGCGCCATGACCCGGCCATCAAGCGATTGGCCCGTGTCAGCGATGTCGTCTTGGAATCGGCTGCGCCCAAGGGCTGTGCCCAGGTGGTAATAGGCGAGGCGACCGCGTGTCTTCCGCTTGGCGACCTTATTGATCTGTCGGCGGAAAAAGCGCGTCTTTCCAAAGCTGCCGGGAAGGTGGCTGGCGATATTGCCAAAATTTCCGGCAAGCTGAAGAATGAAAAATTCGTCGCCAATGCGCGCCCGGAGATTGTGGCTGGCGAACGCGAAAAGCTGGTTGTACTGGAGGAACAGGCAGAAAAACTGTCGCTTGCGCTCGCCCGGATTGATGAGGCTGGGTGAGCAGTTAAGCCGCCCGGTTTTTACCTACGTAATATATCTAATTGCCTGAAAGGAAACGTCCGGCTAAGGTCCCTGTCATGACCCGCTTTTGGGAGATGCTACATAAGTGGCAATGAGAACAAATATAGTAAAAACAGGGAGTAGTTTATGAAAAAGTCAATGATAGCAGCGCTTGCCGCGACCATGTTGTCCGGCGCCGCATATGCGCAGGATGGTACCATTAAGGTTGGGGTTCTGCTTGGCTTTACCGGGCCAATTGAATCACTGACGCCACCGATGGCCGCATCTGCCGAGCTCGCGTTCAAGGAAGCTTCAGACAGTGGTGCACTGTTGGGCGGCAAGACCATCGAGACGGTACGCGGTGACAGCACCTGTGTTGATGCGGCCGCTGCAACGGCCGCTGCCGAACGTATGGTAACATCCGACAATATTGCCGCAATCATGGGCGCAGACTGTTCTGGTGTCACCATCGCCGTCACCAACAATGTTGCTGTTCCGAACGGTATTGCGATGATTTCACCCTCGGCGACATCGCCGGCGCTGACCACAATCGATGACAAGGGCAACTTTTTTCGCGTCGCACCTTCCGACGCCCGCCAGGGCCAGGTTCTGGCCAGCATCCTGATCGGCAAGGGCATCACAAGCATCGCGGTGACCTATACCAACAATGATTACGGCAAGGGTCTTGCGGAGTCTTTTGGCGATGCATTTGCGGCAAAAGGCGGCAAGGTGGAGATTTCTGCTGCCCATGAAGACGGCAAGGCTGACTATTCCGCTGAGGTCGCAGCTCTTTCCGCATCCGGCGCGGAACATCTGATGATTTTCGGTTATGTGGATCAGGGCGGCAAAGGCATCATGCAGGCGTCGATCGATACCGGCGCCTTCAGCAGCTTTTTCGGATCGGACGGCATGGTCGGCGCTTCGCTGATCGAAAATCTCGGAGACGGCGCAGAAGGCATGACCGTAACGCTGCCGGGCAGTGAATCGGAAGCCGGCGCAATGTTCGTCAAGGTGGCCGAAGCCGGAGGCATCCAGTCAAGCGGCCCATTCATTCCGGAATCCTATGATGCCGGTGCAATCATTGCTCTGGCAATGCAGGCGGCAGGCTCTGCCGACCGGGCGGCACTGACGGGCAAGATCATGGATGTGGTCAACGCGCCAGGCGAGAAAATCCTCCCCGGTGAGATTGCCAAGGGCCTGAAAATCCTAGCTGAAGGCGGCGAGATCGACTATGTCGGCGCGACGAATGTCGAGTTCACCGAAATCGGCGAAGCCAATGGTTCCTATAAGGAACAGATGATAAAAGGTGGCAAATACGAAGTGATAAAAGTTCACTGATCGTCGGCCATCGGCCGGATAAGATCCTAAAACCGGCTGTCGGGATCGGCAGCCGGTTTTTTGCGTCTGGGGCATGGTTATTATCCAGTTAATGAACGCGCTGGCGAATGTGTCCAAATCGCAACACTTTTTGAAGAAGCTTTGCGCTATAGCTTGCCAGTGGAAATTTGCCAATTTCCCGCCACAAACCCGGAGCACGCCGCTATAAGGCGGTGCATAGTAGATCTGTTGAGTGTGTTTGCTAGGCTGTGCCGCCAGCATTGGAAATAAAATGGACGCAAAAACCTTTTCGAAGTCAAAATTACCGAGCCGGCATGTAACCCAGGGACCGGCGCGGGCTCCGCATCGGTCTTATCTTTATGCGATGGGTTTGTCCGCAGATGAGATCAACCAGCCGCTGGTTGGCGTTGCAAGTTGCTGGAACGAGGCGGCTCCCTGCAACATTTCGCTGATGCGTCAGGCGCAGGTCGTCAAAAAAGGCGTCGCCGCAGCAAACGGAACGCCGCGTGAATTCTGTACGATCACCGTGACCGATGGCATAGCGATGGGTCATCAGGGCATGAAATCATCGCTGGTCAGCCGCGAAGTCATTGCCGATTCGGTCGAACTTACCATGCGCGGCCATTGCTACGATGCGATTGTCGGGTTGGCCGGCTGCGACAAGTCGCTGCCTGGAATGATGATGGCGATGGTTCGCCTCAACGTGCCGTCGGTCTTCATCTATGGCGGATCGATCCTTCCCGGCACCTATCGCGGAAGGCAAATCACGGTCCAGGACGTTTTCGAGGCTGTCGGCCAGCATTCGGTCGGCGATATTTCCGATGATGATCTGACGGAAATCGAGCAGGCGGCATGTCCATCGGCCGGGTCCTGCGGTGCGCAGTTCACCGCCAACACCATGGCCACCGTTGCCGAGGCCATCGGCTTGGCCTTGCCTTATTCCTGCGGTGCGCCGGCGCCTTATGAAATGCGCGACCGGTTCAACTATGCCGCCGGTGAAAAGGTGATGGAGCTGATCGCCAAAAACATTCGTCCGCGCGATATCGTCACCCGGGAGGCGCTTGAAAATGCCGCTGCGGTTGTTGCCGCTTCCGGCGGGTCGACCAACGGCGCGCTTCATCTACCGGCCATCGCCCATGAATGCGGCATCAAGTTTGATCTGTTTGACGTGGCGGAGATTTTCAAAAAAACCCCGTATATTGCCGACCTGAAACCCGGCGGCAAATATGTTGCCAAAGATATGTTCGAAGTTGGCGGTATCCCGCTTTTGATGAAAACGTTGCTCGACAATGGTTTTCTGCATGGTGACTGCATGACTGTCACCGGCCGGACAATCGCAGAGAACATGGCGAAAGTCGCCTGGAACGATCAGCAGGATGTCGTTTTCCCGGCCGACAAACCGCTCACCAAAACCGGTGGTGTTGTCGGACTGAAGGGCAACCTGGCAAGCGAGGGCGCGATCGTGAAGGTCGCGGGCATGTCGAAGCTCAAATTTACCGGCCCGGCCCGGTGCTTCGATTCCGAAGAGCTCTGCTTTGAGGCGGTATCGTCGCGCAATTATAAGGAAGGCGAGGTTCTGGTCATCCGCTATGAAGGTCCCAAGGGCGGCCCCGGCATGCGCGAAATGCTGGCGACGACGGCGGCGATTTATGGCCAGGGCATGGGCGACAAGGTTGCGTTGATTACCGATGGCCGGTTTTCAGGCGCCACACGCGGCTTCTGTATCGGCCATGTTGGTCCAGAAGCAGCCGTCGGAGGCCCGATCGGACTGTTGCGCGATGGCGACATGATTACCATCGACGCGCAAGAAGGCACGCTTGACGTCGATCTGACACCAGAAGAACTGGAAAACCGGCGCAAGGACTGGAAAGCCCGCGAAACGGACTATCAGTCAGGTGTCATCTGGAAGTATGCACAAACAGTAGGACCGGCGCGCGATGGGGCAGTAACACATCCAGGCGGCGCCAAAGAAACCCATTGCTACGCGGACATTTGAGTTGAACAGAGCTATTTTTACAACCGCATTGGCGGCAATGTTGACGATGGGCATCACTGCCGATGCGTCCGCGTTCGATCGCAAAAATGCCGAAAAGAAGAAGCAGAGCCCCTGGACCGTCTTCCAGTTTGGCTTTTCCGCCTACAAAAAAGGCAAAAAGCAGGAGGCTGTCGAGGCCTACCGCTATGCGGCTGAAAAGGGCCAGCTCGGCGCGAGCTGGAAGCTTGGCCGAATGTATGCGGAAGGCGATGGGGTAGAGCGCAACGATTATGAGGCGTTCAAATTCTTTGTCGATATCGCAAAGCGCGATGTTGAGCCGGGCAGCGCCGATGCACCATATTTTTCAGACGCGCTGGTGGCCATTGCCGGTTATTTGAAACGCGGGATCCCGGGCTCGAAAATTCGCCCCGACCATGCTGCGTCGAGAGATTACTATTTGCGTGCGGCTGCGACCTATCGCAATCCGACGGCGCAATACGAAATCGGCAAGATGTATCTGTCCGGAGATGGTGTCGGCCGCAACGTCAAACAGGCGGGACGCTGGCTGCAGCTGGCGACAGAAAAGGGGCACGCCGGCGCTCAAGCTTTGCTTGGCAATCTGCTTTATCAAAGCGGCAAAGCCGTTCAGGGTCTGGCATTGTTGACCGCCGCACTGGAGCGGGCGACGCCTGGCGACAAAAACTGGATTCGCAGCATGCAGGAAGAGGCATTCGCTCTGGCTGGCGAAAATGACCGCCGGACCGCCCTTGTATTGTCGCAAGATATTATCGCACGCTCAAGACGGTAGCAGCTCAAGCTCCGGTGGACTTTGCTTCGCGTAGCTGCACACCGGTTATCTTATAGCTACCATCCTGCTGCAGGCTGAGCGTGTAGACGGCTTCATAATCTTTGCCATCCGGTCCCGTCACTATCACTTGTTGTGCGATCTGGTTACGATCGATTTCAACCGAATTTCCAAATGAATAACGCTTCGGCTTCCAGACCGGCCGATAGCCGCGGGTGACCATGCTCATGAATGCATCCACGGAAGGGAACATTTGCCTGATGCTGGGAGCTGCAAATGCGTATGCCTTGTCATTGTCGCCGGCCAGGAAAGCTCTGATCTGACCGTCAATCACCGATTTCGCCGCATCGATTTCCGCCTCACCACCCAACGCCGCAGTGGCGGACAGGCAGACAGTCAGGCAAAATCCGAAAACTGAATGTCGAAGCGCTTTGACGGTTTTCATCTTTGCTCCATTTTGAACCGGTTCGGGCCACGGCCTAACGCGCAAGCTTGATTGTCAGCTCGTCAAGCATTTCCAACAGCGATTCGACCTTCTCTGCACCATAGCGGCGCTCCAGATCAGCATAAATTTCACGGCTCTCCGGCGCTACTTTGTGGATAAGCTCTTCTCCAGCATCCAGTATTGAGACCAAAACACGCCGGCCGTCACCTTGATCCTTCGTGGCCTTGACCATCTGCCGCTCGCTCAAAACCTTGAGAATTCGCGTGAGGCTGGGGGGTAAAATCGAAGCCCGTGATGCCAGATTACTGGCATCAAGCGCTTCGCCAAACTCGCTTAATACCCGCAGCACCCGCCATTGTTGTTCGGTAACGCCATGGCGCGCCAGGACGGGTCTGAATCCTGCCATCACCGCTTCGCGCGCGCGCAACAGCGCTATCGGCAACGATTTTTGCGTGTCTTGAGGTATTTCCGGTGGATTTACTTGTTCAGACAGGATCAAACGGCTTCGTTCTCCACGGTGTTTGTCAAAACGCCAACGCCTTCAACGTCCACTTCAACCACATCGCCTGGCTTAAGCCATTTCGGCGGATCGAATCGCGCGCCTGCGCCTGTTGGTGTACCCGTTGCTATAATATCGCCCGGAACCAGTCTAGTGAAAGTTGAAATGTACTCGATTATACGCGCGATTGGAAATGCCATTGATGCGGTGGTATCCCTTTGACGAACTTCGCCATTGATCCGCGTGCAGATTGTAAGATTTTCTAGGTCTATTGACGAAAGATCGGTCTCAATCCAGGGGCCGAAAGAACCAGTACTGTCAAAATTCTTACCTTGTGTAACATTGAACTTGCCATGCCTGATCCAGTCTCTGACTGACCCTTCGTTCATGATCGTCAGACCGGCGATATGACCGGCGGCAACCGGCGGCGCGATACGCCGGCCGGGCCTGCCAATAACGACAACGATTTCACCCTCATAGTCGAGCTGTTCGGATTCAGCAGGAATTATCAACGGCTGGCCCGGCGCGGCAAAAGATGAGGGGCCACGCATGAAAAGCGATGGATAGGCCGGTGCCTGCGAGCCGTCCCGATATTCCTCGTTGCGGTTCATATAGTTGACACCGACACAGAAAATGCGAACTGGATCAGGAACTGGCAGATCGAGCACCACTTCCGCCAGGCTGAAATCAGCTTCGCCCGTCATCAGTGCTTTGGCCATTGGGATGCCGCCGGTTTCGAGCAGCTGGCGGACCGAGCGCCACCGGCCGCGTGCGGTGAGATCATAAACGCTTTTGCCTGAAACCGCGCCGATGCGCCCGCCATCAAATGTACAAAGGCGCATCAGATTAGCCCCGTCTTCACCAGCACCTTGTCCAGACGTGCTTCCAGCTCAGATGTCGCCGGCATCAACGGCAGGCGGTGTTCATTTTCCGGTATGATGCCGAGCTTTTTCATCATGTATTTCATCGGTATCGGGTTGATGTCGTAAAATACCGCCTTGTTGATCATAAAAAGCTGACGGTGAAGCGCGCGAGCACCGTTCAGGTCATTGCTCCGGACCGCATCACACAGTTCGGCCAGGGGTTTGGGACGCAGATTGCCAACCGCATTCATCAAGCCGCAGGCTCCAACGGCCATCATCGGAAATGACAATTCCTCCAACCCGACGAAGACGCGCAGTTCTTCATCGACCTCCTCAAACAAATCAGAGACATAGCCAAGATCCAGCGAGGCATGCTTCATGCCGACAAAGGTTGGGCAGACAGCATTGATCTCTTTTGCCGTATCGATTTTAACATCCACGGCAGCGCGGCCGGGAATGTGGTAGATCATCCAGGGCTTGTCGTGCAGCGCATTTAAGCGCCGGTAATACTCGACCAGACCCCGTTGCGGCGGCCGGGAATAATAGGGCGTGACAATCAGCAACGCGTCGACCCCGGGTTTTGCGGCTGCGTGGCGGGTAAGTGCCTCCGTTTCGGCATAGCTTTGGGAGCCGGTCGCCACAACCACGGTGATTTTTCCCGCGGCTGCCTCGACGGCGACATCGACGATGCGGTTGCGCTCTTCAACGCTGAGCGATGAGGGTTCTGAGGTTGTTCCGTTGACCAGAACGCCGTGCGACCCTCCGGCAGCCTGAAATTCGACAAGACTGGCATAGGCTTCAAGATCAACCTCGCCATTGCAAAATGGGGTAACTAAAGGAGGGATTGAACCTTTTAGGAAATCCTTGTCCAACGGTAACACGGCATCCTCCTGCAAGCGGCCCTTGTTGCTGCCGCGCAAATAATATTGACTTGTCGGGCTGAGATTATTAACATGTTAACTTAAAAATTCAACAAACCCATGTGTAAATCATGCCGCATTTAACCATCGAATACAGTAAAAACCTTGACGCTCACATGTCCGTCGAGGCGTTTTGCAACGCGATGTTGGAGGCCGTTTTGGCAACAGGGCTGTTTGAGCCCGGCGCTGTCAGGGTAAGGGCAATAGGCTGCGACCAGTTTGCCGTTGCTGACCGGCATGAAAAAAACGCCTTTTTGGATATGTCGTTTCGCATCGGTCAGGGCCGCTCGCAAAAAGACAAGCAGCGTGCCGGAGAGTTGATCTTCGCTGCGGCCACAGACCATTTGTCAAAATTGTTCGACACGCCGCACTTTGCCCTGTCGTTTGAAATTCGCGAAATCGACAAGGTGCTGAGCTGGAGGAAAAACGCCATTCATCCGCGGCTGCACGGCAAATCATCATGAACTGGAATGCACAATGACATCGCTGCAAGACAATATCGAACGGGCCGAAGGCTATCTGACGCGTTTTAAGGATGGCGGTGTGCAAAACCAGATTGGCGGGCAGGCAGTGGATTCGTCATCGGGGCGGACTTTTGACACTATTTCACCAGTCGATCTTTCGCCTCTGGCAAGTGTTGCAAGGGGTGATGCCAGCGACATCGACCGGGCTGTAAAAGCGGCAAAATCGGCGTTTGTTGAATGGCACGACACCGCTGGCGAGGAGCGCAAGAAAATCCTGCACAAAATCGCCGACGCGATTATTGCCCGGGCCGAGGAAATTGCCTTCGTTGAATCTATGGATACCGGTCAGGCGCTGCGTTTTATGACAAAGGCAGCGCTTCGCGGGGCGGAGAATTTCAGGTTTTTTGCCGATCAGGCGCCCGGTGCGCATGACGGCAAGTCGCTGCAGGCCGGCAGCCAGGTGTTTATGACGACGCGGGTGCCAATCGGCCCCGTCGGTGTGATTACGCCCTGGAACATGCCATTTATGCTGTCGACATGGAAAATCGCTCCAGCACTGGCGGCAGGCTGTACGGTGGTTCACAAACCGGCAGAGTTCTCGCCTTTGACCGCACGCCTTTTGGTGGAGATTGCAGAAGAGGCCGGGCTGCCGAAAGGCGTCTGGAACCTGGTAAACGGCTTTGGTGAGGATGCGGGAAGGGCACTCACCGAACATCCGGACATCAAGGCCATCGGTTTTGTCGGGGAAAGCAGGACAGGCTCGCTGATCATGAAGCAGGGGGCTGATACGCTAAAACGCGTGCATTTCGAACTTGGCGGCAAAAACCCCATAATCGTGTTTGCGGATGCCGATCTGGAGCAGGCCGCCGATGCCGCGGTATTCATGATCTATTCCTTAAATGGCCAACGCTGCACCTCTTCCTCGCGGCTTCTGGTGGAACAATCCATCCATGATGAATTTGTCGCCAAAGTTGCCGAAAAAGCCAGGCGCTTGAAGGTGGGTCATCCGCTTGATCCAGACACGGTGGTCGGGCCGCTGATCCATCCGGAGCATGAAGAAAAGGTGCTTTCCTATTTCGAACTGGCGCAAAGCGAAGGCGCTGCAACCGCTGCTGGCGGAAAGAAATTTAGCGGGCCTGGCGGCGGTTGCTATGTGGAGCCGACGCTATTTACCGGTGCAACCAACCAGATGCGCATTGCGCGCGAAGAGATTTTTGGCCCGGTTTTGACAGCGATACCGTTTCGCGACGAGGCCGAAGCGCTCGAAATTGCCAATGATACTGAATACGGTTTGGCCGGCTATCTTTGGACATCGGATGTCACACGCGCCTTTCGGTTTACCGAAAGGCTCGAAGCCGGAATGATCTGGGTGAACTCGGAGAACACCCGCCATCTGTCGGCGCCATTCGGCGGGATGAAGAATTCCGGTATCGGCCGCGACGGCGGCGACTGGTCATTCGATTTCTACATGGAAACAAAAAGCATCGCCTTTACCACGACTGCGCACAAAGTGCCGAAGCTTAGTAGCTGAGATGACAAAGTGCCGAAGCTTAGTGGCTGAGATGAAAATGACCCGGAAAAACCGGCGCTGGTTTCGATACCCATTGGCAGGTCAATGCCAGCTACCATATCTATGCAAACAAGCGCTTTGAGGGCGTTTTTTTCCAGCCACGAATTTCCGCAATTCATTCTGGTCGGAGAGTAATTTCCAAATTCGGGAACGCGGCAGGCCAATGCGATTTTCCCCGTTCACTACAACCTAGAGTAAAAAAGTGATTGTGAATATAGAAATGTTCATGTAATGTTCTACGTTGTTCCTGGATTTATTGAGAAGGGAAATACACGGATGATCAGGGGGAGCTGTTGCTGCGGAGCGGTGAAGTTCAAATTATCGGCCAAACCATCAATGATGGGTACCTGTCATTGCTCGCGATGTCGAAAGGCCGGCGCCAGCACGATTGTTTTTGTCAAAAAGGAAGATTTGACGTGGCTTCAAGGACGCGATGACGTCGCCCTATACCAGCCTCAGTTATCTTACAAATACGGTAGGTGTTTTTGCAAAATTTGTGGCAGTTCACTTGGTGAAATACTGTCTGAAGAGGATAGTTTTCCGATAGCTGCAAATGCGCTCGACGGTGAATTTGGGCTTGAAAATCAGTTTCACGAATTCGTTTCAGAAAAACCCTCCTGGATCGACATATGTGATGACGCAAAACAATCAAAAGGACATCCTGACCACGACCTGGTGATCAAGTAAACTGCCGGTTCAAAGGCCAATTTCCGCGGAGACCAAATTGCCCGTACCAAAGCCCAATCTCTACCCGCCCTTCAATATCGTCCGGCTGAGCCATGTCGAGTTTGTGGTCACCGACCTTTCCGCCAGCAGGGCGTTTTATGTCGACGTTTTGGGTTTGCAGGTCACCGGTGAGGATGGTGAATTCATTTATCTGCGTGCCATGGAGGAGCGCGGCCATCACTGCATCATTTTGCGAAAGGGCGATAAGCCGGCGGTGAATTTCCTCGGTTTCAAACTTTATTCCGAAGAAGATTTGGACCGCGCCAAAGACTGGTTTGAGGGCAGGGGGCTGCCGTGCCAATGGGTCGAGCGCGCCTATCAGGGGCGCACATTGCTGACCCGCGATCTTGCAGGTGTGCCGCTGGAATTTTATTTCCAGATGGACCGGCTGGAACCGATCCATCAGCACTACAAGCTCTATAGTGGGGTAAAACCGCTACGGATCGACCATTTCAACTGCTTTTCGACCAATGTCGACGAGGCGGTCGCGTTTTACAACGACATTGGTTTTCGTGTGACAGAATATACCGAGGATGAGGAAACTGGCAGGCTTTGGGCGGCATGGGCGCACCGCAAGGGCGGGGTTCATGACATTGCCTTTACCAATGGCCGCGGACCGCGGCTGCATCACACCGCCTTCTGGGTGCCGACACCGCTCAACATCATCGATCTGCTCGATTTGATGTCGACCACGGGGTATCTGCACAATATCGAGCGCGGGCCGGGCCGGCACGGCATATCCAATGCGTTTTTTCTTTATGTCCGCGATCCCGACGGTCACCGGATCGAAATTTACTGCTCCGACTATCAGACGGTTGATCCGGATCTGGAGCCGATCAAATGGGATTTGAATGACCCGCAGCGCCAGACCCTGTGGGGTGCGCCGGCGCCGCGTTCCTGGTTCGAGGAAGGTTCGGTATTTTCCGGCTGCGCTGTCGGTGAACCTGACCTGGCCGCCCAGCCGATCATCGCGCCATGAGGATAAAATGAACAACGCCGAATTTCGCAAATGGTCAAGGCGTGCAGCCGACTGGGGGGCTGAATACCGGGCCGGTATTTCCAGTCTGCCGGTGCGCGCGCAAACCCAGCCTGGCGATATCGAGAGACTGATCGGCCAGGCACCACCGGAAATGCCGGAAGATTTTGAGCACATTTTTTCGGATTTCGAGACAATCATTCCGCCGGGAATGACCCATTGGCAGCACCCGAGGTTTTTTGCCTATTTCCCCGCCAATGCAGCGCCCGAATCGGTGATTGCGCAATATCTCGCCTCTGCAATGTCCGCCCAGTGCATGCTGTGGCAGACCTCGCCGGCGGCAACCGAGCTGGAAACCCGCATGATGGACTGGCTGCGCCAGGCCATTGGACTGCCTGCCGGTTTTGCCGGCGTCATTCAGGATTCCGCCTCCACGGCAACGCTTTGTGCCGTGCTGACAATGCGCGAGCGCGCGCTTGAATGGCAGGGCAACCAGCAGGGCCTGGCCAGGCAGAAAACGCTTCGCATCTATGCGTCCGATCAGGTGCACACATCTGTCGACCGCGCCATCTGGATTGCCGGTATCGGGCAGGATAATCTCGTGCGCATCAAAGCCCATGGGCCGATGCGGTCGATGAATGCGGGCGCATTGGAGGCTGCAATCACGGCCGATCTTGCCGCCGGTTACCGGCCCGCCGGCGTGATCGCCTGCACCGGAGGAACCAGCACCGGATCCTGTGACCACATTGCCGACATATGCGAAGTGGCGCGGAAATATGACCTTTATGTTCATGTCGACGCTGCCTGGGCCGGTGCGGCAATGATATGCCCGGAATTCCGCGCCTTGTGGGCCGGTGTAGAACACGCCAACTCTGTCGTCTTCAATCCGCACAAATGGCTTGGTGCCCAGTTCGACTGTTCCGCGCACTTCATACGCAATCCGGATGATCTGGTGCGCACACTTGCCATTCGGCCGGAATTTCTCAAGACCCATGGCCATGACGGGCTGATCAACTATTCCGAATGGACCGTTCCGCTCGGTCGGAGTTTTCGCGCGTTGAAACTGTGGTTTTTGTTGCGC
Organism: Rhizobiaceae bacterium; assembly: GCA_963669455.1. Taxonomy (GTDB): domain Bacteria; phylum Pseudomonadota; class Alphaproteobacteria; order Rhizobiales; family Rhizobiaceae; genus JAWKWH01. The sequence continues at coordinate 2,095,844 of OY770026.1, forward strand.
GCGCACGGGCTGGAACGGTTGCGCACAATGATCCGTAACCATGTCGCCTGGTCATCTGAACTGGCCGGCCGTATTGCCGGAACCGACGGATTTGACCTTGTGACCGAGCCGGTTCTTTCGCTGTTCAGCTTCCGGCACAACCCACCCGGATTGGCTGACCCGGATCAGCACAATCTGGCGCTGGTTGATGCCATCAACGATGACGGCCGCATCTATCTGACGCAAACCAGGGTGAAGGACGCGGTGGCAATCCGGTTTCAGGCCGGTTCGTTTGAAACCACCAAAGACGATGTCGATATGGCATATGACGTGATTGTCGAGATTGCCGCACGTTCTAGAGCGGGCCAACGGGAAGGGTGAAATCCTCTTTCAGCGTTTCCAGAACAATCGCCGTCTTCACATGATGCACCGATTCATGCGGCAGCAGCACATCATTGACGAATTTTGACAGTGCTTTCAGATCAGGCGTCACCACCTTGACGAGGTAGTCCATTTCTCCAGTGAGCGCGTAGGTTTCCATAATTTCGGGCAGGCTGCGCACAAGGCGTGCAAACCTTTGGGCATTGTCCCGATTGTGCGTGGAAAGCGTCACCGTAATGACGTTGACAAAGCCGAAGCCTAGTTTTTCCCGATTAAGCACAGCCTGATAGCCCTCGATATAATGCTCTGCCTCCAGCCGTACCCGGCGGCGCGAACACTGAGACGGAGACAAATTGATCCGTTCAGACAGTTCTGCGTTTGTGAGTCTCGCATCCTCCTGCAAGGCCGAAAGAATTTTCCTGTCGAAATTGTCGATGCTCATTATTTCTACCGTTTCGCAATTATTTGCATGAATTATGCAAAAATAAATCGAAACAAGGCCAAAATGCAAACATATTGCGGAAATATTACGCAATAATGCCTTCCAATGAGACAGGCAAGGAGCAAGCGACATGGGTCCGTTTCCGCATGATGCGCCACCGGCAGAAATCACCGAAGACAATCCGGCAGGAACCGACGGGTTCGAGTTTGTCGAATTTGCCCATCCTGATCCGAAAGAACTTGAAACGTTGTTTGAACAGATGGGCTATGTGCCTGTCGCCAGACATCTGAGTAAAAACATCACCGTTTGGCGCCAGGGCGATGTCAACTACATCTTGAACGCCGAAACCGGATCGTTTGCAGACCGGTTCGTGGCCGATCACGGCCCTTGCGCGCCGTCGATGGCGTGGCGTGTTGTGGATGCGAAGCGGGCTTTCGATTACGCGGTTTCAAGGGGAGCCACGCCTTACGAGGGAAGCGGCAAGGCGCTTGATGTGCCGGCGATAGTCGGTATTGGCGGCTCGTTGCTCTATTTCGTTGACAAATATGGCGGCAAGGGCTCAGCCTATGATGACGAGTTTGAATGGCTTGGCGAGCGAGATCCAAAACCCGAAGGCGTCGGCTTTTATTATCTCGATCACCTGACCCACAATGTGTATCGCGGCAATATGGACAAATGGTGGGCGTTCTACCGCGAAACCTTCAACTTCCGGCAGATCCATTTCTTTGACATTGAGGGCAAATTGACGGGCCTGATCAGCCGGGCCATCACATCGCCATGCGGCAAGATCCGCATTCCGTTAAATGAATCCACCGATGACAAAAGCCAGATCGAATCCTATTTGCGCAAATATAAGGGCGAGGGCATCCAGCATATCGCGGTCGGCACCGATGACATCTACGATGCGACCGACAGGCTTGCCGAAAACAACCTCAAATTTATGCCGGGCCCGCCGAAAACCTATTATGACATGTCGAGGGATCGCGTGCAGGGCCATGAGGAGCCGCTCGACCGGCTGCAAAAACAAGGCATTTTGATCGATGGCGAAGGGGTCATCGGCGGCGGGATGACCAAAATCCTGTTGCAGATATTTTCAAAAACCGTGATCGGTCCCATCTTCTTCGAGTTCATTCAAAGAAAGGGCGATGAGGGTTTTGGCGAAGGCAATTTCCGCGCTTTGTTTGAATCGATAGAGCGCGAGCAAATCGAAACCGGCGAGATATCCGTCGAGGCGGCTGAGTAGTTCTATCTCCGGCGATAGCAGATATCGCCGGTCACAAACCCGTCAAGGCCGGTATCGCGGGCATAGCGCGCCAGATCGCTTAGCCGGTTGATAAACCCCTTACCGTTGAAGTTGAGCGAGGTATTGCACAACACCCCGTAACCGGTCCTTTGCTTGAAGGCCGACAGCAGGTCGTGCATTTGCGGATTTTGTGCTTTTGTTACGGTCTGCGCGCGCGCCGAACCGTCAACATGGGTCACAGCCTGCAAGGCGTCGGTTTTCACCTTCTGAAAATAGAGCATATGCGGGCTTGGCCCCTGATGGGAAAACAGCCGGTCGAGCTCTTCTTCCATCAGGATCGGTGCAATCGGCCGAAATCCCTCGCGTTTTTTAATCGCATTGAGCCTTCGATGCGTGTCGGTGGTAAAGGGTGCGGCGATCAGTGACCGGTTGCCGAGCGCCCGCGGGCCGATCTCGTAATTGCCCTGAACCCAGGCAAGCACGGCGCCGCCGGCCAGCATGTCGGCGACATTGGCGACCGACAATTTTGCCGCTTCAAAGCCTGAAAGGTCGGCCTCATCCTCGATGAACGGTTCGCCGGCATAAACGTTCCAGTCCAGTTTTGCCTTGCAGGAATAATGAAACATCGCATCGGCTGCCGTGCCTATGGCCGAGCCGGAATCATTGGCGCAGGGTTGAACGAACGTGTCGGCAAACAGCCCCGATCCCCGCCACATGGAATTCCAGTCGCAGTTCAATCCGCAGCCGCCTGAGATCAGCAAGGGCAGCTTTTCCGTCAGATGCACCTTAGCATAGGCGCGAAACCGGTTGAAGATTTCCAGCTGGAAACGTTTTGCAAGGGTGCGAAATTCAGGCGATTCAAGGCCGATATTGAAAAACGGGCTATCGGTGAAATCAGCCTTGCGCAACGGTTTGGCCGCCGCATCCCAATCGCAAAGACGGTCAATCAGCGCCCGTTCTGCTGCTGTCTCAGCGGCATCTGTGCCAAAGCTTGCAAGCGCCATCAGCTTTCCGGCGTCCTCGCGGCGCGATTTTCTCGCATCTGTTGGGTAGGCCGGATCGGCCAAGCCATACAAAAACCCGTATTTATGGCCGGGCCCGGTCATCGGTGTGCCGATACGGGTGACGTTCAGCTTTTCGTCCACATGGTAAAATGCACCGATGACACCCTCCCAGACCAGTGCATAGCAGGGCTCACCCTGCGGCCAGGGCGACATGGCGTAGCTGCCGATGATGTGCGAGCGCTCGTGCGATGAGGAAAAACGCCTGATTTTGCTGCCGGCAAATGCCGATTGAGTGCTGGTATTGCCAGTGCTGCCGGCGCCAAAATAGCCGCTGCCGATCGGATCATCCATCGGCCGGAATGATTTCATCCAGCCGGAGGTGGCAATCACGTCGACCGGGCCGTCGAGCAGCGACAATCCATGCAACATCAACTCAGATGTCACCGGGGCATAGCGCGGGCCGGAATCCTTTTCCGCCTCGATGGAAAAAGCAAGACGGCCATCGTCGATCAGAGCCACATGACCGTCATGGCCCGGTTTGTATGCAAAAATTTTCATGGACTGTCTCGTTCCAGCCTTAGAGCGCGTCTTGTTTAAATGTGACCAGTTTGATGGAGAGGATTTTTTGCGGCAGTTAGGAAAACACCGGAGTGCGATCAGACGATCGTACGAGGATTTTGACGACACTGTCCGTGAAAAAGACCTCCAAGCAGGTTAAGTTAAGGATTTGAAAGGAAATAGCAAAACCAAATCGTTTCAGCTTGGTTCTTTGCGCCCTGGATGTCGTCGCGCGACGCTAACGGGTGTGCACCCGCGTCGCATCACGCTCCTCGTTGACCCGGCAGGCAAGCGACGCGCCGCCGAGAGGGGGGCCAGGACACAAATACCCTGCGCTCAAACGATTCCATTTAAACAAGACACGCTCTAGCCCGAGACGACTTTAAGGCCAGCGGGCTCGCTAACCGCCTCGGCAACCGAACGGCCAACGCTGATATATGTAAAGCCGTGCCTGGCCGGTTCCTTTCTTCGATGGACGTTTCTCAAATCAATCATCAGCGCATTGGCGACGGCTTCCTTAAGCCGGTCGAGATCCAGTGCGCGCAGCACATTCCACTCTGTCGCGATGACAACCGCATCGGCATTTTCCGCCGCTTCATAGGGGTCGCAACACCATTGCACGTCATTTAAAGCCTTCTCCGTGTCGCGCTTGGCCTGCGGGTCGAATGCCCTGACTGCGACACCTGCCGCCACCAGCGTTTCGACGATTGTCAGTGACGGTGCTTCGCGAACATCATCGGTGTCGGGCTTAAACGTCACGCCAAGCAGGGCAATGATCTTGCCGGCGGGCTCGTCTCCCAGAGCATGCAATATGCGGTTTGCTATCTCGGATTTACGCTTCTCGTTGACGTCAACGGTGGTCTCGACAAGTTTCTGCGGTGCGCCCACACTGCGGGCGAATGCTGCCAGCGCACGGCTGTCCTTGGGAAAGCACGAACCGCCAAATCCCGGGCCGGCGCGAAGAAACCTGTCACCAATGCGTTCGTCCAGCCCCATAATATCGGCGACTTCCATGACATTGGCGCCGGTTTTTTCGCAAAGATCGGCAATTTCATTGATAAACGTCACCTTCATTGCCAGGAATGCATTTGACGCATATTTGGCCAGTTCCGCATCTTCGAGTGAGGTAAAGCGGATCGGCGTGCTTTGAAGTTTAAGCGGCCGGTATATATGCTCGGCGACATCGCGCCCACGCTCGTCGTGAGTGCCGATTACCACGCGGTCGGGACGCATGAAATCCTCCACGGCGGAGCCTTCGCGAAGAAACTCGGGATTGCTGACCACCGAAAAATCAAGATCCGGCCTGGCCGCAGCGATTGTCTCGCGAACCTTTGACGCCGTACCGGCAACCGCGGTGCATTTGATAATTACGACCACGCCCTGTTTCAGATGTGGTAAAATCTGGTCGACTGCTGCAAACAAATAGCTCAGATCCACGTCTGCGCCGTTCTTTGATGTTGGTGTGCCCACAGCGATAAACACAACATCACAATCAGCGGATGAGGAGACAATATCTGTTGTAAAATGAAGGCATTGCGCCGAAGAGTTCGCGCGCAGCATCTGCTCAACGCCAGGCTCGTAGATCGGGCAGATACCATTTTTCAGGTCAGCAATCTTGCCCGGATCACTATCCACACAGGTCACATCGAAGCCGAATTCGGAAATACAGACGCCGGTTACAAGACCAACATAGCCGGTTCCAATAATGGTAATTTTCACTGAATACCTTCTTCCTGCATCGAATTGAAACCAATCTTAGGCAATTCACTCGCTAATCAACGCTTCCGGCAAATAGGCTGCTTATGGCGGCTTGCCAAGTCCTATCAGAGGTATTACCGCATCGAGTACCTGATCCTGCAAGGGAAAAATCCAAAGGTGGAACGGCATTGGCAGACGATGAAAACCGCAGAATTCTGGTAACCGGCGCGGCTGGCTTTGTCGGATATCACGTCATTTCACAATTGCTGGATCATGGCTGTAACGTCGTCGGCGCCGACAATATGAATAACTATTACACGCCGGCGTTGAAACAGGCCCGTTTGGATCATCTTGCAGGCAGGGCAGGCTTTTCATTTGAAAAACTTGATCTTGCCGACCAAAAATCCTGCGAAGCATTGTTTGATAAAATTATGCCAACCCATGTGCTTCATCTGGCGGCTCAACCGGGGGTTCGATATTCCATCGACAATCCCCATGCCTATAATGACAGCAATTCAACCGCCTTTTTGCATGTTCTGGAAGGGTGCCGTCACGGGCGCGTGGAGCATCTTGTTTTTGCAAGTTCCAGCTCAGTTTACGGTAACAGCAAAAAAATACCTTACCGGGTCGGCGATCCGGTTGATCAGCCGATCAGCCTCTATGCAGCCACAAAGCGGGCAAACGAGCTCACGGCATATACCTATAGCCATCTTTACGGTCTCCAGGTCACGGGCTTGCGCTATTTTACGGTTTATGGCCCGTGGGGCCGGCCGGATATGGCGGTTTACCTGTTTAGCGAAGCAATCAAGGCCGGCAAGCCCATCAACGTGTTCAACCACGGCGATCTAAGGCGTGACTTCACCTTCGCGACGGATATAGCTAAAGGCACATGCCGTGTGTTGTTGGATGGACAGGCGCCGGCGCGGGATGACAACGGGGCGGCCGGCGATCTTCCCTATCGTCTTTATAATATCGGCAATCACAAGCCGGAAGAATTGCTCGATCTGATATCGACGCTTGAAGAGCTGATTGGGCGCAAGGCCATCCGTAAAAACCGTGAGATGCAACCCGGCGATGTTTACCAGACCTTTGCCGATATCGGGCCACTGGAACGCGATTTCGGGTTCAAGCCTTCGACCCCCCTGCGCGAGGGGTTGAAACGGTTTGTCGACTGGCACGATGCCCATGCCGGAAAATATTGAGGCTTTCGGCCGATGAAGTCGTCCCATCCGGTCTATCTTGTTCGCCATGGTGCGACCCTTTTCAACGAACAGGGCCGGTTTCAGGGACTTATCGACAATCCATTGAGCCCGGCCGGGCGCGAGCAGGCGATGCGTATCGGTCAAAGACTGCATGCGCTGTCCAGTCAGCACAGTCTCAAACAGGCTTCCCTTCAATGTTCGCCGTTGAAACGCGCGCGAGAAACGGCCGTCCTTATTGCAGATAGGCTGGGCCGTGCCCAAAGCGATATCAAGATTGCCTCCGACCTGACAGAGATGGGCTTTGGCCGCTGGGAGGGCATGACGACACTTCAAGTCAAGGCGACGTTTTATCAGGAGCGGCGCTCGCGCCAGGCCGATCGCTGGAATTTTGCGCCTTGTGGGGGGCAATCCTACGCCGATGCGGCAAAGCGCATGACACGCTGGATATCGCATCTCGACAAGCCGGCGATTGCGGTAACGCATCTTGGCATTATGCGCGCCGCGGTGGCGGTTTTTACCGGCTACGGCATCGAGGAAGCCTTGAAACTCGAACCCGGCCCGCTCGACGTGTGGTGTCTCGTTGACGGCCGTCTCGACCACCTTTGAGAGCTGCTTCCTCAATTTTGTAAGCGTTTGCGTAGTTCATTGGAGCCAAACGCTAAATTGCCCCTTGCAACATTTGTTGATTCCCGATTTTGTTGTCCCATGGTTGATATCGGCACCGACATGTTGCGAATCAAAGGGCTGCGGGTTTCCATTTCCGTCAGCAACAGCGAGATTGACGTTGTCAAAGGCGTGAGTTTTCGCATTCCACGCGGCAAGACGGTGTGTCTGGTTGGCGAATCCGGTTCGGGCAAATCCATTATCGCCCAGTCGATTATGGGTATTTTGCCAAAAGTCGCGCGCATTTCGGGCGGGTCAATCGAATTTGACGATCCGCAAACCTCCGCCCCGCCTTGCGACATTGCCTCGCTTGACATGAATGGCCGGGAAATGCGCGCGCTTCGCGGTGGGCGGATTTCGATCATATTTCAGGAGCCGATGACCTCGCTTTCGCCGGTTCATACGATTGGGAACCAGATCGAGGAAGCACTGGTGCTTCATCGCGAGGTTGATCCCGGCACCGCAAGGTCAGTTACGGAAAAGATGCTGCAACTGGTAGGCTTTCCCGATGCCCATTGCGCCTATGACATGTTTCCGATGGAGCTTTCCGGTGGTTTGCGCCAGCGGGCGATGATCGCCATGGCGCTTATCTGTCATCCGGCTCTTCTGATCGCCGATGAACCGACCACCGCGCTTGACGTCACAATTCAGGCTCAGGTTCTGGCGGTGTTGAAGGATCTTCAAAAGAAACTGGGCATGTCGCTTTTGTTGATCACCCATGATCTTGGTGTCGTCGCCAATATGGCCGATGAGGTGGTCGTCATCTATCACGGCGAAATCATGGAAGCCGGACCGGTGGAAAAGATATTCGCCAACCCGCGCCATGAATACCTCAAAGCCCTGTTGGCTGCGGTACCGCGCTTGACGATGAAACCGGGCGAAAGGCTTCAGGCATTGCGCGAGATCAACGAGGACCTTCCAGCGTCCATGGCCAGACGCGAACCGCCAGCCGATGATGCCGCACCGCTTATTTTAGTCAATAACCTTTGCAAGGCCTATTACGCAAAAAAAGGCGGCGGAATGCTAGGCGACGCCTCTATGACCAAGGCGGTCAACAATGTCAGCTTTGAACTCAGGCGCGGCGAGTGTTTCGGCCTCGTCGGTGAAAGCGGCTGCGGAAAATCATCGCTCAGCAAGCTTATATGCCGCGCAATCACCGCCGATGACGGATCGATGGTGTTCGACAATGGCAGCGGCCCGATTGATGTTGCGGCACTGTCGGGAAAAAAGCTGGACCGTTTCAGAACCCGTATCCAGATGGTGTTTCAGGATCCTTTTTCCTCGCTCAGCCCGCGTTCCACCGTTTTCAACACATTGCGCGAACCTTTGGACATTCACAATCTTGGTGACAAGGCCTGGCGCAGGCAGTGGGCGGAGGACCTCTTGCGGATGGTCGGACTACCGAAATCGGCCATGAACCGCTATCCTCATTCGTTTTCAGGCGGGCAACGCCAGCGCATCGGCATCGCCAGGGCGCTGGCGGTGGAACCGGATCTGCTGGTCTGCGACGAGCCGGTTTCTGCGCTTGATGTGTCGGTTCAGGCGCAGATTCTCAACCTCTTGACCCGGCTGCGCAAGGAACTGGGGCTGAGCTTGATTTTCATCTCGCACAATCTTGCCGTGGTGAACTATGTCGCCGACCGGGTCGCGGTGATGTATCGCGGCCGCATTGTCGAGATTGCGCCGCCTTCGGTTTTGTTCGAAAAGCCTGTCCATCCCTATACCAGGCGGCTGATTTCGGCGATTCCGACCATCGACCTTGGCCAGAAGCTCGATCTGGGAACCCTGCCGGCACTGGATGCCGATGAGGAGGAGAATTGGGCGGAAGAATTCCGCATCGGTCCTGACGACAACACGGCCGCGCTAAGTGAGATTGCGGCGGGTCATTTCGTCCTTAACAAAAACACTTCCAGCCAAGGACGGAGAGCCGCATGACAGGTATGAAACATTCGGGCTTTGTCCTTATCATATTGGCCGTTCTTGTCTGGCCGCTTGCGGCAGCTGCTGTGTCGATAGACGATGAACCGCCCATATTTGCCGAACAGGTGAAATCAGGCGCGCTGCCGCCCATGCGCAAACGCCTGCCATCGACGCCAAAAATGCTTGATTTTGCCACCAGCGGCAAGCAGCCGGGGCAATATGGCGGCCAGATGCGGATGCTAATGGGCAAGACCAAGGACATCCGGATGATGACGGTCTATGCCTATGCGCGTCTTGTCGGTTTCAATCCGTTGCTTGAACTGGAAGCGGACATTTTGCAGGCATTCGAGGTCAAGGAGGGCCGCATATTCACGCTGCGCATCCGCCCCGGACATCGCTGGTCAGATGGTCATCCGTTTACGGCAGAAGATTTCCGCTACTGGTGGGAGGATATCGCAAACAACAAACAACTGTCAGGTGGCGGACCGCCGCAATCAATGCTGGTCGATGGCAAACCGCCAAAATTTGAAATCATCGACGAATTGACGGTGCGCTATGAGTGGCATGCGCCCAACCCTGTATTTCCGCTTGCACTTTGCGGTTCAAGCCCGTTGTTCATCTACAGCCCGGCGCATTATTTGAAACAATACCACGCCCGCTATGGTGATGCGGACAAATTGCAGGAAAAGGCGACGCAAAAACAGGCGCGAAACTGGGCTGCACTTCATACCAGACTGGCCAGGCAATACAGACCCGAAAACCCCGACCTTCCGACACTCGACCCCTGGCACAACACCACCGAGGGGCCGTCGAAACGGTTCGTATTCAAACGCAATCCCTATTTTCACCGCACCGATCCTCAGGGCCGGCAACTGCCCTATCTGGATGAAGTGGTTCTCGACATGGGATCGACCGATATCATCCCCGCTAAGGCCGGAGCTGGAGAAAGTGATCTGCAGGCGCGCTATCTGCGCTTTGACAATTACACTTTTCTGAAACAGGCGGAAAAACAGCATGATTTCAAAGTGCGGTTGTGGAAGAACGGCGTCAGTTCGAAGATCGCGCTATATCCCAATCTAAACGTCGCTGACCCGGTCTGGCGTGATGTCGTCCAGAACGTGAAATTTCGCCGCGCGCTTTCGGTTGGCATCGACCGCCATGAAATCAACCAGCAACTTTACTTTGGTCTGGCCAAACCGGGTGGCAACACCGTTTTACCGGCCTCAAGCCTGTTTGATGAAAAGCGCGACAGGGCCTGGACGCAGTATGATCCGGTTCTCGCCAACCGGCTGCTGGATGATATCGGCCTGAAGACACGCAACAGCGATGGTATCCGGCTTTTACCCGATGGGCGCCCGGTTGAAATCATCGTCGAAAGTGCCGGTGAAAGTACCGAGGAAACCGATGCGCTGGAACTGATCGGCTATCATCTCCGCGATATCGGCGTAAAACTTCATACCAGGACCCTGCAACGGGACATTTTGCGCCGGCGGTTTCTCACCGGCGAAACACTGATGACAATTTCCTACGGCCTGAATATCGGCCTTGGCACACCTGACATGGACCCGGAGGAACTAGCGCCAGTTTCGGCAGCACAAGCCAACTGGCCGGTTTGGGGCCAGTTCACTGAAACCGGTGGCAAGGCGGGCGAGCCTCCGGATCTGCAGCCTGCCAGGCGCATGGTTGAACTCTACCATGCCTGGAAGCGGTCCAATGATGGGAGTCAACGCAAGGCCGCCTGGGAGGAAATGCTGGCGCTCTATGCCGATCAGGTATTCTCGATCGGCGTGGCCGGTGAAACCATCCAGCCGGTCGTCGTTTCCAACAGACTGCGTAATGTGCCTGTGGTTGGTATTTATTCCTGGGCGCCAACCGCCTATTTCGGTGTTTACCAGCCAGATACGTTCTGGCTGGAGGACTGACCTAATGTTGCGCTATCTGGCGATGCGTTTTCTCGCGATGATTCCGACGCTTGTCATCGCCAGCATGCTGATCTTTGCGATCATCGAACTGCCGCCGGGTGACTATTTCGAAAGCTATGTGGCCGAATTGCAGGCGTCCGGCGAAACAGTAGACCCTGCCAAGATCGATTTTCTCAGAATCGAATACGGGTTCGACAAACCGTTATGGCAGCGGTATTTCGGCTGGGTCGGCGGTATGTTCGTCGGCGATTTCGGCTACTCTTTCGAATATGAACGCCCGGTTTCCGAATTGATCGGCGGCCGCCTTTTCCTGACCATTCTTTTGTCTTTTGCGACGATCATCTTTACCTGGATGATCGCTTTTCCGATCGGCATCTATTCGGCCACGCATCAATATAGCTGGGGCGACTACGGCTTCACCTTCGCCGGTATGCTTGGAATTGCCGTGCCAAACTTCCTGCTGGCTCTGGTGATGATGTATTTTGCCAATGTCTGGTTTGGCGTCTCGATCGGCGGGCTGATGGATCCCGTTTATATCGATCAACCAATGTCGATGGCAAAATTCGGATCGATCCTGCAACATATGATCATTCCGGTGGTTGTGATTGGAACATCGGGCACGGCAGCGATGATGCGGCGTATTCGCGCCAATCTGATGGACGAATTGCAAAAACAATATGTCATCACTGCTCGTGCCAAGGGCGTCGGCCCGGTGAAAACGGTTCTCAAATATCCGTTTCGCATGTCACTCAACTTTTTCATCGCCGACATTGGAAATATCCTGCCGTCGGTGGTTTCAGGTGCTGAGGTCGTGGCAATCGTGCTTTCGCTTGAAACGACGGGACCGCTTTTGATCTCGGCGCTTCAAAGTCAGGACATGTATCTGGCCGGTTCCTTCTTGATGTTTTTGGCTATTTTGACGGTGATCGGCGTGCTGCTCTCAGACATCGCGCTGGCAATCCTTGATCCGCGGATCAGATTGGCCGGGAGGCAAAGCAAGTGACAAAATCACCGCTTCCCGAAAACGGCAAGCCGCTTGCACATTTTGTGTCGAAGGCAAAGTTCAATCCGCATGCGGTAGAGGAACTGACGCCCGAATTAGAGAAATATTATCAGGCCTCGCAACACAAGCTGATGTGGTGGAAGTTCAAAAACCACCGGCTGGCCTACTGGTCGGGCATATTGCTGATTGTCTTCTATACGGTGATCGCGCTCGCCGAATTCGTCGCACCTTACGACTATGCGCACCGCCACGCGGATTTCATCTACGCGCCGCCGCAGGGGATTTCAATCATCCATGATGGAGCGCTTAAGGCGCCGTTCGTTTACGGGCGGACCCAGGAACTCGACATGGAAAATCTGCAACGGCACTATCCGGTCGACAAAACGCGCCGTTACACCATCAGCTATTTCTGCAAAGGCGATGCTTACGAATTCTGGGGCCTGTTTGAGGCCAAAACACATTTGTTTTGCGTCGAGGGCGAGGGTAAACTGTTCCTGCTGGGCACGGACCGTTTGGGCCGGGACATGTTCTCGCGGATCGTCCATGGCGCGCGTGTTTCTCTTACCATCGGCCTTATCGGCATTGCGATCAGTTTTATTCTCGGCATCACCATCGGTGGCCTTGCCGGCTATTATGGCGGCTGGGTCGACATGGTGGTGCAACGCATCATCGAGGTTTTGCAGTCGATACCGAGCATTCCGCTGTGGCTGGCGCTTGCCGCGATTTTGCCGGTCACATGGAGCCCGATCCTGATTTATTTCGGTATAACGGTCATTTTGGGACTTTTGGATTGGACCGGCCTGGCACGCGCCGTCCGGTCGAAGCTGTTTTCACTTCGCGAGGAAGATTATGTGCTGGCGGCACAACTGGTCGGTGCCCGGCCATCGCGCATCATCGCGCGCCATCTCGTTCCAGGTTTCATGAGCCATCTGATCGCGTCGGCGACCATCACCATCCCGACAATGATACTCGGCGAAACATCGCTGAGCTTCTTGGGCCTGGGGCTAAGACCGCCGGTGACCAGTTGGGGCGTGTTGCTAAAGGAGGCGCAGACAATCAACGTGGTGGTACTCTATCCCTGGCTGCTGCTGCCGGTTGTGCCGGTAATCGTCGTTATTCTCGCGTTTAATTTCTTGGGCGACGGGCTGCGCGATGCAGCCGATCCCTATCACTGAACGGCATTATCCTGACAATAGTGGTGTAAGTGTCTTTTCAAAGGTTTGTACCGCAGCGGCAATATCATGCCTGGCCTTGATGTGGTCTCTGGCATCAAAACCCATCTGCCGCCGCAGCGCCGGATGGTCGAGCAGGCGCCTGACGGCATCAGCGTAGGAATTAATATCCTCTTCCTGCACCAGAAGCCCGGATTTTTCGTGGTCAACGACCAGAGGGACGCCGAGCGAGCGAAAGGCGACAATTGGCAGGCCCTGCGATTGGGCTTCCATAAAAACCATGCCAATGGCCTCGCCAAGTCCCGGCCAGGCAAAAATATCCGCCTGGCGCATGAGGCCTAAAACCTCGGCGCGGGGCAGGGCGCCGGTCCATTCGATCCGGCGGGGCCCGGCCCAGCTGAAAGCGGCTTCGATTTCAGGTCTCGATGGCCCGTCGCCAATGATCGCAAACGTCCAGTCGAGATCACTGATCTTTTCCAGCGAACGGGCAAGCGCCAGAAATGAGCTGGTTTTTGCCCCTGGCCGCATCATGCCTGCGGTCAGGAGCAGGGGTGACTTACCGGTTTTCCGGCCTGCGTTGACAGACGCTGACAGGGCATCCAGCTCCGCCAGATCGATAAAGGGGACAAGGGGTGTGATCGATTTCCTGGCTTCCAAAAAACCGGACAAATAGTCAAAATCCGATCGCTTTAGACAGAAATTTATGGCCGCACCACGGACTGAAGACTGAACACGGGACCTTTGCTCCTGCCAGTCGGCATCGGTTGCCTGACGTGTCCGGCAGGCTTCTGCGGTCACATAGGCAATGTCAAAGGTTTTGGCCATCTCCGGCCCGAACCAGTCGACGGCCTTGCAATAGGGGTGATAGGTGAACCATAGCGCCGGGCGTTGGCTGGCGTCGCGCGCGCTCCAGTCATCGTGTAGACGGGCAAATTCTTCCCGCGCGCCGGCCTTGCGCTCGGACAACAGGTCTGCGGACGGACGCTTTTGATAGGCGATATAGCGCGAGGCGATTTCCACCTCAAAGCCTGTAAGTTCCAGCGCCTTTATCAAAAGCCGTGCAATCTCGCGGTCACCGGAGGCAATGGCATGATCGGGCGGCTTGATCGGTGCGTAAAATGCGATTTTTGGTTTCATCGTGGGGCTAGAAACTTAGTGATGATGCGCGCCGTCGTCTCCGCTCCGTTGAGATTGAGCCCGTGACCGGATGGCCCGGGCTGTTGCATTGCATAGTCGATTGCGGCAGCAAGCTTTTCCGCCGATTGGTCTTCTGGCGCCAGTCTGGTTGCCCAGCCGCGCTCTTCCAGCATGGCGCTGCGGCGCAATTGCTCAGTCTCGGTGCCGTCCGACAAGGGAGACACGATCGCCCGGCAGCCTGACGACAACAGATCGGTTGTCGTATTGTATCCGCCGCGCGAGATCGACAATTGTGCGTTTTGGAGCGTCGCCCTCAAATTGGGCAGAAAGTGTTTCAGCGTGACATCGCCGGTTATCATCGTCTTCAAACGGTCCAGATCATCCGGTGCAAGCCTGAGGCCGGAGGCGATGCACCATTTCGCATTGCGCATCGACGAAAGCGGTTTGGCGCCGGCAGCGGCAAACAGAAGATCGCGGCCGAGCATGCCACCGCCGACGGTGACCACGACATCGAATGAACCTGCTGGTTCGTTTGGCGCCGGTTCGCCCGGCGCCACGATGCCGGTGTACTGGACCATGCGGGCGATTTCGTCGAACAGCGGAAAGGTGACATCGAAGGTAATCAACCCGGGATCGCCATGAACCAGCACATGATCAAAGAAGGTTTTGAGTGTGCCGACGGTTTCAATATCGCGGCCGGGTTTGCGGTTTTCCTGTAGAATATCGCGGACTGAACTGATGATTATTGGCGGGTTTGGCCGCTTTTTGGCCGCTTCGAGCAATGGCGTCAGTTCAAAGCGCATCTGCCGCCGCCCGAACGGGAATGCCTCGGTGATGATCGCATCGTGATGACCTGACTGGAATACCGACATCAGGATATCGCGGCGATTATCCTTATAGGTCTCGTCAACGACCACGCCATGTTCGTCTTCAAGCTTGTTGAATTCCTCCCGGCCGGCCCGCAAGGGCGGCAGGAAGGTCACATTGGCGCCATAGGCGTTGAAATGCGGTATCTGCACGCCGCCATAGACGACATCGACGTGATGGCCGGCATTGACCAGTGCGCGAACGATGCGCATACCGCGAAAAACATGACCGACGCCGACGAGATGCTGAACGTAGTAGAGTATTTTCGCGCTCATCGCGGATCGTCCATGGTGAAGAGGTCACTATTCGAACGGCGGAACAGATCGGTGAGTTTGCCAATCGTCTGCTGATTGTCAAAATCATCGCGCACGCATCTGGCCGCTTTCTGGCCAAGCCTGGTGCGCAATGCCGGATCGCGAGCCAGTTTTTCGATCGCACCGGCCAATTCTTCAGGCTCGTCCGGTTCGACCAGCAGCCCGTTTTCGCCATCGCGAAACAGTTCCACGATGCCGGAAATCGGGGTCGATACGCAGGCCAGCTCCTGGCTTGCCGCCTCGACAAGCACATTCGGCAAGCCGTCACGGTCTCCGTCTGCGGCAATCCGGCATGGCAGGACGAATATATCCGATGACCGGTAGCGGGCGATCACCTCCGTCTGGGGCTGTGATCCCAGAAAGGTGACCCTGTCGTCCAGATCGAGCTGTTCAACCTGCTGTTTAAGCGCTTTGGACAATGTTCCGCCGCCAATATGGGTCCATCGCCAATGCAGATCCGCAGGCAGCAGGGACAGCGCGGTAACCAGCGTATCAAGCCCCTTTTTTTCCACGGCACGGCCAACGGTCACGATGTCAACCGGGTTGGCGCTGTCGCTTCCGTCGCGCTTATCATCTTTTGCAGGCGGCGGCGGGAACCGGTTGAGATCGAGGCCATGATAAATCAAATGAACCTCATCAGGCGAGGAGGAGAGGTTTTGCAGATGCTCGTGGCCGGAAGCGGTGCATGTCGCCGTCCAGGTTGCAGAATCAAGCTTTTCGCTTAGTTCCCAGTCCGGCGATGTCCAGATATCCTTGGCATGGGCCGAACAACTCCAGGCAATGCCGGTCATCAGATGCGCATAGCGCGTCACCGAAGCCGGTGTGTGGATGAAATGACCGTAGAGCCAGCACACGTCATCTGGCAATTCGCCTGCAAGAACAATGGCTTGGCCAAATCGGCGAAAGCGGTTTGCTGTGAAATCACGGCGCAAATCGCCAAGCCAGACGCGAACAGCCCTTGCAAAGCCCGGTAATTTTCGGACCGTCCTGAATGCCCGAAAAACCCGGGACGGTTCGTCACGCAGATATTCGGGAAGATAGCTCACCGCAGCAGCAATTTCGTCGTGGATGGGATGGGTTTTCGTGTCAGTCGGATGTCGCATGGAATAGAGGTGAAGCGTCAGCCCGCTGCGTTCCAGTTCCAGCAATTCCTGAGCGATGAAGGTTTCCGACAGGCGGGGATAACCCTTTAATATGACAGCAATTTTTTTCATCATATCGCCCTGGATGGCTGGCGTTTCTGAAAGATTTCCGCGATCCGGCGCCCGATCCGCGTGAGCCCGTCAAACTCAAATTTCTGCGACGCATCTGCCGGTTTCGGGCCTTCGGGCAGGGTGTTGATCCGCCGGGCCAGTTTTTCCGCATCGTTTGCATCCGATGCCCGCATGACCGATGCGGCTTTAAGGTCGGCAGCGCGATTGGCGCGGATCAGTTGCTCGCGGCGCGGCACCTCGCGAGGGATAAAAAGCGCCGGTTTTCCGGCTTCCAGCACTTCACAAAACGTGTTGTAGCCGCACATTGACACCACGGCTTCAGCCTCCGAAATCAGGGCTGACGGGTCGGGATGAAAATCCAGCACTTTTGTTCCGGCGATACCGGCAGCCATGTCACGGATAGTGGCGAGCGCCGTTTTGTCCATCAGCGGACCGGGAAGCAGGTAAAGCTTGCGGCTGATCGGCAGGCCGGCCTGGCAGGCTGCCAGCACCTGCCGCATCAATTCCCAGCCATCCTCGCCGCCCCCGGCGGTAACAAGTATATAAGGGTCGTCATTTTTTGGGGCCGTTTTCGATGGCTGGCCACCACTATTGCTTGCCCGGATGCCGAGAAACCCCAGATAGGTACAGCTTTCCATCAGACTTACCGGCAAATCCAGCCCTTCCAGAGGATTGTGAAACCAGTCCGGACCATAAATCCATATCTCGTCGTAAAGGCCCGGCAAGCGTTTTGTTACCGCATGCTTTTCCCACTCGGCACGAAGCGTGTCGCGGTCATCAAGCACCTCACGCAATCCGAGAATCCGCAACGTGTTTTCAGGCAGCAGGGCCAGCGCCTGCTCCAACTCGCCAAGCAGACCGAACGGCTCCTTGTCGGCGATGAAAATGTCTGGTTTCTGGTCCAAAACGGTTTTTGACAGGATTGCCGCGCGCCGTTCGATCAGGTGGTCAAGCGTTTCGTGCCCGTCAGGTGACACATAGGTGCCGTCACGCGTTTTTGAGACCGGCGGCAACCGGACGAGCTGGACGCCATTAATCGGGGGAAATTTTCCGGCAATGTCCGATCCCGTAGCAAGCGTGATCCGGGCGCCTTGATTGGCCTGGCGTATGGCATCGGCAATCTTCCGGTTGCGGCGCAGATGACCCAATCCGAATGTGTCGTGACTATAGAGCAGGATGTTTTGCAATTGGGTCCCTGATGGTGCTGGGCCGGGATAGTGCCCGGGCGGCATTGACCGTGAGCTTGGAAACCGGAGCTGGTTTATGAGTTCATGACCTCAAACGCTATAATTGATCGGCGCGCCATTGAAAACCTGGAGGGATCACCGATCTTACCCAGATCATGCGACCCGGTTTGTGAATAAGGGCCGGGCAATACTTTGCTCTGGGACATTGCAATTATGTGTCCACGCATTTTATCTGTAACCCTTCACCATGGAAATTATCGGATAGCACGCGATAAACGCGGACAGGCAGGACCAAATGACAGTCTCCCAGCTTAACAACACCCGCAAGGTTGTGCTGTTGATTTTGTTGGTGTTTTTGGCATCAGCGGCAGTGTTTTCGGCGACATCCGTTTCGCTCGCGCAATCGAGTTTTCTGGATGGTCTGGGTATGTCTGACGATCCGCAGCAAGGCGACCTTGATTCTCTAATAGGCAAGGCACGCGAGGAAGGTTCGACCATCATCGTCATCAACCCGCCTGGCGAGGGCAAGGATGTGGCTGAGGAAAAGGCCATGCCGATGACAAGCGCGACACTGTTGCATGCGCGCGAAAATTTCCGCGGCATGGTCATCGAATCGCGCAATTTTCTGCGGGAATTCGACGAGGTGCTGAAGACTGCCAGCCCGGGCGGGACGCTTATGTGGATCGGCGTCGCCATCATCACCTCGGTTGGCGGGATGATGATCGGTCTTGGAATTTACAAGCTGATCACGGGATTTATCCGCGACCGGTTTAAAAGCGTACGCGAAAACGAAAATCCGAGTAGAGCGCAAAAACTGGGATTTTTATTGGCCCGCTCGGCATTTTTGCTCGTATCAACGGGAATAATGTTCGGTATCGCAATTCTGACGGCTCTGATTTTCGACACCGGCCACGAACCGACGCGGACGACCATTTTCAACATCGTTTTGAGTTATGCGATATACCGCATATTGCGCTACGTGATCCTGTTCAATGTGTTCGTTCCCGATTCGCCCAATCTGAGGATGATCAACCTCAATGATGATCGGGCCAGGAAACTCTACCGGGACTGGTATTATGGTATCGGGATTTCCGTGATCCTGCTCGGTTTCTGCAACTGGATCCTGGGTCTCGGTGTCAATCGGGATATTCACAGCTTCGCCTTCATTATCGCGTCTGGCCTTGTCGCCTTGATGATTGCCTATATTTCCATTCGCCACCGTCATGATTTGATCGCCATTATCAAGGGGCAGCAGTCCAACCCGGAAAAAATCAAGGTGCTGGAATTGCTGGGGCAGATTGCCCTGCCATTGATCCTGATTTATCTGGCGGCGGCCTGGGCGGTCAGTACGTTCCGGCTGACATTGAGCCTTCCCAACGGTTACGTGCTTGTTGGCGCTCCAATTCTTATCTTCATCGTGGCGATTTTTGTCTACGGATTGTCGATTTTCATCGTCGAAGTGATCTACGACCGGCGTGAAAGGCGCTACAAGCGCGAACGGTTGTTGCGTACTATGAGTGAGAGGCGGCAACGCAGGCAGGCAAATTCACCTCCGGTAGACGAGATCGACGATGCGATGGACGATATCGCAGACGGCGAGGAGATGATCGTTTACCAGGCAGATGAAAAGCCGGAGGAAATTCCCGAGTACCAGCCTGTCTTCAAGAGCTTTTTTGAAAAAAGCATCGGTTCGGCAATCCTGGTTGTCTGTGTCGGCGAGCTTTCGCGGATATGGGGGGTCGATATCGGCAATGATGCAGGTCATCCGCTAAAGAGCGCGCTCGACATTTTGCTGATTATCCTGATCGCGATATTCGCAGTTCTCTCGTTTAACAAATATATCGACAACAAGATTATCGAAGAGGGCGGTTCGCTAAGCGATGCGCCAGCCTCACCTGGCGAGGGAGACAGCGAAGGAGGGGTTGGACAATCCCGGCTGGCAACCTTGCTGCCGATTGTCCGCCGTGTCGTCGTCGCCGCACTCGTAATCATTGTCAGCATGATCATCCTGTCATCCTTGGGGGTTAATGTTGCCCCACTGTTTGCAGGTGCCGGTGTTGTCGGTCTGGCCATCGGCTTTGGTGCGCAAACGCTGATCCGCGACATGTTCTCCGGCGTGTTCTTCCTCGTCGATGACGCGTTTCGCAAGGGCGAATATATCGAGGTCGGCACCGTCAAGGGCGTGATCGAAAAGATCTCGGTCCGGTCGTTTCAGCTCCGCCATCATCTTGGTGCGGTGCATACGGTGCCGTTTGGAGAAATACAGCAGCTGACCAATTTCTCGCGCGACTGGGTGATGATGAAATTGCCGCTGCGCCTCACCTATGACACCGATGTCGAGAAGGTACGCAAACTGGTCAAGAAACTGGGGCAACGCCTTTTGGAGCACGATGTCATCGGGCATATGTTCATCCAGCCTCTAAAGTCGCAGGGTGTTTACGCGATGGAAGATTCGGCCATGATCATCCGCGTCAAATTCATGACCAAGCCCGGCGATCAGTTCATCGCGCGCAAGGTGATCTATGCCGAAATCCGCGAATTGTTTGAACGCGAAGGCATCCAGTTCGCCCACCGCGAGGTAACCGTCCGGCTCGCCGACGGCAAGAAGGCCGAAGAGCTGACAGATGAGGAGCGCGAGGCAATTGCCGGCTCGGTCCGCTCCGCCGTTGACGATGGAAACGTTCAACAACCGGCGCCTGCCAATGCCGAGCGCTGACAACAGTTTGCAAACATGAAAGGCATTGTAAATCCTGAAGACGATGCGGTGGCGCATGCCCCGTTTGGCGATTTCCGGCCGGGTTTTTTTGCAAAACTGTCCTGGAGCCTGGCGACGGCCAAATATTTTTCGCGCCCGGTTCGCAAACGGTTCCGCAAGCGTTTTGCCCGCAACCATTCAGGCCCATTCGATGTCACGGCCGAAAATATTCGTATGCGGGCCTGGCCGGCTGAAAACCGCTGTGACCGCGTTGCCGTCGGGCGCAATCAGCTTCCTGAAGCCGAAGAAAGACGGCTGCTTGCGCCGCTACTCAAGCCTGACATGGTGTTTGTCGACATAGGCGCCAATGTCGGTGTCTACACGCTTTTCGTTTCGCACCGGACCGCAGCGACTGCGCGTGTTGTGGCGCTGGAGCCGCATCCGCGTACCTTTGCCAAGCTTGAATGCAATTGCTGGCTGAACGGATTTTTGGGCAATGTCAGCGCCATCAATGCCGCAGCCGGTGAGGTGGAGGAAGTATCTGTGCTTTTTTCCGATGGCGGCGGCAATATCGGCGGCGCATCGATGCTTCGTGAGGCTGGCGGCGGTGCCAAATCAGTCGAAATCAAGATGCGGCCCTTGCCGGACATTTTGAAGGAACAGTCGGTCCGGAGGATCGATCTCCTTAAAATCGATGTCGAGGGTTTTGAGGACCGGGCATTGATGCCGTTATTGGCCAATTTTGAACTGGAACCGCTTTGGCCAAAAGCGATCCTGATCGAAACAGTTCATCAGACACTTTGGCACGACGACCTGTTGGCGGTGTTTGAGGCGAGGGGATATTACCGCTCAGGCGCGACTTCAGAAAACCTGCTTTTTGAGCGCTGAGTAATTTTTCTACCGCCAGATCATCATATTCGTTAAAAAATTCCGTTGGCGCGTTGCAGTTCCCTGACATAGCCAACGATTTTTGCAACATCATCATCTGAAACCCCGGGGACCGGCGGCATGTTGCCAAAGCGCCAGTGATGCGCCCTCACACCCTGCTTGGCGGCTCTGAAAAAGGCTGCGTCGCCATGATGGCCGGGTTCATAAATCTTGTGGACCAGTGGCGGTGCCATGCCATCGCGTCCGGCCGCGTTGTCGCCATGGCAGGTGGCGCATTTTTCGTTGAAAAGGGCCTCTCCGGCTTTGGCCGCGCCGCTCAATTGCGGAACGGTCACTTTCGCCAGCGCTACGCTGGATTGAGGACTATCGCCTGTCTTCAACAGGCTGTATCCCGCAATAACGGCCACCAAAATCACCGCGGCTATGATCATTATCCGCTTCATCCGAAAACTCCGACCCCTGAATGGTTTCCTCGCTTTGACAGCAAGCCGATAGCGCTTCCACCTGCTGGAAGGTCAAGTGTCAAAGCTTCAGTGCGCGCAATCTCAACGCATTGGCGATGACCGACACCGATGACAGGCTCATCGCCGCCGCCGCAAACATGGGCGAAAGCAGCATGCCGGTGAGCGGATACAAAATTCCAGCGGCAACCGGAACGCCCGCCGTATTGTAGACAAAGGCGAAAAACAGGTTCTGCTTGATGTTGGCAAGCGTCGCGCGCGCCAGATTGCGTGCGCGTAAAATGCCGTTCAAGTCGCCCTTGAGCAAGGTAACCCCGGCGCTTTCGACCGCAACATCCGCACCGGTGCCCATGGCGATGCCCACATCGGCTGCGGCCAGTGCGGGCGCATCGTTGACACCATCGCCCGCCATAGCCACGCGCCTGCCGCTTGCCAGAAGCTCGTCGACCAGCCCCTTCTTGTCCTCAGGCAGCACACCGGCGCGTATCTCGTCTATGCCCAGTTCTTTGCCGACCGCCTGAGCCGTGCGTTCATTGTCGCCGGTGGCCATGATGATTTTAAGGCCCGCCTGATGAAGCGCTTTGATGGTGCCAGCGGCGGCAGGTTTGATCGGATCGGCAACGGCGATAATGCCTGCAAGCCGGCCATCAATTGCAAAGAACATAGCCGTCTTTCCATCGGCGCCAAGCCTGTCGGCATCGGCGATGGCCTCATCCGTTGCAACACTTTCGGCTGTCATCATGGCCGCATTGCCGAGCGCGAGTGCATGGCCGTCGAGCGTGCCCTTCACGCCTTTGCCGGTTACCGCTTCAAAATCAGGTGCCGCCTCAAGGGTAAGGTTTTGCGCCTTGGCGCCAGCGACAATTGCCTCTGCCAGCGGATGCTCCGACCCGCGTTCCAAAGATGCGGCTTTTTGCAAAATGTCCGTTTCGGTAAATCCATCTGTTGCGATGATGTCGCTGAGCGCGGGCTGGCCTTCGGTCAGCGTGCCGGTCTTGTCGATGACCAGCGTGTCCACGCGGGCCATGCGCTCTAAAGCTTCAGCGTCCCTGATCAGCACACCGGCCTGTGCGCCGCGGCCGGTGGCGGTCATGATCGACACCGGCGTTGCAAGGCCAAGCGCGCAGGGGCAGGCGATGATCAGAACCGAAACCGCAGAGACAATGGCAAAGGCGAATGCCGGATCCGGGCCGAATGCGAGCCAGACGGCAAAAGCGATGATGGCGACCGTCACGACTGTCGGCACAAATACACTTGCCACCCGGTCGGCCATGGCCTGAATTGGCGCGCGCGAGCGCTGTGCCTGGGCAACCATGGCGATAATTTTCGCCAGCATGGTCTCATCGCCGACATGCCTGGCCTCGATAATCAGGCTGCCGTTTTTGTTGATTGTGCCGCCCGTAGTCAGGTCGCCGGCGGATTTTTCCACCGGGATCGATTCGCCGGTGATCATGCTCTCGTCGATGAAAGACTGTCCGGAAATAACGGCTGCATCGACCGGTATGCTTTCGCCCGGGCGCACGCGCAACCGGTCACCCTCAATGATATTCTCCAACGGCGCGTCATATTCCTCCCCGTCGGGCAAGATGCGTCGCGCGGTTTTCGGCGCCAGATCAAGCAATGCCCGGATCGCATCCCCGGTGCGCTCACGGGCCCTCAATTCCAGCACCTGGCCGACAAATACAAGCGCGATGATCACCACCGCAGCCTCGAAATAGACGGGCACATGCCCCTCCGGCGAGCGCATGGTAACGGGAAACAGGCCTGGAAAGAGCGTCGCCACGACGCTGAACGCATAGGCGGCGCCGACGCCGAGCATGATCAGCGTCCACATGTTGAAGTTTTTCGTTGTCAGCGATGTCCAGCCACGGCTGAAGAACGGTGCCGCAGCCCATAAGACGACCGGTGTGGCGAGCAGAAATTCAAACCAAAGAGAAACGGTCTCGCCAATCCATGAACGCACCGGCAATCCGGCCATCGGTGCCATGGTCAGGATCAGCAGAAAAATAGCCGCGCCGGCGCTGACCCAAAGGCGGCGCGTGAAGTCAATGAGCTCGTGATTTGGCTCATCGGAAATACCCTCCATCGGCTCAAGCGCCATGCCGCAGATCGGGCAGGTTCCAGGCCCTTCCTGGACGATTTCCGGATCCATTGGACAGGTAAACGTGGTGTTCTTCGGTGCGGCAACCTTCTTTTTTTCCTTGTTGCCGGACAGATAGAAATAGGGGTCTGCCTCAAACCGGTCACGGCACTTTTGCGCACAGAAATGATAGTCGGTTCCGTGATAGGTGAACGCCGGTTTTCCCGCATTCGGATCGACGGACATACCGCAAACGGGATCAATCGCGGTTGCTGCCTCATCATGGTGCTGGCATCCGCCCTGGCATGAGGGTTTTTCGGTTACCGCCATATCATCTCGTGCATGTTCTTTGTCCATGATTAAGGAACTAGCGCTTCCAGCAGATGGAAGGTCAAGTGCCCAAAAAAGGGACGGCAATTGGCCTGTTTGGGCAATTAAAACAGGCAAAGCCATATTCATCGGCGCGAATTTGTTGCTGCGCAACGATGGGCGGCGCAAAGCATCGTAGAATCGCTCCAGTTAATGTTGGGCGGTCTTTGTCAAAAATGCGCATTTTTCGGTTTATCGGCTGGATCCTCGTGGTCGCGACGATGTTGTTCGGCCAGACCGCTCATGGCGCCGATACCAGGCCGCTGATCGCAGATTTCCTTGAGCTCGCACCGGTCTCGCAAATTGTTCCAGGCGCAGATAGCTATGGTGCGCTGCGAAGCGATTTCCCGCTCGTCCCGGCGCTGAAAGACGGTGAAATTATCGGCCATGTTTTCCTGACGTCGGATTTCGTCACCACGACAGGCTACTCCGGCAAACCGATCCACATCGTCATGGGCGTTGACGCTGACGCCAAGGTCACCGGCGTCAAACTGGTCAAACACTCTGAGCCGATCGTGCTGATCGGAATTCCCGAGCGGAAAATCACCGCCGTTATCGAAGGCTATGCCGGGGTTGATCTGATCAAGGAGGCAGAGGCCAGCGGTTCAGTACATGATCTCGATATCGTGTCAGGTGCGACGGTAACGATCATAGTGATTGATGATTCCATTATCCGAGCCGGCCTGAAAGTGGCGCGGTCACTCGGCCTTGGTGGATTGATCAGCGATGTCAAAACCGGCCCGGCCCTGGAATTGAAGCCCGACGCGGAACCCAAAATGTCCGACTGGCAATTGCTCACCGGCGATGGCTCGATCCGGGGTTTGAGCCTCGACAACAGCCAGATCAACCAGGCGTTTGCCGCAACCGGTGATGAGCGGGCCATCGCACGGCCCGAGAAAGGGGCTGCCGAAGATACGTTTATCGATATGCACATGGCGCTGATCAGCGTGCCGGAAATCGGTCTGAGCCTGCTTGGCAAGGCCGAATACGCCAATCTGATGGACTGGCTGGAGGAGGGCGAGCACGCCGTTTTGATTGCCGGGCGCGGCACATATTCGTTTAAGGGTTCAGGTTACGTGCGTGGCGGTATTTTCGACCGTATCCAGCTGATTCAGGGCGACGCCTCGGCGCGCTTTTTCGATCGCCAGCAACGAAGGCTCGGTCAAATCGCCGCCAAAGGCGCGCCATCCTTTACCGAACTGGACATATTCAAAATTCCGGCGGAAATGGAATTCGATCCGGCGGCTCCCTTTCGCCTGCAATTGCTGGTGCACCGTGCCGTTGGCGCCATCAAGAAGGTGTTTGTCACCTTCGACCTCGGCTACCGCATACCCGACCGGTACCTGCAGCCGGCGACATCTCAACCTGCACCGGATGATCCCCGGCTGGAGGGAGAACTGGCCACGTCCGATACATCGGAGCTTACCCATTTGTGGCAGCGCATCTGGTTGCAAAAGAGGGTTGAGGTGGGTGTTCTGGTCGCCGCTCTCGGTGTTTTGACACTGGCATTCTTCTTCCAGATGCAATTGACGCGAAACGAGAAGATGGCCTTCTGGTTCCGCATCGGGTTTTTAACCTTCACGCTTGTCGGTCTTGGCTGGTACGCCAATGCGCAATTGTCGGTGGTCAATGCGCTGGCCTTTTTCTCTGCTGTGATGTCGGGTTTTTCGTGGTCGGCCTTTTTGATGGACCCGCTGATTTTCCTGTTGTGGTTTTCGGTCGCCGCCTCGCTTTTGTTCTGGGGACGTGGCGTTTTCTGCGGCTGGCTTTGCCCGTTCGGCGCCTTGCAGGAACTCACCAACCGCCTGGCGAAACTGGCACGCATTCCCCAATACCGGGTGCCGTGGGGGCTGCATGAGCGGCTTTGGCCAATCAAATATATGATTTTCCTCGGCCTTTTCGGCATGTCACTTTACTCGCTGGAAATGGCCGAACGCTATGCGGAAATCGAGCCGTTCAAAACCGCGATCATTTTAAAATTTCAGCGGAGTTGGCCTTACGTCCTGTTTGCCCTTGGGTTGCTTATGGCCGGGCTGTTCATCGAGCGCTTTTATTGCCGGTATTTGTGTCCGCTGGGTGCTGCACTGGCCATTCCGGCGCGTATGCGCATGTTCGACTGGCTGAAACGATACCGCGAATGCGGCGATCCGTGCGCGCGCTGCGCCAAGGAATGCATGGTTCAGGCAATCCACCCCGAAGGTCATATCAATCCGAACGAATGCCACCAGTGCCTGCACTGTCAGGTGCTCTATCAAAGTGCTTCGAAATGCCCGGTCTGCATCAAGAAG
The DNA here is from genome assembly GCA_963669455.1 of Rhizobiaceae bacterium. GTDB lineage: Bacteria > Pseudomonadota > Alphaproteobacteria > Rhizobiales > Rhizobiaceae > JAWKWH01. Next base: position 2,122,531 of record OY770026.1, read on the forward strand.
GCTGCCAAACGCGCGCGTTTTGAAAAACGAAACCAATCCTTGCCCGAAGTCAATGCGGCCAGCTTCGAAGTTGAGACATTGGCTGGGCAATAACTCGCCAACCATCCTGAAAGGAGAGGCAAATGAGTAAGTTGAAAAAGAAACTGCAAGGGGTGTCGCGCAGAGATTTAATGACCGCATCAGCCGCTGGGGCCGTTCTTGCCGGCACGGGTGCCGGTGGCAGCCTGCTTTCCGGCGGTTTCGTCACCGCCGCTGAGGCGCAGGAAGGTCATTTCAGCCTCGCACCAGGCGAACTGGATGAATATTACGGCTTCTGGTCGTCGGGCCAGTCCGGCGAAGTGCGCATATTGGGTGTTCCGTCAATGCGCGAGTTGATGCGTATCCCGGTATTCAACCGGTGCTCCGCCACCGGCTGGGGCCAGACCAATGAATCGCTTAAAATTCTGACCGAGGGCCTGTTGCCGGAAACCAAGTCCATGCTGGCCGCCAACGGCAAGAAGACCTACGACAATGGCGATCTTCACCATCCGCATATGTCATTTACCGACGGAACCTATGACGGCCGCTATCTATTCGCCAACGACAAGGCCAACACACGTGTGGCCCGTATACGCTGCGATGTGATGAAGTGCGACAAGATTATCGAGATCCCGAACGCGCACGACATTCACGGCCTGCGCCCTCAGAAATTTCCGCGCACCGGCTATGTGTTTGCCAATGGCGAGCATGAAGCGCCATTGATCAATGACGGCAAGATCCTCAACGATCCGAAACAGTATTCCTGCATCTACACCGCCATCGACGGAGATACGATGGAAGTGGCCTGGCAGGTGATCGTCGATGGCAATCTCGACAACACCGACTGCGACTATCAGGGCAAATACGCATATTCGACCAGCTACAATTCGGAAATGGGTATGAATCTCGCCGAGATGACGGCAAGCGAAACCGACCATGTCGTCGTGTTCAACCTAAAGCGGATTGAGGAGGGTGTCGCCGCCGGTGACGGTCAGTTGCTGAACGGCGTTCGTGTTCTTGATGGCCGCAAGGGATCGAAATACACCCGCTACATCCCGATCCCCAACAGCCCGCACGGCATCAACACCGCGCCCGACAAGAAGCATGTCGTGGTCAATGGCAAGCTGTCTCCGACCTGCTCGGTGTTCGACGTCAATAAGCTCGACGCGCTGTTCGAGGAGGATGCCGATCCACGCTCAGCCATCGTCGCCGAACCGGAACTCGGTCTTGGGCCGCTTCACACCGCCTTTGACGGAAAGGGCAATTGCTACACCACGCTGTTTCTCGACAGTCAGGTGGTCAAGTGGAACCTCGAAAAGGCCGTTGAGGCCTATGCCGGCGGGAGTGTCGATCCGATCATCTCCAAGGTCGATGTTCACTATCAGCCCGGTCACAACTCGACCTCGATGGGCGAAACCGCAGAGGCCGATGGCAAGTGGCTGATTTCAATGAACAAGTTCTCCAAGGACAGGTTCTTAAATGTCGGCCCGCTAAAACCGGAAAACGAGCAGTTAATCGACATTTCGTCCGATGAGATGAAGGTGGTCCATGATGGCCCGACCTTTGCCGAGCCGCACGATTCGATCATTGTTCACCGCTCGAAGGTCAATCCGGCCATCGTCTGGGACCGCAATGATCCGGTATGGGAAGAGGCACGTCGCCAGGCCGCCGCCGACGGCGTTTCGCTTGAAGACGGCGCCGATCAACCGATCCGCGACGGCAATAAGGTGCGCGTCTATATGTACTCGATTGCACCGCAGTTCTCGATGGAGCACTTTACTGTAAAGCAGGGCGACGAGGTGACGGTCTATATTACGAACCTCGACGAGATCGATGATCTGACACATGGCTTCTGCCTGTCGAATTTCGGCATCTCCATGGAGGTTGCGCCATTGGCAACGGCGTCGGTCACCTTTGTTGCCGACCGGCCCGGCGTGCACTGGTTTTATTGCCAGTGGTTCTGTCATGCGCTGCACATGGAAATGCGCGGACGCATGTTTGTCGAGCCGCGGGCGGCCTGACGGAAACAAACAAGATGATCGCGCGCGCAATCCCCCTCCTGTTCGTTTCCCTGTTTACGGGACTGCCGGCGCTTGCCGCCGACATTACCGTTCAACCGGGGCAATCGAACCTGGCACGCGCAATCGCTTCGGCCAATGCAGGCGATGTTCTCCTGCTTGGCCGGGGCACCTATGGGGGAGGCATTGTCGTCGATAAAAGCCTTAAGCTTCTGGGCGACGGCAGCGCCACTATAGCGGGAAATGGAACCGGAACCGTCATCACTGTCGATGCGCCGGATGTTCATATATCGGGGCTTGCGGTAACCGGCTCCGGCTCCAGTCACGAAACGCTTGATTCGGGCATCAAGCTGACCGAGAGAGCTGTAAATGCCCGTGTCGAAGGCAACAGACTGCATAACAATCTGCACGGCATTGATATCCACGGCGCCGCCGACGCTATTGTCACTGGCAACAACATTGTTGGCCGCGACGACAGGCGCATGAACGATCGCGGCAACGGGATCTATGTCTGGAACGCACCGGGCGCCATCGTTGAAGGCAACACGGTTCGCCTTGGCCGTGACGGGATTTTTGTCAATTCCAGCCACAACAACAGTTTTCGCAACAACCGTTTCGAGAATTTGCGGTTTGCGGTCCACTATATGTACGCCAATGACAGCGAGGTTTCCGGCAACCGCTCGTTCGGCAATCATCTGGGCTATGCGATCATGTTTTCAAGCAGGCTGAAAATCGTCGGCAACCTTTCCGCCGGTGATCGCGATCACGGCATCATGCTGAACTATGCCAATAGCGCCGATATTCGCGACAATGTGGTGCGCGATGGCGGCGAAAAATGCCTGTTTATGTACAATGCCAACAAAAACAGGCTTTCTGGCAATCGTTTCGAAGGCTGCTCGATCGGCATTCATTTTACCGCCGGCTCGGAGCGCAACACGTTTTCAGGCAACGCCTTTATCGGTAACCGCACCCAGGTCAAATATGTCGGCTCCAAACATCATGAGTGGAGCGATGGCGGTGCCGGCAATTATTGGAGCGATCACGCGGCCTTCGATATCAATGGTGACGGGATCGCCGATCAAACCTACCGGCCGAATGATCTGATCGACCAGCTGTTGTGGACCCAGCCGGCGGCCAAGCTTTTGGGGGGAAGCCCCGCCATGCAGTTGATCAGATGGGCCCAGCGCGAATTTCCTGCCTTGTTACCGGGCGGCGTGATCGATTCGGCACCCCTGATGCAGCCAAAACCTGTCTCAGCGGATGCGGATAGAAAGGATCGGTCATGACCGGTCCGTTGCTCCATGTTGATGCGGTCTCAAAATCGTTTCGCTCCGTCAGGGCGCTTGAAAATGTGTGCCTTTCGGTCAATCCGGGCGAGAGGCTCGCGCTGCTCGGCCATAATGGTGCCGGCAAAACGACCCTATTCCGGTTAATCCTCGGTTTTACCGGTCTGAGCGCCGGTAAGATCGCAATAGACGGCGAACGGCCGGGCAGTGGCAAGGCGCGCCGAAGTGTGGCCTATCTGCCGGAAAATGTTACTTTTCCGAAATTGCTGACGGGCCGTGAAATTTTAAAATTTTACCTGCGTCTGAAAGACTGCCCCGCAGATCAGGTGGCCGGTCTACTGGACCGGGTCGGGTTGACGGATGCAGCCGACCGCTATGTCGGCACCTATTCGAAAGGCATGCGTCAGCGGCTTGGATTGGCGCAGGCTCTGGCCGGCGCCCCCCGGCTGATGCTGCTTGATGAACCGACCAGTGGCCTTGATCCGCTGTCGCGCCAGCAATTCTACGGGCTTGTCGACGAGGTTGCAGCCACCGGCAGTTCAGTGCTTTTGTCCTCGCATGGGTTGAGCGAATTGGAGGCGCGCACCGATCGGGTGGTTATCTTGAATAGGGGCAAAATTGTCGCCGACGCGCCTTTGGACGAATTGCAGGCAAAATCCAATGCACCGCTCAGGATCCGGGTTAAAACCAGGGCGGACAGTATTGAACAGGTGTCAGCCGAACTGGGCGGAAAACGGATCAACGGCCAATCGGTCGAACTTGAATGCCCGGTTCCAGAAAAAATGGCACGGCTGGCGGCGATCAGTTCGCTTGGGTCATTGGTGACGGACTTCGATGTCACCCAACCGAGCCTCGATGATGTGTATCGCCATTATTCGGAAAGTTTGGACGGGAGAAACCAGAAATGACCGGTATTGTCCCGGCTATTGCGATGACGGAAATCAGGCTCGGCAGCCGGAACCGCTGGGTCTTGCTTGCTGCAGCCGCCCTGACGCTGTTTGCGATGGTGTTGGGGTTCATCGGTGCTGCACCCACCGGAACGGTCAAGACCGGTGCGCTTACCGTGACAGTCGCCAGCCTTGCAACGCTTTCGGTCTATCTCGTGCCGCTGATGGCTTTGCTGTTGTCGTTCGATGCAATCGCCGGCGAGGTCGAGCGCGGAACGATCCAGCTGATTTTGGCAAGCCCTGCCTCGAAACCGGCGCTGATTGCCGGCAAGTTTTTGGGACACATCGCCATTTTGGGATTTGCCATCATCACCGGTTTTGGCCTTACCGGTGGCGTAATCTGGCTGATGGCGGGCGGAAGTGATGACGGTGTTTGGGCTTTGGCGCGCCTGATCGCCACCAGTATCGGCCTTGGCGCTGCGTTTTTGGCAATCGGCTATATCGCCAGTTCGCTTGCGCGCCAAAGCGGAACGGCTGCCGCACTTGCTGTCGGCATTTGGCTTGTTGCCGTGGTTTTATACGATCTGGCCCTGTTCAGCGCTCTGGTCGCCGACGCCGATGGGCTGTTTGCGAAGTCGGTCTTTCCCTGGCTTTTGCTGGTCAATCCGGCTGACGCATTCAGATTGTTCAACATGTCTCTCCTGGAATCGGCCTCCGGCGTCTCGGAAATAGCCACCGCACTGCCATTTCCCGCCTGGACGGGCATACTCAGCCTGGCGTTCTGGACGGTTGCGGCCTTTTTTCTGTCTGCTCAATTTTTGAGGAAACTGGAACCATGATCTCCCGTACCATGATCGTTCTGTTTTCGGTGTTTGCACTTGCCGCCTGTCAGGACGAGCAGGCTAAAGTGACCCCGGATGCTGTGGCAATGACGCAAGAGGCACTCGGCCATTATTGCCAGATGAACCTGACGGAACATGAAGGGCCGAAGGCGCAGATTCACCTGGCAAGGTTGAAACATCCGATCTGGTTCAGCCAGGTACGTGATGCGATAGCCTTTACCAGGCTGCCGGAAGAAACCGATGAGATTTCGGCGATCTATGTCAGCGACATGGCAAAGGCGGCCGACTGGGCGGACCCCGGCATAGACAATTGGATCGACGCAACCAGGGCGTGGTTTGTTATCGGCAGCAAGATCAGCGGCGGGATGGGCGCACCGGAGGTCATTCCCTTCGGTGATGAGGCTGCGGCCAAGGCCTTTGCGGCCAACAATGGCGGGCAGATCGTGCGGCTTGCGGGCATTCCAGACGACTATGTTCTCGCACCGGTGGATGTGTCCGGCCAGCATTCGGATTACAAATTGGCAGGCACACAAAAAACCGGGTTTTCCGGGGGGCAGGCGGCACAATGAGCGTTTCGCGCCGCCGCTTCATTGCGATCTCGGCTGCCGCTGCAATTCAGCCGGGCAGGGCGCTTGCCGCACAGCCAAAACTGCGCCGCTGGTCCGGATTGGCCATGGGTGCGCGCGCATCTCTGGCGGTTTCGGGCCTTGAAGAAAGCGCGTTTGCTAAGCTGGTCGGCGAAATGACCGCGGAGATTGAGCGGCTTGAGCGTATTTTCAGCCTTTACCGGACAGATAGCGAACTGGTCCGCCTCAACGTGAATGGCCAGATCGACGGCCCCGCAACCAAGTTTGTGCACCTGCTTTCGCTGGCGGGCTCGATCAACCGGGCAAGTGGTGGCGCGTTTGACCCGACCGTTCAGCCCTTGTGGCAGGCCTACGCGGCATCTGGGGGAAAACCGGCGGCGAGTACATTGGAGCAGGCGGGAAAACAGACCGGCTGGCAGCATGTTCGGGTGTCAGCCGATAAAATCGCCTTTGGCCGCTCCGGCATGGCCATGACGCTGAATGGAATTGCGCAAGGCTTCGCCACCGATCAGGTTGCCGGCCTGATGCGCAGGCGCGGGCTTGAAAACGTGCTGGTGTCCGTCGGCGAGGTTGCCGCACTTGGCGTCAAGCAACCGGCAAAACCCTGGCGCGTCGGGATCAGTGAAACGGAAACCGGCATTGCCGAAGAGACAATAAACCTGCGTGATATGGCGATTGCTACCTCAGCACCGGCGGGCATGTCGTTTAATACGGATCGAAATGTCAGTCACATAATCGATCCACGCACCGGGTTGCCGGTTGACCACTGGCGAAGAGTTTCGGTGATCAACCCGTCTGCCGCGCTGGCCGATGGCCTGTCGACCGCATTTTGCGTGATGACGGAGCCGCAAATCCTCAAAACAGTCAAAGCCTTTCCCGGCACCCGTCTGATTGCGATCAGCCAATTCGGCAAACGGGTTACCTGATCCCGCACGATCGGTCGCCAGAGGCTGATTCTCAAAACCAATAGTCCGTGCCAGCCCGCATTGTGGCAGGCAATTTGTCTTTCATGGCTGGTTTATGACGTTGCGATGAGTATCATCATATCTCAAATTGTTGGGCGCAATAAACCGCCGAAGGGAATTTTATGGCTTCGCTGGACCCCTCACTGGTCTCGAACATCCCGCTATTTGCGGATTTCGATCAGGCGGCGCTTTGTGAATTTCTGGAAGGCGGGCACTCGGCACTGGTCGGCAAAGACCGGCATGTTTTTTTGCAGGACGAGGACGCTCACTCGTTCTACCTGCTGCTCGATGGCTATGTACGGGTTGAGCAGTCCCGGTCAAACGGCGAAATGGTCGTTATTCGCTATGCTTCGGCCGGCGAGTTGCTTGGCATCGCGCCGGCTTTGGGACGCAAAACCTATCCGGCCAGTTCGGTCGCCGTCGTGGATTGTGTCGTGCTTGGCTGGCCTTCCAGTCTGTGGCCGGACATCGTCAGGCGCTATCCCTCCTTTTACCAAGGGGTCGGACAGACGATTGGGTACCGGTTGGAAGAGGCGCATGATCGAATTGCCGAAATGGCGACCGAACAGGTCCAGCAGCGGATCGCAAACGCATTACTGAGGCTCGCAAACCAGACCGGCAGGAAAACCGACGACAGCATTCTCATCGATTTCCCGATAACCCGCCAGGATTTATCAAGCATGACCGGAACCACGTTGCACACGGTTTCGCGCACGCTCAGCGGTTGGGAGAAGCGGGGAATAATCAGAAGCGGCCGAAAAAGGATCGAGATCCTTTCCGGGCACCAGCTGGTGTTGATCGCCGACGGCAGAACAAGCGCCTGACCCGGCTCATCAGCCCGAGATTTCAACGATTTCGCGCGCAATCAGGTTTTTGTCCAAACCATAAAAATTTGCTGCATCCTGCAAATTGTGAAATGGCGCAAGCTTGCAGCCGACACAGCGAAGATCATGCCGGATAAACACTCTGACGGCGGCTGGCCACTGCCGCATTAGCTGATCAAGCGGCAAATCTTGATCTATTTGAGAAACAGGTTTCATCACCGGACTGTAAATTCAACAGCACCAGATTGAGCAAATGAAGCGCCATTGTCGTTGTTCTGGCTCAACAATTCAGGTGAATGATGATTGGCTGGGGCATTTTTCGCCCAAATAGAATCATATGCGCGAAAATGTTTCAACAGTTCCAGGCGGATACAGGCGTTGTCGCGGTTCCAGTTACCGCAAAACGCTTTAAGCTTCTGCCGGGCTTGTGAAGTCTTTGATTTTGTTGGTGAGCGCGCACGGGTTCGAACCGTGGACCTACTGATTAAAAGTCAGTTGCTCTACCAGCTGAGCTACGCGCTCCCGTAACCGGGCCAAAAACCCGTCGAAAGTGCGCGGAACATAAGGAGCAAGGCTTCTGCGGTCAACTGCAAAAACCGACATTCTTGCAACATGATTTACCTGCTATTTATGAAGCTTGAAAACCCAGTTTTAAACGCAATTGCATATAGTCGCTGGTGCAGATGAGCTTGGAGCGTGTCTTGTCGGTAAGCCGACAATTAGGTGATTGGCGTGTGATTGATTGGAGCTGTATATGGTATGGTCACGCAAGGCTAAATAAGATCCACCCGGCAAGTAACTGCATCTAATGATTGGAAAATTTTGTGCTTGATATCGGTTATCTCAGTGCCGTCGGAGCAGGGGCGTTGTCATTTCTGTCACCTTGCGTGCTGCCGTTGGTGCCTCCTTATCTGTGCTACATGGCGGGTGTGTCGGTCGATGATTTTCGCGGCGATTCGCAAGCGGCTGCCACCAATACGCGCTCGGCGCTCACCACCGCGTCACTGGCCTTTGTGCTGGGATTTTCCACCGTATTTGTGGCACTTGGCGCCGGCGCATCGACTGTCGGCGGGTTTTTAAGAGCCTGGCAGACCGAAATCGCCGTCGTCGCCGGCCTTGCCATCATCATCATGGGCCTGAATTTCCTCGGCGTGATCCGCATTCCGTTTCTGGCCCGCGAAGCCCGTTTTCAGGCCGGCGGCAAGCCTGCCAATATGGGGGCGGCCTATGTGATGGGGCTTGCTTTCGCATTCGGCTGGACGCCGTGTATCGGCCCGGTACTGGGTCCGATCCTGACACTGGCCGGCGGCCGTGAGACAGTGGGCGAGGGGGCGTTGCTGCTTGCCGCCTACTCCGCGGGCCTCGGCATTCCATTTCTCATCGCCTCACTTTTTTCCGGCGCATTCATGCGGTTTCTCGCCCGCTTTCGTGTCCATATGGGCCGTGTTGAAAAGGTCATGGGCGGTTTTCTGGTGGTCGCCGGTATTCTTTTCCTGACCGGCGGCATGCAGACGATTGCCTTTTTCCTGCTGGAAACATTTCCTGTTCTGGGCCAACTGGGCTGATAGACAGGCGGCAAATGGCCTCTGATAAAATGTAATCTCCGGCTTTTGGGTTGCCGAAGGTGGTGTTACAAGCCCGGTTGAATAGACATCCGTAAATCACCGGGATGAACCGCATGAAGGCCAGAACCTGCCTATCTATCATCCTCGCCGCAGGCGAAGGAACGCGCATGAAAAGCGCATTGCCGAAGGTCCTCCACAAGATCGCAGGAAAACCGCTTGTCGGCCATGTTATTTCCGCCACCCAGCAGGCGGGCAGCGATGCCACCGCCATTGTTGCCGGTTATGGTGCAGGTGAGGTTGAACAGGCAGTGAGCGCCACATCGCTGCCCGCAGACATGTTTTTGCAGGAAAAGCGTCTTGGTACGGCCCATGCGGTGCTTGCGGCGCGTCAGGCGATTAAACGTGGTTATGACGATATCCTGGTGGTCTTTGGCGATACGCCGCTGATTACGCCTGCGGCTCTGGCGTCGGCGCGTGAAAAACTCGCCGATGGCGCAGCCGTGGCGGTGATGGGATTTCGCACCGGCGATCCGACGGGCTATGGCCGGTTGATTGAAGGTGGCAGCGGGCTTGCCGCGATCCGTGAAGAAAAAGACTGCACAGAGGCCGAAAAGCAGATCACATTCTGCAATGGCGGGTTGATGGCGATAGAAGGTGACGTAGCGCTGGAACTGCTCGATGCCGTGGGCAATCAAAATGCGAAAGGCGAATACTACCTCACCGACATTGTCGAGATCGCCAATGAGCGAAATATGAAAGTCGAAGCGCTTGAGGTGGCGTTTGAGGAGTTGCTCGGCATCAACAACCGCGCTGAACTTGCGCAGGCGGAGGTGATCTGGCAGGCGCGCACCCGGCAGGCATTTTTGATGGCAGGGGTATCGATCCAGGCGCCCGACACGGTGTTTTTCAGTCATGATACCGATATCGGTCCAAACTGTTCAATCGAGCCCAATGTCTGGTTCGGCCCGGGCGTGAAAATAGGCCAGGACGTCAGGATCCGTGCATTTTCGCACATTGAGGGCGCTCAAATTGCCGACGGGGCGGAGATCGGACCATTCGCGCGGCTGAGGCCCGGAACGGATCTGGCACCGGGCAGCAAGGTTGGCAATTTCTGCGAAACCAAGAACGCCAGGATCGGCGAAGGCGCAAAGGTCAATCACTTGACCTATATCGGCGATGCCACAATTGGCAAAAAGGCCAATATCGGCGCCGGCACGATCACCTGCAACTATGATGGCTATAACAAGCATCATACCGGGATTGGCGACGGCACGTTTATCGGCTCCAACACAGCCCTTGTGGCCCCGGTTACCATTGGCGACCATGCTTTGGTGGCGGCAGGCAGTGTGATCACTAGAAATGTTCCTTCAGAGGCGCTGGCCTTTGGCCGATCAGACGGGCAGACGGTGCGCGAAGGCAAGGCGACGGAAATCAACAGGCGCAATGCTGCGCGCAAAAACGCAAAATGACCGGGCCTCCATCGCCGCTGATGCGTGACGCCGCCATAGTTGAAATGAATGGTAATTAAATGTGTCTTTCGAACCGGACGCAGCAAACATAAATCTGGCGCCGGGATGAATAGCGAAGGGGTTTTGCCGCGATGTGCGGAATTGTCGGAATAATTGGCCAGCGGCCGGTAGCACCGCTGTTGGTCGACGCGTTGAAGCGTCTGGAATATCGGGGATATGATTCGGCTGGTGTCGCCACGCTTGAAGGCGGCCAGCTCGGCCGCCGCCGGGCCGAAGGCAAGCTTGTCAATCTGGAAGAACGGCTGAAGCAGCAGCCGCTGGCGGGCCGGATCGGTGTCGGACATACGCGATGGGCAACGCATGGCGCGCCAACTGAAAACAATGCACACCCTCATTTCGTCGGCAATGTCGGGCTCGTCCACAACGGTATTATCGAAAATTTCGCCGAACTGCGCGATGAGCTGAAGGCCGGCGGCGCGACGTTCACCACCGACACGGATACGGAAATCGTCGCGCAGATGCTGGCAGGCAAGCTCGAATCGGGCCTGACGCCACAAGATGCGATGCGCGAGACGATTACCCGTCTTGAAGGCGCCTATGCGCTTGCAGTCATTTTTGCCGGCCACGACGACCTGATGCTGGCCGCGCGCAGCGGTCCGCCACTGGCTGTCGGTTATGGCGACGGCGAGATGTATGTCGGGTCCGATGCGATTGCGCTGGCGCCGTTTACCGATGAGATCGCCTATCTGGAAGATGGCGACTTTGCCGTTGTGACGTCGCAATCGGTTCAGGTGTTCGATGCCACCGGAGATGTGGTTCAGCGCGATAGGCAAAAATCGGTCGCGTCAAGCCTGATGGTCGATAAGGGCAATCATCGCCATTTCATGGAAAAGGAAATTCATGAACAGCCCGAAGTGATATCGCACACATTGGCGCATTATCTGGACTTCGCCAACGGCACGGTTCGCGATCTCGATATTTCTTTTGATTTCGCCAAGCTTGAAAGGCTGGCGATTTCAGCCTGCGGCACTGCCTTTCTGTCAGGCCTGGTGGCGAAATACTGGTTCGAACGCTACGCAAAGCTTCCCGTCGACATCGATATTGCCTCGGAGTTTCGCTACCGAGAGATGCCGTTGCCGAAGCAGTCGGCAGCACTCTTCATCTCGCAGTCCGGCGAAACCGCAGACACGTTGGCATCGCTTAGATATTGCCGCGAGGCGGGCATTCCGATCATGTCGATCGTCAATGTTCGCGATTCTACGATCGCTCGCGAATCCGACGCGGTATTCCCGACCCTTGCCGGTCCTGAAATCGGCGTTGCCTCAACCAAGGCATTTACCTGTCAATTGTCGGTATTGGCGGCGATAGCGCTTTTTGCAGCGAAATCGAGAGGGCTTTTAGCGGAGGACGAGGAAAGAACTCTGGTCCGCCAATTGGCAGAAACACCGCGATTGGCAGGACTGGCGATCAAGCTTGATGAACAGATCCATGAGGTTGCCCGCCAATTGTCTACCGTTCGCCATGTGCTTTATCTTGGCCGGGATACAAACTATCCGCTGGCCATGGAAGGCGCATTGAAACTAAAGGAAATTTCCTACATTCATGCTGAAGGCTATGCCGCAGGCGAGTTGAAACATGGTCCGATTGCACTGATCGACGAAACAATGCCTGTTGTCGTGTTGGCACCACATGATCGCATCTTCGACAAGACCGTATCGAACATGCAGGAGGTCGCCGCACGCGGCGCGCGGATCTTCCTGATCACCGATGAAAGCGGCGCCGCGCGCGTGTCGATTGATGCGGTGGAGACTATAGTCTTGCCGGATACGCCTGAATTCGTGTCACCGATTGTCGGCGCAATTCCGGTGCAACTGCTCGCCTACCATACGGCTGTGATCATGGGGACGGATGTCGACCAGCCACGCAATCTGGCAAAGTCGGTAACCGTTGAATAGTTGAGGGTCTGACAATCTTTTGGGTTTTGCCGGTTCAAAAATGCATTGCGCTACACTACATGTGGTCGGCGCATTTGCGTTTTGAAGAGAAAAGATGAGTGAACCACCCAAAAAAATTTCCGGTGTCACGCGGCTTAGGAACTATTTTCTAACCGGCTTCATCGTTTGCGCCCCGCTTGCCGTGACTGCCTATCTGACCTGGTCATTCATCGGCTGGGCGGATTCATGGGTAAAACCGTACATTCCAGAAGTCTACAATCCGGATACCTATCTTCCGTTCTCCATTCCCGGTTTCGGACTGGTGGTAGCGCTCATCCTGATTACACTCATCGGTTTCATGACGGCGAATTTTATTGGCCGCACGGTGGTCTCATATGGCGAGTACATGCTGGGCCGCATGCCGCTGGTCCGCAATGTCTACGGCGTATTAAAACAGATACTAGAAACGGTTTTGTCCGAACGCACCAATACGTTCAAAAAGGTTGGTCTGATTGAATATCCGCGAAAGGGCCTGTGGGCGGTCGTTTTCGTTGCAACGGAAACAGAAGGGGAAGTGCAAGAAGAGCTGGACGAGAAGGCCGGCAAATCAATAGCTGTTTTTCTTCCCACCACGCCCAATCCGACCTCCGGCTTTTTGCTTTTCGTGCCGAAAAGTGACGTAAAAATCCTGTCCATGTCTGTGGAGGAGGGCGCCAAGCTGGTTATTTCGGCCGGGCTGGTGACGCCGGAATATCAAAAAAGGCTGGAAGCGCTGGCTGAGAGTGAGGGCGCAAAGCCCGAGAGCGTCAGCCCGCATTGATCAGACGCACCGCCTCGTCTCTGCCAAACAGATAAAGCAGCAATCTTAGCGCCTCGCCGCGTTCGGAGGTTAGTTCCGGGTCGGTCTGGAGAATGAGGCGGGCATCATCGCGCGCCGCTGCCAGAAGGTCGCCATGCGCCTCAAGCCTGGCAATGCGGAAGCCGGGTGACCCGGACTGTCTTGTGCCCAGAAGTTCGCCTTCTCCGCGTAATTTCAGGTCTTCCTCGGAAATGATAAACCCGTCTTCGGTTTCGCGCAGCACATCAAGGCGCTTTCGGGCGATGCCTCCAAGCGGCGCCTTATAAAGCAGAACACAGCTCGATGGTTTGTCACCGCGGCCGACGCGGCCGCGCAGCTGATGTAGTTGCGCCAATCCGAAACGCTCAGCATGTTCGATAATCATGATCGTCGCATCGGGAACATCCACACCGACCTCGATGACGGTGGTGGCGACGAGAAGTTGGGTTTTGCCTGATTTGAATGCCGCCATCGCGGCGTCTTTTTCCGCTCCCTTCATCCGTCCATGAACCAGGCCGATCCGGCCTTTAAAGCGCGGTTCAAGCATCGCAAACCGGTCCTCGGCGGCTGTCAGTTCAACCAGTTCGGATTCCTCAACCAAAGGGCAAATCCAGTAGACTTTCTGCCCTTTGGCCACGGCGCCTTGGAGGCGGTCGACCAATTGTTCATAGCGTTCCATCGGCGTGGCAACGGTTGAGATGGGTTGGCGGCCTGCCGGCTTTTCCGTTAATTGCGATACGTCCATGTCGCCAAATGCGGTCAGCACCAGTGTGCGCGGGATCGGTGTTGCCGTCATCACCAGCATATCAGGTGCCGTGCCCTTGGCCGTCATTGCCAGTCTCTGATGAACGCCGAAGCGATGCTGCTCGTCAATGACGGCGAGCAACAGATTGTCAAAGGCAACGCCCTCCTGGATCAAAGCATGGGTGCCGACAACGAAGTCGATGGTTCCGTCGGCAAGCCCGTCCAGCACGATTTTGCGATCCTTGCCCTTTTCGCGCCCGGTCAGGATTGCAACCTGCCGGCCAGCCGGCTCAAGCAGCGGTTCGATCGTCGCCAGGTGCTGACGGGCCAGCACTTCGGTAGGCGCCAGCAGTACCGCCTGTCCTCCAGCCTCCACCGCTTGCGCCATCGCCATCAGGGCGACGATTGTCTTGCCCGAGCCGACATCGCCCTGCAAAAGGCGCAGCATCCGCTCTGCTGCTGCAAGGTCGGCGCTGATTTCTTCAAGCGCCGTCGATTGCGACCCGGTCAGCGAGTAGGGCAGGTGTTTTAGGATCGTGTCCCGCAGCCGGCCATCGCCGGTAACGGGCCTGCCCGCCTGCCGTTTCAAACGTTTTCGAACCAGCGCCAGCGACAATTGGCCGGCGAGCAGTTCATCAAACGCCAGGCGCCGCCTTGCCGGATTTTCCAGCGCAATATCCTCCGGCCCATCGGGATGATGCAGCCGATGCAGCGCTTTGCCGAAAGACGGGAAGGTTTGCTTGCGCATGAAGGCCGGGTCCAGCCATTCAGGCATATTTTCCGGCAACCGGTTTGCTGCCTGATTGATGGCGCGGTGAAGAACGCGGCCGGACAGGCCGGCGGTCAGCGGATAGACCGGTTCGACAAGGGGTAGCTCGCTCACGTTTTCGGCCAATGCGATATGATCCGGGTGAACCATCGAGGGCCGGCCGTTGAACCATTCCATCTTGCCGCTGACGACGATGTCGGCACCGACCGGCATAGTCCGCTCTATCCAGGCAGGACGGGCATGAAAGAAGGTAAGCGCAATCTCGCCAGTCTCGTCATGGGCAAAAACCCGGTAGGGAACGTTCTTTCTACCCCGTGGCGACGGCTGATGGCGGTCGACACGCAGGTCCAGTGTGACGATCGCGCCCTCCGCGCCGCCGGCGACGCCTGGCCGGTTGCGCCGGTCAATCAGCGAATGGGGCAGAACAAAGATCAGGTCTCCGACCCGGACAGGCCGCCCGGAGGTGTCGAAGGGCAGAACACGTCTGACTAGCTCTGCAGTCTTGTCGCCAATTTTGTCGAGACTGACGGCTTCTGCAAACAGTGGATCAAGCAGGGAGGAACGCATCTGACAAGATTATTCCGCTGACAGCCCAATGCAAGGCTGACTTGTGCTGATCCAACCGCTATATGCTTCGCTCTCGCCCACTGGCGTGCGAAATCTCATCTGACGAGGAAGCTTGAAAAATGACTGGCATGGCCCGATCGAGCGCCGGACTGACGGACCGGCAGCGCAGGCTATTATATCGCGCCTGGCATCGCGGCATGCGCGAAACCGACCTGATTTTCGGTGAATTTGCCGATTCGGAAATATCCGCGCTGCCGGAGACGGAACTTGACCAGTTCGAACAGCTGCTTGATCAGGCCGATGGCGATTTGCTGAGCTGGATAACCGGCGCGGCGCCGGTTCCGGCCGAATTCGATACCGGCCTGTTTGCCAAAATCCGTTCCTACCGTCCACGTTCTGCCCGATGAGTTTTTATGACATTTCAATTTGACCCAGGCCTGAAACAGGACAAGCAGGAAAACATTGTGATTGACGGCGTCGCCGACGGCTATGAAGCTTTCGTGCTGGCCGGCATCGTCAGGAAAAGGGCTGTTGATGCGCCCTTGCTTTACATCGTGCGCGATGGCCAGCGCCTGCCAGGCCTGATACAGGCGCTCTCCTTTACCGTTCCAGGGGTGCCGGTGCTTGAACTGCCGGCCTGGGATTGCCTGCCCTATGACCGGGTATCGCCCGGTGCCGACACGGCGGCAAGGCGTCTGGGTGCGCTCGGCAAGCTTGTGGCATTGCAGAAGCGGCCGCATCGGGCAATCGTGCTCACCACGGCCAATGCTCTTGTTCAGCGCCTGCCACCTCGCGAGATGATCGCAAATCAGGTTTTTGCGGCAAAACCCGGCAATTCGGTGGATATGGGCGAGTTGACCGCGCGGCTGGAGGCGCACGGATTCGACCAGGTATCAACAGTCCGCGATGTTGGCGAATATGCGGTGCGCGGCGGTATTGTCGATCTTTATGCACCGGGAAATGCGGCACCGCTCAGGCTCGACTTTTTTGGCGATACGCTTGAATCGATTCGAACATTCGATGCCGCATCGCAGCTTACCACCGGGCAGGAAAGACAATTCTTCTTGCAGCCGATGAGCGAGATAACCCTGTCGGCAGAGGCTGTCAGCCGGTTTCGCCGCAACTATATCGAAGCCTTTGGCGCGCCGTCACGCGATGACGCCCTTTATGCGGCGATATCGCAGGGCAGGCGTTTTGCCGGCATGGAGCACTGGCTCCCGCTGTTTTACGACCGGATGGAAACCGTGTTTGACTATCTTGCCGACACTCCGGTCATCATCGAGCATCTGGCGCGCGAGGCCTTGGCCGAGCGGTCCGACCAGATTACCGATCATTACGAGGCCCGTCTGCGCCATGCGGAAGGCGAGGGGATTGGTGACGCCGTCCCCTATAAACCCGTATCACCGGAAAAGATGTTTCTCGATCCCACCGCCATCGAAGGGCAACTGGCAGGCCGGACAGTCATTGATCTGTCGCCATTTGAACAGCCGGAGACAAAAGACCGCCGCACCGTCCATGCCTCAAGCCTGACCGGGCGCAATTTTGCCGCCGAGCGTGCCAATCCGGACACCAACGTGTTCGATCATGCGGTAGGCCACATCGCAAAATTGAGAGCTGCGGGTAAACGGGTGGTGGTTGCCGGCTGGTCCGAAGGCTCGCTTAGCCGGCTTGTTCAGATATTCGCCGAGCACGGGCTGGAGAGGCACAGCCATATTCAATCGATCGACGAGGCGAACAAACTGCCCGCCTCTGAGATTGCGCTTGCCGTCCTGCAAATCGAGACCGGGTTCGAAACGCCCGATCTTGTGCTGATCTGCGAACAGGATGTCCTGGGCGACCGCCTGATCCGGCGAAGCCGGAAAAAACGCGGCGCCGAATTCATCACCGAGGCGGCGTCGCTTTCGACGGGCGATGTGGTGGTTCATGCCGATCACGGGATCGGGCGATTTATCGGCCTGCGCACCATCGAGGCCGCCGGTGCGCCGCATGACTGCCTCGAACTGCACTATGCGGGTGATGACCGGCTATTTCTGCCGGTGGAAAATATCGAGCTATTGTCGCGTTATGGCTCTGATGCAGCCGACACCGCGCTCGACAAGCTCGGCGGGGTGGCCTGGCAGGCGCGCAAGGCCAGGCTGAAGAAAAAATTGCTCGATATGGCTGGCGAGCTGATCCGGCTGGCGGCGGAGCGCGAAATGCGCGGGGCGCCGAAGATCATGCCGCCGGACGGGCTTTACGGCGAGTTTTCCGCGCGTTTCCCCTATGAGGAAACGGAAGACCAGCAATCGGCTATCGATCACGTGCTGGATGACCTTTCAGCCGGCCGGCCGATGGATCGGTTGATCTGCGGTGATGTCGGCTTCGGCAAGACCGAAGTCGCGTTGCGAGCCGCATTTCTTGCCGCGATGGAAGGGCTTCAGGTGGCCGTCGTCGTACCAACCACCTTATTGTCGCGGCAACACTTCAAAACCTTCAAAGACAGGTTTTCCGGCTTGCCGCTCAAGGTGCGCCAGGCCTCACGGCTGGTGCCGGCAAAGGAACTGTCCGACACCAAGAAAGGCCTTGCCGATGGCACGGTCGACATTGTGGTCGGCACGCACGCGCTGCTCGGTTCGTCAATATCGTTTAAAAGCCTGGGTCTGTTGGTGATCGACGAGGAACAGCATTTCGGCGTCAAGCACAAGGAGCGGTTAAAAACGCTGAAAAGCGATGTGCATGTGCTGACGCTTTCGGCCACGCCGATACCACGCACCTTGCAGCTTGCGCTTACCGGCGTCCGCGAATTATCGCTGATCACCACCGCCCCGGTCGACCGCATGGCGGTGCGCACCTTCATTTCACCATTCGATCCGGTGGTAATCCGCGAAACCCTCCTGCGCGAACGCTATCGCGGCGGGCAGAGTTTTTATGTTGTCCCACGCATTTCCGATCTGGCTGAGATTATGGCGTTCTTAAACGAGCAGGTGCCGGAACTGAAGGTCGCAACAGCGCATGGTCAGATGCCGCCGGGCCAGCTCGACGATATCATGAACGCCTTTTACGACGGCGGTTATGACGTGTTGCTGTCAACCACAATCGTCGAATCCGGCCTGGATATACCAACGGCCAATACGCTCGTGGTTCACCGCGCCGACATGTTTGGCCTGGCGCAGCTTTACCAGTTGCGCGGCAGGGTCGGGCGCTCAAAACTGCGCGCCTATGCACTGTTCACGCTGCCGGCGAACCGCACCTTGACGCCGACAGCCGAGCGCCGGCTAAAAGTGCTGCAATCTCTGGACACGCTTGGGGCCGGTTTCCAGCTCGCCAGCCATGATCTGGACATTCGCGGCGCTGGCAACCTTCTGGGCGAAGAACAGTCCGGCCATATTCGCGAAGTTGGTTTCGAACTTTACCAGCAGATGCTCGAAGAGGCCGTTGCCGAATTAAAAGGCGAGGAAGACGCCGCCGATCAGGGTTGGTCGCCGCAGATAACGGTCGGAACGGCAATCATGATCCCGGAACATTACGTGCCCGATCTGCAATTGCGCCTTGGTCTCTACCGGCGGCTGGGCGATCTGCAAAGTGCCGGCGAGATCGACGCATTCGCCGCCGAACTGGTCGACCGCTTTGGGCCGTTGCCCGAAGAGCTGGAACATCTGATGAAAATCGTTTTCATCAAGGCATTGTGCCGCAGGGCCAATGTCGAAAAGCTCGATACCGGACCCAAGGGAGCTGTGGTCCAGTTTCGCAACAACACGTTCGCCAACCCCGCAGCGCTGGTTGGTTTCATTGGCGAGCAGGGCAGCCTGGCGAAAATCCGCCCGGATCAGAGCGTTGTGCTCATCCGCGACTGGCCAAACGCTGAAAAGCGATTGTCCGGTGCTGCCGTCATCATGACCAAGCTGGCAAAGCTGGCCGAAGCGGGCTGATCACTATTGTGGCTGATCTGATTGGTCCAGTTCGCCATTTTCCTTGGCGGTGGCGATCTGGCGCAGCGTATCTGCCAGCGTATCGGCATCCTGCGCGCCCATCACGGCGTATTTTCCCTCGATCAGAAAACACGGCACACCGGTAACGCCCATCTGGCTGGCGGTGGCGATTTCCTGCTGAACCGCCTCCCGGTCGGCATCGCTGGCAAGCAGGCCCTCGACAATCGAAACATCCATGCCGACATCACGCGCAGCAGCCAACAGCACGCTATGGTCGCCAATATTGGCGCCTTCCTCGAAATAGAGCTGGAACAGGCGGCGGGAAAGCCTGTCCTGAACGTCTTTGCCGGCGCTCAATGCCCAGCGCAACAACCGGTGCGCATCAAGCGTGTTCGGTGAGACTTTTATGGCTTCGAAATCAAACGCGATATTTTCAGCTATGCCTGCATCCTTGATGGCCTGATAAATTTGGGAAGCGCGTTCTTCGCCGCCAAACTTGTCGGAAAGATATTTTCTACGGTCCTTGCCCTCTGGGGGCAGTGTCGGGTCGAGCTGAAACGGCCGCCAGCGGATATCAACATCAATCTCCGGAACCTGCGTCATGGCAGATGCCAGCCGTTTCTGACCGACATAACACCACGGGCACATGACATCGGAAACGATATCGACGGTCAGTTCGGTTTTTTCGGTCAATCAATTATCCTCACCACGATCTAGTTGCCGGTATGCCACCAGGTTTGGTATTGCGGCCCGTAGACCGGCACCTCATCCGGGTGGGCGATATTCGCCCAGCGCGCAATCCAGTTCTCGCCACGATGATAGAGCGGAACGACATAAGCGCCATTCAAAAGTACGCGATCATAGGCTCTGACGGCGGAAATGAATGCTTTGCGGTCCCGTGCGTTCACCAATGCGTCGATCATCGCATCCACTGCCGGGTCGGCAGCACCGGCAAAATTATAGGTGCCATCGGCACTGGCCGATGCCGAACCCCAGCGGCCGACCTGTTCGGCGCCCGGCGACAGCGATGAAAAGTAAAACTGCACGATCATGTCATAATCATAGGTCTGCAGGCGTTGCTGATACTGGGCCGCCTCGACGATGCGGATGGTGACCGCAATGCCGATTTTTTCCAGCGTCCGCTGATAGGACGATGCGACGGCCTCACCGCCCTTACCGTTCAGCAAAATCTCAAACGACAATTGCTCGCCATCCGGGCCCAAAAGTTTTCCGTCTTTCAGCCTGTAGCCGGCAGTGCGTAGCTGGTTGAAGCCGTTACGCAGGAATGTCCGGTCGCGGCCGGTTCCATCAGACGCCGGCGGACGCCAGCTGCCATCCATGATCTCGGGCAATAGTCCGTCGGCATAAGCACCGAGGAGCGTTTTTTCCACCTCGTCGGCAGGATGGCCGATAGCGGACAGTTCCGACCCGTCAAAAAAGCTTCCTGTGCGGCTATAGGCTTCAAAAAACAGGTTTTTGTTGGCCCAGTCGAAGTCAAACAGCGACGCCAGCGCGCGCCTGAGCGCCGGGTCGGCGAATTTTTCCTTCCTGGTATTGAAGACAAAGCCAAGCATGCCGGATGGCAATTTCTTGTCAAAAGCCTCGCGCACAATCCTGCCATCCGTGGCGGCGGGAAACGTATACCCTCCCGCCCAGCGGCCCGGATCGCTTTCGATCCAGATTGAAATCAATCCCTTCTTGAACGCCTCGAACATGGCGTTGTTGTCGCGAAAATAATTGATGCGGATTTCATCGAAATTATCAAACCCGCGTTTAGACGGATGGTCCTTTGCCCAATAATCGGGGTTTCGTTTCAACACCACCACTTCGCCGGGATTGACCCGGTCAATGAGATAGGGGCCGCTGCCGGTAATGGGTGTCAGCGTTGACTTATCGAATTTTTCCGCATCGATCGCATGTTTGGGCAGGATCGGTAACAGGCCAAGCAGCAGGGGTGATTCGCGATCGGCCAGCTCGTTAAACACGAAACGCACGCCGCGGTCCCCTACCTTTTCCATGCGCTCGACCTTTTCGACCCAGCGCCCGTATAACGGGCGGGATTTCTCAAGATGCAGTTTCATGGAAAAAATGACATCATCGGCAGTGATCGGCTTGCCGTCTGAGAATTTGGCGCGCGGGTCGAGCGTAAACTCGATGAAAGACCGTTCCTCGTCTGTCTCGACTGTCTCGGCAATCAAGGGATAAAGCGTAAAGGCCTCGTCACGCGAGCGCGCCAGCAAGGCTTCATAGACATTATAGCCAAATTCGGAATCGAACAGGCCGCGGCTTCCGTCTCCCTGGACGATAAACGGGTTTAAACTGTCGAAGCTGCCCTCAACCGCATAATCGATCCGTCCGCCCTTGGGCGCATCGGGATTAACATAGGGAAAATGGGCGTAGTTAGCAGGCAGTGCCGGCTTTCCATGCATCGCAATCCCGTGCGATGGTTCAGCCGTGGCTATTGCGGTAAACAGGAGTGACGCGAAAGCGAATTTTATCGCAAAACCGGCTATACGAGCAAACAACACCAATCTCCTTATCTTCCAGCAGACGAATCGCAAGATATCAAGGCCGCAAGGTAACAGTGCCCGCATCGAAGCGAAACCAATCCGTCGATAGGATTGCATTGGGGTGGATTTGACCGGAAATGCGTTGTAACACGCCATACGAAGTCATTCTGTCGCCTCAATTTGGCAACAGGAAACCAATCGAGCGGGGGCTGATAAAACAAGCGGCACCTGAACTGGTAGGATCGAAGAGGAATATAACAATATGACGAGCCAAAAGACCGTCAGGGTCCGCATTGCAATGCTGGTTGCCGGTGCCGCCGGATTTCTCATTGCGGGCGCCGTCCCGTCCAAGGCACAGCAAGTGCCGCAAGGGTGGTTCAAGGTGTGCTCCAAACAGGAAGACACCGACGTTTGCAACGTCCAGAACCTGCTGATGGCTGATTCCGGCCAATTGTTGACCGGCGTTAGCCTGATTGAGGTCAAAGGCAAGGTTAACCGCAAGGTCTTTCAGATTTCCGTTCCAAGCGGCCGGCTGGTGCCTCCGGGCATCGGAATGCAGGTTGATGGCGGCAAGGCAGCAAAAGTCAACTATGCCATCTGCTTTCCTGACCGCTGTATTGCCGAAGTTGGCCTCACCGATGACATGGTCAATTCGTTCAAGCGCGGCGGTGAATTGACGCTCACCTCGGTCAATTTCCAAAACCAGCCAAACCCGATAAAAATCTCCTTGAAAGGGTTTACCGACGCGTTTGATGGTCCGCCGCTGCAGCAGTCAGATATTGATGCAAAGCAGAAAAAGCTTCAGGAAGAAATCGAAAAACGGCGTGAAGAGTTTGAGAAAAAACTCAAAGCAGAGCAGGACAAAGCTAAATCAGCTGAATAATTCTGCAATTTCTTGATCATGACAAAAAGGGCCGGCACAGGCCCTTTTTTTTGGCAAATGATCAGTGAGCCATTGGCCCTTTTGGCTCGTAACTGCCATCGGGCCGCTGAACAAACAACTCGTTTGTCTGCGGATGGCGCACCGGCTCGCCGGTATCATCGGGCAGCAGATTCTGCTCCGAAACATAGGCGACATATTCCGTCTCCGCGTTTTCAGCCAGCAGATGATAAAAAGGCTGGTCGCGCCGGGGGCGGATTTCAGCCGGGATGGCTTCATACCATTCCTCGGTGTTGTTGAATTCCGGGTCGACATCGAAGATCACACCGCGAAACGGAAAAAGCCGGTGACAAACCACCTGTCCGATATGAAACTTGGCTGCTCTCATCATGATATTACCAAAAGGCTACGCTGATCACTGTTTTTACAAATTGGCGCACTGGCGGTGTCATTTCAATAGGCTGCTTGAATTACTGTGATGATTATGTTGCGAATTTGGCTTGACTGATGCCGATGCCCCACGATAGCCGGTTTGGCTTCATGATCCAGCTTGTTCCAGATGCTTGATGTCATCACCCTCGTATTACCGTTTTTCGGCCTGATCTTTATTGGAGTTCTGGCCGCCCGGCTGTTCAAGCTTCCAGTCGATGCACTTGGATGGATGAACATCTTCATCGTCTATTTCGCGCTTCCCGCCCTGTTGTTCCGATTGGTATCCGAAACACCAGTTGAGCAATTGGGCAATTGGGGTTTCATCTCCGGCGCAATCCTTTCAACCTATGTTGTTTTCGCAATCATGTTCTTCGGGTCTGTTATCTGGTCTCGCGGAGAAATTGCCGAAAGCACGATCAAGGGCCTGGCCGCCGCCTATGGCAACATAGGCTATATGGGTCCCGGCCTGGCACTGTTGACCTTCGGCGAAGAGGCTGCCGTTCCGGTAGCCCTGATCTTCTGCGTCGAAAATACGCTGCATTTTACAATTGCGCCGCTGTTGATGGCCCTGTCGGGAAAGTCGCGTTTGCCGCCCCACCGCCTGGCAGGCCAGATCCTCCGGAAAATCGTGCTGCATCCGTTTATTATCGCGATTATGTTGGGTATTGCTGCCGCTGCCGCAGAAATCAGCCCGCCCGAGGTTGTTGACAGGTTTTTGACTGCATTGTCCGAAGCTGCCGCGCCTTGTGCGCTGTTTGCGATGGGTGTCACTTTGGCGCTATCGCCGCTCAGGCGATTGCCGGTCGCACTTGCGCCGATCACACTGCTCAAACTTGTTGTCCACCCGATGGTATATTACGTGATGCTGAGCTGGATCGGCGATTTCGATCCGGTCTGGGTCTATACGGCAATTTTGCTCGCAGCGCTTCCAACCGCAACAAATGTCTTTGTCATCGCACAGCAATATGGCGTCTGGGTGGAACGGGCCTCGGCAAGCATATTGGTGACGACGGTCACCTCCGTCATCACGCTGACGGCTATCCTGTTTGTGATCAAAAGCGGCGTTTTACCGCCCGACCTGTTTGCGCAGTGATGAAATCAGGCCTGAAAAGCCGCTTCCCGGATGCATGCCCTCGCGCATGAAAAAGCCCCTGAGCGGCGCGATCCTCGACAGGGCGGACATGCCGGCAGCCTTGATCATCTGTGTTGGCAAAAAACCCGACAATAGCGACTGGTTGAGCAGGTTTACCGCGCCAATACGAGCCATAATGTCGACCCGTCTTGCCCTCTCATAGGCCGCTTGCGCCTGGCTTGAGCCCGGATCAGCGCGATGCGTGGCCGCAACGGACATCAGATCAACCGCATCGCGAATGCCCAGATTAAGCCCCTGCGCGCCGATTGGAGGAAACACGTGAGCCGCTTCTCCAACCAGCGCAAAACGCTTTGCGGAAAAGGCCGACGGCCGGCCGGTGGAGAGCGGATAGGCTTGCCGGTCGCCATCCACGGTGATCTTGCCCAGCATCGACTGCATCTTGTTCTCGATGCAAAGCGAAATCTCATCATCGGCCATCGCCAGCAGGTTTTCGGCCTCACCGGGCCTCACCACCCAGACGAGGCTGGATTTGGCGCCGGGCAGGGGAACCTGCGTAAACGGACCCGTCTCGGTATGAAATTCGGTGGAAATGCCACCATGATCACGCTCATGGGAAAACGTCGCCACAAAAGCCGTTTGATGGTGCGGCCGGTTATGAATTTTCAGCCCTGCAGCCACCCTTGCCGGCGAGTTTCGCCCATCGGCCGCCACCGCCAGCTTGGCCGAGGCGGTACTCCCATTATCCAGATGGGCCAAGACCTGTTCGCTGCCCGGGCGCCAGTCGGCGACCATCGCTTCAATCCGGCAAATTCCTGTGTTTTCCACTGCCTTGAAAAGTGTCTGGTTCAGCACCCGGTTCGGGATGTTCAAGCCGAAATAGGGTTCATCGATTTCGCTTGCCCGAAACGTCGCCATCGGGCTCCTGATCAAGCGGCTGGTGCCGTCGATGATCCGCATGGTGCGCAACGGTGCCGCCTCGCCGGAAAAGCCGATATCGATGCCGAGGCGCTCTAAAACTTTGAGTGCTGGCGCCATCAGCGTTGTGGTTCGGGCATCGTCCAGGCGCACTGGCGGTCCCACAAGCGCTGTATCAAAATCTGCCTGATTGGCCAGCAGCGCCGAGACCAGACCTGCAGGACCGGTTCCGGCAATCAGAATATCAGCAGTAACATCGCTTGGCATGGTGTCAGCTCTCCATCGACAGATAGACGATACCAAATTCACTTAGCAAATTCGCCCCGACAGCTCCGGGGCGGCTCTGGCGCTTTCGGCTTTCGACATATATTGCTGTTGATGGCTGCATCAATGAGACGAATTGCCCCCATGCCCAGTGGTCTGTTCGAAACGCTTGTGTCCTGGTGCAGGTCAAGTCCGTTTGCAAGCGTTTCGAACATAAAGACCATTGGCAAAAGTTTGATTTCTAGAGCGCATCCGATTTTAACGGGTGACGTTTGATGGTTATGAGTAAAAACAACGTTGGATTTGATCATCTCGACCGTGCAGGCCGGCTAACGGCAAAGGCCGCCTATTCTCCAAAAGCGATGACTTATGCGGTCTTGTCGCTGTTGTGCCTGGCGGCATGGCTTGTGCAGTTTTTGATGACACAAAGCGTGGCTGAGGCGGTTTCGATGCCGGGCAGCGCCTATTTTCGGGAATTTGCCGGCATAGACATGCCACCGCTGATCGAAAGGCTGCTGGCGCTTTGCCTGACGCCGGCAAATCAGCCGGGTGAGACGTTATTGGAATTTCTGACATTGACGCTGATGTGGTTTTTGATGGCACTGGCCATGATGCTGCCATCGGCAGCCCCGCTGATCAGAACCTATTGTGATATTGCAGAAACTGCCAAATCGAGCGCAAAAGCCGTTGTTCATCCGCTTTGGCTTGTTGCCGGTTATTTGCTCGTTTGGCTGGTTGCGGCAATTATTTTTGCTGCCGCCGGGTGGCTTGCAGCAAAGTTTGGCGGGGCTGGAACAAGTCTGGCACCGGTACCTGCCACGGCGTCTGCGGCTGTCCTTGCACTGGCTGGGCTTTATCAGTTCAGCAGCTTGAAGGAAGCATGCCTCACCAAATGCCGCAATCCGTTCACGACACTTTTTGCCAACTGGTCGGCTGAGCGGCCGGCAATTATCCATCTCGGCATCAGGCAGGGCCTGTGGTGCCTTGGTTGCTGTTGGGCCTTGATGCTGGTCATGCTGGCTGTCGGCATCATGAATATTTTCTGGATGCTGCTGCTTTGCATCTATACGATCATCGAAAAGACAGGCAATCGCAAAATATTGCCGAGGGTGGCGGGCATATTATTGCTTGTGTGGGCCTTGGCGGTACTATTATTTTCAATCTGAATTTTAGGGAGGAACCATTTGGAAATGGGTGATAGCACGAAACCAAGTTGGGCCATGAAGGGGGAACTGATCCTTTCGTGCAATTGTACGGTGTTTTGTCCTTGCGTCCTGTCGCTCGGCCAACATCCGCCGACAGAAGGCTACTGCCAGACCTGGGCCGGTTTCCGTATTGATTCAGGCCACTATGATGATGTCGATCTTTCAGGGATCAATCTTGGCCTGATCATGGAAATTCCAGGTTATATGAGCCGCGGCAACTGGACTGCCGGCCTGTTCATGGACAAGAAGGCGTCGATTTATGCCGAAAAGGCAATCGGCAAGATATTTTCCGGCAAGGCCGGCGGCACAACATCACTGCTGTCGATCATGGTCGGTCAATTTCTCGGAATCCAGCGCGAGCCGATTTCCTACGAAATGGATGGCAAGACCCGCATTTTTCAGATCCCAAGGATCATCGACGGCGCCATTACCCCCATTCGCGGCAATGACCGCGAGGGTGACACGGTTATCAAAAACTCCGAATACTGGATTGCCGAAGAAATCATCGTTGCCAAATCCGACAAAAGCCGTTTTAGGGCCTTTGGCAGGAACTGGAATTTTGCCGGCCGCTCGGCCGAAATTTGCAAGCTGGACTGGCGCGGTCCGTGAAAAAGACGCATTTGCCAGGGCCGATCAAAAAGGTTACCGCTCCGCAGGCAAAGGCATTTTCGGTGCATCTGCTGACGGCCTCCGGCTCGTTTTTGGCGTTTTTATCGCTCGTTGCGGCCAGTGAACAGCGCTGGACGGCGATGTTCTGGTGGCTCGGCATGGCGCTTCTGGTCGACGGCATCGACGGGCCGATTGCCAGAAAACTACAGGTAAAAGCGGTGTTGCCGACCTGGTCCGGCGACATGCTCGACAACATCATCGACTATGTGACCTATGTCCTGATCCCGGCTTTTGCGCTTTATCAGCGCGGTTTCATGGGCGAAGGGCTGTCATTTGCTTCAGCCGCAATTATCGTGATTTCGAGCGCGATCTACTACGCCGATACGAGCATGAAGACGAAAGAGAATTTTTTCAAAGGCTTTCCGGTCGTCTGGAACATGGTGGTGTTTACGCTGTTCGTCATCGAGCCAGGCGAAATGGCGTCATTTGCAGTCGTGCTGATTGCTGCGGTGTTGAGTTTTACGCCGGTCTATTTCCTCCACCCGGTGAGGGTCCAAAGGCTGCGCTCCATCAATCTTAGCATTTTTCTACTCTGGTCTGCCCTTGGAGGCGTGGCGCTGCTGCAAGGAATGCAGGCCGACCAATGGGTCAAAATCGGTATTGCCGCGTCAAGCGTCTACCTGTTCTGCATTGGCGGGTTGATGCAGCTTTTCCCGAATTTCGGTTCGAAACGGCAGTAGAGTGACGAATTATTGCTCAGGTCCTGTTTGGCGGTTTTTTGATTTCATGGGTAAGTCGCGGGTATTTACTACTAAAAATATTGAAGGTGTTTTTTGCCACGGATTGCTTTACGGAAATGATTGCTCCAGCTTACCATAATGACCGATAGAATTGCCGCCACCAGCATGTGGCGAAAGGATCGATAAGTGGCAACAGCACCCGGCACCGGGTCCGGGCCCCTGCTAGAAGTGTCGGGGCTGACCAAGATTTTCGGTGATTTGCGCGCCTGCGATGCCGTCGATCTTGTCATCAATAAAGGCGAAATCCACGCATTGCTTGGTGAAAACGGCGCCGGAAAATCCACGCTGGTCAAAATGCTGTTCGGCTCGCTTGAACCAAATGCCGGAAATATTTCATGGACTGGAAATGTGGTTGCCATTCGCAGTCCCGGTCAGGCCCGTGCGCTTGGCATAGGCATGGTCTTCCAGCATTTTTCGCTGTTTGAAGCGCTGACGGCTGCCGACAACATCGCCTTGTCGCTCGACAAGGAAACACCGATAGACACGATCGCAGAGAAGGCGAAGGCTTTGTCCGTTGCATACGGGCTTCCGCTTGACCCTTATTCGCTGGTTGGCGATTTGTCGGTTGGTGAGCGGCAGCGTATCGAGATCATTCGCTGCCTGTTGCAGGAGCCGGAACTGATTATTCTCGATGAGCCGACCTCCGTCCTGACGCCTCAGGAGGCCGACAAGTTGTTTGAAACGCTTGAACGCCTTCGAGGTGAAGGAAAATCCATTCTGTACATCTCGCACCGGTTGGAGGAGGTAAAGCGTCTGTGTGATACCGCCACCGTTCTGCGTCACGGAAAAGTGGTCAATCATTGCGACCCGCAGAAGGAAACGGCAGCATCGCTTGCCAATATGATGGTGGGTGAGGAGGTTACCAATGCTGCCCGCACGCCGGCCACCGGGGATGGGGAAGACGACATACTCATCGACGTCAACGCACTCAACCGTGAGCCGGCGACACCGTTTTCAATCCCGCTGCGCACCGTTTCACTCAAGGTGAGGGCAGGTGAAATCATCGGCATCGCAGGCGTTGCCGGAAACGGCCAAGGTGAGCTGTTCGAAGCGATATCGGGTGAGGTGATCCAGGAAAATGCCGCGACCGTGCGGTTTCGATCCCGGGATGCCGGGCATCTGTCCATCACCGACCGCCGCCTGCTGGGGGTGGGCTTTGTACCTGAGGAGCGCCTTGGCCACGGCGCCGTGCCGGAGATGAGCCTGTCTGATAATCTTTTACTGTCACGCCACAGGACGGATATGAAGGCGTTTCTCGGTCGATTTGGCGTGATAAGGCGTGCCGCGATTGCCGGGACTGCAAAACGCATTGCCGGTGCCATGGATGTGCGCAAAAGCGGTGAGGACCCCGAGGCTGCGGCACTGTCTGGCGGAAACCTGCAAAAATACCTGATTGGCCGCGAGCTCGACCGGCAGCCGGCCGTGATGATTGTCAATCAACCGACCTGGGGTGTTGATGCCGGTGCTGCCGCCCGGATCAGGCAGGCCCTGATCGATCTTGCCCGGTCCGGCTCGGCCGTCCTGGTGATCAGCCAGGACCTTGATGAATTGTTTGAAATCTGTGACGCGATTTCGGTGATGCATAACGGAGAACTTTCAAAACCGCTGCCTATCGCCAATGCGACGTTCGAAAAGATCGGTCTGTTGATGGGCGGGGCCGAGCCGGGGCATGTCGGGCATGATCACGGGGGTGCGCGTGCGAATTGAGCTAACCAAAAGGCCTCAGCACTCGGTGCTTTTTTCAGCGCTTTCGCCTTTTATCGCACTGGCGGCGACATTGATTGCCGGTTCGGTGCTGTTTTTGGCACTCGGACAAAATCCGGTCGATGTGCTGTATTTCTTCTTTATTGACCCGTTACGCGAAACCTGGTCGCTGCACGAATTGGCGATCAAGGCGGCACCCTTAATTCTGATCGCCGTCGGCCTTGCCGTCTGTTTCAGTTCCAACAACTGGAACATCGGCGCGGAAGGCCAGTTCGTCATGGGTGCGGTGGCCGGTTCAGTTCTGCCCATCATGTTTCCCGATGTGCAGATGATCTTTGTGCTTCCGCTGATGATGATCATGGGGTTTGCGGGCGGGGCCGCTTATGGCGCCATTCCGGCTTTCCTCAAAGTCAGGTTCAACACCAATGAAATTCTGTCCAGCCTGATGCTGGTCTACGTCGCGCAACTGTTCCTCGACTGGCTGGTGCGGGGGCATTGGCGCAACCCGGAAGGCTATAATTTCCCCGAATCGCGTCAATTTCACGATTATGCGGTGCTGCCTGAAATCATATCCTCTTCAGGGCGCGCGCATTACGGCTTCGTCTTTGCCCTTATAGCGGCACTGATCTTGTGGTTCATGATGTCAAAGACCATGAAAGGGTTTGAAGTCCGGGTTCTCGGACAATCACCGAGGGCAGGGCGGTTTGCCGGCTTTTCCGCCAGCCGGATGGTGTTTTTTGCATTCATTCTGTCCGGCGGCCTGGCGGGACTGGCAGGGATCGCTGAGGTTTCAGGCGCGATAGGGCAGCTTCGCCCGGTGATTTCACCTGGATACGGCTTTACCGCGATCATCGTAGCGTTTCTCGGCCGCCTCAACCCGATTGGCATTGTCGCGTCCGGCCTGGTGCTGGCAATCACCTATCTGGGCGGCGAGGCCGCGCAGATATCGCTCGGCGTCACCGACAAGGCGGCCCGTGTTTTTCAAGGGATGTTGCTGTTTTTCGTGTTGGCTTCCGACACGCTGATCCACTATCGCATCAGGCTTTCATGGCGCAGCGTTTCATCAGGCGGGGGCATCTGAGGTGTCCGTATTCGAAGCCATCATGCTTACCATCGCGACGGCGGCAACACCATTGCTGCTCGCTGCAATCGGCGAGTTGGTCGTGGAGCGCTCAGGCGTGCTCAACCTAGGCGTTGAAGGAATGATGATCATGGGCGCGGTGGCCGGTTTTGGCGGCGCCTATCTCAGCGGTTCGGCCTGGATCGGCTTGTTGGCGGCAATCGTGATCGGCATATTGTTTTCGCTTTTGTTCGCCTTTCTTGTCCTGACCCTGGTGACAAACCAGGTTGCAACGGGTCTGGCGCTTACCATTTTGGGCCTCGGTGTCTCGGGGATGGTGGGCGAGGCCTTCGTCGGCGTCCCCGGGGTTAAACTCGGCACCGTGTCCATTCCCGTACTGTCCGACATTCCGTTGGTCGGCAAGCTTTTGTTCGCACAGGATCCGATCTTCTACATCTCGATTTTGCTGACGGTTGCGGTGATGTGGTTTTTGTTCCGCACACGCGCCGGCCTGACGCTCAGGGCGGTAGGCGACAGTCACGGATCTGCCCATGCGCTCGGCATCTCCGTTTTGACGGTGCGCTATCTGGCGGTCATGTTCGGCGGCGCCTGCGCCGGTCTTGCCGGCGGTTTTTTGTCGCTGGTCTATACCCCGCAATGGGTGGAAAACATGACGGCAGGGCGCGGCTGGATTGCGCTGGCGCTGGTGGTCTTTGCATCCTGGCGGCCGTGGCGGGTGCTGGCCGGTGCTTATCTTTTTGGCGCAATCACGATTGCACAGCTTCACATTCAGGCAATCGACCTGAATGATCTGACATTTCTTCCGGCACCGGTGTTCTGGCTGGCAGGACTGATAAAGGCGGTCCCGACACAATTTTTGTCGGCGCTGCCCTACTTGGCAACAATCCTCGTTCTCGTCATGATATCGAGAAATCGTCGCCTCACGATGATGAACACACCCGCATCGCTCGGAAAACCATTCGTCCCGAGCCGGTAATCAAGCCCACAGTAATCAATCATCCAGATGGAGAAATTGAAATGAAAAAAACAATCGTAACCCTTATGGCTTCAGCGGCAATTGCCGCGATGACGGCGGGAGCGGCAAAAGCCGAGACCAAGGCATGTTTTGTCTATATCGGACCGATCGGTGATTTCGGCTGGACATATCAGCATGACCAGGGCCGCCTGCAGGTCGAAAAGGAACTTGGTGCCGAGACCGCCTATCTGGAAAACATTCCCGAGGGGTCCGATTCCGAGCGTGCCATGGAACGGTTTGCCCGCTCCGGCTGCAACATCATTTTCACCACCTCGTTCGGCTATATGGACCCGACCAACAAGGTCGCCGGAAAATTCAAGGATGTGAAATTCGAACACGCCACCGGCTACAAGCGCGAGCACCCGAATGTTTCGACCTATTCGTCGAAATTCTATGAAGGGCGTTACATTCAAGGCCAGATCGCAGCCAAAATGTCGAAAGCCGGTGTCGCCGGTTACATTGCATCCTTCCCGATTCCGGAAGTGGTGCGCGGCATCAACGCCTTCATCCTTGGTGCGCAATCGATCAATCCGGAATTCAAGCTCAAGGTCGTATGGGTCAACACCTGGTTTGATCCAGGCAAGGAGGCTGACGCAGCCAAGGCTCTGATCGATCAGGGTGTCGATATCGTGACCCAGCATACCGATTCCACCGCGCCGATGCAGGTTGCCGCAGAGCGCGGCATCAAAGCCTTTGGGCAGGCCTCCGACATGATCGCATTCGGCAAGGAAACCCAGCTGACATCGATCATTGACGATTGGGGTCCCTATTATGTCGAGCGTGTAAAAGCCGTCATGGAAGGCACATGGGAACAACAGGACGTCTGGCATGGCATGGATGAAGGCAATGTGGTGATGGCGCCATTCACCAACATGCCTGACGATGTAAAAGCGTTGGCCGAGGAGACCACGAAAAAGATCACCGCCGGTGAATTCGATCCCTTTACCGGGCCGATCACCAAGCAGGATGGATCGGAGTGGTTGAAAGAAGGCGAGAAAGCGGATTTAGGCACGCTTCTCGGCATGAATTTCTATGTCAAAGGGGTGGATGACACGCTGCCACAATAATCAAAAGGCAATATCGGAATAATGTTGATAGGGCGCCTTTCGGGGCGCCCTTCTTATTCAGCGGCAACCATTTTGCGAGCAACAAACCGCTGCGAGACCATATCCGCATAGGGGATCAAGAAACCCATGATCGCCTTGCGCGCCGGGGTTTCGATGAACCGCCAGATAATCCATGACAGGATGAGCAAGACGGCGGTAATCGCGGCAAATGCCCCCCACGAACCCAGCAACGGCGAAACAGCATCAAGCGCAATATAGCCGATATGCTGATGCAGCAGATAAAGCGGATAGGTGAGCCCGCCCAACATCAAAATCAAAGGCGAGGAAGCGATTGAACCATTAAACCGGATCGCCGCCAGCATCAGGCCGTAGATTGTGATATTTGCCAGCACCAGTCCGGTGAGGGGGACCGCCTGGCCGTAATGCACCTGCATCCAGCCTTGCCCGCTGATCATTGTTGCCGTTGACATGAAAAAGGCTGCGATGAACAGCGACAGCCCTTCCAGCGAGTACCCGCGGCTGTGCATGTGATGCAGCAGAATACCGGCGACGAACAGCGGACCATATTCGGTCAAGAAAATAAGCCGCAGGGCGCCACTGCCAAGCAAGAATTCATTTGCCGCGCTAAGCAGCAGCCATCCGGCAAGAAGGCCGGTTTTCCAGCGTTCGAAAACACCGAAAAACAGGGCGACCGCGACCCAGCCATAAAAAATCACTTCCAAGACGATTGACCAATAAACCCCATCCATGAAGGGTTGGCCGAGCGCCGGTGAAAACATGATCAAATTGGCTACGAACTGGACAAACGAGACCGGAAATGCCGGATCGGCCGCAATCAGCAGTGTCAGGAAGGTTATCGTCATGCAGACGATGAAGCCCGGGTAGAGCCGGGCAAACCGGGCCAGCGCGAAACGGGCAAAGTCGCGTCCTTCAGCCGACCAGGCAATCACGAACCCGGAAATCAGGAAAAACAGGTTCACACCCAGATAGCCGTAGATCGCAAAACCGGACGCTGACGGATAGGCTTGGTCGTGGCCGTCACTGGCCAGTTCTCCGCGAAACAGGAAGTGAAACCCCACCACCGCAAGGGCGGCAACAAGGCGCAACAAATCCAAAGTAGCCATGCGGACGGGCGGTTTGCTTGTTTGAACGTGTGCCATATAGACCCCGTTTTTTGCGGCCATCAGGTGGCAAACTAAGCAAAAACACTGGCAAAACCGTTAAGATGGTTTGTGCGATGCCTGAAAGGCGATTTGCCTGACCAGATCATCAACGAGGTCGGCATTGTCGCGTGCAACATAACCGTTGCCGAGCCATAATCCGTTTTCAAATCCAACCCTTGCCTTGCCGCCGCGCTTCATGGCCTCGATCAGGCATTGCAGCTGGTGTTGCCCGAAGGCACAAACGGCCCAATCCAGATCAAGCGCAGATGCTTCGGCGTTCATGGTTTGCAAAAACGGCTCCAGTTCATCTGGCCGGCTGTCCCCAGTCTTTGAATACCGGCCCAGCACAAACAGGATCTGGTGGGACCGAGAGGGAATTTCAGACAATTTCGCCAATTTAATAAAGTGCGAAAACTCGTCTGTATCGTAGAGGATATGCTGCACGGCTATTCCGGCCGCAGAAGCCCACTGATAAAATCCGATCGCCGCCGTATTGTCGTGATCAGAAAACATTTCCGCAAGCGATACCGATACCGCTGCGGGCCTTACCTCGCGCACCAGCTTGCGCTGTTGCTCCGGTGAATATTTGCCGGCGGCTTCGGTGGTAATCTGAACGTCCATACCCGGCGCCTGATGGGCCACCTCGGCGATCAGTTCGCGATAAAGACCGGAATCGAGCACATGATTTTGCTCTTCATCGCGGACATGGGCATGAATGGCGCCGGCGCCGGCAACGTGACAATCGCGGGCGCAGGATGAAATTTCGTTAATCGTCACGGGAAGGGCGGCATGGTCGTGCTTGCCAAGCCTTGCCCCGTTTGGTGCAACCATGATGCGTGGCAGTGATTTCAATGCGCGCCCCCTTTTTTTCGGCATTTCAATAGCACCGTCACTTGCGCTATGCCAAATTCTGCGGCGAAACTGCCCGACTTAATCGCCATCTCGGACATCGCGTGTCAATGCGGCGCTTGACAGGCGATCTGGACGTAAAATTGCCCGGTAAGCGAAATTGGTGGAAGGGGCATGAAAACCCCGAACCCGCCGGGTTTGCAAGGCGAAAGCCGTCTGAACCTTTGCGAGGCCCCGACTGGAGCGAAGCCCAAAGGGCGGCAGCGTGAAGTCAGAAAGTGGCGGAGAGTGAAGGATAAATTTCGAACTTGGAGCCAAAGGCCGCGACTGCGGCCCGGGCTTTTGCCCGCCCGCGCGGAGGCGTTGAGCAAAGCGAAACTGCCGTGAGCGAAATAATGGCGGAGGGAGTGGGATTCGAACCCACGAGACGGTCTCCCGCCTGCCGGTTTTCAAGACCGGTGCCTTCAACCACTCGGCCATCCCTCCAAGGCGCGAGTTCTATGGGCGAGTTTGCGAGTTTTTTCAAGCACCATTGCAACCACGTTTTCTGTTTCACGATATTTGAGATATCGGCACGATGCGCCGTATTGCTGCCGCCTTGCAGTCGCACACTGTTAATTGCCCGCTAAATATTTGATGTTACATTGTGTCGTCGGGGTGGAAAGTCGACGCGACAAGGCAGTATAAGCACTAACGGCCGGTGGACATGCTTTCGTTTGCCGGTTTGAATTTGCGGGACCATTTACGGGGACAAAATTGGCGCGTATTTTCGATAGTAAATTGCAGTTGAGAACAATGTCGGCGATGGTGTGTGCCGTGGCCGCCGCTTTGGCAATTTCTGGATGTTCGGCCAAACGGCCAAGCGCAAACGTTTCGAAACACGGTTCCAAAGAATATTTCGCCGAATCAGACTATGGCGTCAAAGCCAGTCCGCGCATGTCCGGCAAAAAAAGCGGCCTTCGCCGCGGTGGTGGCAGAAACCAGGTTGGCAAGCCCTATAAGGTAAAGGGCAAATGGTACTACCCCAAGGCGGTCAATTCCTATTCGAAAATCGGCAAGGCATCCTGGTATGGCGCGGCATTTCATGGCCGGCTCACCGCCAATGGTGAAATCTACGATATGACCCACCTGACGGCGGCGCACCCGACATTACCGCTTCCAAGCTATGCCCGTGTCACAAATCTGAAGAACGGCAATTCGGTGATCGTACGCATCAATGACCGCGGTCCGTTCGCCCGCGGCAGGGTGATTGACCTGTCCAAGCGTGCCGCCGAGCTGCTCGACTATACTCAAACAGGCATTGCCCGGGTCAAGGTCGATTATATCGGCCGCGCGCCGCTGCATGGCCGCGATGATTCCTATCTGCTTGCCTCCTACCGCCCATCCGGGCGTGCGCCCGGTCCGTCCGACGGCCTGGCAAACGGTGTCATGATTGCACTCAATGGATCAACGCCGGTAAGCAGCAAGAAATTGCCACCGGCATTAATTGGCGGCGGTTCGCACCTGCCTGATGCCGGGCCGATATTGAAAGACCGGCCGGGCTTGGGTATTTTTGCAGAAATTTCCGACAAATCTTTGAAAAAACTCAGTTATACGGGAGAGGGCGCAAGCCTTTCATCTCGTGTTCTGGATAGGTTTGCATCAAACAACGATGCGGCGTCTGAACCCGTTGCGGGCCTATGGAAAGAACAAGATTTGGCGGCGGGCAAGCGGCGCGATGCGGTGTTTGCCGGAACGTTTTCCAAAGAGCAGGCTGAAAGGCTTCACCGGCTGCTTGGCCAGGACCGGAATATCAAAGTCGATGTTGATCAGACGGGTATCCGCACATGGACATCGATCACTGTCTGGCCAAACCGGAACGAGACTTTGAACGAATTGCTGCAAAGCGCCTGGGCAGCCGGGGCAGCCGATGCGATGATCATGCGCGACTAGTGCGTTTTGCGGTAACTGGAACCGCAACAACGCCTTTATCCGCTTGGAACCATTGAAGCATTTTTTGCACCTATGATTTTGGTTGGGTGAAAAATGCCTTGGTTCCCGTTGGCGAACCGAATATCCGGCCCTTTAAGTCACCCATATTTGATGCCAAACAGCATTATTATTTGCGGATCGTCCCTGTCGTGGGGTAGCTTTGTTTGATATCAAACAATGGTGGGATTGGTCATTTATTTGGCAATAACTTGATTGCGTTTTGGAGATTGCACGTATGTCGCGCGCCAAATGGCTGATTATATTTCTTTTTTCCCTATTTGCAGCGACAGTGCAATTCTCTGATCCTGCATTCGCCCAGCTGTTCGAAACAAGAGCAAAACGTGCTCACATGATCGACGCCGAGACCGGTACGGTGTTGTTTACGAAAAACGCAGACGAGCCCTTTCCACCCGCCTCCCTTGCCAAATTGATGACCATGGAAGTCGTGTTCAACGCTATCCAATCGGGCCGCCTCACGCTGGACGACACTTTTGTCGTGTCGGAAAACGCCTGGCGAACGGGCGGGGCGCCGTCCGGCACATCGACCATGTTTGCCAACCTTGGCTCGTCGGTCCGCCTGGAGGATCTGATCCGCGGCGTGATTGTCCAATCAGCCAATGATGGCTGTATCGTCATTGCCGAGGGAATGGCCGGGTCGGAAGATAATTTCGCCCGCCTGATGACTGAAAGAGCGCGCGCAATCGGTCTTACCGTTTCGACGTTTAAAAATTCCACCGGTCTGCCGGCGGACGGGCAGGTGGTCACGGCGCGTGAACTGATAAAATTGTCTCAGCACCTGTGGCGCACCTATCCGCAATTCTACCGCTATTACAGCGAGACCGAATTTACCTGGAACAAGATCAGGCAATCCAACCGTAACCCGCTTTTCAAAATGGATATCGGCGCCGATGGGCTGAAAACCGGCTATACGGAAGAATCCGGCTATGCGATTGCCGGATCGGTCAATCGGGATGGCAAAAGACTGTTTGCCGTGCTGGGTGGGATGTCTTCGAAAAAGGTTCGCGCTGAGGAGGCCCGCAAAATGCTGGACTGGGGTATCCGGGCATTTAAGCGGCTGGCCTTGTTTAAGACCGACGAGATTGTCGGTGAAGCGAAAGTCTATGGTGGCTCGAAATCCGGCGTCGCCTTGAAAGCAAAAGGGTCGGTTTCGATCTTTGTTCCGATAACCAACCGCGACAGGTTAAAGGCCCGCATCGTCTATCAGGGACCGGTCAAGGCGCCGGTTAAGACGGGTAGTGAAGTTGGCCAGTTGCGCGTGTGGATCGGCGAAACCCTGAGCCAGGAAACGCCTTTATATGCTGCGGAAGATATCGATGTGGGGCCATTGCACAGCCGGGCGCTGGATGCGCTTGAAGAGTTGATGACCGGCTGGTTGCGGCGGCTTTAAAGAACACGCGGTCAAAGTCCAACCAGCGCGTTGATACGGCATGGACCTTTTGTCATTTGCGGCCTAAAACACCGCTCGAAGGTGATATTTGATCGTTTGAAAAAATGATTGGGCGCCTGACGGAGCAATTTATCTTGGCGCGTGGATTTTTCATCACATTCGAAGGCGGCGACGGGTCTGGAAAATCGACACAGATCACGCGCCTTGCCGACCGTTTATCACGGGCCGGATTTGAGGTTATGTCCACGCGTGAACCCGGCGGCTCGCCAGGTGCTGAGGCCATCCGCAGCGTTCTTTTGTCCGGCGCGGCGGAGCCTTTCGGCCCGTCGATGGAGGCTATATTGTTTGCCGCGGCGCGCTCTGATCATGTCGAACAGGTGATCCGCCCGGCGATCAATGACGGTGCAATTGTTCTTTGTGATCGCTTTATGGATTCGTCGCGCGTCTATCAGGGGACCACATCGGATGTCGATGACCGCTTCATGGCCGCGCTCGAACGCGTTACCGTCAACAACATGTATCCGGATCTGACCATTATCCTCGATATCGATCCCGAGGAGGGGCTTTTTCGCGCCGCCGAACGCCGTGGCGGTGGCGTTCCGGACCGGTTTGAGAAGGAAACCATCGACATTCACAAGCGCCGACGGCAGGCATTTCTGGATATCGCGGAAATGGAGCCTGCGCGCTGCGCCGTGGTTGACGCATCGGACGATCAAGACACTATTGCCGCACGGATCGAGGAGATCGTGATGGAGCGCCTCGGGCTGGTGCTGCCGGCCAGGCGTCAAAAGACAGCGCAATGATCACCGAAGAACGGCTTTCACCGGAACAGCACGATACGCTGCCCGAGGTGGCTCAACCGGCTGAAAATGAGGCGCTTTTTGGCCATGGTCAGGCGGCCGGCAGCCTGGCGGCAGCCTACCGCAATGGCAGAATGCACCATGCTCTCCTGATCCATGGGCCGCTGGGCATTGGCAAGGCCACACTTGCCTTCGCGCTGGCGCGTCATCTGCTTGCCCACGCCAAGCCGGAAGAGGCACCGGCACAATTGGAAAAGATCGACAGGGCATCCTCGCTGTTTCGTCAGATCGCAAGCGGTGCTCACCCAGGGGTGTTGCATCTGACGCGGCCATTGGACCGCGATGGCAAGAAATTCAAAACCGCTATCACGGTAGACGAGATCAGGCGCGTCAATAAATTCCTTTCCATGACGTCACACGATGGCGGCTACCGGATCATTATTGTTGATCCGGCCGACGACATG
Source organism: Rhizobiaceae bacterium (assembly GCA_963669455.1). Lineage (GTDB taxonomy): Bacteria > Pseudomonadota > Alphaproteobacteria > Rhizobiales > Rhizobiaceae > JAWKWH01. Next base: position 2,161,982 of record OY770026.1, read on the forward strand.
AACACCAGCGCTGCCAACGCGCTGTTGAAAAACCTGGAGGAGCCGCCGGAGCGTACATTGTTCATTTTGGTGTCACATGCGCCGGGCAAACTCCTGCCGACGATACGGTCGCGGTGCCAGGCATCAAGATTGCAGCCTCTATGCGATGGCGATACGCTTTCGGTGCTGGCGGCATTGGGCGAAGCCGTTCCGGAGACGGAAGCCGGCCGCCAGCGAATTTTGGAACGCGCCGAAGGTAGCCCCAGAACCGCGCTTTTGATGACCCGCTATGGCGGCCTGGAGCTGGCCGAAACGCTCGATGATCTTCTCGCCGGCGACAGGCTCGACATCGACAAGGCTTATAAGCTCGCCGAAGCCGTAAGCACCCGGGAAGCGGATATCCAACTGTCCATTTTGAACGAAACGATGCTGGATCGCATTGCGGCGGGAGCACGCGACGCCGGCCTGCGCGGCGAGACCGGCCTGTCGGCAAAACTTTCCAGCCTATGGCATGAAACCCGGCAAACAATCCGGCAGGCGGGTATATACAATCTTGACAAAAAGCAGCATGTGGTAGGGCTGATCAGCAAGTTGCATGGGCGTATTGGCGGCGCGGCCAAGCTTATGTGAACTGCCGGGATGGCAATTCCCGTTCCGGTGCGCTATCTCGACGCGACTTTCAGTCTATCAGTCAGAAATTGGCCAAAGGCACATGGCAAAGAACAAATTCTACATAACAACACCGATTTTTTATCCAAATGGCATTCCGCATATCGGCCATGCCTACACCGCCATCGCCACCGATGCTCTGGCGCGGTTTCAGCGGCTCGACGGCAAAAGCGTCCGGCATGTGACCGGCACTGACGAACACGGTCTGAAAATGCAGCAGACCGCCGAGCAGGAAGGTATTTCGACCCAGGAACTGGCCGACAGGAATTCAGCCCTGTTCCGCTCCATGCAGGAGCGCCTCGACTGTTCGTTCGATGACTATATTCGCACCACCGAGCCGCGCCATCATTCTGCCTGCCAGGAACTCTGGCGCCGGATGGAAAAAAACGGCGATATTTATCTGGACCGCTATTCCGGCTGGTACTCGGTCCGGCAGGAAGCCTATTTCGAGGAAAGCGAAACAACGCTTGGCGACGATGGTATCCGGCGCGAACCGCTTGGCTCTCCGGTCGAGTGGACAGAAGAGGAGAGTTACTTCTTTCGCCTTTCGGCCTACCAGGACAAATTGCTGGCGCTTTATGACGACGAGCCCGGTTTTGTCGGCCCGGATCAGCGGCGAAACGAGGTCCGCTCATTCGTTGCAGGAGGCTTGCGCGACCTGTCGATCTCGCGAACGACTTTCGACTGGGGCGTTAAAGTGCCCGGCGCGGACGGCCATGTCATGTATGTCTGGGTTGATGCGCTTACCAACTATATCACCGCGGCCGGGTTTCCCGGTGAAGAAAAGCCCGAATGGTCATTCTGGCCAGCCGATGTGCACATCATCGGCAAGGATATCGTCAGATTTCACGCCGTCTACTGGCCCGCATTCTTGATGTCGGCTGGAATAGAGTTGCCGAACCGCGTCTTTGCCCACGGTTTCCTGTTTAACAGCGGCGAAAAAATGTCCAAATCCGTCGGCAATGTCGTCGATCCGATTTCAATGGTCGAGGCCTACGGTGTCGACCAGACCCGCTATTTCTTCCTGCGCGAAGTTCCCTTTGGACAGGATGGCAGCTACAGCCACGAAGCGATCGTCAATCGCATCAATGCCGACCTTGCCAATGATCTGGGCAATCTGGCCCAGCGCTCCCTGTCGATGATTGCCAAGAATTGCGATGGCAAGGTCCCGGCGAAAGGTGATTTGCACGACGCCGATACGGCAATTCTCCAAAAAGCGGATGCCGCCTTGAGCCAGGCGCGCGATGCGATGGCTGTGCAGTCGATCAATACCGCGCTGGCATCGATATTCTCCGTGGTTGCGGAGGCAAATCGCTATTTTGCCGGCCAAGAGCCCTGGGCATTGAAGAAGACTGATCCTGGCCGGATGGAAACCGTTCTCTATGTCACCGCAGAGACGATCAGGCGTGTCGCCATCCTGTGCCAGCCGTTTATTCCTTCATCTGCGGGAAAGCTGCTGGACCTGCTTGCGGTAGAAGGCGATACGCGAAGCTTTGCCTGTGTTGGCGATGCGTCCGGCCTTGTTTCCGGTACCGCTCTTCCCAAACCGGAGCCGGTGTTTCCGCGTTACGTCGAGCCGGCGGCGGTAGGCTAACCAATGCTTGTCGATAGCCATTGCCATCTGGATTTTTCTGATTTCGATGCCGAACGCGATGATATCGTTGACCGTGCGCGCGGGCAGGGCGTCGATCTAATGGTCACGATTTCCACCCGCATCAGGAAATTCGAAACGGTGCTCAAAATCGCCGAGACCTATGACAATGTGTTCTGCTCGGTCGGAACCCATCCGCACAATGCCCATGAGGAACTCGATATCGGCGTTGACGAGATTGCCGACTTGTCAAACCACCCGAAAGTGGTTGCCATTGGCGAGGCGGGGCTGGATTATTTCTACGATCATGCACCGCGCGAGGCGCAGGCGGCCGGGTTTCGCAATCATATAGCCGCAGCCCGCAAGACCGGGTTGCCGCTTGTCATTCATTCACGCGATGCCGATGACGACATGGAAGCGATATTGCGCGAGGAAATGGACAAGGGGGCTTTTCCCTTCGTTTTGCACTGTTTTTCCTCGGGCGCGAAACTTGCCAAAGCGGGCATCGACATCGGTGGCTATGTCTCTTTTTCTGGTATCGTCACGTTCAAAAAGTCGGATGCGTTGCGCGATATTGCCCGCAGCCTGCCTTTGGACAGGATTTTGGTCGAGACCGACGCGCCTTATCTTGCACCGGTACCAAAACGCGGCAAACGCAACGAGCCGGCCTATGTCGCCCATACCGCCGCGTCATTGGCCGAAACGCTCGCCATGCCGCGCGACACGTTTGCAAGGCAAACGACTGACAATTTCTTCCGGCTGTTTTCCAAAGTGCCGAAACCGGTTGCATAAAAATGACTGACCGCATTCGCCTGACCGTTTTGGGATGCGCCTCATCTCCCGGTGTGCCGCGGATCACCGATGATTGGGGCAATTGCGATCCGGAAAATCCGAAAAACCGGCGGCGGCGCCCGGCAGCACTTGTGGAGCGAATTGGCGAAAATGGCGGTGTTACCCGCGTTGCAATCGACACCGGTCCCGATTTTCGCGAGCAGATGCTTTCGGCCAACGTCATGTCGCTTGATGCGGTTGTCTATACCCATCCCCATGCCGACCATATTCACGGTATTGATGACCTGCGCAGCTTTGCTCTGCAGCGCCGTGAACTGGTCGATGTTTATGCGGACCGGCCAACGCTGGATCGTTTGCTGCAGGGGTTTGGCTATTGTTTCAAGACACCTGAGGGCAGCGCCTATCCGCCGATCCTCAGAGCCAATCTCATCGATCATAACAAGCCGGTGGAAATCGCGGGCGAGGGCGGCCTTTTGTCATTGCAGCCGCTGCCGCAAAACCATGGCATGATCACGTCACTGGGGTTTCGCGCAGGCACCATTGCCTATTGTCCCGATGTGAGCGGTTTTCCCGAGAAAACCGAGCAGGCGCTTCAAGGGCTTGATTACCTCATCATTGATGCGCTTCAGTACCGGCGGCATCCAAGTCATCTGTCGTTGGAGGAAGCGTTGGACTGGATTGCGCGCCTTTCCCCAAAACATGCCGTACTCACCCACATGCATGTACCGCTCGACTATGAGACGGTGATGGGTGAAACGCCGGACAATGTCGAGCCTGCCTATGATGGCATGGTAATTGAAGTAACAATCTGACCGGTCAAAAAGCGGCCAGCCTACGTCTTGCCGGTCTTGTTGCTGGTTTTGGCGTCCTGCCAAAGCGCCTCCATCTCGTCCAAGGAGGCTTCGTCAAGCGTTGTCCCTGCAGCGGCAAGCGCATCTTCGATATGCGCAAACCGGCTGATGAATTTTCTGTTTGCGCGGTTGAGTGCTTCTTCGCCATCCAGGCCGAGATGACGCCCGAAATTGGTGACGGAAAACAAAAGGTCACCCAGTTCATCTTCCATCGCCGGTTTATCGCCCTTTTCGATCGCCATACGAAGTTCGCTGATTTCTTCTTCAATCTTGTCCAGAACCGGTGCGGCTGAAGGCCAGTCAAAACCGGCACGCGCCGCTTTCGATTGCAGTTTCAGCGCTCTGGTTAGCGCGGGCAAGGCGCGTGGCACATCACCCAGATACCGGTTCGCCGCCGGTTCGGCGCCGTTTTTCGACCTTCTGGCGGCACGGTTAGCTTTTTCTTCAGCCTTGATCTTTTCCCACATGCCTTTGGCCATGCCGGCACTGCGCGCCTGTTCGTCGCCAAAAACATGAGGATGACGTCTGATCAATTTGGTGGTGATCGCCTTCACCACATCGTCGAAGCCGAACAGGTTTTCCTCGCCGGCCATCTGGGCATGATAGACGACCTGCAACAAAAGATCGCCAAGTTCCTCGCGTAAATTGTCCATGTCGCCGCGTTCAATCGCGTCGGCAACCTCATAGGCTTCCTCAATCGTGTAAGGGGCGATACTGGAAAAATCCTGCTCGATATCCCACGGGCAGCCTGTGAGCGGTTCCCTGAGCGCCTTCATGATAGCCAGCAGGGCCGCCATATCCCCCCGATAGATGTCTTTGCTGTCATTGGCTACAGGATCATCAGGCTGCATGGTCAAAATCCTTCCAAACGTCCAATCCGGTCTCTCTCCGGTTCAAAAGACGGTGTTCTTTCCAGAGCGTGCCTGACTTTTACAAGGCGCCACCAGTCACACAGTTTTCCGGAGACATATGATCAAAACAAATGCCTTATTCGCCGGTCAAAACCTCGACATCCTGATTGCGGCCGGCAATGACGGTAAAATCCCGCTGGTAGTTTCGGTCGCGATTCTTGGCATTGATGGTGTAGGTGCCTTCGGCCAGCACCATCGAGGCGAAGGCGCCGACGCTTTCGCGGATGATATCGCCTGACTGGGTAAGCACCGACCACTGCGTATCGGCGATGGCCTCGCCGCCGGCCTCGCGCACCAGCTTCATGGTCAATTGTGCTGCGCGATGCTCGACCGTCGCCTCGGTCAGTTTGCCGGCTTCGACGCGAATGTCGGAGCGGATGATGGCATTGACCGTGCCGTATTTCGAGATGACGTGATAGGTTCCGGCATTCAGCCGGACGACGGTTTTAGGACTGACACCGGGTACCACCAGCCGCCGTTCTTCGCCACCGTCTGCCTCGTAGATCGAGAACCGCAGCTTGCCTGCGGGGATGCGCACACCGCCTGACAGTAAGGCATCCAGTTTCAACCCGCCCGCATCAAGCACCATGCTTTCCTGGCGCAATTCGCCGGGCTGAAGCGTTATGCGTTTTGTCGCTCCGGCCCGGCCAAACGCCGCATGGACCAGATAGCTGCCGGGTATCAGTTCGAATGCGCTTGAGCCGCCTTCAGCCGTTGCGATCAGGGGAAGTTTGCCGTCCGGTCCAGGTTCCGGTCCGAAAACCCGCCAGATCATGCCGCGTGTAACCTCCGGCGCGTCGGCGGCCAATTGTGCAGCCAGGCTGATTCGGCCAGGTGCCTGAGCAAGATCGCCATCAAAATCTTCCGGCGCATATTCAGACAGTCCGGGAAGCCTCAACTCTTCCACAGAATTGGAGGATTGCTGCGCGCTGGCCGCACCCGGGCACAGCAGGACAATCGCTATGGCAAAAGCAGATAATGTGGCTGTTGCAAATTTCATGTCTTGCGTTGAAGCTCAAGGCAATGGCAATTTCAAGGCCTGATTTTTCCAATGCACCGCCGACTTCGGCCGGTGCTCCTCCCAGTAACATGGATTTAATTGATGGCTCCAGCAGTAAACAGGCAGGTGGTTGAGTTTCTTGCGGCAAGGCAATCAGCCCCGATCGGGGAGCTTGAACAGCCTGGGCCTGATGATGATGACATCCAAATCATGTTGCAGATTGCCTCACGCGTGCCCGATCATGGAAAGCTGGCGCCCTGGCGCTTCATCATCTATCGCGGCCAATCGCGGCATCATATTGGCGAGAAGCTTGCCGAACTGGCCGAAAAACGTCAGGGAAGCCTGTCTGATGTTGCCCGCCTGAAGGAACAGGAGCGATTTTCGCGCGCCCCGCTGGTGATTGGTGTGGTAAGCCGGCCGCGCGAGCATCCTGTGATTCCTGATTGGGAAAAGTTTCTCTCCGGTGGTGCTGCGGCGATGAACCTGTTGTTGGCGGCCAATGGTCTTGGCTACGGTGCCAACTGGATTACAAACTGGTATTCCGACGATGAGGAGGGCCGGCGCATATTGGGGCTTGCGCCTGAGGAGCGCGTGATAGGGTTTGTTCACATTGGTTCGCATAGTGGCGCGATAGCCGAACGCCGGCGTCCTGACCTTGAAACGCTGGTATCCGATTATTGCGGGCCCTGGCAGGGCGAGGAGAGGTAGTCAAACGTGTTTTATGAACCATCAAAAGGCCACGGACTGCCGCATGATCCGTTCAAGGCACTCGTGGCGCCACGACCGATCGGCTGGATATCGACCATAAGCGCCGCCGGCGATTTAAACCTGGCGCCATATTCCTATTTCAACGCCTATTCAAGCAACCCCTACCTGGTGATGTTCTCCTCGCAAGGCGCCAAAGACAGCGTCAGTTTTGCGCGTGAAACCGGTCAGTTCGTGGTCAATCTTGCAAGTGCTGATCTTTTCGACGCGATGGTCATCAGCTCCACCGATGCGCCACGTGGCCAAAGCGAGTTTTCCATCGCCGGGCTGACACCAAAACCCTCAAGCCTGGTCGCGCCTCCCAGAGTCGGAGAAGCCCATAGCGCACTGGAATGTGAGGTAATCGACATTCAGGAACCCAAAGGACTGGATGGAAACTGGGCCGGCGTCTATCTGGTGATGGGCGAGGTGGTCGGCATTCATATTGATGACGATATGATTGAAAACGGACTGTTCGACATCACCAAAGCCGGCAATGTGGCCCGGCTCGGCTATATGGATTATCTGAAAACATCGAAGATATTTTCAGCCAGCAGGCCATCTTGGAAAGGCAGCTAGGGCCTGGAAAGGCAGCTAGGGCGCTTTTGCCGCCTGCCTATTGCTTCTGCCGGGCTGCTCTTGCAACAATTCTCTCCGCCCGGCGCAGATGCGGCCGGTCGACCATCCTGCCGTCTATCCCGGCAACACCGGCGTCAGGTTCCTTTGCAAACGCATCGATAATCCGCATGGCCCCGGCAAGATCGTCTTTGCTCACTGAAAAGGCTTCGTTGATTGTTGCAATCTGCGCCGGGTGAATGGCAAGTTTACCGGTAAACCCGTCACGGGCGGCATCAAGACATTCCTGCCGCAAGGCGTCGTCGTCTCGAAAATCGATAAACACCGTATCGATTGCCTCGGTTTCGCATGCACCGGCAGCTAAAATCGTCATCATGCGCGCATGGCGAAAAACGCTGGTATAGGCACCATTTTGATCGCGCGGATTGGCAATGCCAAGATCGGCGGATAAATCCTCAGCCCCCCAGGACAAGCCCGCCAGCCGCTCGTGCGGCTTGCACCATGAAGCTGCGGCAAGCACGCTTGCTGCCGTCTCGGTAACAAGCGGAAGGAGTTTCGTCGCACCGGCGGCAAGCCCGTGCTTGCGCTCCAATTCGTCAAGCTGGTTTGACATTTTTTCGCAGGCATCACGGCCTGGTGCTTTCGGCAACATGATGCCGGCCGGCGCAGCAGGCATGATCGCGGCAAGATCTTCGGCAATCAAGCCGCTGTCGAGCGCGTTTACCCGGACAAACAGCGACGGCGCAGCCGTTTTGCGGTTGGCCGCGACAAAGGATGCAGTCAGTTGACGCGCGGTGGGCTTGGCAGCCGGGGCAACGGAATCCTCCAAATCAACAATCAGCGCATCGGCACCGCTTTTCAGCGCCTTGTCGAGCTTCTTTTGCGAATCGCCGGGAACAAAAAGCCAAGAGCGCATCACATCACTCCACTGGCCGTTTGATGATCATCGCCTGTCTTGTGCATTTGGCCACCAGAACATCTTCCTGATTGAAGGCGCGGTGCTCCAGCTCAACGATCCCGCGATCGGGTTTGGATTTTGATTCGCGCACCGATAGGATTTCGGTCTCCACGTGCACCGTGTCGCCGTGAAACAAAGGATGCGGAAAGATCGTCTCGGACATTCCAAGATTGGCAATCGTTGTGCCGACGGTCGTGTCATTGACCGAAATACCGATCATGAGGCCCAGCGTAAACAGTGAGTTGACCAGCGGTTGTCCCCATTCGGTCTTGGCGCAGAAATCAAAATCGATGTGCAGCGGCTGGGGATTGAGGGTCATGGTGGAAAACAGAATATTGTCGGTTTCCGTCACCGTGCGCCGCAAAGGATGTTGGATAACATGTCCCACCTCAAAATCTTCCAGATAAAGTCCGGCCATCGCAATCTTTCCTGTTTTGAACACATCCGGGTCACCGGCGTGGTGCCTTTCTGTTTCCTTATTAAATATGGTGAACCGTTCGTAAACCATTTGCCGGTTAACTTGTTGGCAGTGAATGCCAAAATGAATTGCGGTCGTGAGAATGATTGTTCAGCACTTTATCAAATGGGTGGAAACAGCAAAGGTTAGCGAACGGACCGCCGCCGCCAATGCGCTGGCGCGCGCCTTTATCAGCTCGGACCTCTCATTTGAGGACCGGTGCGCAGCCGAGGCAGCGCTGACATTATTGCTTGATGATCCATCGCCGAAGGTGAGGGCGGCCATTGCCGAACCGCTGTCGATCACCCCGCATGCGCCAATCCAGATAGTTTCGGCACTTGCAGGTGATCAGGTCGAGGTCGCAGCCTATGTTCTGGTGCGCTCCGGCCAGTTGACCGATGGTGAACTGATCGACCGCGTGGCGGCGGGCTGTGGGCGAATTCAACAATTGATCGCCAGCAGAAGCAGCATTTCAAGATCTTTATCCGCCGCAATCGCCGAAGTGGCCGAACCGGAGGCTTGTCTTGCGCTTATCAAAAACACAGGCGCACATATTGCCGATTTGAGCTTTCGCCGCCTATCGGAACGTCTTGGACATGTCGCCACCGTGCGTGATGCGCTTTTGGAAGACCTCCGCCTGCCGCCCGATGTCCGCCATGTGCTGGTCATCAAACTGTCAGAAGTTTTGGGCGAATTGCCGCTGGTCGTCGCTTCCATCGGCCAGGCGCGTGCCAAGCGCATGGTTCGCGACGCCTGCGTCAAGGCATCGCTCAGCCTGATTGACAGCACGGCATTTGAGGAATTTGGTGCGCTGGTCGAACATCTTCGCATTCGCGGCGATTTGTCGGCGGCGTTTTTGATTCGCACCGTCGCACATGGCAAGATTGACTTTTTCGGCGCGGCTCTTGTGGCCTTGTCGGGCCAGAAGCAGCGCCGGGTACGAGCTCTGTTGTCGGAGGGTCGAAACATGGCGCTGAGAGCCTTGTTCCGGGCCGCTGAACTGGAAGAAAACCTGCACGAGCCGATGGTGAAGGCGATCAATATCTGGCGCGATGTTGCCCGCGGCAAACGCGTGGCAGGCGTCCAGGAGGTGACCTGGTCGATGATGAGGGTGATCAACGCAACGCCTGGCCAGCCGGGACCGCATGACAATGACCGCGAATTGGCCAACCTGCTCAAATCCATCCATATCGAGCAATTACGTGAAAATGCGCGCGGTCATGCAATGGCCATCGCCGCCGCCTGATTTTTGCGAAACTTTCTAGCTTATACGCCTTTGTATCCTGTCGATCAGGGTTCGTGTTTTCTGACCGACCATAAGGCGCCAGAGTTTCAGTTTCCGTTCAAGCTCGATGCGTTGGTTGTCGTCTAAATCATCGATCGTTCCCGACAGAACGACAATAAGGTTGTAACGCCCATTGTCATCAGCGCTGCGGAAGATGTTGTCAGATGCTGTGATCACACGCGGGTCACCCAAATCATACAGGAACTCCGATGCATAAATGCGCAAGGTCCGGTCTTCGTCAGCGGCAGCGCGGGTAAGCTTTTCAATGTCTTGATCCGACAGCAGGTTTGAAATCTGCTTGCGCTCGTTTTTGTGACCGCGCAGATATTCCGTCAGCGCAACGCATATGCCAAGCCGGACCCGGTAGATGTTTCTGCGCCTGTCCCACTGGGTCATCATCGGTTGAATGGCCCGTCTACCAAGCGCGGTAAGCTCTTTGCGGGCGCTGCGGCGCACAACGGCGGCATTGGATTCAAGGTCCGCCAGAATTTTTGCAATCGGCCGTGCCGCATGAGCCGCGGTAATCAGATCGGGCAGGTCGAGTGATGTAAAGCGCGGCGCATTGTCGTCAACCGTCTCGCACGGTCCGGGAAGAACCGGCTGATTGCCATCCTTGACACCCGACAGCGCTGCCGATGCGCTGTCATAGCGCCAGACCAGCCGGTTGCGGGCACCAAATGCCCTGGCAACTGCCGATTGCGGAATACAGTTGAATTCAACCTCATTTTCGCCGCCCGGCGCGATACTGAGGCTTAGAAGGTCAATCTCAACCTCACCTGGTAAAAATCTGAATTCGAGATAATTGCCATGATGGGCACCGGGCAGGGCGCTGACCCCGGTCAGTTCTGCCTTGATATCGCGCACATCGCCTCTGATTTGCAAAATGCCGATTTCCTTTTGCTGGAAATAATGGAATGTGGCAAAGGCCAGCAGCGCGATAGACGCGACCCCGCCTACCACGATGCCCTTGCGCTTGTAGGAGGCATTGGCGCCAAAGGCGCCAAATATGATGCTAACGCCGCTGATCAGCAGAAATGTTGACGATATGCTGGATACGCCCTGTAGGAATGAGGGGCCGAGATAGCCGCAAAAAGCAAGAACCGCGCCGACGGCAATACCGGCGACAAAAACCGGATTGCTCCATCCAGGCTGGTACCGGTGCGGATTTTCAAAAGCGTCGGGGGTCTGTTCGTTGGCCATTGGCATTCCCTTCAAAGGTTGATGCCCCGACCACGGGTAACAGGTGCTTGGCAACACCTTACCCGGCTTACTCCCATCCATACTTGTAGATTATTTGTTTTGTTTACGATTGCGCTTATCGCGCAGCACAAGTACCTGGAAAAGCTATCACAGATTGCTGTTTTGGACAAGCAACTGCATTAGCTGCCAGTCTCTATTGCACGTATATAATTTGTTTGGCAGACCCTAGTCCCAAGTATGTTTATGCCTGCAATTTTGCTCAATTGAAAAATTTCCTACGCATTATACGGTTTGGAGTTTGTTAAAATAGATGGTTCACTATCCGTTGAATCAACTTCAAACCCTTGCGGGGAAGTATTATGTCGGATGCAGCTTCGGCAGAACTTTTGGCCACGGAAGCAGAGGTTATGTGCGACGCCATGGAGGCCATGGCTCAGGGAATAATAGTACATGCTGATGGCGAAATTCTCTATTCAAATAGAAAACTGGTCGAGATCCTCGAAATCCCTCCCGAATTGGCAAGCAAGGGCGCGTCCATTGAAAATTTCGTTCAATTCGGGATCGACCGGGGCGATGAACGGTATGCCTCGAAATCAGAAATACTTGAGAAAGCTACAAGCAAGCACATATCGGATGAAGGTCAATTGCTTGAACGTTCGACACCTAGCGGAAGAATTGTGCAAGTGGCAATCAATCCCGGAAGAGGCGGAAAACGGGTCACAACCTATACCGATGTCACGGTAGACCGTCAGCGAGAAAAAGAACTAGCAGAAGCAAGGGCCGGCGCCCTCAAGGCTGACCGTGCGAAGTCTGAATTTCTTGCAAACATGTCCCACGAAATTCGTACGCCAATGAATGGTGTTTTGGGAATGGCTGAATTGCTAGCGAGGACGGAATTGGATGCCAAACAGGCGATGTTTGCTGACGTGATTATCAAATCCGGCTCATCTTTGCTGACTATCATCAATGATATTTTGGATTTCTCAAAAATCGATGCGGGGCAGATGGAACTTGACCCGGCACCGTTTGGTTTGGCGGAAGCCATCGAAGATGTTGCGACTTTGGTGTCCTCACGGGTTGCAGAAAAAGACCTTGAATTGATTGTTCGGGTAGATCCAAAGCTTCCTGACATGTTGGTGGGCGACGTCGGTCGCTTACGTCAGATCATTACCAATATGATGGGCAACGCAGTCAAGTTTACAGAGCAGGGACATGTCTACGTCAATGCAACTGCACTGGATTGCGCTGAGGGCTCTGCCGATACACAACGACTGCGTATTGCAGTGATGGATACTGGCAGTGGTATTGCCGAGGAAGATCTTGACAAGGTTTTTGATAAATTCAGCCAAGTAGGCACTTCCGCCACCAAAAAACATGAGGGGACAGGCCTTGGTCTTTCGATCGCCTCTTCGCTGGTGCGATTGATGAATGGCGAATTGGGTGTTGAAAGTATTGTAGGTGAAGGTTCCACATTCTGGTTTGAGATTGAACTACCAATTCACCACGAAGAAAGGGTGAAAAGGGTTCCTGTTGATGTGTCAGGCTCCCGGGTTTTGATCATAGATGACAATTCTGTAAACCGCTCAATATTGACGGAACAGATGAGGTCATGGAAATTTGACAGCGCTGCTGCCAGCAGCGGCAAAGAAGGCATCGAATTGATGCATGCCGTTGTAGCTCGAGGCCTCTCTGTCGATTGCATGGTGCTTGATTATCAAATGCCTGAAATGAATGGCGGCGACGTTGTTCATGCTATGCGTGCAGACCCGAGATTATCAGACATACCAATCATTATGTTGACATCTGTTGATGAAACCAAAGATGGAAAAGCGTTTTCGTCCTTGGGCATACAGCGTCATCTGACAAAACCGACGAGATCATCGCTGCTTCTTGAGTCAATCATTCAAGTCCTTCAAGATTAAAAGGACACTAGAGCAGTTTGAAACCATTGAAGCATTTTTCGCACATATGATTCTATTGGGCGAAAAATGCCTTAGATATCCAATTCGTCGGCAAATTCCGCCCGTTCCTGGATAAACCGGAACCGCGCTTCCGGTTTTGTGCCCATCAGCGCATCGACGGCAGACTTTGTGGTGTCTTCATCTTCGATCATCTCGACGCGAAGCAGTGTCCGCTGGGCCGGATCCATCGTGGTTTCCTTCAACTGCTTTGGCAGCATTTCGCCAAGGCCCTTGAAGCGGCCAATCTCGATCTTGCCGCGGCCGGAAAATTCAGTTTCCAGCAATTCATCTTTGTGGGCGTCGGTGCGAGCATAGCGCGTCTTGCCACCCTGACTGATGCGATAGAGCGGCGGCACCGCCATGAACAGATGGCCCTGGCGGATCAGGTCGGGCAGTTCCTGATAGAAGAAGGTAATCAAAAGTGAGGCGATATGTGCTCCGTCCACATCGGCATCGGTCATGATAATCACGCGGTCGTAGCGCAACTCATCTTCGCGGTATTTCTGCCTGGTTCCGCATCCAAGCGCCTGCATGAGGTCGGCAAGCTGCTGGTTTGCGGTCAGTTTTTCACGGCCCGCACTTGCCACATTCAATATCTTGCCGCGCAAAGGCAGGATCGCCTGCATCTTGCGGTCGCGGGCCTGTTTGGCTGAGCCGCCGGCGGAATCTCCCTCCACGATAAACAGTTCCGCGCCAGCCGCCGCGCCTTGCGTACAGTCGGCAAGCTTGCCCGGCAGGCGGAGTTTGCGAACAGCACTCTTGCGGTTGACTTCCTTTTCCTGGCGCCGCCTTACCCGCTCGTCGGCGCGCGCTATCACCCAGTCTAGAAGGCTGGTCGCCTGCTGCGGGCTGTTGGCAAGCCAGTGGTCAAACTGATCGCGCACCGCATTTTCAACGATGCGGCTTGCTTCGCCTGTCGCCAGCTTGTCTTTGGTTTGTCCGACGAACTCCGGCTCGCGAATGAAAACCGACAACATGCCCGCTGCCGAAATCATCATATCGTCATTGGTGATGATCGAGGCGCGCTTGTTTCCGGTGAGCTCCGCATAGGCCCTTAGGCCCCGCGTCAGCGCGGACCGGAGCCCGGCTTCATGGGTACCACCTTCCGGTGTCGGCACCGTGTTGCAATAGGAATTCAAAAACCCGTCGCCGCCGTGCCAGCTGACGGCCCATTCGACCGATCCATGACCACCACGATTGTCACTTCTGCCGGCAAAGACCTCGCGTGTGACCTGAAACTCGCCGCCGAGACTCTCAACCAGAAAATCCTTAAGACCGCCGGGGAAATGGAACGTTGCTCGTTCGGGCGTTTCATCCTTTTCACCGATCAGCGAAGGCGCGCAAATCCAGCGGATCTCCACGCCGCCGAACAGATAGGCTTTCGAGCGGGCCATCCGGTAGAGCCTGGCCGGTTGAAACCTGGCTGATTTGCCGAAAATGTCCGCATCGGGATGAAAGCGGACTTTCGTGCCGCGCCGGTTGTGCACGTCGCCCAGATCTTCAAGCCCGCCCTGCGGCACACCGCGTGAAAATGTCTGCCGGTAGAGTTTCTTGTTGCGGGCGACTTCCACTTCCAGCCTGTCCGACAGCGCATTGACCACCGAGACGCCGACACCATGAAGCCCGCCGGAGGTTTCATAGACCTTCGAATCGAACTTTCCGCCGGCGTGAAGCGTGGTCATGATTACTTCAAGAGCGGATTTCGACTTGAATTTAGGGTGCGGGTCGACGGGAATGCCGCGGCCATTGTCGGTAACGGACAAAAAACCATCGGCATCAAGCTCGACCTCGATATAGCTGGCATGACCGGCAACGGCCTCATCCATGGAATTGTCGATCACCTCGGCGAACAGGTGATGCAGCGCCTTTTCATCCGTTCCACCGATATACATGCCAGGCCTGCGCCTGACCGGTTCCAGTCCCTCCAGCACCTCGATATCGGCAGCGCTATAGCCATCGGAAGCCTCGGGCTGAGCCGGTTGCTTGCGTGCTGCAGGCTTGGCCCCAGGCTTTTTGGCTCCGGGCTTCTGGACCATGGGCGCCGCCGGTTGTTCGGCAAACAGGTCTAAGGCTTCGTCTGTCACGAGTTGCTATCCGTTTTCAGGTCTGGGGCGAATCACTTCCGAGTTTGTCACGGATTCAACGCTGATGCGACCAGACTTCACGAGCAAAAGCCTAACAGACGCTTAACAGGCCGCGCGAATTGCGGCTTCAAACGCGACCGGTCACTGGCTGCAGACACCGATTGATCAGTCCGCCGGTGCCTCAATTGGCGGGCAGGCGCAAACCAGATTGCGGTCTCCGGCCACATTGTCGATGCGCGAGATCGGAGGCCAGTATTTTGCCGCATTAACGCCTGCCGGAAACACAGCTTCCATCCGCGAATAGGGATATGGCCAGTCTTCGGCTGCCATATCGCCAGCGGTATGGGGAGCGTTGACCAGCGGATTGTCATCGCGGGAGTACTGGCCGTCAGCAATCTTTTCGGCTTCCCCGGCAATTGCGATCATCGCGTCGCAGAACCGGTCCATTTCCGCAAGCGGTTCGGATTCCGTCGGTTCGACCATCATGGTCCCGGCAACGGGCCATGAAATCGTTGGCGCGTGAAACCCGAAATCGATTAATCGCTTGGCGATGTCTTCCACACTCACACCGGCGCTGTCTTTCAGCGATCGCGTGTCAACAATACATTCATGGGCAACCCGCCCGTTACGCCCCTTGTAGAGCACGGGAAAATAGGGCGCGATCCGGTTTGCCATGTAATTCGCATTCAATATGGCTGCTTCTGTCGCCTGTTTGAGCCCATCGGCACCCATCATGCGGATATACATCCACGTGATCGGCAGGATGGAAGCGCTGCCCTCAGGTGCAGCGGAAACCGCCTTGTCCGATCCATGATGCCCATGGCCCGGCAAGAACGGTATGAGGTGCGATTTGACGCCAATCGGTCCGACACCCGGTCCGCCGCCGCCATGGGGTATGCAAAATGTCTTGTGCAAATTCATGTGGCAGACATCGGCGCCGAAATCACCGGGACGGGCAAGGCCTACCAAAGCATTGAGGTTCGCACCGTCCAGATAGACCTGTCCGCCTTGCTGGTGAATGGTGTCGCACATCAGTCTGACACCCTGCTCGAAAACACCGTGGGTCGATGGATAGGTGAGCATCAGCGCCGCCAGCCGGTCGCCATGTTCGGCCGCCTTTGCTTCCAGATCGGCAATATCGATATCGCCATTGCTGGTGCATTTGACCACAACAACGTCGAGGCCTGCCATCTGGGCGCTGGCCGGATTGGTGCCATGGGCCGATGACGGGATCAGGCAGATATTCCGCTCCTGCTGACCCAACGACTGGTGATAGCGGCGGATGGCCAACAGGCCCGCATATTCTCCCTGACTGCCGGCATTTGGCTGGAACGACACTTTGTCGAAGCCGGTAATTTCGCTTAGCCATTGGTCGACATCATCAATCATCCGGCGGTAGCCCGTAACGTGGCTGGCTGGTGCAAACGGATGCAATGCGTTCACCGATGTCCAGCTTACGGGCATCAGCTCGGCCACCGCATTGAGCTTCATCGTGCAGGAGCCCAGTGGGATCATTGCCCGGTCGAGCGCCAGATCCATATCGGCAAGCCGGCGAAGAAAACGCATCATGTCGGTTTCCGAGCGGACCTGATGAAATATCTCCTGGGTCAGGAACTGCCGTGCATCACGCCCTGCTGGCAGGGCTGACCGGGCAGAGCCATCTTCCGTTGCGCCAAACAGAACCAGAAGCGCAGACAGTTCGGCATCGGAAGTTACCTCGTCGAATGCGACGGAAAGCGTGTTTTCATCGATGACGCGCAGAAGCATTCCGGCATCCAATGCCGCCGTAGCGATTGCTTTGGCCCCGTTGTCGATTGACACGGTGACGGTGTCGAAGAAGGCGTCTCCGGCAATATCCAGGCCCGCCGCCTTAATCGCTGAAGCAAAGCGGCCGGCAAAATGGTGTACGCGCGCGGCAATCGCTCTCAACCCTTCCGGCCCATGCCAGATTGCATAGGCTGCGGACATATTGGCGAGCAAGGCCTGCGCCGTGCAGATATTCGATGTGGCCTTGTCGCGGCGAATGTGCTGCTCGCGGGTCTGCAGGGCAAGCCGGTAGCCGGGCCGGCCCTTGGCGTCGGCCGACTGGCCGACGATACGACCCGGCATCAGCCGCGTCAGCGCATTGGTGGCCGCCATATAGGCCGCATGCGGTCCGCCAAAACCCATTGGCACGCCAAAGCGTTGCATCGACCCGACAGCGATATCCGCGCCCCAGTCGCCAGGCGCCTCAATTAGCGTCAAAGCCAGCGGGTCGGCAACCGCAATGACCAGCGCGCCGGCTTCCTTTGCCGCCTGAACGAGTGCACCATGGTCGCCATAGATGCCATGCGTGTCCGGCCAGGCGATGATGACGGCGGCGGTGTTCTCGCCGATCTCGTCGTCCTGGCTTATGCCGATCGTGCCGGCTCGGGTTTCAAGCACGCCGCGTGTTTGCGGATGCAGATTACCTGCCAGCACATAGCCGGTTCGTTTGCTGCGGTGATGGCGAAAAGCGATACCGGCGGCTTCCGCCACTGCCGTCGCCTCGTCAAGCAGCGAAGCAGACGCGACAGGCAGGCCGGTCAGTTCCGTGACTAGCGTCTGGAAATGAAACAGAAGTTCCAGACGGCCCTGGCTGATTTCCGATTGATATGGCGTATAGGCGGTGTACCAGGCTGGATTTTCAAACAAATTGCGTTGAATGACCGGCGGAACGTGGCAACCATGATAGCCTTGCCCGTAAAAACTCTTGCTGATCACGTTTTCACCCATGATCGTGGCGAGTTCTTCCAGTGCTGCATGTTCGCCCACCGCTTCCGGCAGATCGAGATCGCGGCCAAGCCGGATCGAATCCGGAACGATGGTGTTGATCAGTGTTTCGCGCGTGTCAATTCCAAGCGCTGCCAGCATCTTGTGCTCATCATCCTTTGAGGGGCCGATGTGACGTGCGGAAAATTGATTGTTTGATCCAGACATGTTTGCCATGCTTTGCAGTGTCATGCGATATGTGCCTTGTACGCTGCCTCATCCATCAGCCCTTCGAGCTGGCTTTCATCGGCGATTGACATTTTCCAGAGCCAGGCACCGCCTTCCGCTTCGCTATTAAGCTTGGCCGGCTCGGCTTCCAATGCGTCATTGACTTCCGAAACGTCGCCATCCATCGGCGCGTAAACATCCGACGCTGCCTTGACCGATTCAATCACTGCGGCAGACCCTCCCTTGGTGAGGCTGGCTCCGCTTTGCGGCAATTCGACAAACACGATATCGCCAAGCTGTTCCTGCGCGTGATCGGTAATACCCACGGTTGCGGTTCCGCCATCGACCAAAATCCACTCGTGGTCATCGGTGAAGTATTTTGTTGCCATGGTCATTTTCCCTTGAATGTGCGTGGTGAGACAAATGGAAGTGCAGTAACGGTGATCGGAATTTTCCTGTCGCGAACCTCAGCCAGCAAGGCCGTTCCAGGTTCGCCAAGTTCAAAGGCGACATAGCCCATCGAAACCGGATGTCCAGCCGACGGTCCAAAACCGCCTGAGGTAACCCGGCCGGCCAGCTCGCCATCGCTGGTATAGAGTTTCGCCCCGGCGCGAACGGGTTGGCGCCCATCCGGCTTCAAGCCAACGCGCTTTTGCTTCGCGCCGTTTTCCATCGCTAGACGCAACGCATCGGCGCCGATGAAGTTTCCCGTCTGACGCAGCGCCTTGGGGATCGCCCACATCAGCCTGGCGTCGAGCGGCGTTGTCGTCTCGTCGATATCCGAGCCGTGCAGACACAAGCCCGCCTCCAGACGAAGCGAATCGCGCGCGGCAAGGCCAACCCACTGGCAACGATCATCGGCCAGAAGCTTTTCTGCAAGTTTCATGACGTCGTCTGCCGGCGCGGCAAGTTCAAATCCGTCTTCGCCTGTGTATCCGGAACGGCTGACGAACCAGCCGGCCTTTGGTTCCTTTGCTTGCATGAAGCGAAGGTCTTCGACATCGAAACTGGCCATTGACATCAGCGCGGCGGCATCCGGCCCCTGTAACGCCAGAAACGCAAATTCCAACTCTTCGATCTTGCAGTCAAAAGCGGCGGCGTGGTGGTGCATATGGCCGAGGTCGCGTTCTGCATTGCCGGCATTGACCACCGCGATGAACCGCGTTGCGCCAAGCCTGGTGACAATCAGATCGTCGATAATCCCCGCCTCACCATTCAACAGGAACGTCAGTTTTGCATGCCCGTCCAAAATGTTGTCCGGATCGATCGGGCACAAATGAGCCAGAAACGCAGCTGATTGCAGGCCCGTGATCAGCACCAGCTTCATGTGAGAAATATCAAACAGGCCGGCATGTTCGCGTGTGTGAAGATGTTCCTTCATCACGCCCGGTTTGTAGGTCAGCGGCATTGACCAGCCGGCAAAGCCGCCAAATGTGGCGCCTGCTGCTTCATGAAGCTTTTTTAGCGGGAGTTGTCTTAGTGTCTTGGCGTCGCCCATGGTACCTCCAGAGTTCAAACACAGCCATACCGCGCGGGTGGCGCGGCAAGAATGTGCCCCTCTGTCAGAAGCCTGAGAGACTCACATTACCGGAACTCTGTCGGCAATGCTTACACCTTCGGCGCGGGGTTTCCCCGACTTTCCAGAGTTGTTTGTCCCATCCACGGTACACTTTGCCTGAGAGATTTCGGGCGATTTCCCCTTCGGCGGCTTCCAGATGAAGCTCTCTCCCACAAATGGGTAGGATCTTACGATCCACAACGGTATTACCGTTAGCCGATCCTGCGCCGTTTGTCATCAGCTTAAATCAATCTTTCGGTTGAATGATCGCAGGGACCCAAAGTGCAGTCGTTTGAATGCTGCTGAAGCGGTCCGGAGCCGGGGTCAGAATACGCTCTGACCCCGTCTGCCGTGCATCAATCCGGTATCAGCGACCTGAGGCTTGTCTGGAACGCGATTCCGGCAACAACGGTGTGAAAATCGTTTTCACCACCATGATACCGCACCATGGCCGATGCGTATTCGTTTATTTCATAGCGAAGGCCGGTATGCCAGAACGTGACACCGGGCTCGTCAGGCTCCAGTTCATGACCAATTCCAGCTTGCAGGAACAGTGAGTCGTAGACCTCAAATTCACCCGCCAGGCCGAACTCCCATTCCTGTCCCTCAAACGAGTACTCAACCTCCGCTTCCATTTCGAGCCCCTCGAACGGCTCGATTTCCACCTCGGTATAGATCGTTGTTTCATTGGCTGCTGACAGGCCCGGATAGATCGTGTGACTTAATCCGATGTCGAATTCAAAAGGACCGGCTTCCGGACGCAGGCCGGCAAAGAGTATGATTTCAGCGTGCGCCACCGGTTCTGCACCTGCTACACCTGCCATGCGGGCAGCGACGTTGTTTACATTACCATTGTTGGTCGCGTCATCATCATCGTCGTCATCGTCATCGTCATCGTCGTCATCATCATCATCGTCGAGCCCGACGCGGACATTGGCAACCGAAGCACCAAAATATGCCGGGCCAAAGCTGGATTCTATTTCGCCCTTGATCACCGGTTTTCCATCGCTGAGGCTTTCTGCCCCGTCGATGTAGTCGGTCATGAGTGATGTGCCTACGACAACATCGAACAGCGGCGTCCCCGCAATTTCGTCATCATCATCATCGTCGTCTGCTCGTGCTGCAGCCGTAGCGAATACCAAAATGGCAAATGCCAGTGTTTTCCCTTTCACAGGACCCCCCTTGCGCGCGAAATGTGCAGTAGTATGTAAAATTCGTTGAGTGCAAATATCAACTAAGCTTCGCGTAACTATCAGATAGCAAAAGCAAAAAAGTTGCCCGATGACAATTGCACAAAAGTGCTACTTCACCGGCGCAAGGAAAACGCATGGGCCTTGTCAACAGGTATTTTGCCTGTTGGCGCAGATCAGCCAGTGCCCGAACCCTGTACTTTGGGAGGAGATGCATTGAAACGGTTCTTGTCTCGTGAGATTGTTTCTCAATGAAAGGGCCTGTTGCAATGATGTTAGCCGGGAGGCTGTTGCCGATCTTGGCGGCAGCGATATGTCTTTTATACTCGGTGACTTCTGCGGCCATTGCTGAGACCATGGAGCGTGAGGCAGCATCGGCCCATATCGAGCCGCCTTATGCGTTGGGCGAACCGATCGGTGATGGTGGCTGGGAGCTTATCAATCTGGACGGACGTGTTGCCGGTTACGCTTTTGAAAGCGTGCCGCTGGCGCCGCTGCCCGGCTTTTCCGGTACAACGATTAATCTGTTCGTTCAAATCACGCTGGAAGGAAAATTCATCGACGTGGACCTTGTCGAGCACAAAGAGCCGATCTTTGTCTCCGGGCTCGACGGCGCTTTGTTCCATGAATTCGTCACCCAATATAAGGGATATTCGATCAACGATTCGCTGGTGGTTGGCGTTCCCTATGGCGACCAGCGCTCCGGCAGCTCACTGGTCTATCTGGATGGGGTAGCCAAGGCGACCGCGAGTGTTCGCATTGCCCATGAATCAGTTCTCGGCGCTGCATTTGCCATTGCCCGCGATAAATTCGCTGGCTTCGGGCCGCGCATCCCGGTCAACCCCAAGCTCGATCACGACGAAAAATTCACCTGGGATATGCTGGTCGAACAGGGTATTGCCAAGCGGCGCATCGTCAACAATGCGGAGCTACAGTCGGCCTTTGCCGGGACGCTTTGGGCGGACGATGATCCTGAAGCGCTCGACGAGCCCGACGGGGTCTACATTGATCTGTGGGTTGTTGATATCGGTTCACCAGCAATCGCAAGGGCAGTGCTGTCGAAATACTCTTTTGGCGAATTGCAGCGCTTTGTCGAGATTTCGAAAGACGATGAGCCGATTTTGATGATTGAAGCCGGCCGGCACGGGCTGGTGTCGGAGGATTTCGTCCGCAACACCAGTCCCGACCTGATTTCTGCCTCTCAGGACGGATTTCCGGTGGCGCTGCGCGATTCCGATCTTGATGTCGAGTTGAAAAGTGGTGTGCCTGAGGGCGAGGCGATGATTTTGCGTACCGACCGGCGGCTCGGATTTGATCCGACGCGGGAGTGGGCGCTTTCCCTACGTGCAGTTCGCAAACACGGAGTGTTTCGTCCGGAAATTGGCTCCGTCGACTTTTCTGTGATGTATCAAATGCCGGAGCGGTTTTACAATCGCGATGTTCCGCCGCAGCCTGAACCGCCCTGGAAGCAGGCGCTGGCACAGCGTGGCGCGGACATGATCGGGCTTACCATAATGCTTGTGGTTGTCTGTGGAGCCATGATCTTCTTTATGCCGCGACTGGCTGGTCATCGCCATTATACCGCCATTCGCCTTTCCGTCCTGGCGTTGGTGATCGGTTTCGTCGGCTGGTGGGGGCAGGGCCAATTGTCCATCGTGACACCGCTTGGCGTCATGAAGGCATTGGCGGAAGGAAGAAGTCTCGAATTTTTGGTCTACGATCCGTTCTCGCTCTTGATCTGGGCTGTGGTATTGTTGTCGTTCGTCTATTGGGGCAGGGGACTTTTTTGCGGCTGGCTGTGCCCGTTTGGCGCGATGCAGGAATTTGCCCACCATATCGGCCGCCTTCTCAAAATCAGACAGATCGATATTCCGGCGCGATTGGACCGGCAATTGGTTTGGGTGAAATATGTTGTTCTTGTCGTGCTTGTGGCAAGCGCGTTTTTGTCACCTGCGCTCAATAGCAAACTGATTGAAGTCGAGCCATTTAAGACCGCGGTCACCACCTATTTCGTGCGCGAATGGTATTTCGTTGCCTATGCGGTTGGATTGCTTCTGATCAGCATGGTCGTCTTCAAGGGATTTTGCCGCTACATTTGCCCGCTTGGTGCCTTTATGGCGATCGGCGGTCTGCTGCGGGGCAGGGATTGGATTGAGCGGCGTGCCGATTGCGGCAGTCCGTGCCAGCTTTGCAGGGTCAGCTGCGCTTACAAGGCAATCAAGCCAAATGGCTCAATACGTTATGACGAATGTTTTCAGTGCCTTGATTGCGTAACAATCTATGAGGACCGCAAAAAATGCGTGCCGCTAAGACTAGCAGATAAGGGCAAACAGTTGCGGACGAAACCGGTTCGCGAGAAGGAATTGGCATGATCACGCGGAGGCGGTTTTTGGCGATTGCGGCTTTTTCAGCCGGCTCGATTGGTGCCTTGACCGGTAAGGCCGATGCGGTCTGGCGCGGCCGCGCATTCGGCGCGGATATTTCCATTGCCCTTCATGGGCCCGATGCCGGCAGGGATACCGCCTTGGCGGCGGCGCGTGACACGATCAGCAGGATCGAGCACCTGTTCTCAATCTATGATCCCGGTTCGCAATTGTCTGTGCTGAACCGGACCGGAAGACTGACAATGCCGCCGGAATTTGCCCGCCTGGTCCAGATTGCGGACCGGGTCCACGCACAGTCGGACGGATTGTTCGATCCAACCATCCAGCCGCTTTTTGCCGCAAAGCTTCGCGTCGCTGGCTCCGGCCAGGCGCTGGGTGAGGAAATCTGGAACAGGATCGGCTGGCGGCATGTTCGATTTGATGATCGTGAGATCGCCTTTACGCAAGCTGGCATGTCGATCACATTCAACGGTATTGCGCAGGGCTTTGCCACCGACCGCGTAGCGGAGACACTATCGTCTCATGGCTATGATCAGGCGGTGGTCAATATTGGCGAATATCGTGTGGGTGACAGGGCTGCCGCCATAGGTGTGGCCAATCAGGCCGGAGATATGCTTGCTGAGTTGCAACTGAAAAATCAGGCCGTGGCAACGACGGCTTCAGACGGGTTCATGTTTGCAGATGGGTCCGGACACATTCTGGCCCCGGGCCGCACAGATGAGCAGCCAGCCTGGAAAACGGTAAGCGTTGTTGCCGACACCGCAGCCGTTGCCGATGGCATGTCTACCGCTCTTGCGCTGTCGCCCGATGACCAGCTCGCATTGCGGCTGGTCAAGGGGGATATCATATCAACCGCCATCATGCAGCGGTTGGATGGGAAGGTCGTCACACGAGGTGAAACGCTCTGAAAGCAGATCAGTCTGTTGCCGCATCCGGTGAAAACGTCTTCAGATAGGCCATCAGATCCGTGATCTGCTGATCTTTTTTCAAGCCAGCAAAGCTCATTTTGGTTTTCTTGATGAATTTCTTCGGCTTTTTGAGGAATTCGGTAATCGTTTCATCATTCCAGACCAGGCCGCCTTCGCCTGCGGCGATCATGGCCTTGGAATATTTAAAACCTTCAATCGTGCCTGCGGTCCGGCCGAAGACATCATTGAGATGAGGTCCGACCTTGTTCTTGGCATCCTCACCAACGGTATGGCAAGCCTTGCATTTTTTAAAAACTTTCTCGCCTGCTTTCAAATGCCCATCGGCATAAGCCGGTTGCGCAAGCGCAAATGCCGCAGCCAGGGCCGCAGCACCGGCAAGCATATGCCGGTGCGAGGGGAGTTTTGCAGGCGTGAATTTCACAGTGAACATATAGTTGTACTCCAAAATGGAACTCTATCCCGCCGCCGCGACCGCGCGTTTGGCCATGACTTTGACCAGATTGGCGCGATAGGCAGCATCGCCGTGTATGTCGGATAACATGCTGGCCGTGTCAACTGCGACATCTGCAACAGCATCTGCCGACCAGTTGCCTGATAGCGCCTGCTCCATTCCCTCGTGGCGGAATGCCCCGTCAGATCCGGCTCCGGTCACGCCAACCCTTACGCCTCCGCCCGACTTGGCCACGAAAACACCCGCCATGGCATATCGCGATGCCGGGTTGGGGAATTTCTCATAGGCTGCTTTGTCCGGGGCGTTAAACGAGACCTCTGTGATGACTTCGCCATCGTTGAGGGCCGTCTCGAACAGGCCGACGAAATAATCGCTTGCGCTGATGGTGCGCTGGTTGGTGGTAATCTGGGCATCGAGCGCCAGCATTGCAGCCGGATAGTCGGCGGCCGGGTCATTGTTGGCGATCGAACCGCCAAGCGTGCCCATATGGCGCACGGCCGGGTCGCCGATTTGGCTCGCCAGATCGCAAAGCGCCGCGCAGACGGCGCGCAGTTCGGCAGAAGAGGCCACTTCCGCATGCGTCGTCGTCGCACCGATTGTAACCTGTGATCCGCTCACAGAAATACCCTTGGTTGCACCGATGTGACGCAGGTCAATCAGGTCACTTGGTTCGGCAAGACGCTGCTTGATCGTCGGGATCAGGGTTTGCCCGCCTGCGATGTATTTAGGATCGCTGGCCGAACCTGCCAGACTGGCCGCTTCATCAACGGAAGAGGCGCGGTGGTATTTTGCACTTGTCATGATTTTGTCCTCCTTAGCCGTTGATTGCCGCCCAAACGCGCTGCGGCGTTGCGGGCATTGCCAACGTGTTGTTACTGATCGCATCGGTTATCGCGTTCATAAATGCCGGTGGTGAACCAATGGCGCCGGCCTCACCGCAGCCCTTCATTCCAAGCGGATTGCCGGGGCAGAGCGTCTCACTGGTTGAAACCTTAAAGCTCGGCAGGTCGCCGGCACGCGGCATCTGGTAGTCCATGTAGCTGGCCGTTAGAAGCTGGCCCTCATCGTCATAGATGGCGTGCTCCATCATCGCCTGTCCGATACCCTGGGCTATGCCGCCATGGACCTGGCCTTCGACGATCATCGGGTTGATGATTTTCCCGAAATCGTCAGCGGCAACGAACTGGATGACGTCTGTAACACCGGTCTCCGGATCAACCTCGACCTCGCAGATGTAGCAGCCTGCGGGGAAGGTGAAGTTGGTGGGATCGTAAAACGCCCCTTCCTTCAGTCCGGGTTCCATGCCGTCGGGCAGGTTGTGGCCGGTATAGGCACCGAGGCAGACCTCATGCCATCCCAGTTTCTTGTCGGTTCCAGCTACCGTCACTTCGCCGTTTTCGATGACGATGTCACCTTCATCGGCCTCAAGCATATGGGCAGCGATTTTCTTCGCCTTGGCCTCAACCTTGTCGAGTGCCTTGACGATCGCCGACATGCCGACAGCACCGGAGCGCGAGCCGTAGGTGCCCATGCCGAACTGCACCTTGTCGGTGTCGCCATGAACGATCTGCACATTGTCGGTAGGCACGCCAAACCTATCGGAGACAAGCTGGGTAAAGGTTGTCTCATGTCCCTGGCCGTGGCTGTGTGATCCGGTCAGGATTTCAACCGTGCCGACCGGATTGACGCGGACTTCAGCTGATTCCCAAAGCCCGACACCGGCGCCAAGAGAGCCAACGGCTGCAGACGGCGCGATGCCGCATGCTTCGATGTAGCAGGACATGCCGATGCCTCTGAGCTTGCCGCGGCTTTCAGCGTCGGCCCTGCGGGCTGCAAAGCCTGCATAATCAGAGGCAGCCATGGCAGCGTCGAGGCTGGCTGAATAGTCACCGGCATCATAGGCCATGATCACCGGCGTTTGATGCGGGAATTCGGTGACGAAGTTTGCCCGGCGCAATTCAGCCGGGTCAACGCCCAGTTCGCGCGCTGCCGTTTCCATCATACGCTCGACTACATAGGTCGCTTCCGGCCTGCCGGCGCCGCGATAGGCGTCAACCGGCGTGGTGTTGGTATAAACCGTCTTCACGTTGCAGTGGATGTTGGCGATGTTGTACTGGCCCGACAACAATGTTGCATAAAGATAGGTCGGTACCGAAGACGAAAACAGCGACATGTAGGCGCCGAGATTGGCAACCGTTTCAACCTTGAAACCGGTGATCTTGTTGTTGGCGTCAAACCCCATCTTCGCCTTGGTGATATGATCGCGGCCATGCGCGTCGGTCAAAAAGGCTTCGGTGCGCTCGCTGGTCCATTTGACCGCTGGCACGCCGGCACGCTTCGCCGCCCAAAGGCATACGATTTCTTCCGGGTAGATGTAGATTTTCGAGCCGAAACCGCCACCGACATCCGGCGCAATCACGCGCAGTTTGTGCTCGGGCGCAACCTGGTAGAACGCCGACAGCACCAGCCTTGCCACATGCGGGTTCTGGCTGGTTGTGTAAAGCGTGTAGTGGTCTTCTGCTTCGTCATAAAGCGCCAGCGCCGAACGTGGTTCCATCGGGTTGGGCGAAAGCCGGTTGTTGGTGATATCCAGTTCGACGATCTTGGCTGACCCGGCAAGCGCCGCATCGGTCGGCGCCTCGTCACCGATCTCCCAGTCGTAGATGATATTGTTGGCTGCTTCGGGATGCAGCTGCGGGGCGCCATCGCCCATCGCTTTGACCGCATCGACCACTGCCGGCAGGACTTCGTAGTCGATGCTGACTGCTTCTGCTGCCGCCTTTGCCTCACTTTGGCTTTCGGCGATAACCACCGCGGCGGCATCTCCCACATAGCGAACATGTTCGGTTGCCAGCGCCGACCAGGCGCCCATATTCATTGGCGAACCGTCTTTGGAATGGATCATCCAGCCGCAGATGATATTGCCGATACCGTCGCCGGTAAGCTGTTTGCCGTCGAGAACCGCTGTAACACCCGGCATCGATTCAGCAGCGGATTTGTCGATCCCCTTGATGCGGGCATGGGCATGCGGAGAGCGTACAAAAGCGGCGTATTGCATACCCGCCACCTTGTGGTCATCCGTATATTTTCCCTTGCCGGTGATGAAGCGCTTGTCTTCTTTGCGCAGCACTTTTGCGCCGATGCCTTCCATGCCCATGTGGCTTTCCTCCAAATTTCATTTCGGGCCCGAAGCCCGGGAATTACTGCTGTTCGAGTGGCGGTTCTAAGGGTTCGGTCAGGCCATCTCGCCGGCGGCAGATTCAATTGCTTTGACGATGTTGTGATATCCGGTGCAGCGGCAAATATTGCCCTCAAGCTGTTCGCGTATCGATGCTTCGTCCAGCGTTGCGCCATTGGCCTTTGCCCGCTCGATCATATCCACCGCCGTCATGATCATGCCGGTGGTGCAAAAACCGCACTGCAGACCGTGATTTTCGTGAAATGCCTTTTGGACGGGATGCAAGTCACCGCCGGAAGCTAGTCCCTCAATGGTTGTGATCTGCGAGCCCGATGCCTGCTCAGCCAGAACGGTACAGGCCTTGACCGCCTTGCCATCCATATGAACGACGCAGGCGCCACACTGGGATGTGTCGCAGCCCACATGTGTTCCTGTCAAATTGAGGTTCTCGCGCAGATACGTCACCAAAAGCGTACCGTCCTCGACCTCCCCGGACGTTGCCTTGCCGTTTACGCTAATCTCGACAGATGCCATTTTTTTCTCCGTACTCGGTGTTTTGCTTGTTTTGGTGCCCGTCGGCGCAACTTTTGCACTACGCGGCGCGGCCTGTGGCTTTTCGGTCTGTTGAACCGCAGCAGCCTGGGGTGCGCTGGAAGCTCCACCGCCAAACAGGCTCATGATTTTTTTGAGTAATCCACCAGACAATTTCATACTCCTCCTAGGTTGACGCTTTTATGCGTTGATTTCGCTGAGTACAACTTCATCGAACTTGGCAAAAAACTGTTTGGCAAGTTTCGCTGATGTTGACTTGATCAGCCGAGAGCCGAGTTGCGCAATCTTTCCTCCCACCTGCGCATCGACATCATAGATCAACAGTGTCTCGCCTGATTTTTCCTCAAGGCGAACTGTTGCACCGCCTTTGGCAAAACCGGCTATTCCGCCAGCCCCTTCACCAACGATACGGTAACTCTCTGGATAGACTTTATCCTTCAGTTCGACGGCACCGCTGAATTTAGCCTTAACTGGGCCGATCTTCAACACGACGGTCGCCTTAAATGCATCCTCGCCCTGCTGTTCGAGCGTTTCGCATCCGGGGATGCATCGTTTCAAAATCTCCGGATCGTTTAATTTTTCCCAAACGAAAACGCGGTCTGCCGCGATTAACTGCTGGCCACTCAAATCCATGATTGCCTCCAAGTCTGCCCGCTAAACCTGCGGCGAAAAAAAAAGCATGTATACTGTACTTTTGTGCAAAGGTACGGTTTCGTGCGGAGATATTTTGGGGAGGAGTATCGGAGTGAATTGCGGTTCGATTGAGTATTCGAGCGGTGTGCACTGCCTGTATACAGGCGAGGAGCTGACAAAACCGCTTGACGAGGCGTTGGCTGCCGCCGTCTCGTCGGACGCTTTTGGCTTTGCACTTATTTATTTTTCCAAAATGTCGTGCAGCGAAGAAGACGTGGTTGACCTCATGCGTCGTTCGGCGCCCGGACTTGACTACGCCGCCTGCTCGACAGCCGGCGAGATTACGCCGCACGGGCTCGAGCAGGGCAGGGTGATCATTCTGCTTTTTCCGGCCAAAAGGTTCACCTTCGACGCCTGTCCGGTCATGCCGAAGAGCGGCGGGCACATCGAGGAAATCGCTGCCACCGTCAACGCCAGAAAAGAGCATTTCGTGGCTGGTAATGGTAAACTGGACAGCACGTTTGCGCTGTGTCTCATGGACGGCATCTCGTTTATGGAAGAAGCGGTTACCGCCGCCTTATACTGGGGGCTGGACGATGTACCGCTGCTCGGTGGTTCGGCCGGAGACGGCCTTGATTTCAAGAATACGAGCTTGGTGCTCAACGGGGAAAAGCTTGATGTTTGCGCCATTTTGATCCTGGTACGGACCGATCTGCATTTGCAGATCTTCAAGACGGATAATTTTATTCCCAGTCAGGAAAAGCTTGTCGTCACCCGCTCAGATCCCGATCACCGTATCGTCCATGAATTAAATGCGATGCCCGCCGCCCAGGCCTATGCGGAGGTTATCGGTTCAGATCCCAATGCGCTGAATCCACAGAGTTTTGCATCCCATCCATTGGTGATGCGGGTGGGGGGAGAATATTATTGCCGCTCAATCCAGAAGGTCAATGATGACGGCTCGCTGTCGTTTTTCTGTGCCATCGACGACGGGATTGTTCTAACGGTGGCCGAGCAGACCGGGATGGCAAGAACGACCCAGGAGGTCTTGTCCAGCATCGATGAAAAGCTGGGTGAGATTGATTTTGTTTTGGGATTCGATTGCGTGCTCAGACAGATCGACGCCAGAAACCGGCAGGTCACCCACAAGATTTCGAAAATCTATCGAGATCATCGTATCGTTGGGTTCAACACCTATGGCGAGCAATACCGCTCCATGCACTTAAACCAGACGCTGACCGGCATTGCCTTTGGCGCAGTCAAGAACAATCCTGTTGATAAAGATGGCCGAACAACTATCTGAAATCGAACGCCTCAGGCGGATCAATCAGTCGCTGATGCACCGGGTTGAAAGCGTCATGGATCAGCAGGGCAATGCGTTCTCGCTGTTTCAGACCGCGATCAGCCTGGATGGCCAGGTCAAGCGGCGCACGGACGAACTGACCAATGCGGTTCGCCGCTTCGAACGCGTCAATGCCGAGCTTGAGGTCGCAAAGGAAGCTGCGGAAAAAGCCAATTTGTCAAAGACCCGGTTTCTGGCCGCAGCCAGCCATGATGTCCTGCAGCCGCTCAATGCGGCGCTGTTGTCGATTTCGGTGCTCGCTGATTTGCAAACATCGGATCGCGGACTGGGCCTGGTCAAGCAGGTCGAGCATTCATTGGAAACAATGAATGAGTTGCTTGGAACATTGATCGATATTTCAAGGCTCGATGCGGGCGTGACACAACCGAATATCGACAAAGTGGCTCTGGGGCCGATATTCGAAAGCCTGCAATCCGATTTTATGCCGCTTGCCCGCGCCAAGGGATTGCGGCTGAAATTTCGAAAATCCGATGCCTACGTTTTATCGGATCGCACAATGCTGCGGCGCATTTTGCAAAATCTTGTATCCAATGCACTGCGTTATACGGAAAATGGCGGCGTTCTGGTTTGCGGGCGGTTGCGGCAACACGTGGTGATGGTCCAGATCACCGATAGCGGCATCGGAATTCCCGAGGAACAACAAGACGCGGTTTTTGAGGAATTTCACCGTGGCAATGTCAGGCGTGGCGGGTATGACGATTTCGGTGCCGGATTGGGGCTTGGCCTGTCCATTGTCGAGCGGATGGCGGCGTCGCTTGGACATTATATTTCGCTCTTGTCGCGTCCAGACAATGGCACCACGTTTCGCATCGAGGTGCCGCTGACCACCGCACCGCTTTCGAGAGAAAGAACCGGCGCAAAACAGACCTCGTCGATGGCCGCGGTTCTGACCGGAACTCGCATTCTCGTTTTAGAAAACGAGCCGGTTGTCATCGAGGCAATGACGACCCTGTTGCATTCATGGAAATGCGAAGTCGTGGCGGCATCCACCGCTGAAGAGGCTATTTCGGCCCTCAACGATACGGATTGGATTCCGGACCTGATCATTGCCGACCAGCAGCTTGATCAGGGTGATCTTGGAACTGAGGTTGTCAAAGCGGTCTGGGCCTATCTAGGTCAACATCTGCCGGCGCTGATCGTCACGGCTGATCCGACTGAAAGGCTGGAAACCACCACCAGATTTTATGGGCTGGAACTGATGTACAAGCCAATCAAGCCGGCCAGCCTTAGGGCGTTGATCTCAAAGATGGTCAGCGGCTAGAGCGTGTCTTGCTTAAATGGAATCGTCCGGTTGGAAAGATCGTTCAACCGAACTTGTTGCGGGCAAATTCCGTCAAATCACTGATGTCCAGCTTGTTCAACTGGATGACCACCTGGGTGCGGCTGTAGACCTCAAGCTTGCGCAGGATTTCTGAAACATGGGCCTTTATGGTGGTTTCACCAACCCCCAACTCATAGGCAATCTGCTTGTTCAACAGGCCATCGCGCAACATTTTCAAAACCTTCAACTGCTGCGGCGTCAATCTCGTCAGCCGTTCCAACAGCTCATCGCGGGCGATTTCCTCTGGCTGCTCAACATCGCCCTCACTATAGTCTTCCGGCAGGAATATCTCGCCTTCGATCACCTGTTTGATCGCTGAAATCAGGACGTCTTTTCGCGACGATTTGGGGATGAAGCCGAGCGCGCCATGCGACATCACATCCCGAATGATCCGGGCGTCTTCGTGGCCTGAGACAATGACAATCGGGAGCCTGGAAAATCTGGCGCGCATTTCCATCAAGCCGTAATACCCTTCCGTATCGGGAATACTTAAGTCCAATAGCGCCAGATCGAAGGAGGAATCGGTGCTCAACAACTCGATGGAATCGGTGACCGATGAAGACTCCACAATCTCTGCATCAGGATATGAGGCCGTAATCGCGCCGCGAAGCGCTTCCCTGAAGAGCGGGTGATCATCGGTGATGAGAATTCGCATCAGTTGCAGCTTTCTGTGTTATCACGTTCGGCATGTCTGCCCGATGGGTCGCCGCCCATCATCACGAACAGGTTGTAACAGCCTCAGCAGTCGATCAACTAGGGCATTTTTCGCCCAAACAGAATCATATGTGTGAAAAATGCTTCGATGGTTCCAATCCGATACAGGCGTTGTCGCGGTTCCAGTTACCGCAAAACGCCTTAGTTGAAATATCGGGTACAGCCGACTTAAGGTCAAGTGAATGGCTCACCACTTTGGTGGTGAATAGCTCAAACCATGACGTTTGAAAATCGCTTCCATCGTTCCATCGCCGACCGCATTGGTCATGATGTCGTCGATCGCGTAGCTAAGCGGGCGCCAGTTGTGACGCACCGCGACACCAAGCGGCCATTGCGAACGGGCAAGTCCGAGCAGAGGTGGCTGGTGAATTGCAATCCCGTCGCCAAGGTAATGCTCCAGTTGCCCAATCGGCCCCATCACAGCCTTGACTGTCCCTTTGCCAAGTTCCGACATGGCGGTTTCATAGTCGGGAAAACGCCGCACATTTGGTGCGACCTGGCCATTGGCCAATCCGGTAAGATAGAAATCCGACAGCGTGTCGTTTTCGACGCCGACCTTGTCATAGCGGAAATATACGGGCGTCGGACCGCCATCTGGATATTCCGAAGTGGCATAAGCGACAGCGATCTTCTCGTTGAAATACTGACCGTTGAAAACGACCTGCTCGTTGCGGCACGCCAGGGCGCGGTCATAGGGAACATGCATCATGACATTGGCAATCCGGCCGCCAATAAGCGGCCCGCGCCACACATTATTGCGCAAATCGGCATCGACATTCTCATCGGCCATGCGGACGAGAAACCGCGCTTCGACCCCGAGTTCCCCGGCCATATGCCGGCCTATCTCGACATCGACACCCTTCAGTTTTCCGTCCTCCTTATAGGAATAAGGAGCGAAATCCTCATAGACCGCGATCATGATCCATCCGCGCTCGACGATTTGATCAAGGCTTTGCCCGATGATATCGCGCGCGGTATTTTGCGGTTTTCGATTGGCATCGAGCCCCGATTTGACGTTATCGCAGTTTTGCGCGGCGGCGGCGTGTGTGAGAGCGAGAAAGAACGCCGCCGCGAAACGTAACATCATTTGGCCGCTGACAAGCCGATGGTCAGTATCTCGGCGGCTTCGGCCACGCCTTTATCACCGTTTTTGAGCGCAGCAGCAGCCCGGGCGGCCACAGAATCAGCTGCTGGCGCTCCGGAACCGGTTTCGATCATGCCGGCGATTTCGACCAATCTATCTTTCATTGATGCAAATTCCGGCTGAGCGGCGGTATCCACGATGTTCGCATTTTTTAGAAGATAATCACGAAACTCCTGCAACTGCACCAGATGCTCTTCAATGGCACCCTCATCAGGTCTTGTTTCGACAAACGTTCTGATCGCCCAGGCAGCTTCCTGGCTGAGCAATTCGCCAAATGCAGGCATCTTTGTAATGCCGTTTTGGGTGTACCCGGTTTGAAACCGCTCGACAAACCACTCATCACCATCAATGTCGGCTTCAAGAAACCGAAGGTCTGGCGCCAGTCCGCCGGAAACCGCACCCAATCCGTGGCATCTGGCGCAGTTCTGATTATAGCCTGACGCGCCAACTTCAAGCGCCCGTTCCCAGTTTTCCCCTTCGGGGTCCCTCCAGGGGTTCTCTTCAAGCCATTCATCGCCCAGCTGGGGCAATCCTGATGTGTCTACGGCTTGCGGGGTGACATCGCCATGAGCAAACACATTTGCGGGCATAGCAGTCAATCCCGCTGTCATTGCGACAATCAATGCAAAATGCACTCCGCGGATACTCCTCTTGTCCATTTCTTCTCTCCGGCAATTTCCTTGAGTTTGCGCCAATATCAGAAACGTTTGCGTGATATCCAGTGGACTAAAGGCCAAATCCGGGCCGTGCTAGTACGAAAGTCCAAAGCGACTTTAATTGATTTTGCCAGCCGCATACAGAACACTGTCAATTCAAAAAAACCTGGCAAGCACATGTTCCCAAACAGATTGAAGTCGGTTCTTTTCACAATTTTAGCTATTGTTCCAGTATTGTTCAGCCAAGTCAGTGTTGCAGCCGGCGAAGACCTTATGGTGACGATCGGCTATCTTGAACAAGTGGTGCCACGACCGCCGGTATTGTCAAACCTCGAAGAAGTGCCTGAGGACCAGGGAATTGCCGGCGTGCAACTTGGCATCGCCGACAACAATACGACCGGTAAATTTCTTAAACAGAACTACACCCTGCAGACACGCCTGGTCGGAGAAGACGAGGAACTGCTTGCCGCGGCGCGTGCCTTGCTTGGCCAGTCCCGCCTGATCGTGGCCAACATGCCCGCAGAAAGCCTCCTGGCGGTAGCCGACCTGCCCGAGGCGGATGGTGCAATCCTGATCAACGCGTCGGCAACCGATGGCTTCCTGCGCAATCAGGAGTGCCGTGCCAATCTGCTTCACGCCATCCCGTCGCGCGCAATGCTGGCCGATGCCCTGTCGCAATTTGCTGTCCGCAAACGTTGGAAAGACTGGGTGTTGATCGAAGGAGCCCATCCCGGCGATCAGGCATTTGCCGCTGCAATCGAGCGCAGCGCAGCAAAGTACACAATAGATATCAAAGCCAGGAAAACCTGGGAGTTTGACGCCGATGTGCGGCGCAGCGCTGCAAGTGAAGTGCCGCTGTTCGTGCAGGATTTCCCCGATCACGATCTGCTCGTCATCGCCGATGAACTTGGAGATTTCGGCCGGTACTTTCTCTATCATGGCTGGTTGCCGCGTCCGGTTGCCGGCTCTGAAGGGTTGCGGCCCGATACCTGGAGTGCCGCCGTTGAACAACATGGCGCAGCCCAGCTGCAAAGCCGGTTTCAAAAACATGCCGACCGGCCAATGCGTTCGGTGGATTATGCCGCCTGGGTGGCGGCGCGCACAATTGGCGAGGCGGTGACCCGGACCAATTCCAGCGATGCGGATGTCCTGCGTTCCTATATTCTTTCCGGGGAATTCGAATTGGCGGCCTTTAAGGGCCGTAAGCTCAGCTACCGGAGCTGGAACGGCCAGTTGCGCCAGCCGATACCGCTGTCGCATCCACGTGCGGTGGTGGCGTTGGCGCCGATCGAGGGTTTTCTGCACCAGCACAATGAAATGGATACGCTGGGGCTGGATAAGCCGGAATCAGATTGCAAAGCATTTGGAGGATAACTATGCCGGATTTTCGATGGCAGTCTATTGGGGGTGCCGCTGTCTTCGTGATGATCGCATGCGGAGTTTCAGCCGCCGGCGAAATCTGGATTTCAAATGAAAAGGATGACACGCTTAGCGTGATCGACGAGGCGACGCTGGAGGTGGTCCGCACGATAGAGGTGGGCGAGCGGCCGCGCGGTATCACCTTCGCCAAGGATTATTCCGTGCTTTATGTGTGCGCATCCGACAGCGATGCGGTGCAGGTTATCGATCCGGACACGGGCAAAATCCTGCATGAACTGCCTTCCGGCGAAGATCCGGAGCAATTCGTGCTGCATCCGGACAACCGCCATCTTTATATCGCCAATGAAGACGATGCGATTACCACGGTGGTGGATGTACAAACGCGTAAAGTTGTGGCCCAGATTGATGTTGGTATCGAGCCGGAAGGCATGGCGGTATCGCCGAATGGCAAATTTGCCATAACCACCTCCGAGACGACCAATATGGCGCATTGGATCGATACGAAAACCCAGGAAATCGTTGCCAACACGCTCGTTGATCAGCGGCCACGGCATGCCGAATTCACCCATGATGGAAGCGAATTATGGGTGAGTTCGGAAATCGGCGGCACAATTTCGGTCTTCGACGCCGCCACGCAGGCAGAAAAGGGAAAAATCGAATTCGCCATCAAGGGCGTTCATCCAGACCGGGTGCAGCCCGTCGGATTCGAAATGACATCCGACGGCAAATATGTGTTCGTCGCACTCGGTCCGGCCAATCATATCGCGGTGGTTGATCAGAAAACCTACAAGGTGCTCGACTATCTGCTGGTCGGGCGGCGCGTATGGCACATGGCCTTCAATGAGGACGAAAGCAGGCTTTTTACGACCAATGGGGTGTCCGGTGACGTGACCGTCATCGATGTGGAAAATCTTGAACCGGTCAAGACCATCAAGGTTGGCCGGTTTCCGTGGGGCGCGGCATACCGCCCCGACAAATAGTAACGAAAAATGAAATGGGGATGAAAATGCGTATATTTACACGATTGGCACTGGCAGCGGTTTTGGCAACAGCATTTGCCGGCAATGCGGTGGCGGATGATGATGATGACGATAATTTTGGAAAGGCAGGCATCTTGTCATCGAAAAACCGGGCCGATTTGCCCGAGCTTACGCTTTCTTCCGGGGTTCCTTTGCTGGAATCCGGCAAGCTGGAGCTGAAGTCAGGTACGTACTATGAAATCGAAATTACCGCTGACGGCAGCCAGGAATTAGCCCTTGCGGGATCGGCGTTTTTTCGCGCAATATGGATTGATGAGATTGTTATAGAGGGCATTGAGATCAGGCCGCTTGGTGTCGACAGTCTGGAGTTCGATGAAGCGGGAACCGCCGAAATCAGCTTTTTGGCGATCAAGCCTGGAACCTATTCGTTTGGCGTTCCTGGAAGCGACCTGCAAAGAGTAGAGATCACCATCGAGTGAATGAAAACGGAAAATTCCAAAAAGGTGGTCTGACTGTAGGCGAATTGACGCATCACTATGGGAGCAAGTGTGCTCTCGACAACGTCTCTTTCAAGATCACCGCAGGAACTTTCTGTGCATTGCTCGGCCCGAACGGCGCCGGTAAATCCACTCTGTTTGCCTTGCTGACGCGGTTGCTTTTGCCGGCTGCCGGCAAGGTGACCATTGCCGGTATCGATCTGTCGCAAAACCCGCGCACGGCACTGTCGAAGATGGGCGTCGTGTTCCAGCAGCCCACGCTTGATCTCGATCTGACCGTGCGGCAGAACCTATACTACTATGCCGCGCTGCACGGGATTTCCCGCCCCAAGGCGCGATCGCTTGCCGAGCGGGCGCTGAAACGGCTTGGCATGGCCGAGCGCGTTGATGAAAAGGTCCGCACGCTCAATGGGGGCCATCGCCGGCGCACCGAGATCGCGCGGGCATTGCTGCATGGGCCTGAACTTCTGCTGCTGGATGAGCCGACGGTTGGCCTTGATCCCGAGGCGCGGCGGTCAATCACAAGACACGTCCATCAACTGGCTGCGGGTGACGGGTTGACCGTGCTTTGGGCGACCCATCTGGTCGACGAGGTTGACGATGCCGATCAACTGGTGCTGCTTCATCGCGGCCAGGTCGCAGCCAACGGGATTTGCGCGGAGGTTCGTGGCAGCGATCCGCTGTCCGACTTTTTCCACCGTCTGACCGGAAGCGAAACCCAATGAAAAGCGCGCTGATTTGCCTGATTGCCATTGTCGAGCGTGAGGGATTGCGCTTTTTATCGCAACGCGGCCGGTTTTTTGCTGCGCTGGTAAGGCCGCTCGTCTGGCTGATCGTATTTGCCGCTGGCTTTCGCGCCGCGCTCGGGCTCTCGATTGCGCCGCCTTATCAGACCTACATCACCTATGAAGTCTATATCGTGCCCGGCTTGTGCGGCATGGTTCAGCTGTTCAACGGCATGCAGTCATCGCTTAGCCTGGTTTATGACCGCGAAATGGGATCGATGCGGCTGCTCCTGACCAGCCCGATGCCGCGCTGGTGGCTGTTGGTCTGCAAACTGTTTGCCGGCACGGTGATCTCCATCATCCAGGTCTATGCATTTCTCGCAATAGCCGCGCTGGCCGGTATCGACTTTCCCGTGACCGGGTATCTGCTTCTCTTCCCGGTGTTGTTGATGACCGGTATGATGATGGGCGCACTCGGATTGTTTTTGTCGTCGACAATCCGGCAGCTGGAGAATTTTGCCGGCGTGATGAACTTTGTCATCTTTCCCATGTTCTTCCTGTCGACCGCGCTTTATCCATTGTGGAAAATGGCTGAAGCCTCGACTGTCCTGCGTGACATATGTGCGTTCAATCCGTTCAGTCATGCCGTCGAATTCATCCGGTTTGCGCTCTACGGTCAAATCAATGGCTGGGCGCTTGGTTGGACGGCAATCGCGTTTGCAATCTTTCTTGCCGGCAGTCTGATCGGCTATGATCCGGCGCGAAGTTCTGTGGGCCTAAAGGGCAAGTAGGTTATTCTTGAAAACCGTGTTATGAGGCTTCCAACAGGAGGACCGAGATGAAATACGCGATTTTGCTTGCCTCAATACTGTGCGCTTCTCAAGCTTTTGCCAGTGAGGACGATCTCGATCCAGGCGGCACGCTTAACCCGGATGAAATGTCGCTGAAACGATCAGTCGATTTGGCCCGGGAGGGTAAGGTCGACATGATGATCTGCGCCCAGGGTTACGTCATGACAAAAAAAGGCTCGCATGACGATGCACTGACCATTTTCAAAGAGTGCTCCAAAAAGGGCTACACCCATGCGATGACCTGGATGTCGTATATGGAAACCAATGGTTTCGGCGGGCCTGAAAATCCGGGGATTGCCGCTGATTGGGATCGCCGGGCGGCGGAAGCTGGCGATCCCATCGGTGCTTTGAATTACGGTCTGGACCTGCTGCGCGGCCATGGCGTGGAGCGCGATTTGGAGCTTGCCAAAAAATATATCGACGAGGCGGCACGGGCAGGCATCAGGGATGCGATTGACGTACAGGAGGCAGACTACGACTACCATGTGGTCACGCCAGACGCCGACAATTGGCGTTACGACAAAAGATTTTACTGATCCGGGACGCTTCTAACTCAGTATCACGCGCTAACCGGCCACAATGCTGGCCGGTTGGCCGTCGAGCTTGATGATTCGCCCGGCTAGAATTTCAGCCTCATATTCGGAGTGGGTGACAAACAGGGTGGTTACTGCGCGCGCTTGGATCATATCCCGGCATAGCGGTAAAATGTCTTCGACGCGCTTGCGGTCAAGCGAGGCGAAAGGCTCGTCCATAATCAGCAATTCAGGCTGGGCTGTAAAAGCCCTGGCCAGCGCCAGCCGCCGTTGCTGGCCCAGCGAAAGCTGATTGGGAAAGTTCTCCTGCTTGCCATTGAGGCCGACCTCATCAAGAACCTGCAGGCATGTGTCCTTGCTGGCGCCGGTAACGAGTGTCAGATTGTCGAGCGCGCTTCGCCATGGCAACAGCGTCGGCTCTTGAAACACCATGGCTATTTTATCAGGCCGGCCGATGCTGCCGTCGAAATCCCTGTCCAGTCCGGCTAGAATCCTGAGCAATGTCGTCTTGCCAATACCCGACGGTCCCTGCAGGGCCACCGTCTCTCCCTTTTCCAGGCTGAAATGGATATTTGCCAGAACCTGCTGCCCGCCAAACGCTTTCCGGTTGATCTTGATTTCGATCATGAGCGCCTCCACCGGTTGACCCGGGTCTCGGCCGGTTGCAGCACAAAAATTTCGATTGCGAGCATGACGGCGATGAACGCGAATGCGTAGGCCAGGATCATTCCGACATCGAACAGTTGAAAATACAGGTGAATCTGAAAGCCGACGCCGTTCGGCCGGCCGAGAAACTCGACCACTAGAACGATTTTCCAGATCAAAGCCAGTCCTGAGCGCGCGGCCGCGGCCAAATGGGGCGCCAGTTGGGGAAGAACAAGGTGGAACAATTTGCGGCGGCGGCCAAGGCGGTAGATGGCGGCCAGATCATCAAGTGCCGGATCGAAAGCCCGGGCACCTTCCCGTATCATGGCAGTTACCAGCGGGATCTTGTTGACGGCCACCGCAATGACAGCTGCCGCCTCCGTCAGGCCGATCCAGATATAGCAAAGCACGATGGCTACCAGGGCCGGCAAATTCAGGAAAATAACCAGCCATGGATCAAACCAGCGGTCGGCCAACCTATTGCGGCCCATGATCAGTCCGAGCGTCAGCCCGATTGCCATCGACACGGTAAATGCGGCGATCACACGTGAAAGCGTGGCGGCCAGGTGTTTTACCATGGTGCCGCTTGCCGTCTCCTGGACGATCAGACCGGCCACGGTCAGGGGCGAGGGAAGCGACTGCTCATCCCCACCCAGAAAGGATGCAATGGCCCATATCGCGATAAACAGACCGAGAGAAAACAGCCGCACACTCATATCAGCAGCATCGCATCTTTGCAGCCGGGCGTCTTGCTCCTAATTGGCAAGGTCGACAAAAACGCCGTCCGGCAGCGTGGTTGCCGCGCCGACAAGATCGGATCCTCCGAATTCGGCCATGATTTCGAGCATCTGAGCGGCCGCGCCACGGTCAATCGGACCGGCACCTGGAATGCCGGCGATGAACCCTGATTTCAGCGCCGCAAAATCCGCATCGCTCTTGGCGCGCATCATCGGCCGCAGGCGGTCCCAGGCTGTTTCGTCGGATTGCAGCTTGTTCTTCGCTGCCCGCGAAGCGGCCACGAGACCCGCCACCAGATCGGGATTCTCCTTTAGCAGGGAACCCGGCACCACATAGCCCAGAAGCGGCAGTTCCGGGTCAAGACCCAGTGTCTCAGCGGCATCAGCCACGGTGAGCAGCGGACGCATATTGCGCGTTTGCATCTTGGCGGCAAAATGCCAGAAATTGATTGCCCCGTCGGTGCCGCCGGCCAACGCCGTCTTGAAAATCAGCGGCGGCGCACCAAACACCTGTTCGGTTTCGACGGCAAGGTCGAAACCGAGTTCCTTTTTGGCGTAGGCCCGCATGATCAGCCAGCTCTTGTCCACCGGGCCGCCGGCAATGCCGATTTTCTTGTCCTTCAGGTCCGCAAGGCTGGTTGCCGGGCTGTCATTTTTGACCATCAGGCTGCCGACCGATTTGGAATAGGGCAGAAAGACGAAGTCCTTGCCGTCGGCGCGCTGGCGGGCAACCCAGACCCAGTCGGCGACCGCGATGTCGGCCTCGCCCGCCTGGAGTGCGATGCGCGTTGCCGCGATCCCCGCCATGCCGGTGACCTGAAGCTCAAACCCGTTGGCCTTGTCGTAGCCGAAATGTTTGATGGTATCGAGTTCCCAGTTGACCGTTCCGACCTTTAAGACGGCAGCTTTCAAAACCGGTGTCTCGGCACTGGATATCGAGGTTACGCCGATTGCGATGGCGGCAGCCGCCAAGAGACGTAGAATAGTGAGCATGACGTTTTTCTCCCTGCGCATTGGCGTTCGCCGGCGCCTCGGTGCAAGGTTATGCTTCGCCAGCGGGCCGCGCAACTGCCCTGGACCTGCAATCGACGCCTGTAGACCTGTACATTGGTACAAGAAACGGCGTTACTTTGTATTGGCACGCTCTAGGCAAAGACTATTCGATCAGGATTTTTGGCAGCCAGTGGCTGCTGGCCTCGGCGGGTTCGATCTTACTATAGCCGAAGGGCCTGAAATTCCCGTCCTCCGGTGGTGCTGCCAGAATACCGAGATCGAGTTCATTGACGTCGCCCGTAATGACATCCCCGTCCACCTGCATTCGATAGTAGATGCCGTTCCACAGATTGATTCCATATTCTGTGGCGTCCTTCCAGACAAACATGGTGTCGTATTCCAGGTCGGTCAAATCCGATGCGGTGACCGATTTGCGGATATCATAGGGGTAGGGCACCCGGCACCATAGTTTCTCAGCGCCCTCAAGGCATTTGAACGGCCGCATCGAAAGGAAATGATCGGCAAACAAATTGTCCGACCATTCGATATCGTAGTGATAGCGATCATCCTGCTGCCGGAAGGAAATTGTTGCGACCGGATGCTTGGTGCCGTTTTCTTCCATGAGGATTATCT
Source organism: Rhizobiaceae bacterium (assembly GCA_963669455.1). Lineage (GTDB taxonomy): Bacteria > Pseudomonadota > Alphaproteobacteria > Rhizobiales > Rhizobiaceae > JAWKWH01. Next base: position 2,204,045 of record OY770026.1, read on the forward strand.
TTTTGCTGCCGCTAAGCGGGCTTGCCACAACGTTTTGTCCAGCTGCCATCAGCGCTACAAACACCGCAAAACCGATAAATGAATATGGCTTCATGTGTATCATCCTTGTCTGCCGGCGCTAAATTGCAACCGGCTCTGATAGCCTATCATGTCCAAAGAAGTTGCTTCTGGGTACCATAGTACAATATGATTTCGAGGCGTTAGCATCATAATTCTATGTGCAATATGGGCATTGCTTTTGGAACATAGCATTGCTTCACGAACATGGTAGTAGATACCTGTTTCTTTGGAGGAGAATCATGAAAAAATTCGTCGCGACGGCTCTGGTTGCCGTTCTCGCAAGCAGCGTAGCATATACGGGGGCTGCGTACGCTCAAGTGACCGAGGCAGATCTCGCAAACGACACCAATACGCCTGGTGACGTCCTGACCAACGGGATGGGCCGGCATCTGCAGAGGCATTCTCCGCTGACAACGCTGAACAAGAAGAACGTCAAAAACCTGCTTCCGGCATGGGCGTTTTCGCTTGGCGGTGAAAAGCAGCGCGGTCAGGAAACCCAGCCGCTTATACATGACGGCATCATGTATATCACCGGTTCTTATTCGCGCCTTTATGCGATCGACGTAAAAACCGGCAGGGAACTGTGGCAATATGATGCGCGACTGCCGGAAGGTATTCTGCCTTGCTGTGACGTCGTCAATCGCGGTGGCGCAATCTATGGCGACAAGATTTATTTTGGAACGCTTGACGCCCGCGTCGTCGCACTGGACCTAAAGACAGGTGATGTCGTCTGGCGCAAGAAGATCGCCGACTACAAGGCCGGCTATTCTTATACCGCCGCTCCGCTGATCGTTAAGGGGCTGGTGATTACCGGCAATTCCGGTGGCGAGTTTGGCATCATCGGTGAGGTGCAGGCCCGCGACGCGGAGACCGGCGATCTGGTTTGGACGCGCCCGGTTATCGAAGGCCATATGGGGACCTTCAAGGGTGAAGAATCCACCATGACCGGCACATTGAACGCTAGCTGGCCTGGCGATTTGTGGAAGACCGGCGGTGGTGCAACCTGGCTTGGCGGATCCTATGATGCCGATACCGATACGGTTGTCATCGGTGCAGGCAATCCGGCACCATGGAACAGCTGGCTTCGTGACGCCGGCCAGAAAAACGACGGCAGTGGAGACAATCTTTACGCCGCAAGCCGGCTTGGCATTAATCCTGAGAATGGCGAAATCAAATGGCATTTCCAAACCACGCCTCGCGAGGGCTGGGATTATGATGGTGTCAATGAGGTCGTTGCCTATACCGATCGCGCCGGTAACAAGCGCTACGCCACGGCTGATCGCAACGGGTTCTTCTATGTGCTCAACCGCGAAGACGGTAAATTCGTCTCTGCCGCACCGTTTGTCAGCAACATAAGCTGGGCAAGCGGCATTGATGACAATGGCCGGCCAATGTTTGTGGAGAACAATCGTCCTGGCAATCCGGCAGAGGCCGCAGATGGCAAAAAGGGTGATGTGGTTTTTGCCGTTCCATCCTTCCTCGGCGGCAAAAACTGGATGCCAATGGCGTTCTCGCCTAAGACCGGAAACTTCTATGTTCCGTCCAATGAATGGGGCATGGATATCTGGAACGAGCCTGTAACCTACAAGAAGGGTGCGGCATATCTGGGTTCCGGTTTCACGATCAAGCCGATCTTCGAGGATCATATCGGCTCGCTGAAGGCGATTGACCCTGATACCGGCGAGATCAAGTGGGAGTACAAGAACGATGCTCCGCTATGGGCTGGTGTCATGACAACCGCTGGCGGTCTTGTCTTCACCGGTACGCCGGAAGGTGAGTTCATCGCATTTGACGATGAGACCGGTGAGAAGCTCTGGTCGTTCCAGACCGGTTCGGGCGTTGTCGGCCAGCCGGTTACCTGGGAGCAGGATGGCGAGCAGTTCGTTTCCGTTATCTCTGGTTGGGGTGGCGCAGTTCCGCTATGGGGCGGCGAGGTTGCCAAAAAGGTGAACTACCTCAATCAGGGTGGCACACTTTGGACCTTCCGTTTGCCGAAGGAACTCGCTTCAATGGAGTGATCCGAAACGCATAAAAGATCCAAAGAGCGCCGGCTTCGTGCCGGCGCTTTTTTATGAAAAGCCGTTGACCGTTTATGCGAAACTCGTCGATGGCGAATGAGAACGTCGTATTCGCGAAAGAAGTCGAATATCGCATAGTATTGGACGGTTTCGCATCACCCGCGCTTCCCCTTGATCGCTACTCCTGCATTTCAATGAGAAAATCCGGGAGTGGTCCAATGAAAATCGGTTTTATCGGCCTTGGCAATGTGGGTGGAAAGCTTGCGGGATCGATCCTGCGCAATGGCTTTGATTTGACCGTGCGCGATCTGAGTGACGATCTGGTTAGTGATTTTGTCAGCCGCGGCGCCAAACGGGCGGAAAGTCCGAGAGAACTGGCCGAAACGTGCGATATCGTGATCACCTGCCTGCCATCGCCCGCTGCATGTTCTGAGGTGATGGAAGCCGAAGACGGTATCTTGGCCGGTCTCAGCGCCGGCAAGATCTGGGTGGAAATGTCCACCACCGATGAAAGCGAGGTCAAACGCCTGGCCGGTCTGGTCGAGGCCAAGGGCGCCTCGGCGGTCGAATGCCCGGTGTCGGGCGGTTGCCATCGCGCCGCCACCGGCAATATCTCGATTTTTGCCGGTTGCGACCGCGAGGTCTTTGAGCGAATGCTGCCGATGCTGACAACGCTCGGCCGCCGTGTCCTGCATACCGGCCCCATCGGCACCGCCTCGGTTTTGAAGGTGATGACCAACTATCTGGCAACCGCCAATCTGTTGACGGTCTGCGAGGCGTTGACCACCATGAAGGCTGCGGGAATAGACCTTGCCACCACCTATCAGGCAATCGCGATTTCATCGGGCACGTCGTTCGTTGCCGAAACCGAAGGTCAGGTCATTCTCAATGGCAGCCGCGATATTTCATTTACAATGGACCTGGTCAAAAAGGATATCGGCCTGTTTCACAAAATCGCCGAAAGCAATAATGTGCCGCTGGAAATCAGCCCGCTGATGGTCGAAATCTTCAATGATGGCATTGCCCGTTATGGCGAGCGGGAATTGTCGCCGAACATCATCCGCCGGCTTGAGGATGCGACGGGCCTGTCAATCCTGGCCGATGGATTTCCCGCGGAAATGACCGATAATGAACCAGAAGAGCCGGGCTATGAAATCGTTCCCCAAAACCGGGCGCAGGCCGTAGCCGCCGAGTAAGCGCGGCAGGAAACGCGCCCGCGGATGCGCCTTGCTGGCGGATAGCCTTTTGACAAGGTTAGCGCAGGCCTATAAACATAAAAACTTCTGTTGGGGTGCCCGCAAGGGCTGAGATGCGAAAAGCGAACCCATTGAACCTGAACCGGTTAGGACCGGCGGAGGAAACAGTCACCTGACCATCAGGTTGGTTCGCCACCCCCCGCCAGCGCCTCGCCACAGCAAGTTGAAAAGGCGATGTGGGCATGGCTCTGCCTCGATTTTATCCGATATTTGACGATGTGAGCTGGCTTCACCGCATGCTTCCACTTGGCGTCAAGCTTGTCCAATTGCGCGTCAAGGACAAGCCGGACGAAGAGTTGCGCCGGCAGATTGGAGAAAGCAAGACGCTCTGCGACCGCCATGGCGCAACGCTTATCGTCAATGATTATTGGCAATTGGCCATTGAAACCGGATGCGACTGGGTGCATCTGGGGCAGGGGGATCTGGATGATGCCGATCTTCTTGCGATCCGAAATGCCGGGATAAAGATTGGCGTATCGACACATGATCGCGATGAACTTGACCGCGCTTTGGCTATGTCGCCGGACTATGTGGCGCTGGGGCCGATCTATCCGACGATCTTAAAAAAGATGAAATGGCATCAACAGGGTCTGGAAAAGCTGACCGAGTGGCGCGGCCTGATTGGCAAAACCCCACTGATCGCCATTGGCGGATTTACCGTCGAGCGGGCAGAAGGCGCGTTTCAGGCCGGTGCGGATGTGGTTTCCGCTGTCACCGATATCACCCTGAATGATGATCCCGAGACGCGTACACGCCAATGGCTGGAGGCTGTCGGGTGACCCGCTACGATCGCCAGATTGCGGTGCCCGAATTCGGACCAGAAGGACAAGAGCGCCTAAAGGGCTCTCACGTTTTGATCATCGGGGCAGGGGGGCTGGCTGCACCGGTATTGCAATATCTGGTAGGTGGCGGTGTTGGTTTTATCCGGCTGGCTGATCCAGATTGCGTAGACCTTTCTAATCTTCATCGCCAAACGCTGTTTCGCCAGGATGATGTCGGACAACCAAAGGCCGATGCGGCGGCGTATCTTATGCGCCGGTTAAACGATGATACGCGCATTGAGCCGGTTGTTGCGCGTTTTGATCCCGAAAATGCCGGCACACTCTGCCGGGATTGCCATCTGGTGGTCGATTGTGCCGACAGTTTTGCCGCAAGTTACACGGCAAGCGATTATTGCCAGGAAAACCAGCTCCCGCTGATCAGCGCTTCTGTCGTCGGCATAGAGGGCTATTGCGGCGGGTTTTGCGCCGGTGTGCCGGGCCTAAGAACCGTGTTTCCGGATTTGCCCGAGCGTTTGCAAAGCTGTGCGGCAGACGGCGTGTTGGGGCCTTCGGTCGGTATTGTCGGTTCCCTGCAGGCGCAAATGGTCCTGTCCGTATTGTCGAAAATGGAACCTTCGCCGCTTGGGCAACTGGTTTCGTTTAACGCAAAGACCATGCGGTTTTCGAGTTTTCGCTTCGACAATGCAGATGTCGTTGAAGATGGCCCGAAATTTATAAGTTCCACGCAAATCGCTGCCGATGACTTCCTTGTCGACCTCAGAAATGAAGAGGAGGCGGGGCCGGCCATGCCCGCGGCAAAACGATATGCTGTGCAACAGTTTGGCGCCGGTGGCCCGAAACCCGCCGCCGGACAGCGGGCGGTTTTTGTCTGCCGGTCCGGCATGCGTGCCTGGCAGGCGGCAGACCGCCTGTCGCAAGCCTGGGATGGAGACATCGTATTGGTCGCCCTTGGCGATAACCAACATTGAACAGGGGATATAAGATGAGATATTTTTTGGTCATTCTGGCCGGCCTTCTAACCGCAACACCGGCTTTCGCCGCCGACAAGATGACACTACTTCTCGACTGGTTCATCAATCCAGATCACGGTCCGATCATCATTGCCCAGGAGAAGGGGTTTTTTGCCGACCAGGGTCTTGAGGTGAACGTAATCGCCCCGGCTGATCCGTCCGACCCGCCAAAGCTTGTTGCTGCCGGCAGGGCGGACCTGGCGATTTCCTATCAGCCGCAGCTTCATCTGCAAATTGCCGAAGGACTGCCGCTTATCCGCGTTGGAACACTGATATCGACACCGCTAAACTGCCTTTTGGTATTGCAGGACGGGCCGGTCAAGGAGATTGCCGATCTGAAGGACCGCAAAATCGGGTTTTCGGTTGCAGGCGTTGATGAAGCCCTGCTTGTTGCAATCCTTGGCAAGCACGGGCTGACGCTGGATGATGTCGAGCTTGTCAATGTCAACTGGTCCCTGTCGCCGGCATTGATGTCCAAACAGGTCGATGCCGTGCTCGGCGCCTTTCGCAATTTTGAACTCAACCAGATGGAAATCGAAAAGGTTCCAGGCCGCTGCTTTTATGTCGAGGAGGAGGGCGTGCCGACCTATGACGAGCTGATTTACATCGCCAACACCGACAAGATGGACAAGGACAAAATCCGCCGCTTTCTGCGCGCTACGGAACTTGCGACGCAGTATATTGTCAATCATCCCGAAGAAAGCTGGAAGCTCTTTTCAGGCACATCAAAAGAGCTGCAGGACCAGTTAAACGAAATGGCCTGGTCCGACACGCTGCCGCGTTTTGCATTGCGCCCGGAAGCCCTCGATGAAGGCCGCTATGCGCGGTTTGAAAAGTTTCTGGCAGATGCCAAGCTGGTGGATGGAATTCGGCCGGTTTCCAGCATTGCCGTGGATGTCGGACAACAATGAGTTACGGCAAGACATTTGACTTGTGGCGAAAGGCGGCCGGTGAAAACTGGCACGCCTACACAAATCACGCCTTTGTTTGCGGGCTCGGTGATGGCAGTCTGCCAAAGAAGGCATTTGTCCATTATCTGACACAGGATTATGTGTTTTTGATCCACTTTTCGCGCGCATGGGCGCTGGCCATCGCCAAGGCTGAATCGGTGGAGGAAATGCGCCTTTGCGCCACCACCGTGAATACGCTGATCAATGAGGAAATCGCATTGCACATCGAGGTCTGTGCCAGGGAGGGGATTTCAGAACCAGATCTGTTTGCCACACAGGAACGGCACGAAAATCTCGCTTACACCCGCTATGTGCTTGATGCCGGCTATTCGGGCGATTTTCTGGATTTGATGGCAGCGCTCGCGCCATGTGTTCTGGGCTATGGTGAAATCGGCACGAGGCTCAGCGCTTCATCTGTTGAGACCCCCTACCGGGAATGGATCGACACCTATGCGGGCGAGGAATTTCAGTTAGCCTGCAAACAGGTTGGCGCTCTGATAGACGGCGCCATTGCCAGCAGGCTTGGTGAGCGGCCGGTTGACAGTCCGCGTTGGGCGAAGCTCTGTCAGCGCTTTGATATGGCGACCCGTCTTGAAATCGGGTTCTGGGACATGGGCCTTACGCCATGAACAATGCCCCGTCGCTTTTTATGCGCGGCAGCGCAGCCTTCGGATCTGAACCTGTGTTCAGCGGGATCGATCTTACGATTGCGGCGGGGCAATGGACTTGCCTGCTTGGCTCCAGCGGGGTCGGAAAGACCACAGTGCTAAAACTGTTTGCCGGGTTGAACGAGGCCATCAGTTTTTCCGGTGACTATGGCAACAGCGATGGTGGGCCGCTTGCCGGGCAGGTGGCCTTAATGGCGCAAAGCGATTTGCTGCTGCCCTGGCTCACCGTGTCGCAAAATATTGCGCTTGGAGCCAGGTTGCGCGGCGAAAAACCCGATCAAAACCGCATTGCCGACGTGATTGACCGCACCGGTCTTTCCGGCAAGGCGGCCAGCCGGCCATCGCAATTATCCGGCGGTCAGCGCCAGCGGGTGGCGCTTGCGCGCACGCTGATGGAGGACAGGCCGATTGTCCTTTTAGACGAGCCTTTTTCATCGCTTGATGCCAGGACGCGGGCGCAAATGCAGGAACTGGCAACCGAACTTCTTTACGGGCGAACGGTGCTGCTGGTCACCCACGATCCGGCTGAAGCGGCGCGATTGGGCCATGTCATTAAGGTGATGACGTGCGAAACAATAGATGATGTGACGCCACCTGCCGGCCAGGTTCCGCGACCGGTGGACGACGAAGAGGTCTTGCGGGTTCAGGCCGGCCTGCTGGCGCGGCTGAGGGCGGAGCCATGAAGGGCTGGCAGGCCGGGCTGGCGTCTGCAACACTGATGATTTTCCTGTGGCAGATGCTGGTGGTCACCACCGGCCTGCCGCGCTTTATCCTGCCGCCGCCGGCCCTGGTGGCGGAAACACTTTGGGGCAGCCGGGCGCTGCTTGCCGAACATGCGTTGATCACCATCGCCGAAGTGCTGATCGGGCTGCTTTTGGGAGCCATCTTGGGATGGCTTTCGGCGATTGGGCTGGCCGCCTCACCGGTGGCAAGGGCGCTGGTCAAACCGATGCTGGTTTTTTCCCAGGCCATTCCGGTGTTTGCGCTGGCGCCGATTTTAACATTATGGCTTGGCTACGGGCTTGGATCAAAGATCGCCATGGCGCTGATCATCATCTATTTCCCGGTAACCTCATCCTTCTTTGACGCCCTGATGCGCACCAGTTCCGACTGGCTCGGTCTGGCAAAGGTGATGGGCGCATCGCCCTGGCGGATCATGTGGCATATCCGCATCCCGGCCGCATTGCCGGGTTTTGCCTCCGGCTTGAGGCTGGCTGCCGTCTATGCGCCGATTGGCGCCATCATCGGCGAATGGGTTGGCGCCTCCAAGGGACTTGGCTATCTGATGCTGCTTGCCAACGGGCGGGCAAAAACCGACCTCATGTTCGCTGCCCTCATCGTGTTGGCGATATTCACCATTCTGCTTCATGCCGTAATCAGCCGTCTGGCCGGCCGATTGTTCGAACGGGAATGATGATGAGACGATGATGATGACGAGGGCGGGGCGGGTCAGGCAGGCGATGAGCGTCCCTTCATCCAGTCAGGTGCACTTGATGCCAGGTCTCCGTTGGCATAATCGTTGCTTGCAAACGGGATGAAAGTCATCGCGCGAGCGGGCAACAATCTGCCATGCCACGCGAAGCTGGAGGGGTATTTATGGCGAAGACGCAATTTGCGGTGCAGATGGGAATGGGCACCGACCTGAAGGGGCAGGATTACACCAAGGCGGCCTGCCGCGCCGTGCACGACGCATTGCATCGCAATTTCCTCACAATCGGCATGGCATTCGACCAGCCGCTGGACAGGATGCTGGTGGACATCCGTATCGGTGTCAGCCGGCCCGAAAAAGTCGATCTTGAAAAGGTCAAGGCAGAAGCGCCGGTGGGAATTATCACCGCAGAAGCCGTCAGGGGTGGCGTCGAGGTCGAGATGATGGGCTATTCGACGATTGTCGCAAACGCCATCGTTTCGGTTTCCTACGATGTGACAAAGCAGGACTAGAGCACATGAAACCATTGATTCTCGAATTGGGTATGGGGGCGGATGTTCATGGCTTTGACTATACGAAGGCGGCCCTTCGCGCCATTTCCGACGCGATCCGCCACAGCTCGCTGACGATTTTTTATCAGTACAAACATCCCTCAGAAATGAAGGTTGAGGTCACAATCGGTGTTCAGGAACCGGACAAGGTGGACAAACAGGAGGTAGCCGACGCGCTTCCGTTTGGAACTGTCGATGTTCAGATCGTAAAGGGCGGCCTTAACGATGCCGGCATGGGCGGTGCCGGGGATATTGTGCTTGCCGTTGCCGCGGTGAAGGCGCATCTTGACACATCGGGCCATCCGTTCCGGCAAAGTGATACGGCTTGACCTTTTTTTAACGCTGCCTGGCTGACCGTCTGGCAAATGCGTTGGGAATGTTCAGCATCTTCCGGTACTTGGCAACGGTCCGGCGCGAGATAACAAAACTGGTCTTGGACATCATGCCGGCCAGCACGTCATCTGAATAGGGATGGTTTACGTCTTCGGTCTTGATCAGCGTCGAAAGGCGGGCAAGGGCCTGTTGGCGGGTCTTGTGTTCGGCGCCGTCCGCCAATGGCCGAACGAAAAAGTCAAGCGCAGGGATCAGTCCATGTGGTGTTTCGATCAGGCAATTGTTCAAGGCGCGGCTGATCGTGCTCTTGTTCAAGCCAAGCTTTGCCGCCAGCCGTCCCATAGTCAGGGGTTTTCGATCAATCGCTTTGCCAGTCTTTAAAAATCGCGCCTGAACATTTGCAAGCTCATTGCCGAGGCGCAAAAGTGTGTTTGCGCGCTTTTGCATCGCCAGCACGAATGTACCTGCACTGCGGTAGCAGTCGCGGTAATAGGCCAGTGCCATTTTGTCTGTTTCTGTTGTTTTAATACTGGAAAACAAAGCGTCATCGGTCAGCAGGGCGGGCAATGCGGCTTCGTTTAGCTCGACGTCGATCGCGCCATTTCCATCCAGGCGGACAATGAGGTCTGCGGCCTGATGGATACTGGTGACATCTGCCACCAGCATCAGCGGCGCAGGTGTCAGTTTGCGGATATCATCGAGCATATCCTGGGCATCTTCATGATCGACGGCCAGAATATCGCAAATTGCATCCACATTCTGAGCGGCGATCAGATCCAGATGCATCAGCAGTTCTGCGATCATCGGATCATAGCGGTTTTGCGCCTGAAGCTGGATCCTGAAACTGTCCTTAAGCGACCAGGCGAATACGCCCGCCGGCTCCACCATTGTCTGCAATGTTTCGACAATTGCGATAATTTTGTCCGCGCTCGCCTCAAGATAGCCGCTCATATCGTCGGCGCTGTCGGTGAAAAACCCCCGCTCATCGAGGCAATGAACCAGATCGCAGGCCAGCTTTCGCTCCGGTGGCGCCAGCTTGATCATTGCAATCTGCGATGTCAGATTGTCGGTGGCCGGCGGTATTGCGGTAATTGCGGCATTTTCGCCAATGTCATGGCGTATTTGCGCCGATTGATCGGGCAGGTAAGACGACCGGAGGAACGGATTGCGCCGGCGTTCGCGCCCAAGAGCGCTACAGATTTCATCATGCCCCATTGTCAACAGCGAAAGCGAGTTTCGCATATGCTGGGTGAGGCCCAGCCTTTGTTGGGTGACTTGCCACTGCGTCTGCTTCATGGGACCTTGGGCGGTGGGTTATACATCATCGCCACACTATTTGGCACAAGCGTTGCTTGTTGTCATGCAGGCAGAGAGGTCAAACGTGTCAAAAGTCGGAATAATTGCCAACCCGGTTTCCGCCCGCGATATTCGCAGGATCATCTCCCATGCCGGCAACCTGCCGATCAATGACCGCGCCAATATCGTGCTTAGAATGCTCACCGGTCTTTCTTCCGTCGGGGTCGACGAGGTTTTGATCATGCCGGAAAACGGCGGTATCCGGACCCATTTGATGCGCACGATCAATCGCGAAGAAAAAATCGGCGTCCACCGGTTTCCGCGTATTTCCTATCTCGACATGCCGGTGACCGCGACATCGGATGACAGCGCCGAAGCCGCCCGGCAAATGAACGAGATCGGCGTGGGCGCTATTGTCGTGCTTGGCGGTGACGGCACAAACCGTGTCGTTGTCTCCAAATGCGGCAACACGCCTATCGCCGGCGTTTCGACCGGCACGAACAACGCGTTTCCGGAATTGCGTGAACCGACGATTACCGGTCTTGCCGTCGGGCTGGCGGTCACGGGTCAGATCCCGTGCGAACATGCTTTCAGGTTCAACAAGCGTCTTGAGGTCAGGGTCAATGACCAACGCGAAATCGCGCTTGTCGATGTGGCGGTCGTCGCCGATCGGTTTATCGGCGCACGCGCAATCTGGAAAACGGAGAGTTTTCGCGACCTGTTTGTGACATTCGGCCGCCCCGACGGGATTGGCATGTCGTCGATTGTCGGCCTTCTGGCGCCGCTCGACCGGGAAACGCCGGAGGGCCGGCGCATTCAGCTGGCGCCTCTGGAGAAGGCCTCCCGTCGGATGATCGCGCCGATCGCACCGGGGCTGATTGAGGAGATCGGTATTGATTTCATCGAAAAAATGAACCCGAATGAAATCTACCTGCCAAGTGTATCGGCTGGGTCGTTTGCGCTTGATGGCGAGCGTGAGTTGACATTTAACGAGACAGACGATGTCAGTATCCGGCTTCAGCCCGATGCATTTCGGACAATCGATGTGCCCGGTTGCATGGCCTATGCGGCCAAGCACTGCCTGTTAACCAGCGAAGCCGAAGCTCGGCTGCGCCTAGCTCAGTAAACAAAGGGAGGACCTCATGAGCAATCCGTTTCCACTGGAAAAAGATAGACTTCTGGAAGCCTATCGCCGCATGAAAACCATCCGCGAATTCGAGGAGCGGCTGCATGTTGATTTCGGCCGCGGCGATATTCCGGGATTTGTGCATCTTTATGCTGGTGAAGAAGCTGCCGGTGTCGGCATCATGATGCATCTGCAAGACCATGACCGGATCGCCTCGACGCACCGCGGGCATGGACATTGCATCGCCAAGGGCGTGGATGTGAAAGGGATGATGGCCGAAATCTACGGCAAGACGACGGGTTCGTGCGCCGGTAAGGGCGGTTCCATGCATATCGCTGACCTGTCCAAGGGAATGATGGGCGCAAATGGCATTCTGGGCGCCGGCGCACCGCTGATTTGCGGTGCTGCGCTTGCCGCTCAAAAACTGGGTCACGACGGTGTCGGGATCACGTTCTTCGGCGATGGCGCATCCAATCAGGGAACGGTTCTGGAATCGATGAACCTGGCTGCCGTGTGGAATTTGCCGGCGATTTTCGTGGTTGAAAACAATGGATACGCTGAATCCACATCGGTCGACTACGCCGTGGCGTCTGATTCCTATGTCGATCGCGCCACCGGGTTCGGCATGCCGGGCATCACCGTTGATGGCACTGATTTCTTTGCGGTTTTCGAAGCTGCTGGCGAAATCATAAAGCGGGCACGCGAAGGCGCTGGCCCGACGCTGATGGAGTGCAAGATGATCCGTTTCTTCGGACACTTTGAGGGAGATGCGCAGACCTATCGCGCGCCGGGTGAAACCGAGGACGACCGCAAGAACCGCGATTGCATCAAGATTTTCCGCGCCAAAGTGACCGAGGCCGGGGTTACAACTGATGCGGAGTTGGACGCCATCGACAAGGAGGTTCTCCAACTGATCGAGGATGCCGTCGAGGAGGCAAAGGCCGCTCCGCTTCCAGGGCCTGAGGAACTGACCAACGACGTGTACGTCGCCTACTGACACGTCAAACCAAAAGGAAGGAGAAAAGAAAATGGCACGTACACTGAGCATGAAAGATGCGGTCAACGAAGCAATTGACCAGGAAATGGCCCGTGACAAAACGGTCGTCATGATGGGTGAAGACATTGTCGGAGGCGCCGGTGCGCCCGGCGAAGACGATGCCTGGGGCGGTGTTTTGGGTGTTTCAAAGGGGCTTTATCACAAACATCCAAATCAGATGATCGATACGCCGCTTTCTGAAAGCGCCTATGTCGGTGCGGCTATCGGTGCTGCCGCCTGCGGCCTGCGTCCCGTCGCCGAACTGATGTTCATCGATTTCATGGGCGTCTGTCTTGACCAGATTTATAACCAGGCGGCCAAATTCCGTTACATGTTTGGCGGCAAGGCCGAAACACCGGTCGTCATCCGCGCCATGTGCGGTGCGGGCTTCAGGGCTGCTGCCCAGCACAGTCAGATGCTGACGCCCATCTTTACCCACATTCCGGGGTTGAAAGTCGTCTGCCCGTCAAACGCCTATGACACCAAGGGGCTTTTGATTCAGTCCATCCGCGACAATGATCCGGTGATTTTCCTTGAGCACAAAAACCTCTACGCCTCTGAGACTGACGTGCCCGAGGAGCCCTATGCCATTCCCTTTGGCGAAGCGAATATTGCAAGGGAAGGCAGTGATGTAACCATCGTCGCTTATGGGTTGATGGTTCCAAATTCACTGGCAGCAGCCGAGACGTTGAAGAAGGAAGGGATTGACGCGGAAGTCATCGATCTTCGCACCCTGTCGCCGATCGATATGGAGACGGTGATCGAAAGCGTCGAGGAGACCGGCCGGCTGGTCTGCGTCGACGAAGCCAACCCGCGCTGCTCGATTGCATCCGATATTTCCGCGACAGTTGCCCAGGACGCCTTCAAGGCTTTGAAGGCGCCAATTGCCATGGTGACCGCGCCCCATGCGCCGGTACCGTTTTCGCCGTCGCTGGAGGATATCTATATCCCGTCACCCGATCGCATCGCTGATGCGGTGCGCAAGACAGTGGGAGCGTAAGCTTAATGAGTGACAAGATCACGCCTATCTTGATGCCGAAATGGGGGCTCTCCATGAAGGAGGGCACCCTGTCGGGCTGGCACGTCGAAGAAGGCACCGAAATCTCGCCCGGTGACGAGATCATGGATGTCGAAACCGACAAGATTGCAAATATCGTGGAGGCCGCCGATGGCGGCCTTCTGCGGCGGCGCGTGGGCAAGGACGGCGAAGTCTATCCGGTGCAGGCCCTATTGGGCGTCATGGCTCCTCAATCCGTGCCGGATTCTGAGGTTGATGCCTATATTGATGCCTTTGAAATGCCGGAAATCGAAGAGGATGAAGATACCGGTCCGGCGCATGAATTTGCCGAACTTGCCGTTGGCCGTATTCGCTATGTGGAACGAAACGGCGAGGGGACACCGGTGGTCCTGATTCACGGTTTCGGTGGCGATCTGGACAATTGGCTGTTTAACATCGATGCCCTGTCAGAGGCCGGGCCTGTTTATGCGTTGGATCTTCCCGGTCACGGTCAGTCCATCAAGGCCATCGAAGACCCGGAAGCGGCCACCATGGTCAGCGCGGTTATCCAGTTGCTAGATCATCTCGGTGTCGAAAAAGCCCATCTGGTGGGCCATTCGATGGGCGGGCTGGTATCAGGTCTTGTCGCAATCAAAGCGCCCGACAGAGTGTCTTCGCTGACCTTGATCTGCTCTGCCGGTCTCGGGTCCGACATCAATGGCGATTACATCCATGGCTTTGTCACATCTCTTAGCCGTAAACAGCTCAAGCCCCATCTGAAAGCATTGTTTGCAGATGAGAGCCTTGTCAGCCGGTCGATGGTTGACGATTTGCTCAAATACAAACGCCTGGATGGCGTCGATACTTTCCTTGATGTCCTGTCGGCAAATATGTTTGCCAATGGGCGCCAGTCGGCCACCATTTCGGAAGATTTGGAAAAATTGTCGTGTCCGATCCGCATCATCTGGGGCGAAGAAGATAGCGTCATCCCTCGCTCTCACGCCGATGCGGTTGCCGGCGCGGATGTCACCGTGATCGAAAATGCCGGTCACATGGTTCAGATGGAAAATGCCGCCAGGGTCAACGAGTTGATCAAGGGCGGCCTTTAGCCGGTAGAGCCTGATTGAAGGAAGTTTAGATGACGACGCAAAAAGAAAAGCTGGCCGAGGTGAATGGGCGCCTCGTGAACTTGTTCAGAGCCGATCAAAAAACGATGATGGCATTCAAATCCCTGTCAGACACTGCTGTCAGGGAAGCAGGTTTGTCGACCGCGTTAAAGGAACTGATTGCCGTTGCGATCGCTGCCGCGCGCGGCTGCGAGGACTGCATACTCCATCATGTCGGTGAAGCCAAAAAACACGGGGCCGATCGTGAAACGCTGATTGAGGTGGTTGCGGTCACGGTTGAAATGTCAGGCGGGCCTGGCGCGGTCTATGCCGCCAAAGCGCTGGACGCTTTCGACAATCTTTAGGAAAAGGCGATATTTGGAGCGGATCGCAGTTGCCGGTCCGCGCCCGCCGGTGCGTGCTTTAAAAAGGCGCCAGCCGATCAGATGCCAGTCCGTGATTCGTGTTCAGCAAAAAAGTTTGCTAGCATGATTTCATAAAATAACAATGACGATCTGGCCGCGTATGCGAGCCATCCGAGGGAACGTCATCACTTGGGGAGGAGTGATGCCATGACCGATTTGACTGCTTTCGAGCAGCATGTGAAAGAAATAACAAGGGCTGCTGAGGGGGGTGAAACCAGCAGGGACCCGGATGTTGTGCGCTCATGGTTACGGTGCCTCAACGATTACAGTCTTGACCCCGAACATAAGGGGGAGGCGCGCATCGTGCCGGAGCATGTGCTGCGCGAACACCAGCAGGACGCCGAAGAACTTCTCTCAATCGCCCGGTTTGGCATGGAAGATCTGTACCGCCGGGTCAATTCAATGGGCTATGTGCTTTTGCTGACGGATTCCCGCGGCGTGACGGTCGATTTCATTGGTGATGAGAAAGTCGACCGGGAATTAAAGCGCGCGGGCCTTTATATCGGCTCTGAATGGAGTGAAGAAAATGCCGGCACATGCGGTGTCGGCGCCTGTTTGACCTCTGGCGAGGCAATTGTCATCCATCAAAGCGACCATTTCGACATAGCGCATACGCCACTGTCGTGTACCTCGGCGCCGATCTATGATCCGGTTGGAACATTGATCGGAGTGCTTGATGTTTCGCTTTTGATGTCGCCAACGGAAAAATACAGTCAGGCACTGACGCTGGAGGTTGTCAAATCCTGTGTGCGCAGGATTGAGTTGGCAAACCTGATTTCGTCGCGCAAATCGGATGTCATTTTGCGGCTAAGCCCTGCGTCGGAGTTTTTGGGCGTTGATCCGAACTGCGCCATTTCCATTGCCGGAGATGGCACGATATCAGGGTTGACCCATGGCGCTCAAAAAATGTTCACCAATACTCTGGGGTTAAGCTGGAAAAAAGGTTTGAGCCTGGTCGGGCGGCCGTTTGAAGATGTGTTCCAGTTCGATTTTGATGATTTGCCCGGCCTGATCGGCGCCAATACGCCTGGTGAACAGGCGCTTGAGACCGTCGACGGGAAAATTATTTTCGCCGACGTCAAGCCACCAACCAGGTCGGCCAAAATAACTCCGCCTGGCTCATTGCCGCGGGCGCTTGAACACATTCACGGCGGCGACCCGGTCATGGCCAGCCTGGCTTCCAAGGCTGCCCGCATCATCGACAAACAAATCAGCATAATCCTTGAAGGTGAGACCGGGGTTGGCAAAGAGTTCGTTGCTCAGGCTTTGCACGAAGCGCGCAAGAAAAAGGGAGCGTTTGTCGCGGTTAACTGCGCGGCACTTCCAGAAGCGCTGATCGAAAGCGAACTATTTGGCTATGCGCCTAATTCGTTCACGGGCGCGCACGCGAAAGGAAAAAAGGGCCTCATCGAGCAGGCCAATGGCGGCACGCTTTTCCTTGATGAAATCGGCGACATGCCGCTGGTGCTACAGGCGCGTCTGTTGCGCGTTTTGGCCGAACGCGAAGTGATGGCGGTCGGCGCGACAAAACCGGTTCCAGTAGACATAAATGTCATCTCGGCCTCACACCGAAATTTAAAGGAACTCGTTGACACCGGCCAGTTCCGCCAGGATCTCTACTACCGTCTGAACGGCTTCGTACTCAGCATACCCGCCGTGCGGGACCGGCAGGATAAATCCTGGCTTATCCGCCAAATTTCCACACTGGTGTCGAAGGAAGAGCCGCTCCGGTTCTCAAAAGACGCCGAAAAAGCGCTTTGTTACTATGGTTGGCCAGGCAATATCCGAGAAATGATCAACGTCTTCGAATTGTGCCTGGCGCTGTCTGACGGGCAAATCATCACCGTTGACGACTTGCCCGAACAGGTCGTTAAATTGGGCTGACACTTTGGCCATGTCTGACCTTCGTCAGTGGTCTCAATACTTTTGACAAGGATGACGCAGGTCTGTAGATAAAAGACTTCTGTTGGGGTGCCCCCGCAAGGGCTGAGATGCGAAGAGCGAACCCATTGAACCTGAACCGGTTAGGACCGGCGGAGGAAACAGTCATCTGACCATCAGGTCGGTTCGCCGCTCCCCCGCCAGCGCCTCACCACAGCAAGTTGGAATGGGCAAACGTGACCGCAATTGCACTGACAATCGCCGGCTCCGACAGCGGTGGCGGTGCTGGTATCCAGGCTGATTTGAAGGCGTTTTCAGCGCTTGGCGTCTATGGCTGCAGCGTTATCTCGGCTGTGACCGCACAAAACACAAAAAATGTCACCGCAATCCATCCGGTTCCCCCGGACATCATCGCATCGCAGATCGATACGGTGCTCGCCGATATTGCCGTCGACGCGATAAAGATCGGAATGCTGGGGGATTGCGGCGCTATTGAATGCGTCGCCGATGCGATTTCTTCATTTGACGGTCCGATCGTGCTTGATCCCGTGATGATTGCCAAATCGGGCGATGCGCTTTTGCCGGCCAGCGCGGTTTCGGCATTGCGCGAGCATTTGCTGCCGCGGGCAACGGTGCTGACACCCAATATTCCCGAAGCGGCCAGTCTTCTTGGCGTGGCGGAGGTTTTTGACAGCGAGGCGTTGCGGCAGCAGGCCGAAACGCTGCTTGGCTATGGCCCCCGGGCGGTGCTGATGAAAGGCGGGCACGGCAAGGGTGATCTCTGTACGGATTGGCTGATCACGGCCGATGACGCCATTTCGCTTCAGTCAGAGCGTGTGGACACCAAGAACACGCACGGTACTGGATGTTCCTATTCGGCGGCGATTGCCGCTGAATTGGCGAAGGGCGATGCGCTCAAACCCGCCATTCGCTCCGCCCATGGCTGGCTGCACGAGGCGATAAAGCGGGCAGACGATCTGGACATAGGCCAGGGACACGGGCCTGTGCATCATTTCCACGAGGTGTGGCGATGAGTGAGCCGGTAACTGTTCTTGGATGCGGCGTGGCCGGTCTTTGCGTTGCAGCGGAACTGACAAGCCGCGGGTTTGACGTTCGCATGGTCGATCCTGAGCTGGGCCCGGGGCCTGAAAGCTGCTCCTGGTGGGCTGGCGGCATGCTGGCACCCGATTGCGAAGCCGAACAGGCCGAAGAGCCCGTTGTCAGGCTTGGCCGCGAAGCAAGCGCCTGGTGGCAGGGGCAGGGCGTACCGGTCACCTATAATGGGTCTCTTGTCGTCGCACTTGAGCGCGATCACGGTGAGCTTGCCCGCTTTGCCAGGAGAACGCAAAATCACGACAGGCTCGACCGCGAGCAGATCGCTCACCTGGAGCCGCATCTGTCGGAGCGGTTCGACGCCGCCCTACACATGACGGCTGAGGCCCATCTCAATCCGCGAGCAGCCATTTTGGGCCTCAGGGATATGCTGGCCGGCAAAGGCGTTGATGTGACTGATGATGCGCGCATTCAGGGCCAGGTTATCGATTGCACCGGACTGGCGGCGAAAAACCATCTTCCGGGTCTCCGTGGCGTCAAGGGCGAGATGGCCATCCTCAAAACGAATGATGTTGCGCTGGCCCGGCCAGTGCGGCTTTTGCATCCGCGGTTTCCGCTTTATATCGTTCCGCGCGGCGACGGCATTTTCATGCTTGGCGCCACCCAGATCGAAAGCGGTGAGCGCGACCGCGCGACAGTCCGCTCGGTGGTTGAACTGCTGAATGCAGCCTATGCACTGCACCCGGCCTTTGCCGAGGCTGAGATTGAGGAAATCGGCGTCGATGCGCGGCCTGCTTTCGCCGACAACCTGCCGCGTATTACCAAGGGCAAGGACCGGATCTTTGTCAACGGTCTGTTCCGTCACGGCTATTTGTTGGCACCGGCACTGGCGCGCATGGTGGGCGATTATCTGACAAAGGGCATGATCCCGGAGGTTTGGCATGAAAATAACGGTTAATGGCGAAATGCTGGAGGTTGCAGCACAAACGCTTGCCGGCGCGCTGGAGGAGCTGGGCCATGGAAATGCCCGGGTGGCAACGGCGGTCAATGAGGCCTTTGTGCCTGTTGCCGCGCGCAGCCGCCATACGCTTTCTGAAGGCGACCGGGTAGAAATCGTCGCGCCACGGCAGGGAGGCTGACATGCCGGTATTTTATGGCAGGGAAATTACCTCAAGGCTGATGCTGGGTACCGCGCAATATCCCTCGCCCGCCATTTTGGCCGATGCGTTTCGCCGCTCAGGCGCGGGCATTGCGACGGTGTCGGTCCGCCGCGAGGCGGGCGGCGACAGGGCCGGGCAGGATTTCTGGTCGCTGATTGAGGAGCTAGGTGTCGATATTCTGCCCAATACCGCCGGATGTTATTCGGTGAGGGAGGCGGTGACGACGGCGCATATGGCGCGCGAACTGTTCGCCACATCCTGGATCAAGCTTGAGGTCATCGGTCATGGCGACACGTTGCAGCCCGATCCGTTTCAACTGGTGGAAGCAGCAAAAGCCCTGTCGCAGGACGGGTTTGACGTCTTTCCCTATTGTACTGAAGATCTGGTGTTGTGTGACAGGCTCATCGAAGCGGGATGCCGGGTACTCATGCCCTGGGGCGCGCCGATCGGAACCGGGTTGGGGCTTAACAATGTCTATGGCTTGAGAAGCCTTCGTGCTCATTTTCCAGATATTCCGCTTGTGGTGGATGCAGGGCTCGGTCTGCCGAGCCAGGCCGCTGATGCCATGGAACTTGGCTATGATGCGGTGCTGATCAACACCGCCGTGGCGAAAGCCGGCGATCCGGCGTCGATGGCAGAAGCATTTTCCAAGGCGGTCGAAGCCGGCGCTCTGGCGTTTCAGGCCGATCCGATGGAGCCGCGCGACATGGCCGCCCCGTCAACCCCTGTTCTCGGAAAAGCCCTGCTTGGATGACGCCGCACAAACGGTGCATTCGAGCGGTAGCGTTAGCGGCTCCAGTAGAGCGGGGTCAAAATCACCAGCACGGCCAAAATTTCCAGCCGCCCAAGCAGCATCGCAAAGGTTAGTATCCATTTGGCCAGATCCGGCAGGGTGGAATAATTGCCGCGTGGTCCGATTGTGTCGCCAAGGCCCGGTCCGACATTCATCAGCGCACTTAATGCGCCACTCAGTGAGGAAATGAAATCCACGCCGGTTGCGGCAAGCGCTACGGTGATGATTGCCCATAAAAACAGGAAAGCACCCAAAAACAGCACGACGGCGCGCTGGATTTCGGCATCGACCGGACGGTCGCCATAGCGGACCGTTTGAACCGTGTTCGGGTAGATCAGTCGCTTGACCCCGCTTTTTATCAGCCCGAACAATATGACAAACCGGTATGTCTTGACGCCGCCCGTCGTCGAACCCGAACAGCCGCCGAGGAACATGGCAACGAATGCCAGCGCAAATGCAAACGGTCCCCAGGCGGTATAATCCGCTGTCGAATAACCGGTGGTGGTGATGACGGACATGAAATTAAACGAGGCAATCGTCAGCGCATCGAACGGGCCAAGCCCGGCCGTGACACGCAGATAGATGGTCACCGCCAAAATGATGACAACGACATAGGCGGCGAAAATACGAATTTGCGGATCCAGCGCCGCATCAAGCCGCCCCCGCAAGGCAAAAAGGATGAGGGCGGAGAAGGGCAGGCCGCCGATAAACATGAACAGCGTTCCTACCCATAAAATACCGGCATTACCGCCATAATGGCCAAGTGATTCATCGTGGGTGGAAAAACCGGCGGTGGAAACAGTCGTCAGCGCATGGTTGATCGCATCAAATGCGCTCATGCCGGCAACCGAATAGGCGGCACCGCAGGCGAAAGTCAAAACCGCGTAGATGCTGATCAGGCCGGCGGCAAAGGTGGAAAAGCGCGCAAATGGCCTGTCATCGATATCCGATGATTCGATTTTAAAATAGGAAATGCCGCCAATATTCAAGAATGGAAGCAGAAACAGGCCAAGGGCAATCACACCCAGGCCACCCATCCATTGCAGGATTGATCGCCACAACATCATGCCCGGTGGCAATTTATCTATCTCGGCAATCACCGTTGCGCCGGTGGTCGTCACGCCTGCGACGGCTTCAAAGGCGGCATCTGTCGCCGACATGTCCAGGGATGAAGCAAGGAAGGGAATGGCGCCGGCAATACACATGGTCGCCCAAAGAAGGTTGACCAGCAGAAAGCCGAAACGGGGCGATACCGCCGGTGCCCGTGTGTTGGTGGCAATGGCGACGGCGAGCGCCAGCCCGCCGGTGAAAAAGGATGAGGCGGCAAACACCTTCCAGTCTTCATGCCCATAGGAGAGATCAACCGCTGCGGGGATCAGCATCGATACCGAAAGATAGATCGCAAACACGGCGGCGATATGGATAGCGGCGCGAACGGATGTGCTTTGCACGGATATCAAACTCCGGCTTTCGGTTCATGCATCGGCCGCAATGGCGGTCATCATCTTCCGGGCAAAATTGCCGGATTGATAGGAATGCAATAGCGGATTGAGGGGGCAAGCCGCAAGTATTCTGCTGCATGTGATAACTGAATTGAGCCAAGTTACCGATTTTTCTTGCATTTTTTCGCCATAAGGCCCATATGCGCGGACAAGGCGCAAGGGTTGGTGATGAAACCGACTTTCCCCGAGGGACGTGTCGCGCTTTCACCTGACTTCATTCTTTTTTAAAATCTGAATGACTGGGTGCCCGATGGCAGATTGCCAAAGGGAACAATTCGACGCTGCCCGGTTTGCGGTCCTTAGCCGTATTTCCAGCCGCATTAATTAAATCATCTGCCCGTCCGCAATGCGTTTGCGGCGGCATTTACAAAACGCGGTCAATAGAACCGCAGAAGAGAAAATAATTGAATAATCAAAATATTACACAAGTTTCCTCAAGTGATAACTCCAACGCCACATTCGCCGAACTCGGCATTGATGGCATTCTTTTGAAGAATACTGAAAAAGCAGGCCTGCTGACGCCGAAGCCGATCCAGTGCCAGGCCATCGGCCCGCATCTGGACGGCAAGGACATTTTGGGAATTGCCCAGACCGGTTCCGGCAAGACGGCTGCGTTTGCGCTGCCGATCCTGTCGAAGATAATCGGGCTCGGCTCCAAAAGGCGGCCTAAAACGGTGCGCGCGCTTGTTCTGGCGCCGACCAGAGAGCTTGCTGTGCAGATCGAGGAGGCCTTTCGCACATTGTCGCGCGGCGCGCATATTTCCACCGCGCTGGTGCTTGGCGGTGTGTCGCGGAACTCGCAGGTTAACCGGCTTAGGCCCGGCATCGACATTCTTGTCGCGACACCTGGACGGCTGACCGATCTGGTCAAAGCGAAAGATGTCGATCTGTCGGAAACCCGGTGGCTTGTTTTGGATGAAGCCGATCGCATGCTCGACATGGGTTTCGTGCGCGATGTCAAGCGAATTGCCGAAAAGCTTCATCACAAGCGTCAAACGGCGCTGTTTTCCGCAACCATGCCGAAGGAAGTCAAAAGTCTGACGGAAGATCTCTTGAAAGATCCGGTGCATGTCGAGGTTGCCCGGCAAGGGACGACGGCCGTCGAGATCGATCAGAGCGTGGTGATGGCGCGCACCAAGCAGAAGAGGGCTTTGCTGTCCAAAATGCTTGGCGATGACCAGTACCGTTCGGTAATCGTATTTTCGCGCACCAAGCATGGTGCCGATCGGATCAACCGTGATTTGAAGCGCGACGGGTTTTCCACTGCCGTTATCCACGGCAACAAATCGCAAAATGCCAGGCAGGCCGCGCTGAACGGATTTCGCAAAGGCCGGGTTCGCATTCTGGTGGCAACGGATATTGCCGCGCGCGGTATCGACGTTCCAGGGATCAGCCATGTGATCAATTTCGATCTGCCGGACGAGGCGGAATCCTATGTCCACCGCATTGGCCGCACTGGCCGCAACGGGCAAAGCGGCATTGCGATCACCTTTTGCGATCCAGCGGAGAAGGCCAAGCTGAAATCGGTCGAGCGGGTTATTCGCATGCGCCTTAAGGTGGCCTCCGATCATCTGGGCGAGCCGGATCCCGTTGCTTCCCGTGCGCCGAAGGTCGAGGCCCGTAACGACAATGATACCGGCAAACGCGATCAAAAGCGCGGCAACCGGAACACGCCGCAACACGACAAGCGCAAGCGGCCACCTCGCAAAAACCCCGCGGCGGGCAACCAGCAGCAGCCGGTCAATCGCCATCAGCCGGAAAAACCGGCAGATGAACCGGCGGCCAAACAAAAGCCCAAAAAGCGGTGGAATCGCCGCAAATTTGCCAAGCGGGCCGCGCGCGCGGCGTAACCAGCCGCGACCGTCACCCGCTTGAGGGCTTTCAGGGCTGGCGAACCGGGCAGGATGTTGCTATCGGCAGGGTTTGGGTGCGATTGTGCCCGCATTGCGGACATTTGCGGCGGGGGACAGTTTTCATGGCAGGTATCGCCGTATTGGCTGCGACCTACATTCTGTCGCAGTTCTATCGCTCGTTTCTGGCGGTTTTGAGCCCGGCACTGGCGTTGGAAATCGGCGCGACCAAGGCCGATTTGTCGCTCGCCTCGGGGGCCTGGTTTCTCGTTTTTGCGCTGATGCAGTTCATCGTCGGCATTTCGCTTGACCGGTATGGGCCGAAACTGACGGCTTCCATTCTTGTTGGCGTGTTTGCTGCCGGCGGTGCCTTCGTGTTTGCCGGCGCAAGCGCGCCCTGGATGGTCGTCTTGGCAATGGTGATGATCGGGATCGGTTGTTCTCCTGTGCTGATGGCGTCATTTTACATTTTTGCAAAAACCTTTCCTCCGGCGCGATTTGCCGTCCTTGCCTCTTGGGTTATCGCCATTGGGATGATCGGCAATGTTGCAGGCTCCTCACCATTGGCCCACGCCGTGGACATCTTTGGGTGGCGCAGCGTGATGGCGGCGTTGGGGGTTGTCACTCTGTTTGCAGCTTTGATCCTCTATTTCGCCATTCGCAATCCTGAAAGTGACCATGACAGAGATGAGGCTGACACCGGACTTTCCGGCTATTTGACACTGATACGCTTGCCGGCGCTCTGGTGCCTGTTTCCGATCATGCTATTTAGCTATGTTGCCTCGGCCGGTATTCGCGGCTTGTGGGCTGGCCCTTACCTCACTGATGTTTATGGCGCCGGAGAACTCGCTATCGGCGATGTAACCTTTTACATGGCGATGGCCATGGTTGCGGGGAGCTTTGTCTATGGCCCGCTGGATTCGATTTTCCGGACCCGCAAATGGGTCGTGGTCATCGGCAATCTGTTCTGTGCTGCGGCTTGCGCCTGGCTGGCGCTCAACCCGCAGACATCCCTTTTTTCAACCACCGTCATCTTTGCGGTCATCGGCATGTCAGGGGCAAGTTTTGCGGTCATCATCGCCCATAGCAAAGCATTCTTCCCGTCACATCTGACCGGGCGCGGTGTGACGCTGATGAATTTCTTCGGTATCGGCGGTGTCGGGCTGATGCAGGTCGCAACCGGCCGGGTTGTCATCTGGAGCGCTGATCCACAGGCCCCCGAAGTGGCCTATGGCAATCTTTTCGGGTTTTATGCGCTGGTGTTGGCCGGTGCGGTCGCCATCTATCTGTTTTCCCGCGACGCAAAACCTTAAGCTACTCACCTGTCTCGCTTATCTCGCGAACCCAGGCAATGATTTTTGCGGCAACATCACCGGTCGTTGATGGCGAAAGCGCATCGCCTGCAAGAACGTGCTGATAGGGGTCTTCGGAATTTTCAACCGGAATGATCTTCCAGTCCGCACCCCAAACTTGCGCAATGCGTCTGGTTTCAAGCGGCATGACCACCTTGTCGCTATCGGAAATGATAAACAGCGCCGGGATTGTTGCGGTTTCGTACGGTGCCGCACTTGCAAGTGTGGTCATGGCAGCCAATGGCAGGGTCGCCCTTGTCGGATAGGAATAGGTGTTGTACTTGCGGTGCAATTCGTTTTGGGGTTCGTAACTGCGCTCCTTGCCGGCAATCAACTCTGCCAGATCGCCGCCCCAGGGCAGGGTTAAAAGGCTGGCGCCGGCTGCCTGAATGCCGAAATTGGGCGAAATCAGTGCCATTGCCGCGACATCATCGAGCAGCGTGGGTTCAGTGGCCCCCCAGGCCGCCAGAGCGCCACCGGTGGACGTGCCGATGATGACAACCCGCTCGCCAATCTTTCTGCCGATGGCGATCGCCTCGGCCAGATCATTGATCCAGCGATTGACCGTCGCGTCGGTCATTGCTTCGCCGTCACGGCCATGGCCGGTGAGGCGGGTGTAAAACAGATTGGCGCCGAGCTCGCGGGCCACGATATCCGACAGGGGGCTGGTTTCGCCTTTCGAGGATGAAAATCCATGCAGATAGACAATCGACAGCGGTGTCTTGGCCTTGGACGCCGGATAGGCCCAGATGACCTGCTTTTCCAGCCCGTCACGGATATCGTCGAATGCTGCCTCGCTTGCGGCAAGATAAGCGTCGACATCATCGCCAATGCTGGTGCTGTTAAACGTGACCGTCGTATCGACGGGAACACGGGGGCCGATTGCATAAAGCGTACCCACGGCAATGATGAGGATAATGAGGGTGATCAGGATTTTACGCAGCATGGCCGGACCGGGTGACGATTTTCGATTGGCTTACTATGGCGCACAACCGGCTGGGGGTCTATTGCGCGATAGCGCGAAATGACACCGTCAGGTCGGTTGTGCGGATAAAGCAACAAAACCAATTGCGTCGCAATCGGAACAGGAGTTCCATATATTCATTTTATGCAACTTCGCTCACCATTCATTGACATCTGATCTTCGATCTACAAACGGATGTTTTGAATTCTTGCAGGAAAGCGGCCATCTTTGGCGTTTGCCCACCAGGAGCAATAATTGAGCACACATAGGATGAATGAGGTTTCAGCGCTTCTCCAAAAGTAAGCTCCCATCCATCTTCCACTTCTAGCATCTGCTCTGTCGAATAGATGAGGTGATCAACAAAAGCTGAGTATGCGCCTCCTTCATCGCCCTCAATCAAAGAGCACGCATCATCAGGCTTCGCAAAATGTGGCTTGCTTATCGCCAACGCCAAATGGGAACGATAGCTATCACGGGCTGATTGCGCGCGTTGAAGTTCGTCGGTTGCGTCCAGTTGGTATTTCACACCAACCAGAGCAATCAGCGCTATTGCAGCCGTTGCGATTGCCGCAACAGCTTCAATTGAATTCGCATTGCGAGAAAACCAATTCATGCTGTTGGCATCTGTTGTGTAGCACAATGGATGCCTCCGCCCACTTCACCCAATGCGTCGACATTCAGAGTAACTATTTCACGGTTCGGGTAGTGTTTCTTGAGAGCCGCAACAGCGATTTTGTCGGTTTCTTTATCTCCAAATTGCGCCGCAATAACAGCGCCGTTGCAAACATAATAGTTCGCATAAGATGCAACGAAGTTGATGCTTTTTACCCTCCTGAAATTTGGCTCGGGGATAACATCAACCATAAGTTTTGCATCAATTAGAGTGTCGTGAGTATTTAGAGCAGCCACATGGAAAGGGTCTATCATGTCAGGTTTATCAGGCAAGTTTATGAGGACGCGTCCCGGGCCTGTGAATCTAGCAAGGCTGTCTATATGATAGTCCGTAATATCTTCACCCCAAACCCCGTGTGACCAAATCATTCGGGACGCGCCATAGGCTTCCAGCAGCCGCTTCTCGATTTCTGCACGTGTCATGCCAGAGTTGCGATTGTCATTTACCCACGAGCTCTCATGCGCAATCAACAAGCCGTGGCCGTCGTGCTCAACTCCACCTGCTTCACCCTGCAAGCCACTTGAAATGATCGGAATTCCAAGACGCTCGGCCACACTTATCGCGATTTTCCCGTCGCGTTTGTGCACCTGTTTTCCACCCCAGCCATTGAACTGAATGTGGCTGACGGCAAGTTTACCATCACCAGTTTTGCCAAAAAGCGGACCTGAATCGCGACACCATAAATCTTCCGTTGGAATATCCCAAAGTGCGACCGAACTGGACAACAGCTTGCGGGCGGATGCGTGGTCATCCTTATCTGCCAGCATGACGACAGGCTCAAACTGTGATGTAGCGTTAGCAATATCGGCTATTGTGCCTTGTAGAATATCGAGAAATGCGCCGTCTGGATGAACTTTTCGGTTTACTGGCCACTGCATGAAAGTCCTCTCGTGTGGGTCTTCTTCTGGTGGCACAACAAGCCTTGGCGCTGCGCTAACCATGCCAATTCCTTCCATAAAAGTAATCAAGCAACTCGTGGCACCTGCAACCATGAAATCTCGTCGTCGGTTCATCAATTTCCTCTTTTTCGCATCGCTTTAAACTGAACAACGCCATCACCAGTATATTCACTGCTAGCTTGTTACAAAACCGATCCTTTTTGCAACGCGTATTCTCAACCAGCAATATCAATGATTTACGTGTCGCAAAGAGCAACCGTAAAGCTCATCAGTGCTGACGCTTGGGGCTCAATTCTGACCTTCGTTGTTTTTTTGAAGCAGGCTTGTGAAATGACGCAAATTTCGACCACATCAGCGTGATGATTGTGTCTTTACCGATTTCTTATTGAAGATTCCGCAAATGGCCCAAAAAGCGCCAATTGTGCGGGGATTTGGAATAAATTTTCAAACATTGCTGTTTTTGGCTAATTCGGTGCTTGAAAGCCATCGCCGCGGTTTCTACGGTTAACGGTAAAACAATTCAGGACCACGCAATGTATCCAGACGTCATAGGACTTATTGGTAACACACCTCTCATCAGACTAAGACGGGCGTCGGAGGAAACCGGCTGCGAGATCCTGGGCAAGGCCGAGTTTCTCAATCCGGGCCAGTCGGTGAAAGACAGGGCAGGCTTGTTCATCATTCGCGAGGCTGAAAAGCGCGGGCTGCTGCAACCGGGCGGGATGATCGTCGAGGGCACGGCCGGCAATACCGGCATAGGGCTGACGCTGGTGGCGAAGGCGCTTGGCTACCGGACGATGATCGTCATTCCGGAAACCCAGACCCAGGAGAAAAAGGATGCCTTGCGCTTGCTGGGTGCCGAACTGATCGAGGTGCCGGCAGCCCCCTACCGCAGCCCCAACAACTACGTAAAACTGTCCGGACGGCTTGCCCAACAACTGGCGTCATCCGATCCCAATGGCGCGATCTGGGCCAATCAGTTCGACAATATTGCCAATCGCGACGGGCATGCTGCCACGACCGCCGAGGAAATCTGGCGCCAGACCGGCGGCAAGGTGGACGGCTTTGTCTCTGCGGTGGGAACAGGCGGCACGCTGGCCGGGGTATCAACCGGCCTAAAAGCAAAAAACAGGGATATAAAAGTGGCGATTGCCGATCCCTTCGGTGCCGCCCTTTATAGCTATTACACAACCGGTGAACTCAAGGCGGAAGGCAGCTCGATTACCGAGGGGATCGGGCAGGGGCGCATAACCGCCAATCTTGAAGGATTTACACCGGATTTCACCTACCGGGTTTCGGATGCGGAAGCTTTGCCCATTGTTTTCGACCTGGTGGAAGAGGAAGGTCTTTGCCTTGGAAGTTCGTCAGGCATTAATCTCGCCGGCGCCATTCGAATGGCAAAAGACATGGGGCCGGGGCATACCATCGTCACCATGCTGTGTGATTATGGTAACCGGTATCAGTCCAAAATGTTCAATCCGGAATTTCTGCGTTCGAAGGAACTGCCGGTTCCAGCCTGGATCGAGCGGGTTCCCGCCGTCACGGTGCCCTATGAAGAGGAGCAAACGTGAGTTTTGCGGTTAAAGCGCTGTTTCGTGATGATGGCTATTTGTCGACGGCCGAGGGCAGCGTTGTTTCGATAAACGACCGTGGTGGAATTATTCTGGATCGCAGCAATTTCTATGCGACATCGGGTGGTCAGCCCGGCGATACGGGTTTTTTTGAGCGTGGTGACGGCTCAAAAATCGAGATTGCAACGACGGTAACCGGCGACACCAAGGATGAAATCATCCATGTGCCGGCTGCCGGCCAGGCAGTGCCGGAAATTGGTGAAGAACTGGTGCTGCATATTGATTGGGACCGGCGCTATCGTCTGATGCGTATGCACACCGCCTGCCATCTGCTGACGGTTGTTTGCCCCTATCCGATTACCGGTGCGGCGGTCGGCGAAAATGAAAGCCGCGTTGATTTTGATCTTCCAGACGCCAGCGTCGATAAGCAGGAGATTTCTGCAAGGCTGATGGAACTGGTCAATGCAGACCATCCTGTATTCATCCGTCAGATTTCGGAACAGGATCTGGCGGCAAATCCAGCGCTGATAAAATCGAAAAATGTGCGTCCTCCGGCCGGAACCGGTCAGATCAGGCTGGTCTGCATCGGCGAGGGCGGTGAAATCGACAGCCAGCCCTGCGGTGGCACCCATGTGTCAACGACGGACGAGGTTGGGGACGTTCATATCGGCAAAATCGAAAAAAAGGGCCGGGAAAACCGGCGGTTTCGTATCCGTTTCGGGTCGTTACCGGCGCAATAAACCCGCCTGGAGAAAATTCGCATGAACAACAAAAGCCGGTTCGTTGTCTCACCTGAATGGCTGATGGAGCACCTTGGTGAGCCCGGACTGTCGATTATCGACGGCTCCTGGTATCTGCCGGCGCAAAATCGCGATGCAAGGGCGGAATATGATAGTTTCCATATCCCAGGTGCGGTGTTTTTCGATCACGATCGGGTTGTCGAACCCGGCACCGGACTGCCGCATTCGCTGCCCTCGCCAGCGTTGTTTGAGCAATTTGCCGGTGCCATGGGCATCACACGTGACGATACGATTGTCGTCTATGACGGACCGGGGTTCTTTTCAGCGCCCCGGGTCTGGTGGATGTTCAAACTGATGGGCGTGAAAGAGGTATTCTTGCTGGATGGCGGTCTTGACGGCTGGAAAACCTGCGGCCATCCGGTGACTGAGGAGCCGACAGCCACTAAACCTTGTGTTTTTTCAGCAAAATTCGACGCGGCTTGGGTCGCCAACCTGGCCGGCATGCTGTCAATCATTGCCGATGGGTCCAGCCAGATTGCCGATGCGCGGCCGGCCGGACGATTTACCGGCAAGATGCCGGAACCCAGACAGGGCATTCGATCAGGCCATATGCCGGGAGCTCGCAGCGTACCAGCGCAAGATCTGTCGCGTAACGGCAGATTTTTGCCGCTTGATGAGTTGCGGCAATTGTTCGAACGATCGGGCATCGATCTTGACCGCCCGGTCGTGACCACCTGCGGCTCTGGCGTGACCGCTGCGGTGATAATCCTCGCGCTTCAATCGCTCGGCCATGTTGACAACAAACTCTACGATGGCTCGTGGAGCGAATGGGGCGGCCGCGATGACACGCCCGTCGTCACCGGGTGAGGAAATGTCCTCCTCGCCCGAAGACAATGAACCCTTTAGCGTCCGTGTGACCCATTTGGAGATGGTGGAACCGCCTTTTGTCCGTATCGCGATGCCGTCGCGGCCGCGGCTTGCGCTGATGCGGGTGCCGGACATTCCTATCGCCTTTTACCGCTATCTTTACGAGCAGGTAGGCAAGCCGCATCACTGGATGGTGCGGCGAAATTTGAACGATGCCGATCTGACGGCGCTTATTCACGCTGAAACGGCTGAATTGCAGGTGCTTTATGCCGATGGCGCACCAGCGGGTTTTTTTGAACTGGATTGTTGCAAATGCCCTGAGGCAGTGGAAATCGTCTATTTCGGACTTTCGCCAGATTTTCAGGGAAAGGGTCTTGGAAGGTTTTTCTTTTCTGAGGCACTCGATGCAGCCTGGGCGCACGCGCCAGGAAAGGTGATACTGCAAACCAACACGCTGGATAGTCCGCGCGCTTTGCAGATTTATCAAAAAGCCGGATTTGTCCCGTGCGGCCATTCGCAGGAAACGCTGACTTATTGCGTTAAAGTGCAGCTCTATAAATCCAGTTCGATGACGACCGGAACGTGATCTGACGGTTTCTCCCAGCCCCTGACATGTTTTTCGATATCGGCGCTTTTCAAGCCATTTGCCGCTTCCGGCGAAAGCAGCAGGTGGTCAATGCGAATACCGTTGTTTTTAGGCCAGGCGCCGGCCTGATAATCCCAGAATGTGTATGTAAGATTGGCGTCGGTTGTCGCGCGCACGGCTTCGAGCATGCCAAGATTTTCCAGCCGGCGAAACGCTCGCCTGGTTTCCGGCCGGTACAAGGCATCATCGACCCAATTGTCGGGGTTCTTGGCGTCTGCTGGCCTGGGAATGACGTTATAATCGCCGGCCAGAACCAGCGGTTCTTCCAGTTCCAGACGTTCAGTGGTCCATTGCTGCAGCCTCTCCATCCAGGCGAGCTTGTAGGGATATTTTTCGGTCTCGACCGGATTGCCATTGGGCAGATAAAGCGAGACGATGCGAACCACGCTAGAGCCTACCGAAAATACGCCTTCGATAAACCGGGCCTGTTGGTCGCCGTCATCGCCTGGTAGTCCGCGATTGACCTCATCAAACCCGATTTTCGACAAGAGCGCGACGCCGTTAAAACCCTTCTGTCCGTGGGTTTCGACCTGGTAGCCGAGAGCTTCGATCGGTTCGCGCGGAAACGGTGCGTCTTCGGACTTGATTTCCTGCAGGGCGGCAACGTCAGGCTGGCTTTCTTCCAGCCAGGAGAGAACATTGTCAATGCGGGCCTTGATGCCGTTGATATTCCAGGTGGCGATTTTCATGAGAATCAGACGAGACTTTCAAGCTAAACTAAATGGTATCGCGTTTGCGATTGGGAGATATTGCCGCGGGTTGGAACTTTCTGATTCGCAGATGAGACTAGTTACAAAGAGTTACAGAGGGGACAATCATGACCGATCAGGCTACTGATCACAAGTATCAGCATAGTGATCCAAATTACACTCCACCGCTTGCACAGGCGGTGCCCCTTGGAATTCAGCACGTGCTGGCAATGTTCGTGTCCAATGTGACGCCGGCGATTATCGTTGCCGGTGCTGCCGGATTTGGGTTTGGTTCGGAGAATGCGGATATTCCAACGCTGATCTATATGATTCAGATGTCGATATTGTTTGCCGGCATCGCTACCCTTTTCCAGACGATCGGTATCGGGCCTGTTGGCGCAAAACTACCGATTGTTCAGGGCACATCTTTTGCTTTCCTGCCGGTGATGATCCCGGCGGTGGTTGGCGCTGGAACGGCCGGGTTGGCCGGATTGATGACCGGTGTGTTGATCGGCGGTATTTTCCACTTTTGCCTGGGCTTCATCATCGGGCGCATACGGTTTGCACTGCCGCCGCTGGTCACCGGGCTGATCGTGCTTATGATTGGTCTGGCGCTTATCAAAGTCGGTATCGAATATGCCGCCGGTGGCGCGGGCGATTTCAACAAATCAAAACCGGGTTGGGGCGGCCTGGCCAATTGGACCCAGGCGCTGGTCGTGGTTGTGGTCACATTGGCAATCAAGTTTTTCACGCGCGGGTTTTTGTCAATCGCAGCGGTCCTGATCGGTATCATCGCCGGCTACATCGTGGCCTATCTGATGGGGGCAGTGAATTTTGGCAATGTCGGCAATGCATCATGGTTTGCGCTCCCGTCACCGTTCAAGTTCGGGTTTGAGTTTAACTGGGCCATCATAATCGGGATGTGTCTGATGGCGGTGATCTCGGCCATTGAGACTGTTGGCGACACATCGGGCATCACCAAGGGCGGGGCAGGGCGCGAGGCCACCGACAAGGAAGTTCAAGGAGCTACCTTCGCCGATGGATTGGGCACGGCGATTGCCGGTGTTTTTGGCGGGCTTCCAAACACATCGTTCAGCCAGAATGTGGGCCTTGTCGCCATGACAGGCATGATGAGCCGGCATGTGGTGACGATCGGCGCGATCTTCCTGATCATATGCGGCCTGATTCCGAAAGTCGGGGCGGTGATCAATACGATACCGCTTACGGTTCTGGGCGGTGGCGTCATTGTCATGTTTGGCATGGTTGCCGCTGCCGGCATCAATATGCTCGCTGATGTTAAGTGGAATCGCCGCAACATGGTGATTTTCGCGGTGTCGATCTCGGTTGGCCTTGGTCTTCAGCAAGTCCCCGAAGCCTTGCAGCATATGGGCAAGACCATGCAGATCCTGCTGACATCCGGTCTTTTACCGGCAGCAACCCTGGCGATCGTGCTGAACCTGGTGCTGCCGGAGGAAATCGACTGAGGCTGTCTTGCAAGTCAGACAAAACAAAGGGCCGCAAATTGCTGCGGCCTTTTTTTGTTTTCCACACAATCAGCAACAAAGATAGAATATTGGCCAACAATTTCTCTTAGCATTTTTGCATCCGGCCAATTTTTGGTATAAGGCAAGCTCAGATTGACTAAATGTAGATTTGCACCATATCTGATGAGGGGAACAAGATGACCGGGAATAGCATCTCAGCCGGCATGGCTGAAATGTTAACTCTGCTGGCATTATCAATGGGAGTTACAAGGGAAGGGCGATGCCTGACCAAGGAGCTCTAACATGAAAACATACGCTCAACTCATTAAAGAATATAGAAAAAGCCGTGAGCGTGAGATGATTTCCAATGGTTCTCATGAACATGGCCGTATTATTGCAGACAACATTTTTGAAGCGGCATTAAGTGATAAACTTGATGTCAGCATAATAACTGGAACGCTAAGACGCGAGTTTTATGAGCCTTTGGTCCCAAAGCTAAGTAGGCTTTTGGAGACCAACAAAGTCAATCTCATTGTCGTTGACCCGGAAGAATCGGAGCTTTCGGGAAACAAGTTTTTGGACTGCATTTCCTCGGCTTCAAACCGAGAGATAATCATCAATCGCGACAACAGCCAGAATCGCCGCCATCAGCATTTTATTCTGGCAGGCGACTCAATGTACCGCCTGGAAACAGACCATGAAATGGGCTTGGCTGTGGCGAACTTCAATGATCCAATTGTTGGAGAAATGCTTCGTGATCGATTTGAAAGCGTTCTTGAAGAATTTTTGGCAGATAAGAAACCTGTAGAATCAGCAGGTTAGCCATTCTAAGCTAAATCAACGGCAACTGACATGACCGATCTAACATCGTCGATATACAGTCTTGTTGTGCTTGCAACTGCAACCCTCGCGCTATCCTCATATTTGCGGAACCACTACAGTTCTCGACTAGCCAACGAAAAAAATCGTAGTACAAGTGTTTGGGATGCTGCGGTTGAGAAGGTGAAAAAAAGAAATCCAAATTTCAATTTTTCTCAGGATATTCATAAAAACCGAGACATAATTCTCCAGATTGGAAATGTATCAATCGACAAGCCTACTACCTTGTTAGCGTCACTACTTCCATATGCGGCACTGGCTCAAGTCGGTAGCATTATCAACAAAACATGGTATCACAATGCCATCTTGAATCAGGTTATCGCTGGTAGTTTGGTTTTTGCCTTTTTTATATCACTTGGTTCCATTTTGTGGATTTTGTGGGGGTTGAGACAGTTTAGCAAGAACTGTGAAGCCATCAAGGATTTGGTGGACAGCACGAACCAGATGCTCAAAGTTCAACTCGACGGGGTGCTGGACAATGAGCAAACAAATCCAACCACATCCAAGAAGCCGAAACCGTAGCCACCGAACTCACCCGGCACTGACTCAACGTCGCTACCACTACTCACACACGTCATAAATTTTATGTGCTTCCTCGCATAGTCTGAGGAGGTTAATGCCTTGCGATGTTTTCGGTAGACTGACCAACGCGTTTCAGCTGCATGCCGATGACCGGTACCAGCTGACGGTTGACCCGCACGGAAACGGTGACATTCATCGTGTCTTTGCTCGGCAGCCGCGCCAGCATCGCGCCATTCAATTTTTTCCGGTTAATCGAAAACACCACGCGCTGGCCATCGACATTGCCGGACGTTATGTCCATGCCTTCGCCTGCGGCACCATCCATAAACTTACCGCGGTAATTGCGGCCTTTGCGGACAACGCTTGCAGACATTTTCTGGTTGAAAACACCAACCCGGCAGGAGCCGTCAAGCGACATGCCGACCTTGCCGGAAGGGGTGGCGCCGATGAAATGGCAGGTGAATTTGGTTCCCTTATATTTGCCGGCAACGATCTCGCCCGGGCCTGACCATTTTCCTTCGACCTGCTTGAAAAACTTGCCATCGCGGTCCAGCGCGGCCGCAGGCATTGCGGATGCCGCAGCGATTGATGCAGACAAAATGACAGAAGAAACGCGTAAAAACATTAAACTCCCCGGCGCCAATACGGCATCACATCAGCCTGATAGGCTCAATGTCGAACCATGACCAAGATTGGTTAATGCTTCGTCTATTGAGTCGTTCTGATCGCACCACAATGCGTCATCTGATTACCTTCTGCAAGAAAAGCTATTCTTTCTCGTTTTTCGTTGCGGCGGAGCCAGCAAGGTTCGACAGAAACTCACTGACGCCCGGGCGGTTCACCGCCTTGAAAGGCAGCGGTCGCGCCGTTTCCATCGCGGCAATTCCAATGCGTACCGTCATCAATCCGTTGACGACGCCTTCGCCAAGCCTGGCAGACAGTTTGGCGGCAAGCCCATGGCCGACAAGCTGCTGGATCAGGCTGTCGCCAACGGCAATCGAGCCGGTCACCGCCAGATGGGCAGCCACATCGCGGATGAGTTTGAAAAAGCCAAGCGTTCCGGGCCGACCGCCATAATGTAGCGAAATTCGGCGTATCAACCGGCCGGCCTCAAACAGAACAAAGCCAACATCAATCAGCGCTCGCGGGCTGACAGCGGTGACCACCGAGACGCGTTTTGCCGACTGCATCACCAGGTCTTTTGCCTGTTGATCCAGGCCGGAAAACAATTCGCGCTCGGCGATGCCGATCAGATCGGCCGCATCGATGATATCGTCTTGCAGCTCTGACAGCACCTTGCGGCCACGGGCCGTCGACGGGTTGTCGCGCGTAAAGGTTACAAGATCGCCAACCAGCCGCCGGGCGCCTGGAAGATCGCCTCTTGATGAGATATCCGCTGCCCGGACCCGCAAGGTTTCCACCGAGCTCAATCGCAAAAGCGCCAGGAGTTCGCGGATGAAAAGAGCAAACAATGCCAGGCCAGCCGTTGCGGCAAGACCGGTTGCAAGCCAGCCAAGCCAGGGCGCGCGGGCGAAGAAATCAGTAATAATTCCCTCGACCCAGAGCCCGATGGCAAGCGATAGAAACAGGCCGGTAGCCCCGAAAAAAATCGCGCCGATCTTGATGCGCCTGCCACTGCCAGGTGGTTCGGACGGTGTATCCAATGCGGCGATTTCCTGATCGAAGGATGCATCCTCGGTGATTGACACCTGGATGGCCGTTTCATCCCTGATCGCCCGGGGCGCGCGCTTTTCCTTGCCTGCCGGCTTAGGATTTTTGTCCGTTTCAGCGCCGTCGAGCCTGAAGGCGGCCGGTTTTCTGTTGGCGTTCATGAAAGCTTGTCTCCCAGCAGAAATTCCAATGCGCGATCAAGCCGGATATGGGGCAGGGAGAGTTTTATCCCCTCGGCGGTTTGTTCCAGCTGTGGTGGCCTGAAGCGAACGAAGCGGACAGGGCCGGCCGCATCGGTGGCGACTGACTTCGTGATGCCCGCAATCGTGGTGTTTTTTGGCAAATCGCCTGGAAAAATCGCCGTTTTGGATTTGCCGTCGAATGTATCGTCACCGATGGTTTCGCCTTTCAGCGGCGTGCCGATGATCACCGGCAGTTCTTCGCCGTTTTGCCTGACCATTCCTTCCCTGGTTGCGCGAAGCGCCGACATGGCAACCACATCGACGGTCGCACCGGAAAAATTGGCCTTGGTGATGGCCTCATCGACCAGGCTGCGGATGATCGCCTGCAACCGGTCGTGGTTTTCGTGATGCAGGTGGTCGGCTTTGGTTGCCGCGATCAATATCTTATCGATTTTGCGTGAGAACAGATCTGTCAGGAGATTGCCGCGACCGGCCCTGAAACAGGCCATGACGTCGACCAGCGCGCGCTGAAGATCGGCCAGTGC
The DNA here is from genome assembly GCA_963669455.1 of Rhizobiaceae bacterium. Classification (GTDB taxonomy): domain Bacteria; phylum Pseudomonadota; class Alphaproteobacteria; order Rhizobiales; family Rhizobiaceae; genus JAWKWH01. The sequence continues at coordinate 2,241,011 of OY770026.1, forward strand.
GGCCGGGCCTGCGTTTAACGCCTGCATTGTATCGATCAGCACGATCTGGCGGTCGAGCCTGGCAATATGTTCACGGAAGAACGGTTTGACGACATGGGTTTTATACGCTTCATAGCGCCGCTCCATCAGGGCATGCAGTGAACCGGGTGCCGGTTTTTGCAATGGTGGCAGAGGCGAGAAGGTGAGTGCCGGCGATCCTTCGAGGTCGCCTGGCATCAAGAACCGCCCGGGCGGAAGCGTCGACAGCGCCCGGGCGTCGCTCTTGCAATCGCGCAAATAGGCGGTGAAGGCCTCTGCCAGCGTTTTGGCAGTCATTTCATCGGCGTCCATGGCAGGGTCCGTGCCAGCGGCCAGCGCGGTCCAGTCGCGGGCAAGTCCGGCGCGTTCGGGCAATTTCGCCAATGCCAGCGAGTTTTTTGAAAATTCGAGATAGCTTTGTCCCATAAGGGGCAGATCGAGCAGCCACTCGCCTGGATAGTCGACAATATCGAGGTTAAGCTGCCCGCCGGAAAACAGGCGCGACCAGGCGGAAGCCGATTCGTATTTTATCGTCAGCCGAAGCTGCGATATCTGGCGGGTTGATTGAGGCCAAATGCGCTCATCCACCAGTGCACGCACGTGATCTTCATACTGAAAGCGGGGAACATTGTCGTCAGGCTGATGTTGAAGCGTTGCAAGCGAAATTCTGCCCGAATCATGCGCGTTGAACATCGGCAGACGACCGCCATGGATCAGATTATGCACCAGTGCGGTGATGAAGACGGTTTTGCCGGCTCGCGACAAACCGGTGACACCGAGGCGCAAATTGGGATTGATCAGCGATGCGGCCCTTTCGGTAACCGTATCGAGGGTAATCAACGCCTCGTCAGCGAATGTCGTAAGCGATGCCAAGGCGCCTGCCGTTCCCGTGGGCTATGTCTTTATGCCTTCCAGATATAGGAACGATTGCTGGCGAATGAAATGGTTGCGAATCACCGGCATCCAGATCAGATGTCGGAGGGTGACAAAAATGCGCGCAGCACACCCTTGTCCGGCACGATGTTACCCAGTGGCATTTCAAATTCGATTGCCGCCATGCCGGCCGTCGGAAATCCCTTTTCCAGTTTGTTCATAGCGGTTTTGTCGCCGCTGCCTGCCAGTGCGAAGGCGACATCCTCCATCATCGGATTATGACCGATTACCAGCAGGCGTTCGGCCTCGAATGCCTCATTGATGATGCGCAGATAGCCCGAGGCATCGCTGCCGTAGAGCGCTTCGGTGGTTTCAACGTGGCAGTTTTCCGCACCAAGTGTCGATGAGACGAATGTCCAGGTTTCAAGTGCGCGAAGCGCTTTGGAGCATATCACGTGGTCGGGCACAAAACCCTCGCGCCGCATGGCAAGACCGATGGTTTCAGCATTACGCCGGCCGCGTTCCTTTAATGGGCGGTCAAAATCACGCGTTCCCGGTTTTGCCCAGTCTGCCTTGGCGTGACGTAGAAGATAAAGCTCGCTCATGAATTGTCCCTTGGGGAGTTCTTCGCCTGCCTTTGTTCACACGCGAACGAAATCCCGTCTGATTCCAGACAAGTGCTCAAAAATGTCGATAAGCGTTCCCGCCCAATTGATCAACTCCATCGTCAACCTACCTTCGTCTGAATATGTGCCAAGGCCAACAGTTTTTACCTCACAATCATGTCAGAGGCCGGACAATCAGGTGGTGTTGATCCAGTCCGGCTTTGAAAAATTGACGTAAGATAAGTTGCATTGGGCAAGGTTTACGCTTGTACGATTTCGACACCACGAATATAAGGCGCGCCATGTCCGATGTTTGGGAGGCTCCGATGAACGACAAAGTCGATATTGACTATTTGCCTTCTGAGGGGGAGCCGTTCATGAATGAACGGCAGAAGAGCTATTTCAAGGCGAAACTTGTTGCCTGGAAAAATGATATTCTGCGTGAAGCGCGTGAAACGCTGGAAGTGCTGCAGCAGGAAAACTCAAACCACCCTGATCTTGCCGACAGGGCATCATCGGAGACTGATCGGGCCATTGAGCTGCGTGCAAGAGACAGGCAACGCAAGCTGATCTCCAAAATCGATGAAGCCATCCGCCGTATTGATGAGGGAACTTACGGCTATTGCGAGGAAACCGGCGAGCCGATCTCCCTGAAAAGGCTCAATGCGAGGCCGATTGCGACCCTGTCAATTGAGGCGCAGGAACGTCATGAGCGCCGCGAAAAGGTCTATCGCGACGATTGACCGGGACACTTATCCCAAGCAAACTTACCCCAAAAAGACAGAAAACTGACAATCAGTTGCGTTCGCGGCCGATATTTTCAATCAATTTGTCAATATCGTCTTCGGCATGTGTCGCCGTGGTGCCGTTTGATCTGGAGCGTTCAAGGGTTGTTTCAAGTTCCTTCAAAAGCGCCGAATCGAGATCGGCTCGTGTAGAGGCCACCCGCTCCGTCTCCGGTGCCGAAGTCGTGCCGGTGCGAAAATCCGGTTGCGAACGCATCGGAGCAAGGGGGGCCGGGCGGGCTGCTGACGCAGATACTCCATCCGTTCTGCGCGGATCGCTTGCGGCTTGCTCACGTGCCCTGACTGTGCCGGATGCATGGCTTGCCATTTCACCAAGCGCTGGCGACTTGGCGGTTTGAGCTGTCTTGGCAGCAGCTGATGGCTTTGCTTTGGCCTTACCTGCCTCTGCCCCTGCCTTGGCTGGTTTCTGCGGGTTTTTTACGGCCATTTTCTTGCCGCCGGCTTCTGCCGCTTCAATGTCGGCGGTTGTAGCCGGTGTGTTTGATTGAAAGCTCTGTTCAACGACCACATCGGTAGGGCCGCCGATCAAAATCAGATGTTCGACATTGTCTCGGCGCACGAGAACCAACCGCCGGCGGGTATCAACGGCCACCGCATCAAGGACGGCAAGCCGGGGTTTCCTGTTTCGCCCACCGGCAATGAATGTCCCAGACAATGTTCCACGGACCATCCACAACAAGGTGAAAGCCAGAATCAGCCCGCCTGCCACCATGGTTATCCACATGGCCAATGCGCCGAACTCTGCACCAAAAAGCGATTCAAACCATGCCGACATGGTTTTCTCCTTCGAAAGACAGCCCTTCTACCACCAGTTTAGCGCGGGCCGCGATGGTGCCGCAAGTGCCGCTGATTATTGGTTTTGTGGTGTCCTAGTGTCCCGAATGCGAAGTTCGTCACATTCTACTGCACGCTCAGTACGAACTTCGGATTCGATCAGAGGACACAGCGAAGAGTTTGTTTCTAGTGTGGTTTTCGGATTTGAAGTTCGCCAATGAGTGCGCAGGAAAAATGAAGCGAACGTCAAATCCACCACACTAGTGGTTCGATTCCAACATTTGCCACCCATTTGCGGGCACGTTCATCGGCAAATGTTGGAATCATAAGAACCACTAGAATCAATATCTTGCTAGTGGTCTTTGTGTTCGAAACGCTTGCCAGTGTCGTTGGCCAGCAAGAGGATGCAAGCGTTTTGAACAGACCACTAGTGGTTCGATTCCAACATTTGCATCCCACTTGCCGTACCCTCGTTGGCAAATGTTGGAATCACAAGAACCACTAGAATCAATATCTTGCTAGTGGTCTTTGTGTTCGAAACGCTTGCTAATGGCGTTGGCTAGCAAGCGGATGCAAGCGTTTTGAACAGACCACTAGAGGTGAAAAAATCCAATAAACCTGCGGAAATCATGCGATGAATTCAATTGCAGGCCTTTTCCGGGCCGGAAGAATATGATTCAACCGGTCTGCCGTGCGGTATAACCGGGCGCGGGCGAATCACAGGCGGTAGTCGATGGCAAGGCAAACAGAAGGCGAATTCTATCCTGCGCCGATTGTCGAATACAATTCACGCCCCGGTGCGATCACCCGCCTGATAATCTTTGCCGTGGTCCTGGTCTTTGCCGGGCTGGCATTTGCCATTTTCAAGGACAGGCTGGGCAACCCGTTCCTGCTTGGTCTTCTTGGCATTCTTGCCATGATTGGTGTGGGTTATCTGTTTGCAACAGCAATTGGCTTTGTCCAGATTGCGCCTCGCGCTACCGGTGGAGATCTGGCCAAGCGATTTGTCGACACGATGCTGCATGGGCTGGTGATCACCGATCCCAAGGGCCGCGTGATTTACGCCAACCGGGCCTGGGCGAAGATGACAGGTGCCAAATCGGCGATCGAAACGAAGACCGTGGAATCGGTACTTGGCGCCAATGAGGAGGCTTCCTCCACAATATTGAAACTTTCATCGGCATTGCGGGACGGTCAGACCGCCGGGGGCGAATTTCGCCTCTCGGAAGGTTTGGTGGCGAAAGGTGAGGATGTCAAACCGTGCTGGTACCGGGTGCGGGCGCGGATGTTTTCTTCGCCCGATTTTCGCCGCCCCCTCAACGCCTGGCAGATAGCGGATATTTCAGATGAACGTTCCGAGCAGGAGCGGTTTTTCCAGGACCTGCAAAAAGCCATCGATCATCTCGACCAAGCGCCAGCCGGTTTTTTTGCCACAAACCCGAACGGTGAGATCAGCTATCTCAATGCAACCCTGGCTGAATGGCTTGGTGTCGATCTGGCAAAATTCCAGCCTGAGTCCCTGACGCTTTCGGAAATTGTCGCCGGCGATGGAATGGCATTGATCAACTCGGTCAAGGTTGAGCCAGGCACAACCCGCAATATGGTTATCGATCTCGATCTGGCGACGACATCGGGCGAGGCACTGCCAGTGCGCTTTATGCACAGGGTAGGCGCCAGCCGCGAGGGAGAGCCGGGCGCAACGCGCACAATCGTTTTAAACCGGGCGCAAGGTGACGAATCATCGTCCGACGGCAGGAGTGCGGAAGTCCGCTTCACCCGGTTTTTCAATTCCACGCCTATGGCCATTGCCGGTGTGGATGGCGATGGGCGTATTCTCAGAACCAACGCACCATTTTTGTCCCTGTTTGCCTCCGTGGTTGACCGGGATTCCGTCGACAACAAGATCAGGCTCGATACGGTCATTCACGAACGCGACCGCCCCGGATTTGCCGCAGCGCTGGAAAAGGCCAAGGACCGGCAGGCCGATATCGCCCCGATTGACACGGAACTGCCGGGCGATGGCGAGCGGCATATGCGTTTTTACGTCAATGCGATTGCCGATGAGGGCCGTGATGGTGCGGAAGAGGCGGCGATTGTCTATGCCGTGGAGACGACCGAACAAAAGGCGCTGGAAAACCAGATGGCCCAAAGCCAGAAGATGCAGGCTGTCGGGCAGTTGGCAGGTGGCATCGCCCATGACTTCAATAATGTGCTGACGGCCATCATAATGGCATCGGACCTTTTGTTGACCAATCACCGACCGTCCGACCCGTCATTTCCGGACATCATGAACATCAAGCAGAACGCCAATCGCGCCGCTTCGCTGGTGCGGCAATTGCTGGCGTTTTCCCGCCGTCAGACCTTGCGCCCGGAGGTGCTCAATCTGACCGATGCGCTGGCCGATTTGCGTATGCTGCTTACCCGGCTGGCTGGCAATAATGTCAAGGTGGAAATCGAACATGGCCGCGATCTCTGGCCGATCCGGGCGGATCTGGGCCAGCTTGAGCAAGTCATCGTCAATCTGATCGTCAATGCCCGCGACGCGATGCCCGAGGGTGGACAACTGGCAATCCGAACCTCGAACCTGGAGGAGCAGGATTGCGCCAGGTTTGCGCATCATCGTGAACTGGCTGCCGGTGACTATGTGCTGATTGAAGTGGAGGACAATGGTACGGGAATACCGCCGGACGTCGCCAAAAAAATCTTCGAACCGTTTTTTACCACCAAGGATGTGGGCAAAGGCACCGGTCTCGGTCTGTCGATGGTCTATGGAATCATAAAACAGACCGGCGGATTTATCTTTGTTGATACCGAACCGGGCAAGGGCTCCATATTCAGAATTTTCCTTCCGCGTTTTGTTGAAGGTGTTGAGCCACGGCAGGACGAAATCACTGAAAATGGCGATGTCCCACTCGTTCACGAAACCGCAAACAACAATGAGAAGAAGCCGGAAGAGCCTGCAAATCAGGATCTTTCTGGCTCAGCCAGCGTTTTGCTGGTCGAAGACGAAGATGCGGTGCGAATGGGCGGCATGCGTGCGCTGACCTCGCGCGGATACACCGTTCACGAAGCCTCTTCGGGCGTTGAGGCGCTTGAAATCTATAATGAGCTCGATGGTGCCATTGACGTGGTCGTATCGGATGTCGTCATGCCGGAGATGGATGGTCCAACCTTGCTGGGCGAATTGCGCAAGCTTCGACCGGACATTAAATTCATCTTCGTGTCCGGATATGCCGAAGATGCTTTTGCCAAGAACCTGCCGGCGGACGCAAAGTTCGGGTTTTTGCCGAAACCGTTTTCACTCAAGCAACTGGCAACCGTGGTAAAGCAGGTTCTTGAGGAATGAACCGCAAAACATCCCGGCCCATTGCTTCCCGGCCCATTGCTTCCCGGAAAGTCGATCCCAGGCCGGTTGACCATTGCGTGCTGCCGGTCGAAAACCTGGATGTGGCGCGTTCGCGTCTGTCGGCACTTGGATTTACGGTAGCACCTCGCGCCGACCATCCCTTTGGCACGGCCAATACCTGCGTATATTTTACAAATGACAGCTATCTCGAACCGTTGGCAATCGTCGATGCCGAACTGGCCCGGCAAACCGCGCTGAAACGCAATGTGTTTGCGGTTCGCGATGCCGCCTATCGTTTTCGCAACGGGCCGGAAGGATTTTCAGCCCTCGTTATGGGAACGGCAAACGCGAACGCAGATCATCGAAAATTTGTCTTTTCCGGCATATCCGCCGGCCGTCAATTGGTGTTTTCCCGCCCGTTTGAAATGCCTGACGGAACCGTGTCTGAGGCTTCGTTCCGGTTGGCATTTGCCGCCGATCCCAGAAGCCCGGATGTCTTTTTCTTCACCTGTGAGCGAACCAAACAGCCGCAGACGGACCGCACCAAATTGCAACGGCACGCAAATGGCGTGCGCGGAATTTCGCGAATTGTCATGTCCGAGCGCTCTCCTGCCGATTTTGACTATTTTTGCCAGCAGATCGTGGGCACAAAAACATCTGAGACCACTGCTCATTCAGTCGATATTGCAGCGAAAAACGCAATTGTGTCGCTTTATGATGCTGACGAATGCAAGGCACAGTTTGGGATTGCAATTGGAGACGAGCGTGGCTTGCGCCTACAGGCTATTGTGTTTGACGTGGCGTCAATCACAGCACTTTGCAAACATCTTGACGAACAGAGCGTCGATCACGAGATGCGGGCAGGGCGGGCGCTGGTAAAACCCGTCGCAGGCCAGGGCGCCGTATTCGCATTTGAAGAAAAGGCAAGTTGATGAGCCGGCCCGATAAAACAGTTTTTGCTGCCAGTACCGAATTTGCAAACGACAAGCCGCTGGCTTTGATTGCCGGCCCCTGCGCGATGGAAAGCAGGGACCATGCGTTCGATATGGCCGGCCGGTTAAAGGAAATCTGTAGCGCGCTTGATATCGGTCTCGTCTATAAATCCAGTTACGACAAAGCCAACCGGACGTCACTTTCGGCGAAAAGGGGCATCGGGCTTGACGAGGCCCTGTCGGTTTTTGCCGATATCCGGCAAAACTTTGACCTGCCGGTCGTGACTGATGTCCATGCGCCTGACCAATGCGGCCCGGTTGGTGAGATTGTTGACATATTGCAGATACCGGCGTTTTTGTGCCGGCAGACCGACCTGATCATTGCTGCCGCCAAAACCGGCAAAATCGTCAATGTCAAAAAGGGCCAGTTCCTGGCGCCCTGGGATATGGTGAATGTGGTCGACAAAATCATTGGCTCCGGCAATTCAAAAATCATGCTCACGGAGCGGGGCGCCTCTTTCGGGTATAATACGCTGGTTAGTGACATGCGGTCGCTGCCGATTATGGCTGAAACCGGCGCGCCGGTCATTTTCGATGCGACCCATTCGGTTCAGCAACCAGGCGGCCGTGGCGGGTCGACGGGTGGGGAACGTAAATTCGTCGGCACGCTTGCGCGCGCAGCCGTCGCCGTGGGTGTTGCCGGCGTTTTTATCGAAACCCATGAAGATCCCGGCAACGCACCCTCCGACGGCCCCAATATGGTGCCGATCGACGAGTTGCCGCACCTGTTAGAGATGCTTGTCGCACTGGACAGGGTGGCAAAGCAAAAGCGGGACTGACCCCTCCCGTCTGTTTTCCTGCCTGTCGCACCCGGTTCATAAAAAGGCAGGTCCCAGACGGGTCTGACCGGAAAACCTTACTTAACGGGAATTGACTGAACGTTCTTAAACCAGGATTCCGCGTTGTAGGAGGCTTTGGTGGTTGACAGTCTGGAAATGTTGTTTCCAAAATATAGCTTCATGGCGAAATCCACACCGCCACCGTCATTTAGATCATTGTCGCAATAGTTGTAGTAGCAGCCTTCGACGGTGTTTGTGGGATCACGGGCGGGATCGGGATATCCTCCACTTTCCTGGTAGACAGCGCTGTAGGTCTGATTGATCCAGTCAAGATGTGCCTGTTGCTGGATTGGATCGTCTTGCCCTGGAATGGAAGAATTGTTCCAATAGGTTTGGTATTGCAGTTTCATGATCGATGACCGCTGGGGGATGGCTGTGTCTGTGGGGGCGACCGTATTTATCTTGCAGCCATATGAATCGATCTGCACCAGGCTTGATGACATATCAATATCGGCGTTTGGAACTGAATTCAGATAGGTATAAAGCGCGTCGCCCATCGTTGGTGTGAAGGCTTTTTTCATATAGGCCGACTTATATTTGCCAAACCGGTTTGGACCGGAGCCATTGGCGTTTTGAACCCCCTCCAGAAACGTGAAGTTCCGCACGGTACTCTCAGTGTTGCCGGACATGATCGAGCTGCTGTCACCATGCCAGGGATGTCCTCGAATTGGCCCGGGCTCATCTGATGTCTTTACGATTTCCTGGATCTGCTTTTTCCGCTCCCGCCAGCGGTCATTGACCAATGCCTCGTAGTCCGATCCCGTTTTTCCTTCATTGGGCACATCAAAGGAATAGTAAGCCCAGACTATGGAGCCGGCGGCGTGATGATTGGCAAAAAGGATGTCCCATGTGGGATCAGGGCCGCCCTGGCCCTGGTTTGCCGTATCGGCAAAGTTGGCAAGTATCTCCTTAAACGCGGTGGGATCCGACAGGCTGCTCCAGGGGATCGTCAGGGCATTGGTATAGAGTTTTGTTGGTGCAGTTGGCAGCGTATCAAAATAGTATCGCGTAATCACACCGAAATTACCGCCGCCGCCGCCGCGAACTGCCCAGAGCAAATCAGGGTAACTAGGCGCGGTTACCGTTATCAGTTCGGGGGAACTGGAACTGTTTTTCTTAACAACAATATCGACCGCTGAGAGGTGATCAATGCTCAGTCCGTATTGGCGTGAAAACAGGCCATAGCCCCCACCGGTAATGTGGCCGCCGAGGCCAACGGAATAACAGGAACCGGCAGGAATAATCTTGTTGTAGAGATTGTTCATCATTCTGAACAAATCCCAATTGCCATAGCCTACGCCAACATAGTAGCCCAGCGTCGGGTCTTCGCCATAATCTCGAATACCTGTCGTATCGATAATGAAGCGGGTGGCCGGGTTATAAACCCAGTTTTCATAGCAATGCCGCCCTGAGGTTATCTGCAAATTTTCAGGTGTAGCACCGTTTGTAATAGCGGCACTCCAGGCATCTGCAACGTCCTGGCCGGTCACGGGCAGATAGACGTTTTCCAGATTTGGGGCGAACCAACGCCTGTCAAAACCTTGCCGGTCACTCAGGATGGGACTGCGCTGGGAAACCATTTCAATATCCTCCCTTTATCTATGGGAAGTAGATACCGATTCGAAATAAAATCATAGGTTGAAGTTTTTTATTATCCCCATATCCAGTTGAGTTGACAGAACCGGCCTAATGGATTCCGGTTTGTTTGAAATCAGTGCATTTCAAATCCCAGTCGAATGCCTCAATTCTTTGGACAGCGTCTGTGCAAAAGCAGCGTTCGGTTTTTAGTTCAACCGATATCAAGCGAAAATGGGCGGGCAACATATGACCGGGTTCTTTCCGGCCCATATTTGATGTCGAAATTCAAATCAGCGGTTTCCTGACCACGGCCTGGTTTGCGTTTTTCCCAACATTGGATAAGACGGCGTTCAACAAAAAACGCTCGATCAACTGGAGTTCGACCATGACCGCGATAGTAGACATAATCGGCCGCGAAATTCTCGACAGCCGGGGCAACCCGACCGTGGAGGTCGATGTCCATCTTGAAGACGGTTCCTCCGGCCGGGCTGCGGTTCCTTCAGGCGCGTCGACGGGAGCTCACGAGGCGGTGGAATTGCGCGATGGCGGACCACGTTACCTCGGCAAGGGCGTTGGCCAGGCGGTTGCCGCGGTCAATGGCGAGTTGTTTGATGCGGTGGGCGGCCTGGATGCGGAAGAACAGGTTCATATCGACAACATCATGATCGAGCTTGACGGCACGCCCAACAAAAAGCGGCTTGGCGCCAACGCAATTTTGGGCGTTTCGCTGGCGGTGGCCAAGGCCGCCGCAGAGGCGTCAGGCCTGCCGCTGCACCGTTATGTCGGCGGCGCCAATGCCCATCTGTTGCCTGTTCCGATGATGAACATCATCAATGGCGGCGCCCATGCGGACAATCCGATCGACATTCAGGAATTTATGATCATGCCGGTCGGCGCCGATACGATGGCTGATGCGGTGCGAATGGGGGCGGAGGTTTTTCACACGCTGAAAACCGGTCTGAAGGAAGCCGGGCACAATACCAATGTCGGTGATGAGGGAGGCTTTGCTCCCAATATCGAAAGCGCCGGTGCGGCACTCGATTTCATTATGCAGTCGATTAAACGGGCGGGCTATAAGCCCGGCGATGATGTGGCGATTGCACTCGATTGTGCGGCGACCGAATTCTACCACGATGGCAAATATGTCTATACCGGCGAAGGCGTCGAGCGTGATGGCGCCGCCCAGGCGGAGTTTTTGGCAAAACTGGCCTCCGACTATCCGATTGTCTCGATCGAGGACGGCATGTCGGAGGATGATTGGGATGGCTGGAAAATCTTGACCGAACTGATTGGTGACCGAGTGCAACTGGTTGGCGATGATCTGTTCGTCACCAATTCCGCCAGGTTGCGTGACGGGATCAAGATGGGCGTTGCAAACTCGATACTGATCAAGGTGAACCAGATCGGCACCCTGACCGAGACGCTCGACGCCGTGGAAACAGCCCACAAGGCCGGCTACACCGCCGTGATGTCGCACAGATCAGGCGAGACGGAAGATTCAACCATCGCCGATCTGGCGGTCGCCACCAATTGCGGGCAGATCAAGACCGGATCGCTGGCGCGCTCCGACCGGCTTGCCAAATATAACCAGCTGATCCGCATCGAGGAGATGCTCGGCAGACAGGCAAAATATGGCGGCGGGGGAATACTGGGCCGCTAGTCTGCGCGGTTTTGCAGGCTCCCGTAACCTGACGTTAAGCACAATTGGGCAACAAGCATGGGAGGAGATGCCCTCTCATGTGGACACGCCAATATAAAAAACGGAATACCGGGATATTTATTGTTCCGGCGCTTTGTGTGGCGTTTCTCGCCTATTTCGGCTTTCACGCGTTCAATGGTGAATACGGCATCTATTCCAAATACCGTCTTGAGGCGGAAGTCGCGGAACTGCGCGAAGAATTTGCATCCCTGAAACAGCGCCGCATCTCCTTAGAACAGCGTGTGCAGCTTCTCCACGACGGTACGCTTGACAAGGATATGCTGGATGAGCAGGCACGCAAATCGCTGAACCTGTCCAATGAAAGCGAAGTCGTGATTATGCGGCCGCTTGCAGGTTATTGAATTAACCTGATTCAAGTTAATAGTAAAAGAAATCAACAATTATAACGATATAGCGCATAACAGCTATGCCCAAACGCCTATGGGCAATGGCATATCTTTCATGCTATCCAGAAATCGGTGGCCGGGGAGGGCTTCCATACCGCGTTTAGGCGGTAAACCGCATACTGCACATAGGGAGCGAGCAAATGCCTGCAGCGGCAAAGAAAACCACTACAAAAAAATCACGCGCCGCTTCGCCGGCTGTGCCAAAAACGCCCAAACCGCTGAACTATTCCAAAGGCCAGGAGCTTGCCGCATATCGCGATATGCTGCTGATCCGCCGGTTTGAGGAAAAGGCCGGACAGCTTTACGGCATGGGTTTCATCGGCGGATTTTGCCACCTCTATATCGGCCAGGAGGCCGTCGTCACCGGCATGCAACGCGCCATGATCGAGGGTGATCAGCTGATCACCGGCTATCGCGATCATGGCCATATGCTGGCCTGCGGCATGAGCCCGCGCGGGGTGATGGCCGAATTGACCGGCAGGCGCGGCGGCCTTTCGAAGGGCAAGGGCGGCTCCATGCACATGTTCTCCAAGGAGAAGAATTTTTATGGCGGTCACGGTATTGTCGGTGCGCAGGTACCGCTCGGCACCGGTCTGGCATTTGCCAACAAATATCGTGGCAACAACAATGTTTCATCGGCCTATTTCGGTGATGGCGCGTCAAATCAGGGCCAGGTCTATGAAAGTTTCAACATGGCCTCGCTGTGGAAATTGCCGGTCATTTTCGTGATTGAAAACAACCGCTACGCGATGGGTACATCGGCGGTGCGCTCCTCGGCTGAAACCGATTTTTCCCACCGTGGGATATCGTTTAAAATTCCGGGAATTCAGGTCGATGGTATGGATGTTCGCGCGGTCAACGCCGCTGCCGAACTGGCCACAAAATGGTGCAGGGACGGCAACGGTCCGATCATTTTGGAAATGATGACGTATCGGTATCGTGGTCACTCGATGTCGGATCCGGCAAAATACCGCACCAAGGAAGAGGTGCAGAAAATGCGCGCCGAACAGGACCCGATAGAACAGGTCAAGGCCCGCATGCTCGACAAGAAATGGGCAAAGGAAGAGGACTTGAAAGCAATCGACAAGGAAGTCCGCGACATCGTTGCCGATGCAGCCGAATTTGCGCAAACCGATCCGGAACCTGATGCCTCCGAGCTTTATACCGACATTTTGGTGGAGGTGTAGCGATGTCAGCACATTTCGAAATTCACGCGACAGATGTGGGCCGTGCCAAAACCTTCTATGGTCGTCTTTTCGGATGGACGTTCTCACAGATGCCGGGCGCAGAAGACGTGGAATATCATCTCATCGAGGGACCGCAGATCGGCATGGCCAAGGGGCTGACCGGTGGAATTATGCGCCGGATGGGAGATACACCAAAAGCCGGTTCGCCCGTCAGGGGCGGTACAATGACATTCGAGGTGGCCGATTGCGATGAACGCTACGCCTCAGCGCTGGCCAATGGCGGAGCGGAAGCATTGCCGCCGACGGATTATCCCGGTGTCGGGCGATGCGCCTATGTGGAAGACGGCGAAGGAAACATCGTCGGTATGATCACTCCTGAACAAGGAGCCCAGTAATATGCCTATTGAGATTTTGATGCCCGCTCTGTCGCCGACGATGGAAGAGGGCAATCTGGCCAAATGGCTGAAAAACGAGGGTGACGAGGTTGCCGCCGGCGACATCATCGCCGAGATCGAGACCGACAAGGCGACGATGGAAGTCGAAGCGGTCGATGAGGGAACGCTTGGCAAAATTCTGGTTGCCGAGGGAGCTGAAAATGTGAAGGTCAACACACCGATTGCGGTGCTGCTGGCCGATGGCGAAAGCGCAGGTGATATCGGGAAGGCCGCGGCCGCACCCGCACCTGAGAAGCAAGCCGAACCTGCGCCCGCCTCTGCGCCGGTTGAGGAGACAGCGGCGAGCGTTCCCGCCGCGCCAGCCGCCACCGAGGTGGCCAACGATCCAGATATACCGGAAGGCACCGAGATGGTGCCGACCACCGTGCGCGAAGCACTGCGCGATGCGATGGCTGAAGAAATGCGCGGCGACGATGATGTGTTCATCATGGGTGAGGAAGTCGCCGAATATCAGGGCGCCTATAAGATCACGCAGGGGCTGCTGGAGGAATTCGGCGCGCGCCGCGTGGTTGATACACCGATCACAGAGCACGGCTTTGCCGGTGTCGGTGTCGGAGCGGCCTTTGCCGGGTTGAAGCCGATTGTCGAGTTCATGACATTCAACTTCGCCATGCAGGCCATCGATCAGATTATCAATTCAGCCGCCAAGACGCTTTACATGTCCGGCGGGCAGATGGGCGCGCCGATTGTGTTTAGAGGTGCCAATGGGGCGGCAGCCCGCGTTGCTGCCCAGCACAGTCAGGACTACGCCGCCTGGTACAGTCACGTGCCGGGGCTGAAAGTGGTTCAGCCCTATACGGCGGCTGACGCAAAAGGCCTGTTAAAGGCTGCGATCCGCGATCCTAACCCGGTTATCTTTCTGGAAAACGAAATCCTCTACGGTCAGACCTTTGATGTGCCGAAACTGGATGATTTTGTTTTGCCTATCGGTAAAGCGCGTATTCACAAAGCGGGCAGGGACGCGACGATTGTCTCGTTTGGTATCGGCATGACCTATGCCATCAAGGCTGCCGAAGCGCTGGCCGGAGAGGGCATCGATGTGGAAGTGATTGATCTTAGAACCATCCGGCCGATGGATCTCGATACGGTGATTGAAAGCGTGAAAAAAACCAACCGGCTGGTGACGGTTGAGGAGGGCTTTCCGCAATCCTCAGTCGGCGATCACATCGCATCACAGGTGATGCAACGGGCATTCGACTGGCTCGATGCTCCGGTGATGACGATATGCGGCAAGGATGTGCCGATGCCCTATGCGGCAAATCTGGAAAAACTGGCGCTGCCGAGCGTGGCGGACGTGGTCGAAGCGGTCAAAGCCGTTTCATACAAGGCGTAAGGGAGGCCAGCCATGCCAATCAACATCACCATGCCGGCCCTCTCTCCGACGATGGAAGAGGGCAATCTGGCCAAATGGCTGGTCAAGGAAGGCGACAGCGTCGCGCCGGGCGATATCATTGCCGAAATCGAGACCGACAAGGCGACCATGGAGGTCGAGGCCGTCGATGAGGGAACGGTGGCCAAAATACTGGTTCCCGAAGGGACGGAAGCCGTCAGGGTCAACGCGCTGATCGCCGTGCTTGCCGGTGACGGTGAGGATGTGGCGGAAGCGGTCAAAACTGCCGGAGAGGGAGCCGCGGCCGATGCCGCACCTCCAATCTCCCCCCTTGCGGGGGAGATGTCGGCGAAGACGACAGAGGGGGGTGAGGGAGAAGGTGCCGAGATACCCACCTCTGCCCTATCGGGCATCTCCCCTGCAAGGGGGGAGAACGGCGCTGTCGCACCAGCTCCGGATACTGCGAAGAACGACTCCAGCCGCGTATTCGCTTCACCGCTGGCCCGGCGGATCGCAAAGGACGCCGGTGTCGATGTCGCCGCCGTTTCGGGAACCGGTCCCAAGGGGCGCGTGGTCAAAGCAGATGTGGAAGCGGCAATCGCGACCGGTGGTGTTGTAAGTAAAGCAGCTAAAGCGCCTGTAGCACAGATGCCGAAAACAATGTCCGACGACACGGTGTTAAAACTGTTCGAGGAAGGGTCCTACGAACTGGTCAAGCACGACAATATGCGCAAGACCATCGCGCGCCGGCTGGTCGAGGCCAAATCAACCATTCCTCATTTTTATCTGACAATCGAATGCGAGCTCGATGCGCTGTTGAAACTGCGCTCGCAAATTAATAAGGCAGCACCGGTCAAGGACGACAAACCGTCCTATAAACTGTCGGTCAACGATCTGATCATCAAGGCGTTGGCGCTGGCGTTGCGCGATGTTCCAGACGCCAATGTGTCCTGGACCGAGGAAAACATGGTGCGCCATGCCCATGCAGATGTCGGTGTGGCGGTATCGATCCCCGGCGGTCTGATCACGCCGATCGTGCGCCGGGCTGAGGTGAAAAGCCTGTCTGCCATTTCAAACGAAATGAAGGATATGGCCGCCCGGGCCCGCGAGCGCAAATTGAAGCCTGAAGAGTATCAAGGTGGCTCCAGCGCCGTGTCCAATCTCGGCATGATGGGAATCAGGGAGTTTTCCGCCGTCATCAATCCACCGCATGCAACCATTCTGGCTGTTGGTGCCGGCGAACAGCGCGCCGTCGTCAGGGATGGTGCCGTGGCCATTGCCACGATGATGAGCGTGACGCTGTCGACGGATCACCGTTGTGTTGACGGTGCGCTTGGCGCCGAATTACTGGCAGCGTTCAAAAACTACATCCAACACCCGATGGGCATGCTGGTATGACGGGACGACACCGGATTTTTCGGCTGTCTGCCCGGTGAGTTCGAGCAATCGGCAGGGCGTTTACTCCCATCACCAAAGCGTTTCATAACATGCTTGATTTTGATCAAAGGAGAACGAGGACACGGCTGGTAGTCTGAACCCGAAGCAAAAATGGGAGAGATTGCATGAGCAATGTGCCGCATGAGCTGGCTGAGGAATTTCCAGATCAGATCGACAGAATTCATGAGCTAAAAACGGGAAATGCCCATTTTGCCAAACTGTTTGATGAATATCATGACGTGAACCGGGCAATTCATCGTGCCGAAACCGATATCGAGCCGACGGACGATTTCCATATGGAGGATATGCGCAAGCAGCGCATGAGGCTCAAGGACGAGATTTACGGGATGCTGGCCGGCTGATATCACCATTTGCCTGTCCTCCCGGACAA
Organism: Rhizobiaceae bacterium; assembly: GCA_963669455.1. Lineage (GTDB taxonomy): Bacteria > Pseudomonadota > Alphaproteobacteria > Rhizobiales > Rhizobiaceae > JAWKWH01. The sequence goes on from OY770026.1 coordinate 2,257,748, forward strand.
GGCCCCAAAACGGGGGCTTGAATGACAAGGAGAAGACAGGTGGCAGACCAATACGACGTTATCATTATCGGATCGGGTCCGGGCGGCTATGTAACCGCGATCCGCGCATCACAGCTTGGCCTGAAGACGGCGATCGTCGAGCGCGAGCATCTCGGCGGTATCTGTCTCAATTGGGGCTGCATTCCCACCAAGGCGCTGTTGCGGTCAGCGGAAATCAAGCATTTTGCCGATCATGCCAAGAATTACGGCCTGACCATCGATGGCTCGGTCTCCGCCGATATTGATGCGGTGGTCAACCGTTCGCGAAAGGTCTCAGCCAGGCTCAATGGTGGCGTCGGTTTTTTGATGAAAAAGAACAAAGTCGATGTCATCTGGGGCGAGGCGAAGCTGACGGGCAAAGGCCAGATCACAGTCTCGAAATCATCAAAAAAGCCGATGGAACCCCAGCATCCGGTGCCAAAAGGCACCAAGGGCGAGGGGTCCTATAAGGCAAAACACATTATTTTGGCCACTGGCGCCCGGCCACGTGCACTGCCTGGCATCGAGCCGGATGGCAAACTGATCTGGACTTATTTCGAGGCGATGGTGCCGCCGGAATTGCCTGAAAAACTGCTGGTGATGGGTTCAGGTGCGATCGGTATCGAGTTTGCCTCCTTCTACAATGCGATGGGCTGCGATGTGACGGTGATCGAAGTAATGCCGACCATCATGCCTGTCGAAGACGCCGAGATTTCGGACCTTGCGCGCAAACAGCTGGAAAAGTCAGGCCTGAAAATCCACACCGAAGCCAAGGTCACCAAAGTCGAGAAGACAAAGAATTCGGTCAAGGCGACGGTTGAATTAAAGGGCGGCAAGACTGAGATTTTTGAGGCCAGCCGGCTGATTTCGGCCGTCGGCGTTCAGGGCAATATTGACAATCTCGGCCTTGATGCGCTTGGCATTAAGACCGATCGCGGCTGCGTCATTGTCGATGGTTTCGGGCGCACCAATGTTGACGGCATCTATGCTATCGGCGATGTCGCCGGGCCGCCAATGCTGGCCCACAAGGCCGAGCATGAAGGGGTGATCTGTGTCGAAAAGATTGCCGGTGTTTCAGGCGTTCACCCATTGGACAAGGGCAAGATACCAGGCTGCACCTACTGCCACCCGCAAGTCGCCTCCGTTGGCCTGACTGAGGCTGCGGCCAAAAAGGCCGGCCGCGATATCCGCGTTGGCCGTTTTTCGTTTGGTGCAAACGGCAAGGCAATTGCGCTTGGCGAGGATCAGGGCATGATCAAGACCATTTTCGACAAGAAGACCGGCGAACTGCTCGGCGCGCATATGGTCGGGGCGGAAGTGACCGAACTGATCCAGGGATTTGTTGTCGCGATGAACCTGGAAACGACGGAAGAAGAATTGATGCACACCATCTTCCCGCACCCGACATTGTCCGAAATGATGAAGGAAAGTGTGCTTGATGCCTATGGGCGGGTGTTGAATGCTTGAGGCAAATCGCCGATATTGGATGTCGAAGGGATACTCTTAAGGAGTACGAACCATGAATTTCATTATCTGGATTATCATCGGCGGCCTTGCCGGTTGGCTGGCAGGCATCATCATGAAAGACAAGTCCGGTCTCATCATGAACATCATCATTGGTATTGTCGGCGCATTCATCGGCGGCTGGCTGTTCGGTGTGCTTGGAATTGCACCGCAAAGCGGGCTTGTTGGTTCGCTTATCACCGCAACGGCTGGTGCCGTGGTGCTGTTATTCGGGCTGAAATTGGCAAGGGGGCGCTAGCGCCCCAAGACTACGGAACAAAAAATGGTCACGGTTCTCGATACGGTAAAGCAGCGTCCGCGCCACCCCGAAAAGGCCCACAAGCCTGATCAGGAGGTGGCGCGAAAGCCTGGCTGGATACGGGTGAAGGCACCTACTTCAAAGGGTTACCAAGAGACACGCTCCATCGTGAAGGAGAACAATCTCGTCACCGTATGTGAGGAGGCCAGTTGCCCGAATATCGGTGAATGCTGGGACAAGAAACACGCCTCATTTCTGATTATGGGCGAAATTTGCACGCGCGCCTGTGCCTTTTGCAATGTCACAACCGGAAGGCCCAACGCACTCGATCGCAACGAGCCGGAAAATGTCGCGGCGGCGGTGAAAACAATGGGCCTTGCTCATGTCGTCATCACCTCGGTTGACCGCGACGACCTGGATGATGGCGGTGCCGGGCATTTCGTCGAGGTCATTCAGGCAATCCGCAAGGCCTCGCCTGTCACGACGATCGAGGTGCTGACGCCTGATTTTCTGCGTAAAGGTGGCGCCTTGGAGGCGGTAGTCGCGGCAAAACCGGACGTGTTTAACCACAATTTGGAGACGGTACCGTCGAACTATCTGACGGTGCTGCCCGGCTCGCGCTATTTCCACTCGATCAGGCTGTTGCAGCGGGTCAAGGAAATCGACCCGGCCATGTTCACCAAGTCGGGCATCATGGTCGGCCTTGGCGAAGAGCGCAACGAAGTGCTGCAACTGATGGACGATCTGCGCACGGCAGATGTCGATTTTCTCACCATTGGCCAGTATCTGCAGCCATCGCGAAAGCATCACCCGGTGAAGAATTTTATCACCCCGGATGAATTCAAATCCTTTGAAACGGTCGCCTATTCCAAGGGATTTCTGCTCGTCTCCGCCAGCCCGCTGACGCGCTCATCGCACCATGCGGGCGAGGATTTTGCCAAATTGCAGGCGGCGCGCGAGGCGCAACATAGAGTTTGAGCCAGTCATAGAATCAATCTACCGATTACCCTGCGTCCAAATCGGAAATCGGCATGCCAAACTTTGTCAACGTTCACGAAACCGCGTCGTTGCTGCACAGCTGCGACCGCATATTGGTACTTGGCTGCTCGGCGAGCGGAAAATCGACTTTGTCAGGCAAACTTTCCAATATGATCGACGCACCGCATATTTCAATGGATCGCGAGGTATTTTGGAAATCGGGCTGGACGGCGCGAAACAGGCAAGAGCAGCGCGAGATTATTGTGGAGCTTGTCAAGCGGGACCGGTGGGTAATGGACGGAACAAATCCGTCAAGCCTCGACATACGGTTACCACGCGCTGACCTGGTGATCTGGACGAGAATGTCACGAGCTGTCGCTTATGTCGGCCTTGCTAAACGCTGGCTGCGATATCGTGGCAAAGTTCGCCCCGATTTGGCCGATGGATGTCCGGAGCGGTTTCCAGACTGGGAGTTTCTCTCCTACATCTGGAACTTTGAGAAGGAGCTCGCGCCTTTGTGTATCCAAAACATCGATGAATTCGGCTCACAAACACCGGTTCTAGTGCTCAGGAGCCATAGCGAAACACACCGCCTGCTTGAACTTGCCGTCGTTGGCGATTAATTGGCCGTTATGCCCAAATTCTCATCCACCCGCCCGGCCGGTCATTCGCCTGAAAAAATGTTCGCGCTGGTCGCTGACGTTGAAAAATATCCACAATTTCTGCCGATGTGCGAAGCGCTGACCGTCCGTTCGAGGAGGGAGCGCGATGGCAAAACGCTGCTGATGGCCGATATGACGGTTGGCTATAAGGCAATCCGGGAGACATTTACCAGCCAGGTTCTGCTCGATCCGCAAAAACTCAACATCGATGTCAAATATATCGACGGACCATTCCGCTATCTGGAAAACAAATGGGACTTTGTCGATGCGGACAGCGGATGCGATGTCAAATTCTTCATCGACTATGAGTTCAAGAGCCGCATTTTAGGCGCGGTGATGGGAGGCATGTTCGACCGGGCATTTCGCCTGTTCTCTGAAGCGTTCGAAAAAAGAGCGGATGCGGTCTACGGATCACAAACCGCTTGAAGCGAGCCGCGTCAGCAGCATGTCAAGCGCATGTATGGCCGCCGCGGCACGGATTTCAGCCCGTCCATTGCCGTCAAACCGGATTTCCTCCGCCGTAACGTCGCCCCCGCAGGCCAGGCCAAAACAGACCAGCCCGACCGGCTTTTCCGGCGATCCGCCGCCGGGGCCGGCAATGCCGGTGATTGACACGGCGATACCGGCGTTTGAATGGGCAATGGCACCTGCCGCCATCTCTGCGGCGGTCTTACAACTGACCGCGCCAAACTGCTTCAATGTTTCGGCCAGAACACCAAGCATCTCTTGCTTGGCCTCATTGGAATAGGTGACGAAGCCGCGATCGAACGCGTCGGATGAGCCTGAAATACCGGTGAGAGCGGCGGCCACCATCCCGCCGGTACATGATTCCGCAGTGGTGATTTTCATGTCTCTTTTGCGGGCGGCCTGCAACACTTGCGCTGCGGTATCAGCCATGGTCATGCCGGAACCTCGCCTGGAAAGATAACCGTGGCGCTGGCGATAGCCGCGATACCTTCGCGGCGGCCAATGAAGCCAAGCGTTTCGTTTGTCGTTGCCTTGACGGACACGCGCTCAGGCGAGATGCCGAGTAAATCGGCCATGCGTGCTGTCATGGCTGCGCGGTGCGGGCCGATTTTCGGCTCTTCGGCAATGATGGTGACATCGGCATTGGCGATCCTGCCGCCATGGTCGCGAACCAGCTTGACCGCATGTTCGATGAATATCGACGATTGAGCACCCTTCCAGCGCGGTTCGGACGGGGGAAAATGCGTGCCGATATCGCCGGCTGCACAGGTTGCCAATAGCGCGTCGGTCAATGCGTGCAGCCCGACATCGGCGTCCGAATGGCCTTTCAGCGCGCGCTCATGCGCAATATCAACGCCGCACAGGGTGATATGATCCCCGGCCATAAATTCATGAACATCATAGCCGGTTCCGGTTCTGACATCGGGAAATGCCGCACTGCCGGTCAACATCCGGTTGGCCATGTCGATATCCTTTGCCCAGGTCAATTTGGTGTTTTCCGGCGATCCCTCGACGATCCTGACCGCAATGCCGGCCCATTCCGCCAGCGCCGCATCGTCGGTAAACCGGTGAGGGGTTTGTTGTGCGGCACGCCTATGGGCCTGCAAAATGGATGCAAAAGGAAAGCCCTGCGGTGTTTGCGCCGCATATAATCCGTCACGCGGCTCCGTTGCAATGATCAGCTTGTCATCGCCGGCGCGCTTTAATGTGTCGGATACCGCAAGCGCCGGCAGGGTGCCTGCCTTGCCGTCCATGCCATCGAGCAGGCGATTGATCATTGGCCCGTCTATAAAAGGTCTGACACCGTCGTGGATCAAAACGTGATCGGGCTTAAACGGACAAAGCGCCTCAAGCGCACACAACACCGATGCCTGGCGTGAGGAACTGCCTTCGACTGCAATCACCTGATCTGCAAGCGTGCCGAGCGCGTGATCGAAGAGAGCCCGGTCGTCGCGGTGGATCGCGATGGCAATCCGGCCGATCCGATCGTGTTTCAAAAACGCTTCGACCGTGAGCGCGAGAACCGCCTTGCCGCCGATCCGGCGATATTGTTTCGGACCTTTTGATGACTGGCCGGCGCGCTCGCCACGACCAGCCGCGACAATGGCAATGGCGACGGGTTTTTTCAAAGTGTTGGTCATCGGTGATTGCAATCGGCTCCATTCACGGCTTTTCCATTCTTCGCTTATGCCGGCCCGGGCAAGATTGAAAGAGGTTCTCCGGTTTTCAGGTGCGACCCAGGTCGTGGTTAGGGTTTAACGAATGGCTGCGCCGCAGCGAAAATGAGCCGGTTTTAGGAGCGAGGAGGAAGGACATGCCCAGTATATTCGACGATGAGCGACGCCAAAACGGCTCATTTGCGCGCGGCCCTTTAAGGGTTGGGCCAAAATCGCCTTCTGCCCTTCGGGCGTTCGGCTGGCGAAAGGTCCACTGGACCTTTCGTCGAGCAAGCCCGATAAACCAGACCTCACCGTCGAAAATGCTCGACGGTGGAAGGCACCGCTTTGCGCTTTTCTCCTGTTCAGAGGCGATTTTGGACACCAACTCAGTCAATTGTTAAATCCTAACCACGACCAAGAGTTTACCATTGCGTGATTTCAGTGCGATGATTAAAAAGCAGGCATGATCTTAGGGGCGCATTGTTTTTAGGCATGATGGAACTTGAAAAGCTGGCAAGACCGTTGCAGATCGGGCCGGTTGCAATCGCTAACCGCGTTTTGCTCGCGCCGATGTCCGGTGTGACGGACCTGCCGATGCGAAAACTGGCGCTGAAGCACGGGGCCGGCATGGCGGTGGCAGAGATGGTGCCGGGCGCCGAACTGGCCAAGGGCAAACCGGAATCGCAGCGAAGAACCCTGAAGATAGGCAATCGGCCGCACATGGTGCAGCTTGCAGGCCGCCAGCCGGAATTGCTGGCGGAAGGTGCGCGTATTGCTGAGGCAGAGGGCGCCGACATTATCGATATCAATATGGGCTGCCCGGCAAAAAAGGTCACCGGCGGATATTGCGGTTCGGCGCTGATGCGTGTTCCCGATCTGGCCGAACGATTGATCAGCGCCGTTGTTGATGCAGTTCGTGTTCCCGTCACGGTCAAGATGCGGCTGGGGTGGGATGAAAATAACCTCAACGCGGCCGGGATCGCAGCGCGGGCAGAGGCCGTGGGTGCGCAGATGATTACAGTGCATGGACGCACCCGCTCGCAGTTTTACAAGGGAAGCGCCGACTGGGCAGCCATTGCCGCGGTGAAATCGGCTGTCTCCATTCCGCTGGTGGTCAATGGCGATATCGGATCGCCGGATCAGGCAGTCCGGGCATTGCAACAATCGGGCGCCGATGCGGTGATGATTGGCCGCGCGCATTATGGAGCACCCTGGGCAGCCGGTCTTCTGGCTGGACAGGCGGCCGGTGGTGACCAACCCTCACCGCAACCAACGTCTGAAAGTCTCGCCGATTACATCATCGCCCATTATGAGGCGATGCTTTCCTTTTACGGCACCGGGCGTGGTCTGCGGCATGCACGGAAACATCTGGGCTGGTATATCGACAGGCATGTCGCCGAGCCGGAGGCTGACCTGCGCAAGAAATTGATGACAGGCACTGATCCCGTCGAAGTCATCAAGCTGGTCAGGTCAGTTTTTCAGCCTGCCGCGTGCAGTCCGGTGACAAGGCAAGCCGCATGAGCGATATTACCAAAGCCGACATCGCCAACTTTGTCCTTGATGCGATCAGACATCCGGTCGTCATGATTTCGGCCGATGGTTATATTTGCCATGCCAACAATGTCGCGGAACATTTTTTCGGTGCAAGCGCCTCGTTGCTGGAGCGCAAAACCCTGGCCGAGTTCATTGCCTCTTCGAGCCCGTTGCTGACCCTGGTGGAGCAGGTTCGCGAACGGCGAAGTCCCGTCAATGAGTACAAGGTGGAAATCGGATCGCCGCGCCTTGGCGGATCGCGGGTGGTCGACATCTACGCAGCTCCGGTCCAGGAAGTCGAAGGGGCCGTCGTGGTCATGCTGCAGGAGCGCACCATGGCCGAGAAGATCGACCGGCACATGACCCATCGCGGTGCGGCGCGATCTGTCACCAGCCTGGCTGCAATGCTGGCCCATGAAATCAAGAACCCGCTTTCCGGGATCAGGGGGGCTGCACAACTGCTTGAAGGTGCGGCAAGCGATCAAGACAAGGAACTGACCCGGCTGATCACCGGAGAGACCGATCGCATCGTCGCGCTGGTTGATCGCATGGAGATGTTTACCGATGAAAGCCCGGTGGCGCGCGAACCGGTCAACATTCATGTCGTTCTCGACCGGGTCAAGGCGATTGCCGTCAACGGTTTTGCTGACGGAATTGCGATAGTGGAAGACTACGACCCGTCGCTGCCGGCGGTGCATGCAAATCACGATCAGCTGGTGCAGGTGTTTCTCAATCTGGTCAAAAACGCCGCAGAAGCCGTCGCCAAGACCGCCAATGCCGAAATCCGCCTCAGTACGGCTTTCCGGCCGGGTATCCGGTTTTCGGTGCCGGGCTCGAAAGAGCGCGTGTCGCTGCCCATGCAGTTCAGCGTCTCGGACAATGGCCCGGGCGTTCCTGACGACATACAGCCGATCCTTTTCGATCCCTTCATCACCACGAAGCAGAACGGCTCGGGCCTTGGCCTTGCCATGGTGGCGAAAATCGTCGGGGACCATGGTGGCGTGATCGAATGCGATTCATCGTCGGATGGCACCACCTTCAAGGTTTTGATGCCGGATTGGCGGCCGGGTGATGGCGCGCTGGATGCAGATAATCAGTCGCGGAATAAAGCGATGACACAGGACATGATGCCATGAACAAGGGCAATATACTGGTCGCCGACGACGATGCGGCGATCCGGACCATTTTGAGCCAGGCCCTTTTTCGCGCCGACTACAATGTTCGCGTTACGTCAAATGCGTCGACACTTTGGCGCTGGATTGCCGATGGCGAGGGTGACATCGTGATTTCCGACGTCGTTATGCCCGATGAAAATATTTTTGATCTGCTGCCACAGATCAAAAAGGCGCGCCCCGAACTGCCAATTGTTATCATGAGCGCGCAAAATACGTTCATGACCGCAATCACCGCATCGGAAAAGGGGGCTTACGATTACCTGCCAAAACCGTTTGACCTAAACGAGTTACTGGCAATTGTCAGCCGGGCGATGGCGGAGCCGAAAAAACGAGCGCCAGCCCAGACAGAAAGCGAGCCGGGTGAGCCGATGCCGCTGGTCGGGCGGTCGCCTGCCATGCAGGATGTCTACCGCATTCTGGCGCGTCTGATGCAAACCGATTTGACCGCGATGATTTCCGGCGAATCGGGAACGGGCAAGGAGCTGGTTGCGCGCGCATTGCATGAATATGGGCGGCGCAAAAACGGCCCCTTTGTCGCCATCAATATGGCCGCAATACCGCGCGACTTAATCGAATCGGAACTGTTCGGCCATGAGAAGGGTGCATTCACCGGCGCGCAACACCGCTCGCCGGGGCGTTTTCAGCAGGCTGAGGGCGGCACGCTGTTTCTCGACGAGATCGGCGACATGCCGACAGATGCGCAGACCAGGCTTTTGCGCGTCCTGCAGCAGGGCGAATATACAACGGTCGGTGGACGCACACCGCAGAAAACCGACGTGCGCATCATTGCCGCGTCAAACAAGGATCTAAAACAGCAGATTGACCGCGGAACATTTCGCGAGGATCTGTATTACCGTCTCAATGTCGTGCCGATCAGGCTGCCGGCTTTGCGCGATCGCGCAGAGGATGTGCCGGATCTGGTTCGCCATTTTTTCAAGCAGATCAAACAGGAGGGGCTTGCGGCAAAACGCATCGATGCCGCCGGTCTCGAATTGATGAAGCGTTATTCCTGGCCCGGCAATGTGCGTGAACTGGAAAATCTCGTGCGCCGGTTAAGCGCACTTTATCCGGAAGACGAAATTTCCGCTGCCACAATCGGCGTTGAACTGGAGGGCGGCGAGATGGTCAGCCGCCAAAGCCTGCCCGCACCGATTGAAGCTGAAGAACTTGAAGTTGCTGTTGAGTGTCATCTGCAACGCTATTTTGCCGATTTTGCTGATACGCTGCCGCCGCCCGGCTTGCATCAGCGTATATTGCGTAAGGTCGAAATCCCCTTGTTTGTTGCAGCGCTGACCGCCACAAAAGGCAATCAGGTCAAAGCTGCCGAACTGCTTGGCCTCAATCGCAACACCGTGCGCAAAAAAATTCGTGACTACGACATAGATATTTGCAGTAAGCCAAGTTCCGGCCACTAATCGGAAGCAGCTTCACCAAGAACTGAGAATCTGGTTCGCTGTCGAAAGTTGTTGTAAAATCGCCACAATACGTTGCATACTTGCAACGTTTCATCGTGGCTAAATCCGCCTCGCGCCACGCCCGAAACCTGATTCTCAAAAAGACCCCGTATGAGCGTTCAAGCAGAAACACAGGCACCCGACACGGTTCTCTCCCAGCCGGCTCCTTTGACAACGCGCCGGATGCGCCTTGCGCCAGCAATAATAGCGGTAGCTGGGGCACTGCTGACGGGAGCGGTATCCTTTGCCATACTGACCGGGTTGACGCGTATCAGGCCGGATGAGACGGTCACGCTGGTTTTGATCGGCGTCAATGCCGGGTTCATCTTGTTGCTGATCGGGCTTATCGGTCGCGAGGTTGCGCGAATTCTGCTGGCCCGGCGCCGAGGAAAGGCCGCATCCAAGCTCCACATTCGCATCGTTGCGCTGTTCTCACTGGTCGCCGCCATACCCGCAATCATGGTGGCAATCGTTGCTTCCGTGACGCTGGATGTCGGGCTTGACCGCTGGTTCGAACAGCGAACCAAGACAATCGTCAGTTCGTCGCTGTCGATTGCGGAAGCCTATATCCGTGAAAACGCCGGAAATCTGCAGGGTACGGCGCTGTCCATGGCCTATGTTCTTGATCAGAACCGCTCAGTTTATTCGCTTGACCGCAATGGCTTCCGGCGCATGATGACCGAACAGGCTCAAGGCCGTGCGTTGGCGCATGCGGCGCTGATCAACGGCAAGGGCGAATTTTTGATGATGGCCGACATTGCCACCGGCTTTCAGATGCCAAAACCGCCACTCGAAGCCGTTGAGCAGGCGGGCGATGGGGCTCCGGTGCTGATCCCGCCAAGATTTCGCAACATTGTTGGCTCGATCGTCAAACTACGGCAGATTCGCGGCACCTATCTTTACACCGTCCGCCTGGTGGATGCGGAAGTGATCAATGCGCGGCAGATCGTCAGCGCCAATGCCAATGAATATGGCGAACTTGAAGCCAACCGGACCACGACGCAGATCGCGTTTGCGCTCCTATATCTTGGTATGACGCTGATCGTCGTACTGTCGGCAATTCTGACAGGAATTGCGGTTGCTGACCGGCTTGTGCGTCCGATTCGCCAGTTGATCGGTGCAGCGGACCAGGTTTCGACAGGCAATCTGGACGTGTCCGTGCCGGTCAGGGCATCCGATGGCGATGTCGGGTCGCTTGGCGACACGTTCAACAAGATGATCATGCAGCTGAAAAGCCAGCGCAATGATCTGGTAACGGCCAAGGATCAGATCGATGAGCGCCGCCGTTTTTCCGAAGCCGTGCTTTCAGGCGTAACTTCCGGGGTTATCGGCGTCGATTCGGCCGGCAAGGTCACGATATTGAACAGATCGGCGACGGAGATGTTCGGTCTCAGCGAGAACAAGGCCGTCGGCTCCAATCTGTCCGGGATCCTGCCGCATATCGGTAAGGTTTTTGAAGTGGCAAAAGGATCACGGCGCGATGTCTACCGTGATCAAATTTCCTTTCTGCGCAACGGCAGTGAACGGGCGTTTAACATTCAGATTACCGTCGAAAAAGGCGAAGACCATGAGACTGGTCACGCCTATGTGGTGACGATCGATGATATCACCGACCTGGTCACGGCGCAGCGTTCAACGGCATGGGCCGATGTCGCCCGCCGTATTGCCCATGAAATCAAAAACCCGCTGACACCGATCCAGCTTTCAGCCGAGCGCATCAAACGCCGCTACGGCAAGGTGATCACCGAGGACCGGGAGGTGTTTGATCAGTGCACCGATACGATTGTCAGGCAGGTCGGTGATATCGGGCGGATGGTCGATGAATTTTCCGCCTTTGCGCGAATGCCGAAACCATCGATGGAAACGCTCGACCTAAGGGAGGTCTTGCGCGAAGCGTCATTCCTGATTGAGGTTAGCCGCAGCGAAATCGCCTTTGAGCGTGAATATGGCGATGAGCCGCTGCTTGGCAGGATCGACAGCCGGTTGATGAGCCAGGCATTCGGCAACATCATTAAAAATGCCGCTGAAGCGACCGAAGCCAATGCGCATGACGATAACATAGCCGGCGTCATACGCATTGCCGCCTACCGCCAAGGAGAGGCGATTGTCATCGATATTATTGACAACGGAAAAGGCTTGCCGGCGGAAAACAGGCAAAGGCTTTTGGAGCCCTATATGACGACCCGGGACAAGGGGACCGGTCTCGGACTGGCCATTGTGCGCAAGATTATTGAGGACCATGACGGCAAACTGGAGCTGCATGATGCTCCAAAATCGTTTCACGATGGGCGTGGTGCGATGATCCGCGTCACAGTGCCGGCTGCAGATTCAGCCGACAAATCATCAATTGAGGACACATCAATTGAGGACACAGGGGCGGATAACGCCACACTAGAAACAGAGAATAGCAAAAATGCTGTCTGACATACTGATCGTTGACGATGAAGAGGATATCCGCGAGCTGGTTGCCGGGATACTCGATGATGAAGGCCATGAAACCAGAACCGCGTTCGACGCTGATTCGGCGTTGGCCGCAATTACCGAACGTGTGCCCCGGCTGATCTTTCTGGATATCTGGCTGCAGGGCTCGCGCCTGGATGGGCTTGCATTGCTCGACGAAATCAAGGCGCTTCATCCAAATCTGCCGGTGGTGATGATTTCCGGTCACGGCAACATTGAAACTGCGGTGTCGGCGATCAAGCGTGGTGCTTATGATTTCATCGAAAAGCCGTTCAAATCCGACCGGCTTATTATGATCTGCGAGCGGGCGCTGGAAACATCCAACCTGCGCCGCGAGGTCTTAGACCTGAAAAAGCGAAGCGGTGAGACACATGATCTGATCGGGATGTCGGTGGCGATGAGCCAATTGCGGCAGACCATCGATAAGGTCGGTCCCACCAACAGCCGGATCATGATTATCGGCCCGTCTGGTTGCGGTAAGGAATTGACTGCGCGCGCCATCCATCGCCAGTCGAACCGGAATACGGGACCGTTCGTCACCGTCAATGCGGCAACGATCACGCCGGAGCGAATGGAGATCGAACTGTTTGGAACGGAGCCAAACGGGACGGAGCGAAAAGTTGGCGCATTGGAAGAAGCCCATGGCGGAACCCTTTATCTGGACGAAGTCGCCAATATGCCGCCGGAAACGCAAAGCCGGATTTTGCGGGTGCTTGTTGATCAGCAGTTCGAACGTGTCGGCGGCACCAGGCGGGTTAAGGTCGATGTCCGGATCATCTCGTCAACCTCGCAAAACCTTGAGCGGCTGATCGAGGAGGGCAGTTTCCGGCAGGACCTCTATCACCGGCTTGCCGTGGTGCCGGTATTCATCGCGGGTCTCGCCGAGCGCCGCGAGGACATCCCCTATCTGATCGATCATTTCATGAAGCAGATGGCCAAGCAGGCCGGCATCAAGCCGCGCCAGCTTGCCGATGATGCGATGGCGGTGCTGCAGGCGCATGACTGGCCGGGCAACGTTCGCCAGCTGCGCAACAATGTCGAACGCCTGATGATCCTTACCCGCGGTGAAAGCCAGGAAGCGCCGATTTCAGCCAAATTGCTGCCGGGCGAGATTGGCGATGTCATGCCGAAGGCGCCAAATCAGTCTGACAAACATATCATGACACTGCCGCTTCGCGAGGCGCGGGAGCAGTTCGAGAAGGAATATCTGGTCGCCCAGATCAACCGGTTTGGAGGAAATATATCGCGCACTGCGGAATTCATTGGTATGGAACGGTCCGCACTGCACCGCAAGCTCAAATCGCTCGGTGTATGAGGTAGGGGTCTGAATTGAAAGTTATCATTTGCGGCGGCGGCCAGGTCGGATACGGCATTGCTGAACGTTTGGCTTCCGAACAGATCGATGTTTCGATCATCGACACATCGGTCGAGCTGATCAGAAACATCCGGGACAATCTCGATGTCCGGGCTTTTGTCGGCCACGGAGCGCACCCTGGTGTGCTGGAGGCGGCGGGCGCCCAGGAAGCGGACATGATCATCGCGGTGACGCTGTTTGATGAAGTCAATATGGTGGCGTGCCAGGTTGCGCACTCGCTGTTTAATGTGCCGACCAAGATCGCGCGCATCCGCGCCCAGTCCTATCTGGAACCGCATTATCAGGACCTGTTTTCACGCGATAATATGCCGATCGATGTGATCATTTCGCCCGAGCTGGAAGTGGGGCAGATGGTATTGCGGCGAATATCGATGCCGGGCGCCACCGATATCGTCCGCTTTGCCGACGAAAACGTCGTGCTGGTGGCCATCGAGTGCCAGGAGGAATGCCCGGTTATCAATACGCCGCTTTCCCAGTTGAGCGAATTGTTTCCCGATCTTCCCTCGACGGTGGTCGGCGTCAACAGAAATGACCATTTGTTCATTCCCCATTCAAGCGACCAGCTGGTTGCCGGTGACCTCGCCTATGTCACGACGGCGCGCGATCAGGTTCGCCGGACATTGGGGCTGTTTGGCCATGATGAAACAGAAGCGACCCGTATTGTCATCGCCGGAGGCGGTAATATCGGATTGTTTGCCGCACGTGCGCTTGAGGAAAAACGCTCGCGGACAAAGGTCAAAATTATCGAAAACAACCGCAAAAGAGCGGTGTTCATTGCAGACCAGCTACGGCGGACGGTTGTGCTTGCCGGTAGTTCACTCGATCAAAAACTGCTGAACGAGGCAGATATTGCCGATGCCGATCTGATGATTGCGCTTACCAACAATGATCAGGTCAATATTCTGTCGAGTGTGATGGCCAAGCGGCTTGGTTGTAAATCAAACCTGACGCTGATCAACGATCCGAGCTATCACGACTTTACCAAGACGCTGGGGATAGATGCCTATATCAACCCGCGATCGGTGACCATTTCGCGCGTGCTCCAGCATGTTCGCCGCGGGCGCATTCGCGCAGTCCATAGTGTTCACAAGGATGGCGCGGAAGTGATTGAAGCCGAGGCGCTGGAAACCTCGCCACTTGTCGGGACGGAATTGAGCGAAGTCGAGCTACCACCCGGGATCAGGATCGGCGCTATATTCCGCGATGGCGAAGTCATCAGGCCAAGCGGGTCAGCCAAAATCAAGCCTAAGGATCGCGTCGTCATCTTTGCCCTGCCGGACGCCGTCAAACAGGTAGAACAGCTGTTCCGCGTCAGTCTTGAATTCTTTTGATTGGATTGCAGGCAGGAAATCAGCCCATGTCCAGGATAGCCTATGTCAACGGCCGTTACGTGCCGCACAGGGATGCCGCGGTTCATATCGAGGATCGCGGATACCAGTTTGCCGACGGCGTCTATGAAGTCTGCGAGATTTCACGCGGGATGATTATCGACAAGACCGCTCATCTCGACCGGCTTGGCCGTTCACTTGCCGAATTGATGATGCGGTGGCCGATGAAACGCGCGGCGCTCGAAGTGGTCATACACGAAGTTGTCAGACGCAATCGTGTCACAGACGGCATCGTCTATCTCCAGGTGACACGGGGTGTTGCTCCCAGAGACCACACCTTTCCCGCTGGTGATGTCGCTCCGGCGCTTGTTGTCACCGCCAGGTCGATCAATGCCGCTCTGTTTGAAGACAAGGCGTCCAAAGGGTTGAAGATAATTACGACGCCGGAAAACCGGTGGGACCGGGTCGATATCAAGACGGTGGGGCTGTTGCCTAATGTGCTTGCCCGGCAAAATGCAAAGGAACAGGGGGCCCAGGAAGCCTGGTTCGTCGACCCGGACGGCACAGTCAAGGAAGGAGCGGCCACCAATGCCTGGATTGTCACGATGGATGGCAAACTGATCACACGGCCGGCAGACGGTGGAATATTGCGTGGTATAACCCGCGCGACGGCCATGAAAGTTGCTGACAGGCTGGGGTTGACGGTCGACGAACGTCCTTTCACAGTAGAAGAAGCAAAAAAGGCGAGGGAGGCATTTGTCACATCGGCAAGTTCGGTTGTCATGCCAGTTGTTGCAATCAATGGTACGGTGATTGCCAATGGCGAGCCGGGTTCGGTCACTTTAGCTCTTCGTGGGGCATTTTTTGACATTGCAGAAAAGTGCCGGGCCTGTTAACCCGCTTCACCGTGTGACGAATAGAACTAAACATCGGCATTGGTGCAAGAAGCATAAAGCGCCAAATCAACCGGTTCTGGCATGTTGCCAGTATTATTTCGTGTGTGTGCGACGGGGAATGGAAGAATAAAATGGCGGATAAATCACAAAACTTGCAGGACGTTTTTCTTAATTCTGTCCGTAAAGCCAAGAATCCACTGACAATATTTTTGATTAACGGCGTTAAGTTAACCGGTGTTGTTACATCCTTTGACAATTTCTGCGTGTTGCTTCGGCGTGATGGGCATTCACAATTGGTATACAAGCATGCAATCTCGACGATTATGCCGAGCCAGCCCGTGCAGATGTTCGACAATGAGGAAGCCGGCGGGGCGAGCTGATTGGCAGCCATTCCCCCGGCCGAACCTGATCAACATCCGGGACGAATAGTAATATGAGTTCAGACATCGATGCTGCCCGGACACTGGCGGCGATTGTCGTACCCGTGATGGCCAGGCCGAAAGCCGCTGCCGGGGCCAATAGTGGCGCGGCAAATACGCTACGCTTGCCTGAAGCCCGTCTTGACGAAGCGAGAGGGCTTGCACAGGCAATCAATCTCGAAATCGGTTTCGATACCATCGTATCCCTGCAAAAGGCACAACCATCGACGCTGATCGGCTCTGGCAAGATTGCCGAACTTGCCGCTATCGTGGCGGATAACGAGATCGAGATCGTGATCTTCGATCATTCAC
This sequence comes from Rhizobiaceae bacterium, assembly GCA_963669455.1. Classification (GTDB taxonomy): domain Bacteria; phylum Pseudomonadota; class Alphaproteobacteria; order Rhizobiales; family Rhizobiaceae; genus JAWKWH01. Next base: position 2,274,246 of record OY770026.1, read on the forward strand.
TGACACCGGTACAGCAGCGCAATCTCGAAAGCAGGCTGAATGCCAAGGTTTTGGACAGGACCGGGCTGATTTTGGAGATTTTTGGTGCGCGTGCACGCACCAAGGAAGGTGTTCTCCAGGTGGAGTTGGCGCATCTGAACTACCAGCGCGGGCGCCTGGTCAGAAGCTGGACCCACCTGGAGCGGCAGCGCGGCGGCGCCGGCTTTTTGGGTGGTCCGGGTGAAACCCAGATCGAGGCGGATCGCCGTATTCTGCGCGACAAGATCGTGCGGGTGAAACGCGAGTTGGAAACCGTTCGGCGCACGCGAGAACTTCACAGGGCAAAACGCAAAAAAGTTCCCTATCCGATTGTCGCCATCGTTGGGTATACCAATGCCGGCAAGTCAACGCTGTTCAATCGCCTGACAGGAGCAGATGTAACGGCCAAGGACATGCTGTTTGCGACCCTTGACCCAACATTGCGCCAATTGCGGCTTCCAAGAGGAACCTATGTGATCCTGTCGGACACGGTTGGCTTTATCTCCGATCTGCCGACGCATCTGATCGCCGCTTTCCGGGCCACGCTCGAAGAGGTCGTCGAAGCCGATCTGGTGCTCCATGTGCGCGATATGTCAGACCGGGACTTTGCCGCCCAGGCCAATGATGTGGACCAGATATTGTCCGATCTGGGTATCGATCCGTCGGACGAAACCCATGTTCTGGAAGTCTGGAACAAGGCAGATATCGCAGAGGCTGTAACGGGTGCGGTCCGCCGGTCAGGCGAGCATATTGAAATTTCAGCCCTGACAGGCCGGGGAATTGATTCTCTGCTTTCGCGTATTGAGACGCTGATTGCCGGAGAGTTGCAGATGCTCGACATCTGTCTTGCCGTCGGCGAAGCGCGTCTGACAGACTGGTTTTACCGTAACAGTGAAGTCATTTCTCGCAAGGACCGCGAGGATGGCGGAATTGACCTTCGCGTTCGCGCCAGCCGAACAGCGCGCGGTGCCATGGAAAAACAGCTCGGCCGCACGCTAACAGTTTGCTGAAAATACGCTCTAAGTCTCGAAACGCTGTAGCTCTGTTTCAAGCCGGTCGATGATTACCGAGGTCTTGTCGCGCAGCGCCTTCATCTGTTCGAGATGACCGCGCACCAGGCTGATAACGTCTGAATGGATGTCGTCGTTCGGCGCATCGCCGACACCGAAAATCAGCCAGGAAAGGCTGACATTCAAAAGACCGGCGATTGTGGCGAGCCTGTTGGCGCGCGGTTCCGACCTGTCGCTTTCCCACGATTGCAGAGTTGAGGTTTTAATGCCGAGCCGCCGGGCCAGCTGTGCAGTCGTCATGCCGGCCGCTTCACGGGCCCGCGACAGCCGGCCACCCAGCGTGTCGTTGTCGCGGGTATCGTCATAGATGTTGGCCGCGCCCAATGCAGCGTCGAGGGCCTCGGTCTTGCTCATTTTGGTTTGCTCCGTCCTTGGGAGGATGTGGGCGAAAAGTTCAATCGATCCGGATATCAAGACCGGACCGAATGAGCCGCCGGGCGGTGATGATCAGGTTTTGAGCCTGTCTGCGTGCCAGCGTAAGTGATCATCCATGAAAGTCGATATGAAAAAATATGAATGATCATAATGATCCTGCATGCGCAGCGTCACATCGATATCGGTCTTTTCGCATGCCTTGTCCAATAACCATGGTCTCAAACCGTCATCAAGAAATCCATCAGCGCCACCCTGATCGATCAGAAAGGCTGGAAACCGGGCACCGTCTTCAATCAGTAAACAGGCATCATAGGACCGCCATGCGCTTTCATCGTCACCCAGATAGCGTTTAAAAGCACCCGAAGACCAATCGGCCGTTGATGGATTGACAATTGGCGCGAAAGCCGAGCAGCTTTTGAACCTGTCTGGATGTTTGAGCGCGATCGTCAGTGCGCCGTGGCCGCCCATGGAGTGACCGAAAATGCCCTGCCGATCCATGGCAACATTGAAATTGCCTTCAATCAGGGCGGGCAGTTCTTCGGTGACATAGGAATACATCCGGTAGTTTTTCGACCACGGTTCCTGCGTGGCGTCGAGGTAAAATCCCGCGCCCGATCCGAACTGCCAATTGTCCTTGTCGTCTGGCACATCGTCACCACGCGGGCTGGTGTCAGGGCAAACAACGATCATTCCAAGCTTGGCCGCCAGCCGGCGGTATTCGCCCTTATCCATGACATTGGCATGGGTGCAGGTGAGGCCCGACAGATACCACAGCACGGGGCAGGGGCCGTGTTCTGCCTGCGGTGGGACGAAGACGGCAAAGGTCATCTCGCAGCCGCAAACCTCAGACTGATGCGAATAGACGCCCTGCGTACCGCCATGCGAATGTGAAGTGGATACGGTTTTCATCTTGTTTCCTTTTTAATTCCTTGCCGCCGCTCTTCGTACCGCGCCTTCCAGTGCCTGCAAGAAAGCAGAGCGGTCGCGGGCTGAGAATGCGGCATTATAGCCCTTGATTTCACCAGCTTCGCGCAAATCCTGTTTTAGATTGCGCATGGCAAGCGCCATACCGATTGTTTTGTCATCGAATATGCGGCCTGTCGGGCCGAGAACCTGGGCGCCGGCTTCAACACAGCGTGCAGCAAGCGGCACATCGGCGGTGATGACAATGTCGGATGGCCCGGCGCGCCCGGCGACCCAGTCATCGGCCGCATCAAAACCGGCGCCAACGATGACATTTTCCACCATCGGATCGCGCGACGGGCGCAACCCGCCATTGGCAACGAAGATAATCTTGATGTCATGCCGCCCGGCAACCTTCAAAATTTCCGGCTTGACCGGACAGGCATCGGCATCGACGAGGATTGTGCCCGAAATTGATGTATTCAAAATGCTTGAACCGCGTTGATTTTCCAGCTGATCGGCACGATAGCCTGCTATTGTTCCAGTATCCAATCGGGAATTTCTTCCGGCAGTCCGCGATTTTTGCGATAGTTGCGAATCCTAACCTCTTGTTCCGAGAGATAGAGCATACGTTCAAGTTTGCTTGTTTCGCGAATAAATGAGCCATACGCGGAACCGACCATCAATGTAAGGGCAAACACGGCGCATGCCAGCCCCGCGATCATGGATTTTCGAACACTTTCCAGCGAGTAAACAGCGATAGTCATGCCACCAACGATTGACAAGACCGCCGGCATTACGTCCCCAATTGCCGGCGCGCGGCTGGACGACATCATGAAACCAACAATGGAACCGATAAATAGTATCGGCGCCATGAGGGCAGAAAGACCTGTAATCGTCGGAACAAACCGCCCTTCGACGGGAAAGGACTTCCAGCTAACCGATAAAGTCACGAGAAAACAGATTGCCAGCGTCACAGCGCCATTTACGAGCAGCAGGTGAATAGCAGTCGGAATCGAAAAACCGTCGATCAAACCCAGCCTCCATCCGGGTTAATACCGAGTTCCTTCATTTTCTCCGCGTCGAACATATATTCGGGAATTTCCGGAGTTTGATGGGTGAGGAAATTTTTTGGATCAATCAGCTTGTTAAAATGCAAATCCATGCACTTGTTCAGTTGTTTTTTTTCGGTTTCAGTCAATTCCTCCAAAAGCGATTTCTGATACCGTTTCTGGCAAACATCCAAAGCCACGTCCGGTCCGCTGTCACCTTCGGTGTCTTCCTGTGCATATAGCTGAGCAGGAAGCAATAAAAATACAAGCAACATCAAGTGTTTAATGCCCATCTTCATAGGTAATACATAGCATTAATAATATTAAAGTCAAACAATATTGCCGGGAAGAAAACATCAGCTGGATGTCTGTAAACACTCCACAGGCTCTAGCCAGTGGAGTGTTCACTGGTGTTCAGATGATTATATCCAACGGCCACCAAGCTTACCGGCGCAATCTAGCTCGACCCGTCGTAGAGCCAGATTCCGGTTCAGCGCCTCTGGTGGCAGGACCTAGGCAAACAAAACGTCTGACCTTCTAGAACACCACCACGCTTCGGATACTCTCGCCTGCATGCATGAGGTCGAAGGCCTTGTTGATGTCTTCGAGCGGCATGGTGTGGGTGATCATCGGGTCGATCTGGATCTTGCCGTCCATGTACCAGTCGACGATCTTTGGCACATCGGTGCGGCCGCGCGCGCCGCCGAACGCAGTACCGCGCCACGAACGCCCGGTGACCAGCTGGAAGGGCCGGGTGGAAATTTCCTGGCCGGCGCCAGCAACACCGATGATGATCGACTGACCCCATCCCTTGTGTGAGCACTCAAGCGCATCGCGCATCACATTCACATTGCCGATGCACTCGAATGAATAATCGGCGCCGCCGCCGGTAAGTTCGACCAGGTGGTCGACAAGTCCGCCGTCAACATCCTTCGGATTGACGAAATGCGTCATACCGAATTTTTCGCCCCAGGCCTTGCGGTCATTGTTAAGATCGACACCGACAATCATATTGGCGCCGGCGAGCCGGCAACCCTGGATCACGTTGAGCCCGATCCCGCCGAGGCCGAAGACAACGCAGTTGGAACCGATTTCAGCCTTGGCGGTATTGATGACCGCGCCGATGCCTGTTGTCACGCCACAGCCGATATAGCAGATGCTTTCAAAAGGCGCCTTCGGGTTTACCTTGGCCAGCGCGATTTCCGGCAGAACGGTGTGATTGGCGAAAGTCGAGCAGCCCATATAGTGCAGTACTTTTTCGCCCTTGTAGGAAAAGCGGGAAGTGCCGTCCGGCATGACGCCGGCACCTTGCGTGGTGCGGATTGCCTGGCACAGATTTGTCTTCGGGTTAAGACAGTATTCGCACTCGCGGCATTCTGGCGTGTAAAGTGGAATCACGTGATCACCGGGTTTCAGCGACGTCACGCCGGGACCAACCTCCTGGACAATGCCGGCGCCTTCGTGGCCTAAAATCGCTGGAAACGCGCCTTCCGGATCGGCGCCCGACAGGGTGAACTCATCGGTATGGCAAATCCCGGTTGCCTTGATCTCGACAAGCACTTCGCCTTCCTTCGGGCCCTCCAGATCGACTTCAACGATCTCAAGCGGCTTCCCGGCCTCAAATGCAACAGCGGCACGCGTCTTCATATCTTCCTCCCGTCATTGTGTTGCGTCAGTACTTTCAGCTTTCCATTTGAGTTTCAAGCATTGATGTTCCCGTTCGCCCTGATCGCGGCAATTGGTCCGGCTGTCCAGCGAGCTACGCTGTGTTTGCGCCGATAAAACCAAAATATTTCCGGGCCAACATTCTGTGCGGAACGCTTTTGGGTTCTGCCAGTGGTTCGATTCCAACATTTGCATCCCACTTGCCGCACGCTCATCAGCAAATGTTGGAATCATAAGAACCACTAGTTTGGGATTTTTCGCTCCGGTCATTGTGCCGGCAGGGTGTGGTATTAGTCCTTTGTCTGCTTGAGCAACGTCCGGCTTGTCCATAAAAGGGATGGCAAGGGAGACGGCTTGCATGTTCAAGAAGATACTGATTGCCAATCGCGGCGAAATTGCCTGCCGCGTCATCAAATCGGCCAGAAACATGGGCATCAAGACGGTCGCGGTCTATTCGGACGCCGACCGGGATGCGGTTCATGCCGAGATGGCCGATGAGGCGGTTCACATCGGCCCGCCACCGGCGTCAGAAAGCTATCTGGTGGCCGAAAAGATCATCGAAGCGTGCAATAAAACCGGAGCCGAGGCGGTTCATCCAGGGTATGGCTTCCTGTCGGAACGGTCATCTTTTTGTCAGGCGCTGGAGACCGGCGGCATCACCTTTATCGGCCCCAAGCCCAGGGCTATCGATGCTATGGGCGACAAGATCACCTCCAAAAAGATCGCAGCCGATGCCGGTGTTTCGACCGTACCCGGTTTTATGGGGCTGATCGACGATGCCTCCCATGCGGCAGAAATTGCATCTGAGGTCGGTTATCCGGTGATGATCAAGGCGTCTGCCGGCGGCGGCGGCAAGGGCATGCGGATTGCCTGGAATGATGATGAGGCGCGCGAAGGTTTTGAACGCTCGCGTTCGGAAGCGGCCTCATCGTTCGGTGACGACCGCATATTCATCGAGAAATTCGTTGAGGAACCAAGGCATATCGAGATTCAGGTGCTGGCGGACAGCCATGGCAACTGCATCTATCTGGGCGAGCGCGAGTGCTCGATACAACGCCGCAACCAGAAAGTGGTGGAGGAGGCGCCGTCGCCGTTCCTGGATGAAAAAACCCGCCGCAAAATGGGTGAACAGGCCGTTTTACTGGCCAAAGCAGTCGACTACCAAAGCGCCGGTACGGTGGAATTCATCGTCGACAAGGACCGTAATTTCTACTTTCTGGAGATGAACACGCGTCTGCAGGTCGAACATCCGGTCACCGAACTGATTACCGGCGTCGATCTGGTGGAGCAGATGATATTGATCGCCGCCGGCAAAAAACTGGAAATTGCCCAAGACGAGGTCAAGCTCAATGGTTGGGCGGTTGAAAGCCGGGTATATGCAGAAGACCCTTACAGGAATTTCCTGCCGTCTATCGGCCGCCTGACCCGTTACCGGCCACCGGAAGAGGGTCGCCAAGGTGATATTATCGTGCGCAATGACACCGGCGTCACCGAAGGGTCGGACATTTCTATGTATTACGATCCGATGATTGCAAAACTGTGTACCTGGGCGCCGACAAGGCCGGCGGCCATCAATGCGATGTCGGATGCGCTCGATACGTTCGTGATTGACGGGATTGAACACAATATACCGTTTCTAAGCGCGCTGATGAGCCATTCGCGATGGCGCGACGGCAATATCTCCACCGCGTTCATCGCAGAAGAATATCCAGACGGTTTTGCGCCGGTTCTACCTGAAAAAAGCGACCTGAAAGTGCTGGCGGCCATCGCCGTGGCCGTTGAACTGTTGCGCAAGGAAAGGCTCGACCGCCATTGCGGACGGCTTGCACCGCATTCAGGTAAAATGCGCCGTGACTGGACCGTTTGCATTGATGATGCCTATCACGATGTGACTATAGCCGGCGGGCCGGTTTCGCTTCCCTTGGAACTGGACATATCTGTCGGCCGTGAAGCGCCTGTCGGGATTTCATCCGCCTGGCAACCCGGCGAAGCCGTCTGGCACGGCCAGGTCGGCCGGCAGGCGGTTTCGGCACAGATCAGACCGGTCCTGAACGGAATGAACATCGCCTGGCGTGGCATGTCTGTCGATGCCCGCGTCATGTCACCCGAGGTCGCCGCACTCGACAGGCTGATGCCGGTAAAGGAGCCGCCCGACACGTCAAATTTGTTGCTGTGCCCGATGCCCGGATTGGTCGTCTCGATTGCTGTTGAGGAGGGCCAAGAGGTCAAGGCAGGAGAGACGCTTGCCGTGATCGAGGCAATGAAGATGGAAAATGTCCTGCGCGCCGACCGGGATCTGATAATTTCAGCATTGAAAGCAAAACCGGGTGACAGTCTCGCCGTCGATGCGGTGATCATGGAGTTTGATTGAGCTGCAAGCAGGTGGGCGGGATTTACCATTACCGGGAATTCGAACAAATTTAACCTGACTTGTTAGGCCTTTATTGCCGCTGCACCTGTAGTGTGATGTGGCAATTTGAGGTGTACCGGCTTGTCTACAACCGTCATTTATAGTCTGATCGGGCTCAATCTTGGCCTGATTTTCCTGCTATTGGCAGCGCCCATCGGTGTTCGCACATTTTCCGTGTCGCGCACTATCAATGCGCCGCGTGAAAAGCTGTGGAATGCACTTTGGCCGCTTGGCTCAAAGGCCGATTGGTCCAATGAGATCGTCAGTGCGGCAGGGGCAGGCGGCAATGGTGGGCAGGCCTGGCTGCAATTGGCCCACGAAGGACGGGACGGCAACCCCATCCAGCGGCATGTGGTTTTCGATGAGGTGGTCGATAAAACGCGCTATTCAATGCGGGTCGCAGACGATTCATCGCTCGACCACACTTTCTGGGCAAATTACCGCGCGGCAACCTCTCTTGCCGATTGCGGGGACGGTAAAACCAAGGCCACCCTTCAACGGACCGACCGGTATCGCGGTATCGCTTTCATGGTTTTTCGCTATTTTGCTGCAAGGCGCGAATTGGCCAAACTGGAAATATGGGCGCAAACGGGCCACTATCGTAAGGGCGGCCTGTTCGAGCACCCGGTCATGCAAATCGGGCTCGCCATTGCTTCCGCATTCCTGATCTGGCCATTATTCGGTCTCAATGTGGGAGGGCTGATTTATGCCGCAACATTGACATTGGTCGTCGCCCTGCACGAGTTGGGCCACATGGTGGCATTTCGGCTGATGGGGCACAAAAGTGCGCGTATGATATTCATCCCCTTGCTCGGCGGTATCGCCATTGGCGGGCGGCCTTATGACAGCCGCTTCGAAGTGGCCTTTTCCGCTCTGATGGGCGCCGGGTTTTCTGCGTTTTTCGTGCCATTGGCAATCGCGGGCAGCAATTATACCGCTGTGGCGGGCATGCCCAATTTGTCGACGTTTTTTGTCGTCTTCGGCGTTTTTCTGGGCTTGTTCAACCTGGCCAATCTGGTGCCGGTCTGGAAGTTCGATGGCGGGCAAGTCTTAAGGCAGCTCTGTCTCGGCCCCACCTTGCTTGCCCTGTCGTCTTTTGCGCTCCTGGCAGGGTTTCTCGCTCTTGGCCATGCGCTTGGCCTGCCTTTGCCGCTATTGTTTGGCGCGGGCACGGTCATTGCAATCTTGAGCCTGATGACCACCGGTAGCGGCGTCAAACCCCGCCATGAGCTAAAGCCCATTTTGGCCAGCGAGCGATATATGATCGCCAGCGGACTGGTGGCGGTCTTCGCCACTCATGCGGCAAGCGTGTTCTGGTCGGTCACAATATTGTCTGCGGGTGCATAAAATCCAGATCAGTCTTTCTTCGCTCAACTTCCAGCTACTCACCGAGAGCTACGCCCTCGCGTCTTGGATCGGCGCCGCCGGACAGGCCGTAGGGCGCAAAACGCACCGCGTGCAACCCGGAGTTCAGCGCCCGCGCACTAACCTCAAACCCCATGGCTTCAAGCTCGGGGATCAGACTTTCCGCTGCCGTACCCTGTTCAACGTCATAGCGGCCAAACCGGTTGGTCAGATGTGGCAATGAAACGGCTTCCTGCGGGTTCATCTTCCAGTCGATCATAGCGACAATCGTCTTCATCACATAAGGAATGATATTCGATCCGCCCGGTGAACCAAGCGCAAAGGCGGGTTTTCCGTCCTTCAGGATAATTGTCGGCGACATTGAGGAACGGGGCCGTTTGCCCGGTTCGACCCGATTGGCGACGGCTTCGCCATTTTTTGCACTGACGAAGGAAAAGTCGGTCAACTGGTTGTTGAGCAGAAAACCGGATGCCATCAGCCTCGCACCGAAACCGTTTTCGATTGACGATGTCATCGAAGCGATATTGCCGTCGGCGTCAACGATAACGAAATGGCTGGTCGATGGCAGTTCGATATCCGTCCCGTCAAGGCGAAGTTCAGCCTTTTCCCAATGCGGCTCGCCGGGTTTTACCTCGTCCCTGGTGAGCGCATTTTGCCGGATCAGCATCGACGAGCGCGACGCCAGATAATCCTTGTTGAGCAGTCCCGCCGGCATTTTGACGAAATCGCTATCGGCCATGTAGCGGCCCCGGTCGGCAAAGGCGAGGCGGGTTGCATCGCCTAAAATGCGCCAGGTGACCGGATTATCAGGGCCAAGTTTGGCCAGATCGAACGGTTCGATCATCCCGAGGATCTGGCCGATTGTCAGCGCGCCCGATGAGGGTGGTCCCATGCCGCAGACCTGATGGTCGCGATAATCCACGCAAACAGGCTCGCGCTCCTTGGCCTTGTATGCCGCCAGATCTTTGGCCGTCAGTGCTCCAGGGTTGGTGGCATGAAGCTGCACGGCGTTGACGATCGCATCGGCAACGGCCCCGGTGTAGAACGCATCGGCTCCGCTTTGCGCGATCGAGCGCATTGCTTCGGCGTAGTCGATGTTTTTCAGAAGGTCGCCTTGTTTAAGCGGCTTGCCGCCATCATCGAAAAAATAGGCGCGCGTGGTCGGCTGGCTGAACAGGCGTTTTTGGTCACGTTCAATAAGGCCGGCAAGGCGGGCTGAGACGGCAAAACCGTCCTCCGCCAGCCGGGTCGCGTCGCCAAACAGACCATCCCAGGCAAGCTTACCATGGCGCTTGTGGATCTTGTCCATCAACCGCACCGTGCCTGGAACACCGACGGACCGGCCGCCAACCACGGCGTCGAAGAATTTCAGCGGTTTGCCATCCTCGCCGATGAAAATGTCTGTTGAGATCCCGGCAGGTGCTGTTTCACGGCCGTCAATGGTTGTCAGTTTTCCCGATGCGGCATCGTAGAAGACCAGAAATGCACCACCGCCGATGCCCGATGATTGTGGCTCAACCAACCCGAGTACGGTCTGGACGGCCACCAGCGCATCGGCGGCCGAACCGCCTTTTTTTAAGATTTCCAGTCCGGCCTGGCTTGCCAGCGGATTGGCGGTGACCACCATATATTTGGAGGCATAGGCCGGATTCTTGGCGGTAAATGTTAGCCCGGCTTCCGGCTCAACGGCGTCTGTGGCTTGCTGTGCGGGAACATGGCTTGCCCAAAACAAGGCGCCCGCCGCTGCGATCGCGGCCAGTTTCAGGTAGCGCATACTCAGATAGTGCATCATGTTCCCCCCTGCCTGACGGTCGTGCCAAACACATTCTCAAATGCGGTTTTCAAGGCGATATCAAGGTCCGCCATCGTCACCGGGAGACCCAGATCCACCAGGCTGGTGACGCCATACCCTTCAATGCCACAGGGAACGATACCGTCAAAATGTGTCAAATTCGGTTCCACATTTATGGCAATTCCATGGTAACTGACCCAGCGTTTCAGCCGGATGCCGATGGCCGCGATCTTGTCTTCCGAGCACGATCCACCGGCAAGGGGCGGGCGGTCCGGCCGCATCACCCAGACACCGACGCGGTCTTCACGCCGTTCGCCGCGAATGTTGAAACCGGCGAGCGTCTGGATGATCCACGTTTCAAGCGCGCTGACAAAGGCGCGCACATCCTCGTGCCTCCGCTTTAGGTCAAGCATCACATAGGCGACCCTTTGGCCCGGGCCATGATAGGTATATTCACCGCCACGGCCGGTCTGAAATACCGCAAACCTGTCCGGTTGCAGCAGGTCGGACGGGTTGGCGCTCGTGCCGGCTGTGTAAAGCGGGGGGTGTTCGACCAGCCAGACCTGCTCTGCCGCATCGTCGGCGCGAATGGCTTTAGCGCGGGCTTCCATGGTGGCGACGGCCTGGGCATAGGGGGTCAATCCATCCGATACGCTCCATTCGACCGGCGGCGCGCCTTTATGCGGCAAAAATGATTGTGTCAGATGATCACGTGAAAGCATGGTGAGTTGGTGCCGGATCGCTTGGGTTGCAAGGGGGCAATATGGACATGTGCGCAGCCGTCGTCCAGTGATTCCATATTCGACCTGAATGGAAAATAGGGGAGCCAGGCATAAAGCCCGAACCCGCAGGGTTCGCAAGGCAACTGGCCGTCCAAGCCTTTGCGAGGCCCTGACTGGAGCGAAGCCCGAGGGGCGGCAGTGCGAAGTCAGAAAATGGTGGCCCTCGACAGAGAAACCTCGAACAGGTTATTCGAGGTTTTTGAGGATTGGGACCACCAGTTAAAGCAGATTGATCCGGCCTATCTGGAAGAGATTGATTTGCCCCCAATTGAGGAGCCGCAACCATGAGCGGTTCCACAATCATAGACCTCAAACCCATCTTTCAGCTTCACGCGCTTCGGAATTCGGGTGCCCGCGTCAATCGCAAACCAAAGAAGCGGCTTGCGCCGTTATCGGTTCGTCTGTCTGCCGGGCAACGCGCCCAATTGGAGCAAGACGCCGTTGGCATGTCCTTGAATGCATATGTGCTAAGCCGCCTGTTTGATGATCCCCAAAACGCAAAACCGAAACGCCAACGCCGACCACCAACCAAACGCGACAAGGCGATTGCGCGGGCATTGCGGCAGTTATCGCAATCGGGATTGGCTGCGTATCTGGCAAATCAGATTGCCGCCTATGAAAATGGCCACCTGCCGCTTTCCGAGGGGGAGGAACTGCAATTACGTGAAGCCTATGCAGCCTGCCGTAGTCTACGGAATGATCTTATCGAGGCTCAGGGACTTCGAATTTGCGGTGAGCCATGATCCTTGTTGGCAATTCCCGCGGAAACTACAAGGACGCCGCCCGGCACTTTCTCAATCGCGAAGACAATGAGCAGGTGATTGTCCACCAGCTTAGCGGCTTCGTCGGTGATGATCTCTATTCGGCTTTGCAGGAATCCTATGTGATCTCGCTTGGAACCAAGGCCAAGCAGCATATGTATTCGCTCTCATTGAATCCGCCTAAAGGCGCGGATGTTTCAGACGCGGAGTTCATTGCAACGATAGACCGGGCGGAAAAACGCCTTGGCCTGACAGGCCAGCCAAGGGCTGTCGTTTTTCATTACAAGCGCGGCGATGACGGTGAACTGCGCAAACATGCGCATAGCGTGTGGTGCAAAATTGATTGCACCACGATGACAGCTATCGATATCAAAATGGATCATATCAGACTGAATACACTCAGCCGCGAATTGTTTTTGGAAAACGGTTGGACGCTGCCAAAAGGTTTTGTGAACAAGAAAACCCGCGATCCGCTGAACTTCACGCATGCGGAATATCAGCAAGGCAAACGGGCGGGAAAGGCGATCCGGGATATCAAGCAGATATTTCAGGCCGCTTGGCCGCGTTCGGATTCAAAAGAAGCCTTCGCCGCTGCGCTCAAGGAACATGGGTATATTCTGGCGCGCGGTGATCGGCGGGCATTTGTCGCCGTCGATAGCCAAGGCGAAATCTACGCAATCGCCCGCTATGCCGGGATCAAGACAAGGGAGGTTTTTGAGCGGTTTGGGGAGCCCGAGAATTTACCTTTTGTCGGTCAGGCCGAAGAAATTGCCGCAAAACTCAATCCCAAGCAGCAAGCAGGACAGGCCCAAAATCCTGATGTAGAGCGGATCAAAAACGATCCGGTGCATCTTCTTGATGTGATCACCGGGCGTGAAAGCACCTTCACAAAGCACGATATCGCCAAAACGCTGAGCGCGTATATTTCCGATCCGCAGGACTATCAAAACGCCTATCAGACAATATTGTCCTCGTCTGCGCTGGCTGAGCTTGCCCCCGACAACCCTGAGACAAAAACCAAAGCGCGGTATTCAACGCGGGAGATGATCGAACTCGAACGCAGGCTGTTGAATGACACAAATACAATGGCGGCTGGCGGGTCGTTTGCCGCTCCCAAACAAACGCTACAGCAAGCGGTCAACGATACGTCCGATAGACTTCAACAAGATTCGGGCGTTGATCTCAGCCGCGAGCAACGCGCTGCCATTCATCACATCACAGGCCGTGAACAGCTTTCCTGCGTCATTGGCGCGGCGGGCGCAGGGAAAAGCACAATTCTTTCCGCCGCAAGACAGGCATGGGAAACCTCGGGCCGCCGGGTTTTTGGCGCTGCGCTGGCCGGAAAGGCGGCCAAAGGTCTGGAACAATCATCCGGTATCCAGTCCCGCACTTTGGCGTCCTTTGAATTGTCTTGGCAAAACGGCACCAACACGCTGCAAAAGGGCGACGTTCTGGTCATTGACGAAGCGGGCATGATCGGATCAAAGCAAATGTCGCGCTTTATCAGTGAAGTTAAGGACAAGGGCGCAAAAATCGTTCTTGTCGGCGATGCCGAACAATTACAGCCCATAGAAGCAGGCGCGCCATTTCGGGCAATCACGGAAGCGGTAAGCCCTGCCACGCTGCATGAGGTGCATAGGCAGCGCGAGAACTGGCAGCAACAGGCATCGAAGGATTTTGCGCTCGGCAATACCGCGAAGGCACTGGGAGCTTACAGGGACCGCGATTGCATTGATGTTTCAAAAACCGCCGATGAGGCGGTTGAAAATCTGGTCACGGATTATATGCGCGATTTACGGCGATCAGATGCGCGAGCCTCCCAAATCGCTCTGGCGCACCGCAAAGCCGATGTGAAGTCGATTAACAGGTCCATTCGCGGGGCTAGAAAAGAGGCGGGCGAATTGGCTGACGCTCACACATTCAAGACCGCGCATGGACGCCGGGAATTTGCGGCGGGTGACAGATTGCTCTTTACCCGCAATGACCGCGCTCTCGGCGTCAAAAACGGAATGCTCGGCACCGTCACCAAGACGGGCGAAAACAAGCTGTCGATTGAACTGGACGATAAATCAGAAACCGGAAAGCCAAACATCCGAACCATATCGCTGGAGCAATATTCGGATTTCGATCACGGCTATGCCACCACCATTCATAAAAGCCAAGGCGCGACTGTTGACCGGGCCTATGTGCTGGCCTCCCGTACCATGGACAGGCACCTTACCTATGTCGCCATGACCCGCCACCGCGAGCGGGTTAAGCTCTATACAGACCGCGAGGAATTCAAGACCTATTCCGGTATGGCAAATTCGATGAGCCGTGCCAGACCCAAACAGATGAGTACGGATTTTGAACGCCGGACCGATGAGTCTGTAAACGCGCAAAAAATCTCAAATGACGGGAACAGGAAAACGCCATTTAGCCGCATTTGGGACCGCTTCACGGGCGAGCGTGCGGAAACCGGAACCGGAACTCCGGCTTTTGATAAAAACGTTATCAGGTTACTGCAAAAAGAAAGGCTTGAGCGGCACATGCAGCGGGTAAAGATTGAGCAGCAGGCAAGGCCCGTTCAAACCTCACGAGAACGCGTCAAGCAATCCGTGGCACAAAAGCCCTTGCAGGAAACGTCACGCGATCACGATCATGATGACCGCCGTCAATCCGGGCGCGATCACGACAACCCAAGCTTCGAAATGTAGTGCTATCCGTGCCCCATGCCGCTGCCGTGTGCGAATTGGTGGCTGATGTCTTGGTCTTTTTGCTGTGAGTGATCCGCGACAGGTTCTTGCGCAGGTTTCATGCTCGGCGGTTCGGGAATTTGCGCCGTCTCCGTTTCCTGTTGATTCGATTGCCCCTGACCAAAGCTGTCGATGCGTTGGCTCACGAGGTCTTGCGTATCCGCGATGGCTTTTTGCACGCGCTCTTGCTGTGCTTCCCTGACGGTCTGCTCAGGGTTGGCTTCGCCGTTCCCCGATTGCTCGCGGATAAGCGCCTCCTTGTTTTGCGCATACCAAACATTGAGGTCGGTGCGCGTCTGGTGGCTTTGGGTGACAATATCATTGATGTCGGATTTCAGTTGCTCCAACGGGCTAACGGTCTCATTCATGGCTTCCTCCTTATGGTTTCCACGGACAGAATTTGCGATCTCCTCGCGCTCAGAAGTCCTAAAATCCTCAATCTGGCTGATATAGCTTTGGTCTTTGTGACCAATGCGCGTCCGCGCCTGCTCGTAAATCGTGCGGGGGTCAAAGGGACCACCACGCCCATCATCCGCCCATGAGGGTGGCCGGGGCGTTTGATTGATAATCATACGCTCGTCAATAATAGCCAGTGTTTCGGAGGCTATACGGTATTGTCTGGTGTCAATGGCCGCCGTCTCAAACTTCGCCTTCTCCACGTCCAGAGCGCGGTCCAGTGCGGTGATTTTTTCCATTGCCGCCGGATCAATGCAGGCTTTCATGAATATGCGCGGATTGGCCTGCACAAAGGCGTCTGCCGCCTCGTATTTCAGGTCGTAGCGGAAGCCTTCATCATAGGCATACATGTTTTCAACCTCGCGGTTTCAAAACGGCAGCAGCGATATGGGCGCAAAAATTTCCATGCCCGCGATGATGATCAGCAGGATCGGCACCCACAGAAAGCTGAACGGCGTCAAAAACGGTTCATCTTCGACGGTGTGAGCATTGCTCTGTCCAACATCATCCGCATCGGGCAGGTCCACAAATTCAGGGGCTTTCCCGCGCTCGTATTTGAGCCGGATTGCAATATCATCACTGAACAGCGGGTCCTTGTTTTCGATGGGATTGAATGACACCAAATCCCTGTGCGGGAGAATCTGGCCATAATTCACCTTTTCCAAAATAGTTTTGGGCTGCTTTACGTCTTTTCCCTTGGCATTGGACACAAAAACAAATTGCTTGTTTCTCGGTATTTCAGCGATCTGGGCAGGCGTGAGAACCTCTCTTACGCGCCTGTCGATATTGACCGAGCCTGCGCCTGCCCGCTGCGAAGTCCCTTGCGAGGTCACGGCCTCGGTTGTCTGGCCGAACCGCTTGGAGACTTTTCCCTGCGTGTCATCATCGGAGCGGGAAATACTACCGATGATTTCAACATCAATTTGGGAATCGAGCGTCTTAAGGCCGTCTTCGCCTGCTTTAAGGGCAAACTGATCAGGGTACTGGAAAATCATGTCCATCTTGATGTTCAAGCCGCGCATGGTGGTCAATTCACGCTCGATACCCTTGGGCAGTGACGCGCCCGCTTCTTCGGCCATGATGTAGATGGTGCGTCCCGGTGTGAGCTTTGCCATCTCGAAAATTGCGCGCACAAACTGCTCGTGAAACCCTTCATAGGCGTCCTTGAAGGCAAGCGGCGTGGCTATCGTCATAAAGCAGGGTTCTTGCCGCAAGACGCTCAAGGGAATGCTGTCTTTGGCACCGTAATTCGCCAGATGCGAAGCGTTATTATACAAGGTGGTGTGCCTCTCGGCTCCCGCCCGAAACTCCTCGAAATAGCGTTCCAAACCTTTGGTTTGGGCTTTGCTGAGCAAGGTTCGGGCTTTAGCAATGGCATAACCCTCTATTTTGTTGCGGACGGTTTTGCCCCGTTTCGGCCTTGCAGCAACGCCCTTGATCGTATCTTCAAAAGCCTTGGGATCGGAGATCATCTCCCACAGGCCGGATGGATAAGGAATCCAGCGATCAACAATGTCCGAGAGGATATGAATCTGCGGAATTGACTTGTAGCCGTCGAGAAAGAACATCGCGGCTTCGGTATCAAGTCGCGGCGGCTCGGGAATAAGTGAGTCCACCGCATTGCCCACCATGGGAACAACCGAACGCTGGTGGGAGAGATTTTCCGACCAAAAGGCATCATGATAATGGTGCCAGAAATTCACGTTTGAATTGGGCACGATCTTGGAAAACCGCCCGGTCGGATTGATGTGCAGGCATTTCATTCCAACCTCGCGCATCGCCGGAGCCAGCATGGGTCCAAGTTCTTCCTTGACGTCCATCGCAACGATGCTGGGGCGCGTATCATTGATATCGATCATCGTCATGGAAAAGCTCCCCTTCGATTGCAAACGGGTCAATCGGTGCGGTTTGCGCCGCATCAAAGGCTGCAAGTTCCGCTTCGTCGATGGCGTCTTCCCAATCCTCGCCGTCCTCGGTTTCAATTTCGGTGAATTGGTGGTCGTGGTCGCTGGTGAAATGGGCGACCGTATTTGCCATATGCAGGAGGTTCGGAATCACAAATCCGATGGTCTTTTGCGATCCCTGCATGCCCGAATATTTGCAGAACGTGGTGCCTTGGGGTGTATTGATCGGCACACCCTCCAGCGTGCCGATGATCCGTTCATTGGCATTACCGATCATGCCCGCCGCTTTAAGCTCGGCCAGACCTGAAATACCGGAATCCGCGCCTTGGACTGTTTTGCTTTTGTCGTTGGCATCCACAAATGAGCAGCGTTGGGTATAGTCATCGAGATAATACTCATATGCACGCCAGGCGTATTGGAAGGCGCAATAGGACAAAACCACCACCCCGGAGGCCTGCGCCCAATAGATGATTGAGAGCCAGTGGTTCGGCCAGAATTTGAGCGCAAGGAGGATGCATATGCTCGCTGCAAGAGCGTTCACGTTCCCGGCAAAGGAGACAATGCGCGTGACTTTCTGATCGGCTTTGTTTTCGGCTTTGCGGAACCATGGCGAGGGCAGATGCGGGGGAATTCTCATGACGCTCCCCCTTCTTCCGCCTCATTCCATTTCGCAAAATATCCTTCCAGATTTTGGGCGTATTCCCCTTTGATCCTTGGATAGATACCGAGCTTGTCATGGGTTCGGTGTCCGTAGAGGGTTGCGATGATTTGATAGGATTTGCCGCGATCAAGCGAGACCAGCAACGGGCCTCCGCTGGCACCGCCGAATGCATCGGCGCCTTCAATGAGGTAGCGCATCGCGCCATCGCTGCTGCTAATGTTGCTGTGTTTTTTTGAGAACCGGGCAAATACCCCAAAAACCGTATATTGACGGTCCCGCAACTTGGCTCTTTCCCAAGCTTCGGGAAATTCCCGGTGCCGCCTCGCGTCGGTGAACTCCTGAACGCTGAGCGCCAGCAGCGGATGGCTACGCTCTTTTAATTCCCGCGCTGCTTCATCCGTCAATGTGAGCGCCTGAAACGGCTCGGCGGCATCGCAGACTGATGTATCCAGCTTTAGGAACGCGTAGTCCAAATCCTGACGCTCTTGGAAACGCCGTGTGCGGATATAGCGCGATGTGCCGGAATACCATTGTTTGCAGATCGGCGAATAGAATCTGAAAACCCTGCCTCTCATCCATGGTTTTGATGAATCAACAAGGCAATGCGAGGCCGTAACAACAAAATCCCTGCGCCCGACCAATGAGGCCGTGCAGCGGCTTCCCGCAACGCTGATCGCGCCGATGCCGGTCAGTTTGCTGACCAGCATCGGATCATTCAAATTATACTCTTTTGAAAGCGCGGAGATGGGGATTCTATCATCATC
The DNA here is from genome assembly GCA_963669455.1 of Rhizobiaceae bacterium. Classification (GTDB taxonomy): domain Bacteria; phylum Pseudomonadota; class Alphaproteobacteria; order Rhizobiales; family Rhizobiaceae; genus JAWKWH01. Next base: position 2,292,959 of record OY770026.1, read on the forward strand.
CGAGGAAAGCGGTGTCAAACCCTGTTGATAGATCACGGGCGGCTTGATCGGCGTGGCTGTTTCCCTTTTTTCCCGATCCGCTTGACCAACGGCAAACGCTTGGAAATTATCCGTCACCTGCCTGATGACCAGCGCAACAAAGATCAGCGCAACGGCAAACGGCGTCCAGCGAATGCAAAACCGCGCACCTTGTCCAACCCTCTGACCGATATTGAGAGGCCGCAAGCGGAACGCGGGATGCGCTCCCGGTTCGCGATCAGGCTCGGCGGGTTCAGGCGGTGCTTTCGGCTTAAAATCCGGCCCCTGAGCTTCCGGCGCGGATTTCGCCCGCTCTTGTCCGTTCGCCGCAGGTTTTTGCCTTACGGCCTCCCTGAAAACACGTGCGGCGGTCTTGAACCGATCTGCGCGATTAATGTGTGATTTGGCGGCAAAAGGCTTGGCCTTGGCAGCGCCAAGACCGGAGGTTCCAAAGAGTTTCATGGGGTGTCACCCGCAGCGCCGGAATCATGACCGTTTTGATAGCGGGCGGGCTCGTTTTTCCAGTAATCCTCAATGTCGTCTTCATCATCGGGATCGTCGTGGGTGTCTTCCTGCGCTTCATCGTCTTTGCCGCGCTTCAAACCCGCATAAAAATCCTCGTCCAGAGGCAGGTTTTCATGACCCTGAACCCCGATATCCACCATGATGCGTTGAAACCTGACCCACCGATGTATTGTCTGCTCGACATCCGAGAGGCTCAAATCCACGATGTCGGCTGCACGGGGTGCTCGGTGAAAAGCCAGTTCATTGCGGATAAAGCCCTTGCGCGCCGCCAAATCCCTTTTCTGCGCATGGATCGTCAAAAATCCGGGCAGTTTCATCAAGAACAGCAATGGCGCGATCAGATCAATGCCTATGGCCAGTATCGTCATCGGCCAGAATTGAAGGGCATTGTCCCATGCAAGGGTGATCTTGGATGACACCTTTTTTTTCGGCGTTTTGATTTCGGTAAAACCATTGGCCGTCGTGCGGATGTTCTGGGCGATGGTGCTGATCTCAGCGCGGATAGTCCCAATCGCATCCACCTGAAAGCGCTTTGCGCCATTTGGGACATTGATATTCAGCGCGATTTGATCAGCAATATTTCCGGCAACGGATTTGGGGCTGATGACTGCGATCTGCGCGATCAATGAAGCCACTTCGGTGCGCGTCTCATCAAACCCTTTTTTTGCGTAATCGCCCGTGCGCTGTGCCTGTTGCCACGCCGCAAATTTGCTATCAAGTTGCGATTTGAGCTTGGCAAATTTCTCAAGACCGGAGTCCAGTGCCGCTCGCCGATTTGCGAACAGGTTTTTTGCCTCCAGCAACGCATTGCTGACATGGCCTTCCCCGGGCTTGCCCGTTAAGCCCCGGCCTTTGATCTCATCATCGAAGCGGGTGTCGAACAATAGTATGTGGCTTTCAAGGGTATTGCCGAGATTGGTCAGTTGCGATGCGATCTGATTGGTATCGTTGATTGCCTGCGCAAACGCCTCCACCTGTGCGGCCTGATCGACATCGTTTGATGCATCTACAATGAATCCGGCCAAATTCGTTCCGGTGCTTGGCAGGATCGCAATCGCGCCGCCAATCACAAACAACAAAGCGGCGATTGTAACGCCCATTTGAGATTGGGCATCGCGTGTGCGCCGGAACATGAACGTCCAGAAACCGCCGTTCAAAATAGCAGTCGCAAATCCCGCAAGCAGTGCGAAGATCGGCAAGTATGGCGTCTTGGGTAACAGCGCATAGAACCCCAGGACCGAAAGACACAGTGAAATCGACGCGCTTGTCCAAATAACGGGCAAGACGTGCTGATTGTGTTTTTCAAGCGCCTCCTCAGACGCATCAATGCTTTGCTGACTGACATTCGCGCCGTCAAACAGGCGGTCGCGCTCAAGCTTGTGTTGAAAACTGATCATTGCCTTCATCCCTGTATTTTGAGATAACGGCTGAGATGGCGGCTCGCGCTGCCATGCAGCCGAAATCAAACATCACTGTTTATTTTTGGCGATCTATGAAGGGCGATGTTCGTTGGTAGCGGGATCGCCCTTTTTTCATGGGAGGCGGATGCCAAACTGATTGGCAGTCCTTGTAAGCGAGTTTTTGATGAAGAGACGGTGCGAAAACGCAGGTTAAGCAGCCAATTGGTGCAGCGTCATATGGGCAGACTGCACATTTTGTCTGGGAACGGAATAAACTTGTATCCGTCCGATGTTCTTCAATCACCGCCGTTGCGGCATAGTTCTGGTGCTTTTTCAATTTCCACTCCTGTGTTTCAAGGAGCGGCATCAATGCGCATCTTTGCCGCCCCAAAAGGCGGAACTCTAACTCTGCTAGAATCGATATTCTAAGAGGGTAAATTAACCACTGTCAAGGAAAAAATGGGGGTGATTTAACCCTCGAGTCCCAAGGCACCTGTTAACTCCCCTTGGGAATGAGCCTTAGCTCAACATCGTATCCCATTCCGTTTGCAATTTTTTGTATTGTTCTAAGACTGGGATCGGTAGTGCCGTTTTCAATTTGCCTTAGGTTTTTAGGATCAATGCCAGTTTTCTTGGCAGCGGCACGTTGGCTTGTTTCAGTCCCTTCGCGCGCACGCACAAACATCGCACCAACGGCTTTGGCTTCTGCTTCTGCAAATAAGTTATCGTCTTCATTCATAAGGCACGGCTTTTCAAAAACCACACCCGTATTACCGTCAGTTTGAACTATCCACCTGTTTGGATAGCTATTTATTTTTATATAACTATTTTGAACACTATCTGCATTGATGTCAAACACTGGATCGTCATATCGCCCGTAGGCCTCAACCTCGGCATCTAAATCCGTAAGATAAGAATCATCCATTGTTGGTAGCCTTTAGGTCCACGGTCTCATACACTCGTTCGCCCGTTCGGCCTATGCCGGGGATAACTTCGCGATCTTCGTTCAATCCGAATTCGAGCGACGCCGTAACTATTTTCACAGTAGGAAAGTTTTGTAGGAGCTTCTTCACACCCTCGGGCGCGCAGACTATATTTATCACGATCACCTCGCTCATCGACCTGTCTCCGCGCAGTTTCTTTATGTACTCCAATACAGCCAAAACGGATGATCCGGTCTCGATTCTAGGGGCTATAACAAGACACTTTCTATCGTCTAGTTTTTCCGGCATCCGATCATAGACTACCTCGGCTTTTCCACCGTTTTTACCCCCCTTGGTCGCAACATGTGCCAATTGGGCTTTTGGGAAAATGCCATTGAGAGTTGCCGCAGGAGCCATGCCGCCCCGCACCACGGCTATTATGGCAATATCGCCAGTACGGATAAATTGCTGATTTGTGACTTCGACACGAGCCGGGGTTATTAGATCCACAGAAGCTGTATTTATCTCAAAATGCCGCAATGCCTCATAGGTAAGGAACAAATAAATTTGGTTCAGACACAAACGAAATTGATTATGTTTGCAACTGTCGCGCCGTAAGATTGTCAGAAAGTGTCGGATCAAAACGTGATCTGTTTCAATCAGGTTGCCAAACTTATGCTCTGTCATTTTGTAGTCCGTACTCTACCCGGTGCCATTCCGATTTTCTAACCTAGAACGCCAGCGCCGATTGTGATGCTTCTATGACCTGCCGTTGCTGCTGCAATATGCGTTTTAATGCTGTAACTCGCTTAGCACATTGAGACCGCAGATGCGAAACCCTCCTAACTCGTCCAAAACAAATGCACCTCGGAAATTCCTGTCTCAATCGTGATGAGATCGTTGATTTCCATGTCCCGCGCCATGGCGTCATAGTCGATGTAATATTGCAGGGATTGGGGGATATCCGTTGTATCTTCGGTCAATTCCTGAGCGTATTCCGCTACCGAGCTGTAACAACCGATATAACTGTCTTCCATTGCTTCCTGCGCTGCCTCCACATCATCAAAGCGCTTGATAAGCTCCGCCCCTAGTTCGCCATGCTGACCGATGAAGGCCGCGAATTCCGCAACACTATCAATCGAAGCATATTCGTGGATTGAAACGCCCTCAAACCCTTCATAATCGTGAATGGCGAACTCTTCCGCAGCTTCAACCCGGGACGCCCTGAGCATGTCCCGGATGGCGTTGTTGATGTCTTCTGCGTCCTGATCCGCATTAATCCACACGCCGCGCAGGATGCCATTGTTATATGAGGCCAAACACGCCACGTAGATTCTGATTTCTCCTTCTTGATCTTTCATTTCAATTCTCTTCCTTTGGGTATGGGTTGCACATGCAACCGATGCTTCCGGTCGAGGATGGAGATGGGAGGGGACAAGAAAAATCGATGCGTCAGTTGGTGCGGGTGCAGCAGATCCGCAGGCCTGCCTGCACAATCTGCGAACCACGGTCAGTGTCGATTTTTCTTGCGGGGAGAAAGAGGCAAAGCCGCTTGGCTTCCCCGATCAAAAATGCATCAGGGATCGAAGCCGTATGGCCGAAACCGCCGTTCTCAAGCAGCGAAGCGTTAGAACAACCTCAACAGGCGGGTTCGGTTCACGAGAGCCTGCCCGGATGCCCGGACATGACTCAATAAATCGTAGGAAACTACCGCCACGCTTTTGGAAGCTTCATCCGTACACTTCGGATTTGCAGGATCGTGACCTGTGTTGGCTCTACTTTGTAGAAGACGTAGTGTTCGCGATAGCGGTAACGATGCCGCTTGCTGCCGATGGCTTTTCCCAAGCGCGGATTGTCGCTCAATAGGTCAAAGGTGTAATCGAGACCACCGAGATAAAGCTCGGCTTGCGTCTCACCAAATTTCTCAACGGTGTATTGGTAAATGGCTTTGATGTCGGCGTCTGCCCGCCGGGTACGCCTAACTTTCATGCCTCATATCTGCGCGGGCTTCCGCAATCAAATCGGCCATGGAGCGCACCGGGGCGAGACCTGATTTTTCCGCAGCATCAAGATCGCGCTCAAGCACGGCGTGCTGTTCCTCATCGCTTAAGGATTCCCATAGCCTGATATCCTCATCGGTCGGACAGGCCGTTGAGGTAAATCTGATATGCGAAACATCAATGGTGTCGGTATCGCTCATAGGTTCATTATATCAGGTTTGGGAGGCGGAAATCCAATATTTTTCCATCGGCGTTTCGCCGCAAGTAGCTTTGGGTGCAACGACGTGGTCAGGGCACACCGGGACAGGCCACACGATGGCACATGCGGTCGTCAGATGGACCGACAATGGGGTGAGATTGGGCAGTCCCTGAGCGCATCATCATGCCAGCCAAAGGATCACCAGCACCGCGAAGATTGCGATTGGCACCAACAACTCTTTCCACCTGAATGGCGGTCCGCCATAATCCGGTGATTTTTCATAGCCGCTGGGCATAACGTAGCCTGTTAAATAGTATGTACGGAAGCAACCGGGCTGACCTGGTGCCCTTACAAAAGAATCTGCCGGTCATTTGGCAGCTTCCGCAGGCCATGATATTCCTTTCGCAATATGCAGCCAATTACGTGAACACGTAATAGCCATATCGCTGCCAATCGGCCATTTTCCAGCAAGCAAAGATCAAGCATCGGGGTGAACGCAGTATTTATATTGCAGAGGGTGCTTATATTGCTGTGCCGGCGGCTTCTGATCCACGCATGATTGCACAAATATTGAACCATCAGGCACAACGAGAGCTTAATGACAAAGATATAAACGACAACACCGAATCGGGAAAGGCGGTACCGATGAAAACGCACCCAACAGCCACCCAGGCACTGTTGAAACAGAAGGGTTTAGCCAATATACAAAAACAGGCAAACACGCTGAAATCCGATCTGACGGCGCTTGGATATGTCGAAACGAGCACCAATACGGCGCTTTTGGCGTTCATGTTCAATATGTTCCTGCTTGAACTCAATGAAGAAATCGAACGCGTGAGCCAATTTGCCAGCCTGGCCTGACCGATTAACAGGTCGGCGCGGCTGTTTTCATCCAGCCGGGCATGTTGCCCGAGACGTCTTCATGACTGCGTAATGCGTCAGACGCTTCTATTTGTGCCATCTCAATGAGGAAGACCAACATGTCCTGTTTCTCGACAGTCGACATACGCTTCAATTCATCCAGCATTTCATGAATGTAAAATAGTGTTTCGTGTTTACGCATTGCCGCTTTACCTGACATCTTGTGCTCCCGGTTTGTTGCTTGTGCTCACCAACACGTCCACTCGTGTTAGCCCCGGCGAGAACGAAAAAAATTTAGCAAAAAGGAACAGGTTGAAAAACCCCGCTATGGTTGCCGTCGGTTGTATTGTTGTTTGTTTGACAGGATTTAGAGCTGGCGCGGGTCCCATTCTTTTGGGAAAGCCCGGGGAGCAGTGTCCCTTGTAAACAAGACGCAAGGACCGCTGGAGCATCTGGGATCATAGGTAAACCCCTTTTCCTGCAACGCGTTCAGAATATCCCTGATGCCAGACATCTGATAGACATAGTCATGCAGCTCGAAAAATATCCGCTCAACACCACGCAAACGGGCCTGAGTGAGCAACTCATATTCTCCGCCCTCAATATCCATGACGATATAGTTGATGTTGTTGGCTTTGATGAATGCATCGATGTCGATGCTGGTCATGGTTTGAGCGGACAGATAGGGGCCTTGATGCTCCCAGAATGACGAGAACCAGAAATCGCTTCGTTGGTAGAATGTCACCTCCCGCGCCTGGCCAGGTAACAGCACGCCCTGCTGCAAATCGATGTTGTCGGCCTTGTTAGCGCGGAGCACACGCCTGGCCAGTTTGATCGTTTGCAGATCGGCTTCAAACGACCAGACATAGGATTGTTCGGTTCGAGCCAAAAGGCAGGCGGTGATGCCAATTCCGCCACCCAAATCCAATATCCTGTCACCCGGTTTTGCGGCACGGGTTGCAAGGCAGGCTTCGCGTATCTCGTAGGAGCCATCGGCCATCGCATTCCAGATCGCAGCAGACACCTCATCGCGGGCTATCGGAATATCCAGATCGTGAAGTTTTAATCCTTTTTGCGGAACAGCTTGATCCATCACGACACACTGTTTTCAAAACGCCGCATCGGCGACGGACGGCATGGCAAAGTGATCAACACCCGAAGCCCGCCTTCAGGCCGGTTTGACAACATGATTTCACCTGCGAGCCTCGCAGCAATGGCCTGATTGCTTGCCAGGCCCAGGCCCAAATGGCTCCCGCCCGAGGTGGTAAAAAACGGTATGGTTGCTTTTAGCAGCAGCGCGTCATCCATGCCCGATCCATTATCTTCAATGACACAATTTATGCGGTCTGCCCTGCCGCTGAAGCGAATATCAATCTTTCCTCCATCGATATCAACATGTCGCGATGCATTAGCGATACACTCGTTCAGCATAAGAGACAGGCTGATCGATGGAACGATTAGCGAGCCAATCGTCGGCGGCGGATTGTGAATGGCAAGCCGCCCCGCATCAATGGCTGAGCGATGCAATCGCATCAATGCGGCAACAGATTTGTTCAACGGCTCATAATGTTCATCGACCGGGCCTCCTCTGGCAATCATCGTCAGGCTGGTATTCAGCTTATTCAATTGGTCAAGACCGGCCTGAATGGTCGCATAATGTGCTTTGCGCGCGCCCGTTTGTTTGATGAGAATATCGAGTTGAAACTGCATCGCCGTAATAATTGATGCGATGGCATGGGAATGACCGGAAGACAGCAGGCCGATGGCCTCCATTCGGCTTTTTTCAGCCTGCGCGCGCGAAAGCAGAACCGATCGATAGGCAAATATTCCATAGCCCACTACGCCAAGCATGGAACCGAACGCAATCAGCAGGAGCCAACGCACCGATTGGGCCGTATCCTGAATAACCGATACATCGTCGAAGATCAGATATTCAAATGTGGCCACGCGTGAAGCGATGTCACGCATCTGCCTTTCGACCTGACTGAATACGACTGGCAGCGGATCATCCGGCTTGACAGTACGCCGCAGGATTTCCTCCCGACCGGCGGCAGCATCGCTCAAAACTTGCATAATTTTAGCGCGGGCTTGTGGCGATAGCGTTGCAAAAGAATGCGTATTTCCCAGGACATCACTAAGGTCCTGAACGAAAAACTGATAGGAGTTATCAAAACTACTTTGCCGCCCTTGTGCCTGCGACAAGCGAACTTCACTGGTGATTTTGCCCCACCAATAATGGGCCGATTGCAGACGCCAGAGAATTTCACCATAGGCCCGGCCCGACAATACCGCATCACGTCTGGCGGTTTCAGCCTGTTTCAACCGGGAGTGTGTGTTGTAGCTAACGACGGCAAGAATGCCTGCCAGCAAAGCCATGGTGAATATGACGATTGCATACTCTCTCAAATGCTTCAATGCGCAGGTTCCATAACGGTCAAATACCAAATCCAGTAGCCATCCTTGGCGATGGTGAAGTCGTCAAATTCCGACCGGGGCCACACCAACCTGGCCGGTCCCTTATTCTGAAAGGTAAGCGGTTTTCCAAATTGCGAAATGGCGATGATCGGGTCGTATTTGTCGATATCGGCGCGCAAAATGAGTACACTATATTCATTCTCCGCCATGGCTTTGACATTGGCCGAAGGATCGATACCCGCAACCGCCAGGATATCAACCAATCTTGGCCCCGAAAACTCCTGTATCTTAGTGCCCGTCCAGGTTGTCACAGTACGAATGGTTTTCTGCGTCAGCTCCTGCCTGAGTTGCCGGATCGAAAATTCGGTATCACCCACGACAATCTGCTGCGCCATTGCAGCCGCCGGCAACAGACTCAACAAAACAGCAACCAAAGCTCTTGCGATCATCGCGCTAGTGCTCTTTCCTGCAAACCAGTTTGAACCCGATGGAGCCGACATCTTCAAACACATCCGGTTTTTCCGTCTTGACGGTTGCGCAAGTAACGCGGGGGTCTGACATGAGATGATCGGCAATGATTTGCGCCATTTCCTCCTGTGTTTCGATGTGCTTTTGCGCAAATCGATCAATCAGAAACAGTCGAATGGGATCATAGTCATAAATTGGTCCCGATAAATATTCAGGTATCAGTTCCACCTCGAAACTGACGAGTACCTTTTGTGGATTTCTTTTTTCAAATTCATGAAGACCAAGATACATAGAAATACAAAATTCACGCATCACCAGTGAAGATGATTGTTTCACGAAATCATGCCCCCCGCACGTCATTTATGCTTCACTAAATTTCGTTCACCGTATCATGCATTTATCATGACCGCATACGTTTCCTCGCGCGGGTCACATATTTCTTCAGGCTGTCAAGATCAAGCCCGGTCGAAGCCGCGACAATGTCAGGGTCGTACATTTTCTGATCAATCGCGGCGCCAATCTTTTCTGCTTCGGTCAGTCCGGATTGAAACCATTCGCCCTGCTTTCCCGTTTGATGGGGATAAAAAATCCGATGCGTTTTGTCTTCGATGAACAGGCGCAAATCAAACAAGTTCAGCCCATTCTTACTGAGATATTTATGCGCGCCCGCTTTGAGCATCACATGCGCTTCAGATTCCGAAAAATGGCCTGTCAACACAATGATCTCGCAATGGGCAGGCAGGGAATGGATCAGGCGCGACAGCGCCGCCAGCCGTTCGTTGTGGTTGCCCGCATCAATCGGGGGAACACCCGGATCAACAAGGGCGATGTCATAACGTTTTCCATCTTTTGCGTCATGAAATGCATCGAAACTGCCATAAGCGGTGATGGTCGAATAGCAACACAGGTAATCAACACCATGCATAATAGCATGACGCAATAAATCCTGGTCTTCTATCAGCAAGACGTTCATCATCGGTGATACACAACACTACCCGTTACTGCGGCAAGGCCCCATTTTCTTGAAAAACATGTCAAAAATTCGACTAGACCGGGAACCTCAGACAGACTGTCCCTACTAATCATCTGCCGGTTGTTGTTTCAATGGAATAAGCAATATCGGTGAGCTTTTTATCAATCTGAGCCGGCGCTCGATTGCCAGGCATTCCATCCTGCTCAGGCCAAGCGAACGATTTGCTTATCAGGCAACAGCCGGATCGGCTGTTGATGGCTATGTGAGATCAAAGGGGAACTCCAAATGCATCAACCGCGGGGCAATGGTAACAACAATCCACAAGACATATTTCATAATCAGGCCGGACTTGCCGGACCAGGTATCGTTGCAAACCATGGGCTGGCATTTAATCGCGCACTATTTGAGAAAGATGTTGAGTCGCTGGGCCGCCTTCTGATTTTCTATCTCAAGAGCAACAAATTGCAGATACCGCCTCAGGTCATTGATGAACTGCAAAGATCTAACCTGATTGCCTCGGATTGATGCACGGCGCAAGAAAAGCCCGTTGATGCACTCTCAATTTGACATGGGCAGGCGGAATACGCAGTCTGTCAAATAAAATACATAATACTTCGGTTATTGTTTATTGGGGCACAACAAACAGGAGGTTTGGTATGCGTCTCAAATTTGCACTTGGTGCGGTATTTTTGTTTGCCGCGCAGGCATCATCAGCAGAAATCGAAATTGCGACCTGGAATATCGCCCATCTTCGTCCGGCAGAGGGTACAGGATCGATCAGGCGTGAAAAAGAAGATTATGAACGGCTTCAACAATACGCGGGTGAACTGGACGCGGATGTTATAGCACTTCAGGAAGTGGACGGCGCAGAAGCCGCCGCACGGGTCTTTTCCTCCGATGCGTATAACTTTTATTTTTCAGAGCGGAATAATGTTCAGCGGACGGGCTTTGCCGTTCGCAAAACGCTTACTGTTACTCACAATCCCGATCTGTCGGAATTGGGCATTGACGGCAATTTGCGCCATGGTACGGATATCACCGTTCATGTGGATGGAACTCCGCTCAGGCTGTTGTCTGTTCATCTGAAATCCGGGTGCTTTTCCCAAGATTTGTCCAATGGCAGCCGTGCCTGTCGCCGCCTCAAAAGTCAGGTGCCCGTTCTTGAAAGCTGGATCGATGATCGGGCGACGGAAGGTGCTGCTTTCGCGATTTTGGGAGATTTCAATCGACGGTTCGATGAAGATGAAAATATCGCAACGCCAGGCGAGAGCCTTTGGAATGAAATCGATGACGGCACGCCCACTGGGCTTGATCTGAGCCGCATCAATGCAGGCCTGACATCGCAATGCTGGAACGGCGAATTCCCCGTCTACATTGATCATCTCGTCGTCAATAATCTGGCTGCAAACTGGGTTGTTGAAGGTTCATTCGATCAAATTGTTTATCAAATGGCTCATACGGCACATAAACAAGAACTTAGTGATCACTGCGCCATCTCCGCCAAACTGGATATCCCCTCGGGAGAGATGTTCGCGCTTTCCAAAATCATGGGAAGAAATAGCGCAGGAGATCGATCCGCGCTGACAGCAACAGGCAGCAATTTCGCGTCAGGCGATTCAGCAAAGCTGAATGAAATTCTCAAAAAGCTCCAAGCCATTGAGGATCGGATGGACGCGATGGCGGCACAATAATCGGTGAGCGATCAATCAGCGAAACGCTTGATAGTGCTGATTGGCACCATCACCAGGCCCGGGGATGCAACGGGGGTCATTTGACCCCCTTGCCGAGCGCAGCGAGTAGACGGGTGGTACTACCACCCACATCTTGCCTGCAACGAATGTGGAAGGCTTGCCTGCAACGAATGTGGAAGGCTTGCCTGAAATGTGCACTCCAGCAGTACGGTATGCTGAAACTATCACGTAGTACGAAAATCCGCACATTTGTTAACGCATGAGACAAACCTAAAACCTCAGTAAGTAAGTGAAAAACTTTGCAGTGACGTTGTTTAAATAGTAAAAAGTTGGCACCATAAAAAACAACATCCTGAGCAAGGATGATAAGGCATCTCCAGCTTTTTTCTGAAGTGTACGGTTGTCTACGACTCCGTTCTTTCTTTTCAAGCAATCGATAAATGAGTGTAAATTCCTGAAAAATTTCGGCAGAGCTTCGGTTGTAACAAAAACAACCATAGATATGCCGATTAAATGATTCCAGATCATTAGTAAGTCTGACATGATCTCCTCCCATGTACTCTGTACATTGTGAATCTATGATATATTCATCTATCTTGGTGCCATAATATTTAACCTGTATTGTTGTCCTTAGGCGCGGAATTATGGCGCTCGCGACAGCTCTCAAGATGCATTTCACATCTAGCTTGGGAACATTGGGTTCCAAACGGATTTAATTTTTGAGAGTTGAATGCAACAGGGTGCGGCTCATTACGAGCACACACCCTGATAAAAAAAGAACAAGTCCCTAAGCGGGAAGAAGTAACTCACGGTAGCTCGCACTCGACAAGGAGTCAAGAAGCCCTGTGAACAACCAGCAAGGCTAGCTCGACGAACTTGCCGAATCAGCGCCTGAAAGTTGGTCCCTTATTACGGAATCGCCGATTGATTGCAATACACAAACCCGCATATCCGCAGAAAATAACCGGGAAAACCATTCGTTGCACTTTATTTGTGAAAACAATTAATTATTGTGCACCTAATTCGCGGAAAGCATTCATAAAGAATGATCTGAAATGATTCCTACAAGGCAACACCGCAAGTCGGGGAACAGCATACAATGTCCAATTTCGGAAATTTTGTTGATTATGAAAACATGGCAATTGAAAACCGAAAACGGATAGTACCCACTTACTACTCGAAAAACCGCCGTTTTAATGGGCGTGAGATTACAAAGCCAGAAAAAGAGGAAATTCTGGAATACTCACTACATTTTCCCAATGTGTTGGAAAATGTAATCTCGGACACGATTGGTTGTCTGCCACGATGGCGTCATGCAGCAGCGGATTGGTCAAATATCGAGAGGTCCATTGGCTTAAACAGCCGAATTACTGGGGTCCTTAACCAGATGGGCTTTCGGTTACACACACCAAAAAATTTGCCTTCGACGATAACAAGCAACGATGCCGCCAGAAAGGAAGCATCTGACCGGGAGTTGATCTTGGAAACCGTGGCTACCGTGCGTCGCCGAGTTCCGGATGGTTTGGACAAGGTAGTGTTGTGTACGGGTGATCATTTCGCGGCAAAGCTCGCGTATCATTTGAGGGAAGAGTTTAGCGTCAAGATATTTATCGCGGGCTTTGAAAGTTCGACATCGATGGCAATTCGAAGAATGCAAACAATTGGGGACCCCAATATTCAAGTCCATTTCATTGATAAACACCCGATGTATGTGCGCTATCGGGATGCTATTTTGGATAAATTCGGTATCGAAAGGATCGTTGGTACCGTTGAGGATTCTATGCTGCACTCAGTCATCAGTAATCGCTACACAACTAAGATGGAATTCCTGACGGTTGGAGAATTCAAAAAATGGATCGCCGGATGGTTTAGCTATATGGACCAGGCCTACAATCAAGGAGTTCAGCGAGACGTCGGTGAATGGATCAAATTTTTTAAGAAGCGGGACATAATTACTATTGCGGAAAGACAAACTGGTCGATGGGGGCCTCAGATTTGCGTTGAATTGAATATGAATTGCAGAGAAGTTTCAGATGCTATCGCTGAAATCGAGTTAGACGGTATTACCGCCTACAGATATCTTTATAACACCGCGCCACCGAACTCGCAGCTTCAATTGTCTACCACCAATTTGAGCCTTGGACTATCCGCGTGAGTGCACACTGGAAGTTCTCTGACATCAACCGGTAAATCTTCCCTTATTAGTAAGATTTCATCACCGCCTAGTCGGGCAACACCGTAACCAAGTTCTATTCTTATCACGTCTTCAACTTCTTCATAGTAAGCTCTTCCCGCTTTCACCCATTGTTCGCGACAAGGTGAAACGCGATTAACACCATATACGTAGTAATCTGGCTTCTCTTTTTCCATATATAAATACTTTGTTAATATTTAATTTTATCATAGAACACACAGGTTAATAACATGTGTACTTTGAAGCAAGGGATATTTCCGTTTGGTGTGGGGCAGCTTCTCACTAAAGCTGGTCCAAGGTATTATCGAAACAATTGTGATGCCCACGAGACACGTTTCGTGGGCTTGTCGGAGTAATCGCAGTTCACAACAAAATACTCCACAGGCACACTCAATTCATAGGCGATTTCGATGAGCATTGCGGCGGCGATGCGGTTTTTACCGGATTCGTATTTCTGGATTTGCTGGTAACTGATACCGAGCGCGTCGGCCAAGGTTTGCTGCGTGATGTTCCAGTCTTTGCGCCGCCTTCGGATACGCTGGCCGATCAGGATATCAATCTCGTTTGGCGGGATACGCGGCATCCTTAGCAAACTCCGTCCAACTTCCACATGCGCGATGCGATTTCGCGATCCTCGGCCCCGATGAGATTGACGTAGATCGCGGTTGTGGAGAGGCTTGCATGCCCCATCCATGTTTGCAGCTTGATCTCGGGGATGCTGGCAAGGATCGCATGAACGCCGAAGCTGTGGCGTAGCCCCCGTGCGCAGGCGCGGATACCGAATATCTTTGCCGCACTCATCACGGCCCTGACGAGATTCCAGCCCTTTTGACGCCCAAAGCGCCACAGGCGGCGCATGAGGTTTGCTCCGCGTTTCATCTGCGCCTTGAGGATGCCGTGAACAGTGTTGAGCCGCCGCGCGAATTCGGACGGAATGGGCACAATGCGGAAATGCCTGCCCTTGTTGCCGCCGTGTTTCTTCAGCGTTTTGAAAACAAGCGAGGCTTCCTCGACATTGACCCGCAGAATGACCAGCTCAAGCGCCTCGCTTGGCCTGCACCCGGTCCAGTAGATTGTCTCGCAAAAGGTACGCTCCGATGGCTCCGTGATGACAGGCAGGGCGTTGCGGAACCGCTTGCGCTCGGCGGCATTGAGATATTTGCGCTCGCCCGTTTCGGAAAACAGGCTCATTGATTCTTGCGGTCCATGCCTTGGTGACATCGGTGAATTCCCTCCAAAAGGTTGCTGACCGTGCGATACAGAATTGGTAATTCCGTATCACGGTTCCACACCCTTTGATTGTCCACCGATTTCAAGGCTTTGACGGTCATTTTCGCGCCGTCATGATGCCTTCATCATAAGACTTTAATCAAACAAATCAATGAAAAATACACAATTACCAATTTTGTATGCAGTCAATATCAGCGATAATGAAGTGTAAATCAGCGGTGAGCGCGGTTTCTCTATCGTTTATATTGATGATTATATTTGCAGAATATTCCCGGGCCGAGACGTTCAAAAGCGCCGAATTCTTGACGTGGAAACGGGAATCGCAGGAATTTTACATTCGCACATCGGTTGGAATAGCGGGCCTAATTGCCGCACAAAATGACAAGAGACATGCCGATTGTTTGGAAAATTGGTTCTGGGACGATGAGACAAAATCAACCGATCATATCTTGGATGTGATGCGAAAATACCCTGAATATCATCCGCGCGGGACAATATTGGCGGTGCTCGAAAAACGCTGCGGTGAATTTAAATACGGCAGGTAACGTCCCTTAGATAGGCGGCTTGGCGACAATCATTGATGTGTCCAAATGCTCGTCCGGAGTACCCGGGGCCTCCGGGATTGCTTGCGCTCTTGTTTCTGGCCTGCGTTCCTCGATCTCCTGCGCTATTTCTTCCAACCGCTTGCGGCTTGGCGGATCATCTGCGTCTTCCATCTCATTGCGGTATTCACCCAACCGGACCTGATACCCGAGCCATGCATCGACATAGTCTTGCGCATCCTCGGCACGGTTTTGTGCATCCAGATATTCGAACCGCGACGGTTCGTTTCCATTCCACGCGATGGATGCGGCGGTGTCGTCATCGACGAGCTGACCGTCCTCGGTAAAGACTTGTCCTGTTTCCTCGTCGCGGTAGACCCGCGTTCCGTCCGGCAGTGTTGCCGCCCGGGATTGAATGCCTGCAAGAATGGTCTTGGCGTTTTCGAGTGCCTGCAATGCGGCTTCAATAGCCGTTTCGGTGTCTGCCTGCGCATTGGTCAGGGCATCAGCGACACTTCTATAAACCTCATCGTAACTGCCTTGCAGAAGGATCAGGTCAAACGCACTCATCCTGTCTTTTTTGCCCTTGCCGCCCGTTGCGGTTCCATCTTCCGTGTAGTCGGCGGAGACGAGGTGCTTGTGTCGCTTGCCAGTATGCAGGTCAGCGCGTTCGTGGTTGAGATCACGCTCGTTTTCCGCCCGGTGCTCTGCCGCCGCCGCTTCTGATACATCGTTGAAGCTGTCTGAATAGTTGTTCACCGCACACCCTTAATCTTTGTTCCCAAAGGCCTCGGGTGGCCGGACGTTAGAAAGCATCCAAACGAATACCGCCACCTATTCGGCCAGAGGCCTTATTCAGTGGCCATCCGGCCTCAAGGCCGAATGTTTGGACAGTTTTCTAAGACTGACTGAACGATTTTGCGCCCAGATTTCACACCTCATGATTTTACCACAAATCAGGTGCCGGGCACAAAGAACATCGGCATTTTGAGGCCGTTTTGGGAGGAAAAGCCCGAAACTGTTACTGAGTGCCATATTTTGGTCAAAGTGATGTGCGTATAATTATATATATTCTTTTATAAATCCGCCAAACCCAATTGGTCTTGCTTTGCGAATCTCCCTCTTCGCAACACGGGGTTTGGTGCGCCCAATAAGCTCAATCAGCAAGGAGGAACGCCCATGAGCAACACACCACCCACAGACGTTATTCGCGATGGAAGTCTCAAAGCCAGTATTTGGGAAAACAACGGTGAGAAAGGCGTCTACTTCACCACCACCTTTGCCAAGACCTATCGCGGCAAGGATGAAAAGCTGCACGACACGAATGTATTCAACAACAGCGATTTGCTGAAAGTTTCCGAACTTGCCCGGCAAGCCTATGGCCGTACCAATGAGTTGAGGCAAGAGCGTCTGCAATCCCGCGAGCCTGAACAGCGCCAAGACAGCCGTCAAGAACGCGCAGAAGCCTTTTTAAGCAATGGCCGGGACGCTCGGGACCGCGATTACGGGCACGAACGGTAGTCCACTAAATTCACCTGTCGAAATTTCTTGATTCGAAACAAAATTTGAGCTATGTTCTTCTTTTGTTCTTATATCAGGAAGAGGAGATGCGATGACGGTAAACACATAAATTTGGATTGGAAAGAAAAGGTGGCCGATAGAGACGAGACGGACGGAACATATTTTAAGACATTGACGCTGGACGTCGATTATTACCAATCCTTTTTGGACGATGTGGATATCCCGGGCGACAAAAGGGACGAATTGATTGAAACGCTGTGGGCTATTGTGGTCCAATTCGTCGATATGGGGTTTGGCATTCATCCCTTGCAGCAAGCCGGGCAGCAGGCCGGGCAGAAAACCGCCGCCGGATCAGATGAGCCGGACCGCATTGAGCATCACCCCGTAGTGACAAAAATGATCGCCCAAGCGGTCAATGAGAATGCGAGCAACACCGACAACCGACTAACAGGCAAGCTGAAGGAGGCATGGCCGGAAAGGACAAACACACGATGAATACGGAGGAGACATTAACGCAGGCGGTTATTTATTGCCGCGTATCCAGCGTTAAGCAGGTTGAGGAAGGCCACGGGCTGGACTCTCAGGAAACAAGATGCCGCGAATATGCCCGGCGCAAGGGCTATGAGATTTTGCAGGTTTTCCCCGATCAAGGCGTATCGGGCGGCGTTCTGGATCGTCCCAAGATGCGGGAAATGCTGTCCTTTTTGCTGAACCAGTCAGAGGAAAACACGGTCGTCATTATCGACGATCTGAACCGTTTTTCCCGCGATGTTCGGGTGCACTGGCAGTTGCGGGATTTGGTCAGGAACGCTGGCGGTGTTCTTGAAAGCCCTTCCATGAAATTTGGCGATACGTCAGATGATGTTTTAATTGAAAATCTGCTTGCTTCCGTCTCCCAACACCAGCGCCAAAAAAACGGCGAACAGGTTTCTCACCGTATGCGGGCAAGGGTGATGAACGGCTATTGTGTTACCACCAAGATTCTTGGCTACCGTTACCGTCAGACAAAAGGCGAGGGCAAGGTTCTTGTTCGGGATGAACCTTTTGCCTCCATTATTCAGGAAGCGCTTGAGGGTTTTGCCTCGGGCCGATTCGCTTCGCAAACCGAAGTGCGGCGCTTCCTTGAGGCGCAGCCCGAGTTTCCAAAACAAACACCTGCGGGCGGCATCCGCATACAGAAAATCACGGATATGCTGCGGCAACCGCTTTATGCGGGTTATATCCAGTCTGAGAGAATGAATGTCTCATTGCGCAAGGCTCGCCATGAAGGTTTGATTAGCTTTGAAACCTTTCAGAAAATCCAAAAGCGTCTTAAGGAGGCTGCGATAGCGCCCGCCCGTAAAGACATTCATCTCGATTTCCCCTTACGCGGATTCGTGACTTGCGGTGATTGCGAAAAGCCGTTGCGCGCCTGTTGGTCGCAAAGCAAGTCCAAAAAGAAACATCCCTATTACCTCTGCCACACGAAGGGTTGCGAGAGTTACGGCAAATCCATCCGGCGCGATGATATCGAAGGCGATTTCGCGGCGCTTCTCCGGCAGATGCGCCCCAATGCCAGCCTGTTCCGCATAATCCGGGAGATGGTCTACAACGCATGGAACCAGCGCACCGCGCAAATAGGAGAGGCGCGCAAAGCCATGCGCCGTGAAATCCTCAAACTGGAACGTCAAATCGACGGTTATCTTGAGAAGATCGTCGATGCCTCCAGCGAACGCGTGATGAAAGCCTTCGACCGCAAGATTGACCAGCTTGAACATCAAAAGCTCCTAATGTCTGAAAAGATGGAAAAAAGCTTCGCCCCACAGACCAGCGCGGCGCAGATGCTAGAACACCCTATGCGTTTCCTCTCAAACCCTTGGAAGCTCTGGGAAAGTGGCGATATCATCTTGCAAAAACTGGTACTCAGACTGGCGTTTTCCGCCCCGCTGCCATACCACCGCAATGAGGGATATAGAACACCAAAAACCACCTTACCATTCAGTGTCTTAGGGGGTAATTCAGGTAATCAATGCAAAATGGTGGGCGGTGAGAGACTCGAACTCCCGACATCCTCGGTGTAAACGAGGCGCTCTACCAACTGAGCTAACCGCCCGGAAGCGAATGGCGGTGTAGTGGCTCTGAGCGCTTAGCGCAAGAAAAAACTGCATTCCCACCACAGCAGCCTGTCTGAGGCCAGGGCCGGTTATCCCGCGAAAAAAGACCAGGCATTCGCCAGGCCATCCAAAAAGGTGCATCAATCTTGTTGACACACCTACGCGAAGCGCTTAATCCACCGCTCGTCTTCACCGGTGACATCGTCGCGGTGCCAGACAAATGCGCGGGTGTAGCTCAGTTGGTTAGAGTGCCGGCCTGTCACGCCGGAGGTCGCGGGTTCGAGTCCCGTCACTCGCGCCATTAAATCAATGGCTTATCCAAATTTGACATCTCCAGAAGCCGCAAGTTTTCGCAGTACTTGCGACTTTTTATTCGTTCTTTGCCCCCATTGCTGTCTTCCTGCACTGGCGCGCGGTCAGCATTTCGGCCTGTTTCGGCCTGAGTTGGTGTATATCTCTTGCAACGTTCGGCTTGTCTGACGTCAGCACCCATGGGACTTTTTTGGGCTTGTCGCCGAGGGTCTCCGCAAATTAGAGCACTTTTATTTGATGCTGATGCTCGTTGCTGAAAGGCGGCGGGCTTTTTTCCTATAAGACCGGGACCCACAACACGGTGATCTCAAACAGCAGCTAGTTTGACCAGCCGTTCATAAAGAGAGCTGCTGGTGTCTCTTAATTGGCTACAAACCTTGACGTTGATCGGTCGCTCTGCGGGACCTTTTACTTCCGACACAGTGCTCATCATGCGTTCTGGATGGCAAGCGATCTTTTCTCCAATTTGCTCGAGAGTTTTGGCCGGTTCGTCGCACAAATTCTCGAAACAAACGAATTGAATGTTGTTTCCCTCCAATTTGGACAGATTGGAATAAACATTTATCCAGAGCCTCAGCCAGTATTCCAAGGATCGCGGATTGCCAAGTTGACTTGAATGACCGAGATCAAATGCTCGATGCTCAAGTCCAAACTCATAGTGACCTAGCCAACGCATATAATCCAACACAAACTGATCTCGACTTTGTTGCTTACAGAAATTCTCATGTTGCCGTAACAGTGAGGCGGAATGTTGTAGCGGTTCTCTGAAAGGCAGCAATATCTGTGCGTCAGGAAAAGCACGAACAAGGCTTTCGATTCTAAGAATGTTGTTGTTATTCTTACACAAATACCGCTGCTTGCTGGGCAAGCTGGCGGAAATTATTGACGATACGTACCCCCGATACAATTGAAGAATTTCTTCATCAACGTGGTGTTCTACTAGCGCTGTTTTTTGAACATAGCTCCGGCGACAGAAGGTCAACCAGAACACTTCTTCAAACGCCTCAGGGCTGTCAAAACTGACTAGCAGGCCGTCTTTGTGTGCCCGTTCCTGGGCAGCCCCTGATCGGTAGTAACTTTTTGAAATATTCCGCCATAGACGAGGTGCAAGAACAAAGGGCATGTCGCGGTAGGTTAGGGAGGCAAAATCGCCAGAGGAGTATAGTGTTCTGAATAGGATGCTGGTTCCCGCGCGGGCCAAACCGCAAACATAAACGGGCGGCTTCGTTGACTTATTTGCTTCTTTATTTCCAAGCAACAACTGGTCCATCGAAAACGAAAGCGAGCGAACCGACTCGTACCGAAGTGCAATTCTGTGAAAGAACTTCTCTAAACTGCTGTATTCACTCATAGACGAATCATTTTTCGCAATACAATATAAAATGCGCTGCTGATGGCTATGAACAAATTATCAATGTAATCAAAGTTTGGGATTTTTATCAATTCATTGTCTACGAATAAAAATTCAACTAGAATGTACATAGTAATAAAAATTAAAATGGTTGTAATTATTATAAAAATTAAAAAAACCATAGAACCAAAAATACGACGAGAATATTCAGGGATTGCAGATTCTTTCCAATGCTCAGATATTGCATCCGAGGATAAGACTTGCAGCGATTTTTTTGTATAGATCCAGCTTTTGATCAGACGTGCGCGAAACCTTTCGAGCAGAAAAATGTCAGCCAAGATGCAGGTTATGATGGTGGACGTAGTAGCCGCAATAGCGCTCAAGACCGTCGTTTCTCACTAGAGGAAGCTTGAGTTTGATGATGGCCTTGATTGCGTAATTTCTTCAGGAGGCGTTTTACCGGATACCAAATGAATGCGACGACTGCCAACAGTATGGATACAACGATGCCGATCGCTATTCCAACTGTGGCAAGGCCTAGTCCTGGACCGACATAGGCCAGCGCTGGGGTACAAGCTACAAAGTAGCTAAACAGCAGTGTTAAGCTCAGTTTTTGCAAGTGTTCCATTCAGTCATTTTCTTTTCACTGATGTGGATCGCGTTGAAGAGGCGCAAAACTTTTTCATCATTGTATCTATTCACGAAGTCAAACAAAATTGCGCCATCTTTGCTTACGTGAGTTACACGTCCTTGATTCCTCGAAATCATCAAAACGCTGCCATTGGGGTAAACTTCGTGGTCACCGCCCGCGACAGTGTATATGCCATATGTTTCACCATCAACAATGGTCCGAGCCTGATTTTTGTCAAGACTGAGTTTTGCCACACGCGACCATGAATGATGATTACGATTGTCGAACACGGTGATTGTGCCATCTGCATTCCAATCTGGATCGTGCTGCCTGCTAGTTAACCCCTGTCGAAACCATATTATTTTCTTGGTTGAGGGCCTTACGACAAAAACCAGGTTTAGGTGTCTCATGCTGACAAGCAAATCACCCGTATTGAATATCGGGTACTTGCCAACTATTTCCTCTCGCAAGGGGTCGACATCGTTCTGATGAAAAGGGTCTTGCAGGTAGACTGGGCTATTTTTCTGAGAACGAGCGTAAATCTTGGTATTGTTTGTTTGATCCGCCCATTTCCAATCACCCGGGTTTGTCAAGATTTCAAACGCCGAGATGTCAGGGTTTGCCCGGATAACCTCCTCTATATGGATCTCGTTTTGGATGCTCCCATCTTCAACCGACAACGCAACTAGGTAATCACCCCGCCATGCCCAGAAACCTCCCTGTCCATCCAGGGAAACTGAGTGGTGGTATTCGCCCTCGATCTGCCACAAGATATCTCCGCACCAACTCATTCTGAAAATCTTGTCCGATGATCTTGATATGAAAGATCCATCTTGAAGCAATGCGAGGCCCAATCCATTGACCCGGCGCTGTTCACGCGAGCCGCTTTGTTCACCGTCGGGGAGTTGCCAAGATTTGCTTATCGACCCGTCGTGCTCAACGAGCAGATACCCATGAAGGCCAGATTTGAAGTCAAAAATCCCGTTAATCAACCATCCGCCTGAATTCGTTTTGGACACATAAATAGGAGCAGCCCGCAGATCTGAGAACTGGTGGTCAACAATATCTATTTTGCTGGTGGTATATTCTTCGTGTTCAGGTGCCGGGAATTCTTCCCGTGGATGCAGGTATCGGGCAGGAGTTAGCCCAGCATCGCTTTGGACCTTTTCCCACGTTGTAGTTTTCTCGGTAGGGTCGCCGGCAACGAAAGCGTCAATTTCCTTTAGAGTCGAATGGGGCCAAACTTCGATAAATACCAAAATTGCCCCCAGTGCGAAACCGGCCAAGGCGACAATATACATGGCCGCCAAATATCTCACGGCTTTTTTCAATTTCCGGTATTCCTTCTCTTGCTCTAGAAATGTTGCAACACAAGGTGGGAGGATCTGTCTGCAGAATTGTCAAAGCGCAGATGAAATCTTCCCGGCGGTCATCTTGGTTCCTATCTCGAACCACCAACCAATGCTAGATTAACATTCATGTGCGGCCAGGCAACTTGCGACTAATCCGGTTCAATCCACATAGATCGCAAGAAGCTGGAGTCGCAAGATTTCCGAAGCGCTACGGGTCTTTGGGGGCAGGGCGACGGCCCGCCACGCCGGAGGTCGCTCGCGCCATTTAATCCATGAAAATCAACCTTATATCTTTATAATTGCGCTGCAAACCGATTTGAAACTTGCAGGGTTTGTTCGCGCTATTTTACCGGGCGCACGGGCAAAATCATCCGGTTCACCAATCAGGCCGTTAACGGAAGCTTAATTTTGCGGCGTCACTCTCATCATCGCTCAACATGGAAACTGAGATCATGTCCGATGATGTCGATTTACCTGATGAACTTGTAACGCGTGAAGCGATGCTGCGCAGAACAACAACCGACCGCCGCTCTGGCAGGGACAAACGCTTCTGGTATGTCAGAAAAAAGGAAGGCGACCGCCGCTCCGATGAAGACCGCCGAAAAGCGCCTGATCACGGGAAAAAACCGTTCTAGTGTCCCGAATCCGAAGTTCGCCAGTGAGTGCGCAGGAAAAATGAAGCGAACTTCAAATCCACTTACGCATATATGATTCTCCTTGGGCGAAAAATGCCTCAACCGTATTTCGGCGAGCGTTGGCTCGAAGGAAATCTGCTCCGGCGTGACTGACGCAGACTGAATACCGCGTGACGCCGGTATGGGGCCATTTATCCTTTGATTGGCGCAGCGCAACATATTTTGGCCATTTTAAAGGATATCCGCCTTGCGCGCATCCGGCCTGTCGGCTAATCAACCGACAGATCAAACTGGTCCGGATTCCCCATGACTGACCTTCTCAGCGCCTACCTGCCAATTATCATCTTCATCGGGGTGGCAGCCATAATCGGCATTGCTCTGGCGATCGCGCCATTTCTCATCGCCTACCGCAATCCCGATCCGGAAAAACTGTCCGCCTATGAATGCGGCTTCAACTCGTTTGACGATGCCCGCATGAAGTTTGATGTGCGCTTCTATCTGGTGGCGATTTTGTTCATCATCTTTGACCTTGAAGTGGCTTTTCTGTTTCCCTGGGCCGTATCATTCGGCGATATCGGCATGCTCGGCTTCTGGTCGATGATGATTTTCCTTGGAATTCTTACCATCGGCTTTATCTATGAATGGAAGAAGGGAGCGCTTGAATGGGATTGAGCGACGGTTCTTCGACACTTCTCGCACCGAAGCCGAAGGGTATTATTGACCCGGCCACCGGCAAACCGGTCGGCAGCGATGATGCGTTTTTCGGTGAAATCAATGCCGAACTGGCCGATAAGGGATTTTTGGTCACCTCGTCCGATGCACTGGTCACCTGGGCGCGCACCGGTTCGCTGATGTGGATGACATTCGGCCTGGCCTGTTGCGCCGTCGAGATGATGCATATTTCGATGCCCAGATATGATGCCGAGCGCTTCGGCATCGCACCACGCGCCTCGCCGCGCCAGTCCGATGTGATGATCGTTGCCGGCACGCTCACCAACAAGATGGCGCCGGCACTGCGCAAGGTCTACGACCAGATGCCCGAGCCACGTTATGTGATCTCGATGGGGTCATGCGCCAATGGCGGTGGCTATTATCACTATTCCTATTCGGTGGTGCGCGGCTGCGACCGGATTGTTCCGGTCGATATTTATGTTCCAGGCTGCCCGCCGACGGCGGAAGCGCTGCTTTACGGTATTCTTCTTTTGCAAAAGAAAATTCGCCGTACTGGTACGATAGAACGATAGGAGGCGGGCATGAGCGAGGCGCTGATGGATCTGGCTGCCTATATCAAGGAAAAGCTTGATGCGCAGGTCAGTGACGCAACAGTTGCGTTCGGTGAACTGACCATTGAAACAGAACCCGGCGATATTCTCGATGTGCTGAGTTTTTTAAAACGCGATGTGCAATGCCAGTTTATCTCCTTTATTGATGTAAGCGGCGCCGACTATCCGGGCCGCGAGCGGCGGTTTGACCTCGTCTATCACCTGCTGTCACCGCGCCAGAATATCCGTATCCGCATTCGTGTCATGACCGACGAGACGACACCGATCCCGTCTGCCACCGAGATTTTTCCTGGCGCCGACTGGTTCGAGCGTGAGGCTTATGATCTCTACGGCATCCTGTTTACCGGCCATCCCGATCTGCGCCGGCTGCTGACGGATTATGGTTTCGACGGTCATCCGCTGCGCAAGGATTTTCCGGTGACCGGCTTCGTTGAGGTTCGCTATGATGACGAGGTCAAGCGTGTTGTCTATGAGCCGGTGGAGCTGAAGCAGGAGTTTCGCAATTTCGACTTCCTGTCGCCATGGGAAGGCACCGACTATGTGTTGCCCGGCGATGAAAAAGCGGAGGAAAAACACTGATGGCTGAAGCGCTGAATGGTCAATGTCTTTGCGGCTCGGTCAAATTCACAGCCGTGCCTGTCGAACAAAAGATGGGTACTTGCCATTGCGGCATGTGCCGGCGGTGGACCGGCGGTACATTCATGTCGGTAAATTGCGGCGATACGGTAAAATTTACTGCCGACGCCGAGCTGGGCAGCTTCAAGAGCTCTTCATGGGGCGAGCGGAAATTCTGCAAGGCCTGCGGATCGACGATCCTCTGGCAGACCCAGGACGGCAAATTCCAGCAAGTATCAGTGCACACGTTCGACGATGCCGCCGACTTTGAATTCGCCACGCAGATATTCATCGACAAGAAGCCCGGCAATTATGAATTCGCCAATCAGACGAAAAACATGACCGAGGCGGAAGTCTTTGCGATGTTTGCGCCAGATGGAGGTGATGTCGACAATGGCTGAAACAGCCGTCCGCAATTTCAATATCAATTTCGGCCCGCAGCATCCGGCCGCCCACGGCGTGTTGCGTCTGGTGCTCGAACTCGACGGCGAGGTGGTCGATCGTGTCGATCCGCATGTCGGCCTGTTGCACCGCGGCACCGAAAAGCTGATTGAGCAGAAAACCTATCTGCAGGCCGTGCCCTATTTTGACCGGCTCGACTATGTCGCGCCGATGAACCAGGAACATGCCTTCGCGCTGGCCGTCGAACGGCTGCTTGACATTGAAGTGCCTAAGCGCGGCCAGTTGATCCGGGTGCTTTATTGCGAGATTGGCCGTATCCTGTCGCATATTCTCAACATCACCACACAGGCACTTGACGTCGGCGCGCTCACCCCGCCCCTTTGGGGGTTTGAGGAACGCGAAAAGCTGATGGTGTTTTACGAGCGGGCCTGCGGTGCACGCATGCATGCGGCCTATTTTCGGCCGGGCGGTGTGCATCAGGATATTCCGCCGGAACTGGTCGAGGATATCGCCAAATGGTGTGATCCGTTTTTGAAGACGGTCGACGATCTCGATCAGCTCCTGACCGGGAACCGCATTTTCAAGCAGCGCAATGTCGATATCGGAATTGTCGATCTGGACGATGCCTGGGACTGGGGATTTTCCGGTGTCATGGTGCGCGGTTCGGGTGCCAAATGGGATCTGCGCAAAAGCCAGCCCTATGAATGTTATGACGAAATGGATTTCGACATTGCAATCGGCAAAAACGGCGATTGTTACGACAGATACCTGATCCGCATGGAGGAAATGCGCCAGTCGGTCCGCATCATGCGTCAATGTATCGAACGGCTGCTCGGTACGGAAAAATCCGGTCCGGTATCCGCGCTCGACAACAAAATCGTGCCGCCGAAGCGCGGCGAGATGAAAAAGTCGATGGAAGCGCTGATCCATCACTTCAAACTCTACACCGAAGGCTATCATGTGCCCGAAGGCGAGGTCTATGCCGCTGTCGAGGCGCCAAAGGGCGAATTTGGCGTCTATCTGGTCTCCGACGGCTCCAACAAACCCTATCGGTGCAAATTGCGCGCGCCAGGCTTTGCCCATCTGCAAGCGATGGATTTTCTCTGCCGCGGCCATTTGCTGGCCGATGTCTCCGCCGTACTCGGCTCGCTCGACATCGTGTTCGGGGAGGTGGACCGATAATGGGCGCGCTTACCGAAACGAAAATGTCAGCCGCAGAATTCCTGGACTGGAATGTGTCACAGGGTGATAAGCGCTTTGAACTTGAGCGTGGCAAACCGCTTGAACTGTCTGCGGAAACGGCTCGGCATGCTCTGACAAAGCATGAGGTGGTGAAAGAACTGGAGCGTGGCATTGATCTGGCACATCTCGAATGCCGGGTTTTTCCTGACGGGATGCAGATCATCGTCGATGATGAAACTGTCCGCATTCCCGATGCAGCCGTTCAATGCGGACCTTTCGACATGGAGGGGCTTACTCTCGATAAGCCGGTCATCCTGATCGAAGTAATGTCGCCATCCAGCGTCAACCGCGACGAGAAGCACAAGCTTCTTGAGTATTTTCAATTGCCTTCGGTGCAACACTATCTTCTGTTGGCACCCAGTGATCGGTATCTGATACATTTCCAGCGTACTGACGACCCGGAGAAGCTTGACACCCGTTTTGTTCGCGAAGGGCAGATCGATCTGATACCGCCCGGCTTCAAAATCGACGTTGATCGGATATTTGCGGAGGTGGACCGGTGAGGTTGTCGCGGCGTCTTTTGCAGCCAGTGATCGCCGGTATTGCCGGTGCGGGCCTACTGGTTCTGCCGGTCAATGCGTCGGATATTACGCTTGGTGAGCTGATGGGGCAGGGGGGCAAAGTCGTAAGCGTCGCAGTGGTCCAGGATTGGACGCACTGGCTCGTGCAAGTGCCATCGGGCAAGACATATATATGTTCGCTCGACTACGACAGTTCGGTTAAATATTTCGATTTCCGCGTTCCGCCGCCCGCATCGATCGGGTCGCGGTGCAGCGAGATTTTGTAGGTAGATCACATGTCCGTCCGCCGTATCGCAGAAACCTCCGTTCAGCCCGCCGATTTCGCATTCAACCGCGCAAACAGCGCCTGGGCCAAGCGGACAATCAAAAAATATCCGAAGGGCCGGGAGCAATCAGCCGTCATTCCGCTTTTAATGCGTGCGCAGGAGCAGGAAGGCTGGGTGACCAAGGCCGCCATCGAGCACGTCGCCGGGATGCTCGACATGCCGCTGATCCGGGTGTTGGAAGTGGCGACTTTTTATACGCAGTTCCAGCTGAAGCCGGTTGGCAGCAAAGCCCATATCCAGGTTTGCGGCACGACGCCTTGCATGCTGCGCGGCTCCGAAGACTTGATAAAGGTCTGCAAGCGGAAAATTTCCAAGCAACAGTTTGAAACCAATGCCAACGGCACGCTTTCGTGGGAGGAGGTTGAATGCCTTGGCGCCTGCGTCAACGCGCCGATGGTGATGGTGTTCAAGGATACGTTTGAAGATCTGACACCGGAACGGCTGGAAGAGATTATCGACGAATTTGAAGCGGGCAGGGGTGATAAGGTTCCAACCGGGCCGCAAAATGGCCGAATGGTGTCGGCGCCGATATCGGGCATGACCTCGCTGAAGACGGAAATACTTCCCGTCAAGACCAGTGGCCGGAAGCGGCCGTCAACTGCAAAGATCAGCAGCGGCGCCAAATCAGTTGCGGGGAAACCGGCAGCGAAAAAGGCTGCGCCCAAACCTGCCAAAGCCGAAACGGTTTCCGCTGAAAAGAACCGGCCTGCCACAATCAAAAAACCTGCTAATCCCGACGATCTGAAGCTGATTTCAGGTGTCGGGCCGAAGCTAGAAAGCGTACTGCACGGCCTTGGCATCTACACCTACCAGCAAGTGGCGTCGTGGAAAAAGGCTGAGCGTGACTGGGTCGATAATTACCTGAAATTCAAGGGCCGCATTGAGCGCGACGACTGGGTCAAGCAGGCCAAAGCCTTGGCCAAGGGCGGCGTTGACGAATATGTCCGCGTGTTCGGAAAGAAGCCGAGGTAAGTGATGGCAAGCGTTACCAGCGATCTTCTTTTACAAGGCTCAAAGAGCCTCCAAAGTGATATGGCGGGGCTGAAAACAGGCCAATGCGATATCAGAAACGAAATCCAGGCAAGTCGACAGCACCAAAATGCAACACAAGCCGATACCGCTAACATATATTCAATGCTCGCGGAGTTTGAAAAACGCTTCGAACGGATTGAACGGCGCTTCGAAATTCTTGATGAACCGGCGGAGTAGGTAATGATGCTTCAGGATAAAGACCGCATCTTCACCAATATCTACGGACAGTTTGACCGCTCGCTCAAGGGCGCGATGCGCCGTGGTCATTGGGACGGCACGAAAAAGCTGATTGGCAAGGGCCGCGACTGGATCATTCAGGAGATGAAGGATTCCGGTCTGCGCGGACGCGGCGGCGCGGGTTTTCCGACCGGGCTGAAATGGTCGTTCATGCCCAAACAGTCCGATCGGCCATGCTATCTGGTGGTCAACGCGGACGAATCCGAACCCGGCACCTGCAAGGACCGCGATATTCTGCGTCATGATCCCCATACGCTGGTTGAAGGTTGCGTCATCGCCGGTTTCGCCATGGGTGCGAACACGGCCTATATCTATGTCCGCGGCGAATTCATCCGCGAGCGCGAAGCGCTGCAGGCGGCAATCGACGAGTGTTATGACGCCGGTTTACTGGGCAAAAACAACAAATGCGGCTGGGATTTTGATGTCTATGTTCACCATGGCGCCGGCGCCTATATCTGCGGCGAGGAAACCGCATTGCTGGAAAGCCTGGAGGGCAAGAAGGGTCAGCCGCGGCTGAAGCCGCCATTTCCCGCCAATGTTGGCCTTTATGGCTGCCCGACCACGGTCAACAATGTCGAATCGATTGCCGTTGCGCCAACAATTTTGCGCCGCGGCGCCAGCTGGTTTGCTGGTTTCGGCCGGCCCAACAATGCCGGCACAAAACTCTTCTGCGTGTCCGGCCACGTCAACACGCCGGCCACATTTGAAGAGGCGATGTCGATCCCGTTCCGTGAGATGATTGACAAACATTGCGGCGGCGTTCGCGGTGGTTGGGATAATCTCCTGGCGGTTATTCCGGGCGGCTCGTCGGTACCGATGGTGCCGGCCGAGCAAATCATAGATTGCCCGATGGATTTCGACGCATTGAAGGATCTGAGATCCGGCCTTGGCACCGCTGCCGTGATCGTGATGGACAAATCCACCGATGTGGTCAAAGCGATCGCGCGGCTGGCCTATTTCTACAAGCATGAAAGCTGCGGCCAGTGCACGCCATGCCGCGAGGGCACCGGCTGGATGTGGCGGGTGATGGAGCGGCTGGTAAAGGGCGAGGCGCGCCTGGAAGAAATCGACATGTTGCTCGATGTGACCAAGCAGGTGGAAGGCCACACGATCTGTGCGCTGGGGGATGCTGCGGCCTGGCCGATCCAGGGTCTGATCCGGCATTTTCGCCCGGAAATCGAGCGCCGCATCGACGAATTCACGCGCAACAATCACCGGGCTGAGCCGGTGATGGTGGCAGCGGAGTAATGCAGATGCAACTGGCCGAACTCGATATCGACACCCTCAGAATTTCACTCGACGTTCTAAACGCTACGGGTAGGATGAGATGACAGCATCGAACCACATAGCGCAGATGAATTGGGGCAGGTTGAAACATGCTCCTGATGCGCCGGAGCTTAAAGCATTCATGGCTGTGCTCGACGATGAATACGCGCGCGCAGCGGCATCGGACGGATTTATCTGGCGCATCGGTGATGAACCGCTGGTACGGTCGATTGCGGCATGGGGCTATGACGACCGCATGTCGGCGACGGTATCGGTCTGGAAAAGTGTTGCGGCTTTGAAGGCTTACGTCTTCGGCACGTCACATGGTGGGTTTCTCGACCGGCGCACAGAATGGTACGAGCCGCTACCTGAACCGAGGCAGGTGATGTGGACAGTTGAGGCTGGCGACAAGCCGGGATTTGATGAGGCGATAGAACGATTGGCGCACTTGCGGTCAAATGGTCCGTCGGAACATGCATTTGATTTTAATTCAGCAGACCGGTTCGCGGTTGTGAACTAGGGGCAGGGACGAACGGTAATGGCAGTCATAAAAATAGATGGCAACGAGGTCGAGGTTCCCGATCACTATACGCTTTTGCAGGCAGCCGAAGCGGCTGGCGCCGAGGTGCCGCGTTTCTGTTTCCATGAACGCCTGTCGATTGCCGGCAATTGCCGCATGTGCCTGGTCGAGGTGAAGGGCGGACCGCCAAAACCTGCCGCGTCGTGCGCAATGGGTGTGCGCGATCTGCGACCTGGACCCAATGGCGAGCCGCCGGAGGTGTTTACCAACACGCCGATGGTGAAAAAGGCGCGCGAAGGCGTGATGGAATTTTTGCTGATCAACCATCCGCTTGATTGCCCGATCTGCGATCAGGGCGGTGAGTGCGATCTGCAGGACCAGGCGATGGCGTTTGGCGTCGATGCATCGCGCTATGGCGAAAACAAGCGCTCGGTGGAGGACAAATATATCGGTCCGCTGGTCAAGACGATCATGACCCGCTGTATCCACTGCACGCGTTGCGTGCGCTTTACCACCGAGGTGGCCGGTATTTCCGAACTTGGCCTGCTTGGCCGTGGCGAGGATGCTGAAATCACCACCTATCTGGAACAGGCAATGACATCGGAATTGCAGGGCAATGTCATCGACCTTTGCCCCGTCGGTGCGCTGACATCGAAGCCCTACGCCTTTCAGGCCCGGCCCTGGGAGCTCAACAAGACCGAATCCATCGATGTGATGGATGCGGTCGGATCATCGATCCGGGTCGATACGCGCGGCCGCGAGGTCATGCGCATCATGCCGCGGCTGAACGAGGCGGTGAACGAGGAGTGGATTTCCGACAAGACCCGCTTCATCTGGGACGGGCTGCGCTCCCAGCGCCTCGATCAACCCTATATACGCAGAGGCGGCAAATTGCAGCCCGCCAGTTGGCCGGAGGCTTTTGCAGCGATAAAGGGCGCGCTTGACGGTGTGCCCGGCGAGCGCATCGGTGCGATTGCCGGCGATCTGGCAGCCGTGGAGGAAATGTATGCGTTAAAAGCGCTGATGACTTCGCTCGGTTCGGCAAATATCGATTGCCGTGAGGAGAACTCAGTGCTTGATCCGGCCCATGGCCGCGCGTCCTATCTGTTTAATTCGACGATTGCCGGGATTGAGGAGGCCGATCAGTTGATGATCATCGGCGCCAATCCGCGCAAGGAGGCAGCCCTCGTCAATGCACGTATTCGCAAGCGCTGGCGCACCGGCGAACTGATGGTCGCCGTCGTCGGCGAACAGGCTGATTTGACCTATGACTATCACCATGTCGGCGCCGGACCGGAATCGCTAAAACAGTTCGTCGATCATGCGCCGTCGAAGGGCAAAAAACCGATGTTCATCGTCGGCCCCGGCGCCTATGCGCGCAAGGATGGCCGCGCAATCATGTCGATGCTTGCCAAGGCGGCCAAATCGATCGGCGTCGTCAAGGAGGGCTGGAACGGCTTTAACGTGCTGCACACGGCAGCGGCCCGCGTTGGCGGACTTGATATCGGCTTTGTTCCGGGCAAAGGCGGCAAGGATACGGGCGCGATGCTTGGCGACAGCGATGTTTTGTTCCTGCTTGGCGCTGATGAAGTCGATATGGCGAAAACGGACAAGGCGTTTACCGTCTATATCGGCACGCATGGTGATGCGGGCGCCCATAGCGCCGACGTTATTCTGCCAGGCTGCACCTATACGGAAAAATCCGGTACCTATGTCAATCTGGAAGGCCGGGTGCAGATGACTAATCGCGCGGCATTCGCACCGGGCGATGCCAGGGAGGACTGGGCAATCCTGCGGGCATTGTCCGATGTGCTTGATCACAAACTACCATATGATTCGATCGCGCAGCTGAGGTCCGCACTTTATGGCGACCACCCGCACCTGGCGCAAATCGATGAGATTGAGGCCGGTGATTCGGGCGATATCGACAAAATAGCCGGGAAAAACAGCCGCTTGAACAAGTCTGCGTTTGCCTCGCCGGTGAAAGACTTTTATCTGACAAACCCGATCGCGCGCGCGTCTGCCGTTATGGCCGAATGCTCGCAACTCGCCGCAGGCGGGTTCAAACAGGCGGCCGAGTAGGGACAGCAAGCATGGAACTCTTTTTCGACAACTATGTATTGCCGGGGCTGATCATCCTGTTGAAAACGGTGGTGATGCTTGTTGGCGTCCTGATTTCTACCGCCGTGCTGATCTATGCGGAGCGTAAGATCTGGGCGGCTGTCCATCTGCGGCGCGGGCCGAATGTCGTTGGCCCCTGGGGCATTCTCCAGCCGCTTGCAGACTTTTTGAAATTCCTGGTGAAGGAGCCGGTCATTCCCTCCGGTGCTTCCAAGGTCGTATTCGTGCTGGCTCCGCTGGTTTCGGTAACGCTGGCACTGGCCGTATGGGCCGTCATTCCGGTCAATGAGGGATGGGCGATTGCCAATATTAATGTTGGCATATTGTATATTTTCGCGGTCTCCTCGCTTGGCGTCTATGGCATCATCATGGCCGGCTGGGCCTCCAATTCCAAATACGCATTCCTGGCCGCGCTGCGCTCGGCAGCGCAGATGGTGTCCTATGAAGTGTCGATTGGCTTCGTTATCGTTACCGTGCTGCTTGCCGTGGGCTCGCTTAATCTGACGGATATCATCCTGGCACAGGGCGATGGCATCGGCACGCGGCTTGGTCTGCCCAACAGCTTCCTCGACTGGCACTGGCTGGCATTGTTCCCAATGTTCGTCATCTTCTTCATTTCCGCTCTGGCGGAGACGAACCGCCCGCCATTTGATTTGCCGGAGGCGGAATCCGAACTCGTTGCCGGCCATTCGGTCGAATACTCCAGTTCGCTGTTTTTGCTGCAGTTTTTGACTGAGCTGGTGGCGATATTAGGCATGTCGGCGCTCACCGTCGTGTTGTTTCTCGGTGGTTGGCTGCCGCCATTCCAGTTCGCCCCGTTCACCTGGATTCCGGGGGTCTTCTGGTTTTTGATCAAACTGTGGGGCGTTGTGTTCATATTCTCAATGACCAAGGTGATTGTGCCGCGCTATCGCTACGACCAGTTGATGCGGCTTGGCTGGAAAGTGTTTTTGCCGATTTCGCTGTTCATGGTTGTTGCGACAGCCGCATTTCTGAAAATCGCTGAGATGGGAGCGTGATGATGATTGCTCTTGTGGGCGCGTTGATCGGATTGCTGCTAGCCGGCGCGGAATGGCTGTTTTTGCAGCGGCTTTCCAGGCGCGTCGAACTGGACGAAACCAAACGGGTGCTGCGTGTTGCCGGATTGAGCCAGTTTGCGATTTTTCCGCTGATCGGCTGGTTTCTCGCTCCGTTTGTCATGGGAGAAGGATAATGAGCCTTATCGCTCAGGCCGCAAAATCGATGTTGCTGGCAGATTTCGCCAGCGCCTTCCTGTTGGCAATGCGTCAGATGTTCCGGCCCAAATACACGATCAACTATCCGCATGAAAAAAGCCCGGTCAGCGCCAGGTTTCGCGGCGAACATGCACTTCGCCGCTATCCCAATGGCGAGGAGCGCTGCATTGCGTGTAAGCTTTGCGAGGCGATCTGTCCGGCGCAGGCGATTACGATTGAGGCCGGACCGCGCCGCAATGACGGTACCAGGCGCACGGTGCGCTACGATATCGACATGGTCAAATGCATCTATTGCGGTTTTTGCCAGGAAGCATGCCCGGTGGATGCGATCGTGGAAGGGCCGAACTTCGAATTCGCGACCGAGACACGCGAAGAACTTTACTACGACAAGGACAAGCTGCTTGCCAATGGCGATCGCTGGGAGCGCGAAATCGCTGCCAATATGGCGATCGATGCGCCATACCGGTGAGTGAACACAAGCCCGCGGGACCACGAACCCGCACGAACCAAGAAAGTCGGGGGATCCGATGCTGACAGGACTAGAGGCGATATTTTTCTATCTGTTCGCCTTCGTTGCCGTCGCCGCAGCCTTTATGGTCATTGCTGCGCGCAACCCGGTGCATTCCGTACTGTTCCTGATTTTGACGTTCTTCAACGCTGCCGCCCTGTTCCTGCTCACCGGTGCGGAGTTTCTGGCACTCATCCTGCTGGTGGTCTATGTCGGCGCAGTCGCGGTGTTGTTCTTGTTCGTCGTCATGATGCTGGATGTCGATTTCGCCGAACTGAAAAAGGGGGCGCTGCAATATGCGCCGATTGGCGCGCTGATCGGCATCATCCTGGCCAGCGAACTGGTGGTGGTCGCGGGCGGCTATGCGTTCTCGCCGGAATTGGCTCAAAGCGTGGCCAAGCCGACGCCCGATATTGCCGAGCGGCATAACACGGCCGCACTGGGTGATATCCTTTACACGGACTATATCCACTTCTTTCAGATCGCCGGCATGGTGCTGCTGGTGGCGATGATCGGCGCCATCGTTCTGACGCTGCGCCACAAGGAAAATGTCCGGCGTCAATCAATACCGGCGCAGGTTGCTCGAACACCTGAGACCGCCATCGAGGTCGTCAATGTGGAATCGGGCAAGGGGATTTAGCCATGGAAGTAGGCATTTCACATTTCCTGACCGTCTCGGCGATCCTGTTTACGATAGGGGTCTTCGGCATCTTCTTAAACAAGAAGAATGTCATCATCATTTTGATGTCGATTGAGCTGATCCTGCTTGCAGTCAACATCAACTTTGTCGCCTTTTCGGCGGAGCTCGGTGATCTTGTCGGCCAGGTCTTCGCCCTGTTCGTGCTGACGGTCGCAGCAGCCGAAGCAGCTATTGGCCTTGCAATTCTCGTCGTCTTCTTCCGCAACCGCGGTTCGATCGCGGTCGAAGATGTCAACACGATGAAGGGGTAGGGGAAGCTCCATGTATCACGCTATTGTCTTCCTGCCTCTCATCGGCTTTCTGATTGCCGGTCTTGGCGGAAAATCCATCGGGGCCAAGGGATGTGAATACATCACCTCCGGCCTGCTGGTGATTTCGGCCATCCTGTCGTGGGTCGCCTTCTTTTCGGTCGGTTTTGCCGATCAGGCCGGCGCGCAATCGATACCGGTACTGCGGTTTATCAATTCAGGCGCGCTTGAAGTCGACTGGGCGTTTCGCATCGATACGCTGACGGTGGTCATGCTGGTGGTGGTCAACACCGTCTCGGCGCTGGTGCACATCTATTCGATTGGCTACATGCATCACGATCCGCACCGGCCGCGCTTCTTTGCCTATCTGTCATTCTTCACCTTCGCCATGCTGATGCTGGTGACCTCGGACAATCTGGTTCAGATGTTCTTTGGCTGGGAAGGTGTTGGTGTCGCATCTTATCTGCTTATCGGCTTCTGGTTTAAGAAACCGTCGGCCAATGCGGCGGCCATCAAGGCTTTCATCGTCAACCGTATTGGTGATTTTGGCTTTGCGCTCGGTATTTTCGGCGTGTTTATGCTGTTCGGATCAATCAATCTGGAAACGGTGTTCGCCAATGCCGCGACCTATCTGCCCGAGCCGGGCCAGGCGGTGATTGAAGGCGAAGTCGTACTGAATTTCCTCGGCTACGAACTTGGCCGCGAGGCGGCGCTCACCATTGTCTGCCTGCTGCTGTTCATGGGCGCCATGGGCAAATCGGCTCAATTCCTGCTGCACACCTGGCTGCCGGACGCGATGGAGGGCCCGACACCTGTGTCGGCTTTGATCCACGCCGCAACCATGGTGACCGCGGGTGTGTTCATGGTCGCGCGCCTGTCGCCCCTGTTCGAGCTTTCGCACACGGCATTGACCGTCGTCGTGTTTGTTGGCGCGACCACGGCGTTCTTCGCCGCCACCGTCGGTCTGGTACAAAACGATATCAAGCGGGTGATCGCCTATTCGACATGCTCGCAGCTTGGTTACATGTTTGTCGCGCTTGGCATTGGTGCCTATGGCGCGGCAATCTTCCATTTGTTCACCCACGCCTTTTTCAAGGCACTGCTGTTTTTGGGCTCCGGATCGGTGATCCATGCGGTGTCCGACGAGCAGGACATGCGCAAGATGGGCGGACTGCGCAAGCTGATCCCAACCACCTACTGGATGATGGTGATTGGCACGATCGCGCTGACCGGTGTCGGGATACCGGGAACGCTGGTCGGTACGGCCGGCTTCTTCTCCAAGGATTTCATCATCGAATCCGCCTTTGCCTCGCACAATCCTGCCGCCGGCTACGCCTTTGGCCTGCTTGTGGTGGCTGCCGCATTTACCAGTTTCTATTCCTGGCGGCTGATCTTCATGACCTTCCACGGCAAGCCGCGGGCGAGTGCTGATGTGATGAACCATGTCCATGAATCACCGCAAGTTATGCTGGTGCCGCTCTACGTGCTGGCCGCAGGCGCGCTTCTTGCCGGTGTTATCTTCCAGGATCTGTTCTTCGGTCACGGCTATGTACACTTCTGGAAAGATGCGCTGTTCACGCTACCTGCCAACCAGATACTGGAAGAATTCCACCATGTGCCATTCTGGGTAAAACTGAGCCCGTTTGTCGCCATGGTGCTTGGCCTTCTCACAGCCTGGTATTTCTATATCCGGTCGCCGGAAACACCCAAACAGCTCGCCGAACAGCATGACGGGCTCTACAAGTTCCTGCTGAATAAATGGTATTTTGACGAGCTGTACGACTTCTTGTTCGTCAATCCGGCCAAGCGGCTCGGCCATTTTCTGTGGAAACGCGGCGACGGCTGGCTCATTGATGGTTTCGGGCCCGACGGTGTTTCAGCCCGTGTACTCGATGTGACGCAGCGGGTTGTCAAGCTTCAGTCCGGTTACCTCTATCACTATGCCTTTGCCATGTTGATCGGTGTTGCCGCACTTGTCACCTGGATGATGCTCGGGAGCGCTTTTTAATGTCGGGTTGGCCCATATTATCGACGGTCACGTTCCTGCCGCTGGTTGGCGCGTTCCTGATTTTGCTGATTCCCTCTGATGGCGAATTGGCCCGCAAGAACATCCGCTCCGTGGCGCTGCTGACGACGGTTTTCACCTTTGTCCTGTCATTGTTTGTCTGGGCTGGTTTCGACAATTCCCTTTCCGGCTTCCAGATGACGGAAAATTACGAATGGCTGGATTCGGGCATTTCATACGCCATGGGCGTGGATG
Organism: Rhizobiaceae bacterium; assembly: GCA_963669455.1. Taxonomy (GTDB): domain Bacteria; phylum Pseudomonadota; class Alphaproteobacteria; order Rhizobiales; family Rhizobiaceae; genus JAWKWH01. The sequence goes on from OY770026.1 coordinate 2,330,809, forward strand.
GCATTTCCATGCTGTTCGTCATTTTGACAGCATTTTTGATGCCGCTTTGCATCCTTGCGTCCTGGCGCTCGGTCGAGCACCGGGTCAAGGAATACATGATTGCGTTTCTGGTGCTGGAAACGCTGATGATCGGCGTGTTCTGCGCGCTCGATATCGTCTTGTTCTACGTTTTCTTCGAGGCCGGCCTGATCCCGATGTTCATCATCATCGGTGTTTGGGGTGGCAAGCGGCGCGTCTACGCCTCGTTTAAATTCTTTTTATACACGCTGCTCGGCTCGGTGCTGATGCTGATCGCGATTATGGCGATGTACTGGCAGGCGTCGCAAAACATCAACGACCCGTCGATGAGCCTGACCAGTATTCCAAACCTGATCAGTTGGGTTGCCTCCAATCCTGATTTCTTCCCCGTTGGTATGCAATGGTGGTTATGGCTGGCATTTTTTGCCTCGTTTGCGGTCAAGATGCCAATGTGGCCGGTGCACACATGGCTGCCCGATGCCCATGTGGAAGCACCGACAGCCGGATCGGTTATCCTGGCCGGTATTCTTCTAAAGATGGGCGGTTACGGCTTCTTGCGCTTTTCGCTGCCGATGTTCCCGCTCGCGTCGGCCGATTTTGCTCCATTTGTCTTTGCGCTGTCGATCATCGCTATCATCTACACCTCGCTGGTGGCGCTGATGCAGGAGGACATGAAAAAGCTGATCGCCTATTCGTCAGTCGCCCATATGGGCTATGTCACGATGGGCATTTTTGCCATGAACGAGCAGGGCATTCAGGGCAGCATTTTTCAAATGCTGTCGCATGGTCTGGTATCGGGGGCGCTGTTCTTGTGCGTGGGCGTGGTCTATGACCGCATGCATACCCGCGAGATCGCTGCCTATGGCGGGCTTGTCAACAACATGCCCAAATATGCTGTCGTGTTCCTGATATTCACCATGGCCAATGTCGGGCTTCCAGGCACGTCGGGCTTTGTCGGTGAGTTTTTGACGCTGCTTGGCGTGTTCAGGGTCAACACCTGGGTGGCGTTGTTTGCCACCACTGGCGTAATCCTGTCGGCAGGCTATGCGCTCTGGCTCTACCGCAAGGTGGTGTTCGGTGCGCTGGACAAGGAAGGCCTGAAGCAGCTGCTTGATTTAAGTCCGCGCGAAAAGGCAGCGATCTATCCGCTGGTGGTGTTGACAATCTTCTTCGGCATCTATCCGGCACCGGTGTTCGATGCCACGGCGGCGTCGGTCAACGCGCTTGTGCTTCAGATAAATTCGGCTGCAGAGATAATGGCTGCCTCACTCAACGTGGCGCAGTAAGAAAAAGGCAAGGACGGGATCAATGACACCAGAACTCAGCCAAAGCCTTTCGCTTGCCGCACCGGAGCTGATCCTCGCGGTCGGTTCCATGGTGCTGTTGATGATCGGAGTTTTCTCCAACGAACGCGCCAACAGCACAGTCACCGGCCTGGCCGTTGCCCTGCTGATTGCCGCCGGGGCCTGGATGATCGTTTTCGCCGAGGATGGTTCTGCATTTGGCGGCGCCTTCGTCAATGATGCCTTTGCCCGCTTCATGAAAGTGCTCACCCTTATCGGCTCCATCGTCACGATGGTGATGTCGGTCGGCTTCGCCAAGGCGGAGAAATTCGACAAGTTCGAATTTCCAGTCCTGATCGTTCTTGCCACGCTTGGCATGATGTTGATGATTTCGGCCAGTGACACGCTGTCACTTTACCTGGGGTTGGAGCTGCAATCCCTGTCGCTTTATGTCATCGCCGCGATCAACCGCGACAGCGCGCGCTCAACTGAGGCCGGGCTCAAATACTTCGTCCTTGGCGCCCTGTCGTCCGGCATGCTGCTTTACGGTATTTCGCTGGTCTATGGTTATACCGGCCATACCGGATTTACCGAGATTGCCAGCGCGATTGCCGGTGGGGAAAAGCAGCTTGGCCTCGTCTTCGGCCTCGTTTTCATGCTGGCCGGTCTGGCGTTTAAGATTTCCGCTGTGCCGTTCCATATGTGGACGCCCGATGTCTATGAGGGCGCGCCGACGCCGGTCACCGCCTTCTTCGCCGCCGCTCCGAAAATGGCCGCTATGGCCCTGATCGTCCGCGTTACCGTCGGCGCATTCGAGCCAGTTGCGGCAGACTGGCAGCAGATTATCACCTTCATCGCGCTTGCTTCCATGTTGCTTGGCGCTTTTGCGGCAATCGGGCAGACGAATATCAAACGGCTGATGGCCTATTCCTCGATTGCCCATATGGGGTTTGCCCTGGTTGGCCTGGCGGCCAATACCAGTGAAGGCATTCGCGGTGTCGCCGTCTATATGCTGATCTATCTGGTGATGACGCTTGGAACCTTTGCGTTCATCCTTGCCATGCGCCGCCAGGAGGGCAATGTCGAGACAATTGACGATCTGGCAGGTGCGGCCGCATCAAATCCGGTCATGGCAACGGTGCTCACGATCTTGATGTTCTCGCTTGCCGGTATCCCGCCGCTCGCCGGTTTCTGGGCCAAGTGGTACGTGTTTTTCGCCGCCGTCAATGCCGGGCTCTACCCGCTTGCGATCATCGGTGTTCTGGCGTCGGTCGTTGGCGCTTTCTACTATCTGCGGATCATCAAGATCATGTGGTTTGATGAACCTGCCGACAATTTCGTGCCAATGGCTGGCGAATTACAGCTGGTGCTTGGGCTGTCGGGTGCGTTCGTGCTGTTTTACGTGCTGATTGGCGGGCCGGTGATCCGCCTGGCCGAGGCGGCAGCCGCAACTTTCCCGCTTTGATCGCTTGACCATACAATACCAGGAAATAAAGAACCTTTCCGGTTGGCGGCGGCTGCCGCTTGGCGATGTCGGCTCGACAAACTCCGAAGCGTTATCGCTGGCCAAAAACGGCGACCCAGGCCGGCTCTGGGTTACGGCTGAAAGGCAGTTGCAGGGCAGGGGACGTCATGGCCGGCCATGGGTATCGGAGGCCGGCAACCTTTATGCCTCGCTGCTGTTGATCGACCCGGCGCCCAAAAATGCGCTGGCCAATTTGCCCCTTGTGGCTGCGGTCGGGGTATATGAGGCATTGCGGGATTATTTTTCAAAAACACCGCAGGCGCTGGCAATCAAATGGCCAAACGATATTCTCGTCGACGGCGCCAAGATCAACGGCATATTGCTGGAGAGTGCGTTGCTGCCGGGAGGCCAGCTGGCTGTAGTCATCGGTTGCGGGATCAATTGTATCCATCATCCAGGCGAGGCGAGATATCCGGCGACAGACCTTGCCGCATGCGGTATTGAGGCCGGTACCGAAGAGGTCTTGGGCCGATTGGCTGGCTCGATGGCCAATATCCTGTCATTGTGGGATGGTGGCGCTGGCTTTTCGGCGGTGCGTGAAAAATGGCTTCTTGCAGCCCGCGGGATCGGCGAGCAGGTCACAATCAACAATACGGACGGCGCGTTAACGGGTCTGTTTGAGGATATCGACCACGACGGTTATCTTCGGCTCAGACTGGACGACGGAACAAGAAAAAGAATTTCAGCAGGCGATCTGTTCTTCGCCTGACAAAAACGGATACGCTCAAATGGCTGCAAAGAAAGACGAACTGATATTTTTGCCACTTGGTGGTGTTGGCGAAATCGGCATGAACCTGGCGCTTTATGGTTTTGGTCCGGCCAATGCGCGTGAATGGATCATTGTCGATTGCGGCGTCACCTTTCCAGGCCCTGATCTGCCGGGTGCAGACCTGGTATTGCCCGATATCAGCTTCATCGAGACGGAATTGGAGCGCCTGCGCGGTATTGTCATCACCCATGCCCACGAGGACCATTATGGCGCATTGCTGGCTTTGTGGCCAAAACTGAAGGTGCCTGTCTGGGCAACGCCGTTTGCTGCCGGTCTTTTGGACGCAAAGCGCGGGTCCGATGACGGCCATACCAAGATACCGGTCACACTCTATGATGCCGGAGACAAATTCCAGGTCGGCCCGTTTTCCATCGAGGCGATCGGGGTAACCCACTCCATTCCCGAACCGGTGTCGCTTGCGATCACGTCGCCGGCAGGAACCGTCATCCATACCGGTGACTGGAAAATCGATGACGCGCCGTCACTGGGTGCCAAAACCGATGGCAGCCGGTTTCGTGCGCTGGGCGACAAAGGCGTATTAGCCCTCATCTGCGATTCCACCAATGCGATGCGTACCGGTGTTTCGCCTTCCGAACAGGAAGTCGGCGCCAGCTTGAAAAAGCTGATCGAGGCGGCGCCTGGCCGGGTGGCGATCACGACATTTTCCTCCAATGTTGGCCGTATTCGCTCCATCGCCGAAGCGGCAAGCGATGCCGGCCGAAGGGTGCTGGTTCTCGGCAGGTCGCTGAAACGTGTCATCGATGTGGCCGATGATCTCGGCTACATGCAAGGGATTGATGACTTCCTTGCCGAAGAGGATTTTCAGTATGTGCCGCGCGATGAAGCGGTCATTTTGTGTACCGGCAGTCAAGGAGAATCACGAGCTGCCCTTGCCAAACTCGCCCGTGACGAGCTTCGCAATGTATCGCTTGCGCCTGGAGACACGGTTATCTATTCGTCGCGGGTCATTCCCGGCAATGAAAAGCCCATCCTGGAAATCAAGAACCAGTTGATTGAAAAGGGTGTTCGCATCATCGAGGATGATGATGCGCTGGTGCATGTCTCCGGTCACCCGCGGCAAAACGAACTAAAGCAGATGTATGAGTGGGTAAAACCGGAAATATCGGTTCCGGTGCATGGCGAGGCAGCGCACCTTGTAGCGCATGGATCGCTGGCCACCGGCTTTGGCGTACCGCAGGTTGCGCAGGTGAGAAACGGCGACATGCTGCGGCTTGCACCCGGCCCGGCGGAGATTGTCACCAAAGTTGAGGCTGGCCGCATCTTCAAGGATGGTCATATTATCGGAACCTTCGACAAGGTGGGCATTCGCGACAGGCGCAAACTATCCTATGCCGGCCATGTGGCGATCAATGTGGTGCTGGACGACCGTTTCGAGCTGGCAGGCGATCCGGATCTTGTTTCGCTTGGCATTCCGGTAGAGGACGCCAGAGGTCAAGATTTGGACGAATTGCTGCTGGATGCGGTGGCTGGTGCCGTTGAGAGCATTCCCCGGGTCAGGCGGAAGGATCTGGATATGGTGGCCGAATCGGCCAGGCGCGCCGCCCGGGCCGCCGCCCGCGACAGCTGGGGCAAAAAACCGGTCGTCACCGTTTTCGTAACCAGATAATCGAAAGGCAGGACAATGATTGGGCGCATTAATCATGTGGCCATTGCCGTACCCGATCTTCAGGCAGCGGCTCTGATCTACCGCGACACGCTCGGCGCATCCGTCACGGAACCGCAAATGCTGCCTGAGCATGGCGTTACGGTGGTTTTCATCGACACCGGAAATACCAAGGTTGAACTTCTCGAACCACTCGGTGATGCTTCACCGATAGCGGCTTTTCTGGCCAAAAACCCGGCAGGCGGCATGCATCATATCTGCTACGAGGTAGATGATATCGTGGCAGCCTGTGACCGGCTGACGAAGACAGGCGCGCGCGTTCTGGGTGATGGAAACCCTAAAACCGGCGCGCATGGCAAACCGGTGTTATTTCTGCATCCGAAGGATTTTGCCGGTACGCTGATCGAACTTGAGGAGGTTTGACGGGCAATGAACTGGGTATTTGTTGCGGCTTTGTTTTTTGTCGTCTGGTGGGTGCTGCTGTTTGCCGTGTTGCCGTTTAGCCTGCGCACGCAACAGGAAGATGGCGATGTGACGCTTGGAACCGTAAAAAGCGCACCGCGCGGACCGCATGTGCTGCGTGCAATGATCCGCACGACGTTGGTCACGCTTGCTTTTTTTATTGTTGTCTATGTCGCGATGCAGGTTTTCGGCCTGAGCTTTGATGACATTCCGAGCATCGTTCCCGAGTTCGAGTAGAGCGCTTCCGGCCCGCATGCCACGGCCTTTTTGCTGTCGCAGATTATTTCAAAAAAAATGCAAGGACCAAGCCTTGCAATTTACGCGTCCGATCAATTGTCCGGTTTTCCGGCGGCAGCGTTTTAACGCGCCCTAGATCGCATCCTCCCAAGATTTTAACCGCGTAGATCGGTGTTTCCACCGACTTTTTATTATTATCTCAAATTTGTAGACCATCATGCGGCTGATTGTCACCAAAAAACTACAATTTGCCTTTTTGTCGCCAACTGATGATCGCCAAAGCGTTGATTTCGGCTAATGGCGGCGACCCCGGATGCCCTATAATTTGCAACCCTTGTCGAATTGGCTATGAAGCCGGGTCAGACACAACTATTGTCCGCAAGCGATTCAGATTTATTCTTTCACCGCGTTTCAAAAGGTCCATCATGCGTTTATCGCGCTTCTTTCTGCCCATTTTAAAGGAAAACCCGCGTGAGGCGGAAATCATCTCACACCGGCTGATGCTGCGTGCCGGCATGATCAAGCAACAGGCTGCCGGCAGTTTCTCGCTTTTACCGCTGGGCTTGCGTGTGCTGGACAAAATCAATCACGTTATCCGTGAGGAGCAAAACCGGGCCGGCGCTGTTGAGATTTTGATGCCAACGGTGCAGCCGGCAGATCTGTGGATCGAAAGCGGGCGCTATGACGACTATGGCAAGGAGATGCTGCGCATTTGCGACCGCCATGATCGAGCCATGCTGTTTGGCCCGACCAACGAGGAAATGGTGACGGATATTTTCCGCTCCTATGTCAAGTCATACAAGGACCTGCCGCTCAATCTCTATCATATCCAGTGGAAGTTCCGCGACGAGGTGCGTCCCCGTTTCGGCGTTATGCGTGGCCGCGAGTTTCTGATGAAAGATGCTTACTCGTTCGACCTCGACTACGAGGGCGCCAAGGCCGCCTATAACAGAATGTTTGTCGCCTATTTGCGTACCTTTGAACGGGCGGGCCTGAAGGCGATACCCATGAGGGCTGATACCGGACCGATTGGCGGTGATTTGAGCCACGAATTCATCATTCTTGCCGATACCGGCGAGAGCGAGGTGTTTTGTCATCGCGACTATCTTGAGCTTACCGTGCCGGATGCGGATACGGACTTTTTTGACGACAAGGCGATTGGCGGCATTGTCGAAAACTGGACCAAGCCCTATGCCGCGACCGATGAAATGCACGACGAGGCCGCCTGGGCAAAAATCGCGGATGAAGACCGTCTGGCGGCGCGCGGTATCGAGGTGGGGCACATATTTCATTTTGGAACAAAATACTCCGACCCCATGGGTGCGACGGTTCAGGGTCCGGACGGCAAGGAGCACGCGGTTTCGATGGGCTCCTACGGTATCGGGCCAACGCGGCTGATGGCTGCGATAATAGAGGCGTCGCACGATGAAAATGGTATCATCTGGCCAGAATCAGTTGCGCCTTTCGATGTGCTGATCATCAATATGAAACCCGGTGATGCCGGATGTGATGCGATGGCGGGCGAGCTTGAAAATACCTTGACGGCAAAGGGGCGCGACGTGCTGGTGGACGATACGGATCAACGCGCTGGGGCAAAATTCGCCACGGCGGATCTTATCGGTGTGCCCTGGCAGATTATTGTCGGTCCGCGCGGCGTTGCCGCAGGCGAGATTGAGGTAAAGAACCGCAAAACCGGTGAGCGGACATCGCTCGCCCCGGCAGATATCGCCACATCCATGGCAGCTGCGTGATGGAAGCAGTGGCGGCATCCGGCGGAGCAAAGCCTTTCGGCGCCTTTGAACGAATGGTGGCTTGGCGCTATTTGCGTTCACGCCGCAAGGAGACCGTTATTTCGGTCATTGCATCGATCTCCTTTATCGGAATCATGCTCGGTGTTGCCACTTTGATTATCGTCATGGCGGTGATGAACGGGTTTCGCGCCGAACTTCTGACCCGCATTCTTGGCATCAACGGCCATTTGATTGTTCAACCGATCGATAGCCCGTTGCACGATTATGCAGCGCTGGCCGAGCGCTTTGAGACGGTTGACGGGATAAAATACGCCATCCCGCTGGTCGAGGGTCAGACGTTGGCTTCCGGCAGGATTGGCGCTGGAACGGGCGCGCTGGTGCGCGGCGTTCGCGAGATCGATGTTCCCAAACTCGAATTGGTTGCAAGCGAGGTTCGACAAGGAACGTTTGACAATTTCGATGCGGCCGAAGGTGTGGCGATCGGAACCCGTATGGCCGAAAATCTTGGGCTTGGTATTGGTGACGCTCTCACACTGGTGTCGCCTGAAGGTGACATAACGCCTTTCGGCACCACCCCCCGGGTCAAGGCCTATCCCGTTGTCGTCATCTTTGAGGTCGGCATGTCGGAATATGATGCCTCCGTCGTATTCTTGCCGCTGACTGAGGCTCAACTTTATTTCAACTCCGAGGGCATCGTTCAGACCATCGAGATTTTTGCCGACGATCCGGACAATGTCGATGCACTGAAAACGCCGATTGAGGAGGCGGCCGCGCGTCAGCTGGCCCTGGTTGACTGGCGCCAGCGCAACAAGACGTTTTTCTCCGCCCTGGAAGTTGAACGCAACGTCATGTTCATGATCCTGACGCTGATCGTGCTGATTGCCGCGCTGAACATCATTTCCGGCCTGATCATGCTGGTCAAAGACAAGGGGCACGACATTGCCATTCTGCGCACGATGGGGGTAACGCGCGGTTCGATATTGCGCATTTTCCTGATGACGGGGGCGGCAATCGGGATTGTCGGTACGCTTGCCGGTGTGGCGCTGGGCATCGTGGTGTGCCTCAATGTGGAATCAATCCGGCAGTTTTTCTCATGGCTGTCAGGCACAACCCTGTTTAATCCCGAACTTTATTTCCTAAGCCAGTTGCCGGCCAAAATGGACGCGGGCGAGACAATTTCAGTCGTGGCAATGGCGGTTATCCTATCCTTCTTCGCCACACTGTTTCCTGCCTGGCGGGCGGCCAAGCTCGATCCGGTTGAAGCGCTGAGGTACGAATAATGGCAGAACAGGCCATTCTCGAACTGTTGAATGTCGACCGGACCTACAAGCAAGGGACCAGAACGCTTAACATTCTCAACGGTGCGGATTTTTCGTTGCAGCCAGGCGAGATGGTGGCCCTTGTCGCACCCTCCGGAGCCGGCAAGTCGACGCTTTTGCACATTGCCGGCCTGCTGGAACGGCCCGATGGTGGCGACGTCGTTATTGCCGGACAAAATTGCAACAAGTTGAATGATGACGCGCGCACCGAAAAGCGGCGCAACGATATTGGTTTTGTCTACCAGTTCCATCATCTGTTGCCGGAATTTACCGCGCTTGAAAACATTATGCTGCCGCAACTGGTTCACGGCCTGTCGAAGCAGGCGGCCACCGAGCGGTCGGGCCAATTGCTGGACTATATGAAGATCGGCGACCGGGCCGATCATCACCCGTCTGAACTGTCGGGCGGCGAACAACAGCGTGTGGCGATTGCCAGAGCCGTTGCCAATGCACCACAGATTTTACTGGCCGACGAGCCGACAGGAAATCTCGATCCCGTCACCTCGTCCTACGTGTTCGATGCGCTTGAGGCGCTGGTGCGCCAGTCGGGATTGGCGACGCTGATCGCCACGCATAATCACGCCCTTGCCGAACGGATGGACCGGCGCATTACGCTAAAAGACGCCAAGATTACCGATTTTTGAGCGGGGCAGGGCGTCAGGCTGCATTCTGCCGCCAAAATTAGCCACCACATCAATCAGTGCTGAAGGGACCAGTGGGCTTTTCTCAACGTAAAGTTCGGATGCCTAGCACTTGACATCAGAACATAAATAGAACATAAGGAGATCAAAAGGGAATTGGGAGTAAAAAATGCTTGAGATCGCCAAAGACGTCATTTCGCTTGTTTCCGTCAGCATGTTCCTCGTGTCGATGGCGATGTGGATCGGCGCATTGTAGAATTTTTGTCACTGGAATGACCCGTTAGCCACTGTCCGTTCTGAACGCAGGGCGATGTTGCTGAAGCCGGCTGCAAAGCACTTTGAACCAAATGGTGGGCAAACTGTTGCCGCGGTAGACAGCGGTGCTGCAATCTAACAAAATCCACTGACTGCAGGAGCAGATTCTCAAGGTGGGCGATCATGACGGGCAAAACGGCTGACGGGAAAATCGCGGCAGGCGGTGAGGTGGCCGGCACCGAACGGCATTTTGTTCATCTGCGCGTTCATTCGGCCTATTCACTGCTTGAAGGCGCGTTGCCGATCCCCCGGATCATCGCCCATGCGGTCGGCGACAATAATCCGGCCATTGCCATCACCGACAGCAATAATCTGTTCGGTGCATTGGAATTTGCGCAAAAAGCATCGGCGGAGGGGATCCAGCCGATCATTGGCTGTCAGCTTACGGTGGATTTGGCTGCTGACAAGCAGAAGGGCGGTGACCGCAGCGCATTGTCGGCAAGCCTCGTGCTCATTGCCGCAAGCAGGCAAGGTTATACCAATCTGGTTCGTGTGGTTTCTGCCGCCTATCTCGACAAGGACGATGCCACCTCTGTCCATGCCTCCGCCGATCTGCTTTCGCGTCACGCGGGCGGGATTATCTGTCTGACAGGCGGGGCTGGCGGTCCGGTCAACAGCGCACTCGCCTCATCCCACCCCGGCCGGGCAGAACAGATGCTGACAGCATTGACAGACATGTTCGGCGACCGGCTCTATGTCGAGCTGCAGCGCCACGAGGGTTATGACCTGGAAGTCGAGGCCCGGCTCGTCGATCTTGCCTATCGGATGGAACTGCCGCTCGTTGCAACCAACAACGCCTTTTTTCCGGCGCGTGATGATTTTGACGCGCATGATGCGCTGATGGCGATTGCAGCCGGTTCGGTGGTGGCCGTTGATGACCGGCCGCGGTTGACGCCCGATCATGGCTTGAAAAGCGAGCGCGAGATGCTCGACCTGTTCGCCGATCTACCCGAAGCGCTATTTAACACTGTCGAGATCGCGTGCCGTTGCAGCTATTTTCCTGAGACCCGTGCGCCGATCCTGCCGCGCTTTGCCGCGCCGGATGATGATACCGCAGATGCGCTCGTTGTCGAGGCGGCGGCACTCAGGACAACAGCCGAAAAAGGTTTGAGCGAGCGGCTTAAAATTTTCGGAATGGCCGATGGGCATTCCACATCCGATTATAGTGAGCGCCTCGCCTATGAACTCGGCGTCATCGAAAAGATGGAATATCCGGGCTATTTCCTGATCGTTGCCGATTTTATCCAATGGGCAAAATCCAAGGGCATTCCGGTTGGCCCCGGCCGCGGCTCCGGCGCCGGGTCTCTGGTTGCCTGGGCGCTGACGATTACCGATGTCGATCCGTTGCGCTTTTCGCTTCTGTTTGAGCGGTTTCTCAACCCAGACCGCGTGTCGATGCCGGATTTCGATATCGATTTCTGCCAGGACCGCCGTGACGAGGTGATCCGCTATGTTCAGGAGAAATATGGCCGCGATCAGGTGGCCCAGATCATCACCTTCGGAACGCTTCAGGCGCGCGCCGTGCTGCGCGATGTCGGCCGGGTCTTGCAAATGCCCTATGGCCAGGTCGACCGGTTGTGCAAGATGGTACCGCAAAACCCGGCCAATCCGGTATCACTCTCCAGGGCAATTGAGGATGAACCGCGTTTTGCCGAGGAGGTGGAGCGCGAGCCGATTGTCAAAACTCTGCTCGACATCGCCCAGAAGCTTGAAGGCCTTTACCGTCACGCATCGACCCATGCGGCAGGCATTGTGATTGGCGACCGGCCTTTGTCCGAACTGGTGCCGATGTATCGCGACCCGCGCTCCGACATGCCGGTTACCCAATATAATATGAAATGGGTCGAGCAGGCCGGATTGGTCAAGTTCGATTTTCTTGGGCTGAAGACGCTGACGGTGCTGGAAACAGCGGTTCGCCTCGTCAGCCGCCGGAAGGTGAAGGTCGATCTGGCCACTATTCCGCTCGATGACACCGAAACCTACCAGATGATGTCGCGCGGCGAGGTTGTCGGTGTCTTCCAAGTGGAAAGTGCCGGCATGCGCAAGGCGCTGCTCGGCATGAAACCGGACCGCATCGAAGACATCATCGCGCTCGTAGCACTCTACCGTCCAGGACCGATGGAGAATATTCCTACCTACAATGCCCGCAAGCACGGTGAAGAGGAGATGGCGTCGATCCATCCCAAAATCGACCATCTGGTCAAGGAAACACAGGGCGTCATCGTCTATCAGGAACAGGTGATGCAGATCGCCCAGGAACTGGCCGGCTATTCGCTCGGCGAGGCAGATTTATTGCGCCGCGCTATGGGCAAGAAAATCCGATCCGAAATGGACAAGCAGCGGGTTCGTTTCGTCGACGGTGCGGTTGAGCGCGGCGTCGGCAAGCCGCAGGCCAATATGATCTTCGATTTGCTGGCGAAATTTGCCGATTACGGTTTTAACAAGTCGCACGCCGCAGCCTATGCCATCGTTTCCTATCAGACGGCCTATATGAAAGCGCACCATCCGGTCGAGTTTCTGGCAGCCTCGATGACGCTCGATATGTCGAATACGGACAAGCTGGCTGAATTTCGCCGGGATGCGATACGGTTGGGTATCGAGGTTATCGCTCCGTCGGTCATGACCTCCCATCGCGATTTTGAGGTGGCGGAAAACCGGATTTTCTATTCGCTTGCGGCCATCAAGGGGGTAGGCGATGCCGCCGTCCATCATATCGCCGAAAAGCGTAAGGAAAAACCGTTCAAAAGCCTTGAGGATTTTTGTGAGCGCATAGATCCGCGCATTGTCGGCAAAAGGGTCTTGGAAAGCCTGATCGCCGCCGGTGCGATGGATTGTTTCAACCGTGATCGCGCGGCGATGATGTCCGGCGTGGACCGCCTGCTCGGTACGGCGCAACTGGCGGCTATGGAGGCAAATTCGGGGCAGGGAAATATGTTTGGCGAGGGGTTTGCCACCGAGGCCGAGCCAATCCGCCTGCCCAATGTCGAACCCTGGCTGCCGTCTGAAAAGCTGCATCGCGAATTCCAGACCGTCGGCTTTTACCTTTCAGCTCATCCGCTCGATGAATATGAGGCGGCATTGAATAAAATGCGGGTGCAGGACTGGGCCACGTTCGAGGCGGCTGTCAAGCGTGGCGCCAGCGCCGGGCGACTGGCCGGAACGATCGCCGTAAAGCAGGAACGCAAGACCCGCACCGGAAACCGGATGGGTGTGGTGCAGTTTTCCGACACGACGGGGCAGTTTGAAGCCGTGCTGTTTTCCGAGGCTCTGGCGCAATATCGCGATCTGCTGGAGCCTGGTAATTCCGTCGTCATTACGGTCGCGGCGGAAGACAGGCCGGAAGGCATCAATTTGCGCATCCAGTCGGTTCAATTGCTGGAAGATGAAGCCAATCGCCTGCAAAATTCGATGCGGATATTTGTCCGCGGGCCCGAACCGGTTTCCACCCTGTCGTCACAATTGGACAATTCAGGTTCGGGGCAGGTGAGTATCATTGTCATTCGTGACGATGCTGAAGGCGAAATCGAGATTGAATTGCCCGATCGCTATCAGGTTTCCAGCCGGATCGCCTCTGCTTTTCGCGCGGTCCAAGGCGTTGTCGATGTCGAGATGGCATAGCGGCATACGCCAAGCCGCAGGCGTTTTTTGAATTCTGCCGGCTCTGCCCGAAAGCCGCCTCAATTTTCCAATAGCAATCTGCCTCGTGCTTACGTGAAGGGACTCACAAGTCACAAAGTGCCGCAATGCGGCATATGAGAATAGGAGTTTCACGGCACATAATTCCCGAAAACCGAATAGTGCATTTTTCGCCCAAACAGAACCATATGTGCGAAAAATGCTTCAATAGTTCCAAGCCGATCAAGGCGTTGTTGCAGTTCCAAGGAACCACAAAACGCCCTAGTGAGGGAACCGAACCAGGCGGGGCGGATGGACCGTGCTGTGTTTGATCGGCGACGTCGGTCATCGCCATGGTTTCACTTAAAAAGGACAATCCAGATGACAAATTTGATAAAAGCCGCAGCTCTTGCGGCAATGAGTTTTGCCACGATTGCTGCAACCGTTCCCATGGCGGCAGCAGAAGAATCGACCAAGATCGGCACGTTGGAATGCACCGTTGAAGGCGGTGTCGGCCTTCTGATCGGATCAAGCAAGGATGCAGTTTGCACATTTACCCACGCCAATGGCGCGACGGAAAACTATACCGGCAACATTTCCAAATTGGGGCTTGATGTCGGCATCACCGGCGAGTCGCACCTGAAATGGCTTGTTTTCACCCCTACCGGAACCGAACTTGGTGAGTATGCGCTGGCGGGCAAATATGTCGGCGCGTCGGCGAGCGCCGCACTTGGTGTCGGGCTCGGTGCCAACGCACTGGTCGGTGGCCAGGCGGAGAATATCGGCCTGCAACCATTGTCAGTGGAGGGAAGTACTGGGTTCAATGTTGCGGTCGGTGTATCGTCTCTAACGCTTGAACCACAATCCTGACGGTTGACGGTAAAAACAACATTGCAGTAACCAAACTGCGCTAATTTCGTGGCGAATGGAGACCGGCTCATGCCCAGAAAATGCTTTTCCTACCTGCGTGCGGCGGCTTTGTCGTTCGCATTCGCCATCGCTCCCGCCACCATGGCGGGAGCGGAAGACGGGCTACTCCAAGATGATGGCTCGCCAGCACCGGGGCTGATTTTTGAACTCGGCGCAGGCGGTTCGCTATCGCCTTCCTATGAGGGCTCATCGCGATATGAGTTATCTCCCTATCCGGTTGTGCGGCTGAAATATCTTCGGCTGAACAACGGGTTCCAGATCGGCGGCGGCGATGATCAGGGGCTCTCATTCCGCCCGTCATTTCGCTATATCGGCAAGCGAAGTGCCGCTGACGACCCGGTTCTGGCGGGTCTGCCGGTTGTCGATGCGTCGGTGGAACTTGGCGCCGGCATCGTCTATCAGTACCGGAATATCCGGGGATTTGTCGACCTTCGCTACGGGATAGGTCATGGCGGTATTGTCGGCGAAACTGGCGTCGATGTCATCCTCACGCCGATGGATCAACTGACGCTGACGGCCGGGCCGCGACTGTCATTTGCCTCGGGCGAATATATGAGCACCTATTTCGATGTCACACCGGCTGCGGCGGTAACATCGGGGCTTCCTCAATTTGCCTCGTCCAGCGGGTTTAAATCCTACGGGGCGGAAGTTGGTGCGCGTTATGATTTCAACGACAGCTGGGCGCTGGAAGGCCTTGCCGGCTGGCACCGGTTGATAGACGACGCAGCCGCGTCACCGATAATCGCGCTTGGCGACAAGAACCAGTACAACGTCAAAATAGGCCTGGTGCGGACTTTCCGGGTAGGCTTTTAGAGCGTGTCTTGTTTAAATGGAATTGTTTGAGCGCAGGGTATTTGTGTCCTGGTCCCCCTCTCGGCGGCGCTTCGCTTGCCTGCCGGGTCAACGAGGAGCGTGACGCGACGCGGTGTGAGCACCGTTAGCGTCGCGCGACAACATCCAGGGCGCAAAGAACCTGTAGCGTTTTGCGGCTTCTTTGGCCCGCAACAACGCCTTGATCCGCTTGGAGCAATCGAGGCATTATTCGCTATGCGGCCTGCGGCCGGGCGAAAATGCCCTGGCTGAAACGATTTGGGTTTGTCATTCTCTTTCAAAACCTTAACTTAACCTGCTTGGAGGTCTTTTTCACGGACAGTGTCGTCAAAATCCTCGCACGATCGTTTGATCGCACTCCGGTGTTTTCCTAACTGCCGCAAAAAATCCTCTCCATCAAACTGATCCCACTTAAACAAGACGCGCTCTAGCCTACTGGAGCACCCAGCCTTTCAGTGATCGCTTTGGCAGTGGCTATGATCCGCCAGCGCAAGGATAACGCTGCATTCACCGATGTTGCCGCCATCGCATGATTGCGATATCCGATTTAATTCTCGCTCAAGCTTTTTCAGTTTTGATATCCGCGCGCGAACGGCTTTCAGGTGGTTTTTGGCTATCCGATCGGCATCGTGACAGGGCCTGTCGGCGTGTTCACTCAAGCGAATGAGATCGCGGATAGACTGAATAGACAATCCCAGATCACGACAGTGTTTGATGAACGACAGCCGGTTCAACTCATCGGTAAAATAACGGCGCTGATTGCCCTGGCTGCGCTCTGCGGCGGATAAAAGCCCTTTGTCCTCATAATAGCGGATCGTCGGGATTTTCACGCCGGTTCGGCGTGACAGGTCACCGATGGATAACATTGGCAGGCACCATTTGGTTTTCAGTTTGCTGATAGTCATAAATACTACCCCACCAAAAACAACACCAAGCTCATCTATCCGTCTTAGACATCCCTGTCGCGTTGCGGCCTGGCCTTGCCTGACTTGCCGAATGTGTAACCGGTCTCAACCGCCCGGCGCCCGAATTTTTCGCGAACCGCATCAATCGCGCCTTCCGCGATCGCCCGTTTGCGCCCCGTTACATCAACCAGATCGGGCGGGTCAGCGCGATCATCATTGCAAAGATCTGAGACGCCAACGCCAATCAGGCGGAACTTGGTTCCGTCCGCCTCCTTGCGCAACAATTCCAGACTTGTTGAAAAAATGCGGTCGGCAAGCCTTGTCGGATCGGCGAGCTGGCGGTTGCGGGTTCTGATCTTAAAATCACTTGTTTTCAGCTTCAGCACAATCGTGCGTCCGGCGATGTGTTTCTTTTTCAACCGTTCCGACACCCTCTCCGACAGCGAACGGAGCACCGTGACAAGTTCTTCCAGTGTGGCAAGATCATCGTTGAAGGTTGTCTCCGATGACACGCTCTTGGCCTCACCATGTGCGCTGACCTTACGGCTATCTTGTCCCCGAGACAGGTGATAGAGCCTGTCTCCCATGGTTCCATAGGTGCGCATCAACGCCGTACGCTCCATCGTCTGCAACTGGCCGATTGTCCGAATGCCGTCGCGTGCCAGTGCCGCGTTAAATGCTTTGCCGACGCCCCAGATCATGCTGACGGGTTTATCGGCAAGAAATGTTAAAGCTTCAGCGCGCCCAACAGTGGAAAATCCACGCGGTTTTTCCAAATCCGAGGCAACTTTGGCCAGATATTTGCAGTAGGACAGGCCGACCGAGACGGTAATGCCGATCTCCGCTTCAACTCTGCCGGCGAACCGCGCCAAAACCCGGGCTGGCGGCTCGCCATGAAGCCGTTCGGTGCCGGTCAGGTCAAGAAACGCCTCATCAATCGAAATTGGCTCGACCGCAGGTGTTAGCGAGCGCATCATCTCGCGCACCTCGCGCCCGACACGGACGTATTTTTCCATGTTTGGTTTGACAACCGCAGCCTCCGGGCAGGCTTTTAGCGCCTTGAACATCGGCATCGCCGAATGCACACCCTTGATACGTGCAATATAGCAGGCGGTCGAAACCACCCCGCGGCGGCCACCCCCGATAATCACCGGCCTGTCGCGAAGCGCCGGATCGTCGCGTTTTTCGACGGAGGCGTAAAACGCGTCGCAGTCGATATGGGCAATCGCCAGTTCATAAAGCTCATCGTGCCGGATCAGCCGCGGACTGCCGCATCGCGCACACCGTCGCACGGATGCTTTCGCAGCCGCCATACAGTCACGGCAAAAACTTTGACCAGTATTGTTGACAGGTTCGGGCATAGCAAGAACATATAGCGAACAAGCTTAAATTGCCACGACATCTGCATGGCAATATCTGATGGATAGTATGCCATGACAGTCGAGGCGGCGCCACTGACAGCAAAACGCCTTAACCCTCAGATGATAGCTTTCAGATGGAAAAATGCGACCGGATCATGTCACCGGCATGCACCCAGCCGTCCGCCTTCCTGATTGGTTCGCCAAGCGGCGGCAGCAGGGCGCGCATCTTTGCGTGAGCCATCAGGTGTATCAGTGCCGCATCGGGTACATGGTTTTGAACCGAAACCAGATTATGCGGAATATCGTCGACGAATGCGACGGGCCGCCCGGTTTCGCCGCGTATTTTGGCAATTGCCGGCCCCTTGGCCGCTTCCGTCGTAACAAGGGGGTAGGGGAAACCGATCCGGTCAAGCAAGCCGCGGCGCCTGTCGCGAAACCGGTGCGGTGCGGCGGTCAGCAACACGATTTCCAAAGTTCCAGCCAGTTCGGCGACCGTCTCGACAGCCATCTCAACCGGTGTCTGCCACTTTTCCTGTGCGTGGAAAAAATCATCAATAAGCGATGTTACCGCCTCTTTGTCAGCGGCAATTCCGCTATCCTGGGCAACGATGTTGCCATGCAGGCGAAAGGAATCCATTTTTAGCTCAAAGCCCACAGTGTTCAAAAACGCACATAAGGGGCCAATAAATTCCAGCAATACCTCGTCGACGTCGAGTACCAATAGCGGTCTGGTATCGTGGGCCAGTTCGGCGATTTGCCGGGCGGTTTCCGGGTCGTCGCTCATGGGTTGGCCAAAAAGGGTTCCTCGCCATTCGGCAAGGCTCTAAGCGCCACCATAATGTCGTCCGGCCTGGTGTCTGTCGCATCGCAGAACTCGATCAGTGTCGGCTCATGGGCGGCGACAAACTGTAAAACGCCAGCGAGAAACCCTGCTTCGCCTGCCGCATTGCGGATTGAGGCGGCCTCGATGCCGGTCAGCTGTAGAAAACGCGGCAGAAGTTTTTCGCTTCCCGCCACATAGGCAAGTGCCTTGATCGCCAGGGCTTCGGCCTCACCATGATCAACGGGCATGTTGTGTCATCCGGTTTGTCATACCGCCTTCGATAACGCGGCGATGCCAATCTACGCAAGCCTGGATCCGCATGGTTTGGGTTTTTGAGAAGTTTGCGTTTCGTCAATCAAATTTTGCTAACGTCTCGGACGACCTATACTGATGCCGGGATCCAGCGGCGGATTACTCAAGAGATTGAAGGGGTTATCGGGTCCAGTCATGACGAAAAAAGTGATGATCGTCGAGGACAATGAGCTCAATATGAAGCTCTTTCGGGACCTCATAGAGGCCAGCGGCTATGAGACGGTGCGCACCCGTAACGGCTTGGAAGCGCTGGATTTGGCCCGCGAACACAAGCCCGAACTGATTTTGATGGACATTCAACTGCCGGAGGTTTCCGGCCTGGATGTAACCCGTTGGCTCAAGGAAGATGACGAGTTGCATACAATTCCGGTCATCGCTGTCACCGCTTTTGCGATGAAGGGCGACGAAGAGCGCATCAGGCAAGGGGGCTGTGAAGCCTATATTTCCAAACCGATCTCTGTCCCGAGTTTTATCGAGACGATCAAATCCTATCTCGGTGATGCCTAATGCATTGGTCCGATGGTGTGTGAAAGTAAACGATTATGACCGCTCGAATTCTGGTTGTTGATGATATTCCGGCAAATGTGCGCCTGCTCGAATCGCGTTTGCTGGCTGAATATTTTGATGTGGTGACGGCACTCAACGGGCAGGACGCGCTCGATATTTGCGCAAATGGCCAGGTCGATGTGGTTTTGCTCGATATTATGATGCCGGGCATTGACGGTTTTGAGGTCTGCCACCGGCTGAAATGCGATCCGGCAACGGCGCATATTCCCATTGTCATGGTTACGGCGCTGGATCAGGTTGCCGACCGCGTGCGTGGCCTGGAAGCCGGCGCCGATGATTTTCTGTCCAAACCGGTCAATGATTTGCAGTTGATGACGCGTGTCAAAAGCCTGGTACGCCTGAAAATGCTGACCGACGAGTTGCGGCTGAGGGCTACCACGACCACGACGATTGGCCTTGAAGAGCTGCTTGAGCACAAAAACGATGCTGGCCGGCCGAAATCAAATTTGCTGCTGGTGGATGGCAGAAAATCATCCTACGTGCGGCTGACGGACATGCTGTCTCCGGTGGTGAATGTCGAACTGGAGCACAATCCGCATCAGGGTTTGTTCCACGCCGCCGAAGGAGATTTTGACTGCATCGTTATCTCGACCGGTTTTGACGATTTCGATCCGCTGCGGCTTTGCTCGCAGCTTCGTTCGCTTGACCGCACACGCGCGACACCAATCATGATGATTGCCAATGAGGGGCAGGACGAAATCATCACCCGTGGTCTGGAACTGGGGATCAATGATTACATCATTCGCCCGATTGAAAGGCAGGAGCTGGTTGCCCGTGTCAGGACACAGTTGCGCCGCAAGCGCTATAATGACGAGTTGCGCGCCAATGTAACCCAGTCGATTGAGCTGGCTGTCACAGACAGTCTGACCGGCCTGCACAACAGACGCTATCTGGACACCCATTTGAAAACGCTGTTTGACCGGGCGAATTCGCGTGGCCGCCCACTCTCCGTCCTGATTGCCGATCTGGATCGTTTCAAGGCCGTAAACGACACCCATGGTCACGACGCCGGCGACAAGGTGCTGCAGCAATTTGCCAACAGGTTGCGCAAAAGCGTCCGCGGCATGGATCTCGCCTGCCGCTATGGCGGCGAGGAGTTTGTTGTGGTGATGCCGGACACCGAGCCTGAGATCGCCAGAATCGTCGCTGAACGGTTGAGGTCGGCAATCGCCGGCGCGCCCTTTGAGACAGGCGACGGTGTCATCAAGGCTACGGTTAGCGCCGGTCTGTCATCCTTGGAGGGCCGGGACGATACGGTCGCGGCAATGATGAAGCGGGCCGATCAGGCATTGTACGAGGCCAAAAATGGTGGCCGCAATCGAGTGGTTGCAAAAGCAGCCTGATACGATCAGCAGGCGGATCAATAAAATTTGTTTAAAATCCGTAGCTTAACTCTAACAAACAATAAACACAGTCCTCGGCTAGGAAACTATTGATTTCCGACGGCCAGTGAGCAAATGTCTGCCGGACGCAAGGGTGGGACCGATACGAGGCTTGCAAACGGTCCCCTAAAAGATACCCCATGATGCTCAGGTCCGCCGCATCTCCTGGGTCCGTGGGGTCGGCCGGTCGGCACTGGCACATAGTGGCCTCCTCGTACCGCTGCCAGACCGTCGACCGGCCCCCTATTTCTCTCAGTAAGACGCCTCTAATTCAGAGGCTTACGGGAACAAAAAACGCCGCATCGTAACGTGCGGCGTTTTTCATATTTCCGATCAGATCAAGTTTACTTGATCTTGCAAGGCAAGTTTTACTTGATCTTGCCTTCCTTGAACTCGACATGCTTGCGCGCGACCGGGTCGTATTTCCGTTTGGTCAGCTTCTCGGTCATCGTCCGGCTGTTCTTTTTGGTTACATAGAAGAAACCGGTATCGGCCGTCGAGTTCAGCCTGATCTTTATGGTCGTCGCCTTGGCCATTTGTTCTGTCCGTTTATCAGTAAAAAAGCGCCGCAACCGAATGGCCTTGCACCCGGCGACGGCGACGTTGGCCGGACAAATAAACAAACCGGGTTTTTTGTCAAGGCCGCAAGGCGGTTCTGGTGATTGCAAAGACGATGTAGGCGGTAAATAATATTGCCAATGTCCAGGCAAATCCGGCCGGGCCGGCCATGTCCAGGCCGACACCGATGAATTGCGGACCGGCAAGCATTCCAAACGAATAGCAAAACACAAAGGCAGCATTGGCCTGGGCCAGTTCCTTGCCCGATAATTTGGCGCTCAAATGCGCAAGTCCAACCACATAGAGACCGCCGGTGGCGCCACCCCACACGAACATCAGCAAGGCGGTGAGCGCCCAATTGGTTCCAAGCGAAGGCAATACCAGCATGCCGATCAAGCCGACAATGGAAAGAGCGATCAGCACATGCCTGCGGTCGCGTACCCGGTCGCTCAAAAGTCCAAGCGGAAGTTGCAAGGCAAAATTGCCAATCCCGATAAAGCTGATCAACAATGCGGCATCGGCCTCTGAAAAGCCGGCACGTGCGCCATAGACAGGCAACATGGAAAAACTGCCGGTTTCAACCGCACCAAACAACAATACGGCAGCCGTCGCTGTTGGAACGATCAGCGAATAGCGTAAAATGGAGCCTCGGCTTGTCTCGCCGTCGAGCACCGGTTCATCTCGATATGCAGTTAAAACCGGCAAGAGAGCCGCAAGAATAAGCGCTGCGCCGGTGGCAAATGGTATGAAGTCAGCGCTTCCCAGAACCGAAAACAGCCAGGGCCCGATGGCAAATCCGGCCGACAGAACCGTCGCATAGATCCCAAGCACCAAACCGCGCCGTTGCGGTGGTGCAGAAGCGCTGATCCAGAATTCCGACAGAATGAAAACAACTGTCAGTGCGGCATGGAAAATAAATCGAAGCGGAAACCACATCCAGAACCAGGGGGCAGCATAAAAACCACAAAGAGAGACCGTCGCGATCAGAATTGAAACGGCGATAAGCCGCGTTACCCCAAACCTGGCCGCCATTGGGGTGGTAAACGGTGCAAGCGCGATGGCTGCGATACCAGCCATTGCCGTATTGAGGCCGATAACGGTCGCCGAGTATCCACGAACCTCCAAAATTGTAGACAGGAGCGGCATTGTCATGCCGGTGGCTATGCCGACCACCGTGACCGACGCAATAGCTGCGAGAACACCATGCCAACGGATGTGCCCGGCTATCGTCGTGGCGGTCAGATTAGGTCGCGTCTGAAGCGATTGTGCTTCATGTGATAAAATGGCACTGGAGCACCGGGTGACAGCACCGGGTCTTTGGCGAGCCTCCCGTCCAGTTCCTCCAGAACCGTTTTGGTGATGAACGGTATATCCGCCTCCATCGCTTCGCCAATCGGCAGCCAAATCAGTTCTTCCAGTTCATTGCTTGGCCCGCCATTGTCAAGTTCAATGGCAACCGTATCGGTAAAGGCTGCGAGAAAGCGGGTGTCGAAACGGCGCACCCGGCCTGGAGGCGTAATGGCGCGGGCGACGAACCTTAAACCCGAGAGGGATGGCGCAACATTGTGTTCGACAAATCCCTGCCAGTCAGCATGCGGTGTGTCGAACGGGCATTTCGTGCCAATCAAAAACCCTGCTTCCTCGTAGGTTTCGCGAATGGCGGAAAGTGCAATGGCGCGGGCGCGGGCGCGCGATGCCTTGCGGCCCGGACCAGCCATCAATTTTTCAAGCTCCCGTTCATCCAGACCATCGGGCGTTTTGATGCGGCCGTCATTCGGGTCCGTGCGGCCGCCCGGGAAGACGAATTTTCCGGGCATGAAGGCGTGGTCGCGATGCCGGCGTCCGATAAGCACATGGGGAACACCGGCGCGCTTGTCGAGCAGGATCAGTGTTCCCGCGTCGCGAGGCCTGAGCGGCCCGTCACCAAGCGCGAAATCTTTTGATTCCGCCCGGTCGATCTGTTTGCGTGTGAGGCCGCGCATGGCCGTGCTTGGCGCCTGGTTGCTGGTCATTAAGTCAGTCAGGTTTCCGGATGCGTGTCGATCACATCATCGTGGCCGCCAAAACCGTGCATGTAAAGCGCCCATTGCAGACCGACCACCGCACCTTTGACGGGTTGAAGCAGAACAAGCGACATCAGCACCGTCACCGGTATCCAGACCGCCAGATGCTGCCACAATGTCAGCGATGATGTGGCTTCAACGCCCATAAACGCGCCGACGACGACATGGCCGACGATGAAAATCACGATATAGGCAGGCAAATCGTCAGCCCGGTGGAAATGAAACGCTTCGCCGCAGGAGGCGCAATGATCATGCGTTTTGATGAACGAGCGGAACAATTTGCCCTGATTGCAGTTCGGGCACCGGCAAAACAGGCCGCGTTTCATCGCCTGCCATAAATTCCGCTTGGTATTTCCCCCGCTGTCCATCGACGCGTCATTGCCGCCGAAATGCTGCTGTTCCATGATTATCTCCGTTTTCGTGGTCCGGTCTTGCCAGTCCGCCTGGGACCAGTCCGTTTGGGGCCAGCCCGTTTTGTCTTACCCTTGTGGAAGGAGCGTACGGATGCGGGCATTGGCTGTGGGTCACTCAACATCTCAAAGCGCATCGATCCAGCCAGGGGGACGGCTTCGACAAGCCTGACGTCGACTGGATCGCCGAGCCTGAAACCCCTGCCGGTTGCCTGGCCAGCCATCGCGCGGGCTGTTTCGTCGTATACATAGTAATCATCGCCAAGCGTTGACACCGGAATGAAGCCATCTGCGCCAATTTGCAGCAATTGCACGAAAAGCCCTGCCTTGGTGACACCGGAAACGCGGCCTTCGAATGCTTCACCAATCCGGGTCGACAGATGGGCGGCCATTAGCCGGTCCACCGTGTCGCGCTCAGCCGCCATCGCCCGGCGTTCGCTGGTTGATATCTGGGCTGAGATTTCCTGCAACTCCGCCTCATCGCCGGCTTTGAGGCCATCACCACCCAGTTTGAGCGCCGTAATCAATGCCCGATGGACGATCAGGTCGGCATAGCGCCGGATAGGTGAGGTAAAATGCGCATAGCGGCGCAAATTTAAGCCGAAATGCCCGATATTGACGGTGGAATACTCCGCCTGGCTTTGCGAGCGCAGCACCACCTCGTTGACGAGTTGCTCGTGATCCTGGCCCGAAACACGCGACAATATCGTGTTGAATTGCGATGGCCGCATCTGTGCGCCACGGGCGAGCGACTGTCCGATTGTTTTGAGGAAATCGCGCAGCGCTTCCTGTTTTGCCAGCGATGGCGCATCATGGCTACGATAGATCAGTGCCTGACGTCTGGCCTCCAGCGTTTCGGCCGCCGCGACATTGGCCTGGATCATGAATTCTTCGATCAGCTTGTGCGCGTCGAGCCTGTCTGGAACGACAACGCGGTCAACCGTTCCGTCATCCTTCAACTGGATTTTTCGCTCCGGAAGATCCAGTTCCAGCGGTTCGCGTGCGTCCCGGCCACGCTTCAAAGCCCGGTAAGCCTGCCAAAGCGGGGTGAGAACAGGGTCAAGCATCGGGCCGGTCTGGCCGTCCGGATTGCCATCAATGGCTGCCTGTGCCTGGACATAGGATAATTTGGCGGCAGACCGCATGATGATGCGGTGAAAACTGTGACGGATTTTCCGGCCATCTGCCGAAAACACCATTTTCACGGCGAGGGCAGGGCGGTCTTCACCCTCGCGCAGCGAGCACAGATTGTTGGAAATCCGTTCCGGCAGCATCGGCACAACACGATCTGGAAAATAGACCGAATTCCCCCGTTTAAGCGCTTCCCGGTCAAGGGCGCTGTCCGGCTTGACGTATGCGGCAACATCGGCGATCGCGACGGTGGCAACGATACCACCTGGATTGTTTTCGTCTGTGTCGGGTTCGGCATAGACGGCATCGTCATGATCCTTGGCATCTGCCGGATCAATGGTGATCAGTGGCACATCGCGCCAGTCTTCGCGCCCCTTGCCACCAGCCTCCACCGGCTTGACCTTATTCGCTTCCTCCAGCACCTGCGGTGGAAAAACATGAGGAATATCATGGGCATGAAGCGCGATCATCGAGACTGACTTTTCGGTCTCCAGCGATCCGATCACCGTGATGATTTCGCCCTTGGCAAGACCAAACCGGCCAGACCGCACGGGCCGGGCTTCGACCAGATCGCCGGGCTTGGCGTCACCTAAATGTTCCTTGTCGATGATCAATTCGGGCTGTTTGCGCTCGACGGGTGCAAGCCTGAACGAGCCATCGTCCACCTGGCGGACGACACCAAGCGCGGCGTCGCGGCGTCGTTCGAGAACTTTCATCACCCGTGCCGTATAGGCCGGTCCGGATGGAGCATCGGTTGGAAACGTGCGCGCAAGAACACGTTCGCCGACGCCTGGAATCTTACCTTTGTGCCCCCGGCCGATCCTGATTTCAACGACCGGCGGGTCCCCGCCGGGGCCGACATCCCACTCGGCCGGCCTTGCCAGTAATCCGCCATCGCCATCACGGGCGTAAATGTCGAGCACAGTAACATGGGGCAGAGCGCCCGGTCTGATCAGGCGCTTCTTCCGCTTTTCGATCAAACCCTCATCTTGTAGTTCGCGTAGCATGGTCTTGAGCTTTATCCGGGCATCACCTTTAACGGCAAAGGCTTTTGCGATGTCGCGTTTGGATGCGCGGTCGGGGTTGCCGGCGACAAATTTCAAAATCTCTTCGCGGCTCGGCAGATGCCGCGGTTTGTGTGCTCCGGAACGCCGTCCAGATGAGATTTTGCGCGCCAATTAGAGCGTGTCTTGTTTAAATGGGCGCAATGTATCAGGCCGAAGTGGGTAATTTTTATCGTTGTTGTTCAACATCTTAATCCGCCTTGGCCTTTTTGGCCGGCTTTTTCTTGCGCGCGGGTTTGCGGCCGCCCTTGGCCTGTTTTGCCGCGATCAGTTCAAGCGCCTCTTCGAGCGTTACGCTGGCCGGCTCCTTGTCCTTGGGAAGGGTCGCATTGATTTTACCAAAATTCACATAAGGACCGTAACGGCCGTCGCGAACCGTAATCTTGCCGCCGCCGTCTGGATGATCGCCCAGATCTTTCAATGCCGCTGCCTGCGTCCGGCCCCTGCCTGGACCTTTTGCCTTCTTTTCCGCAATGACCGTCACGGCACGATTGATGCCGATGGAAAAAACCTCTTCCGGGTTTTCCAGATTGGCATAGGTGCCGTCATGCAGGACGAAGGGGCCATAACGCCCGATTCCGGCTGAAATCATCTTTCCGGTTTCCGGATGCGAACCGATGTCGCGCGGCAGCGACAACAGCGCCAGCGCCTTTTCATGGTCGATCGTATCGGCCGCCCACCCTTTCGGCAGGCCGGCGCGCTTGGCTTCCTTGCCTTCACCGCGCTGAACATAAGGTCCGAACCGGCCGCTCTTCAGCACGATTTCCTCAGACGTATAAGGGTCGGTTCCAAGCACCTTGTCGCCGCCGGCATCGCCGTTTGTGCCTTCGCCACTTTCGCCCATTTGCCGAGTAAAACCGCATTCGGGATAGTTTGAGCAGCCGACAAACGCGCCATAGCGGGAAAGCTTCAATGACAAATTGCCATTGCCGCAACGCGGACACAGCCGCGCATCCTTGCCGTCCTCGCGCTCAGGAAACACCAGCGGGGCCAGTTCTTCGTTCAGCGTGTTCAGTACTTCGGTGACCCTCAGTTCCTTGGTATCGCTGATGGCGCTTGAAAACTCCGTCCAGAAGTCGCGCAGCACTTCCTTCCAGGCAAGCTTGCCGTCGGAAATCCTGTCGAGCTTTTCTTCCAGCGCCGCGGTGAAGTCATATTCGACATAGCGCTCGAAAAAACCTTCCAGAAAGGTTGTGACCAGCCGCCCCTTTGCTTCGGGGATGAGTTTGCGCTTTTCGTTCAGCACATAGTCGCGATCCTCAAGCGTTTTCAGCGTCGCGGCATAGGTGGAAGGCCGGCCGATGCCAAGCTCTTCCATTTTTTTGATCAGCGAGGCTTCCGAATATCTGGGCGGCGGCTCGGTTGTGTGCTGGGAGACGTCGATTGCCTCGCGGTCAAGCGCTTCGCCGTTTAATATTTCCGGCAACCGCTTGTCGTCATCATCCTTGCCACCCTCTTCGGCCTGATCGGTATAGGCGGCAATGAAGCCATCAAAGCGAACGACCGAACCGGTTGCCCGCAACCTGGCGCTCTGCCCGCCACCTGTGGCGTCAATCTCGACTGTCGTCCGTTCGAATTCGGCGGCGGCCATCTGGCTGGCGGTGGCCCGCTTCCAGATCAGGTCATAAAGCCTGGCCT
This sequence comes from Rhizobiaceae bacterium, assembly GCA_963669455.1. Lineage (GTDB taxonomy): Bacteria > Pseudomonadota > Alphaproteobacteria > Rhizobiales > Rhizobiaceae > JAWKWH01. The sequence continues at coordinate 2,358,343 of OY770026.1, forward strand.
GATCGGAATCCAAAAATTTGCGCATGTCGGCCGGGGCCCGGGCAAAGTCGGTTGGCCGGATTGCCTCATGGGCTTCCTGCGCGTTTTTGGCCTTTGCCGAATAGTGGCGTGGTTTTTCGGGCAGGTAATTTGCACCGAAACTATTGCCGATCGCATTTCGAGCCGCCTCAAGCGCTTCCGGCGCCATCTGAACGCCGTCGGTACGCATATAGGTAATCAGGCCGGTGGTTTCGCCGCCAATATCAATGCCTTCATAAAGCCGCTGGGCCACCTGCATCGTGCGCGATGCGGAAAAACTCAGCCGTGACGAGGCGGCCTGCTGCAATGTCGATGTGGTAAAGGGGGGTGCCGGGTTGCGTCTGGCGGGTTTGGCTTCGACCGAACCGACCGAAAACGAGGCACCATCAAGCATCGCCTTGATCGAATCGGCCTGTTCCTGGCTAGAAATATCCAGTTTTTGCAGTTTTTCGCCGTCAAATACGGTAAGCCGGGCCTCAAACCCGTCGCCCCGCGGTGTTTTCAGCCGTGCTGCGATCTGCCAGTAATCCTCGCGCACGAAACGCTCGATTTCGGCTTCCCGGTCGCATACGAGCCGCAGCGCCACCGATTGCACCCGGCCAGCCGACCGCGCGCCCGGCAATTTGCGCCACAATACCGGCGACAGGTTGAAGCCAACCAGATAGTCGAGCGCGCGCCTTGCCAGATAGGCATCAACAAGCGCGCTGTCGATATCACGCGGATTGGCGATCGCGTCGAGAACGGCATTTTTCGTAATCGCATTGAACACGACGCGGCGGACCGGCTTGTCTTTCAAGGCCCGCTTCTGTTTGAGCACCTCAAGCACGTGCCAGGAAATGGCCTCACCCTCGCGATCGGGGTCGGTGGCAAGGATAAGCCCGTCTGCCTCGCGAACCGCCTTGGCGATCTCGACCAGCCGCTTCGACGACGGGCCGTCGGTGGCCCAGGTCATCTCGAAATCTTCATCCGGCTTGACCGAGCCGTCCTTGGCCGGCAGATCGCGCACATGGCCGAATGAGGCCAGGACCTTATAATCCCGCCCGAGATATTTGTTTATCGTTTTGGCTTTTGCCGGTGATTCAACGACGACGACGTCCATGCCGCAAAATTCCCTTTACGCAGAACCGGTGATTCTGTGTTTCGTGTTTGTTGTTTTCAAAAATCAGCCCGTCAAATGGCTGCGCTTTGCCTGATGGTCAAGGGGCAAGTGACATTTCGACTATTGCCACCCGTTGCAACCATAGGAAGTTTTTCTTATTTTGTTGCATATGCTCATAGATTGTGAAACTATACAAATACAACCATTAGAGGAATTTGGAGTGGGCAAGGTGTGAACCGCCGGGGCAGCGTTCCAGATCAAAATGGGATCTATGGGAAGTATAACAATGGTCAAAAACGCCAAATCACGCCGCACAGAAACACTCGACTACATGCAAGCAATGCTTGGCCAGTTGCGAACTATGGCCGAAGCGGAGCGGTGTGACATGCTCGCTTATCTGATCGAGATGGCCTATGTCGAGGCGTCAGACATTATCCGCGGCGAGAGGCCGTCAAAGGTCATTGATGACAATCGAAACACCGCCGCCTGAGTGACGTTCAAGCCTGCCGGCGATATCAAGCTCCAATAATACTGTCAGAACCTGGGCCGGGTGAAGCCCGGTGTGCCGGATAATATCGTCCGGCGTGGTCGGCACCGGACCGAGCGCTTCAATGATAAGTTCGCGGTCCTCATCAGCCGGCGGCGGCACGGCGGAGAAGTCCGGCGGCTCGGAAAAATGATCACGTTCAGGTATCGCGCGCCCGGTCAAAGGTGCGATTTCCTCAATAATATCAACGGCATCGGTGACCATTACGGCGCCATCTTTAATTAGCCCGTTGGTTCCGATTGCCCGCGGGTCAAGCGGGGAACCTGGTACCGCAAGCACCGAACGGCCCATTTCACCGGCAAGCCGTGCGCTGATCAGTGATCCGGATCGTTTTGCCGCCTCGACGACAACCAGACCATAGGCCAGCCCCGCGATCAGGCGGTTGCGGCGCGGAAAGTCTTTTGCCCGCGGTTCCCAGTCAAACGGCATTTCGGTGATCAGGGCGCCGCCGCGCATTGGGATATCTTCAAATAGCTCCTTGTTTTCGGGTGGGTAGAGCATGTTTATTCCACCCGCCATTACCCCTATCGTGCCAGTGGACAGGCTTGCCTCATGGGCGGCCCTGTCGATGCCGCGGGCCAGACCCGACACGACTGAGTAGCCTTCCGTACCAATCCCCGCAGCCAGTTTCTGCGCCATCCGGGTCCCTGCCGCCGACGCATTTCTGGAGCCGACAATGGCGATGGCGGGAAGCTTGAAGACGGCCGGCTCACCCTTTATCGTCACCAGCGGCGGAGGGTTGTCTGCGTGGGCGAGCAAATTTGGATATTCCGCTTCACCAATGGCAACGAGCATTGCGCCGGCGCGGTCGATTGCCGCGATTTCCTTTTCAATATCCGCCTCATCTGGAATATTGATTCGCCTGGACGCTCCGCCCCGCGTGGACAGTTCCGGCAGCATTTCCAGCGCAGTTTCGGCCGAACCGAACCGGTTGATCAGATCACGAAATGTCGCCGGACCGACATTGTCGGACCTGATCAGGCGCAGCCACTGAAGTCTCTGCCGGTCGGAGAGCCGGGGAGGGCCTTCGATAGGCGGCTTCAACCCTTGGCTCCGATCCGGCTTTCGTTTCCACTCAACAGGCGGGAAATATTGGCCCGGTGTTTAAAGTAGACGATGACGCCCAAAACGACGAAAAGCCAGGCGATGAGGGTATTTCCCATCAAAAACAGGCTGATCGGCACGACAACAACCGCCACTAGCGCGGCAAGCGAGGAATAACGTGTTAGCGCCGCAATGATCAGCCAGACGGCGCCGAACACCAAAACGCCCTTGAAGGCAAGGCCGGCAAGGACGCCGAGATAGGTGGCGACACCCTTGCCGCCCTTGAACTTTAACCAGACAGGATAGAGATGGCCGAGAAAGGCACCAAAGCCGGCGGCGATGGCGGCGGGAACGCCAAACCAGAGTGACGCGATCAGCACCGGGACCATACCTTTCAGCATATCGGCTGCCAGGGTAAGGGCCGCCAGCGGCTTGCTTCCGGTACGCAGCACATTTGTAGCGCCGATATTGCCGGAGCCGATCTTTCGCACATCGCCCTTGCCGCCGGCGCGTGCGATCAGCAGGCCGAACGGGATCGATCCGCTAAGATAACCGCAAAAAAGGGCGATAAGCGCGACAGGTGATGTCAAATCGGCAGCAAACATGGATCAACCACTCATTTAGTTGAATACACTGTGCGTCCATCAACCATGGTTTGCAAGACCATGCCCTGCAATCTCGCGCCTTCGAAAGCGGTGTTTTTCGAGCGCGATCGCAATTTGGTTTCCTCGACCACCCACGGCCGTTCCGTGTCGATGAGGATCAGGTCGGCCGGGCTGCCGGGGCGCAAGGTACCGGCTTCAAGTCCAAGCAGGCGGGCCGGCGCAGTCGACAGCGCCTCGATAATCCTTAGGAGGCTTATGTCGCCATTGTGGACCAGCCTCAACGCCACCGCCAGCATGGTTTCAAGCCCGACAGCACCGTCGGCGGCATCTGCAAAGGGCAATCGCTTGGTATCAACATCCTGCGGATCGTGCGACGAAACGATGATGTCAATCGTCCCGTCTTTGAGGGCTTCGACCATCGCAACGCGATCTCCTCAGTGCGCAGCGGTGGCGACAGGCGAAAGAAGGTCCGGTATTCGCCAATATCATTTTCATTCAGCGACAGATGGTTGATCGACACACCGGCTGAAACATTGTCTGCCCCGTTTTTGGCCCGGCCAATCGTATCTGCCGCCATCGCAGTCGATAGTTTTGCCGCGTGATACCGGCCCCCGGTCAGCGCCGCCAGAGCCAGATCCCGCTGTAGCGGGATCAATTCCGCCTCACGCGGGATACCGGGAAGGCCAAGCCAGCTGGCGAACAGCCCCTCGTTCATGACGCCGGATGCGGCCAGATGCATGTCCTGCGTTTCATGCGCGACGATTGTTCCAAGATCGCGGGCATAGGTCAGCGCCCGGCGCATAACCAGCGAATTGGCAATTGTGGCGCGGCCATCGGTGAACATCGCCGCGCCCGCTTCGCGCATTAGCCCGAATTCGGTCAGTTCATTGCCGGCCAGATTTTTGCTGATCGCAGCTGCCGGATGAACATTGACCAGTGCAGTTTCGCGCGCCGTCCGCAACACGAATTCAACCAGTGCCACATCGTCGATGACCGGACTTGTGTCCGGCATCATCACCATCGACGTCACTCCGCCGGCGGCGGCGGCTTTTGACGCCGATGCGATGGTTTCGCGATGTTCATTGCCGGGCTCGCCGATATAGACCCGGGCGTCCACCAGACCCGGCGCGATCACCAGATTGGTGCAGTCGATCGTCTCGGCGCCATCAGGCGTTCCCTGATTAAGCGCATCGTGACCGGCGGCAACGACCCGGCCATCCTTAACGATCACCGTGCCGGTTTCATCAATGCCGCGCGATGGGTCGACAATGCGCGCGTTTTGAAAGACCCGCGCCGTCATGCCGCAACGCCTTCGCCGTTGCGCCTGGGATCGACAAGCGCCTCCATCACCGCCATACGCACCGCGACACCCATTTCAACCTGGGCCTCGATAACGCTTTGCGGGCCGTCGGCAATGTCAGAGGCGATTTCCACCCCGCGGTTCATCGGGCCTGGATGCATGACAAGCGCATCGTCGCGCGCATGTTTCAGTTTTTCGCCATCAAGGCCGAAATAACGAAAATATTCCCGCACCGAGGGTACGAATGAGCCTGCCATTCGCTCGCGCTGAAGGCGCAGCATCATCACCACATCGGCATCCTTCAGACCGTCGGCCATATTGGTGTGGACCTCGACGCCCATTTGGGCAATGCCTGCGGGAAGCAGGGTTGACGGTGCAACGGCCCGAACCCGTGCACCAAGCGCGTTCAGCAGGATAATATTGGAGCGCGCCACACGCGAATGGAGAATATCGCCGCAAACCGCAACCGTAAGCCCGGCAATCGCATTCTTGGCGCGCCTTATGGTCAGCGCATCGAGCAGGGCCTGTGTTGGATGTTCATGGGCGCCATCGCCCGCATTGATCACCGAGCATCCGACCTTCTGCGCCAACAGTGCCGCCGCGCCGGCTGCGGCATGGCGGATGACCAGAATGTCGGGCCGCATCGCATTCAGCGTCATGGCTGTATCGATCAGCGTTTCGCCCTTTTTGACCGAGGAGCTTGCCACCGACATATTCATGACGTCGGCGCCGAGGCGCTTTCCTGCCAGTTCGAAAGAGGACTGGGTTCTGGTCGACGCTTCGTAAAACAGATTGATCTGCGTGCGCCCACGAAGGGTGGACATTTTTTTGTCCGGTTTTCGCGAAATGGGAACGGCTGCCTCGGCCCGGTCGAGCAACTGGCAAATTTCCTGTGGAGAAAGATCACGGATGCCAAGCAGATGGCGGTGCGGAAAAAGCGGATGAGCCTGATTTTCTGACATATCAGGCGCTTGCTATAGGCGGCGTGCGGACTATCCGCAAGCCGGTTGATCGTCAACGCACCGAATTTTATTCGCACCTGACAGGATCGGTGGCTATGCTGGTTAGAAACAGCTAGTGAATCACGGTACCTATCGGGAATCGAACATTGAACAACGAAGCAGTCAACCAATCACCGCTTATCGTAGGTGGCAACGCTTTTCTGGACGACCCGGTATTGCTGCGTATTTGTTCCGATATGGCCGAGCCTGTGCGCGACGACCTGACAAAGCTTGGCCGTTTTGTTCGGACGGCAGAAGCCCAGGATCTGGCACGTCTGGCCAACACCGTGACGCCCGAGTTGCGGACCCATGACAGGCAGGGCAACAGGATCGATCAGGTCGACTTCCATCCCGCCTACCACGCGCTGATGCGGCGTTCGGTCTCCCAGGGGCTTCATTCCTCGATATGGGAGGAAAACAAAGCCGAGGCAGGTATGCGCCATCAGTCGCGTGCAGCGCGATTCTATCTGACGGCGGGCCTTGAATGCGGTCATCTTTGCCCGATCACGATGACCAGCGCGTCGCTCGCCGCTCTGATGGCAAACCAGTCCCTGTTTCGCGAATGGGCGCCGCGCATCGTCGCGCGCAAATATGATTCAAGCAACAGGCCGGCCACCGAAAAATCCGGCCTGACAATCGGCATGGGCATGACCGAAAAACAGGGCGGCACCGATGTCCGCGCCAATGTGACAACGGCCGAGCCTGCCGCCGACGGCATGCATCGCATCACCGGGCATAAATGGTTCTTGTCGGCACCCTCGTGTGACGCATTTTTGGTGCTGGCGCAGGTTGAGCAGGAGGGTCTTAGCTGTTTTCTGGTTCCACGAATGCTGGGAACCGGCGGGGCCAACGGGCTGGAGTTTCAGCGGCTCAAGGAAAAGCTCGGCAACCGGTCGAATGCATCCTCCGAGGTCGAGTTTCGTGGATCGCTTGGCCAGATGGTGGGCCCGCCCGGCCGCGGTGTTAAAACCATCATGGACATGGTGACGCTGACCAGGCTCGACTGTGTGCTGGCATCGGTCGGGATCATGCGCGCCGCCATGGTCGAAGCCGTCCACAATGTGCGCCATCGCTCGGTTTTCGGCAAAACGCTTGTCGAGCAGCCGCTGATGCACCGTGTTCTGGCCGATATGGCACTCGATGTCGCCGCCGCAACCGCCCTGGCGTTCCGCCTGGCCCGCTCGTTCGACGAGGCGGCCAATGATCGTGGTGAAGCGGCATTCGCACGTACAATGACGCCAGCAATCAAATACTGGGTCTGCAAACTGGTGCCGGCGATCACCAATGAGGCGATGGAATGCCTTGGCGGCAATGGTTATGTCGAAGACGCCCCGCTAGCACGTTTTTATCGCGAAGCGCCGCTCAATGCGATCTGGGAGGGTTCTGGCAATGTGATGGCGCTTGATGTTCTTCGCGTCATGAAACGGGGCAGCGGCCTGTTCGACGAAGTGCTGGCCGGTCTTTCTGACGATCTTGGTCCCAAGGGGGCCGCCACAATCGGTGTGTTGAGGGCGGCAGTCGACGTCGCATCGACCGATGAGGGGTCGGGCCGCATCCTCACCGAACAGCTGGCGCTTGCCGCCGCCGCCGCGTCGCTGAAGAAAATGGGCGCCAATGGCATTGCTGATGCCTTCATCGATACGAGGCTGGGCGGCCAGTGGCGCAGCACCTACGGAATGCTGGACGCTCGCCATGACAGCCGGGCCATCGTCGACATGCTCTATACGCCGGTCAAATAGGCTGTCGCCGCCAGCACGGCCGGGATAGACAGAAATGAAACCAGGGTCTGTATGGTGGTGATCGCGGCATAAAGCTCCGCATCGCCGCCCATCTGGCGGGCCAGAACAAAGCCGTTCATCGCTGTTGGTACGGCGCCGCAAAGCGCCAGATACAACAATTGTGGGCCGGTCAGCCCCATGAAAACGGCCATTGCGATCAACAGGGCTGGGAAACACACCAGCTTGAGAAAAACCGGCAGCCAGATTGCCGTACGCGCACTCGCCAGATCCGCCGTCCGCAGACCGGCGCCGACGACGATCAGGCCCATGCCGAGCGCAGCGCGGCCAATGAGATCAAGCGCCAGGTTGAACGGTTGATAAAAGCCAAGCGGCTGAGACCGGATCAACATGGCTGCAAGCAACGCCAAAATTAGCGGATTGGCCGCCAATTTGAGGGCAATCTTTTTCCAGTCCACCGTCCCACTGTCAAACCGGACAATAACGGAGATCGAGGCCGCGTTGATCGGGACAACGATAACGGCCATCATCAGCGTCACCACCGTCAGACCTTCCGGCGGGAACAATTTTTGTGCGATGGCGAACGCCATAAATCCATTCCAGCGGATCGATGTCTGAAAAAAGGACGAATATTCGCTCAACGCGACCACACCTGTCGCACGCAACAATGGCCATAGGGAAAGCGCCAGCAGCACCATCACAAATATGCTTCCAATCAGCGCGATGAGCATCAGGTCAAGGGTCAGCCCGGAAAAGTCGGCATTGACGATCGTGACGAACAAAAGGGTTGGATAAAGAAACCAAAAGCCAAGTTGCTCAAGCCCGGGCCAGGCGCCCGAATCGATCTGCGGCACCCGGCGTAAGATATTGCCCACCACAATGAGCAGGAAAATCGGCAAAATACTCTCAAATATCGTGATCATTAAACATGCTGTCCATACGCGTGGCTGGCGAGGAAAAGGGGGGTTGCCTAAAAACAAAAGCGCCGATCATCTCCCTGAGGCGCCGGCGCTTCATCCGAATACGTTAACCTTAACAAAACCTTTCATTTGCAGTTAAGATCAAATACCAGCAGTTTGGACGCCATGAAAGCGGTGTCCTCATGATCCGGCTACTGACATTCTCCCTGGCTCTGTACTGGGCAGCTTTTTTTGCACTACACGCCTTGTCGCTGCTGGCGCAATCGGGGCAGGGTGTCCAAGCACTGGCCGGATTTGCCGATAGTGGTTTTCCTGGGCTTCTCGCCGGGATCGCTGTGTGGCCGGATACAATTATCATCTTCCTCGTACTGTTTACTCTTACAGCGTCCCTGTTTCTGCGCGTGGCGCTGTCCGCACTGATGCTACCGGGTGATCCGTCACGCCATTATCGAGATACGGGAGGGCCGGCCTTTGCATCTGCCATCCTTGGTCTGGTGCTGGTTCTGATTGCCGCCAGTTTCAATCCGGCCACCGCTCTGTTCCAGTCGTTGGGCGTGGCAATCGCCGGCCTTGCCGCAAGCTACGCCGTCTTTGCCGCCGAACGGATAACCAAGAAATCTGAAGAAATCTGCCTCGAGGGCAAAAACGTGGCACGAATCATGGCGCTCGACGCGGCGCATAACGCGCTTCTGGCGCGATTTTCCGGACGCGATAAACCAAATGGGAGGGGCCGTATCTAATGCGGTATGTGTTGATATTCTGGGCTGTTCCCATGGGACTGTTTTGGGGCTGGTATACCCTGTCATATCACGACATTAATTTTGGTATGCTTTTTTTCAGCCGGTTGCTGCACGATTTTGTCTTTGAGTTTTATGGCCAGCATTTGGGACTGGATCCGCAAATGATCCCTGCGATGGTTGCGCAAGCCTGTGTGGTCGATACCTTCCTGATTATGGGTATTTTGGCATTTCGCCGCCGCAAGCAGATTGTAAAATGGTGGCAGGCGCGCAGGCAAGCCAAGGCTACCGGCTATGCGAACGCAGCGCTTGAAGCCGGTCAAGAACCCCTTGAAGGATAAACGCAGCCGCAGCCGAATCAATTCGCTCCTGCCGCTTTTTTCTCGATACATCCATTTCAATCAGCGCGCGCTCGGCTGCAATTGTCGAAAGCCTTTCGTCCCAAAGCAATAGGGGCAGCGATGACAGGCGTTCGAAATTGCGTGCAAAAGCCCGGGAGGCCTGCGAGCGGGGACTTTCGCTGCCATCCATGTTGATCGGCAGACCGATGACGCAAGCTGCCACCTCGTCCTGGTCGAATGTTGACAGCAATGTTTCGGCGTCAGTTGAAAATTTCTTTCGGCGGACAACCATGCGCGGATGGGCAAATTGCAGGGACCGGTCGGCAAGAGCCAGACCTATGGTCTTGGTTCCAAGATCAAGACCGGCGATGGTCTTACCCGGATTTATCAGTTCGGCCAGTTCCTCAACGGTGACCAGAGGCATAATTGCGGGGGCTCTTCCTTTTGACAATCCTCGCCGGGGTTCTATCCTCTGGGTGAACAAAAATCGAGGAGGAAACGGTGATGAAACTCACCTGGTTTGGACATTCCACCTTTCTACTGGAAGCAGATGGCAATAAAATTCTGATCGATCCGTTCTTCACCGGCAATCCGGTGTGGGGCAAAGGGTGGGAGGAGGCTGCCAGCGGGGTAAGCCATGTTTTGATCACCCATGGTCACGGCGATCATATCGGCGACGCCGCCGACATATTGACGGCAAGTGGCGCCATGCTGGTGGCCAATTACGAGATTTGCATGTTTTTGGCCGCAAAGGGTGTCGATCAGGGCAAGATCAATCCCGGTAATCACGGCGGAACCGTCGATTGCGGTGGATTTACCACTACATTCGTTCAGGCGTTACATTCCTCCTCCCTCGGTAAAGACGATGGCGGCAATGTCTATCTTGGCAATCCCAATGGTCTGGTTTTACATTTCGCCGGCGGCCGGTCGCTCTATCACATGGGAGACACGGATATTTTTGGCGATATGGCGCTGATTGAGGAATTGCACAAACCCGATATCGGTATTGTTCCCGTCGGCGACCGCTTCACCATGGGCGGAGCGGTCGCGGCCCTGGCCTGTCTGCGCTATTTCAATTTCCGTTCTGTCATACCCTGTCATTTCGGCACTTTTCCGATACTCGATCCGGATGCTGATAAATTCACCACCGCCATGCAGGGCGCCAAGACCAAGGTTGAGCTTCCCGAAATCGGCAAGGCGATGGAAATTTAGAAATACGTCTGGCAGAAGGGGTACGCCTGTCATTTCATCAAAGCGCTTCCATTTACCGGTGAACGATTCTATAGCCCGGACGGTGAATTTTCAGACGCCCGGAGGCCTTCATGTCCGTCGATACCGCTACCGTTAAACGTGTCGCGCACCTTGCCCGCATTGCCGTCAGTGAGGCTGATGCCGAGGCGATGACCGGTGAGTTGAATGCGATCTTAGGCTTTGTCGAGCAGTTGGACGAGGTCGATGTCACCGGTGTCGAGCCAATGACCTCGGTCACGCCAATGGAGATGAAAAAGCGCACCGATAACGTTAGTGACGGCAACAAGGCGGCTGATATCACCACCAATGCTCCGGCATCGGAGGATGGTTTCTTCCAGGTTCCGAAAGTCGTGGAATAGACAATGGGCGTGACAATCGCTGTTGAAACACCCTTGCAGGACGATGTGCGCGGCATGGTCGCCGCGCTCAATGGTTTTCTGACACCGCTTTCACCGCCTGAATTCCAGTTTCAGCTTACCGTTGAGGAAATGGCTGATCCGTCACTGACGTTGTTTGTGGCCCGCGACAAAGACGGCGGAGCTATCGGCATGGGCGCGTTGAAAAACCATGGCAGCGGCCTTGGCGAGATAAAACGCATGTGGACCGATCCCGCCATTCGCGGCAAGCGCATCGGATCGGCCCTTCTGGCCAAAATAGAAGCGGCGGCACGCGAAAAACACATGACGCGGCTGGTACTTGAAACAGGAACGACGGCCGAGATGAATGCATCCTGGCGGCTTTACGAGCGTGGTGGGTTTACCCAGTGCGAGGCGGTGCTGGATTACCCGGCATCTGAACATAACCGGTTTTATGAAAAGAAACTGTCCGAATGACTGACCTGACCCAACTGACCATTGCCCAGGCCCGCGAAAAACTGGCGGCACGCGAGATCTCCGCAACCGAATTGACCGAGGCTTATCTGGGCGCGATTGATCAGTCCAACGAAACACTGAACGCTTATGTCGCCATCACCCACGACAGGGCACGCGATATGGCCAAAGCGTCAGATGATCGCCTGTCGAAGGGCGAGGCCGGACCGCTTGAGGGCATACCGCTTGGCATTAAGGACCTTTACGCAACTGAAGGTGTGCACACCCAGGCCTGCTCGCACGTGCTCGACGGGTTCAAGCCGCGCTATGAATCAACTGTCACCGCCAATCTGTGGGCCGATGGCGCAGTCATGCTCGGCAAGTTGAACATGGATGAATTCGCCATGGGCTCGTCGAACGAGACCTCATATTACGGCCCGGTAAAAAACCCGTGGCGGGCCGACAATTCCGATGCCGATCTGGTTCCTGGCGGTTCGTCGGGTGGGTCGGCGGCCGCCGTCGCGGCCAGTCTTTGTGCGGCTGCCACGGCAACGGATACCGGCGGTTCGATCCGCCAGCCGGCGGCGCTTACCGGCACCGTTGGGGTAAAGCCGACCTATGGCCGCTGCTCGCGCTGGGGCATTGCGGCGTTTGCCTCGTCGCTGGATCAGGCCGGGCCTATCAGCCGTGACCTGCGCGACGGTGCGATCATGCTTAAATCCATGGCGTCGGTCGATGTGAAAGACACCACTTCGGTGGATCGCCCGGTTCCCGACTATGAGACCGCCCTCGGCCAGTCGATCAAGGGGCTGAAAATCGGGGTTCCAAGGGAGTACCGCATCGATGGCATGCCAGCCGAGATAGAGGCATTATGGCAGCAGGGCATGGAATGGATGAAGGATGCCGGCGCCGAAATCGTCGATATCTCGCTTCCGCACACGAAATATGCCCTTCCGGCCTATTACATCGTCGCACCGGCGGAGGCATCGTCCAATCTTGCCCGCTATGATGGTGTGCGTTACGGGTTGCGGGTGCCGGGCAAGGACATTGCCGAAATGTATGAAAACACCCGCGCCGAAGGCTTTGGGCGCGAGGTTCAGCGCCGGGTCATGATCGGCACATATGTGCTGTCGGCCGGCTATTATGACGCCTATTATCTGAAAGCGCAGAAAGTGCGCACGCTGATCAAGCGCGATTTCGAAGAGGTCTTCGCCTCCGGCATTGATACGATCTTGACGCCGGCCACGCCGTCGGCTGCCTTCGGTATTGCTGACAAGGCAATGGCCGCCGATCCGGTGAAGATGTATTTGAACGACGTGTTCACCGTTACCGTCAATATGGCAGGGTTGCCGGGCATTTCTGTGCCGGCGGGACTGGACGAAAACAGCCTGCCACTCAGCCTGCAACTCATCGGTCGGCCGTTTGACGAGGAAACCCTGTTTCGCACCGGTACTATTCTCGAACAGGCGGCCGGGCGGTTTAGCCCGCGCAAATGGTGGTAGGCCTGCCTCAAACTAATCACTTTCGCCGCTGATAGTTGCAGCGAGGGCTCTTTTCCGTGTGCCGATTGATATCCGGGCCGCGTCGATACATACATGTTGTACCGACGGGCAAGACGGAGTGCCGCCATGGACGAAAAACTGCAACAGTCTGCCGAACAACTGACGGTCCTGATTGAGAAGGGCGTTCAATACGCTTCGTCCCCCTGGTTGCTTTATCAGGCGCTGATCATTCTTGTCCTGTTCGTGGCGGCGCGCTTCTTCGGTAAGCGGCTGGAGGCACGACTGGAGCCCGGCGCGAGGCTGCTCAAGGGTAATCCGAGCCTGTTGCGTATCGTCATTGCCCTGCTGCGCAAGACAAAATGGTTGTTGCTGGCACTGTTCCTGTTCATTGCGCTGACGATCATGCGCGAGGTTACCTGGTACAGCCGTTCCTATGTGATTTCGATCGTCTTGGCGCTGGTCATTGCATGGATCGTCGTTTCAGTTGCCTCAAAAATCGTTCGTTCGCGCGTGGCGGCACGAATACTGGCCTGGATTGCTTGGATATACGCGGCGCTGGTGATACTGGGCTTGAGCGAGCAGGCGGCTGCATTTCTGGACAGTCTTGCCGTGCCAATCGGCGACTACCGACTGACAGCATTGTTCGTGCTAAAAACCACGCTTTTGCTGGCGGGCACAATCTGGGTGGCGCTGGCGGCCGGCAATTTCGTCGAGGACAAGGTCAAACAGTCCGAAGAATTGACGCCGTCGGTGCGCGTGCTGATCGGCAAGATTGCCAAAATAGGCCTGGTCGTGATCGCCGGTGTCACCGCCCTGTCGGCGGTTGGCGTCGATTTGACCGCACTGACGATATTTTCCGGTGCCGTTGGTGTTGGCCTTGGTTTTGGCTTGCAGAAAGTTGTCTCCAATTTCATCTCAGGCATCATCATCCTGCTCGACAAGTCGATCAAGCCGGGTGATACGATTTCGCTCGGCGACACATTTGGCTGGATCAGGGAATTAAGGGCTCGTTTTGTCTCCGTGATCACGCGCGATGGCCGTGAATTCCTGATTCCGAACGAGGATTTCGTCACCCAGCAGGTCATCAACTGGTCGTTCAGTGACGAAATGGTGCGTCTCGAAGTGCCTTTCGGCGTCGCTTACGATTCCGATCCTCATGTCGTCAGCAAACTGGCTATCGAAGCAGCTGAATCACTTAAGCGGGTGGATGGAAATCGCAACACCGCATGCTGGCTCACCGGCTTTGGTGATTCGTCGCTGGATTTTGTTCTCCGCTTCTGGATTCACGACCCCCAGCAGGGATTGTCCAACATCCGTGGCGAGATTTTGCTGGCGCTTTGGGATACTTTTAAGGAGAACGATATCGCAATTCCATACCCGCATCGTGAGATCATCATAAAGGACGGCGCGCCACCACTGGTGGTCAAGCAGAAAAATCCGCCCGATGAGAGCTCATGATCGGAACGATAATTTTGGAATTGTCCCCAGATTTGGGCGTTGTTTTGCCGCAATGGTAAATTCGCATATACATGAATAAACATCAATAAGCATATGATTTAACACCAATAATACCCAGATTGCCATGCGAATAGCGCATAAGTGGTATGTGAATATTGACACTTTTTGACCAAATTTGTGGTTGCTGAAATATTAACGTCGCGGTAAGGACTGCGCTGCACCATGAAGGCAGCAAGCGATGCTGCAGCCTTCGCGATAAGTAAAAGTCAAATGGGTTCTTAAATGGACGACAGCGTTCGAAAATCCTGCTGGGGCGTTACGGCTTGGGCAGTTATTGGTTTTGCCGGCTTTATCATTGTGGCGCTTTTAATCGGCGACGTGGAAACGGCTTCTGTTTTGGCAGGCAACTGATCAGACAAAATTCTCAAGTTTAAGAAGGGCGCTGGCAGCTGGCTGGCGCTTTTTTGTTGCGGTCAGGCCACCTGATGTCGCATCCTAGAGCTGCTGCGTGATGTCCTTATTGTGGGTAAGCCAATGTTTCTGTCTGTATTCGATCTGTTCAAGATAGGCATCGGCCCATCCAGTTCTCACACGATGGGACCGATGATGGCGGCCAGCCGCTTTCTTAAAGAGCTTGGCGGCAATGACTGGCCGCGTCCGCGGGATGCAAAAGTGGTGCGGCTGTCATGCAGCCTGCACGGGTCACTTGCTTTTACCGGCGTCGGCCACAACAGCCATCGTGCGGTGATGCTGGGACTTGACGGCGAATTACCCGACGCGATCGATCCGGATCAGGCTCCGGTAATCGTCGAGCGCATTATCACCGGAAAGATGGTGCATCCTGACGGCCATTGCGAATACCGGTTCGATCCGGCCGAGGATTTGATTTTCGACCGGCAAAATCCGCTGCCCGGTCATGCCAACGGTATGGCGTTCAATGCCCATGACAAGGACGGGCATGTGCTTTTAAGGCGCATCTACTATTCCATCGGCGGCGGCTTTGTCGTCTCCGAGGAGGAGTTGCAAAAACTGAATGCGCAGAAAAAGCCCGAGCCTGAAAAGGGCGTGCCTTATCCTTTCATCAATGCCAAGCAGATGTTGGAGATGGCCGCATCGGGCAAATTGTCGATTGCCGAGATGAAACGCGCCAATGAGGAAGCACATTCTTCACGCAAAGACCTCAATGCCGGGATTGATAATATCTGGCTGGCGATGCGCGGCTGCATAGACCGGGGCCTGACCCACCAGGATGAAGTATTGCCGGGCGGTCTTAACATTCGCCGCCGTGCCCGCACGCTGCATGACCAGTTGAAGGAAGAGTGGAAATCAAACCGGCATAATCCGCTGATAGCCAATGATTGGCTGTCGGTTTACGCCATGGCGGTAAACGAAGAAAACGCTGCTGGCGGGCGCATCGTCACCGCGCCGACGAATGGCGCTGCGGGCGTCGTTCCAGCCGTTTTGCGCTATTGGCTGCATTTTCACGAAGATGCTGGTCAGGAGGGGATTCGCGACTTTCTGCTGACAGCAGCAGCCGTTGGCGGCATCATCAAGCACAACGCCTCCATTTCCGGCGCCGAAGTGGGATGCCAGGGCGAGGTGGGCTCCGCCTCGGCGATGGCTGCCGCCGGACTGGCCGCGGTGATGGGAGGCAATGCCGAACAGGTGGAAAACGCTGCCGAAATCGCGCTGGAGCATCATCTGGGCATGACATGCGATCCGGTTGGTGGTCTGGTGCAGGTGCCTTGCATCGAGCGCAACGCGCTTGGGGCAGTGAAAGCGGTTACCGCCGCCTCACTGGCGGTCAAGGGGGACGGCAAGCATTTCATTCCACTCGATGTTGCCGTTGAGACCATGCGCCAGACAGGTCTCGACATGAGCGAACGCTACAAGGAAACCAGCAAGGGTGGCCTTGCGGTCAATATCGTCGCCTGTTGATCAATCGACCCTGTGGACGATTTATTCAAAGGGCGTTGACCTTGCATGGCGCCGCGTTACACCATGGGCCATGGCGCTTCACCTGTTAAAACTATGTGTCGGCTGCGACAGTGTTGAACACATTACAGCTTCCGTTGACCGCGCAAGAAAACGGCGGGCCGAGAAGGGCGCGCCGCTGGAATATATCCACACCACCCGCATGGTTCCAAAACGCGCCGGCGAGCTAGAGGCGGGTGGATCGCTTTATTGGGTGATCAAGGGCAACATTCAGTGCCGCCAGCGCCTGCTCGCCATCAGGCCATTTACCGATGCAGACGGCATCGGGCGCTGCGATCTGGTGATGGAGACAAAAGTCGTCCCGACCGATTGGCAGCCAAAGCGCGCTTTTCAGGGCTGGCGCTATCTGAAAGATGCCGAAGCGCCTGCCGATCTCGGCGGCAGGGGCGGCATTGCATCCGTTCCACCCGAAC
Source organism: Rhizobiaceae bacterium (assembly GCA_963669455.1). Classification (GTDB taxonomy): domain Bacteria; phylum Pseudomonadota; class Alphaproteobacteria; order Rhizobiales; family Rhizobiaceae; genus JAWKWH01. The sequence goes on from OY770026.1 coordinate 2,375,119, forward strand.
TGCGTTCGGAACTGGCGGAATTGGGGCTGTTGTAAGTCGCGGCGCGCAAAAAGGGTCCGCCGGGCTAAAGGGCAGCCAATTTAAATAAACGGATCATGGGACCATTGCAGCAAACCCTGGCGCTGGCGCGGCCGGCAAAAAATATCGCCGGGGTCGCAATTGGCCCTGATCTGGCCTGCATGACGTGAAAAGGCGCGCCACCGTTTGATTTGCCATTGATCAATCTCCGCCAGTCTGCGGCCGAGATAATATCGGCAATACCATTGGAACCAGCCGCGCGGGTCGGGGCCAATAATCCAACCCTTTTGCCGCCAAACCGACAGCGGTTGCCTGCTTTTGATGCCGAAATGGTTCAGCGACACATCGGCGGTTTTTGAAATTTTTGCATTCTTGAACCAGCACTCTGGCAGTTCACTGCGGCAGTCATTGCAATATTTACCTTCGAAAACACCCATTTCCAGCATTTGCGGCGGGGTAAAATGGGGTTCAAATTTTGCATCGAAATCTTCCCCCTCAGGTGCTTCCAGCCTGTAGCGATAGCCGCTCTGCATCGTGTCATTGACCTCGATAGTGCCGCCAACAGCCATCGTGTCCCTCCTGCACCTGCCAAAACGCTGGAGGGAGATATAGGGGTGTTATCTGGATCAAGAAATAGCCGCTGACAGCAAAAATCCACTTATTCCCTTGCAACCGGGCAGTTCTCGCCACATGTTTCCATGACGATGCATGATAAAAAAACACCTGTGCCGGCCGCCGGCAATCGGGAACCGGAAACAAATGCCAGCTCGGACGTGGCTGCGTTCGTACGCAAGGCACAAGCTCTGGGTGCGCTCAAGGCCGTCAAAAAAGGCCGCATAATTCTTGCGCTCGACGCCACCATGAGCCGGCAGCCGACCTGGGATTTGGCGTGTTCCCTCCAGGCCGATATGTTCGACGCAGCAGGCAAGGCCGGCTCACTTGATGTGCAACTGGTCTATTTTCGCGGATTTCGCGAATGCCGCTCGTCGAAATTCGTTGGCGACACCGGGTCTTTGAAGGAACTGATGGTCCGGATTGATTGCCGCGGCGGCCATACCCAGATCAACAAGGTGCTGTCGCATGCGCTGAAGGAAACGGCGCGTGAAGCGGTCGACGCGTTGGTCTATATTGGTGATGCGATGGAAGAATCAATTGACGACCTTGCCGACAAGGCAGGCCAGCTCGGCCTCCGCCGTGTTCCGGTGTTTCTGTTTCAGGAAGGCCGCGATCCGACCGCCGAGAAGGCATTTCGCGAGATTGCACGTCTTTCCAGCGGCGCGTGGTTCAGGTTTGACCGCAATGCAGCGGCAACACTTGCCAGGCTTCTCTCATCGATTGCCGTTTATGCCTCCGGCGGCTTTGCGGCGCTTGAAGCGCGCGGAACGCGTGAGGACCGTCTTTTAATCGGGCATATGCGGGGACAGGAGGGCGGCTGATGACATTTTTTCTGATCCTTGCAGTGTTGTTGCTGACTGCCGGCCTGTTCGGTTCGCTGTTGGTGCGCGCCGACCCGGCCGTCCTTGCCAGAACAATTCGCGTGATCATACCGGGCCTGCTGGCAATATCCGGGCTGGGGCTGGTTCTGGCGGGCAGGGCCGGGTTTGGCATCATGCTGATGGCCCTGGCGTTTGGTTGGCTGTCGTCGCAGAAAACGCGCCAGGGACGGAAAAAGACAAAACGGCAGCGCTCGTCAGTGCGAACGGCAGCCCTTGAAATGGAGCTGGATCACGATAGCGGTGAGATGGAAGGACTGGTTCTCGCCGGCACTCACGAAGGCAGGACCATCGGATCAATGGACCTGGTCGATCTTCTGGAACTGCGTGATGAGTTGGCGAGTGACGCCGACAGTATCCGTTTGCTAGAGGCTTATCTTGACAGCCGCTTTTCCGTTTGGCGCCATGACGCGCATGCGGATGCGGGCGACGGGTTGGGAGAACCGCCAGGATCGAGCGCCATGACTAAGCAGGAGGCTTACCAACTCCTTGGTCTTGAACCGGGAGCCAGTGCGGCGGAAATCCACAAAGCCCATCGCCGTTTGATGCAACGTGTTCATCCTGATCTCGGCGGATCGTCTTTCCTGGCGGCGCGGATCAACCAGGCCAAGGATGTACTCCTGGGTTGACATCAATACTCTCCCCTTAACCAACTCACTCGATTACGCATTTTTCTTCTAATAGCGGCGCATTACTGGGCTACCGCGTAACAGGAAATTTTTCGCTTTTTCAGTTTGGAACAGGCGTTGCGCGCGCGCGTTTTCGAAGCAAAACCCGAAAACCGGACGCGATGATACAAGGTGCCGTTTTTCTCAAACGTTTGGGTAAACCCATTGGCACTCGCCAGCACCCGCCCGGCCTTGGATTTTGTCCGGTCCATGAATTCCAAAGCTTCGCTTTTGCTTGGAAGGGAGGCTACCTGAACCACCCAGCCCGACACCTTTGACTGTTCGCGATTTCTGGTGGCAGCCGTCTTTACGGGGTCGATCAACCTGCCCACGTTTCTGGTTGGTAACGGTATCTTGGCCGCTGGTGCATAAGCGGAAGCGACTGCAATCCTGCCTGGACGGGGCTCGGGTACGGGCGCCGATTTCACCGGAAGGCTGGCAACTGCAAGGCTGGGTGTGTTTTGACGTTTGGCGATCAGCGCACCGCGTGAGCGTTTGGAGGCGCGGGGCAGATATTTTCTGACCAGTTTCGTCATGGCCGCATTGCGTGTCTTGCCGGACCGCCCGCCCATCACGACTGCAACAATGCGCCGTTTTCCGTGCTTTACCGAAGTGACAAGATTGTAGCCGGAAGCCCTTGTGTAACCGGTCTTGATCCCGTCAACACCGCGCACCCGGCCCAGCAACCGGTTGTGGTTGCCATAGCGGCGTTTGCCATAGCGGAAGGAGCGGGTGGAAAAATAACGATAATGGTGCGGGAAATGCTCGCGAAGCGCCAGACCGAGCTTGGCCATGTCGCGGGCGGTTGTGACCTGTTTTCTGTCGGGCAGTCCAGACGCATTGCGAAACCGGGTCGAGTTCATGCCCAATTGCTTCGCTTTCGCGGTCATCATGCGGGCAAAGCCTGCTTCGGAACCACCAAGCTTTTCACCCACCGCCGCGGCAACATCATTTGCTGATTTTGTGACCAGTGCCAGAATTGCCTGCTCGACCGAGATCGATCGCCCGGCCCTGATTCCCAGTTTGGAAGGGGGCTTGGAGGCTGAATATTTGGAAAAACGGACGCGGGTTTTTTTGCTGATCCGCTTCCGGTCAAGTGCTTCAAACACCATGTAAAGCGTCATCATCTTGGTCAGAGAGGCGGGGTAACGCGGCGCATCGGCTTTCGACGAATGCAACACTTTTCCGGTATTGGCATCGATTACGATTGCGGCATATTTGGAGTTGGCGCTGGCCGGTGGGGGCGCTTGCACCAACAAGGCGCAGGCAATAATGGCAAGCAAAACAATGTGAAATCCCGATAAACTTGGAGATGCAAAACGCACGTAATCACCCATGCAGAAATACACTGGCTGGCCAGACACATGGCCACTTACTGTCATGGGAAATTAGCCCACCCTCCTTACCAATCCGTTTATGGTAACCATTCCATTGATGAATTTCGGCGAATTCTTCCGGTGTGGTTAGTGTGGGGAATTGTTGCGGTGCAGCAAATTCTTGACCTGTTGTGCAGTGCACGATAGGTTTGCTGCATTGCAAACATCGCCGGCAGGCGAAGCGAAAGGACACCAAAAATGTCACAGTCGTTTGAGAGTTTTGGCAAATTCAACAAGGAATTGATCGACGGCGTTATGGAAAGTACGGCCGCATTGACCAGCGGGATGCAGGCGATTGCCGCACAATCGGTTGATTATGCCCGCACCTCAGTGGAAAGCAGTTCATCTGCAATTGAGAAAATTGTGGCGGCCAGATCGGCGGAAAAAGTGCTTGAGCTGCAACTTGATTATGCCAGAAGCGCGATTGAAGGCGGAGTTGCGCAGGTTACCAGGGTTGGCGATATCTGTGCCGATATGGCCAAGGACACCTATAAGCCGGCCGAGGCCATGTTCAACAAGGTCAAATAAATTTTGCTCCCGGAGCGGTGGTGGAAAAAACCTTTACGCTCTTGGTTAAACGGAACCCGGCCTTATCGAGGCCGGGTTTTTTCGTTTTTAACTTGTTTGTGAGATCAAGACCTCAATTATTCGCTGCACCCCGTATTGCCACATGATATTCAGGCCTTACAATTGAAACCGAAGCACCTACATCGACTTCTAGACAGAAACGGGATTTCGGCAGGCACTAAAGTGGCGCAGATTGTTGAAAAACGGATCGATCGCCGCACGACAATGCAGCAAGATCGGGATGACGCGGACGGCCGCGGCAATGACCGTGAAGGCGGTCGCAGCACGGCCGTTATCACCCGAACACGGTCAAAAACGAAAAAACCCAGCCTTTACCGCGTTTTGATCTTGAATGACGACTACACGCCGATGGAATTTGTCGTCCATATTCTGGAGCGGTTTTTTTCCAAAAACCGTGAGCAGGCGACAAAGATCATGCTCCATGTTCATAATCATGGCGTAGGTGAATGCGGGGTCTATACATTCGAGGTTGCAGAGACCAAAGTGTCGAGCGTGATGGATTTCGCCCGCCAGCATCAACATCCGCTACAATGCGTGATGGAAAAGAAGTGAGGTAAGGATGCCTGCATTTTCACAAAGCCTAGAACAGGCCCTGCACCAGGCATTGACGTTCGCCAATGAACGCCATCACGAATATGCCACGCTTGAACACCTGCTTTTGGCGCTCATCGAGGACAAGGACGCAGCAGCGGTGATGCGTGCCTGCAATGTCGATCTTGCCGATCTGAAGCGGACGGTGCTCGACTATATTGACCGCGAGCTTGATAATCTCGTCACCGGCTATGAGGAGGATTCCAAGCCAACCTCCGGCTTTCAGCGGGTTATTCAGCGCGCTGTGATCCACGTACAGTCATCCGGCCGCGAGGAAGTATCCGGCGCCAATGTGCTTGTTGCCATTTTTGCCGAGCGCGAAAGCCATGCCGCCTATTTCCTGCAGGAACAGCAGATGACCCGCTATGATGCGGTGAACTACATTTCGCACGGTATCGCAAAGCGGCCGGGCTCCAGCGAGACGCGCAGCCCCACCGGCTCCGAGGATGAGGTGCCCTCCAGTGGCGGCGACGATCAAGATGAGGCCGGTAAAAAGAAGCAACAAGACGCGCTCAGCGCCTATTGTGTCAATCTCAATGACAAGGCTGCCGCCGGCAAAATCGACCCGCTGATCGGCCGGCAAGAAGAGGTCAATCGCACTATTCAGGTGCTGTGCCGCCGCTCCAAGAACAATCCGCTTTATGTCGGTGACCCAGGCGTCGGAAAAACCGCGATCGCCGAGGGGCTGGCAAAGCGTATTGTCGAGGGCGATGTGCCGGAAGTACTCGACAATGCGACCGTTTTTGCCCTTGATATGGGCTCGCTTTTGGCGGGAACACGTTACCGGGCGATTTTGAGGAACGGCTAAAGCAGGTGGTCAAGGAACTGGAAGACTTCCCTGGCGCGGTGCTGTTTATCGATGAAATTCACACGGTGATCGGCGCCGGCGCCACATCGGGTGGCGCGATGGATGCGTCAAACCTGCTAAAGCCGGCATTGTCGAACGGCGCGATACGCTGCATCGGTTCGACAACCTACAAGGAATTCAGGCAGTTTTTTGAAAAGGACCGTGCCCTGGTGCGCCGGTTCCAGAAGATCGATGTTATCGAGCCCACGCTTGATGATGCCGTGGAGATCATGAAGGGCCTAAAGCCCTATTTTGAGGATTTCCACAAGGTCAAATACACCAATGACGCCATCAAGGCGGCGGTTGAACTGTCTGCCCGCTACATCAATGACCGCAAACTGCCCGACAAGGCCATCGACGTCGTTGACGAGACCGGTGCCGCGCAGATGCTGGTGCCCGAGAACAAGCGGCGCAAGACGATTTCGGTAAAAGAGATCGAGGCCACCATCGCGACGATGGCCCGGATACCGCCGAAAACCGTGTCCAGCGACGACGAAAAGGTTCTCGCCAATCTGGATGCCGAGTTAAAGACGGTCGTCTATGGCCAGGACACTGCAATCGAGGCGCTTGCATCATCGATCAAGCTCGCGCGGGCCGGCCTGCGTGAACCTGAAAAGCCGATCGGCTGCTATCTGTTCTCCGGTCCGACAGGCGTTGGCAAAACCGAAGTTGCCAAGCAACTGGCCTCGTCGCTGGGTGTCGAGCTGTTACGCTTTGACATGTCGGAATATATGGAGCGGCACACTGTTTCCAGATTGATCGGCGCACCTCCAGGCTATGTCGGTTTCGATCAGGGCGGTCTTTTGACCGACGGGGTCGATCAGCATCCCCATTGCGTACTGCTGCTCGACGAGGTCGAAAAAGCACATCCCGATCTGTTCAATATCCTGCTCCAGGTGATGGATCACGGCAAGCTTACCGACCATAACGGCAAACAGATCAATTTCCGCAATGTGATTTTGATCATGACCACCAATGCCGGTGCATCGGAGATGCAAAAGGCGGCCATCGGCTTTAGCTCGTCGAAGCGTCAAGGCGACGATCTGGAAGCGATCAACAAGCTGTTCACGCCGGAGTTCCGCAACCGGCTTGATTCGATCATTCCATTTAGTGCCCTGCCGGTGCCGGTGATCCATCTCGTCGTGCAAAAATTTGTCATGCAGCTTGAAGCGCAGTTGTCGGAACGCGGTGTGACCTTCGATCTGACCGATGAGGCGGTAAGCTGGCTGGCAACCAAGGGATATGATGAGCGCATGGGCGCCCGGCCGCTTGGCCGCGTGATCCAGGAACATATTAAAAAGCCGCTTGCCGACCAGGTTTTGTTTGGCGACCTGAAGCGCGGCGGCACTGTCAAGGTCACGGTTGAAAAGGATGAGGCTGGAAGCAGCGGCCTGAAGCTGAAGGCCATTCCAGATGAGATACCCGTCAAGCCGAAAAAGGAACCGGCCAAAAAACCAAAACGCCCGCGCAAAACGGCGGTAAAGAAGAAAATACCGGCAGAGCCGAAACAAAAGCCAAAATCGAAACCTGCTCCGTCAAAGCGTGGAACTGTTCCCCAATTGCCCCGTAAAAGCTGATCGGGCCCGATGCGCAAGCAGACATTTGACCGCCTTTGCCGAATATTGGGCGAAGGCGATCGCAGGAAAATCGAGCGTGCCACGGAAGTCGCCATGGAGACGCTTGATAATCCGGCGATGATACCGGATCTGATCAAATGTCTGAGCGAGGAAAACGGAACCGTCGTCTCGCACGCAGCGCATGCGGTGATGCAGATCGGCGCTGAAGATCCATCCCTGTTTCAAAACTGTGTGGATGAGCTATTAGCTGCGTTGCGGCTGCATCGGGCCTGGGAGGTCGGCGAACAGGTGCCGAAGGTGCTTTGCCTTCTGGAGCTGACGGATCAGCAGGCAGACGAGGCGATTGAAACATTGGTGAAACAGATCGATAACCGGTCGGCCATTGCCGCTGCTTGTGCCCTTAGCGGGCTAAAACGGATGACCGAGCGCGGTCTCTACCCGGCCACATCAATGGATAGGCTGATCGCCGCGGCTCTCAAATCCCCGCGCAAAGCCGTTGCCGCGCGCGCCAGGCAGTTGACCAGGCAAGGTGATACCCGCCAGGAGTAAAACCTCCGGCCTGTCAAAGCACCGCCTTGTCTGACCCTGCCGCTGTGATACATCGGGACCATGTCGTCCGCCAAACCCGTCACTGCTGACCAGGGCAGTTTTTACTGGTACGCTCAAGGTGCTCGCGCTGCCCTGTCAATTCCGGGGCTGACCCTGGTTTTGTCGTTTGTCGGCTTTGCCGCCTTGGCGCGCGAAACCGGGTTCCTCTTGGGTGAAATCGTCTTCATGATTGCGGTCATCTGGGCGTTGCCCGCAAAAGTCGTTTTGATCGGTGCTGTGGTTTCCGGCGCGGCGCTACCGGCCGCCGCCCTTGCGGTCGCACTGTCTTCAGTACGGCTGATGCCGATGACGGTATCGATAATCCCGGAAATGCGTGGCCCTGGGACACGCAACTGGGTGCTTTATCTGCTGTCCCACTTTATCGCAGTCACCTCCTGGGTGATCGCAATGGAACGGTTTCCAGATGTTCCGCGGGAACGGCGGACGAACTATTATTTCGGCATCGGCTCCGCCTTGATGAGCCTCAATATATTGGCGACCATTGTGGTGTTCCTGATTGCTGCCCGCATGCCGTCAGGGGTCGCGGCTGCCTTGTTCTTCCTAACGCCGATCTATTTCCTGACCTCGCTTTGGAGTTCCGCGCGCGAATGGGCCGGTCACGCTGCCCTGGCACTGGGACTGGTACTGGGACCGGTGTTTCATGTGCTGTTGCCCAAAATCGATATTCTGGCCGCCGGTGTGCTTGGTGGGCTGCTTGCCTATGCTGCGCACCGATTCCGGCAGAAGGGCGATGGGCGATGAGCTGGCAGGAAATCGACGCCTGGTGGTGGCCCTATTTGTTCATCTTGATCGCCGGCTGGATGACGACGGATATCTGGCGGGTTCTTGGCGTCTATCTCGGTGGCAAAATACACGAGAATTCTGATCTGATGGTTCTGGTACGCTGCATTGCGACCGCCCTGGTGGCAGCGGTGATTTCCAATCTGGTGCTGTTTCCCGTCGGCGCCTTGGCGGCGATTTCATTGCCGGTTCGCATCGGCGCGGTTGCCGCCGGCTTTATCGCCTATCGCATGGCCGGCAAAAGCACCTTCGCCGGCATTGTCGCCGCAGAACTCTTCTTGTTGCCGTTTATTATCAGCTGACCCAGAAACGCGCTCCGGTCAACAACCTCGGTAGTGGATTGATCCAGACATTTGGTCCCCAGTTTTAGTGAACTCTCCACCAAATATCTGAATCATAAAATCCACTAGGGTATTTTTGATGAAGACCGAGCTATCAAAATTGCTCTAAGCTATTGTTTTGGCGCATTTTTAAAGCGCAACAACCTGCAAATTTTGCTGAAAATGTTCTAGAGTCAAACTTTCGCCAGGGTCGGGACCCCGGCGGTTCTCATAACCGCTCCGTTTTCTGATTGGTTGCCTTGCAGTTTGCCTACGGCCCGCCTCATCTGTCTATTCAAAACTGCCTAAAACAAATTTATCGGATTTTAGTGCTTGTAGTCCAAATTCAGCGTGTTATCGGCATAAAGGGGTTTACGGTGCTCTATTCGATTGAAAGAACGATTCTGATGGTAACCGCTACACTTGCGGGAACCGGGATCCTACTCATCTGGATGAAGCAGGTTCCGTTGGAATTTCAACCGTTTGTCATGCCGGTATCTTTTGGGTTACTGTTTCTGTTCGCTGGTCAGCTTTACCGGACTATTCGCTCCAATGAGCAGATTGGTTTGATGTGTACATCGATCGGCCTGTTCATTCTTTTTTCCATTTCTGGCGCTGTTTACAACGCGGCGCTGCTGCCGTTGCCATTTCCCCCGCAAGACGCAAGCTTGGTCGCAATTGATGGATGGTTTGGGTATTCATGGCCCGTGTGGTCGGCTCACCTCGCTCAATTCCCAATTTTGGCTGATCTTCTTCGAGGGATTTACATCCTGGCGCTGCCTGGTCTTCAGATGGTTTTGGTTTACCTGAGTTTGCAGCGAGACAGGCGTAGCGTACACGTGTTGGCATTGACATGTGTAATTGCCACGGTGTCGACTATCTCGATTTGGGTGTTTTTTCCGACCGCAGGGCCTGGTGGATATTGGGTTTTGGCGCCGGAGATTCATGCAGCTCTCCAACCAATTGCCGATTCCAGTTACGGGGCTAAGCTGAACCGGATGTTTGCATTTGGCATTCGCGACTTTTCAGACTTCAAAACAATTGGCTTAATCGGATTTCCATCCTTCCACATTGTGATGGGATTTGCCCCGCTTTTAGTCATATGGCCAAAGAAAGCACTGCGTCTTCCTTTCCTCGCATTCTTCATTCTGCTCATCCCCGCAACCTTGATTCATGGGGCACATCATTTGATGGATATTGTAGGCGGAATAGCAAATGCGGTGATAGCATTTTGGATTGCGCAAAAAACCTACGATCACCTGGAAAGCGAGCAGAAAAATCTTTCAAAAGCACATCAACCGGTTGAAATTCCAGCGGGATAGTCAAGCTTCTGTGTTGTTTTCATTGCGCACTTTGGTCACTTGCTGCGTTCAGGCCCTGCCAGCAAACTGGATCTGGATTTTGGTTGGCCCCCGTTGGCGTTAAGATTAGAGTATCCGCTTTCGAGGTTTTTTAACGCTATAGCGGTGCGAGCGGGACCAATCGCTTGTGCGGAGCGAAAAACTGGCTCGCGCCAATCCCGAAACCAGCTTGCTGGCAGGACCTAAAGCACAGCCCTGATTTTCTCCGCATTTGCCGCCAGAACATCCTTGTCTTCCATAGCTGCGGCCGGGGCCCCGAGTTTAATGCCGTCAAATCGCGGAATGACATGGACATGCAGATGGAATACCACCTGTCCGCCGGCGGGCTCGTTGAACTGCTGAATGGTCACCCCATCCGCATCGAAAGCCCTCATCACCGCGTGTGACAGTTTCTGGACGCTCGCCATCAGCGTGGCGAGGCTGTCTACCGAAACATCGAGCATGTTGCGGGCAGGTTCCTTCGGGATAATCAGGCAATGGCCCTTGCCGCGCGGCATGATGTCCATGAACGCCAATGTATGGGTGTCTTCGTAGATTTTTTCGCATGGCAGTTCGCCGCGAAGTATTTTTGCGAAAATATTGTCGTCATCGTAATCGGCCATGTCGATTTGCCACAATTCCTGTTGCTGTTGTGGGTGCAGTGTTCCCTCGTGCCAGCCTGGCGGTCAAGGGAGGCGATGCATTTTGCATTGGATACCGGCGGCTGATTTTTTTACCGCACTTGCCCACCGCCATGATTGAAAACCTCAGCCCTTTCGAAACGGGCCATGTGCATCCAGAACGTCGCCGATCCGGTCAATTTCGTGGCGTTCATGGCGAAGGTAATCATCGACCGCCCGGCGGAAACCTTCATGCGGAATAAAATGCGCCGAATGGGTTTTGAATGGCATATAGCCGCGGGCGAGCTTGTGCTCGCCCTGGGCGCCGGCCTCTACCGTTTTGAGCCCGTGTTCGATCGCATAGTCGATCGCCTGATGATAGCACAGTTCAAAGTGCAGAAATCTGTGGTCTTCGATACAACCCCAATGGCGGCCGAATATCGTGTCCGAGCCGACAAGATTGAGCGCGCCGGCAATGTTGCGGCCATCGCGCCTGGCCATGATCAGCACGATGTCATCGGCCATGGTCTCGCCGATCAGCGAGAAAAAGTCCCGGGTCAGATAGGGCTGGCCCCATTTGCGCCCGCCGGTATCCATGTAGAAGGTGAAAAAGTCGTCCCAGACTGCCTCGGTGAGCTCGCTGCCGTTTAGTCTTTTAATCTCGATGCCATTTGCCAGTGCGGTGGCGCGCTCCTTTTTAAGCGCCTTGCGTTTGCGCGAGGTCAGCGTATCGAGAAAATCATCATAGTCGCGAAACCCTTGATTGGTGAAATGAAATTGCTGATCGGTCCGGTGTAAAAACCCGTCGGCCTCCAGCAGTGCAACCTCATGGTCCAGCGCAAAGGTGACGTGGACGGAGGAGACGTCCAGCCGTTGGGCTAAGTGCTTCAACCCGCCTGAAAGCGCTTTGCGGACCGCCTTGCCGTCATAGTCGCGGCCAACCAGCAATCTTGGGCCCGTTGCCGGGGTAAACGGCACGGAAACCTGCAATTTGGGATAGTACTGCCCGCCGGCGCGCTCAAATGCATCAGCCCAGCCATGATCGAAAACATATTCGCCCTGGCTGTGGTTTTTCAGATAGCACGGGACGGCACCAACCAGCCGGCCGTCACCGGTTTCAAGCCGCAGATGCTGCCCCAGCCACCCGGTCTCGGCAACTGCCGAACCGGACGCTTCCAGCGCATTGAGAAAGGCGTGGCTGATGAACGGATTATATTGGTCAGCGGACCGGCTTGCACCGAGAAGCGTTTCCCATTGCGACCGTTCAAACCCGGTAAAGCTGCCGGTGATGCGGATGATAAAATCCTGCGTATTCTCAGCCACGCTCGTTTCCTGCTCACTCATCGTCCGGATTAAATCCTTCAAAAGTGATCTGCCCGCCATGGCTCCAGGTCAATGCGGCGGAAGGTTTGTCACGCACGGTCCAGCTAATGAGCGGGCAGCGCATCTGCTGTTGCATGAAGGCGGTAAACCGGTTGGGAATGGCGGCCACTTCGTAGGAAACAAACGAGATACCATGGGCGAGCATGGAAAAATGCGCCTCCATTGCCGCATCATCATGACCCTCAGCGGTCAATCCGGCAGGGATTCCTGGTGCCTCGGCCGGAAATTTCCGGACAAGATGATGATCAAAAGACATGATCGCGGCCTTGCCATGATAGGCGCCAAGCGCTGCTGCGACCGCTTCGACAAGCCCATCATCATGGCCTTTTTTGCCCTTTAACTCGATGATGAGCGGGACGCGGCCATCAACCAGCGCCAGCATATCAGACAAAAGCGGGATCGTGTCGGCGGTTTTGCCGATGGTCAATTGGGTCAGATCGCCTGATGCCGTATCGCTGACAAGCCCTTTGGTTCCCGTCAGCCGTTTCAACTCGTGATCGTGAAACACCACCGGCACACCATCGCCCGCCAGCATGACATCGCATTCGATGGAAAAATTGCCAGCCACAGCGCGGCTGAATGCCGTAGCCGTGTTTTCCCAACAGGCCTGATTGAGATCGTGCAGGCCCCGGTGAGCGATGGGACGTGCCGTCAGCCAGTCAAGCGGGCCATTTGCCGCCTTGTCATCCAATGTGTCAGCCAATCTCGATGATAGCTTCGATTTCAACCGGCGCATTCATCGGCAGACTGGAAACGCCGACCGCCGAACGCGCATGAATACCGGCCCCGCCGAGCGCGTCAGCCAGAAAATCCGATGCGCCATTGGCCACCAGATGCTGTTCGGTGAATGTTTGCGCCGAAGCGACGAAGACAGTGATTTTGATAATCCGGCCGATCTTGTCCAGATCGCCAAGCGCTGCCTTGGCTTGCGCCAGAATGTTGATCGCGCACTGCCTGGCGGCTTCCTGACCGGCTGCGATATCAAGGTCTTTGCCCAATAAACCGGTCGCGATCAGTGTGCCGTCACGAAGTGGCAGCTGACCGGAGGTCATCAGAAGATTGCCCGACATCGAATAGGGGGCATAATTTGCGGCAGGCGCGGCGGCCTGCGGCAGGCTTACCCCCAGCCGGTCGAGCCGCTTTGTGATCGTTTCGGTCATAATGTGTTTCCATATTTGAGAAAATTGATTTGGTTGGAGTTGATTTTGACTTGCCTGGCTGTCTTTCGCCATGATTTTTTTACACTATGCTGCAACCTTCATGTCTTTGCACCCAATCGAGGTCTTTCGAATGCACATAACGCGGTCCACAGCATCTATTCTGATCGGGATGGCCATGGCCGGAACGTCGCCGGCATTTGCAGCCAGCCCGCTGGCCCCGCATCGCGCCGTCTACGACGTTGCTCTGAAAGACGCCTCTGACCGATCCGGCATTACCGAATTGCGCGGCCGGATGGTTTATGAGTTCGATGGTTCCGCCTGTGAAGGCTATACGGTGAACTTTCGCTTTGTCACCGAAATCGCCACCGAGGGCTCGACCAGAGTAACCGATCAGCAGACCACCACCTATGAGGATGCGGAGGGGAAAAGTTTTTCCTTTGCCACCAAGTCCTATGTCAACCAGCAGCTGGATCGCGAAATCCGGGGAACCGCGAATATCGGCGGCGGCAAAACAAGCGTTGAACTGGTCAAACCGACTGATACCGAAATTGAACTGGAAAAAACCCAGTTCCCAACCCGGCATTTGGTTGATCTTTTACAACGCGTCGACCGCGGTGAGACATTTTACGAAACCACCCTGTTTGATGGATCAGATGGCGCTGATCAGGTGATGACAACCACGGTCATTGTCGGCAAACAGGGCAGCACCAAGCCCGGGGATCCGGAAAAAACGGCAATCGCATCATTGCAGGGGCAGGGGTTCTGGCCCGTCTCGATTGCCTATTTTGATCAGGCGGAGCAGGGTGGCGAAGAAGTGCCCGTCTACCGGATATCCTTCAAACTCTACCCCAATGGCATCACCCGCTCAATTCTGATGGATTATGGAGAGTTCTCTATGACCGGCAAGCTGGTCGATCTGTCGATTTTTGATAGACCGGCCGACTGCGACTAAAGCAATAATATCTGCTGCCTTGCAGAGCCAGCGCGCTTTAATTATCGTCAATTCGAAACACTGACATGGAGTTTTGAAAATTGGCGGAGCTGTTTGAGCAATTAGGCCCTTTCGGGGCGCTGGCATACAACGTGGTCAAAGCGATCATCGTCCTGATTGGCGGCTGGTTGACCGCGCGCGTGATAAGCCGGTTTGTTCGCCGCCGCGTCAATGCAAGTCCGCGAATTGACAATACGGTCGGTAATTTTGCCGCTTCAATCGTGCGCTGGCTGATACTCACCGTCACAATTATTGCGGTGCTCAATCTGTTTGGCGTTGAGGCCACCAGCCTGGTCGCCGTTCTCGGCGCGGCAACCCTTGCGATCGGCCTGGCGCTTCAAGGCACGCTAAGCGACGTCGCCGCCGGCGTCTTGATCATCATCTTCCGGCCATACAAGCTTGGCCAATATGTCGATATTGACGGCACTTCTGGTACGGTGAAAGACATCAATCTATTCCTCACCGAACTCACCACACCCGACAATGTCCAGATCATCATGCCTAACGGTAAGGCCTGGGGATCTGTCATTTCAAACTATTCCTCCAATCCAACGCGCCGCCTCGACCTCACATTCGGCATCGACTACGGCGATGATATTGGCAAGGCGAGCGCCGTGATCGAGAAAGTCGCGGGCGCAGACGACAGGGTGCACAAAGATCCGGCACCTTGGGTGAGGGTACTCAATCTCGGCGATTCTTCCGTCGATCTCGGCGTCCGCCTCTGGTGCAATGCGGGCGACTACTGGGAGCTGAAATTCAAAATGATAAGACAGGTCAAGGAAGCTTTCGACAAGGCCGGAATATCCATCCCCTATCCGCATTCCGTCGAGATCAAAAAAGACGGGTAGCGGCTTCAAGACTGGGTTTTGATTTTAACTGTCTTTTAAGTTGCTTCTTATCTAGCAGAAAAAATGCCGTTAGGTTGACTTAAATCAACCGGTTTTTTTAAATTTTCTATATAAGTCAGTCGTTTGATAGATATCTAATCTGAGGGGACGGTCATGGTCGCGACGCCGAGTAAGCCGAATGGCAAAATTCATACCACATCGCCAGATCAGCTGGCGGACGGGGCCGAAACCATCAACCCCGATGGCAATGGGGAACAAGCGGCTGGCGCAGATGCCGTCTCAGACTGGCAAGAAAACCTGCGGTCCATGCCCACCGATCAGATCAGGAACAATCCCGACGTAATCCGCCGGATGTTTGAGACCGGCGAGTATCCTTACAAGAAAAAACTCGCCCGCAAATCCTACGAAAGGCAGAAAGCTCAGCTCCAGGTCGAACTGTTGAAAGTTCAAGAGTGGGTCAAATCCACCAACCAGAAAGTCGTTATGCTGTTTGAGGGCCGTGATGCTGCCGGAAAGGGCGGCACAATCAAGCGGTTTGCCGAGCATTTGAACCCGCGCGGTGCGCGCGTGGTCGCGCTGGACAAGCCGACCGACCGTGAAAAATCGCAATGGTTTTTCCAGCGCTATATCGAGCACCTTCCCTCAGGCGGAGAAATCGTCCTGTTCGACCGTTCCTGGTACAATCGCGCCGGTGTCGAACGGGTAATGGGGTTTTGTTCAGCCAATGAATATCTTGAATTCATGCGTGAGGCCCCCGAAATCGAACGCATGATGGTGCGCAACAACATCATCCTGTTCAAATACTGGTTCTCCGTTACCAGAAAAGAACAATTGCGCAGGTTCAAGTCGCGCGAGCGCGAACCGTTGAAGAAATGGAAATTGTCGCCGATCGACCGTCAGTCGCTCGACAAATGGGATGACTATACCGAAGCAAAGGAGGCGATGTTTTTCTACACCGACACCGCTGACGCTCCGTGGACGATTGTCAAATCGGACGACAAGAAGCGGGCGCGCCTTGCCTGTATGCGCCATTTCCTAACGTCGCTCGAATACCCAGAAAAAGACCGGCGGCTTGTCAAGTCCCCAGATCCTTTGCTTATCGGTAGCAGCCGTCACGTCATTGATGGCAGCGACCAGATTCTCGGAAACAGCCTGCATCCCGACCGCAGGCGCGCGGTCTGATATTAAAGCGGAGCCGGTCAGCCTCTTGCATTCAGGGCGTTTCCCGTCTATAGGCGCGCTCATTCCACACACGGACTTTGGTTCTTGACGGGAGAAATCCGGCAAGGACCCCCGGTGGCGGCTATTTCGCTATTGGTCCGTGGAGGTTAAACCGGAAAGGAAAACAACCATGGCTTTGCCAGATTTCAGCATGCGCCAGCTGCTGGAGGCCGGTGTTCACTTCGGACACCAGACCCACCGCTGGAACCCGAAAATGTCGCAATATATTTTCGGAGCCCGTAACAATATTCACGTTATCGATCTCAGCCAGACGGTGCCGCTGCTCGATCAGGCGCTGAAAGTTGTGTCCGACACGGTGGCCGGAGGTGGCCGCGTGCTGTTTGTCGGCACCAAGCGTCAGGCATCCGAGATCATCGCTGACGCGGCAGGACGTTCCGCCCAGTATTTTGTCAATGCCCGCTGGCTTGGCGGTATGCTGACCAACTGGAAGACGATCTCCAATTCGATTTCACGCTTGCGCAAGCTCGATGGCATGCTGTCAGGCGAAGTCGAGGGGTTCACCAAGAAAGAACGCCTGAACCTCGACCGTGAGCGCGAAAAACTGAACCGCGCCCTTGGCGGTATCAAGGATATGGGATCAACACCTGATCTTCTGTTCGTCGTCGACACCAACAAGGAAGCGATCGCCATCCAGGAGGCCAAGCGTCTTGGCATTCCGGTTGTGGCAATTGTCGATTCAAACTGCGATCCCGATCAGATCGATTATCCGATACCGGGCAATGACGATGCGGCCCGCGCAATCGCGCTTTATTGCGACCTGATTGCCAAGGCAGCCATTGACGGTATTGCGCGCCAGCAAGGGTCTTCCGGCGCAGATATTGGCGCATCGGCTGAAGCACCGGCCGAACCGGTGCTGGAAGAAGCTCCGGCAGCTGAGGCAGAAGCCGCGCCAGCCGAAGAAGCGCCGGCTAAAGCAGTGGAAGCCGCGCCAGCCGAAGAGGCACCCGCTAAAGAAACAGAAGCCGCGCCAGCCGAAGAAACGTCTGCCAAGGATGCAGATGCCGCCACGGATGATGCAAAAGAAGAAGAGAAAAAATCCTGATCCGCTGATCGTTTGGCGATTTTTGCATGGTGGATCGGGTTGGAATGGGGTGTGGCCCTAATTGGCCCACCTCTATCTCCCCGCAGATAAGATGGTCTGAAAGAGGCAATTATGAGCATTTCCGCAGCACAAGTAAAACAGCTTCGCGACATGAGTGGCGCCGGCATGATGGACTGCAAGGCGGCTTTGATCGAAACCGGCGGCGATCTGGAAGCCGCAGTCGATTGGCTGCGCGCCAAGGGTATCGCCAAAGCCGACAAGAAGGCAGGCCGCACCGCCGCCGAAGGCCTTATCGGCGTGGCATCCGATGACACCAGCGCGGTTGTCGTTGAAGTCAATTCGGAAACCGATTTTGTCGCCCGCAACGATGCGTTTCAGGAGATCGTGCAAAATGTTGCTTCGGTTGCACTTGGCACCGATGGATCTGACGATGCGGTGGCATCGGCCGATTACCCAGGCACGGGCAAGTCTGTCACCGACACCATCAAAGATGCTGTCGGCACGATCGGCGAGAACATGTCGTTTCGCCGTTCGGCAAAATTGTCGATCGAAAGCGGCGCTGTCGCGATGTATATCCACAATGCCGCAGCCGACGGTCTAGGCAAGATCGGCGTTCTGGTTGCGATTGAAACCGAGGGCGATGCGACGGCGGCCAACGCCATTGCCCGCCAGGTCGCGATGCATGTGGCTGCCGTCAATCCGATGGCGCTGACGGCAGAAGATGTCGATCCGGCAGCCGCCGAACGCGAAAAGGCGATATTTGCCGAACAGGCGCGCGAATCGGGCAAGCCCGACAACATCGTCGAAAAAATGGTCGAAGGCCGCATGCGCAAGTTCTTCGAAGAGGTTGTTCTTCTAAAACAGGCATTCGTGATCAATCCTGACCAGACCGTCGAACAGGCGATAAAAGAGGCCGAAAAGGACATCGGCGCGCCGGCAAAAATAACCGGATTCGTGCGGTTTGCTCTGGGTGAAGGCATTGAACGCGAAGAAGGTGACTTCGCTGCCGAAGTGGCGGCCGCTGCCGGAGGCTGAACGGCTTACCGACAACGAATAACAGTTCAGAAACATGAAGGGCGCTGCGTGACATCGCAGCGCCCTTGTTGTATCGGGACTTGGCCCCCGCAATCAGGAAATCCAATGTCCGGCAAACCACATTACAAGCGCGTGCTTCTTAAGGCCTCCGGCGAAGCCCTGATGGGTCAGCAGGGATTTGGTATCGATGTTTCGGTTGCCGACAGGATTGCGTCAGATATCGCCGAAGCCCGCTCGATGGGCATCGAGGTTGCGGTGGTCATCGGCGGTGGCAATATTTTTCGCGGCGTTGCCGTCGCCTCCAAGGGCGGGGATCGCGTCACCGGTGATCACATGGGGATGCTCGCCACGGTGATCAATTCGCTGGCTTTGCGCACATCGCTGGTCAAGCTTGGCGTTGATGCGGTTGTGCTCTCCGCCATCGCCATGCCCGAAATCTGCGAGAGTTTTTCCCAGCGCAAGGCCAGTTCCTATATGGATCAGGGCCGCGTGGTGATCTTTGCCGGCGGCACCGGAAATCCCTATTTCACCACCGACTCAGCTGCAGCGTTGCGGGCGGCAGAAATCGGCGCCGATGCGCTTTTCAAGGGAACACAGGTCGATGGTGTCTATTCGGCCGACCCCAATCAGGACCCGGGTGCGACCCGGTTTGAGCACATTTCCCATAGCGAGGTCATATCGCGCGGCTTGTCAGTGATGGACACAGCCGCAATAGCGCTTGCACGCGAGAACAACATCCCCATAATCGTGTATTCAATACATGAGAAGGGCGGTTTCGGCGCCATTTTGTCCGGCGGCGGCCGCTGCACCACGGTCTCGGGCGAATAGCCGGATCATATGACGGAGAGTGCAACATGAGTGATGGTATCGATTTCAAAGATTTGCAGCGGCGCATGGATGGTGCCGTCGGTGCGTTCAAAAGCGATCTTGCTTCGCTTCGCACCGGTCGCGCTTCGGCCAATTTGCTCGATCCGGTGATGGTCGAGGCCTATGGTTCGCCGATGCCGCTCAACCAGGTGGCGACGATATCCGTACCGGAACCGCGCATGCTGTCGGTGTCGGTCTGGGACAAGACGCAGGTTCAGGCGGTGGACAAGGCGATCCGCGAATCCAATCTCGGCTTCAATCCGATCGTTGACGGCACAAATCTGCGCATCCCGCTGCCTGAGCTCAATGAGGAACGGCGCAAGGAGCTGGTGAAGATAGCGCACCAATACGCCGAAAATGCCCGGATTGCCGCCCGCAATGTCCGCCGCGATGGCATGGATCACCTTAAAAAGGCCGAGAAGGACAGCGAAATCAGCCAGGACGAGCACCATGCCAGTGCTGATCGCGTACAAAAGGTGACTGACGACATTATCGCTGAAATCGACATGCTTCTTGAGGAAAAGGAAGCGGAGATCATGCAGGTCTGATATGCGCTGTGGGAGCGCTTCCGGCAATTGCCGGTTCGAGCCCTGAGGAGATAAATGGCCCAACCTGCTCACATAGCCATTATCATGGACGGAAATGGCCGTTGGGCCGTGGAACGCGGTCTTCCGCGAACCGCAGGCCATCGTGCCGGTGTGGAAGCGTTGCGGCGGACCGTCCGGGCCGTTGGCGATTTGGGGATCACCTACCTCACGGTTTTTGCCTTTTCGTCAGAAAACTGGACCCGGCCGGAAACCGAAATCAGCGATTTGATGGGCTTGTTAAAACTGTTCATCCGCAAGGATCTGGCCGAGCTGCACAAAAACGGTGTCCGTATCCGGATAATTGGCAACCGTTCCAATCTGAAACCCGATATTTCGGCGCTCCTAGTCGAGGCCGAACAGTTGACTGCCGAAAACGAGGCGATGAACCTGATCATCGCATTCAACTACGGTGCCCGCGATGAAATGACCCGGGCATTTACGCGCATCGCCGAAAAGGTCGAACGCGGCGAACTGTCCAGTTCCTCGATTTGCGGCAATCTGGTTACCGCCCATCTCGATACCGCCGGCATACCGGATCCGGAGCTGATCATCCGCACCAGCGGCGAACAGCGGCTGTCGAATTTTCTGCTCTGGCAGGCCGCCTATAGCGAGTTTGCTTTCATGCCTTGCTACTGGCCAGATTTCAGCCAGGCCGATCTTGAAAAGGCCATTGACGATTTTTGCGCCCGCGACCGCCGGTTTGGTGGGCTGGCCGCGCAAGTGGCTGCGACATGACTTTGTCAGGACTAAGCAATCTGCAACAACGTGTTGTATCAGCCGTCATATTGATCGTCGCGGTTTTGTGTCTGACATGGATCGGGGGCTTTGCCTTCCGGTTGCTGGCCGCCGCCATTGCATCAGCAATGCTGTTTGAATGGATATCGATGACACCCGGCGGGCTTAAGCCCGGCCACCGGGTTTTGGCCTTTGCGCTGTTTGCCGCTGTCGCGGCAGGTCTTCTGTTTGGTCTTGGCGCTATGAGCATGCTGGTGGTGATCCTCGTCGCAGGCGTCGCCGCGTCGATCATTGCCGAGACCGGCGGGCAGGGGCTTTGGGTGGCAAAAGGGTTTGGCTATGCGGCATTTTCAGGCTTTGCGCTGGCGTTTTTGCGCGGAGACGCCGATTCGGGCCTTATTGCGATCCTGTTTTTGTTCGCTGTGGTATGGCTCACCGATATTATGGCCTATTTCACCGGGCGTTTTTTTGGCGGAGCAAAACTGGCACCGTCTATTTCTCCGGGCAAAACCTGGTCGGGCGCCATCGGGGGAACAATAGGTGGTGTCGCGGCCGGAATGATTGTCGCCAGCATGGCTGGAACCGCCAGTTACGGTATTTTCGTGGTAGCGCTGGCGCTGTCGATTGTCTCTCAACTCGGTGATCTTTTTGAATCGCACATCAAGCGGCAGGCCGGTGTGAAGGATTCAAGCCATCTCATCCCAGGACATGGCGGCGTCATGGACCGGGTGGATGGTCTTGTTGCAGCCGCCATAGCGCTTTATGTGATTGGAGCGCTTGGCGGCAGGTTGAACAACCCGGCCTCGATTCTGTTTTGAACCTATCTCACTAGGCACGCTACTTTACTGGCTGCTACTTATGCGGGAAACCGCAATCGGAAGCTCGAAGGAAACCACTTGCCCGATATCGTCGTAAACCTGTTTAGCACAGATGGAATTCTGATCGGTACGATACTGCCCTTTCTGATCGTCCTGTCCGTCGTCGTTTTTGTGCACGAGATGGGCCACTATCTCGTCGGCCGCTGGTGCGGCATCGGGGTCAAAGCGTTTTCGCTGGGGTTCGGGCCAGAACTGGCGGGGTTTAACGACCGTCGCGGCACTCGCTGGAAACTATCAGCCATTCCGCTTGGCGGCTATGTCAAGTTTACCGGCGACATGACTGTCACCAGCACGCCGAACAGCGAGGAGATGGAAAAGCTCTCCGAGGAAGAGCAAAAAGTCGCCTTCCACAATCAGCCGGTGTGGAAACGCGCGGCAACTGTATTTGCCGGTCCGTTTTTCAACTTTATTCTGACGGCGGCCGTATTTGCGATCATGTTTACGGTTTACGGAAAATTTATCTCAGAGCCAACCGTGGCCAAAGTGCTACCCGACGGTCCCGCCGCTGCTGCCGGTTTCATGGCCGGCGACCGGTTCGTCTCACTGGACGGACACAAAGTCAAAACCTTCAACGATGTGCAGCGCTACGTCTCCGCACGCGCCGGAGATGAGATATTGTTTGTTGTGTTTCGCGACGGCGAGGAAATCGAGCTCGTGGCGACACCGGAAATCAGGGAACAGACCGATCCACTTGGCGGTAAAATCAAAATCGGCCTGATCGGGGTTCAAAACGACGAATCGCTTGGCAAACCCAAAATCATTGAGTTTACCCCGCTGGAAGCGGCGGGCGAGGCGATTTTTGAAACCGGCTACGTCATTGTCCGTACGGCACAATTTTTGAAGCGATTTGCATCCGGCCGCGAAGATCGGTGCCAGCTTGGAGGGCCCGTCAAAATAGCGGATATGGCCGGCAGGGCGGCCAAACGCGGAATCGAATGGCTGGTGCAACTGACAGCGCTTTTATCGGTCGGTATCGGGTTTTTGAACCTGCTACCCATTCCACCGCTCGATGGCGGGCATCTGATGTTTTACGGCTATGAGGCGATCGCGCGAAAGCCACCTTCCGAACGGGTTATGGAGATATTTTTCCGAATCGGACTGCTTCTCGTTGCGGCATTCATGGTTTTCGTTTTCTGGAACGATATTTTCGGCTGCTGACCGCCATTGTTTTGCCACGAACATTCACAAGCTGTTTACCATAAAGCCGGATTGGCGTGACCGGAATGTCACGCTGGTTCAATTCGTAAACCGAAATTAACCGAATGTCTTGCGTATAGATAAAATCCGGTTAATACGATAAGGGAATTGAACCGGGGATCCGGGTTTCTCGCCGTGGGGATTACGAGAAAAAAAAGGTAATTTGGCCCTATGAAGGCAATATGGAATTTCATGCGTACCGCGTCAGTGGTCGCAATGTTTGCAATCGCCGCGTTTTCGGCAGGCATGGCGCTACAGTTCGGTGCGGTGTCCACGGCCAATGCGGCCGTTGTTTCATCAATCGAGGTGCGGGGCAATCAGCGCGTCGATGATGAGACTGTTCGAAGCTATGTCGGTATCAAGCCAGGTGCTTCATTCGACAATGGCGATGTTGATGCGGCGGTTAAGCGCCTGTTTTCAACAGGTTTGTTTTCGGACGTGCGGGTGAACCGCGTCGGCCGTACCCTGGTGGTGACAGTTGAGGAATACGCCGTCATCAATCAGGTCCTGTTTCAGGGCAACAAGAAGATCAAGGATGATCGACTTGGGCGTGCGGTGCAATTGAAACCGCGGGGAACATTTTCACAATCGACGCTGGAGCTCGATGAACAGGCCATTCGTGACGCCTATTCGTCCATTGGCCGCAGCGACGCTATCGTCAGCTCTCAGGTTATCGATCTGGGCAGCAACCGCGTGAATGTGGTTTTCGAGATCACTGAAGGCGGACGCACAAAAATCGCAACACTCAATTTCGTCGGCAACAATGCCTATTCGGACCGTCGCCTGTCCGGTATCATTGCAACAAAGAAATCCAATCTGTTTTCATTCATTGGCCGCGACGACGTCTATGACGAAGATCGTCTGCGCGCGGATGAGGAAACGCTGCGCCGGTTCTATTTCAATCGTGGTTATGCCGATTTTCGGATAATTTCGGCGACCGCCGAATTGGACGACAATGAAAATGAGTACATCGTGACGATCACCATGGACGAGGGTGATCGCTATCGCTTTGGCAATGTTGAGATTGAAAGCACGGTAAGTGGGGTGGATGGCGAATCACTACGTCATCTTCTTGAGACCCATGAGGGCGACGTTTACAGTGCCAAGGATGTCGAGGACACGCTGATTGCCCTCACCGAGCACATGTCCGGTCTTGGCTATGCATTTGCGCAGGCCAATCCAAGCGGCAACCGTGATTTCGAGAGCCGCACGATCAGTGTGGTCTATTCCATCGATCAGGGACCTCGCAGCTACATTCAGCGCATTGTAATTCGTGGCAATACCCGTACGCGGGATTATGTGATCCGCCGCGAGTTTGATCTGTCCGAAGGTGATGCGTTCAATCAGGTTCTCGTGCAGCGCGCCAAGCGCCGATTGGAGGATCTGAATTATTTTACCGCCGTCAATATCTCGACAGCACCGGGCTCGCAGCCCGATCAGGTGGTGCTGGTCGTCGATGTGCTTGAAAAATCGACAGGCGAGTTCTCAATTGGTGGTGGTTATTCGACCGGGGGCACAAATCCGGGTCCTTCGGTGGAAATTGGTGTCACTGAGCGCAATTTCTTAGGCCGCGGGCAGTTTATCAAAGTGTCCGTGGGTGGCGGTGAGGATACGCGCAACTATCAGCTTTCCTTCACGGAACCCTACCTGTTCGGCCGCCGGATTGCCGGTGGTTTTGATGTCTACAGCAACACCCGTGAAGACCTCTCCTACGACACCGAGCTGAACGGAGCGACAGTCCGCTTTGGATTGCCGATAACCAAAGTGCTGACCGGTCAGATCGCCTATAATTTCAGCCAGGAAAAATATACGCCGACCGGCGCGTTAGGTGTCGTTGTGCCGGCTGCTATAGTCACCGCATTTAATATTGGCCCTTGGACAAAATCGTCGGTTAGCGGATCACTGGTCTATAATACAATCGACGATGTAAAGGACCCGCGTGAAGGCATCTATGCGACCACTACCGTTGAGGTTGCCGGCCTTGGCGGTGATGCCAAATATGCCAAGTTTACCGGCCGTGCATCCTATTATCGCCCGATTTTGGATGAGGCGAATGTCGTTGGTGTGATTTCCGGCGGCGCAGGTCATATCACCTATTATGGCGGCGGCACCCAGAGGGTGTTTGATCTGTTTCATGGCAATAGCAAGATCATTCGTGGTTTTGAGGCCGCCAGTTGGGGACCGTTCGATCCGGGATCGAACGATCATCTGGGCGGTACCACCTATTTCCACGGTTCCGTCGAAGCGCAGTTCCCATTACCGGTTGTTCCAGAAAGCCTCGGCATCAAGGGCGCCGTGTTTGCGGATGCCGCGACACTTTATGGCAACAATCTGACACCGACTGTAGCCGCGTTACCTCTGCAGAGCACCGGTTCGTCGCTGCGCGCATCGGTTGGTGCGAGTTTGCTTTGGAATTCCCCGTTCGGTCCGCTTAGGATTGATTATGCGGTTCCGGTCGAAAAGCTGTCGACAGACCAGTTGCAAGAGTTCAATTTCGGCATATCGACCAGGTTCTAGGACCGGTTTTTCCGCCAGGCCGAAATTTGGCCGGCGCAGAAGGTATTCATGACCGAATTGGTGTTCTTCCCGCCTTCGCAGATGATCACGGCAAGCGCCATAGCCGCGCTGGTTGGTGCGGATTTGCCTAATTCTGATCAGTCGGAATACCCGATTTCAGGTATCGCACCATTATCCGGTGGCGGTGAGGGGCTGCTGGTCTATGCCGAAGGCCGCCGGCAGGCGGGAGCGGTGAGCCAGCTGGCCGCCGGGGCAATCCTTTGTCCGGCGGCACTGATAGAACACGTGCCGCAGGGCATTGCCGTGCTTGTATCCAAACGCCCGCGGGCGGATTTTGGTGCCGTCGGGCGCGTTCTTTTTCCAAGCGCCATTCGTCCCGAACCTTTAACCGGTGAAACCGGTGTTTCCCCGGCAGCGCATGTTTCCAGTGACGCACAAATTGAGCCTGGAGCCGTTGTTGAAGCAGGCGCTGTTATCGGGCGCGGTGCATTGATCGGGTCTGGAACGGTGATTGCGCCCAACGCTGTCATCGGCCCTCTGGTGACAATCGGGCGCGACAGCTATATCGGCCCGGGTGCCTGCGTGATTGCGGCGCTGATAGGCAACCGGGTGTCAATTCACGCCGGCACACATATCGGGCAGGATGGGTTTGGCTATGTGCCGGGAACGTCTGGACTGGAAAAACAGCCGCAGATCGGACGTGTCATCATCCAGGATGATGTGGAAATTGGTGCTGGTTCCACGATTGATCGCGGGGCCATGGACGACACGGTGGTGGGCGAGGGGACAAAGATCGACAATCTGGTGCAGATTGCCCACAATGTGCGCATCGGCCGTCATTGCGCGATTGCTGCCCATTGTGGCATTTCCGGCTCGGTGGTTGTCGGTGACTATGTCATGCTTGGCGGGCGTGTTGGGCTTGCCGATCATCTGACCGTTGGCGATGGCGCGCAACTGGCAGCCAATGCCGGTGTTATGCATGATGTACCGGCAGGCGGCAGGTGGGCCGGCGCGCCGGCAAAACCGGTTAAGGAATTTTTCCGTGAAGTGGCGGCGATAAAGTCGTTGGCGGAAGCAAGAAGGAAGAAAGGCAGGACCGATGGCTGAGGAAGCCTTGGGAGAGCTTGGCACGCTGGAAATCGCCCGGATCATGGAGCTTTTGCCCCATCGCTATCCGTTTTTGCTGGTCGACAGGATCATCGAGGTGGATGGCGACAATTCCGCCACCGGCATCAAGAATGTGACGATCAACGAGCCCTTTTTTGTTGGCCATTTCCCGGAAAACCCGGTTATGCCTGGCGTTTTGATGGTAGAAGCCATGGCGCAGACAGCTGGTGCGATATGCATGAACGCGACTTCCGGGAAAACCGATTTGGTCTATTTCATGTCGATAGAAAGCGCCAAGTTCCGCCGCCCGGTCAGACCCGGCGACCAGTTGTCGATCCATGTTAAAAAACTGAAACAGCGGCGCAACATCTGGAAGTTTGCCTGCGAGGCGAAAGTCGGTGGCGACATAGCCTCCGAAGCGGTGATCACCGCCATGATGGCGTCTTCGCAGGACGTGTCTGCGGGATGACCGGGCAAATAGGTGGCCCTGAGGTTCACCCCAGTTCGGTCGTCGAGCCGGGGGCAACGTTGGGGGCTGGCGTCAGGATCGGCCCGTTCTGCCATGTCTCAAGCGAGGCAGTGCTTGGCGAGCGGGTCGAGTTGATGAGCCATGTGACAGTGCAGGGCCGAACCACTCTCGGTTCGCGAACGCGCGTATGGCCGCAGGTGACACTTGGCGCCCAGCCGCAAAACTTTAAACACACCGGCACACCAACGCAGCTCGTTATCGGCTCTGACTGTGTCCTGCGCGAAGGCATGACCGCGCATGTGGGCTCCGACACCGGACTTGGCAAGACAACAATCGGCGATAATTGCTATCTGATGGCCTATTGCCATGTGGCCCATGACTGCATAATCGGCAATTCAGTCGTCATGGCCAATGGCGCGACGCTTGCCGGTCATTGTGAGATAGGTGACCACGTCACCATTAGCGGGTTAACGGCGCTGCACCAGTTTGTGCGCGTTGGCCATCACGCGTTCATCGGTGGATGCACCGCGCTGGTGGGGGATGTCATTCCCTATGGCATGGCGGCAGGCAACAAGGCCGTTTTGCGCGGTTTCAACATCATCGGAATGAAACGGTCGGGCATTGTCAGATCCGATATTCTGGCGCTTCGCAAAGCCTATCGCATGATATTTGACGGGAACGGGACAATTGTTGAAAACGCTACCGCTGCGCGCGAGGCCTTTGCCGGCATCCCGGTGGTGATTGAAATCGTTGATTTTCTTACCGCCCGATCAAAAAGATACTATTGTGTGCCGAAACAGGGTGGCTCCTCTGATGACGGCAGTGAAATCGACGAATAGGCCGCTGGCCGAAAACACGCTGCCACCGGGCGCAACGGTTGTAATTGTGGCCGGCGGCGGTTCCCTGCCGGCCGAGATTGCCGACCGGCTGGCCGAAACAGGCACCAGCACCCGTATTTTGATGATTGAGGGCGAGGCGGATGATGCCGCGCGTTTTGGCGGCCACACCGCCGAAGCGATGGCACTTGGCGATTTTGGCAATCTTGTTTCCCGCTTAAAGGCATATGGCGCCACGCATGTCCTATTGGCGGGGACTGTATCGCGCCGGCCCCGGCTGACGGAAGTGCGGCCGGGATTGGGATTGATCCGGGCGTTCATCGACGTCGCTTGGGCGCTGGCAAAGGGCGATGACGGGCTTTTAAGGGCTGTCATCAACCATATCGAAAATGCCGGCATCCGGGTGATTGCTGTCCAGGACGTGTTTCCTGAACTCCTGACAGAACAAGGCGTTATCACCGGCGCAAAACCGTCCAAACAGGATATGCGCAATATCGAGGCCGCCGCCAAAGCTGCCAGGGCAATCGGTGCGCTCGATATCGGGCAGGCGGCGATTGCCATCGGTGGGCGGGCCATCGCACTGGAGGGCATTGAGGGAACGGATGGGCTGTTGGCCCGGATGATCGATCTTCGCCATCACGGCCGGCTTGCAGGCGCGCGGGGAGGGGTTTTGGTCAAATGCGCCAAAGCGGGCCAGGAGTTGCGTGCAGATTTACCCGCAATCGGGCCGGCTACCGTGGAGGCTGTGGCAGCAGCGGAGTTGTCGGGCATCGCGCTGGAGGCGGGCCGGTCGCTCATCTTGGAGCGGGAATTCACGCTCAAAAAAGCCCGTGAAAGCAAAGTTTTTATCTACGGTCTTGAGGCAGAAATATTGTGAGCGGACAGACGCCACCATTCCGGCTGGCCATAATAGCCGGTGAAGAATCAGGCGATCTGCTCGGCGCCGATCTCGTTGGCGCGATAAAACGGCGTATCGAAAGCGATATCGAAATCATCGGCGCGGGCGGTACCCATCTTCAAGCCGAAGGCATGCAGACCATGTTCGATCCGGCTATCATCGCCATTATGGGAGCAACGGCGGTCATTCGCGATCTGCCGCGCCTTGTCAGTCTGATCGGTTCGACAGCCCGCAAAATTGTCGATGCAAAACCCGATTGTGTCGTCGTCATCGACAGCCCGGCGTTCAATCTTCGCGTGTCGCGCAAAATCCGCAAACTTGATCCCGCGATACCCATTGTCAAATATGTCTGCCCGTCGGTCTGGGCCTGGCTGCCGGGCCGTGCTGCCAAAATGAAACCCTATACCGACCATGTTTTATGCTTGCTGCCGTTTGAACCAGGTGAATTGAAAAAGCTTAACGGCCCGCCCGGCACATTCGTTGGCCATCGCCTGGCTGCCCATCCTGGAATTCTGGCGGCCAGGGAAAGCCAGGAACAGCGTCGGCGCGGCGCGCAAGACGCAAAACATCTACTGGTATTGCCAGGCTCGCGAAAAAGCGAAGTGGCCGGTCTCGGGCCAGCATTCGTCGCCTCGGTCAATCAACTCATCGAGCGCGGTCACAAGCTTCGCGTGTCGATCCCGACGGTGCCGCGCGTTGAAGACGAGGTGCGCGCGCTTGCAGCCGATTGCAGGGCGGAGGTGGAAATCAGCACCGGCAATGATGAAAAATGGCGCGCATTCGGCACCGCAGATGCGGCACTGGCGGCATCAGGCACGGTCTCGCTTGAGCTTGCGCTTTGCGGTGTTCCCCTAGCGTCCTGTTACCGGGGCGATTTTCTGATGCGGCTTGCCTACCCGTTGATCACCACATGGTCAGCGTCGCTGCCGAACCTGATTGCCGATAAAGCTATTGTCCCAGAATTCTACGACCGGTTTATCCGGCCCGGCCTGATTGCCCGGACCATCGAAGCGCTGATGGCTGACGGCCCGGCCCGGTCGGCACAGCTGGAGGGGTTTGCCGCCGTGCGCGGGGCATTGATCACCAAAAAGCCGGCTGGTGATCTGGCGGCTGAAATCGTGCTTCGAACCGCCAAATTGCAAAATATTTCTTAGCGGCTGGCGATCGGCACGTAATCGCGGCTCGGCTCACCGGTATATAACTGGCGTGGCCGGCCGATTTTCTGATGCGGATCCTCGATCATTTCCTTCCACTGGGCAATCCAGCCGACGGTCCGTGCAACCGCAAACAGAACGGTAAACATCGTGGTTGGGAAACCAAGCGCCTTCAGCGTTATTCCGGAATAGAAATCGATGTTAGGGTAAAGCTTCTTTTCGATGAAATATTCGTCAGTTAGGGCAATTTTCTCAAGTTCCATTGCCACATCGAGCAACGGATCGTCCTTGATGCCCAGCTCGCCCAAAACCTCATGGGTTGTCTTTTGCATGATGCGCGCGCGCGGATCGTAGTTCTTGTAGACCCGGTGGCCAAAACCCATCAGGCGGAAGGGATCATCTTTATCTTTGGCGCGGGCGACAAATTCGGGAATTCGATCCACGGTTCCAATTTCAGACAGCATGTTGAGGGCCGCTTCATTGGCGCCGCCATGGGCCGGACCCCAAAGACAGGCGATACCAGCGGCGATACAGGCAAACGGATTGGCGCCCGACGAACCGGCAAGGCGTACCGTCGAGGTGGAAGCGTTTTGCTCGTGGTCGGCGTGGAGGATGAATATCCGCTCCATCGCGCGCGCAAGCACCGGTTTGGCCTGGTAATCATCGCAAGGAACCGCAAAGCACATATTGAGGAAATTGGCCGCATAGTTGAGCTCGTTGCGCGGATAAACGAATGGCTGCCCGACATGATATTTGTAAGCCATCGCCGCAATCGTCGGTGTCTTCGCGATCATCCGCAGACTGGCGACCATGCGCTGGTGCGGGTCGGAAATATCCGTTGAATCGTGATAGAATGCCGACATTGCACCCATCACGCCGCACATAATGGCCATCGGATGGGCGTCACGGCGAAAGCCCGTGAAAAACCGGTTCATCTGCTCGTGCACCATTGTGTGGCGCGTGACCCTGATGTCAAAATCTTCCTTTTGCGTCTTGTTCGGCAGTTCGCCATATAGCAGCAGGTAGCAGACTTCCAGGAAATCACCATGCTCGGCTAATTGTTCGATCGGATAGCCGCGGTGAAGCAGAACCCCTTGATCGCCATCGATATAGGTGATTTTTGACTCGCAGCTCGCCGTCGATGTGTAGCCGGGGTCATAGGTAAAGGCGCCGGTTTGCCGGTAAAGTGAACCGATGTCCATGACCTTTGGCCCGACTGAGCCATCGAAAACCCTAAACTCATGGGAGGCGCCACCATAATTTAACTGTGCAGTTTCGTCGGACATGGCGAACTCCTTTCAGGGTGTTTCGTATGATCAGTACCGACGATTTTGCCGTGCAACATGGTCGGAAATCTGGGAGGTGCGCCTTAGCTATCCGATTTTTCGGGTGCTGCCAAGTCGCTGGGTCGAGAATTTGTTGCAGTGCAGCAAGCAATTGCGGTTAAAACCTACTGTGCCTGCTCGCGGATGCGCGCCAAAGCCTCATCACGGCCAAGCACGGCCAGCACGTCGAATACACCAGGTGAGGTGGCTCTCCCCGTAAGCGCTGCGCGCAATGGCTGCGCAAGCATACCGAGTTTCAGCCCCGCATCCTCGCCAATAGCGCGGATTTCCGCCTCAAGCGCTTCCGCATTCCAATCACTGAGCTTTTCCAGACGGTTTGCGATCATCGCCAGGCGCTCTGCGATACCGTCTCCGCCAAGAATACCGGCCGCCTTGTCGTCAAGGTCGAGCGGTCGCTGCCTAAACAGGAACGAAGCGCCTTGCGCCAGTTCGACAAGCGTTTTGGCGCGCTCCTTCAGGCCCGGCATCGCTGCCAGAAGCTGCCGGCGCCGCTCAGGCGTCACCGATCCGGTCAACAAATCGCCGCCTGGAATGTGGGGCAGCACGTCAATCAGGGCATTGCAGAGGGCTTCGTCGCCGGTCGCGCGAATATGCTGTCCGTTCAGCGCCTCCAGTTTCTTGAAATCAAACCGGGCGGCAGCCTTGTTGACGCCGCCGATATCGAACCACTCGATCATCTGCCCGGTGGTCATAAACTCGTCGTCGCCATGGCTCCAGCCGAGCCGGGCAAGATAGTTGCGAAGGGCGCCGGGAAGATATCCCATCTCGCGATAGGCCTCCACGCCAAGCGCTCCATGGCGCTTGGAAAGCTTGGCGCCGTCGGCCCCATGAATCAGCGGGATATGCGCCATCACCGGAACGTCCCATCCAAGCGCCTGGTAGATAATTTGTTGCCGGGCCGCATTGGTGAGATGATCGTCGCCGCGGATTACATGGCTTACCGCCATGTCGTGATCATCGACGACGACAGCGTGCATATAGGTTGGATTGCCGTCGGAGCGCAAAATGATGAAATCATCCAGATCCTTGTTTGGAAAACGAACATCGCCTTGAACCAGATCGTGAACGATTGTGTCGCCGTCTTTCGGCGCCTTGATGCGAATGGCGGCAGCAACCCCTTGCGGGGCATCGGCCGGATCGCGGTCGCGCCAGCGGCCATCATAGCGCGGCGGACGCCCTTCAGCGCGTGCCTTTTCGCGCATTTCGGCCAGCTCCCCGGCACTGGCGTAACAGCGATAGGCTTTCCCGTCATCAAGCAGTTGCATGGCAATTTCACGGTGGCGGTCTGCACGGGCGAACTGCGATACCGGCTCGCCATCCCATTCAAGCCCCAACCAGCTTAGCCCATCCAGAATTGCCGCCGTGGCCGCGTCGGTTGAGCGCTCCCGGTCCGTATCTTCGATGCGAAGCAGCATTTTTCCGCCCGCATGCTGCGAATAAAGCCAGTTGAACAAGGCTGTTCGCGCGCCACCAATATGTAAAAAACCGGTGGGTGAGGGCGCAAAACGGGTAACAATTGTATCGGACATGACCGGCTTTCACGTGGCTGGAGGTCAGGCCCGGCCATATTCTCAGAGCCAAGGCGCAGAACCTGATGAATTTCATTTGCCGTTGATGTAGCATGAGTTTTCCGGGGCGCAAGTCATGCGGGGTTTGAGAAAGCCCCGTTCGAGTGGTTATGCGCGTCAGGCAGGACAGGATCGACGAGCGGCAATTGTTCCAGGTCAGCGACCGGGACAATCAAACTGAGGCCGGTGATCAGGCGGAAAAGCTGAAACGCCCCCGCGTTTTGGCACCGCAAAGCCGCCCATTGCCCGGTATCGCGAAGAAACTGCGCCGCCGCCGGGATTTTCGTGCAATCCTGCGCCAGGCGCTCGAAACCGAAACGGATTTCGCAACGCCGTTTCTGTTTGTTCCGGTTTTATTGGCAATCGGAGCGATTTTATATTTCACCGCCTCCGCCGAACCGGATTGGTCCGCCTTGCTGGCCGGCTCTGCCATCCTCGCCCCAATCGCCTATCTGGTCAGAGCCAGGCCGGTTGCCGGCCCGTTGCTGTTGGCTGCTTTTTTAATCCTCGGCGGTGCGCTTGCCGGCAAAATCGAGACCTGGCGCGCCGGCACAAAAATGCTGGGTTCGGCGGTATCGACGGAACTGACCGGCCTGATTACCGCGCTTGAGCATCAGCCAGGCGGCAAAACCCGGGTGACAATGGATGTTCTTGCGAGCAAACGGCCGCACCTGAAATATGCTCCCGACCGGGTGAGGATCGTGGGCCGTAACCTGCCAGAGGCGCTCAAGCCCGGAATGGTGCTGCGCGGCCGGATGCAATTGATGCCTCATTCCGGCCCGGTGCGGCCAAGCGGGTTCGATTTTGCCTTTCACAACTATTTTCGCCGTCTTGGCGCGATCGGATTTTTCCTTGGCAAACCAAAGATCATCACGGAAAGCGATCCCGCCACATCGTCTCGCCCGGCAATTCTGCTTGAGCAGTCCCGGGTCTGGCTGACCGAAAGGATAAAGCAGCGCATTGGCGGGCAGGAAGGTGAGATCGCCGCAGCCTTGATCACCGGCGCAAAGAGCGGCATTCCAGATGAGGTCAATGAAGCGCTTCGGCGCACCGGTCTGGCGCATATCCTATCGATATCCGGACTGCACATGGCGTTGGTGGCCGGCACTGTGATCGCGGTTTTCCGCTTCGCGTTTGCGCTTTTTCCGGGCTTCGCATCGCAGCACCCGGTTCGCAAATATGCCGCCACCGCCGCGTTGGCCACGGCGTTCCTCTATCTGTTTGTTTCAGGCTCGGGGATTGCAACGCAGCGTTCATTTCTGATGCTTGCCGTCATGTTGATTGCCCTGCTGCTTGATCGTCCGGCAATTACAATGCGCAACCTGGCCATCGCGGCGGCGATCATCATCGTGCTTCAGCCGCACGAGGTCGTGGGTCCGAGCTTTCAGATGTCGTTTGCCGCAACGGCTGCGCTCATTGCTGTGTACCGGGCCTGGTCACGCTGGCGCGACAGGCGGCATTTGGCGGCTGGTGGCCATAACCTGGAACAGCGCGGCGTATTTGCCCAAAATGCCCAAAAAATACTGACATTTGCCACCGCGCTGGCGGTAACGTCGATTGTGGCGGGTGTAGCGACCACGTTTTTCGGCGTCTGGCATTTTCATCGCCTGGCCCCGCTCGGATTGTTTGCCAATCTCGCCGCAATGCCGATCGTCTCCTTTATCGTGATGCCATCCGCCGTGACGGCCATGGCGCTTGTGCCATTCGACCTCGACGGGCCAGCTTTTGCCTTCATGGGCTGGGGCATCGGCCTGGTGGTGGCGATTGCCGAGTGGTTTTCCAATCGCACGCCAATCGACACCGTCGGCATGATCCCGGCAGCCAGCCTGTTGATGGCGTCTGCCGGTCTGACCTTGATCACCTTGCCGGCGAGCTGGCTGCGCTGGACGGGCCTGCCACTGTTCATAGCCGCCTTGGTCTTGGCATTCACACGCCCGCTACCAAACTTGCTGATTGATGAAAACGCCAAGATGGTCGCGATTTTACGGGCCGATGGAGAACTCGCGATCAGCCGGGCGAGGCCGCGAACATTTACGCTCAATATCTGGAAGCGTGCCGCCGCCGCATCCGGCTTTTTGAAACCCTTGAAGGCAGATGACCCACTATCTGCGATGGCTGAGATTGGCGGGGCCGGTACAGTCTTTGCCTGCGGCGGAGACCTGTGCATGGCGCGGCTTGAAAATGGTGCCGTCGTTGCGCATGCCAAATCAATCACTGCCGCAAAAAAGGCGTGTCATGTCGCGGCCCTGATTGTCATCGCCGATGCGACCGGACCGGCTGATCCATGTGTGCGGGCGCAAGCCGCAGTCTCCAGTCAAGCGCAGAATTCCATCGTGCTGACAGCGCGCGATCTTGCAAAACGCGGTGCCGCAGCCATTACCATATCGCAGATTGATCCACCCGGCCAAACACCTGCCAGGAAAACCGCATCTATTCATGCGCCAACCGGACAAACCACGGCCATCCATACGCCGCCCTCAGGCGAAACCGCACACACACGACCGGCAAATGCGCACGCACGAGCGATGGACAAGAACGTGCTGCCAGCAGCAGGTAGCAAACCGCTATCAGCGGACCACAGACCGCAGACGGGCTATGCCGTTGCCGTCACATACGCGGTGACGATGCCATGGCGGCCATGGCATACACAGCGCGCTTTTTCACGCGAAGCCCGCGGCCTGCCGCCGAATATCAGGCAATCGACGCGCCGCAAGAGCCAAGCCGCACCTCAATAGCGCCTGATAAGCCCCACCAGCTTTCCCTGAACCCGCACCTGATCAGGGCCAAATATCCTGGTTTCATAGGCAGGGTTTGCGGCTTCCAGGGCGATCGAAGCACCCTTGCGGCGAAAGCGCTTCAAGGTTGCTTCCTCATCATCGACAAGCGCAACGACGATTTCGCCCGGATTGGCGGTATTGGCATTGCGGATAACCACCGTGTCACCGTCAAAAATACCGGCCTCGATCATCGAGTCGCCCTTAACTTCCAGCGCATAGTGCTCGCCACCGGCCAGCATATCCGGCGGCACGACAACGGAATGGGTCTGATGCTGAATGGCGGCGATCGGCACACCAGCGGCAATCCGGCCCATCACCGGGACGGAAACGGCGCTGCCGGCATCATCATCTTTGCTGGCAGCAGGAACGAGGCTGGCCGGAGCGGCATCGCGGCCCCCCTCGATCACACTTGGCGAAAATCCGCGCGACGAACCGCCCAGTCCCGGCGCAATCGAATCGGGCAGCCGCAAGACTTCCAGCGCCCGTGCCCGGTTGGGCAGCCGGCGGATAAATCCACGTTCCTCAAGTGCTGTAATCAGTCTGTGAATGCCGGATTTTGATGCCAGATCAAGTGCATTCTTCATCTCATCGAAGGAGGGCGGAATGCCTGACTCTTTCATACGTTCATGGATAAAGAGCAAAAGCTCGTGCTGTTTTCGGGTCAGCATGGAAAATCTCCACCTCGTGTTATTGCGGCAACGAAAGAATCAAAACAAAACCAGAACAAACACTATATGTTCCATTTGTGTTCTGCAAGTGTTTATATTTCGTAAAGGCGGGAGGGCGATTGCTGGGCAGTACCCACGTCAAGAGCATTTCTCGCTCAAACGGGTTCATAGAAGCGAAAAATGCTTCAATGGTTCCTAGTCGGTACGAGCGTTGTCGCGGTCAAAGGAACCGCAAAACGCTCTAGATGAGGCGGCTGAAGAATGCCGTTACAGAAATGGCACTGCACGTCCTCGCCTACAATATGACCAGAGTGGAACATCATCGGCGTTCCGGCTCTCATCAACACTATGAAGGCATGATGGGCTTTTGTCACTGCATTGCATGGGCGTGCGGTGATATTCCGCTGCGAATTGAACGGCCGCAATTGGCTTTGCCCAGTACAAGCGGGTTCTTTCGCTGTGCCGCTCATTCAAGACAAATATTGGCGTTTACGGTTCCGACTACGAAGATCGTAGGAACCAACCGGCTATCCGTATTGGGTGGAAGACCATGTGGAATATCCGTGTGGCGCCAGGATAAGGGGCATGTGGTATCGCCCCTCAGCGTCTGGCATTGAAAAGCGGATAACGATCTCGTCCATTATGCGTATGCCATGAGACTGCGCGGTGCGGGCGTCCCAATACGGCCCAGTCTCGAAAACCAACTCATAGCGTGCATGCGGATCGGGGGTGGGAACGTCTTGTAGAAGCCGTCCTCCATCGTCCACCGCCGTTTCAAAAAGGGTCTCGCCGGTGTCGGTATTGCTCAGGCGCACTTTGATGCCGCCGGCGTGGCTGCCATCAACGCTGTTCAACGTATGTGAAGATACAATCGCCATTATTCAATCGATGCCTTGTCGCGCTTGTCCGAGGTTGCAGCGACAATCGGGCTAATCACGCCTCGGCATTTGACGTTAAGACAGGCCGTTTTGCCGCTGGCAATAGCACGTTCAAAAGCGCCGGGCAGATCGTCGCGTTTGGTAACCAACTCGCCATAACCGCCAAGGCCTTCAAACATCGTGTGAAATGGAATATCGCGGAAATCGGTCGCATAATGTTGGCCATTTGAGAACAGCCGCTCCTGCTGCTGGCTGATGCAATCGAGCCCGCCATTATTGTCGACCACAACGATGATAGGGATGTTTTCCTGAAAGCAGGCTTCGATGGACAATCCACCTGACAAAAACGCACCGTCCCCGGTGACGAGCACTGTGGTTTTGTCAGGGTTGAGGTTCTTCGCCGCCAGCGCGAAAGAGACGCCGACACCCAAAAGGCTGTAGTTACCCGGGTGCAAAATGCCCCCAAGCGTCCGTCCACGCGAAGCCGCAATATTGGTGGCAATCTCGTTCCAGAAATGCGTGTTGCCGCCATCAAAAACCAGCCAGTCGCCATCCTTCATGCCAGCCTGCACATCCAGCGCCAGTTGCAACGGGTGCATTGGGCAACCCTCAGCCAGATCTTTTTCAGTCTCCGCAGCAATGTGATCCGACCATTCGGCCACCCAGTCGGCGCGGCGGGTTCGTTGCAGATCGAGCCAGGCATCCCAGGTCTTGTCGAGGCTTGTAAGCGCAGTCAGAAAAGCGCCGGGATCGGACAGCAATTGCACGTCCGCACCAAAGTTATAATCCAACTCCTCATGGCTGCCGTTGACACAGATCAGCTTGGTTTCGGGCTGGATAAAGGGCGGGTTGCCAAAGTTCATTTGGTTGTCTAGCCGGCAACCGACCATGACCACCACATCGGCCTCGTGGATTGCAGGTTTTGACGGGTGATATTGGTGGAAATCGGCAAGCCCCATATAGGCATCGCAATCCTCGCCCAGCATCTTGGTGTGATAGGGCACGTTGAACACAGGTATGCGCAGCTTTGTGCCCGCCGTTCCAAGCGCTTCCTCACCGCCAGACCACCATACGCCGTGACCGCCGATCAGAACCGGCCGCTCGGCTGTGCGCAGGATCGATAAAACCTCGTCCAGCCTCTCAGGATCCGGCCAGGCACGGGGCACGGGCTGATCGCGGCGATCGAATGGGCGTTCCTCTCGCCCGGCATTTTCTGGGAAGGACGAAAACATGATGTCCACGGGCAACGACAGGTGGACGGGACCAGGATACCCTGTCGTGGCGGCCCGCCAGGCTCGGTCAACAAATTCACTGATCCGCTCGCCATCGGTGATCTGGATAGAGTATTTGGTCAGCGGGGCCGCTATCGCCACATCGTCGATTTCCTTAAAACCGCCCGCGCCCTGCCGCTTCAGTGTCGACGAGCCGGTGACAAAGATCACCGGGCTGCGTTCGCCCCAGGCCTCCAGCATTGCAGGCACGGCATTGGCAAACCCTTCTGGCCCCACAAGGCAAACGCTGGGTTTGCGTGAGATGCGTGTGTGCCCATCAGCCAGATGCCCCGCGACCTGTTCGTGCGGGCAGTTGATGATGGGCATCTGGCATTCCATGAAGCCTTCCAAGGCTGGGTTGCAAAACCCGCCTGCCAGTGTGAACGCATGATCCACACCTTTTTCTTTCAAGGCGCGAGCCAATAAAGCGCCGCCGCGGATCGATTGTGTTGTTGTCATTTCTTTTGGTCTCCGGGTCGGGTTATGTTGTGGCTTTCAGCGGTTTGGATTGTCGCGAAATAACATGCTGCGACGAATTTGGATCGGGCGTGAAAAGATTTTTCGCGCCCACGTCTTTGATATCGCTGACGCCGATTTGCGCCATGGCAAGGTCAATGTCTTCGGCAAAACACTGTATCAGGCTGTGCAGCCCTGCACCTCCTGCGGCTGCGAGGGCAAAAAGCACGGGCCGACCCAGCATCACAAAATCCGCGCTAAGTGCCAGCGCTTTGACTATGTCTTCGCCGTTGCGGATTCCGCTGTCGAACATCAGTGGATAGTCGTGGCCAACGGCGCTGCGGATAATCGGCAAAAGCTCAATCGCGGGCGGGGCACTGTCCAATTGGCGGCCGCCGTGGTTAGAGATATATATGGCGTCAATGCCCAGGCTTTGCACCCTGCACGCATCCTGCGGCGCGGTGATGCCCTTGACGATCAGCGTCCCCGGCCAGCGATCCCGCAAGCTTGCCAGAAAGTCCCAGTCGGCTCCGGCCCGGCTGGCCTTCCGGTCGAAACGCGCGCTTTCCGTGGCGAAATTCCGGGGCCTGGGTATGCCCCTTGCCAGGGTCGAAAGCGACCAGCGGGGATGCACCGCGAAATCAATAAACGCACGCGGTGTCATATGGAAAGGTACATTGAACCCGTTCCTTTGGTCTTTGATGCGCCGCGCCACCTCGGGAACATCAACGGTCAGGATCAATGTTTCATACCCGGAATTGGCTGCGCGTTCGACCGCTGCAAAGGACGCTTCTTCGGACTGTCCAAAATACAACTGAAACCAGGCCTGCGAACCGGCCCAGCCATGCATATCTTCAAGGCTGCTTGAGCCTGCCGATGACAAACAGACCGGCATATTTTTTTGCTTTGCGGCATCCGCCATCTGCGCATCCGCACCGGGACACGCCAGGTTGCACATGCCCATCGGCGCTATTCCAAATGGAACGTCAAATTCTGTGCCTAGGAATTTCGTGCGCAGGGTCCGCGTGCCAACATCCGCCATTGCCCGTGGCTGCAACGTGATCTTGTCAAATTCATTGGTGTTGCGAGCGCAGGCCACCTCGCGACCCGCCGCCCCGTCGATAAAGTCGAAGATCATGCGTGGCAATCGACGCTTGGCCAGTTTTCTAGCGTCTTCGGTTGAGTATATTTTTGGCTGTTTTGCCACGTTTGTCTGGTCCGGCTCTGACGTCAGTTAGGCTTTGATGCTAGGGGCAACCGTGCTAGACGTACCAATCAAAATTCCTCTGGCACCTATTCACTTTGGCTATGATTTAGCCGATACATAGCCGTGACGTATGAATGCCGCGCGGAATTCTATTGGTTCATCGAAGGCCTTGCGCGCTAGACTTTTCTTCGACGATCGGAGTTGAATCCTTCGCTCGCATGACCCTTGAGATCTACCGCCAGATCAGAATCAAGGAAACAAAGGGAGGAAAACATGAAGTTTTTTAAGACAATCGCTGCTGCAGGGCTGATGTCCGCAGTGAGTTTGGCCAGCAGCAGTATCGCAGTTGCGCAGGAACATGTTGCGCGCCTATCGGTACACTGGGGACCAACACACCACAGCGCCATTCACACCCAGATGTTCGCCGATGAAGTGAACAAACGCGCTGAGGGTCGGTTGCGCATTGATGTGTTTCCCGCGGGACAGTTGTTTGGCATTCGCGAGCAATTGGGCGCGGTGACATCAAATGCCGTCGAAATGGGTGGCATTATTGGGGTCGTTTCTTTCCCGCCGATCAACAAGAACTACAATGTTGTGTCATTTACCGGATTGTTCAACAGCTATGATCAGCAGCGCGCCTTCTTCACCGATGATGCTGCTGGGAAAGCAGTCTGGAACGACATCGCCAAAAAAACCGACACGGTTCTTTTGATGTATAACCCCGTTGGTCCGGTGATGACCTTCTCGACGCAAGAGCTGAACGGGATTGAAACCATGGCGGGCCTCAAAGCGCGTGCCCTGATCGGCGCCGAACGCCCGATGTGGGAAGCTCTTGGGGCAAATACTGTCTCAATGCCGACGGGCGAGGTTTATTCCGGCCTGCAAACCGGTCTGATCGATACGATCAACAGCCCTCCAGGATCAATACGCGCCTTCAGCTGGTGGGAATATCTGACCCATGGACAGAAGCCTTACCAGTACTACGCAGATGCCTACATCATGGCCAACGCAACCTGGTTCAACGGCCTGCCTGAAGACCTGCAGAAATTGCTAATGGATGTGGGCGCAGAGATTGGCAAGGTTTCGACCGACACGATCTTGAAGACTGGTGAGGAAACTCTGACCAAGTTTCAGGAACGCGGTGGAGTCGTGAACACGCTGGCAGGTGACAAGCTTGCGGCCTTCGACACACTTATGGCCGATAAGGTAGCGCCTGCAATCGCCGACAAGATCGACGCGGAAGTGCTTGACGCCGCCAAGGCTTTTGCGGCCAACTAAACCAAAACCAACGTTGAGATAAGCAAGGCCCGATTCCGGGCCTTGCAACCTATCGGGCAGACTCTCCATGACAATGATCCTTCGCAGCCTTCGTGCCGTGAACTACATACTCGAAATCCTAGCTTCAATCCTGTCGTCCACGATTGCGGCAGTTATGGTGCTGGCCCTGACGCTAAGCGCGATCACCCGCTATGTCAGCGGCACGGGTTATGACTGGTTCATCGAATTGCCGCCTGCGCTTGTGCCCTGGTTGGTCTTTCCGCTCTTGGGCCCGCTCTTGCGGTCTGGCGCGCATATCCAGGTGGATCTGGCGCCAAATTTTCTGAGCGGCAAGAAGCTTCTTTTGCTGCAAACCTTTGTCTTCACAGTCATGCTGATTGGCGCGGTGATGTTCTTTATCGCGGGCAACGAAGCCGTCGCCCTGTTCCGTCGCCTTGGCCAATTGATGGAGTTGGAGATCGAACTGCCGATCTGGTGGATGTATCTGGCCTTCCCGACCGGGTTCGCGATCCTCATTTTGTTCTCGCTAGAGCTTCTGCTGGAAACGCTGGCTAAGCTCTTGGCCCCGACCCCGACGGAGGAAGCACGATGAAAACGCTTGCAATTGCCGTTTCTCTTGTCTTCCTGGTCCTGTCGGTTCCGATCTTCATGGTGTTCGGGCTGGGCAGCGCCGTTGTGGCCATATGGGATTTGAATCTGCCTGAATCAACGCTGATCCAGGTGTCATTCGGGTCGATGACCAAGCACGTGCTGATCGCCGTTCCTCTGTTCATCTTTGCGGGCATGGTGATGTTGCGCGGCGGTGCGGCTGCGCGCCTTGTCCACTTTGCAACCACACTGGTTGGCCATTGGCCCGGGGGCCTTGGTATCGCAATGATCCTCGCCATGGGTTTTTTCGCGGCCTTTTGCGGTTCGATCCTTGCCGCCATCACGGCTGTCGGGACAATTATGATCCCGCAAATGGTGCGCCAGGGCTATCCCAAGCCTTTTGTCATCGTGCTGGCGGCATCCGCTGCCTTTCTGGAGGCGCTCATCCCACCTTCAAACGCGGCCATTCTGTTTTCTGCCCTGACCGATGTTCCCGTTTCGCGTACCTTTGCCGCTGGCTTTGTGCCGGGATTTGTTCTGATCATTCTATTGGGCATCGTGGTCACATGGAAATGTCGCCACCTGAAAAACCCGGTCAAAGCCACCGTAGGCGAGCGTCTTACAGCGTTTCGCACGGCCATTCCGGGCCTGTTTACGCCAATCATCATCCTTGGCGGCATCTACGCGGGGCTGTTGACACCTTCTGAATCCGCCGCCGTTGCGGGTATCTGGGCCATATTGATCGGTGTCCTGATCTACCGCGAACTGACGTTTCAGGGCATCTTGAAGGCACTTCACGAAACTGCCCGCATCACCGCCGTGATCTTTGCAATCATCGCAATGGCAACATTCCTGAGCGTTGTTCTGACCTATAGCCAGGCACCGCAAAAGATCATCACCTATTTCACTGAGATGGGTGGCACGCCCTTGACTTTCTGGCTGTCGGTCGCGGTGATCTGCCTGATCCTTGGCACCTTTGTCGAGATCGTCCCGGTCTTTTATCTGACAGTTCCGATTTTTGCAGTACTTGCTCTCTCGCTGGACCAGGACATCCTGCACCTATATGTCGTATTTGTCGCCTTCGCCGGGATCGGCATGATCACGCCACCGGTATGTGTTGGGGTCTACACCGCAGCTGGTGTCGCCAAGGAAAGTCCGGAAAAGGCGTTCCGTGAGGTGCCGCTTTTCGTAGGCGTAGGCATCATCTTCGGGCTGCTGATGATCTTCTTCCCTGCCGCGGCGACATGGTTGCCTGAGTTGCTGAATTAGGGCCTGTGCCGCAGCGCTTCCACAAACTCGACCCGCGCAGTTAACTGCGCCTCGAAAACATCTACAAATGACAGTGCCTGCCGTGATAAATTTTCCCGGCCGGCTGCGATGATCGTCACGAAATAGGTCAGGTTCTGCACCACAGGGCGAAAGACCACGCCCCCCATCCGAACCGCCTGCTCGGCTGAAAAAGGGTCCGCGATCGCCAGAGCGCCGGTTTCGCGCACCAGGGCACCCGCCAGAGGCATGTTCGCCGCTGACAAACGGGATCGTTCTTGCAGCTTGCGGGATAAATCGGGATCAATGGACATCATTGTGTCAGGATATGTCCCGCCAAAGGTCACAAAGGTTTCGCTATGTGCCAATTCCTCTAAATCAACGGCTCCGCCCTGATCCGCCAAAGCGTGGTTTTCCGGCAGCAGGCAGACATAGGGTGCAGAGGTTTGAAACAGGATTTCAACACCTTCATGGCTTGCTTCGCGCCCAACAATGCCGAGGTCAACC
Source organism: Rhizobiaceae bacterium (assembly GCA_963669455.1). GTDB lineage: Bacteria > Pseudomonadota > Alphaproteobacteria > Rhizobiales > Rhizobiaceae > JAWKWH01. The sequence goes on from OY770026.1 coordinate 2,418,702, forward strand.
TGACGCATCTGCACGGCGTCAAGGATCGCGGGCGTGTTGCGTGAGTTTATTCTGAATTTTATGTCGGGGTTTTCGCGATAGACCCGCCCAATCGCAGCGGGCAATTCGGTCGAAGCCAGCGACTGAATTGTCGAGATCGAGATAGACCCGCCCTGCATTGTTCGGATCGCTTCGGCCAGATCCTCCAACCGGTCAATGCCGACAAACATGCCCTCGACGCCGTTATAGAATTGCTGGCCCTCAACCGTGGGCGTTAGCCCGCGTCCAACACGCGCAAACAGTGGAAACCCGGCAGAACGTTCAAGATCGGCAATCAACCGGCTGACGGAGGGCTGCGAGATATGCATCATGTTGGCGGCCTTCGTGATTGATCCCGCCCGAATGGTTGCCCGGAACGCCTCTAACTGTCTTAGGTTCATCGCAAGAACTCATGCTTATTTTACATGTGCCCATGATATCCATTCGCCAATGCTTTGTATAGGATGTCGTGTTCCATCCGTTGTGGGTATGAGTGCATTAGAAAATTGAATTGGCCCCGGTGTCATCAGATATCTACGCTAAGTGACATATAGTAGGGCAATTATGACAGACCTAAACTTTCCCAAATCCCCTTGGATGGACGACGAATTGTCGATGCTGGAGGATTCGTGCCGGCAATTTTATGAACGCGAGTGCGCCCCTCACTACGAGGAATGGGAGAACAAAGGCAGTTTCCCCCGCACACTATGGAGGAAGGCAGGCGAGATGGGCCTGTTGGGTGCGGAAGTGCCCGAAGAATTCGGCGGCTTGAGCGGCAACTTCGCACATGACGCCGTGATCGCCTATCAAGGCAATTTGGCTGGGATCGACGGTTGGGGCGGTGGTCTGCACAACTCCATCGTGATCCCTTACCTCATCCACTATGGCTCCGACGATCAGAAGAAACGCATCCTCCCAAGTATGATTTCCGGTGATCTGATCGGAGCCATTGCAATGACCGAAGCGGGCGCCGGGTCTGATCTGCAAAACATCAAGACAACGGCGCTCAAGGATGGCAATCATTACAAGATTTCCGGCTCCAAAACCTTCATAACAAACGGCGCACTGGCCAATCTGATCATCGTTGCGGCAAAAACCGACCCCACGGCGGGCGGACGCGGTACGTCGTTGTTCCTGGTTGAAACCGATGGGCTGGACGGGTTCCGGCGCGGACGCAATCTCGACAAGTTGGGAATGAAGTCAAACGACACATCCGAACTCTTCTTTGACGATATGCGTGTGCCCGCCTCGGCACTTCTTGGCCCCGAAGAAGGGCAAGGCTTCGTTCAGATGATGCAGCAACTCCCGCAGGAGCGTCTGCTTATCGGTGTCTACGCGGTTGCGCGGATTGAACGGGCGTTGCGCCATACGCTGGATTATGTGAAGGAGCGTAAAGCCTTCGGAAAGAAGCTTGCCGACTTTCAGAACACGCAATTTGTGCTGGCCGAATGTGCCACCGAAGCGACCATCGCCAAAACCTTTCTCGATGCTTGCATCTGTGAACATCTGGAGGGCAAGCTGACCACCGAAAAAGCCTCGATGGCAAAATATTGGCTGACTGATCTGCAAGCAAAGATCATCGACCGCTGCCTTCAACTTTTCGGGGGATATGGCGTGATGGCGGAATATCCGATGGAGCGGATGTACCGCGACAACCGGATCGAGAGGATCTACGCAGGCACCAATGAGATCATGAAACTGGTGATCGCGCGCGGATTTCTGAAGGACTAGCCGATGAGCGACGAGATTGTGCTTGAGGAACGGCGCGGCACCGTCGCAAGGCTGATCCTAAACCGGCCTGCTGCCCGAAACAGCCTGTCCCTGGCGATGCTGGAGGCGTTGCATCAGGCGGTGTCCCGGCTCGGTGCGGACCCGGACGTGCATGTGATTGTGATGGCCGCCAATGGGGCGGGATTTTGCTCGGGCCACGATTTGAAAGAGCTTACGCTCGCACGGACACAGTCAGACAAAGGCCGCGTTTTCTTCGAAGATACGATGGGCAAATGCGCACGTCTGATGATGGCTGTGTTGCGCTGCCCCAAGCCTGTGATTGCCGAAGTGCACGGCATCGCCACCGCCGCCGGGTGCCAATTGGTTGCCAGCTGCGATCTTGCGGTCGCCGACCCAGATGCGCAGTTTTCAACGCCAGGCGTCAATATCGGGCTTTTCTGTTCAACACCGATGGTGGCGCTCAGTCGCAATGTGGGGCGCAAATCGTCCATGAGGATGCTGCTGACCGGAGATATGATGTCAGCTGCTGAAGCCAAGGAAATGGGGCTGGTCAGCGACGTTTCTGAACCGGGCACTTTGACCGAAACCACCATGGCGCTGGCGGAAAAGATCGCAGGCAAATCGCCAAAAACGCTGCGGATTGGGAAAGAAGCATTCTACCAACAGATTGAAATGGACCTGCCCGAAGCCTATGCTTTCACCTCCGATGTGATGGTCAAAAACATGTTGGAGCCGGATGCCGAAGAAGGCATCGGTGCCTTTATCGAAAAGCGTACGCCGAACTGGTCCAAGCTTTAGGGGAGTTTCATTATGACTGATTGTTGCGGACCGGGGTATGCCAGCCCTAGCGAGGCGATTGAAGCGCCTCGGGAGAAGCTGCTTTACACGATTGCGATTTACACGGGCACGGGGATTCAAAAGCCCGATTATCTGGCAACAGTGGATGTAGACCCGGACAGCCCGACCTACTCCCAGGTCATTCACCGCCTGGAGATGCCGGGGATCGGCGATGAGCTGCACCACATGGGGTGGAATGCCTGCTCGTCCTGCCATGACGACAGTTCCATGGCGCGCAAGTACCTGATCCTGCCGGGCGTACGGTCAAACAATCTACACATCGTCGACACCGCCACCGACCCGCGCGCGCCGCGGCTGCACAAGGTGGTCGACGGGGCGGAGATCAAAGCCAAGGCGGACCTGAGCGGCCCCCATACGGTGCATTGCCTGGGTTCGGAAATTATCATCTCGTTTCTGGGCGATGCCAAGGGCGAGGCGCCGGGCGGTTACCTGCATCTCAACAAGGACTTCGAGATTGTCGGCCGGTGGGAGAACTCGATGGGCGACATCAAGTTCGGCTATGATTTCTGGTATCAGCCGCGCCACAACGTGATGGTCAGTTCCGAATGGGCTGCGCCCAATACGTTTATGCCGGGGTTCGATCTTGAGGAGGTGGGACACCTAAAATACGGGCGCGAGTTGCATTTCTGGGACTTTGAGAAACGCGAGCCGGTGGAGAGTTTCTACCTTGGCGAAGACGGGCTGGTGCCGCTGGAGGTGAAGTTCCACCACAATCCCGACAGCACCCATGGCTTTTGCGGAGCAGCGCTTTCGACCAATGTGATCCATTGGTGGAAGGACGAGGCGGGCAAATGGCGATGGGAAAAAGTGGTGGACGTCGAAAACGAGATGCATCCTGACTGGCCGATCCCGCTGCCCGGCGTGATGTCGGCCATTTTGATCTCGATGGACGACAAATATCTCTATTTCAACAACTGGCTGCATGGGGATATGCGCCAGTATGACATCTCTGATCCGCACAAACCTGTGCTGACAGGTCAGGTGTTTATGGGCGGGCTTCTGGGCAAGGCGCCCAAGGTTAACGGGGTCGAGATGGCGGGCGGGCCGCAGATGTTCCAGCTCTCGCTTGATGGCAAGAGGCTTTACGTGACGACCTCGCTCTTTTCGACCTGGGACAATCAGTTCTACCCTGAGATCCGTGAAAAGGGCGGTGTGATGATGATGATCGATTGCGATCCGGTGAATGGGGGTATGAAGATCAACCCCGACTTCATGGTGAATTTTGGTCAGGAACCCAACGGCCCCAGCCGCTGCCACGAGGCGCGCTATCCGGGTGGGGATTGCACAAGCGATATCTGGCTATGACGAAGCAGACTGCGACACGCGCCCCGGGCTTGGTCCGGGGCCTCCGGGCGGGCTCAAGGCCAACCCAGGCCAAGTCAAGTCCGGGGCGAGCGACGCCATGACCACCCATACCGTGACCCTCGCCAACCGAGATGGCGCGGCCTATAAGGTCGACGCCCGCCGCCCGCTCTTGGAGCAACTGCGCGACCAGGGCGTCGATCTGCCCTATGGCTGCAAATATGGCGGCTGTATCACCTGTGCGGCCAAGCTGACCCAGGGGGCGGTGGACCAGCGCCGACAGGTAGCGCTGAACAACCGGCAGATCAACAATGGCTACGTGATCCTTTGTGTGGCGCGTGCGACCTCTGACATCACGCTGGAGATCGGGGTGGAAAGTCACGACAAGCTTTACCGCAACCCGTTCCTTGATCCGCTCAAACCCCATGAACTCAAGGCGGATATTGCCTCACCGAAAGAGTAATCAAATGCCTGAAGCAGATATCGACCACATCTATGACTACGACCCGAAATATCTGGCCGACATCCTCAGCTCGGTCAAAACCATCGCCATGGTGGGAGCCAGCGCCAACAAGACCAAGTTCAGTTACGGCGTGCTGCGGCAATTGAGCGAGATCGGCTATGACATGCTGCCGGTGAACCCAAACCCGAATGTTACGGAGATCCGTGGGCTCAAGGTCTATCGCTCTTTGGAAAGCATCGAAAAACCCGTCGATATGGTCGAGGTGTTCCGTCCGAAAGAGGAACTCTACGCCATCGCCGAGAAGGCCATCAACATCGGCGCCAAGGTGCTCTGGGGCCAGATTGGGGTCTATGACGACAAGGCGGCCAAACTGGCCGAAGACGCAGGCCTCAAGGTCGTCATGAACCGTTGCCCCAAAATCGAGTTATTCAGACCGTTCTGGAAACCAAGACTCGACCTGAAAATTTAAACGGGGAAGGTAATCCCATCCGCCTTCCGGCAGCATTCGTGTGTGGTTGCGGTCGAACCGCAAACTGGCCGGGGCGCGCAATCGTGAATTTGTAGAGAGGAGGCCGCCCAATGGCCCAGAACATCACAAAAAGCTCAAAGGATATTGTCAAAGCGGCGCTCGCCGCTGTGCCGGCAATCAGTGCCGACGAGGCGTTGGCGCTTGTTGCCAGCGACGCCCATGTCTTTGTCGACCTGCGCGATGGCACGGAACAAGCAAATACCGGTATCATCAAGGGCGCGGTCGCCTCGTCTCGCGGCATGATGGAGTTTCACATCGACCCCGAAAGCTCTACCCACAAGCCAGAGTTCAACCAGAACAAAACCTACATCTTCTACTGCGCTTCCGGCGGCCGGTCAGCCCTTGCCGCACAGGTCGCAATGGATATGGGCCTGTCCCCGGTTTTGAATCTGGCGGGCGGCGTCGCGGCCTGGAAAAAAGCAAATGGAACGCTTGAAGGAGGCGCGAAATGAGAGATGTTGTGATTTGTTCGGGCGTCCGTGCAGCAATTGGCGGCTTTGGCGGAGCGCTGGCGAGCACCCCGCCTTGCGAATTGGCAACGCTTGTCGCGAAAGATGCGATCGCACGTGCAAGCATTGCTCCATCGGCTGTCAGCCAGTCAATTTTTGGCAATGTCATCCATACCGAACCGCGGGACATGTACCTGTCACGCGTAGCCGCGATTGGCGCAGGCATGTCAGAAACGGCTCCTGCGCTCACCTTGAACCGTCTTTGCGGCAGTGGCCTTCAGGCGGTGGTAAGCGGTGCCGAGCAGATCATGCTGGGCAATGCGGATGTTGTGCTTGCGGGCGGCGCCGAAAACATGAGCCGGGCGGGCTACATGACCCAGGCCATCCGCTTTGGTGCCAAGATGGGCGATGTCAAGTCAACCGATATGATGACTGGCGCGCTGATGGACCCGTTCGGCAATGGCCATATGGGTGTGACAGCGGAAAACGTGGCCGAGGCCAGTGATATCAGCCGAAGTACCCAGGATGCGTTTGCACTTGCAAGTCATCAACGTGCCGCTGCGGCGATCGAGGCAGGCCGGTTCGCCGAACAGATTTTGCCAATTCAGGTGAAACAGGGCCGCAAGGAGATAGTCTTTGACACGGATGAACATGTGCGCGGCGATGTCACACTCGAAGATCTCGAAAAACTGCGCCCGGTGTTCCAGAAAGACGGTTCGGTCACTCCCGGCAATGCCTCGGGCATTAATGACGGGGCCGCAGCCTTGGTGCTGGCGGCGGCGGATCATGCCGACGCCCAGGATATGCCAAAACTTGCCATCATACGCGCCGCCGCCCTTGGTGGCGTAGCCCCCCGGATCATGGGCATGGGCCCGGTGCCTGCCGTAACCACCGCATTGAAGCGCGCTGACCTGCGCGTTGCCGACCTGTCCTGCATCGAATCCAACGAAGCCTTCGCCGCACAGGCCTGTGCCGTCTCGGCCGAATTGGGCTTTCCGCCCGAGATCACCAACCCAAATGGCGGCGCCATCGCACTCGGCCATCCGGTCGGCGCATCCGGCGCAATCATCCTCATCAAACTGATCTACGAACTGCGCCGCATCGGCGGGCGTTATGGGCTTGCAACCATGTGCATCGGCGGCGGACAGGGCATCGCCATGATCATTGAGAACCCGGGCGCAACGCAATGAGTACGATCAATCGACTTGCCGTTATCGGATCTGGAACAATGGGCGGCGGGATTGCCATTTCGGCGATTGTCGCAGGATTACCGGTTACTCTGATTGATCCAAATGCCGAGATGCTTGACCAGGCCCGTGCCCGTGCAAACAAGTATCTGGCGCGCCAAACCGACAAGGAACGCATGACACAGGCCGAGGCCGAGGAGGTTTTGAAGCGCTTCTCGACTGCGCAAGGAACAGATGACGCCGCTGGCGCTGATCTGGTGATTGAGGCGGTATTTGAGAATATCGACGTAAAGCGCCAGGTGTTTGCCGCGCTGGAAGAGGTTGTGTCGAAAACCTGCGTCCTGGCAACCAATACCAGTGCGCTCAGGGTAGGGGACATCGCCGAAGTCCTCAAAAACCCCGGGCGGTTTTGCGGCATGCACTACTTTAGCCCGGCCGAGGTGAACCCGATTGTGGAAGTCATCTCCGCCACCACCACTTCACCCGGCACCATCGACACCGTGCTACCATTTCTGACGCAGTGCCGGAAATCACCGATCCGTTGCCGGGATCATACTGGATTTGCGCTGAACCGGTTCTTTTGCCCCTATACCAACGAAGCAACCAAATGTCTGGACGATGGGTTGGGAACCCCGGCCCAGATTGATCGTGTGGCAAAGTCTGTCTTTGGCGTGCCCATAGGGCCGTTCACGGTGATGAACATCGTGAAACCCAGGATCAATCTGGCGGCCATACAAAGCCTAAGCGCATTGGGCCCATTTTATAGCCCATCACCTAGCATGGTGCGATGCGGCGGTGCTGATGAACTATGGGATATTGAGGAGACTGACCCGCCCCTGACCGCCGCAACCGACACAGCAATTGCTGATCGCTTGGCCGGTGCGGTGTTCTATGCGGTGCGTGAGGCACTAGCGGAGAATGTCGCTAGTCCCGAAGATATCGACCTGGGCGCACGCAAAGCCTTTGCGTTCACCAAGGGCCCCAACGAAATTATGCACGAAATCGGCAATGCCGAGACCCAACGGTTGATAGACATCGTCTCTCCGGTGCCTTGAACAAACTGCGGCATTTAGAGCGTGTCTTGCTTAAATGGGAGCAGTTTTATGGGATGGATTTTTCGTGTCGGCGAAGAGAACACCTTAAGTGAGATCAGACGATCGTGCGAGGATTTCGATGGTGAGGCCTGGTTTATCGGGCTTGCCTGACGGAAGGTCTAAGGCGTTTTGCGCCCTGGATGTCGTCGCGTGAAGCTAACGGGTGTGCACCCGCGTCGCGTCACGCTCCTCATTGGGACACAAATACCCTGCGCACAAACACATCCATTTAAACAAGATACGCTCTAGCATGGCAGCCGGCGCCAGCGCTCCGGCTTTTATGTTGGCTTATTTAGTCAGGCATTCACACGCTGATTATGGCGCCGGGACATCAGTTCCTTGGCCGTCTCCACCGCAACGGCTGCGTCGCGGCAATAGGCATCAGCGCCCACGGCCTTGCCAAATTCCTCGTTGAGCGGCGCACCGCCCACCAGCACCACATAATCGTCGCGGATGCCGCGCTCGATCATCGTGTCGATAACGACCTTCATGTAAGGCATTGTCGTCGTCAAAAGGGCGGACATGCCGATAATGTCGGGTTGTTCGCGTTCGATGGCTTCGAGATAATTTTCGACCGGGTTGTTGATGCCGAGATCAACGACATCGAAACCGGCGCCCTCCATCATCATGCCAACCAAGTTCTTACCGATATCGTGAATGTCGCCCTTGACGGTGCCGATCACCATCTTACCCTGTTTGGGAGCGCCGGTCTCGGCAAGCAGGGGACGCAGGATGGTCATGCCGGCCTTCATGGCATTGGCCGATAGCAAAACCTCCGGCACGAACAGGATGCCGTCGCGAAAATCCTCACCGACAATGCGCATGCCTTCGACCAGCGCTTTTGTCAGGACATCATACGGCGTCCAGCCCCGTTCCAGAAGAATGTTGGTCCCGTCCTCAATCTCCTCCTTGAGACCGTCGTAAAGGTCATCGTGCATCTGCGGCACGAGTTCATCGTCACTCAATTCGGATAAAATAATGTCATCGTCGGACATGATTGTTTGCTCCTCCGGGAACATGCAATGGAATCGAGAGCGATACTAACTTCCCCAATATCCATATTTGCATTCGATGCCAATGGCATAGCTCGATTGCGACGTGGGAAACGACGATAGCGCCAAACGGCCTGATTTTATGACGGATAATACCGCTTGGCGGAATAGTTTTTAGAAAAAACTGTTGAAGCCCACAATCAAGGTATTTTTCGCCCAGAACGCCCCAGGCATTTTTCGCTCGAACAGAGCCTTATGTGCGAAAAATGCGTCAACAGTTCCAAGCGGATACACGCGGTTCCAAATAACCGCAAAACGCCCTAGCCGACGGATAGTTGTGGTTGTTTGACCGGTTGCTTCTTCTGGCGAGGTGGCAGTTTCCGCGCTTTCTGGGTGTTGGCAATCCAATTTGGAATATCGGAAGCTGGCATTGGGCGTGATACGCCAAAGCCCTGGATGTGATCGCAGCCCAATGCATTGAGGACAAGGCGTTCCTCAGGCGTTTCAACGCCTTCGGCAAGTGCATCGATGCGCAATGAATGTGCCAACCCGATCATTGCCGATGTAATTTTGGCCAGTTCGGAATAAAGATGAACATCCTTGACAAAACTCCGGTCAATCTTGATGCGATCGACCTTGAAATTCCGCAGGTTCGATATCGAAGCATGTCCGGTGCCAAAATCATCCAATTCAACCATAAAGCCGGCATCGGATAGATTTTCGATGTTTCTGATCATCTGGGAAGAATTATTGTCGATCATCACGCTTTCTAGAATTTCCACACCGATAACCGTTGGGTCAATGTCGGCTTTGTCCGCAGCGAAAATCAATGAGTCGACAAGATTAACCTCAAGCAACCGGGCCGCAGTAAGATTGATAGAGATCTGGGGTATTCTTAACTCACGATCAAGCCAGCCGCGCATGGCGTTGAAGGTTTGTTCCATGATAAGCCGGTCAAGCTGTTCAAGCAAACCTGCCTCATCGGCTGCATCGAGAAAATGGAACGGGGTCAGCAGTCCGCGTGTTGGGTGGTGCCAGCGGGCAAGCGCTTCGAGCCCCACCAGTTTTCCTGATCGCCCTTCCACCTGCGGCTGAAAATATGGCTCAAACTGACCGTTTTGGAGGCCCTCGCGAATATCTGACTGAAGCTCTTCGATCTGCTCATATTGGGTGCGCAGTTTCGGTGTGAAGAAACTGTATGTTCCACGCCCTGTGTTCTTGGCGGTATAGAGCGCCAGATCTGCATTGTTCAAACAGCTGTCGAGCGCTATGCCATCGGCTTTGGTGCCACGGGCGATGCCTACGCTTCCGCCGATGTTGCATTCCTTGCCTTGGTAGATAAATGGCTTTGAAATATCTTCAATCAGGCTTTCGGCGCGTTTTGCAAGCGTCTCATCTGAGATGTCTTCAAAAATGAGCAAAACGAACTCGTCGCCGCCGGTACGTGCGAGAAAATCTTCCTGCCGGATATGTTGGACCATCGCCTCAGTGGCATGCTGAAGCGCCATGTCTCCGGCCGCATGTCCCAACGTGTCGTTGATATGTTTGAACTTGTCCAGGTCGATATGCATGACGATGGCATGGTCATGGGGCCAGCCAGACACCTCAATTCGATTCAGCAGGTCGCGCAGCGCGCGTCTGTTGGGCAGTCCCGTCAGTTCGTCTGTAAGCGCCAGCTTCTCGACATTCTTCTCGCCCATTTCCGCGACCAGGCGCGCAGTGGACAACACGACGTTGATCGTGTCGGACAGTTCATGTGAGACAAACCGTACAAGCTCCCCGAGGTCCGCAGTATCAGGGGTAGCATCGCGCCTAAGTGTGGCGTAGATATTTGTCGCCATACTATCAAAGCAATCGAATACTCTTTCGGTCTCGCGCGAGAAAGCGCCACTCATGATCTTTGTCAAGGCAGGATCGAAACCCTTGAGCAGATGGGCTTCTGAGTTGCGCAATTTGCTCCAGGAGGCGGAAAGATCGCGGAGAATTTGCCGTATTTCGGTGATGTCTGTCGATCCGCGGCAAGGCAGGACGCTCGCCGCAAGGCATAGCATCGCAAATTTGTGGCTCAATGTCTGCAGACCGCGCGCTTCCAAAACAAGAAGCGTCAGCCGCGATTCCGCAGAGCCTTTGGTGGTTGCCTTGCCAGAGGATTGTTCAGGCTGCTTCATGCTGGGCAGCACCTTCCAGCATTGTCTCACAAACAGCGTTGAGTGCAGCCTTCCACGCCTTTTGGTGATCTCTGGACCACTCTTCCTTCATCAAGGCGGATATCGTATCAATCAAAACCTCGGTGACGACGGCATAATGAGCGGGCTCGGCACCGTATTTGACATGCCGTGCACCAAGAGCTCTAAGTTTGCCTTCGATTTCGGTTAGGTCATCAATGCTTTCGACCACCATTACGATGGACTTCCAGAGCTTTTCGCTTTGCTCGAACATATCATCGGAGAACAGTGTTCTGACGCCGGGCGCTATCTTAAACAGGTTGGTATAGAAAGCATTGGTTGCAGCAATGTTTGATTCTGCAAGCCGCTCGGCGGTGTCGCGAATGAGATCGATTTGATGATCAGATAGCATGGATTGACCTATGGTTGCTGATGGGTTTTTGGGTTGTATTTATTCAATTATACAACCTGCGTAGTTAATAAATTTCTTATATAAAAATGTGTTTTCCCTCAGAAAACCGTATCAGCTCCAGGGCGTTTTTCGCGCATATGGTAGTGTTTGGGCGAAAAATGCCCCGGGTGTGATGCCGTTTGTATCATTTTTGCGACATGGCTTGGCGTTGCCGGAAACGCTTGAAAACGGGTCTTGACTACGATTTTGCCAAAATTGCAGCGAGCTATGCTTCGCACGACCCGAGGAAAAGACAATGGATGAAAAAAAATCTGGCGGTGGCAGGCCAAGGCGCGTAGCTCGTGACGGCGGTGGTGCTGCGGCGCGGCGTGCCGCACGAGCCGGTGGCGGGCCAGGAGCACAGCTTACCTACATCAAACGCAAAATCAGGCCATTTGAGGTGCTCGATGAAGACGGCCTGGCACTGATTGAAGCCAATGCGGACAAGGTGCTGGAGGAGATTGGCATCGAGTTTCGCGGTGATGGCGAGGCGCTTGCCCTTTGGCGGGAGGCGGGAGCCGATGTGAAAGGCGAGCGCGTTCACTTTCCCAAAGGTCTTTGCCGGAACCTTTTGAAGACCGCACCATCTGAGTTTACGCAACATGCCCGCAATCCGGACCGGTCGGTGAAGATCGGCGGCGATGCAACGGTGTTCGCGCCCGTCTACGGGCCGCCATTCGTGCGCGATCTGGACGGAGAGAGGCGCTATGCCACGATTGAGGATTTTTGCAATTTCGTAAAGCTCGCCTATATGGCGCCCGCTATTCATCATTCAGGCGGTACCGTTTGCGAGCCGGTCGACATACCGGTCAACAAGCGCCACCTCGATATGATCTATGCGCATATGCGCTATTCCGACAAACCGTTCATGGGATCTGTCACGGCGCCCGAACGGGCCGAAGATACGGTGGAAATGTGCAAAATCCTGTTCGGTGAGCGGTTCGTTGCCGAACATACCGTGCTGGCAAGCCTGATCAACGTCAATTCGCCGATGGTGTTCGATGAAACCATGCTGGGGGCAGCTAAAGTCTACGCCCGCAACAATCAGGCATGCATTATCTCGCCGTTCATCCTTGCCGGTGCGATGAGCCCGGTGACGGTTGCCGGTACGCTGACCCAGGTGCTGGCCGAGGTTCTTGCAGGCGCTGCCACCACCCAGCTTGTTCGTCCAGGCGCGCCCGTCCTGTTCGGCACATTCGCCTCGTCGATTTCAATGCAGTCCGGTGCGCCGACATTCGGCACCCCCGAGCCGTCGCTGGTGTCCTATGGTGCCGCACAGCTGGCGCGGCGTCTTGGCCTGCCGTTTCGCACGGGCGGATCGCTTTGCGGGTCAAAACTGTCCGATGCGCAGGCGGCTTACGAAAGCGCCAACACCATCAATTCCACCGTTCTGGCGGGCGCCAATTTCGTGCTTCATGCGGCGGGATGGCTGGAAGGTGGTCTGGTCAGCTCGTATGAAAAATTCATGATGGATATCGACCAGCTCGGCATGCAGCAGCGTATCGCCGAAGGGATCGCAATGACCGAAAACGACCAGGCGCTCGACGCAATTGCCGAGGTCGGACCCGGCAGCCATTATCTTGGTTGCAGCCATACGCAGGCCAATTTCCAAACCGCCTTCTACCGCTCTACCATCGCCGACAATAATTCCTTCGAACAGTGGCAGATGGAAGGCGAAAAATCAGCCAGCCAGCGCGCCGGCGAACTGGCGCGGCAATGGCTGAAGATCTACCAGGCGCCCGAGCTCGATGCGGGGATTGATGAGGCATTGCAGGCCTTTATCGCCAATAAGAAGCAGTCGATGCCCGATGCGTTCACCTGAAAGAAGCCCGCGGACGGCCGGGCAAAAGTGGCCAATCTGATCCACAACGATGTTTGGCGCACCGCCGTCAAAGGGCCGGACGGAAAATGATGCGGTTTTCTCCCGGTGATATCAAAAAAAGCCTGTCGCATCATGGTCTGATTTCACGTGGCTTTCTCAACTTCGATGCTGGTGACGCCGCGCCAGTAGCGGTATCGGGCGAGCCGGCAAAATCCCTCATGCTCGTGGGGCAGGCAGGGGCACCCAATTGGCCCACCTTTCAGGCATGGCTGTCCACACGGCATCCAAAACCCGACAATCCACTGGATTGCTGGTCAAAGGACGTGATTGGTGGTGTTGCCGCATCACTTCAGGCGCGCGCAGTCTACCCATCCGACAAGCCATGGCTGCCGTTCCAGCAATGGGCGGTGCGCGCTGAAGGGCTGAAACCGTCGCCGCTCGGCATTTTGATCCATCCCGAATACGGGCTTTGGCACGCTTATCGTGGCGCGCTGTTGTTCGATCAGCCGTTTGATCATGCCGAAACACCGGAACCGAACCATCCATGTGAAAATTGCCTTGAAAAACCCTGCCTTGCGACTTGCCCAGTCGGCGCATTTCAAAACGGAGGCTTTGACGGGGCGGCTTGTGTGCGTCATGTCATCGGCGAATGCGGCGTGGCTTGCCGCAACGATGGATGTCTGGCACGAAATGCCTGTCCCGTAGGGGTGACATACCGCTACCCCGCCGGGGTTCAGGCATTCCATATGGCTGCTTTTCTGGCGAATAATCGGCAAAAATAGATTTTTTCATCAAAAAACCCAAGGATCGGTCCATTCGATTCGTCAAAAGGGCGATGAAGGCAATGATACTTGATGAAGCAGAGGTGCCAGGAGGGGGTTTAGAGGCCTCTTCCGACGGAGCACTGGTTGGGCGCGCGGTCGGTGGCGATCGCGCCGCCTTCGCCGTGCTTGTCGAGCGGCACTACGGTTTCATTTTTCAGGTTGCGTTTCGCTGGTGCGGCAACCGCGCCAATGCCGAGGACATCACACAGGAGGTCTGTGTGCGGCTGGCGAAGGCAATCGGCAATTTTAAGGGCGAAAGCCGCTTTACCACCTGGCTCTATGCGATGGTGATCAACGCGGAGCGGGACCTGACACGCAAGGTTACCCGCGATGCGGCAAAAACCGAGGCCTGGGGGCAGCACAATGCCCTGTTTGGCGAGGCTGAGGTTGGCGATGACCAGGAGGAACGTATCGCCATGCTTTGGCAGATCGTGCAGCAATTGCCGGCAAAACAGCGCGATGCGGTGTTGTTGATCTATGGCGAAGGCCTGTCGCATGGCGATGCGAGCGAGGTAATGGGCTGCGCTGAGGCGACGGTGTCCTGGCATATTCATGAAGCAAAAAAACGGCTCAAGCTGTTGGCGAAACGAGCTGAGGAAACATGATCATGGATGATCGAGAGTTAGAAAAACTGGGCCGGATGCCAATACCAAAACCCGATGCAAAGCACCGGGCGATGGCGCTCGACATGGCGATGAGCGCGTTTGACGAGCAAAAAAAATCAACAGCGACCCAAGGATCGGCCTCCAAAAACCGTCTGAGTTTACGGGCGGCAAATTTTTGGAGAGCAATGATGTATAGAAAATTAAGCGCAACACCGGCAATTGCCGGTCTTCTGGCACTGCCGATCGCGGGTTATGCCGCCTGGTATATGGTTGCCGATACCCCGTTTGCGATTGACGATAATCGTATGTCGAGTGATATCGCCGAAACGGCTGCCAAAAACGACAAAGCACTGAAACCGGCGCAAAGCGGGCTGAAAAGTGAGGCAGACAACATTGATAACGGGATCGTTGATGCAGAGCCACGGCGCTTGCAGCCTGGAACTACAGTAAAAGGAGCGCAAAATACGACCGTCGATTTTCCGGCCAGCAATGCGCAACCTGCGGTAAGCGGTGCGTTGCGCGCTGTGGCGCCTGGAGTGCGTGTCGAGAAATCAGTTATGCCGCCCGAACCGGTGATCATCGCTGAAGAAAACCGCGACCGGTTTGAACGTGTAGACACCAACCCGGTGAAACTGGCGCTTGAAAATCCGGTCTCGACCTTTTCGATTGATGTCGATACGGCATCCTATTCCTTCGTGCGGTCATCTTTGAAGCACAATGGCATGCCCAATCCGGATGCGGTTCGCGTCGAGGAGATGATCAATTACTTCCCCTATGACTGGGCCGGGCCAGATGGTGCAACGGTGCCGTTCAACTCGACCGTGACAGTGATGCCATCGCCGTGGAGCGAGCACACCAAGCTGATGCATGTGGCGATCAAAGGCTATGATGTGCTGCCGGCTGAAAAGCCGCGCGCCAATCTGGTGTTTCTGATCGACACATCAGGTTCGATGAACCAGCCCGACAAATTACCGCTATTAAAAACGTCGTTTCGCATGCTGCTCGACCGGCTCGACGCTGAAGACACGATTTCGATCGTGACCTATGCCGGCAGTGCCGGAACTGCACTGGAACCGACCAAAGCATCTGAAAAAGCAAAAATCCTGGCTGTAATCGATGGGCTTGGGGCAGGGGGATCGACTGCCGGTGCCGCCGGCATTGAACAGGCCTATCGGCTTGCCGGAGAGGCCTTTGTCGAAGGCGGTGTCAACCGGGTGATGCTGGCGACTGATGGTGATTTCAATGTCGGTGCTTTCGATGATGAATCGCTAAAGCGCATCATTGAAAAAAAGCGCGAAAGCGGGATTTTCCTGTCGGTGTTCGGTTTCGGCCACGGCAATTACAACGACCAGCTGATGCAGACACTGGCGCAAAACGGTAACGGACAGGCGGCCTATATCGATACCGTCGCCGAAGCCCAGAAAACGCTTGTCGAGGAGGCGGGTTCGACCCTATTTCCAATCGCCAAGGATGTGAAAATCCAGGTCGAGTTCAACCCGGCCCGCGTCGCCGAATACCGGCTGATCGGCTATGAAACCCGGGCGCTGAGGCGCGAGGATTTCAACAATGACCGTGTTGACGCCGGCGATATCGGTTCCGGTCATTCGGTGACCGCGATCTACGAGATCACGCCAGTCGGCAGCCCGGCTGTGTTGAATGATGATCTGCGCTACCGGCAGAAACCGGCGGCAGAAACATCCGGCGCGACTGACGGCGAATACGGTTTTTTGAAACTTCGCTACAAATTGCCAGATGAAGACACCAGCAAGCTGATCACCACACCGGTCACGACCGAAAACGAGGTCGATGCGCTTGCCTCCGTCAGCGATGACCACCGGTTTTCGGTGGCTGTTGCAGCCTTCGGCCAGAAACTGCGCGGGTCCGATCAGCTTGCCGATTATGGCTATGACCGTATTTTGCAGATTGCCCAGGCCGCGCGTGGCACCGACCCTTACGGTTACCGGGCCGAGTTCCTGTCGCTGGTCAGGATCGCCGACGCGCTGGACTGAGCCGGGAAGAGAAACCGGGTGGGCAGACCTATGGCCGGCGGGCGAACCGCCGGTTCTTTTATGCCGAAGTTGATGCTTTTTTGATCCCGTCAATTAATGCCTGATATGTGCGATTGTAAATCGAATCATTAGCAATTGAAGGGTCGTGCTTCGCGCCTGCCGTTTTCCTGATCTTTTCTGAGATTGACCCAGAACATGATACTGCTATCCATCGACCAATTCTCTCGATGGTATAGTATTCGAGCCAATCCGACTTTGCCCAAATTTCAAGGTATATGAACAAAGCAGAAACAAACAGCGTTTCTCCTTTTGGAGTACCTAATTCTGAAATTAATCGTTCTCGGTCCGAAGGGCGGAACTGGCCGAAAGAGTAGGACAGTGCAATCGCTCTATCATCCAAAGTCATCGTGTTCATCTTCGAATCACTCGTTTAGAACTCATCCAATACTATCTCACATCCCAATATACCGTTAAAATGATTCAGAATGTTACCTATTTGATGTCGTCGTGGCGGATTTGATTTGCAATACCGGCCTGAATTGTCGTTCAGATGCCACTTCAATTTCCCGTCTATCTCGTCCATAAACAACTCGCCAGCTATTCTCGCCTTCTTTCCATCGACAAGGCAAGGGTGGCCCAGCTTTTTTTCCTGTGCAGGGTGAACCGGAAAATCTCGACGACGAGGGTGCCCAGTTAGTTCTCTGCCGTCAGGTAGAAGCGCTAACTCTTCAACTGCAATCCAGACCTTACCCAACTCGTCCATCAACCAGATATAACCCTTGGATCGCGCAGCCTTCCGAAGCAATGTACAATTTGCAATACGGACCAGCTTAGCCAATGTTGAACCAACATCTTCATCGAGTTCACAAAGTGATATAGGTTGTTTGTTCTTTTCCCAGTCGTAAATATCAGCTGGAATGCGAGCTTTTCCAAACTGAAAATCAAGATTTTCTGACTGCAACGCTTCCTTGCCCCATCTCGTCAAACCACTATAGTTTGAGTAGACAAAAAATGAATGTTGGTCAATTGTTACAACATGGCGCCAACAACTTAGTTTGCATTAAAAGGGAAGCTCAAATCTATTCGCAATGTCCTATCCTACGCCCTGCGTTTGCGCCGTTCGCGTCTCGGTGAGCCTTCGGCGTTTTCATTGGCGGTTTTGTTGCGCATCGGGCCGATGCGTGTGGTGATGTCGTCAAGTGTCGGGCGCGGTCCCGGTGTGTGTGTATCAAGTGCTACCCGCATGGCTTTTAGATGATCGCATGAGGTGCCGCAGCAACCGCCGATAATCTTTGCGCCGCCATCGACGGCCAGATGCACATAGTCGGCCATCAGTTCAGGTGTGCCGGAATAGTGGATTTCCGACCCCCGAAATTCCGGAATGCCGCAATTGCCCTTGACGATGATCGTCGCCTTGCTGTTCTCCTTGCTCATATCGAGCAGTGAGGCCAGAATGTCGGATGCGCCGACGCCGCAATTGGCGCCAACCGCGACAGGCGCCCCTTCCAGGCCGTCGGACACGGCGTGGATGTCTTTTGGCATCAGGCCCATCATGGTGCGGCCGGCGGTGTCGAAGGAGCCGGTGTAGGTATAGGGTAAGCCCGCCTTGATGGCCGCTTGTGCCGCAGCGCGAATTTCATCGGGCGCCGACATGGTCTCGATCCACGCAACTTCCGCGCCGCCGGCCTTTAGCCCTTCGATCTGTTCGGCAAAAGCCTCGACGGCCTCGTCAAAGGTCAGTGCGCCAAGCGGCACCAGTAATTCGCCGGTGGGGCCGACCGACCCGGCGACGATGACACGCCGGCCTGTTTTGGCAGCAACATCACAGGCGATTTCGGCTGCACGCTTGTTCAGTTCGTGTACGCGATCTTGAGCATTATGCAGTTTCAACCGGTGCCGCGTGCCGCCAAAAGAATTGGTCAGGATAATATCCGATCCGGCATCGACGAAGCCCTGATGCAACGCAACAATCTTTTCCGGCGCGCTTTCATTCCAAAGTTCCGGCGCTTCGCCTGCCTCTAGGCCCATGGCGAAAAGATTGGTGCCGGTGGCGCCGTCGACAAGCAAAACGCCTTTTTCGGCGATCAACGCATCAATTGGGTTGGTCATGGTGGCTGCGAGCTTTCATGTGTATGAGAGGAAATAAAGATATAAAGACTTCTTTATATCCCGTCAATCGGGAGCCGGATCATTCTGCCGGGTTCGACAATTGTCCAAGCTGCCGCACATGCGTTGCCGCTTCGTGCGCATTGATGACAGCGCAACGAATAAGGCCGTCAAAATGGCGTGTTAGCGTCTTTATGGTCTCCTCATCGTTCATGACGAGATACATGCCGCCGACATAGATGCACACGCGTTTTTGACCAAAGACCGTGTAGGGCACAGAAAACTGTTTTCTCCCGTCAAACAGATAAAGCCGGAATGTTGGGTAAAGCTCGTCCAGCAATTCCGCCATGTGATCAAGCTGCTTTAGGCGCGTGGCCGCGCCAAGATTTGCCCAGACGCCATGTCCATGTGCCAGGGCGTCGATTGTCTGGAGTGGCATACACACTTCCATATCCGTTTCCGGCCGCCTGTTGTAATCGATGCGAAACTGCGCCTCGTCGATTTTGACCGTCCTGTTTTGCTGCTGTGCATGGGTTTCAAAGGCGATGACAGCTTCGGTTCGCAACAGGTCGGGAATGGAGGTGGGAACGTAGCGAATTTTGGTGCCGACAGCTTCGGAATGCCAAGCGGCAAGCAGGCTGCGGCCAAAGTCGCCGGCGCTCTGCTCAATTTCCACGCTCGCTCGCAGCTCACCGCGCAGGCCTTCATCCTGGCTGATCCCCAAAAGCCAATCCAGTGAGACATTGTAAGTGCTCGCAATGGCAAGCAATGTCTCCGCGCGCGGCAACCGTACCGCATCGCGCCTTAATTGCTGGGACAAGGCGGAGCGATCGATGCCCAATTTTGCCGAGAATGCAGACCGGCTGAGGCCTGACCGGCGAATAAGCAATTCGAGCCGGTTGCGAAATTCAACGGAAATGTCGCGCTTGTCCAACAGTCACCTGTATCAGAATCGATGAAAATCATCGGCGTTTGTTTATTTAAGTCATCATTTGTTTGAATTGAGAAGCAAAAACTGCAAACTGTGCGCAATTTCGCATTGCCTCAGCATCGCTTGCAGCTGATGGATGGCCATATGGCTGGCATCAGACAAAAAAATCATCGGGCAATTAAATTTCAAGCATTTGGGTTGCGGACCGGTCGTATTGAATGGCCGACAATCTGGCTGATTGCATCCTGCTATGGCATCTGGTTCGTGGCCGGTCTCTGGCTGTGGCCGTCACTGCCATTGATTGCGCTGGTGCTCATGGGGCTGGCGGTGGCGCTGCATTCCTCGCTGATGCATGAGGTGCTGCACGGACATCCAACGCGAAACAGATGGATCAATGAGATGTTGGTCTGTCTGCCGATCGGCCTTATCTGGCCCTACCGGCGTTTCAAAAGCTTGCATCTGCACCATCACCGGGACGAAAGCCTGACGGATCCTTTTGATGATCCTGAAAGTTATTATCATGCAAAATGGCGCTATGAGCGGATGCCGGCATTCGTCAAAACAGTGCTGCGGTTAAACAACAACATGATTCTCAGAACGCTGCTTGGCCCTGTCCTTGGTGTCGTGGGGCTGTTGTGGTCGGATGTTTCGGCGATCATCAAAGGGGACAAAGCGGTTGCAAGCGCATGGCTGATACACATGGCCTTAGCTGTGCCAGCGGTCTGGTTGCTGGTCTCGGTTTTCGCGATACCGTTGTGGTTGTATGTACTGGTGCCTGTTTGGGTTGGCCATGGGTTGATTGCCATTCGTACCTTTGCCGAGCACCAGTGGAGCGAAAATTCCGACGGCCGTTCAATCATTGTTGAGAAAACGATTTTAAGCTTTCTGTTTTTGAATAATAATCTGCATATTGTTCATCATGAAAACCCGACCATCGCCTGGTATGAACTGCCAACGAAATATTGGTCTGACCGCGACGGATGGCTTGCAAAAAACGGCCATTATGTTTATCCGACATATTGGTCGATGTTTAGGCGCTACGCGTTTAAATTGAAAGAACCAGTCGTTCATCCCGTATGGCGCAAAACGATTTAACCGATCATCTTTTTCGGCTGAAAGTCATGGACACGTGCTCATTCGAGACGCTAGTATCCATATCGTGGCGTAAAACCACACCGTAATTGATGGCGCCTTCGTGCAAAAAAAGTGCCATCATAGGCGAAACCGGTCCGAGCCCCCCATTTCCCGGACCGGTTTCGCTGCCTCTAATCCACCAGCCAACAAACCCATTTTACCGAGGCGGTCTGGCCGATGGCATTGATTGCGGCGCTGCCGATGTATGACTGGCCGGAAGTACGGCACGAAACCGATGCCGAATGGCAAAAGATCCGTCATGCGCTCGGCGAACGGGAGCTTGACGCACCAACAAGCCTGGCACGACGCAACAGGGACCTGCCGGCTGTGCCGGGCGGCATTACCTGCGAAGACGGCGGCCATATTGCACCTGATCCGGCCACGCTGCCACCCGACGAACTCGATCTTCATACGCTATGGTGTCACCCGGCGTTGTTGCTGGCGCAAACCTGTTGGGGACCGCTGCAATCGGGGTTGCTGCGGCATGTGAAAGTAATTGGTCAGCCGGATTATTCGGCTTTTCCCGGCGGAGATGGAATTTACTACCGGTCGGCGATTTTGATGCGCCGCCGTACTGGCGAAATCGATGCAGCTGTTCCAAAAAACGCTGATGCGCTGTTTGACCCCAAGGAACTGCGAGGCAAGCGTTTTGTCTACAACGCCACCGATTCCATGTCCGGATATATGGCTCTGCGCGACGACTTGGGGAAGGCCGGTTTGACGGGGCAAACCGGTTTTACCGCGTTCTGGTCGCAAATGATTGCGTCGGGCAGCCATCGTCAATCGGTCAATAATGTTGCTGAGGGCAGGGCGGATGTTACGGCGGTAGACTGCCGTACTCTTGATTTGTGCCGCCGGTTCGAGCCTGCCTTAACGGAGCTGCGCATTGCCGGATGGACTGCACAACGCTTGGGCCTGCCCTATATTGCAGCTTTACGACTCTGTCGTTAAATTTTCTGCGAGCATGAGAGCGTTGCCATCAGGATCGTAAAATGTTGCCAATTTGACCATGCTTTCTACCACGTCTGTTGCACCGTCAAATTTCACTTTGGCCTGTTCCAATTTCTGCCGCGCGGCGTCCAAATCAGCGACCCCAAAAACGGGAACACAGTTGCCGGGTGAAGGCTTGGAGTGTTCGCCAAGGCCAATTGTTACACCTGCGGTGTTTGTCTGGAGTTCGGACCAGCCTACTTCGTCTGCGTGATAGAGTGTCTCAAACCCCAGCATGCTTTCGTACCACTTGGCGCTTGCGTGACGGTCCTTGACCGAAAATGAGATATTAATAGTTTCATCCAACGAAATGAGTGCCACGGTCTTTCCTTTTGATTGAAAATATACTAACTATACTTTATGCACATTAGCTCGTTTGTCAACATCA
Organism: Rhizobiaceae bacterium; assembly: GCA_963669455.1. Classification (GTDB taxonomy): domain Bacteria; phylum Pseudomonadota; class Alphaproteobacteria; order Rhizobiales; family Rhizobiaceae; genus JAWKWH01. Next base: position 2,440,750 of record OY770026.1, read on the forward strand.
CATCAAAAGCTTGGGCGTTGCCCATATTATCGAGCTTGCACGCTGGTGTTGCAGGACGGCAGGCGACGTTGCTTGCAGCTACCGGTGCAAGCAGGACAGCGTTTGCTCAAAGCATGGACCATCTCATCAAGATAGGATTGTTGGAGAGAAACCCCGGCTACGGCCACCCGCTGCGGCCAGAATTTCGCCTGACAGAGTCTGGAATGACAGCCGCTGCAATCGCAGACAAAGTTCAGCGTGTTTCTAAGGATGATGATCAGGACTTGCTTCGTCGGTCATGGACGTTGCCGGTGCTTACGTCGCTTCAAACTCCGAGCCGCTTCAATGACATCAAGCGAAACTTGCAGACGATCACAGATCGCGCCTTGTCGCAGTCGTTAAAATCGATGGAAGTTAGAAGTTGGGTGCATCGCAGCGTTGACGAAACTGCCCGTCCGCCAAGATCAATCTATAGTGCTGTAAACACTGGAGGAATGATAAGTAGGATCACTGGGCCTGAAATTAGCTTTATTCACCAATGATCAGAATATTGGGAAGGCTGCCTGCAGCAGCATAATGCAGCGAAAGTCACAAATCCTTATGATATGATTACGCCCCAGCCGGCATTGACCCCACGGTCAGGAACGCATTTTTTCACCCGCCGGATCAAATAACGGGTCAATGTTGATGCGGGCGGGGCGGCGGCGGCCTAAAATTTCGACCTCAAACAGGCCGCCGGTTTCATTACCGGCCAGTTCGGCTGGAATGTAGCCCTGCGCCATCGAGCAGCCGGCAAAATGTGCGTAACCGCCAGACGTGACCCAGCCGACAACCCGCCAGTCACCATCGCGGCTGCCACTGCCGGGCGCAACCTCATTTTGGTCTGCGTCAAACCGCTTTGCGCCAAATCCATGCGGTTTTTCGATTGTTGCGTAGTCTTTATCGCCGGTTTTTGCCCAGATCGGCTCATCGCCCATCACATCGGCATCTTCGGCGTCGATAATGAAGGAAACACGTAGTAGTTTTGGACCATCGCCCTTTTCCTGCGTTGCGGCCTCACGGCCCAGAAAATCGTTCTTTTCAAGCTTGATAAAGCGGTCCATGCCGCCTTCAAAGCCGCCATAGATTGGCCTGAGTTCGCGAAACCATGTCGGAAAGTTCTTTTCAAGCCGCATCGAAAGCAGGGCACGCATGCCGAAATCGGCAATGCCGAATGCGTCGCCCGCCGCCTTGATCGCATCGTAGACACGGCGCTCATAGGCAGGCTCCATCCAGATTTCATAACCCAGATCGCCGGTATAGCTGATCCGGTTGACCATGCAGGGCGCGCCGCCAACGTCCATTTCGCGAAAATCCATGAACCGGAAGGCCTCGCGAGAGACATCATCGTCGGTGAGCTGTTGGAAAACCTTGCGCGCATTCGGCCCTGCAATCGACAGGCCGGCCAGCTTCATGCCGAAACGGCGGATGGCAACCGAATCGTCATCGGGCAAATGGGTTTCAAACCAGCGCATATGGTAGATCTGCGCCGCGCTTGATCCCCAGATCATAAACCGCTCTTCAGCCGCCTTCGCGATGGTGAAATCGCCGATCAGCCTGCCAGCTTCATTCAGCATCGGGGTGAGCACAATGCGGCCGGTTTTTGGCATGTTGTTGGTCATCAGCCGGCTTAAAAACGCCTCCGCACCGGGGCCGGTGACCTCATATTTGGCGAAATTGGCGATTTCCGTCACGCCGACATTGCCGCGGACATTTTTCACCTCCCTGCCGACCTGCTCGAAATCATTGGACCGGTGGAAGGACAGGACATCGCGGGCTTCGTCCGCAGACGAAGCGAACCAGAGCGGTGTTTCCAGCCCCCAGCTATCACCCATCACCGCGTGATTGTCGCGTACCATGACATCATAAAGCGGTGTCGTCTGCTGCGGGCGCGCTGCCGGCAGTTCCTCATTGGGAAACCTGATTGAAAACCGCCTGGAATAGTTTTCGCGGACTTTGGCATTGGTGTAGCGCAGCGTCGCCCATTCACCGTAGCGCGCGACATCCATGCCCCAGACATCGGCGCCCGGGTCGCCATTGACCATCCAGTTGGCCAGCGTCAACCCGACACCGCCACCCTGACTGAAACCGGCCATGACGGCGCAGGCGGACCAATAGTTGGTAAGGCCCTGAACCGGACCGACAAGCGGGTTCCCATCCGGTGCGAATGTAAATGGCCCGTTGACAATCTGTTTGATGCCGGCCCGTTCAAGCGGCGGAAAATGACGAAAACCGACTTCCAGCGACGGTGTGATACGGTCGATGTCGGGTGCCAGCAATTCATGGCCGAAATCCCAGGGTGTTTCTATCGGCGACCAGGGCTTGCAGGCCTTTTCGTAGGTGCCAAGCAGCACGCCATTGCGTTCCTGCCTGGTATAGATTTCGCCCTTGAAATCGATGACGTGGCAGAGTTCGCGGCCCGTCGTCTGATTGTATTCGACCACTTCGGGTAGGTCTTCGGTCAAAAGATACATGTGTTCCATGGCCAGAAGCGGCAATTCCAGGCCTGCCATGCGGCCAACCTCGCGCGCCCACAAGCCACCGGCGTTGACGACGTGCTCGGCCTTGATGGTGCCTTTTTCGGTGACGACGTTCCATGTGCCATCGGGCGTCTGGGTAAGCTCGCTCACCCGGTTGCGCAACACGATATCAGCACCAAGCTTGCGGGCGGATTTCGCATAGGCGTGGGTCGTGCCCGAGGGATCGAGATGGCCCTCGACCGGATCCCACAAAGCTCCGACGAAATTGGTTTCGTCCAGCAGCGGGAACATGGCCTTGGCCTCCAATGGCGTGACCAGTTCGGTCTCCATGCCGAGATAACGCCCCTTGGCATGCAGGGTGCGCAGAAAATCCATCCGTTCCGGGCTGTCCGCCATCATGAAGCCGCCGACCAGATGCAGCGAACAGGATTGTCCTGACAATTCTTCAAGCTCGTCGTAGAGGCTGATCGTGTAGGCTTGCAGCTTGGCGACATTCGGATCGCCGTTCAGCGTATGAAATCCACCCGCCGCATGCCAGGACGAGCCTGACGTCAGTTCCGAACGTTCAATCAAAACCACATCCGTCCAGCCGGCCTTTGCCAGATGGTAGAGTACCGAGCAGCCGACAACGCCCCCGCCAATGACCACCGCGCGATAACTGTCTTTCATGAGCGAACTCTCCATTTATTTCCAGTTATGCGACCGGCAGGTGTCGAAATTGAAATTGAAACGTATTTTGCTCCGCTGGAACGGTTGCACCGCCACTACCAAATTAAAAATCGGTTGGTGCACCACCTTCGGCAATCCGGCGCTCGACAAAATCATTGAGTTCTTCGTTGATTGCCGGATCGAGCGGCGGTTTTTCGTAGCTGGCCAAACGCTCTTTCCAGACCCTGTTGGCCTTGTCGATGGCCGTCGGGCTTCCCATCTCGGCCCAGGTTTCGAAATTGCGCCAGTCCGACAGGATCGGCGAGTAAAAGGCGGTTTTGTAGCGCGACTGGGTATGCGCTGTACCAAAAAAGTGTCCTCCCGGCCCGGCATCGCGCATCGCATCAATGCCGAGCGCATCGCGCGACAGGTCGAGCGGCGTCATGAACTCCGCGATCATCTGCAACAGGTCGATGTCCAGTATGAACTTTTCATAGGAACTGGTAAGTCCGCCCTCGAGCCATCCGGCGGCGTGTTTGACAAAATTTCCGCCACTATTGATACATCCCCACAGCGAAAAAACACTCTCATAGGCGGCCTGGGCATCCACGGTATTGGCCGCACAGGTGTTGGAAGTGCGGTAGGGTATATGATACCGTCTGGCCAGTTGTCCGCCGAGCAATTGCGCTTTCATATATTCCGGTGTTCCAAATGCGGGCGCGCCGGATTTCATATCCACATTGGAGGTAAAACCGCCATAGGCGGCCGGTGCGCCTTTGCGCACCATCTGGCTAAAGGCAATTCCGGCCAGCGCCTCGGCATTTTGCTGGACCACCGCGCCGGCCATCGTCACCGGAGCCATCGCACCGGCAAGTGTGAATGGCGTCACCACAACCAGCTGGCCATGCGAGGCCATCTGGATGATGCCTTCCATCATCGTAACATCAAGTTTTAGGGGCGAGTTGGTGTTTATGATGGAAAGCAGCGAGGGTTGCTCGCATAATTGCTCCATTGTGACGCCGCGGGCAATGCGTGCGATTTCAAACGCGTCAAGATTGCGCTCACGGCCAAGCGAGTAGGCATGAAAAACCTTGTCGGTCATCTGCACGAGGTCGCGCAGGCAATGAAGATGGCGGACGGAAGGGTGAATATCGACCGGCTCAACGGGATATCCCCCTGTCAAATGCACGATATTGTGCATCTGGGCCAGCTTGACGAGATTGCGGAAATCCTGCTGATTTCCGGGCCTGCGTCCTTTATCTGTATCGGAGCAGTTTGGCGCCGAGGCGACCTGGGCAAAACAGATATTATCGCCACCGAACACGATATTATGGTTCGGATTGCGCGCATGTATTTTTATTTCAGACGGGCAGGTGGCGATCGTCTCCAAAATAAGATCTGGATCGAAGTGGACCAGTTGTGAGCCGTCGCGAACATCGGCGCCTGCGTCCTTCATAATCTTGCGCGCTCCATTATGCAGCACTTCGATGCCGATATCGCGCAAGACCTCCATTGAAGCCAAATGGATTGATTCAAGTTCGTCTTCGGAGACTATATCAACGGGCTTGAAGGGGTTTTTCAGCTGCCGGAATGGTGGTTGTTCAAACCGGCTGGCGGCAGTGTTTTGCTTTCCCGCCCGGCCACCGCGCCGCGCGCGCGCGTTGGACTTGTTTTCGGTGGTAAGCTTCAGACCTTTCATCACATGCCTTCTGCGCCGGGTTTTCCGCATTGTTCATTGCGCCGGGCTCGATTACGACAAGATAGACGACCGGATTGTGTAGCTATGCGACATGGCAGGATGAATTTATTGTGAGCGAGCCCGACGAAGAGAAATTGGCAAAAACCTATAACCAGGCTCTCAAACTGGAAAAAGCGGGCAGGCTGGATGAGGCTGCGGCCGTTTATGCCCAGGTTCTAGCGATAGATCCGGACGATCGCGGGGGCGCATCAATCCGCATGGCGAGCATGGGACGCGGACCCCAGCCGCAAAAGGCGCCTGACCTTTATGTTGAAACGCTGTTTGATCAACATGCCGACGTGTTCGACAATGTTCTGGTCGAGCAATTGGGCTATGCGGTTCCAGCGCAACTGCGCCAGCTGATTGGCGAAAACGGGATCGGCCCGTTTGGGCGGGTTTTGGATCTTGGATGCGGAACGGGTCTGAGTGGCGGCGAATTGCGCACCATGGCCAGGTTTGTCGCAGGCGTCGATATTTCGGAAAATATGGTTGCGCTGGCCTGCGAGCGCGATGTCTATGATGAACTCTATGTCGGCGAGGCGCTGCAATTCTTGCAGTCCGCAGACGAAGACGAGCACTGGGATTTGATTTGTGCAACCGATGTCATGCCGTATCTCGGCGCATTGGAACCGCTGGTTGGCGCGGTGGTGCGGCAGCTCGCCCCGGGCGGCTGGTTTGCCTTTTCAACCGAGACACTGCCGGACAAGGTTTTGGACGGGCGCGATTTCATGGTCGGCCCGTTTCAGCGCTTTGCCCATGGCGAACACTATGTCAGACAGGTTTTGTCAAGCGAGGGGCTCGCCGTGGAAATCGCCGAGCCGATAACTGTCAGATATGAGCAGGGCAGGCCGATCGCCGGGCATCTCGTTCTGGCAAAACGGACGGATCGATAACGGCACCTATCTACTTGGAACCATTGATGAATTTTTGCACATAAGATTCTGGTTGGGCGAAAAATGGCCTAGAGCGTGTCTTGCTTAAATGGGATTAGTTTGATGGAGAGGATTTTTTGCGGCAGTTAGGAAAACACCGGAGTGCGATCAAACGATCGTGCGAGGATTTTGACGACACTGCCCGTGAAAAAGACCTCCAAGCAGGTGAAGTTAAGGATTTGAAACAGAACAACAAACCCAAATCGTTTCAGCTTGGTTCTTTGCGCCCTGGATGTCGTCGCGCGACGCTAACGGGTGTGCACCCGCGTCGCGTCACGCTCCTAATCAGGACACAAATACCCTGCGCTCAAACGATTCCATTTAAACAAGACACGCTCTAGTATGAGGAGATCGTCAAATAGCAAAAGCCGCGCTTCAACCATGTGATAGCGCGACTTTGCCATTTTAAAACGCATGGCCTTTCACGATACAAAACACTTGTGAAAGGTACAGCTCCGGTACGCGAGACCTGATCCGGAGCAGTAAGACGGTTCGTTTCATCCGTCTCGAGGGTCAATCTAGGTCAACATCGTTACCGTGCGGTTAGCGAGAGCTTAAGCAAGTCTGAATCAGGCCAGTTTTTTGGTTACCGGGCGAAAACAATTATCGGTCGTTTTTTGTCCCGCGCAGGAAGTTGATGATTGCCGAAAAATCCATATCCCCCTGGCCCTGCGCCTCAAACAGGCCATAGAGCTGAGCGGCTTCGGCACCCATCGGTGTCACGGCACCGGCGGTTTGCGCGGCTTCCTGGGCCAGTTTCAGATCTTTCAGCATCAGTGCCACGGCAAATCCGGGCTTGTAATCATTGTTGGCCGGAGATGTCGGAACGGGGCCTGGAACCGGGCAATAAGTGTTAACGGACCAGCATTGGCCCGATGATGTCGACGCCACGTCGAAAAGCGCCTGATGGGAAAGGCCCAGTTTTTCGGCAAGCACAAATGCCTCGCCGACGCCGATCATCGAAATGCCGAGGATCATGTTGTTGCATATTTTTGCTGCCTGCCCATTGCCGGCGTCTCCGCAGTGGACAACGCGGCCCGCCATCGGCTCCAGTACCGGCCCGGCCAATGCAAAGGCTTCCGCCGAGCCTCCCGCCATGAAAGTCAGCGTTCCGGCCTCGGCGCCGCCGACCCCGCCGGACACCGGCGCATCGATTGACAACATGCCGGCATCGGCGGCAATGCCGTGGGCTTCGCGCGCGCTTGCGACATCGATCGTCGACGAATCGATAAACAGCGTCTTCTTTCCGGCCTTATCTGCGATATCGCGATAGACCGATAAAACGTGCTTACCGGCGGGCAACATGGTGATGACGACGTCGGCACCCTTCACCGCCGTTTCGGCGCTTTGCGTCGTGATGACGCCATTGCCATGCGCGATCTTCAAATTTTCAGGGACGAGGTCGAAGCCATTTACCTGATGGCCGGCCTTGACCAGATTGGCAGCCATCGGATTGCCCATATTTCCAAGGCCGATGAAAGCGATTGTGCTCATGTTTCTATCCCGGGTTTTTGTGTTTCGTGATTTGGCAAAAAGGCGCTTCAGCGCCCGATCATATGGCGGGCGATAATGACCCGCATGATTTCATTGGTGCCTTCCAGAATCTGATGGACCCGCAAATCGCGAACCAGCTTTTCGAGCCCGTAATCATGCAGGTAGCCGTATCCGCCATGGATCTGTAATGCATCATTGGCGATATCGAACCCCTTGTCGGTCACGAACCGTTTCGCCATTGCCGACCATTTGGACGCATCCGGCGTTTTTGCATCGAGTTTCGATGCTGCCGAATAGAGCATTAGCCGCGAGGCACACAAATCCGTTTCCATGTCTGCCAGTTTGAACTGCAATGCCTGAAACCGGTTGATTGCCTCGCCGAACGCCTTTCGCTCACTGGAGTAGGCCAATGCCTTGTCGAGCGCCGACTGGGCGCCGCCAAGCGAACAGGCGGCGATATTGAGACGGCCGCCATCCAGGCCCGCCATGGCAATCTTGAAGCCCAGGCCTTCGTCGGACAGCCGGTTGATAGCCGGAACGCGGCAGTCCTCGAATATCACCTGCCGGGTCGATTGCATGTGCCAGCCCATCTTGTTTTCGACCTGACCGAAGGAAAGCCCCGGAATATCGCGCTCGACGATGAATGTTGAGATCCCCTTGGGGCCATCCTCACCGGTGCGCGCCATCACGACGTAGATATCATTGTCGCCGGCGCCTGAGATAAACTGCTTGGTTCCGTTTAAAACATAATCCTCGCCGTCGCGCGCCGCCCGGGTTTTCAGCGCGGCTGCATCGGACCCCGAACCCGGTTCGGTCAGGCAGTAGCCGGCAAGCAGTTCCATGGCGGCAAGCTTTGGCAAAAACCGCTGCCGCTGCGCATCATTGCCGAACAGATCGATCATCCAGGCCGCCATATTGTGGATCGATATAAAGGCCGAAAACGTCGGGCACGCCCTGGCGAGCGCTTCGAATACCAGCACGGCATCGAGCCGCCCGAGGGAAGAGCCGCCGACATCTTCGCGGATATAGATGCCGCCGAAGCCGAGCGGACCGGTTTCGCGCACCACATCGTCGGGAAAATGCCGCTTTCGGTCCCAGTCAAGGGCGTTGGGCGCCACGCGGTCAGCTGCAAAACTCTCCGCCAGGGCCTGAATGGCCAGGTGGTCTTCCGTCAGTTCGAAGCGGTCTGCCGCCGTTTCCACGATTGCATCCATTGAAAAAGCCTCCCTGCCGTTCCGGTCATATTATGATAGGTCAAGGGTTTTGCCACGGAAACTTGGCCAATAGGCGCATGGAGGCGTTCAATTAGGGCGTTTTGCGGTTTCTTTGACCCGCAACAACGCCTTTATCCGCTTGGAATCATTGAAGCATTTTTCGCACATGTGATTCTGTTTGGGCGAAAAATGCTCTAGCTCACCGGCCAGTTCCATTTGCAGGCGTTTTGAAAACAAGGACCATTCGCCGTCGCTTTGCGCTGCTGTACATCCAATTTTCCTGTGCTAGCACGTATTATGGCCAGAGCAATCATGTTTCAGGGAACCGGATCGGATGTCGGCAAGACCTTGCTGGTCGCCGGTCTTTGCCGGGTTGCCGCAAGGCGGGGGCTCATTGTCCGGCCTTTCAAGCCGCAAAACATGTCCAACAATGCTGCCGTGGCCACTATTCCAGGCACCGGTGAGGCCGGTGAAATCGGCCGGGCGCAATGGTTGCAGGCGCTGGCCTGCCGGACCGGACCGACGGTGCATATGAACCCGGTTTTGTTAAAGCCGCAATCCGATACCGGCTCGCAGATCATCGTACAGGGCAAGGTGGCAGGCACCGCCGAGGCCGGCCACTATCAGGCAGCCAAGGGCAGGCTGCTTAAGGCGGTGATGCAGTCTTTCGCCAATGTCGGCGACGAAGCAGATCTTGTTATCGTCGAAGGGGCAGGTTCGGCTGCCGAGGTAAATTTGCGCGCCGGCGACATCGCCAATATGGGCTTCGCCCTGGCTGCCGATATTCCAGTGGTTCTGGTCGGCGACATTGACCGGGGCGGCGTTATCGCCTCGCTCGTTGGCACGCATGTGATTTTGCCAAAGCCCGACCGCACACAAATCTGCGGCTATCTGATCAACAAGTTTCGCGGCGATGTTTCTCTGTTTGACGGCGGCATTGACGCAATTTCCAATCACACTGGATGGCGCTCCTTTGGCATCGTACCGTATCTGGAGGCGGCCAAAAAACTGCCGCCGGAGGATTCGGTCGTGCTGGAACGAATGGCGGCGACATCGGGCGGGGCGGGTTTGAAGGTGGCGGTGCCGGTGTTGTCGCGGATTGCCAATTTCGATGATCTGGATCCGCTGCGGGCCGAACCGGGCATCGACCTCATCTTCATCCGGTCAGGCGAGCGGCTGCCCGCCGACGCTGCCTTGATTGTCATCCCGGGGTCGAAATCGACGATTGGCGACCTTAAAGCCTTTCGCGCCAATGGCTGGGACGCCGACCTCGCCCGTCACGTCGAGCGCGGCGGACATGTCGTGGGCCTGTGCGGCGGCTACCAGATGCTTGGCAAACATGTCTATGACCCGGACAATATTGAAGGGCCGGAGCGCGCCGCCGAGGGCCTTGGCCTGCTCGATGTGGAAACCGTTTTGGAGAGAACAAAAACCGTCCGCAACACGGCTGCGCGCTCGGTATTCATCGATGCGGCGGTGGAAGGCTATGAAATTCATCTGGGCCGCACCGAGGGGCCGGATTGTGCGCGGCCTGCCATTATGGCCGGTGAGCGCGCCGACGGTGCCGTGTCGAAGGATGGCAGGGTGTTTGGAACCTATCTGCATGGCCTGTTCGGTGCGGATAAGTTTCGCCATCTTTATCTTCAGCACATCGGATTTAATGGCGCTGGCATCAACTACCGCGATGAGGTCGACAATGCGCTGGATGAAATTACCGATACGTTAGAACGGCATGTCGATTGCGATGCGCTCATTGCCGCAGCGCGCCCGGCTGGGAAAAGCTTGCCACGATAGGTTTTGCGGCTACGATAAGGTTTTTGGTCAGTCGGCGGGAGAGGGTTTTTGGCTGTACCTGGTATTCTTGGGCAATTGCGCCTTATTTTTGAGGGTGACCCGGGTGTCCGAAAGGTCGCCGGTGACCCCGCGCTGACGGCTGAACTTTTGCTTTTATTCCGCATGATACTGGCCGACGGAACGGTTCGGCAGCGCGAGCTTGATACGTTCCGCGACATTTGCAGCAGCGCGTTCGGCATTGGCGAAGAGAGTTTCAGGGGTATCATCAATTACCTTCAGGACTTCGGTTATGAAACAACCGCGCCGCAGGCGCTGGAGACGTTCCGCTCGCTTCCGCTCGAGCGCCGCCATCAACTGGTTCGCCATCTGGCTGAAATTGCAAAAGCGGACCAAAATGTCAGCGCGCACGAAATGAAGCTGCTCAAGCGCACGGTCGAATTTCTCAATGTGGACGCAAGAGAAGCGCTGAGGCAGGAAGAATAACCCACGCCCAGATGGCTTGCAGGCGTGGACCCAAACGGTCGGTGATACCTTTTTAGCCTGCTTTGGCAGATTTGGCCGCCAGACGATCCAGTATCTTTTGTGCCGTCAGTTCTTTGACGGCGCCTTTGCCGACCCAGCGTTCGGCTTTGTCGTCCGACGCGGCCAGTTTTTCGGCAAGCGCCAGCGCCGGGCGATGGCAATCAAAAGAACGCTTGCCGATCTGCCGTAACGCCCAGTTGACCGCCTTTTTGACGAAATTTCGCGGATCGGCGGCATGGCGCTCGATTAGCGGCAGCCAAGCGATAATGTCGTCATCGGGTGCTTTCTTTAGGTGAACTGCTCCCCAGGCCATCATCGCAAATGCGGTGCGCCGTACGAATTCGCGCTCGTCTGCGGCGAATTTCTCGATCAACGCATCGGCCAGTCCGGCGTCAATGAAAAGATCGGCCGCGTGATCGACCACTTCCCATGAATTAAAATTTTCAGCCCAGGCTGAAGCCTGTTTTGCCGTCACTTTTTTCGGCTCTTCGGAAAAAATGGCCAACAGGCGTGCTTCACGAATGCCGCTGGCCCAGAGTTTGGCCGCCCGGTCATGATCACGCTTGATCTGGCGCGCCAACGGCCGCAAAACCGCGTTCGGGATGCCGAGCGCCTTGTCCGTTTCAATGCCAAAACGCGCCATACCGGAAATGTTCTCCGGCGCAGCCAAACTGCGCAAATGGGCAAGAACCTCGTCGGCGGTCCAGTCCGGTGACGGGCTGCCCGGCATGGATTATTTCTCCAGCCTGGCCAGCAGGCTTGATGTGTCCCAGCGGTTGCCGCTCATCAATTGCACCTGTTTATAGAACTGGTCGACCAGCGCGGTTACCGGCAGTTGCGCGCCATTGCGGTCGGCTTCTTCAAGGCAGATATTTAAGTCCTTGCGCATCCAGTCGACGGCAAAGCCGAAATCATATTCGCCCTTGTTCATGGATTCGTACCGGTTTTCCATCTGCCAGGAACCGGCAGCGCCCTTGGAAATGACCTCGACCACCTTTTCGATGTCGAGCCCGGCCTTTTTGCCGAAATGAATGCCTTCGGCAAGGCCCTGGAGCAGTCCGGCAATGCATATCTGGTTGATCATCTTGGTCAATTGTCCGGCACCTGTGGACCCCATCAGGCCAACCATGCGGGCATAACATTCGATCACCGGCCTGGCGCGGTCAAAAACGGCCTGGTCACCGCCGCACATTACCGTCAAAACGCCGTTTTCGGCACCGGCCTGTCCGCCTGAAACCGGCGCGTCGATGAAACCAAATCCTTTTTCGGCCGCGCTATCTGCCAGTTCACGGGCAACTTCGGCGGACGCGGTTGTGTTGTCGATGAAGATCGAACCTGGTTTCATCGCCTCAAAAGCGCCGCCCGGACCCGTGGTGACCTGGCGCAGATCATCATCATTGCCAACACAGGCAAAAACGAAATCCTTGCCTTCTGCAGCTTCGGCAGGTGTGCCGGCGCGGGCGCCGCCATGGTCTGCGGCCCATTTTTCCGCCTTTGCTGCCGTACGGTTATAGACGGTGACGTCATGGCCGCCTTTCGACTTCAGGTAGCCGGCCATCGGATAGCCCATTACGCCCAGACCCAAAAATGCCACTTCAGCCATTTGACCGCTCTTTCCAAATAATTGCATTTCAATATCAATCACCGATCCTATAGCGAATTGCTTTGCTATTGCGCAATCGGTTGAATTGAATAATCTTTTTCCCACAATGAGATAATTATTCGATTGATAAAATATTGTAAAAACATTATATTTTTGCATTCAGATAGGCTTGAATAAACAATGAAAAATTCTATTCTTTATGGATTTGTGACCGGTGTTTCTTTTCTTCTGGCATATTGGTTTTTTATTCTTGTATCTGAAAGAACGGAAGGCTGGACCTGGGCTTATTTGATTTTTGGCGCTTCGGCAGCTGTTTTTTTCGTTCTTTCCATATTTGTACGATGGCAATTTTCCGAGAGGCTGAGCCAGGTCCGGATCAAAGATTTTCTTCAGTCACTCACCGAACAAAGTGCCGATGCGGGGCGAGATGGTTATGTTGATGCAGAAAAGTTCAAGACACTTGTTTCAGACATAAAGGAGAACATTCCGCGGACGATCAATTATGCTCAGACCATCGTTACATTGCTCATATTGAGCTTTTTGACCGTTGAGATCGTTGCGTTGGCTAATACTGCCGTTTCATATCTTCAAGCGCAAAGACTGACCGAGCAAAACAAGTTGATTCGGTCACAAAAGCAAGTCCAGGCAGTGACGTTCCTTGGCACCAGTATTGAAGTGATTGATCGCAATTATGAACTTAGAAAGCAGATAGCTGAAGAGAGAATTCCATCCATATCGTCGGATTTTAGCGCTGAATTGGGTATTGTTTCCGACCTTGTTGCAGCGGTGACAGGTGATACCGCAGAAAAGATCAATGTTGATAATTTTTTCATCAATGTTTGTGTAGATGACACTGGTTGTGATTCACTTACTTTAGAACAGGTAAGGACTGCCGTTGAAGCGGGACAGCTCGATGTGACGGATGAAAATGTTGCCGCGATAAGAGCTATCTTCCGTTTGACCAAAGCACTGGAGATTATGCTTTTTCCTTTTGTGTCCGATGGTACCGATAGCAATATAAACAGTGCATTGGATGCGCGAACCAAAACCATCTCACTTGCACTGCGTGAGTGCAGGATAGAACAGTCTTTTGTAGAGGTCTGGGATGGCTTTTCCTCCGCAGCTCTGGCATCGAGCAGCATGTGGCCGGTCGAAAGCGCTGTTGAAATTATACCTGGGCGAAGCTTTGAATTTGCAGATGTTTCGTCCAAAGCGAATTTTTTGGGACTGTCTGCGGCATTGGAACTTCTTAACGAAGCCAACGGAGACGCCGGTCAGCCAATCAGAACTGCGCAAGACGGCTCGGTCGTTGTTCAAAAGGGACTACTCAAGCTTTCCAACCTTCAACAAGCGGTGGAAGCAGGCTGCAATGCACGGATAGCTGAAATTGACGAAACGATCTCGGTTGTCGAAGGTATGAGTACAATTATTCGACAGGACCTAAAGGCCGACCTCGATGCGATGCTACTGACACAGTAGCAATCCAGTTTGCTGGCAGGACTAGGGCGTTTTGCGGTTCCTTTGAACCGCGTGTATCCACTTGGAACTGTTGAAGCATTTTTCGCTTCTATGACTCCGTTTGAGCGAAAAATGCTCTAGTGTGGTGGATTTGACGTTCGCTTCATTTTTCCTGCGCGCTCACTGGCGAACTTCGGATTCGGGACACTAGCGCTTGAGGTGCTTAGTCAAGCTCGCTTCGAGCCGGCTCCAGACATTGCGCAGTGTCTCCACCATAATCAGGTAAAAGATCGCCGCCCAGACATAGGTTTGAAAATCGAAGGTGCGCGAAAAGGCGCGTCTGGTTTCGCCCATCAGATCAAGTACCGTGACAATCGCGACGATGGCGCTACCCTTGATCATCAAGATGATTTCATTGCCATAAGGGCGCAGGGCAACGATCATCGCCTGAGGCATGATGATCTTGCGAAATGTCTGAAATTTTGAGAGCCCGAGCGCGTCGGCACCCTCCCATTGCCCCTTTGGTACGCTTTCTATCGCACCGCGCAGGATTTCTGCCTGATAGGCAGCCGTGTTGAGCGTGAAGGCCAAAAGCGCACAGTACCATGCCTCGCGGAAAAAGCCCCAAAGTCCGATCGCCTGCAGTTCCGGCCTAAACGAGCCAAGCCCGTAATAGATCAAGAACAGCTGCGCGATGAGTGGGGTTCCACGGAAGAAATAAACGTAACCATAGGCAATTGCAGACAAAAAACGGTTTTTCGTCATTCGCGCATAGGCAATCGGCAGCGACAAAACCGCGCCGCAGACCATGGAGACGCCGACGAGTGTCAGTGTGATCAGCAGGCCGGACAGGTATTTCGGCCCGTATCTGGCAATTTTGTCTGTGCTCCACTCGGCGATGATGAACCACATGATCGTGGCGCCAAAAAGGATCCACAACGCCATCAAAACGTGACCGGCGGCCCGCTGCCGGTTCCATTTTCTAAAATAGGGGGGCGGGGCTGCCACGAAGGTTGCGCCGGTCTTGGTCGCGTCAGCGGACATGATCACCCCGCTTGGCATAGCGCTCAACGCGGCCAATCGCGATTGAGGAGATCATCGCCAGCACCAGATAGATCAGGCAGGCCAGGCCAAAAAACAAAAACGCTTCCTTGGTGTTGCGTGCGGCAATCCCCGTCTGGCGCATGATATCGGTAAGACCGATCACTGAAATCAGGGCTGTTTCCTTCAGCAGGATCATCCACAAATTGCCAAGGCCCGGCAGCGCGATGCGGATTAATTGCGGCAGGATGATCAGGCGCATGGTGCGCCATTTGGACAGGCCAATCGCATACCCGCCTTCATACTGCCCGTTCGGGATGGCCTGAAATGCCGACAGGAATACTTCGGACGCGTAGGCGGACAGAACAAAGCCCAGCGCAATGACGCCGGACATGAAAGCGTTGATTTCGATTGCTGTTTCAATGCCGGCGAGCGTCGTCAATTGCCTGATGGCGATCTGCAGGCCGAAATAGACCATGAATATGGTCAATAGCTCCGGCAGGCCCCTGAAAATGGTGGTGTAGATATTGGCGGCAAGGCGAAGTGATGCCTCTCTGCTCTGCTTGGCGAGAGCGATGAAAAACCCGGCCACAAGCCCCAGTGGAAGCGTTGCCAGCGCCAGTGTAACGGTGACAACAACGCCGCCGGCGATTTCATCGCCCCAGCCCGTATCTCCAAATCCTAGCAGCACTAGGCTTTCGTTCATTCCCTCTCCCATGTTTCCAGCGAGGTTATTTGTTGTCTTTCAGCAAAGTCATTTGCTGCCTCGCCTTACAAAAACGGCGGAAGAAAATCTCCCGCCGCTTTGATTGTGCTTATTTTGACCGGCGGATCAATCTCCGTAAACGTCGAAGTCAAAATATTTGTCGTTGATCTCTTTGTATTTCCCGTTGGCACGAATGGCGGTGATTGCCGCGTTGAACTTTTCACGCAGCTCATCTTCGCCCTTGCGGACCGCAATGCCGGCCCCAGGACCATTGATAACCAGGTCTGGCGTCAGCGTACCGAGCAGCTTGCAGCAGGCGCCGGCATCCGTTTCCAGCCATTCCGAAAGAACAATCACGTCATCAATGACTGCATCGACGCGGCCATTGGCAACGTCGAGCTTATACTCATCGGGTGTGGGATAAAGCTTCAATTCGGCCGATGCCAGCTTCGCTTCGGCGTAATAGGAGTGGGTGGTAGACGATTGTGCTCCAATCGTTTTGCCGGCGAGCGCAGCGTCGGTGGCTTCGGTCAGCTCACTGTCCTTTGGCACCGCAATGGCCGGCGGTGAATTGTAATATTTGCCGGTGAAGTCGACCTTTTCCTTGCGCTCTTCGGTGATCGACATCGAGGCGATGATGGCGTCAAATTTACCTGCCAGAAGTGCCGGAATTATACCATCCCAATCCTGGGTGACGAACTCGCATTTGGCTTTCATCTCCTCGCAAAGCGCTCTTGCAATATCGACATCGAAGCCAACCAGAGTTCCATCGGCCTCAAGATTGTTGAATGGAGGGTAGGCGCCTTCGGTGCCGATTTTGATCGACATGCTGTGACCGTCGGCAAATGCCGTGTTTGCCGAAAAGGCGATTGCGGCGGCGGATAGTGTGATAGCGGCAAATTTTTTTATACTCATTTTTGTTATTTCTCCCATATCTAAGGGGCCAGATCCACAACGCATCTATCGGTTGCGGTTACCTGACCGCTGATTGATATATTCCCATTGTTTTCAACGTGATTGCAACGACAAATTTGTTGCCACTTTCCGCGAGGGGCTGGCCCAGGCAAAACAACGCCGCCAACTTGCAGTTGCGGGCCGGTTCCACGCGTCAAAACAGTTCCAACGGGATGAAACTGACGGTATCGCCCTCATCGATCGAAGAAATCTCCTCGGCCACTTCAATCAACCCGCTTGCCATGCGAAGCCCGGATATCAGTCCGGAACCGTCCCGGTTAAATTTTTGTGCGACCGGAAGACCGTCAGCGCCTGTCTCAAGCCATCCCCGCCAAAATTCACGCCGTCCGGTCTTCTTGTTTGCGACCGAAAAACCGGCTTTTACCGGAAAACGGGGCGGAGAACACCAAGCGCCGCCGCCAAGCCTGGTGACGGCGGGGCGGCAATAAAGCAGAAAACAGACAAAGGCTGCGACCGGATTGCCGGGCAGTCCAATGACGGCACATTGCCCGATCTGGCCCATCACCATGGGACGGCCGGGTTTAATCGCGATTTGCCACAGATGACGCTTGCCAAGCTTGTCGAGCGTTTCGACGACATGATCTTCCTCGCCGCGCGAGGCGCCTCCGCTGGTGATGATCAGATCATGACCGGCGGCTGCATCACGCAGAACGCGCTCGACCGATGCGGCGTCATCTTTCAACACGCCGAGATTGGTGACCGTGGCCGGCAACGATTTTAATAATGCAGCCACCATGAGCCGGTTTGAATCATAGACCTCGCCCGGTTTCAGGGGTGCGCCTGGCTCAACCAGTTCGTCGCCGCTGGAAACGATGGCGATGCGAACCGGCTTTCTTACCTCGACTTCAGCCTTGCCAATCGATGCCAGCGCCGCGATATCCTGCGGTTTGAGGCGTTGGCCCGGTGTCAGCAGCGTATCGCCCTTTTGCAAATCTTCGCCTAAATGCCGGATATTGGCGCCCGGTTTTAGGCCGGAGGGGATCTGCACCTGCTTGCCGCCGGAAGAGATGTCGCAATCTTCCTGCATCACCACCGTATCGGCGCCTTGCGGTACTATTGCGCCGGTAAATATTCGCGCGGCGGTGTTTTCGGCAAGCGGTGCGGGGGCAAGGTCACCGGCAACAATCCGCGAACCGACCGTAAGCGCGCTGCCATCGCCGGGCAACGAGGCATGGGCAAATGCAAACCCGTCAACGGCCGAATTGGTGTGTAAAGGGACGGGTCTTGGCGCGGAGACGGTTTCAGCCAGGAACCGGCCGCAGGCATTTTCGATTGCCAGGCATTCAACACCTGTCATAGGAGCAAGCCGTTCTAATATCAGAGCGAGACACTCATCGTGGCGCAAACGGTCCTTGTCGTGGAGAAAACAGTCATCGATCAGTTTTCCGCCTGTCATCGCCGGGTCGTTTCCTTCAACCCACTTTCCTGCTCGACAAAATCCGCAATACCGGGAATATCATCGATGTTAAAACGGGCAAGCGTTTCGTCTGATACCTGATGATCAGCGGCAATGGCGATGATCGACGGATCGCTTGCCGACAATGGCTGGTCATCCTTGGTGCCTTTCCTGCGCGCCTCGATTTTAGGATGATTTTCGCGTTTGTAGCCCTCGACGAGAACAATATCACAGGGCTCCAGGCGAGCGAGAATCTCTTCAATTGGCGGTTCCTTCTCGCCGTTCATTTCGTGCATCAGCGCCCAGCGCACGCCAGACACGATCGCAACCTCGCCGGCGCCGGCTTCGCGGTGGCGGTAACTGTCGGCCCCCGGCCTGTCGATATCGAATGCGTGGTGCGCATGCTTGATCGTGGAAACCTTATAACCGCGGGCGCTCAACTCCGTAACAAGGCGGACAGTCAGCGTGGTTTTGCCGGAATTTTTCCAGCCGGTAATTCCAAATACCCGGTGTTTCAATCAACATGCTCCATTGCGATTTTTTCCGCCATCTCGATGTCTTCAGGCGTGTTGGCATTAAAAAACGGGTCGGCAGGCAGCTTGCCCGTTTCGATCAGGGGGAAATCCACACTGCAATTGTCGTGATTTCGAACAAAGGCAAGCACTTTGTAGGTTTCCGTCGTTGCCATGAACTCTTTTAGCTGGGCATGCAACGCAA
The DNA here is from genome assembly GCA_963669455.1 of Rhizobiaceae bacterium. GTDB lineage: Bacteria > Pseudomonadota > Alphaproteobacteria > Rhizobiales > Rhizobiaceae > JAWKWH01. Next base: position 2,459,486 of record OY770026.1, read on the forward strand.
GCGGCCAAAGCCCGAAGACGGGATGGCGATGGCCGCCCGATTGTGCAAGCACGATCCTGTCCATTAGGCCCTCATTGGCGATTAGAAACCGCTCGACCAGGTCGGCTGGAAAGAACGGCGTGTCGGAGGCGACGGAGACAATGTGACTTGGCGGCGAACTCAAAGCGCCGGCCCAGGCCATGCCGGCCAGTATGCCCGCCAGCGGCCCGGCAAATCCCTCGACCGGGTCAGCAATCACCGGAAGCCCCGTTTCGGAAAACCTCGCAGCATCGCCATTGGCATTGAGCGCCATATCACTCACCTGTGGCCGCAGGCGGTCTATCACACGGTTCAACATGGTCGAGCCGGCAATCGATTGTAGTGACTTGTCGCCGCCACCCATTCGCCGCGATAGTCCCCCCGCCAGGATCACACCGGCAACACGCACCGTCATTTAACCGCCCCGCTTTCGGCGGCCTTGCGGTGATGGCGACCATTCTCATCGGCAATCGCAGAAAGGTCTGCATCGAAAATGATCCTGTCCTCGCCCGCAAGAGCGATAAAACGCTTGCCGCGAGCGCGCCCGATCAGCGTCAGGCCGGAGGATTTCGCAAGCTCTACACCCCAGGCGGTAAAGCCGGAGCGGGACACCAGGATCGGAATGCCCATCAGGACTGTTTTGATTACCATTTCGGAGGTCAACCGGCCGGTGGTATAAAATATCTTGTCTGAGGGCGGGATTTTGTTGAGGAACATCCAGCCGGCGATTTTGTCGACCGCATTGTGCCGCCCGACATCTTCCATATAGACGAGTGGCCGGTCCTTAAGGCACAGCACGCAGCCATGGATCGCGCCGGCCTCCAGATAGAGGCTGGGGGCGGTGTTGATCTTTTTCGTCAGGCAATAGAGCCAGGATGTTTTCAGGCGAGCCTCGGCGGGGAGGTTTACCGTCTCAAACCCCTCCATCACATCGCCGAAAACCGTTCCTTGCGCACAGCCGGATGTGCGTACCTTCTTTTGCAGTTTTGCCTCATAGTCCGTCTCCCGCCTGGTGCGCACAACAGCCACCCCAATCTCGTCATCGACATCGACGCCAAGAACTTCATCATCGGGATGCAGCATATTCTGGTTGAGCAGATATCCGACTGCAAGCAGGTCTGGATGATCGCCGATCGTCATCATGGTGACGATTTCCTGACGATTGAGAAAGAGTGTCAGAGCCTTTTCGCTGACCACGCGCTGGTCAACGCGCGAACCGGTGTGATCGATGCCGAAAACCAGCGAAGACAGCCGGACATCGGCCGGATTTGGCTTTACAATGAACTCATCGCTCCCGGTGGTTTTTGCGGTCATCAAACAGACAGGCCTTCACTGACGAGCAATTTTTCGCTCCACGAAGATCACATATAGCGCTGTGGCTATGGCTGCGAAAGAGGTTATCAGCATGACCCAGATCAGCGGATAGGGGCCGGTCTCGACAGAAAGCCATGCGCCTGCGGCAACAGACAGGATCGAGCCCAGCCCAATCTGCATTGACGCACCAAGTCCGGAGGCCGACCCGGCGAGGTGAGGGCGGACGCTGACGATGCCCGCGCCGGCGCTTGGAAGCGATAATCCGTTGCCGGCACCGGTCAGAATTACCGGTCCAAACAACGACATTGGGTGAAACACACCGGCGGAAAACAGGATCAGCGATATTATCATGCCAAAACAGGCGACAGATGACCCCGCAAGCATCATCGTATTGATGCCGACGCGTTCGGTAAACCGGGCTGACAAAAAATTGCCGACGATGTAGCCCGCCGAGATAGTGCCGAAATAAAGACCGTATTCGACCGGCGACAGCAGCAATATATCAGATGCGATAAAGGGGCCGCCGCCTAGAAAGGCAAAAAACTGCCCCGACGTGAAACCCGCCGTCAGCGCATAGCCCCAAAAACGGCGCGATGTGAGTAGTTCGGGATACGCCTTGAACTGGGCAGAAAAACTCGACGTGCGGTGATGATTGGTTTCGCCGAGGTCAAACCAGATAAAACCAAACGCCACCAGGCCAAAGAAGAATGTGAGGACAAATGTCGACTGCCAGCCATATTGCTGTTCCAGAAATCCCCCGATGACAGGTCCCACCATCGGGGCCAGCGCCATGCCCATGGTGACATAGCCGATCATGCTGGCCGCCCGGTTTGGTTCCACAAGATCGCGCACGATAGCGCGTGACAATACCATCCCGGCCGCGGAGAACGACTGCAAAATACGCATCGCCAGCAGAAATTCAAAACTTGTCGAACGGGTTGCCGCAGCCGTCGCGACGAGAAAAATCAAAAAGCAGACAATCAGCACCGGCCGGCGGCCAAAACGGTCAGACAGTGGCCCGACGATGAGCTGGAGAACCGCGGTGGACGCCAGAAACAGTGAAACGGTGAGCTGCATCAGACCATATTCGACACCAAAAAAACGGGCCATTCCCGGCATCGATGGTAGAAAAACGTTCATCGACAGCGCACCCGTTGCAGCACAGAGCACGAGTGTCAGAATTTTTGGTGGCGATACCGGTGTCAAAACATCATTACCGCAAAACTGCCCGTTCTAGGTATGTGGGGCACCCCTTAAAACGTTCAGCAATAACGGCAATAACGGCATTCGTCATGTGCCAATTGTCACAGCGCAACACTTTTGTCCGTGAATGCGGTTTTGTCTGAAACAACCACAACGATAGGCCGGGCGCATTTCATGCACCCGGCCTATCAGAGCATTTGGCTTTGTCAGCCCCAGGACTTGGTATCGGGTTTGTCGGCGCTGCCGATCAGACGTCTGAAAAACCGACGGGTAGATTTAGCACGTTCGATGCGCGCACGCGTCAGGTAATAGTCGACACCACGAAATTCGTTGAAGTTTTGATCGTCGTTCATCGGTATATTCCTGCATGATTTCAGGCGCCTGGATCAGGCCCCTTTGTGGGAGGAGGCCAATTCGGTACGAGCCGGCCTCGGGTCATGAGATAGGCCTACTGATGGCTGATTACCAATGCGCTTTGCGCATAGCTGGGTTGCGGATGCTTCCGCTTCCTGCGGGCAAAATCTTAAACCCGCTCAGGCCTTCATTCGTTCGTTTGCTGGGTCATACATTGGTTTCAGCGATGCTTCGGCCTTGATGCGCCTGCCGGCAATTTCGATTTCATAAGCCGATGCCAGCAGATCGGCAGCACTCTCGCCCTTGCACGGAACGTAGCCCAGGCCGATTGCTGCGCCGAGGTGATGGCCGTAATTGCCCGACGAAAGATAGCCGACAATCTTGCCATCGCGCACGATAGGTTCGTGATGATAGAGCAGGGGGGTTGGGTCGGTGAGCTTGAACTGCACCATCCGGTTCAACAGGCCGTCTTCCTTCTTGCGTAACACTGCGTCCCGGCCGATAAACTCGTCTTTTGCGGTTTTGGCCGCAAAGCCGAGACCGGCCTCCAGCACATGATCTTCCTCGGTAATATCGTGACCGAAATGGCGGAACGCCTTTTCGATGCGGCATGAATCCATCATGTGCATACCGCAAAGGCTTAACCCCAGATCCTGGCCAGCGTCCCAAAGCGTCTCAAAGGCATGGGCGGCCATGTCCGACGGGATGTAGAGCTCCCAGCCGAGTTCGCCGACATAGGAAACACGGTGCGCGCGCGCCAGCCCCATGCCAAGCTCGATGTCATGCGCCGTGCCGAAGGGATGGTTGTCATTCGACCAGTCATGTGGCGAAACCTTCTGCAACAGCAAGCGGGCATTGGGCCCCATAATGGCGAGCACGCCTTCGCTGGCGGTGACATCGGTGATGACGGTTCGATAGTCGCCAAGATGACGCCGCATCCAGGATAGTTCGCGCTGAAGCGTGGCGGCGGGTGTCACCACGATATAGGCTGTCTCCGACAGGCGGGTGACGGTGACATCGGCTTCGATGCCGCCGCGCGCATTGAGATATTGACTATAGACGATGCGGCCGGCATCGACGGCGACATCATTGCCGCATATGTGGTTGAGATAGGCTTGTGCGTCTGGCCCTTCGACGCGGATCTTGCCAAATGACGACATGTCATACATGCCAATATTGGTGCGCACGGCGTTGTGTTCCGCCGCCGCATTGGCAAACCAGTTCTGCCGCTTCCATGAATATTTGTATTCGCGCGCTTCGCCATCACGGGCAAACCAGTTGGCGCGTTCCCAGCCGGCAATTTCGCCAAAGACGGCGCCATTGGCTTTCAGATGTTCGTGAAACGGGGTCCGGCGAATGCCTCTGGCGGTCGCCATCTGCCGGTAGGGGAAATGATCGGCATAAAGCAGGCCCAAAGTTTCCTTGGAGCGTTCGAATAGGTAGGTCTTGTTGGCCTGGAACGGCTGCATACGCTTGATATCGACATCCGACAGGTCGAATGGCGGATAGCCGTTTTCCATCCAGTGGGCCAGCGCCATACCGGCGCCGCCGGATGACTGGATGCCAATCGAATTGAAGCCGCAGCAGACGAAATAGTTCTTCAGGTTCGGTGCCTCACCCAGATGGTAGGCATCATCGGGCGTAAAACTTTCCGGCCCGTTGAAAAACGTATGTATGCCGGCTTCGGCAAGGGCGGGGAAACGGTTGACCGCCTGTTCGAGGATCGGTTCGAAATGATCAAAATCCTCAGGCAGTTGATCAAAACAGAAGCTTTCGGGTATCCCGTCCATGCCCCAGGGTTTGGCATTGGGTTCAAACGCGCCGAGCAATATCTTGCCGGCATCTTCCTTGTAGTAAGCACACTCGTCCGGCACGCGCAGGACCGGCAATCGTTCAAGGCCGCTAATCGGCTCGGTGACGATGTAAAAATGCTCGCAGGCATGCAGCGGCACGGCGACGCCGGCCATGCGCCCGACCTGATGGCCCCACATGCCGGCACAATTGACCACATGATCGGCCTCGATCGTACCCTCCTCATCGACGCCATCACGCTGCCAGGCAACACCGGTCACCCGGCCGTCCCTGGTGTGGATTGCGGTTACCTTGACGCCTTCGATTGTCTGAGCTCCCATGCGGCGGGCGCCCTTGGCCAGCGCCAGTGCGATATTGGCCGGGTCGCCCTGGCCATCTTCCGGCAGCCAGACCCCACCGGTGACATTGGCAATGTTGAGGTGAGGGTAACGTTCTTCGATTTCGGGCGGTGTTATTTCCTCCACGGTGACACCGAAGGCACGGGCCATGGAGGCCTGCCGCAAAAGCTCTTGCTTGCGCTCTTCGGTCAAGGCGACCGAAATCGACCCGCACTGACGTAGGCCCGTAGCAATCCCGGTTTCCTGTTCCAGCCCGAGGTAGAGATCCTTGGAATAGCGGGCAAGCCGCGTCATGTTGGCAGTCGCTCGCAATTGGCCGATCAGACCGGCAGCATGCCATGTGGTGCCGGAGGTAAGCTGTTTGCGCTCAAGCAGCACCACGTCGCTCCAGCCCTGTTTGGCAAGGTGATAGGCAACGGAACAACCGGCGACGCCACCGCCGATGACAACGGCACGGGCCTTGGGTGGGACAGGTTTCATGGCTGGACTTCTCTTTGACCGGAAAGCCGGTTTGAGATGAAGCGGCCAAGGCGGATTGCCGCTTCGTCGAGCATTTCATCGCTCTGGCAAAGGCTGATGCGAATGTGACCGGCTGCGGCGCGGCCAAAGCTTTCGCCCGGCAGCACGGCCATGTTTTCCTCTTCAAGCAGCGCCCAGGCAAAATCCTGGCCGGTTGATGCAACATTGCGGATATCGAGCATCAAATACATGCCGCCTTTGGACCCGCGTACCGTAATGGCGTTTATGCCGAAAATTGCGGCGAGGAACTTTTCGCGGCGCCTTTGATAAAGACTTGCAATGGCTTCCAGCCCGTAGCCGTTTTCAATGGCGGCGGTCGCCGCACGGCTGACAAAATCATTCAAACCATAAGTCGAGATCAAGTTGAGATTGGTGGCGGTGGAAATGAATGCCTCCGGCCCGGCCAGCCAGCCAACCCGCCAGCCGGTCATGCCATGGCTCTTCGACAAGGAATTGACCACCAGCGTGCGCTCTTCCATTCCGGGTAGCGAACGTGGCGAAATATGAGGATGGTCCGGCGAGGTATGGCTCCAGTAAACTTCATCTGAAATCAGCCACAGATCATTGTCGCGGCAGATATCGGCAATCGCATTCAGCGTCTTAATGGAATAAACCGCGCCGGTCGGATTGTTGGGCGAATTGATCAGCAAAGTCTTGGTGTTGGGGCGGATTGCGGCGCGAATGTCCGACGGGTCTGGCTGAAAACCGTCTTCCGCTCTTGCATCGACGACCGTGTGGGTGGCGCCGGTCACATTGTGGGCGCCCGGATAGGTAACGTAGTAAGGGCTTACCATGATGCCGTGATCGCCGGGATCAAGCGTGCCGAGCAGGGCGGAATAAAGCGCGGCCTGTCCGCCTATGGTGGCAAGAATATTGCCCGCGGATGTCGCAACGCCGGTTGTCTCCTGGGTCATGGCGGCGATTGCCGAGCGCAAGGCCGGTCTGCCGGCAAGTTCGGTATAGTGATGATGCCCGGCGCGCAACTCTCCCACGCATGCCTCGACCGTTTCGGCCGGTGTGGCAAATTCATGGTCGCCGATTGACAGCATTAAGATGTCTTCGCCGGCATTCTTGCGCGCGAAGGCGGCGAAATGGACCTCCCAGCCATCGGCCTCGCCTTCGGGAACAATGCCGCCGATCCGGTTTGATATTTTAGGCATCCAAGCTCCTGCCATTTGAATAGGGAACGATGTTCGTCACGGATAAATCTCTGCAAATTTTTGTTTGTAGAACGCGACCATCTCCTGTTCCGTCGCGCCATCATCATAAGGTGGTGTGGTCACCGGCTTTGCTTCGGTGACTGCTATGCGCACGATATGGTTTATGCGGCTGGCAAGATCGCCCCAAATAGCGTGCCAATGCGCAATCAGCGTATCGAATTCCTCCGAGCCGGCGGCAAGAACGCCGGCCTTTCCGCGGATACGGACGCCTTTGCGTTTCCAAAGGTCAATAAAATTGACTTCCACCTGCGGCTGGTTTTTCAAATTCGCAATCGTGCCAGGCGACCTGATGTCACCAAAGGCAATGGTCTCATCATCAAGAACAAGAAATGTTCCCTTTGGCGACACACGCGGATATCCCTCCGGCGTGACGGTGGCAACGAAACCGAGCGGAAATTTTTTGATCAGCTCTTTGGTAAGATTATTGATTTTCATGACCTTAGCCGCTTGTTTTCAGGGTCCCATATAGGACCATCGGGTTGGATCACCGCCTTGCGGCGCTCGCCATAAATCTCCACTTCGATTTCATTGCCGGCAACCGCGAGATCGGCGCGGACCATACCAAGCGCAATCGACTTGTCGACCCGGTGGCCCCAGCCGCCAGATGTGGTCTCGCCAACCACCCTGCCATCGTGCCAGAGCGTGGACATATAGGGGGCATCGGCATCGCCCGCATCGACCGTCATGGTGACGACGCGCTTCTTCACACCCTGCCGGCGCTCGTTTTCCAGCGCGGTCTTTCCGACGAAGTTCGGCTTGTCCCATTTGACGAAGCGTTCCAGCCCGCCCTGCAGGATGGTGTAGTCGCTCGATAAATCGCCCTTCCAGGAACGGTAGCCCTTTTCCAGCCGCAGGCTATCGAGCGCAAACATGCCGAACGGTTTCAGCCCGAGTGGCCGGCCCGCACGCATGATTGCGTCCCAAACCGCTTGCGTATCTTCTTTCCTGGAGTGGATTTCCCAGCCCAGTTCACCGGCAAAGGAGACGCGGACCAGTTGCAGCCAGGCATCGCCGATCTGCACCGATTGATGGGTGAGCCATGGCTTTGTCAGATCGCCATTGCAGACGCTGGCAAGGATATCGCGCGATTTCGGTCCCGTCAGGATCTGGCAGGAAAACGCCTCGGTCACATCCTCAATGGTGATGCCGGTTTCCTGCGGCAACTGGTTTTGCAACCATTCAAGATCGTGCAACTGGGCGGCCGCAGCCGTAATCAGCATCAGTTGATCATCGGCAATGCGCATCAGCGACATTTCGGTGACGATGCGGCCCTTGTCATCGGCGAAATAGCCAAGGCCAATTCGTCCGGCCTTTGGAACAACGCCTGTGATCAGGCTGGACAGCCAGTCAGCAACGCCTTTGCCGCGCACCATAAAGCGCGAGAAACCGGGCAGATCAAGAATACCGGCGGCATCGCGCACGGCGTGACACTCCTCGCGGATGCGGGCAAACCAGGGTCCCTCGCGGTTCCATGTTTGGGTCGCCTCCTCAGAGGTGTCGTCGCCCTCATGGGCAAACCAGTTGGCGCGTTCCCATCCATTATAGGCGCCGAACTGCGCGCCGAGCGCGGCCACCTTGTCGTGCACCGCAGAAAGCCGCTTGCCGCGGCCTGCCGGCCAGGCATGGTGGGGGAAATGCATGGCGTATTCATGGCCATAGATTTCCATGCCCTTCGCCTTGGCGTAATCCTGGTCGCACCAATCGCCAAACCGGCGCGGATCGCATGACCACATGTCCCACTCTGTCATGCCTTCGGTAATCCATTCGGCCAGCACCTTGCCGGCACCGCCGCCCTGGGCGACGCCGAAGGTAAAGACGCAAGCCTCAAACGCATTGGGCACGCCCGGCATCGGCCCGATATTCGGGTTGCCGTCGGGCATATAAGGGATCGGGCCATTGATGATCTTGGCAAGGCCGGCCGTTGCCAGCAGTGGCACGCGCGCCATCGCATCTTCGACATACCATTCCAGCCGCTCCAGATCGTCGGGATAGAGCTGGAAGGAAAAATCCTCCGGCATCGGATCATCTTCGCTCACCCAATGGGCGCGGCAGTTGCGCTCATAGGGGCCGAGATTAAATCCGTTCTTTTCCTGGCGGAGATAATAGCTGGTATCGACATCGCGCAGGAGCGGCAGCTTTTTGCCGGTTTCTTCACTGAGAACCTTCAGTTCCGGCACTTCCTCAAACAGGATATACTGGTGCGACATGGAGATCATCGGGATCGAACGGCCGAACATCTCGCCCACTTCTCTGGCCCGGTAGCCAGCAGCGTTGACCACATAGTCGCAGCGTACTTCACCCTTTTCGGTTTCGATGACCCATTCGCCGTTTTCGCGCCTGACACCGGTGACGGGACAGAAGCGGACAATCTTCTGGCCCATGTCGCGCGCACCTTTGGCGAGCGCCTGGGTCAATTGAGCAGGGTCGATGTCGCCATCATTAGGATCGTAAAGCCCGCCCTTTAGATCATGCAGCTCCAAGAAAGGGTGGCGCTCCTTAAGTTCCGATGGCTGGCATATTTCAATATCGATACCCTGGTAGCGGCCCATGCCGGCCGCGCGTGCGAATTCCTGCATTCGTTCGGCCGAATGCGCAAGCCTGAGTGATCCGGTGACGTGGTAGTTCATCGGATAATCGACTTCATCGCCAAGTTTGCGATAAAGCTCGGTCGAATAGCGCTGCATGTTCATGATCGACCATGAGGTTGAAAATGTCGGAACATTGCCGGCCGCGTGCCATGTCGAGCCCGACGTCAGCTCGTTCTTTTCCAGTAAAACACAGTCGGTCCAACCAGCCTTTGCCAGGTGGTAAAGCGCTGAAACGCCAATAACACCGCCGCCAATGATGACAACCCGTGCTGTGGTGGGAAGATCTGCCATGGGTAACGTCTCCTTGCGGTTAAAACCCGGTTTTTCGTCCGGATCAGTAAACCGGCGGCGTGATTGTCCAAATGAGAACCGCATCCTCATTGCCGGGATTGTTCCAGCGATAAGGTTTGCGGCTGAAGCGGAAACTGTCGCCCGGTTTCAGGCTATGCCAGACGCTATCGACCTCGATGTCGAAACTCCCCGAAATCAGATAACCGGCTTCCTCGGTATCGCGCAGCAACGGTTCTTTCAGGCAGGCGCCGGGCGCGAAAACCGAACGCACCATCTCGAATTGCCCGCCAAGGTCAGGCGACAGAAGTTCTTCAATAAGCTTACCTTCACTGGAGCCGAGCTGCCGGCGTTTGCCGGCCCTGACGATGACGCCGCGTTCCTTTTCGCTGGCCGCTTCGTGCGAGAACAGCAGGCTGATGGGAACGTCCAGCACCCCGCACAGCAAACGCAAATCATCGATCGACGGCACGGAAATGCCGCGCTCCACCTGGCTAAGCCAGCCAACCGAGCGGTCAAGCTTGCGCGACAGATCGGCCAGCGTCATTGAACGCGAACGGCGCAGGGCACGAATGTCACGCGCAAGCTGACCGGGCTCCGGCGTGTCCAGCTCTTCCGTTTCTGTCCTGTCTGATACAGATTTGACCAAAGTGCTCATCAGCCATGTCTCCTTGAAGCATGACGAAATCGGAGTTTGGTGAAAAAATCAAGAAAAATTTCACGAAAATATTTCAACACTTGCCTAATGGTCTTGCGTGGTGCAAAGCACCGCCTCTCGTATTTAGCCCCCATGCTTTTGACAATCAGGCGTTTAGCGGGTTGAGTTGATGTTCATTGCACGGCGCATAAGGCAAACCGATATGCATCCTGACGGCCAGAAAATAGTTGACGAAGCGATCAGTTCGCGGCGCTCGGTGCGTGCGTTTCTTCCCGATCCGGTCGACGACGAAACCATCCGGACAATATTGGAGGTCTCCGCCAGGGCGCCTTCGGGAACGAATATGCAGCCCTGGAAAGTGTATGTCGCAACCGGTGACACGAAAAAGCAGATGGCCGAAGCCATCCTGAATTCCGGTATCCGCGCAGAAAAGGCGGAATGGGATGAATATAAATACTACCCGGACCAGTTTTTCGAACCCTACCTGACGCGCCGGCGCACGGTCGGCTTTGCCCTTTATAATTTGCTCGGCATCGGCAGGCGCGATGTTGACAAGATGCGCCAGCAGCATGATCGGAACTTCGTCTTTTTCGATGCACCGGTTGGCTTGATTTTCACGATTGACCGCCGGTTGGAGGTCGGATCGTGGATCGATTATGGAATGTTTTTGGAAAACATCATGATTGCTGCGCGGGGCAGGGGGATTCACACCTGCCCGCAGGCGGCGTTTGCACCATATCACAAGCAGATCAGACCGGTTTTGGGGATTCCCGATGAAGAGGTTGTCGTCTGTGGGATGGCGCTTGGCTATGAAGACCCGTCGAAACCGGAAAACGATTTGCGCACCGAACGCGCCCCGCTCACCGATTGGGTGGTCTTCAAGGACTGACCTAGAGCGTGGCCTCTTCGAAACGCTTGCCCGTTGCTGCCGCTGCATTTATCAAGCTCGTTATCACTGGGAGACGCGCTCTTGATTCGAGCTGGCAAACCATCCGGTTTATTTGTTTCCTTGCTGGCGGGCGCATTTTTGCTTCTGACGGCGGTTTTGCCATCGTCTGCCGAAATTGATGCTCCGGGTCTAAACAGCGAAATTGCCGAGCGAAAGACCGCAATCGAGGCCCTGGTCACCGATTACAATCGCATTGCTGGTGGGATTTTGTCCAACCACGACAATGATGCGGCATTGGTGGAGATGCGGCTGAGGCTGGAAGAGATTGCAAAGCAATTGCTCGAAGATGCGGTGATGTTCAGGCCGCGTCTTTTGGAAATCCGCCGCAGACAGGATCAGCTGGGGAAGCCGCCCGCGGAAAATGAACCGGCCGAACCAGAGGCGGTTGCACAGGAGCGTATCACGCTCGCCAATGAAAAGGCCGAGATCAATGCGCTGATCGGGCAGGCGGAAAATGCGTCCGTTGCCGTCAACAAGGTGCTTGCCCAGATTTCCGATCTGAGGCGTGACCTGTTTACCCGGACGCTGTCCAAGCGCTACGATATTTCCTATGCATTTGGCGTTGAAGCGAAGGCGGCAGCCTGGCAAGGCGCAGAAAGACTGGTTCGAACCTTTTCCTACTGGTTCCGCACCGTCATCCGGACAAAACTGCAATCGGCATTGCTGGTCACATTTTTGTCGCTTCTTGCCGCGGTGATCATCTTTATCGGCGGCAAGCGGTTTTTTGGCCCGATTTTCCATGCCGATCCGGCGATTGAAGAACCGAGCTATATTTCGCGTCTGTCGGTCGCCTTCTGGTCGACGATGCTGCCGGTCCTGGCTGTGGGTGTTTTTCTGCGGCTAACCCATTTCCTCTATCACGCCTATGGGGTCATATGGGGCGGTGTCAGCGACATTTTGGGCCAGTTGTCGAGTGTTATTCTGGTCGTGTTTTTCATCAACCGGCTTGCCGACAAAATCCTGTCGCCGGCCCTGGCCAATTGGCGTCTGGTGCCGATTGCAGATCAGGCGGCCAATACCCTGGTCTGGCTGATCACGTTGATCGCGCTCGTCACCGGCGCTGATTTTCTCATCAGCGAAGCCGCCGAAGTTCTTGGATCGCCGCTTCAACTGACGGTCGCCGAAAGCCTTGTCGCATCGGTTATTGCCGGTTTGCTCATCATAGCGGTCGCGATGACAAGGCCCAATCCGGATGACGAGACCGGTGCAAGACCATGGCCCCGGATAATCCGTTATCCGCTTTATCTGATTGGTGCTGCGACCATTATTATTGCCGGGCTGGGCTATATCGGGCTCGCGCGCTTCATCATTCAGCAGATGGTGATATCCGGTGGCGTGGCGGTAACGATGTATATCGGCTTTCTTTCCGCCGGCGCCATTTCGAGCGAAGGCGCATTCCAGGACAGCGCGCTTGGCCGCCGGATTGCGAGCAATACCGATCTGAGCGACACAGCGCTGGACAGGATCGGCATTCTGGTGAGTATCCTGATATACATTGTGGTGCTTGCCGGAGGCGTCCCGGCGATACTGCTTCAATGGGGTTTTCAGTGGGGTGACATAAAGGCATGGGTGCTAGGCGCCATGTCGGAAATCAATGTCGGGTCCGTGTCATTTTCCATCGGCGGAATACTCACCGGCATATTGGTGTTTGTTTTCGGCTATTTCCTGACGCGCTGGTTCAAGCGCTGGGTGGACAACACGGTGTTGTCGAGAAGCCGGATCGATTCCGGTGTGCGAAACTCGATCAGGACCACGATTGGCTATGCGGGGATCGCGCTTGCCGCGCTGGTCGGCGTGTCGGCGGCGGGGCTGGACCTGTCTTCCCTGGCTCTGATCGCAGGCGGGCTGTCGCTGGGGATCGGGTTTGGCCTGCAAAACATCGTTTCCAATTTTGTTTCCGGATTGATCCTGCTGGCAGAACGGCCTTTCAAGGCGGGCGACTGGATCGTTGCCGGTTCTGTCGAGGGGACCGTCAAACGGGTCAATGTGCGCGCAACCGAGATCGAGACATTTCAGCGGCAGACGGTAATCTTGCCGAATTCGGACCTGATCAATCAGGCGGTTGGCAACTGGACGCATCGCAACAAGCTCGGGCGGCTCGAAATTGCCGTCGGCGTGGCCTATGGCAGCGATGTCACCCGGGTAAGGGAAATCCTGACCGAGCTGGCGCTTGGCCATGAAATGGTGATCAAGAACCCTGAACCGGCGGTGATCTTCATGGACTTCGGCGCTTCGTCGCTGGATTTCGAAATCAGGATGTATCTCTATGATATTTCCAATATCATAATCGTGCAAAACGAGTTGCGTTTCGCCATTTTGGCGGCGTTCGAGGAGGCCGGCATCGAAATTCCGTTTCCCCAGCACGATATCAATATCAAGGGCGATCCGGCCGCCCTGTCGAAGACCAAGCCCGGCGCAAAATCTTCCCAGGCCAAGACTGCGGCAGAAAGGCCCGAAAGGCCTGCGGTCAGGAAACCGGCAACGCAGCGTTCAAAGCGCAAACTGGATCCGGACGAGTAGATTATGACCTGGATGTTCAGGACAGGTTCACAATCTCGACCCTATTGTGCAAGGCATGATCCGGGATTCTGATACGAACGGGAGCGGCGGAAACGCTGTAACGCTATGAAAAAGCTGATTTTGACTGCTGCAGCCATCTGCGCCAGCCTTCCGGCAACCGCTGCAATTCTTACCAATACGGATGGTGTCGAACGCAGTGTGGTCATCACCGAGGGTGGAAGCCAGACTGAATTGGCGCTTGATCCAGGTGAATCCCAAACGGTTTGCGCTGCGGGTTGTTTTATGACAATGCCCAACGGGGATCGCGAGGCCCTGACCGGATCGGAAACCATTGAAATCAAAGATGGTCGCGCCGAGTATAAATAGATAAGAAGCGACCTAGCGGTCTGTTTGAAACGCTTGCATCCGGTTACTAGCCAACGCCACTAGCAAGCGTTTGGAACATAAAGACCACTAGAAGGCTCAATCTTTGGGCTTTTGATCAATGAATTCATCATCTGTTAACGATGGCCGCTCAAACCGGTGTTCGAAGGCGTGGCTGAACGGAGTTGTTCAGCATTTTCTAATCGCTATCCGCCATAAATTTCGCCATGAGCGGAATTTTTGAGGCGTGACTGGTGATGGATGCGCGATCTGACACAACGCATGTAGCACTTGCCGTCGATCTCGACGGAACCCTGATTGCTGCCGATTTGTTCTGGGAAAGCCTGTTCCAGCTTCTGCGCCGTCAGCCGTGGGCGTTATTTTTGCTGCCGTTTTGGCTGTTTGTCGGCAAGGCCAGGTTAAAATCTGAAATCGCCCAGCGTGTTGATCTGGATGTGGCCAACCTGCCATACCGCCGTGACGTGATCGAACTGCTGAAAACAGAGCGCCAAGCCGGTAGTGGTAGACGGGTGATACTGGCGACTGGAAGCCACCAAAAATTTGCCGAAGCTGTGTCGAGACATCTTGGACTCTTTGACGCCATTTTGGCCACCAGCGCCTCCTGCAACATGACATCGAAAAGAAAACGCGATGCGTTGATCGGCAAATATGGCGATGGTGGATTTGACTATTTCGGCAACTCCAGGGCCGATATTCCGGTTTTTGACGCCGCGCGTACGTCGATTGTCGTTGCGCCGGATCGTGCCGCTTCAAAGTGGCAAAGGGACAATGATGCCGAGTTGATCGAAGCGCCGAAACCGTCGTTGAAGACGGTCATCAAGATGCTGCGCATACACCAATGGCTAAAAAACACGCTTATCGGCGTGCCTGTGGTGCTCAGCCATGAATATTTCAACGTGTCGATGCTGTCGGCCTTGGTGCTTGCCTTTGTCTCGTTTTGCGCAGCCGCATCGGCCATCTACATCATCAATGATTTTGTTGATATGCCGCTTGACCGCAAGCATCCGACAAAGCGCAACCGTCCCTTTGCAGCCGGTTCCCTGTCGATCCCCTTTGGCCTGGTAAGTGCTGCGGTGCTGTTGCTTGTGTGCCTTTTCACCGCGCTGGCTCTGACGCCAATGTTCGCCGGTGTCATGGTTGTTTATCTTGTTACAACAACGGCTTATTCTTTCTTCCTAAAGCGTATGCTGCTGCTTGACGTGTTGACACTGGCGGGCCTTTACACTTTGCGCATATTGGCTGGGGCGGCGGCCACAGGCACCACGGTGTCGTTCTGGTTGCTGACATTTTCGATCTTCTTTTTTCTTTCGCTTGCGCTGGTCAAACGGCATGTCGAACTGACCGATACGGAACTGGAGCATGGCGAGCGGATTGCCGGGCGCGGATACCGGCCGGAAGATTTGTCGATTATCGCTCAGGGCGGTGTCTCGGCGGCCTTTGCCTCCACGCTGGTGCTGGCGCTTTATATCGACAGCGATGCGGTGCGTGAGCTTTATGCCTATCCATGGCTGGTGTGGCCCTTGGCACCGATCGTTCTTTACCTGACCTTGCGGGTTTGGGTTTTGGCCGGCCGGCGCGAATTACATGATGACCCGGTGGTATTTCTGGTTCGTGACTGGCGCAGCCAATTGGTGATTGCCGCCGGCGCCATATTGCTGATCATTGCAGGCATGCAATGAAGCGGGCCGGGTATGACAGTTTCGGTCAGCTTCACGTCACCAAACGCGATGTTCTTAGCGCAGGCGAGGGCGCAGCACTTTTGAAAACCGGCCGGGCACGGCCGGAAAGCCTGCTGCCATTTGGAAACGGCAGCACATATGGCGACAGTTGCCACAACAATAATGGCATTTTGATCGATGCGCGTGGCCACGGGGAAATCCTGAGCTTCGACAAGGCGACTGGGGTTTTGCATGCCGAAGCCGGTGTGATGCTTGCCGATATTATCGACTATGCGGCGCCACTCGGTTTCTTTCCGGCCGTGGTGCCTGGAACCAAATTCGTCACGCTTGGCGGCGCGATCGCCAACGACATTCACGGCAAGAACCATCACCGGCGCGGGACCTTTGGTTGCCATGTCGTGTCATTTGATCTGCTTCGCTCTGATGGCCATGAATATCATTGCACGCCTGCGCTGAATGCCGGCCTGTTTTCCGCCACCATCGGCGGAATGGGGCTGACCGGCCTGATCACCTCCGCCTCGATCCGGTTGATGAAAATCGCATCGCTGGAAATCGAGCAGACGGTGACGGCGTTTAAATCGCTGGACGCCTATTTCGAACTTGCCGCCGGGTCGGACGAGGCCAATGAATATTCTGTCGCCTGGATTGATCAACTGGCCACCGGCGCTGGAGAGGGCAGGGGTTTGCTGATTGCCGGCAACCATGCCAGGGGCCGCCCCCAAAAAGCGCGCGCTCGACGCAACAAGCCGCTGCCGGTTCCCTTCCAGCCGCCATTGAACATGCTGAACCGGCCCTTCATTCGGCTGTTTAACACGGCCTACAGACTGGCTAAATCAAGGCATTCAGCCCCGAAACTATCGTCGTCTGACGGTTTTTTCTTCCCGCTCGACAGCGTCGCCGGCTGGAACCGGCTCTACGGGCCAGGCGGCCTGGTTCAGCATCAAAGCGTTTTGCCCGAACAGGCCGCGCACCGCATGGTTCCGGCCCTGATGCGTTTGGCGCGTGATACAGGCAATGCCTCGTTTTTGACGGTGTTGAAGCGTTTTGGCGCCATGCGTTCGCCGGGCCTGCTTTCGTTTCCGCGCCAAGGTTATACGCTGACGCTCGATTTTGCATTTCGCGGCGCCTGCACGATTGACCTGTTGCAGCAGTTAAACCGGATGACGATCGACGCTGGCGGGGCGGTCAATCCCTATAAGGATGCGCATATGAGCGCTGAAAGTTTTGCCGCCTCGTTTCCCCGTTGGCCCGAACTGGAAGCCAACCGCGATCCGGCCTTCATGTCCGATTTCTGGGCCAGAACAGCCCTCCTTGAGCAGGGTGCGCATGGGTCACGGCCGCTGGAGGCAGCGGAATAGATAAAATTTGATCAATTGATGATTAACTGCAAGTTATTGAATTTTTTACATTAAAATCAACGCTTTCATGAAATATTATCGATTTTTCGTTATCTTGCGGCAAAGGACAGCGCTGATGAAATTTCTTCCCTTCATCCTGTTTACGGTGATGACCAATGCTGCAGCTCAGCTCATGCTGAAATATGGCATGATGTCGTTGGGGCCGATATCGTTTGCCGGTACCCATCCGGTGCTGAAAATCCTGCACATCGTGTTCAGTCCCTGGATTTTCGCCGGACTGACGGTATTCGTCATTTCGATGGCATCGCATCTTTACGTGCTGTCCAAGGTCGAGCTGTCCTTTGCCTATCCGTTTTTAAGCCTGGCCTATGTGGCGGTTGCGCTGTTTGCCTATTTTATCTTCCGCGAAGATCTAAACGCACTCAGAATTGCCGGTATCGCATTCATCTGTGTCGGTACGGTGCTGATCGCACAAAGCGGCGGCAAGGAAACCCAGCCCGATGACGAGATTCAAACCAGCGAGCTTGCACGATGAGACATTTGATTATTGGTGGAGACGGTTTTGTTGGCCGTCACCTGGCCCCGAAACTGGCAGATGACGGCTTTGAAGTGATCGTCGCCGACATCACCAAAAGCGATCTTGCGCACTATGGCGATGTCCAATTTATCAATTGCGATGTGACCGATTCCGGGGCGGTGCGGGGCCTCGGCATTCGTCCTGACGATATGGTGTACAATCTGTCGGCAATGATGTTGTCGCCGATCCAGATCCGCGCCAAGCGGCATGATTTCTTCTGGCCGGTCAATTATCACGGCACCGAGAATATCATCGAGGCGATGAATGAGGCGGGCGCGTCCAAACTGGTCCATTTCACCACCGACATGGTCTATGGTCACACGGTTCATTCTCCGATGGACGAGGAACACCCCATCGCGCCATTGGGCGAATACGGCTTGTCGAAATGGAAAACTGAGGAACTCTGCCAGGACTGGCGCAAAAGGGGCATGGATATCTCCCTGTTCCGGCCGCGGCTGATCATAGGCCCGGGACGTCTGGGTATTTTGGAAAAACTGTTCAAGCTGATCGACAGGAACCTGCCGGTTCCGATGATCGGGTCAGGAAAGAACCCCTATCAGTTCATTTCCGTGTTCGATTGTGCCGAAGCCTGCCGGGCAGCTTACAATGCCGGTGTTCCAAACGAGGCCTATAATCTTGGCTCGCTCAACCCGCCGCCGGTTCGCGAACTCTTGGGCCGTCTGATCAGCCATGCGGGGTCGAAATCAATCCTGCTGCCGACGCCGGGCTGGGCGGTCAAGCGGACACTCGATCTGCTCGATCTTCTCAACATGCCGTTGATGGATCCCGAGCAGTATCTGATTGCTGACGAAATGTGTGTGCTGGACGTTTCCAAGGCGAAGCGTGACCTGGGCTGGGTCCCAAGATTCCGTGACGATGACATGCTGATTGCCGCCTATAGCGAATATAGCCAGGCTAAAAGCAGCGCGGACTTGCCGCAGCCAATGCAAATACCAGCCGAATAATTGAGGGTAAGCCGAAGATGAACGTGATGACCAAACCGGATGTTAGCGAGACTTTGACACAGGTCGAGGCGCCCGCTCTGGCCCCTTACTGCCTTGCCCGGCCTGATCTGATGAGCGTGGCCGACGCCAAGTCCCTCGATATTGGACAGATGACCGACCTGTTCAAGGCGCATCTAAACCCGGGCCAGTTTCATTTTCTAAAGCTGCTCGGTTTTCACAAGGTGAAGATCGAAAGTGCCGAAGGCATGCACTATATCGATCAAAACGGCCGGAAAATTCTGGACTTTTTCGGCGGGTTCGGCTCCCTGGCACTCGGCCACAATCATCCGCGGATTTTGCAGGCACGCAAGGCGTTTCAGGATGAAAAGCGCCATGAGATCGCCATTGCCTTCATGTCGCAATATGCCGCCGCACTGGCGCACAATATCGCCGCATGCTCGCCGGACGATCTGGATATGGTGTTTTTGGGTTCATCCGGCTCCGAAGCCATGGAGGCGGCGGTCAAACTGGCCGAGCGCGCCGCCGGGCCACAGCGGCCGAAAATGGTCTATGCGGAAAACTCGTTTCACGGAAAAACCAAGGGCGTGTTGTCGATTACCGATGGCGAACTCTACCGTGGCGAATTCAAGCTGACCGACAACACCGTCAAAGTCCCGTTTGCAGACATCGAAGCGGTTGAAAACGCTTTTAAATCCGATCCGAAGATAGGCGCGATCGTTCTGGAAACCATCCAGGGCGGCGGCGGTATCGTTTCAGCGCCGGCGGAATACTGGCAAAAACTGCGCGCGCTTTGCGATGAATATGGTGTGATCTGGGTCGCCGACGAAGTGCAGTGCGGTTATGGCCGCACCGGCCGTTTTTATGCGTTCGAACATTATGATGTGGTGCCTGACATCACCGCTCTGGCGAAATCGCTGGGTGGCGGGAAGACCGCGATGGCGGCGATGATCGCCAGGCGCGAGATTTATATGAAAGCCTACGGAACGCCGAAAACGGCGATGATCCATGCCCAGGCGACATTTGGCGGCATCGGTGAAGCCTGTGTGACGGCAATCGAGGCGCTCAACGTCATGTATGATGAAGCGCTGATCGACAATGCAGCCAAAACCGGTTCCTATCTGATTGAGCGGTTGAATGCGCTGAAAGACCGTTATCCGAAAATCATCAAGGATGTGCGCGGCAAGGGGTTCATGGCCGGCCTGGAATTCCAGGATTTCAGCAAGACACTGCCAAAATTGCTACAACCGGCCGTCGCGGTGCTGGATGACAAGCTAAAGGGCTCGCTTTCCGGTTTCATCGGTGCGGCATTGCTGCGCGACCACAATGTGCTGGTTGCCTTTACCGAATATAACCGCAACGTCATCCGGCTGGAGCCGCCGCTTATCTGCGAAACCACCCATGTCGACCAGTTCATCGACGCGCTTGATGCTGTTTTGGCACGCGGTGTGGTGATGATCGTCAAGGATTTCATTCAAAGCCAGGTGCGTTGACCGGTGAGCGTTGCCGACAGTCAGAATCGCTATAACCGCAGAGAGCCCGGCTCCCCCATCGCGCGGGTGCTGGGATTACGCGCCGTGTCGGATGCGGTTACGCGTCTGACGGCGCGCAAGATGATCGAGCGGTTCTCGGCGCTGTTCATGGTGTTGGTGATTGTTGGAACCGCAGGCTACGCGCTTGTGCGGCCGGACTACAATTGGGACATGGTCGCCTATATCGCCACAGCTCTGGAAAATCGTGTCGAAGACCCCGGCGAACTACACCGGCAAACCTGGGCTGAAATCGAGCCCGGTGCCCGCGAGGCCCAGCTCTATCATCTTCAGCGCGGCAACCCTTATAATCTGCACCAATGGGAAAATCCGGCCGATTTTCAGTCGCAACTATCGATGTACCGGGTCAAGATCGCCTATATCGGCTTGATCCGTGCGCTGGAACCGGTGTTCGGCCTTGCCCGGGCGTCGATTGTCTTAAGTCTGCTTCCGGCAATTGGCGTCGGGTTTTTGTGCCTTTACTGGCTTTGGCGAAGAAAGGCTTTGCAATCACTGCTGGTTGTCACGCCGCTGTTGGTGCTTGCCGACTATGCAAATATGACGACAGCGGTCGGACCGGACATGCTGGTGGCGCTGATTTCGCTTGGCGCCATTATGCTGCTGGCGGCCGGACGCGATATGCCGGCCTATTTTCTGCTGTTCCTGTCGGTGTTCGTCCGCCCTGATAATATTGTTCTCATCTTTGCGCTATTGATTGCAGCCGGCCTGTTCAGGTGGCGGTTCCTGCCCATGCTGTTAACGTTTTTGGCGTCATTTGCAGCTTGTCTGATTATCCAGAATCTTGGTGAGCATCCCGGCTGGTGGGCGCATTTTTATTTTTCCTGCGTGCGGATCCAAAATTCCATGATCGGATTTTCACCCGACTTCGCACTGCTCGATTTTGTCAGAGGCTATGTGCGTGGGGTGGTTGTCGCCCTGACGGACAGCGACTGGCCCGCTCTGTTGCTGTTGATGAGTGCGGGCTGGGCGCTGTTGGCGCGGGCCGGCAGGATGAGTGCCCGTGGAAATGCACTCGTTTTTGCGCTCCTCATCGGCACGCTTGGTAAATTTGCCAGTTTCCCGTTGCCGGACGACCGGTTTTATTTCGCCTTTATCGCCGGCCTGATCGTGATTCTGGCCGGCGAATGGCGGCCGGATTTTTCCCTGCCTGCTGCGGCAAAGCGGCGTTAATCGGTCCTGTCGAGATAAGAGCGCGCGATATAAAGCGAGACCGCGGCAGCATTGGACACATTAAGAGAGCGGATCGAACCCGGCATATCAAGGCGGGCAAGCGCCGACACCGTAGCACGCGTTTTCTGCCGCAATCCCTTTCCCTCCGCACCGAGCACCAGCGCCAGGTGCTTTGCCGACAAGGTGCCCTCCAACATGCCGGGACCATCGGAATCCAGCCCGACGGTCTGAAAGCCGGATGCTGACAGTTCTTCCAACGCTTCGGCCAGATTGCGAACGGTAATCAGGTCGATATGTTCAAGCGCGCCGGAGGCCGATTTCGCCAGCACGCCGCTTTCGGCAGGCGAGTGGCGGCTGGTGGTAATCAGTGCGCCTGCGTTAAATGCCACGGCAGAGCGAAGAATGGCGCCGACATTATGCGGGTCGGTTACCTGATCGAGAATGAGAACCAGTGTTTCCTTGCCAAGCGCGGAAAGCCGTTTTGGCGTCAGCGGCTCGGTATCGACAACCGCACCTTGATGGACGGCATTGGGATCGCATAATAAATCCAGCTTTTTAGGTTCCACCAGTTCGGCTTTGAAGGGCAGGGCGGCTAGGTCTTCCAGCTCCAGCCGGGCAGTGGCATTGCGCGTTACCCGAAGCACCGAAATACGGCGCGCCGGGTTGTCGATTACCGCCTTGACCGTATGCAGACCATAAAGCCGGACAAGTCCGTCCGGCACGCTGATGGATGAGGTGTCCACGCCTCTGCCGGCGCGGTCGCGGTGGGCGCGGCGCAGTCTGGCGTAATGTTTGTCCTTGCGGCTGCCGCTGTCATGTTCGTTCATAGGCTGCTTATAGCGAAAGGGCCGGCAAACGCTACACCGGATGTTTGCCATATTGGCGTTGACAGGCGTGTTGCGTGTTGACAGTCAAGGGCCGTGCCGTCATAAGGCCATTCGCTGTAGCCGGGCGGTTATCCTGACCGGATATGGCATTTCGCCTGACCGGTGACGTTGCCTTTATGCGTGGCTTGGAGGGGTGGGAGAGTGGTTAAATCCATCAGACTGTAAATCTGACCGCTATGCGTACGCTGGTTCGAATCCAGCCCCCTCCACCATCCTCGGCAATTGCAACGGTCATGCATTATGCGGGTATAGCTCAATGGTAGAGCAGCAGCCTTCCAAGCTGAATATGCGGGTTCGATTCCCGCTACCCGCTCCAAGAACCAAGCCTTTGTAAAAACTGCATTTTTACGATTGAGATTCATCATTTATTTGGTGCTGTATCACGGCCTCAGTTTTGATCGCCTGCCGGTAAAATTACTGGTAACTGACGTGGAACAATGAGGTCGCATTTTCAAATTTTAAACGGCCCTTATGAGGGAACGTGCGGCGTGAGCGGCGTAGGGTGGTCAGTTCACACTAAAAATGATCGCATCCAAGGTTTTTTCAATCCTGCTGATAATAGCATCATTTCAAAAAATGGGCAGCAATCAATAGCATCCATTGAGTTCCGGCATCTCACGATCGACAAATTGATTGCGTTTCAACTCGCGATAGACCGTTGAGAGATGCCGGCCCAATGGCTTGACCGTGAGATTCAAAGCCACTGGACGCCGCCATTAACGTGACTTGGCAACCAAGTTTTCAATTCACCCCAGATCCTATATAAATATGAAATACTTGTGATCTGGAGACGATAATTGCTTTCTCTCTATGTTGATAACAATTGGGAACCTCACGACTTTGTAGAAATCTTGCAGAGCGTGGAGAGTATGTACTATAAACTCAGTGCTCGTAGGCACCATCGATCATTGTATCGCTACCCATTCTTTTTGGATACAGAACTTCTTTTGGAACGAGATTTTCCATATGAGCGTTCGTATACCGACACATTGGATCGACTAAATCGTGCTTTAGCCGAGCGAGCCCGATTCGATACAATTTCCTCTGAAAAGCTTCTTGTGAGACGCATTCAATATGCATCTCCGGGCTGGATTGAATTATCCGGCTTGGGTAAGGCTTGTGAATCAATTGCCAATGCAATCGGTCGAATGGTCTCGTATTATGATGACCGACACTTGCGCCGCGAACGGGACAAACAGGCATCTATCGAAACCAAACGAAAAGCTTTGGAAGTAGAAAGAGATGGAGAAACGCTCCGGTCGATGAAAATCCGAAATGCGCGCGATATGCTTGAGCTAGAACGCGATTTTCCCGATGAAGCAAGCGAAATTCTATTGCCGCTCTTGGTCCGCGACCAGGATGCGCTGTCTGATCGCATCGCTGATGGTCGACTAATCGGGGCAGAGACCAAGAAAAACCAATAGGCACGAGTGAGGTGTTCACTGGATGCAGCTGTCAAAGCATGTGACCGCTCAAAGTCACATAAGATAGATTATGGAACTTTTTGATCCTGCCTGCCTATGCTGCGGCATCGCGGTTACGCCAGAGTTCCCCTGGTGTTTGGCTGCATCACACGATCGGTGTTGCCAACATAAATAAGAGACCAGACAACAATCCCGAAAACAACAAAAACCCCGCCGGTTTAAAGGCGGGGTTTCGCTATCGCATTATCGGTGTTTGCTTAGGCGTGATAGCCGTCGCATTCTTCCATCGCTGGCAGTGAGTTCATGGAAGCCTGCAAGTCTTCCATTTCGGCAATGTCGTCTTCGGCTTCTGCAAACCAAACATCCTCGGTCAGGATATCATTGCCGTCCTCGTCGGTAGCCGAAGACTGCATCAGTTTGCGGCCATCGTCATCGAGAACGATTTTCATGTCGGTGGAGACAGATGCGATACCGGCATCGGCAGCGCTCTTTAATTCGCCATCTTCCAAAACCGCATCGCCATCGTCGAACCACAGGCCGAGGCCTTCCAGTTCGGCGCCGGAAACCACGCCGTCACCATTGGTGTCGTGGGCTTTCAGCTTTTCGTAGCCATTGGCATATTTGCCGCCTTCATCGCCAAACAGAGCCGAACCGTCGATCTCGCCATTGGCGCCGATCTTTGTGGTGTCAACCAGGATACCGTCGCCGGAACCGTCGAACCATTCGATGGTGTCGATGTCGCCATCGGCGTCGATATCGAATTCTACTGTGCGGCCGAGCGCGGCGTCGCTGTCCTTCATGTAGGAGGATGTTGCACCGGTGACACCAATTTCACCATCGCCATTCATGTCGAGTGCGACAGGCGAAATCCAGCGAACGGTTGCGTCGTCACAATTGTTGCTAAGATCGCAATCTTCCTGGTCGACCGCGATGATATGCGCCTCAGTGGTAAATTCTGTGCCGCTGCTGGCATTATATGCCCATACCGATTCACGCATGCCGTAATATTCGAGCGTTACGGTTTCGCCAGGCTGGATCGGTGTTCCCAGTTCCCAGACAAGAGACCCTTCTTCCGCATTGTGCTTTTGGCCGGGAGCGATTATTTTTCCGTCACCCGCCAGGCCCGCTTCGGTGACTGTTACCGTGCCATTCGTGCTATCGACATGTTCCGGGCTGCCACTGAAGTGGCCACCCCAGATGCCCCTGCTCCAATCGAGGTTTTGCGCTGATTTTGTCAGGCTATCACCTTCTTTCCAGACATCGAGATTTTCCGGTATACCGTCCTTGACGACAACACCGGTTGCCACCGTGTCGGAATGATTGGTTACCTTGATCGTAAACTTAACGACATCGCCGGAATAGACGCCGTTTTCATGGCTTTCACGTCCGGATCTCGACATGACATTGACAAAGGACTTGTCGATGGAAAGATCGACATGTTCTGCCTCCGGCTCTGGATCTACTGGCTCTGGATCAGCCGGCTCTGGATCGGCTGGCTCTGGATCGGCTGGCTCTGGATCAGCTGGCTCTGGATCGGCTGGCTCTGGATCGGCTGGCTCTGGATCGGCTGGCTCTGGATCAGCTGGCTCTGGATCAGCTGGCTCTGGATCGACAGGATCCGTCGGTGTTGTGGGCTCATCGCTACCACTGGTTTCGACAAATTCGCCATCTTTCAGCTCGAACTTCTTGTCGGAGAACTGAAGCGCTTCGACTTCGTAGAGAACGTCGTGCGAACCGGTTGCCTTGTTCCAAACAACAATGCCCTCCCCGTCCAGCGTCTTGTTAAATCCATAGTCGGCTGCTTCGCCGCTGATATTGAATACGTCATAGCCGCTGCCGCCGGTTTCATATTGGGTTTCGCCTGCCACATCTTCGATGGTATTGGTGGAGCCTTCGGATGTGTCGGTGTCGTCGCCGGTATTGTCGTCTGAACCGTCCTCGACGATGGTGCCGTCCTGTTGCACACATGTCTTGTCTAAAAATTGAAGCGTTTCGATGTTGTACAGAATATCGTGCACGCCGGTTTCGATGTTCCAGACTACAATGCCGCCATCAGCCGTTAGGCCAAATCCATATTCGTCAGCCTTGCCTTCAATGACGAAAACGTCATTCTCGTCGGTCCCCAAAAGGTACTGCGTCTCTTCTGCTTTATTTTCGAACGTGGCCATTGGTGTTTTCCTCGTGAATTTCGTAGATGCCAACCAAACAGCAGCAACTTTCAGACCAACTCGCGCAACCAAAAAAATATTGTTGTTATTCATGCACTTATGGCTTTTTCATACATTGTTAAGCAAGACGTTCGTGTCAAACCGGTACGCCGCTTGTACCAATTGAGAACAGCCTGACTGCCCATGTGCCATTTCGGATAGGTATTCGGTCAAACCTTGTCTGGAAAGGCATGACCGGATTCAATGTAACAACCGTTCAAACCCTGCACCAAACCTCAAACAGTCAGTCTGCAATCGCCATCCTGCTAGACCGTCGATAATTATGTGGTGCCGTCCGCAATTGGCCGATTTTAGTCGCTATTGGATCAGTTATCCCGAGATTTGGCGGGATTCGGCGAACACGCCCTGCCCCCGTTCTGCTCTTGTTTGCCGAGCAGCACATGTCATCTGGAGGTATTTTTCGTATTTCAGTGATCCTGCCGGGCGGCCCACAATGCCCCGCGCCTGATGATCTCTGTCACCTGGGGTATTTTCAGGTCATCCAGCTCATGACCGATCGAGCAATAAAACACCCTGCCCTTATCCCAGCGCCGCTTCCACACCACCGGAATGACGGTGCCTTCAATCCACCAAAGGTGGTCGCCGGAAAAGGTTGTTGTGGCCAGCACGTCGTTGGACGGATCAACCAGCATGTAATATTGCTCGGACTTGAGGCGAAAACTTCGAATGCCCTCGACAATCGGGTCGTTCGGTTTGCAGATGGTGACGTCGTAGTCGATATAGTCCTCACGTGGTTGCAGATTGTCAGGCCAGCCTGGCGGATGGGCGACAAACTGGCCTCCGATCAGGAAGTGATAGGTCGGGCGGTCGCGGAAAGCATCGCCCATATGGCCATGCCATCCGGCGATACCGCAACCGGCGGAAATCAGCGTGAGGAGCCCATCCTCCTGCGGCTTGGTCATATTACCAAATTCATCCCGGTGGCCGGAGCGCGCCGATGACCAGATCGGCGTGATCAGGTCGAGATCTTGCAGGTTTTCAGGATGTTCCAGCGGTTCAAGCGTGTCATAGACGTCAACCTCGAACCCGTTCTGCTTGAGAAGAGCTTCGTACCAGTCACTGAATTCGGATGGTGCATGGCCTTCCCAGCCGCCGACAAAAAGCGCTGCCTTCATTCCGATTTTTCCTTCATGAAATTGTATATGGATGCCATGTCGCGTCCTCCGTAACGAGAGGAGATGGCCTCCTGTAAAATGGACAAAGTAGTTTTGGTTTGCGGCGCGGCCACGCCAAGCTGCTCGGCGAGGTTCAGAGCAATACCGACATCCTTGGCCGCGAGATCGACCGTGAACGAAATGTCGTTTTCAAGTTCATTGAGATAAAGGGGGCGCCTGTATTTCAACATCGGCGCGGCAGCGGCCGAATTCTCGATCACGTCGTAGGCGGCTTCTTCCTCAATCCCCGCACTTCCAGCCAGGGTCAGCGCCTCGGCCAGCGTCTGGTTGAGGCCGTGGATCAGCATGTTGACGGCAAGCTTCATGACCATGCCTTTGCCAGTCGCACCAAGCCAGATGGTCTTGTGTCCCATCGCGGAGAAGACAGGCACCAAATCCGGAAAATCAGACTGCTTCGCACCTGCCATTATCAGCAGCCGGGCTTCACGCGCTGCTTCCGTCGCGCCGGAGACCGGTGCGTCGACAAACCGTTTTCCAGATCCGTCCGCAGCTTGCGCCAGCTCGCTGACAAGCGCCGGGCTCATCGTCCCCATTTCCACCAGAGTGGAAGCACCGCCGATCCCGATCAACCCATTTTCTGCGAGATAGACCGCACGTGCGGCCTCATCATCCGCCAACATGGTAACGACAACATCACAGGATGCGGACAAATCTGAAGGCGAACGGGCAATCTGTGCTCCCCATTGAGAGGCGAGTTCCTCAGCCGGTCCCGCACTGCGGTTCCAAACGGCAAGCTGGAAACCGGCGCGTGCGCAATTCGCCGCCATTTGGCATCCCATTCGACCGAGACCTGCAAATCCAAGTCTCATGTCAGGCCGCCTTCGTGTCGCTTCCGTTCAGGCCGGAAATTGCCTGGATAAGGCTGTCCTCAGTGACCTCATCTGAGGTGAACTCGCGCATGATCCGGCCGCTGTACATTGCGATGATACGGTCTGAAACATGCAACACCTCCGGCATTTCCGAGGAAATGACGACAATGGCGTAACCTTGCGACGCCAAATCGCGGATCAGCTTGTGGATTTCGGATTTAGATCCGACATCGATGCCGCGGGTCGGTTCGTCGACGATCAGAACCTTCGGGCGCATCGACAACCATTTGCCGATCACGATCTTCTGCTGGTTACCGCCGGACAGATTTCCCGCCAACTGCTTCCAACCCGGTGTCTTGATTTCCAGCTTGTCGCGGTACTGGTTGAAAATGGCGACTTCGGCTCCGTCCGAAACAAAGGGGCCGGCCGTCAGATCGCTGACCTGCGGCAGGGTCATGTTGTCCCTGCAGTTCATGCCCAGCACTAGTCCCTGCTCCTTGCGGTTCTCCGGTACCAGGGAAATCCCGAGATCGATGGCATCGACCGGTGAGCCGATATCCACTTCCTGTCCGTCCAACATGATCTTGCCGGCAGTCGGCGCTCTCAGCCCGAAAAGCGTCTCGGCGATTTCGGTGCGTCCGGCGCCAACCAGACCGTAAAAGCCGACCACTTCACCGGAACGAACCTGAAAATTGACGCTCTCGTAAAGCGACCCGCATGAAAGGTTCTTCACCTCCAGCGCAACATCCCCGTATATATGATTTTTGACATGGCGTGACAGATCGAGTTTGCGCCCGATCATAAGATGCGTGACGTCCTCCTCGGTCGTCTTGTCAGTTTCCAGCGTTCCGCGATACTGACCGTCACGCAATACTGATATACGGTCGGAAATCTTGAAAATTTCCTCCATACGGTGCGAAATATAGATGATGCCCACATCATCGGACTTCAGGTCTTCAATAACGTCAAACAGGACAACTTTCTCCGCGTCCGTCAGCGACGCAGTCGGCTCGTCAAAGATCACCGCCTTGGCTTCGTGTGTCAGCGCTCGCGCAATTTCCACCATCTGCTGGTTTGCAATGGAAAGATCCCCAACCTTGGTCCTGGCGTCAAAACTGACCTTGAGGCGTTGCAGGATCGCATTGGTGCGGTCGAAAAGCGCTTGCCAGTCAACGAGCCCGAAGGGTTTGGTCGGCAATTCACCGAGATAGATGTTCTCGGCAACCGTCAGTTCCTTTGCCAGGCTGAGTTCCTGGTGGATGAAGACAATGCCCTTGTGCTTTGCCTCCAGCGGCGTGGTCATCGCAACCGGTTTTTCACTGACAATGATCTGCCCTTCATCTGGTTGATAGATACCACCAAGAACCTTCATTAAGGTCGACTTGCCGGCTCCGTTTTCGCCCATCAGGGCGTGCACTTCGCCGGGCATGACCTCAAAGGAAACGCCATCGAGAGCGCGCACGCCAGGGAATGTCTTGACGATATTCTCAAGGCGGAGTGCTGGTGTCTGGTTGCTCATACCTTCAACTCTCCTTTGGCCTTGGTGTTCAGCTGGCGGTCGAGAAACAAGACGGCAATCAGGATCAGGCCGATCACAAGATTTACTGTTTCAGTGCCCGCGCCGATGTAGCCAAGCCCTTTGCGCAACAGTTGGATGGCAATAACGCCGCCCAGCGTTGAGACGATCGATCCGGCACCGCCGGTCAGTTTGGTTCCACCCAGCACCACGGCGGTGATTGCCCACAATTCGAACAGCTCACCGTCATTGGGGTTTACCGATCCGCTCTCGGAATAAAAAACAGCTGCCGACAGTGACGCGAGAAATCCGATGATCACGAAATTGATCATTATATGCGGTCCGACCCGGATACCGGCATTGACAGCAGCATCGCGGTTGTCGCCGATGGCATAGGCATTGCGGCCGTGCACAGTCCGGTTCATCAGGAACCAAAGCGCGACAGCCACCGCAATCAGAAACCAGGTCGGGGTGTGAAGTCCCAGAAACTGCGCCTCGGCAAAATCGACCAGCGTCCAGTTCAGGTTGGATGTCGGCTGTTCGCCATTATACATGAACACCAAGCCGCGGTATCCAAGCATCGCCCCCAGCGTCACGATAAAGGCGTCGACGCCGGTCTTCCAGACAATGAACCCGTTGACAGCGCCGAGCACCACACCGGTCAGCAGCGCCAAAACCCAGGAAACGGGAATCACCCAATCGCCCAGCCCGGCAAAAATCGGCCAGCTCATGCTGTCCAGAAGGACAATGGCAGACAAAGCGTAGGTTGCACCGACACTCAGATCGATATTGCCGTTGATCATGATGATCGTCATGCCAAGTGCGATGATCCCGATGGGCGCCGACTGCTTGAAAAGCAGGAGCATGTTGTCAACATCCATAAATGCGCCTTCGGACAACGAAAGGTATTTTCCGGCGATCGAGAAGAATACGAGCTCGAAAACAATGAAGCCCCAGATTGCTCCCTGTTTCAGCAGACGGGATTTGGATTCGTTTTGCATCATTCCGTCCTTATGCGATGGGTGACCAGAGCCGGCCGCGCTTGGCCGCTATGTCGAGCCAGACTGCCAAAATGATGATGATCCAAGTCACGACGTACTGGGCGTAGAATTGCAGGCCGATGAGAAGCAGGCCGTTCTGGATGAACCCCAGGATCAACACTCCGATAATGGTCTTGAAAATCGTGCCGGATCCGCCGAGCAGAGAGGCCCCTCCGAGAATGACGGCTGCCAGGACTTCCAGCTCCAGCCCCTGCCCGACTGTGTTCTGGCTGCCAAGACTGCGGCTTGCCTGAATCAGGCCGGCAGTTGCGACACAGAATGACGACAGCAAATAACAGGTGAATACGACCTTCGCCCTGCGGATGCCGGAAAATGTCGCTGCGACCCCGTTGCCTCCCACGGCGTATACCTTGCGGCCGAACGGCGTCTTGGCAAGCATAATGCCGAGCCCGGCTGCCAGAAGACCGAAGATGAGAATAGGCACCGGAATACCGAGGACAGTCCCCTGCCCGAAAACGGAGAACCATGTTCCGCCCTTGTCGGCGATATCCATGTTCTTGCCGCCGGAATAGGTCAGCGTCAGGCCGTGAATGGCCGAAAGCATGCCAAGCGTGACAATCAGTGAGTTGAGGCGGAGATACCCGACCAGAAATCCGATGAACGCCCCCAAACAGAGTGTCATCGCAAACATTGCCGGTATTGCCATTGCCGGGCCAAGCTTGTCGTGCAGATCAAGCACAACAATCGTGGAAAAGGACATCATCGAGCCGACGGAAAGATCGAGATTGCCGCTGATTACGACGAACGTAACGCCCAGCGCCATAACACCCAGGATGGCAGAGGAACGGACCACACCCATGATGTTGTCGGGATCGACAAAACGGTCATTGGCGATTGTAAACCCAATCATGAAAACAACGAAAGCGACCAGAATTCCCTGCTTTGCCAGAAAAGTTCCGATATTCGCTCTTGTGAACCCAGCCATTCTGTCCCACCTCCCCTTCGTTGCAGTGCCTTGAGCAGCACTTCTAAATTATCCGCCTTTTTCTGATCTCTATCAGACCAGCGTCATACCACCGTCTATCATTACGATCTGGCCTGTCATGTAATCACTGTCGGGTGATGCCAGATAGGTTGTCGTGCCTGTTATGTCCCGCGGTGTTGCGACGCGACCTTTCAGGATTTCCGAGGCAAAGTCTTCCATTGCCTGACCAGGGCGCTCGGCGGCGCCGATCTTCATCAGATCCTTATCAACCTGCTCCCACATTTCTGTCGCGACAACGCCTGGCGCAAATCCAGTTACCGAGATGTTGTGCTTTGCAAGGTCGCGCGCACCGGACTGGGTCAGCGAAATCACCGCCCATTTGCTGGCACAGTATGGGGCGACGTTGTCAAACCCCTGTCGGCTTGCAATTGAAGCGGTGTTGACGATCTTGCCGCCAGTGCCCTGGGCGATCATTTGACGCGCGGCTTCCTGCATGCCGATCATACAACCAAGCCCGTTGACACCCATGATGAAATTCCAGT
Organism: Rhizobiaceae bacterium; assembly: GCA_963669455.1. GTDB lineage: Bacteria > Pseudomonadota > Alphaproteobacteria > Rhizobiales > Rhizobiaceae > JAWKWH01. The sequence goes on from OY770026.1 coordinate 2,491,514, forward strand.
TATCGTCTGTAACATCGAGGAAATTCATCGGCTTGTTGACGCCGGCGTTGTTGAATTTGACGTCGAGTTTTCCAAACACATCGACCGCATGGGCGATCATGGCAATGACTTGGGCCCGGTTCGTCACATCGACCGTGGCGTGGGTGACCTTACCGCCACCGCTCTTGGCGCGCCGAAGGTTCTGATCCGCCACTTCCTCAACTTTGGTGCCATCTATATCGGCAAAGCAGACGTCTGCGCCCTCGTCCAGCAATGTCTCGCCGATTGCGCGACCAATGCCGCGTGCAGCGCCGGTGACGATACAGGATCGCCCAGATACGCGGCCCATGGTCTCCTCCCACGCCACATGGATTTGGCTTATGAAATCCGGGCGTGGCTGACTGGCCACGCCCGAAATAGTGTCCCAGGATCTCAGAATACGGGCTTGGTGAAGTCCTTCATGTTGTCCTGGGTTATCTTCGGCGTATCGAAGTAGTTCAAAAACGGCACTTCATTGCCTTTGAGAACGTCGATTGCCGTCTTCAATGCAGCCTTGGCGTCATCGACGGGCGACTGGTATATCGAACCCCAGTATTCACCCTTCTCCATCGCTTCGTAGCCAACCGCAAAGTTGGTTGCTCCAACAAAGATGATGCCATCGCGGCCGGCAGCCTTGGCAGCGTTCAACGCGCCAACACCCATATTGTCATCGCCGGAATAAACACCATCAATCTTGTCGTACTTAACAAGAAAAGCTTCCATCACCTTTTGCGACTTTTCGCGGTTCCAGTCGCCGGGCTGGGTTTCGACCAGCTTTACGTCCGGGCAAACTTCAGGAAGGCGGTCGTCAAACCCCTTTTGACGTTCGATCGCCGTCGTATAACCGGGTTGACCCGAGATCTGGACGATCTGAGCGGTCTTATCGATGCCCATCGCCTTGAACTTGTCGCACATGATTTCGGCAGATCTTGAGCCCTGTGTGATGTTATCGGGACCGGAGAAGGACTTGACAAAATCAAAGCCGGCTTCGGCAATGTTTGAGTTTGTCACGATGACCGGAATACCGGCCTTGAAAGCCTTGCGGACAGCCGGAATCACGGCTTCGCCATTTGTCGGCCAGATAACGATGGCATTGACTTTCTGCTGGATCAGGTCTTCGACCTGGGCAATCTGACGAGCCACATCGCCACCGGCGTCAAGTACGACAGCCTCGACATCGGCGTTGCCGGCGGCGGCCTCCTTGAAGGCCTTGTCATAGGTTGTCTGGTAGCTGTCGACGCCGACATTGTTCTGGGTAATGCCGATCTTGAATTCAGCAGCGGTTGTCGCACCGGCGTACGACAAAGCCCCTAGAGTTGTTGAAACAGCGAGAAACGTACGAACTTTCATTTGGGATCCTCCCGAATTGATTTCCTCACCTAAAAAATTGCTCCGCTCTTTGGAAGCCAAGTGAGCAGGGCCTCCTGAATCGGGTTTGTTACCCACATGATTGCGAAACACGTGGTTACGTTGCCCGCTAGTGGCCGGCAAAAGAGTCAGATTTATATCCATAATGAATATTTTGATATCCAAAATGGATTCTTTGCCGGTATTCTGAAATCCCCAAACTGAACATCCTATGAGAGGCCGCCATGAAAAAGGGCAAACTGCAGTCCGACGCTGATCGTCTCCCTTCCTTTCCAGGTGAGGCATTCGGCAGGGCGGGAGCCAAAGCCATGCATTCGATCAAACAGGGAGGATCTGACGCGCGAAATCTGCCTGTCTCGCAATTCGAGAAAACCGAACTGCTCAACGTAGTGACGTTTCTCGAAGAATTCGAGGACGAACTTTCTGACGCAATCAACATTTTCGCGCCAAATCCCTATATCCGCATGTCGCTCCATCTTATTCGAAGCCACCTGGAAGCCAAGACCGTAACACCGACATCGCTCATTGGCGTTTCGGGCGTTCCTTATGCCACAGCCACACGCCGCATAATGGAAATGACGGAAAACGGGCTCATCGACCGGCGCCCACGCACCCGCAGCGGCAAGACGTTTTCCATGCACCCAAGCGACAAGCTGCTTGATTCTTGGATGCAGTTGACCGGGCGCCTCCAGCGGCTCGCCGAAAACCGGTTTGGCAAAACGAGCACCAATTCGGGAAGCCGCGAGTACTATTTCGGCGGATCCTACATGGCCGCGCACTCGATACCGCCCTTGCAGGTGCTGCCCGAACCGTTACGCGTTCCCGGCGGTGTGCGTGTCCTGGTCCATGGCGATCCGACGTTCATGGTCATGGATAACCTCAAACGGCAGTTTGAGCAGGCAGTCGGGACCGATATCCACCAGCGGGCTTTTTCCATCGACCGGCTGCATCAAGAGGCGCTGAAAAACGCGGGGCGCAAATCCAGCCGTTACGACATCATCGCCGTCGACCTGCCCTGGATCGGTGAATTCGCCGAAAAGGGTGTGCTCATGCCGCTGGACGAGGCGCTCGATATCGAAAGGCTTGATCCTGCCGACTTCCACACCGCGGGTTGGAAAGCCACCCATTGGAGAGGTCGTCCCTATGCCGTTCCGGCGCAAACAACGCCTGAGCTACTCTTCTACCGAAAAGATCTCTTTGCCAAGGCAGGCATCGAACCGCCTGCTACGACGCAGGATGTCATCGAGGCTGCGCGTGAGTTTCATGATCCCCATCGCGGTCTCTATGGGATTGCCTGGAACGCCGCGCGCGGCACGGCGCTCGGCCATACATTTTTGATGACGTTGGCGGATTTCGGTCAACCCATTGTCGACCTCCCGCTGGCTGCCGGCGGTTTCGATACAGATCGCCTCGACATCAGCTCGCGTCGCCCGGTCATTGACTGCGATGCCGGGTTGGAGGCGGCAGAATACCTCATGGAGCTACTGAAATATTCACCTCCCTACATCCTTTCCATGTCCTGGTACGAGCGGATCAGGCCCTATGCCACCGGCGAAGTGGCCATGGCGTACGGATACACGCTGCTTGCTCCGTATTTCGAGCTCGATCCAACCTCGCCGGCCCACGGCCAGACCGGTTTTCTGTCGCATCCAACCGGACCGTCGGCGGCTCCGGTCGCCCCGGTCGGCGGCTATGTGATGGGCATACCGCGAAATATTTCACCGGAGCGCATTAAGGCCGCAGCCGAAGCTCTGATCGTCTTTACTTCGCCCGAAGCGCAAAAACTCTATGTGCAGAACGGCAGCCGCACCAACCCGCGCTATTCGGTGGGATCGGACCCGGAAGTTCGGCGCACATCTTCGATTTTTGAAGCCGTAGACCAGATGTCGTGGCGCGACGAACTGCAGTTCTGGCCGCGCCCGCCAATCCCCGAAATTGGCAAGATATTCCAGATTTGCGGCGAAGAGTTGCACGACATGCTGCGCGGGATCATCCCGCCGAAAACCGCATTGCAGAACGCCCAAAGGCGAGCGGACGAAGCCATGCGGCAGCGAAAACAAACCTGAACATGGAGGAGTGAAAATGGATCCCGATCGGCTCAAAGGAAAGAACGTTCTCATAACCGGCGCTGCGCGTGGAATGGGGGCGGGCAATGCGGAAAGCTTTGCTCAGCAGGGCGCCAACGTTTGTCTTGGCGATCTGGATCTCGAAGAAGCTCAAAACGTAGCAGACCGCATCAACTCTGCCGGCAACGGCAAGGCAATCGCAGTCAAGATGGACGTCACAAAGCGCGAGGATAACGCCAACGCCGTTGCCAAAACCGCTGACGCATTCGGCTCGATCAATATCGGTCTTTTCAACGCAGGTCTGAACAAACCCCGCTTCTTCATGGATATCGATGAGGACAATTGGGACATGATCATGGATGTCAACACGAAAGCGATGTGGCTTGGCATGCAGGAAACCGCTCGCCAGATGATCGATCAGGGTCCGATGGAGGACCATCCCTACAAGTTGATCAATGTTGGCTCGATTGCCTCGCGCAAGCCGCTCATCGATGTGACCGTTTATTGCACCTCGAAATATGGCTGCCTTGCATTGACCCATTGCGGCGCGGTTGCATTGGCGGAACACAACATCACCGTGAACGGTTACGCGCCAGGCGTTGTTGTCACCCCGCTCTGGGAGCAGCTTGACAAGGATCTTGTCGAAATCGGCTTTAAGGAAAAGGCAGGCCAAGCCTATGAAGACATCACCGCCAATGAGTTGGTGATCAAGCGGGTTTCTTACCCCGAGGACATCACCGGGACGGCATCATTCCTCGCCAGCAACGACAGCGACTACATGACCGGACAGATGATCCATATCGATGGCGGCTGGTGCATCCAGTAGCGCCTTAACCCGTTGAACTTATGCGCGAAAACGGACGCCAGAATGCGCCCGAAGGAGAAAACAATGTCGCCGGCACTTACACCCAATATCCTGACACCACAGGATCTGGAACCTCACTGGAAATGGGAGGGCCGGCTTCCGGCCTGGGGTCACACTTCCGTTGATTTCGAGCGTCGCATCGATCACGACCGGCTGCGCCGCTATCGTCTTTCGCGAACGCGTCGTGCGCTGAAGAATAGTGAGGCCGGCTCGCTGCTACTCTTCGACGTCAACAACATCCGCTACGTCTCGGCAACCAAGATCGGCGAATGGGAGCGGGACAAGATGTGCCGTTTCTGCCTGTTGACCGGTGACGACGCTCCTTACGTCTGGGACTTCGGTTCAGCCGCGGTGCATCACAAGAAATATTCCGACTGGCTTGTCCCCGATCATTGTCGCGCCGGTGTCGTGGGTATGCGTGGCACCATCCCGCCCTCCTTTGGCCTCATGAAGAAATACGCAGAAGAGATCGCCGGGCTGATCCGCGATGCCGGCATGATCGATATGCCTGTGGGCGTGGACTACGCAGAGACCGCGATGTTCTTTGCTCTGAAGGAAGCCGGAATCAATGTGATCGACGGTCAGCAGATCATGCTTTCGGCCCGCGAGATCAAGAATTGGGATGAGATCCAGCTGCTTACTCAGGCCGCCTCGATGGTCGATGGCGTCTATCACATGATCTACGAGGAGCTGAAACCGGGCGTGCGCGAAAACGATATCGTCGCCCTGTCCAACAAGCTGCTTTACGAGATGGGTTCTGATGATGTCGAAGCAATCAATGCCATTTCAGGCGAGCGCTGTAATCCCCATCCCCATAATTTCACCGACCGTCTTTTCCGGCCTGGTGATCAGGCGTTTTTCGACATTCTGCAAAGCTACCAGGGCTATCGCACCTGCTACTATCGGACGTTCAATATTGGTCGGGCGACGCCTGCCCAGCATGATGCTTATGTGAAATGCCGCGCATGGCTGGATGCGGCGATCCAGGCAATCAAGCCAGGCGTCACAACCGACCAGGTCGCGAAACTATGGCCGGCGGCGGCGGATTTCGGCTTCCCGGATGAACTGAGCGCTTTCGGCTTGCAGTTCGGCCACGGCCTCGGTCTTGCGCTGCATGAGCGGCCGATCATCAGTCGCGCGGTCAGCCTCGACAACCCGATGGAAATCCAGACCGGCATGGTTTTCGCGTTGGAAACCTATTGCCCGGCCACCGATGGCTACTCGGCCGCCCGCATCGAGGAAGAAGTCGTGGTCACTGACAAGGGTTGCGAAGTCATCTCGCTCTTCCCGGCTGAGGAATTGCCGATTGCCAACCGATACTGATCCTCCCTGACCGGCCGGGCTGGCGTTCGCGCCGCCGGGTCGGACAGCGAATACGGGAACCATAGCAATGAATGCCGCAAAGAACTCCGACAGCGCCAAGCACAATACCGAAGGTTATCTTCGCATGTACCGGCAGATGGTGCGCATCCGTTCTTTCGAGGACAATGCCAACCAACTCTATCTGTCGGCAAAAATGCCGGGCCTGACCCACATGTATTCTGGTGAGGAGGCTGTGGCTGTGGGCATTTGCGAAGCGCTGAGGGTCACCGACAAGATCACCTCCACACATCGCGGTCACGGCCATTGCGTTGCCAAGGGTGCGGATTTTCAGGAGATGTTTTGCGAATTGCTCGGCAAGGAGGAAGGCTATTGCCGCGGTAAGGGCGGCTCCATGCATATCGCCGACCAGTCCAACGGCAACCTCGGAGCCAACGCAATCGTTGGCGGATCGATGGGCATCGCCACCGGGGCCGCCTTCACGGCAAAATTGCTTGGCAAGGATGAGGTGACCGTCTGTTTCTTTGGCGACGGCGCAACCGCCCAGGGCCTGCTGTACGAGGTCATGAACATGGCTGCGTTGTGGAACCTGCCGGTCATCTATGCCTGTGAAAACAACGGTTATTCAGAGTACACCCGGACCGAAGAAATCGCAGCGGGATCGATCACAGCCCGCGCCAAAGCTTTCGGAATCGAGGCCCACACCGTCGATGGCCAGGATGTGCTCGCCGTCAATGCGCTGACCCGGCAATTGGTCGATCGCTGCCGCAAGGGCGAAGGCCCGTTCTTCATGGAGCTGATGACATACCGCTATCACGGCCACCATGTCGGCGATATCAATCGCGAATACTACCGGTCCAAGGACGAAGAAAAGCAATGGCGGGACAACAAGGATCCAATCACCACTTTCGGCCGTTACCTGACCAAGGAAGGCATCGTCACTTCTGACGAACTTGACGCTATCCAGGCGGAAATCAAGACCGACGCAAGTAAGGCAGTCGAATACGCACTGAACGCGAAATATCCCGATTCATCCGAAGTCGACATGCACGTCTTTGCGACCTGAGGAGAGAGAACATGCGTGAGATTACCCTTTCCCAGGCCGTCAACGAAGCGCTTGCCGAAGAAATGCGGCGCGATGAGACCGTGTTCATCATCGGTGAAGATGTGGCCGATGCAGGAACACCGTTCAAAGTGTTATCGGGCCTGGTCGAGGAATTCGGAACGACCCGGGTTGTGGACACCCCGATTGCCGAGCCGGGCTTCATGGGTATCGCTGTCGGCGCGGCGATGACGGGCACACGCCCTGTTGTTGACCTGATGTTCGGCGACTTCATCTTCCTGGTCATGGATCAGCTCTGCAATCAGGCGGCAAAGACGCACTATATGTCCGGCGGCAAGTTGAACGTGCCTTTGGTTCTGCGGACCAATCTCGGTGCGACCCGTCGCTCCGCAGCCCAGCACTCGCAATCCTTGCACGCTCTGGTGGCCCATATTCCCGGTCTCAAGGTCGCCCTGCCCTCATCGGCCTATGAAGCCAAGGGATTGATGAAAACAGCAATTCGCGACAACAATCCGGTTGTCATCTTCGAAGACAAACTGATGTATCAGGAAAAGGCACCCGTGCCGGAAGAGGAATTCCTGATCCCCTTCGGCCAGGCCAATGTGACGCGTGAAGGGACAGACATTACGCTCATTGCCACCTCTTCCATGGTTCAGGTTGCCGAAAAGGCTGCGGTGATCTTGGCAACCGAAGGCATTAGCGCGGAGGTGATTGACCCGCGCACCATCGTGCCGCTCGATGAGGAAACTCTTCTCAATTCGGTTAAAAAAACGTCGCGGGCGATTGTCATCGATGAGGGTCATCAGAGCTATGGTGTAACGTCGGAACTTGCCTCTCGTCTCAACGAGAAAGCCTTCTACCATCTCGACGCTCCAGTCCTGCGGATGGGTGCTATGGACGTGCCTGTGCCATTCAGTCCGGCACTGGAAGATCTGACGGTACCGATCCCGGAAGCCGTTGCTGCCAACGCTCGCAGGCTCGTTGCAGGAGAGTTGATCCATGCCGCATGATGTGATTATGCCGGCGCTCGGCATGGCGCAGGATACAGGCAAGCTCGTCAGCTGGCTGAAACAGCAAGGCGAGGCGGTTGCGATTGGCGACCCCATCATGGAAGTCGAAACAGATAAGACGACCATGGAGGTTGAAGCGCAGGCGAGCGGCTTCCTGATCAGGATTGCGGCCAAGGCGGGCGACGATGTGCCCGTCGGCCAGGTTGTCGCGGTCATTGCCAAAACGGCAGATAGCGAGGCTGTCACTAAAGTCGAGCCGGTACCGGCCGCTTCACCACCCGCCGATAGAGAGCCGATCGAGATCAAGACCCCGGCAGATACTTTGGTCAAAACGCCGGCAAGGCAGGTCGCAACACCAACCCCGCCCAAAGGGCGCGTCCTGGCGTCACCCAAGGTGCGACGACTGGCACTGGAGCAAGGACTTGATCTTGCACGGCTTGCCGAACATGGTGTTTCCCAACCCTACCATGTTGCAGATCTGGTGACGTTAAAGGCTCTTGGACCAGCTGAGGCCTTGCCCGCGCCTAAAACTGATCCCACCGCCCCGGCAGCCATGCACATTGCCGCTCGCGTATTGGCGAGCGGATGCGACGAACTCGTCGCCTGGATGGCAAGTGACGGCGAGGTTCATTTGGCGCCGCGCCTAATCTGGCTTCGTTTTGCAACCGCCGCACTGCGCGAAGCAACCGGCAGGCACGAGGATCCGATTGTCGTCGAAACAAGTAAAATCCGTGAGGTGGACGGCCGGTTCGTCGATGCCGACCGGTCTTCTCTTTCCAGACCTGGCATTGAGAACGGCGACTGCGTGCCTGCGCTTGTCCTTCGCGACTTTACCGCTTCACCCATTGTTTCGATCACCGCACCGGTTGCCGATGCACCCGTTTTGACCATTGGCCGGGAGCGCGATGATTATTTGATTTCGCTCGATTACCGCACTTGTCAACTTGAAGAGGGACAGGCGATCGACCTTGTAACTGACTTTGCGGCACGCCTTGGCGAACCGCTTGGCCATATCGTTTGACCAGGAGCACCCGCTTGGAACACACAAATCTCTATATCGGCGGCCAATGGCGTGACGCCGCAGACGGCGAGCGGATTGGTGTCATCAATCCGGCAACAGAGGAAATGATTGCGTCTGTGGCTTCCGCAGGTATCGATGATGCCGACGCGGCGCTTGATGCTGCTGAAGCGGCTTTTGGCCCGTGGGCGGCAAAGAAACCGCGCGAACGCTCCGAAATCCTGCGCAAGGCATGGGAACTCATGACGGCAAGGCTGGACGAGTTTGCCCGGCTGATCACCCTCGAAAACGGTAAGGCGCGTGCTGACGCTATTGGTGAAGCCACCTATGCGGCGGAATTTTTCCGGTGGTTTGCGGAAGAAGCGGTACGCGCCGATGGCCTGATCGCCCATGCTCCTTCTTCGGGCGCACGCATTGTCGTCCAGCACAGGCCGGCCGGAATTGCCGTGCTTGTCACACCGTGGAACTATCCGGCGGCCATGGGAACGCGCAAGATCGCCCCTGCCCTTGCAGCCGGTTGCCCGGTCATCATCAAGCCCGCATCGGAAACCCCGCTCACCATGCTGGCGCTGATGCCCTTATTGGAAGAAGCCGGCGTGCCCAAGGGGCTCGTCAACGTTCTGCCGTCAAAGAAGTCCGGTGCATTGGTCGATCACATGCTGCACGATTCACGTGTACGCGTCATCTCGTTTACCGGTTCGACAGAGGTCGGCCGCAAACTGCTGCATTCAGCCGCCGACCAGGTGCTGAAACCGGCAATGGAATTGGGCGGCAATGCTCCGCTCATCGTGTTCGAGGACGCGGATACCGATAAGGCGGTGGCGGGAGCCATGCTGGCGAAAATGCGCAATCTCGGCGAAGCCTGCACGGCGGCCAATCGCTTCTATGTGCATGAAGCGGTCAGCGAGCAGTTCACGTCAAAATTCACCGCTGCCATGGCTGCCCTGAAGATGGGCAATGGCCTGGAAGACGGTGTTGATGTCGGTCCGCTGGTCAACGCCGATACGCGCGATAAAGTGGCCGCATTCGTCGACGATGCTGTCGCAAAGGGCGCCAAGGTGGAATTGGGTGGCACTGTTCCAAATGGGAAGGGCTATTTCTATCCACCGACAGTTCTGTCGAACGTCCCGGAAAGCGCCGACTGTGTCTATGATGAGATTTTTGGTCCAGTGGCTGCCATCCAGACTTTCACCGATCAGCAAGATGTCATCCGCCGCGCTAACAACACCGAATATGGTCTCGTCGCATATGTCTTTTCCGAAGATATGAAACGGGCCATGCAGGTTTGCGAGCGACTGGAATATGGCATGGTTGGCCTCAATCGCGGCCTAGTCTCCGATCCCGCGGCTCCTTTTGGCGGGGTCAAGCAATCCGGCCTTGGCCGTGAAGGTGGACACGAAGGCATGCTGGAATTCATGGAAACCCAGTACATCTCGGCGGAATGGTGAGGTCGACGAATGTCTCTCTCCATTGATCTGTCTGGCCAGACCGCACTCGTAACCGGCGCATCGCGTGGAATTGGTAAGGCAATCTGCGTGGCGCTGGCCTCGGCCGGAGCGGAGATTATTGGTACTGGAACCGCGATAGCCGATGGTGAAAGCGGCACCGCGTCTCTTGTGCGCGCGACCGGCAGGAGCTTCACGGCCGAAAACTGCGACTTCGCAGACCGCAAACAAACGCTCGATTTCTCCACACGCATGGCCGAGCGCGGCGATATATCCATTCTGGTCAACAATGCCGGAACCATCCGCCGGTCACCGGCCGCCCGCCACAAGTTGGCAGATTGGGACGATGTGATGGCGGTGAATTGCAATGCCCCGTTCATTCTGACCCGGGCACTGGGCCAACGGATGTTGACGCTCGGCCACGGCAAGATCATTTTTGTCTGTTCTGTGTTGAGTTTTCAGGGCGGTATCAATGTCCCCGGATATGCAGCGAGCAAGGGCGCTGTGGCCCAACTCGTAAAAGCCTTCGCAAACGAATGGGCTCCTCTGGGGATCAACGTCAATGGCGTGGCGCCGGGATATATTGCAACTGATAACACCGAGGCGCTACAGGCCGATCAAGTCCGAGAAAAGGCATTGATGGACCGGGTGCCCGCCGCACGGTGGGGCGAGCCGGCGGAGATAGCCGATCCGGTAGCATTCCTGTGTAGTGATCTTGCGCGCTTCATTCACGGCACGATCCTGCCGATCGACGGCGGCTGGTTGGGCAGGTAGCAGCAAGCAAAGCGACCGTTTCGGCAACAATCCATTTTGGACAAAACTGCCGCGCGCCAGCATCTCTGGCGCGCCGTTGGACGATGTGAATAGCCACCACTAGAGCGTGTCTTGTTCAAATGGGATCAGTTTGATGGAGAGGATTTTTTGCGGCAGTTAGGAAAATACCGGAGTGCGATCAGACGATCGTGCGAGGATTTTGACGACACTGTCCGTGAAAAAGACCTCCAAGCAGGTTAAGTTAAGGTTTTGAAAGAGAATAACAAACCCAAATCGTTTCAGCTTGGTTCTTTGCGCCCTGGATGTCGTCGCGCGAAGCTAACGGGTGTGCACCCGCGTCGCGTCACGCTCCTAACCAGGACACAAATACCCTGCGCTCAAACGATTCCATTTAAACAAGACATGCTCTAGAGCGTATCCAGTTTAAATCGTGAATGGAACCTGGCCGTCAAAAGCCGGGTCGGATTGTCCGATCTTATAGTGATTTGGCGTCTGGGTTGGCGGCATGCCGTTGACGATTGTCTTGTGGAATGTGTGATAATTGCCCGAAAACCGGCCATTGTTCCAGACTTTCAACAATTCTTCGGTAAAGCGGCCGTTGAAAAATCCGTCCATGGAGAGCTGATTGTCCTGGCAACCGGAAATCAGTCTGATCGATGCTCTAAGCGGCGACCTATATGGGCGGGTCGCGATATCATCCGACAGGCCTGGCAGGTCATCGCCGCCCTCCCGTGCGGAGCCAATTTTGCGATAAAATCCCGGATTGGCAGAAAATGCCCGGCGCGCGACCGGAACCGGCAGCATGCGGGGTTTGTGGCCACCCTGATTGCCGGCACTGTCATCAAACAGGCCGGGCGCCGCCCGCACTGCCGTCCCGGAATGGCAGCAATCGAGTATCACGAGTATCCGGACACCCTCGTCAAACCTGCTCCATAATTCGTAGGCCTCGTCATCCAGCAACATGCCATCGAACAAGCACCAGGTCTCATCGAGATTATCAGCCTCATCCCGGTTAAAATCGTGCATCTGGCTGCCATGACCGGCATAGGTGTAGAGGAAGGTATCGCCTGATTTCAACTTGCCGGCCGCCTCCGAAATACCGGCTATCACGGCATCCCGGGTGCCCTGCCCGTCGGTTAGAAGGTCCATCACCTCATAGCCGCGATCGGTGGCAATTGCCTTCATCGCCTCGGCATCGGCAATACAGGCTGCAAGCTTGCCGTCGGTTCCATAGTGATTTTTGTCGATCACATTAAGACCAACATGCAGCGACAGCCCGGTTCGCGATGTTCCGCCGGCAGCCTGCCCGCGTGGAGCAAGTGGCTGCGTACGCGTGCCGGCGCCCGGCACGGGGCTTGGCACACCGGTAAGAGACCGCGTGGTAACGGATTTAATCCCGGCGTCAAACTGCTCGGCCACCTTGCGGTAACCGGAATTTTTCGGATGCAGTTCGTCGTGCCATTTTGAGGCGCTGCCGCCGACAATATCGCGCATGTTGAGATAGTGTGAATTGGTAAACCCGGAAATCAGTGTCTTCAACCGGCCATTGAAACGGTTGATCAGTTCATCGGTTATCGATTTCTGGAAGTTCTTGTCTGTAATTCCCCTGCTTTCCATCGGCCTGCCAAGCCATTTGCCTGAGTTGGGAACCGGCTTGTCATAGCCGTGGCAAAATACCTGAATATCTCCTGGCAGGGCCTCCACCGACCGCAAAACAGTGTCATATCCCTGAATAGCCTTGCCGACCAGCGCGTCAAAACTTGGGAGAATGTGTTCAACCGGGCTTTTACCGGGATCAAATTTACGCAGATGGTCTGCAAGATGCCCGCCGCCGAGCACGTCATTACCGCCGGCGCTGAACAAAAACACCGAAGCACCGGTCTGGCTGAGGGCAGAAAGATATTCCTGTTTGGAGATCATGTTCTCCAATGTGTCACCGGCAGCGCCAAGGCTGCGAACCGCGTAACCCATCTCGACAAGGTGGTCGATTGTATCGTCGAGAAATACCGGAAACTGAAACCAGGAATCGCCTTCCGAAACGATAATCGGCCCGTCATATCCTGCCGCAATGCGCTGATTGAATGCGAAAAGCCTGCGTATACGCGAAAGCTGGTTGGCCAGGCCGATGGCCATATCGCCGCGCATCTGCATTTCGACAGCCGCCGGAATCTCGACCGTTTCGGGATTGAGCGCAAGAACGGGCGCAAACGGACCGGAGCGGGCTTCATCGATGATAAAGTAGGCTTCAAGCGATGATCGCGGCGTATCGGGATCCGCCATCTTGCGATGAAGTTCGTCCAGTGAGAGTTTTGCTGCTTTTGCTGTCTTCTTTGGTTTCTTGGCCATATCCGCCTGCCCTTCGTTCGCTGTCTTACTTCTGCATCTGCGTATTGCGATGATTATCGGTCAGCATCTTCAACATCATAGCGCCGGCCCTTGCTGCCGACCTGATGCGCTGCCGCCGGCACCTGCGCAAGGCGCGGCGCAGCTCGATCGCATTGCGCCAATGATGGGTTGTTCGGGGCTCGGTGCGCTCAAATACCGGCAATATTTGCGGCAGATTAAGATCGAAATCGCCTATTTTGGATTGAACGGCGTTCCTTCCTGCAGTGTTATCCATGATTCTCCTCCATTCGGCGCGCTATTGCGCTTGCCATTGTATTTGCCTACATGCAGCCTCGTGACTTGTGCGTGAATGTTGCATTGGGCAGCCGTAAAAAAGACGCGAAATTGTGTCAGGCTGGACGCACGAATTGACAGCTGGAGAAGCGGCTTTGTCAGACTCAAACAGCGAAAATACAGGTGTTCGCAGCCAAACCGTCCGTGTCATCGCATGCGGGATGATTGCCCGTGAGGTGCTGGCGGTAAAACAGCGCCATGGATTGGAAAATCTGGAACTTGTCTGCCTTCCAGCTCAGTTTCACTACATGCCTGACAAGATAGTCCCGGCATTGGAGGTTGCCATTGATGAGGCGAGGCAAGCGGGAATTGAGAATATTTTCGTAGGCTTTGCCGATTGCGGCACCGGCGGCCTTTTGGATCGTATGTGCGAAAACCATGGCGTTTCACGTATCGACGGCCCGCATTGTTATGCTTTTTACCAGGGAATGAAGGAGTTTGAGCGTGTCGCAGACGACGACATGACCGCATTTTATATGACCGATTTCATATGCCGGCAGTTTGAATCGTTTTTCATCAAGCCCCTGGGACTGGACAGACATCCGGAGCTGGTGTCCAGCTATTTCGGCAATTACGAAAAGCTGATCTATCTGGCACAGACAGACGATCCGGCCCTCGACAAGGTTGCCGAAGACGCGGCAAAAATGCTCAATTTGACCTATGAGCGCCGTCCGACCGGCTATGGCGACTTGACTGACGCCTTGATCAACGCCACCTCGGCGCCATGAACATGGTGCAGAAATGTCCGCCACAAAGGTTGGTGTCCGGTTTACGTCCGGTTTGCTATACTTACCATCGAAACAATCTCTGATTCCCGGCACCGAGGCGAACAAAGATGGATGACATATCGGTGGATAGCAAGTTGAGGAGTGCACAGCCCCCGCGACGGCTATCTGCGATCATCGAACAGGTCGCCGGCAACGCATCAGGCCCGGTCTCCGTGGAACATGTTCGCGATGCACTTGGCGATCGCTCCTTTGCGGCAATGCTGGCTTTCTTTTCCATCATCAATCTGCTTCCCCTGCCGCCGGGGACCACCATCGTTTTGGGGCCGCCACTCATTTTGGTCGCGGTACAGATGGCGCTCGGCCACAATCGTGTCTGGCTGCCGAAATTCATCCTCAGGAAATCTCTGAGCCAGCCGCGCTTTGACTCCCTTTCCAAACGGTACCTGCCGCGGCTGGAAAAGCTGGAACGGCTGATCAGGCCGCGGCACTGGCCATTTGCCAGATCGGGCCTGGCCGACCGGGTTATCGGCATCTTTGCCCTGGTGCTGGCGATCGCCGTCACAATACCGATACCGCTCGGCAACTGGCTTCCCGCACTGGCGATCCTTTTGATCGCGCTGGCACTGTCCGAACGTGACGGTATCCTGTTTTATGCAGGTGTTTTTGTTGGGTCGCTGGCACTGGCAATCATCGCCGCGGTTATCGGCGCCGCCGGGGCACTAGCCGGCATGTTATTCGCCTGATCTGACCGCACCTTCAAGCAAAACAGATCGCGTCGTTTTTGAATTTTCCGGTGTCGTCCCTTAAACAGCGGTCAGTGATCACATCCTGCAAAGCTGGCTTGCTGGATATTAGGAGCAGGCAGTATGGCCAATCTCGTTATTTTATACTGGCGCGACATTCCCGCGCAGGTCATCGTAAAACAGGGCCGCGCCAACGCCAAGCGTGAACTGCCATTGCGCTTTACCGAAGCAATCGACATGTGCGCCATGCGCACCGGTGCGGGCGATACCGATGCTTATCTGGCTGAATGGCGCCGCGGCGATCCGGTGCCGGTTGGTGACGATCTCGATGCGGAAGCCGATAAAGCGATGGCCGAAATCGAGCAAGCCTATACCAAGGAGCGGCTGGCGGCATTGGTGAATGCGGGCGGAAATGACCATGGCTAGGCGCAAGGCGATCACCACCCAGGCGACCTTGGTGCGCAAGACGACCACCGAAACCGCCTACAATCCAGCCCATGTAAGCCCGACCGCACGCCAGCGGAGTGGCTATACCATCCGGCGCTGGTCGGTGCGCCAGTCCCGGACGCTGGAGTGGTTTTACAAAAAGTTCGCCAACGTTTTCCTGATGCTGCATCCCTTTTGGAAATCGGTCGGCTATCACCGCGCTGAAGCGCCTGTCACATTTGTTGAAAAACGGGTGAAAGGCTTGCTGTTCGACTGCCGGATGTGCGGACAATGCATCTTGTCATCAACCGGCATGTCGTGCCCGATGAACTGCCCCAAGCAGCTGCGCAACGGCCCTTGCGGCGGTGTTCGGTCCAATGGCAATTGTGAAGTCGAACCGGACATGCCGTGCGTCTGGGTACAGGCGTTTGAGGGCGCAGGGCAGATGCGCGAGGGAATGGCGAATTTATCGAATGTCCAAAAGCCGGTTGACCAGTCTCTTCGCGAAACCTCCTCCTGGTTGCGCGTGACCGCAACCGATGCGGCTGAGCGGGCGAAAAGCAAGGATATTGCGCGGTGAGTATCGAGCAAATCTTGTCAGAAATCGAGCGCCCGCTCGACGCGCTTCCCGGCCATTCATCACGCGGCCGACTGGAGCGGGTCCTGCGTCGCGGAGAGTTTGCGGTTACCACCGAACTCAATCCGCCAGACAGTGCCAATCCCAGGGATGTCTATGAACGTGCTGCGGTTTTCGAAGGCTGGGTCGACGGCATCAACGCCGTCGATGCCTCCGGTGCCAACTGCCATATGTCGTCGGTTGGCATCTGTGCGCTCTTAACGCGGATGGGGTATGCGCCGATCCTGCAGATTGCCTGCCGCGACCGCAACCGCATCGCTATTCAAGGCGACGTTTTGGGCGCGGCCGCGATGGGCGTCGGCAACATCCTGTGCCTGACCGGAGACGGTGTGCAGGCCGGCGATCAGCCCGGAGCGAAACCGGTGTTCGACCTCGACTGCATGAGCCTGCTGGAAACAATTCGCACAATGCGCGATGAGGCGAAATTTCTCTCAGGCCGCAAACTGACGACACCGCCGGAAGTATTTTTAGGCGCCGCCATCAACCCGTTTGCACCGCCTTATGATTTTCGCCCGATGCGTCTGGCCAAAAAAATCGCAGCCGGCGCCCAATTCGTGCAGAGCCAATATTGCTTTGATGTGCCGATGTTTCGCGAATATATGAAACGCACCAACGATCTGGGGCTGACCGAGGCGTGTTTTGTTATGTGCGGCGTGGGGCCGCTCGCCTCTGCAAAAACCGCCCGCTGGATACGGTCAAACGTGCCCGGCATTCATATTCCGGACGCCGTCATTGAGCGACTGGAAGGTGCTGAAAACCAAAAGGAAGAGGGAAAGCGCCTTTGCATCGACATCATTGATGAGGTCAAGGAGATCGAAGGCGTTTCCGGCATCCATGTCATGGCCTACCGCCAGGAAGAATATGTTGCCGAGATCGTGCACGATTCAGGTGTTTTGAAAGGCCGCCGCCCGTGGATGCGCGAGGCCCGTGCGGATGACGCCATGGTTGCCGAGCGGCTTGATGAACTCCTCCAACAAGCCGAACCAGACCAGCTCTCAGACAAACACAAGAATCCAGCGGACTAAATGACCGGTTGAATTCCAGCAAACAACGATATAAAGATATCTTTATATCTCATGGAGAACGAAGAATGACCCGTACGATCGTCGCGTCCGCCACCAAGGAAATCATCATTGGTTTCGATCAACCGTTTTGCGTCATTGGCGAACGCATCAATCCGACCGGCAGAAAAAAGCTTGCCGCGGAGATGGTCGAGGGAAATTTCGACACGGTGCGCAAGGATGCGCTTGAGCAGGTGGCGGCCGGTGCGACCATGCTCGACATCAATGCCGGTGTCACTGCCGTCAATCCAAACGAAACGGAACCACCGCTAATGGTTCAAACACTCCAGATCGTGCAGGAACTGGTCGATGTTCCGCTGGCGATCGACAGTTCGGTCAGTGCGGCGATTGAAGCCGGGCTCAAAGTTGCCACGGGCCGGCCGCTGGTCAATTCGGTTACCGGTGAAGAAGAAAAACTCGAAGCCATTTTGCCATTGGTCAAAAAATACGACGTGCCGGTGGTTGCCATATCCAATGACGAGACCGGCATTTCCGAAGACCCGGATGTCCGGTTTGAGGTTGCCAAGAAGATCGTCGAGCGCGCCGCAGATTTCGGCATTCCCTCTCACGACATTGTCGTCGATCCGCTGGTCATGCCCATTGGCGCCATGGGCACGGCAGGCAAGCAGGTGTTTGCGCTGCTTAGGCGGCTGCGCGAGGAACTGCGGGTCAATACAACTTGCGGCCTGTCGAACATTTCCTTCGGGCTACCGCATCGCCATGGCATCAATGCCGGGTTTATTCCGATGGTCATCGGCGCAGGCATGACGTCGGCGATCATGAACCCCTGCCGCCCGCAGGAAATGGAAGCAGTGCATGCCGCCAACGTTCTAAACGGCACCGACCAAGATTGCATGAACTGGATCCGCACCTACAAAGACCACCAGCCGAACGCTGCAGCCGGCATTTCGGCTCCTGCCGCAAGCGTCAACCCCGGTGCAGGCCCTGCCGGCGGGCGCTCGGGCAGGCGCGGCGGAAGAGCCGCGCGTACAGGTGCAAGGGGTTAGAGCCCGTCATCATGAATGAGGATCCCCTTATTCTGTTCATGCCATCTGGAAAACGTGGCCGGTTTCCCATTGGAACGCCGATCCTTGACGCTGCGCGCCAATTGGGCGTCTACGTCGAAAGTGTCTGCGGTGGCCGGGGCATTTGCGGCCGCTGCCAAATCGAGGTGCAGGAAGGCCAGTTTGCCAAACACGGCATCACATCGGCCAACGATCACATCTCGCCGGTCGGACCAAAGGAAACCCGCTATGCGGAAAAACGCAGCCTGAAACCGGGCCGCAGGCTGTCCTGCTCGTCCACGGTTCTGGGCGATTTGGTTATCGATGTGCCGGCCGATGCGCAGGTCAACGCCCAGCTGGTGCGAAAAGCGGCCATCGACCGGGTGATCGAGCGCAATCCGGCAATCCAGATATGCTATGTCGAGGTCGATGAACCGGACATGCATAAGCCACTCGGAGACCTCGACCGGCTAAAGGCTGCGTTGGAGCGCGACTGGGGATTTTCCGACCTTCTGGTCTCCCAGCATCTCTTGCCTGACGCTCAGAAAATTTTACGCAAAGGCGGCTGGTCGGTAACGGCTGCGATCCATCTGGATATGGAGACCTCCCGCCCGTCGCTCATTGCTCTATGGCCAGATTTGAAGAACGAAGCCTACGGCATTGCCTGCGATATCGGTTCGACCACGATTGCCATGCATCTGGTGTCGCTGCTGTCGGGGCGGATTATCGCGTCATCGGGTACATCGAACCCGCAGATCAGGTTTGGCGAAGACCTGATGAGCCGTGTCTCCTATGTGATGATGAACGCCGACGGCCGCGAAGCCATGACCAAAACGGTCCGCGAAGCGATCAACGGGTTAATCGAAAACGTATGTGCCGATGGCGGAATAATACCCGATGACATTCTTGATGCGGTGTTTGTCGGCAATCCGATCATGCATCATCTGTTTCTCGGCATCGACCCAACTGAGCTTGGCCAGGCACCTTTTGCGCTGGCTGTATCCGGTGCGGTTCATACCTGGGCAAGCGAGATCGGCCTTTCCGTCAATCCCGGCTCGCGTGTCTATATCCTGCCTTGTATCGCCGGCCATGTCGGCGCCGATGCGGCGGGAGCTGCGCTGTCGGAGGGCCCGCACCGGCAGGACAGCATGATGCTCTTGGTCGATGTCGGAACCAATGCAGAGATCATCCTTGGCAATAGCGACCGGGTTGTCGCAGCCTCCTCTCCCACCGGACCGGCATTCGAGGGGGCGGAAATCTCTTCCGGCCAGCGCGCCGCGCCCGGCGCGATAGAGCGCGTCCGCATCGACCCGGAGACATTGGAGCCAAAATTCCGCGTCATCGGCGTTGAACAATGGTCCGATGAGGCCGGCTTTGCCGAGGAGGCCGAAAAGTCCGGTATCACCGGCATTTGCGGCTCAGCCATCATCGAAGTGGTGGCCGAGATGTATCTGGCCGGCATCATTTCCGAAGATGGCGTGGTCGATGGCGCA
Organism: Rhizobiaceae bacterium; assembly: GCA_963669455.1. GTDB lineage: Bacteria > Pseudomonadota > Alphaproteobacteria > Rhizobiales > Rhizobiaceae > JAWKWH01. The sequence continues at coordinate 2,511,232 of OY770026.1, forward strand.
ATGGCTGGCCGGAACCCGCGCATCATTCAAGACGGCCGAACATTTTCCTATCTGCTGCATGAGGGCAGTCAAACGATAAAGGTGACACAAAACGACATTCGCGCCATCCAGCTTGCCAAGGCGGCACTTTATGCCGGCGTCAGGCTGCTAATGCAAAAACAAGGCGTCGATCATGTCGATACGATCCGCTTTGCCGGCGCGTTCGGCTCCTTCATCGACCCCAAATACGCCATGGTGCTGGGGCTCATTCCAGACTGCGATCTGGCCGAGGTCAAAGCGGTTGGCAATGCCGCCGGCACCGGGGCGCTGATGGCATTGCTCAATCGCGGCCACCGCCGCGAAATCGAGCAGACGGTACAGCACATCGAGAAAATCGAAACCGCCCTTGAACCGGACTTCCAGCAATTGTTCATCGATGCAATGGCCTTGCCCAACAAGGTGGACCCGTTCCCCAAACTGGCCGAAGCGGTGACATTGCCGGCGCGCAAGGCCTTAGCACCGGCAGATGGTGACGGCACCCGCAAACGGCGCGAACGGAGCCGGCGCAGACAGAGGTAAGCCCCGCTTTGCCGAATTGGCCGCAGCCAGCGACAGTGTCTTGCCGGCCATTTTCAACCCGCCGGCCCACCATGCCGCACAAGCCCGGCTGCTGATAAAAGCCCTTTGCGAACCGCATTGTGCGCAAAATCACATCTCATTCACGTTCACTTCGATACCCCTTGTCTCCGACGGCAGCCATGAAAGCTGGCTGAGGTGACAAGGGCATAGTCGATGGAAACACCAAATCAAAAATCCGCTAAATTCTGGCCGTTGGTGGCCACATTTACGGCCTTGTTGTGCAGCGTCGCCGGTCAGGCGCAAAGTGGCAGTCTTCAAATTTCCGAAGTCAAAATCTTCACGCTGCCAGCCAATCCGGTCTGCGGCAAGCCGGTCCGGCTGGTAACCGAGATTTTCACCAACGAGCCTGGCACGGTGGAATTCACCCTGCATCGCCGTATCGGGCGCAAACAAAAAGCCAGCCTGACAACCGACCGCGTTGGCGATGGCTACGCCAAACGCTGGCACAAGCATTTCGTCTACACCCACTCGATCACGCGCGAATATATGGTTGTCGTCAAAGGCCACGACTATGAAACGTCGTGGATACCGGTCGATGTGTCCTGCAAAACCGGGCCGCAATTGGTTTCAAGGCTTATCGACGGCTGATCGGATGACAAATTTTCCAATACCATCCCGCCTGCCGATGCGTCCCCGTCAGGTGCGATGGTTCGGAGGCCGGCACCTTTAAAAAGTGCCGGTCTCCTGTTTCACCGAACTTTAGCAATTCCACCAACAATGTCCGCAAGCATGGCCTATTCGCCAAATCCCTGACCCGCGGGCTTGGGGGCAAGACGGATCAGCCTTGAATCAGCGACCGCAGCCTGCCTGTGTATGACCGCCTTTTGGTAGTCGGGGTTTTTAACCATCGACACGAACGCCGCCGCATCGGGATATTCGGCAATAAAGCAGGCATCCCAGTTTTCCTCCCCCGGGCCAATCAGCATCAGTTGAAAATCGCCTGACCAGGCGATACGTCCGCCGACGGCGCGAAAAATCGGACCGCTTTGACGGCCATAGGCTGCATAGGCCTCAGCGCCCGTGGCAACGCGGCCATCAGGATAGGTGGCCCGTTTCTTAAATCGCACCAGATTCAGCATGTGGATGATGCCATTATCGGACAATGCGCGAAATTCACCAAATCTCTCACGGGTCGGATCAATATAGTTGTGCACCTACTCTTCCTCGCGACAAAAGGGTCAAAGTGACAATATCCAGTTGAGCGCCGAACGCCAGTCAATCATGCGGATCGGTGTTCCGTGGGTCCCGGTCTCAAACCGGATAAACCGGACGGGATAATCAGCCTTGCGTCTGGTAAATTCGCGAAAATGCGCTTCGACCGCCTCGATCGGATAAACCTTGTCGTATGATCCATGGGCGAGAAGAAACGGCGTGTTGCGCGCAAGGGCCGGGCTTGAAAACACCGCTTCCACCGGTGGCGCGCCAAGCAGGATAAACCCGGCGATATCCTCTGACATCGCCTTGTCCCCCGCCAAACGGTAACAAATCTGCGCACCAAGCGAGCCACAGGCGACAATCAGCTTTGCAGCGGGCGATAAAGACCGGTAATGGGCAATCAGCGCGCCAATCGCCTTTGCCCCGCTTGCATCGAAAGCTGGAACATCGGGCGACAGGTAAAGGCCGCCATTGCGAACCATCAGGTTTTTCAGCCGGTTGAAATTACCACCGAAACTGAAGTCGTTGACACCCTGTTTGCCGTTACCGCCTCTGCCGTGAAGATACAGCGTCACCACACGGGCACCGGCAAGCCGGCCGACCGCGAAATACCTTAGCGGTCCCAACGGGCCGTCAAAGCTCAATTCCTGTTGACTGCGCTTTACTTTCAAAGAAACATAACGCCCCCAGACCCGGCGTTCGGGTATCTGATCACGTGCGTCGATATCTCTTGATTCGCGATAATCGACGATCAGGTAACGATCGTCACCATCGGGTTTCAGCAGCCCCGGATAGGCAAACAGACGCTCCTTATAGCGCTTCAGCTCAAAGGCATTCGCTCCGGCCGAAACCAGAACGGTAAAAAAAACAGTTAGAACAGCCGCCAAGCCGAATCTTGCCGTGAATATTGCCATGGCCGCGATTATAAGATGGGTACGGTGATGTCACCACAAAAGTTCCGGACCGCCGCAATCTACTTGCCGTCATTGCAACCGACGATAAAACAGGTATTGGGAATATATATATTGATGCCGAAATTGACGCTGTCACCGGTGGCACGCCCGGCGGCAACGTCAAGGCAATAGGGCGTTTTGCGGCAACCGGAACCGCGACAACACCGCTACCTGCTTGGAACCATAGAAGCATTTTTCGCGCATATGATTCTGTCCGGGCGAAAAATGCTTTAGTCCGCGATCGTATCAATGATCCGGTGGCGCAAACGGGCACCAATCTTGATGCCATTGCGTTCGGCACTCCCCTTGTGCAGTTCCAGCACGAACCGCACCGGATTGACCGGCGATATGGCGGTTTCAGAAAACGGTACGCCCTGACGAATGGCCACCACCCGGCCGCTTTGCGAGATGAAAAGCAAATCGAGCGGCAAGGGTGTGTTGCGCATCCAAAATCCGCGCCGGGCATTGTTCTCAAAGACAAACAGCATTCCACGCCCGGCCGGCAGGTCGCGCCTGAACATCAGGCCGCGCGAGCGCTCTTCCTCGACATCGGCCACTTCGATTTGAAATGAGATTTTACCGTCTGTGGTCTCAACCAATAGCGGTTCGGGATCCACCTCCAAGCGCATCGCAGTACCGGCTTTGCTGCTCGACACAGACAATGATGTCCAGCCGGAATAGATCAGAGCAGCCAGCATTGCCGCCAGCACCGCAGCCGGGATAATGCGTATCATAGGAACCTCTATTACCGCAGCATTGGTATCGGGATCAAAATCCCAAGTCCAGCCTCCAACCGGACTTGGGGCGTTTTGCGGTTACTTTGAACCGCAACAACGCCTGTATCCGCTAGGAACCATTGAAGCATTTTTCGCACATATGATTCTGTTCGGGCGAAAAATGCCCTAATGCGATACCGGCAATGTTCCAAGATCCGGGTGAATTTCGGCAGCCATGAGGCCTTTGTCACCGCGCCCGAACCGGACCAGAACGACCTGGCCGGGGCGCAGTTCCGTCACACCATAGCGGCGCAAGGTTTCCATATGGACAAAAATATCCTCAGTCCCCTCACCGCGCGTCAGGAAACCGAATCCCTTGGTCCGGTTAAACCACTTAACCAGCGCACGTTCCAGCCCGCTTTCCGGTGACACCTTGACATGGGTGCGCTCCGCCGGCGCCTCCTGCGGATGCACCGCCGAGGAGGTATCCATGGAAACGACCTTCATTGCCTGGTAGCCGCGCTCGCCCTTGCGAACCAGGCAAACCAAGCGCGCGCCTTCCAATGCTGTCTGATAGCCGTCCTGCCGCAAACAGGTCACATGAAGCAGGATATCTCCTAACCCTGCCTCGTCTGGCAAAACAAACCCGTAACCTTTCGCCACGTCAAACCATTTAATGGCTCCGGCTACTTCGATTACCTCGCCCTCACCCTGATCGGATTTGGGCTCTCCTGCCTGTTTTGCGTCCCTGTTCTCCAGGAAGGATTTCTCCTCCATACGAACGCACCCTCTGCCTCGTTACCGCCACTGATTCTACTATCACAGGATAGCATCTACTTGCGTTCTGTCAGCAAGCCAACGCTAGTTTATCAACATGACTTTGGAGGTGAAGCAATTTTGCATCAGTTGCATGCCCACTTAACGGCCCTTAATCTGGTGCCTTCAAGGCCTGCCGGGCCGCCTATGGACAAAGCGGGAGGTCGCCAAAATGCGATATTTACACACGATGATCCGGATTGCGGATATCGATCAATCATTGGATTTTTGGTGTAACAAGCTTGGGCTTGAGGAGGTTCGGCGCACGGAAAGTGAAAAAGGCCGCTTCACCCTGATTTTTCTGGCAGCACCAAAAGACAAGGAAATGTCGGCAGCAAACCGGGCGCCTGAGTTGGAACTGACCTACAATTGGGACCCGGAGCCCTACGATAGCGGGCGCAATTTCGGCCATCTCGCCTATAGGGTGGATGACATCTACGCCACTTGCCAAAAGCTGATGGATGCCGGTGTCACCATAAACAGGCCGCCGCGCGACGGTCGCATGGCGTTTGTCAAATCCCCCGATGGCATATCCGTCGAACTGCTGCAGGAAGGCGACGCCAAACCGCCAGCAGAGCCCTGGACATCAATGGGTAACACGGGTTCGTGGTAGAAAACCGGCCGGCTGTCCACTGGCATATAATTGAGTTCTGTTGACATAGACCTTTGAATGGATTTTCGGCGACCGTGCTGCGTGCTAGACCCTTTCGGGCAATATTTTCTGGGGATACTGGCAGATGAAAGACGTGCTTGCAGAGCTTGAGAGACGGCGTGGCGAGGCCAAGCTGGGCGGAGGTCAGCGGCGTATCGATGCACAGCATGATCGCGGCAAACTGACAGCGCGCGAACGGCTGACGGCTTTTCTCGATGAAAACTCATTTGAGGAATTCGACATGTTCGTCGAGCACCGCTCGACCGATTTCGGCATGGATAAGACCAAGATTGCAGGCGATGGTGTCGTTACCGGATGGGGCACTGTCAATGGGCGCACGGTCTATGTGTTTGCCAAGGATTTTACCGTTTTTGGCGGTTCCCTGTCGGAGACGCACGCCCAGAAGATCATGAAGGTTCAGGATATGGCGCTGAAAAACCGGGCGCCAATCATTGGCTTTTACGATGCCGGCGGCGCGCGCATCCAGGAGGGCGTCGCAGCCCTTGGCGGCTATGCCGAAGTGTTTCAGCGCAATGTGCTGGCATCCGGCGTCATCCCGCAGATATCTGTCATCATGGGCCCCTGCGCCGGTGGTGACGTCTATTCGCCGGCAATGACCGACTTTATCTTCATGGTGCGAGACACGTCCTACATGTTCGTCACCGGACCGGATGTGGTCAAAACCGTTACCAATGAGACCGTGACGGCCGAAGAACTAGGCGGCGCATCGGTTCACACGACAAAATCCTCCATCGCCGATGGCGCCTACGACAATGATGTCGAGGCATTGTTGCAGATGCGGCGGCTGATCGACCTGCTGCCGCAGTCGAACACCGGCGAACTGCCTGAAATCGATTGCCATCAGCCGGTCGACCAGGCCGATCACTCGCTTGACCGTCTTGTGCCGGACAATGCCAACAAACCCTATGACATCCGCGAACTGATATTGAAAACCGCCGATGAGGGCGACTTTTTCGAGCTTCAGGAGTGCTTTGCCCGCAATATTGTCACCGGGCTTGGCCGCATTGAGGGGCGCACGGTTGGCTTCGTCGCCAATCAGCCGATGGTGCTGGCCGGCGTTTTGGATTCCGACGCCTCGCGCAAGGCGGCCCGCTTCGTGCGGTTTTGTGATTGTTTCAGCATTCCGATCGTCACATTCGTCGATGTGCCTGGTTTTCTGCCCGGAACGGCGCAGGAATATGGCGGGCTTATCAAGCATGGCGCCAAACTGCTGTTTGCCTATGCCGAAGCCACGGTGCCTAAAATCACGGTTATCACCCGCAAAGCCTATGGCGGCGCCTATGACGTGATGGCATCGAAACATCTGCGCGGCGACTTAAACTATGCCTGGCCATCGGCGCAGATTGCCGTGATGGGGGCAAAGGGTGCGGTTGAAATCATTTTTCGAAAAGACATCGCCGATGCCGATAAGATCGCCGAACACACCAAAATGTACGAAGACCGGTTTTTATCACCCTTCGCCGCCGCCGAACGCGGCTATATCGACGAGGTGATCATGCCGCACTCGACGCGGACCAGGATCGCGCGCGGCTTGAGGATGCTGCGCAACAAGAGTTTGGAGAACCCCTGGAAAAAGCACGACAATATTCCGCTTTGAACCACGCCGGCCTGATTTGAGTGTTTTAGCATGCCGCCACAGGATCAACACGAACATCAATGACCTGATCATGTTCGTACCCTTTCCCTCAATCCCTGTCCCTGAACCGGTTGGTGATCGGATAGCGGCGGTCGCGGCCAAAGTTCTTTCTGGTAATCTTCACACCGGGTGCTGATTGCCGGCGCTTGTACTCGGCAATATAGAGCAAATGTTCAATGCGATGCACCAGATCACGATCATGGCCGCGCGCGGCGATGTCATTGGTGCTCATTTCATGCTCGATAAGGCATTCGAGAATGTCGTCCAACACCGGATAGGGCGGCAGCGAATCCTGATCGGTCTGGTCCGGCCTCAGTTCCGCCGACGGCGCCTTGTCGATGATATTTTGCGGGATCACCTCACCTGCCGGTCCCAATGCACCCGGCGGCACATGGCCGTTGCGCCAGCGTGACAACGCGTAGACCTGCATCTTGTAGAGATCCTTGATTGGATTGAAGCCGCCATTCATATCGCCATAAAGCGTTGCATAGCCGACCGACATTTCGCTCTTGTTGCCGGTGGTGACAACCATCGAGCCGAATTTGTTGGAGATTGCCATCAAAATCGTGCCGCGCGCCCTTGATTGCAGATTTTCCTCGGTAATCCCCTCCTTGGTGCCTTCAAACAGCCCATCAAGCGCGCTCAAAAAGCCGGTGACGGGCTGGTGGATCGGAACGATATCATAGCGGCAACCCAGTGCCGTGGCGCAGGCTCTGGCATCGGCATGCGATTCTTCCGACGTATAGTCATAGGGCAGCATTACGGTGCGCAAACGCTCCTCGCCCAGCGCATCAACGGCAAGTGCAGCACAAATGGCTGAATCGATGCCACCGGACAGGCCAAGCACAACATTCTTAAATCCGTTTTTGTTGACATAGTCCCTTAAGCCCAACATGCAGGCGCGGTAGTCGGCCTCCTCACCGTCCGGGATCAAAGACATCGGACCATTGTCGCAGTGCCAGCCGTCATCGGGCCCGCGTTTCCAGGTGCTGACGCTCACCGCCTCTTCGAACTGGCTTAGTTGAAACGCAAGCGATTTATCGGCATTGATCGCAAAGGACGCACCATCGAACACAAGCTCATCCTGCCCGCCTAGCTGATTGGCATAGATGATGGGCAATTCGCTCTCGATGACCTGTTTGATCACCACCTGGTGGCGAATGTCGACCTTGCCGCGATAGTAGGGCGAACCGTTGGGAACCAGCAAAATTTCAGCGCCGCTTTCGCCAAGGGTTTCGCAGACGCCAAAATCGCCCCAGATGTCTTCGCAGACGGGAATGCCAAGCCGGACATTACGAAAATTGACAGGTCCCGGCATCGGGCCCGGCTGAAACACCCGTTTTTCGTCAAACTCTCCGTAATTAGGCAGATCGACCTTAAAGCGCTCGGCCAGAACCTTGCCCTGATCGAGAAACACGATTGCATTGTGCAGCCCGCTCTCACGGTTTAGCGGGGTGCCGATTATGACGGCTGGCCCGCCATCATCGGTGTCTGCGGCCAGTTCTTTGATGGCCTGCCAGCAGGCTTCGACGAAGGCCGGTTTCAATATCAGATCTTCGGGCGGATAGCCGGCGATGAACAGTTCGGTAAATAATACCAGATCGGCGCCCTGGCGGCTGGCATCCGCCCTCGCCTTTCTCGCCAGTTCCAGATTGCCGGATATGTCACCGACGGTCGGATTTAACTGCGCCGTTGCGATGCGCATAATATCGGTTGTTTCACTCATGGCGCATGATTAGAGCGTTTCTTGCTTAAATGGAATCGTTTGAGCGCAGGTAATTTGTGTCCTGGTTAGGAGAGTGACGTGACGCGGGTGCACACCCGTTAGCGTCGCGCGACGACACCCAGGGCGCAAAGAACCAAGCTGAAACGATTTGGGCTTGCTGTTTTCTTTCAATGCTTCAACCTCACCTGCTTGGAGGTCTTTTTCACGGACAGTGTCGTCAAAATCCTCGCACGATCGTTTGATCGCACTCCGGTGTTTTCCTAACTGCCGCAAAAAATCCTCTCCATCAAACTGATCCCATTTAAGCAAGACACGCTCTAGAGCGCGCTGCCGCCTAAGGCAAATGCAAACCGTTGATCGCCAGGCAAGTCACAGACTCGATTTGTTAACCTTTTGTAAACTACGATTTTCGTGTGATTCGAAGCGCCTGGAAGCTCACATGACGAGGTATTTTCATCAGCATATCGGCGGAAGCAACATCGCCAACCGGCAGGGGTTGGTGGCGTTTGGCGCCATTGGTTACCCGTTTGAACCCATCATAATTTTCATCATGCTTTTCAGGACCCGGCTGAGTGGAGTTTTCGGATGAAGATCGAGACAAAACCGTTCGATGTGGCTGAAACATTCGAAAGTGTCGCGGAGTTCTGCGCTCCCATAGCTGCAAAAAGAGGGCTTCAACTGCTTATCCGGATTGACCCGGAAATGCCCACCCGTCTGTTCGGCGATGCAAAACGGCTCAAGCAGGTTTTGAGGAACCTCATCGGCAATGCGATCAAATTCACCAAATCCGGCCAGATTGCCATCAATGTCGAAGCCGAAACCCGCACAGGCACCGGCGCGCAAATGGCCGAATTAAAGATCAGCGTAACCGATACAGGCACAGGCCTGAGTAAAATCAATCGACTTCTGCTGCTGCGCAAGTTCAGACGGATCAACCTGTCGGTGACCAAAGATGAGCAGGAGCCCGGCTTTGGCCTGGGTCTCTCGGTTTCAGCGGTGATCGTTGCCAGTATGAACGGAGAATTTGGCGTTGAAAGCACGCCGGATAAAGGCTCTACCTTCTGGTTTTCGGTTCCGCTTTTCATTTGTGATCAATTGGCTTGTATCGACAATTACAAGCAGAATCTGGCCGGCTGGCGGATCGTCGTTGCTTCGGGCAACGACACATACCGCTCAATCCTTTCGGAACTGGCAGCGTCCTGGGGGATTGAATGCGCAGCTTTCAACAGTGGGAAAGAGGCGCTCATCTTTCTGAAGGTGGCTGAAATGCGGCACCTGATCATTGATTGCATTATTATCGACGATGTATCGCCAATCGACGCAAGCGATGAGATGATCGCCCGTATTGCCGACCGCGCGCAAACAACCGAAACACCGGTTTTGCGGTTGACCGAACCGAAAGCGAAACCCTTGCCCGATCAGCCGATGATGACAAGCATGGCAAGGCCGGTACGTGCCGGTTTGCTGCGGTCGCGCCTCGGCGAAATCATGACGACCGGATTGGAAGCAGAGCAGGTAGACCAGATTGCCGACAAGGCTGCATGACCCTCAAAGACCGCGTTATTCTCTCAGGCAGAATAGCTCCAAGCTGCTCCAATGTGCTTGCCAACAACTTTGCTTCAAGGGCATTCTGTTTGAGCCGATACGCATTGTCGGCTGATCAATTTCTGGTTTTGGAACATCTTCCAACATGCATATCGTTATTCTTGGTGCAGGAGCGGTCGGATGTTTTGTCGGCGGATGCTGGAAAGCGGCAGGCGCGGATGTCTCTTTCCTCGGGCGCCAGAAACGCGCAGATGAGGTATCAAAACATGGGCTGCGTTTGACCGACCTGGACGGCTGGGGGATTTTCTTTGAGCCCGGCAGTCTGGACTATGTCTGCGATCTTAAAATTCTGGCACAAGCAGAGCTTGTTGTCGTCACCGTCAAAAGCACGGCCACGAGGGAGGCGATTAACCTGATCAACCGGCACTGCGCCGTTGATGCTGCCGTTCTCAGCCTGCAAAACGGCATATCGAATGTCGTTTTTTTGCGCGAAAACCTGGGAGGGCGAGATGTTCTTGCCGGCATGGTCGGGTTCAACGTGGTGCGGATGGCTCCGGGCCATTGGCACAAAAGCACTACCGGTACGCTGACAGTTGAAGAGGCCGGTTTGACCCGGCGAATAGCCGGTTTTGCCAAGGGATCACCCTTGTATCTGAGGCTGGCGGGCGACATGATTTCTGTCGCTTGGGGAAAATTACTGCTCAACCTCAACAACCCGATCAATGCCCTGTCTGGGCTGCCGCTTGCCGAGCAGCTGACCGACAGGGTTTTTAGAAAAGTCCTGGCTGCGACAATCCGGGAAGCCTATTCGGTCATTGGATCTTCAGGCATTGTTCCAGCCAGGATTACGCCGCTGCCTCCGGCCTTTCTGGCCGGGTTCATTGATACGCCGAACTGGTTTTTCAATACCATTGGCTTGCGCCTGCAGAAGGTCGATGCCACCGCGCGCAGCTCCATGGCCGACGATTTTGCCGCCGGCAGGCCGACGGAAATCGACTACCTCAACGGCGAGATTGTCAAATTGGCCGGGCAAAACGGGCTGACCGCACCGATCAATGCGCGGATAGTCGCACTGGTGAAGCAGGCCCAAAGCGGCGGACAATCAACCTGGAGCGGCAAAGAGCTCGCAAATGAACTCGGCCTCGACTAAGGCATTCTTTGCCCAAACAGAATCATATGTGCGAAAAATGCGTCACGTTCGATGAGATTGCGGCAACTGGGGAAGAGCGTCGGTAATCCGGTAGAAATCGCCCTTGTCGGCAACAAATATGTGTTTGGTCAAAGTCAGATTGCTTGGCAGATCCAAACTGCCCGCCAGAATAGATGTTTTTGTGCTGTCATTGTTTTTCCAAAACAAAGCCGAGCCGCATCGATTGCAAAAACCGCGGCCTGCTTCATCGGAAGCCCGATACCAGGCAAGCGTTCCGGAATCAGAAACTTCCAGGCTGTCATCGGCAACCTCGGTGGCCGCGTAGTAAAGCCCGGTCTGCTTGCGGCATTGCCCGCAATGACAGGCGATGACATCGCGCAAAGGCCCGGTGACCTTGAATGTGACGCCACCGCAATTGCATCCGCCGGTTTGGGTGGTTGGCATCATTTCCTCCTTTTGTCATTCATGCAGCCAGTATGGCAGATCAAAATACCTTTCACGCTCTAATCACCGGCAAACCCCGACAAACCCATGAATTTGGCGGCATAAATAGATAAGGCCGGAGCATAAAGCCCCGGCCCCGTCTTGGAAAATTGAATTATCCCGGACGCTCGGTTCAGGCGTTTGCAACCTTGGGTGAAGCGCCGGTTTCACGTCCCTTTTTCAACAGTTCCGCAATCAGAAACGCCAATTCAAGCGCCTGGTTGGCGTTTAGCCGCGGATCGCAATGGGTGTGATAGCGATCAGACAGTTCTTCGGCCGAAATGGCGTGCGCGCCGCCGGTGCATTCGGTGACGTTCTTGCCGGTCATCTCGACATGAATGCCACCGGGATGGGTATTTTCCGCCCGGTGAACATCGAAAAACGCCTCCACTTCCTGCAACACACTGCTGAAGGGCCGCGTCTTGTAGCCATTGGCGGTGATGGTGTTGCCATGCATCGGGTCGCAGGACCAAACCACTTGTTTGCCTTCCCGCTCGACCGCACGGATAAGTGCGGGCAGATGCTGGTCCACCTTGTCGGCGCCAAACCGGCAGATCAGCGTCAGGCGTCCGGGTTCATTTTCCGGGTTCAACAAATCGGTCAGTTCGAGCAAGCCATCAGGGGTAAGCGAGGGACCACATTTCAACCCGAGCGGGTTCTTGATGCCGCGGCAAAACTCGACATGGGCGTGATCTGGCTGACGGGTTCGGTCGCCGATCCAGATCATGTGACCGGACGTCGCGTACCAATCGCCCGATGTTGAATCGATGCGGGTCATCGACTGTTCGTAGCCGAGTAGCAAAGCTTCGTGACTGGTGAAGAATTCCGTTTCACGCAACCTTGGATTGGTTGCTGAATCGATGCCGATCGCCCGCATGAAATCTACAGCATCGGAAATGCGGTTGGCCAGTTCGCGGTAACGGTCGGCCTGCGGACTGTCAGAAATGAAGCCGAGCATCCAGCTGGAAACATTCTCCAGATTGGCAAATCCACCCTGAGCGAATGCGCGCAGCAGGTTCAGCGTCGCAGCCGACTGCCGGTAGGCCATCATCTGCCGGTTGGGATTGGGAATCCGGGATTCTTCGTCAAAGTCAATGCCGTTGATGATATCACCACGGTAAGACGGCAGTTCGGCATCACCCTTTTTTTCAGTTGGTGACGAGCGCGGCTTGGCAAACTGTCCGGCAATCCGGCCGACTTTTACCACCGGTTGCGAGGCGCCATAGGTCAATACCACAGCCATCTGCAGGAAAGCACGGAAGAAATCCCGGATATTGTCGGCGCCGTGCTCGGCAAAACTCTCCGCACAATCACCACCTTGGAGGAGAAAGCTTTGTCCGCCGGCAACCTCGGCCAGCGAGCGCTTGAGCTGGCGCGCTTCGCCTGCAAAAACCAGCGGTGGAAATGTTGCCAGACGTTCTTCTGTCCGGGCCAGATCACCCATGTCCGGATAATCGGGAACCTGCTGAACCGGTTTGTCTCTCCAGCTACTCGGCGACCAGTTTGTCATTGTTTTTTGCCCAATCGGTAATCGGGATTGGCGTCAAAAACGCTGCTCCCGGAACTATAAACGACATCCGTTTCCGGACCGCGGGCTTATACAGCAAGCTGTCATCGTATTCCAGCCTGCATTCTTATGTCCGGCGAATCATATCGTCACCGACGGCAAATGGCTGAGTAAATCGTCAAAAAGCGCCTGCTCAACCGGCGAGAGTTCGACCCGGCGCTGGTAGAGGGGACGGGCGCGATCATCGAGAATGCCGATCTCAAATGCCTCCGTCTCGGCGATAAAACGGCGCACGCTTCCATCGCCGTGCTCAACCCGAAACCCCTGCAAAACCGCGTCCAGATAAGAGCGCAGAATTCTCTGCTTGCCAAAGCCGGAACCCGGTTTGTCATCGAGCTGATAGACATAGAGCGGGCAATCAGGCGGCAATCTGCCATCAATCTCAATATCGGTGGCGGTCAGGGCAATGCGCCGGTAGTCGCGCTCACGCTCATCAATTGCCGCAAGATTGTCGGCCCTGTCGACCACCAGCAATCCTTCGGTCACGGCATCAGGCATGGGCCTCGCACCCAAAATGGCAACATCGAAGCGTGACGTGTCGGCACGCGGCCGCCAGCAGCGCCGCCACCCGTTCAGCCGCGCCGGAAACGCCTCGACGATATTTGTAGTGTGGGTCGTGCGATTGACCAGCGATCCATAACCGAAATAGGCAACGACACCGTTCTGCATTGTTTCCAACATTCCCCGAGCCATCAGACCGCAGACATTTGTCAGCAATTGTTTCATGGCGAATTGCGATAGCGACTTCAATCGGTATCGAGATCATTCATCAAATAATTGACGATTACGTAAACGTAATATCTAATACATTCGCGCAATAATTGGTGATGAACATGACTTTACCTGACGATAGTCGTGGCGACGGTCAAAGCGCAACGCCCAGACCGATCGAATTTGCAGCAAAGGACGGCTTCCCGCTCCATGGTGATCTTTTTGCCGGTAGCGGAAACGGGCCGGTTGTGCTGATCTCGGCTGCAACCGGTGCACCACGCACTTTCTACAACAAATTCGCCGCCTGGCTTGTGCAATACGGCTCGAAAGCCGTGTTGACCTATGATTATCGCGGCATGCCGGGCTCGCCAAAACAGGCAACATGCAATGGGCGAATAAACCTCAAGGACTGGGCCCTGCTGGACTTCCCCGCAGCGGCCAGCCGGTTGCAGGCACATGCTCCCGGTCATGCGATGGTTGGTATTGGCCAATCCTTTGGCGGCCACGCATTTGGCTTGTCCGGGGTTGCCGACCAGTTTGAGCGTTACGCCCTGATTGCGGCAAATTCCGGCTACTTCGGCAACATCAAAGAACCGTTGAAATCCTATATCGCTATGAACTTTGTCGGGATTCCGGTCACCTGGTTGCTGGGACGGACAGCGCGCTGGATGGGGCTTGGCGAGGGCATTCCGGCCACCGTGTTTGCAGACTGGGCCAGATGGTGCCGGCGCCCCGACTACTTCTTTGATGATGCCGCACTGCCGGAAACCGAAAGGTTTGCCCTGGTTACCACACCCATGTTGTCAATCGGCATGACTGATGATCCGTGGGGAACACCGACTGCCATCGACGCGTTTATCAGGCATTATGAGGCGGCGGAAATCAAGCAAATCTGGGTTTCACCGCAGGATGGTGATGGCAGCGCCATTGGCCATCTGGGCTTTTTTCGCAGCAAACACAAGCAAACCCTGTGGCCGCTGGCAGGCGACTGGTTGCTGGACAGGAAATTGCCAGCAAAGGCCTGATTTGAACGTTTCGGCAAAGGGGTTTTTACCCCCCTACCCGCTCGCCTTTGCTGATCCGGTATGTCGGCTGATACATCGTCACCAATTCCTCAGCGGCACTTGGATGCAGCGCCATGGTTTGGTCAAATGCGTCTTTCGTCAGCCGCGCTTTAAGCGCAACTCCCAGAACTTGCGCCATCTCGCCTGCGTCAGGACCCAGAACATGGGCACCGACCACCACGCGCGACTTGGCATCGACAACCAGTTTCATAATCATCTTTTCCTGCCGGCCCGAAAGAGTGTGGCGCATGGGGCGGAACGATGCCCGGTAAATCTCCAGCGCATCGTAGACCTTGGATGCATCATCTTCCGACAGGCCGACTGTACCGATTTCCGGCTGCGAAAATACCGCTGTTGCAACCGTCTCGTGATCCGGTTTCGTGGGATTGTCCTTAAACACGGTTTCGATGAAACAAATCGCCTCATGGATCGCCACCGGTGTCAGTTGCACCCGGTCGGTCACATCGCCAATGGCCCAGATATTATCGATATTGGTGCGGGAAAATTCATCGACGGTGATTGCACCGGATTTCGACATTTCTACACCGGCATTGTCCAGACCGAGACCTTGCGTGTTGGCAACGCGACCGATTGCCAGCATGACCTCGCCCACGATCACCGATGTACCGCCGGTGAATTTTACCTCAAGCTGCCCGTCACCCCGTTTATCGATCTTCGTCATCGTCTCATTGAGAACGATATTGATGCCTTTGGCCTGCATTGCCTCCACGAGACCATGGCGCATATCAATGTCAAAATTCTTTAGAATTTCGGGCCCACGGTAAAGTAGCGTCGTGTCAACGCCAAGCCCATGAAATATATTGGCAAATTCCACCGCAATATAGCCACCGCCTTCAATCAGGATTGATTTTGGCAGGCTGTTTAAATGAAACGCCTCGTTGGAGCTGATGCAATGTTCGCCGCCAGGCAGGCTATCGTGAAGCCGCGGCTTGCCACCAACGGCAATCAGGATACGTTCTGCGGTAACCGTCTCGCCGGTGGACAGGTTTATTGTATGCCTGTCCGCCAGTTCAGCCCTGGCATCGATAATAGTCACATTGGCACCATCGAGACCCGACCGGTAGGCTTTTTCAAGCCTGTCAATCTCGCGGTCCTTGTTTTCAATCAGGACTGACCAGTCGAAACTGGTTTCGCCTACGGTCCAGCCAAAGCCGGCTGAATCCTCAAAATGCTCCGAAAACTGAGATGCATAGACAAATAGCTTTTTGGGAACGCAGCCGCGGATCACGCAGGTGCCGCCATAACGGTATTCCTCTGCAACGGCCACACGTTTGCCCATGCCACCGGCCAGCCGCGCCGCCCGAACACCGCCCGATCCGCCGCCAATTACAAAAAGATCGTAGTCGTATTGCGCCATTTGGCGTTCGCCTTCCCTCATTCAACAAATTGTGCGCCTGATGTAAGGACGGCAGGTCCAAATGAAAAGCCCGGTATTGAAACCGGGCTCTTCCATCACGCGAAACTGATGCATGTTGATCTCATACCATCATCTATTCGGTTTTTGACTCGTCGTTTCCGGACTGTGTTTTTTTGATTTCAGCGGCAATTTTCTTGCCGGATTCTGCCGAAAGATCACGCGCGATGCCGGCGCGCCAGATATCGGCTGCCTTAAACACTTCGCGGGTAGCCAGCGGTCCATCGATAATGAGCTTCTTTCCCACCGCTGAGGTGTAAAAAGTTGTAATATCCTCTAGCTCGGCTTCGGTGAAGATTTTGGCATAAGCGAATGCCGCCTCGCGTTCCAAATCAGCCCGCCGGCCAGCAAGGCCAATTGCCGTCTCATCGACAATCTGGCTGATCATCGGCTGCAAGTCAGGATTCTTCTGGTAAAGCTGCACCTTTAGCTGTGCTGCAGCAGCCGACAATATACCATCAAACTCGTCAGTGACACGGATCGACGATATTGCCGCGCGCGCTGCTTTCAGATGAGAATCGGAAATCTCATCCTGTGCCTTGGCGCCGCCTGCCAAGGCCGCTGCCAACAATACCGCAATAGCGGCTAGGCGAAACAGTTTGCCTGTCATCATCATATTTCTGAACTCTCCCTTATTTACGGGTCCTATACAGTGTTTCCACGCCGTTTACACCGGCAATGACCGCCGAGCTGGCCAATCCAATAAAAAGACCGTGCTCGACAACACCTGGAATGGCGTGCAGCGCATCAGACAGCGCTCTTGTATCGTGAATGCGGCCAAAAGATGCATCGATAATCAAATGATCTCCATCAGTGGTAAACGGACCCTCTTGCGACATACGCAGCGTCAACCGGCCATCCAGCCCCAGCCCTTTGGCCGCCTTGCCGATTGCAATCTCAGTTGCCTGCCTGCCAAAGCGGTTGATTTCGATTGGCAGAGGATATTGGCCAAGTTTTTGCACCAGTTTCGAATGATCGGCAATCACGATCATACGTGATGATGCCGCAGCAACGATTTTCTCGCGCAACAATGCGCCGCCACCGCCTTTGATGAGGGTCAACTCGCCATCAAGCTCGTCAGCGCCATCCACGGTAAGATCAAGCTCGGGCATCTCATCGAGTGTTGTCAGCGGCACGCCGAGCTCGCGGCACATGGCAGCTGTCCGCTCGGATGTCGGTACGCCAATAATGTCAAAACCGCCCGCGCATTTGTCGGCCAGAAGCCGGACAAATTCTTCAGCCGTGCTACCCGTGCCGATGCCGAGCCGCATTCCGCTTTCAACATCGCCCAAGGCAGCACGGGCTGCCTCGATTTTCAGCGCCTTGGCATCCATTTCAGTCTTTCGAATGTGGCAAATTACAAGGTTTCGCCGATCTGGTAGCACTTTTCGCGATACTGGCAAACCGCCCGGCGGCCAAAGTTTTCACGCGTTTGGACAAAGCATGCATTGCCAGCTCATGCGGCGGCGTTTATCCGCTTGATGACAATTTATGAAAGGTAAGCAAATGACAGAACCGGTAGCGGTGTTCGACCTCGATGGAACCCTTGTCGATACAGCGCCAGATTTGCTCGACAGTCTGAACCATTGCCTCATCCATGCGGGGCTGGACGCTGCAGAACCAATTTCGCTTAAGCGGTTTGTCGGACAGGGCGGAAGGGTGATGATCACCCGCGCGGCAGAGGCGCAACAAAAGCTGCTAAACGACAGCGAAATCGATCGAATGCTGGAGATGTTCTTGACGCATTACGCGGCCAATATGCCTGGAAAATCAACCCCCTACCCTGGTGTGGTCGAGGCAATCGACGGGTTTTCGGCGCAAGGCTACCGTATCGCCATCTGTACAAACAAATTCCAGCACCTTTCGATCAGGCTGATCGAGGGACTTGGTCTGTCGGATAAATTCGCGGCGATTTGCGGCTGCGACCGCTTTGAGTTCCGCAAGCCCGATCCGCGCCACTTAACCGAAACAATATTGGCCGCCGGCGGCGATCCGGCAATCTCCATCATGATCGGAGATTCACGAACGGATATCGACACCGCCATAGCCGCGGGCATTCCCGTTGTTGCCGTCGACTGGGGGTATACGGACCAACATGTCTCCCATTTTCAGCCAACAACAATTATTTCCCATTTCCGGGAGCTGACACCGGATCTGGCAAAGCGGTTGATCGACGCCAAATGCTGACCGCATAATCGGCGCCCGGCGAAACGAGACCGGACCACGGATGGCCAAAACGGGAAAAGGTGCCCGCCGCTTCCGGGGCTGGGCTGCGGCGGGCTAGTTTAGGCAGCACACGTGGGTTGCCAACCGGGCTAGTCGACTTTGGCTGGCAGTTTTGGTGTATGCGCCCGGAATAATCTTAGCGATGGCTCGGCAGCCTGCCATGGTGTGATTCCATTATATACCACTGGTTGCAAGATTCCAACATCAGGGTGTATTCGGTTTAACACGCGCAGCATCCATCTAGATGCCGGTTTTCAAGGGCTTTTCAAACAATCCCGCTTTATATGCCGAAAAAAAACCCCGTCGAAACGGGGTTTTTTTATCCAGATTGCAAAACGATTTCAAAATCCTAATCGTCTGCCCCCGCTTTTGTCGGTTTTTTTGCCGGAGCCTTTTTTTCTGGTTTCGCCTTGTCGGCGGCGGCTTTCTTCTTCGGTGCCGCCTTTTTCTTGGCCGGCTTTACCTCTTCCTCGTCCTCGGCGAGCAATTCTTCCTTGGTGACCTTTTTATCGGTTACCGCGATCTCGCCCAGCAGGTGATCGATGACCTTTTCCTCAAACAGCGGCGCACGAAAATCGGCCATCGCTTCGGGGTTTTTCTGATAGTATTCGTATACTTGCTGCTCCTGACCGGGATACTGACGAACCATCTCCATTAAAGCGCGCTGCACTTCCTCGTCACTAATCTGAACCTCGGCTTCCTCGCCAATCTTCGACAGGACCAGCCCAAGCCGTACTCGCCGTTCAGCGAGCCCCTGATATTCTTCACGGGCCTCTTCTTCGGTCGTATCCTCATCAGCGAAGGTTTTGCCCTCGCGTTCCAGATCGCGCTCAACCTGCGCCCAGATATTGTTGAACTCGGCCTCGACAAGCTTCGAAGGCGCCTCGAATTTGTATGTTTCGTCCAGCGCATCAAGTATCTGCCGCTTCACCTTCTGGCGCGTCAGCGCGCCATACTGGCTTTCAATCTGACCGCGAACGATCTCACGCAACCGGTCTGCCGATTCCAGGCCAAGCTGTTTTGCCACTTCGTCGTTGATTTCCAGCTTGCCGGGTTTTGCAACCTCACCAACGGTCACATCGAACACAGCTTCCTTACCGGCCAGATGGGCGGCATTGTAATCTTCGGGGAATGTCACTGTAACCTGTTTTTCGTCACCCGCCTTCACACCAACGAGCTGGTCTTCAAAACCTGGAATGAACTGGTTTGATCCCAGTACCAGGTTCTGGTCTTCACCGGCGCCGCCTTCAAATGGCTCGCCATCAAGCTTGCCGACAAAATTCATCGTGACGCGGTCGCCATTTTCCGCCTTGCCCTTCTTGGTCTCATAGGGGCGAGCGGATTCGGCAACGCGTTCAACCTGTTCTTTCACTTCATCGTCTGGAACATCAAGCACCTGACGCGTTACCTTGATCGCGCTTGGGTCCTTCAACTCGATTACCGGTACGACTTCATAAGCCAGCGAGAATTCGAAATCGGCGTTACCGGAAAGAACTTTTTCCGCCTCGGTCTCGTCCTCGGTCATGTTGATCTCTGGCTGCAGAGCAGCCTTTTCGCCACGGTCATTCAACACATCGCGGGTGGAATTGGTCAAAAGTTCGTTGACGACTTCGGCCATAAAGGATTTGCCGTAGACCTTGCGCAGGTGCTGGATGGGGACCTTACCCGGACGAAATCCGTTCAGCCGGACCTTGCCCTTGGCGTCGTTGAGTTTCTCCACCAATCTCGCTTCCATATCGCCCGCCGGAACCCGAATCGATATTTCGCGCTTCAGCCCTTCATTGAGCGTTTCAGTAACCTGCATTTTGCAATCCTTGTTCCTTGCATACGGTCAACAGGCAGCCGGGCTGCCTTGTTCACCGGAAATCTCGTGCCGGGAGTGGCCCTGTTGGTGCGGGTAGAGAGACTTGAACTCCCACGCCTTGCGGCACCAGAACCTAAATCTGGCGTGTCTACCAATTTCACCATACCCGCTTAAGGGCACCATGCGCCCTGAAAGCGCCGGTTCTATATCACCTGCCTCACATTGATCAAAGGAAAAAGGCTGGGATCAAAGGAAAAAAGGCCGGGATTGAAAGGAAAAAGGCTGACTATCGGCCATATTGTCTTTTTGGCGGCCCGCATCAGCCGAAAAACCCTCTTTTGGTTCATAGCACGGCTTTCGAAATGCCACGACTTTGCCATATTGCATTGCACAAATTGCAATGCTGCTATGCAACAAAAGCACTCCCTAAAAAATTCAAAGCGCCTATATTGGGTTTGTCGAAACAATATGAAAGAGCGGCAACCCTTCGCCCGCATACTGAGGTGAGACCATGAACCTGATCCGCAACTATCGTAACTGGCGGCGCTATCGCAGCACGGTTGATGAATTGAACCGCTTGTCTAACCGGGAACTAAACGATCTTGGTATTGCCCGTGGTGACATCCCTTACGTTGCCCGTCGTTCGGTCTAGGGCGTTTTGCGGTTTCTTTGAACCGCGTGTATCCGCTTGGAACTATTGAAGCATTTCTTGCTTCTATGACTTCGTTTGAGCGAAAAATGCTCTAGATAAACCAGTTTCGCCTGGGTTTCATCCTCCTCCCGAAACCCCGACGATCCGTCCGGCAAGACCTCCTCCCCTTCGCCGGACATAAAAAAGCGCCGTTGCCGGATTCTCCTCCCCTGGCAACGGTGTTTTTTTATGCGCAAAACTGGGAAAATTCAGCAAACCGAGAGCGTTTTGAATTCGCTGCTAGCGCTCACCCATCACGCCGCGGCTTTTCCAATAGCTCAGCGGCACGATGTCGGGCGCACCACCTGTTGCCTCAAACCAGCTATCGACAGCCCATTTCTTTCCTGACACATTTTCGGTGATCACCGCGGTGGAATGCGGATAGCGGCCATCGATAAAAACGCCGCGTGAGACGTTCCATTCGACCTTGTGGTGTTTCAGCCAGTTATTTTCGGCCAGAAAAAGTAACAGTGAGCGTGTGTTGGTCGATTCATCAATGCAATCCATCTGACCTTTGACGCGCGACTGTTTGATGTTGGATTTTGCCTTGTCGCGTATGCCGATGGCAAGCGCTGCCCTTTCTTCATAATACATGTCGGCAGCGGCAATAGCCTGGCGTTCAGCCTCGGCTGATGCCGATCCGCCCGCCATGATCTCGGCAAAGCGGTTCAAGTCTTTCGGTGTCACCGCATAGCGGGTCTTATAGCTGCAATTAAATCCGTGACACACATAAATCCGGGTGGGCTTTGCCTCGGTAATTTCACCGGAATAATTTGACGAAATCGATGTGCAGCCCGCCAGCATCAGCGCGCACATCAAATAGATCCCCAATTTCCCAAATCCGTTTTCCATCGGTCAAAATACTATCTGCCGCCGGACATCAATTCTATGACTTTTTGGCAACACAGATGATTGAACATCTGCCATGCGCCACGGCCCATAGTACGAATTGCATTCGCGACGACACAGGCGTATCTGCGGAGCATGAAAACGAAACCAGTTCATATTATCGGCGGGGGACTTGCCGGGTGCGAGGCCGCCTGGCAGGTGGCCAATTGCGGTATTGCGGTCATCTTGCACGAAATGCGCCCGGTGATGGGCACAGCCGCGCACAAAACCGACGGGCTAGCCGAGTTGGTCTGTTCCAACTCCTTCCGGTCTGACGATGCCGAGGCCAACGCTGTTGGCCTGCTGCATGCCGAGATGCGCCTTGCCAATTCCCTTGTCATGGCGGCAGGCGATGCCAATCAGGTGCCGGCTGGCGGCGCTTTAGCCGTCGACCGTGACGGTTTTTCCAACACCGTCACGTCAAAACTCAATACCCATCCATTGATCGAAATCGTCCGCGAAGAGATTTCTGGCCTGCCGCCTGCCGGCTGGGACCAGGCGATCATCGCGACCGGTCCGTTGACGGCACCGTCATTGGCCGACGCAATTGCCGCCGAAACGGGCGCAGAATCACTGGCCTTTTTCGACGCCATTGCACCAATCATCCATACCGACACGATCGACATGGGCATCTGCTGGTTTCAGTCGCGCTATGACAAGGTTGGCCCGGGTGGGACCGGCAAGGACTATATCAACTGCCCGATGGATCGCGCGCAATATGAGGCTTTCATCGCCGCCCTGCTCGCGGGCGGCAAAACAGAGTTTAAAGAATGGGAAGGCACACCCTATTTCGACGGCTGCCTGCCGATTGAAATCATGGCCGAACGCGGGCCGGAAACACTGCGCCACGGCCCGATGAAGCCGATGGGGCTTACCAATGCGCATGCGCCGGAGACAAAACCCTATGCGGTGGTGCAATTGCGCCAGGATAATGCGCTTGGCACGCTTTATAATATGGTCGGCTTCCAGACCAAGCTGAAACATGGTGAACAGGCGTGCATCTTCCGCACCATTCCTGGCCTTGAGGCGGCAGAATTTGCCCGCCTCGGCGGTCTGCATCGCAATACCTACATCAATTCGCCTACCCTTCTGGATGGGTCTTTGCGGCTGAAATCGCGCCCGGGCCTTCGTTTTGCCGGCCAGATAACCGGCTGCGAGGGCTATGTCGAAAGCGCTGCCATCGGCCTTCTGGCAGGCCGCTTTGCCGCCGCCGAGGTGATTGGCAAAGCCCCTACCCTGCCGCCGGCAACCACCGCGTTCGGCGCGCTACTCGGCCATATCACCGGCGGTCATTTGGCCAGTGACGACGAGCCTGGAAAGCGCTCCTTCCAGCCGATGAACGTTAATTTCGGCCTGTTTCCTGCGCTGCCCGATGGCGCGATTAAAAAACCGGAGGGGCAAAAGCGCTTTCGCGGCAAGGAAAAGGCGCGCGCCAAAAAACGTGCGGTAACAGCGCGCGCACTGGCCGATTGTAAAAACTGGTTGGGGCTGGAAGCCACACAGGCGGCCGGGTAGTTCTTGACACAAGGCGCATCGCTGTCGGACGGTGGGTCATCGAAACAAGGCTCTAGCAATGTCCCTGCCCGCTTCCAGCTTCTTTGAAATCAAACGCTCAGGCCCCATCGCCCATCTGATCATGAACCGGCCGGACAAGGCCAACGGCATGACACCGGATTTCTGGGCCGATCTGCCGGAAATACTGGCGGCGCTCGGACGCGACGAGACCGTGCGCTGTGCGGTAATATCCGGTGCAGGAAAGCATTTTTCAGGCGGAATGGATCTCTCCGCATTTAGCGGCATCATGGAGCAGATGAAGGCTGAACCCGGCAGGGCGGCACTTGCGCTGCGCGAAACGATCCTGCGTTTGCAGGACGCATTCAACGCGATTGAGCGGGCGAGATTTCCGGTCATTGCCGCGGTACATGGCGCCTGTATCGGTGGTGCGATCGACCTTATCACCGCCTGCGACATGCGTATTGCCAGCGAGGATGCGTTTTTTGCCATTGAGGAAATTCACATCGGCATGGCCGCCGATGTCGGCACGCTGCAACGGCTTCCAAAATTGATCGCACCCGCCATCGCCGCAGAGCTGGCCTATACCGGCCGGCGCTTTTCTGCCGGTGAGGCAAAAACCTTTGGCCTGCTCAGCGAAACCGTATCCAATCCGGCAACACTCATCGACCGGGCAATGGCGCTGGCAGCCGAAATCGCCAAAAAGTCGCCGCTCGCCATCGCTGGCATCAAGCGCAATCTGGCCTATGCCCGCGATCATTCCGTCGCCGACGGCCTCGACTATATCGCCACCTGGAACGGCGGCATGCTGCGGCCGGAAGATCTGATGAAAGCGGTGCAGGCCAAACTGGCCAAACAGGAAGCCGAATTCGCTGATCTATTGAAGGTGGGCTGAAAGACACCGCCATCAGCGCCAACCAAAACCCGCCCGGCGCAAAGTTGCCGCCGACAGCCGCAGTGGCGACGGCTTGATGGATCGTTCGAAAACCGTGTCACCGGCGCGTTCCAGCATCGAAAACCAGGCCCTAACCCCTGAAAGCGGCAGGAAGGCGGGTCGCAGCACATCAGGAATGTCCGGCGCAAGCCGCTCAAATCTAACCAGATGGTCCCGGCCAAGGGCAATCATCGCATTGATGGCCTGCCGTGCCGGTGGGCCCGGTTGCCTGCCGATAACGTCTTCGCGCGTGGCCCCGACGGCGGCCAGCATATCTGCGGGGAAAAAACACTGGCCGCGGTGACGGTGCAAGGGCAGCAGCGACAGCAATCCGGCTATCGCCTGGGCACAACCGGCATGGCCGGCAGCCCCGGCATGGTTCTTGGCCAGGTGCGGCGCCAAAATATTGCTGGAAAGCTGGATCAGAGACGATGCGGTCTCACCGCAATAGCCCTCCAGATCGTTCCGCGACGGCATCGGATCATTATAGAGATCAAACCGCCTGGCCTCGATCATGTTATCAAAGGCGTTTAACGGCAGTTGATAATCATGGATTGTCTGACGAAGGCTGGCGACGACGGGATGCCCTGCCGTTTCGGTGGCCGTATCTCCCGCAATCGCATCGCACCACCATTGAAGCCGCATCTCACCGGCCATGGGCTCGTTGACCAGATCGCGAATCCGGGCCAGTTCGACATTGAACGCATAAAGCGACAGCAGCGCATCACGCAATTCCGCCGGCGCATAAAGCGTTGAAAGAAAGCGCTGGCGATCGGCTTTTCCTACTGCCTCGGCAAGGCTGGTCATGCCTGCTACTCGACCGCTATCAAAGCGGCAGCGACGGCACGCTTTTCTGACAACAACACGTTGAATGTCCTGACTGCCGCGCCGGTGGACATGGAATCGGCCGAAATGCCGTGATCACGAAACACCTGCCGTAGTGGAGCCGGTAACGGCTTTAGGTCCACACCGGTTCCGACAAGCAATATCTCGATATCTGCCGCCTCTGCCAGAACCGGGGCAAACTCGGTTTGCAACATGGCGGCCGGACCGGCAACGCTCCAGCCATGGATGCCAGATGGCAGGCATAAAAGCGAACCGCGATGCGACATGTCGGCAAAGCGAAAACCGCCATTGCCATAGGCGTCTAGCGGCGCCCGGCCCGGAAAATGCGCCTCGCGAAACTCGATGCCTTTTGCCGGGGTCATCGCTATCTCAGGTTTCGGCCTGTTCGCCGCCGGCCCCATCGGCCGGTTCCCTGTCTGCCGCAAGCGCCTTGCCCGGGCGCAGCTTGAACAGGATCAGCAAGGGGGCTGCGATAAAGATCGAGGAGAAGGTGCCGATCACCACACCGAATATCATCGCCGCGGTAAACGAGCGGATGACCTCGCCGCCAAAGAGATAGAGCGCGCCCAGCGCCAGCACCGTGGTAACCGATGTCAGTACCGTTCTCGACAGCATCTGGTTCATCGAAACATCGAGAAGATCAGGCAGCGACATTTTTTTGTAACGGCGCAAATTCTCACGCACCCGGTCATAGACCACCACCGTATCGTTGAGCGAATAGCCGACAATGGTCAAAATGGCGGCAATCGACGACAGGTTGAACTCGATACCGGTAATGACAAAAAACCCGATCGTCATGATCACATCATGGGTGGTCGCAGCAATGGCGCCAACGGCAAACTGCCACTCAAACCTGATCCAGATATAGATCAGGATCGCCAGCAGCGAGGCCAGAACGCCAATCGTGCCGGCGCGCGCCAATTCGCCCGAAACCGTCGGGCCAACGGATTCCACGCGGCGGATATCATAGACTTCTTCCAACTCGCCGCGAACCTTGGCCACGACACTTTGTTCGGCGTTTTCCCCGCCGCCTTGTGCCTCTACCCGGATCAACACATCTGACGGCGTGCCGAACTCCTGCACCTGAACATCGCCCAGATTAAGCGCACCAAGACGCGAGCGTATGTCACCAATATCGGCCGTATCCTGCTTCGAGCGCACCTCGATCATCGTGCCGCCCTTAAAGTCGATACCGTAATTCATGTTAACGGTGGCAAACAGCGCAAGCGACGCAAGCAATATGATCGCCGATCCGGTAAATGTGATCTTGCGCAGCCACATGAACGGAATGGCCGTGCCGGCGCGAACAATCGTCACCGGCGCCTTGGGCAGTTCCTTCGGACGTTGCCGCTTGACCCATTCGGCAATCATCCAGCGTGTCAGCGTAAATGCCGTGAAAAGCGTGGACGCGATACCAATGGCAAGCGTGACGGCAAAGCCCTTGACCGGTCCGGTTCCAAGGAAAAACAGGATGATGGCGGCGATCAGGGTCGTGACATTGGCATCGACAATGGTCGTCATCGCGCGCGAAAAGCCAGCGTCAATCGCCTGGATCACCGAGCGCCCGGCTCGTCGCTCCTCGCGAATGCGTTCATAGATCAGCACGTTGGAGTCCACCGCCATACCGATGGTCAGCACGATGCCGGCAATACCAGGCAAGGTTAGTGTCGCGCCAAGTGCCGACAATACCGCCATAATGATCACAACGTTGACGACCAGCGCGACATTGGCAATCACGCCCAAAAAGCCATAGGCGATGATCATGAAGGCCAATACGAGTATTGAGCCGATGATACCTGCTATTTCACCTGCCCGTACCGAATCGGCGCCAAGGCCCGGTCCGACGGTGCGTTCCTCGATAATGGTGAGCGTGGCGGGCAAGGCGCCGGCCCGCAACAAGACGGCCAGATCATTGGCGCTATCGACCGTAAACGAGCCTGAAATCTGACCGGATCCACCTAGGATCGGTTCACGTATCTGGGGCGCGGAAATCACCTGGCCATCCAGGATGATGGCAAACAGGCGGCCTACATTTTGCTGGGTTGCCTGGCCGAAACGCTGGGCGCCCTTGGTGTCGAAACGAAAGTTGACCACCGGCTCATTGGTGCGCTGATCGAAAGCGGCCTGGGCATCTGTCAGGTTTTCGCCGGAAACGATCACCCTGTCCTCGATCAGATAGGGAACCGGCGGATCATCCATCGAGAACATAACACTTGTGCCCGCCGGCGGCCGACCCTCAATGGCTTCCTGCACCGGCACCGACTGATCAACCATCTGAAACGTCAGATGCGCAGTCTGGCCAAGCAGTTCCTTTAACCGTTGCGGATCGTCGAGGCCCGGGACCTGGACCAAAATGCGGTCGGTTCCCTGACGTTGGATAACAGGCTCGGTCGTTCCCAGTTCGTTGACGCGGCGGCCGACCACCTCAATTGATTGCGTCAGAGCCGAAGAAACCCGGTAGTCGATGCCTGCATCGGTAAGCGTATAGCGAAACAGCCCCTCTTCGGGCTCTTCGAATTCCAGCTCATTGATGATCCCGCCGCCGAACAATCCCCCCTGTATCGGCTCGAGCAGTGTCTCAAGCGCCGTCTTGGCCTTGTCGATATCGGCCGGATTGCGGACGCGCACCTGCACGATACGGCCCGATCCAGAAAGCCCCGTATAACCGATGCGCGCCTCGCGCAAGAGCCGGCGCACATCGTCCCGCGTGGTTTTCAACCGGTCTTCAAGCAGATCGGAACGCTCCATCCTCATCAGGATGTGCGAGCCCCCTTGCAAATCCAAACCCAGCGTCAGCGGATTTTTAGGCGCCCAGGATGGCAGAGATGAAAGGGCCGACGATGGCACCACGTTCGGTGCGGCGTATAAAACCGCCAACACCACCGACAGCCAGATCAAAACGGTTTTCCAGCGGGAAAAATAGAGCATATATTTGCCTGTTCGGGTTAGGCCGCGGTCAGATCACACATGACCCGCGTCCAACAAATCTGCTATTTTTTGCCTTTGTCCGGCGTGTTCTGGTTGGCCACCGGCTCGCCTTTGACGCGCACATCAGCCAGCATATGGCGCATCGCAGTCACCTTCGTGCCGCCGCCCAGATCGACTTCGAGTTCATGATCGTTGGTAACCTTGGTCACCTTGCCGACCAGCCCGCCGCCGGTAACCACAGTGTCACCACGGCGCACCGCTTTGAGCATCTCGTCGCGTTTCTTCGCATTTTGGCGCTGAGGCCGGATGATGAGGAAATACATCACCACGAAGATCAGAATGAACGGCAGCAAACTCATGAAAATATCAGGTCCGCCAGCGGCGCCCGCCTGCGCGTAAGCTGGTGTTACAAACATCTAGTTCTCCCGGAAAAATCGGTTGTCGGTGGTCGTCTCACCACCATTTGAAAGCTGGCGGGAATATAGTGGCTCCTGCCGTGTTTGCAACCGGATTGGCCGGTAAGAATGTCCCGGCAGGAAATGCAAACCACTCGAACGGCTTTCTCATGCAATCTCAACATGATAAGCCGCAACGAATTTGAACAAACCGTGTGAAGTGCGACCGCCATGACCGACGAGATATTGAAAAACATCGACAAAAATCTGTCGAGGCTTGCCGATGCGCTGGAGCGGCTGGCACCTCAAGATGGTGATTTGCCCGATATGGACGGGGCAGACTGCTTCGTGTGGAACCCGGACCAGGGCCGGCTGGAACCGGTCGACAAAATAAACCGCATCGACATGTCGCTGATCCGCGGCATTGACCGGGTGCGCGATATTCTGATCGACAACACAAAACGTTTTGCAGATGGCTACCCCGCCAACAATGTGCTGCTGTGGGGCGCGCGCGGCATGGGGAAATCATCCCTGGTCAAAGCGGCTCATGGGATGATTTCAACATTAGAAAACCCCACCAATTCATTGAAATTAATAGAGATACACCGTGAAGATATCAATTCTCTGCCAAAATTGATGGCAATCATCCGTGCGCTGCCGCACCGTTTCATTCTGTTTTGCGACGATCTTTCCTTCGACCATGACGACACTTCCTACAAATCCCTGAAAGCCGCCTTGGAAGGCGGCGTTGAGGGCCGGCCAGAAAACATCCTGTTTTACGCCACCTCCAACAGGCGGCACCTGTTGCCGCGCGACATGATCGAAAACGAGCGCTCGACCGCCATCAACCCGTCAGAAGCCGTCGAAGAGAAAGTGTCGCTGTCGGATCGTTTCGGGCTGTGGCTCGGTTTCCACAAATGTTCGCAGGACGACTATCTGGATATGATTTCAGCCTATTGCAATTATCACGGGCTGGACGTCGATGCCGATGATTTGAGAATGCAGGCATTGGAATGGGCAACGACACGCGGCAGCAGATCCGGCCGGGCGGCATTCCAGTTCATTCAGGATCTGGCCGGCCGGCAGGGCAAGAAACTGCGCGACTGAGGCAAGAACGGCAATATTTCAGCGTTCACTCAGCGCAAGACGCAAGCCCACGCCACCGCGGACCGGCAAGATGCCAACCGAACGGCGCAGCAAGCCGGCAACAAAAAACCTGCCGGGATACGGCAGGTTTGTACGACGGGTTTATGGAGGTCAGACAGTCCCGATTTTTGCTCTATGGCATCATTGCAGATAGGTCATCGGATTGACCGGCACGGATTTGTCGCGCACCTCGAAATGCAGTTTGGGCACTTTGGTGGTTCCCGTCATGCCGGACCGGGCGATTTCCTGACCGCGCTTGACATTGTCGCCGCGCGAGACGCTAAGCTTGGAGGCGTGACCATAAACGGTCACCAGGCCGTTTTCGTGGCGAATCAGAACGGTATTGCCAAATTCCTTCAAGCCGTCACCCGCATAGATGACAACACCGTTTTCACTGGCCTTGACGGGCGTGCCCGCCGGCAGTGCGATGTCGATACCGTCATTCCTGCGGCCGGCTTCGACACTGCCATAGCCGGCGATGACACGGCCCCTTGCCGGCCAGCGCATCTTGCCGATACCGGTATCGTCGGGTGTGTCGGTGTTTTTGGCAGCCCTGATCACATCACCGGCCTTTTTCGGCGGCGTATATTTCGCTAGGTTTTTATTCTTGCTGTTTTTTGTAGCCTTCGATCCGGCCGTCCCGGTGATAATCGGGTCCACGCCATCGGGAACTTTAGCGATGATCGTTTCGCCGGCAGCAGGTATCCGCAATCGCTGTCCAACCTTGATCAATCCGCTCGAAAGGCCGTTTGCCCGTTTTAGCCGATCGGTTGTGGTGCCGTATTTCCTGGCAATCTTGTAAAGTGAATCGCCGGAGACAACCTTGTGGGTGGTCTCATTCGCCACCACCTTGTTCGATGAGCTGGATACATCGGCCACCTGGCTGGTGTTGCGGTCGCGCGGGCTTGCCGGGATCGGGATTACGGCCTCGCGGTTGGGCGCCGGACTTGGCTTCGGCGGCACCTTTGAAGGCTGTGAAGCACCGCGTCCGGAATTGGCTTTTGCGACTTTGGGATTGTTGTCCGGTGCGGAAACGGGCGCACTGCGTGAATAGACATAAGTGGGGATGATCACCGTGCTGCCGGCGGCAATGGCGGTCACATCGTTTATGCCGTTGACATCCTTGATGGCTTTTACCGGCACCCCAAAGCGGCGCGAGAGATTGTAAATCGTCTCCCCGGAGCGCAGCGTGACTTTGGTGCCGCCTGTCGCGGTCCAGCCACCTTCGCGGCTTTCATCTTCAACGGCAGCGGCAGGCTCATACGTGTTGGCAATCGTCCCGGTCTCGACCAGATCGACATCACGGTTTGAACGGGCCGGCTCAAGTAACGACCTGGATTTGCGGTCCTTTTGGACAGCCGTGGCTTCGCGTCTGGTGCGCGTTTCGTCGACCATGACTGGAGCTAGTTTGCTGCGCCTGACATTGCCTCTGGTCAGATCAACAGGCTCCAGCGCCCGGCGATTGATCGAGCCGGTATAGGCGTCATCGGTTGCCGCCGGTCCGCTTACATCACCGGGATAAGGCTGGTTCGCCGGGGCTTTTTCAATGATCTGACGCTGATTCGGCGTCGCACCGGTAAACAATTTTGTATCGGAAAAGCGGGATACATCGGTGCTGCAACCGGCAGCCAACGCCCCCAAAATGGCAAGCGCCGCACCGCGCTTCAAGACGGCATTCCGGTCTCTAGACCTATCAATACGCATAACCAGCAACCACGCAAACTCAATACAATTACTGATATGATTAAAGCGAGTTAATGTTACCGGTCGGTTAAATCTTGAACAAAAAGGACAAAATTATCACCTATCGTCACAAGGCGGAGGCGAGCCCCGGCAGTAAAGGTTGCAGCCGGGCAACGCCGATATCCTCGCGCTCAAACCGGCTTCCGATCTTGGTGAGCCTGGCCAGGCGCTGCTCATCATCGTCGGCTCCAATCGGTGCGATCATCAAACCGCCGGTGGCAAGAAGATCGACATATTTTCGCGGCAGTTCCGAAAACGCCGCCCAGGCGACGATGCGGTCGAAGGGACCTTCCTGGCCGCTGCTCCTCAAACCGTCTGCCTGATGGGCGATCGCGTTGCCGATGCCAAGCATGACGAAGCGCTCCTGCGCGCCTGAAATCAGGGTTTTGTATCGATCGATGGTTTTGACCTTGGCACCCATGCCCGCCATGACAGCCGCCGTGTAGCCACTTCCGGTTCCAATTTCGAGAACCCGCTGTCCGGTGGACACTTCAAGCGATGACAGCACCTTTGCCTGCAAGTCGATGCCCTCGATTGCCTCGCCGCAGGCAATGGGAACCATTTGGCCGGACCATGCCGCATCGGCATATTCATCCGGCAAAAACTGCTCCCGGGGGACGTTTTCGATTGCACCGTAAAGTCCGTTATCGGCGATTCCCTTCGCGCGGGCCCTTAGCAGAAATGCGGCAAATCCTTCGCGAGAGGAAACGGCGTTCATTGCAGTGCATCTCCTAAAAGCTGCATGACCTCATGAGCGGTCAGATCGAGCTTCAGCGGTGTCACGGCGATCTTATTGTCTTTCAAAGCAGTCAGATCGGTGCCGTTGGTATATTCTGCCGGGCGGCGGCTGAACCGTAACCAATAATACGGAAATCCCCTTCCATCGGCCCGCTCGTCGATCCAAAGCCCATGGGAGAGCTTTCCCTGTGTGGCAACGACCGCCCCATCCACCTCGTCTGGATGGCAATTGGGGAAATTGACATTGAGAAACGTGCCTTCGGGCAGATCGATACCGATCAGTTTCTTGAGCAGTTCCGGTGCGTGGGTTTCCGTCACCTCCCAGGGAACGACCCGCTCGCCGTCAAAATTATAGGCCTGACTGATTGCAATCGACCGGCAGCCGAGCAATGTGCCTTCCATGGCGCCGGCAATGGTGCCCGAATAGGTCACGTCATCGGCGATATTGGCGCCGGAATTGACGCCCGACAGCACCAAATCAGGAGGCTCGGGCATGATTTCACGCACTGCCATGATCACACAGTCGGTCGGCGTTCCGCGCAGGGCAAAATGCCGGTCGCCCACTTCGCGCAGCCGTAACGGCTCTGACAGCGATAGCGAATGCGCCAGGCCGGACTGATCTGCTTCCGGCGCGACGATCCAGATATCATCGGAAAGCGTGCGGGCCACACGTTCCAGAACCGCCAGGCCTTCGGCATGAATGCCATCATCATTGGTCAGCAAGATACGCAAAAGAGCAGTCCTTTATGCAGTTATCGTTTCCAGGCCGCCCATATAGGGCCGCAGGACCTCAGGTACGGTGATTGAGCCGTCCTCGTTTTGATAGTTCTCCATCACCGCGATCAGCGCTCGCCCGACCGCAATGCCCGAACCGTTCAGCGTGTGGACAAAACGGGTTTGCTTTTCGCCTTCTGCCCGGTAACGCGCATTCATGCGCCGGGCCTGAAAATCGCCGCAGACCGAGCAAGAGGAAATTTCACGATAGGCACCCTGCCCCGGTAACCAGACTTCGATGTCGTAGGTCTTGCGCGCACCAAAGCCCATATCACCGGTCGACAACACCACCGTGCGATAGTGCAGATCGAGTTTTTTCAGCACAGCCTCAGCGCAGCGCGTCATCCGCTCATGCTCGTCATTCGAACCTTCCTGATCGGTGACCGACACCAGTTCCACCTTGTAGAACTGGTGCTGGCGCAGATAGCCGCGTGTGTCGCGGCCGGCCGATCCGGCCTCGGAGCGAAAACATGCCGTCAGCGCGGTAAAGCGCAGCGGCAGCGATGCATGATCGAGGATATTTTCAGCAACAATATAGGTCAGCGGCACTTCTGCCGTCGGGATCAGCCAGCGGCCATCGGTGGTCCGAAACAGGTCTTCGCCGAATTTCGGCAGCTTGTCCGTGCCGTAGGCTGCATCATCATTGACCAGCAAGGGCGGCTGCACCTCGGTATAGTCATGTTCCTGCGTATGCAGATCGAGCATAAACTGGCCAAGCGCACGCTCCAGCCGTGCCAACCCGCCTTTCAGCATGGCAAACCGGCTGCCTGACATTTTCGCCGCCGTCTCAAAATCCATCTGGCCAAGCGCTTCGCCAAGCTCAAAATGCTCCTTGGGCGAGAAGGCAAAATTCTTCTTTGCACCATGGCTGCGGGCCTCGACATTGGCCTCCTCGTCGGGTCCGACAGGCACATCATCGGCTGGAATATTGGGCAGCACCGCAAGCGCATCCTGCAAAATCTTGTCGAGTTCACGGCCGCGTTCTTCGCCGCTTTGGACAAAATCCTTAATGCCGGCGACCTCGCTTTTCAGCTTTTCGGCAAGGTCCCTGTCGCCGGCTTTCATGGCAAGGCCGATTTCCCTCGATACGGAATTGCGGTGTTCCTGGGCCTCCTGCAGCCTGGCGACATGCAACCGGCGCTGCTCGTCAAGCTCGATCAGCCTGGCAGATACCGGTTCTGCGCCACGATCTTTGAGGGCGGCGTCCAATAAAGCCGGGTTTTCGCGAATCCATTTGATATCGAGCATGGGTCTGGTCCCAATCAGGCAGATGAAAAAGGCGCCGTAAACTGGCGGCAAGGAAAAGGGTCAGCTTGCCGATTCTTGTTCGGACGAGCTGGACTCTGGCGCCGTTTTACCCTCGTCACCGGCTTCTGCAAGCGCTTCTTCGCGCTTTTTTTCTACCAGGCGGGCCGTCCAGATCGACAATTCGTAAAGCAGAATCGTCGGAAGCGCCAATCCAAGCTGGCTGACGGGATCGGGCGGAGTGAGTACTGCCGCCACGACGAAGGCCGCAACAATGGCATATTTGCGCTTGTCTTTAAGCCCCTCGGAGCCGATCAGCCCGGCTTTTGCAAGCAAGGTGGTGACCACGGGTAACTGAAACACCAGCCCGAAAGAGAAAATGAGCGTCATGATCAGGCCTAGATATTCCGACACTTTCGGTAACAGCGAAATCTGCACGTCATTGTCGGGTCCTACCTGCTGCATTGACAGGAAAAACCACATCACCATCGGCGTGAAGAAGAAATAGACCAGCGCACCGCCAATCAGAAAAAGCACCGGCGAAGCAACCAGAAAGGGCAAAAATGCCGACCGTTCATTGCGGTAAAGCCCAGGGGCGACAAATTTATAAAGCTGCGCGGCTATCAGCGGAAAGGCCAGCACCAACCCGCCGAACATGCCAATCTTGATCTGCGTGAAGAAAAATTCCTGCGGCGCGGTGTAGATCAATTCGACCTTTTCCTGATCGAGACCGGCCCAGCCAACCGCCCAGGTAAACGGGATCACAAGCAGGTTGAAGATCTGTTTGGCGAAGAAAAAGCAAAACAGGAATGCGACCGCAAATCCGGCAATCGCCCACATCAGGCGGCTGCGCAGCTCTATCAGATGTTCGAGTAGCGGCGCCGAAGATTGCTCGATCTCATTGTCTTCCGCGCTCAATTCGCCGCCCCTGTCGGTTTGCCTGCACTATTTTTTCCGCGCGCCCTGCTGGCCGGAGCCTTCTTGGTTCCGGTGGTCTTGCTCGCGGTCTTTTTGACGGTGGGTTTTTTTGCCGCCGTAGCCGGTTTTGCCCTGGCCGCAGGTTTTGCTGCCGTGTTGGTCTTTTTCGCTGCGACGGATGTCTTTTTCGCAGTAGCAGGTGTTTTTTTGGCCGCGCCCCCGGCGGTAACTTTGGATTTGACAGCTTTACCCGCGACTGCTGCACTGGCAGCTTTGTCTGCTACCGCTGCACTGGCAGCTTTGTCCGCGACCGCTGCACTGGCAGCTTTGGAGCCGGATTCCGGCTTTGGCGTCGGTTTCATGGCCTGGTCCAGCCCGGCCTTGATCTGTTCACCAGCCTGCTGCATCGGGTTTAGATGCTTTTTTATTTCCGCAGTCGGATCAAGCTTGCGGGCATCCTCGACGATCGACTTAACATCGTCGAGTTCGGCTTCCTTCAGCGCGTCATCGAACTGGCGGCGAAAATCGCCCGCCATTGAGCGAAGCTTGTTGGTGGTTTTGCCGAAGGTGCGCAACATGCGCGGCAAGTCCTTGGGGCCGACAACGACCACAAGCACTATTGCCACGACCATGAGTTCCGGCCAACCGATATCAAACATCACGAGCCATTCCGGAGAGCAAAGGCTGAACCAGCCCCGTTTTCAGCGATCAATGCCGAACCGGGCGCTGAAATCAGGACTTGCCTGCCTTTTCCTGAGCCGTCTTCACAGCCTCATCGGCACGGTGTTCTACCGTCTTGGAGGTGTCTTCGGCAGCAGCAGCGGCCTCTTCCTCATTCATGCCTTTTTTGAAGCTCTTGATGCCTTTGGCGACATCGCCCATGAGTTCCGGAATCTTGCCGCGTCCAAATAGCAAGAGCACGACCACAAGCACGATGATCCAGTGCCAGATTGAAAAGCTTCCCATAATTGCCTCTTAAAAATTGTTTCTCTACAGAGTGATCTAGGCGTTTTTGCGCGTTGTTTCAAACACTAGTACGTCTGAGGGGCGAATTGAAAGGTGAATATTAAGCGAATCGGCACTCAAAGTGCCGCAGCGCAGCCGCGCCATAAGCGGCTTGTCCAATCCCTGTACAGCAAGTTGGACCGTTTCGACAACACCGAGAAACCGCCTGGACAAAACACGCGCCGGAACGCCTTTGCCCTTTGGATCGACTTCAATGCCCTCCAGACGGATGGCTACCGTGACCGGCATATCGTTGGCAAATCCGCCGGCATCAAATGCACCAAGCGCCGTTTGCGCCCTTCCGTCACGGATATGTCCTTCGATCGTGTTTAACTCGGAAAAGAACTTTGCAACGAACAAGTCCTTTGGCTGGTGATAAAATTCGTATCCCTCACCAATCTGAACCACCTTGCCGTCGCGCAAAAGTGCAATCCTGTCACCCAGCCGCATCGCCTCCTCGGCGTCATGCGTGACAATAATCGATGTCGCCCGGTTTTGGCGCAAAATCGCCAGCGTTTCAGCCCTTACCCGGTCCTTCAGCCTGGAATCCAGACCCGAAAACGGCTCATCCATCAACAGCACGGCCGGCCGTGGCGCAATAGCCCGGGCCAGCGCCACCCGTTGCTGCTCGCCACCTGACAGCACATGCGGATAGGCCGACGCATAATCAGCCAAGCCAACACGCGACAGGGCGATCATCGCCTCGCGCTCGGCCTCCTGGCTGGTCAGCGCCGTCAGCCCGAAACAGACATTTTTTAAGATGCTCAAATGCGGAAACAGCGCAAAATCCTGAAACACAAGCCCGATGGAGCGCTTTTCAGGCGGCTGAAATACTGACGGACCGGCGATTTCGCGGCCATTCAGCAAAACCCTGCCTGCGGTCTGCGGTTCAATTCCAGCGGCGATGCGCAGCAATGTGGTCTTGCCCGAACCCGACGGCCCGAGCAGGCAAAGAACTTCGCCGGCTTTTGCCGTGATCGTTATGTCGTTCAGGGTTTCTACGCCGCCTGAATAGTGGTGACCAATTCCCTCAAAAGCCAGTTCCGCCGCAAAGCTTACGCCTGCGGGCACCACGGCCGGTTGATTTTGAGTTGTCACCATCGATTGCCCTTACCGCCCCGGATTGGGAGCGGCATTGGTCAATCATTAGCGCCGCCGGGTGTCAACAGTCCAAGTTCTTCCAGATCAATGTCGGTGAGCGGATCCTCGTCCTCGGTCAGCTCATCGGGATCGTCAAGCGGCAGCGGAACCGAGAAGTTGGTCGGCATGCGCGTCGACAGCAATCCAGCCCCTTTCAACTCGTCCATGCCGGGCAGATCGCGCAGTTCAGAAAGGCCGAAATGATCGAGGAATGCCAGCGTCGTGCCATAGGTCACCGGACGGCCCGGCGAACGACGCCGTCCCCTCATCCGCACCCAGTCGGTTTCCAGCAATATATCGAGCGTACCCTTCGACGTTTCGACACCGCGCACATCCTCGATTTCGGCGCGGGTAACCGGCTGATGATAGGCAATCGTTGCCAGAACCTCCAGTGCGGCGCGTGACAGCTTCTTTTG
Organism: Rhizobiaceae bacterium; assembly: GCA_963669455.1. Classification (GTDB taxonomy): domain Bacteria; phylum Pseudomonadota; class Alphaproteobacteria; order Rhizobiales; family Rhizobiaceae; genus JAWKWH01. Next base: position 2,548,829 of record OY770026.1, read on the forward strand.
CACCACCGCATCCCGGCTCATCAGAAACGACAGGTCGCCTGCGGTTCTAAACGCCCAGGCGTCACCGACCCTGATCAGATTGACGCCGCGTTTGTCGTAGATGGTTTTCAATTCTTCCAGCGCAGCTGGAATATCGGCATCTTCGGGTAACCGGTCGGCCAGCGCCTTTTCGCTCACCGGCTCGGCGGAAGCGAATATGACAGCTTCCGCCATTCGTGCCGCTTCGGCCACCTGCAGCCGCCGCGCCGGATTGTCCATATCCAACCCGTCCTGGTCGCGCTCATCCCCATCGAACGGAACCACGGTCGATTGTCCGCCATCATCCATGTGTCGTCTCCCCGGAATTGTCCGTTGCCCGGCTCTTTGTGGTTACTGAACGAAGATACAAGGTCGCAAACGGTTTACTCTGCGAAAGCTCGACTGCGCCCTCGCGGACCAGTTCGAGGCTTGCGGCAAACGAGCTGGCCAACGCGGTCGCGCGTTTTTCCGGCAAGACGAGATAGTCAACCAGGAAACTATCAAGGGCGGTCCAATCGGACAATTCACCGATCAAGGTAATCAGCCGGTCGCGCGCTTCCTTCAGCGACCACACATGACGCTCGGAAATCTCCACCGTGGTTACGGCATTGCGTTGCCGTTCACTCGCATAGGCCGTCAGCAAATCATAAAGCGATGCATCGAATTTGCTGCGGCGATCGACAATCACCGTCTCCGGCATGCCGCGGGCAAACACATCCCGCCCGAGCCGGTTTCGGTTGACCAGCCTGGTACCGGCATCGCGCATGGCTTCCAGCCGCTGAAGCCTGAACTGCAGGATTGCCGCCATTTCCTCGCCGGTCTGCTCGTCTTCGCCGGGCTTTTGCGGGATCAACAGCTTTGACTTCAGATAGGCCAGCCATGCCGCCACCACCAGATAGTCGGCGGCAACCTCCAGCTTGAGCGCACGGACCCTGTCGATGAAGCTTAGATATTGTTCCGTCAGCGCCAGCACGGAAATGCGGGCCAGATCGACCTTCTGGGTGCGCGCCAGATGCAACAGCAGATCAAGCGGCCCCTCAAAACCGTCAACATCGACGACCAGAGCGTCACGGTTCGCGTCCGTCACTGGCCCCGCTTCGGTCCAGAGCGGATCCATCGGCGCTGCCTGGGTATTGTGTTCCGGTTGTGCGCTCAAAATTGAACCATTTTTTCCAGATGTCCGCCGGGCTTATATTTCAGGCAGCCGTCCTGACTATTTCATCAAATTGCGACCGTATCGCTGCCTCATCGGCACCATCCCGGCCAGCCACACATGCCAGCGCCTTCGAAGCCCGATTTGCAGCGCTGCCCTCAAGCACGGGGGTTTTTGACACGACGGCAAGCATTTCATCCATGACACCATTGCAGTGAAGAACGACATCGCATCCCGCCGAAAAAATTGCATCAGTCCTTGAGGCGAAATCCCCAGAAAGTGCCTTCATCGAGACATCGTCGCTCATCAACAACCCGTCAAAGCCAATTTCGCGGCGAATAATATCGGAAATCAGCTTGCGCGAGGTTGTGGCGGGATTTTCGGCATCAACCGCATTGTAGATAATGTGAGCGGTCATCGCCATCGGACAGTCCCGCAATGCCATAAATGGCGCGAAATCAACCTGGCGAAGCTGATCGAGCGAGGCAGTCACCATGGGCAAATCCAGATGGCTGTCGACCATCGAACGGCCATGACCGGGGATATGTTTCATCACCGGCAGCACGCCGCCGGCTATGAGCCCATCCATGGCAGCCTGGCCGACCTCGGCGACGCTCTCGCTGTCATGGCCATAGGCGCGGTTGCCGATCACATCGCTGGCGCCTGGAACCGGTACGTCCAAAACCGGCAGGCAATCCGCTGTAATCCCGAGTTTCAACAGATCGAACGCATGCAGCCGCGACATGGCCCAGGCGGCCCAGAGCCCGTTCTTCCTGTCTTTGCGATAAAGCGCCCCGATTGTTGCGCCGTCGGGATAGTTCGGCGCCAGAGGCGGGCGGAGCCTTTGAACACGGCCTCCCTCCTGATCGATAAAGATTGGCGCATCGGGCCGGCCGGTGCATTCACGCATCCCGGCGCAAAGATCTTTTATCTGTTCGGGCTCAGCAATGTTGCGGGCAAACAGGATAAAGCCCCAGGGCTTTTGGTCCCGGTAAAGGGCTTTTTCGTCCGCGGTAAGCGCTGTTCCGGAAGCGCCCAAAATCATGGCTTTTGATTCGGTCATGACCTGATAATAACAATTGAAACCCTATTGAACACGCCACAGCAATTATTCAGCCCTTACGCAATCCAACATCGGTTCGGTCTGACCAATAAACCAGCGCGGGATTGGAGCATGTCTTGTTTAAATGGGATCAGTTTGATGGAGAGGATTTTTTGCGGCAGTTAGGAAAACACCTTAAGCGCGAACAAACGCTCGACCTTGACCCGAAACCGCGTCCGGCAGAATGGCTCCGAATCGGAAGCAGCCCATGGTGATTCTCGGGATGCGTCCCATTTTACCGAGCGAGATATGAACATGGCTTTTACGCTTGCTTTGTTTTCTGACTGCCGTGTCAGTGAGGCGGTTTCAATGTTGCGGGAAGCTGGTATCGAGTTTGACGAAACGGGAAGTACAAAACTGCATTAGGCCGATCAGGAGTTGGTGACAGATAGAGGTGCATAAATCACGAAGCGCACGAAGTGAGCAATTATACATTGCAAGCAATGTGTGCGTCCTGCGAATCTGAAACAGAAATCAGATCAAATGAACTTTCGTAAAACAATTACGGGTTGAAATATGACCAGCGCTACTATGAGAAGAATTGTATTAATTGGAGCATCGCTAAGGTCCATCAAAATGACGTAAAGGTTCGGTGCGATAAAAACGAAACCGCTCAATCCAATAATTACCATATGCCATTTCTTTACTGATCTTGATTTGTGCCAATGGCGTATTGCCATCAATTGAACAATCACAGAAACAGTAAACGGCAACAAAAAGCGATTTGAGTAAAGATATTTTTGCCAATCACAAACACTATAACATGGTCCAAATGCCAAAAATATGGAAGACAGGCACAACGTGATAATCATAGCTATGAGAGATAGATAAAGACTTATGACCATTCTCACCTGATCCCTATTCCATTCTTTGGTGCTGCCACAACATTACCGCTTGAAAAGCCATTCCCAGAATGGTCGGTTGATGTCATCGAGCTTGCCACTAGCAAGGGTTTGTTTCTAGTGTGGTTTTCGGATTTGAAGTTCGACAGTGAGTGCACAGGAAAAATGAAGCGAACTTCAAATCTACCGCTCTAGCGGGCGATAAAGCAGCCGGCTCCAGCGCTTTTCAAGCGGCTACACAGGCTTGCGGCCTCGTTGCGCGATCCGCCGGGGATGCGGACACGATAATACGTGCCCTTGCCTTCAATAACTGCCTTGACGATGTTGACGCCCCGGCCCCCGATAATCGAACCATGACGGCTGGCGAGCTCGGCATAGCTTGCCTGGGCACTTTCGCGGCTGGGCTGCGAGGAAATCTGCACCCACCATTCCGACTTCGGCGCGGCTGCCGCCGGATCTACCGCAGCCAACTGGGTTCCGGTTTCAGCACCCGTGTCAGGCTTTGGTGCGTCTGCAGGTGAAACAGCGGCAGCGGCCAGCTGACTTTCGATTTCAGCGCGAGGCGCAGGTGTCGGAACCGGGATACCTTCGACGACAACACCTTCATTGGTGGGCTCGCTGCCTTCGGCAACAGCCGCATCAGCGCTTGCAGGTAACTGGGATGTGACCTCGCGATTATCTGAACTGTTTGCCACGGCAGCAACCTCGGTACCATTTTCCGCCGCGGTGGTTTTGGCACCATCTCCTGCTGCCACCACCTTATTGTCCGCTGTGCCATTTCCGGCGGGTTTGGATGGCGCCGTTTCTTGAACGTCGGTCACTTTGATAGCCGGTTCTTCGCGGGGAACCAGCGTCCCGTCAGGCTTTACTATCAGTGTTTTGACCTTGCGCGGTTGGATTGCGATCACCTGCGCTGCGGGAACGGTGATGCCCTGATCCGCCTCAGGCGCAATACGGTCGTCATTCTTTTTTGCAGGCGCTGCTTCGGTAGATTGAATGGCTACGGCTGTTTCGGTTGGATTAGGCACGATAATCCGCGGCTCGACCGTGTTGACGACAACATCAACAGGTTCTTCTTCATTGGAAATCAGTTTTTCCTGAGCCGGTGCTTCGTCTTTGGCGCCGCCGGCAACCTGCTCGTAGACCTTCTTGTCCTCATTGGGCACGGTTTTGCCGCCCGGATCTTTCGGCTTAACCTTGATTGGACCATCATCGGCCTTGACCATCGCGGGTGCGGCGGGCTCGTCCGTGCCGCCAAACGACAAGGCAAATGCACCAATGCCGCCAGCAATGGCAACTACCGCAACAATCATCGCGATCAATACACCGCGGCGCGCGCCCTCTTTGCCGGAGGGCTCCTCCCTTGTCAGTTCAGGAAACGGAGCGGTTTCCGGCTCGCTGGACCTGCCGCTGACCACCGAGGGAAAATTCTCCCTCCAATGGGGAACATCGCTATTAGCGCCGACAAATGGCGGTGCAGGTTGGGTGGTGCGTTTTGTTTCTGCCCCATCCGCCATGCCGGTGAAAATATTGTCGAGTTTTTCGCGCAAATGCGGCTCGACAATGGTCTCCGCCGGTGCATCCGGTGGCGCGGAAGCGCTTGCAGTTTTTACTTTATCAAAATCCGATAATTTATTGAATGCACGGGAAAACTCCTCATCCAGATCATCAAATTCCGGTGTTTTTGGAACATCATTGTCAAATGAGACATCCGGAATATCCAGATCGTCATCCACAGCGACCGCCTCATCGACGATCTCTGCCGTTTCAACGATCGGGGCCGGATCGGCCATATCGACGGGCTCAGCCGCTTTTACCGTCTCGTCGGCCTCCTCTGATGACGCTGAAGCGGCAACCGCAACATCGATATTCTCGGCAATGGCAGCAAGGCTGGCCAGCGGGTCGGCATTTTCCGGTTCAGTATTTTCGGGCGCAGCAACCTCTGGCTCGCCAAATTCTGGCTCCATTGATACCGGCTCGGTAATCTCATCGCCGACCGTTTTAGCTGAAACGTCTTTCTCCTCAAGCGTGTCAAAAACCGGTTTGCTGGCCGGAGCCGCCTCTTCTGGAGCATCGCCGGGTGCTTCGCCAACAGCAGGTTCGACGGGTTCGTCGAGCTGATTTTCCGGCATGGTTTCAATTGCTTCGTCAGCGGCAAACCCGGCCTCATCAAGCGGCTTGACCGGCTCGGGCTCGGCCGCTGCGGCGGCCATGCCGGAGGTCTCATCCACCTGTTCAGAGCCCGTGATATCATCAAGCCCCGGCTCACCGGGTGCTACCGGTTCAACATCAAAACCGTCCGGCTTCGACGCGGCGATATCCTCTTGCGCAAGCCCGGTTTCACCAGCGCCTGATTGGTCGCGCCCGTCAAGCCCGGCAAGCAAACTACTCAGCTGGCTTTCCAGCTCGGGCGGCATCTGCGCCTTTATGGTATCATCCGAAACGCTCAGAGTTTCGTCAAAAACCTCTTCAAACGCGTCCTCAAGTTCTTCCGTGGCCGGCTCAGCGCCCGCCTCGACGGCCCCGGCACTGCCAACGGCATCATCGGCCAGCCGGGCCGCAGGCTGCTCAATTGGTTCAATCGGCTCAATTGGTTCAATCAGCTCACCCAACCCCGAAATACCGGTCTGCATTGCAGACTCAGCCGGCGCCGGCTCCTCAATTGACCCTATAACCGGCTCTGGAACTTCGGTCGCTGCGGCAGGTTGAGGCTCTGTAGGATCGGCGGCCGTGGCCGGCTCACGATCAGCGGCCTGGTCTTCCTGCTCAACCAGGGCAAGTTCACCCATGAGTTCGTTTTCAAGATCAATTTGTAGCGCTTCGTCGGCTTGTTCGAGCGCAGCCTCAACAGGATCAAACTTCATGATGTCCGAAAGTTCAGAAATCGGATCTTCTTTTGAAACCGGTTGATCCTGGAGTTCTTTCGCCTGGTTTGCTTCGGCCATGCTATCCCCGTTACTCAAACTCTTGAGCGCGTTTCCTCGCGCCAATTCACCTTGCCGGTACCAGAGCATTGTGGGCAAAAGGTGACGGGCTTCAGCCGGTCCCTAGTGCATTTCCTCCGGTGCCTCGGCCCCTATCAATCCCAGTCCGGATGTCAGCACGTGGGATACTGCCTGCACCAACCCCAGTCTGGCATAGCTCATTTTAGAGTTGTTAACCTTAACAAAGCGTAAGCTGCTTGTCTCGTTTCCCCGATTCCAATGGGCATGAAATGCCGATGCAAGGTCGTAGAGATAAAATGCGATGCGATGCGGCTCGAACATTTGTGCAGACGCCTCGACCACTCTGGGATACTCGGCAAGCTTGCGGATAATCGCCAATTCGCCGTCATCTTGGAGCAGTGGCAGGTTGTGGCGCATCTGCTCCGGTTTAAGTTCCTCAAGGCCAAGCACATCGCGTGCCTGACGAAAAACCGAATGGCAGCGGGCACAAGCATATTGTACGTAGAACACCGGATTGTCCTTCGACTGCTCGGTCACTTTGGCAAAATCGAAATCGAGCGGCTCCATGTTCTTTCTAAATAACATCATGAAGCGGACGGGATCGCGGCCGACCTCATGGACCACATCGCGCAAAGTGACGAATTCTCCAGCGCGTTTGGACATTCTTACCGGCTCACCATCACGATAGAGCTTGACCAGATTGCAAAGAATAACGGTCAGTTTCGATGCTCCACCAGTCAGCGCCCGGTTCAGCGCCTCCATCCGCTTGACATAACCGCCGTGGTCCGCGCCCAGCACAAAGACCGTTTCGGTGAAACCGCGATCGACCTTGTCCTTCAGATAGGCAACATCGGCGGCAAAATAGGTATAGGAACCATCCGATTTGACCAGCGGGCGGTCCATGTCGTCGCCAACCGCCGTTGACCGGAACAACAATTGCTCGCGATCTTCCCAATCATCCGGCTTTTGACCTTTGGGCGGCGGCAGTGTCCCGCGATAGACGTTGCCTTTTTCGCGCAACTCTTCAATGGAAGCCGAAATCGGTGCGCCATTGTCGCGATGCAATGTGCGCTCGGAGAAAAACACGTCGTGGCGGATATTCAGCGTATCAAGATCGCCTCGGATCATCTCCATCATCGCATCGATCGTGCGCTCGGAGACGATTTTGAGCGCTTCGTCTTCGGCCATGTCCTTCAGCGAAGAGCCGAATTCGCCAGCCAGCGCCTCACCCACCGGCACAAGATAATCGCCCGGATATAGCCCCTGCGGTATGTCGCCGATCGCCTCGCCGGTCGCCTCCAGATAGCGCAGCCAGACCGACCGTGCCAGCACGTCGATTTGGACGCCGGCGTCGTTGATATAATACTCTTTGGTGACCTCAGCGCCGGCAAAAGCCAAAAGCTTGGCGAGCGTATCGCCGACAACAGCGCCGCGGCAATGGCCAACATGCATCGGCCCGGTCGGATTGGCCGACACATATTCGACGTTGATTTTGCGGCCTTTGCCAACATCCGAACGGCCATAATCCCTGCCCGCCTCCAGCACCTGGCCAAGCTCAGCGATCCAGTAGGCGGACGCCATTTTCAGATTAATAAAGCCTGGCCCGGCGACGGTTGCGGTATCGATATCCTCATCCTGGCTTAATTTACCGGCGATCTTTTCAGCAAGCACCCGCGGCGGTTCGCCGACCGCCTTGGCCAGAACCATCGCCGCATTGGTGGCGATATCACCATGACTTGGATCGCGCGGCGGTTCGGCGGTAATTTTGGAAAAATCCGGCTCGCCGCCTTGCCTGTCGACCAGTTTGAGCGTCCGCACCGCGTCAATGATACGGGTACGAAGATCAGCAAAAATGTTCATTTGAGAGGGTTCCGGATTGGGGATGTGTTTGATAACAGGCTTTGACACACAATGCGCCCGATTATCCCAATTCAAAATCGGGGTCAAACAGCCGCCGGTATTCGCCGATCGCGTAAGTGTCTGTCATGCCGGCAAGAAAATCCGCCACATGGCGCGCGCGCACCTTGGCCGTGGCACGATCAAGCCCCTCGCGCCATCCTTCCGGCATTGCCGAGAGATCGTCGAAATACCTGTCAAACAACTCCCTGATGACACGATCGGCCTTCTTGCGGACGGCCATGACATCCTGGTTGCGATAGAGGTTTTCAAACAAAAACGCTTTTACTGCCTTTTCATCGCCGGACATCGCAGGACCAAACCTGACAATGGTCTGCCCTGATTTGCGGATATCATCGGGCGAGCGGGGATTGAGCTGATCAATCCCGGCAATCGATGTCGCAATAGCGTCCTCCACCATCGCGGTGATCTGCCGGCGCATCAGTTCGTGGCCGGTTCGAACATCATCCAGCCCCGGATAACGGTCTGCGATTTCATCCAGGATCGAGCGGTAGAACGGCACACCGCCTAGCATGTCGAATGTCAACAGGCCGGAGCGCAACCCGTCATCGGTATCATGAGCATTATAGGCGATATCGTCGGCGATGGCTGCGCATTGCGCTTCCAGCGACGCATGCACGTCAAGGTCTAGCGGAAACAGCGCATCAAAGGACAAAATCGTTTCCGAAACCGGTTCGCTGTCATCGTCAAGGGTTCCAATCGGGCCATTATGCTTGACCAGCCCCTCAAGCGTTTCCCAGCTCAAATTGAGCCCCATGAACTCGGCATAACGGTTTTCCAGGCGGGTAACGATGCGAAGCGACTGGGCGTTGTGGTCAAACCCGCCATAGTCCGACATGCGGCTGTTCAACGCGTCTTCTCCGGTGTGGCCGAACGGTGTATGGCCAAAATCATGGACCAGGGCGATTGCTTCGGCCAGATCCTCGTCCAGCCGCAGCGCACGCGCCAGGGCGCGGGCAATCTGGGCTACCTCAATCGTGTGGGTGAGCCGGGTGCGGTAGTGATCGCCCTCATGGGCGACAAAGACCTGGGTCTTGTGTTTGAGGCGCCGAAACGCGGTGGAATGGATAATCCGGTCCCTGTCGCGCTGGAACGGTGTTCGTGTCGGGCTTTCGGTCTCGTCATGAAATCTGCCACGCGAGGCGGCCGGGTCGCTCGCCCATACCGCACGCGGACGATAACCGAAGCCGATACCGGCAAGTTTGCTCATTTACGGCAATGCTCCCGTTTGCCTAGGCCATCTGAAAAGCCGGGCAATTGACTTGTGCTGCAACGCTACATACCTATTTGGGAGTAAGCGAAGCAAGGTTTGCCAGCATATGAGCAGCGATTTAGATATTTTGGATACTCCAGTCGACGCCAAAGGCGTTGCCGTCAGTGCGGCGGCGGCAAAGCGCATCACAGCCATTCTTGCCGGCGAACCGGACAAGACGGCGTTGCGCGTTGCGGTCGAAGGCGGCGGCTGCTCAGGGTTTTCCTACAAATTCGACCTCGTATCTGAACGCAATGATAACGACCTCGCCATTGAGCGCGATGGTGCCACCGTCCTGATCGACGAGCTGTCGATGGTCTATATGGGTGGATCAGTGATTGATTTCGTTGATGATTTGATCGGCCAGTCGTTTCAGGTAAAAAACCCCAATGCGGTCGCATCATGCGGCTGCGGCACGAGTTTTTCCGTTTAGCGCGCTACTTTCGCGCGTCGGGCAAATGCTCGAAAAACCAGCCCCCGCCTTTAAACTCGATGCCAATTCCCGAGCAATCGACTGCTGCAAGCATTTCGAAGACCGGCTGTCCGGCAATCTCAACTTGCGGCGCGATCTCGGCAAGCGGCTTTAAAACGAAGGCCCGTTCGCAAAGCCGCGGATGGGGAAGTTCCAGCCCCGGTTCGCTGACAGTTCTTATGCCGAATGCGATAATATCCAGATCGATGCTGCGCGGCCCCCATCGTTCGCCCCGCTGCCGATTGAACGCACGCTCGATCCCGAGACACTGGTTCAACAGCATTCGTGGCTTTAAGACACAGCGTAATTCAGCAACCGCGTTTAAAAAATCCGGCTGATCCAGCTTGCCCCAGGGTGGTGTGCGGTAAAGGGATGAAACACGGACAACCGATACCTGGCGCATCAGGTTTAGCGCGATCAGCCCTCTAACCATCGCCTGGCGCGGATCACCGAGATTGCCGCCAAGACCAAGAAATACCTGCTCGCCTGAAGGGGGATCAACTGGGCCAGACAACGGTCACCTCGGCATAATCTAAAACACCTGGAACCGGTGCGTTCGGTTTCCTCACCGTAATGGCGGCGGACTTGATTTGCGGATAGCGCGTCACCAGCGCCTTGGCGCAATCCAGCGCCAGGGTCTCGATCAAAGACCGGCGCTTTCCAGTAACGATGGATTCGATGACCTGAAATGCGACACCATAGTCGACCGTATCTTCAATCGCATCCTCTTCAAGCGCCCTGCCCGGCTCGACGGTAAGCTTGGCATCGACATAAAAGCGCTGACCCAGCCGCTCTTCCTCCTCCATGAGACCATGGCGGGCAAAAAACGCACAATTGACCATGCGCATCGTGTAGGTGGTCATGAATCATTCTCCCGCTTTAGCCGTTTGGTTTTGTTAGCCGTCAGGTTTTGCGTGTTCGCATGAAAGAACCCGGTCTGCTATCTGAATTGCATCAATATTGATACCGACATTGTGGACACGCAGAATATCGGCCCCTTTCATGCGCAAGATTGCGCTTGTCGCCGCGGTGCCGGTGTCGCGCGCATCGCCTTCGCGCCCGGTCACGGCACCGATAAACCGTTTTCGCGAGGTTCCCGCCAGCAACGGGTAGCCCAGCGTCTGCATTTCACCAAACCGGTTGATTAGCATGAGATTTTCATCCACGTCCTTGGCAAAGCCAAAACCCGGATCCAGCACGATCTGATTGTCGGCAACACCCGCCTGCCGGGCGATTTCTAGCGATTTTTGCAAAAACGCAACCTGATCTTCAATTACATCGGCAAGTTTATCGCGCTCGCGTCCCGTATGCATGATGACGAGACCGGCGCCCCGCCTTGCGGCCAGTTCGGCGATTGCCGGTTCTTTTTGCAGTCCCCACACATCATTGACGATGTGAGCGCCGGCCTCCAACGCCATTTCGGCGGTTCTGGCCCTGTAGGTGTCGATCGAAATGATCGCATCATATGTTTCGGCAACCGCCTTGATGACCGGCAGAACCCTGGCCTGCTCGTCTTCGGCGGACATCGGATCGCCTCCAGGCCGCGTTGATTCGCCGCCAATGTCGATGATATCGGCCCCCTCGTCGAGCATCCGGCCGGCTTGCGCTACAGCAGTTTCCAGCCTGTCAAACCGCCCACCATCGGAAAACGAATCCGGCGTGACATTGAGCACGCCCATCACCTGGCCGCGCCGGCCAAGCGTCAGTTTGCGTCCATGCGCCAGATGCCAGTTCCTGCCCAATGCGGTTTTCCCTTGTAAAAAGGCTCTTATCGACGGCGCAGACCTTAAAATCAATATTTCCGCGCACGCCACTATTTCTTTAAATCGCCTTGCGAACAATCGGGCGCTGGCGCATGCTGCCGTAGAACAAAACAGCCTTTGAAAGGTAAGCTCCTTGAACCGGACGATGCTTGTGCTCACCACCGCTGTGCTGCTGGCTGCCATTCCGGCAAAAGGCGCAAGCCTGTCCAAGCAATACAGCTATTTTTCAGTTCAAGGATCAACGCTTGAGGATCTCGAAAAAGGACTTAACCGCCGTGGTCCGAAGCTCAAAAGTACAGGCCGCCGGCATGCAGGCGCAGCGGAGATGGAGTTTTCCACATCAATTACCTACGCCGAAAGCAAGCGCTCTTGCCGGGTTAACGATGCCAATGTCGCTGTAAAGGCGCGGATCATATTGCCAAAATGGCGCTCGCGCCGCCGGGCGGACCGTGAAACCCGGATCATTTGGGATACCCTGTCTGCAGACATTAAACGTCACGAGGAAAGCCACGTGATCATCGCCAAAAACCATGCCCGTGAGATCGAACAGGCGCTGAAAGGCCTAGGCTCTGCCAGAAATTGCGCCAAGCTGGCGGCAAAGGGCGAAAAACTGGCCGCCCGGATCATGAAGAAGCATGATAAGGCCCAGGAACGCTTTGACCGTGTTGAAGGCATCAATTTCGAAGCCAGAATGCTCCGGCTTTTGCGTTATCGAATCAAGCGCATCAAGGATGGGCGCATCAGCGCCAATTAGGACCTAGTGTGGTGGATTTGAAGTTCGCCAGTGAGCGTGCAGTAGAATGTTACGAACTTCGGATCGGGACACCGGGTCTACAAAGGTCCAGAGCCAATAATCAGCCCTGTTGCTCAGGGATATTGACGACCAGGCCATCCAGCTCATCGGCGACCTTGATCTGACAAGATAGGCGTGAAGTTGGCCGGACATCGAACGCAAAATCGAGCATGTCCTCTTCCATCGCTTCCGGCGAGCCGGTCTTTTCCGCCCAGTTTTCGTCGACATAGACGTGACAGGTCGCGCAGGCACACGCTCCGCCGCACTCGGCCTCAATACCCGGTATGGCATTCTTGATGGCGGCCTCCATCACGGTCGATCCGGATTCGGCATCAACCTCCTGGCGGTTTCCATCAGATGTTATGAATGTGATTTTGGCCATCAAATGCCTCATTTTTTGCAACGTTTAGCCGACTTAACCAATCGACCGGATGAGTCAACCTGCAAACGGGCCGGGCAATCACATTTCAGTTTATTTGTCTTCTCAATTTATGTGTCTTCGCCGGTCAGACGCCTGTCTTCGACGATAAATGACATGCCATGCCAGCCATATTGGACATAAGGGAGGAACTGAAATCGCTGATCATTGCCAAATATGTCGACAAAAGCCTTGCGTTCGCCCGAGATTGTACGGTCGGAAAAACAGAAATAGTCATCAAATGCGATGATCATTCCGTGCTTCAACCGTGGTTTGAGGAAGCCAAGGACAGTGCTGGTGGAGCTATAGAGATCGCAATCCACATAGGCGAGAGCAATATCGGACGGCAAACCGGCCGCATCAGCTTCAGCCTTCCCAATGGTTTGCTCGTAAAACCCTTCAACCGCTTGATAGGCGCCATCTGGAATGCCCCGCCGCTGGCAGTGGCGGTGGAACACCTCCAGCGAGGTCGACATTTTCCCTTTCTTCCAGCCCGGATGATAGTCTTTTTCGCCTTCCTGCTCGGGCAGGCCCGCAAAGGAATCGAACGCCCAGAGCTTTCGGGCTTTCGGCCAGCGCATGATTTCGTGATAGGCAAGAGCAAACGTCGTGGCGCCATGCGAACCGAATTCGGCATAATCGCCCGAAATTCCGTTGAAATTGAGCGCATGAAAGGCGCGGCGCATAAATTCGGCGCGGTGATCTTCCTCGCTGTTGCGGATATCCGACCGGTAAAGGGCGTTGTTCAGTGCGCGCGCGCTTCTGTATAGCGCCTTAATGATTTTTCTGAAAAACACTGTCATCGCCTGCTGAATTCAAGTAGCAGCAAAATAGCAGATATACCGGCCCGTCAAACCCCGAAAAATGCAGCATACGCCGTGGAAATGGCGAAAACCTGGGTTTGGTTTCAACAACCCGGCTTGGCGGTTTAGCGGTTTAGCGGTTGATTGCCGCGATAAACTGGCGGACAGCATCAAGCCGATCAATCAACTCGTTGATCAGGGAGGATTGCTCGGGATTGGCCTCAATGGAGCCAGCACAATCGGCAACGGCGAACGCGCCTATACCGCGCGCCGACCCCTTCAGACCGTGGGCCAGGCGTTTGCGCTCCAAAGGGTTGGCCGTCCGGATTTTGTCGCCCATCAGCGAGGCCTGTTGCATGAATAGCTGCAAAACCTCTTCTTCCAGCATCCGGTCGCCCATGGTCTGGCGCGCCAGGTGAACGAGGTCGACTGGCCGCGACTGAGACGGCGGGCTATGTTCGCCACCTGGCATTGAAAAGGCTACTGCCTTAAGACTCACCTCAGTCATCGTCCACACATCCCGTATACGCTTTACAATGTTGCCATCATGCCATGCTGGTATGGAGATCGGGTTAATATTCGTGTACAAATGCCCGGTTTTCAGTTCATAACTGTCGTTAACCATTTATTTAAACTTTTTTCGGGTGCACTATTAAATGGTTCCATTTAAAGAGAGAGAGCTCTACGATAACGAGCAATATGGGTGTTGAAATTCGTGCGGAACGGGGAGCCGTCAGCGGCTTCCGCATGATCTATTGGCGATAGGGTATTAGCGGCATGGCGCGAAAATCTACCAGCAACAAAAAACTGGATCAGAGTGTCGAGCAGGAGCTTGAAGAAGCTCTCGATATCGATTTGGATATCGACGTCGATGTTCCCGATGACGAGTTGGGCACATCGATGGATGAGCTTGAGGCTCAGATTACACAGGCAGCCGACGACCTCGCCAACGAAAGCAAGAAGGCCACTGAAGCCGACGAACAGGACGCCGGCGATGCCGGTACGCCCGCAGCGGCCGCCGACGCCGACACAGATCAGGACAAACCGGCCGATACCGCCACCGAACAGTCACCGCCTGAAACATCAGCCCCTGCCAAGGCGCCGGAAATACCGGCCAGCACGTCTGGCGAATTGCGCCCGGTAGAGGCCGTACAGGCTTCCCGCTCGGCGTTTTCGCCGGCCAATGACGATCGCCAGAAAAACTACCGCTCGCTGCTGCAGACCATGAATCGAGCCGCACCCAACACGGTGTTTTGGATGATTGCTTTGTTGTCGGTGATCTGGCTGGCCGGCGGTTTAGCGCTTGGCAATCAGCTCTATGCGCCGGAAATATGGCAGATCCGTTCACTGGACCAGTTGGCTGCCCAGCCGCATGTGATCCTGCTTGCCGTTGGCATCGTCATTCCCGTCTTGTTGTTCTGGGGCTTTGCGATGTTGGTGCGCCGTGCGCAGGAAATGCGCATAGCCGCACAGTCGATCACCGAAGTTGCCTTCCGTCTGGCAGAGCCTGAAAACCTTGCCGCAGATCGCGTCATGACGGTTGGACAGGCCGTCCGGCGTGAGGTTTCCGCAATGGGCGAAGGCATTGAACGCACCCTGGCCCGTGCCGTCGAACTGGAAACGCTGGTCCACAATGAAGTGACCCAGCTGGAGCGCGCCTATAGTGACAATGAAGCCCGCATCCGCGGCCTCGTCGATGGGCTTGGCAGCGAGCGCGACATGGTGGTGAGCCACGCCGAGCGGGTTCGCGCGTCGATTTCCGGCGCCCATGAACAGTTGAAAGAAGAGCTGGGTTCGGCAAGCGATATTATTCGCGACAATGTGCTCAATGCCTCAACACAGCTTACCACCACCTTGAACACCTCAGGCAATGACCTGATCGACCGCTTCAATGACAGCGGCAACGCGATCTACCGTTCGATTGATGAGCGCATGGATGAAATTTCCTCGCGAATCACCACCTCGGGCGATGCATTCGCCAGCCTTCTCGATACACGCATTGCGACCTTGACCGAACGAACGGATGAGATGACCTCGTCGCTCTCGGGGCTGTTGGATGAACGCACCAACTCGATGATCACGCTGCTGGGCGGCGCCACCAAATCCATGACCGGTGAATTCGATATCAGGCTCGCCGGCATTGAAAAGACCCTGACTGAACGCGGTCAGGCTCTGATCAGCCAGTTCCAGACGCGTGCAGAAGCGCTTGAGGGTGGATCTGAAAAGCTGAACGCCGCCCTGGAATTGCGCGCACGCCAGATCAACGAATCGCTGATGGAGCGCACCAAGGAAATCGCGGAAACCTTCGCCAGCGGCAAAACCGAAATGTCGAGTGCGATCGATCTGGGCAAGGCAACGATCTCCGAGGAGCTTGCCTCGTTGGTCAAATCCACTTCCGACCAGATATCGACCAAGACAAAGGAGCTTTCCAACAGCCTGTCGGAAGGCCGTGCTGCGGTTTCAACCATGCTGGGCGAAAACCTCACCGAACTGGAAGAGCGGGTATCGCAGTTTGGAGAAAAACTGGCGCAGAACAGAACCCAGGTTTCCTCAATTCTGGACTCTGATGTCGCCAAACTGGAAGAGCGCGCGGCCGGCTTTGCCAAATCACTGACGGCGAATCGCGAAACGCTGGCCAATCTGGTCGAGGCCGATTTGGCTGCGCTGCAGGAGCGCGCCGCCAGCTTCTCGGCAGCCCTGTCAGCCAATCGCGAGGAAATTTCCGGCGCACTGTCAGCCGATTTGGAAAACCTGCAGCGCAAATCAACCGAGTTCGAGCAAATGCTGTCGGAGAGCCGCAGAGGCATCACCGGCATTATCGAATCCGATCTTGCAAAACTCTCAGACAGCCGCGGCGCTATGGACAAGGCCGTTGGCGAACATTTGAGCGCCATTTCCGATCGCGCATCGCAGGTTTCCAACTCCGTCGCCTCCGATGTCGCCCATATCGAACAGGTCTTCCAAGATCAGACCGGCGTGATCGAGGAACGCACCGCCACGATGCAGACCGCACTCAGTGCCGGTGTCGAAAACGTCCGCAAGACCCTGGAAGGCAGCGCGGTATCGGTTGCTGGAGCCTTGCGCGACAAGGTCCTCGAAGTCACCCGGTCGCTGACCGACGCCGCCGACGCCACATTCAAGGATGCCGATAAAAAAATCGCGGCAAGGGCTGCGGCCACTGCCGATGGCCTGTCTTCAAAGGCCGGCGAGATCGCCAATGTGTTCGGTGCAGCAGAGAGCAGTCTTCTGGCCAGGGCAAACGAGGTTACGGCCGTGTTCGAAGATGCCGAGCAGGCAATCATCGCGCGTACCCATCAGACATCAGCCGAGCTGGCAGCACGCGGCGAGGATATCACCAGCAAACTATCGACCGTCGAACAGCGCCTGGCAGAAAGTGCACAACAGGCCACAGCCCATATTGAATCCGGCCTAGGCGGAGCAGAAGACAGGCTCTCTACCAGTGTCAGGAAGGCGGCCTCGGAACTGGTTACCCATGGCGATGAAATCACCAAAACCTTGTCGGCTGTCGAAATACGCCTTGCTGAAGGAGCACAGCAGGCCACCGCTCATATCGACGCCGGACTGAGTGATGCGGAAACCAGGCTTACCGCCGGCGTCCAGCAGGCGGCAGCAGAAATGGCAAGCCGCAGCGATGAGATCACCAGCACTTTGTCGGCAGCCGAAATACGCCTTGCCGAAGGAGCACAGCAGGCCGCCGCTCACATCACATCAGGATTGGGTCAGGCGGAAAACCGGCTTTCGGCGAGCGCGCAGACTGTCGCCGCCCGTATCACCGATGGTATGAGCGAAGCCGAAATGCGCCTGGCGGAAGGTGCGGAGACCATTTCGCGCCGCCTGACAGAACAGGTCGCCGAGACCGAGGCGAATTTACTGGCCCGCGCCGATTCGCTGACCACGACTTTTGCATCGCTTGATGAGCGTATATCGGCAAGCACGGGCAATGCAGCCGAAACAATCGCCGACAGAACACGCGAGCTCAACGAAATGCTGGCTGGAAGGTCAAGCGAGATCGCAAGAATATTGGACGAAACGGCGAGGCCTTTGGTCGCGCAATTCGCCGAAAGCGGCGGCCATCTTCAGCGCGACCTTGCCGAAGCAACCGAACTGGCGGCAGAAAAACTGCGCAACCAGAATGCGACCCTGGTCAATGCGATTGCCAATCGTACCAGCGAAACACTATCTGCCGTCGACAGCGCAAGTTCGAGCCTGTCAGAGACCGTCGCCGAGCTGATCGACCGTCTGACATCGTCCAATTCGCGCCTTGGCGAACTGATCGACATGGCCGCACGAAACCTGACAGAGGTCGATGGGCGGTTGTCGATAACCACCGAGCAGTTTGCGTCCAATACAGCCAAGGCGGCAGACAGTTTCTCCAGTTCGGCACGCATTCTTGAAGACAATACGGGCCGCCTCAATGACCTGTCGACCAATACGCTCGACCAGGTCGCTCAAATCGCATCGCGCTTTGACGAACATGGCAAAGTGTTGTCCAGCGCCTCCGAACTGCTGTCGGCGGCGCAATCCAACCTGTCGCACACGCTTGATGACCGCCAGGGCGCACTGGAAGGACTGGCGTCGGGCCTGGTTGCCAAATCGGAAGAAATCGAGCGGGTAATGCGGTCATTCGAGACGCTCGTCGGCCAGTCGATCAACACCGCAGAAGGCCGTACCCGCGAAACGGCGGACCGGATCCACAAGACCATCGCCGGAGTAATGGAAACCGCCACCGAGCGCTTCACCGGTGCGACCGAGGAGATGCGCGAGACGGCAAACCGTATCCGCACGGAGCTGGAAGCAACAAGAACCGATCTGCGCAAGGGTGTTTTCGATCTCCCCGAAGAGGCAAAGGAATCAACCAGCGCCATGCGCCGGGCCGTTTCCGATCAGATCAATGCGCTGAAGGAACTTTCCGAAATCGTGTCGAAATCCGGCCGCCTATTCGATGTGGGTGGTGGCGGACAGCAGCAAAGACCACCTGTGGCAAAAGCACCCGCTGCCATAAGAGCGCCCGCACCGGCACTGGCAGCTCCCCCTGCACCAGCAGCCGCACCGAAAAAACCGGCACCTGTTGCCGCAAAGCCGGAGGCTTCCACCCCGGCGCTGGAGCCCGCTGAAGGCGCGGCGAGCAGCGGCTGGGTTCAGGACCTGCTTCGCCGGGCATCGCGCGACGAGCAGGATGAACCATCAGCCCCGGAGGCAAAAACACCAGACGAGCGCACCGAAAGCCGGTCGCCGCTTCACGTGGTGGAATCGCTAAACTCGCTTTCTGTCGATATCGCCCGCGCCATCGATCACGATGCCTCGGTAGAACTCTGGGAGCGCTATCGCCGTGGCGAACGCAACGCGTTTACCCGCCGCCTCTACACGCTTAAAGGCCAGCAGACATTCGATGAAATTCGCCGCAAATATCAAACGGATGGCGATTTCCGCGTCGCGGTCGACCGCTATTGCAAGGATTTCGAAAAACTGCTGGATGACGTCGAGCGCAACGACCGCGACAGTATCATGACACAGACCTATCTGACGTCGGATACCGGCAAAGTCTATACGATGCTCGCCCATGCCGCCGGTCGGCTCTAAGCGGAAACGGACACCACAATCCGGCAGGGTCGTACTATCAACCCGCTCCTATCGGGCGGGATTGGCGCAGCGCAAGTTATGGGATTGTTGGCGCGAGAAGCGTGACCAGAGACGTGCCCGGGAAGGCAACTCACATGCGCCTGATGGACCAGTCAACAATGTCCAGCGCCACGGCTGCAAACGCAGCATCCAACGCCGCAACATAGGCATCATTGCCGCGGCCGGTCACATTTGACCGCACCTCAAACAGCCTTGTGGCGCGGACCACGCCGTTGCGGTCATTCAGCAGTTTGACCGCGATGGCCACATATGCAACATCACCCGCCTCCACCCGGATCTCAAAGGCCCGGATATCCGCGACGATCTGGTAATCGACCGCCAGCCCCTCGCCCGGCTTGCCGACACCGCCCAGCCGGCGCGAACGTTGAAACGTCTCGATAAGCCGCGCCTGGATTATTTTCGGCAGGCGGTCACCCCACTGGGCGCCATCGAGATATTGCAGGGCAGTTGTCGAAGAGCGGATAACAATGTCTTCACCGTCAAGCGCCTTCAGCGCAGACGGTTCGGCCACGATGGCCTGCCGCCGCGTCAGGCGCCGGCCTGAGACCGGCGGTTGTGGTGCCGTCAGCACATAGGTGTCGAGCGGCTTGGAACCGCCACCCAGCACAGAGCAGCCCGACAACAGGGCCGAAACCGCCACTATGGCCGAAGCGCGTAACAATGCTGCTTTCAACCGCTTTGCTCCCCATACTGCCTGCCATCACCGCATTTGTTCGGCAACCTGCCAATGTCTTGCTAGCCCTTACCGCGGATGTCAACGGCGGCGGCGGCCATCATAGCGGCGCACCGATCCTTCTCCACCGGACAAGATGCGCTGCGGATTGCGCTCAAGCTCGCTGATCGCCTGCTCGATCCTGACGATTGACCGGCGGCTGTCGCGAACCAGCGCTTCAACATCACGAAGCCCCTGGCCGGAAAATCGCGCCAAACCGTCGGCAATCTTTGCT
Organism: Rhizobiaceae bacterium; assembly: GCA_963669455.1. Taxonomy (GTDB): domain Bacteria; phylum Pseudomonadota; class Alphaproteobacteria; order Rhizobiales; family Rhizobiaceae; genus JAWKWH01. Next base: position 2,568,915 of record OY770026.1, read on the forward strand.
GTTCGGGCATTTAGTGTTTCTGCAACCTCGCGAAACGCCTGCAATGTTTCACGCGCTTCGGCAACCACGCCGCCGGTTTCATCCGACCCCAGCACGCTATCCAGTTTGGCCATTACCCCGTCAACACGCTCCGACGCCTTGTTCAGCCGTTCAGCCAGCTCAGCCGCATTGTCGATGATCCCGTCAATGTCTTCAGCACGTTCGCCAACCCTGCCGGTGACCTTGGCAACGTCCTTGACCGCCGCATTGGCGGTTTCACTGGCCTCGACAATATTGCCGATTGCCGCCTTGACCTCGCCGGCGTCCACACCTTCCAAAATCTCATCGACTTTTTGAAGGGTTCCACCCGCCTGTTCGGAAAAACCGGATATCGAGGTTACCGCCGTGTCCAGACCGGTCATGACATTGTCTATTTTATCAGATGCCCTGGCCAGCCGGTTGGAAAGCGTCCTTGCGTCAGCGATGATCTGATCAATGTCTTCTGCCCGGTCGCCGAACTTGCCGGTTACCTTGGACAGATCGTCTGCAACGGTTTTTGCCGCGCTGCTGGCTTCGGAAATGTTGGTCAGCGCCGTTTGGACCGTTTCACCATCCACGCTGCCCAAAATGTCGTCGACCTTGTCGAGCGCCGTGCCGGCGCGCTTCGATAATCCGGCGATAGAATCCGACGCCGATTTGACATTGTTCATCACGCCATCAATGTCGTCGGCGGCATCATTGAGTTTGCCGGTAAAATTCTCGACATTGGCAATAATGGTATCGATCTTCTTCTCATCAACCGACACCAGTAGCTTTTCTGCTGCCTGAAGCGTGCCCTCAAGCTGTCCCGACATCTCCCCAAGCGTGTTGGAAAGCCTGCCCGCATTGGCCAGGAAAGCGTCGATTTCGTCTGCATTGTTGGCCAGCGCATTGGAGAATTTCTCTGTGTTGCGCAATGTTTCGGTCAAGGGACCGCGCGCATCCTGGACAAAGGTTTCCAGCCCGCCAAAAACGCCCTCCGCGCGTTCCATCAGCGTCGTTGCCGATTCAAGAATATTGGTCACAACGGAGGGTTCGGCGACAATTTCCGGCACAGTCCCTTTGACGGCAGCCGCAGCCAGAATGTTGTCTTCGCTCAGATCGCCGCCCTGAAGCTCGATATTGGTCGTTCCCGTAAGTCCGACGATGCCCAGCGTGCCGCGAGTGGATGTGGTAATGGGCGTCAGCCGGTCAACCAACGTGTCGGCAATCGCCACATTCGGATTGGAAATGTCGATGTAGACCCGGGTGACATCACCGATTTTGACGCCGTTAAACAGTACGAAGCTGCCCCGTCCCAATCCGGAGGCGGAGCCTGGAATACGCACTCTCAAAAGCGTTGTCTGGCTACTGTCGCCAACCCGCGCCGTCCAGTAGACAAAGGCGAAGATCACGGCGGTTGCAATCAGCGTGAACAGTCCGACCAGAACGTAGTTGGCTTTTGTTTCCATCCAGTCGACCTATGCCGGCAGGCGCGTTTGAACGAGGCGCGCGCGCTTGCCCCGGAAATATGATTTCACCCATGGCTCTTCAAATGCGAGCATGTCGGACAAGGTTCCCTCGATCAACACACGACGTTCCCCCAATACAGCGATTCGGTCGCAAGCCGAATGGAGGCTGTCGAGATCATGGGTCACCATGTAGACTGTCAGCCCCATCGTATCGCGCAGCTTTACCACAAGATCGTCGAATTCGGCCGCGCCGATCGGATCGAGCCCCGAGGTCGGTTCGTCCAGAAACACGATATCCGGGTCAAGCGACAGAGCCCTTGCAAGGGCTGCCCGTTTGATCATGCCGCCGGACAGTTCGGAGGGGTATTTGTCGGCCGCTGTTGGCGCCAGCCCGACCAGTTCAAGCTTCAGCCGCGCAAGTTCGTCCATCAGCTCATTGGGCAGATCAAGATATTCCCGCATCGGCACCTGGATGTTTTCCTTGACGGTCAACGCTGAAAACAATGCCCCATGCTGAAACAACACGCCAAGCCGCATGTCGATCCTGACGCGCTCTTCGTCGGAGATCTTATCCATGTCCTGTCCGAACAGCCAGATTGTGCCAGACTGTTTCTTGTTCAACCCCAGGACGGAGCGCAACAATACCGATTTACCGGCGCCGGACGCGCCGACAAACCCCAGAATTTCGCCTTTGCGCACATCCAGGCAGAGGTTTTCCAAAATGACATTCCGGCCAAACGCAACCGTGACATCGCGAACGGACAGGATGGGTTCCAGGCCGTCTGACGGACCATTGCCGGACCCGCTATGTCTGCCGTTGCTGCTCATCAAACAGACCCTAGAAATCAATTGCGGCATAAAACATGGCAAACAATCCATCCACCAATATGACGATGAATATGGATTTCACCACGGACGCCGTGACATGCTGGCCGAGCGATTCAGCGCTTCCGCCGGTTTTAAGCCCCTCAATGGAGGCAATGATGCCAATGATGATCGCCATGAAAGGCGCCTTGATCAGTCCGGCAAAGATCGTTGTCAGGTCGATGCCGATATGCATACGCTCGATAAAGGCTACCGGCGGAATATCGGAGTAGACCCACGCAACGGCAATCGCACCTGCCAGTGCTGCCGCATTGGCAGCGATCGTCAGGCATGGCAGCATGATAACCAACGCCACCAGACGCGGAAAAACGAGCACGCCCACCGGATTGAGCCCGATGACTTTCAGCGCATCAACCTCTTCGCGCATTTTCATTGAACCGATTTCGGCGGTAATCGCACTGCCGGAGCGCCCCGCTATCATGATCGCGGTCAGCAACACGCCGATTTCCCGCAATACGAGGATAGCAACCAGATCGACAACGAATATCTCGGCTCCAAAATAGCGCAGCTGAAATGCCCCTTGCTGTGCAATAATGGCTCCAATGATTGCCGACATCAGCAGCACGACAGGCAGAGCGCCAACACCCATCCGCTCCATCTGGCTGACGACGGCGGCGGGCCGCAATGTCGGGCGGCGGCCGGCTTTCATCTGAGCACCGCGAATTGTCGCGCCCAGAATATGCATACCCATCAGGAATTCCTGATAGAAATCGACCACGAGACGGCCGATCCTTTCCAGCGCTAAAACGAGCAGACTGCGGCCGGTTCGCCCGGCCGGCTCGCCCGCCTCATCTGCCACATCTGAAACAGCCTCCAACAGCGTGGTCATGACGGATGTCTGGCCTATAAGCCTCGCCTCATTGCCCATCTGCCGTTGCGCGGTGACCAGGCGCTGGACCAGCCAGGCACCGGCCGTATCCATTTTTTTTACCGCCTGGAGATCAATTGTCATTGCCAAGATGCCGGGCCGGCTTTCAACTTCGCGCATTTCGGCATCGATCAATGCCACCGTGCCCGTAGTCCAGATGCCCTCAAGTGCCAGCACAAGGCGACCAGGCTCTAGCTCGTCGATGGACAAGCCAATCGGCCTTTGCTTATCTGCACCGGTTTTTACTTTGGTCAACATGGATTATCCGTGCTACTTCTACCACAAATTCATGGACAAAACGACTTGCAGCCCTGTTATCGAATCAGCCTGGGACTTTTGAATGCAGCGTAGCCTATCGATCGCAATCGAACACTATCCGATTGCAGGATCATTTCGCATCTCCCGCGGTTCAAAAACCGAAGCGGCTGTCATCACCTGTAAAGTTACCGAAGGCGGCAAATCGGGGCGGGGCGAATGCGTACCCTATGCCCGCTATGGCGAAACGCTGGATGGTGTGCACGAGGCAATCGCGGCAATGGCCAGCGTTATTTCGCAAGGAATGGACCGGCTGAGCCTGCTTGAGGCCATGCCGGCGGGTGCTGCGCGCAACGCCGTCGATTGCGCCTTATGGGATCTGGAAGCCCGGCTTGCAGGATGCCGGGTCTCGCGCTTTGCCTGCCGTACCGCACCGAAACCTCTCATAACCGCCTACACACTTTCCTTTGACACGCCCGAAAAAATGGCAGAAGCGGCAGCGGCTGCCAGCGGGCATGAACTGCTGAAAATCAAGCTCGGCGGTGACAATGATGCAGAGCGGATGCAGGCGGTGGCCGAAGCAGCCCCCCGCTCAAGGATCATCGCCGATGCCAATGAGGGCTGGACGGCAGCCAATATCGGGGAAAACCTTATTGCGGCGGCAAAAAACCGAATTGAACTTATCGAACAGCCCCTGCCCGCTGCTGCCGATGATATTTTGGGTGAACTCGATCATCCAGTGCCGATATGCGCCGATGAAAGCATCCATGTGGCCGATGATCTGGACCGGATTGCCGGACGCTATGATGCGGTCAACATCAAGCTCGATAAGGCGGGTGGCCTCACCAGCGCGCTTGCCACGCGCGACAAGGCCAAAAATCTCGGCTTGAAAATTATGGTCGGTTGCATGGTCGGCACCTCGCTGGCAATGGCGCCGGCAGTCCTGCTTGCCCAGACGGCCGATTTCGTCGACCTTGACGGGCCTTTGCTGCTCGAAAGAGACAGGGTACCTGGACTTCACTACGATGGATCAACTGTGTTCCCGCCAGAACGTCAGCTTTGGGGCTGAACAGAGTTGAGCTGCGAGAACCAACCAAGGACAAGCGCCAGGAAAGGCTAAAAACCTATTCTTCGGGGCATTAACCGGGAGGCAAAATGTCTGACAAAACGGCAAGCGAAAAAGGTGAACTGTCGGAATTCGACCAAAGTGCGCTGTTTTTCCATCAGTTTCCCCTGCCCGGAAAGCTGGAAATCCAGGCGACGAAACCGCTTGGAAATCAGCGCGATCTTGCGCTTGCTTATTCGCCCGGGGTCGCAGCGCCCTGTCTTGAGATTAAAAAAACGCCGGCAAAAGCGTCCGACTATACCGCACGCGCCAATCTCGTCGGCGTGGTGTCAAACGGCACCGCCGTGCTTGGCCTCGGCAATATCGGACCACTCGCCTCCAAGCCGGTTATGGAGGGCAAGGCGGTCCTGTTTAAAAAATTCGCCGGCATTGATGTGTTCGACATCGAAATCGATGCCAAAACCGTGGACAGCGTGGTCGACACGGTTGCAGCACTTGAACCAACATTCGGCGGCATAAATCTGGAAGATATCAAGGCGCCGGAATGTTTTGATATCGAGGAAAAGCTCAAAACCCGGATGGATATTCCGGTATTTCATGATGACCAGCACGGCACCGCCATCATTGTCGCGGCAGCCGTACTGAACGGTCTGGAACTGGCCGGCAAAAATCTTGATAGCGCAAAGATCGTCACATCGGGCGCGGGGGCTGCGGCAATTGCCTGTCTGAACCTGCTCGTCGAACTTGGGGCGAAACGGGAAAACATCTGGGTTACCGACCGTTTCGGCGTCGCCTATACCGGGCGCGTCGACGAAATGGACCGCTGGAAACAGCCCTATGTCAAGGATACGGATGCGCGAACACTTGGTGATGTCATCACCGGGGCAGATGTTTTTCTTGGTCTTTCCGCCGCCGGAGTACTGAAACCCGGCCTCTTGAAAGATATGGCCGACAAGCCGCTCGTTTTAGCGCTTGCAAATCCGGTTCCCGAAATCATGCCGGAAGAAGCACGGAAGGCAAGACCCGATGCGATGATCTGCACCGGCCGGTCCGATTTCCCCAATCAGGTCAACAACGTGCTTTGCTTTCCCTATATATTCCGTGGCGCACTTGATGTCGGTGCCACTGCGATCAATGAGGCGATGAAGATGGCCGCGGTGCGGGCAATTGCAGCACTTGCCCGCGAGGAACCCTCCGATGTCGCCGCCCGGGCCTATTCCGGCTCGACGCCGATTTTCGGACCCGACTTTCTGATCCCCTCACCGTTTGACCCAAGATTGATCCTGCGCATCGCACCAGCGGTGGCCAGGGCGGCCATGGATAGCGGCGTGGCCGCCAGGCCGATCGCCGATATGGACGCCTATGCCGACCGGTTGAACCGGTTTGTGTTCCGCTCCGGCCTGATCATGAAACCGGTCTTCTCCGCCGCCAAATCGGCACCAGGCAACCGGGTTATCTATGCCGATGGCGAAGACGAGCGGGTTTTGCGCGCAGCCCAGGTGGTTATAGAAGAAGGCGTGGCCCAGCCGATCCTGATCGGCCGGCCAAAGGTGATCGCCTCGCGTCTGAAACGCCACGGGCTACGCATCAGACATGGTGAGGATTTCGAGCTGATCGACCCGCACGATGATCCGCGATATCGCGATTATGTCGATCTGCTGGTTGAAAGAACCGGCAGGCGGGGCGTTACCCCGGAAACCGCGCGCACGCTGACACGAACCAATTCGACGGTAATTGCGGCGCTCGCCATGCTCAGATGCGAAGCAGATGCCATGATCTGCGGGCTTGAAGGCCGCTTCGAACGCCATTTGCACAATGTCGATCTGATTATCGGCAAGCGCGAGGGGGTGCGCGATCTTTCTGCGCTTTCGATGCTGATCGCCAGGCGTGGTGTAACGTTTTTCACCGACACCTATGTGACACTCGACCCGACGGCAGAGGAAATCGCGGAAATGACGGTTCTGGCGGCTGAGGAAATCAGGCGCTTCGGCATAGAACCAAAGGCTGCGCTGCTGTCCCACTCTAATTTCGGGTCGCGTGATTCAGCCAGCGCGTCGAAAATGCGCAAAGCAGCAGAGGTGTTACGCAAAATCGCACCGGATTTACAGGCCGATGGCGAGATGCACGGCGATTCAGCGCTATCTGAGAGCCTGCGCGATCGCGTGTTTCCTTCCTCGGTTTTGAAGGGGGAAGCCAATCTGATGGTCTTTCCCAATCTCGATGCGGCAAACATCACGCTGAACACCGTGAAAATGATGACCGATTCTCTACATGTGGGGCCGATCCTGCTGGGTACCGCGCGGCCCGCCCATGTATTAACCCCATCGGTCACGTCGCGCGGTGTCGTCAACATCACGGCTATCGCGGTCGTGGAAGCGTCCCAGGCCGTCAATGCATAGGCTCTCTCCAATACGGCCGGTCCGGCTTTAAAAAAACAAGCAGCGATGCCTCCAAATGGCCACATGGGAAAGCAAGAATTAACTTCGCTCTGCAATGGTCCGTGCAAAAGTGACGAAAAAGATTTGGCGTAACCGTGAGAAACAAACTGGTCATATTGGCAAAGCGGTCAACCGTAGTTCTGGCAGCGGTTTCTGCGCTTGCCTATGCTTCCGCCGATGCTCTGGCGCAATCCAGACTGTGCCGCCAACTCGAAGCCCAACTGGCCGCTACTACCGGCTCGACTGTGCAATCTTCACAATACCGCAAATATGACCGGGCGGCGAAAACCCAGCGTGAGCAGTTACAAAAAGCCAAACGGCGAGCCCGCAGAGCCGGTTGTAAACTTGGGGCTTTGTCACTGCTAAACCGCTTGGGCAATACCAGCCAATGCACGTCAATTGCCGCGACAATCAGCCGGATGGAAAGCAATCTCGCCCAGATTGAAAGGCGGCGCGAGCGCTATGACAGGGGCGGATCATCTGCGAAACGGTCGCGAATTCTGGCCCGCATTCACGCCAATGATTGCAGAGGCGAACAACGAACGGCCAAACGCCGGACAAACGAGCAAAACCGTCCCGGGCGGCTCAATATTTTAGAGCAGATATTCAACGGCACAGCAGAGCAACGCAGACTGGCAAGACAGCGCGAGCCCTTGGAGGACATTAATACAAGCCGGGTCAGGACAATATTGCGGGGCGGCGGCGATGGGCGCGCGAGAGCGATTGTAGGTTCTTATCGAACCTTATGTGTGCGAACCTGCGACGGGTACTATTTTCCAGTCTCATTTTCAGCAACCGAATATGAATTCGATCGTGACCGGCTGGCCTGCCAGGCAATGTGTCCTGGAACCGATGTCGAGCTTTATTATCACAAAGTTCCTGGCGAAGAATCCGAAGACATGATGTCAGTTTTCGGCGAACCCTATGCCGATCTGAAAACAGCGTTCCTTTACCGCCAGCCCGGCTACCGGCGTGACAAGAGTTGCGGTTGTAGCCGTGTCAAAAATTTTTCGACCATCGCCGGTGATCACAAACCTCTGCAAGAAAAAGTGGTGGAAGAGACATTTATTCCCGCGCCCACGGCAAGACCCGATCCGGCTGCGGATCCGGAAACACTGGCAAACCGGCAAGGCAATCTAACCCCTAAAGAGATTGACCGGATTTTGACACCGGCGCCCGATGCTACCGCCAACGCCAATTCGGCAGAGCGAAAGATCAGGGTCGTCGGGCCAGCGTTTCTTCCCGACCCAGAAGGGGCAGCAAAGCTGCAAGCTCCGGACCAGAACGCCGTCCAGTAAGGGCAAGCCTGAGCGGCATGAACAGCGCCTTGCCCTTGCGCCCTGAGACTTCCTTTACTGCCGTGGTCCATTGCTTCCAGGTTTCGCCATCCCATGGCTCCGGCGGCAGATGGCTAAATGCATCGCGAACAAACTCAATGTCTTCGCCCTCCAGACCGGATGGCGTATCGGTGCCTACCGAGACAATCTTCCACCAATCCGCCGCCTCGCTGACCATGGTGAGGTTTTCGCGGATCAGAGCCCAAAAACGCGCCGCCTTGTCATCGGCAACACCCATTGCCGCAAGCCGGTCCGCCACTGCCTCATAGGCAAGATTGTGCACAATCGAGCGGTTCAGAGTGTCCAATTCGGCGGGATCGAACTTGGCCGTGGATTTCGATGCCATGCCGGCATTAAAAATGTCTGCCAGGTCATCCATTCCAGGCATCGCGGCGACCGCTTTACTGGTGCCGATGAGAACGGCCAGCGAGACAACCGCCATCGGTTCGTAACCTGAATCGGCAAGACTTTTGATCGACAGCGCTCCGGTGCGCTTTGACAGGCCTTCACCGGATGCCGCCGACAGGAGATTATGATGCCCGAATGCTGGCGGCTCGACGCCAAGCGCGCGAAACAGCGCAATCTGTGCTGCCGTGTTGGTCACGTGATCATCGCCGCGAATGATATGGCTGATTTTGAACTCGATATCATCAACCACCGAGGGAAGCGTGTAGAGATAGCTGCCATCGCCGCGAATCATAACCGGGTCGGACATTGAGGCCAGGTCAACGGTCTGGGGCCCGCGCACAACATCATCCCAGGTAATTTCTGTACGGCAAGGCGAAAACGGATCGCTGTCATAATTGGGCAGCAAAAACCGCCAATGCGGCTGCCGGCCTTCTGCTTTAAGCTTGGCCCGCTGATCCGCATCAAGCTTTAGCGCTTCGCGGCCATAGACTGGCGGAAGACGACGCGACAGCCGGATTTTGCGCCGCCGCTCCAATTCGTCCGGCGTTTCATAGCAGGGATATAGAAGACCGGCCTTTTTCAGCGTTTCCGCCGCGCCATCATGCGCTTCGGCACGCTTCGACTGATATTCTATCCGGTCCGGCTCAATGCCCAGCCAGCGCAAATCCTCTGCGATCTGATCGGCAAAGCGCTGCTCGGATCGCGCCTCATCGGTATCATCGAAGCGCAGAATAAACTGGCCGGCGGCGCGTTTGGCATAAAGCCAATTGAACAATGCGGTGCGCGCATTGCCAATATGGATGTAGCCTGTCGGTGACGGAGCAAAGCGAACTTTAATCATGATGCTTGACTAGCGAACGTTCCTCGGGGTTTCAAGCGATCTTGCAATCGCCACGCGCGACGCGATGGTCATCAGGCCGGTCACGATAAGACAATAAAGACCCATGGCGGTGATCTGGCCTGGATAGCTGATGCCAAGATCAATCAGATAGCCGGTGAGGCCTGGTCCCAATGCCGTGGAAAACACCATCAACGCCACCACGATCGCGCGGATCGAGCCAATATGTTTGAGACCATAAAGCTCGGGCCACAGAGCCCCCAGCAACGTCGATGTCACCCCGGAGGAGACACCAAGCAGCGCCATGAAGGCGAATGCACTCCATTGAGCGCTAAAGCCACCCAGTACCAGACAGGCAATCGAAAGCGGTACCAGAAATCCAGGCAAGAGTCTGACCGCAGAAAACCGGTCGACAAGCGCGCCGGAAATCAGCGAGAAGGTGATGGTCAACAGCGACATCAGCATGAAGGATGATGCAAACAGTTCCAGCGACCAGTTGCGCAATTCCACCAAATAGACCTGGTGAAAAAAGATCGTGGTGCCAATGAAACTGGGCGCCAGCGTGCCGGCCGTCAGCAGATAAAATAGTGGATCGCGCAAAACCTCGCTTCTCGTCCAGTCTCTGGAGGCAGGCGCCCGCACCGGCGGGTCGCTTGCCTGAGGCTTTCGTTCTGCCCGGATCAGCATTGTCAGAACCGGCAAGGCGACGACAATCAGACCTAAAGATGCAAGCGCCCAGCCTGTCCGCCAGCCCACCAGCGCCGCGATTGAAACGAAGATAATCGGAAACAAGGCCTCGCCGGTATTGTGGCCGATTGTCATCAGCGAAATAGCCCTGCCCCGATTGCCGACAAACCAGCGCGCCGTGGCAGTGAATGCGGTGTGGGTCATCATGCCCTGGCCAAACAGCCTGAGCGCATAGAGAATGATCGCGAGCAAAATCAGCGACTGATTGGCGAACATGGCCGCGCATGCAGCAGCGAGCGCAGGCACAACGATGGCGACGACAATCCTGGTCGAAAACCGGTCGACAATCCGGCCAAGCCAGACCAGTGTCAGTGCGCTTGCCAAAGTGGCCGCCATGTAAAGCGTACCGAATTCACCGTGCGACAACCCGAATTCGGCGCGGATATGTCCAGCTGACAGCGAGATGAAAAACGTCTGGCCGAAGGAGGCAAAAAACACCAGCAGGAAACCGCTGGCGACCCATCTAAAATTGGCGTGGATGAAATGAACAAGAGGCATTCGCGACGGCCGGACCCCAGACGCTTGCGCAATCGACACGCCAGCAGTGACAAATTCTGCAAAACACCCTTTGATCAGGATACCAGGTCCATGTCACGGGAAATCAGTGGTGACATGCAGGGGTGCAATCTAAACCAGCCGCCCCTGTTCGACCGCCGCTGCAATGAAACTGGCAAACAGCGGATGCGGCTCAAAAGGACGCGATTTCAGTTCTGGATGATATTGCACACCGATAAACCAGGGATGGTTGGGATATTCGACCGTCTCGGGCAGGACGCCGTCTGGCGACAGGCCGGAGAATTTCAACCCGCAACTCTCCAGCTTGCTGCGGTATTCAACATTGACCTCGTAGCGGTGACGATGACGCTCCGAAATATCGCTCATACCATAAATCTGCGCAATTCGCGTCCCGTTTTCCAGGATCGCCCGGTAGGCACCGAGCCGCATCGTCCCGCCCAGATCGCCGGTTTTCTTGCGCTTTTCGAGCATATTGCCCTTCAGCCATTCGGTCATCAGACCGACGACCGGTTCTGCCGTCTCGCCAAATTCGGTGGAAGAGGCATCCTTGATGCCTGCAAGGGAGCGTGCAGCCTCGATACATGCCATCTGCATGCCAAAACAGATGCCGAAATAGGGCACTTTTCGCTCGCGGGCGAACTTTGCGGCGAGGATCTTGCCCTCGGCACCGCGCTCACCAAACCCTCCCGGCACGAGAATACCATGCACCTTTTCCAAGAATGGCGCGGGATCCTCGTTCTCAAAAATCTCTGATTCAATCCACTCCAGCTTCACCCGCACCCGGTTTGCCATGCCGCCATGGGTCAGCGCCTCGCTCAGCGATTTATAGGCGTCCTTCAGCCCGGTATATTTGCCCACAATGGCGATCGTAACTTCGCCTTCGGGATTGTGGATACGATCGGCCACCTCAATCCAGCGCTCCATGCGCGGCTTTGGCGCAGGATCAATGCCGAATGCAGCCAGCACTTCATTGTCCAGCCCCTCGGTATGATAGGCCGACGGCACATCGTAGATGTGGTCAACATCAAGCGCCTGAATGACGGCTGTTTCACGCACATTGCAAAACAGCGAAAGTTTGCGGCGTTCTTCCGGCGGTATCGCCCGGTCGGCGCGCACCAGAAGAATATCCGGTGCAATGCCGATCGAGCGCAGTTCCTTGACCGAATGCTGCGTCGGTTTGGTCTTTAATTCACCGGCGGCGGGGATATAGGGCATCAGCGTCAGATGGACATAGACCGCCTGACCGCGCGGCAGATCATTGCCAAGCTGCCTGATCGCTTCGAGAAACGGCATCGCCTCAATGTCGCCGACCGTGCCGCCTATTTCGCACAGAACGAAGTCATATTCTTCATTGCCTGACAGAACGAAGTCTTTGATTTCATTGGTGACATGGGGAATGACCTGCACGGTGGCGCCGAGATAGTCTCCGCGCCTCTCCTTGTCGATAATATCTTTGTAGATGCGCCCGGTGGTGATGTTGTCCGACTGATTGGCCGCCCGGCCGGTAAAGCGCTCATAATGACCGAGATCGAGATCGGTTTCAGCGCCATCATCGGTGACAAACACCTCGCCATGCTGATAGGGCGACATCGTGCCCGGATCGACATTAAGGTAGGGGTCGAGTTTGCGGATGCGCACGCGGTAGCCACGTGCCTGCAAAAGAGCTCCAAGAGCCGCTGCGGCAATGCCTTTTCCGAGAGAGGAAACCACGCCGCCAGTGATAAAAACATATCGCGCCATGGGATTTAGGGCTTAGCGCGGACAATCTGATTCCGCAAAGGAAAAGTGACCGAACGGCGACTTTATCCCACGGGCGCTTTCGAGCGGTATCTTGAGCACTGATTTCTGGGGGAAACCAGGCATGAAGCTCATAAATCGAAGGTACCGTCAAATACCGGTTTCCTCAGCCATCGCCGGGACCTGTCCTGCAAGATGAAACCAGCTTGCCAAAGACGGCAATGCGGACAAAGCAACAGTTAGGGATCGCGCGAAATTATCCATATACGACAATGTTATGAGTGCGGACACTTACTTCAGTAACTGCTTGAAATTGGGATTGTAACTAAAGTTCCTAATTATGTGAGTTCATGCTGTCGAAGAAATTCAACCAGTTTCATGGTTGCACTATCGGGTGAACCATTTTTCCAAAGAGCAACCGTGGTAAGCTTATGCGTGACATCTTCAATCGGGATCGATGTTAGTCCGCTTATCGCCGTGGATTTGGAACTGTCCGTCAATATTGTGACGCCCATCCCGCTGGCAACCAGACCCAAAATGCCGTCAGAATTAAACACCTCCTGGACGATATTGGGCATAAATCCAGCATCCCTGCATAATGGGATCAGATAAGAATAAAAATGCTCCCAGTCATTATATGGACCGTGGATGAAATCTTCGTTTGCAAGTTCGGATAATTTTATACTCCGTCGCCCGGCCAGGTGGTGATTTTTGTGTACAAAACAGATGAATGCATCCTTCTGAATTAAGATTTGCTCATAGCTCGGAAGGCTGATCGGGCCCGTCACAAACCCTATATCCAGTGTTCCTTCTTCCATTTTTTTCAGTTGCACCCGTGTCACATCGTGATGGGGCTGCAAGATAATTCCTGGCTGCGCCTTGCTAAACTCCCTGAGCAGGTTCGGTAAGGACCCCGCAATCGCAAAGTCGGTGTAGCCAATTCGCAAAGTGCCGATCCGTCCTTCAGAAACATTCCTGGCATTTTCTATCGTATGATTGACATTGTTCATTATCGCCTGCGAACCTTTGTAAAATTCGCGACCTGCATCCGTAAGTTTCACATGGCGGTTTGTTCGCTCGAACAACACGATATTGAGTTCCGCCTCCAAATGTTGGATTGCTCGACTTAGCGCTGGTTGAGCAATTCCAAGACGACTTGCAGCTCTTCTAAAATGCAATTCCTCGGCGACAGCAATAAAATAACGAATGTGGCGAAGGCCAAATTTCATGATGCTTTTTCCGTATCATTTGAAGCCTAATTGATATTATACAGTTACCAACCGCTGTGCAATCAATAGACAATGCATTATGGGACGCCTGAAAGGGCGAGTTTGGGAGGAAAATCCATGAAGAAGTTCAGTTTTAAATCGTTGGCTTTGTCGGCTGCTGTATTAATGTCTGCGCAAACGGCTTTTGCCGACGATGTTGTTATCAATTTGGGTTATGCTGCTGCCGAGGGCAGTTCATATTCGATATTGGCCAACAAGTTTGAAGAGCTGGCTGAAGAATATTCCGGCGGTTCGATTGATGTAAAAGTGCGATGCTGTGGTCAGCTTATGGGCGAGGACGAGGCGTTCAAAGCAATGCAACTTGGCACCGTTGATATGCATATTATCACTGGCAATAATATCTCGCCGCACTTTCCGCTGATGGATGCGTTTGTTTTACCATATATTTTTGAGGACAAGGATCATGCGTATCGCGTTCTTGAGGGGCAAGTTGGAGCCAGCGTTGCTGATGCTTTGCAAAAGGCAACCGGCGTACACTTGCTGACTTATGGATTTGTGGGCGATCGCGATTTCTACAATGCACGTAACCCCATTACCAAGATGGAAGATATGAAGGGCCTGAAAGTTCGTGTGCCGAAAAATCAGGTCATGATCGATACTTTCACAGAATTTGGCGCTGCGCCCATTCCGCTACCATGGGCCGACACACCAACAGCTCTTCAGACTGGTACAGTTGATGGGGCAGACAATGGGACTTCGTTTATCAAGTCGCAGAAGTTCTATGAGATTATGCCGCATTTAACAGTGCTTGAGCATTTTTCCTACTTCTCACCTCTGTTTGCCAGTGATCGTATCATGGGTAAGCTTGATGACGCCCAACGCGAAGCTGTCATGAGAGCAGGGCGTGATGCTGGGATTTTTCAAAAAAACGATATGACTAAAAAAATCGACGACATTCGTGCATTTCTCCTGGGCGAAGGTGGGATGAAAACTGTCGAATTTGAGCGTGCAGACTTCATTGCTGCCGGACAGCGAGTTCAAGACAAATACGCCTCCGAAAAAGGGGAAGATTTTGTCAATCTGGTTTCTGCAATTCGCTCTGCGGCAGAGTAAAGCGGCCTCCCGAAAGACAGAAGGGTGCGCCTAATTCAAATCGGCGCACCTTTTTTTTGACCTAGTTCCAAAGAGGTGAGAATGCTGTCCAAACTCGACCAATATTTCGAAGAGGTTTTATGCACAATCTTTCTTTGCATGATTGTGGGCTCTGTTCTGATGCAGGTGGTATTGCGCTTTGTTTTTCATACTGCTGCTGCGTGGGCAGAGGAAACTGCGGTCTATGGAATGATATTCGCTGTTTATCTGGGTGCTACAATGGCGGTGCGCGACCGTGCGCACATTCGCATTACACTTCTGCTTAATCGCCTGCCTCGGATGTTTCAAATCGCCTGCGTGGTACTGGCAGATTTTTTGTGGCTAAGTTTTGTGGTTTTCATGATTGTGCAAACCATGACTTACACACAGCTTTTGTTCAACGTAACCTACCAGACACCGGGTCTTGGTATTGAGCAGCGTTGGGTGCAGATGTTTATCCCTATGCTGTTCTGCCTGATGTTTTTCAGAATTCTCCAAGTCTATTGGCGATGGGCCAAGGATAAATTTTCGGGGCTTCCGCTATGAGTCAGTCTATCTCAACAGAACCACGCAAGTCTTTCACACCCATCATTGTCTTGGCGGCATTAATTCTCGGTTTGGCGATAGCCCTTACAAATGGCGGAAATGGACCAATCCTGATGGCGGTTGTTTTTATCGTCACCATGGCCATTGGCGTGCCGATCCCGTTTGCTGCCGGAATAGCCACTGTAGCGGGCCTCTACGTTGCGGACATTCCGATGACCCTAATGGCACAAGCTGCCTGGACGGCGTTTGAACCTTTCCCGCTGGTAACAATCCCCTTGTTCATTCTCGCCGGGCAACTCATGGAACAGGGGGGGATGTCGGAAAAGCTGGTTAACATCGCTCAAAAACTTGTCGGTGCATATAAAGGAGGCCTGGGCCTGGTAACAGTGGTGGCATGCATGTTCTTTGCGGCACTTTCAGGTTCAGGGCCCGCTACAACTGCGGCAATCGGATCAATTACCATTCCCGCCATGCAGAAGGAAGGCTATCGTTCCAGATTTGCCGGTGCGATCGCTGCCGCTGCGGGTGCGTTAGGCTCGATGATCCCGCCTTCGAATCTGCTGATCATTTTTGCCCTTGTCACTGATGTCTCTATCCCACGCCTTTTTCTTGCTGGCATCGTGCCGGGCATTGTTCTTGGGTTGATGTTGATGCTGGTTGTCTTCGTAGTTTCGGTCAGAAACGGGTATGGAGGAACCGGTGAGCGGTTCAAATGGCGGCCACTCCTGGAAGCATTGTGGGAGGGTAAGTGGGCGGTGATGGCGCCCATAATCATCCTTGGTGGGATTTATGCAGGTATATTTACCCCATCGGAAGCTGCCGGTGTTGCAGTTGCTTATGGTTTTTTTGTAGGACTGTTCATCTACAAGGGACTGACGTGGAGAAAACTGTTTCAGGCATTCAAGTTTACTGCAATTGTAATCGGTACGGTACTCTTCATTCTGGGTTCGACCAAGGCTTTCGGGCAATTGGTAACAATCTTCGATATTCCGACTGAAGTATTGATATTGTTCCGCGGACTGGTTGAATACCCTTGGGCAGTCATGTTGCTGATTGGCGTGTTTTACATCATTGTTGGTATGTGGCTGGAAAGCATCCCTCAGATCATCATCTTTACGGCTGTATTCTTCCCGCTGGCAACAAGTCTTGGCATTGATCCTGTGGTGTTTGGTATCTTTACAGTAATGACTTGCGAGATCGGCTTTCTAACGCCTCCAATTGGTGTTAATCTCTTCGTCGCAGCCCGTATATCCAAGATAACAATTGAAGAAATTTCTGTGGGTGTATTGCCGCTTCTCATCCCGTATGTAGCGATGATTTTCCTGCTGGTTTTCTTCAATAGCTGGGTCACCTTCTTGCCCGATCTGTTTTATGGCCCTTTGAGATGACCCAAAGTAACAAGCCTCCGCTTCTAGGATATGTCGACAAATTGCAGGCCCGTCCGGGGGAAACACTCAGCTTCAAGGTCTCGTCTTCATGTACTGAAGCATATTCGGCCAGCCTTACTCGATCGATAAGTGCTGACCCAAACCCGGCTGGACAGGGCATAATTGAGGAAGATGCGTCTGAGTATTTCTCCAGGACAACATTTCCATCGGTTGAACAACCATTCTATCCGGGCTCCTATGCCATAGGAACCGAGGAGATCGTTGCGCAACCGCAAAGGGAAATCGAATTTTCGGCGATTGTTTTCCCAACCCTTCTCAGCGGCCATTCCCAAGCGATATTAAACGTTGGGGAACATTCTCTTTCCATTGCCCCATCCGGGAACCTTGTATTCAGTATAGGTGAGAAAGAGTTTGCTTCTGACTTACAGCTGAAATTGCGCTCCTGGTTAAAGATTCGCATTTTGGTAAAAGAACAAAGTGTAAGCTTTGAAGCAGTGGCTCTGTCAAAGGGCAAAGAGCAAACTTCAACGTGTGAGGTAGAGGCACAGATTGATTTGTCTTTGTCTGGCAGGCCTGTCGTGGCGGCCCGTTTGAATGGGCGTATTGCATCAGAATATTTCAACGGAAAAATCGAAGCGCCTTCAATCAGCGTTGATGGCGAGATATTCGCAGCTTGGAATTTTTCAAAGGAAATTTCATCAACAAGAGGAATCGCTATCAAAGGACCGGATCTCTCTTTGGTCAATTTTCCTGCCCGTGCGATGACCGGTTCAACTTGGGATGCCACGGAGATGAACTGGAACCACCGGCCGGAACATTACGCGGCCATTCATTTTCATGAAGACGACATATACGACTTTGAGTGGGAGACCAGCTTTACGTTCAAAATTCCGGAAGACATGCCATCAGGCATTTATGTGATACGATTGCATTGTGAAGGTAATGAAGACGCCATACCCTTTTTTGTAACGCGCCCACCTGGTCAGCCACGTGCAAAACTGTGCGTTCTGATTTCAACCTTTACCTATACAATTTACGGCAATCATGCCCGACCTGATTATGTTTCCGAATGGCAGGAACGTATCGACGCCTGGAAGGCTTACCCATATAATCCTGCAAACCATCGCGAATACGGCCTTTCGACATATAATTATCACAGCGACGGGTCCGGGATTTGCCATGCATCTCATCGCCGGCCACTTTTCAGTCTTCGCCCCGGTTTCCTGACATTTGGTGCAACACCTTGCTCAGGCCTGCGCCATTTTCAGGCAGACAGCCATCTGATCAGCTGGTTGCATGCCAAAGGAATTGACTATGATGTTGTGACCGACATGGATTTACATCGTGATGGAGTGGCAGCAATTCAGGATTATGATGTGGTGACAACCGGGTCACATCCCGAATATCACACGACCGAGACTCTGGATGCTTTATTAAGCTACCGTGATAACGGCGGTCACCTTCTCTATCTTGGGGCAAACGGCTTTTATTGGCGCATCGCCATGCATGAGGAAAATGACAGTCTTCTGGAAATTCGCAGAGCCGAAGATGGTATACGTGCCTGGGCCGCAGAGCCCGGCGAATATTACAATGCGTTTGACGGCGGCTATGGTGGTTTGTGGCGAAGAAACGCGCGAGCCCCGCAGGAACTTGTCGGGATTGGTTTCGCTGCTCAGGGTGAGTTTGTTGGCGATCCTTACAAACGTATATGCAAAGAGCCAGATCTTGAGTGGATATTTGAAGGAATTGAAGATGAGATTCTGGGTGACTTCGGTTTTTCCGGAGCGGGTGCGGCAGGCTTTGAGCTTGATCACATGGATCACAGGTTGGGAACGCCTGAAGATACCGTTTTACTCGCCCGATCAATCACAAGGGACGAGGAATTCATGCTTGTGCCGGAAGAGCAGCTCACCCATTTAACCAATCTGTCGGGTGGGTCAGAGAAAGACGCCTTGCACTCGGACATGATTTATTTTGATGTGCCCGGAGGAGGGTCGGTATTTGCGACAGGCTCGATTACATTTTGCGGTTGCCTACCATGGAACAATTTTGAAAATAACATCTCAAAGCTTCTTGAAAATGTTTTGAAAAAGAAATTGCAGGCGTGACATCTCTATCTCGGCATTGTTTTAGATCAAGGTCTAATGTCAGATGCACGACATCATGCAATTCGGTTGCTTTGGGCTCATTCCGGCCATCTGAACCGGAAAACAGCAGACAACGGGTTGGGCTATCGGGAGCGACCGAAAGCAGGTGCCACGCGCACCAGAAATTTGTCAGAGAACCACCACGTTTGCGCCGACCCTGACGCGGCCATAAAGGTCGATGACGTGTTCATTGACCATGCGAAAGCAGCCATTTGATGCGGCTTTGCCGATCGTCCAGGGCTGCGTCGTACCGTGAATGCGAATTCGCGTATCCACCTTACCCTGGTAGAGATAGAGTGCGCGGGCGCCAAGCGGGTTGTTCGGCCCGCCATCCATACCATCCCTGTATCTGGCGTATTTTCCAGGCTGACGCCTGATCATGTCTTTGGTGGGGATCCAGCGGGGCCATTCCTGCTTCTCGTAGATCTTGGCCTTGCCCTTAAATTCGAGGCCGACCCGGCCAACGGCGACACCATAGCGGCGCGCCTTGCCCCAACGTTCCACCAGATAAAGGAACTTGTTTTTGGTATCGATGACAATCGTTCCGGCCCTATAGCCACTATAGGAAACGATTTGCGGCTCGTATTTTGCGGGAAGTTTGAAGCTCCTGCGCTTCTTGCTGGCAATGACTTCATCGTTTTTACGGGTGGTTTCTAAAACGGCGGCCGTTTTCTTTTTCTTCTTGTCATGCGTCTCAAAGACACCCGGCAGGGAATTATCTCCGTCGCGCTCGGCGCGAACATCACTCGCAGCCAATGAAACGGCGATAGACAAAATCGCAGCGCTGAAAAATCGACCGATAGGCATCGAGGGTGTTCCTCCTGATATTTTTATGACACGGCACCGATAAAAAACACGCCGTGAAAACTGCGTGAGCAAGTCATTTTTGACGTCAAATTGCTATCGAACGTTAAGCCCGAAACCAATTTTCTGGTAGGACCTAATTATTGGTCGGAACCGCCGGTTCTGCGGGTGCTTCCTCGCGGGCTTCGTTGCTGCCGCCAAGCTGATCCAAAACCCCGCCCTCGCCTGTGCTTTGCTCGCCGCTGGCTGCGGGAACATTGTCGAGGATATCAATCGGGCGGTCGCTATAGCGGGCGAGGATAGACAGGCCGAGCGATGTCGCAAAAAACGCCACGGCAAGGATCGCAGTAGCCCGGGTAAGCGCATTTGCAGCGCCACGGGCGGTCATGAACCCTGACCCGCCGCCAATACCAAGCCCGCCGCCTTCCGAACGTTGAAGAAGCACAACACCAACAAGGGCGGACACCACCATGAGATGGATGACAATAATGACGGTTTCCATAAACGAAGTCCCGGTTCGAAAGACCTTTCGGCCTCAAAAAGAAAAGTTTCAGAGGCGCATTACACCGGTTTCCCGGCATTTCCAAGGCCTGTAACAGTGTGATTACCGCGATATGGGCTCTCGGGCGGCCCGAAACAAGCCTGATTGAGACCGGTTACAGGCTGCGATAGGCTTCGGCAATCCCCAGAAAATCGCCTGCCTTCAGGCTTGCACCGCCGACCAGCGCGCCATCGACATTGGCAACCCCCATCAGTTCAACCGCATTGCCGGGTTTGACAGACCCGCCATAAACGAGCCGCATCCGGTCAGCCCCGGCTAGGCCTGCCTCCGACAATGATTGCCTGATATGGGCATGAACCGCTTCAACATCGCCTGCCGTCGGTGTCAGTCCGGTGCCAATCGCCCATACCGGTTCGTAGGCAATAATCGTATTGGCTGAACTGGCCCCATCTGGCACGGATTGGTCAAGCTGCCCGCCGATGACCTCAAGCGTCCTCCCCTCGCGCCGCTCCGTCTCGGTTTCCCCGATACAGATGATTGCGGTGAGCCCGGCGCGCCATACGGCCTTCGCCTTGGCGGCAACGATTTTGCTTGTTTCGCCATGGTCTGCCCGCCGCTCCGAATGGCCGACGATCACGAAGGATGCGCCGGCATCTGCCAGCATTTCCGCCGACACATCACCCGTATGCGCGCCACTTTCGTTTGCGTGACAATCCTGACCGCCCGATTTAACCGGCGAACCGGCAAGAATATCGGCAGCACGTGACAGGAGTGTCGCGGGAAAACACAACAATGCGTCGGTTTCCGTGTCGAGCCCGCCTGAAAAGCCGTTCACGATTGAACGCACCTCATTTAATGCCGCACTGGTTCCGTTCATTTTCCAGTTACCCGCCACAAGCGGGCGTATGCCTGGCGTCATTTCATCCACTCCAATAATTTCGCAAAAGTGATCACGCCGGAAGGCGTCATCCAAAATCGCAGGTTTGAGCCCTAAATGGCAGTTTTTATGAGCCGGAACGCAATATCTCTGGCGTATCTGAATACCGGCAGTGCATAAATCCTTAAATTGCGGACCGAAGATGTGTTTCAGGAATACCCTCTAGCAAATCGCGGCGATAAAGCAATCAAGATCACCCTTGCAGCGCACAACCGGACTGGCCTACAAGACGGCAACAGAACTTTTTTAATCGCAAACGATCCGGAAACCGCCAATGCTTCACGCACTTAGAAACGCCGCTGGAACATGGGTTGCAAAACTTCTCCTGGTCCTACTGATCGCCAGCTTCGCCGTCTGGGGCATTTCAGGGCAGATCGTCGGCGGTCTCGGCGGCAATTCCGTCATCACCGCGGGCGAGACCTCTGTATCGGTGATTGAGTACCGTTTGGCCTATGACCGGCAGGCCAACGTGCTGTCGCAGCGTTTTGGCCAGCAGCTGACGCGCGAACAGGTCCAGGCGCTGGGGATTGACAATCAGGTGCTCGCACAACTCGTCGCCGGCGCCGTTCTCGACGAACAGGCACGCACCATGGGACTTGGCCTTTCAGACCAGCGCCTGGCCAAGCTGACCGCAGATGATCCTGCGTTTCAGGGCGCTGGTGGACAATTTGACAGGCCGCGTTTTGAATATGTGCTGCGCCAAGTCGGAATGCGGCCTGAGGACTATTTTAAAAGCCGCAGCCAGGTGGCTGTGCGCCAGCAGATCGTCGAGGCGGTTTCCGATGGCATGGTTGCACCCGACACGTTTTTGAAGGCTGTCGCGATCTACCAGGGTGAAGACAGGTCCATCGAGTTCGTCGTGCTGCCGCCCCGCATTGCCGGTGAGATCAGCGATCCTGACAACGATACGCTTGCCAAATGGTTTGATGAAAACAAATCGCGATATTCAGCGCCCGAATTTCGCAAGATCGACTATATCAAGCTTGAGCCTGAGGATATTGCCGACCCGGATGCGGTGGCGGATGATGAGGTGCGCAAAGACTATGAAAACAACATAGCGCGCTTCACCACCCGGGAAAAACGGACGATCGAGCAGTTGGTGTTTGCCGACGAAGCCGAGGCGAAGGCCGCGAGCGAAAAAATTGCCGGTGGCAAGACGTTTGCCGAAATCGTCGCTGCGGAAGGCAAGACCGAGGGTGACACATCCCTTGGCACTGTCGCAAAAACCGATATTCCGGACGCAGCGGTCGCCGACGCCGCATTTTCCACGGCCGAAGGCAAGGTCAGCGGTGTGGTTGCTGGCACGTTCGGCTCGGTACTGGTCCACGTCAAATCTGTGATACCGGAAGTGGTAGAGCCCTTTGAAGTGGTAAAAGATCAGATCCGCAAGGAAATCGCCGAAAACGAAGCCGCGCGAATTTTGCTCGACGTGCACGACAATTACGAGGATTCGCGCGCCTCCGGCGACACGCTGAAAGAGGCGGCGGCCAAACTGCAATTAAACGTCAGCACGATTGAAGCCATTGACCGCAACGGCCGTGGCCCCGACGAACAGATAATCCAAGGTATCCCGGTTGTCTCCGAACTGATCAGGGGGGCGTATGCAACTGAATCCGGGATCGAAAACCCGCCGATTAACATCGGCAGTTCCGGCTTTATTTTCTACGAAGTGGCTTCGACCACACAGGCGCGCGACCGAACGCTTGATGAGGTTCGCGAGCGCGCCGTGCAGGACTGGAAATCGGAAACGCTGTCAAACGCTGTCGCGGCAAAAGCGCGTGAAGTGGAAATTAAGGTGAAAGACGGTACGCCAATGGCGGAAGCGGTAGCGGAATTGTCACTTGAACCACAGACCAAGCTTGGCCTGAAACGCGATATTGACGATGCCGATATCGGTAAAAACGGTGTCGAGGCGGTGTTCGGTGTTCCCGTCAATAGCACCGGAACGGTTCGCGCCTTGCAGGACAATAGCTGGCTCGTATTCAAGGTGACGGAAAGTTTCGAACCGCTCGGTGTTGGCCCCGCTTCGGTTCCAGACGAAGCAAAAAACGCATTTGCATCAGGCCTTGCAGACGACCTCCTCGACCAGCTCGTGTCACAGCTGCAGGACGATTACGGGATAACGATCAACCAGTCGGCCATCAACCGGGCCTTGAGTTTCTGACGGGTGGCAGATGGCGGATTTAAAGCAATATATCGGTAAAATCGCCACCGGAGACGCTCTTAGCGCTGAAGAGGCCCATCAGGCTTTCAACATCATCATGTCGGGCCAGGCGACGCCCAGCCAGACCGGTGCGCTGTTGATGGGATTGCGGGTGCGCGGCGAAACGGTAGGTGAAATCACAGGCGCGGTGACAACCATGCGCGCAAAGATGCTGCCTGTCGATGCGCCTGGCGATGCGATTGATATTGTCGGCACCGGCGGCGATGCATCGGGCAGCTACAATGTTTCGACCCTGTCGGCCATCATCGTTGCCGGAACCGGACTGCCGGTGGCAAAACACGGTAACCGGGCGCTGTCATCGAAATCCGGCGCAGCCGACACGCTGGCCGCACTTGGCGTCAACATCGAGGCCTCTGCGCAGACGATTAGCGCCTGTATCCGAAAGGCCGGCGTCGGTTTCATGTTCGCACCCGCCCACCATGCCGCCATGCGCCATGTCGGCCCGGCCAGGGTGGAGCTTGGAACCCGCACCATCTTCAACCTACTGGGACCGCTGTCCAATCCGGCCTCTGTTACACGCCAGCTGGTTGGCGTATTTGCGCCGCAATGGGTCGAACCGCTGGCGCATGTGCTGAAAGAACTCGGCAGCAAATCGGCCTGGGTCGTGCATGGCGACGGCATGGACGAAATGACGACGACCGGAATAACCAGAGTTGCGCAACTGAAAGACGGTACCGTCACCACCTTTGAGCTGACGCCACAGGATGCCGGTTTGAGCCAGGTGGATTTCGAACAGCTTAAGGGCGGCGATGCCGCACATAACGCAAAGGCGCTGACGGCAGTCCTGGACGGCGAACCAAATGCCTATCGCGATATTGCGCTGTTGAATTCGGCGGGCGCGCTGGTGATGGCCGAAAAGGCCGCCGACCTTACAGACGGGGTCCGCATCGCCGCCGATGCACTCGACAACGGTGCGGCAAAATCGGTGCTGGCAAAGCTTGTGGAAATATCCAATCGTGATGATCAGGCCGATCAATGATCGATATTCTAAGAAAAATCGAGGCCTATAAGCGCGACGAGATCGCAGCCGCCAAATCGCAAATTCCGGTCGACGACCTGAAAGCGCGAAATGGCGATATCGAGCCGCCACGTGGCTTTGCAGCGCGGCTGAAGGCCCGGTGTGAGACCGGCAATTTCGCGCTGATCGCTGAAATCAAAAAGGCCAGCCCGTCGAAGGGTTTGATTCGCGAGGATTTCGATCCGCCTTTGCTGGCACGAGCCTATGAGGCAGGTGGTGCAACCTGCCTGTCGGTTTTGACCGACAAGCCCTCGTTCCAGGGCGCTCCAGACTATCTGACCAATGCACGCTCGGCCACGGTTTTGCCGGCGCTGCGCAAGGATTTTCTGTTCGATCCCTACCAGGTTTACGAAGCCCGCAGCTGGGGTGCGGACGCGATATTGATTATCATGGCCAGCGTCGATGACGACACGGCGCGCGCGCTGGAGGACGCTGCGTTCGAGTGCGGCATGGACGCCCTGATCGAAGTTCACGACGAGGTGGAGACCGAGCGGGCGCTTCGTCTCGATTCTGAGCTGTTGGGCGTCAACAACCGCAATCTGCGGACATTTGATGTTGATCTGGCAACGTCGGAGCGGCTTGCCCGCCTGGTTCCAGATGACCGGCTTTTGGTTGGCGAAAGCGGTATCTTCACCCATGATGATTGTTGCCGCCTCAAACGCTCCGGCATAGGCTGTTTTCTGGTCGGCGAAAGCCTGATGCGGCAGCCGGACGTCACTGCTGCAACCCGCAATCTGCTGCAAGCGTCCGGCAGTGTTAGTTGAGGCAGGCATGAGCACACAGGAAAAAAACCTTACACATATCTCCGCCAGCGGTCAGGCGGACATGGTCGATGTCGGCGACAAGGCGATAACCTCACGCAACGCGGTTGCCGCTGGTTCCGTTCAGATGAATGCAGAAACGCTCGCCGTCATTCTGGCTGGAGACGCCAAAAAGGGCGATGTGATCGGTACGGCACGGCTTGCCGGGATCATGGCGGCAAAGAAAACCTCGGATCTGATCCCGCTTTGCCACCCGCTCAATTTGACAAAGGTTTCGGTAGACATCACCCCAGATGACGCGTTGCCGGGGCTTCGCGTCTCCGCTACGGCCCGCGTTGACGGGAAAACCGGCGTTGAAATGGAAGCGCTGACTGCGGCAAGCGTTGCCTGCCTGACAATCTACGATATGGCCAAGGCCATCGACCGCAAGATGGTGATTGGCGATATCAGGCTTTTGGAAAAATCCGGCGGCAAATCCGGGTCCTGGCGGGCGGACTGACGGGCGATGGCTCTCCTTCCCGTCGCAAAAGCGCTAACCCAGCTTCTGGCTTCCGCACAGACACTTGACGCAGAAAGCGTTGCCATCGGCGATGCGGCGGGGCGTGTTTTGGCAAAACCTGTCACCGCGCGCCGGACCCAGCCCCCCTTCCCCGCATCGGCCATGGATGGCTATGCGGTGCGCGCAGCTGATCTTTCCCCATCAACGCCCACCAGACTGCGCGTGATTGGCGAGGCTCCGGCCGGCCACGGATTTGAGGGATCGGTATCACCCGGCCAGACCGTGCGCATTTTCACCGGAGCGCCTGTGCCCGAAGGCGCCGATGCGATTTTGATCCAGGAAAATGCCAAACGGGTGGATGAGGAGTGGATGACCACGACATCAAGCGTTGCGCCCGGCAGATTTGTCCGAAGCGCCGGACTTGACTTCAAGACGGGTGAAACACTGCTTGAAGCCGGGCGGGCGCTCGATGCCGCAGCACTGTCGCTTGCCGCCGCTGCCAATCATGGTGAGGTCAGTGTGGTTCGACGGCCGCGTGTGGCTATTTTGGCTACCGGCGACGAACTGGTGCCGCCCGGTGCCACACCCGGGCCCGATCAGATTATCGCCTCCAATTCCTTTGGTGTGGCCGCGATCGCCGCCGACGCCGGCGCGATATGCGACGATCTTGGCATCGCCCCGGACGACCGCTCCGCCATCTCAGCCGCCATTGGTGATGCTCTGGACTTGAAGGCCGACGTGATCGTCACGCTCGGCGGTGCATCCGTCGGTGATCATGACCTGGTGCGCGACGTTCTGGAACAAGAGGGGATGACACTCGATTTCTGGAAGATCGCCATGCGCCCCGGCAAACCACTGATGGTCGGACATCTGGGTGGCACGCATGTACTCGGCCTTCCCGGCAATCCGGTTTCCTCCATCGTTTGTACGCATCTGTTTCTTGTTCCGCTATTGGCAAAACTTGGCGGGCTGCCGCACCATGCCGATATTCGTGAGGCGCAGCTGACGGCGCCGATGGGCGCCAATGACGAGCGGGAGGATTATGTCCGCGCGCGGATCACGTCTGGCCCGAACGGTCTTAAGGCGCATCCCTTCGGCAAGCAGGATTCCTCGATGCTGAAAGTGCTGGCCGCCTCGAACGGCCTGATTGTCCGCCCGATTGGCGCCAAGGCGGCAAATCGCGGCGACACATGCCGTGTTTTGATGCTGGCAGAGCCAAAGTAACCTGGACGGCACGGACGCCCATGGTCATCACGCCGGCTTTTTAAAAACCGGATGCGCTCTGAGATAGTCCCAGCAAAGCTGGTTAAACATGATGAAGGAAACCAGATGAGCGACGATAAATATTTGATTACGCGAGAAGAAATCAAGCGAATCGAAGGCGATAAAAAAGTTCATTTTCTCAATGAGAACGCCGTGCGAATCGACAAATCACTTGGAGACATGACCGGGCTGTCTGGATTTGGCTTTCACATCATCGAAGTCGAGCCAGGCGCAGATACAACCGAACATCACGTCCACTACTATGAAGATGAATGTGTTTATGTGCTGGACGGGCAGGCGACAGCTGTCATCGGCGAAGACCGTTTCGATATCAAGGCGGGCGATTTCATCGGCTACCGGAAAGGCGGCAAGGCGCACTCGATCACCAACACCGGTGCCGAAACGTTCCGCTGCATCGTGGTCGGCGAGAGGCTTGCGCACGATGTCGGCGACTATACGCGCAAACAAAAACGCATCTACCGTAATCGGGCAATGGCCTGGGATGTGGTTGATCTTGATAACGTCGTACAACCCTATCCCGGACCCAAAAAATAACGTCGAAACTGCTCTGGCTCAACTAGTCAGGCGCGCCGGATTAACGGCCTGGCAATCCAGGCCCTGATCGATAATATCCTGCGGCGGCGGTTTTCCGTTGGCCGATGCCGCCGCAAGCCTGGCCAGCGCCGGCGCCATCTGGATGCCGTAGCCGCCCTGCCCGGCAAGCCAGAAAAACCCGTCAACCTGGCTTGAATATCCCGCCACCGGACATTTGTCGGCAACGAAACTCCGCAACCCCGCCCATTTATTCTCAATGCGGCGGATATTCAGATTAAATGCGGCCTCGATCCGGTCGATGCAGATGGCAATATCCATCTCGTCCGGCTGCACATCACATGGCGGTTCGGGGTCTTCGTTGGCCGGCGAAATCATCAGCCGTCCGCCATCGGGCTTCAGATAGAACGTCTCATCCAGATTGCCGGTGGCAGGCATATGCGTGCAGTCAATCCCCTCCGGCGCCTCGATAATGAGCCCTGTTCTGCGCTTTGGCATCAGGCCGATTGTCTCGGCGCCCGCCAGGTTGCCGACCTCATCAGCCCAGGCGCCGGCGGCATTGACGATGACAGATGCGCGGACAATTTTGCCATCAAACTCCGCATCCCAGACATTGCCCGTCCGGGTAAGTGAGCAGATCCTGGCATTCGTCACAAGCCGCGCACCATTAAGGCGGGCCATGCGCAAATAGCCCTGATGCAGCGCATGAACATCGATATCGAAACAACCCCGGTCGATCAGCCCACCAACGGCATATCCTTCGCGCAACAATGGCTGAATTTCGTGTATTTTTTGTGGGCCGGCTTCTTCCACCATGCCTTCCTGGCCCTGCTCGGCCAAAACCTCCTGCAGCATACCGGTTTGGCCAGTGCGCGCGAGCAACAACATAGAGCGTGGGCTCAGCAGATTGGTCGGGACAAACCCCTGTGGCGGATTTTGCAGAAAATGTCCCGAAGCGCGCGTCAACGCCCGGACCGGTGCCGGACCATAATGCGGGACGAACAGCGCGGCGGAACGGCCCGTGGTGTGATAGCCCGGTTGCGCCTCCATTTCCGCGATCAGCACATTGGCGTTTTTCGACAATTCGGCTGCAATCGATGCCCCGGCCATGCCGGCGCCGATTACAAGGAAATCAAAGGTTTCCTTTTCCGCTCCCATTGGTAGACGCACTCCCCGGTTGGCCGCAACATCCTTGCAGACCCAGTTTGGCCTATTATCCAAACTTGTAAATGGCCGCGAAAGCCTATTTACCTTCTACCGGCTGGAATGTTTATGTATAAACCGTTGGAATTGGAAAACGAGGTTCAGCCATGAACATTGGACTGGTATCCAAGCGGGCAAAACTACCGGCCAAAACCATTCGCTATTATGAGGATATCGGACTGGTCAAACCGGAACGATTGGAAAACGGATATCGCAGTTATGGCGACAACGACGTTCACAGGCTGCGTTTCATCCAGCGCGCCCGCAGCCTCGGATTTTCGATCGAGGAATGCCGTCTCCTGCTGTCGCTTTATGATGATAAAAACCGCGCCAGCTCCAATGTGAAAACAATCGCGCAGGACAAGATTACTGAAATTGACCGGAAAATCTCCGAACTGAAATCATTGCGCAATACATTGTCTGAACTGGCAAGACACTGTCATGGCGACAGCCGCCCCGACTGTCCCATCATCGACGGATTGGCCGGAACCCGGCAGCATTGACGCTGGCAGGTTTGCCGGATTTCGGCGCACTTGCAGCTAGATAAGCAGAGGCGCGGAAACTATCGCACGCCTCTGCCAGATTTAACCGAGCATGATTTCAGCCGAACATATCTGCGGTAATACCCGCATACCAGCCTTCTGATTCCTGGTAGGTTGCCTTGCGCGTTTCCGCATCTTCGCCGGTTTGCGAAATGAACTTGTCGACCACTTCGATTTTTTCAGCCCCACCGCTGTAGTTGGCGCCGACCTTGACGCCATCATCAGTAGCAATCAGGCTCCAGCATGTATTGGCGTAGCGGGCCGGGAAAGTTTTCGAACCGGTCAGTTCGCCCAGTACCGCATTTGCACAGACCTTCGCCTGGCTGTTGGCGGAAAAGCCCGATTTCGGCATCGCGGATGCTACCGACGCATCGCCAAGGACAAAAATATTCCCGTCAGCTCTGCTTTTCATATTCGCCGGGTCGATTGGCGCCCAGTCACCATCCGTCACGCCGGCGGCATGCGCAATCATACCCGCCTTCTGTGCTGGAACAACCGACGCCGCATCGGCAGCAAACGTGTCGAAATCGGTTTCAATTTCCAGCGTATCGGGATTGACGTTGGTGATGCCGCCATGAATGTCAGGGCTGATCCACTCCACCATGCCGGGATAGTGGCTTTCCCATCCCTCCTGAAACAATGCCTGTTTGGAGAATTTCGGTTTTGGATCGAGGACAATGATCTTCGCGCTCGGATTTTTCTGTTTCAGAATATGTGCGATCATCGAAACCCGCTCATAGGGGCCCGGAGGGCAGCGAAACGGATTGGGTGGCGGCACCATGATGAAGGTTCCGCCTTCCTTCATGTTTTCCACCTGCGATTTGAGCAAGCTCACCTGGGTACCCGACTTCCAGGCATGGGGCATCGTATCTTGCGCGCCGACCGAATATCCAGGCACGCTGTCATATTTGATGTCGATACCAGGCGACAGCACCAGCCGGTTGTAGGGAACCGAAGCGCCCGACGCCAGCATGACCTTCCTGCCGGCCGCATCGACAGAGGCGGCCCAGTCATGCACGACATTGACGCCGTGATCGGCGGCAAGTCCGTTGTAGCCATGACCAATGGCGGCATAGTCGTGAAAACCACCGAGATAGAGATTGGAGAAAAAGCAGGTGTAATAGCGTTTGGACGCCTCGATAAGCGTGACATTGACATTGCCGCCGCCATCCTTGGCGATGTAACGCGCCGCCGTTGCGCCGCCCGCACCACCGCCGACGACGACAACATTGGGCTTGGCCTGTCCGAAACTGATTGCAGGCATGGCCAGCGTGGCCGCCCCCGCTGCCGTCGCGGTCAAAAACCGTCTTCTGTTCGTGCGCATTTTATTCCTCCCTTGGGTTGCAGTCATTGCACTGGTAAAGAGCCGAAATAGGCCGCCAAAGCCGCCATCTCCTCATCACCCAGGCGTCCCGTAACGGTTTGCATCACAGGATTGCCTCTAATTTTGGTTTTGTATTCATATAGGGCGTGAATGAAAGGCGCCTTTGCCCAGCCGGTAATGGGCGGTATCGCGTTGTCGCCGCCCGACAGCCGGTGGCAAGTCACGCACTCGCCGGAGAGATACCGGCCATAGTCCAGGTCACCCTTAATCGCCGTGGCAGACGCGCCCAGCCACTTGGCCCCGGTTGCCATTTCTGCCATCTCCGACCCGTCGGCCGAAAAGTGCAGGAGCCATCCGATCAGATTGCCGCGTTCATCGTCGTCCTTCAAACCGGCAAAACTCATCCTTGTGCCTTTTACCAAGTCACGTGGTTTCTTGATAAACGCATCCAGCCTGTCAGCATTCCAAGCCAGGCCCTCGGCACCTGCTTTAAGAAATGGGTTGGAGTATTTGAAATCATTAAGTGAAGCGGCTTTACGGCCATTCAATCCGTTCAATTGAGGCCCAACCTTGTTGCGGGCGCCCTCACCGATTTCATGACAGGTCCGGCATTTCTTGAAACTTGCCAGCGCGGCGTCCGCGTCGAAGGCAAAGGCGGCCCCTGCCCTGATCACAATCACTGCAATGATTGTCAGCCCAGTCAAAGTTTTCCAACAGGCTGTGTGATCAAACCGGCTATTCAATCGCTTCCACTCCTCCTCTTCAACCCCTATGGGTAGCGGGGTCATACCGAGAGTTCCGGCCTGCGAGATAGTTTGGCCTCGCCCCTATTCGGTTCCTCACATCTGTCGTCCGGGGCATAAAAACAGTTTACGGCAGCGAGCGCGCTTTACCAAACGCGTCACCAAATGCCATGGGCGGCAACGTGAGCGAACGCCGGATTGGCTGCCGTTTCAAAGCCCGGCAATCTCGACGTTTTGACTTTCCGGCATCCGCACCTGTCCAAGGCTCAAAATATGCGCCTCCATCAGATCGTAAATCGCCGGACCTTGCGTGTTCTCGTTAATCGATGCCCAGCCACCGACGACATATTTGCGCGCCGCCTCGATCGGTTCGCCTGTGCGAAGCAGCGTCATATTGGAAATGCGGTTACCGATGTCCTCCTTGGGCGCGCACGTGTAGCCCATGCCGCCAACCCGCACCATGTCGCCACCCTGCTGGAAGAACGGGTCCTTGTTAAACAGATTATCGCAGACATCTTCGAGAATGTCCTTCAACTGCTGCCCGTTGAACTCCAGGCGGTAGACATTCGGATAATTCATCGAGGTTTGGGTATACAAATCATCGATGGTGATATCCTGACCTGGAAGCAGGGTCGTGCCCCAGCGAAATCCCGGCGACAACGCAATCTCGGTGTCGCGCTCGGCCATGATCCCCTGGCAGATCAGATCATCCCACGTGCCGTTGAAATTGCCGCGGCGATAGAGCAGGCTTTCGGTTTGGCCAATGACCCGATTGAGCTCGGCCTCGTGCGGCGCCCTGAATTCGGCGATCTTGGCACTCATTTCCGCGTCGGGCTCGACCACGTCGGCAAACACGGGAATGAGGTTCGACGAATAGCCGGCCACCTTGCCGTTCTTGACCTCCAGATCAATGCGCCCGAGAAACTTGCCATGGGAGCCGGATGATAACAGGAGCGTGCTGCCCACCTCGATGGCGCGGGGAACCGCGTCATGGGTGTGGCCGGTCAAAATGACATCAATGCCAGACACCACCGTCG
Organism: Rhizobiaceae bacterium; assembly: GCA_963669455.1. Classification (GTDB taxonomy): domain Bacteria; phylum Pseudomonadota; class Alphaproteobacteria; order Rhizobiales; family Rhizobiaceae; genus JAWKWH01. Next base: position 2,601,329 of record OY770026.1, read on the forward strand.
GTAGCTTCCGGTCCACATCGAAACCGTCATGGGACAGCAACACCACCAGTTCAGCGCCCTTGGCGCGGGCCGCATCGACATTGGCCTGAAGCGCTTGCGGGCGAATGCCAAATGACCAGTTCGGCATCATCCAGCGCGGATTGGCGATCGGCGTATACGGCATCGCCTGGCCGATTACGGCCACCTTGACCCCGCCTTTTTCAAAGAAGGCCGTGCTTTCAAACACCGGCTCTTCCCACTCATTGTCGACGATATTGGAGGCAAGAAACGGATAGCCCATCTCTTCGATTATCTCTAAAACCCGCTCCTCGCCGAAGGTGAACTCCCAGTGGCCGACCATCGCATCCGGCTTCAATAGCTTCATGCATTCGACCATGTCCTGGCCATTGGTCTTGAGCGATGTGTACGAGCCCTGCCAGGTATCGCCACCATCAAGGAACAGCACCTTGTCCTCGCCGCGTTCGGCGCGGATCGCGTTCACCAGCGTTGCCGTGCGGTCCAGCCCGCCAAGCTTGCCATAGGTTTTCGCCAGATTGACGTAGTCGACCATCGTGTGGGCATAGGCAAGCGGCGAGCCCTGGGACAGGCCGAAATGCTGCAAATAGGCGTCACCCACCAGATGGGGCGGTATGCCCTCAAACGCGCCGACGCCGATATTGGTGTCGGGCGGACGAAAATAGACCGGCTTTAGCTGGGCGTGAACATCGGTGAAATGCAGGAGCGTCACCTGCCCTTTGGCGTCAAAATTCAGCAGATCGTCCTGGGTCAGACGCTGTTGCGCCAATGCACGCGTCAGTCCGCCGCCAATCCCCGCTGAAGCGCCGGCTGCCGCGCCGGCAACGGCACCGAACTGCAAAAAATCCCGCCGTGAGATCATCGTCAGTTCTCCCGTAGAGGCATCGTTTTTTGACCAGCCGCAAGGCTACCGAGCCATCCGGCTGGTCACGATGGGTCACGCAAAGTGAGCGAAAGCCACTCCGTGTCGGTCAGTTGCGCACCGACGGTGTTTCTACCGGCAGTCCCTTACCACGGGACGCGATGTAAAGCTCAAGCGCAATAAATTCATCGGAACCGCGCTTATATGGCTTAGCCCTGATGTTTTTCATACACCCCTTGAAGCGCCGGTGGATTGAGCCGAGCCCCGCCCATTTCAGGCGATAGACCGGAAAACCGTTGATGTGGCCCTGGCTCAGATGGTCGGCCCGGATCATATTGCCAAAATTATTCTCGTGGCAGTTGGCGCACGACATATCGAGTTGGCCTACCCTGGTGTAATAAAGATCCTTGCCCTTTTCCCACCAGGGTTTCATATCGCCGCCGGTCTGCACGTTAAGCGCCATTCCACGCGACTGCAGGCCGATCAATGCAGTCATGCCAAGCATATTTGGCGCTTCCCACTTCCAGGCTTCAGCACCCATTCGCTCGGTGCGGCACTCATTGATGATGTGCTCCAATGTTTCAGGCTTACCCTTTGCCGCATCCCAGCGCGGCAGAGACGCCCGCAATCCCTTGAAAGCGGCCACATCGTCATGACAATCGGCGCAAGCCTTGCCCTCAGAGCCATCGGCGGTTTCAAACTCTTCCGCCGCCTGTTCGACCGCCAGCATTGCGGGGTTTTCGAAATCGTCCATCTGCAACGCCTGGGTCTCAGTGCTGCGGAAGCGCCAGCCGGAATAAAGCCGCTCAAATGACGACCCTTCAGGTGCTGCCACATCGGTGGCGATTTCAACGCCGTCTATGACCAGATTGTTGTCATCGGGACCGGCGAGCGCCAGGCTGCCCAAACTGCCAATGCCAACTGCAAAGGCAATCGCGCCAGCGGCAATCGCAATCCTCCTGTTTGTTTCCCTCATTACTTTCCTCCCACAACCGGTAAGCCGGCCTTATCCGTTTATCCAACCGTGATTGGTGCTTCGGTGGTGTATTCGCTTCCGTCATCATCAACCCACAGAAAGCTGAACGTTCCGCTTTCTTGCACCTTGACGCTAAATTCAAAATACGGATTGGCCGAAATACCAGGCGCGATATCGGCAGAAAAAACCTCAGCGCCGTTGAACTGGACAACAAAGCGATTGATGATTTTCTGCGGAATCTTGTTGCCTTCCTTGTCCTTGCGCTGGCCGGATTCCATCTTGTGGCTGATCAAAGTCTTGATTTTGATCACATCGCCCGCGGCCGCCTTTTTAGGGACCTTTACACGTGGTTTGGATGCCATGATTTGTATCCTCTCTTCGCTCAGCCGCCGCAGCCGCCGATTGTGACCTTCACCTGATTGCTCGCCATGCGAAACGAGCCATCGCTCATCTTGGCAACCGCAATGACGTTTTGCGTCTTGGCCAAGCGAATGCGGGTTTTGGCTTCTGCGACACCGCTTGCCAGCGAGAAGTTGAACTTGACGACTTCAACCCTTGGATTTTCCTCCGCCAAAACCATCACCGAAACGGCATGTTCGGCCTCTGTCATCGCACTGTTGACGGAAACGCTTATCGGAACCGTATTGCCGTTTTCGGCAATTTCCGGTGTGGTCAGGTTGATACCGCCCGCGGCGAGCTCCGCACCACCGCTAAACTCATTGATCATTGCAGCGGCATCTTCCGGGGTCGCAAAGGCTTGGCGCGTGGCCGAACCCAGGGCCGTGAATACGACGCCACCGGCTGCAATTGCCAAAGCACTGCGTCTGGTTACATTCATGGGTCTATCCTCTCGAACATCATTCATCGGTGAGTGTTTTGAGATATGCCAGCACGTCCTCGACCTGCTCGGCTGTCAGGATTGTCTTGCCCTGAAACTTCTTTGCCGTCCGCGCTCCATTTACCAGCCGGTAGAACGACGGCATGATGGTGTCTTCGCCCAGCACCATTTTGGAATTGACCAGAATGGCCCGCAATTCCGGCTCTTCCCAGCGCCCGGCCACACCATCAAGCGATGGCCCCACCTCACCATGAAACGGCAGCTCGGACAGATCCGAATTGATGTGACACGCCAGACAATTGCCTTGCTTTCGATTGGCAAACACCTTGCGCCCATTGACCGCATCGCCCGCCGCACCCGTCAAAGATGCGGAGACTGTTCCGTCATTGATGTTAACGTCATCCGGTCCAACCGTGCCCGCTGATGCGGGGATCGCCAGTAAAAACGCGGCGCACGCAGACAGATAAAGTCGCGCCTTTTTCATGGCCCGTACTCCTCCCAGTTATTTGCCTGTGCGAAAATCCGCACGGCCCTCCTACCCCACATGCTATGCCCGATCTTCAGTTCGATCAATATTCAAATTGCATTTTTTGAATATGTTTCTCAAACAAGGCAAGCTTGAACCGTTCAGTCGGTATTTTCCTCACCCGTCTCGGTTCGCTCGCGAATCCTGCGTGCATGATATTCTTGAAAAGTCTCCTCGCCCTGATAGCCCTGTTCACGAACCCAGGTGAACAGATCAAGAAATGTTCCCTTGCGAAACGCACCTGGCATCGAGGCTACCGCAGCCTGCTTGGCGCTCATATCTTCAGACGGCGCGTCTTCGGGCATGAACATGAAGGTCGGGGTAAAAAGCACACCCCATTTTCGCGCAGCCGTTTTTTCGCTCAGCACATCGCCGTCACTATCGATCACCTCTTCATCGCCATAAAGATTATACTGCACGATCATGTAGTTGGCCTTCAGATAGTCGCGTACTTGCGGATCGGAGAGGACGTTTTCATGGATTTCGCGGCAATAGATGCAGCCGCGTTGTTCAAAAATCATCACCAGCCGCTTATTGGCTTCTCTGGCGGTGGCGATATCTTCCTTGATGTCGCGAAAGGTGATCGAAAACCAGTCCTGCTTGTGCAGCCCGTCTTCGCCTACCTCGCTTGCGCCGGCTGGAAAGGACAATAATGCCAGCGCCATGATTGCCAAAAAGAACTGTTTCATATCTGCCTCCTATCCTATCGTTTGAAAAACCGGGAATGTCTCGATCAGCCATTGGGCGATCAAGGACATAGATCCGGTGATGAATAAAACTCCGGTAACGACCAAAAGACCGCCCATAGCTTTTTCCACCATGACCATGTGCTTTTTAAACCGGTTGGCCCATCCGATAAACCGGCTGGCGAACAGAGCTGCGATCAAAAATGGAATGCCGATGCCAAGCGAATAGACCGCCAGCAGCACCGCGCCGCGCATCGCCGTCTCCTCAGCGCCCGCCACAAACAGGATCGCCGCCAGGACCGGCCCGACACAGGGTGTCCAGCCGAAAGCAAACGCAAGGCCCATCACATAGGCGCCGATCAGGCCGGCAGGTTTTTTGGCAACATCCAGCCGCACTTCGCGATAGAGCATGGCAATGCGGAAAACGCCCAGAAAATGAAGTCCCATGGCGATGATCAAAACACCGGCTATCACCGAAAGCGTGTCGAAATAGCGCGCAATCGATTGGCCGATCAGGCTGGCCGTGGCGCCAAGCGCAACAAACACCGTGCTGAATCCGAGTACGAACAATATTGCGGTTAGAAAAATCCGCCGCGAGGTGCCAGGCGGAACATCATCTGAGCCAAGCTGCGAAAAGCTAACACCGGCAAGATAGGCTAAATAGGGCGGAACAATGGGCAGAACACAAGGCGAAACAAACGACAACAGGCCAGCAAGAAGTGCCGCACCGATGCCGATGTCCATCATGATTTTGCCGCTTTCCGTTTACCAATCACACCTGTTCAACCGCTTGCCGGATAGACAGTCAGACGCATCCGGTGTAAAATATTCGCATAATACTATATATCAGAATCCAGGATCGGCAACGGTGATTGGTGCGAAACCCAAATCGATAGCCGCCCAGGTGCGGATACGCTGCATCATTGCGCTTGGCGCACTAAGCATGATGTTGCTGCTACCGTCCGGCGCCCTGCGCGCGGCCGAGTTGTTAATGCTGGAGCAATCGGGCTGCGTCTGGTGCGAACGCTGGCATGCAGAAATCGGACCGATCTATCCGAAAACAAGCGAGGCTGAGATTGCGCCGCTAAGGCGCGTCGATATCGACGAAAAATGGCCAGAAGACCTTGCAAATATTGAGCCGGACCATTTTACGCCGACATTCGTTCTGGTTGAAAACGGCATTGAAATAGACCGTCTTCGCGGCTATGCGGGGGAAGAGTTTTTCTGGTTCCTGATCGACGAAATGCTGGCCAAATTGCCTGCTGAAGCGAAGCCTGAAGACCGGATGACGATGATCGAACCAATACCAGACAAGCAAAGCAACTGACTATGGCACTTCCCAAACTGAAAACGGATGCATCGCCGGCGGAGCTGGAACAGCTTTTCGAGCAGGCCAGAGCCGCCAGCGATTTGTTAAAAGCGCTGTCGCATGAAACCCGCCTGCTGATTCTGTGCCTGCTGACGGAAGGCGAAAAATCAGTCTCCGAGCTTGAATCCATCATGTCGATGCCGCAGGCGGCTGTATCGCAGCAATTGGCGCGCCTGCGTTTTGACCGGCTGGTGGCAACCCGCCGCGAGGGCCGACTGATTTACTACCGCATTGCCAGCGACGACGTGTCCGGGATTGTCGGGCAATTATATGATATGTTTTGCACACCTGCCCGCGATCCGAAGATACGGGAGCTTTAGGCGCGCAGCAGGTTTTGGGTGCCGTTCAGTGCCGGGGGAGTAGTCGATAACCAATGGATGCCGTTCCAATCGCGCTGCCGGTATACGGATTGATCGCGGGAATGGTGCTTGGATATATCGCCCGGCGAAATTTCTTCTGCACGCTGTCGGCGCTGGAACAGCATTGGTACGGTGAAAATTCCGACGGCTTGAGGATTTGGGTATTTGCAGCCGTGGTTGCAGCGGTATTTACCCAAAGTGCCGTTGCGCTCGGCATCGCCGATACCAGCGAAAGTTTCTACCTTAGTCCGTCATTCGGCCTGCCGGCAGCGATCATCGGCGGCCTGTCATTCGGTTTTGGCATGGCCCTGGTCGGCACCTGCGGCTATGGTGCGCTGGTCCGGCTTGGCGGCGGAAGCCTGAAAAGCCTGATGGCCGTTTTGATCCTTGGCCTGACGGCCCTGTCGACACAGCGCGGCCTGCTGGCGTTTAGCCGGACCGAACTTCTTGACCCGCTCCAGATCGACTTTCAATTTGCAGGCGATCAGTCCCTGCCCTCCATCATCAATGCGCTGACCGGCCTTAACCTCACCCTGGTTAGCACCATCGCAGTAATTGCGCTGCCCGCGATCTGGGTGCTGAAGAACAAAAATTTCCGATCCAACCGGCAAGCCCTGCTGACTGGAGTGATCGTCGGCGCAGTGGTTACATTCGGCTGGATCGCGACCTCATATCTGGCTCTCCAATCGTTTGTGCCAGTGCAGGTCGAATCGGCCAGCTTCATTGCTCCGGTGTCCGATACGATCCTGCAATTTGCCGCCTTTACCGGCACGACACCTGATTACGGTGTCGGTCTGGTGGTTGGAACGGTTACCGGCGCGGCACTCGCGGCACGGCGCGCCGATAATGTGCGCTGGGAGGCCTGTGACGATGCCGCCGAACTCGGCCGCCACATTGCCGGCGCGGCGATGATGGGCTTCGGAGGCGTATTGGCGCTCGGCTGCACGATCGGACAAGGCATCAGCGCGGCCTCGCTCCTGACTGTCTCGGCCCCGGTTACGATGCTGGCAATCGGGCTTGGTGCACGAATGGGGCTGGCCTGGCTCGTGGAAGGATCAGCGCTTGCACCGTTCCGGCGGTTTAACTAGAGCCCCAGCTTCAGCCGTCTTGCACGAACCGGAACACCTTGCCATCACGCTCGACGCGCCCCTGCCCGCCATTGGGCAGATGAAAGCCGGTAATGGCCGCCTTGTCGCTAACCAGCCGGTCAAGCAGGGACAATCTGGTAGCAACGCCCCTTTCAGCATCCTGATCTGAACCGGAGGGCCAGTCCGGTTTGAGGAACGACACCACATGGTTGGTCAGCGCATCGCCGATCACCATCAGATAGTCGCTGCCGGAATGGATCGCAAAAGAGACGTGGCCAGGCGTATGGCCGGCGGTATCGACCGCTTCGACATCTGGAATGACCTCGGCGCCCGGATCGAACAGCTCTACGCGATCTTCCATCAGCACCATCCGGTTTTGCGCGCCAACGGCAAAGCCCTGACGGGCTTCGCCGACCTTGGCCAGCACATCGTCAGCGCGCCAGAAATCCCATTCCGCGCGCGCCATATGAAGCCTCGCATCTGGAAAGGTGATCTCATCGAAATCGTCCAAAATCCCCCAAAGATGATCCGGATGCGCATGGGTGAAAACCACATCGGTAATAGATGCCGGGTCCAGACCGGCATTTGACAGTGTTTCAGCCAATCGGCCTGCCGAGGGCACGAAATTGGGACCCGCACCGGCATCGAAAAGAACGGTTCGCTCGCCATTCTCAAGCAGTGTCAGATTACATTCCGGCTCGAAACGGTCGGTTGGCTGACCATGCTCGGTAAGAAAAGCGTCGGCAGCTGCATCGGGAATATCGGGAAGGACCAGCGAGCGGGGCAAGGTAAGATGGCCATCGCTGAACGTGCGGATGGTTTTTGAGCCCAGAGCCCGGGCCTTGCCGCCGATCAACGGCGCCAGGACTGCCGCGCCGGTTGCCGCGATGAAATTTCTTCTGGTCTGCAACATGCTCTTTGCCTCCGCTTGGGCGGCGGAAAGCCCCCTCCCCACCACGGTGTTTAGCAATAGATAGTCAAACAACAATATGTGTCAGAAGCAATAGCCGGAACATTGCTGCCGGCCAGGTCAGGTCGCGGACGCAGATTTTGCGGAATTTTGATTCAAGAAAAGCCGCCAGGCCGCCATTGGTTAAAGATCAATCGCCTCCGTCAGGTTCAAACAGACAAACCGCGTTCCAGCGATTTTTTTGTCCATCGACAAATGCCAGTGCCCGAAAATCCAGATATCCGGCTCGTGGCGTTGCCACATCGCCTGAAAGGACTGTCTGGTTTGCGTCAGAGCTGCAGATTTGCCGGGCTGGTTTTCGCTGAGGATCAGGTCGGCTACGGCGTGAGGGCAGTCATGGGTAATCATCAGGCCCGGTTTCAAGTCGAGATATTTTTCGCTGACCTGCTTGAACTCACCGGGTGACAGCTCCTCGTCCGGCCACCAGTTCAGCCCTTCCGTGCGCGCCGCGGGGTTCGCCGATTTGGCGCCACCGCAAAAGAACATGTCGCCTTCGGCATGCCCGTCTTCAATCCAGAGTTTTTGCGCTCTGCATTCACCGGGGTCGTCCTGATTTCCGCGAATAAACCGATGGCTTCCTTCCCGCTCCATAACGTCAAATGGCGGCTCAGGACGGGTGATAGCCCCATCGGCGTCTACCGTGCAGAAGCCGATCCCCATATCACCAACCTGAACGGATTGCTCGACCTCTGCTATCAATTGCCGATAGCGTTGGAAATCACCATGGACATCGCCTATGAAACGCATAGTTCCTCGCACACTTGCTTTGAAGTTTGGCTGTCTGGATATGCCAATCTCTTGTTGGTGAGGCAAGCGCCCCGTTCGGAGTGACGATCATGTCGACCAACCAAATAAGTTTAAAACACATCACCGAGCGTCTGATCGAATTTCGCGACGCACGCGATTGGCGGCAGTTCCATTCGCTAAAAGACCTGATCATCTCGCTCAACCTGGAGGCCGCGGAATTGCTGGAACTAACCCAGTGGAAAAGCAGCGACGCCGTCGAGGCGATGCCCGCTTCGCCATCGGCCAAGGCTCGTCTTGAGGAAGAGTGCGCCGACGTGCTGCTCTATCTTCTTTTGATCGCCGACCATGCCGGCATTGATTTGCCGCAAGCCGCAGAGGCAAAAATCCAGGTAAACGAGCAAAAATATCCGGTGGAAAAGGCACGCGGCAACGCAACCAAATATTCCGACCTTTAAGGTCAGGCCATGATAACCGGCAGCACCTCAGCCGGCGCCGGTATTCTGACTGGCGTAAAACTCCTGCAATATTTCCACCACTTCGGGCCGGCTGAATTCAGGCGGAATCGGATCGCGGCGCTCCAGCATGGCGCGTTGATCGGTTCCCGATATTGAGATGCGATGCTCGGCATCATGCGGACAGGTTTTCGCCGTCGCCATGCCGTAGCATTTTTTGCAATAGAAGGTGATGTCTATTTTCAGCGCCCTGGTCTTCAATGCGCCGTCCCATAACTGGTCGAAAATGTTTTGGGCATCATAGGGGCCGTAATAGTCGCCTACGCCTGCGTGATCGCGCCCGACAATCAGATGCGAGCAGCCAAAATTCTGGCGAATAACGGCGTGAAGCAGGGCTTCGCGCGGTCCGCCATAGCGCATTTCGATCGGGTAGCCGGCCTGGATGACGGTGTCCTTGACAAAATAGTTGTCGATCATCGCCTGAATGGCGCGCGTGCGGGTCTCAGCCGGTATATCGCCGGGTTTGAGTTTCCCCAGCACCTGGTGAATGAACACCCCATCGGTGACCTCCACCGCGATCTTGGCCAAATGCTCATGGCTGCGATGCATCGGATTTCGGGTCTGAAACGCGGCCACCTCGGACCAGCCTTTTTGTAAAAACAACTCACGCGACTGGCTGGGATGCAGATAAAGATCGCTATAGCGGTCTGGATAATGGCTTTCCGAAATCACACTGACGGATCCGGCAAGATTGATGTCAGCCTGGTCCATCACCTTTTGAACACCTGGATGGGCGGGGTCTGAGCTTGCGTAGACATGTTCGCACTCGAAAGCGCGAACGATTTCGTATTTCTCCGCGACATTAAGCGTACCCAGGATTTCACCGGTCTCAGCATCCGTGAGCGCCACATCCTCACCGATATTAATGCTATCGGCCAGTGCCCCGCTGCAAGACAGGGTGATCGGGATAGGCCAGAACACGCCGCTGCTAAGCCGCATATCCACGCAACAGCCCTTCCAGTCATCATAGCCCATGAAACCGTCAAGCGGGGTGTAGGCACCCATACCAAGCATCAGCAGGTCGGACACTTCGCGGCTTTGCATGGGAACTTTTTTCAGGCCGGCCGCTCGTGCCCGGGCGTCATCGCGCTCTTCAGACGGGACCAGAAGCGCATTTAGCGCGGCAGCGCCATGGGGGGGAACTAGGGATGACATCTAACCTCCGACATACCAATGATTGACCACCCATACCTAATTGTTTGGCAATCATGCAAAAAAAATATTGGTCCAGGCGACAACGGCACTTGCTTTCGCGTCGCTGCAACATGATGATACACAAAATTCAAACTGCCAAATAGCAACACGGGTAAAAATCCGGATTGTGCGGTTTGTACGGGGGATCTCGTGCCACTTTGGTTGGTCTGGCGCTATTGATGGCGGGTCATCTGTATTGATTGACCAGACTTAACCTTTCGCGATGCTCGGTCGATTGATCGCGCAAACCGCATGCGTCGAAGAAGAGAGGGGATTTATATGCTGGTTTCCAATCCGTTTGCAGAGCTTTCGGCGGTTGTTTCGCCGGGCTTGATGCAGGTCTATCTCTGGCTGATGATTTTTTTTGTTGTCGCCGGAACGCTTGTTGATGTTGTGCACAAAGCGAGTGCAAAATACTTCTTTGCCAATTTCAGCGCCTCGCGGTCAAAGGGTGATCGTCAGCTCAGTGGCGGCGAATCCGCGTCACTTGCCGTCAAGACACTGGCGGTGGATGTGGCGACATCAGCGGAATTTTGCAACCCGCATCGCCGCATTGCCCACCTGCTCACCATGTATGGCTTCATCGCCTATGTTGTGGCGACCGCGGTGATGGTGCTTGGCTACCCAACATCGGCGACCGCGACACCCGTCTTCTGGTCGCTGCTATGGACACTCGGCGCGCTGGCGGTGTGTGCCGGCGGATACTGGTTCTGGTTTTTTATTCGCGCGGATGTGAGTGCTGAAGGCCAATCGCCGTTTCGGCTGATGCGGGCGGACCTGTTTATCCTTTCACTGCTTGGAAGTGCGACATTCGGGCTTTTGTGGGCCTATGTGCAAAGCGCCGGCGGCGGCGGTTTCTGGTCGGCGATCTTCCTGATCCTCTATCTGATCACCACAACCGTGCTGTTCGGTTCGGTTCCCTGGTCAAAATTCTCCCACATGTTCTTCAAACCGGCGGCGGCATTCGAAAAGCGGGTATCGAAAGCAAACGGGTCGGCCAATAATTTGCCAACGCTCAGCCGCGACGATCCCGAGCAGCAAAAACGGCATTCCATGGAATTGCTGCAGGATGCTCCGATGAATATGGGGCTTGGGATGAAGCGCGAGAAGCCCAACCACTATTGACGAGACGCTGCGAATAATTGCAACAAATTTAAGGAGATGGACCTATGCCAACCTTCGTCTACATGACAAGGTGTGACGGATGCGGACATTGCGTCGACATCTGTCCCTCTGACATCATGCACATCGATAAGACCTATCGCCGTGCCTACAATATCGAACCCAATATGTGCTGGGAGTGTTACTCCTGTGTCAAGGCTTGCCCGCAAAACGCAATAGATGTGCGCGGCTATGCCGATTTCGCGCCGCTTGGCCACTCCGTCCGCGTCGACCGGGATGAAGAAAAAGGCACGATCGCCTGGAGGATCAAGTTTCGCAACGGTACGGAAAAGAACTTTCTGTCGCCGATTACCACCAAACCTTGGGGACAGGCCATTCCTCAACTGGCCGATGTTCCAGCCCCCAGCCCAGAACAGCGTGACAGCGAGCTTTTGTACAATGAGCCGAAATATGTCCGCATGGATGAAGGCGGTTTGCATACGCTTGAGACCAACGGCCTCAAGATGAAGAAAGGCGTGTATTACTGATGGCGTACCAAACGATTGTCGAAGAAGGCATTGATATTCTGGTTGCCGGCGCCGGACTTGGCGGAACGGGCGCTGCCTGGGAAGCCCGGTTCTGGGGTCAGGACAAGAAGATTGTCATCGCCGAGAAAGCCAATATCGATCGCTCCGGAGCCGTCGCTCAGGGCCTTTATGCGATCAACTGCTATATGGGCACCCGCTGGGGCCAGAACAATCCGGAAGATCATGTCCGCTATGCACGCATCGATCTGATGGGGCTGGTTCGCGAGGACCTGTTGTTCGATATGGCCCGCCATGTCGATTCCACCGTGCACCAGTTTGAGGACTGGGGTCTGCCGATCATGAAGGACCCCAAGACCGGGCAGTATCTGCGCGAGGGCCGGTGGCAGATCATGATCCATGGCGAATCCTACAAACCCATTGTCGCCGAGGCTGCCAAGAAATCCGCCGACAAGGTGTTCAACCGCATCTGCGTCACCCATCTTTTGATGGACGAAAGCAAGGAAAACCGCGTTGCCGGCGCCGTCGGTTTCAATGTCCGTACCGGCAATTATCATGTCTTCAAGTCGAAAACCGTTGTCTGTGGCGCGGGCGGGGCTTCCAACATTTTCAAACCACGTTCGGTGGGTGAAGGATCGGGCCGCACCTGGTATGCGCCATGGTCGTCAGCATCCGCTTACGGGTTGATGATCAATGCCGGCGCCAAGATGACGCAGATGGAAAACCGTATCGTACTGGCGCGTTTCAAGGACGGATACGGTCCGGTTGGCGCTTACTTCCTGCATCTGAAAACCTATACGCAAAATGGTGTCGGCGAGGAGTATGAATCCAAGTGGTTCCCTGAATTGCAAAAAATGGTCGGCAAGGAATATCTCGATCCCGAAGCGTCGCATTTGACCCACCGGCCAATTCCGACCTGTCTGCGCAATCATGCGCTGATCAATGAGGTCAATGCCGGCCGCGGGCCCATTCACATGGTGACCATGCATTCGTTCCAGGACCCCCACCTGGAGGAAGTCGGCTGGGAAAACTTTCTCGGCATGACCGTCGGCCAGGCGGTCCTTTGGGCGGCGACCGACGTGGACCCCAAGAATGAGAACCCGGAACTCACCACATCAGAACCCTATGTCATGGGCTCGCATGCAACCGGCAGCGGTGCATGGTGTTCAGGCCCTGAGGATATTTCGCCACCGGAATATTTCTGGGGCTATAATCGCATGACCACGATCGAAGGCCTGTTTGGAGCCGGCGACGCGGTTGGCGGCACGCCTCATGCCTTCTCGTCGGGCTCATTTACCGAAGGCCGGCTGGCGGCAAAGGCTGCCTGCAAATATATCGATGACGGAAAGGCCGAAGGTATTGTCGTATCGGACGGTCAGATCGAGCGCCGCAAGCAGGAGATCTACAAGCCGATTGAACACTACAAGATCTATCGCAATGCGATCGTGGCGGGCGATGTCAACCCACACTACATCAATCCGAAGCAGGGATTGGACCGGCTGCAAAAGCTGATGGACGAATATTGCGGCGGCGTGACGGTCAGTTACATGACCAATGAAAAGCTGCTTCATATCGGCTTGAAAAAGCTCAAGATCATGGAAGAGGATCTTGAATGCCTTGCCGCCAGTGATCTGCATGAATTGCTGCGCGCCTGGGAATTAAAACATCGCCATCGCGCCGCCGAATGCGTCACCCAGCACACCTTGTTCCGCAAGGAGACCCGCTGGCCTGGTTATTATTACCGGGGTGATGCGATGAAGCTGGACGATGAAAACTGGCATGTGCTGACGGTTTCGCGCCGCGATCCCGATACCGGTGAATACACGATGGAAAAAGCCCCCTGCTACCACCTGGTTGGTGAGGGCGAATAACAACACCAAAGGCTGAAAATCCGTGCGGGGGTTTTCGTCTTTAGTGCCAGACGGGCCGGTTGACCGTGACGGTCGTCATGACTGCGTGCGAAATATCAGCTCCTTCAAGTCCAAGCGAGACATGCGTGAACATTGTTGACAAAACCGACGAAGAGATAATGGCCGTCGCCGAGCCTATGTGGCGCGATCTGGTAAAGAATTCGAACGAAGGCAAATATGGTGCGTTCGTCAAGGATTTCTGTGCCGCCTTTGCCCGCGCGATGAACCAGGTTGAGGCCGGTCACCAGTTTGCCAACAGCGATCTGTCCAGGAACCTGTCCGAAGACGTGGACTTTCTTGGCATCATCCGCCGCGGCGAACATGTGACGGTTCTCTACCGGCAGCGGAGTACGGCAAGGTCAGGCGAATGGCTCGGGCGGCTCGTTCTTGGCTATGAAGACAAAAAGGTCAAAATATTCGGTGCGTCGATTTTTTAAACAGGTAAGCCACAAGCGCTATGCGTGAAACCATTGAAGACGGAAAGTTCGTTGAGCTGATCTACAAGGTGAACGACGAGAAGTCGGGGCACGTTCTCACGGAAGTGGAATTCCCGTTGGGCTACGTTCACGGTCAAAATGAGGTACTGGCGCCGTCAGTGCATCAGGAGCTTGAGGGAAAATTTGCCGGCGATATCATCGAAGTACCGATCGACGGCAATCAGATTTTTGGCCCGAGGGACGAAAGCCTGGTGTTTACCGACCGTATCGAAAACGTGCCTGAAGAATATCATCAGGTCGGCACATCCATCCTGATGGAAAACAACAACGGCCAGACCCGCAGCTTTCTGGTGACGCGGTTTGATGACGAAACATTGACGGTTGATGGCAATAATCCGCTTTGCGGAAGAGCGGTCATCTTCAGGCTGGAGATATTGACCGTGCGCGAGGCGACGGACGAGGAGAAAAAGGCAGGCGGCGCCATCGTTGCCGGACCCGATGTCGAGGCGTCGCAGATGAAGCCGGTTTGAATGCTAAACTGACATGTATAGGACAAGGATCAGTTTTGGAGTATTGCAGCACGAGTGGAAATCATTATCGTCAGATAATCCTGGCGTTAGGACAGCAAGAGGTGAGACATGAGCGATCAAAAACCCAAAATCAAAGTTCCAGACGGCCATACCCGTTTTTTGACCACACGGCAGATGAAGCCGAACAAAAAGGGCTATGTCGGCTACGAGACCATCTGGGAATCATTCCAGAAAGAAGCCGAATACGAAACGCCGAAAACGCCGTAAGACCCACGGCTATCCGGACGCCTGCCTTTTTTCAGTAGGCGTACCAGGGCGCATCGGATTCATCGTCAGGCTGAAATTTCGGATAGCTCCGCTTTGCCCGTTTGTGAAAGGGCAAATTGTTGCCGGTCATGAAGGCGCGGATTTCATCGTCGCTCCAGCGAATGACCGGGTCAACGCGCACCAGGCGCCCGTCCAGATCGACGCGATGCCTGATTTCCGGCGGCCGCTCGACGTGATTGACGCCACTGATCCAGCAGTCAAAACCCTGTAGCGAATTGTTCAGGTGAACAACCGAAAAGGTCTGGCCGGAGGATTCCTCATTTTCAATCCACATGCGTTCGACATGGTCGTGATCGCCGCGCTGCACTTCGATTTCACGGCCGGATGTATATCTGACATCGGATAGGCCAAGCTGGCCGACGATTTTCTCGCGATAGATTTTGCTGTCTTCAAACTCGCGGCCCGGCTGGCAAAACAACACCGGCGTGCTTGCATCGATATCGGCCACCAGCTTCAGCACGACGATACTGCGCGCTTTCAGCGACGCGGTAACAATGACCTTGCCCCGATAGCGCTCGCCGATCATATAGGAGAGAAGCGCTGCGGTATCGAGTTTGCTGGTCACCGACCAGATTTCCTTCAGCAGTGGCATCGTATCCGTGCTCCAACGTTTGCTGGTGACACAACACTAACAGGAACAGCGCGGATTTCCGACATAAAAAAACTCATGCAACCAACGCCCTCGCCTCGCCGCTTCAATGATTGCGGAAAAATAAGTTGTTTTATCGCTGCCTGCCACCGGCACTGATTCCGATTGCTGCCAGAATGACAAGTCCGGTCGTCAAATCACGATAAAACGGATCGGCGTTCAAGATGTTGAACCCGTTATTGATGAGGGCTAGCAGCAGAACACCGGCAATACTGCGCCAGACCGCGCCAACGCCGCCATAGATGCTGGTGCCGCCGAGGATAACCGCGGCAATCGCCTGTAGCTCCATTCCGGTGCCAGCGGATGCCTGGCCCATCGAAATTCGCGACACCTGGATGGCCGAAGCCAGGCCGGCAGCAAGTCCGGCAAGCGCAAAGGTGGCGATTTTGATCCGGTTGGTGCGGATACCGGACAGGATCGATGCCTCCTCATTTCCGCCAACCGAAAAGACTTTTCGCCCGAACACGGTGCGGTTCAGCACGAATGTCAGGATCAGCGCGAAGGCAATCATCACCCAGACCGCGATAAACACGCCGGCAATCTTGTCGCGGCCAAGCCAGGTGAATTCGGCCATCCGGACAGGGATCAGGCGGCCATCGGAAATAACGGTGGCAAATCCCTTGAAGATCAGGCTGGTGGCGATGGTGGCCAGAAAGGAATGAACCTTGAGCGTGGTGATTGCCACGCCATTTATTGTTCCAAGCGCAAGGCCGATAACCGGCGCCATCAGCAGGCCGACAAAGGGGTCGACATGCAGTGCGATCCAGGCGGAACAAACCGCCCCCATGGCGAAAATGGCGCCGACGGACAAATCAAACCCGCCGGCTATGATGACCAGGGTCATCGCTGAGGCCATGATGGCAAGCGGCGCATTCTGGTTGAGAATGTTGAGCATATTGCGAAAGGTGAAAAAACTGTCCGACATCAGGCTAAGCGCAATCACCAGCACCACGATCATGATCAGGACGGCGTAGTTTTGCAGAAATCGCAGGATCGCGAACTTATTCATGAATGTCTTCCGTCACTTTGGCGCTTTGGTGGTGGAACAGCGCATTGAGCACCGATGTTTCATCGTTCAGTGCGGGGTCGATTTCCTCGACGATCGATCCGCCATCGACGAGGTAGGCGCGATGGGCAAGACCGAGTACCTCGTCAATCTCGCTGGAAATCAGCAGCACCGACGTGCCTGACGCCGCCAATTCGGCAATGGCCTGGTGAATGCGCTGACGTGCGCCGACATCGACGCCACGGCTCGGTTCATCGAGAATGACGATACGCGGATTTTCCATCAGCCATTTGCCGATCAGAACCTTTTGCTGGTTACCGCCTGAATAATTGGATACATCGCCATCGAGCATGGCGGGACGGACATTGAAATGATCGATCAGTTCACGCGCTCGCGCCTTTTCGCGATCATTGTTGACGATACCCGCCGTCGACAGATGCTTTAGATGGGGAAGCGACATATTGGCGCGAACCGGCATGGTCATGACCAATCCCTGTTTGCGCCGGTCTTCCGGCACCATCACCAGGCCAAGTTCTGTCGATTTGGCCAGATTGCGGTCGTCGTAACGCGCGCCATCGACAAATATATCACCGCCGGTGGCCGGGTCGGCGCCGATAATGGCGCGGGCGATTTCACTGCGGCCGCTGCCGACAAGACCGATCAGCCCGACGATTTCGCCGCGACCGATGGTCAGCGTGGCATTTTTAACGCCGAAATCACTTTTGATGTTCTGGGCATCAAGAACGATTGGTGGACTTTGCGGCCTTTGCTTTGGCGGAAACGGCGTTTCGGTCTTTCCTCCGCCCAACATTGCCGCCACCAGGTCAGCTTTAGTGACTGCCGATGTTGCAACGGTGCTGACATGTTCGCCATCCCTGAGAACGGTGATCCTGTCGGTAGCGGCCAATATGTCATCGAGAAAGTGCGAGACGTAGATCACCGTCTTGCCCTTCTCGCGGAGCGTTTTCATTGAATCATGCAACTGATCAACCTCATCCTTTGACAATGATGACGTCGGCTCGTCCATGACAATGACTTTTGCGTCGCGGGCAAGCGCGCGCAGAATTTCGATTTTCTGCTGGTCGGCAATTGGCAGATCAGCGACCACCGCATGCGGGTTAAGCGTAAAACCGCTTGTCGCCATCAGCTCTTCGAGGCGATCGGCTTCGGTGGATTTGAGGATGCCCCAGCGGCGCTGCTCAATCCCAAGAAATACGTTTTGTGCGACCGTCAAAGCGGGGACGAGTTGCAATTCCTGGTGCATGATAGCGATACCGCTTGCCAGTGCCGAGTGCGAATTCCAGCCTGTCACCGGTTGCCCGAATACCTCAAGTTCGCCTTCGGATGCCGTATAAAATCCGCCGAGAACCTTGCCGAGCGTTGACTTTCCCGCACCGTTTTCGCCGATCAGCCCGTGGACTTCGCCCGGCAGAATATCGAGCGTGACACCACGCAACACAGAGATGCCGGAGAATGAAACTCCGATATCAACCGCCCGGATCGCGGGGTCTTGGCTTACATCGATCGTCATCTGCCCACCGGTTCAAAGGCGTGGTTTGGACGCCGCCTCATCGACAATCATATCAGGCCCGATCGACACCCCATAGTTTTCAAGGGCCGCTTTGCTCGATATAAACCCTTTGCGAACATCGGTAGCAACCTCCTCAAACGGTCTTGCCAGCGGATCGCCATTTCCGCCACCGCCACCCGTCTTGGTCTCGACGACGGTGCCAGCCATAAATTCGCGCGCCCGCATTTTGAGCGGTTTTTCCTCAGAACCGTCCGGGAATGTGATGGTGACATCCGGGCCGGCGCCATCGCCGCCGCCATTTAGGCCCCAGGCCGGCGTCCTTGAGCGCTCGAACCATAGCGCGCTGTAGCATTGTTCCAGCGTCTTGTAGCGGCGCACAACCCCGCAACCGCCACGGTAACGCCCCGGGCCGCCTGAATCCGTGCGGATGGAAAACTCCTCAAGCCTGACCGGGAATTTGGTTTCCATGACCTCGGCTGGAATGTTGCGAAAGCCACCATTGACCAGATTGATCAACGCACTTTCGCCATCTCCATCGGCACGGCCGCCCCAGCCGCCCGCCGTGGGCTCGATGGAAATCCACTGGCCGCGCTTCGGATCGACAGAGAAGAACCCGGCCACCATGGAATCGCCGTAATGGGCCGCCGTCGAGCGGTCGGGCATTGCTTCCGACAGACATGAGATAAACAGGTCGGCAAGCAGGCCAAGGCCGGTGAAATACCATTCGCAGGCAGCCGGTTCGCCCGCATTGAACAGGCAGTCATCGGGCATCTCGACGGTCATCGTTTCAAATGAGCCGCCGGTGATCGCCCGGTCGGGGCTGATCATGGTCTTGTAGGCAAGACGCAGCAGCGATTCGGTCTGGCTTGCGCCACAGTTAATAGAGCCCGGCACCGGTCCAGACGTGCCGGTGAGATCGACAAAGAGCTGATCGCCCTTGACCGTCAGCGACAGCGCAACTTTGACCGGTTCGTCGCCAAACCCGTCATTGTCGAGAAAACCTTCTCGCGACCAGGTACCGTCATTGATCGCCGAAATGGCTTCGCGGTCAAGCCGCCGTGCCTGTTCGAAAATGTTTTGACAGGCCGAGCGATAGGTTTTTACGCCGATGCGTTCCAGCAATTGCGACAGACGGCGTTCGCCGGTCCTGATTGCGGCAATCTGCGCGCCAAGATCGCCAACCGACGCGTCGGGCAGCCGGGTGTTGAGCTTTAAATGGTCATACCATTCGCGCACCGGCACCCCGGCCTTGACGATCCGCGTCGGACCAAGGCGCAACCCCTCCTGATAGATACTGGTCGAGCCCATTGTCGAGCCCGGATCGATGGCGCCGATATCGTTCCAGTGCGCCCTTGCTGCGCCAAAGCCGATCAGTTCGCCCTCAAAGAATATCGGGCCGATGGCGGTCACGTCATGCAGGTGTGTGCCCTGCATGTAACTGTCGTTCATGATGAAGACATCGCCCTCACCAATATCGTCGCCATAATAGTCCTTGACACAGCGCACACACACATCGATTGCGCCGATGAACAGCGGCACGCCGGTCGATTGACCAAGCATATTGCCGTGCTCGTCCATCAGCGCGACGGCGCTGTCCTTGCCCTCATAGATAACGGCCGAATGGGCCGAGCGCCAAAGCGAGGCGTTCATATCTTCCGCACATGAGATAACGAAATTCCGTACAACTTCCGTGGTAATCGGATCAGCCGGCTTGTTCATGATTAACCCTCCCCGCCCGTCAGCGACAGATGCCCGCCATCCATCATCTTGATTTGCCATCCAGGCGGAACCAGTGTCGTCGCGGTCCCCTCCTCAATGATGGCCGGGCCTTTTATTGTAGTGCCGGCAACAATGCCGTTGCGATCAATGATTGCGGTCTTGTGCGGTGTGCCCGAAAAGTAGACATCGCGCTCACGCGACGGTTTACCTGGTTCTTGAGAAGGCGGCGCACTTTGCGGGCGTGGCAGCTGGCCGATTGCCGCAACCCTGATATTGGCCATTTCCACCCGGTTTTCCGGGCTTGAGTGACCATACTGACGCTCATAGGCAACGTCGAACGCGCCCCTAACGGCATCCATATCGATCGGTCCGTCAGGCAGCGGTATCGTCAGCACATATTCCTGCCCGTAGTAGCGAAAGTCGATTGCACGCTCAAAGCCGATTGCCGCCTCTGCAACGCCTTCTGCAATCAGATAATCGCGGCCCTTGTCCTGAAGCGCTGAAAATGCGTTTTCCAATGTCGAAACGTCCATCAGATCCCAGAAACTGTAGAGCGTTTCCTTGAAATCATGGCGCACATCGGTCTGCAGCATGCCCCATGCGGAAAATGCACCGGGATGAACGGGGATGATCACCTCGCTGATCTGTAGTTCTTCTGCCAGGGCGGCCGCCTGGGCAGGCCCTGCCCCGCCGAATGCGACCAGCGAGAAATCACGTGGATCGATGCCGCGCTGAACGGTTATGGTGCGGATCGCATCGGCCATCTTGGCATTGACAATGTCGACAATTCCTTGGCCCATCTCTTCGGCCGACATGCCAAACCGGCTACCCATTTCCTCCAGCGCCTTGGCAGCGGCGTCCCGGTCGAGCGTCATTTCGCCGCCGGAAAAGTTGGAACCATCCAGCCGTCCGAGCACCAGATTGGCATCGGAAACGGTCGGCTCGGTTCCACCGCGCCCGTAGCAAACAGGTCCCGGCGCCGATCCGGCAGATTGCGGGCCAACACGCATGGCGCCGGCTTCCTGCCAGGCGATCGACCCGCCGCCGGCGCCGATGACATGAATGTCGACAACCGACATTTGCACCGGCAGGCCTTCGAGCTTGGTTTCATTGGAGCCCGACGGCAATCCATCGATGATCAGGCTTGCATCAAACGAGGTACCACCCATATCAACGCAGATCAGATTTGGCCGGCCCGTTGCCGCCGAAAGCGCCTTGCCGCCGATTGCCCCGCCAACCGGGCCCGATAACAGCGTCTGCAACGGTGTGCGGCTGGCCGATTGCGCGCTCATCACACCGCCATTCGATTCCATCACGTGTACGCCCTGGCCGTCGGGAAGTCTGTCTTTCAACTTGCCAATCAGCGTTTCCAGATATTTGCGCACGACGGGCGCCAGATAGCTGTCCATCGCAGTCGTGGAGGTGCGCTCGAACTCCCGCCACTCCGGCGACACCTGATGGGAAAGCGCGATTGCCACGTCTGGCAGCCGCTCGGTCAGATATTCGGCCGCCTGCAATTCATGGGCCGGGTTTTTGAACGAGAACAAAAAGCAGATCGCAATCGCTTTATATTGTTCGCGTCTGACCGCCGCGATGAATTCATCGAGATCTGAGAGGTTCAGCGGTTCAATAATTTCGCCGTCAGCGGCAATTCTCCCGCGCACCGCATAGCTATGTTCACGATCTGCCAAAGGTGCTGGCTTGTTCCAGCGGATCGAGAAAATCTCGCCGCGATCATTGCCCTGAATTGTGTAGATATCGCGGAAATTTTTCGTCGTCAGCAGTGCGATTTTCGCGCCCCGCCGGGTAAGCAGGGCGTTCAGACCGACCGTCGTGCCGTGCACGAAGAAATCGATTTCCGCATCCTTGTCGACGACGGCGTCAATCCCCTTCAAAACCGCCAGCGCCGGGTTTTTTGGCGTCGACAGCACCTTGTATGCGCCACACGAACCATTCTGGCTGTCCTGATAGACAATATCGGTAAATGTTCCGCCGATATCGGCAGACACGCGGTAGTTCTTTGCCACGGTAGTCACCTTTAATTTGAAGACATCAGCCGGGGCTCACACGGCCCCGGCGCGGGAACCATTTTTATTGTGCCCACTCACCCGTAAAACCTGGATTTGCATCAAGCACTTCCCTGTCAATCATCGCCTCCAGAGGGCCGGCAGTATCCATGTTGATAATCTGGGTTACCGGCTTGCCTTCGATCGCATTGATAATCTGCTCTGTCGCCATTGCGCCCATTGTCTTGGGGAAATAGGCAAGCGTTGCGTCCCAACGGCCTTCCCGGATGGCATCGATTGCGATTGATGCAGCGCCTCCGCCGCTCAAATAGAGATCGGCCACGGTGTAGCCGGCGGCCTCAAGGGCAATCTCAACACCGACCAGATGCTGGTCAGCATTGGACAACACCACGTGAACATCCTTGGCTGCCTGCAAAATGTCGGTCATCGCGGTGAGCGACTTGTCGGGATTATACCAACCCTCGCCAACCGCCAAAACCTTGATGTTGGCCTGTCCGGCCAAAACCTTCTGGAACGTTTCAAGCCGCAGATTGTCGAAAGGGAAAATTTTCGCACCAATCATAATCACCACATTGCAAGGATCGCGTCCCTGGCATTCCTTGACGACCGCCTCTGCCTGAAACGTCGCGCCATCGACAGGAGGCGATGCAACGGTGGTGGTGATCCCTTCCACCTGGGGCTCAAGTGTCGTCAAATCCGGCCCGACGGGAAACAACACGGTGGCGATCGGTGTTCCAGCGGCAATAACCTGCTCAAACGCACCGCTAATCCCGACCGTATCGTTTGGTGCAACGATGAAACCGGCAAAATTACCGCCGGCCAGAGCGTCCTCAATCTGGCTGTATTGATGGGCCGGATCGAACTTGCCGTCAAAAATGGCTGTCTCATAGCCCAATGCCTTGGCCTTTTCCTCCACGCCCGCATAGGTCGCCTGGTTGAAGCCGTTTTGAGACGCGGCCGCAAAATAGGCGATCTTCTTGGATTGGGCCTGCGCGCCCGATGCGAATGCAAGTGCCAATCCGGCGCCGACTGCTAATATTTTAATAGCCCCAAGCATCAGTTTCCTCCTTGTCGCTTGTCATGTGCTGCGGCTCACTATACAATTATGCAAACTTTATACAAGACCCTACTGCAGGAGTGCCCATTGACAAACAAAGCTGACAGCGGAAGCTCGCCGGTTCGCCGCGGCGCCCTTCAGGTCTATGACGCGTTGCGTGAAGACATATTGTGGCTTCGAATCGAGCCCGGGTCGGCGCTTGACGAGGTGGGGCTGGCCGCACGGTTTAAGGTGTCCCGCACCCCGGTCCGCGAAGCGCTGTTGTTGTTGTCGGGAGAAGGGTTCATCCAGTTCCTGCCCAACCGGACAACGATTGTCGCGCCGATGCTGCTGAACAATATCGGCGACTATCTGGACATGCTGTTGATCCTGTCGCGCGGCGCTGCCCGCTCGGCAGCATTAAGCAACAAGGCCGACATGGATGTGATGCAAAAATACATGGATGCCTGCGCCAGTGCGATCAAGGAGGAAAAACCCGATGGCCTGCTTAAATCCGACAACGCCTTTCGCCGTTACCTGGCAGGTCTGACGGGCAACATATTTCAGATAAAGTATTTCGATCAGGTGCTTGATAGTGGCGTGCGCTCAAAGCTTTTGCACTATTTTCCGTTCGCCTCGGCTGATGAATTGCGCACCGCCAATGCTGATCGCGCCAGGCTGGCGGAGGCGGTTTGCAGAAATGAAGCAGACGCCGCCGACGATATCATGGCCCAGATCATTCGCACCGAATTTGCAATTGTCATCGGCTCACTACAGCCGAAATTCGCCGACAGCCTGCAACTGACCGATCATCCGTTTGAACTGGACAAACTGAAATGAGCGATGTTCACGCAAAGCGCCGCCAGCACCTTGTTCAATTGCTTAAAACAGCAAATCTTGATGCGGCGGCATTCGTGCCAGGCCCCAGCTTCGCCTATCTCAGCGGGCTGCACTTTCACCTGATGGAACGCCCGACACTTCTGTTCATAACAGCTTCAGGCGACATCCTTGCGATCATGCCAGAACTGGAACAACTCAAATGGCGCGAGGTTTTTCCACACGCAACCACATTTTTCTGGAAAGACGAAACGGGATTTGACGCGGCATTTGAAAAAGCCGCCGCCGAACTTGGCGACGGCATCGTCGGCATCGAGGGCGGCAGGATGCGGGCTTTCGAGGCGGAAGCCCTTCGCCTGCATCTGGGTCAGGGCGGCATGGTCGATGCAAGTAGTGCGCTGGCCGCGTTACGGCTTTCAAAGAGCGCCGATGAAATCAAGGCGACCGAAAAAGCGATATCGATCAGCGAAATTGCGCTTGGCGAGACCATCGACCAGGTTTCAGCCGGTATGACGGAAAAGGAAATTGCCGGCCTTCTAAAGATGAGACTATTGGCGAACGGTGCGGATGAATTTGCGTTTGAACCGATTGTGCTGGCGGGCGGAAAATCAGCCAACCCGCATGGCGAAGTGGGAGATGTCCCCCTTAACCCGGGTGATCCGCTGCTGATCGATTTCGGCGCAACTTACGACGGCTACAATGCCGATATCACCCGGACCTTCTTTTGCGGCCATGCAAGCGATGAGCACGCCCGAATCTACGAGACAGTATTGGCTGCAAACGCCCGTGGACGGGACATCGCAGGCCCGGATCTCACCGCCCACGACCTGGACACGGCCGTAACCGCCATATTGGCGAACTCACCCTTTGCCGAGTTGATTGTTCACAAAACCGGTCACGGGCTCGGGCTGGATGTCCACGAAGACCCGCACATCATGGCTGGCAATCACCAACAACTTGTCTCGGGCGCATTGATCACCATCGAGCCCGGACTTTACCGGCCAGGAGAAATCGGTGTCCGCATTGAGGATGATGTCGTGATTGAGGACAGCGGCAGCAGATCGCTCACCTCGTTTCCACGTGAACTCACCATTGTTGGAAAGTAGCAGGATGACCCGGTTTGAGCAGTTTGTGCCGGTTGCCGAGACGGGATTTGTTGACGAAATTTTTGCGCAACTGGAAAGGGATGCGCAAGCCGATATTGGCGCGATCATCTTTTCCTGCTCGACGTTCGATCCCAAAACCCGTCAGGCGCGAAGGGTTTATACCAACCAGCCGCAGGCCTATCCGCTTTCCGGACTAAAGGAAATCATACCTGGCCGCTGGACCGAAATCGTGCTGGATGGCGGCAAAAATTTTGTCGCCAACACGATTGAACAAATTGCTGATGTCTTTCCCGATCACCAGCTGATCGCCAGCCTTGGCTGCGGCTCGGCGCTAAACATACCCGTAAAACTTGCCGGAAATATTCTTGGCACCGTCAACCTGCTGCACGAGACCGGCTACTTTACCGGTTCCCGTGTCGAGCGGGCACTGAGCCTCAAACCGGCCGCCATGATTGCTTTTGCCGCCCTGTCGATTGGCTCTGCCGAACCGGTTGCCAGTAAAGCAAAATGAGGAGCGATGCCAAAATCCGGTCCGGCGGCGATTTTGGTCATGACAAATATGGCCGACGCGCAGCGGCAGTCAGAACGCCCCATAAATCAAAGCATCCAATGGTAGATTGATCCTATTGTCCCGAATTTTGACAGGGGCAGCAGGGTTTGAACCCGCAACCTACGGTTTTGGAGACCGCAGAAAAGAGGCTGTTAGCGCACGTTGTGCAACACGAACTTCGTGTTACCAACGCGCATGTGCGTACCTGGATCAATCTGAGTAAAGTCAACAGGCTTCAAACGTCGGGCGCCTATATAGGTACCGTTGGTCGAACCGCCCCCGTTGCTCCCCCAATCGGCGACCCATATCCGGCCGCTTTGGACCCTGATGCGGCAGTGGTTGCCTGAAACCTGGTCATCAGCGTCAAGCACTAGGTCAGCCCAGGTCCGATCGCGCCCAACATTAAAATATCCGTCGCGCGAGAAAGTTCGACCGGTGGCCAACTTCACAGTTTGATTGGCATGCGGGCCCGAAAGCACCTTGATCACCAATGCCTTTGGCGTCGCAGATTTACTGGACTGGCGGTCCTGCCGCCCTAAACCTCGCACCTGAAGCACGCCAGACAAATTGGATGTGTAAGAGACACTTGATGAAGTGTGATGGCTGGCCAGCTTGCGCGCACTGAGTGACCTCAATCCGAACGTAGATAATATTGAAGCAAAACGCCCTATTCGCTGAAGCTTACCAAGTGGCTCACCGGTTACGGCATCGGCGACCTGCAACCCGAGACAAAGGCGGCCGATCGACCAACCTCCAGCAAGAATTTCCACCACAAACAGATGCACAATCCATGCTGCCGGCACAGCGGACCAGAAAAGGAATTCGCCGTATAGCACCGGAATTTCGGGGATAAGCCGATGGATTGCTTTTACAATCAGCGTGATTACCAGAAGATCGATTGCAGCGGCACTAAGCGACAATCTGGCTAGCGCTGCCTCCCGGTTTGCAGTCACGGCAGCACCTGCATGATTTGCAGCACGACCACAAGCAAAGCTGCGGTGGCAGAGAAACTCAACAAAAGTCCGGACCGCGCCGCAACAATTGCTTCATCGCTTTCCAACATGAGTTTGAAATTCGTTTTGGCAAGAAAAATTGCAAATGAAACGCCAAAAATCGCGATAAATAGGAGAACAAAGCCCCCTTTGTCGCGGTCGAGTGCAAATATCCAGTCGATACATGCAACCATAAAGACCGCACCGAAAACCGTGAATATGTGGGCGGCGACCAACTGCCCTTCACGCAGACGCGTGGTCAACCACCCGCCAACGAGAGCAACCGTCCAACCCAACGATGCAGCGATAAAGAGGAACAGCAATATCCGAGCGGGAAAGACACTGAAAAAGCCATCGTGTTGCGCCGTTCTTGAACCAGGGCCTCCAGCCCCCGTCAAGAACTCAAAGACAGAGATTACACTCGACAGAAAAGCGATAGATCCACCGACGGCCTGAAGAGGCGTTGCGCTGAATTTTGCGAGCAAACCGCTGACATCCGAAGACACACCCATCGGCAGATTCAGCAGAAATTTCGCCACCTTTCGCCAACCATCAGGGTTCGCAACTGTGCGCCGCTGTCCGGATCTTGCTCGTCTTCGGTTGTTACTCAACGGACCAATCCATGTTCACGCGGCGGTTACGCCATGTGTTCAAAAGCAGTCGAGGCTGGCAGACCCATCCGGTGTATTCAGATCCACTGAACATTGTTCCGAATTGCTTGCAATCTGGAATTCACCCGCCCTCTCATAGTGCTTCCAGTCTTTCTCACTCTGCCCTTCAAGTACATACACATACTTGAAACCATAGCGTCCCTGAACGCATGTACCGGTGAAGTAAGCGGTCGAGTCCCCATTGTCCATCATTAATGTGTTTTCGGGCGGCGTGATATTATAGTGGCTGATCGGCCGCTCACCGTCCGGGAAAGTGAAAGACACGTAAATGTTCTGCCGACAGCTTCGAACCTCGCCACTTTCGTAACCTGATCCAGCAGCAGACCTGTTATCAGCTGTTATGATGGCAGGTTGAGCGTCAACATCCCCGGGTTTGGCTGGCTCCTGACCGCCTGTCAGCACAATTTTTCCATCGGGTCCGGCGGTCTTCTCGGCAGGTTCCGGCTCGGACTCAGCGCCTGCAGTTTCCCGAGTGTCTGTCGCCGAGCCCGTGGAATCTCCGGTGTCAGCCGGTCTTTCCGGCAACGCGGCAACCGTGTCACTCTCTTCGGAATTCAGGTCGGTCAGCACGATCTTGCCATCACGCCCCGCTTTGCGCTCGGGTGAATTCGGTACAGTCTCGGTTTCCGTGATTTGCCCCGCTCCTGCCGACCCGTCCACCGGTGTGCCTGCTTCTTCAGCGGAGCCAATTGGCTCATCAGACAATCCGGCGACCTGTGTGCCCTCCTCGGTCAGTATAATCTTGCCATCGAGCCCAGCTTTCTTTTCAGGCGATTTTGGCTCGACTTCGGCTTCCGCCATTCTGTCGGGTTTGGCCGGGACATTGACGGGTTCTTGATCCGCGGGCAATTCATCACCCTCTATTGCGTCTCCTGTCGGCGGCGCCTCCGCAACTCGTGTGGCTGCGGGCATGACCGGCTCAAGCCCGGTCAGTTTGGACAGAATAAATATGCGCTTCTCCGCGCCAGCCACCCATTTTGCGGCATCTTCGGTGCTGGAAAAATCATCTCGCACATTGACTACATGATGTTGACTTTCAGCCTCACCGGAGAACAGAACCTCGATCCACTGATCGGAAAGCTGATGTGGACGGACGGCGAAACCGTCGACCGGTCCAACAATCTCTTCATTCCCGGCAGCGTTCGGCTCAATGAGCGTGACCCGCACCCGGCCATCGCTCAACATCTCCGTTTCCTTGACTACCGAAAGCTCACCGTATTTCAGATAATTAGCTGAAAAACTGGAAAATTGTGACTTTGCCAGCCGATATTCGGGAATGGTTGGCTCAGGTGCCTTCGTCGCAACAGGCGCCAATTTCACCGGAATAGGTTCACCCAAATCCGAGTTGGTAGTGTTGAGGGCAGCTGTTCTCGTGTAGCCCTTTTCTCCGGCTTGGATAAAGAGCCTGTAGCGTTGTTCGGCGGTCAGATATCCGGTGACCTCTGAATTGAGCGAACGTTGGAACTCTTTCACCCCGGCGCGAGTGCCGGGTCCAAAATCGCCATCAATCCGCTTCGAGTAGAGGCCCAATCGTTTGAGCGCCCTTTGGACATCCTTCACGTCCTCCTTGACGGTATGAAGTGTCGCTTTTCTGTGTGTATCATTTACTGTCCGCCCTGGCACGACAACGATCCGTTTTTTACCGCAGCTTGTGCATCCAGACCATTGCCAATCATTCCCGTATTGTCGGGCCATATCCTCTTTAAAAATTTCCGGTGCTGCGACAAGCACCACTCCGAGGATCGCCATTCCGGCTGACCGATCGGCAATGCCGCCGGCTATCAGGCCGACTCCCACGCCCTGGATAATGCGCTTTGCGGTGCCGCTCTTCTTCAGCTTCTTTTTTACCTTCTTGAAATCCCGTTTCAGGACCTTGCCGCCCTTTTTAAAGTCAAAAGCGTGCGATGGTTGAGGCGCCAAAACCACTGTTGACGATGCGAGACACAAGCTAAGTGCGGCGAACGAAGATGTGATCCTGCAATTTTTAAACATCTGCATATTCCTTCATGTCTCAATATCAACTCATTGCCAGAGGCTCATGATTGGCGAGAGATTGCTATACTGATCTCACCAAACTCAATCGTCTTTGCCCGCTCGATTTCCATCGGAGCACCACTGACAGGTCTTCCATCAACTTGCGTACCATTCGATGAACGAAGATCCTTGATGCTCAACTGACCCTGTTCATTCATTCCGATAACCGCATGGTGTCGCGAAACGGACAGGTCATCGACTATCATTTCATTGTCAGATGCCCTGCCAATATGAACGAGCGGGACCATTCCCTGTCCGTCCGCTGCATCGCCACTACTTTCAAACGCGTGTTGTATTGTGTTTCCTTCGCGATCAAATCCCGAGAGAAGCCACGACCCGTTCTTTGCTGCGCTGGAAGCCACCGGTGACCAGGGCTTGTATCGGACATTGAATTGAGCATCGCCAAATACGAGCAACGAACCTTCTTCCAGCAGCCGGCCCTGGGTTTGGGTTGCTGCCAACCCGTCAACCTTAGTGCCATTTGTCGAGCCAAGATCATGGATGACATACCCGTCGGGTGGATGAAAACTGATACGTGCGTGGCTGCGCGATACCGAATTGTCATCAATCACCAGATCACAATCCGCGCCAGACCGGCCGACGATAAGGCCACTGTCGATAATCTTTGTCCGATACGGTGCAAGCGGAACTGCATCACCCGACATCAGGTTCTCGAAAACCAATGCCGGCGGCCCGCCCTTTCCGGTTTCCACATCCGAAGAACCCATGAAAACACCAACCGAACCATCGCCCGGTTCCGGTCGTCGAAGTCGCGAAAGGACTGCCAGGCGATTTTCAGGGCGTTCCTGCGTAAGCCGAACACCAGCCAAGGCCATTGATGCCAACGCCAGGATCATGGTGATACCCATTGCCGACATCTCACCACGGTCAATACCGTTACGGCAGCGCCCTGAGGTCATCGTCGCATCAATGCGTTTATCAGCCAGCGCGCCGATCACTTCCTGCACATGGACGGCCGATTCAAGCGCGCCCGATGTCTGCACGGCAAGTCGTCCGGTTTTCAGTATCGCGTCAAGTATATCGACGGCGCCGATAATCGCTACTTGGCTCAGCGTGTTCACACCGACCACTCGATCGCATGAATCAAAAAGCGGGCCGCCTGAATTCCCTGGACTGATGTTTGCGCTGTGCTGGATCGTCAGCCGTTCCACGCTGGGGACAAGGCGCTGTATTATCCCCGTTGAAACGGTCGCATTAAGAAGCGTTCTGTTCTGGGTTTCTTTGTCTGAACGGCCATCTTCTATGACGCGCGCCAGATCATCTGCTGCCCCGGGGAAACCGACAGCGGTCACGGCATCGGTCTTTTCCAACTCGTCAGCACCGATGGAAGCGAGCCTGACGGGAGGACCCGGCAGAGGACGGATCGTCTCAAGAATTGCCAAATCTTTCCTTGGATTTTGCCAGCTGACACGCGCAGGCACAATCCGAGATTTTCCGTTCTCTACGTAACCGATATCTATCCGGGCAGCTCCGCGAACCACGTGGTAGTTCGTGACGATGTATCCGGGATCCGCAACCTTGAAACCGGAGCCATGTCCCCCTCCCCGGTCCAATGTGATCTGAACTCGATAGACACCGCTTTCGACATCGCCACTGCTTTGGGCCGATACAAACAAAACAGCGCTAAAAATTGCCAAAACAACGGCAGCCAGCAGCCAAGTCAAAGGTGTATCAAATTGCCTGATCCCAAATTGACCTGCCGAAATCATCCCAGCCCTATCGAATGAATGTGCCAAACTCCCTGACCAGTCTACACGCATCGGTTGCCACTTATGCAGGTGTACGGTAACTTGATCTTGATCGCAATAGCAACGGCGCTCTCTCTTGTTAAAAATGTATTGAGTATTTTTTTAGGTTGATCTGCAAAACGAACAAGCGTGAGTATCAGACAACAAATATGCAATGATGCCAATTCAGGGTTGATCTTTTTGCACTTCTGCTAGCAGAGTAAGCGCCGGTAGGGCTTGGACATGAACTTATAAAAGTGATGGAGAACCGCAGTGCATTGGCGCCGGGTACAATGTTGCGCCACTACAAGATCGAAAAGGTAATCGGCCAAGGCGGATTTGGGATTACCTATCTTGCATTCGATACCGATCTCCAGCGTAAAGTAGCAATAAAGGAATGCTATCCTCGCGATTTTGTCTCTCGCCAGGGCACAACCGTTATCCCGACAAGCGCGGACGACAAGACCGATTTCAAATGGGCGCTGGGCAAGTTTGTTGATGAAGCGACAACTCTGGCGCGGTTCAAACACCCCGGAATCGTTCAGGTTCTGCAAATTCTCAAAGGTGAGAACGGCAGCGCCTATATGGTGCTCGAATTTGTCGAGGGTCAGTCCTTCGATGATTGGCTTAAATCGCGGCAAGACCCGCTATCGGAAGAGGAGCTGTTGAAGATAATTCACCCGCTGCTCGATGCGCTTGAGGTCGTACACAACAACAATCTGGCCCATCGCGATATCGCTCCGGACAATATTTACATACGTACAAACGGTCAGGCTGTTTTGCTCGATTTCGGCGCAGCTAGGCAGACGTTAAGCCACCAAAGCCGGACATTGAATCTTGTGGTCAAGGATGGCTACTCAGCGCCCGAGCAATACTACGCCGAAGGCCGCCAAGGCGCTTGGACAGATATCTATGGATTCGCGGCAACGGTGTATCGTGCAATAACCGGAAAGAAGCCGGTAGACGCAATGGCGCGCCTCGATGCCATCAACAACGGCGATTCTGATCCGCTCAAGTCGCTGGCAAGCCTTCAACCTGCGGGCTTTTCGAAACCCTTGTTGGAGGCCATCGATCTTGCGATGGCGCCGCAGACGAAAAGCCGGCCAAAATCGCTAGGCGAGTGGCGAAACGTTCTTTTGCCTTCCGGTGACGTTGCAAAATCCCGATCATCGACCAACAAAAAGAAAAGCAAGGTCAGTTCGTCAAAAGTGCCGCGACCCGCGCAATCCGGCCGTCGAAACCGCTTTGCAGCCAAGTTAGCGGGTATTGCCATTCTTTTGGTGGCAGCAGCAGGCGGTGCGTACATCTATCAAAAGAACCTCGCCGAAAACGCTGAAGCCAAGGCATGGGAGCTTGCCGTTGAGGCTGATAACAGGGCTTCGTACATCCAATTTATCAATTCCTTTCCCTCCTCGCCCCGGGTTGAAGATGCCCGGGCTGCACTGGCTGCGTTGTCGCAGCCGTGGAGCAAAGTCTATGGCGGTCCCGGCCCGGACAAAATTCATGCGATAGCAGCTTCAGGGGACAGTATCGTTGTTGTCGGCGGTGCCGACAAACGAGACGACAATGGCTTGCAAGGATTGGTGATGACCCTCAGCGCCAGCGGCAAACCGCGGTGGGAAACCCGCTATGGAAAGAAAGGGAACGATACGTTCCACGACGTGCTGATTGATCCGTCTGGCAACATAGTGGCTGTCGGTCAGTCAAGTTCAGCAGCCGGGGAGCACTCCGATGGAATTGTCGTCAGCTATTCTCCCGCAGGTAAGAAGCAGTGGGAAAAGCGGTTCGGAGGCACCGGAAATGACCGCCTTCTTGCTATCTCGCCCGCCCGCTCAGGAGACTTTCTGATCGCCGGATCAACAAACTCAATTGGCCTTGGAGGACAAGATGGTTGGCTACTTCGCCTCAACCGGCACGGCGACCTGCTTCAGGAAAACACGTATGGTCGAGATGGAAACGACGTGCTTATGTCCGTCGCGGAAATGGCGAACGGTCAGATTGCATTGGCGGGAAGCGTTGAACCGCAAAGGGGAAAACCCGCCAACTTTTGGGTGCTGAAAGTAGATTCAAGCGGGTCGGTCTTGCTCGACCGAAGCCCCGGCGGTGCCGCAAGGGATCGACTGAATGCGGTGACTGCCCGTTCGGACGGCCACATCTTCCTAGTAGGAGAAACCCGAAGTTTCGGAACAGATTCCTCCGATGGTATGATCATGAGCGTCACGCCGGACAACAAGATGCCGCCAAAAGTTTTGTCTGGAGCACGTGAGGATTATTTGCTCGACATAACCACCCAGGATGACGGATCGCTCCTTATTGCCGGCTATACCTCTTCGCGAGGGGCCGGATCGGCAGATGCCTGGATAATGAAGATGAATCGTGACCTTAGCCGGACAATTTGGGAGCGAGTATTGGGTGGAAACGGTTGGGACACGGCAAATGCAATAGCTGCTTTTCCAGACGGTTCGGTGGTTTTCGCAGGATCCACTGAAGCGGGAACTGCCGGGACGTCTGATGCCTGGATCGTCCGGCTTTCTGCTGATGGACGCTCATCCGATGATTGAAATGCGACACAATTTCAGCCCTTGCTTTACAAGGATATACGAGCACTCTATTCAATAATGGGCGGACGAATACATGCGATATGGATCGACGATTGCAAAAGGGGGAACAATGCGCAATTTCCTGATGGTTATGGCAGTGGCTTTTACTGCCGCCTTCCCGGGCGCTGCGGTCGGCAGTGAGATTCTGCCTGAATGCACGGTGGACGACGACGGCCCGACAAACGTCATTTCCTGCGGATTTTCGTTGACGACCGCGGCGAGGCTTCAGGAGCTTTCGCTTGCGATCAATGGGAACCCGATGACGGAAGCCACCTTTACCCCCTTCTCGGCAACCGGAAATAAAAGTGCTTGGCTGTTCCTGATTGACCGATCCAACCCTGCCCGTGCTTCAACAGTTCGGCGCAATGTTGATTTGGTTAAAAACCTGCTGCGCTCGGCCGATTCGGAACGCACCATGGGCGTTGCCACTTTCGCAAACGAACTTTCATTGGAAGTAGAGCTTTCAGATCAGTTCACTGACCTCGATACCAGGCTCGCCGATGTTAAGGCAGATGGAGCAGCGACCGAGTTCTTCGCGACCTCCATTGAGGCAATAAAGATTTTGTCGTCAAGCCAGGCCGAACGCAAAGCCCTGGTAATCATGTCCGACGGAAAGGCGGAAGACACAGCCTATACACGGGCGGATGTCGTGGCGGCAGCTGAGGAAGCCGGCGTGGTGATCATTGGCATGGGATTTGCCGAACGTGCGAGTGAGACACCACACCTTCAGGAAATCCGCCGCCTGGCCGAAGAAACCAAAGGGCCGTTTATCTCGGTCATCGGCAACGAACCCATTCCGGCGGACTTCCTCAGTTCTCTTACCCGCTATGTTGAGTCCGGAGGTGTTATCAAATCGCCTCTCACCGGCCTGAGCGGTGAGCTGGAGGTGTCGCTCACCGCGACCTTGGCGGACGATTCAACACTGACCTCAACAATGACGGTAGATGTGCCGGCACCGCCCCCGCCGCCACCACCGCCCGAACTGTCTACAATCGCGAAAATATTCTCAGCTTTTGACGGTTTGGTTCCAGGCGCATCGGTGTGGGCGCAAGAGAACGCTTCAGCGGCGATAGCGGTTC
Source organism: Rhizobiaceae bacterium (assembly GCA_963669455.1). Lineage (GTDB taxonomy): Bacteria > Pseudomonadota > Alphaproteobacteria > Rhizobiales > Rhizobiaceae > JAWKWH01. Next base: position 2,635,906 of record OY770026.1, read on the forward strand.
TTGTGTTGTTACCTTTGCTATTGCTTCTCGCTCTCTTTCTTCTTTTCAGAAAGAACGCCGGACCGGAAGCTGACGCGGAATTGGATGAAACGCCTGCCACCGGCATCGTGGAGCCGTTGGGTGAACCGGGCACCCGTGCCATTTCTGGGGGACTGGATGCGCCGCTTGGCTATTTCGTCATGGTCGACAATCAGGACAATCGCTTTGAGATACGCGAACAATCCGTATCAATTGGCCGCCATTCCGAGAATGAATTCCAGCTCAACAATGATTCCGTGCACCGGCATCACGCGCATTTCCATTTTTCTCCCGACAACGAACCCACGATTACAGATCTTGATACCGCTAACGGAGTTCACGTTAACGGCAAGAAAATAACCAATGTGGAGCTGAAATCGGGAGACCTGATCGAGCTTGGAGAAGTCCGGTTCCGGTATATGGACGGCAACAGCTGATCCTGCAACGAGTGCGTTTTTGAAATGTTTGGATCCCGACCCCAAGGAGGGCAGTTATGAGAGACGAAGAAAAAACACGATTAATCCGTACGGGCCGCGATGAGGAACCGGTAACAAAAACAGCCAAGCGTTCCGATACAAAATCATCTGATAGTGCCGGGCTCACAAGAGTGATTACGGCGCGTTCCCGGTCCGGCGATGGCGACGGTCAACAACAGGATGAATATGAACTCGTGGTCGGTTGGCTGGTGGTCGTGGATGGTCCGGGCCGGGGTTCAACGTGCGAAATCTTCTATGGCATGAACAGCATCGGCCGTGGGCCTGAAGAGCGTATTCCACTCGACTTCGGCGATGATGCAATATCACGCGAAGCGCATGCTTATGTCGTGTTCGATGAAAAGCAGCAGGATTTCTATCTGCAGCATGGAGGCAAATCCAATTTGGTCCGGCTGAATGACAAACCGGTCCTCTCGCCCCAGGAACTGAAACGTGGCGATATGATCGAGATTGGGCAGACGCGCCTCATGTTCGTCCCGCTTTGCGGCGATGATTTTGGTTGGGAAGAAACAACCTCTTGATGGGCGGCAAGCTTGATTTCGCAGCAGCGCAGATAATCGGGGATCGCAAAAATCAGGAAGATGCGTATCGCATAGTTGCTCCGACAGCATCGGATAGTTTCGTATTATGCATGCTCGCCGATGGCATGGGTGGTCATGCGGCTGGTGAAATTGCCGCACAAACCGCAATCGCTGCATTTGAGGAAGAGCTTATCGAGTCCCAACTCCCCTGGGCCGACAGTTTCGTGCGTGCAATTGACGGCGCCAACCGTGCCATCGCCGTCAAGACCCGTGAGGTCGAAGGGACTGAAGGCATGGGTTGTACATTTGTCGGTGCAGAGGTCAACTCGACCGGATGCCGCTGGATCAGTATCGGTGACTCGCCGATATTTCACATCTCGGCTGCCGGAATTCAGAGAGTGAATGAAAACCATTCCATGGCGCCTCGCATAGACGCTGCAGCACAGCGCGGCGAAATCAGTTGGGAAGAGGCGCAGAACAGCCCATCACGTAATGTTCTGTTGTCGGCACTTACGGGCGAAAATCTGAATCGTTTCGATTACACCATGGAACCACTTCTCCTGTCAGACGGCGACTGGATCATCGTGGCTACGGACGGTATCGAGACGCTTCAAATTGAAGAGATTGAGGCAATAGTGCGCAGCTCATCTCACTCAAGCGCAACTGAGCTTTGTGAGCTTCTGCTGAATGAGGTGGAAGAGCGCCGGAAACCCCGGCAAGACAACACGACCGTGATGGTCGTCAGTATTCGCAAGAATTCAACCGCACTGGACCACGTACCAACACGCCCGATCAAGCATCGAGGTTAAAAATCCATCTTGTTTAAGTCAGCTTCCGACCTGGCAGGACAATTCGGCACCTAGAGCGTGTCTTGCTTGGCGGGGACTATCACGGATCGAATCGTTTTCAAAATTGGGTGCCGAATTTACCCGCCAGATACGTGGAACGCTGCCTTACGGAGCTCCCTGGGCGCTGATACACGTGTACCTTTCCGCCGCGAATCGTGTGCTTTTCGGACATGTTGTCAGTCCCTACAAATCTGAGTAATTGTGTGCAAGGGGTGTGCAACAGTATTTCGAGCACCCCAAAAATTCAAAGCGCACGACAATAATATGATTTTATTGAGAAAACTGGCAGGGGCAGCAGGACTTGAACCCGCGACCTACGGTTTTGGAGACCGTCGCTCTACCAACTGAGCTATACCCCTATCAAGCGGCTGTCTTGCAACACGGGCCGGGCAAATTCAAGTCCAAATTTTCAAAGCATTGTTCACGCAACTTGCAGTCATGTGGTGGTATTTAACCGTCCGGGAGCTGATAGGCACCTTTGTTCAAGCTTGCGTTGGTGCATCACCTTCCCTTTCAAAGAGTTTTACATCCGCCGTTTCAATGGCTTTGCGGTTACGCTCGATCTTGTCCAGCGGCCAATCCCACCACTTCAACCGCAACAACTCAAGCACCACCGGCTTGGGAAAGCGCCTGCGCACCATTTGCGCGGGATTGCCGGCGACAATCGAATATGGCGGCACATCCTGGCTGACAACGGCCCGCGTGCCGATAATGGCACCATCACCGATGGCGACACCGGGCATCACCACCGCTTCAAATCCGATCCAGACATCATTGCCGACGATGGTATCGCCTCTCTGCGCAACTTCATCGACATAGGCGATCGTCATCGTTTCGGGGTTGAATACGGCAAACGGATAGGTCGAAAATCCACCCATCGGGTGATTTGCCGACGATGTAATGAACCGCACGCCATGGGCAATCTGGGCGAATTTGCCGATGATGAGTTTTTCAGGCGCGCCCGGATAAAGATAGGGTGCCAGCCTGGCGGCATAATCGTCCACCGCATCGAAATCGGAACAATAGCTGTAATCACCAATCTCGATATTGGGGTGATCGATAACACGGTTTAAATGGACGGTGTGCGTGTGGAGTTCGCCATTCGGCAAGGTGATTGGATGACGCAAAGACGCGTCGAGAAATGGCCGTGACATAGAGCTGCTCTTTCATCTGGAACGTTCGTTCGTGCGGATCAGAACAGTGTCTTGGTCACATCACCCTCCATTTGATGGCGCGAGGCATTTTGCCCTCGTTGTTGGTTACTCCGAGAAAACACAAGGCGGGCCTAAGCCCGCCTTGTCAATGCTTGTCTTTTTAAAAAAGACTATTCCGTGATTGAAGCGACGATGCCTGCGCCGACGGTTCTTCCGCCTTCGCGGATAGCAAAGCGCAGTTTTTCTTCCATCGCGATCGGCACGATCAGTTCCACATCCACTGTCACATTATCGCCCGGCATCACCATCTCCGTGCCTTCCGGCAGCGACACAACGCCCGTCACATCCGTCGTGCGGAAGTAAAACTGCGGACGATAATTGGTGAAAAACGGCGTATGACGGCCACCTTCTTCCTTGGTCAGAATATAGGCCTCGGCCTTGAACTTCGTGTGCGGCTTGACCGAACCAGGCTTGCACAAAACCTGACCGCGCTCGACACCGTCACGCTCAACACCGCGCAAAAGAGCACCGATATTGTCGCCAGCCTGGCCCTGATCGAGCAGCTTGCGGAACATCTCCACACCCGTGCACGTCGTCTTCGACGTATCGCGAATGCCGACAATCTCAATCTCGTCGCCGACATTGACAATGCCGCGCTCAACACGGCCCGTCACAACCGTGCCGCGGCCCGAAATCGAAAATACATCCTCAATCGGCATCAAGAACGGCTGGTCAACAGGACGCTCAGGCGTCGGAATATAGCTGTCAACTTCGGCCATCAGCGCGCGGATCGCATCCTCGCCCTTGGCCTTGTCGCCATCTTCAAGCGCCACAAGTGCCGAACCCTTGACGATCGGAATATCGTCGCCCGGAAACTCATAGGTCGACAAAAGCTCGCGGATCTCAAGCTCGACCAGCTCAAGCAGTTCCTCATCGTCAACCTGGTCAACCTTGTTCATGAACACCACAATCGCCGGAACACCAACCTGGCGGGCAAGCAGAATATGCTCGCGCGTCTGCGGCATCGGGCCGTCGGCGGCCGAGCAAACCAGGATCGCGCCGTCCATCTGCGCCGCACCGGTGATCATGTTCTTCACATAGTCGGCGTGGCCAGGGCAATCGACATGGGCGTAGTGACGGTTGTCCGTCTCATACTCCACATGCGCCGTCGAAATCGTGATCCCGCGCGCCTTTTCCTCAGGCGCACCGTCAATCTCGTCATACGCCTTGAACTCGCCGAAAAACTTCGTAATCGCAGCCGTCAGCGACGTCTTGCCATGGTCAACGTGACCAATCGTGCCAATGTTCACATGCGGCTTGTTGCGCTCAAATTTTCCCTTAGCCATGGATAAGTCTTCCTGTCATGCTTGCGGCTGGAGGATGATCCCCCGGTTCAATGGGGCAAACACCCCGGCTTGGATACCGCGACATAATTGTTTCGGCGGTTGCACGCAAGCGCAAAAAAGCCGCAATGCGGGAGCAACCGGTACTTCAGTTTGACTGTTTATCAAAAATTCGAGCGCATCCGCCTAATCTGCCTCGCAATGAGCGCCTGTTAATAAAGGTGCTTGAAATTTTGCGAGGCGGAGGCCATTTCTCTATTTTCCCGAATTCATCCCGACATCGCCATGAACCTGCTTACCAGATTTGTAACCTCGCCGCGCTTTGAGACGTTTATTGTCGTGGTTATCGTTTTGAATGCGATCACGCTCGGTCTTGAGACCAGCAAAACCGTCGCCGCTGACTGGTCACATATCCTTTCTCTGCTCGACCGTCTGTTTCTGGCAATCTTTACCATTGAGATTGCCCTGAAAATGATCGTGTTCCGCAAAAACTATCCGCGAGATCCATGGCGGCTGTTCGATCTGGCCATCGTGACGATTGCCTGGCTGCCATCGACCGGCGCGTTTTCCGTGCTCCGCGCCTTGCGCATCCTGCGCGTGGTCCGCGTCGTTGGCATGGTGCCGTCATTGCGCCGTGTGGTTGGTGGTCTTGTCGCGGCCCTGCCAGGCATGGGCTCGATCATGGGTCTTTTGATCCTGGTGTTTTATATCTTCTCGGTCATGGCGACTAAGCTGTTTGGCGATGCCTTTCCAGAATGGTTTGGCTCAATCGGCGCCTCGGCCTATTCGCTGTTTCAGATCATGACACTGGAAAGCTGGTCGATGGGTATTGTCCGGCCGGTCATGGAGGCATTTCCCTATGCCTGGGCGTTTTTCATCCCGTTCATCATCTCAACGACATTTACGGTTTTAAACCTGTTCATCGGTATCATCGTGGCTGCGATGCAGTCGGAACACGATGAAGCGGCGGCCGAACAGCGCGAGGCACTGCATTCAGATCAGGAACGGATTATCGACGAAATCCAAGCCTTGCGCCGCGAAGTTGCCGAATTGAAACGCTCCGGACAGTCGTCGTGACGGTTAGGGCATTTTTCGCCTAAACAGGTTCATATGCGCAAAAAATGCTTCAATAGGTCCAAGCGGATACACGCGGTTCAAAGGAACCGCAAAACGCCTAGATGGGAAAGCGGTTACTTTGCCGCCACAATCGACTGTATTGGAAGCCGCGCTTCGCACGCAGCCGAATACCGCTATGACAATCTTCAGGCCGCCGAGCGCGCGCCGCGTTTTTGTCTCAAATCCGGCGGTGTCGCTTCGTCGGCCAGTGCGGCGGCGGCATCGGCAAGCGGCATTGACTGCTGATCCCGGCTGCCGAGCCTGCGGATATTCACCGTTCCCTCTTCGGCCTCGCGCTTGCCGCAAACGATGATCACCGGCACCTTTGCCAGGCTGTGCTCGCGAACCTTGTAGTTGATTTTTTCATTGCGCAGGTCGGTCTCGACGCTGAGGCCCGCATCAGCCAGGCTTGCAGCGACTTTTCCGGCATAATCATCGGCTTCCGAAGTGATGGTGGCGACGACCACCTGCAATGGCGCGAACCAGAGCGGCAGATGACCGGCATAGTTTTCCAGCAGGATGCCAAGAAACCGCTCCATGGAGCCGCAGATTGCCCGGTGCACCATCACCGGCTGGCGCTTTTCGGATATCTTGTCGATGTAAAACGCGCCAAACCGCTCCGGCAGGGCAAAATCCACCTGTGTGGTACCGCACTGCCAGTCCCGGCCGATCGCATCACGCAACACATATTCGAATTTTGGTCCGTAAAATGCGCCCTCGCCCGGATTGATCGAGGTCTTGATCTTGCCGCCGGACTGTTTTTCGATCTTGTCGAGAACGGCCTGCATGATCGTTTCGGCCTGATCCCAGTTCTCGTCCGTCCCGACCCGTTTTTCCGGCCTGGTCGACAGTTTCACTGTGATTTCCTCAAAACCGAAATCGGCATAGGTCGTTAAAATCAGATCGTTGATCCGCAAACATTCCGCCTCAAGCTGCTCTTCGGTGCAAAACACATGAGCATCATCCTGGGTGAAACCGCGCACACGCATCAGCCCGTGCAAAGCACCGGAAGGCTCGTAGCGATGAACATTGCCGAATTCAGCCAGCTTCACCGGAAGCTCGCGGTAGGATTTCAGGCCATATTTGAAAATTTGCACATGGCCCGGACAATTCATCGGCTTAATCGCAAAAACCCGGTCGTCCTCCGTCTGGGTGACGAACATGTTTTCGCGATACCAGCCCCAGTGGCCAGACGCTTCCCACAGCGCCTTATCGAGTATCTGCGGCGCATTGACCTCGTCATAGCCATGCTCGTCGAGCCTGCGGCGCATGTAATTGACCAGGTTCTGGAACATCTTCCAGCCCTTGGCGTGCCAGAAGACCACGCCCGGCCCCTCTTCCTGGAAATGAAACAGGTCCATCTCGCGGCCGAGCCGCCGGTGATCGCGCTTTTCGGCCTCCTCAAGCCTGTGCAGGTAGTCCTGCATCTGCTTGTTGTCGGCCCAGGCGGTGCCGTAAATGCGGCTTAACATCGGATTGTTGCTGTCGCCACGCCAATAGGCGCCCGCCACTTTCATCAGCTTGAAGGAATTGCCGACCTGTCCGGTCGAGGCCATATGCGGGCCCCGGCACAGGTCGAACCAGTCGCCCTGGGAATAGATTTTGACATCCTCGCCTTCGGGGATCGCATCCAAAAGCTCAACCTTGTAGGCCTCGCCCTTGTCGCCAAACACCTGCCGTGCCTTGTCGCGCGACCAAACTTGCTTGGCAAACGGTGCGTTGCGGGCGATGATCTCCTTCATCTTCTTTTCGATGACCGGCAGATCATCGGGCGTGAACGGCCAGTTTTCACCGCTATCGGGGTGAAGCCGCTTGAAATCATAGTAGAAACCGTTTTCGATCACCGGACCGATCGTCACCTGGGTTCCAGGCCAGATTTCCTGAACCGCCTCGGCCAGCACATGGGCGGCATCATGGCGGATCAGTTCCAGCGCGCGCGGATCGTCGCGGGTGACGATCTCGATTACGCCAGTGGAAACCGGATCGGCCAGATCCTGCAATATACCGTCAAGCGCGATGGCGACGGCTTTCTTGGCCAGCGATTTGGAGATGGATTCGGCAACTTCGCGACCTGTCGTTCCGGCCTGGAACTCACGTGAATTGCCATCTGGAAATGTCAGGGAAACGGCGTCGGCCATCGGTCTTCTCCTTTGTCCAGTCCCGCATACGAGCGCGGGTGGTCACTTGGCGCGGTAGAGGCGCAGTCAGCTGGCGCGGGGTATAGGCATAGAACGGCTGGAGGTAAAGGCCCGCCCGCGCCGGCGGGCGCCAAATTGACTGCGACCGGAAATGCATATCCGCCCGGCAAGACTGCCGGGCGCGGATGGCGCTGGTCAGCTGTTGTCTTCGACCGGAGCGCCGGGCCCGTTTTTCTTGATTGAATCGATGGCGTTTTGCGCGCTCGCCTTCGATGAATAGCCTTCGGTTGCGAACATGATTTCGCTGTTATATTTGAAACGCACGCGAAATTCGCTACGCTTGTCCTTGTATATTTCGAATGTATGAGCCATCTGGCCTGCCTTTGGTTAGATGTTGTAACTGACACCGGCCAATCTGCCAGCATGCGGCGCATCAGACAAGTCCAAGAAAGCTTGAAATCCTATGCTTTGTCTAACTGCTCGCATGGGGTCATCGGCTCATCAAAGCCCGGTCAACAAATACGAACCCTTGGTGAAACTCGTGCCATTGGCAGCCTTGTGCTGGAACGAACCAGTCATGGTATTGCCGTTCACCTTCAAGTGGATGTCGGTCAACACCTTGCCGTCGCCATACTGAGCCTTGAAGTTGGACGAACCGTTTTTGTACATCGGAATCCAGCCGGTGTCGCCAAATCCACCGCTCATGCGAACAGACATGTTGCCACCGCAATCACGGCCCTTGATGGTGTCAGCAAAACTGCTGCCGGAAACCTTGGTCCATGTCGAGTTGACACAGGCGCTGGCATTTGCTGTCAGAGCGAGAACGCTGATTGCGGCTGCACATGCTGCGATTGAAAGGTTTGCGGTTTTCATTTTCATCTCCTTCAGTTGTTGCCTCACAAACGAGAGGCGGTGAGGTACGCGATAAAACTGGCACCAAACCGACATGAAATATGTGACCGCGAGCACAACACACGCACTGACATCAGCTGCCATGTGCATTTGATTGGTTTGTCCATCGGCCAAATAGAGCCCTAAACTGGCCGCCAGAGCCGCCATGGTGCCCACCACGTCATGTCGGGCATCAATGTTTCGGGCACATTATCGATGCCGTGGGACCCACCCGGTCCGCAGCGCATCACCCTAAACAGCGCCAGCCAACCGCCTTTCCAAAGCCCATGCCTGGCTATCGCCTCATAGGCATATTCCGAACAGGTCGGCAGATGGCGGCAATGATTGCCGACAAATCCGGACAGGGTGAGCTGGTAGAGGCGAATGAACCCAATGCCAATCAGGCGGCCGGGCGTTTTTGTCCAGGGGCCGGGGTAATTACGGTTTTTCATGGTTCAGCGAACCTGCCACTTGAACCAGCGCGCCATGTAATTCGGGGATCGAAAACTCGATTGTGTCGCGACGCGTCTCCAGCTCTATCGTCTCATAGCCGTGGGCGAGCCGGTTGCGCATTGCATTGGCCTTGGAAAGCTGAAGCCCTGGGTGATTCTTGGCGAATTCCGGCCACCGGCGGATAATCCGACCGCTTGGTTCGCCTACCCGCTCAACTGCCTTGGAGAAAGCCAATTGCGCTAGTTCGTCTTCGTCAAAACCATCAAAATCATAATCGCGGGTTAGCCGGTCAATTCGCTCACACCATTCGATTATCGCATCTGGAATATCGATGAGGTCCCTGTCAGCAGGTGTGGTCATAATTGCCTGAAATCACCGCTAATTCGACTGAGGCCACACGTCGAGAATTCGCCGGAGGTCCTGACATCAATCCTGATTCCCATTAGATCCCGAAGTTCTTGTTCCAGTTCGGCAAGGTCAAAATAGGTAAGCCTTCCAGCTCTTTCCACCAACACATCCAGGTCGCTTTCCTCGGTGTCCTCGCCACGGGCGACCGAGCCAAAAATACGCGGATTGGTGACGGGGTATTTGTCAAAAATCGCCCGCGCAGCATCGCGATGAAGATCAAGCGCTTCAGATGGTTTCATCGCCACCTCCCAATCAGGCCGCCGCCTCTGCCCGCTTGCGCTCGATCTGCCCGATGGCATCGACCACCGCATCGAAAATCAGCATTGTCGAGGCATGGCGGGCCTTGTAGTCGCGCACAGGCTCCAAAAATTTCAGATCGGTAAACCGGCCTTCAGGTGGCGGGCCGTTTTGCTTCAGCATATTTTGCATTGCCTCGCGAACGGCGCGCAGTTCTACCGCGCTCGAACCCAAAATATTGTGCGCCACGATCGACGATGACGCCTGCCCCAGCGCGCAAGCCTTCACGTCATGGCCGAAGCCGGCAACGACATCACCATCCATCTTAAGATCGACCGTCACCGTCGATCCGCACAGTTTGGAATGCGCCTTTGCCGTCGCTTCGGCGTCTTCAAGCCGCCCAAGGGCAGGAATATTACCGGCATATTCCAAAATTTTTGAATTGTAGACTTCGTCGATCATTCAAGGAGCCATCCGTTGAATTTTTATGATACTGTGTCCAACGATGAACTCTTTTCATCGCGGGCGAAATAACTATATACTGCTCCTGACCGGGCTGCCGCAAGGTTTGGCACACTCGCTCCGGTTTAGTTGAATACCGCTGGTGCCGTTGCGCTGGGACTAATATGTTTCGCTCGACGTTTAAGGTTAGGTGTTCCGTTTAACTTGTTCCTCCAATTTGGGTGGCCATCGAGGGGAACTACGGGAGAAACCTTTTATGGATGCGATTGTCAAAAAATTTCCGCAAAAGCCGGCCTATATGGACAAACCGGCTATCGACCGGCCAAGCCGGGAGGAAGCCGAAGCTGCCGTAGGCGTATTGCTGCGCTGGGCCGGTGACGACCCGGAGCGTGAGGGCTTGCGCGATACGCCGGCACGCGTGGCAAAAGCCTATCGCGAGATGTTTGCCGGATATGATAAATGCCCAGCCGAAGAACTCGGCCGCACATTCGAAGAGGTTGCAGGCTATAATGACCTCGTTGTGGTCAGGGACATCGTGTTTCACTCGCATTGTGAACACCATATGGTACCGATCATCGGCAAGGCGCATGTGGGTTATCTGCCCGATGGCAAAGTGATCGGCCTGTCAAAGATTGCCCGTGTTGTCGATATATTCGCCGGGCGCCTGCAAACGCAGGAGGCAATCACAGCCCAGATCGCCGGCGTTATCCAGGATGTGCTCAAACCGCGCGGCGTTGCCGTCATGATTGAGGCGGAGCACATGTGCATGGCCATGCGCGGCATCCGTAAACAGGGATCGACAACGCTGACGTCCACATTTACCGGCCAGTTTGACACGCAACCTGAAGAGCAGGTTCGGTTTGTCGCCATGGTTCGTGGCATATCGACACAAGTCTGACCGGCACATCGATGACTGAAATCTCCTTCGCTTCACCGCCTGCCGATAAGGCAGAACTTGAAATCGGCACGGATTTTACGCCGCGCTTCGGGGCCGGCGGACTGATCACGGCGGTGGTCACGGCGGTAGCGGATGGCGAGCTTTTGATGGTCGCCCACATGAATGATGAAGCGCTTCGCCTAAGCCTTCAAACCGGAATAGGTCATTTCTGGTCGCGATCACGCAACCAGTTGTGGAAGAAGGGCGAAACATCGGGAAACATTTTGCGGATCGTCGAAATGCGAACCGATTGCGATCAGGACGCGCTGTGGCTGAGGGTGGAGATTGAAGGCGATGGCGCTGCCTGCCATACCGGACGAAAGTCCTGTTTTTACCGCACCGTAGAAGCCGGCGATGACCGCGCCTATCTCAAAACGGTCAAATAACCGCTTGTCGCACGGCAGTTTTTTAAAGGCTGCGCTTGTTGAGCGCACCAGCCCGCCTAAACCATCCTGAATTTTATTTACTATTTCGATAGGGCATGCGTGGCATGATGCCGTGTCGAAACAGGAGATAATGATGCTCGACTGGGCATCCAAATTGACCAGAGCTGAACAACGGGATCACGATGCAGCGCTCCCGTCTGATGTTCCGCTTGCGCCTCCCCCAGGCGTGACCCCTGCCAAATCCGGTGTGGCGCTTGCACTTGGCGGCGGGGCGGCGCGCGGCTGGGCCCATATCGGTGTGTTGCGCGCATTCGACGAAGCCGGCATCCAGATCGACATGATCGCCGGAACGTCCATCGGCGCCCTGGTTGGCGGCTGCTACCTGGCCGGACGGCTCGATGAGCTGGAAGAATTCGCCCGCAGTCTCACATTGCGCCGCATATTCGGCTTTTTTGATCTGAAATTCCGCGGCAACGGCCTGATCGGCGGTATGCGGCTCGATGCCAGGATGCGCGAACATCTGGAAGGCGTCGAGTTTAAGCAACTGAGCAAACCGTTCTACTGCGTTGCAACCGAGCTCGATACGGGCCATGAAATCTGGCTTTCCAGTGGCAATCTGGTGACCGCGATGCGTGCTTCCTACGCCCTGCCGGGCGTATTCGAACCGGTCAGCTGCAATGGCCGGATGCTGATCGACGGCGCCATGGTGAACCCGGTGCCGGTATCGGTCTGCAGGGCCAATGAGCAGCGCCTCGTCGTCGCCGTTAATCTGCACTATGACTGCTTTGGCCGATCGGCCGTAATCAAGCATTGCGCCGGTGGCCATGACACCGTGATGGTCGAAAACCCCGCACCTGCGGACGCCATATCGGCCAAAAAGCGCGACAAGGAGATGCGGTTGGGTGTGACCGGGGTGATGGTCGAGGCCTACAATATTATCCAGGACCGTATCACGCGCGCGCGCCTGGCCGGCGATCCACCCGACCTGTCGCTCAGGCCAAACCTGTCCCATATCGGCCTGTCGGAATTCCATCGCGCCGATGAAGCCATCCAGATGGGCTATGACACCACGATGGCGCGCATTGGCGAACTGGAACGGATACAAATCGCGCTGAGCTGATTTGCTTGCCCGGTCAAAATTATCATCCCAAATACCGGTTTCGCGCCCCTCACACACTGCCTGGAACAGCCGCGTCAACAATGCGCAATTGCGGCGTGGTGCGGCCTTTCCAGGTGTTGGCGCCGAGCGTTCCGGCGACATGAAGCGGAGAACCGCGGTTTTCGCTCAACACCCGGCCAAGATCGGTATTTTCCGCGCGAAATGCAATGGCCTGAAGCCTGCCACCGGTGGGCGAGCTGAGTGCGATGCGCAAATGCCCCGTGCCGACCATGCGAACATCGGTCACCTTATGGTGCGGTAGCGCGAAGATGGGCTGCGGATTGCCGGCACCATAAGGGCCGGCATTCTCCAGCGTTTCGATCAGGTCGAGCGTCGCACCATCGGCAGAAAGCGCGCTATCGATTTTCAACGCTTCACCGCGACGCGCCTCAAGCACAGCCGCGGCTGCCTTTTGCTCAAAATAGGCCCTGAGGTCGCCAAGGTGTTTTCGCTTAACGGTGATCCCGGCAGCCATGGCATGGCCACCACCCTTGACCAGCAAACCCGCCTCCACCGCACCGGTGACAAGCCGCCCAAGATCAACGCCTGCAATCGAACGGCCCGAGCCGGTACCGATCCCGTTCTTGTTGAATGCGATCGCAAATGCCGGCCGGCGCGTATTGTCTTTCAGGCGCGATGCCAACAGGCCGACAATGCCCGGATGCCAATCCTCGCTTTCGGCGATTAGCATGGCGGGGCCATCGCCGCTCGCAAGCTCGGCATCGGCCTGCGCCATTGCCTCGGCCAGCATGGCCTGCTCCATTGCCTGGCGCTCGCTATTCAAAACGTCGAGGCGGGCTGCGATTTCATCTGCCTCAGCGGGATTGTCTGACGCCAGAAGGCGGCTTCCAAGAGCGGCATCGCCAATCCTGCCGCCTGCATTGATGCGCGGACCAATGGCATATCCCAGGTGAAACGGCGCCAGCGGCTCGCCAATCCGCGCCGCGCGCGCCAGCGCCGCCAGACCGGAATTGCCCTGAGCACGCGCGACGATGAGCCCGCGAGCCACGAAGGCGCGGTTCACCCCGGTGAGCGGCACGACATCGCAAACCGTCGCCAGCGCCACCAGATCGAGCAGCGCCAGCAAATCCGGTGGCGGCGGCGTATGATTGTTCTGGCGCAAAATCTTCGCAATGCGGACAAGTGTCAAAAACACGACACCGGCGGCACAGAGGTGCCCCTGCCCCGACAGGTCGTCATCCCGGTTTGGATTGACCACCGGCACATGGTTGGCATAGCCGTCGCCAAGCTGGTGATGATCGAGCACAACGACATCCGCGCCCGCCTCCAGGGCCGCATCGATCGACGGTTTGCTGTTGGTGCCGCAATCGACGGTGACGATCAGCCGGGCGCGCCCGGCAAGCTCACGCATGGCATCTGGATTGGGCCCGTAGCCCTCAAACACACGGTCTGGAATATAGATTTCAGCCTCGATGCCGAAATGCGCAAGAAAGCGTTTCAGAAGTGCCGATGAGGCTGCACCATCGACATCATAATCGCCGAAAATGGCAATTTTCTCGCGATTTTTGATCGCTTCGGCAATCCGTCCCGCCGCCGCCTCCATGTCCGTCAGTGTCGCCGGATCGGGAAGCAGATCGCGAATGGTGGGATTGAGATATTGCTCGGCAGTTTTAGCGGTGACACCACGGGCAGCCAGGACCCGGGCGACGATATCGGGAATGGCGAGCGACTGCGCCATGGCAAGGGCCGCATTTTCCTGGTGCGGTTCCAGCCTCTGACGCCAGGCAAGTCCTTTTGCCGACTGTCTGACGTCGAGAAAATTCCGCAAGGTAGGGTCCGTCATGGATACAACCTTACCAGCGTGCAGGCCCACCAGTCAGGAAAACTTCGCGGCTCAGGAAAACTTTTCCATATCCTGGTGACGCGCCTTGATTTCACGCACCGTCTTTGACGATGAACGCATGACGATGGTCTCGGTCTGAATGTAGTTGCGGCTAAATTTCACCCCCGACAACATGTTGCCATCGGTTACGCCGGTTGCGGAGAAAAACACCTCGCCGCGCGCCATTTCACCCATCGAATAGACCTTGCGCGGATCACTGATGCCCATATCCGCAGCACGCGCGATCTTCTCGTCGCTGTCGAGCACCAGCCGGCCCTGCATCTGGCCGCCGGTGCAGCGCAACGCTGCCGCCGCCAGCACACCTTCAGGCGCGCCGCCAATGCCGAAATAGATATCGATGCCGGTCTCCTCCGGATCTGTCGTGTGGATCACGCCGGCCACATCGCCGTCGCCAATCAACCTGATCGCCGCGCCGGTGCTACGCACAGCCTCGATGATTTTTGCATGGCGTGGCCTGTCCAATATACAGGCCGTGACATCCGATACCGGAACGCCCTTCGCCTTGGCCAGGTTTTCGATATTCTCGATTGCCGGGGCATCCAGATCGACCAATCCGTCCGGGTAACCGGGGCCGATGGCGATCTTTTCCATATAGACATCCGGCGCAAACAATAAGCTGCCCTTTTCCGCGACCGCAATCACGGCAAGCGAATTAGGCAGGTTTTTCGCACAGATGGTCGTACCTTCCAGCGGATCAAGCGCGATATCGACAGTCGGCCCCGCTCCGCTGCCGACCTCCTCGCCGATATAGAGCATCGGCGCCTGGTCACGCTCCCCTTCGCCGATCACGACCGTGCCATTGATCGGCAGGCGGTTTAATTCCGAGCGCATCGCGTCGACGGCCACCTGATCGGCTGCTTTTTCGTCGCCACGCCCGCGAAGGCGCGCTGCAGCCACCGCCGCCCGCTCCGTTACCCGGGCCAGTTCCAGTGCCAGGATGCGATCCAGGCCGGATATTGCGCTATCGCCCATTTTAAAACTCTCCCGTCAGATTTTTCAGTAGCAAAACACAGGCAGCCATTTGCCGAACCGGCCCAGGGTCTCTTTAGTCAAAGAAGTTGCCAAGCGGCAAGTATTGTTTGATGAGAGCCTGGCTTGTCGACAGTTGATTTATCACGCCGCACGCTCAATGCGGATCACCTGCGCCTTGTCGGTCAGATGTCCATCGCTGGTAATGCCTTCCACGGCCTTGCGCACTGCCGCTTCCGTTGTTTCGTGGGTCACCAGAACCACCGTCTTGCGGTTTGCATTGTCGTCATCGACACTTTGCTGGACAATCGATTCCAATGAAATGTCGTTTTCAGCCATCCGGCCTGCGATGGCGGCAAACACCCCTGCCCGGTCATGCACGGTAAGCCGGATGAAATAGCCACCAGCATGGGCCCGCATCGC
Source organism: Rhizobiaceae bacterium (assembly GCA_963669455.1). Taxonomy (GTDB): domain Bacteria; phylum Pseudomonadota; class Alphaproteobacteria; order Rhizobiales; family Rhizobiaceae; genus JAWKWH01. The sequence goes on from OY770026.1 coordinate 2,651,727, forward strand.
AGCGCGCTTATAGGGGGCAAGCGCCTTTGCAGGCCGGCCGAAGACGGGGCCGTTTTGAAAGCCCGGACGGCTTTTGGCAATATCGGCAATATCGCCTATTACGGCGGATGCCGTGGCACTGCCGCCGGCGCCCGGTCCCGACAGCAACAGTTCGCCCAAAATATCCGTTTCAATCGCCACCGCATTGGTGACGCCGTGCACCTGGGCGATCACAGACGCCGTCGGCACCATGGTCGGGTGAACGCGCTGTTCGATGCCGCTTGGTGTTAGCTGCGCCACGCCGAGCAGCTTAATCCGGTAACCAAGGCTTGCTGCGGCCTGAATATCGGCCTGGGTGATGTTCGAAATGCCTTCCATATATATCGCATCGGCCTCAATGCGGCTGCCAAAGGCAAGGCTGGTCAGGATCGACAATTTGTGTGCCGTATCGTGACCTTCGATGTCGAATGTGGGATCAGCCTCGGCGTAGCCCAGTTTCTGGGCATCGGCCAGGCAGTCGGCAAACGAAATACCGTCTTCTTCCATCCGCGTCAGAATATAGTTGGCGGTGCCGTTCATAATGCCGAACAGGCGATGAATTTTGTTGCCGGCAAGCGCTTCACGCATGGTTTTGATGATCGGAATACCGCCGGCAACCGCAGCTTCGTAATTGAGCAAAACGCCCCTGTCCTCGGCTATTTCAGCGAGCTCAACACCGTGGCGCGACAGCAGTGCCTTGTTGGCTGTCACAACGTGATGGCCTGCCTGCAATGCCCCCGTCACGCAGTCACGCGGCGCACCTTCCTCACCGCCGATCAGTTCGACGAACACATCGATATCGGCGTCATTGGCAAGGGCTACCGGATCATCGAACCATCTTGCCGATGACAGATCGACACCTCTATCGCGGCTGCGATCGCGCGCTGATACCGCCGATACGACGATATCGCGGCCACATTGACGGTTGAGCTCGGCAGCCTCTTCGCCAAGAATTTTTACGACGGCGGCGCCGACCGTGCCAAGCCCGGCGATCCCCACTTTCAACGCTTCAGCCACAGACGGCCTCCTCAATAGTCATGTTTTTCAGGATTTTACGAACGCCGCGCATCGAGCGAGACGACATTGTCCGGCTGGTCACTGGTGCTGCCGAGGAATTTTTTGATCGAACGCGCCGCCTGGCGGATGCGATGATCGTTTTCCACCAGGGCGATACGAACATAGCCCTCGCCGTGCTCGCCGAAACCAATGCCTGGCGCAACGGCGACCTCGGCACGCTCGACGAGCAGTTTGGAAAATTCCAAAGATCCCATCTCGCGGAAGCTTTCTGGGATCGGCGCCCATGCAAACATGGTTGCTGCCGGAGGCGGAACATCCCAGCCGGCTCGGCCAAACGCATCCACCATCACATCGCGGCGGCCCATGTAGGTTTCACGAACCTCGGCAATATCGGAGCCATCGCCGTTCAACGCTGCGGCGGCGGCAACCTGGATCGGCGTGAACGCGCCATAATCCAGATAGGACTTAACCCGCGTCAGTGCACCGATCAGCCGTTCATTGCCGACGGCAAAACCCATCCTCCATCCCGGCATGGAAAATGATTTCGACATGGAGGTGAACTCGACGGCGATGTCCTTGGCGCCTGGAACTTCCAGCACCGAGGGCGGCGGATTGCCATCAAAGTAAATCTCCGCATAGGCGAGATCAGACAGGATGATGATGTCGTGTCTTCGTGCAAAGGCCACGATCTCCTTATAAAAATCAAGCGTGACCACATGCGCCGTCGGGTTGGACGGATAGTTTAGGATCAGCGCCAGCGGTTGAGGGATGGAATGTTTTACCGCTCGTTCCAGCGCCGGAATAAATCCATCATCCGGCTCAACCTGCATCGAGCGGATCACGCCGCCGGACATGATAAATCCGAAGGCGTGGATGGGATAGGTCGGGTTCGGACACAACACCACATCACCCGGCGCGGTGATCGCCTGCGCCATATTCGCAAACCCCTCCTTTGAGCCGAGCGTTGCGACGATCTCGGTCTCGGGGTCAAGTTTCACACCGAAACGGCGCTCGTAATAGGCGGCCTGTGCCCGGCGCAGTCCCGGAATGCCCTTGGAGGCGGAATAGCGGTGTGTTCTTGGGTCCTTGACCACTTCACATAATTTTTCGACCGTCGATTGCGGCGTCGGCAGATCCGGATTGCCCATGCCGAGGTCGATGATGTCGGCACCGGCCGCCCGCGCGCTCGCCTTTAAGCGGTTTACCTGTTCAAACACATAAGGAGGAAGTCGTCGAACTTTGTGAAACTCTTCCATGTCGGCCCTTAATCGGTTTCAAATGGAATTGGCTTGGCGCGGCTATAGAACCGTTCACCTTCAAATGGAAGCTTTTTGCAGAAATGGACCCCGGTTGCCGGTTCACAAATCCAAACTTCACCGGCCGGAATTACCGGCACCGCTCAGTCCGTCTTCTTATCTGGCGCATCGCCTTCTTCGATTTGCCTTAGTACCTGGTCAAAATGCGTTCGGGCGATTTTTTCAAGGTCAGCGCGATTTGATTTCCCGGCCGCGCCACCGCCCGCGGCGGCCTGTTCGGCGCGTGCCGAATTCAACCTGGCCAGGAAGGCCGATTTTTCAGCCGGGCTCATCTGTGCCAATTCACCACGCTGAACATCGTTGAGATCGGGATATTCGCTGGTGTCTTCGGGACCACCGGAACTGATTGCCCGGTTCTGGTTTGTAACACCCTGCTCTGTTTCACCCTGATCGGCAATGTCGGTGGCAGCGATGGCCGGATCGGCGATATCTTGCGTATCCGATACCCCGACAAGTGCACCGTCAGGCACCGCGTCTTCGATTGTCGCAGTCGCGCAGGCCGACACAAACAGGCCCGCAACAAGCAATGGCAGAGCCCTTCGTCCAGGTTTTCCCCCGCCGGCCAGACACGTCCCGGCCAGGCACATCATTGCGTCAACCGGTGATAAACGGCGCCATGTCATTAATTTGTTCATGTTCACCTGTTATAATCCGTTCACGAAGGCGGCCGATCAATTGACGAGTTGTATCCTTACACGATTGGCATGATAATGTGTCAAAACTGTACCCAAACACCGGACGAGTAACCGGAATGACCAAGAAAAACGACCATCTGGCGCAAGCAGAACAATATCTGGTCAAAGACCCGCAGAGCTTTGCCAGCAATCTGGCCAAAATGGCGGAAAAGGCCAGCCAAGCGGCGTCTGCGTGGAGCGAACCGCTTGAGCGGGGCGAAGCCAAGGATCCGATGAGCGAGCCAATGGCTGATCTTGCCAAGACGCTCTCCAAGGTGACCGAATACTGGCTGTCCGACCCGTCGCGGGCGCTGGAGGCGCAGACAAGACTGTTTTCGGGATATATGGAAGTCTGGTCCAATTCCATCCAGCGTGTGAGCGGTCAGGAGGTCGATGATGCAATCAGGGCTGACGGGCGCGACCGGCGTTTCAAGGATACCGACTGGGGCGACAATGCGTTTTTCAATTTTTTAAAACAGGCCTATCTGATCACAGCCCGCTGGGCCGGTGAACTGGTCGAACACGCCGACGGTCTGGATGAACAGACACGGATCAAGGCCCGTTTTTACGTCAAACAGGTTTCTGACGCCCTGTCGCCATCCAATTTCGTGATGACCAATCCGGAATTGCTGCGCGAGACAATTGCCAGCAATGGTGACAATCTCGTCAAGGGATTGGGGATGCTGGCCGAAGACATCAAGGCTGGCGGCGGTGACTTGAAACTGCGCCAGGTCGATGCGTCCGGTTTCAAGGTCGGCGCCAATATCGCCACGACGCCCGGAAAAGTGGTCGCACGCAGCGAACTTGCCGAAATCATCCAGTATGAACCGGCAACGAAAAAAGTGTTGAAGCGCCCGTTGGTGATCTGCCCGCCCTGGATCAACAAGTTCTATATTCTCGATTTGAACCCGGAAAAGTCTTTCATCCGCTGGGCGGTAAGCCAGGGGCATACGGTTTTTGTCATCTCCTGGGTCAATCCCGACAAGCGCCATGCTGAAGCCAGCTGGGAAGATTATATCGAGGGCGGTATCGAACTGGCCCTCAATGCGGCACAGGAAGTCACCGGTGAGCATGGGTTCAACACGATCGGCTATTGTGTCGGCGGGACGCTGTTGACGGCAGCCCTGGCGCAAATGGCTAAAACCAACGACAAGCGCATCAAGACGGCGACGCTTTTTACCACGCAGGTGGATTTCACCCATGCCGGTGATCTGGCGGTGTTTGTCGACGAGGAGCAGGTCAAGGCGATCGAGCGTTCCATGCGCGACAAAGGCTATCTGGATGGAACCAAGATGGCGATGGCGTTCAACATGCTACGATCGAGCGAGCTGATCTGGCCCTATGTCGTCAACAACTATATTCGCGGCAAGACCCCGACGGCCTTCGATCTGCTCTACTGGAATTCCGATTCCACCCGCATGACTGCCGCCAATCATTCCTACTATTTGCGCAATTGCTACCTGGACAACAATCTGGCCAATGACCGCATGGTTTTAGGTGATGTCACGCTTTCATTGTCGGACATCACCATTCCAATCTACAACCTGGCAGCAAAAGAAGATCACATCGCGCCGGCGAAATCGGTTTTCCTCGGATGCGGTTATTTTGGCGGCGACGTCGAATATGTGATGGCTGGCTCCGGCCACATTGCCGGCGTCATCAACCCACCTGCCGCCAACAAATACCAATATCAGACCGGCGGCGTGCCGGAGGGTGATTTCGAAACCTGGGTCGAAAACGCACAAACGCATCCAGGTTCCTGGTGGACGCACTGGCACGACTGGATCAAGGGCCACAATGCCAAGAAGGTCGACGCGAGACCGGCTGGCGGCTCGAAAGGCGTCACACTTGGCGACGCACCCGGCGACTATGTTAAAATCAAGGTGTAGCGACCCTCGGCACGAATAGGTGCGGGAAATCCGCACAGTATCCACAATTATAGTCTGAACGGCCGGCCGCGATCATCTTGTTGCCGCATTTGAAAAATAACGCCAAGCTGCTACAACGAGCGTGCTTGGAAACCGGAGATGAAAACCCGGTTGTTTGCCGGTGTCGAGGGTGGTGCGCAAAACCTTAACGGGCGATTAAACAGTTGCAGGCTATTTCGAGTGCATCGCAACTGCGGTGGGACGAGTGAAGGGGTTCACGGGATTGGCAGCCATCAAAACGCATAGGCGCGTAGCCGTGGCCGGCATCGTGGCGGTCGTGGCGTCAGGTGTGCTCCTCACATCGTGCACGTCCGGTGGTACGCCTCAGCTTGAACTTGCCGCCGCATCCATCACCGAAGAAGACATTGCAGCCTCGGCCGGTAACGCATTTTTGGATGAACAAGGCGAGCCAACGGTTTTATCCGATGGTGCTGCTGATAGTGCTCCAGATAATGCAATTGTGGCACCGTCCGGTGTTTCGGCAGCAACTGAAACCTCTGAAGCCGAACAGGCCGCAAAAAACGAAGACATCGCCGCCTCGCAACCGCCTGCGCCATCCGAACCCGGATTAATCCAAGACGAGACCATCAAGCTTGCCGCCCGGGACACAAAATCCGAGAAGAAGCGCAGGTTTCTCTCATCGCTATGGTCGGCAAATCCGTCTGCCGGCACTGCGGCAACGAATAACTCGGATCGGCGACTTGCGATTGCTGCCGCCTCGCCTGTTCTAAAGAAAAAACCTGTCAAACAGACCAACAGGGCATCGTTTGCCGGTGAAACGCTGCCTGGTGTGCGCAACGACGACAAGCTGTTTGAGATCAAACGCAAATCCGGCCTCGATGATGATGCCGATATGGATTTGAACGAAAATGACGGCGCCTACCGCGTCGCCTCGGCGGCCGGTTTGGCCCGTCTGGCGCCGAATGGATTGCTGACCCAGCGTGAAGGCGTCGATGTCGCCTGCCTCAAGCCGGCACTCGTGCGTGTGCTCAAAAAAATCGAACGGCATTATGGCAAACCCGTTGTGGTGACCTCCGGCTATCGCAGCGCCGCCTATAACCGTAGAGCGCGCGGTGCCCGCAATTCGCTGCACATCTACTGTGCCGCCGCCGATATCCAGGTTGAAAACGTTTCCAAATGGGATCTCGCCCGCTATCTGCGCTCGATGCCGGGGCGCGGCGGTGTCGGTACCTATTGCCATACGAAATCCGTGCATGTGGATGTCGGGCCGGAGCGCGACTGGAACTGGCGCTGCCGGCGCAGGAAACGCCGCAGCTGATCTGGCACCGCCCATCAATGAGCGCTATCGGAACTGGATTGACCAAGCTGAAAATTTATTGGCTCAAGTGGGCTTCTATGGGTTGCCGCGCCCGGTTTAGCCCACTATAAGGCGGCTCGTTCAGGCTCCCATCGTCTAGCGGTCTAGGACGCCGCCCTTTCACGGCGGAAACACGGGTTCGAGTCCCGTTGGGAGTACCATTTCCAAATTTCTACCGGAAAAGCCCACCAAAGCCTTGTGGGCTGTCATAATCAGACATCACACCTTGTTTGCGAATTGCAGGAACAAGCGCATCGGTTATGATAGTTTTCATGTAGTCTTTTTACGCTGTTGCTCTGTTCAAAAGAATGTTGGTTTCACTGTTTAATACGCCCCCGATTTCACGCACTTGGCGTAAGACGCGGTCGAACTCCGGCAGGCTGAATGTTTCGACATGGGCAATTAGATCCCAGTTGCCATTGGTGGTGTGGAGACTAGCGATTTCCGGGATGCGTTTTAATGCGCGTGTCACGGAATTGGCCAAAGTGCCCTCAAGCTCTATTAGCATGATGGCTCTGATAACATCGCTATCAACCGAGGCATCCACATCTATGGTAAAACGCTGAATAACGCCCGCTTCAATCAATCTATCCAGTCTGGACTGGATGGTGGCCCGTGACAGGTTAAGGTTTGCTGCAAGAGTTGTAATGCTCGCCCGACCATCCTGTTTCAGGACAGAAAGCAGATGTTTATCCGTCGAGGTCAAGTCACGCATATCTTATCAATTTGTTTAATTTGCCTATCATAATGCATAAAATTTATCGCATAATAGATAATATTACAACTATGCGTACAAGGAGCTTTATCGAAAAATGGCACCGCTAAACAAAGGGAGCTGTTTTCGAATGACGCTAAATTGCCATCTCATTGGTGTTCCCACGCAATCCGGCGCCAGTCAGGCAGGTTGTTTGATGGGGCCGGATGCCTATCGCACCGCGGGTATTTCTCAAACGCTTGAGAGCCTTGGCCATCGCGTCAGTGACCACGGCAATGTCGCATCGCGTAAAGTTACCGCGCCGCAACATGCAAACACAGCAATTCATCACCTTGATGAAACCATTGGCTGGGCGCTGGAGTTGGAAGAGGTTGCTTATTCTTTAGCCAATCAGTCCAATTTCCCAATTTTTTTAGGCGGCGATCACAGTCTCTCAATTGGCTCCGTGCCGGGTGTTGCAAGAGCGGCCAAAGACCAGGCGCGTGAACAATTTGTGTTGTGGCTTGATGCACATCCCGATTTTCACACGCTCGATAGCACCAAAAGCGGCAATCTTCATGGAACCCCTGTGGCCTATTTTACCGGCAGGAGTGGGTTTGAAGGTATCTACCCGGCCCTGCAGGCCACGGTGCCTGCGCAAAATGTCTGCATGATGGGAATACGTTCTGTTGATACTCCAGAGCGCAGCTCGCTGGCTGAAAATTCAATTCAGGTCTTCGATATGCGGGCATTAGATGAAGAGGGAATTGCCAGGCCACTTGGCTCTTTTCTCGAAAGAGTAGCCGCCTCCAATGGCGCACTCCATGTCAGTCTTGATGTTGATTTTCTTGAGCCGGAAATCGCACCCGCCGTTGGAACAACCGTCCCAGGCGGTGCGACATTGCGTGAAGCGCATCTGGTTATGGAAATCCTCTGTGACAGCGGCCTGGTGACTTCACTTGATCTGGTTGAACTTAATCCTTTCCTCGATGAACGCGGCCGCACCGCGAAACTAATGGTTGATCTGTGTGCGGGCCTTCTGGGCCGCAAGGTCCTGGACCGCCCCACAAGGAGCTATTGATGAACATCCACAATCCCGATCCTTCCGCATTGGCGCTGGTGCCATTTGTCAGCGTGGAAAACATGATGCGCATCGTCAACAGCATTGGTGCCGCACGAATGATCGCTGAAATCGCTGATTATATTGAGGCCGATTTTCTGCGGTGGGACCAGTTCGATAAGACACCACGCATCGCCTCCCATTCAAAGGAAGGTGTGATCGAGCTTATGCCGACCAGCGATGGTGAGACCTATGGATTTAAATATGTAAACGGGCATCCAGCCAATATGGCGCGCGGGTTTCAGACCGTGACCGCATTCGGTCTGCTCGCACGGGTCGATAATGGATATCCGGTGCTGTTATCCGAAATGACACTGCTGACAGCCTTGCGTACAGCCGCGACTTCCGTTGTTGCCGCCAGACATCTCGCACCCAAAGGTGCAAAGACAATGGCGATGATCGGCAATGGGGCGCAATGTGAATTCCAGGCACTCGCCTTTAAGGAAGTGCTCGGCATTGAAACAGTCCAGCTTTACGATATCGATCCGCAAGCGACAAAAAAGGCTGTCGAAAACCTCGCGAGCAGCGGTTTAACCGTCATCGGTTGCAACAGCTCACAAGAAGCCGTTACCGGCGCTGATATCATCACCACCTGTACCGCGGATAAGCAATATGCCACCATCCTGACCGACAACATGATCGGTTCCGGCATACATATTAACGCCATCGGCGGCGATTGCCCCGGCAAGACCGAGTTGCATAAGGATATTCTCCTGCGCTCGGATATCTTTGTCGAATACCCACCGCAAACCCGCATTGAGGGTGAAATTCAGCAGCTTGATGACGATCATCCCGTTAATGAGCTTTGGCAGGTTATCGCGGGCCTGATTGCAGGGCGCACTTCCGACAGGCAGATCACCTTGTTCGACAGTGTTGGGTTTGCCACTGAAGATTTTTCCGCGCTTCGCTATGTGCATGATCAGCTGGAAAATACCGGCCATTTCATTGAACTCGACATGCTCGCGGATCCGGATGATCCGCGCGATCTTTTTGGCATGCTCCAACGGGCAAATTAGTTGGGAAGGCCAATTTTCAAATGTCACCGAGCTTATGGAGGTGGCAGTTAACTTGGCAAGGGAGGAATAAAATGAAAACCAACATACCTGAGGGCGCTCGAGTGCCCCAGTTCTGGGAGGCCATGATATCGCTGTTTTCGCTTGTTGTCGGCATCAGCATATCCATCGTTTTTTATGGGCTTGACCCGCATATCCAATGCTGCTCGGGGTTTTTGTAGCAGCCATTGTCGCATTACGCTGCGGTTTCAGCTGGCAAAATATTCAAAACGGTATGGTGCGCGGGATCACCAACGCGTTGCCTGCAACCATCATCTTGATCGTTGTCGGCATATTAATCGGCATCTGGGTTTTGTCAGGTGTTGTGCCGACATTGATCTATTATGGGCTGACAATCCTGTCACCCGCAATCTTTTTGCCGGCAACACTGATTATCTGTGCTCTCACGTCCCTGGCAACGGGAACCAGCTGGGGCACCACGGGCACAATCGGTGTCGCCCTTATTGGTGTTGGAGCAGGTCTTGGCTTTCCATTGCCGCTCGTGGCTGGTGCTGTTCTTTCAGGCGCGTATTTCGGTGATAAGATGTCACCTTTGTCGGATACGACAAATATGGCCCCTGCGCTGGCGGGGACTGATCTGTTCACCCATATCAAGCACATGTCCTATACAACAGGTGTCGCTTTTGCTCTGACCTTTGTCATCGAAACGGTAATTGGTCTGCAATATAGCGGTGGTGAAGGCAATGTGGAACGGATTACGATGATCCTGAAAGTTCTCGATGAGAATTTCACCATCAATATCGCCATGATCCTGCCACCGCTGATCGTTCTGTTCGTTTCTTATCGGAAAATGCCTGCGATCCCAGGGATCACTCTCGGTGTCGTTGCCGGTGTTATCCTGGCAATCGGTTTGCAGGGCGCGGATTACGGTGCGCTTGTGAATGCCGCTTTTGGTGGGTTTAAAGCTGAAACCGGCAATGCCGATGTGGACAGTCTCTTGTCACGTGGTGGTATGAACTCGATGATGTATACCATCAGTCTTGTGATCGTGGCGATGATGTTTGGCGGCGTTATGGAACGCACCAACCAGCTCAAGGCGATTGCGGACAAGGTCCTGTCGATGGCCAAATCCGATGGCAGTCTGATTGCTTCAACGGTGTTTACCGGTATCGGTGCAAATATGGTTCTGTGTGACCAGTATATGGCTATCGTGATGGGTGCACGCACCTATGCCCAGGCCTATAGCGACCGTGGCCTGGCGCCGGAAAATCTGTCTCGAGCAGTAGAAGATTCAGCCACCGTTACGGCAAACCTGATCCCGTGGAATTCCGGTGGTGCCTATCAGGCAGCTACATTGGGCGTTGCAACAATCGCCTATCTACCTTTCGCATTCTTTTGCTGGTTGTCACCGATTATCACCCTGATCTACGGCTTTATGGGATGGACCATCTGGCGGATTGATCCAGACAAACAAGAAGCGACAGACACTGCTCCAAAGCCAGCGGAATAGGCGGCCGCAGTTTCCCCTTTGGCAAGCACCCCCAGTCACCTGTAAATGGCGTGATTGGGGGTGGTTATATCAAGAGGCACAAAATATTCAGGTTTTAAGGACAAAGAGGCAATTTTGACAATTTGGAGGTCGTTTTGGCCATGGGAGTATCAATGTTGGGATGAAAAGCAGCAGTGTTGATGTTGCGTCACGATATCGGGGCAAACATCAAAGCTGGAAAGGTGGACCGCCAAAGGAATTTGCGGCGGCTCGAAATATGAAAACAAGCCTATCTAAAGCGAAGGCGGATCAGGCTCAAAACTGGTGTCCTTGAGGATATCATTCCAGCGATCAAACTCCTCGACAAACCCGTCAAATTGGTTTGAACTTGGCCCTGCCAAGCGGACCATTTCCAAATTTTTACCGGAAAAGCCCGCTAAAGCCTTGAACGGCAAGGCGGTTTCGGCGGTTCGATAACCCCCATTCCTCAGATATGAAAGGCGATCAGCGCGGGGCCACCATTGGCTGATTGTTTCCAGTCTGGCACGAAGCCACGGGCTTATCATTCAAGTTTGTTGGAAAATGAAATCAGCGGAGCAAAGCTCAACGCCAACAAAGAGGTGGGCTCACCTCAAATCAATCTGGTATCGGCCACGGGACATTTCAAGAAGCGAAGATGCACTTGTGACGTACATAGGAATAACACCCTATATTCTCGTAGAAATGTCAGAAATAATTTTGGCGCAGGGGTGTTGAAGACGAACAGGAGCGTAGTCAGTAGACGGCATTTGAGAGCCCAAAATGTCCGATGCTGCACCACGGATAAATGTCGGCTTGCTTTTTCCTAGTGGTCTGTTCGAAACGCTTGCACCCGGTTACCAGCCAACGCCATTAGCAAGTGTTTCGGACATAAAGACCACTGGCAAGATATTGATTTCTAGTGGCTCTTATGATTCCAACATTTGCTGATGAGCGTGCGGCAAGTGGGATGCAAATGTTGGAATCGAACCACAGCAACTTACCCTCTGTCACCAGCCCCAGTTAACCGTGCTGCGGGAAATCCGCGTATGATGATATCCCTACTTTTGATGTGGCGCGCCAACCTGTTAACAGTTAGCCAGAAGCGACTAACCCGAACCATAATTGACGAACTAAGATGCAAGATTGATGACAACACTCTATTGTTCTGAGCGTCATTCTCAGCTGACTGAAAAACCATGGTCGCCGCAGGCCGCTCAGGCTGAAATACTCAGAATCCTAGCAGACATTGAAGATGCGAAACTGGCTGACGGCGGATGGCCTCTGCATCCGCTTGATGCGGCCAGCTATCCGAAACAAACCACAAAGTGGGCGTTGTACGCGGGCGCGGCGGGCGTTGTCATCGCTACGGAAATTTTACGCAGAGCAGGATATTCGCCTTCACACCACCGTGAGAAATTGCCTAGTTTCTACCAGAACTTTCTGCGGGATCCCGATGTCAATGCTGCAGAAATGGGGCTTCAAATCGGTGAACTTGGCATTCTCACACCAGCAATTCTCGGAAACCCTGAGGATGAGAGTCTACAGTCCCGGGCTAGGGAATGCATGTCAAACATTCTAGATCATCCCGCTTATGAAATCACGAGCGGTCAAACCGGAATGATGTTTGCTGCGCTCGCTCTTTATCGTGCAACAGGTGCGGAATGCTGGAAGAGATCATACCAACAAGGCGCTCAGGTTCTTTGGGAAAATTGGTCGGAGAGTGCGGATGGAACCGGATGGGTTTGGGACAATGACCTGTTTGGCCAAAGACGTTCGTACTTTGGTGCTTGCCATGGGATCGCGGGAAATCTGAACGCGTTTCTTAGCGGAGCGGATTTGTTGCCTGACGAATTCCTAACAGATGCGATCAACCGCACTGCCACCACCCTTGAAAATCACGCGTTACGCAAAAATGGCATGGCCAACTGGTTTACCTGCACCGCGCCGAAAAAGGGAAGGTTGTTTGCGCAATGGTGCCATGGAGCGCCGGGAATTGTGACTGCTTTGAGCGCAACACCAAAGACAGGAACACCAGGTGCCGAAATACTGGATACATTACTTGCTGAGGCATCTGCATTGGTTTGGAAGGCAGGCCCTCTTACCAAGGGCCCGGGTATTTGCCACGGCACGGCAGGAAACGGATATGCCTTCCTGAAGATGTACCAACGGGATGGGCGTACTCATTGGCTGGATAAAGCCAGAGCCTTTGCAGCTCATGCTATCCAACAATCTCAAGAACACCGTATCCAGTATGAGCAAGGAAGATTTTCACTGATGACGGGGGATGCGGGATTGGCTGTTTATTTGCATCATTGTCTCAACCCGGATTACTCCAGTCTGCCAGGGCTTGATCGGTTTGGGTAAACCGTCGTTCGTGCTTCTGCAGAGAATTCACGCTTTGTCCGGATAGTGTTGAAAAAGGCTCGGCATTAGCCGCTTTCAAAATCTGGTTAGCGATCCCATACTGTCTTTCACACTGGTTGCGGGACCATCTCGGCGAGTTTTCTGAGGTTTGAGCGGTTGCCGCCATTTGGAACTGTTCTTCTGCTCCTTTTGGTCCCCGAAGACGCATTATTGACACCCCGATATACCGTTTGAGATGGGCGAATAGCATTTCTATCTTTTGTCGCTGGATGAAAGAGGTCATGTAGGCATCGGTCCTGCGAATGTCTCGGGCAACATTCACGCGCTGCCTCATGGATTGATCGGGTGACCTTGCGCGCTGGCTGGGTTGGACAGCACTTGTATTTGAGGTGGCAAACATCGCAATCAAGCTTGCTGGCCCGATAACGGATCATTCCGTCTTTGTCTGCGTTTGAGGTCCGAGGCTTAGCGAACTTGCGCCGCGACCGTTTGAGCTAAAAATGCTCTAGGGTCTGTTGGGAATTAGGATTCCCTTTCGTGTTTTTGTCTGATTCAAGCTCCCAAAAGGAGTTTGAAGATGATTCGCACAGTTCTAACCGACGAGCAGTGGCATAAGATGGAACCATATTGCCTTGGCAAGGCGAGTGATCCGGGACGTAGTGGGCGCGATAACCGACTATTCCTGGAAGCTGTGCTTTGGAAATCGAGAACCAATGCCCCATGGCGGGACTTGCCCTGTGAGTTTGGCAACTGGAGCACGGTCTATACCCGCTTTGACGATTGGTCAAAGGCCGGTGTTTTTGAACGGATGTTCGAGGCTGTGTCCGATGATCCAGACATGGAATATGCCATGATTGATGCCACGATCGTTCCAGTTCATCGTCATGGTCACGGCGCTAAAGGGGGACTCAAAATCAGGCGATTGGTAAATCAAAAGGCGGCTGGACAACCAAAATCCTTGCAATAACAGATGCTTTGGGTAACCTCGTGCGCTTTGTTCTACTGCCGGGTAATCGCTATGATACGATTGGCGTGGCACCTTTGATTAACGGACTTGAGTTCGGCGCCATGCTTGCGGACAAGGCTTTCGATTGCAACTGGATGATAAAAGATATGAATGAGCGTGGTGCAAAAATAGTCATCTCACAACGACCACAACGAAAAGAACCGCTGGAAATTGATGAAGACATCTACAAGTGGCGGCATCTCATTGAGAACTATTTTGCTAAGCTGAAGGAGTTTAAAGCCATAGCAATGCGATCAGAAAAGACAGACAGAAACTATGCTTCAATGATATACGCATGTGCAGCTGTAATTAATTCAAAATGAATCCCAACAGACCCTAGATCAGCGGTTCCAACTTTGAACCAAATGGAGCCGTTTCAGCCTGGATATGAGTTCAGTCCAAGGCCCAATCGCTGCTCAATCCGCCTTCACTTCTCCGCCATCCACGCGGAAAAACACTGCATAGAGCGTCGGGACAATCAGCAGGGTCAGGACGGTTGCAAAGCTCAGGCCGCAAATGATCACCACCGCCAAGCTCTTGAAGAACGGATCCCACAACAACGGCACCACTCCAAGTACGGTGGTCAACACGCCGAGGAACACAGGACGCACACGACTGACCGCGGCATCGATCACCGCATCCATTCGTGCTTTTCCGTCGGCGATCTGCGTATCGGTCTCGTCGATCAGCACGATAGAATTTTTGATCAGCATCCCTGTCAGGCTGAGGACAGCCAAAATGCCCATGAACTCCATCGGCGTTCCAAAGGCAATCAGACCATAGACAACGCCGATGATCGCTAGCGGTACGGTCAGCCAGATGATCAGGGGCTGTCGGATCGCATTGAAAAGAAGAATGACAACAATGACCATCGCACCAATGCCAAATGGTAGGGTTGATGCAAGCCCCGCATTGGCTTGTTGGCTGTCGCCGTATTGCCCTTTCCATTCAAGCGTATAGCCGGGCGGAAGCGAGATATCTTCGACGATTGGTTTTATGGTTTCAAATAAACCGGTTGCATTGATGCCCGGCGCTGGGTCCGCCTGCGCAATGATTGAAAGATTGCGGTCAACGCGGCGAAGGCGCGAATTCTCAAAATCAGTTTCAAAGCTGTCCACTACTTGGGAAATAGGTATGAAGCGGCGCGAAACCGGGCTGAAGATTTGAACACTCTGGATTTGTGCGATGTCGGTTCGCGACTCCTCTTCCGGCCTAAAAACGATCTGGTTCAACTCATCGCGATCACGGTATATTCCGATGGCCCTGCCATCGAAAAACTCAGCGATAGCCTGTGCTATGTCGCTGTGTGTCAAGCCAACCCGCTGTGCCGCTTGCTCGTTGATCCTGGGGCGTAGAATTCGCGTCATAGAACCCCAGTCATCTTTGACAGCGATCGCGCCATTGCTGCGCAAGATATTCTTGGTCTGGTCGGAGAGTTGCCGCAGCACGACCGGATCAGGTCCGGAAAATTTTGCTTCGATCAAACTGCCACCACCTGGACCGAGAACAAATTTCCAAACTTTCGGCAGGCTGGAAGGATAGTTTTGCTGAACGTGCGAATTGATGACGGGCATCAAATCGTCGATTATGCGATAGTCGGTCACGTCGACCAGTATCTGTCCGTAGGCGTTGTTGCCGCTTTCGGCTGAGTAAGTCAGCATAAATCGCAGATGACCTCCGCCGACGACGGAATTGGTCCCCGTCACACCGTCCTGTTCGCGTATCCAGCTCCCGATTTTGCCGAGGTCCTGCGTGACCTGAATTTCAGTCGAGCCTTCGGGTAGATTGTAGTCAACCACGAACTGGGCCCGTGTTGATGCCGGGAAAAACCCCTGTTTGACAAAGTTGAATGCAACGACCGAAGATAAAAACAGCGCAACGATCAGCGCGACGGTGATCCAGCGCAACCGCAATGCCAGCCCAAGCAAATTGCGGTAGCCGCGAAGGATCGCGTGTTCCTGTTTTTCCGCTCCGGTCGGAACCTGGGGTTTCAACAGCAAAGTACAGAAATAAGGCGTCAGCCAAACCGCAACCAACCAACTGACCAGAAGTGCGATTGTGATCGTCCAGAACAGCGAACCGGCATATTCGCCCGTATTGTCGGGTGAAAATCCGATGGCTGAGAATGCCAGGAAACCGACAATGGTGCCGCCAAGCAACGGCCATTTGGTCTGCTTGACCACCGCAGTGACGGCATCGGCGGTGGCCTCGCCTTTCTGGGTTCTAACCAGAGTTCCCTCTACGACGACGATGGCATTATCGACGAGCATGCCGAGCGCGATGATCAGCGCGCCGAGAGAAACACGCTGCATGTCCAGCCCATAGGTCCACATGCCGATCAACGTTCCAGCCACGGTCACCAGAAGAATACCGCCCATCAGGATGCCGCTGCGCAACCCCATGAATATCAACAGTGTCGCGATGACGATCACGAGCGCGAACACGACGTTGAGCACAAAATCGCCGACGGAGGTTTTCACCGATGTGGCCTGGTCTGAGATTGCAAACAGCTCAATGCCGATTGGGCGATCGCCTTCCAATTCGGCAATCCGGGCCTTTACGGCCTCACCCATGGTGACGACGTTTCCGCCCTGGGTGTTGGAGATGCCCAGACCGATGGCTGGTTTGCCGTCGCGATACAATCGCTTGCCGGACGGTTCTTTCAGGCCAGAGGATATCGTCGCAATGTCCTTGATGCGGAATGCTTGTCCGCCCTCCGGATTGTTGATGTAGATCTCACCGATCGCATCTATATCAGGCACTCCGGCATCCAGCCGAATTGTCGTGCGGCTACTGCCGGTTTCGACAGATCCAGCCGGTGCGACGAGATTTTGCCCCTCAAGCAGTTGCGCGATCTGTCCCGACGAAAGACCAAGTTGAGCCAATTTCGAAGGATTGTAGTCAAGATAGATTACTTGCTGTGGATCACCGACCAGCAATGCCTTGGAGACACCGGGAACCAGAACCAGTTCTTTTTGCAGACCCTTGGCGTAGTCCCTCAGTTCAACCAGCGAAAACCCCTCGCCGGTGATTGCATAATACTGCGCGTAGACATCGCCAAAGTCGTCATAGACAGTCGGCGCTATAGCATTCGGTGGGAGCTGGTTTTCCGTGTCGGATATTTTTGCTCTCAGCGCCGCAAATTTCTGTTGCAGCAGCAACCTCGTCTTGGCGCTTGCAATCGTGAACTCGACCGTCACCTCCGACAATCCAGGTGTCGAGACGGATTTTACTTCCTTCACACCCGGCAGTTGCTGGATCGCGTTTTCAATCGTGTCTGTAACCTCCTCCGCAACCTCTTGCGCCGTTGCGCCTGGATACGGGGTGATAACTTGCGCCTGACGAATGATGAATTCGGGGTCTTCAAAACGCGGTAATTGCGTATATGCGAAGTAGCCCATAAGCAGGATCAGCAGCGTACAAAGCGCACTGATAACCCGCTTCTGAATAGCAAAGCTGGCAAGGTCCATTGGGTTACGCCCCACCATCGCTGCTTCGTACTTTCATGCCTTCCTGCATAAATGATACGCCCGCTGTGACGACGGTTTCGCCCTCTTCAAGGCCATCAACAATTGCGACGCGGTCATCCGATGCGTCACCGACAGTCACGTCCCGCTTGGCGACGGTATTGTTTTCAACGATCCAGACATAGGTGCCTCCAGAAGGACCGGATGCAATGGCCGTTCCCGGTATCAAGAGAACAATAGCGCCATTTCCATTGTCCGTGATTGTTACCTGTCCGATCATCCCTGGAAGAACGATGACATCCTCTGGCTGGTCAATCGCAACGCGTCCACGGAAAGTCTGCGTGGAGCTGTCTGCCAATGTGGTGAACTCTACCAGTTCCGCCTCGAACGACTTGTCGCTGACGGCGTCCAGCTGCACGGTAATGTTTGGTGTCTGATCTCGGCTGGCCTTGGCAACGTCCGGACCCGGAATATCAAACGAAAGCTCAAGCCGGTCGAGTTTCTGCAGGATCGCGATGGTCTGCTTGGCCTGCACATTTGCAAAATTGTCAACATCGCGGCGCGCAATGATGCCGTCAAACGGTGCCCTTAATGTCGCGTAGGAAAGCTGATCGCGCGCGATGTTCAAATTGGCTTCAACGCCCTTGATCGCCGCAATTTGGGCCGCGACCTCTTCCTGGCGGGCACCGCTTTCGCCCTTGATCAATTCCTGGCGGGCAGCCTCCAATTGAGCCTCCGCTA
This sequence comes from Rhizobiaceae bacterium, assembly GCA_963669455.1. GTDB lineage: Bacteria > Pseudomonadota > Alphaproteobacteria > Rhizobiales > Rhizobiaceae > JAWKWH01. Next base: position 2,669,913 of record OY770026.1, read on the forward strand.
CATCCAGTTGAGCTTGATCGGCATCCAGTTTCGCTTTTGCAACAATCCCTTTTTCAAACAATTGCTGAGTGCGGTTCCTTTGGTCTTTGGCAGCTCTAACCTGAGCCTCAGCCGCAACGATACTGGCTTTCAGCGCAGCCAAATCTTCCGTGCGGGCACCCGAGGTCAGCGCTTCGAGCTGCGCTTCGGCTTGTTCTTTCTGGCTTTCGAGCACGGTCACCTGCGATTGCAGGTCGTTTGTGTCGAGTTTAGCAATTACGTCGTCTTCTTTAACCTGCGTTGCCGCCTTGATTGGCAGCTCGATGATCTGTCCTGACGTTCGAAACGATAGCTCGGCCTGTTGCGCCGGCAGAACAATCGCCGGATAGCTCTTCTCCTGAATAGAACTCTCCGCCACCACGACAAACGTTTTCACCGGTCGGATGACTTCCATCGGGCTTTGCTCTTCCTGACTGCAGGCAGCGAGAGACAACGATAAAAGAGCCAAAGCAGGCAAAAAGCGTCTTGTCATGATGATGACCTTTGTGAAACCGCGGGCATGAGTTTAAGCAATATGTATCAGAATCATAACGAATAAAGGGCATTGGCGAAGGTGTCACCAATATGACCGCACAAATCTTCTGGGGAAGTCTGTTGCTCGGTGTCTGTTCAACAATCCACCTTGCCTTGGTCATCAGATGGGTGCGTTACCTGAACGGTTCGGCCGAAAAACTGGCCCGTTTCTCGCCTATCTGGCGTATCACGGCGGTAATTGGCGGGACTTTCGCGATTATCGTATTTTCTCACACTGTACAGGTCTGGATATGGGCTGCATCATTTATCTGGCTCGGCGCGCTGATCGAGTTGACTGAAGCGATCTACTTTTCGCTGGTGACCTACACAACACTTGGCTATGGCGACGTCACGCTGACCAATGATTTCAAGATATTTGGCGCAATGGCTTCGGTTACGGGATTGTTGAACTTCGGTGTCAGCACGGCGATTCTGGTGGCGGTTATAAACCGGATATTTCAAGCGCATTTCGGTGTGGAGTAAGCAAATATGGAAGACCAAGAAACACCAGCTGCTTTGAATGCTGACGCTATGAGTATGCTTCGTGAGGCGTTAACAGAAGCACAGGCAACCGTGCGCGCTTATGACACTAAGGCGCAGATTGTCAGGTGGGGTACGTTTTTGCACTGGGCATCGTTGCGGGCACGGAGGGGTGGTTTCCGAAAACAATTGAGGGGGATCTCACACCGGTTCTGATTTTTTGGTGCGTCGTGATGGGTGGTGACTATCTCGCGGCGGTTCTGAGCGCTGGTTTTGCGGTAGCTGGAACCGCGACAACGCCTGTATCCGCTTGGAACCATTGAAGCATTTTTCACACATATGATTCTGTTTGGGCAAAAAATGCCTTAGCATCGCCCGTCGAGCGGCTTGACACCGGATCGCCACCCCAATCGGCAAACAGAATTGACTCTGAATGGGTTAAAACTGCTCTAGTTGCCATCTCGATGATGGAAGACCAAAGGCGCTTACCGTTTTCGCAAACATTCTGCTTCATACATCTTCCCTGCAAAGGGCTTGTGACAGACAGTGGACACCGCCACCGCCAAGGGTGAACATCGACATGTCCGGCTCAAAGACCTCAAAGCCGAGCGCTCGCATTTTTCCATTGAGTTCGTCGGCTCCTTTCATCGAAAGTACTTTCTCATTGCCAAGCGCCACAAGGTTCACACCCAGGTTCTTTGCCTCGCGATACGGCACATCGACAAAGTCAAATCCCCAGTCACGCAACTGCTGAACCACCCAGGGCTCCAGCGCATCAACGCATGCCACTAGAAGTTTCTCAGCCAGCGGCACAACCAGGCCGTCCATATGCACGAATTCTCGGCTGATAGGAGCGGTCACCGCATCCCACCCTTCTTTTAGAACGTACCCGGCAACCTGCTCGGAACCTTCTTTTTCAGAACGCTCACCACAATAACCAATCAGAACCTTGCCCGGTTCGAGAATAACAAAATCCCCGCCTTCAAAATGCCCGGCGGTTGCGTAATTCCAAATTGGAATAGAATTTTCCTGATAAAACTTGATGACACTTACATAGTCAGCACGGCGACACTTTAACTGCATGTGGCAAATGAGAGCCCCCCAAGGCGTCATTGCAGAACTGTCACGGGCAAAGAAGTTGCGGTGCAATGCCTCATCGGCTTCAAGATAATGGCAGGAAACACCGGCCTCCTCATAGATGCGCACCATTTCCGCATGCTGGGACATGGCGAGTTGAAGATCAAACTTCACACCCGTCATGTGGGCATTTGCCAACGTCCGCCCGATCAGTGGCCCCGCATCAACCCAGCGGTAAAATTCCGGCCTACCCAACAGCACATTATTTAGAGGTGCATAGTCATTGTTAATTCCCCAACTAACGCCAATCGGTTGTTTAACGTTCATATGTGTCCTCAAAAAATATTCTACGATTTACAAAGAGTAAGGGCGCGAGTGTCGCTTTGCGCGCCGCTGATCGTTGATGAGCGTTTTCAACAAGCTTACCCCAGCAAGCAGCAATACCGCTACAATCGCCCCCAGAGCAATGCTCCAGATACTATGTTTGCTTGTGGCAGATGTTCCTGAAGTAACCCTCTGAAGTGGTCCGCCAACCAGAATAGGTTTGTCTATAGCGACCGCGGATCAGGCTCAAAACTGGTGTCCTTGAGGATGTCGTTCCAGCGATCAAACTCCTCGACAAAGGCGTCATTGGTTGCCCGTTTCAGGTCTGGCACGGCGCTATCCTGCAACATATTCGGGCTTAAAACTGGCGCGGGTCCCATTCTTTCGGAAAAGTCCGGGGAGCAGTGTCCCTTGTAAACAAGACGCAAGGACCGCTGGAGCATCTGGGATCATAGGTAAACCCCTTTTCCTGCAACGCGTTCAGAATATCCCTGATGCCAGACATCTGATAGACATAGTCATGCAGTTCGAAAAATATCCGCTCAACACCACGCAAGCGGGCCTGAGTGAGCAACTCATATTCTCCGCCCTCAATGTCCATGACGATATAGTTGATGTTGTTGGCTTCGATGAATGCATCGATGTCGATGCTGGTCATGGTTTGAGCGGACAGATAGGGGCCTTGATGCTCCCAGAATGACGAGAACCAGAAATCGCTTCGCTGGTAGAATGTCACCTCCCGCGCCGGGCTAGGTAACAGCACGCCCTGCTGCAAATCGATATTGTCTGCCTTGTTAGCGTGGATCACACGCCTGGCCAGTTTGATTGTTTGCAGATCGGCTTCAAACGACCAGACATAGGATTGCTCGGTTCGAGCCAAAAGGCAGGCGGTAATGCCAATTCCGCCGCCCAAATCCAATATCCTGTCACCCGGTTTTGCGGCACGGGTTGCAAGGCAGGCTTCGCGTATCTCGTAGGAGCCATCGGCCATCGCATCCCAGATCGCAGCAGACACCTCATCGCGGGCTATCGGAATATCCAGATCGTGAAGTTTTAATCCTTTTTGCGGAACAACTTGATCCATCATGACACCGTTTTCAAATCGCCGCATCGGCGATGAACAACAGGCGAGAAATTGCGGCAATCAAAGCTGTTGCGATCAACGCTAGCGTCCTTTTCTGCAGACCAGTTTGAACCCGATGGAGCCTACATCTTCAAACACATCCGGTTTTTCTATCTTGACGGCCGCGCAAACAACACGGCGGTCCGACATGAGATGGTCGGCAATGATTTGTGCCATTTCCTCCTGTGTTTCGATGTGCTTTTGCGAAAATCGATCAATCAGAAACAGCCGAACGGGATCATAGTCATAAATTGGTCCCGACAAATAGTCCGGTATCAGTTCCACCTCGAAACCGACGAGCACCTTTTGTGGGTTTCTTTTTTCAAATTCATGAAAACCAAGATACATGGAAATGCAAAATTCACGCATCACCAGTGAAGATAATTGCTTCACAAAATCACGCCTCCAGTGCGTCATTTATACTTCAATAATTTTTGTTCACCGTATCATGAATCTATCGCGACCGCACAGATTTCCTTGCGCAGGTCACATAGTTTTCCAAACTATCAAGATTAAACCCGGTCGAAGCGGCGACAATGCTTTAGGTCGTGGTCAGGATTTAACGAATGTCTGCGCCGCTAGGGCGTTTTGCGGTTCCTTTGAACCGCGTGTATTCGCTTGGAACTATTGAAGCATTTTTCGCTTCTATGAACCCGTTTGAGCGAAAACTGCTCTAGCATCAGATCGCTTGACTGCATTGCACCTTTTTGTCAGCTGACATAGATAGTGAAACTATTCAGACTTTCCCACCGGGCCTTGAACCCGGCAGTGCCAAAGGACAAAATCGATGAGCGGAATATCAGAATTGATCGGCAATGAAGTCAAGGGCAACGACGTGGTGCTTTTCATGAAAGGCACGCCCGGCTTTCCGCAATGCGGGTTTTCGGGCCAGGTCGTCCAGATCCTGGATTATCTCGACGTGAACTATCACGGCATCAACGTGCTGCAGTCGGACGAAATGCGCCAGGGCATCAAGGAGTTCTCCGATTGGCCGACCATTCCGCAACTCTATGTGAAGGGCGAATTCGTCGGCGGCTGCGATATTATCCGCGAAATGTTCCAGGCTGGCGAATTGCAGACTTTTCTTGGCGAAAAAGGCATCGCCACCAAGGGCGCGGCCTAAACGATGGGCTGGTCAGTCTACCTTTCCGGTGAAATCCATACTGATTGGCGCGAAGCGATCGAGGCCGGGGCCAAGGTGGCCCGCCTGCCGGTGCAATTTTCCGGCCCGGTGACCCATCACGAGGCATCGGATGATTGTGGCGTCACCATCCTCGGTGCCGAACCGGACAAATTCTGGCATGACCACAAGGGAGCGAAGATGAATGCCATCCGCACCCGCACGCAGATCGGCAAGGCCGATATCGTGGTGGTGCGCTTTGGTGACAAATACAAGCAATGGAACGCTGCCTTCGACGCCGGCTATGCCTCAGCGCTCGGCAAGCCGCTGATCGTCATGCATCCGCCTGAACATCAGCATGCGCTAAAGGAGGTCGATGCCGCAGCACTCGCCGTCACCCGGACGCCCGAAGAGGTCGTTGAAATCCTGCAATATGTGATCGATGGCACATTGAAGGGTTATTCGGACTAGACCTAAGCTGCCGAATAGACAATTTCGCCGCTCATCGTTTGCGATACCCTGGATCTTACTGTCAACGAAAATGGCTGCCGCCCGTTGAGCGGCAGCCTTTCGTCATGCGTCAGGAGCCATTCTAGTGTGGTTTTGACCCATCCAGATCAATTCTGCTTGCCGAGAAACTCCCGGATCGCAGCATTGTACTCATCGGGCGCCTGCAATGAAGCGAAGTGGCTCACATCTTTAAGGACGAGCATTTCGGCTCCCGGAATAGTTTCCGACATTTCCTTGGAATGTGCCATCAAGATGCCCTCGTCATACTCACTCTGCACGATCAATGTTGGGACGGTCACCGATTTAAGCGCCTCCATGCCGCCAGGTTTATCGGTACTCCACATTTTAACCACGCCGCCCAGGAACGCCTCGAATGCGTCGGGAGTTGGTGACAGTTTGGCATATTCGCCACCCATCATGCCAATGTAGCCGCCGAAGACCGCATTGTTTCCTGCTTCCGGGTCAATACCAGCAAGCGTCACATTTCCGGCGTGGGCAAAATGGCTGGCCAGCCGTGCGGGATCAGATTGGGAAATCCCGAACCCTATATTGGCGCCATCCGACCAGCCGACCAGATGAACCTTGTCCAAACCCAGATGATCCAAAAGTGCGATATAATCCTTTACCAGCAGATCGTAGGAATATTCGCTGCCGTCATTGGTTGAGCGGCCATGGCCACGGGTATCGGCAACGATAACCCGGTAGTCCTTCGACAGGTCGGCCACCTGTGCTGCCCACAGATCGCCATGTGCCAATCCACCATGGATCATCAGAACCGGCGTGCCCTCGGCCGTGCCATACTCGGCAAAATACATCTCGATACCGTTTACCGGAGCCTTGCCGGATTTTACCGCTTCCGGCATTGCCGGCGCCGCCGGTATTGACATCCAGCGATCTGCGGCCTGAGCCGCAACAGCCCAGACCAGGGCAAGGCAGGTAACCATTATGCGTGTCAACATGAGCTTTTCTCCCATTGTTTTTGCGTCGCCAGCACACATTGCCGTGCAGCGAACTTCTGTTAAAGTTGGCCAAGTTTAGCCGTGACATCAAGGACAGCGTTATCCATCCAGCGCAACAGAAACTGTGGACCTAGAAGAAAAAAGTAATGCAATTACAATGCATTGGTTTCCCAGCTGTGCAATTGGCGCAACAAGCCCGCTTTTGCTCGACCGGCAGTATACGGACTTTGACGAGCAGGCCGAACGGCTTGCCGGATATGACCAGTCCTACCTGCAGTTGACCCCCGGCGTGTTTGCAGGCCGGTTCTTTTCCGGTTTTTTAGGTCCGCATGTCTCGATCCATCTGGAATATTGCAGCCAGGCTCTGGAACAGAAGGTCGGCTGCTCCACACACACAATCACATTTGGCGTCGTGCTCAGCCGGTCCAGCACGTTCCGCGCCAATGGACGAACCCTGACCAGCGACGATGTGATGGTTCTGCCGCCCGGTGGACAACTCGATATGGTCAGCCCCGTCAACGGCGCCATCATGGCGCTGGTCATCGACTACAAGACATTGCTGGCCGAACCGGGCCTGGCGCCGCAAGTGGCTGACTGGATGGGCGGGCTTGAGGGTGATCTTGCTCTGATTCGCGCGCCCCAATTGGCCGAACGCCTGCGCGAGGATGCCATTCACGCTTTGGAAAGTGCCGGATCACGAGGCGCCTCCTCCACAGTCCTTGGCCCGGTAGTGGGCAGTGCACTGGTGGCAGGTATTGCCGCGAAACTGTCACTGGAATGGGCAGCAATGCTTGATATCCGGCAGGTGGCGCAGGCAAGCAATTATGAGCGTTTCATGCAATGCCGCGACGAGATTCGGGCCCAGTGGCAAAACGTCGACCAAGCCAAAACCCTTGCCGAGATGGCCGGCGCGTCGAAACGATCCATCGAACTGGCCTTTTGCGACAATGTCTCCATCGGCCCCCTCACCTATCTACGCGTCTTGCGATTGCACAAGGTGCGCCGGGACCTGCTTGACCCTTCAACGGCGCATCGGTCAATCGGCGACATAGCCGCGCTCTGCGGTTTTTGGAACTGGAGCCGGTTTTCGCAAACTTACCGGACCCATTTTGGCGAGCCGCCATCGGCGACCCGCCGGCACACTCTCTCCTGAACAAGGTACGCTCTAGAGCGCGTCTTGTTTAAATGGAATTGTTTGAGCGCAGGATATTTGTGTCCTGGTTAGGAGCGTGACGCGACGCGGTGTGAGCACCGTTAGCGTCGCGCGACGACATCCAGGGCGCAAAGAACCAAGCTGAAACGATTTGGTTTTGCTATTTCCTTTCAAATCCTTAACTTAACCTGCTTGGAGGTCTTTTTCACGGACAGTGTCGTCAAAATCCTCGCACGATCGTCTGATCGCACTCCGGTGTTTTCCTAACTGCCGCAAAAAATCCTCTCCATCAAACTGATCCCATTTAAGCAAGACCCGCTCTAACTTGTCGGCCCCTCATTCTCCGTCAGCATCCGCTGCCCGCTCCAGATTTGCAAAATCAAAAAGCGAGCGATCAAGCAGGTGGCTTGGCCGCACGGTGGTCAGCGCCCGGATCATCGTATCCTTGCGGCCGGGCATGCGGCTCTCGATGTCGGCAAGCATGGCCTTCATGGCATTGCGCTGGAGACCGTCCTGGCTGCCGCAAAGGTTGCAAGGGATGATCGGGAATTTAAGCGCCTCGGCGAATTTCGCCAAATCGGCTTCAGCGCAAAAGGCAAGCGGGCGGAGAACCTTTACGTCACCCTCGTCATTGATGAGTTTCGGCGGCATCGCAGCCAGTCTGCCGCCGTGAAACAGGTTTAGGAAAAAGGTTTCGAGTATGTCTTCGCGATGGTGGCCAAGCACCAGCGACGCGCAGCCCTCCTCACGTGCAACCCTGTAGAGATGGCCGCGGCGCAGCCGCGAGCACAATGAGCAGTAGGTGGCCTGCTGGCTAAGTTTTTCGGTGACGACCGAATAGGTGTCCTGATATTCGATACGATGCGCCACATTATAGGCGGCGAGAAACTCCGGCAGGACATTTTTCGGGAAACCGGGCTGGCCCTGATCCAGATTGCAGGCGAGGATATCGACAGGCAGCAGGCCGCGCCATTGAAGATCGAGAAGCACCGCCAGCAATCCATAGGAATCCTTGCCGCCCGACAGCGCCACCAGCCAGCGTTCGCCCGGCACGACCATGTCATAGCCGTCAATCGCCTGGCGTACATTTCTCAACAGCCGCTTTCTAAGCTTGTTGAATTCAACCGATCGCGGCGCATTTTTATACAGCGCCGGCCATTCGTCGGCAGCAGCTGGCCCGGCCGCACCGGCAAGACCGGTCACTGTGCGACACCTCCGGTAAGGCGGGCGGCAAAATGCTCAGCAATATCAACTGGTTTTGAAAATTTGCGCGCGGCAATAACCTCCGACAAGCGCAGCCTGAGCGTCGATATCCCGCGGCCAAAAGCCGTCCCCCCAGCCGGCGCCGGCATGGCGCGTTTGTTGTGCGCCTTCAAAGCCTGGAAAGTATGCCGCGCTTTCGGTTTGTCGATGATATCGTGCACCGCGGATGGCGCGGCGGCCTTGCGGAAGAACCCGGCGGCCTCGCCGTCGTTGCGACCTGCCGACAGCGGATGTTCTTCAAGCCCTGCCATCAGGGCCGTCATGCGCAATGTCGACGGGCTGAAATTGAAAATGTGGCCGTAGTGAAAAATCTTGCCGCGCATCTTGTTTGCCGCTTCCTGATCGATATTGGGAACCTCGATATAAAGAACGCCATCATCGGATAGCCAGTCGCGCAGTACGTTCAGCGACCGGACGGGGTCGCGCATATGCTCCAGCACATGGCTCAATCTGATCAGATCGAACTGGCCGGGCTTGAACCCGCTTTCCTCCAGCGTCTGATTTAGGACATTGAGGCCGAGCTTGTCGCGGCAATAGGCCGAATAGCCGTCATTCGGCTCGACGCCGAGGCAATCGATGTCAAGCTGATTTGCAAGATACATGAATTCGCCACTGCCGGAGCCGAGATCAAGGCAATGTCTGCGGCCGTCATAAAGATCGCGAAAAGCGAGAATATGCTCGCTGACGCGGCCGAAATTGCGCCAGATCTGGCGCATGCGCGGTTCGGCAGTTCCCTTGTACTCGGTGCGATAGTCGCGGCAATAGAATTCAGCCAATTCCTCATCACTCGGGATCGGATTGTTGGTAACGATGCCGCACCCCACGCAAATCACCGTATTAAGCGGTTTTCCGTGGCGATCCTTGGACGAGATGAGCGGCCGCTCGGTTCCACCGCAAAGCGGACAGGGATCGGACATATTCGAGCACTCCATTGCCAATCACTCGGTTATCAGCAGATGACGGTTCGCTGCAAGGCTAAGAAAAAGGCCGCGACGAAGGCGGCCCGTTTCGAACAGATGTTTGAGCGACGATCAGCGCGAATAAAATTCGACAACCAGATTGGGTTCCATCTGCACCGCATAGGGAACATCGGAGAGGCCCGGGACGCGAACGAATGTTGCCGTCATCTTGGAATGATCCGCCTCGACATAATCCGGCACATCGCGCTCGGCGAGCTGGGTCGCCTCGATGACCAGTGCCATCTGCTTTGATTTTTCGCGAATTTCAACCACATCGCCCGGCTTGCAGCGATAGGAGGGGATGTTGGTGCGGCGGCCATTGACCATGACATGGCCATGATTGACGAACTGGCGGGCGGCAAAAATGGTCGGAACGAATTTTGCCCGATATACCAGCGCATCGAGGCGCGATTCAAGCAGGCCGATAAGCGTTTCCGGCGTGTCGCCCTTGCGGCGGCTGGCTTCGTCATAGATCTTGCGGAACTGTTTTTCCGAAATATCGCCGTAATGGCCCTTCAGTTTCTGCTTGGCACGCAGCTGAATGCCGAAATCAGACAATTTGCCCTTGCGGCGCTGGCCATGCTGGCCGGGTCCGTATTCACGGCGATTGACCGGGGATTTCGGACGGCCCCAGACATTTTCGCCCATACGGCGATCGAGTTTGTACTTGGATGCTTCGCGCTTGCTCATCGCATTTCCTTTCAGCAAGTTACACCTGTTACTTAAAGTAACAGGTAAAGGAAACGCGCCCTCCTCTGACGGCTGTTTTTGCCATCTGACAGGATTGTTCGCGCACGCTTTGCGAAAACCATCCACGGGACACGTTAAATAAAAACAGGGCCGAACCGCCCTGTTTCCGCGCCTCCTTAGGCCAATGGGCGGTGCAAGTCAATCACATGTGACCGTGGCGCCTGTCTGTCAGCGCAGTTGCAGTCCAAATCCCTTAAACAGGCTTTCCAGCTCCTTCGTCCAGTAGCCTGATGTGATATATGCAACGTCCGCTCCACCGTTTTCCTCAGGATGATCGAGCCCTTCGGCCAGCGCCAGGGCGCGCCTTGCAATCGCCTCGGAGGTATCGATCCAGTCGACCGGCCAGGGCGCGGTCTTGCGCATCCGGTTGACCAGAAACGGATAGTGGGTGCAGGCAAGAACGACGATATCGGTTCGGCGTCCGTCTTTTTCCACAAAACAAGGGGCAATTTCGGCGCGCACCGCCTCTTCGTCGACAAACCCCTCGCGCAGATAGGTTTCTGCAAGCGAAGCAAGGGTTTTACTGCCGACAAGCCGGACATGGCATTTGGATGCCCATCTGGCGATTAGATCGCGGGTATATTGCCGCTTTACCGTGCCGGGCGTCGCCAGCACCGAAACAAGACCGGATTTTGTTCGTTCCGCCGCCGGTTTGATCGCCGGGACCGTGCCAACGAATATCTCGTCGGGATAGTTTTCGCGCAGGTGATCAATCATCAGGGTTGAAGCGGTGTTGCAGGCAATCACTGTCATTGCGGGGCGTTCCTGCTCGATGATTTCGCCGAGCAGCAAAGTCGTCCGTTCCAATAACTCAGCCTCATTCCAGGCGCCGTAGGGAAACGCCATATCGTCGGCGACATAAACGAACCGGCGCTCCGGCATCAAAACCCGCGCTTCGCGCAAAACGGTGAGCCCACCGATACCGCTGTCGAAAATGAGGATCGGGCCGGCCTTATTCGCCATCGGTTTTGCCTTTCCGGCTTCGCGACGGCGAGTGGACGCCACGCGGTTCGGCAGGCGAAAACCTGTCCAGCGATTTGATCACACCGCGCAGCACCTTGATTTCCGATTCGGCAAAGCCCGGGCGGGTCAAGACGGCGCGCAGATTGTCGATCATTTTCGGCTTTTTGTCGGCAGGCCTAAAATAGCCGCGCACGGCGAGTGCTTCTTCGAGATGATCGAACATTTTGTGCAGCATATCCTTTTTCGCCGGCTCGACTGCCGGGCCCGAAAAAGCGGTTTTATCGCCCTCTTCCAGTCCGGATTTCATCCATTCATAGGACATCAACAATACCGCTTGTGCGATGTTGAGCGAGGCAAAGGCCGGATTGACGGGAAAGGTGACGATCTCGTCGGCAAGCCCCACCTCCTCGGTATTCAGACCAAAACGCTCGCGCCCGAACAGGATGCCGGTTTTCTCGCCGGCATTTTCCCTGATGCGCAGCACCCTGCCCGCCTCGACCGGGCCGCGAACGGGCTTAAACCCGTCGCGCTCACGCGCCGTCGTTGCATAGACGAAATTTATGTCCTCGATCGCCTGGCGCAACGCTGGATAGAGTTTTGCGCCCTCGATCACGTGGTCGGCCCGGCTGGCGGCAGCACTGGCCTTTTCGTTTGGCCATCCGTCGCGCGGATTGACCAGCCGCAATTCCGACAGGCCGAAATTGGCCATGGCGCGGGCAACCATGCCGATATTTTCACCGAGCTGCGGTTCAACCAGTATGATGACCGGCCCGCCGGTGATCAAATCGCGATTCTTGTCGGTTCCCGCCATGGCGTGATCCGGTTCCTGTTCAATTGAAAACTGCCGCGTCGTCTCACTGACACAGGATGGATAAAAACAAAAGCGCTGAAAACGGGGCGGACGAAGCGGCCGGTGAGCCTTTTTTTGAAGCTTTTAGTCCCATCCATGTCCTGCCGCGTCAATTCTTCCAATGCATACCTTTGCCTTGCCCGCTGCGGATGCTATAGGGGCCGCAATCCATGATAATTTGACGTCGCGGTCACCTGACCGCCGATATTCAGCAACGAGGCACTTCCCATGGCAAAAATCAAGGTGGACAATCCGGTCGTCGAGCTCGACGGCGATGAGATGACCCGCATTATCTGGCAATTCATCAAGGAAAAGCTGATCCACCCCTATATCGATGTCGATTTGAAATATTACGATCTCGGCATCGAATATCGTGATCAGACCGACGATCAGGTCACCATCGATGCGGCTGAAGCGATCAAGCAGTATGGCGTTGGCGTCAAATGCGCGACGATCACACCCGACGAGGCCCGCGTTGAGGAATTCGGCTTGAAGAAAATGTGGCGTTCGCCCAATGGCACCATCCGCAATATTCTGGGTGGTGTGATTTTTCGCGAACCGATCATCGCCAAAAACGTGCCGCGGCTTGTTCCCGGCTGGACAAAGCCGGTCATCGTCGGCCGTCATGCCTTCGGTGACCAGTACCGCGCCACCGATTTCAAATTTCCCGGCAAGGGAAAGCTGTCAATTAAATTTGTTGGCGAAGACGGAGAAGTCATCGAGCGCGAGGTGTTTGATGCCCCTTCCTCGGGCGTAACCATGGCGATGTACAATCTCGACGAATCAATTCGCGATTTTGCGCGCGCTTCCCTGAACTACGGACTTCAGCGCGGTTATCCGGTCTATCTGTCGACTAAAAACACGATCATGAAAGTCTATGACGGGCGCTTTAAGGATATTTTCCAGGACATCTACGAAGCCGAATTCGAGGACAGGTTCAAAGAAGCCGGCATTCACTACGAGCACCGGTTGATCGACGACATGGTGGCGTCAAACCTGAAATGGTCCGGCGGCTATGTCTGGGCGTGTAAAAACTATGATGGCGACGTGCAATCGGATACGGTTGCGCAAGGTTTCGGCTCGCTCGGCCTGATGACCTCGGTGCTGATGACGCCGGACGGCCATACGGTCGAGGCAGAGGCGGCGCACGGCACGGTGACCCGCCATTATCGGCAGCACCAGAAGGGTGAGGAAACCTCGACCAATTCAATAGCGTCGATTTTTGCCTGGACGCGCGGCCTTGCCCACCGGGCCAAGCTCGATGACAATGATGCGTTGAAACGGTTTGCCGATACGCTTGAAAAAGTCTGCGTCAACACCGTTGAAACCGGCTTCATGACCAAGGATCTGGCGCTTTTGATCGGCCCGGACCAGCCATGGCTTTCAACGACCGGTTTCCTCGACAAGATCGACGAGAACCTGCAAAAAGCGATGGGCTGACTAGGGCGTTTTGCGGTTCCTTTGAACCGCGACAACGCCTGTACCCAGATGGAACCATCGAAGCATTTTTCGCACATATGATTCTGTTCGGGCGAAAAATGCCTGAGGCGTTTTGCGGTTCCCTTGAACCGCGACAACGCCTTTACCCGCTTGGAACCATTGAAGCATTTTTCGCACATATGATTCTGTTCGGGCGAAAAATGCCTGGGGCGTTTTGCGGTTCCTTTGAACCGCGACAACGCCTGTACCCAGATGGAACCATTGAAGCATTTTTCGCGCATATGATTCTGCCTGGGTAAAAAATGCCCTAAAAGATGCGCCTGCCATCCCAGAAAGCGTTGAAATCTAACAAGAATCAGGGCTGGCATGCCGTTGCCGGCCCTGAGCGGCCGTTCGTGGTGGTGCAGCATTTTCCAATCAGATTTCACCGAACCGGACATTCACCCGCGATGAACATGAAAATGCTCTAAGGCCCGGGGAGCGGGCAAAGCAGCAGCTTGCTTCAGATACGTTGTTTCATAAGCGGCAGAGGTGATTCCAGTGGAACGGATCGGGTTTTGCTGTTGACGCCTCAAACATATGATGTTTAAGTTCATCGTATGAATGAGACGATGTTTTATAATTTGAAGCAGTCAAATGGTTTGACTCACAGCCTGGCTGATCAGGTAGCCCGGGAACTTGGTCGGCAGATAGTTGCTTCCAGATATGATCAGGGAGAGCTGATCGAAGACGAAGGAGCTCTGGCAGAGCGGTTCCAGGTAAGCCGCTCGGTTATTCGTGACGCCGTCAAAATTTTGGTTGGTAAGAGCCTGCTTGAAGTCAGGCGCGGAATAGGTACGCGGGTTCGCGGGCGCCATGCATGGGGTCTGTTGGATGATGATGTGCTTGCGTGGCACCTATCTGCGCCGGTTCGACCCGACTTTTTGAACCAGCTCATGGATATTCGTGTAGTGATTGAACCTGAAGCAGCCAGTTGGGCAGCCATTGGCGCTTCAGACGAGGCAATCGCAGAAATCCTCAATTCACAGGAAAATATGGAGCAGGAAAAGGGGTCGCTGGAAGATTTCGTGGTGGCTGATGCCCTGTTTCACCGGGCAATTTTGAGAGCTTCAAACAATGAAATCTTGAGGGCCATGGAGGGTGTGATTTTTTCCGCACTCCTGACTTCCATCAAATTGACCAACAATACGACTTCCAAGAATGAGGCATCCATTCCATTCCACCGATCGGTTACTGATGCAATTGTTGCGCGCCAAGCAGAAAAGGCGGCCGAACATATGAAACGATTGTTGGTGGATGCGCGGTCAAGGCTGAAAGCTAAACTCGAGCAGTCCTGAAGGAAGGTCGGTTCAAATCGATGATGGATTTGTCAAAAGGGAGGCAAATGCCGAGTGAAGATTGATATTACCTGATCGGTACTTGAGAATTTCCCGGAACGGTTGCCGGGGGAAATTGCCGCAATGATCGACAGAATTTGTCATGCCTTGTGAAAGGCGTGATCGGATTAGTGCGGCCGAATTTTGAGCAAAACAACAGGAGGATCCTATGCTCACATCGAAACTGAAAAATGCTTTGAAAACTACTGCAGGAGCAACTGCGATTGCTGTAACTGCCGCTGGAGCTGCGAGTGCTGCCGATGTTGCGCTGCTGTTGCCAGAAAATGTAAATCCGCGCTGGGAAAGTCAGGACGCTGCTTCATTCGTAGCAACCATGAAGGAAATCGCTCCAGAGATATCTGTAGAGGTTTATAATGCGAACAATGACACCGCTACTCAGCAGCGTCAGGCGGAACAGGCGCTGACAAAAGGAGCCAAAGTTCTGGTCGTCATCCCCATCGACGGTGAATCATCCGCAGTCATCGCCGATGATGCCAAAGAGGCCGGCGTTCCGACAATTGCCTATGACCGGATGATCAATTCTGAAAACACCACGTTCTGGGTGCAGGCCGATCTGGAAGGCATGGGCTATGACCAGGCCATGCATGTGATCGAAAATACCAAGGATGGCGATACGCTGGTCATGCTGAAGGGCTCGCCTACCGATCCCAATGCAGCGGTTATTCACAACGGTCAACTCCGCGCCCTGACACCGCTTTATGAATCCGGCAAGCGTGTGATGGGATATGAAAACTGGACGCAGGGATGGGATCCGGCAATTGCGCGCCGTTCCATGGATCAGGCACTGACCAAACTGAACAATAATGTTCAGGGCGTTGTGTCATCCAATGACGGCAATGCCGGTGCTGCAATTGCGGCGATGGAAGAGGTTGGTCTTGCTGGCAAAGTGCCTGTTTCCGGTCTCGATTGTACCGTGGCTGCTCAACAGCTAATCCTGCTTGGCAAGCAAACCCAGTGCGGCTGGCGTCCGCTGGCAGATATGGCTGCCACGACAGCTAAGATCTCCGCCAAAATTGTGAAGGGTGAAGACTGGAAAGATCTTGCTCCGAACACCGTGAAAAATGGTGTTGGCGCGGATGTGAACTTTGTCTCTGTCGCTTCCTATTCCGCCATTGGTGCTGACGGCGTTTCATATGTCATCGAAAACGATACTTCGATTTCAAAAGAAGACGTGTGTAAAGGCCCTGCCGCAGAAACCGGTTTCTGCAAAAACTGAGTGGGTTTGATGGCAACCAAACAGAACATAGAGGTGGGGTCAGCGGCCCCACCTGTTTCTCCTCACCTTAAAGCGGTTGGAATTAAGAAGCGCTTTGGTGGTGTCGAGGCTTTGCGCGGCGTCGATTTTGAAGTCCGTCGCGGTGAGGTCATGGCGCTTGTAGGGGACAATGGCGCTGGAAAATCGACGCTGATGAAAGCATTGGCTGGTGCCCATACTGTTGATGACGGGGTATATTTTCTTGACGAGCTTGAGGTTGCCGTCAACACGCCGCATGATGCTTCTGCGCTAGGAATTCAGATCGTTTATCAAGACCTTGCACTTTGCGAAAATCTGGATGTTGCAGCAAATCTATCTCTGGGAGACGAGCCTACGAGGCCAGGTTGGGGGTTTCTGCCACGAGCCTTGCGTCCTATTGATGATTTGCAAATGGAAAAGAAAACCTGGGCTGCTATCGATCAACTGCAGGTAAAAACACTGAGTTCGGTCCGTGCCAAGGTAGGCGGGCTGTCAGGTGGTCAAAGGCAGGCGATTGCCATTGCACGTGCGGTTGGTGCGGAATCAAGTGTTGTTCTGTTGGACGAACCGACAGCAGCTCTCGGGGTGGCACAGACAGGCCAGGTGCTTGATGTGATCAGGCGCCTTCGCGAAACCAATCACGCCGTCGTCTATATCTCCCATAATTTGCGCGATATTTTTGAAGTGAGCGACCGCATTACCGTACTGCGTCACGGCGCCAATGTCGCAGTCTATGAAACCGAAAAAACCAATCCTGACGAGATTGTCGTGGCCATGACCCGCGGACTGGACAGCGGAGAAAATGATGTCGCAAAGTAATCTGACTCTGTTGGAAAAATTCAAAGCGCTGCGTGAAACCAGGTTCGGCTCTTTCGTTCCTGTAATGCTGGCGCTTGCCGTCCTGTGGGGATATTTCGGTTACACGGAGTACCCGTATTTCCTTACACCACGCAATTTCTACAATCTGTTTATGCAAAGTGCAGTCGTTGGCACTTTGGCGGTCGGGATCACACTTGTTTTGCTGTTGGGCGATATTGACCTTTCTGCCGCTGCGACAGCAGGGGTATGCGCAGCAATTGTTGCAGTTCTAATCCAAAACGCCGGATTTTCTGGGCCTGTTGCCTGCATTATTGCCATCGCCGCTGGCATTATTCTAAGCGGAACCCAGGGCGTTCTCGTCGCCTATGTCGGCATACCGTCATTTGTGGTGACCCTGGCTGGACTATTGGGATTTCAGGGGCTGATGCTCAAGATTCTCGGCAAGCACGGCGCAGTCAATGTCAGCGATGAATTTGTTCGCAGCCTGACCAAGACAACGTTCTCAATTGAAACGGGCTGGATATTGGCCTTTGTCGCAATCGCCATTTTCACGATCATCACGTTGAGAAAACAGTCACGGCGCAAGGCTGAGGGTCTCGAACTGGACAGCAATGCCGCTGTGTTTGGCCAGATTGCCTTTTTTTCCGTTCTGGTGGCCGGTGCGGTTGCTACGCTGAATGCATATCGTGGTGTACCTTTGTTGGTTGTGTTGCTTGTCTGTTTGACCGGAATTCTCGGCTTCATCACCACCTCCACCCCATTTGGTCGTTCGATTTTCGCGGTTGGCGGCAACGCTGAATCGGCGCGCCGGGTAGGCATGAATGTGAAGCGCATCAAGGTCGCCGCCTTTGGCATTGTCGGCATGATGGCGGCGATTGGTGGCATTTTGGGCGCTTCACGCTACGCATCTGTTTCCTTCAACGCCTTTGCTGGCGGCCCATTGTTGCTGGAAGCCATTGGTGCGGCGGTGATTGGTGGGACGTCCCTGTTTGGCGGACGCGGCTCCGTATGGAACGCAATACTGGGAGCGCTGGTCATCGGATCATTGGGCTCCGGGCTCGATCTCTCCGGCGCATCCGCTGCCGACAAGCTGATGGCCTCCGGCGCCATCCTGCTGCTTGCTGTGGCGATTGATGCCGTATCGCGGGCAGGAAGCAATCAGGGCAGATGACATCTATGAGCAAAGTGAAGCCAATGTGGACCGACGAAACCCGAACGCTGATGACAGCAGTACTCAATGAGATAATACCGGCAAATGCGGATGGCATCATGCCGGCTGCCGGCACACTCGGCGTTTCGGATTTCATCATCGGTGAGCTCGAAAAAGACGGCACCCATCGGGCGGCGTTCGAGCGCGGTCTGAAACGGCTGAAAGAGATCTGCTCCTCCAGAGGGGCAAAATTCTGCACCATGACCGCGCAAACAAGGATCGCAGTTCTAAAACAGCTTGAAACAGAAGATGAGGCCTATTTTCAGCTCCTCATCCGCTACACCTACATGGGGTACTACAGTCGGCCGGATATCCGAGCGCTGATGCAGCTTTCGGCTAAGCCTGTTCATCCCGATGGCTATGATGTGGCGCCGGAAACAGCTGAACAACTATCGGAACTGACACGCCCCGTCATCGAACGGGGTCCGTGTTACCGGTCTTGCTAGAGCTCTCGCCATGAATACAAAAAACGAACCAGTTGATGTGCTGATTATTGGAGCCGGGGCATCGGGCGCCGCTATCGCATGGTCACTGCTGGAAACGCGCATGCGTATCCTTTGTCTCGAACAGGGCGATCATTTGGCAGACAAGGATTTTCCTAGTCGTAGTGAAGACTACGAGCTGGCCCGCTACGGGGAATTTTCATGCGACCCGAATGTGCGCGGGCTTAAACAGGATTATCCGATCAATTCCAAGGATAGCTGCATAACGCCGGTAAACTGGAATGGTGTTGGTGGTTCTACCATCAATTTTCTCGGCCACTGGCCGCGTTTCAAGCCATCAGACTTTAAAACCAGAAGTCTGGATGGTGTGGGTGAAGACTGGCCGGTGGACTACGCTACGCTCGAGCCGTTCTACAACATGAATGACCAAAACACGGGCGTTTCCGGTTTGCCGGGCAACCCAGCCTATCCGGACTACAAGCCGCCGCTGCCTCCGATCCCGATTGGCAGGCTTGGTCAAACGCTGGCAAGGGGGTTCAACGAGCTGGGCTGGCACTGGTGGCCCTCGGACGTGTCCATTCTCAGCCAGGACCATGATGGACGTCAAAAGTGCGTCAATGCGGGCACCTGCGATCTGGGCTGTGCCGCGGGAGCCAAGGGCGGAACCAATTTCACCTATTGGCCGATACTGGAAAATGCCGGCGTTGAACTGCGCCCGAACTGCAGAGTTCGTGAAATTCTTGTCGACCAGAATACCGGCTTTGCAACCGGCGTATTGTACCATGACGCCGAAGGTCGAGTTCATGAGCAGAAAGCGGAAATTGTCATCGTCGCCTGTAATGGGGTCGGGACCCCGCGTCTGCTTCTGCACTCAAAGTCAAATCTGTTTCCAGATGGGCTGGCAAATCGGTCGGGCATGGTTGGTAAGAACCTGATGTTCCATCCCCTGACCGGTGTCGCAGGTGTATTCGACCAGCCCATGAAAGGCCATGAAGGGCCGATGGCCTGCTCAATTCTCAGCCAGGAGTTTTATGAGACAGACCCTGACCGCGACTTCGTTCGTGGCTATGGACTTCATTCAGGCCGATCCACAACGCCAATGACCTATGCGCTTGGCGGCTATGGCGTAGACAATCCAATTCCCTGGGGGACTGAACACCGCGAGATCATGGACAATGTCTATCCATACCTCGCCGGACTAACGGTCGTAGCGGAAGATCTGCCGGAAGAAGCAAATTGCGTGACGCTTGACGCCGAACTGACCGACAGCGATGGCATTCCAGCCCCGAAAATAAGTTATCGGTTGGGTGAAAATACGACCCGAATGATGCGCCACGGCAAACAAAAGGCTGAAGAGGTTTTGTTGGCTGCGGGTGCGAAGCGAGTGCTCGACAAGGCACCCGATGGCGACGTGTGGTGGCGCGCTGGTTGGCACCAAATGGGCACCTGCCGAATGGGCAATGACCCGCAAAAGTCCGTGGTCAACAGCTGGGGGCGCAGTCACGATGTGAAAAACCTGTTTATCGTTGACGGCTCGATTTTCGTCACCGCCGGTGCAGTCAACCCAACATCCACCATTCAGGCGCTGGCTCTGTATGTCGGGGACAGCATTAAAAATAATATTGCAACACTGTTTGATTGAGGTGGTCGTGGAGTTTCCTACAAAACTATATATCGGCGGAAAACTGACAGAAGGCCAAGGCAAACTTGCTGTGTTCAATCCTGCTCTTGAAGAGAAGGTTGCAACGGTTGAAGCCGCTGGTTTGGATGATGTGCAAAAAACCCTTGAGATCGCTAGGGATGCGTTTCCAGCATGGTCCAAAACCTCAATCGGCGAAAGACAAGAATGGATGCGCAAGCTACGAGCCGAGGTGGTCGAGAATGAGGAGCACCTTCGTACTTGCATTCACCATGAAATGGGCAAACCGTGGTCTCAGACCAAGGAAGATTTTGACAGCCTGAATAATTCATTGGCGTTTTATGCCGAAGAAATTACCCGCTTTCATGATTTTGGCCTTGCCGACAGGGCCGGTACGCACACCCACAAAATGGTGTACGAGGCAGCCGGCGTAGCAGTGGCATTCCTAGCCTGGAATTTCCCGCTTCTAAACCTGGCATTCAAGATCGGTCCGGCCATGGCTGCAGGCTGCCCGCTGATTATCCGCCCATCCAATGATACGCCGATTTCTGCTTATGCGGTCGGCAAATTATGCCACAAAATCGGGCTGCCAAAAGGGGTGGTCCAGATATTGGCAACAGAAAGCTACGAGGCTGCTGACGCTCTTTCCGCCTCAACCATTCCTTCTGTATTGACGTTGATTGGTTCGACGAAAACAGGCCAGCACATCATGCGCACCGGCGCAACATCGATCAAGAAATACTCCATGGAGCTTGGTGGCAATGCACCGGTTCTGGTATTTGGGGACGCCGATCTTGATCAGGCAGTTGATGTGGTTTGCGGGGTGAAATTTGCAAATGCGGGGCAAATTTGCGTCTCTCCAAACCGGGTATTTGTCCACGTTTCAGTCCTTGAGGAATTCACTGAAAGAGCAGTGAAGTTTGCAAATGATGCGAAAACCGGTTGGGACCGAAGGGCTGATATTCATACCGGCCCGCTAATCAATGAACGCGCCTGGATACGTATCAAAGGGCTGGTTGATGATGCCGCCAAAAAGGGCGCCACGGTGCTTGCCGGCGGTGATCGGCCTGCCGAGCTCAATCGCGGCCATTATCTGGCCCCAACGGTGCTGGCGAACGTCACCGAAAGTATGGATGTCTATCGCGAGGAAACCTTTGGTCCAATTGTCAGTATCATTCCGTTCGACAGTGAAGACGAATTGATCGACATGGCAAATGATTGCGATGAAGGTGGATTGACAGCCTACCTCTTCACAAAAAACCTGGCTAAGGCGGAAAGCTACGCCTCCCGACTGCGATACGGAGAAATTCAGATCAATGGCGTGAAATACGACATTGATCTCCCCCATGGGGGTATCGGCCAATCGGGGGTTGGCCATGATTGTTCTTATCTGGCTTTGAATGATTACCTGATTCTAAAACGGGTCACCCGGGCGCTGGAAATGGATGCAGCATGAAAATCACGAGAGTAACTAGCCACGTTCTTGAGTATGACCTGCCCGAAGAATTGGGCTATTCCCAACAATATTATTCAAAACGCACCGCCCACCTGGTTGAAGTGGAAACCGACGAAGGAATAACCGGCTGGGGCGAATGTTTCGGACCCGGCAATATTGCCCTGGCCAACAAGGCGATCGTTGAAAAAGTCATCCAGCCGATGATCCTTGGTGACGATCCAGTTGATCGCGATGTAATCTGGCATAAAGTCTACAATCTGATGCGCGATCACGGCCAAAAGGGTATGCCGCTTCAATCATTGTCAGGCATCGACATTGCACTTTGGGATATCGCAGGCAAAGTTGCCAATCTCCCAATTCATGCATTGATCGGCGGCGCGCATCGCAAACAAGTGGCCAGTTACGGTTACGGCATGATGCTCAAACAACAATCGGTTGATGATCACATTGCCCGGTTCCACGATGAGGCGGCAGCGATAAAGGAAATGGGGTTTGTCGCAGCCAAGATGAAAATCGGCCTTGGCCGCGAGGATGACCTCAAACTTTGCGAAGCGGTAAGGAGAGGCGTTGGTGATGATTACAAGTTCATGGCCGATGCCAATCATTGTTACACCACAGCTGACGCCCTTTATGTTGGGCGCGGGCTTGAGGAACTGAATGCCTATTGGTTCGAAGAACCCGTTGCTCCAGAAGATTTGGCAGGATACCGGGAATTACGGGAAAAACTGACCGTAAATATCTCTGGCGGGGAAGCTGAGTTCACCCGTTGGGGATGGCGCGCACTATTGGAAAGCCGGGGATTGAGCATTGCGCAACCGGAAGTCTGCGCCCTTGGCGGGATCAGCGAATATCTTAGGGTTCTGGCACTTTGTCAGGCTCATTTCACACCGGTGATCAATCATGTTTGGGGATCGGCAATAGCGGTGGCGACCAATCTGCAATTGCTGGCGGCTATCCCCCCAATGCCCGGCGGGCTGTTTCCCAATGATCCTTGGCTGGAATTTGACACGACTGACAACAAGTTTCGTGATGAAATGTTGGAGACGCCACTCAACATCCAACAGCAGGTAAAGCAAAATAATGGGTTCGTAGACGTTCCAACCGGACCAGGGCTGGGAATCGATCCAGACCCTAAATTTATTGCCAGATATTCGGTTAGTTGATGAACAAAGAAATCGCCCGGGTTGGCTTTGAGGATCGACCTTGATTAGGCAAAAGTCAGACAAGCCCTTGTTGGTTTTGGTATGCGGTATGGTTGGGGTAAAACGGGGATGGTGCGAAGCAGGCTACAGGAGCATCCCCTACGCGCCGGTTGCCGACAATGAATTTACCACCATCCCAACGTTGACAAACGGCTCAATGAAGCAATCCCCCCTCATTCAAATCAAAGCCTTTTTCATCAAAATCAGCTCGAAGCTATCATTATGTTGGGCCGCGGACATCCATTCAAGATCGCAGGACCGGAATAGCCAGAGCATTTTTCGCTCAAACGGAGTCATAGAAGCGAAAAATGCTTCAATGGAGCCAAGCCGATAGTGGCGTTGTCGCGGTTCAAAGCAACCGCAAAACGCCCTATTTTGTCCGAACCCCAACACAGGAAAAAATCTTTATTAATTCTCCACATATATAAGTTTGGCCGAATTGATTCAAAAAATATAAAATTATTGCTGCAGATGTGGAACTGATATGGGGCAAGATCTCAAAAAGGCCGGCGAAAAAATCACCGAACTACAAGCAGAAATTTCGCGTTTGAAATCCTGGTTGCGCGCAATCGATGAGTTTGCGGATTTTGACGTTTGGTTCAAAGATGCCGACAGCCGCTATCAATATGTGAACCGCAAGTTTGAGAAGTCGATTGGCAAATCCCGTGACAATCTACTCAACAAATCGCCAGATGAGATATTTGGCAAAGAACGCAGCGAGCGGATCATTGCGCTGGACAATCAGATCATGGCGGACGGCAAGCTAGAGCGGGTTGTCCCTTGCGACGGATCCGGCAAGCTGGAAATCCATGAAGAAGTTCGTTTTGTTGTCAACGATACTAAGGGCAAACCTGTTGGTTTAGGGTGTTTTGCATTTGAAACCACTCAAAAAAGTCTTACCGAAGACGCCCTGGCCCAAGCACAGAAAATGGCCAAGCTTGGTAACTGGAGATGGTCAGTTAACAATATGGCACTAATCTCCTGCTCAGAGGAATATGCTGCCATATTTGGTATGCCCATGACCGAAATTTTTGGGAAAATTTCCAGAAATCGGGAACAAATTATCCACGCCGAAGACCTTGAACTGATTAACTCTGTGATCCGACGCTTCGGTGATCCTGATTTTGGTGCCTATGAACAAGAGTACCGGATTATCCGAACAGATGGAGAAGTTCGCTTTGTTCGCGAGGTGGCAGAACCCTTGCTTAGCAATGATGGAAACCCGGTGGAATATGTAGGTACGCTACAGGACATCACATCCCAAAAAGTTGCTGAACTCGAATTAGCTGCTGCAAACGCAGATCTAGAGCAACGCGTCGCCGAGCGCACTGCTGATCTAGAGGAAGCCCTTGCCGATGCTGAAGCTGCTAATCGGGCGAAGTCGGAATTTTTGGCCAATATGAGCCATGAGATACGAACGCCAATGAACGGCGTTATGGGAATGGCTGAGTTGCTTAGCAATACCGAATTGGATGCGAAGCAGACCATGTTTGCCGATGTGATTATGAAGTCGGGAAAAGCACTCCTTACAACTATTAATGACATACTAGATTTTTCCCGCCTTGATGCTGGGTATCTCGAACTCGATCTGGCACCATTCGAAATAAGGCAAGCAGTTGATGATGTAGCAACGTTGCTCTCTGGAAAAACAGTAGAAAAAGATCTGGAATTGATTGTGCGGGTTGACCCGCAGGTGCCGCAACTAGTGATCGGCGATGTGGGGCGCATCCGTCAGATAGTCACCAACCTGCTCGGCAACGCTGTAAAATTTACAGAGCAGGGTCATGTCTATCTTAATATTGAGTGCGACAGTGGGGCGGCTGACTGCAACGAAACCGCGAAAATTAGGGTCAGTGTGGAAGATACCGGTGTTGGCATTCCCAAAGATAAATTGTTGCTGATCTTCGAAAAGTTTTCTCAGGTTGACGGTTCGACAACCCGCAAACATGACGGCTTAGGTCTTGGCCTTTCCATCTCGTCAAATCTTGTCCGTCTGATGGATGGGCAATTTGGTGTAGAAAGTGAGGAAGGAAAAGGCTCGACTTTTTGGTTCGAACTGGATTTGCCAGTTGAGGAAAGTATGGCCTCCCAGGTTCCAGCATGTGAGGATTTGTCTGCTTCCAGAATACTGATCGTAGATGACAATCCAGTCAATCGTTCAATTTTGTCCGAGCAAATGATGTCGTGGAATTTTGATAGCGCAGCAGTTGCTTCTGGAAAAGAGGCGCTTCTGTTCCTGGAGGCCGCACAGGTAGAAAAAGTTTCTGTTGATTGTGTGGTTCTGGATTATCAAATGCCCGAAATGAACGGCGGCCAGGTTGTGCGAGCTATGCATTCCTCCCCTGAATTGGCCGACATACCGATCGTCATGCTCACGTCGACAGAAGAAACTGACCAAGGCAAGGCATTTTCTACCCTTGGTGTAAAGCGACACCTGACCAAACCTGCTCCGGCGGCTCTTTTACAAAAAACCATTATTGAAGCGCTTGAAGACCGTAATTCCCTACCTCGGAAACCTTCCACATCCGTCGGTAAATCCAACAAAACCGAATCTGATGGCACCGACATGCATATTATCCCGGCCCAGATTGATGATGATGATATTCCAGAACCAAATTTATTGCCCGCGAGTGAAATTGGCAGCAACAAATTGGATGTTTTGGTATGCGAAGATAATCCGGTAAATCAAATCCTTTTCACCCAGATCCTGGAACAGGAAAGTCTTAGTTTTAAAATTGCAAAAAACGGCCGCGAAGGTGTTGAACTGTTCGAACAAAGCCAGCCTACTATCATCTTGATGGATGTTTCGATGCCGGAAATGAACGGGCTGGAGGCGACCGCTGCAATACGACAAAAAGAGGCATCCATAGGAAGGCATACACCGATCATCGGTATTACTGCGCATGCGCTGAAAGGCGACCTGGAGCGATGCATCGATGCAGGCATGGACGACTATCTTTCCAAGCCAGTTTCTCCCGATATCTTGGCCAAGAAATTAAGTGAATGGCTGTCAAAGGACAAAATCGAGGCTGCATAAAATCAGCATTTATGGAACGCAGTCCAATTTGTGTTGGCATTGGGTGGTTGTTGGAAATCGGCAATTGGATTTTACGCCGTGTAGAGCGTGTCTTGTTTAAATGGAATCGTTTGAGCGCAGGTAATTTGTGTCCTGATTAGGAGAGCGACGCGACGCGGGTGCACACCCGTTAGCGTTGCGCGACGACATCCAGGGCGCAAAGAACCAAGGTCAAATGATTTGGGTTTGCTGTCCTGTTTCAAAACCTCAACCTCACCTGCTTGGAGGTCTTTTTCACGTCGGCCCTTCGGGCGTTCGGCTGGCGAAAGGTCCACTGGACCTTTCGTCGGGCAAGCCCGATAAACCAGACCTCACCGTCAAAATCCTCGCACGATCATCTGATCGCACTCCGGTATTTTCCTAACTGCCGCAAAAAATCCTCTCCATCAAACTGACCCCATTTAAGCAAGACACGCTCTAGCTGCTGAATTCACCCTACAAACGATATCAGAACCGGAGAGAAATCACTTCGTGGAGAAAGGGCTCAAAACTGCCATTCACTGACTACGCTCCTGTTCGTCTTCAACACTCCCGCATCAAAATTGCTCTCGACAGTTCGATGAATGTGCAGGATTATTATCCTAGAATCTCCACAAATGCATCTTCGCATCTTGAGATGTTGTCCGGCAAGGTTTGATAGGACACCACAATGATATCCGCGATCGGTATACGCACCATTTTGGCCTAGCCTTAAATTATGGGGGTATATTTGGGGTATCCGGCATTTTTAAGAGCCGATAAATCGTTCCCCATCAAGGGCTTATTCATTCAGTCCGAATCCGGCCCAGGGGCCAATTTTCACCTTTTCCATCGGACTTGTAACGCGCGGCGGACATGCTGCCGGCTCGATTTTTGCTTGATCAATCGGTCATTCGGGTGAAAACTATGCACTGGTTTAGCGGGATGGAGAACCCATTTGGTTGTCCTGGCTGGCTGGTGATATTAAGAAAAACCGCCAATATCCTGTAAATAAACAGGAAAACCTTCTCCACCCCGGAATCTGAAGCATGCGGCCCGCAATATAGGGTGTTCAAATGGTTGAGATTGACGCAAGGCGAGAAACAAACATGTCCACTTTTGACAATCCGCTTGAGCTTGATTCTGCTTCGGTGGAGAATTTTTCCAAAAATCTGCCGGCACAAGCCAAGATGTTGTTGTCAATCATCGCATCATTGCCGCACGGTTCACTCATTTTTCGCACGCCAGAGGGAAAAGTTGCCAAAGTGGGTGGAAACGGCCCCGGCCCCGAAGCAAAACTTGTTCTCAACAACTGGAAACTTCCCACCCGCGCAGTCACCGGCGGCACCATCGGGGTGGCCGAATCCTATATTGATGGTGACTGGGAAAGCCCCGACGTAACCACACTTTTGGAACTGTTTGTCATCAATCAGGCGGAAGGCAACAGGCTTGCGAGCAACGCAAACCGGCTGATCAACGCATTTCAGCGGCTTCGCCACTGGTTTCGCGAGAATTCACGAAAAGGATCCAAACGCAACATCGCCTCGCATTACGATCTTGGAAATACGTTTTATAAACAATGGCTTGACCCTTCCATGACCTATTCGTCAGCTCTGTTTACCGGCGGCGCCAACGACCTTGAATCGGCCCAGAAGGCAAAATACCGGGCGCTGGCGCGCGATACGGGCATCGGCCCTGACGATCATGTGCTCGAAATCGGCTGCGGATGGGGCGGGTTTGCCGAATTTGCCGCCCACGAAATCGGTTGCCGTGTCACCGGGCTTACCATCAGCAAGGAACAGTTCAAATTTGCCCAAAATCGCATCGAAAAAGCGGGCCTTTCCGACAGGGT
Source organism: Rhizobiaceae bacterium (assembly GCA_963669455.1). Classification (GTDB taxonomy): domain Bacteria; phylum Pseudomonadota; class Alphaproteobacteria; order Rhizobiales; family Rhizobiaceae; genus JAWKWH01. The sequence goes on from OY770026.1 coordinate 2,697,722, forward strand.
CGAGTTCAAGTTCCAGGATTACCGTGATGAAACCGGCAAATATGACCGGGTGGCCTCAATCGAGATGTTCGAGGCTGTCGGAGAAAAATACTGGCCGGTGTTTTTCAGCAAAGTGAAAGACTGCCTGAAACCGGGCGGAACAGCGGGTTTGCAGATTATCACGATCAATGAGGACTCCTTTCCACGCTATCGCCGGCAACCGGATTTCATACAGCGGTATATTTTTCCAGGCGGCATGTTGCCGACCGCGCAAATCGTCAAAGCTGTCGGCGCCGAACAGGGGCTTGCCTATCTGCGTGAACGTGTGTTTCCGCAGGATTATGCCCGCACGCTTGCCGAATGGCGCGTCCGGTTCTGGTCGGCATGGCCAAAAATCGCTCCGCTCGGTTTTGACGAGCGCTTCAAAAAAATGTGGGAGTTTTACCTCCATTATTGCGAGGCCGGCTTCCGCTCAGAATATATCGATGTTCGCCAATTGGTGTTGAAGGCAGAATAGGGACCTCATCCCATCTCGGCGCTGATGCCAAGACCCGTCCGGTCAATGACTTCGCGCAGCGCGAAGCTGGAGTTGATCCGCGTGACATGTGGCATGGCCGACAGCCATTCCTTATGGATGCGCTCAAAATCGGCCAGATCGCGGGCTGCAACACGCAGAAGATAATCGTACTCGCCGGACATCAAATAGCAGACCAGCACATTGGGGCACCGCTTTACCGAGGCCTCGAATTCGGCCAGAATCTTTTCCGACTGACCTGACAGCGACATGTTCACAATGACGGTCACGCTATGGCCCAGCGCCGCATTGGACAACCGCGCATGGTATCCGCGAACAACCCCCTGCTTTTCCAGAATGTCCAGCCGCCTGGAACAGGCCGATTGCGACAGACCGACCGTTTCGGCCAGGGCTGCATTGGAGATTCTGCCATCCCGCTGAAGCGTATCCAGAATAGCGATATCAATCTTGTCCAATCTCATTTTTCGTATTTTCCTCGAAAAAATATAAATTTTGCGCAAAATAATTCGGAAACCATGGGTTGGCAAGACAAAATTCGCAAACACATTCGAGCGGAGCTGTGGTGAACTCCACCCCAGTTCAATAAATACCGTTTTAGGGGAGCAAGACTGATGCGCGTAGGATGTCCAAAGGAAATTAAGAACCATGAATACCGGGTCGGCCTGACACCGGGATCGGTTCGTGAATATGTGGCTCACGGCCATGACGTGATTATCGAGACCGGTGCCGGCCTCGGCATCGGCGCCGACGATGGTGCCTATCAGGCCGCGGGCGCGAAAATCGTCGCTTCCGCCGGCGAGGTGTTTGCGCAGTCAGACATGGTCGTCAAGGTCAAGGAACCGCAGCCGTCGGAATGGGTGCAGCTGCGTGACAACCAGATCCTCTATACTTACCTCCATCTGGCTCCGGATCCGGACCAGACCAAGGGCCTGGTCGACAGCGGCGTGACTGCTGTTGCCTATGAGACTGTCACCGATGATCGAGGCGGCCTGCCGCTATTGGCGCCGATGTCCGAAGTTGCCGGGCGCCTTTCGGTCCAGGCCGGTGCAACCTGCCTGCAAAAGGCCAATGGCGGCCGTGGCGTTCTTTTGGGTGGCGTTCCTGGCGTGCTGCCAGGCAAGGTCAGCGTCATTGGCGGGGGTGTCGTCGGCCTGAATGCGGCAAAAATGGCCGTCGGGCTTGGTGCGGATGTCACCATTTTGGACCGTTCAATCCCGCGGCTGCGCCAGCTTGACGATATATTCAACGGCCGGGTCCATACTCGGTATTCAACCGTGGAATCGCTGGAACAGGAGTGCTTTTCTTCCGATATCGTCGTTGGTGCGGTGCTGATCCCGGGTGCTGCCGCACCGAAACTGGTCACACGCGAAATGCTGTCAGGCATGAAGAAGGGCGCGATCCTCGTCGATGTCGCTATCGATCAGGGCGGCTGTTTTGAAACGTCAAAGGCCACCACACATGCTGATCCGACTTATGTTGTCGATGACATTATTCACTATTGCGTCGCCAACATGCCAGGCGCTGTACCGATCACCTCGGCCCAGGCGCTGAATAATGCGACACTGCATTACGGACTGCAATTGGCCGACAAGGGCCTGCAGGCGATGGTTGACGATCCGCATCTACGCAACGGTCTGAACGTGCACCGCGGCAAGATCACCAACAAGCCGGTTGCCGATGCGCTCGGCTATGACTTGGCCGAGCCGCAGATGGTGTTGGCTGCTTGAGCATCGACAGCCTTCTTTGAGAAACCCGCCGGTGTCCGTGCCGGCGGGAACGGCAGTCAAAACCGTTTGATTGTTGAAGACCAGGTTCCGGCTGTCAGTATCTGAAAGTTATGCCAGTTTCTGCGGTTCGGCGACCTCCACGCCAAATTCGGCGCCATGGTCAAGGATTGTCTGCCACAGCGATTCGGCGAAACTTGTAAAGACGAGAATGCTGAACGCATCCTCCTCATCGCGCCAGACATTGACCGCCATATGCGCCATCTGCGTGGAAACGGCATCACCGGCTTCAAACACACCGGGATGCAGATCGACAGAGAGCATCTTGCACAAACAGTCACGCGTCTTGGGACCGGAAATTTTTATCAGCGAGCGACCGTTCGACTGATCGCTGATCGACGCCGACTTTGCGAATTTGGCTTGCAGATCGCCAACCGGCTTGGCTTTTGCAACAGGCGTCAGGGCATAGAACTGGTCTGGGCCCGACCAGATCATGACGCAGCCGTTCTTGCCGGCAATGGATTTCGCCCTATCGCCCGGGTCGGCATCAAACTGCGTCTTTGCGGTCTTGCGCATGGCCTCGGCTTTTCCGCGCCTTGCCAGCACCAGAACAAGCTGAAACCCTCTGATTTCACCAACCGTAACCCCGGCATCGCCTTCAACGGCACCATGCCGCCTTGGATCGGCAACCGTTTGCAGCGGTGCGGTTTCGTTCCACTGAAGCTTAGCCACGTTGGCGCCCTCCTTCCGGATCATAGAAGACAGGATTGCAAATTTCGCAATCATAGGTCTTGCCGCGCAGCGGGTCACAGACCGTAACGATTTCGCCAAAACGCTCACGGCCACGCGCGACCATGCCAAGACCCAGATACTGGCCCAGCATCGGCGAGAAACAGACCGACGTCACATAGCCCTGATCGGTTTCGGCGCCTGGTTTTGCCCCTTTGGGGATCACGTGCCCGCCGGCATAGAGCTTGTCGAGCCGGTTGACCGGTTTGATGCCGACCATGACCATGCGATCCGGACTGACCATTTCTTCACGGCCCGCCATCACGCGGCCGATATAGTCCTTTTTCTTGGCCATCATGCCGCCAAGGCCAAGATCGCCCGCCGTGGTCATGCCGTTCAGCTCATTGCCGGCGGCATGGCCTTTTTCGATGCGCATCACACCCAGCGCCTCGGTGCCGTAGGGAATGATCCCGAACGGCTCACCGGCAATCATCAAATTGCGCGCCATCGCGTCGCCATAGGCGCATGGAACCGATATCTCGAAGGCCAGCTCGCCGGAAAACGAAATGCGAAACAGCCGGCAGATAATACCCCCATCGCGCAGCTTGACCTCGCGCGCACCCATAAACGGAAAACCCTCATTGGAAATATCTTCCGACGGATCGAGGAGTTCACGCAATACCTCGCGGGTTTTGGGACCGGCAATGGAAAACTGCGCCCATTGTTCGGACGCCGAGGTTACCTGAACGTCAAGCTCAGGCCATAAAACCTGCCGGCAATATTCCAGATGCTGCATCACCGGCCCAGCCTTTGCCGTGGTGGTGGTCATGAAATAGTGGTCGTCAGACAGGCGCGATGTCGTGCCGTCATCCATGACAATGCCATCTTCGCGCAGCATCAGCCCGTAGCGCGCCTTGCCGACGGCCAGTTTGGAAAATGTGTTGATATAGACGCGATCAAGAAAGCTGCCGGCGTCGGGGCCCATGACATCGATCTTGCCAAGCGTGGTGACATCGCAAAAACCGACACCGTTGCGCACCGTCAAAACCTCGCGGTTGACGCTTTCCAGCCAGGTTCGCTCGCCCGGTTTCGGATACCATTGCGCCCGTTTCCATAAACCCGTGTCGACGAAAACCGCCCCCTGTTCGGCTGCCCAGTGATGGGATGGCGTCAGGCGGATTGCATGAAACGCCTCGTCGCGGTGATGGCCGGCAAATGCGCCAATTGAAACAGGCACATAGGGCGGGCGATACATGGTCGTTCCGGTCTCGGGAATGGTCCTGCCAGACACCTCCGCCATGATTGCCAGACCGCTGACATTGGACGTTTTACCCTGATCGGTTGCCATACCCAGTGTCGTATAGCGTTTCAGGTGCTCGACGGATTTGAACCCCTCCCGGTTGGCAAGCGCCACATCGGAAGCGGTAACATCGTGCTGCTGATCAACGAACGCCTTGCCCTTGCCGGCAACATGCCAAAGCGGCGTGTGCTGATAGGTTTCTTTTGCCGCTTTGGCAGCGGTGCCATTCCGGCCGGTATGTCCGCATGCCCTGGCCGCGGCCGTTCCCGCCTTGTGGCCGCCTGAAAGACAGGCCGCCAGCGTCAAATCGCCATTTGCGGCACCGGCAACGATCATGCCGTCAGGGCATATTCCGGGGGCAAAGGCTGAAATATCCTCACGCCATTCAGGTTTGCTGCGGTGATTGCAGGTGAGCCCTATCGCCGGGTTCCAGCCAGCTGAAACGGCAAGGCAATCGGCATCGACACGTGCCACCGCACCGCCGGCAAGCCTTACTTCGACCTTTGAGAGGCCGTCATGGCCGCCATCGACCGAACTCACCTGGCCGTTGAGTACATCAAAATTTCCAGCCTTGCCGCGCGCGAGCAATTCAGGCGGCAGCTCTTCACGCGCATCAATGACGGCGGAGATGTTCACACCGGCGGCCATTGCCGCATCGACCGTTTTCCAGCCATCATTGTTGTTGGTAAAAAGCGCGATATTCTTGCCCGGCGCTGCACCAAACCGGCCGATATAGCTGCGTACGGCAGACGCCATCATCACGCCGGGGCGGTCATTATTGGCGAAGACAACCGGTCGTTCGATAGCACCCATGGCGACGATGCACCGCTTTGCCACCACGCGGATAAGGCGGTGCCGCGGCTGATGCGCCGGGGGCACCGGAAGATGGTCATTTACCCGTTCGATGACGCCATAGGTGCCGCCATCATAAACGCCGAAAACGGCCGAGCGCGTCATCACGCGCGCATTGTCCATGGCGTCCAGTTCGCCGAGCGATTTTTTCAGCCACTCCGCACCCGGCTTGCCGTTGATTTCTTCCGCCTCGGAAAGAAGCCGTCCACCGGCGGCAAAATCCTCTTCGGCCAAAATGACACGCGCGCCGGCGCGTCCTGCGGCAAGTGCGGCGGCGATGCCCGCCGGCCCTGCTCCGGCAATCAGCACATCACAATGAGCCCAGGCTTTTTCATAGTGGTCGGGATCTGCCAGTTTGGCCGTGTCGCCAAGACCGGCGGCGCGGCGGATCATCGGTTCGTAAATCGCTTCCCAGAATTTCGCCGGCCACATGAAGGTCTTGTAGTAAAAGCCTGCCACGAAAATCGGCGAGGCCAGCTGGTTGACGGCGAGGAGATCGCGCTTGAGCGACGGCCAGCGGTTCTGGCTTGCCGCTTCCAGCCCGTCATAGAGCTCGGTCACGGTCATGCGCGTATTGGCTTCCTTGCGCGCACCTGTTCTCAGTTCAACCAGGGCGTTCGGCTCTTCCGATCCGGCGGTCAGGATGCCGCGCGGCCGGTGATATTTAAACGATCGGGCGACCAGCCGCACGCCATTCGCCACCAGCGCCGACGCCAGCGTGTCGCCAGCAAATCCGCCATAGTTCTTGCCATCGAAGGCAAAGCTCAACGGCTTGGAGCGATCAATGACACCGCCTTTGGAAAGGCGATAGGGTTGCAAACCGGACATCAGCGCCTCGCCTTCCTTGCCGCCGCGGTTTTCGGCGCGGGTTTTACGACCGTTGCGCCGACGCCGGGGGCGGCCTCCACCTTGCGGATTTCATGGGTGACGGTATTGCGCTCGACGGTCAGCCAGGCGCGGCAGCCGCCGCCATGATACCAGCTCTCTTTCATGAAGCCGGCTGCATTGTCGCGCAGATACACATAGTCGTGGTATTTGGCCCTGAGCGCTTTGGCTTCGTCGGACGCCGGGTCCAGTGGCGGATCATTCGGCGTTGCATCCGGGCGCGCCGGCGACGCATCACCCAGATAGGAAAACTCGGCTGCATCGCGTTCACCGCAATATGGGCAGTTTATTCGCATCGTGATTATCCTGGCCGTCGTCAGTGCAGATTGGGTTGGGCGCCCTGCCCTTTTTCATCGATCATGGCGCCGCGTTCAAACCGGTCCAGCCTGAAGCGCGCCGCCTCGTGGTGCGGCTCGTCTTTGGCAATCAGATGGGCAAAGACCAGTCCGGAACCCGGTGTCGCCTTAAAGCCGCCATAACACCAGCCGGCATTGAGATAGAGACCGTCAACGGGCGATTTGTCGATAATCGGCGTGCCGTCCATCGACATGTCCATAATCCCGCCCCATGAGCGCAGCAGACGAATGCGGCCGATCATCGGCATGATCGCCATACCGCCTTCGCAAACATCTTCGACCACCGGCAGATTGCCGCGTTGGGCGTAGGAGTTATAGCCGTCAATATCGCCACCGAAGACGAGGCTGCCCTTGTCGGACTGGCTGACATAAAAATGGCCGGCGCCAAATGTGATGACGTTGGGAAGCAGAGGCTTGATCGCCTCGGTGACAAAGGCCTGCAGGACATGGCTTTCAATGGGAAGTCTGAGACCCGCCATCGCCGCCACGCGCGACGAATTTCCGGCAACCGCCAAACCGACCTTGCCGGCACTGATCGTGCCGCGCGAGGTTTCCAGCGCCGTCACCCTGCCCTTGTCGCGGCGAATACCCGTCACTTCGCAATTCTGGATGATATCGACGCCAAGCTCGCTGGCCGCATGGGCATAGCCCCAGACCACCGCATCATGTCTTGCCGTACCGCCACGACGCTGCACCAGCCCGCCTTGAATGGGAAAGCGCGCATTGTCGTAGTTCAAAAACGGCAGCATGCGCCTAACCTGCACGCCATCGAGCAGTTCAGCGTCGATGCCGTTGATGCGCATGGCATTGCCGCGGCGCGCAAAGGCGTCGCGCTGGGGATCGGAATGGATCAGATTGATGATGCCGCGCTGGCTCACCATCGTATTATAATTCAGGTCCTGCTCCATCCGCTCCCAGAGCTTCATGGAAAGCTCATAAAAGCCGGTATTGCCAGGCAGCATGTAATTCGAACGGATAATGGTGGTGTTGCGACCGGCATTGCCGCTGCCGATCCAACCCTTTTCCAGCACGGCAACATTGGTGATGCCGAACTCTTTGGCGAGAAAATACGCCGTGGCGAGCCCGTGGCCGCCGCCGCCGACAATCACCACATCATAGTGGTCTTTCGGCTTGGCGTCGCGCCAGGTCTTTTGCCAGTTTTTATGCCCGGAAAAGGCGTTTTTCACCAGCGAGAATACCGAGTATTTTGGCGTCATCCGATACACCCGTTCGATGCGAATACGCTTTAGACATCAAGCGTATGATCGCGTTCCCATTGCGAGAAATGGGACACGTAGGAGTTCCATTCCCCGTTTTTCAAATTGACATAGGCTTTGGAAAACTCCTCGCCCATCGCCTGTTTCAACGTTTTGTCCTTGTCGTAATCGCGCAGCGCATCAAGAAGGTTCAGCGGCAGGCGCGGCGCACCGCGAACCTTGTGCCCATCCTTGTACATATCGATGTCGTAGCGTTTGCCCGGATCGGCCTTGGTACGGTAGCCATCAAGACCGGCGGCGATGATGACCGCCTGCAAAAGGTAGGGGTTGGCAGCGCCATCAGCCAATCTTAGTTCAAACCGCCCCGGGCCTGGAACGCGCACCATATGGGTGCGGTTATTGCCCGTCCAGGTTACCGTGTTGGGCGCCCATGTCGCGCCTGACATGGTGCGCGGCGCGTTGATGCGTTTGTAGGAATTGACGGTCGGGTTGGTGATCGCGGCAAGGGCGGAGGCATGTTTCATAATGCCGCCCAGAAAATTGCGGCCCCGTTCCGACAGCCCCAATTCCATCTTGTTGTCGGCAAAGACGTTCTTCTTTCCAGCCTTATCCCATACCGAAATATGAACATGGGCGCCATTGCCGGTCAGTCCCTCAAAGGGCTTTGGCATGAAGGTGGCGCGAAGACCGTGTTTTTCGGCCACCGATTTGGTCATGAACTTGAAAAACGAATGCCGGTCGGCGGTGACCAGCGCATCGTCAAAATCCCAGTTCATTTCAAACTGGCCATTGGCGTCTTCATGGTCGTTTTGATAAGGCCCCCAGCCGAGCGCCAGCATATAATCACAGATTTCCGAGATCACATCGTAACGCCGCATTACCGCCTGCTGGTCGTAGCATGGCTTTTCTGCCGTATCGAATTCATCAGAAATCTTGCTGCCATCGGGCGTGGTCAGAAAATATTCAGCCTCCACGCCGGTCTTCACATAAAGACCTTCGTCGGCGGCTTGCCGGATCAGCCGTTTCAAGACCACCCTTGGCGCCTGCTCCAACGGCTGATCATCCATGATGCAATCAGCCGCCACCCACGCGACATCGGGTTTCCACGGCAATTGAATTACCGAATCTGGATCTGGAACCGCCATCATATCCGGATGGGCCGGTGTCAGATCGAGCCATGAGGCAAAGCCTGCAAAACCGGCTCCTTCTTCCTGCATGTCCGCGATTGCTTGTGCCGGGACAAGTTTTGCCCTTTGTCCACCGAACAGATCGGTGTACGAGATCATGAAATATTTGACGCCATTTTCCTTGGCGAATGTTGCGAGATCTTTGGTCATTTTTTGAAAACTCCTCCCAAGTTTTCTAGTAATTACTCTGGCCGGGCACCCAATTGGTGCCAGCAAGCGGAATGCCCGCCATGGCGGCGGCTTCTACGGTTAGCGCACAAAGATCCTCAGGTTCCAGATTATGCACGTGATTTTTGCCACATGCCCTGGCGATCGTCTGTGCTTCAAGTGTCATGACTTTTAGATAATTTGCCAGCCGGCGTCCGGCGGCCACGGGATCGACGCGTTTCATCAATTCATCGTCCTGTGTCGACAGGCCAGCCGGATCCCTGCCCTCATGCCAGTCATCATAGGCCCCGGCGGTTGTTCCCAATGCCTGATAGTCGGCCTCCCATTTGGGATCATTGTCGCCAAGCGCAATCAGGGCGGCCGTGCCGATTGAGACGGCGTCTGCGCCAAGCGCCAATGTTTTGGCAACATCTGCGCCGGTACGGATGCCGCCGGAGACGATGAGCTGAACCTTGCGGTGCATGCCCAGATCCTGCAGCGCCTGAACCGCTGGCCGGATACAGGCCAGTGTCGGCTGTCCGACGTGCTCGATAAACACTTCCTGTGTGGCCGCCGTACCGCCCTGCATCCCATCAAGAACCACTGCGTCGGCACCGGCTTTCACCGCCAAAGTGGTGTCATAATAAGGCCTTGCGCCACCGACCTTGATGTAGATCGGCTTTTCCCAATCGGTGATTTCGCGCAATTCCAAGATCTTGATTTCCAGATCATCCGGCCCGGTCCAGTCCGGATGCCGGCATGCGGAGCGCTGGTCGATACCTTTTGGCAAAGTGCGCATCTCTGCCACGCGGTCGGAAATTTTCTGCCCCAGCAACATGCCGCCACCGCCCGGTTTCGCGCCCTGTCCGACGACCACCTCGATGGCATCGGCCTTGCGCAAATCATCCGGGTTCATTCCGTAGCGTGATGGAAGATACTGATAGACCAGTGTTTCAGACTGGCCACGTTCCTCCGGCGTCATGCCGCCGTCACCGGTGGTCGTCGATGTTCCGGCAAGCGTTGCGCCACGGCCAAGCGCCTCCTTGGCAGGACCCGACAGAGAGCCGAAACTCATGCCCGCAATCGTGATCGGAATTTTGAGCTCAATCGGCTTTTTGGCAAACCGCGTTCCGATCGTGACCGACGTGTCGCACCTCTCGCGATAGCCTTCGAGCGGATAGCGCGACATCGAAGCGCCCAGAAACAGAAGATCGTCGAAATGCGGCACCCGGCGCTTGGCGCCACCGCCACGAATGTCATAAATGCCGGTCGCCGCAGCACGGCGAATTTCGGAATTGGTATATTCGTCAAACGTCCAGGATTGACGCGGTGTTATCGGTGGATTGTGATATGTCATTTTTTTAGCCCCCTCAATAAGCGTCGAAATTATCGACATCGAAATGATAGAGTTTTCGCGCCGAACCGTAGCGCTTGAACTCCAGCGGGGACACGTCACCTGCTCCGGCTTCATCAAGCAGCCGCTGCAGCAGCTCGATATGTTCGGGGCGCATGTCTTTTTCAATACAATCCGCACCCAGCGATTTGACATCGCCGCGCACAAACAGCCGCGCTTCATAGATGGAATCGCCAAGCGCATCGCCCGCATCACCAAGCACAACCAGATTGCCTGACTGCGCCATGAAGGCGGACATGTGGCCGATACTGCCATGCACGACAATATCGATGCCCTTCATCGAAATACCGCAGCGCGATGAGGCATTGCCCTTGATGACGAGCATTCCGCCGCGGCCGGTGGCGCCGGCATACTGGCTGGCGTCGCCTTCCACGACAATCTTTCCCGACATCATGTTTTCGCCGACACCCGGGCCGACGGAGCCATGCACCGTGACCGTGGCTTTTTTGTTCATCCCGGCGCAGTAGTAACCGACACTGCCATGCACCTCGACATTGAGCTCGGCATCTATTCCGACCGCAACGGCATGGCTTCCCCTGGGGTTTTTGACTTCCCAGACCGCATCATTGGAGCCTGGTTGCGGGTTATGAAGCGCCTTGTTTAATTCACGCAACGGCATTTCCGACAGATCAAATACATGCATGATCAATGCTCCCAGAAATAGACGGTTGCCGGCTCAGGTTCCCAGACCTTCGCCGTTTCAATTCCAGGCAGGTTGACCAGCGCACGGTATTCCGAGCCAAAGGCGACATATTGGCCGGTTTCAGCCATGACGGCTGGCTTGCAGGCAATCGGATCGCGAACGACGCCGAATCCGTTCTTGGTTCCGACGACGAATGTGTAAAACCCGTCAAGATCGTCGAGGCCGCTGGTCAGCGCTTCGCCCAGATTTTGACCATGGGCCATTTTCGACGACAGGTAGGCGGCGGCCACTTCGGTATCATTTTCAGTTTCAAACACCATGCCGTCACGAATAAGTTCGCGACGCAGATTGTTGTGGTTCGACAAGGAGCCATTGTGCACCAGGCACTGGTCCGAACCGGTCGAAAAGGGATGGGCGCCAAGCGTGGTGACGGCCGACTCCGTCGCCATGCGGGTATGGCCCACTCCGTGCGTGCCGGTCATGGCTTTTAGGTCAAACCGTTTGGCAACCTGTTCGGGTAACCCGGTTTCCTTGTAGATTTCCAGGGCGTCACCATAACTCATGATCCTGAGGTCAGGCCTGCATTCGGCCACGGCACGGAGCATCTCTTCAAGCTCTTTATGAGACACGGAAATCACCGCATGGGTATCTTTGACGGTCACCGTCACATCGACACCGGTTTTTTGATGCAATTCCTCCGCCAGGCCTGGGAAATCCTCTTCCGGCCTGCCGGACTGCGCGGTGATTTTGGCCTGGCCGTCCTCGGCACCGCTATAAATAGCGATACCGGCGCTGTCGGGACCCCGGTCGGTCATCGTAATCAGCATTTCTGTTAACAGTGAACCCAATTCGGGCTCCATGGATTTGTCCTTCAGGAACAATCCGACAATACCGCACATGCTTCCCTCCATGGCTTTACGGATCAGAAGAAAATGCTAGCAGCAAATATTGATCAACTCAACTGAGAAGAAAATTTATTTCTTGTGAGGCAACAAATTTTGGGAAGAACGTTGCAAGGCCGGCGGCAATATCCTGCCAGCGAGGCGATGATTTGGTCCGTTACCGGAAAGTCATGGGCAGCGGACGATTGCCGCTGCCCATGCGTTTAACTCAACCAGGGCATTTTTCGCCCAAGCGGGTACAGGCGTTGTCGCGGTTCAAAGTCACGCAACAACGCCCTAAGCGCTAATATCTGTCGATATTGGCCTTGGTATCATCATCGCTGGCATGGCGGGCCTCATCTGCCATTTCAGCATTTTCAGCACGGGTCTGAACGATGTGCCAGAGCAGCCACAGGGCAACGCCGACAACCACCATCAGTGTCTCCGATCCCTGGAAGGGATAGACGGCACCGACATCCTTCAGATCGACGGCCCAGCTTTCAAGTCCGATAGTAGACATGGGATTTCCTTTCCAGTTTTCGATTACACCGCTTCTTTTTCAGCGGCCTTCACATCTTCAAGCGCCTGCTGATAGGCAACTTCGCTATGATGATCCAGCCCCTGAAGTTCAATGACCGCCGGGACACGCAACATGCCCGCAGCATTCATGATCTTGGAGATGATGAATGCGGGTAGGAAGCCAAGAACGAAGAACATGATAATTGCGCCGATCGTCTGACCCCATGGGGATATGGTCGCATACCCTTCATAAGGTGACGATGGTACGCCCCACAGCATGAAGCCACAGATTACCAGGCCTGCAAACCCTGCATAGCCATGCACAGCAACCGCACCAACCGCATCATCAATTTTGAACCTGCGCTCGACCCAGAAGTGCATCTTGTAGGCAATCACCACACCGATACCGCCGATAATCATCGCCTGGATCGGGTGATAAAGGTCATTGCCTGCAGATGCCGTAATCACACCGGCAAGACCACCGGAATAGGTCCAGAAAGCATCGCCCTTGGAGATGACATAGGCCATGAGCAAGCCACCGGACAGCGACATCAGGAAGTTGAACGTGATCGCGCCGAGCGTTGTCGGTGCAAGATAGATATTGGTGGCTGTCCAGGTTTCACCGGTGATCAAACCATCGATGACCGCCGGAGAAATTACCGGCACATTACAGGCAGCATAGAAGCCCCAGAAGCCCGTATAGATCATGAACAGGCCGAGTGTGACCATCCACGGATTATGCGGCGGGATATCACGCGGTGTTCCGTCGGCAGCAAATTTGCCAAGCCGCGGTCCGAGGACCACAAGAATACCCAGTGCGTAGCCACCGGCGATCGCATGGATAACACCCGAGGCATAGGCATCGTGGTAGCCGAGCAACTGGACCATCCAGCCATTCCAGCTCCAGCCCCATGCCGCATCAATGATCCAGAATACCGAACCGATCAGAACCGCATGAATCCAGAAGGCGCTGGACTTGATTCGTTCAATGACGGAGCCGGAAACAATCGACGCCGCCGTCCAGGAAAACAGCAGGAACGCAGCCCAGAAGACACCGGTAATCCGATCACCCAGATTGGTCGCCATGGTCGGCGAATTCGGCGCATTTGCCGAACCATCCAAAAGACCGCCATTGATGAACGGGCCATTGGGAAACGCCCAGTAAATCCACCAGCCGAAGAAGAAGAATGTAATGGTAACCAGCGGGATCAGCATCGTGTTCTTCATCAAGGTATGCATATGGTTGCGCCGCCGGCTCGCCCCCACTTCATACATACAAAACCCCACGTGAATTAGGAACATGAACACGACGGTTACCCAGTAATAAAACTCGGTAAACACCGTGGTTAGCGCATTGAGATTTCCCTCCATCTCAGCTTTCCCTCCGTTGAATGTTTCCTGTTATTAATAATTATTGAACCAAACTATGCGGTGAAGGTTCTCTGGATGTCAATAATTGGTTGGAGTTTTAAGCATGAAGATGAGCGTTGTCGGAACTGCAACACTGCCGGCCAGCCGGAATTTGCTGGCATATGGCGACGCCCGCCGGGTAAAGGCCGAAGCCGGGTAAAGACCGGTGGATAAGAAATTTACCGGCCGTCAGGCCCCGGCATAGGAAATGACGGAGAGAAACCGGATCGGAAAGCTGATCATCTTGTCGGGACCGTGCGGTGCATCGGCATCGAAGAACAGGCTGTCACCGGGCTTCATGTGGTAGAGTTTATCGCCATGCCGGTAGATCATTTCGCCCTCCAGCAGATAGAGAAGCTCTAGCCCGCCATGCTGAAAGGTTGGAAACGTATCGGATTCAGCCGTTAGCATGATCAGATAGGGCTCTACGATAAGCCTGTTGTCGGCCCCCTTGATGTGGCCAAGAAGATTGTATTGATGGCCCGAGCGGGTACCACGCCGCTCGATCTCAATCCCCTCCCCGGCCCTGACAAACACCGCATTGCGATCTTCCTCAAAGCGGCGGAACAGATCGGTCATCTGAATGCCGAGCGCGCGCGCAATCGCCTGAAGCGTCGTCAGCGAGGGCGAGGTCACGCCATTTTCGATCTTGGACAGCATACCGAGCGACAATCCGGTCGCAGTCGCAAGATCTGCAACGGTTATGCCGAGTTTCTTGCGGTATTCACGGACCTCGCGGCCGATGGCAACTTCGAGAACCTTTTCCTGCTCCGAGCGCAAAGCGTGCGGATTCTGGCTCAGGGGTTTTGAGTTGTTGTCCGCTTCCAGCGCATCAAATTCGGTTACATCCGTCGAGGCGGTCATCGCAAAATACTCTCTTTGCAGCCAAACCTCATTGCTGATTCGGCAAAAATCATCGTCGACGCGTGTGGATAGGCACCATGCCATGCGGGGTCGCCAACTGACCCAAAACATAAGCCAGAGGCAAACGCTGTTCAACTGCCAGGAATATTTATTGCTTGGCCGGAATGGCGGACGCTGTCAGCCGGCTTGACCGGGCTGGAATTGAAAACCTTGATAAAACCACGCCCTGAGGCGTTTTGCAGTTACCTGGAACCATTGGAGCATTTTTCGCACATATGAACCTGTTTGGGCGAAAAATGCCCTAAACGACGCGATTGGGCAGTTCGTTGCCGGCTGCAAATGCCCTCAGATTTTCCAGAACTTTCATCCCCATCGCGACCCGGGTTTCGGTTGTCGCACTGCCCAGATGCGGCAGCAAAACCACATTTTCCATGGCTGGCAAATCGGGGTGAACCTGAGGCTCGGCCTGATAGACATCCAGTCCGGCACCGGCAATCCGGTTTTCGCGCAAAGCATCCACAAGGGCATTTTCGTCAACAACATCACCGCGGGCGGTATTGATCAGAAATGCGCCGGGTTTCATTCTCGACAGCCGTTCCTTGTTGATCAGGCCGGCATTTTCCCCGCCACCTGGGCAATGAAGCGATACAAAATCCGCCGCCTCAAGCACTTCTTCAACGCTGCTTAGCTGCCTTGCGCCGACCTTTGCGGCTTCTGCCGGATCCATCTTCGAGCGATTGTAAAAGACGACATCCATGTCGAAACCGAAATGGCAGCGCCTGGCCATTGCCTTGCCGATCCGGCCCATGCCGATAATGCCGAGTGTTTTTCCGGTAACTTTGGTTCCTTGCAGATGGGTCGGACACCAGCCCGCCCAGCCACCGGCGCGAAGCTGGCGTTCGCCTTCGCCGGCTCTTCTGGCAACCGACAACAAAAGCGTCATCGCGATATCTGCGGTGCAATCGGTCAGGCAACCTGGCGTATTGGTCACGGCCAGTCCGGCAGATTTTGCCGCCTCGATATCAATATGGTTGTAGCCGACACCAAAATTGCCAAGCAATTTTGCCCTTATGCCGCCGCCCGCAAACAGCCTCGCCGGCAGTTTGTCGCAAACCGTTGGCAGGACAACATCGAAATTTGCCAGCGCATCGCGCATCTCGGCTTCACTGAATGGATGATCGTCTCCATTGAGTGTTGCGCCATACTCTGCGACCAGCTGCTTTTCCACCTCAACCGGCCAACGCCGGGTAATAATTACTGTTGGTCTGGACATGCCGCCCCCTTCGCGATGCTGGACTTAAGCGGCCTTTTCCATGCCGTTTAAAACCTGTTCAACGGTTTCGGCGAAATGCGAAGGCGTCGGCGTGATGTGCACGCCTGCCTCTTTTAGAATTTCAACCTTCTCCTGCGCCGACTCACCGAAAGCGGAAATAATGGCGCCTGCATGGCCCATGCGCCGGCCCTTTGGCGCCGACAGACCGGCAATATAGGCGATCAGCGGCTTGGACATGTGGTCGCGCGCATAAGCGGCCGCGGCCGCTTCCTGCGGCCCGCCTATTTCGCCGATCATGACAACAGTGTCGGTATCGGGGTCATTTTCAAACAGTTCAAGAATATCCCTAAACGACGAACCGTTGATCGGGTCGCCGCCGATGCCGATACTGGTGGAAATGCCGATATCCACCGTCTTCAGCTGCGACGCCGCCTCATAGCCAAGCGTTCCGGAACGGCCGACGATGCCAACCCGGCCCGGCATGTAGATGTGGCCCGGCATAATGCCCATCATTGCGTGGCCGGGCGTTATCATGCCTGCACAATTGGGGCCGATCAGACGCATACGGTCTTCGAATTTGTAGCGCCGCATATAGCGCTTTACCCGGATCATATCCTGGGTCGGTATGCCGTCGGTGATGCACACGCAGGTTTTGACGCCCGCGTCAGCCGCTTCCATAATCGAATCGGCGGCAAATGGCGGCGGGACAAAAACGATGCTGGCCGTGGCACCGGTCTCCTTCACAGCCCCTTTGACCGTGTTGAACACCGGAAGGCCAAGATGCGTCGAGCCGCCCTTGCCGGGTGTCACGCCGCCGACGACATTGGTGCCGTATTCGATCATTTCGGCGGTATGAAAAGCGCCTATTTTGCCGGTAAATCCCTGCACCAGAACGGGTGTCTTGCTGTCTAGAAGTATTGCCATTGGCTTGCTCTCATTTCAGCTGGCTGGCGCACAATTCCTAAAAGCGCCTGGCTGGCATCTTTGTCCGTTGTCAGTTGGTCGATTTCTTCCAGGCGTCGACGGCCAGACCTGCCGCTTCGGCCAGCGTATCGGCCAATAGGATGTCATGGCCGGAATCTGAAATGATTTTCCGCCCTTCCTCCACATTGGTTCCAGCAAGGCGAACGACGAGGGGAACATCAACTCCCACCTCCTCAATTGCCTTAAGCACGCCTTCGGCAACCCAGTCGCAACGATTGATGCCCGCGAAAATATTGACAAGGATCACTTTGACATTCTGGTCGCGGAGCACCGCGCGAAACGATTTTGCTACCCGGTCCGGAGAGGCACCGCCACCGATATCGAGGAAGTTTGCCGGTTCACCGCCAGCAAGCTTGATCATGTCCAGCGTTGCCATCGCCAGCCCCGCACCATTGATGATACAGCCAATATTGCCGTCCAGACCGACATAGGAAAGGCCGCGATCATTGGCATAGGTTTCGCGGGGGTCTTCCTGCGACTTGTCGCGGAATTCCGCAATATGCGGCCGGCGGAATAGCGCGTTTTCGTCAAACGACATTTTGGCGTCCAGCGCTACCAGATCGCCCGATTCGGTCACCACCAGTGGATTGATCTCCAGCATTGCCGCATCGAGATTGCTGAATGCCGTATAGCAGCCCATGATCATCTCGACGGCCTTTCCGACCTGACCAGGCTCAAGACCGAGACCAAAGGCGATCTCACGCGCCTGAAATGTCTGCATGCCTGCACCCGGATCGACGCTGACGCGGATAATCGATTCCGGCTCGTTTGCGGCAATTTCCTCGATTTCCATGCCGCCCGAACCGGACGCAACGATCATGATGCGCTCGGTGGTGCGGTCCATAACGAACCCCAGATAGATCTCACGCTCAATATCGGTGGCTGCCTCGATATAAAGGCGCGACACCAGCTTGCCGGCAGGTCCGGTCTGATGCGTGACAAGGCGCCTTCCAAGCAGAAAATCGGCCGCATCGGCAATCTCGCTATCGGTCGTGCACAGCTTTATGCCGCCCGCCTTGCCGCGCGCGCCGGAATGAATCTGAGCCTTGACGACCCATCGTTCCCCGCCGATTTCGCGAGCCCGGTAAGTCGCCTGTTCAGGGCTGTAGGCCAGGCCGCCACGCGGGATCGACACGTTGAAACGCGACAGGATTTCTTTTGCCTGATACTCGTGGATATCCATCTGAGTTTTCTCCGGTCTCTCATGTGTTCGCGCCGCCGGCATTGATCGCCTCGGCAACGGCCAGCACATTTCGCGCCATCCGCTCCGAGGCCGCATCGATCATCTTGCCGTCAAGTGCAGCAGCACCTTTGCCCTGTTCTTCTGCCTGCTTCAATGCCTCGATTATGCGTTTTGCCCGGTCAACTTCGCCATCTGGCGGGGAAAACACGTCATTGGCAAGTGCGATCTGGCTTGGATGGATTGCCCATTTGCCTTCGATGCCAAGGGCGGCGGCGCGGCGGGCGGCGAGGTTAAAACCATCCGGATCGGAAAAGTCGCCAAACGGCCCGTCCAGTGCACGCAAGCCGTAGGCCCGGCAGGCAACTGTCATCCGTGACAGCGCAAAATGCCACTGGTCACCTGGATAGTCCGGATTAAGGCCGCCAATATTGACCGTGCGGGCACGATTGGAGGCGGCATAGTCGGCAACACCGAAATGCAGCGCTTCCAGGCGGCCAGGCGTTGCGGCAATCGCCTCGACATTGGCCATACCGAGCGCCGTTTCGATCAGCGCTTCAAGGCCGATCGGATTTTTAAACCCCTTGGCCGTCTCAATCTGGTTGAGCATCGCTTCGACCATATAAAGGTCGGCTGGAACACCCACCTTCGGCACCAGGATCATGTCGAGCTTGTCACCGGCCTGCTCGACCACATCGACCACATCGCGATACATATAGTGCGTATCGAGACCGTTGATGCGCACCGACATGGTTTTGCCCTTGCCCTTCCAGTCGATATCGTTGAGCGCTGCGATGATATTCTTGCGCGCCGTCTCCTTGTCGGGCGGGGCGACGGCATCTTCAATATCCAAAAAAATCACATCGGCGGCGCTGTCGGCCGCCTTTTCGATCATTGCAGTATTGGACCCGGGGACGGCCAGCGTCGAGCGTTGCAGACGCTGGCGTTTTAGATGGTGTATCGTGTGGCTCATCGTGGTTCCTTGTCAAATGAGACCATGCCTTAGGCCGCAGCCTTCAGCGATTTTTGCGATGTAGCACGAAAATGCTCAATCGCCGCCCCCACGCCGGAGCCAGGCTGAACTTCGATACCCACATCGCGCATCGCCATTTCGGCTGCACCCAGCACACCACAAACCATGACTTCATTCAAAGCCCCCAGATGACCGATGCGGAACACCCGTCCGGCAACCTTTGCCAGACCGACGCCGAAGGACGTATCGTATTGATAATATCCGCGGCGAACCACTTCGGCTGAATCAAATCCGTCCGGCACGCAAATCGCGCTTACCGTATCAGACTGCCATTCAGGCCCTTTGGCACAAAGCTCTAACCCCCACGCATCCACCGCAGCGCGGACGCCTGCGGCCATGCGGTTGTGGCGTTCGAAGATGGCTTCCAGACCTTCCTCGAAAATCATGTCGAGGCTTTCACGAAGGCCGCGCAGAAGCTGTGTTGCCGGCGTGTAGGGGAAGTAACCCAGATCATTGGTTTTGATCATGTCTTCAAACGAGAAGTAGCACCGTTTGAAGCGCGACGTCTTGTGCGCTTCGAGCGCCTTGCGGCTGACCGCCAGAAATCCAAGCCCTGCGGGAAGCTGAAAGCCCTTTTGCGAACCGCTGACGGCGCAGTCGACACCCCATTCTTCCATGCGGAAATCAATCGACCCGATCGAGCTCACACCATCGACAAACAAGAGTGCGGGATGATCTGCCTGATCAAGCGCATCGCGAACCGCGGCGATATCGCTGGTAACGCCGGTAGCCGTCTCATTATGGCAGCAAAAAACCGCCTTGATGTCCTTCGCCTTGTCGTTTTCAAGGATGTCCGCATAGTCGTCGACGGGAACGCCCTCGCCCCACTCGACATCGATGACGGTGACATCAAGGCCAAGCCGCTCGGCCATATCAACCCAAAGATGAGAAAACTGTCCAAAGCGCGACATCAGCACCTTGTCACCGGGACTGAGTACATTGGTGATCGCCGCTTCCCAGGCACCGGTGCCCGATGACGGATAGATGAATACCCTGCCGGTGTCGCACTTGAAAACGCGCTTGACGTCGGCAAACAGCGGTTGGGTGAAAACGGGGAAACTCGGCGCGCGCATGTCTTCCATCGGAATGTTCATCGCCTGACGAACACGCTCGGGGATATTGGTCGGCCCCGGTATGAAAAGATGTGTGAACCCTGCCATTTGCTGCTCCTCCGTTTGCACCCGCTGATAACAAATGACCGGCGGGAAAGTGACCGGACAATGCCGGCATCTGGGAGCGGATATGAATGGGATTTGCGGTTTCAAACAACACACCAACGGACAGGATTTTGTCACTGACGGGTAGTCGAGGACCAGCTCGCAGGCGGCGGGAAATCCGTACCCGATCGGGTAGGCGGCGCAAATCTTTGCTGCACTTCGCATCTGAAAACCGTTTTAATTCAGAAGGTTGCGCACCCGTGCGTACTGATGTCAGGAAAAGCCGCTCTAGGGCGTTTTGCGGTTGCTTTGAACCGCGTGTATCGGCTTGGAACCATTGAAGCATTTTTTGCTTCTATGACTCTGTTTGAGCGAAAAATGCTCTAGTCGTAACGACGCGATTCGGTGAAGTAGAGGCCGACCGCCATGGCGCGGTTTGTAACTTCGAGCTTTTCGTAGAGGTTTTTCAGATGGTATTTCACGGTGTTTTCGGAAATGCCGATCCGGGTCGCAATCTGGCCGTTGGTCCAGCCATCGGCCAATGCCCGCAAAAGCTCTTTTTCCCGGTTGGTCAGTCTGGACAGAGGCGTTTCATCCACCTTGGTGACATCGATATAGGGAAAGCTCAGCCGGTCACGCGAAACCGCCGATACAGCCTCAAACAGGATATCCGGGTCGTCTCCCTGCCAGCAAAAGCCCATCGCGCCAAGGCGGATCGACTGTTTGAGCAACATCGTGTCATTGTCGCCGGCAAACACCACGACCCTGGCGCCGAGTTTTCGCCGCTGCAAATCGGCTAGCACATCACCGCCCGAAATATCGGGCAGATCCCAGCCCAAAATTGCCACATCGAAACTCAAGCTCTCAACCGCCTCGACAAAAGCCGTGCCACTGGTGAGCGTGAGGACGAGTTCGAACTTCCGCTCGCGTTCAATCCTCTCGCGCAAAGCCGAGATGACCAGTGGGTTCTTGTCTACCACGACAAGTTTTGGCGGCATGCTTTCTCCCATGGTTTGTTATAAGGGAAGAAAGTCGATTGTCATGAATATAAAAAATTGCATTATCCGGACCCCCACCCGAGGTAGCGCAACAATCCATTCCATGCATGACCTTAACGAAGTCAATGCAGCCTATCTATTCAGCCGCCGCAAGATGGTCGGTTGCGGGGACAACCCTTGCCGCACAGAACTTGAATTCGGGAATTTTTCCGATTGGGTCCAGTTGTGGGTTGGTCAGTCTGTTTGCCGGCGATTCATTAAAGCAGAATGGCACAAAAACCATACCATCGGCCACTTCGCGGTCTGTCCTCAAACGTGCCTCGATTGTGCCGCGCCTGGTCTGGATAGAGATCATTTGCCCCGCAACAAGCCCTTCTCGGGCAATTTCAGCCGGGTTCATCGCCGCAATGCCTTCCGGCTCAATTTCATCGAGTACATCGGAGCGTCTGGTCATCGCACCGGTATGCCAGTGCTCCAAAAGACGGCCCGTCGTCAACACCAGCGGATAGTCGCTGTCCGGCACCTCGTCGGGCGGCAGAAGATCGGCGGCGATAACCTTGCCCTTGCCGTCGGCAGTGGGAAAGCCTCTTTTGAAGATGACCCATTCCGGCAGGCCGGTTTTTTCGTCGAGCGGATAGGTGACGGATTCCTCGCCCGCCAGCTTGTCCCAGGTGATGCCAGCAAGCGATGGCATCATAGACGCCATTTCATCGTAGACTTCGCTGACATCGCGATAGGACCATTTTAGCCCGATACGATCGGCCAGTTCCGCGATAAGCTCCCAGTCCTGACGCGCTTCGCCTGGCAGCGGCAGCGCCGGACGTCCGATCTGCACCTGGCGGTTGGTGTTGGTGTAGGTGCCCAGTTTTTCTGCATGGGCAGAAGCCGGCAGCACAACATCGGCGTGCCAGGCGGTTTCCGTCAGGAAAATATCCTGCACCACCAGATGTTCCAGTTTCGCCAGGCCGGCGCGGGCATGCAACTGGTCAGGGTCGGACATTGCCGGGTTTTCACCCATCACATACATGGCCTTTATCTGATCATTATGGATGGCATCGATTGTTTCGACCACTGTCAGGCCGCGCTCAGGATCTAGCGCCCGGCCCCAAACATCTTCATATTTGTTCCGGATATCATCGCTCTCAACGGCCGTGTAATCGGGATAGAACATCGGGATCAGCCCGGCATCGGACGCGCCTTGGACATTGTTCTGCCCGCGAAGCGGATGCAGGCCGGTACCCTGCCGCCCCACATGGCCGGTGATCAGCGCCATGGCGATCAGGCAGCGGGCATTGTCGGTACCGTGGGTGTGCTGAGAGACGCCCATGCCCCAAAATATGATCGACCTTTGCGAGGTGGCGTAAATCCGCGCAACGTCGCGCAACGTTTCGGCATCGATACCGCACACGCCGGCCATTTCCTCCGGCGAAAAGTCCTTCACCTTCGCCTTTAATGCCTCAAATCCCGACACATTGGCCTGCACATATTGCTTGTCGAACAACTCCTCCTCGACGATGACATGCAAAATCGCGTTCAGCATGGCGACATCGGTGCCGGGCTTGAACTGCAGGGCGGGGCTGGCATAGCGCATCAGGTTCTGCTTGCGCGGATCCATGATGATCAACCTGGCGCCGCGTTTTGCCGCCTGTTTGAAATAGGTAGCTGCGACGGGATGATTTTGTCCTGGCCGCGCACCGATCACAATCACGCAGTCGGCATACATCGCATCGGTAAAGGGCGCTGACACGGCGCCTGACCCGACACTCTCCATCAGCGCTGCCACCGAGGAGGCGTGGCACAGCCTGGTGCAATGATCGACATTGTTGGTGCCAAATCCTTGCCGGATAAACTTTTGGAACAGATAGGCTTCCTCGTTCGAGCCCTTGGCCGATCCGAAGCCGGCCAGGGCCGAACCCCCATCGCGATCCAGCACCGCCTTTAAGCCGCCGGCTGCTTTTTCGAGTGCTTCTTCCCAGTCTGCCTCGCGAAAAACCGTCATTGGATCAACACCGTTGAGGTCTATGTCGCCAGCCTTTGGCGCATCGTCGCGCCGGATCAGCGGTTTGGTCAGACGTTCGGGCGAGTGAACGTAATCAAAGCCGAACCGGCCCTTAACGCAAAGCCGGTTTTCATTGGACGGTCCGTCGCGACCATCCACCTGAACGATTTTGTCGTCCTTGACATAGACCGTGGTCTGGCAACCAACACCGCAAAATGGACACACGGTGTCGACCACCCTGTCGAAATCTTGGACGGTGCGCTTGCGCCCATCGGCATCCATCAGCGTCTTTTCATAGAGCGCGCCGGTCGGGCAAGCCTGGACACATTCACCGCAGGTAACACAAGTCGACATGCCCATCGGGTCATGAATATCAAACACAGGCTGAGAACCATGTCCGCGCCCGCCCATGCCGATGACGTCATTGACCTGAACCTCGCGGCAAGCCCGAACGCAAGCTCCGCAGGTGATACAGGCATCAAGATTGACCGCAATGGCCGGATTGGTCACATCATGCCCGCCCGGATGCGCCGCGCTGAATTTGGAGGGCAACCGGTCAGAGCCGTCGACACCCATTCGTCCTGCCCAGTCCCAGAAAGCAGACTGGTTGTCGGGGCCGTCATCCTTGGCCGGCATATCGGCGGCCAGCAGTTCGAACACCATGGCGCGGGCTTTTTCGGACCGCTCACCGCCGGTTCTGACCGACATTCCTTCGGCCGGTTTGCGGATACAGGAGGCTGCCAGCGTGCGCTCGCCTTCGATTTCAACCACACAGGCGCGGCAATTGCCATCGGCCCGGTAGCCGGGCTTGTCGACATGACATAGATGCGGCAGCGTATTGCCCTCGCGCTTGGCCACATCCCAGATGGTTTCACCGGGCGCGGCTGCAACCTCGCGGCCATCGAGGGTGAACTTGATTTGGTCGGTCATGGTCTAATGCCCCGAATGTCCTTCTTGCCCGCTGCCATAGCCGCGAAGCGACGCATAGGTGTGCTTCTGCTCATCGTTCAGGAGCGGCGTGATGCGCAAATGCGCGTTTAGGTGGGTCGCCCGCAATGCCGCGCGGATCTTACCGGCCGCTGTCAGTTTTTCAGCCAACACGTCACTGGTAATCCCGCCTGACCGAAACGCCTCGTCCAGTGCCAGTTCCGCTGCCACCAACGCTTTGCCGAGTTCGACAGCTTCGCTGCGCATGGCTTGAAAGGTTTTTTCAACTTTGCGTTTCTGTCCGCCGTCGAGATTGAGTTTATCGGCAAATTCCAGCACATGTGCCGGTCCGGGATACCCGTTGAGTTCCGCCGGCTTGGCGAGCCCCCATCCCTCGCCCTTTTCAAGTTCGGTAATATCTTTTTCACTCAGGCTGGAGATGCGCCTGTCGTGCTGGCCTGCATAGGGCTGATCCTGCTTGAACCAGTGATCGCCCAGCATTGGTGCATATGCATAGGCTACGGCACCAATCACCATGCCAAGTCCCGCACCTGACAAGAAAATACCGAAAGCTTTCATCACAATTCCTCCCTGAAATAGGTCAGCAGATGATTGACCGGATTGGGGGCGGCCTGGCCGAGGCCGCAGATCGATGCGTCGCGCATCACCGCTTCGAGGTCGCGCAGTGCGGTTTCATCGAGCTTGCCGCCGCTTTTAAGCAATTGCACCATCTTCTCCGTCCCACCCCGGCAGGGTGTGCACTGACCGCAGGATTCATGGGCAAAAAATTCCAGCAAATTTATGGCGGCATGTTTGATGGAATCCTGATTGGACAAAACCACCACCGCGTGACTGCCGACAAAGGCGCCAAGGCCCGCCAGCGGCTCGCCGAAATCAAGCGGCACATTATCCATTGAAGCCGGCAAAATGCCGCCGGATGCGCCGCCCGGCAAATAGGCCTTGAATGTGTGGCCATCGGCCATGCCGCCGCAGTGATCGTCGATCAGCTCGCGGATCGTCACACCGGCGGGCGCAAGTTTGACGCCTGGGTTCTTCACCCGGCCCGATACCGACCATGACCGGATACCGGGATGATCGTCACTGCCCTGGCCGGCAAACCATTTCGGCCCCTTTTCAACAATGTCGCGTATCCACCACAGTGTTTCGACATTGTGATTAAGCGTCGGACGGCCGAACAGACCCACTTCAGCAATATAGGGCGGGCGATGACGCGGCAGGCCGCGCTTGCCCTCGATCGATTCGATCATCGCGGATTCTTCACCGCAAATATAGGCGCCGGCGCCACGGCGAAGCTCGACAAATCCCTCATCGATGATCCCGGCCCTTTCCAAGGCCGCGATTTCGGTGCGCAAAATTTCCAGCACGGCTGGATATTCGTCGCGCATGTAAAAATAGATGCGCTCCGCCTCCACAGCGTGAGCTGCGATAATGGCGCCTTCAAGCGTCCGGTGCGGATCGCGTTCCAGATACCACCGGTCTTTGAACGTGCCGGGCTCACCTTCGTCACCGTTTATGGTCATCAGCCGCGGACCATCATAGGAGCGCACGAACTTCCATTTCGTGCCGGCGGGAAAACCTGCCCCGCCGAGGCCCCGAAGCCCCGCGTCGGTGAGTGTTGCGATCAAATCGTCGGCGGATATCTCACCGCTTCGCACTTTGCCGGCCAGCGCATAGCCGCCATCGGCGCGATAAGCCTGAAGCCCGGTATAGTCTGGAACCTTTACGCCGGTATCGCCGTCGCTCACCATGGCCAGTAATTTTGCCGCATCGGCGTGGTCAACTTCCCGGTCGCCGATCCGCGCCGCCGGCGCCGCATCGCAACGGCCGATGCAAGGTGCATGGACAATCCGGACATTTTCAGGATCCGACCCCGCTTCCAGCTCCTGGAAAAGGGTTTTTGACCCCGCCATCATACAGGCAATCGAATCACACACCCTTATCGTCAGCGGCGGCGGTGGCGTATCGCCTTCGCGGACCACATCGAAATGATCGTAAAACGAGGCAACCTCATAGACTTCGGCCTGCGACAGCCGCATCTCCATAGCCAGAGCAGCAAGATGGGCGGCACTCAGGCAACCATATTTGTCCTGGATCAGATGAAGGTGCTCGATCAAAAGATCCGCGCGCTGTGGCCTGTCAGCCAGAAGAGATTGGATTTCCTCCAGCGACGTGTCGTCGATTTGACGCCCTTTTGGTGTCTTGGGGCCTTTGCCGCGCCCTGCAGAGAGCGCGCGCCCGCTACCGACATGTTTGTTCATCAATCTGATCCTGAATCTGGCGCTGATGGGCCTCGTTTGATTACTTCACCAGGTGTTTTGCGAGTTTTGGGGCTTCCAAGCCGGCACTTCTATAGGCGGCGGTGACTGCGTTTGCCATCAGCATGGCTATGGTCATCGGACCAACGCCACCTGGAACCGGTGTTATCGCACCGGCGGCCTTTTCGGCGCTGGCAAAATCGACATCGCCGACGAGTTTTGTCTTGCCCTCGCCCTTTTCCGGCGCCGGAACCCGGTTGATGCCGACATCGACCACAATCGCCCCGGGTTTAACCCATTCGCCCTTGATCATTTCACTGCGGCCAACCGCAGCAACCAGAATATCGGCGGTGCGGCACAGTCCGGGCAAATCCTTGGTGCGTGAGTGGGCGATGGTCACTGTGGCATTGGCCTGTAAAAGCAGGTTTGCCATCGGCTTGCCGACAATATTGGAGCGCCCGACAATCACGGCAGTCAAGCCGGACAGATCTGCTCCGTGGGCGCGTTCGATGAGCAGCATGGAACCGGCCGGTGTGCACGGCACCAAAGCGCCGTCGAGATCACCGGTGCCCAGCTTACCGACATTGGACAGGTGAAACCCGTCAACGTCCTTTTCGGCCTTGATCGTCTGGATCACCCTGCCCTCATTGATATGATCTGGCAGTGGCAACTGCACCAAAATTCCGTGGATTTCATCGTCGGCGTTGAGTTTTTCGATCAAATCAATCAGCGCATCTTCGCTGGTCTTCGCCGACAGGGCATGCTGGACGGAATGAAAGCCGCACTCCTTCGCCTTCTTGCCCTTGGAGGAAACATAGACCTGACTGGCCGGATCTTCGCCAATGATGACGACCGCCAGACCGGGCTTGATGTTTGCTTTTTCAAGCAAATCGGCGGCAAACCCTTTGACACTTTCCACCACCTCGGCAGCGAGCGTCTTACCACTCATTAATTGCGCCAAACCACGACCTCCGATATTTTGTTTTGGACAGCTCGAATTTTCATAACAAGAAATATTTTTTTCTGCAATGAAACATGATAAAGGAAATTCCATTGCGCTGGCATCCAATTTCCGCCATTACAACGTCGCTATTACGGCAGCATCCGGCTGGAATAAAGCACCAAAAGCAGCCGACAACAGAAATCATAGATTTGGAGAGGTAAATGGGCGAGGTCAAATCTGACATCGAGATCGCAAGGGCAGCTATCAAACAACCAATACAGGAGATTGGGGCCAAACTTGATATCGGCTCTGAACATTTGCTCCCCTATGGTCATGACAAGGCAAAAATCTCGGCTGAATTCATCCAGTCTGTAAAAGGCAATGAAGACGGCAAGCTTATTTTGGTTACGGCAATCAACCCGACCCCTGCCGGTGAAGGCAAGACCACGACCACGGTGGGCCTTGGCGACGGGCTGAATTCAATCGGCAAAAAGACGGCGATCTGTATTCGCGAAGCCTCGCTTGGCCCGTGTTTCGGCATCAAGGGTGGTGCGGCCGGTGGCGGCTATGCCCAGGTGGTTCCGATGGAGGACATGAACCTGCATTTCACCGGTGATTTTCACGCAATTACCTCGGCGCACAATCTGCTGTCGGCGATGATCGATAATCATATCTACTGGGGCAATGCGCTGGAAATCGACCAGCGGCGCGTCGCCTGGCGGCGCGTGATGGATATGAATGACAGGGCGCTGCGTGGAATCGTCTGTTCGCTGGGTGGTGTCGCCAACGGATTTCCGCGCGAGGCCGGCTTTGACATCACCGTAGCCTCCGAGGTGATGGCAATCCTTTGCCTCGCAACCGATCTGAAGGACCTGGAAAAGCGGCTCGGCAACATCATCATCGGCTACAGGCGCGACAAGACACCGGTCTTTGCCCGCGATATCAAAGCCGACGGGGCGATGACGGTGCTCTTGAAGGACGCCATGCAGCCCAATCTGGTTCAGACGCTGGAAAATAATCCTGCCTTCGTCCATGGCGGACCGTTCGCCAATATCGCCCATGGCTGCAATTCGGTCGTGGCGACGACCACGGCGCTCAAACTCGCCGATTATGTGGTAACCGAGGCAGGTTTTGGCGCCGATCTTGGCGCTGAAAAATTCTTCAACATCAAAAGCCGCAAGGCGGGTCTCAAGCCGGCGGCCTGCGTTATCGTGGCAACCGTTCGCGCGATGAAGATGAATGGCGGCGTGAAAAAGGACGATCTGGGAACCGAGAATGTCGACGCGGTGATCAAGGGCTGCCCCAATCTTGGCCGCCACATCGAGAACATAAAGCAGTTCGGCGTCCCAGCTGTCGTGGCGATCAACCATTTTATCACCGACACCGATGCCGAAGTTCAGGCGGTAAAAGACTATGTTCAAAGCCAGGGCTCCGAAGCTATCGTCTGCAAGCACTGGGCTGAAGGCTCCAAGGGCACGCAGGAGCTTGCGCACCGGGTTGCCGAAATTGCCGACAGCGGCGAATCGCAATTCGCGCCGCTTTATGATGACGACATGCCATTGTTTGAGAAAATCAAAACGGTTGCACAGCGCATTTACCGGGCGGAGGAAGTCATTGCCGACAAATCAGTGCTCGATCAGCTGCGCCAGTGGGAGGAGCAGGGCTATGGCAGCCTGCCCGTCTGCATGGCCAAGACGCAATATTCCTTTTCGACGGACCCCAATCTGCGCGGCGCACCGACGGGGCACACGGTGCCGGTGCGTGAAGTGCGGCTTTCCGCCGGGGCTGGCTTCATCGTGGTCATCACCGGCCAGATCATGACCATGCCGGGCCTGCCAAGGGTGCCTTCGTCGGAAAAAATTTACCTGAACGATGACGGTCTGATTGAAGGGCTGTTTTAAACCAAGTTTTCTTTTACCCCCGAAAAAGCCCCCGGTGATGCCTTCACCGGGGGCTTTTTTGTTGATATTTTCTAGACGATTGGAACGGGTGCGGCAGACCGCGCCTGCCCCCTAGAGCGTGTCTTGCTTAAATGGGATCAGTTTGATGGAGAGGATTTTTTGCGGCAGTTAGGAAAACACCGGAGTGCGATCAGACGATCGTGCGAGGATTTTGACGACACTGCCCGTGAAAAAGACCTCCAAGCAGGTGAAGTTAAGGTTTTGAAACAGAACGACAAACCCAAATCGTTTCAGCTTGGTTCTTTGCGCCCTGGATGTCGTCGCGCGACGCTAACGGGTGTGCACCCGCGTCGCATCACGCTCCTAATCAGGACACAAATACCCTGCGCTCAAACGATTCCATTTAAACAAGACATGCTCTACCCGGTCCAGCCCAATCCGGCCGAGATGCAGTTCATCGATAATAATAGCGCGACGTCGCTTTTGCCGAACGGGGCGTCGCTCGCCTTTGCCGCCCGCACCTTGCGCAGCAGATCGACCTGCAACTGATTGACCCGGTTGATCATCGGCAGGTTCTGGTCGATCTTTGCCTTAAAATGCGGAAAGCGTTCGCCCAGTCGCTCCTGCCCGACGATCAGCCGGACGAAACACGATGTGCGTTCATATTCGTCGGCTATCAGCCGGTAGATTGCTTCCGCTTCCGCCCTGTCCCCGACAAGGCCGGCATAGGTCTCGGCAATCGCCATGTCCGCCTGGCACAGCGCCTTTTCGATTTCGTCGATCGCCAGGGCAAAATGCCTCGATCCGTTAAACATCGCGTGTAGCAGGCGTTCGCCGTCGGCGCCCCTGACATTGATAAGGCTTTCCAGCGCCGATCCCATGCCATACCAGCCGGTAATCAGATGCCGGTTCTGGCTCCACGCAAACACCCAGGGGATGGCGCGAAGGTCGGCAAGGCCGGATGCGCCAAAACGCTTTGACGGCCGTGATCCGATTTTTAGCATGGCCAGTTCCTCAACCGGGCTGGCCTGTTGAAAATACGAGATGAAACCGGGCTGGCCGATCAGGGTTGAGTAACTTGCCTGCGACAGGCCGGACAGCGCCTCCAGCGCCTCTTCAAAATCCGGGTTGCGTTTTAGTTCAGGCTCGAAGGGCGACTTTAGCGTATGTGCCAAAACGCCGGCGGTCAGCACTTCCAACTCGTGCACGGCGGTTCCGCGATTGGCGTATTTCGCCGACACGACCTCGCCCTGCTCGGTCAGGCGCAGCTGGCCGCTTACCGTGTTTGCCGGTTGCGCGGCTATCGACCGCCCTGTCGGGCCGCCGCCGCGGCTGACGGAACCGCCCCGGCCATGGAAGAACCTGATCGTGACATGCCGTTTTGCCCCGGCATCGGTGATGCGGTGCTGGGCTTTGGCAAGCTCCCAGCGCGAACAGAAAAACCCGCCATCCTTGTTGGAATCGGAATAGCCGACCATCACTTCCTGATTGTTGCCGTTCTTGCGCAGGGCTTTGCGCACCATCGACACCGAAAACAGGGTACGTAGGATGTCCGGCGCGTTGCGCAGATCATCAATCGTTTCAAACAGCGGTACGACCGGCATCGCCCTGATGGAATAATGATCGTCAAATGACGTCATGCCGCAGTAACGCGCCAGCAGGTAGACCGCCAGAATGTCATCCGCCGATGTGGTCATGGATAAAATAAAGGCGCCGATCGCTTCGGGGTCCGGCCCCCGGTTCGCCTCGGTGATAACGCGGAATAGCCGGATCATCTCGCGGGTTTCGTCGCTGTAGTCGTCAAACAGATCAATCGGCTCAAAGCCGGTGGCATGGGTTTTCAACTCGTCGCGCAGCCGTTTTGACCATGCCTCACTGCCGGGCATCGGACCATCGCCGCCCTCGCCTCCCGGCCGAACGCGCCAAATATCGGCCAGCACGCGATTGACCACCGTCGAGTTCTGCCGGATATCGAGCGAACAGGTTCTAAAGCCAAAAGTCTCGACCTTGCGCCGAAACGGCTTGATCTGATCCTCGCCGATGTCGGTGAGGCCAACCTCATCAAGCATCTCTTCCAGCGCGACCAGATCTTCGACCAGGCGCGCAGGCGACAGATAGGCTGCGGTTGTCCCGGTTCCGCCATTGGCCATGGTGGTAAGGCGCTGCGATATGGCGCTTAGATACTGACGTACGATTTCCTTCCGGTTGCGCGCGACAATATCGGCGGCGCCATAGGTTTCACCCAAAAGCCCGGTCAACCGGTCTCGAAATTCAGCCGGAACATCGATGATGTTGGCGCTTATCGACAGGCGGCGCACCAAAACATCCAACTGGGAAATATAGTGTTTTAGACATAATTGCCTTGCCCTGGCGATCGTTTCGGCAGTCACTTCCGCCGTGACGTTCGGATTTCCATCGCGGTCACCACCAATCCAGGTTGAAAACCGGATGCAGGCCGGCGCGCTGGCCTTTGTGCCGGTGTGCATATCACCGAGTGCGTCATCGAAGCGCTTATAGACCTGGCTGGTCGCCTCGAAAATAATCTCGTCGAAAAAGTGCATGCCCCAGGCACTTTCCTGCGCGATTGTCGGGCGTTCCATGCGTAGTTCGCCGGTCATGATCAGAAGGTCGATTTCGTTTTGCAGTGATTTTATGTGCGCTTCGCGCTCGCGCGGTGTCCATCGGTCGGTTTCCAGCGTCACCAAAAGGCGATAGATGCGCCGGTGGGCCTCCAGCACGGTGACGCGCTTTGCCTCGGTCGGATGCGCGGTAATGGTTGGCCCGATGTCGAGCCGTTTTATCGTCTCGGTAATCTCGCCTTGCGAACAGCCGGCATCCTGCAAATCGGCCAGCACATGATAAAATCCGCCCTTGACCGCCTGAGGCCCGTCGGCCTTTTCCCTCATTCTTCGCCGTTGCATCGCATCATGCTCGAATGCGATCCGCGACAAATGAAACCGGATGCCCATCATCTGCAACGCAGAGATACAGTCTTTTTCCGGCAGATTGGCAATCGCTCCCTTGCTCTCAAGCAGATGGGCAACAACCGGATAATGCCTGTCTATGGCTTGGCAGAGCAGCGTATCCAAAAGCGCGAGCGACCCATTGGCCGCCGTCACGTCCAGATCAGTTGCCGGAACATGTTCCTTCATCGCAATTGCCCTACCAGCCATTGGCAGCCTCCTCCTCGCCCCTAAAACCGGCTCATTTTTGCAGCAGTGCAGCCATTCGTTAAATCCTGACCACGACCTAGCGCATTGCTTAAAGAGACATACACAAGCGCGGGGTTGCAAGCTGCCCATAAGGGTGGTTTTCGCACCTGGAGCCGTTTTGACTGTTCCGGCTTGCTGCAAACCGCAACAGCGTTACAGCACAAATTCCGGTTAAATATCTGCCCGTGCGATTTGATATCTCGTTTGCCTGGTTTATAGCACGGCGATGATCTTGTGTTGCGGCGATGCCCTGGTCGATATGCTGCCCCGGAAATCTGAGGCCGGAGAGAGCGCTTATGTACCATGCGCCGGCGGTGCGAGCCTTAATACCGCAATCGCGCTTGGCCGGCTTGGCGTACCGGTCGAGTTTTTTTCAGGCATCTCTTCTGATCTTTTCGGCAGTTTGCTGGCGAAAAGCCTGGCCGCCAGCCATGTCAACACGAGATATGCCGTCCGCACGGCACGACCGACCACGCTGGCGTTTGTCGATTTGAGTGGCGGACAGGCCAATTACACCTTTTACAGCGAAAACGCCGCCGACCGGATGCTTCAAACGGGCGATCTGCCAGGGCTCGATGCATCCGTTGCCGCATTGCAGTTCGGCGCGATCAGCCTGGCGCAGGAACCGTGCGGAACCGCCTATGAAGCGCTGATGCAGCGCGAGCACGATAAGCGCGTCATCCTGCTCGACCCCAATATAAGGCCGGGATTTATCGCCGACCGGCAGGCGCATCTGGCGCGGATGCAGCGCATGATCGCCATGGCCGACATCGTCAAGGTCTCCGATGAGGATCTGGCCTGGTTTGGCGAAGACGGCGGCACCGCTGCGATCGCGGCCCGGTGGCTTGAAAAAGGCCCGAAACTGATCATCGTGACAAAGGGCGCCGATGGTTCAACCGCCTATCATGGCGCTGGAAACGTTCATATCGATACCGATCCGGTTAAGGTCGTTGATACCGTCGGCGCCGGCGATACTTTTAGCGCCGGGCTTCTGGCATCCTTGTGGCGTGACGGGCTATTGGCCAAAAAGGCGCTTGCCGCGGTGGACGGCGAGGCAATCCAGCGCGCCCTGTCGCTTGGCAACAAGGTGGCGGCGATCACCGTCTCGCGGGCCGGTGCAAACCCGCCCTGGGCCAGCGAAATCGGCTTTGAAACGATCTAAATCATGTTCGGGAACTTCACGTCCAATGGCTGAGACAATCGACAAAGCGCTGAAAAAACTTCGCGAGGAAACCCGGCAGACCAGGCCGGAGGACATGAGCGAGGCATTTGCCCTGGACGCGGACCGGGCACACCGTTTCAGCGTGATGCACGGCGATTTGATGCTCGATTATTCCAAATGCGCGGTCTCCGATCAGATCATGTCGGCCCTGTTTGATCTCGCCCGGGCCTGCGACCTGGAACAACGGCGCGATGCCATGCTGTCGGGCGAGCCCATCAACACGACCGAAAACCGGGCCGTGCTGCACACCGCCTTGCGGGCGCCCAAAACCATTCCCATCCACACGGGCGGCGAGGATGTGTCGGGCAGTGTCGCAGCCACTTTGGATTCAATGTCCTCTTTTGCCGACAAAATCCGTTCCGGTTATGCCTCGGGCGTATCGGGCAAAAAATTTTCCGATATCGTCAATATCGGTATTGGCGGCTCTGATCTTGGGCCCGCCATGGCGACGCTTGCGCTTCGGCCTTATCATGACGGTCCGCGTTGTCATTTCGTGTCCAATGTCGATGGTGCCGGCATTGCCGATGTTCTGGACAAGCTCGACCCGGCCTCGACGCTGTTCATCGTGGCGTCAAAAACATTCACCACGATCGAGACCATGACCAATGCCGAAACGGCAAGGCGCTGGATCGCCGGCAATCTCGGCGAAGCGGCGGTCGGTGTTCATTTCGCCGCCGTTTCCACCGCGCTCGGCAGGGTTCGTGCCTTCGGCATTGATGAAAGCCGCACATTCGGGTTCTGGGACTGGGTTGGCGGGCGATACTCGATCTGGTCGGCCATCGGCCTGCCGCTGATGATCGCCATCGGGCCACGGGCGTTTCGCGAGTTTCTGGATGGAGCCCATGCGATCGACCGGCATTTCGAGATTGCGCCGATGGAGCAAAACCTTCCGGTTTTGCTGGGGCTTATAGGCTACTGGCACCGGCAGATCATGGATTATCCAAGCCGGGCAATCATTCCCTACGATCAACGCCTGTCCCGGTTTCCGGCCTATCTGCAGCAGTTGGACATGGAATCAAACGGCAAGCGCGTCGGTCTTGACGGCGAGCCGCTCAAGCACAAATCAGGCCCGATCGTCTGGGGCGAACCCGGCACCAACGGCCAACATGCCTTTTTTCAGCTTTTGCACCTTGGAACCGACATTGTGCCGGTCGAGTTTTTGCTGGCGGCAAAAGGTCATGAGCCGCATCTCGATCATCATCATCGCCTGCTGATTGCCAATTGCGTGGCCCAGTCCGAAGCCTTGATGCGCGGCCGGTCCAAGCTTCAAGCCGCCGCCAACATGGCCAATCAGGGCATTGACAGGCAGGAAACCGCCAGGCTTACCGGGCACAGGACATTTCCCGGCAACCGGCCATCAGTCACCATCCTCTATGAAAAGCTGACACCGCATGTTCTGGGCGAACTGATCGCCCTTTACGAACACCGCGTGTTCGTCGAGGCCGCGCTATACGGCATCAATGCGTTCGATCAATGGGGCGTGGAGCTGGGCAAGGAAATGGCAACCGTACTGTTGCCGGTGGTCGAACGGCAAGCCTCCATTGAAGGCCACGATACATCAACGCAAAACCTGCTCGCCCGGATTTTCACGCTGCGTGAT
This sequence comes from Rhizobiaceae bacterium, assembly GCA_963669455.1. Taxonomy (GTDB): domain Bacteria; phylum Pseudomonadota; class Alphaproteobacteria; order Rhizobiales; family Rhizobiaceae; genus JAWKWH01. Next base: position 2,733,069 of record OY770026.1, read on the forward strand.
CACGATGGATAGCGCAGCCGGTCAAATGACAATGGTTTGAAGCGCCGCCCGCAATGGGTCATTCAACGGCATTGGCGCCCGCGTTTTCCGGTCCACATAGACATGGACAAAAAAGCCTTCTGCCGAGGCGGTTTGCTCTTCATTGCGAAACAGGCCGATTTCATAGCGGACCGAAGAGTTGCCAAGCCGGGCAACCCGAATGCCGGCCGTGACGATATCGGGAAACGCCATTTCGGCGAAATAGCGGCACCCGGTCTCCACAACGAGACCGACCTGTCTGCCGCCGGAAAAATCCAGCACGCCCTGCTCCATCAGCCAGCCGTTTACCGCCGTGTCAAACAGCGAATAATGCACCACATTGTTCATGTGGCCGTAGGCGTCATTGTCCATCCAGCGGGTCGTGACTTGCCTAAAGGTACGGTATTCGGCGCGCGGTGACGGTTCGGTGCGTTTCATAATGGAACTTTGCTTTAGAGCGTGTCTTGCCTAAATGGAATCGTTTGAGCGCAGGTAATTTGTGTCCTGGCCCCTCTCTCGGCGGCGCTTCGCTTGCCTGCCGGGTCAACGAGGAGCGTGACGCGACGCGGGTACGTACCCGTTAGCTTCGCGCGACAACATCCAGGGCGCAAAGAACCAAGCTGAAACGATTTGGGTTTGCTGTTTTCTTTCAAAACCCTAACTTCACCTGCTTGGAGGTCTTTTTCACGGACAGTGTCGTCAAAATCCTCGCACGATCGTTTGATCGCACTCCGGTGTTTTCCTAACTGCCGCAAAAAATCCTCTCCATCAAACTGATCCCATTTAAACAAGACACGCTCCAGGTCCTGCCAGCAAACTGGTTTCGGGTTTGGCATAATACGGGCTCTACCGCTGCCAGGGCGGAAAGACCGTCGTTTCCACCGCAAGGGATATGGCCAGAACATGGGAGTGTAGCATCGCCAACGTTAAAAGCCACATGGGAACGGCCGTTCTTTCGGCGCCAACATTGCTGTGAAGAGAATTTGCGCTGGTCTGCCCGCAACGGCAAGCACGTCACCGGCATATCTGCCGGAACGGTCAACGCGGCATGGAATTCTTGTATAATATATCTTACAAGAAGTGACGTCGGCACAATTTGAGCCTGCCAGGCGTATCTGGGTTTTGATGGAGCGAATTGATGCCCCAACCGTCAGCAAAATCAAATTTCACCTATAAACCTCTCTATATCCAGGTGAAGGAAGGCCTTGTCGGCTATCTGATCGACGGAACCTGGCAACCGGGACAGCTTATACCATCTGAAATCGAACTGGCCCGCCAGACCGGCGTCAGCCAGGGTACGGTGCGCAAAGCGCTCGATGCGATGACCGCCGAACACCTTTTGATACGCCGGCAGGGCCGCGGCACCTATGTCGCTGTGCCTGAGGAAAGCCAAATCCTGTTTCGCTATTATCGCATGCGTCCGGACCGCGGCGAACACTCGTTTCCCACGTCAACCATACTCAGTTCAAACGTACAGAAGGCAAATGACCTTGAATGCCGGGCTCTCAATCTCAACACAGGCGACGACATCATCTGCATTTTGCGAATTCGCAAGATCGGCGGCACGCCAATTCTAACCGAAACAATAGCGCTTCCGGTTTCCCGCTTTGACGGTTTCGCTGAGTTGGATGTCATCCCCAACAATGTCTATCAGCTTTATTCGGAACGCTGGGGGATTACCGTGGCGCGCGCTTCGGAGCGGCTGAAGGCGGTTTTGTCAAACGCATCGGATGCCGGTCTTTTAGGATGCGAAACCGCTGCGCCACTGCTTCAGATTTCGCGTGTGGCCTATGATCTTGAAGACAAGCCGGTCGAGCTACGGCTATCGCGCTGTCTGACGGATCAGTTTCACTATCAAGTCGATTTGAATTGAACAACACGCAGTCCTGCCACTAAGAAAAACACCATGGCACATGATCGACTGTTCAAAATCGGACTTACCGGCACAATTGTCACGGCAATCTGCTGCTTTACGCCGCTATTGCCGTTCCTGCTTGGCGCAGCAGGTCTTTCCTTGCTTACCGGATATTTGGATATCGTCCTGCTTCCGCTATTGGTGGTCTTTGCTGGAATGACGATTTTCGCATTTTGGAAAAGGCGAGCCGTGTGACCGACGCTGTTTCGACCATTACCTGTCCAAAATGCGGCCATCGTGAAACTGAAACCATGCCGACCAATGCCTGCCAGTGGTTTTATGACTGCAAGGGATGTAAGGCGCTTTTAAAGCCGCTTGCGGGTGATTGTTGTGTGTTCTGCTCCTATGGTACCGCGCCCTGCCCGCCTGTGCAGGAAGGCAATGCCTGTTGCTGAACCGGGGCTATCAGCCGCCTCAGCCTTGCATAAACAAGTCGACCTCCGCCCGTGACGGAATGCCGATGCGGCCGCCAAACCGGGTGCATTTAAGCGACGCGACCGTATTGGCAAAAACAATGGCATCCTTTTCGCCGGCCCCCTCGCCCAGCATAAGCGCAAAAGCGCCATGCCATGCATCTCCGGCACCAAGCGTGTCGACGGCCTCAACCTGCGGCGGGCGTATGGTTTTTACCGTACCGTTTTCAAGATAGGTCACGCCTAGCGCACCATCGGTAAAACACACCCAAGCACCGGTTTGTGACGCGGCCTGCTTCAAGCCTTCAGTCAAATCGTCCTGGCCGCAAAAATCCCGCAAACCCTGAGCCGAAAAGGCGATATGCGATGCTATTTCAAGGGCTTCGGCGGCCGGTTCGATAGGAGCCTCGGCATCAACAATGCCAGGCTTGCCCCGGTTTTTTGCCGCCGTCAGCACCGCCAATGCGCCTGCTGGCCAGCGCGTATCGACAAGCGCGGCGTCAAAATCCTCGCCCAGTGCAGCGGCAAGCCAGCCTGCATCCTCAGGCAAATTGGGATCGCGAAAACTGACGATCTGCCGCTCCGCCTGCCGGTCGACCAATACCGAGGCATAGGGCGAACGCACGCCTTCAAATGAGCGCAAGAGACTGCAATCAACCCCGTCGGCCTCAAGATCGGCCCTGGTGATGCCGCCAATCGTGTCATCACCAAGTCTGGACGCCAGTTTAGCTTTCCCGCCGAGACGTGCGACGGCCACCGCCGCGCTTGCGGCACACCCGCCGCCAACCACTGCGGAATCAAGCGCGCGGTATTTTTCCGCCTGGTCCGGCATCTTTTCGACCTGAAAGACAAAGTCGGTTACGGCTACCCCAGCGAGTAGAACGGTAATCATGGCAAAGCAGGTATCCAACACGATTGTTTGCGATAAAGTGCCTTCTGGCTATAGAGCGTATCCGGTTTAAATGGAATCGTTTGAACGCCGCTAATTTGTGCCCTGACCCCCCTCTCGGCGGCGCTTTGCTTGCCTGCCGGGTCAACGAGAAGCGTGGGGCGACGCGGTGTAAACACCGCGACGCCGTTCAGGGTGCAAAGGAGCAAGTTCAAACGGTTGCGGTTTATTCGAATATCTCAATATCATGGCCTTCAATCGGCTTGGTGGTCTTTTACGTCTCGGCAGTGTCGAAATCCTCGCCCGATCGTTTGATCGCACTCCGGTGTTCTCCTCGCCGAACCGAAAAATCCTCACCATCAAACCGCTCCCATTTTAAGCCGGATGCGCTCAAGAACTGCCGGGATAATCACAAGCGGGTTTGGGGTCATGGGTGCCGCAGCCTTGATCGCCGTTACCGATGAATCAGGAAATAATCGCTTCTCTGTCTTGGCAACCACACGCTTTACACTTTTACTTGGCGCAAAAAACCGTTAGAAGCGCCCGATAATTTTGAGAAATGCCGCAGCCTCCCAAGGAAATTCAACGTGTCTGAAATATTCGACAAGGTCGCCGACATAATCGCTGAAACCAGTGAAATCGACCGTGAGACCATCACGCCGGAAAGCCATACCATTGACGATCTGGGCATCGACAGCCTTGATTTTCTGGATATCGTATTTGCGATCGACAAGGAATTTTCAATTAAAATTCCGCTCGAAAAATGGACCCAGGAAGTCAATGACGGCATGGCCTCGACGGAGGAATATTTCGTCATGAAAAACCTTTGCAGCAAAATTGGCGAGCTCATTGAAGCCAGGAATGCCTGACGTGATGTCAATCAGGCAGGGCAAGTCCGGCACTTGACGCTGCTGCCCCGCTGTCGCAAGAGCAGCTTATGAGCGAAAAACAAGTCGTCATCACCGGCATCGGCCTGATCTCATCATTGGGCGAAGGCTGGCAGGAGAACTGGTCTGCGCTTTCGGCTGCCCCGGTCGCGGCCAAAATCGACGAAGAGGCCTGTGCGCCCTACCCTATCCACCCGCTTCCGGAAATCGACTGGAGCACGCAGGTAACCAAACGTGGCGACTTGCGGCAAATGGATGGATGGCAAAGACTTGGCGTACACACCGCCGGGCTGGCGCTTGACGATGCCGGCGTCAAAGGCGACGAAGCACTATGCGCCACGATGGACATGATTGTCGCTGCCGGAGGCGGTGCGCGTGACGTGGCCGTCGACGAGGCGATATTGGAGGCGGCGCAAACGCGAAATGATCGCGATATTCTGTTAAACGAAAAGCTCACCACGGAACTTCGTCCGACGCTTTTTCTGGCGCAATTGTCAAACCTGATGGCCGGTAACATATCGATCGTCCACAAAGTCACCGGATCGTCGCGCACATTCATGGGAGAGGAAGCCTCCGGGATAGCCGCTATCGAGCACGCGGCGGCACGGATCCGCTCCGGCCAGTCGACCCACGGCCTGGTCGGCGGTGCCTACCAGACGGAAAGCCTTGATTTCCTTTTGACACCCGAACTTGGCCGCCATTTGCACCAATCACCCTGGAAGCCGCTTTGGCAGCGTGAAGATGCTCCTGGCGGCGGGCTTGTTGCCGGCTCCGGCGCGGCATTTCTTGTGGTAGAGGAGCGCGAACACGCCATTGCCAGGGGCGCGAAGATTTACGCGGCCATTGATCAGGTCGTGACCGGCCAGGTTGGCCGCAGGCAAGACAGCTACGCTCAGGCCCTGTCAGATCTGATCGGCCGGCTTTCAGCAGCCGGAAAGCCTGATATGGTCATTTCAGGCGCTTCGGGCGCCGATTTGCCGATGGCCGCTGAAAGACAGATGCTGGGTGCGTTTGATCCCGCCACTGTGAGGTCGTTTTCCGCCGTTACAGGTCACCTGAAAGAAGCACAGTTTCCTTTTGCGATGGCGCTGGCCGCGCTTGCGGTTCACGCAAACAAGAGTTTTCCGGTTTTTGCCCCGGAGTTTGAGCAGGACCATGACGGGCCGGTCGCCAGTGCATTTGCGACAACGGTTGGCTACTATCGGGCAGAAGGTGCAGCGCGCCTCAGCAGGGCCTGACGGTTTAAAGCGGATTGAAACGGAGAGCCCAAAATGCCCATCATGACTGATCATCGCGGACGCCCGGTTGTCGCCGTGACCGGCATCGGGATCGTCACATCGCTCGGGCAGGGCAAGGAAGACAATTGGAAAGCGCTCACAAGCGGGCGTTCGGGCATCCACCCTATTCAGCGTTTTCCGGTCAATCATCTGGCGACAACCATATCGGGTATGGTCGACTTTCTGCCGACCAGCAACCAGGGTATCGTCGCTCATACATACGAGCTGGCGCGCCTTTCCGCCTCAGAGGCGATTGCTCAGGCAGGCCTGGATAGCGATGAATTCGGCGGACCATTGTTTCTCGCTGCTCCGCCTGTCGAAATCGACTGGCGGCAGCGTTTTGCGGTTTTTGATCGCGGATCTGTGAAAGATGGCGCCGGCTATCACCGGCTGCTTTCAGCCGCCCGCCAAGGCAATGCCAGGGAGATATTCGAAGAAATACAGTTCGGCACCATTGCCGATCGTCTGGCTGGCGCGTTTGGCGCAACGGGTTTGCCGGTGACGCTTTCGACCGCCTGCGCATCCGGGGCCACCGCCATTCAGCTTGGTGTTGAGGCGATCCGGCGCGGCGAATGTGACCGGGCTATTTCCATCGGCGCCGACGGATCGGCCACAGAAGAAGCGTTGATACGGTTTTCGCTTTTGTCGGCCCTGTCCGGCCAGAACGACATGCCCGAAAAAGCATCGAAACCTTTTTCAAAGGACCGCGATGGCTTTGTCCTTGCCGAAGGATCGGCGGCGCTTGTTTTAGAATCGCTTGAAAGTGCGACGGCACGGGGTGCAGACATAGTGGGCATCATGCGCGGATGCGGGGAAAAGGCGGACGATTTTCATAGAACGAGGTCAAAGCCGGATGGTTCACCGGCCATCGCCGCCGTGCAGGCCGCTTTGACGGACGCAGGTATGAAGGCTGATGAAATCAGCTATATCAATGCGCACGGAACCTCGACACCGGAAAATGACAAGATGGAGCATCTGTCCCTTTCCCATGTGTTTGGCGGGCGGATGCCATCGATGCCGATATCATCCAACAAATCGATGATTGGTCACACACTGTCCGCTGCCGGCGCCGTCGAGGCCGCCTTTTCGTTCCTGACCATGTTGAACGGCGTCATTCCGCCAACAATCAACTATGACAATCCCGATCCGGCAATCGAGCTGGATGTTGTGCCCCATCAGAGCCGCAACGCAGATGTTGCAAGCGTTTTGTCCAATTCTTTCGGGTTTGGCGGGCAAAATGCCTGTCTTGTCATGGCAAGGGAACCAGTCTAGAGCGTGCTCTAGAGCAACTCCCAAAAAACGCCGGAAACGATATGCGTGCACTGCAACTCATCGAGGACCGCAAGCTCGAAACTGTCGAGGTCGACGCCCCGCCTCCACCGGCCGCCGGAGAGGTGACCGTCAGAATTTCTGCTGTTGCACTTAATCATATCGATGTCTGGGGCTGGCGCGGCATGGCGTTTGCCAAGCGCAAATTGCCGCTGACGATTGGCGCGGAAGCGTCTGGGATTGTCGAAACCCTCGGCCCGGGCGTGGCCGGCCTGTTGCCGGGTGAGCTTGTTTCGATCTATGGCGCACGCACCTGCGGGCGCTGCACACCATGTGCTGCGGGCCGTGACAATCTTTGCGAAAATGTCGGCGGCGTGCATGGCTTTCATCTTGACGGGTTTGCCCAGGAGTTGATCAACCTGCCGGCCCGGTTGCTGGTTCCAGCCCCCATCGGCATCGATGATGTAGCCGCAGCTGTCGCTCCGGTCACTTTCGGGACAGTCGAGCACATGCTGTTCGACAATGCGAAACTTGCGCCCGGCGAGACAATTCTCATCCAGGCCGGCGGTTCGGGAATTGGAACCGCCGCCATCCAGCTGGCAAAAGCCATTGGGTGCACGGTGATTACAACCGTTGGCTCCAAGGACAAGGCTTCAAAGGCGGCCACCCTTGGCGCAGACCATGTGATCAATTACCGCGAGGACCGGTTTGAGGGCGTGGTCAGAAAAATCACCAAAAAGAAGGGTGTCGACGTCGTCTTTGAACATGTCGGGGCTGAAACCTGGGCGGGCTCGCTATTGTCGATGAAACGCGGCGGCCGGCTTGTCACCTGCGGCTCCACCTCCGGCGTGTCGACATCGATGAACCTCATGCAGCTGTTTCAGCAACAGCTGAAAATTTTCGGCTCGTTTGGATGCCGGATCGAGAATATGTCTGATGCCATGTACAAAATGGCCCGTGGCGTCGCCAAACCCGTCATCGACACCGAAATCGGCTTTGACGGGATCGGCACCGCATTGGAGCGGATGGAAGGGCGCGATGTGTTCGGCAAGATCATTTTGCGCGTGAATGCCTGAGCGGGCCCGATCCAAGATGAGCCCGGCATTGACAAAAACCCTTGTGCGCCTCCGCCGTTTCCAGCTGTGGCTGGTCGCCAAGATGATCGTGCTGGCCTTGCGTATTCTCAGGCTGTTTCCAGCCCGGCCGGCGCTGAACTTTGTGGGTAGCTCTGCCAGGAAAATAGGGCCTCTGCTTGGCCGTCACCGTGTTGCGATGGACAATCTCCGTCAGGCTTTTCCCGAGAAGGACGAAGCTGAGTGCCGTGAAATCGCACTCGACATGTGGGAAAATATGGGCCGGCTGGCGGCTGAGTATATTTTCCTGGACCGGCTATCAGGTTTCGTCAGCGAGGGTGAAGGCTCCAAAACCGTCGAATGGGAGGGCATCGAACTGTTTGAACGCCTGCGCGACGACAACCGGCCGCATGTCTTTTTTACCGCCCATATGGGGAATTTCGAACTTCTTCCGGTCACCGCCAGGCAATTCGGTCTCAACATCACATCGCTTTTCAGGCCGCCGAGCAATCCATTCGTCGCCGAGGAACTGGCAAAGGTCAGGAACATGTCGACTGCGGATTTCGTGCCATCCAGGGTTGGCGCCTCATTCACGCTGGCGAGAATATTGGAAGATGGCGGCAATGTCGGCGCTCTGGTCGATCAAAAATTCCAGCGCGGCATCCGTACGACATTTTTCGGCCGCCCGTGCAATACCAACCCGCTGCTTGCAAAACTTGCCCGCCAGTTTGAATGCGATATCCACCCAAGCCGCTGCCTGCGCCTGCCCGGCAACCGCTACCGTATTGAAATAATGGAGAAAATAGACCCACCAATGGGGCCGGACGGCCGGCTGGACGTTGCCGCAACCGCGCAAATGTTCAATGATGTGGTTGAGCAGTGGGTGCGCGAAGACCCTGGTCAATGGATGTGGTTCCACCGCCGCTGGGAGATTTTTTGAAGGGTTAGGGTTGTTTTGATGATCGACGCTCAACCGTCATTTTGCCAACCAGGCCCGTCAACAAACCCAGTCAGCCGCCATAGTAGTTCATGACCGCGTGGCGGGCCTCGGCAAAAAACAGCCAGCGCTCGGTTACGACGCCGATGGCGTGGCTGAGAAATGCCAGCAATGACAGCGCAATGGCGACTGCTGGTGACGGGTTCATCAGCAACAGAGCTGCAAACAGGACAACCGGCAGCAAAACCCCCAGCAGCATCGAGATGGTGGCAAGTTTTGCCGCGTGTTTGCGCGCGACCTTGAACCCCATTTCCCGTGTCAGATAGTTGTCGGTCAGATGCGGACGTTCGAGCAGCCGGACCTTGCCGATCATCCCGAGACCTGTTGCACTTTCAGGTGTGGAAACGGGTCTCTCATTCATCATGCGATTGCGCCAGGCGATTTTGACCACTCCAGCACCGACCAGTGCCACGATCGCAGCAACAAGCAGGGGCCTGGACAAACCGCCGGCAAAAGCTGCAAACAGACACGCCAGCGCCAGACCGCCGGCGGCGGCAAACGCCAGATAGGCTGCCGGGGTCAAGGGCGTGTTCCAGGCGTGGATTGACTTCAAGGACGCATAGATCATCGACGTGCAGTAGACGGTGGTAAGCGACAGGAGTGTGCCCGAAACCCCTATCCACATTACATAATCGCCCTCAAATATCGACAGCCACGCACCGGCGCACAAGGGAACAAACGTCGCCACTGCCATCACACCTTCTCTGGACAGCCAGCTTGAGCGCCATTGCGTAAAAGCGCGAAAGGCGCGCTGCGGATTGCCCAAATGCGCCAATGAGGACAGCAGGCCGGATGCAATCATCGCCAGAGCCGCGACATGCGCAATCCTTGTGGAAATGGCCGACGCATCGAGCACGCCCAATCCAAGTATTGCAGCCAGACCGTATCCCAAGCCGGATATGGTTGTGAAAAATATAATTGACGCGGCTGGATGCATGGTCAGATTTTCTCCAGCATTCCGTCAAGCCAGGCAAAAAACCCGGTCGCATCCCCGGTGTTTTCGGCAACCAGCGTATCGGCACTCGCCGCCAGCGGCGTGCGTTTTCTGGGCGGCAGATATTTGTTGACCGGGCGGGTGCCCTGTTCCGGCATCAGATCCATGCCGTCCCGCTCAGCGACAAGTTTGGAAACCGCCGACTGGGGATCGCCAAGATCGCCAAAATGACGCGCCTTGGCCGGGCAGGTACGGACGCAGGCCGGTACCCGGTCGACCTCCTCAAACGTCTCATTGTAGATGCGGTCGATGCAAAGCGTGCATTTTTTCATCACGCCGGCGGCAACGTCCATCTCGCGGGCGCCATAGGGACAGGACCAGGCACACAGACCGCAGCCGATGCATTTTTCCTCATCAACCAGAACAATTCCGTCATCGGCCCGCTTGTAGGAAGCGCCGGTCGGACAGACCGTCACGCATGGCGCATCCTGGCAGTGCAGGCAGGATTTTGGAAAATGAACCACACGGGCCTCACCCTCCTCGCCAATCACCTCGCCACCTTCGGGCAGAATTTCAAATGTGTGAATGCGGTTTAGCCATGCGCCCGATACGTCCGCACCATAAGGGTTCTGGTCGGAAAGCGAATTGCCATAGCCGCCGGTGTTCCATTCCTTGCAATTGACCACGCAAGCGTGGCAGCCCACACATATGTCGAGATCGATCACGAGGCCAAGTCTGGTCTCAGATGAAGGCTTTGGAAGGCTGGTCATGTCTGCGCCCTGGATGGTGTTGGATCAAAGGCCACGAAGGACATGCATGATGGTTCAGACCGCATCAGTCCCACTCCTGCCCGTAGCGTAGTTCCGCCGGCAAGCCTTCAGGCTTGGCCGTTTTAGGCAGATGCGGCCAGCTTTGCTCAGCCGGTTCCGCCTTTTCGATGCTGACCCGCAAATCATACCAAGCCGCCTGTCCGGTCACCGGATCCGAATTCGTCCAGCGCATGCCGTCGCCTTTTGGCGGCAGCAATTCCTTGATCAGGTGGTTAAGCAGGAACCCTTTTTGCGCTTCGGGCGCTTTGGCATCGAGCGCCCAGGCCCCTGCCCGTTTGCCGACCGCATTCCAGGTCCACATCGTGTCCTCATTGACGGCGTCGGTGCGCGCGACCTCAACCTTGATGCGGCCATGATGCGATGTGACCCAGGCCCAGTCTCCCGTTTTCAAACCGGCCTTTTCGCAAATTTTTCCAGGGACATAGAGAACATTCTTCGTGTGAATTTGCCGCAGCCAGGCATTCATCGATCCCCAGGAATGATACATCGCCGCCGGACGCTGGGTAATCGCGTGATAGGGGTAGAGTTCCTGGTCCACCGCCGCTTCCTCGAAAGGCTGGTACCATTCCGGCAATGGGTGAAAGGCCGTTAAAATCTGGCCGCGATGGCTTTCAGGCGCATGTGGTTTGAGCACGCCTTCAGCCGACAGTCTGAACTTTTGCAGGGTTTCATTATAAAGCTGGAACGTCACCGGCGCCGGTTTGTCAAAGAAGCCCATCTTGATTGCAAACTCGTGATAGGCGGCATTGGCATGTTTGAAAAACTGCGCCTCCATCGAAATGTGGACGGAGTTGAAGGCGCCGTTTTCCTTATAGCGTTCCAATTGGTCGGGGTTGGGTTCACCCCTGCCCTGTTTGTCGCCATCGGGTCCGCGAAAGCCTGAGAGCGGCCCGATGCCCGGCCGACGTTCATGGCTGACAATGTAATCGGCATAGTCCTTATAAAGTGCCGCACCCTCGTCATCGACAAAGCCTGGCAGTTTCAGACGCGCGCCAAGATCGAGCACCACTGACTGGAAACCGCGCACATCGCGGTCCGGCTCGACAACCGGCCAGCGGATTGCGTCATTGATGCAATCGGGCTCGGCAATCGGCCGGTCAAGCATCGAAATACAATCATGGCGTTCCAGATAGGTCGTGTCGGGCAGAACAAGATCGGCATAGGACACCATTTCCGACCAATAGGCGTCCGAATAGATGATTTTCGGAATTTTATAGTCACCGGTCTCGTCGTCCTTGTCCTCCAGCATGTCAACGACGCCGGCGGTGTTCATCGACGAGTTCCAGGCCATATTGGCCATGTAGAGGAACATCACATCGACCGGATAGGGATCGCCGGCATGGGCGTTGGGGATTGCCATATGCATCAGCCCGTGAGCCGATATTGGAGCATCCCAGGAAAACGCCTTGTCGAGGCGGCAGGGAGCACCGTCGGCATCGATCAGCAAATCCTCCGGCCCGAGCGGAAAGCCAAGATGCGGCCCTGCCAGGGGCTGGTTCGGGCCAATATGCTCAGGCAAGCCGTGGGGTCTTGGATGATTTTCCACCGGCTTTGGATAGGGCGGCTCGAACCGGAACCCGCCGGGGCAGTCAATCGACCCGATCAGCACTTGCAAAATATGCAATGCTCGCGCGGTCTCAAACCCGTTGGAATGGGCTGAAATTCCGCGCATGGCATGAAACGACACCGGCCGGCCGCGATAACCGGCATGGTTCTCGCCATGCATGTCCGTCCAGGGTTGATCGACAAAAATCTCCTCGTCAAAGGCGACACGGGCGATTTCAGCGGCAAGCCCCCTGATGGTTTCGGCCGATACGCCACACCGGCCCGAAACGGCATCGGGCGCATAGCTTTCATCCAAATATTTTTCGGCCAATAACTGAAAAGACGGTACGGCAAAACGTCCGTCGGCCAGTTCGAAGCGGCCGTTCATCGCGCCCCGAACGCCTTTGGTTCCGGCAGCAATGACGGTTTCGGTAACCGTATCATAGACAAGCGGCTTGCCGTCACCATCACGGGCAAACAGGCCGTGATCCGCTGCCTTGGGAGCATCGATCACCAGCCAGGCTGCATTGGTGTAGCGCTTGAGGTAGTCGACATCGATCTTGCGCGCTGCGAGCAGTTCGTGAACCACAGACAGGATCAGCAACGCATCGGTGCCGGGTCTGATGCCAATCCAGTTATCCGCCACCGCCGAATAGCCGGTGCGCACTGGATTGACCGAGATAAAGCGTGCACCGTTTTGCTTAACCTTGGAAATACCGAGCTTCAGCGGATTGGAATCATGGTCTTCGGCAACGCCGAACAGGATAAAGAGTTTCGTGCGCTCCCAGTCCGGCGCACCAAATTCCCAAAACGCTCCGCCAATGGTCATGATGCCGGCAGCAGCCATGTTGACCGAGCAAAATCCGCCATGGGCGGCATAGTTTGGGGTGCCGAATTGCTGCGCCCAATATCCGGTCAGTGACTGGGACTGGTCGCGGCCGGTAAAGAAAGCCAGCTTCTTCGGATCGGTTTGGCGCACCTTGCCGAGCCATTCGGTGGCAATGGTCAGCGCTTCCTCCCAGGAAATTTCCTTAAATTCGCCAGAGCCGCGCGGGCCAACCCTCAACATTGGCGCCTTCAGGCGGGCTGGCGCATAATGCTGCATGATCCCGGCAGACCCCTTGGCGCACAACACGCCGCGATTGACCGGGTGGTCGCGATTGCCCTCAATGTAGCGGATCTTCTGCTGGCCCGCCTCCGTGTTTTTCAGATGAACATTGATGCCGCAGCGGCAGGCACACATGTAGCATGTGGTCTTGCGCACTTCGTCGGAAACCTCTTGTGAAAGTTCGATCTGCGGCTCTGAATCCATCCGGCACTCCTTTGCTTGGGGTCTTATATAAGACTTGGTGGCAAAGGGAATGGCTGAGTGTTGGCCCAGACAAAAAAGCCGCACGGGGCAGAACCCGTGCGGCTTAAAAAGTCAGAATTTTATTCCGTCAGTTGGTGACAACAATGCGCACATTGCCGGGGCCGACGGCCTTTACCAATGAGAAGAGTTTTTTCGCATTGGAGGGGTGCAGCCGGACGCAACCGTGTGATGCCGGGCGGCCGAGCCTGCTAATCGCGTTGGTGCCGTGAATGGCATAACCGCGATGATAAAAGATCGAGTAAGGCATTGGCGACATGTTGTATTTTCGCGAGTGCCACATTTTGTGCATGCGCTTCGGGCGCCAGGTGCCACGCGGCGTCACATAACCACGCCTGGCAGTCGAAACCTTCCAGCGATGAACAACACGTCCATGTTTCTTGACCGTCATCGTCTGCTTTGACACATCGATATGTGCCACCAAACTTGCTGCCGAACCGGTAGCGACTGCTGCAAAAAACATCGCTATCGATGTCATTGCCATGAGAACAAATTTACGCATCAAAAACTCCCTACGCCCCTTCAAAACAACGCCCAAACCAGAAACCGGACGATTGACCGTCACATAATTTTCTGCCGATTTCACCATCAACTGGCAAGAAAATCAAAAAAAATTTGTCAATTGCTTAATTTCAAACAGACGCTTGCATTGATGCTGCCTCGCTGGTCAAACTGGCGCGATGGATGAAATGCTCGCCAATGCGGTGGAAAACCGGCGAACGGAACTGGTTGATCTAACGGTCGATCTGATCCGCTTTCCAACCATCAATCCTCCCGGAGAGGCCTACCGGCCTTGTGCGGAATTCTTGGGCGCGAGGCTGAAGCAATCGGGCTTTGACATCGCTTATATCCGTGGCGAAGGTGCACCTGGCGACAGCGACAAGTACCCCCGCACCAATGTGATTGGCCGCCGTGAGGGCCGTGTACCAGGGCCGGTGGTGCATTTTAACTCGCATATCGACGTGGTCGTGGCCGGTGAAGGCTGGAGTGTCGATCCGTTTTCAGGGGTCATCAGAGACGGCAAGATCTATGGACGCGGCGCCTCAGATATGAAGGGCGGACTGGCAGCCTCGGTCATCGCCGTGGAAGCCTTTTTGCAGATTTATCCGGATTATCCAGGAGCGATTGAAATTTCCGGCACGGTTGACGAGGAATCCGGTGGATTTGGCGGCGTCGCCTATCTGGCCGGACAGGGTCTGTTTTCCAAGCCGAGGGTCGATCATGTGATCATCCCCGAACCTTTGAACAAGGACAGGATATGCCTTGGCCATCGCGGTGCCTGGTGGGCCGAAATCAAGACCAAAGGTTCTCAGGCGCATGGCTCGATGCCGTTTCTGGGCGATTGCGCGATCCGTCACATGGGCGCGGTGATCGAGGCATTTGAAACCGAGCTCTTTCCGGCACTCGATAAAAAGCAGATGTCGATGCCTGTCGTACCGGAGGGCGCACGCCGCTCGACATTGAATCTGAACGCTGTTCATGGCGGTGAAGCCGATGATTTTTCAGGCCTCCCGGCACCCAATGTGCCCGATTCGTGCCGTCTTACAATCGACCGCCGGTTTTTGCTTGAAGAACAGCTCGACGAGGTCAAGAGTGAAGTGACTTCAATTCTTGAACGCCTGAAACGTGACCGGCCGTCATTCGACTATGACATCCGGGATATCATGGAAATCATTCCGACGATGACCGACCGGGATGCCCCGGTTGTTCAGGCGGTGGCCGGCGGCATCCGCTCTGTTTTCGGCCGCGACCCGGAATATGTCATCTCGCCTGGCTCCTACGACCAGAAACACATCGCCCGCCTCGGGCATTTGCATGATTGCATCGCCTATGGGCCCGGAATCCTCGACCTGGCGCACCAAGCCGATGAATGGATCGGCATCGACGATATGGTCGAAGCGGCGAAGGTGATGGCCTACGGGTTGAAGACACTTCTCAGGCGATGACGCTCACGCCATGAGATGGACGACGGACATAAAAACGGTCAGCACGATTATGGCAAATATGACATGGGCGATCACCAATTGTGTCATATCAGGCGTAGCTTCGGGCTTGAACACGGTTTTTAACCCGATGATCGGTGAGGCAACCAGCCAGACAAAGGCGATCAGCAGACCAATCCAACCCCCTGCCCCCAGTTCGAGCAGAAACGGCACCGGGATCGCAAAGATAACCGACCAGAGTTGTTTGCCGGGATTGCCTGCAACATCGGCAAAACCGGCGCCACGGGACATGGCGATCAGGCCAAGCAGTGTGCAGCCCAGCACGCCACCAAGCACGATGCCAAGCCAGGGCGCAAATTGAAGATAGCTGGAAAGCATTTGACGTTCCTACAAGGTTCACTACCCTGATATTAGCGCACGCAGCCGCTTGACGCCATCGCAATCGGCACATCCAGGCCAGCGACGCAATATTTCCAAGCAATCGCTGGCAATCGAGCAAATATCCTGATTTAAAGTTTATTCGGCCAACGCACTATAGCGTCGGCCGATCAGTTTTGAAGTCTTTTTGGGAGACAGAAATGAAGACAGTCAATTCGATCATTGCCGCATCTGTTCTTGTGCTGGCTACGGGAACATCGGTGCTTGCCGCACGGTCCGATCTTGTCATGGGTATCGTGCTTGAGCCCCCGCATCTGGACCCGACCGCGAGTGCTGCGGCCGCAATCGACGAAGTTGTCTACGCAAATATTTTCGAAGGCCTGACCAGGATCGGATCGGACGGTTCGGTGCAGCCGGGCCTGGCCGAAAGCTGGACGGTTTCTGAAGATGGCAAGACCTATGTGTTCAAACTGCGCTCCGGCGCCAAATTTCACGATGGAAGCGCGCTTGACGCCGGTGACGTAAAATTCTCGCTTGACCGGGCGCGGGCGGAAGGCTCCACCAATGCGCAAACACCGCTTTTTGCCCAGATCGACACTGTGGAAGCCGGCGCCGGGACGGTGACCGTCACACTAAAACAGCCACAAGGCTCTTTCCTGTACAATATGGGTTGGGGTGATGCGGTAATCGTCGCGCCGGAAAGTGCCGACAACAACAAGACCAATCCGGTCGGCACCGGCCCATTCAAATTCGGCAGCTGGGCCAAGGGATCATCGATCAAAATCGTCAAGAACCCGGACTATTGGGGTGAGCCGGCAATGCTCGAAAAGGCGGAATTCCGCGTTATCCCGGATGCAGCAGCGGCGGTGCCCGCCTTGCTTTCCGGTGATGTGCACGCTTTTGCACAAATGCCTGCCGGCGACGCGCTTGCCCAAATTGAGGCCGACCCGCGCTTCGACGTGGTTATCGGTGCGACCGAGGGCGAAACGATCCTGTCGACCAACAACAAAAAACCGCCATTTGACAATCTGAAGGTTCGCCAGGCGATTGCCCATGCGCTTAACCGCGAAGTGATCATTCAGGGCAATGGTTCAGGATATGGCACGCCGATAGGCTCGCATTTCTCGCCCGCCAACGAGGCCTATGTCGATCTCATCGGAACCTACCCTTATGACCCTGAAAAGGCCAAAGCCCTGCTTGCCGAGGCCGGGTTTGCCGATGGCATCAAGGCGACAATCAAGCTGCCGCCTCCCTCCTATGCTCGCGATGGCGGACAGGTGGTCGCCGCGCAATTGCGCCAAGTCGGTATCGAGCTGGAAATCATCCCCGTCGAGTGGGCGCAATGGCTGGAGCAGGTGTTTAAAGCCAAGGACTATGACCTCACCATCGTGTCGCACACGGAGCCCAATGATATCGGCATCTATGCGCGCAAGGATTACTATTTCCAGTACGACAATGCGGCGTTTGACACCATCATCGCCGAGCTCGATGTCACCTCCGATCCCGCCAAGCGCAAGGACCTGTTCGCCAAGGCGCAGAAAATCCTCGCAGACGACGCGGTCAACGGGTTCATGTTCCAGCTTCCGAAAATCGGGGTCTGGGACGCAAAAATTGAAGGCCTGTGGCACGATTCTCCGGTGCAGGCCAATGATTTGACCAAGGTGAAGTGGACGGATTGACGCGTCTTATTTGAATTGCCGCTCCGTATCAAAGGGGCGGCAATTCGGCTTTGGGTAGTCTTCTGCAACGATTACGGACCGGCATGGCGGCCTATCTTCTCAAGCGTCTTGGTATCGGAGCACTGACGCTGATATGCGCCTCAGTCGTCGTCTTTGCTGTCCTGGAAATCATCCCCGGCGACCCTGCCCGGCTGATGCTCGGTATGAATGCGACGGAAGATGCGGTTCAGGCGCTGCGCCAGCAGATGGGCCTCGATAACCCGCTTCCGACGCGCTATTTTGCCTGGATGACCGGTTTTGTCACCGGCGATTTCGGGCACTCTTACACCTATTCCGTGCCGGTCACCGAGCTGGTTGCCGAACGTATTGTCGTCTCGCTGCCGCTGGCCATATTCGCGCTTCTGCTCACCGTTTTGATTGCCATCCCGGTGGGAATTTTTGCCGCTTCCAGGCAGGGCCGGTTTTCAGATACGGCAGTCATGACCACGGCTCAGATCGGCGTCGCGGTCCCCAATTTCTGGTTTGCCCTGATCCTGGTCTACATCTTTGCCGTCTGGCTGCGTCTGTTTCCCGCCGGCGGATTTCCCGGTTGGAGTGCCGGCTTATGGCCTGGCCTCAAAGCCTTGATCCTGCCTGCCATTTCGCTTGCCGCCCTACAGGCGGCCGTGCTTGCCCGCGTTGCCAGATCGGCTTTGATCGAGGAGCTCAACGAAGACTATATCCGCACAGCCCGCGCCAAGGGGCTGCCACAGCGCCATGTGCTTTGGCGTCACGCGATGCGCAATGCGATGATCCCGGTTTTGACGATCATGGGGCTGCAATTTGCCTATCTGCTGGCCGGCACGATCATCATCGAAAATGTGTTCTATCTGCCAGGCCTCGGCCGGCTGGTGTTTCAGGCGATTACCCAGCGTGATCTGATCGTTGTCGAAAGCGTCGTGTTGCTCCTGGTCGCAAGCGTCATCGCCGTCAATATGCTGGTCGACGTTACCTATGCGCTGGTCGATCCGCGTCTGAGGCATCGCTGATGCATGAATTTCCGCGTCCTCGGCAAGCCGATACGTTTGCCACCCTGTTTGGCAAGGCGTTTCGTAACCGGTCCTTCCTGATCGGATTTGCCGTCACCGCGATCATCCTTGCCATGGCCGTGGTGTCATTTTTCTGGACCCCTTATGATGTCACTGATCTGCCAGTCACCAACCGGCTGAAACCGCCAAGCCTTACCCACTGGATGGGAACCGACCATTTCGGACGCGATATTTTTTCCATGATCATGGTGGGCTCGCGCAATTCGATTGCCGTTGCCTTCATCGCGATCACGATTGCCGCCGGCATCGGCGTCCCGCTCGGTTGCTGGGCGGCGGCTCGCCGGGGTTGGATAGACGAGGCGCTGATGCGGTTCAACGATGTCGTGTTTGCCTTTCCAGCCCTGCTCTCGGCCGTCATGATCACCGCCATTTTCGGCCCCGGCGCGATCAACGCCATCATCGCCATCGGACTGTTCAACATTCCGGTATTCGCCCGTGTGGCCCGTGCCGGCGCGCTGGCGATCTGGCCGCGTGAATATATCCTGGCTGCCCGGTCCGCCGGCAAGAACGCCTTTCGAATTACCATCGAGCATATTCTGCCTAATATCGGCAATATCCTGGTTGTGCAGGGCACCATCCAGTTTGCGCTTGGGATCATTGCCGAAGCAGGTCTTTCCTATGTCGGCCTTGGCGAACAGCCGCCGATGCCAAGCTGGGGAAGAATGCTGTTCGACGCGCAGACACGAATGATCGTGGCCCCGCATCTGGCGATTTTTCCCGGCCTGGCAATCGTCGCCACCGTGCTTGGACTGAACCTGCTCGGCGACGGCCTGCGCGATGTGCTCGACCCGAAACTGAGGCGCGAACGTTGAGCCTGCTTGACATCAAAAACCTCGATCTTTCCATCGGCGGGGCAGAGATCCTGCGTGGCGTCGATCTTGCGCTCAACCCGGGCGAGGTCATGGGACTGGTTGGCGAATCCGGCTCCGGCAAGTCGATGACAGCGCTGGCGCTGATGCAATTATTGCCACATGCCGCAAGCACGGCCGGGCGCATTCAATTTGCCGGTATCGATATTCTGACGGCCGGTGAGGAAACCATGTACGCTGTGCGCGGCAACGATATCGGCATGGTGTTTCAGGAGCCGATGACCGCGCTAAACCCGGTCAAGACGATCGGCGAACAGGTGGCCGAGGGTATTCGCTGGCACACGTCGGCTAATCGCGCCGATGCGGAGGCCAAAGCCCGGCGCATGCTTGCCCGTGTCGGATTGCCGGAGGAAAAATTTCCGCTTTCGCGATACCCGCACGAATTGTCGGGCGGCCAGCGCCAGCGCGTGGTGATCGCGATTGCCTGCGCCTTGAACCCGAAACTGCTGGTTGCCGATGAGCCGACGACGGCGCTTGATGTCGTGCTGCAGGCGCAAATTCTCGATTTGCTGAAAGACTTGGTTGACGAGGACGGGATGGGGCTTTTGCTGATCAGTCATGATCTGGCGGTGGTTGCCGACATTGCCGACCGTATCACGGTGATGCGCAACGGAAAGGTCGTGGAAACGGGCGAAACCGCCAAAACCCTGTTGGAACAAAAACACCCCTATACGAGGCAATTGGCTGAAGCCTCCACCCATGTGCCTGCCCGCAAAGCCGTTGCCGCGCGCGCGCGCCACCAGGATTCTCAATCTGGTCCATTGCTGGTCGTTGACCAAGCCGTGCGCGATTATCCGGGGCGGCGGCATTTTCTGTTTGAAAAGCCGCAACCGTTTCGCGCTGTCGATCACGTCAGCTTCTCGATGAACGAAGCGCAGTCACTGGCGCTGGTCGGACGCTCCGGCTGCGGAAAGTCCTCCCTTGCCAGGATGGTGCTGGCGCTGGACCCCATCACCGCGGGGTCGATCCGCTTTGACGGCACGGAGCTTGCCGGCCACGCGGGCAAAGAGCTGCGCGCCATCCGGCGCAATATGCAGGTGGTGTTTCAGGACCCGTACGGATCGTTTGATCCGCGCCACAAGGTCGAACGTCTGGTTACCGAGCCGCTGCATCTGCTCGACCATCAGCCTTCAAGGCAAGAGCGCCGTGACATGGCCATTGCAGCGCTTGGCGAGGTCGGGCTTGTGCCATCCGATCTCGACAAATATCCGCATGAATTTTCAGGCGGCCAGCGCCAGCGCATTTCCATTGCCCGCGCCATCATCACGCGGCCCAAGCTGGTGGTCTGTGACGAACCGGTCTCCGCGCTTGATGTATCGATCCGCGCTCAGGTGCTTGACCTATTTGCCGATTTGAACGACCGGCTCGGCGTCGCCTATCTGTTTATCACCCACGATTTGAACGTTGCGCGCGCGATCACCGACGACGTGCTGGTGATGCATGAAGGACAGATCGTCGAACGCGGCAAGACGGGTGATGTTCTGGCTAATCCGCAATCGGATGCCGGCCGCAAGCTGATTGCCGCAATGCCGGATCTGGACCGCGCCCTTGCACGGCGCAGCTGACGGCAGGTAAAATCAAATCCGTTCCAATACGGGCAAAGCCGGTTGGATCAGAGCGTGTCTTGTTTAAATGGAATCGTTTGAGCGCAGGTAATTTGTGTCCTGGTTAGGAGAGCGACGCGACGCGGGTGCACACCCGTTAGCGTCGCGCGACGACATCCAGGGCGCAAAGAACCAAGCTGAAACGATTTGGGTTTGTCGTTCTGTTTCAAAACCTTAACCTCACCTGCTTGGAGGTCTTTTTCACGGACAGTGTCGTCAAAATCCTCGCACGATCGTTTGATCGCACTCCGGTGTTTTCCTAACTGCCGCAAAAAATCCTCTCCATCAAACTGATCCCATTTAAACAAGACACGCTCTAGGATTTTCCCAGCAGCATGTAATCGAGCGGCAATTCGCTGGTATATTTGATCTGCTCCATGGCAAATGACGAGGAGACATCGCGAATTTCGACTTTGGCGATCAGACGTTTGTAAAATTCATCGAAGGCGGCGATGTCCGGCACCACCACACGCAGCATGTAGTCGATATCACCCGCCATGCGGTAGAATTCGACAACTTCCGGCAAATCGCGCACGACTTCAGAAAAGCGCTTAAGCCACTCCTCGCTATGGGAACTGGTTCGAATAGCGACGAAAACGGTCACTGCGACATTGATCTTTTCTACATCCAGCAGAGCAACGCGGCGCTTGATGACGCCCTCTTCCTCCAACTTTTGTATCCGCCGCCAGCACGGGGTCGTCGACAGGCCGACTTTCTTGGCGATATCAGCTACCGCCAGTGTGGCGTCCTCCTGCAGGAGACGCAGGATTTTTTTATCAAGGCGATCCATGGCCAGCTCCGCTCATTGGAAACAAATTGCCTTTCAACCGGTATTACGGCAAATATCAAGGAAATTCTTTCTGACAAATTCGTTACTGGTAAAAATTCATTCTTAAAACAGTCAGACAATGCGCTTTGCCACTTCTTGGCGCAGCACCGGAAGCAGCTCGTTTGAAAACCACGGGTTTTTCTTCAGCCAGCCCGAATTGCGCCATGACGGATGCGGCAGGGCAAGGGTTTTCGTCTCATCGTCCGCCCCGTCAAAATAAGTGCGCCAGTTCTTTACCGTCTCCGTCAGGGTCCTTTGTCTTTTTGCCCCCAGATGCCAGGCCTGGGCATATTGGCCGATCAAGAGCACCAACTCGATCTGACGCATCTCGCCAATCAGCCTTGATCGCCACAATGGCGCGCATTCTGGGCGGGGTGGCAGGTCGGCCTTTTTGGCATTAAGACCGGGAAAGCAAAACCCCATCGGAACAATGGCGAAATTTCTGCTATCGTAGAATTGCGCGCGGCTGACGCCGAGCCATTGACGCAACCGGTCGCCTGACGGATCATCGAACGGAACTCCGCTTGCATGCACCCGTGTACCGGGCGCCTGGCCGGCAATCAGAATTTTGGCTTTTTTCGTAGCGACGACGATCGGGCGCGGTTCATGCGGCAAGGCATCGCCTCCGCCCTTGTCGCGGCACAGGCGGCAGGCGCGGATGCTGGCAACCAGATCGTCGAGTGCACTGTCCTCAGGCATTGGCGCTTGGCCGCTGGGCGACATCGCCATACCAGCGCTTTAAATGTTTCAGCTCTTCCGGGATGGTGATGCGTGCCGGTTTTAGGAGATCAACGGCGATCATCCCGGTGATGTCTGCAACCGAATAGTCATCACCGGCAACAAAAGACCGGCCCGCCAGTTCTGCATCCAGAAACCGCATGAAATCAATCGCTTTTGGTTTGTTGGCTTCACCCCATTCGGCAATTTGCGGGATTTCCCAGTCCTTCATCGCCGGGTGCATGTGGCGGAATGCCTGTGCGACAGGCATCAGGAAATGAAGTTCCAGGCGGCGCTGCCACATTTCCACCAAAGCCTTGCCCAACGCATCGCGGCCAAACAATTGGGGTTCTGGATGCAACTCCTCAATGTAGCGGCAGATCGCCATTGATTCCGTCAATATCGTTCCGTCATCAAGCTCAAGCACTGGAAGGCGCTGCAACGGGTTTTTTGCCCTGATTTCCGGTGATTTATGGCCAAATGCACCCATATCCACCGGCACCAGCGGTATGTCGATGCCTTTTTCTGCCAGAAATACGCGAACCCGGCGCGGGTTGGACGCCCTGCCCCCATCATAAAGTTTCATCCAGCTGCCTTCCCTATTCGACCTGTTTCCTGGCCACAGCGTGGGAAATTTTGCCGTCAAGGGCAAGGCGAAATGCATACGAAAAATTGATTGTTCCGGCCTCCCGAATGCCTGCGAAAAGGGAGTTTCTTAATCATTACAAAATAGGTTGAAGGTTCGGGAAATACGCATAACCGGACGAAGCGTTGGAAAACACGAACATCGCAGACAAGATTATTGTCGACCGGCGCAAGAAACAACACAACACGGAAGCCCGCCGTGCCGTGCGCAAAATGCGTGACCGGCTGTCAAACACGTTTGGAAATCCGGTATTCGACCGGGAGTTGCTAAAACTTCATGCCCGCTCGATCATGAGTGTGGTCATCGCCATTCCCCTGGTAGTTGTGCTTGCCTCGGCGGTTGGCCTTTTTGCCGGGCTTGGCGGCTCGATCTTCATCTGGTCACTGATCACCGCAACATCCTATGCGGGACTTGCCTACTATGCCCGCAAGATTAACCGGGAAGAGGCAAAATCCATCGATGCGGACAAGGTCAGGTATCGATTTATTGCCGGTCATATGGCAACGAGCGTGAGCTGGGCCTATTTCGCCACCATCGAGTGCGTTCAATGCGGCGTTGCTCAATTTCCGGTCATTCAGGCGGTTATATTGCTTGTCGCGATGGGGGCGACGGCGGTCCTTACCTCGGCGTTGCGTGGTGCGCTCATAGCCACATTCGCGCTTCCCGTCGTGCTTTATGCACTTCTTTCCGTCAATTATTCGATGCCCGTCGAGGCGATCATGGTGTCGGTACTGGCCATGTCCCTGCCATTTTTCGTGTATGTGGCGGGATTCCTCAATAAATCGACTGCCATGCTGTTGTCGCTTAGAACAGAAAAAGACTGGCTGATTGCCGAACTGGAAACATCCAAATCAATGTCCGACGAGGCGCGCTGGCGCGCCGAAGAGGCAAACCTGGCCAAATCGCGCTTTCTGGCATCAATGAGCCATGAATTGCGCACTCCGCTCAACGCCATCCTCGGCTTTTCTGAGGTAATGTCCAACGAAGTTCTGGGCCCGATCAAAAACGAAAGCTATGTGGAATATGTCCGCGATATTCACGCTTCTGGAAAACATCTTCTCGACCTGATCAATGAGATCCTCGATCTAAGCCGCATCGAGGCTGGACGCTACCAGATAAAGGAGGAGGCGATTTCACTCGAATACATCGTCAGTGATTGCCGCCACATGATGGAGTTGAAGGCCCGGGGCAAGGAGATAAACATTCAATGCAATGTTGAACCGGATATGCCCCGGCTTTTCGTCGATGAGCGGGCGGTTCGGCAGATCATCCTCAATATTCTTTCCAATGCCGTCAAATTCACCCCTCGCAGCGGCCAGATCGATATTTGCGTCGGCTGGACGGCCGGAGGTGGCCAATATGTCAAGGTCAAGGACAATGGACCAGGCATTGCAAAGGAAGAAATTCCAGTCGTGCTCGCGGCATTCGGCCAGGGAGCTATTGCGATCAAAAGTGCCGAACAGGGCACCGGGCTAGGCCTGCCAATCGTTCAGGCGCTGCTGGAGATGCATGGCGGCCGGTTCGACTTGAAATCCGAACTTCGAATGGGTACGGAAGCGATTGCCACCTTCCCGGCTGAACGGGTGATGGAAGCGCTGCCGGCCATGCCGGCAAAACCGGCCTCTGACCAAGGCGAAAAAATAGCCACTGGCTGACAGGTAATCACACGTCGCCCCCTGGAACGATTGTTGCCAACAGGCCGATGGTTGAAATGAAAGGGTGTTCATGCGACGCCTTGTATTCTCCTTCGGGTACGACGATATGAGGAAAATCTGCACGCCAGCTTTCTGGACCGGACAATGACCGACAACGCAAATCAGATTGAAAGCCCCTGCATCCTGGTATGCTCAATCGATCTGAAAACCGGTTACTGTTTTGGCTGTGGCCGATCCCGCGATGAAATCGGCGCCTGGACGACGATGACACCAAAACAGCGCAGCGACGTTACGTCTGAATTGAAAGCCCGGCTCGACACGGTCAAACGCCGGCCACGGCGCGAGACCAGGCGTAAGAAAATTGCCCGC
This sequence comes from Rhizobiaceae bacterium, assembly GCA_963669455.1. Classification (GTDB taxonomy): domain Bacteria; phylum Pseudomonadota; class Alphaproteobacteria; order Rhizobiales; family Rhizobiaceae; genus JAWKWH01. Next base: position 2,758,262 of record OY770026.1, read on the forward strand.
AAACGCGCGGGACAGGGGTGAGCCGAAAATGTCGCGTTTTCTTTGGATCATACTGGCAATCATCGGTGCAGGTCTTATTTTTCTGGTGGTCAACCATGATGCCGGCACAACGTTTGGTCTGCAAAATGAGGCCTTTGCCCAAACACTTTACCTGGGCGTTTGGGGTATCGTTCTGGCTGCTGCAATCCTGGGATCGCGCATCCGATTCGGCGAGGCGGCGCGCAACATTGCCATCTGGCTTGCCATCGCCTTGGTGCTGATGACCGGCTACCAGTATCGCTATGAACTGCAGGATGTCGCAAGCCGCTTGACCGCCGGCCTCGTCCCGGGAAGCCCGTTGTCGCTTTCAAGCGAAGACGGCATCGCAGTCATGCTGGAAAAGCGCGGCAACGGCCATTTCGAGGTTCGCGGCCAGGTCAACGGCCGCGATGTTGATTTCCTGATCGATACTGGCGCGACAACAACCGTGCTCACGGCATTCGACGCCCGGGCGGTGGGTATTGATATGAACACGCTGTCATTCACCATACCGGTCGCCACGGCCAATGGAACAGCGCGCGCGGCAAGGGCAAGTGCGACGGAAATTCAGATCGGCGAGATAACCAGAGTGCGGCTTCCGCTGCTTGTCTCCGAACCAGGCCGGTTGAACCAAAGCCTGCTCGGCATGAATTTCCTCGGCTCGCTTTCCGGCTTCGACGTTCGCGGTGACCGGTTGATCCTGCGCGATTGAAAATACCCTGGCCGCAGGGCGGCAGTGGCAGTAATTTCACGTCAAATTGGCAGTCGTTCCAACAACGAGGCGGTGAAGCAGGCTGGAGAGTTGCTGCAACTCGTTTTCATCCCAGCGGTCTGCAAACAGATATCCCGCCCGCTTGGCAAAGGTCGCGCATGTTTCGTGCAACCTCGTGCGGCCGGCTTTTGTCAGCACGACAAATGAAAGCCGGGCGTCCCGCGCATCGACTTGCCGATCCAGAAGCCCAAGTTTTTCCATCGGGGCAGCCATGCGCGTCACGGTGGATGCGCTGACATGCATGCGCTTGGCCAACTCAACGCGCGAAAGACGATTGAGATGTGCCTTGTCCAGATGCAACATCAAAAAGAACTCGTTGACCGATAGGCCATGCACCGCCGAAAACTCGCCAGATAGCTTTGCTTTCAACTCATCGGCCGACTGCAAAAGACGCAGGGCATTTATCACGCGAATATCATCCATAGCATGGATATAATGCATATTGCTTGCATTTGCAAGCTTTTTGCAACATACTTGGACACTCTCTCTGCAACGCTTCAGGAGCGGTTATGAATTTCGAATTGGTCTTTTCTATCGCGGGCATTGTTTCAATGCTGGGCTGGGCAACCCTCTTGCTCTCGCCGTTGATGCCAACATGGTCGGACCGGATCGCCGGCGTGATTGTTCCGGTTGTGCTGGCGATCGGCTATCTGATTTTGTTGTTGTTTTTTCCTGCCAAAAGTGGCGGGTTTGGAAATTTCGCCGATGTAACGGTGCTGTTTTCAAATCCCGAAGCACTGATGGCGGGATGGGTGCATTTTCTGGCTTTCGATCTTTTTGTCGGCGCCTGGATCTGCCGGGCGGCAAGACGCGAAACCATCCGGTTCTGGCTGGTTCTGCCCTGTCTTCCGCTCGCATTTCTGTTTGGTCCGGCGGGATTGTTGCTGTTCCAGGGCATCCGCACCGTCAAAGCCGCAACCGGGTTTGGGGCAAAACCACCGCAGGCACCGGCCTGACAACGTAATGTTGTCCAACCTAGGGCGGTTTTGACCCATTTGGAGCTAATTCTGTTGCCCCAGCACCGGGTAAGCATATGAGTAAACGAGATCGCTATCACGGACGGGTTCGTGGCATGAAAGGCAATCGACCTGATAGTCCGTGCTTACTGTTTGCGTTTTGTTGTCAGGCTTGAAAAAGGCCCAGCCCCAACCATCGCCCCACAGCGGACCATCGTTTTTCCCGGCTGCATCCTTGACCATGACAAAATAGCCCGCCACATCGGCGGCCGACGTCGCTTCACCGGTGGTGAGCGTTTCAGTCTTGCCGTTGAACAGTTCCTTTACCAGAACCGTTCCATCGGGAAAGCTACCGGTCTTTCGAAACGCCGCTATGGTGCCTGGTGATGCATAGACAATATGCTGACCAATTGCGCCTCCGGTGTCAGCGTCGCCAGCAACAGCCCATGCACCGAGGAACTCAAACTCTGTGCGGAAATTGTCGGGTACGACGATTTGGTTCTTCGACATTTCGGATTGGGAATGTGACACGCCGGTCACCGCGATACCCCCGATAATTGCCACCGCCACAGCGCTCAAGATAATTCGTTTCGTTTTCATGATCATAAAACCTCACAAGTGTGATTGTAGTTCTGAATATCGCTCCCGCGGGAAACCGAAGACCTGCACACCGCTGCTGTCGCAGCGATGTGCATTGGTCGGCGGTCTTCGGGAGGATTAGTTGAGGATGGCGTAAAACCGCGTGAACACCATGTCTTTGGTCGCATTGTCGATATGACATTGTGCGCAAGCTTCAGCAGGGGCAGCCGCCGCGGTCTCCGCATAAGGGGGCGCATGGTGGCCAAAGTTGAAGTAGCCCCAATTGTTGGTATCACCAAAGCGCGTGGAGTCCTTCACCGCTATGTCGATACCATTGCGTGCTGCCGGGAAGAAGCCACGGCCTGAAACCTCGTTGCGCGAACCATCCTCATGTTCGGCCGGATGGGTGAGCTGAAGCTCCTTGAGCATGATTGTGCCTTCCGGAAATTCACCGGTTTCCTTGTAGGCCCGATAAGCTTCCGGCTGCATGTAAACGTTGTGATACTCGGGAAATCCAGCCTCGCCGCCATTGAGCGCGTTCGGCGTGAGCGGCGAACCGAGATAGACCCATTCGTGATAGCCTTCCGGCAATACCAATTGCCCTTCGGCGGTCCATTTCGGGGCCCAGTTGGCATCCTGTGCTGTGGCGGGGAGCTGCGCATATCCAAGCGCTACCGCTGATACCACTCCTGCGACCGCTGCCGCTGTCTTCCACTTTCCAGCCATTTGATCTTTACCTTTCCGTGTGCTGAGACTGAACTGTTCCGTCCCATTCGATCTGCTGATAAAGATGAGTTGTGATCGCCCGGCAAACCATGGATGATCGGTTAGAATTTCTTGCAGATCGTACAAATCACGGATTTTCTGCTAGGGCATTTTTCGCCCAACAGAATCATATGTGCGAAAAATGCTTCAACGGGTCCAAGCGGATACACGCGGTTCAAAGGAACCGAAAAACACCCTGGAGCGGATCAAAAATGGATACTATCGCATCAACTCTTGATCTCATCCGCGTCCGCAGTGCGGTATATTTTGGCAAGATCGTGCGGCCGCCCTGGGGCATGGAAATTGAAAGACGCGCTGACGTCTGGCGATTTCATGTCGTACTTAGCGGCTCGACATGGGTCAGGCTGGAAGATGGCTCGAACGAAGTACATCTCAATGCCGGCGATTTCGTCATCGTCCCCCGTGGCGAAGCTCACATAATGAGTGATCGCAAGACCGGACCGATCGCCTCAAGTCATCAGTTACCCGAAACTGAGCCAGCTCCCGAATTCGAATTTCGCCTGCCGCAAAATGATGAGACACATCTGCTGTGCGGTTACTTCCGGTTCGCACAGGGCACACCGCTGGCCTTACTCGATCAGTTGCCCAGTCTTCTGGTTACGTCTGCAGATGACGCGTCTACTGCCGGAAACGTGGATGCAATTACCAACCTCATTCGCCAGGAAATGCAAAAACAGGGGTCTGTCCCGCTAGTTGTGCTCAACAGGCTAACCGAGATCATGTTTTACGACGCGATGCGCCGATGGCTTCAAAATGCGATGATTCCAAAAGGCGCCTTAGCGTCACTTGGCGATTTGAACCTCCAACGCGCACTCAGTGATATCCATACATCACCGGAAAAGGCCTGGACGGTGGAGGAATTGGCGCGTGTAGCGGGATACTCCCGGACTGCATTTTCGAACCATTTCCGCGCGGCAACCGGATATTCGCCGATTGAGTACCTAGCCCGTTGGCGGGTTGAATTGGCACAGCGAATGTTGACCGAAAGCAATCTAAGCCTCGACAATATCGCGTCCCGCATCGGATATCTTGACACAAATTCCTTCAGCCGAGCCTTCAGTCGAATCAACGGAATCCCACCCGGGGCATACCGGCGCGCATCACGAAGCCAACCTTGAGACAAGACCATATTAGCTCCGATCTGCCCTCTGGCAGTTCTGCGCGTCATGCCTTCAATTTGTCGCATCGCAGAATATCTCTTGCGACCGCGATTGGACGTGCTGGCAATGCAGGAGGAGGTGTGGCGGCCACAAAAATTGATGTCTGATGAAGCATGAAACCGATATGCTAGAGCAGCCAAATCCCTTGCCCGCGCAAAGCATGCATCCGATAAAACACAACTTTTACCGCCGCAAATCCCGCCATGCAGATCTGTCAAATTGGAAAATTACTTGTTGGACATACCGGTAACGACATTCAGGATACGGGCATCTTCCTTGCTGGTGGAAATGTAGAAGTGTTCCATTTGCGCATCATAGTAGACGCTGTCGCCTTCGTTGAGCTCAGTCGGCTCATAAAGGTTTGAATGAAGTTCGACACTGCCTGAAAGAACAAACACAAACTCCTCTCCACCATGGCTAATCGGAGCGTCGAAACTGCCTGTGTCACGAGCCGTAACCGTCACAACTGTCGCATCGATAAGCTTGTTTTTCATTTGATTGGCAATTGGTTCATAGATGTATGTACCGGTATCATGGCCCGGAACCTCGCCGGCTCGCGTGACGACCAACCGGCCGGTTTTCATCTTACTACTGTCCGGCGGCGCCTGAAAATCAAGAAGCGAAGACAGATCCACACCCAAGCCATGGGCCAGCTTCAACAGCACATCATAGGTTGGAGAGAGGTTTGAGTTTTCGATTTTTGAGATGGTCGAAACAGCCAGCCCCGACGCTTGGGAAACGCCCTGCAAGGTCAAGCCCAAGGATTTTCGCGTTTGACGTATGTGGGTTCCAAATTCCACATTTCGCCGTCTGTTTTTGCACGTGTTTTTCATCATCACGCCTCACTTTAACACAGTAGTTGATATTTTTCCAAAAATAAAATACATTTTCTGATAGGAAAAATCGTAAGGCTGCCTTAATAGGTGTGATCGACACCAATCCGGCCTTGCTTATGGGGCTTATAATAAGGTTTTTTGGAGGGAAGAATGAAGTTGGGTAAGCCAATACAGCATTTTTTGCTGGTTGCTGAAAGTTTACACCATGCCAATTTGGGTGTTTGCAAGCTTCTGCTTGCCCTGCTTTTTTCGACGCAATTTTCGGTGGTGGTGATGCGCTACCTGTTTGCAATCGGCTTTGTCGAATTGCAGGATTTCGTTCTCTACTGTTTTGCAACACTCTCGATTTTGGGAATTCCGATAGCACTGCGCCTCGACAAGCATGTGCGAGTGGATATTTTTCGAGCATCCGGCGCGACCGCCTCAGCCCGGCGGATTGACCAGATTTCCTATGCGCTGCTGTTAATACCGCTCGCCATCGTGACAATCTATTACGCCATGCCACTGGTTCAATATTCGTGGGAAATAAAAGAAGGCGCGCGCGAGACCGGCGGGCTTGGCGGTTATTATCTCGTGATGATGATGTTGCCGATTGCGTGCTTGCTCATCATCATACAGGCGCTGGCCCTGTTTTTCGACAAATCCCTTATTCATTCCGAAGAGGTTGGGTGAATGGACGCTTCAATTATTTGGCTTTTCATCCTGTTTCTTTGCCTGGTGATCGGCATCCTGTCAGGTACGGCCGTCGTCATCGTTCTGGCAGGCGCCCCATTGCTGGTAGCCTTTGTTGCCTCCCTGTTTGGCCATTTCGACATTTCCTATCTGGCTGCTTTTCCCCAGCGCGTTTACGGAATTATGAACAATTCCCTGCTGATCGCGATTCCCCTGTTCGTTCTGATGGGCATTTTGCTGGAACAGTCGCGCCAGGCAGAAAAGATGTTGTTGAACATTTCAACGCTGCTAGGGCAGACAAAATCAACGCTGGTGATTGCCGTGTTGTTCGTCAGCACGCTTATTGCCGCTTCCACCGGCATCATCGGCGCAACGATTGTCATGCTTGGAATGATCTCGCTTCCGGCACTGCTCAAATCCGGCGTTTCAAAACGGATGAGCAGCGGTCTGCTGTGCGCGTCCGGTACGCTCGGCCAGATCATCCCCCCGTCCATCGTCCTAATCCTACTGGGTGACCAGATCTCAAACGCCTATATTGAGGCCCAGCAAACAGCCGGTAACTTCGCTCCCGACCCGGTCAGTGTCGGTCATCTGTTTGCCGGCGCACTGTTGCCTGGCCTGTTGCTGGTCGGACTATATGCCCTGTACACGCTCGTGGCTCTGCTGTTCCAAAAACGCTCCGAACAAACCTCCGTTAAGCCAGAGCCGGTGGAAACCCTGCCCTCACAAGATGTTTCAATATTCACGCTGCTGTCCAACATACTACCGCCCCTTTTGCTGATCATCGCGGTGCTGGGTTCAATTCTTTTCGGAGTTGCCACGCCCACAGAATCGGCTGCAATCGGGGTTGCCGGAACCATTTTGATTGCAGCCTTTAGCCTTGAAAAAGCGCCTAAATATCTGCCGCATCTGTGCGTTGCCACGGTTGGCGCGCTTGTGGTGCTTTTCGCGATGCAGAGTGCCGGCCTGACCCGGGTGGATTTTACCACCGGAGACCTCATCTTCGATGCTGGGTCCATCACCGGAACAATCCTGGTTGGGGCAGTCACTGCCAGTCTGATTTACTGCTGTTACTGGCTGCACCGAAAAGATGTTTTGCGCATTTCCCTTTCCAAAACAATCGAAGTAACAGCGATGGTTTTCGGTATTATCATCGCCGCGAGTATGTTGTCGCTGGTCTTTCGGGGCTTTGAAGGAGACGAATATGTCCAATCCTTCTTCTCCGAACTTCCAGGCGGTGCATGGGGGATGCTGTTGGTGACCATGCTGGTCATATTCCTGCTGGGATTTGTGCTCGAATTTGTTGAGATCATTTTCATCGTCATACCGATTGTCGGGCCGGTTATCTTGCAAGCAGATTTCAACCCCGTCTGGTTCGCAATTCTAATCGCGCTGAATATCCAGACATCCTTTATGACACCGCCCTTCGGTTTTGCGCTGTTTTACTATCGCTCAGTAGCGCCAGCCCACATCACCACTACCGATATTTACATCTCCGTCATCCCCTACGTTGCGTTGCAACTTGTCGCCATCGCGATCGTTCTCAAGATACCGGAGCTGGCAACCTGGCTACCCGAACTTTTATTCAACTAAACCACGTTCACAACAAGAAGGAGAAGCAAAATGAAAAGAAGAGAATTTGTGAAAGGCGCCGCGCTTGCCGCGCCTGCTGCGGCGCTCGCCAGCCCTGCGATCGCTCAGGGAAAAATCGAATGGAAGTTACCAACATCCTTTCCCGCAAAGGCGCCGGGCGTAGGAACCAATTCTGCAAGCTTTGCAAAGCGGGTGACCGAAATGTCCGATGGGCGTCTGACATTCAAAATCTTCTCGGGTGGCGAATTTGTGCCCCCCTTCGCAGTGGAAGATGCCGTTCAGCAGGGAACCGCCGAAATTGGCCACTCAACGCCATTTTATGCAGCTTCCAAAAATGCCGCCAACCATTTCTTCGGGGCAATTCCCTTCGGTATGACAACCATCGAATTTGTAGCGTGGCTGCAATGGGGCGGTGGCCAGAAACTTTGGGAAGACTTGTATACGACACGCGGTCTCGTGCCCTTCTATTGCGGCAATTCAGGCGTGCAGTCGGCCGGCTGGTTTAAAAAACCAATCAATTCGCTGGCAGACCTGTCCGGCCTCAACATGCGAATCGGCGGTCTTGGTGGTGAAGTTTTGCGTAAGATCGGCGTCAATGCCGTATTGACACCACCGCCAGAAATTTTCCCGGCTTTCAAATCCGGCGCACTTGATGCGGCAGAATGGGTTGGTCCGTTTCTTGATCAGGGTTTCGGCTTGAATAAAGTGGCCAATTATTGCTACTTCCCGTCTTTCCAGGAGCCAAGCGCCGCGCTTGAAATCGTGGTCAACAAAGATGCATATGACAGCTTGCCAGCCGATCTTCAGGCGATCCTGGCCAATGCCGCAAGCGCCGTTTCCCTGGAGACTGCGTCACAGTTCACCTACTTTGACTCAGTTGCCTTCGAAAAGCTGAAGGCGGATGGAGTTGTCTTCGATGAGTTCCCCGACGATGTGGTCGCGGCGCTTAAAAAGGCAACTTTGGAAGTTATGGATGAAAACGCCGCAGCCCATGCAGACTTTGCAAAGGTTCGCGAAAGCTATGATGCGTTTCTGGCCAAGGCGAAGGCATTCAATCATGCCTATACAGGATCGACCCTGCGCCAGCGCCTGTAAACCCTGACAATACCTAGCGGCAGCTCTCAAGGCTGCCGCACCTCACCGAACTAGCCCTGGGGAACACAGCCGGGGGTATTTCGTGCGGCCAAATTCAACCCTTTGAAAAGGAGGAATTCATGAAATCTCTAGCTATCAGCGCAATCGCGTTTCTATCGTTGGCACTGAATGTGCAAGCAGCCGAATATGTCATTGACCCGGGTCATACGGAAGTCCGGTTTTACTACAGCCATGCGGGAGTAACGGATCAGTCTGGCGAATGGGGGAATGTCAGTGGGACTGTCAATTTCGATGAAGGTAATATCGAGGCCACATCAGCTAACATTACCATTGCTGCCGACAGCATATCGACCGGCATTGCCAAGCTTGATGAGGAATTGAAGGCGAGCGAGTTCTTTGACGCTGAAAAATTTCCAAAGATCACGTTTGTTTCGACAGGTATCGAGCGCACCGGTGATAAAACAGTCGCCCTGACCGGAGACATGACCATAAAGGGTAAGACAAAATCCGTAACCTTCAATATGGAACTGACCCTTAATGGGAAGCACCCAGTCGGCAAATTTGTCGAGTATTATCAAGGCGACTGGATTGCTGCCCATGGTGAGGGAAAAATTCTTCGTTCAGATTTCGGGTTGGAGAAATTCGTTCCACTCACCTCAGATGAAGTCAAAATAACAATTGCAACCGAACTGCGCGCAGGCGGGTGGAATTAATACGACTTTGAACAAGCATGGCGGGGCAAATTCTGCAGCCCCGCTATTCACCTGAAGCGGCCGGGCCTCTTCCAGATACATGAGAGCTGGAGCTTCATTGCATTTGACCAGTGCACGCATTGGCAGTTGCCAGACCAACCATACGCATTGCGAGACCTATGGTGGCCACATGCCGGCACCATTTCATTTTTCGGAACATGGCTTCGATGCCCATGATCAAAGGAGCAGTCAATGAACGAGGAGAGCCTCAAATTGCACGCTGACAATCACCATCCCCTAAGTGAAGCGAACTCCAGGCCAAAATTTGTCAGCACCGATGACATAAAGCAGGCCGTCAAGGTTTCAGACCTGATAAGCCCCCTGGAAAAGGCGATGGTCGCCGTATCTGAAAAGACGGCGACCATTCCAATTCGGCAGGTCATGCCCATCAATGATCTTGGAAAGTTCGGAGTAATGTATGGCGCTTTGCCCGAGCCACCGGTCCATGGCGCCAAGCTCTTGAGCCTTTTTCCCGGCGCACCCGCCTTAGGCCTCTCATCCCATCAGGGCAGTTTTGCCCTGTTCGACAGCAATACCGGCAGTCCCCTTGCCACGTTTGATGCAGATGTGCTGACCGCCATACGCACCGCCGCGATGACTATGTTGTCGACAAAAACACTGGCTCGCCCTACCCCCCAGATCATCACCATTTGCGGCGCAGGAGAGCAGGCCGAATGGCATGTCAAAGGTTTCTTTGAAGTATTTGATCAGGCAAAAATCAGAATTTGGGCACGCAATGGGGAACGCGCCCGAAAGTTGATTGCCAGCTTCCCGGGCCAGGCAGAACGACTTGAATTTATCCCGACACTGGAAACGGCGATTAAGGGGGCCGATGTGGTGACAACACTCACGTCCTCGACAACAGCGTTCCTGCCGGGTGATCTGCTTGAGCCGGGCCAACACGTTAATCTGGTCGGTGCCAGCCGTGCAGATGCACGCGAAATTGACAACGCCGGTGTTGCCCGCCTCAACCTCTTCACAGATGCATTAGCAAGTTCCAAAATCGAGTCCGGCGAAGTCATCGACGCCCGCCAAAATGGAATTATCGGACCGGATTACGAAATTGTCGAAATCGGCGAAGTGCTTGCCGGTCGGCATCCAGGAAGAGCTTTTGAAAGCCAGATTACCGCCTACAAATCGCACGGCCTGATTGTTCAAGATCTGGCTGCCGCTCATGAAATTTTTCAAAGGCTTTTTTGCAACCACGGATAATCCCTTCCATAACGGGGACGTTCTCGTCACCGCACGCGGCTGGATCTACATGCATCGCAAGAAGATCTCCATATCAACCGTCATGGCGGTCAGTGGCTTGGCATCAAAGAGGTGGAGACGACACTTGGCTGTTGAGCTTCATGCATTGTGATCTGGGATATATCGACCTGAAGCAAGGAACACGGCAAACAGCCGATAACCCGTTCGGCTCGAGATTGTCACCCATTCTTAGGGTCAATCCGTTACCCATGTCTTAGGGCCGGACAAAAAGGGAGAAATGGTGCGGATGGAGAGACAAAACTAGAACCACCGCTGCCAGCCATATTTGATGAATTAGAGGAGTGTGGTCTGCCGTCGTAAAAGTGGTCCAATTTTTGCGTTAGAGTTAGCTTCATTTATGGAGTTAAACTATGGGCAAGAGAGCCAAACCTGAAGAGATTATTGCGAGGTTGCGAGCTGTTGACGTGCGTTAGAGCCAAGGGGACACGACCGGACAGGCTGTTCGATCGATTGGTGTGACAGAACAAGCTGTTTGTGACACATGGCCCACCAGAACACATACGTTCCGACAACGGATCTGAGTTCATTGCCATTGCTCTGAGGCAATGGTTGCAGCAACTCCAAGCTTTGTGACGAGCTTCTCGCGCGGGAAATCTTCTACATTTTGAAGGAGGCGCAAATCCTGATCGAAAGCTGGAGGCGTTACGACAACACCGAAAGACCACACCCGTCTCTGGGCTACAGACCACCGGCTCAACAAACCATCTTGCCCGCAACGCACATGCCGCCTTATTAGGGAGAGGCAGCATCAACGCTGCTAAACAAAACCTGCTGGCTCTAACACCAAGGTTGGACCACCTAAACAAGGCAGGCCAGTCTCTACTTCGATTTTTGTGCTACAGCATATTACTAGCGATGAAAATACGACAGAATTTTTAGATTTTTTGTGAAATTATCTGTAGTCGAAGGTTCCCAACAGCATCATTTCCAATTGTCCTCGAGTAACGCCTCTGGCATGTCCTGATAGCAAACGGGTCTAAGAAAACGCCGGATGGAAAGTGTACCGACCGATGTGTGACCGAAATTAGTGGATGCCGGATAAGGGCCGCCATGAACCATTGCATCGCAGACCTCGACACCGGTCGGGAATCCGTTTGCAAGAACACGTCCTGCCTTACGCTCAAGAATCGGGAGTAATTTGCGACCATGGTCTACATCACCATCTTCCATATGCAGCGTGCAGGTTAACTGTCCATGCAGAGTGCGAGCGAGGTCGAGCATTTCTTCCAGCGATTTTGCAATTACAACTAAGCCAAGTGGGCCGAATACTTCCTCCTTCAATTCCTCATTAACCATCCATTCTGATGCCGTCGTAGTAAAAAGGTAAGGCGTAGCATTACGTTGATCGCAGGTAGTGGTCATCACATTGCGTACGTTAGAAGAAGCAATAAAGCACTCACGACTTCTGTGATAGGCACCGGCAATCCCTTGGGTTAACATAGTTTGCGCCTCTACCTCGCGCAGCGCATTCGATGCTGCATCAACAAACGCATCAGAATCCGCCCCGGCCAGAACAACAGCAACACCTGGATTGGTACAGAACTGTCCCGCACCCATGGTCAGCGAGGTAGCCCACCTTTGTGCAAGATCAACGCTGCGAACTGAAAGTGCTTTCGGAAGAATGAACATTGGGTTGATGGAACCCAATTCACCAAAAAACGGAATTGGTTCAGGACGTGCTGCACAAAGGTCAAACAAGGCACGTCCACCGCTTAGTGAGCCGGTAAATCCGACAACCTTGATAAACTTATGCTGAACCAATGCAGTACCAACGGCCCGACTGCCACCCTGAATTAGACTGAATACGCCGGGATGGAGATCGCAGGCTTTAACCGCCACATCAATGGCCTGAGCAACAATATCGGACACACCCGGATGGGCTGAATGCCCTTTGACGACTACTGGACACCCCGCAGCAAGAGCGGACGCTGTATCGCCACCAGCCGTCGAAAAAGCCAGCGGAAAGTTCGAAGCACCAAATACAGCAACCGGGCCTATCGCGCGCTGCATCACGCGTAGATCCGGTCTTGGCAAGGGGACACGATCAGGCATTGCCTCGTCATGGCGACGATCAAGATAATCGCCAGCTTCAATATGGTCTGCAAAAAGCTTAAGCTGCCCTGTTGTTCTGCCCCGTTCACCAATAAGCCTTGCCTCCGGCAGACCGGTTTCCTTTACACCCATTGCTGTGATGTCATCACCGCGTGCATCAATTTCTTCGGCAATTTTACGCAGGAACGTGGCACGAACAGCCCGGCTTGTGTAACCATAACTCTCAAAGGCTGCTTCAGCAGCATCGCAAGCCGCGTTCACCAGCTCAACTGTGCCAACCGAGAAATGATCGGCTTCACCCGATACGGGCTCATTGGTGAAATGTTCTTTACCCTTAAGCCATTCACCGGCAATCAGATGTTTTCCCGTTAACATACAATCATTCCTATTTACTTTCTTTTGTTAAATCAGTCTCGCGCCCAATAGCCGTCCGGTGGCGGGCCGAAATCAATCAACGCACAGGAATAGACCGCCGTTTCATCAAATGGGTAACGCTCCTCCATTTCAAGGGTGAGTGTGAGGCCAAGCCCCGGAGCGGTGGGACGTAGTAATTCGCCATCAACAATCTTGCCCTGATCACCAATCATCTCGGCACCAAGCGGGAAATCCAACATCGGATATTCAACCAGTTTACCACCGGCTGCAAACGCAGCATGATAACTTGCCATGATCGCGGCAGCACCGCCCCAGGCATGGACAACCACATCGGTTCCTTTTTTACCGGCAGCATCAAACACATCCATCACAGCCGAGATACCACCCATCACGGAAGCATCGGGTTGTACAAAATCGTAGACATCCTGATTGATGCGCTCAATCATTTCCTTGGGCGTTGTAATAATTTCCCCGCCGCAAACCGGCACGTCAATGCGCCCACGCAATTCGCGGAATTCATCGGGACAATCCGATCCCAATGCTTCTTCTACGAAAATCATGCGATAATCCGTTTTGGAGTGTACTGCCTTGACATAGGCGATCACATCATCCACCGCCTGAGGCGGGTCGGCGAGGTTTTGGCACATGTCGACACCAACCTCTATGCCGCGCCTTCCGGCTTCCTCCAATACCCAGACAGTGCGTAAGATATCAGTTTTTATGGCCCTAATTTTGTAACGTGTAATTCCCAAGCTTTCTAGCAGGTCAAGTTCGCGGATGAATTGTTCTTTAGCATCACAACATCCCCCGGACCCATAAATCGGCACCTTGTCCATTTTTGCCCCACCAAGGAGATCATAGACAGGTTGACCGAGGCTCTTTCCCTTCGCATCCTGTAATGCAGTCTCAAAAGCAGCAATCACATGGCGAGCAGCGCCTTGTAGGGACCAATAGTCACAAAGCGAGCGAAGGTCTTGCACTCTTCGGGAAATATCAAAGCCATCCTTGCCCGCTACCTGCGGTGCGCACAAATCAACGATCGATTTGAAAACAAGTGGAGCAAAGACGGCAAGATAGCCCTCACCAAGTCCGGTAACACCATTATCAAGCGTAATCTCCACCATGCCGATCGTGCGCTTGGGACCATTAGGAAAACACTCTTTGATTTCCGGGTCATCCGCATCCGCATAGGGTGAACTCAGTAATACGCAGCGAATTTTTTCAATATTAGGCACTTGCGGGTATTCCTTTAATATCCTCGTTTTATGTCTACGATCCCCTCAAGGGGTTCACCGGCTTGATAGCGTTTCAGATTGGCCAGGAAATGATCTATTTTGCGATCTATCTCATCGTGACTTCCGCCGCCGGAATGTTGTGTCAGTAAAACATTGGGACACGACCAGAGCGGATCATCTTGCTCCAGCGGCTCGTTTTGCGTGACATCAAGAACGGCACCGGCGAGGCAACCGGTTTGAAGCGCATTGACAAGCGCGGTTTCATCAACCAGCGATCCACGGCCGAGATTTACGAAGATTGCCTGAGGGCGCATCAATTCCAGGCGCCGCGCATTCAACAGACCTCGGGTTGACGGCGTGTCTGGAACCGCCGCCACAAGAATATCGGTTGCCAGAAGTTCCCGATCAATAGCGTCCGGCGTAGTATCACTGCCAAGTAGTTTTACCTTGCAGCCAAAGGGGAGAAGAAGTTCGGTAAGACGGCGATTTATGGCCCCTCGCCCCAACATGGTGACGCGCGCGCCTTTGAGAAGCCGCAGTTGCGTGCGGATCGGGTCACCAACCCACTTTTTCTCGCCCTTTAGAACAATTAATTCATCCATGCCGCGCGTGAGTGCAAGAATGCCCGCAAGTGCTGTTTCTGCAACCGGGTCGGCAAAAAAACCGGCCAGGTTGATCATGGTAATGCGGTGCCCCAGCCGGGCCCAATCCAGATTGAGATATTCGCCAAACCCGACAGATTCGAGTTGTATCCAGCGCAATGCATCCGCATTCTCGATTTCATGTGCCTCCGGATTACCAAAGACAATTTCGCAAGCGTCAATTGGGCCACCGAATGTCACTTGCGAGGCTCCCACGTTGAAAGCCAGCCGATCTTGCTGGTCTTGCGTCAACTCCACTTGGACCGAAATACTGGTCAATTAAATTGGCCTCGCGATATCCAGATTGTCTTGGTTTGCAAATACTGCTCCATCGCTTCGGTACCATTATCACGCGATAGGGAGCCTGACTGGCGATAGCCGCCGAACGGTGTCTTGATATCGCCTTCCGAAAAGCCGTTTACCGAAACTGTACCGCATGGCAGACGTTGTGCCAGATGTAACGCGCGATCGATGTCCCGAGTAAAGACGGTTGCATGCAGACCATAGATTGAGTCAGACGCCATCTTGAGTGCTTCATCCATGCCTTTGACCGGCAAGACGCCAAGGACGGGGCCAAAGATTTCTTCCCGTGCAATTGTCATCTCGTGCCTCATACTACCGAATACGGTGGGCTCAATAAAATTCCCGGGGCCATCAATTGACTGACCGGTCAAAAGCTCTGCCCCTTCTGCTTTTCCCTTTTCTATATGGCCGGTGACACGGGCCATATGTTCGTTGGTCACCATCGCGCCAATATCGGTATCGGGATCAAGCGGATCACCAACTTTGTAAGCTTTCGCACGTGCAACGACTTTTTCGAGAAACGCATCGGCAATTTTTTCATCAACCAATTGCCGCATATTGGCGGAACAGTTCTGACCACCATTCCAGAATGCAGATGTTGCGGCATGTTCAATCAGATCATCGTTGAGATCGGCATCGTCAAGCACAATGAACGGGCTTTTGCCACCCATTTCCAGCCCGACGGCTTTCAGATTACTTTCGCCTGCATAGCGCAGAAAATAACCGCCGACCTCGGTTGATCCGGTAAAGGAAACGATATCGATATCATTATGGCGGCCAATCGCCTGCCCTGTGGTTTCACCCATTCCCGGCAGCACGTTCAACACACCATCGGGGACACCTGCTTCACGCGCCAGCTCCGCCAAACGCAATGCGGTAAGCGGTGTTTGCTCAGCCGGTTTTACAATGCAAGAACAGCCGGCAGCCAAAGCAGGGGCCAGTTTCCAGGCAGCCATCAGGAGCGGAAAATTCCAGGGCAGAACCAGTCCGACGACGCCCGCAGGTTCCCTAACGATCATCGCCAGGGCATCCTCGCCGGTCGAAGCGACCTTGCCGAACATTTTGTCGGTCAATTCGCCATACCACTGGAAGAAGTTTGCCACCTCGCCACCGATCTCTTCCATGCAGTCGGTTATAGTCTTGCCGCTATCGAGACTTTCCATGATTGCCAGATCTTCGGCGTTCTCGCGCACAAAACCCGCCAGTTTCAACAGGACTTCCTTGCGATGTTCAGGGGCGGCCCGTGACCAACCACCATCCTCAAAACTGCGCCGTGCTGCTGCAACCGCCCGATCGACATCTTCGCCCTTACAATGGGCAACAGTACAAAGCGGTTCGTTTGTAGCCGGATTTAGCGTGTCGAAGGTCGACCCGTCATCTGCATCGCAGAATTGTCCATCGATGAAGGCTTTTGTCGGCAGCGACATCGCAGAAGCATGACTCGATATAGCATCTTTAGTCCAAGCCATGATGCATTCCTTTTATTGGGGGGAGGTATTATTTACGGCGTACTGAAATGTGCCACGGGATGAGCAGTCGCTCCGCCACCGTCACAATTCCGAACAGACAAAGGCCCAGCAGCGTTAAAAAGAAGATGCCGGCGAAGGCAAGATCAGGGCGCATATTGCCAGTGACAATCTGAATGTAGAACCCTAGTCCTTCATCCGAGCCGATAAATTCCGCGATCGCTGCACCAACCGTTGCGTTGATTGCCGCATATTTGAAGCCGACGAAACATTGTGGCAGCGCGGCAGGGAGGCGCACCTTTAAGAAAGTACGCCAGACCCTGGCACCCGTCGAGCGGGAAAACAGGCTGAGTTCCTCGCTCAGCGAATTGAAGGCAAGGATAGCGTTTAGAACTATCGGGAAGAAACAGACCAGAAACACAATGATTACCTTGGGCAAAAGACCGAACCCTAGCCAGGAAATGAACAGGGGTGCGAAAGCGATTTTTGGTACCATTTCGATGCAGACGATGAACGGATAGATTGTCCGTTTCAAAATTGAAGAGAAGGCGATTGCCAGGCCAAGCGGCAAAGCAAGCAATATGGCAATCACAAAGCCCAACACGGTCTCGAGACCCGTGACATAAGTGTAGTAAAACAAGCGATCGAGATCAGCCATACCTTTGGCAACGATGACAGATGGTGGGGTCAGTATGAATCTTGGAATGTCAAACCAGACAACCGCATATTCCCAGAAAAGAAAGAAGCCAATGAAGAAGGCAATGAAGGGCCAGGAATGCAACGCACGCCCTTTCAATACCGCGAAATAGGGTTTTTGATCAGATGACGCCATAGCCTCTAAATATCTCCTGCGTTTCGCGCACATAAGCGGTGAATTCCGGGGAAGATTTGACCTCGAAATCCCTTGGATAAGGCAAATCGATGTCAATCATTCGCTCAATCCGTCCCGGTCTTGGCGTAATCACTGCAACCCGGCTTGAAAGCTGAATGGCCTCCTCGATGGAATGGGTGACAAAAAGCACAGTAGGCTTTTCCTGCATCCAAAGGCTTTGCAGATCCTGCCGGATGCTTTCGCGGGTCATGGCGTCCAGTTTGCCAAGCGGTTCGTCAAGCAGCATGGTTTTCGGTTCATGCACCATGGCCTGACAAAAGGCTGCGCGTTGTTGCATTCCGCCGGAAAGTTCATAAGGATGCCGTTCTGCAAAATCCTCCATATGGACGGATTTCAGAAGGCTTTCTATCTTGTCGGAATGCTCCGCCGGATCAAGGCCACGCATTTCCAACTGTAGTGCAATATTTCCACGCACCGTTCGCCAGGGCACCAGTGTGTTATCCTGAAACATGATCCCGATATCGGTTTGCGGTCCGTTGATCAGCTTGCCGCCAATGCTTACGCTGCCTTCGGTCGGGTCCAAAAGACCCGAAGTCATCAACATCAGCGTTGACTTGCCGCAACCCGAAGGCCCCAGAAGAGAAATGAATTGCCCCTCCTCCACCGTCAAATCGACGGGGCCGAAAGCGTGAACAGCATTGTCTCCTGCTCCAAAGACTTTCTTCACGCCTGAAAACTCGATCCGATGGCTCATAATATTCACACTTTCAAAAAGTGCCGGGGGGCGAAACCGCCCACCGGCATTCCTTCAGGAAGACTAGTCGATGAACTCATTTGTGTAGAATGAGGCCGGATCGACATTCGGATCAAGGTCGTTATATTCCTTCATCAGGTTGACCATGCTCTCCCAGTCAGAGGGTACATTGTAACCAAGCTTTTTGTCGGTGTTGGCACCGGAGTAAAGCAAGCCCAGAGTAACATCGAGAACAGAACGTGACTGCGCCTTGCCCTCGTCCTCAGCCATCGTGCCGCCGACAATGTCGGCAATCGCTGCAACAGCCTTGTCAGGGTCAGCTTCGGTTTCGGCATAGGCTTTGACCGTTGCGTCTACAAAGCGGTTTACAAGGTCAGGATTGTCTTTCACCATCTCTTTGCGGGTCGAAATGCAATAGCCGACTTGGTCAACCCCATAGTCTGAATAGGGGAAAAGCATGGGGTCATCACCGCCATTGGCGCGGATCTCAGCCGGTTTATCATCCAGTCCGCCCAGAATGCCGACCGCATCGCCTGACTTTTGCAAGTATGCGGAAACAAGCGCACCGTCCGGCACATTGGTAACTTTCACATCTTCTTTTGTCAGCCCGGCACTGGCCAGAACAATCGGGAAGAAGGTGTTCACACCTGCATTGGCGGTTGTGAGAATGGTTTTACCCTTAAGGTCCTGAATGGATTTCACGCCGCTGTCCGGACGCACGATAATTGCCTCTGCACCCATCGCATCGATGACGGCTACGGAGATGATTTCAGCGCCCTGAGAAGCAAGGTTGATAAGCGCTCCGCAGGAACCATAGGCAAAATCGCTGTCGCCATTGGCGACCAGACGGTGCGCCGAACTGGAACCGTTGCCGGACCGAATATCTATATCGATCCTCGCTTCATCGTAAATCCCGGCATCCTTGCCAAGCGCGAAGCCCGCATGGCTGCCATAATACATCCAGTTCAGCCGCAGACGTACATCGTCCTCAGCACTAGCTGTGCCAAAGCCCATCAGGCTAGTCGCCAGCGCGATACAAGTCAGTTTAATGGTTTTCAGTTTCATTTTACGCACTCCCTTTGCATGTAAAGTTTAAAAGCGATCGTTCGTCGGTGGTCGTGGTTATTGCGATACCAACCCAGGAACACCAATGGATTGCATCATCGCATGGGTTTTTTTGCGATAGTCCTGACGAACATCTCGTGTCGGTGGACGGCATCGGCTGGACGGCAGGCCCACCAGTTCCATGCACAATTTGTCGAGATACCCGTCACCGCTGGTGTAGTTTTGTTCGATATCGATCCAGAGTTTGTAGAAGGGCATGCCTTCTTCAACCAGCATGCGGGTGATTTCGGCATAGTTTCCCGCCCGCACTTCATCGATCAGTTTCATTCCCCATTGCGGCCAAAAATTGCAATGATGCACCTCGAAAGCCTTTGCGCCGAGAGAAGGCATGGCACTCATCCCGAAGAACAAATTGTTGTCTATGATCGTGAATCGGTCAGAAAAATGCGAACACACATCCTCGAATTCCATCGCATCGGTGCGTGGTGCGGCCCATTTCAGGCCAACAATATTTGGGATGTCTGCCAGGCGCTCGACCATGGCAAAACTCAGGTTCTGGCTGGTCCAGAATGTATTGTAAATGATAATCCCAAGATCCGGTTCTGCTTCGGCGGCTGCGCGGATATATTCTTCAAAATCAGCTTGTGTATGGGCGAAATAGAACGGGCAGGAAACCTGAATGAAGTCGGCACCGATCTTACGCGCCGCCTTGGTCAAGCGCACAAGCTCAAGCGTGCTGGTTGTCTGCGCGCCCATGGCAATCGGTACAGCGCCATCGGCTTCTTCAACCACCACCTCGGCCACACGGATACGTTCATCAAGCGTCATGGTGGAAAAATCACCGGCAGCACCCCCGGCGAGAAGGGTTGCGTAGTCGCCGTTCAAGCCATTATCGATGAGGAAGCGAACATATTGCCGCAATACGGCCTCGTTCACAGCCATCGCGTCATCATCCTCGAACGGTGTTGGGATGGTGACATAGCAGCCTTCAAGTTTCTTTTTTAAATGCTCCACTAACACTAACCTCATAAATTTTGACAATAGTCACCGCAGTGCAGACGACACCACATCATCCTGCAAGCAGGTTTTTGAATTTCATTGATGGGAACCGCGCATGCATTGTCCGTATGCATGGATATCGCGAATGGTCCCCGACCATGGAAATGGTGAATGCAAATTCCATGACAAGGTTGACAAAAATTGCCACATATTTGATATTTTAGGCCAAAATATCGATAAATTGCGTACTGTTAAAATTCAGATGTCGGAAACACAAACAAAATTCACTTTCATTTTGCAACCTGAATTCCCTCTTGCTGCGCTTGTTCTCGCCAGTGAAGCATTGCGAATAGCCAATCAGAATTCCGGACAAAAGTTGTTTGAATGGCAGTTTGTTTCTGAGACAGGTAGACAAATGCGCGCCAGCAACGGTATGTGGTTTGCAGCAGATTGTGATCTTGCTTCCGCTGATGAGGCCGACGTCTGTCTGCTTTTTGAAGGCAATTTGCCAACCCAACACATCTCACAAAAACTGCTGGGCTATCTGCGCACTGCCGCACGTTATGGCGCCGTGGTGGGCGGTGTCGATACCGGGGCCTATGCCCTTGCGCAAGCAGGCTTGGCAGGTTCTGGTGATGACCATGACATCGTCCTGCACTGGGAAGCTGTTCCGGCCTTTCGCGAATGGTTTCAGGAACTAAGGCCACGGAACCGCATTTTCCAACTGAATGACAAACTGGCTAACAGTGCCGGCGGTGTGGCAACACTCGATCTGATGCTGGCATTGATCGCCCGTTATTGCGGCGAGGCGATGGCCAATGAAGTCGCCAATGCGATGATTCATACTCGGCGTGACCATGAAGTTCGGCAGCGGGCAGACCAGCGCTTTGTAGCGGAACATGATAACCCGGTTTCACAACTCGTTTCCCTGATGGAACGCAATCTGGACTTTCCCCTGACACTTGAGGAACTGGCTTCTAAATCTGGCCTCGCAATCCGCACCCTCTCACGCATTACCAGCCGCACCTTTGGAACATCTCCAATGCGCCTTTATTTACGCGTCCGTCTTCAGGCCGCTAGAAATCTTCTTTTCTATGAAGAGCATTCCATCAAGGAAATCGCCAATGTCTGCGGATTTTCATATCCTGCAGTATTCTCGCGCTGCTTCAAATCGCAATTCGGACGAAGCCCGACTCAGTTTCGTGCTGATCTGAGAGCCAGGCAAAAATCTTCATTCCGTCCGGAGATTCGGCGGCTCATCGGTAAAGGGGGCAGCTAATAAAGTGATACAAATTTAGGCTCCGTTGAATGGTGATGTCGCCAACAAAACTAGGGTCTGTGGACATATAGGATTCACAAATGGTCTTTGATGTGCTTCAAGCTTTCTTTTGAGGAGGCTCCAATGCGCCGTGAGCGTTTTGCTATCAGTGATCATAATTGGGAACGACTTGAACCTTTGCTGCCTGGTAGCGTACGAGACCGTGGCCGAACTGCCGAGGATAATCGGTTGTTTCTTGAGGCGGTGCTTTGGAAGGTTCGTGTTGGTGGGCCGTGGCGCGACTTGCCACCAGGCTTTGGCGAATGGAACAGCGTGTTCAGGCGATTTCGACGATGGGCACAACGTGGTGTTTTCCAACGACTTTTTGATGCAATGGCGGGCGAGCCGGACTTTGAATATGTCCTTGTCGATGGAACCATTATCTCCGTGCACCAAAAGGCAAGCGGCGCAAAAGGGGGACTCTCAATCAGGCCATCGGCCGCTCGAAAGGCGGATTGACCACCAAAGTTCTGGCGCTGACAGATGCGCTCGGCAATCTGGTTCGCTTCAAACTGCTTCCAGGCCAGCGCAGCGAGATTGTCGGTGTGCCCGAATTGATTGATGGTCTGTCATTTGACGCAATGCTTGCCGACAAGGCCTTCGATGCCAATGCCCTTCGCCAAAAACTTGCAGGTCGCGGTGCCAGGGCGATCATTCCGGCAAAACGAAATCGCCTCTTACACATTCCCCACGATGACGAAGCCTACCAATGGCGCCATCTGATCGAAAACTATTTCAGCAAAATCAAAGAGTTCCGCGGCGTGAACACACGCTACGACAAAACCGATACAAGCTACGAAGCATCATGGACCATCGCAGCAACAATCATCGCATTACGATAAATGTCCACAGACCCTAGAACTTTCCCTCAAATTCCTCGCAAGTCCTTGGAATATCTGGAAAACTGGCAACATTACTCTTCAAAGAACAGTTCTAAAACTGGCCTTTGCTGAGCGGATTTCATACTGCCGAAACAAGGGGCATAGAACGCCAATTTTCACCTTACCGTTCAAGGTGTTAGGGGCATTTCAGACCCACGAGTCTTTTTTGGTGCGGTCGAGAAGACTCGAACTTCCACGGGTTGCCCCACAGCGACCTCAACGCTGCGCGTCTACCAATTCCGCCACGACCGCACGGCCGGCTAAGAAAAATCTCCCAACCGGCTTGGCGCACTTAGCAAATCAAATGACGCGAAACAAGGGCGGCTGAGCATAAATCCCCGGCCCCGCGCAATGTTGATCGCCAATTGCCTTACTTGGCCATAAAACCCGATGTCAGAGCGTATTGCGGTTGCTTTGAACCGCGACAACGTTTGTATCGGATTGGAACTATTGAAGCATTTTTCGCTTCTATGAACCCGTTTGAGCGAAAAATGCTCTAGCTGACATAGGAGGCACATCGCAAAACGCCCCAGGTAAAGGCCGACGCCTTGCCAATTAAAGCCTTTCGACCCTGCCCGGCCTGGCAACAGGCAAATAAAAAGCCGGGACCCAGCCCGGCTTTTATCAGCGTGTAGCGTTTATTCGGAAACGAAAAAGTGGCTTGTCCGTTTGGTCCGACGCGATTTTCGTTGCATTTTGCCTCTCCAAAAATCTCCCCAATAGTGCAACACGCTTTAAGCAACGCAAATGGGGGATCAGTTGATCGCGTCCTTCAGGCCTTTGCCCGCCGAAAATTTTGGAACGTTGCGCGCAGGGATGTTAACCGGTGCGCCGGTCTGGGGGTTACGGCCGGTTGAGGCCTCGCGGCGGCTTGCGGAAAAATTGCCGAAACCGACCAAACGGACATCGCCGCCGTTTTTCAGTTCGTTGGTAATCGTTTCAAGTACTGCTTCGATTGCGTTTTGTGCGTCGCCTTTGGAAAGACCGGCCGCATCGGCCACAGCCGAAACCAATTCATTTTTGTTCATGGTTGAAACCCCTTCTTGGTTGCTATGCCGAGTGAGCGACTCACTCGATCAGTCGCGGAGTTTATTGACTTGTTGCAACCCATCCAAGCAAAAAACGCCGGAATTCTGCGGAATTCCGGCGTTTGGCTGTCAAAAACTTCAGATATCGAACGTTTTTTATACCTTAGCGTTCATTGGCGATTTGCCGCCCGGTCTAGTGTGCTACAGCCCCTGCCGATGATTCGGCTTCTGCACCTGTAGACGCGTGCGAATCAGCAGGCTCGTTCCACTCAATCGCTTCTGGCATCTGGAGAAGCGCATGGCGTAACACCTCGCCAACCCGGCTGACGGGTACAATCTCCAAACCGCTTTTCACATTGTCCGGGATTTCCGCCAGATCCTTGGCGTTCTCTTCGGGGATCAGCACTTTTTTCATGCCACCACGCAGTGCGGCAAGGAGCTTCTCCTTCAGACCACCAATAGGCAGAACACGGCCACGAAGGGTTATCTCGCCGGTCATGGCGACATCGCTGCGAACCGGAATACCGGTCATGATCGAAACGATCGCCGTCACCATGGCGACACCCGCCGACGGTCCATCCTTCGGCGTTGCGCCTTCGGGCACATGCACGTGGATATCCTTCTTTTCAAACAAGGGCGGCTCGATACCAAAATCGACGGCTCGCGAGCGAACATAAGATGCTGCCGCGGAAATCGATTCTTTCATCACATCACGCAGATTGCCGGTGACGGTCATCTTTCCCTTACCGGGCATCATGACGCCCTCGATCGTCAGCAGTTCGCCGCCAACCTCGGTCCAGGCAAGTCCGGTGACCACACCTACCTGATCTTCCCCTTCATTCTGGCCGAAACGGAAGCGCGGCACGCCAAGGTAATCTTCCAAATTATCTTTCGTGACATTGACGGTTTCGACCTTGGTGCGGAGAATTTCGGTGACAGCCTTGCGCGACAGGGTCATCAGTTCGCGCTCGAAATTGCGAACGCCGGCCTCGCGCGAATAGGTGCGGATGATTTCCTGCAACGCCTCATCGGTGACCGAGAATTCCTCTGCCTTCAATGCATGGTCGGTCATCGCCTTCGGCAGAAGATGCCGCTTGGCAATCTCGATTTTTTCATCCTCGGTATAGCCAGCGATGCGAATGATCTCCATGCGATCCATCAGCGGCGGGGGAATGTTGAGCGTGTTTGCCGTTGTAATGAACATCACGTTCGACAAATCGTATTCGACCTCAAGATAGTGGTCCATAAATGTCGAATTCTGCTCCGGATCGAGCACTTCGAGCAGTGCAGAAGAGGGATCGCCACGGAAATCCATGCCCATCTTGTCGATTTCATCGAACAGGAACAGTGGATTGGCCTTCTTGGCCTTTTTCATCGACTGAACAACCTTGCCGGGCATCGAGCCGATATAGGTGCGGCGGTGACCGCGTATCTCAGCCTCGTCACGAACGCCACCAAGCGCCATGCGAACGAATTCGCGGCCGGTGGCCCGTGCTATCGATTTGCCAAGTGAGGTCTTGCCAACGCCGGGCGGACCCACCAGGCACAGGATCGGCCCCTTGAGCTTGTTGTGCCTGCTCTGGACAGCCAGATATTCGACAATGCGGTCCTTGACCTTGTCCAGTCCGTAATGGTCGGTATCGAGCACGTTTTGAGCGAAATCAAGGTCGTGCTTGACCCTTGATTTCTTGCCCCACGGTATCGACAGCAGCCAGTCGAGATAATTGCGAACCACGGTCGCTTCCGCAGACATCGGCGCCATCTGGCGAAGCTTTTTCATCTCAGCTTCGGCCTTTTCGCGCGCCTCCTTGGAGAGCTTGGTTTTCTTGATACGCTCTTCCAGTTCAGCGTTTTCGTCGCGGCCATCCTCACCCTCGCCGAGCTCCTTCTGGATCGCCTTCATCTGCTCATTGAGGTAATATTCGCGCTGGGTTTTCTCCATCTGGCGCTTGACGCGACTGCGGATGCGCTTTTCGACCTGCAGTACCGAAATCTCTGATTCCATGAAGCCCATCGCCTTTTCAAGGCGCGCCTTGACGGAGAGTGTCGCCAGCATCTCCTGCTTTTCTGGAATCTTGATCGCCAGATGCGACGCGACTGTATCCGCCAGCTTCGAATAGTCGTCAATCTGGCCGGCAGCACCCACCACTTCCGGTGAAATCTTCTTGTTGAGTTTCACATAGTTTTCAAAGTCGCTGACGACGGATCTGGCCAACGCCTCGATCTCCACCTCGTCCTCATCCTCCTCGGCAAGAATAACGGCCTGTGCCTGGTGGAACTCGACGTAATCGGTAAATTCAGTGATAGTGGCGCGGGTCGTGCCCTCAACCAGTACCTTGACCGTGCCATCGGGCAGTTTCAGCAATTGCAAAACGTTGGCGATCGTACCGACATCGTAGATCGCAGATGCGTCTGGATCATCGTCAGCGGCATTCATCTGGGTTGCAAGCAAAATCTGCTTGTCGCCGCCCATAACCTGCTCTAGCGCGCAGATCGACTTTTCGCGGCCGACAAACAGCGGTACGATCATATGCGGAAAAACAACAATATCGCGAAGCGGCAGTACCGGATAAATTCCATCAACCGGTTTACTTCCACCCGCGTCAATTTCTGTGGCCATAACTCTTGCCTTTCAATTGCGGCAAACGGTCAAATCCGCCGCATAAAACAAATCGGTTTGCGCATCCTGTCACCGGCTATGCCGTAATTAAGGCTAGATTGCCAGTATGGCCGGGAATTGTGCCCAAAACTCTTTGATGCCTTAGGTCAGGAATCCAATAAAACGCAACACGCTTTAACTGGCGTCGAAACGCCTCAAGATCAAGGGGATAAGCTGTTTTATCAACGCCACATGGCCCGCAAGGGCTGATGTGTCCCCAAAACACCCCCGGGGCGGGGTTTTTGCAACCGGACCAATCCGGCTGGAAAATCCAGGCTTTTTTCCCTAGGCGCTTTCTGCGCCCTTTTCCTCATCGCGCTCGGCATAAATATAGAGCGGACGGGCATTGCCCTCGACGACCTCGTCGGAAATCACAACTTCCTGCACCCCTTCCAGAGCGGGAAGCTCGAACATCGTGTCCAGCAATATCGTTTCCATAATGGAGCGAAGCCCGCGAGCGCCGGTTTTACGCTCAATCGCTTTCTTGGCAATTGAGCGCAGCGCGCCATCGTGGAAGGTCAGTTGAACGCTTTCCATGTCAAACAGGCGCTGATACTGCTTCACGAGCGCATTCTTCGGCTCGCTCAGAATTTGAATCAGAGCGTCTTCGTCAAGATCTTCCAATGTTGCAAGAACCGGCAGACGGCCGACGAATTCCGGAATGAGGCCAAATTTCAACAGATCTTCCGGCTCGACCTTGCGGAACAATTCGCCGGTCTTGCGATCTTCTGGTGATGCCACCTGGGCACCGAAGCCAATCGAGGTGCTGCGCCCGCGATCTGAGATAATCCTGTCCAGGCCGGCAAATGCTCCGCCACTGATGAACAGGATATTGGCGGTATCAACCTGCAAGAACTCCTGCTGCGGGTGCTTGCGGCCGCCTTGCGGCGGAACCGATGCGACCGTGCCCTCCATGATCTTGAGCAGCGCCTGCTGGACGCCCTCACCCGACACATCGCGTGTGATCGACGGGTTATCGGATTTGCGCGAAATCTTGTCGATCTCATCGATATAGACAATGCCGCGCTGAGCCCGCTCGACATTGTAGTCGGCCGATTGGAGCAATTTCAGAATAATATTCTCGACATCCTCGCCGACATAGCCGGCTTCGGTCAGTGTCGTTGCGTCGGCCATCGTGAACGGTACGTCGATAATGCGTGCCAGCGTCTGGGCCAGCAGGGTTTTGCCGCAGCCGGTCGGTCCGATCAGCAATATGTTGGACTTCGCCAGTTCGACATCATTGTTTTTGGAAGCATGCGCCAGGCGCTTGTAGTGATTGTGGACTGCGACCGACAATACCCGCTTGGCGTGGCCCTGCCCGATCACATAATCGTCAAGAACTTCGAGTATCTCTTGCGGGGTCGGCACGCCTTCGCGCGACTTCACCATCGAGGTTTTGTTTTCCTCGCGGATGATGTCCATGCACAGTTCGACACATTCGTCGCAGATAAAGACCGTAGGCCCGGCGATCAGCTTGCGGACTTCGTGCTGGCTCTTGCCGCAAAACGAACAATAGAGCGTGTTTTTTGTGTCGCCGCCGCCGCCTCTACTGACTTTGCTCATATTCCAATCGTCCTTTCAGATGCACCGCCGGCTCATACCGGCAAATGGACCTCATCAATCGTTACAATATGGCGACAACCGGTTCGTGCCAACTACCACACATAAATCTGATCAAATCCCAGCAAATCGTGTTTTAGCCATTCAACCACAAAAAACCAAACAAGGCTTTAAGCTAAGCTACTGAAACTCAACATAGGATTAATGCGAGGCGGCTGACACGGCATCATCTGTGCATTGTTGCTATAATGCCGCACCGCCGACCTAACCTATTCGCCCGGCTCAATAAAGTGGTCTATTCGTCTGCGTCTTTTCCTTCCAGGGCCTCGCGAGATGTGATCACTTTGTCGATCAGCCCAAACTCAAGCGATTCTTCCGCCGTCATGAAATTATCGCGGTCAAGATTGGATTCGATTGTGTCATAATCCTGACCGGTATGAGAGACATAAATCTCGTAAAGCCGCTTTTTTACCTTGATGATGTCCTGGGCGTGACGTTCGATGTCGGAGGCCTGCCCTTGAAAACCGCCTGAGGGCTGATGCACCATGATACGCGAATTTGGTGTGGCAAAGCGCATGCCTTTGGCACCGGCGCAAAGCAAAACTGAACCCATCGAAACCGCCTGGCCGATACACAGCGTCGAAACCGCCGGCTTGATGAACTGCATCGTATCGTAAATCGCCATGCCACTGGTTACGACGCCGCCTGGCGAATTGATATAAAGCGCGATTTCCTTTTTCGGATTGTCCGCTTCCAGAAACAGCAATTGCGCGCAGACAAGCGATGCCATCGTGTCTTCGACCGGACCGGTAATGAAAATGATCCGCTCTTTCAGCAGTCTTGAAAATATATCATAGGCGCGTTCGCCGCGGTTGGTCTGCTCGACAACCATCGGAACGAGGTTCATCGCGGTCTCAATCGGGTCCTTCATCGTTTATCCTTTAACATTTGGGCCGGCGGAAATTGCCGCAGAATCAGTTTTCGATAAATAGGGCTGCGGGAGCCCTGCCTGCAAGACCTATCGGTTGCTACGGTTACTGTCCGGTCGAATCGGTTAGCAGCAGTTTGACGGTAAACTGCGTTAATCAAGGGTTAACCACATGCCGGCAGCGGTCAAAAATCGGTGATAGTGTGAATAAAGCACGATCTATGCCGCATGGTATTTATCGCTGGGACTGCTCAAGTTAGGCTCGTACAAAGCATTGAAAAGGGTCTGATACGACGTGACATGTCCATCCTATCTCGAATTTGATCCGGAAACCCGGCAATTGTCGCTTGATCCTCACACACCGGACTTCGTGCAGAACCCCTATGAGGCCTATGGCTTTATGCACCGGTCGGCCCGGGCTTTTTTCTGGCGGGACTATGGCCATTGGTGTTTTGCGGGCTTTGACGATGTCAGCCGTCTGTTGCGCGATCGAAATTTTGGGCGCGAGCGGCCCGATTATGCGCCGCAGCCGGTTGGACCACGCGATCACCTGACCGATTTCGACAGGGTCGAAGCCTCGTCAATTCTGGAAGTGGAACCGCCCGTACACACGAGGCTGAGAGGCCTGGTCAACCGCGCTTTCGTTTCGCGATCAATCGAGCGGTTGCGTCCGCGCATCGAGGCAATCGCCCATCAACTGATCGACGGGATAGAACCGGCCGGCGGCTGCGACCTGATTGCCGCTTATGCAACGCCGCTTCCGATCATCGTGATCACCGAAATGATGGGGTTACCGGCCGAAGACGGTCCTCAATTGCTCGACTGGTCGCATGCGATGGTGGCGATGTATTCGCATAACCGTTCCACAAAGACGGAAAACCGCGCCAATGATGCGGCGCGGGAATTCACCCGGTATATACGCGGCCGGATCGGGGAACGCCGAAAAGACCTCAAAGACGATCTGCTGAGCCTGCTGATCGCCGCACGCGACAATGACGACAAGCTTACCGAAGACGAGTTGATTTCAACGTCTATCCTTCTACTCAATGCCGGGCATGAGGCAACGGTGCACCAGACCGGCAATGCAATCCGCACCATTTTAAGACAGGGCGGGGATCCGAGGCGGTTTTTTTCCGATGAGGCTCAAACCGCAGCCACCATTGAAGAATGCATCCGGATTGATGCGCCACTGCACATGTTTACCCGCTACGCCTACCAGCGGACCGAGGCAGCGCCCGGCGTAATTATCGAACCTGGAGGGGTCATCGGGCTTTTGCTTGGTGCGGCCAACCGGGATATTGATGCCTTTGAGAAGCCCGGCAGTTTCACCCCCGGACGGGCCGACCAGAAAAATGCCAGCTTTGGTGCCGGTATTCATTTTTGCATTGGCGCGCCGCTTGCCCGGCTGGAAATGCAATTATTGCTCAAAACATTGTTTGAGCGATTGCCTAACATGGCGCTTCTGGCTGAACCTCAATTTCGCGACAGCTACCATTTTCACGGGCTGGAGGACCTTACGGTAGAATGGTAGCTCGGCCGCTATGATTAAGGCGCACTATTTACGTGTGTTCTCATATTATTTTAACAAATACATGGATAATTTCGATCGTTGAAGCGGGTATTGGAAAGAACAGATCAATGCCATACGGTGATCAGACGCAAGATGTGCCAGTATCCATTCGGATGTTCGACGGCACGACGGTATGCGGCAAAATCCGCGGTGGCCTGGTGGCCGATCTGGAAAAAGCGCTCAACAGGGATGCAAGTTTTCTTGAATTCCTGTCTGCGGATGGGCAGAAAAAATATCTGGCCAAGAGCCAGATCGCCTATGTCGAACCGATGGAGCCGCTCAAGCAACCGCGCCTTCAACCCAGATTCAGCAACGATGCCGACCCCTATATGCTGTTGGGCATTCCGCACGGCTCTGATTTCGATACCGCCAAGGCCGCTTACCGCGATCTAGCGAAAAAGTATCATCCGGACCGGTTTTCCGGGCTTGATCTGCCCGATGAAATATCGCGCTATGCCACCGACATGTTTCGCCAAATCAACAACGCGCTGACCCATATTCGGGGCATGTCGGAAACTGAACAATTTTCCGCTTCTGCTTAAGCAGCGGATCAAAGACATCAATCAATTTTCCGAACAGAGCGAATATTTGTTACCATTTAAATTTATTTTCTGGAAATATTCCTGATAATTGCTAATATATTTTTGCGGGGCACAAACAACACAGGATGGTTGTCATGTGCAATTTACACAATAATTCTTCACGTAATCCGATAAACTGTATTATCCCACCCCACATGCTTGAAGTGATTAGCATGAGAGGTGATAAAAAAATTGCCGGCATGGCAAGGGCAATGCTCTCCCAAAATGCAAAAGTCCGCGAAGAGCGGGCAGAAATGGCATCGGGGGCGGTTCTGTCGGAGAAAACACGCGATATCACAAGTTTTATCACGCCGGCCCTGGCAGCCGCGGCGCCAACTCGAAATCTCAACCGGGAAATCTATGATGGCGGCAACAAGGCCAGCCTGCCTGGGAAACTGGCGCGCAAGGAAGGCGACGGACCGACCGGCGACCAGTTTACCGATGAGGCCTATGATGGCGCCGGTGACGTCTATGACCTCTATTTTGACTGTTTCGACCGGGATTCGCTCGATGGTGCAGGAAACAAGCTGGTCCAAACCGTCCACCACCGGCGCAACTATGCCAACGCCTTCTGGGACGGCAGCCAGATGGTCTATGGCGATGGTGACGGCGAGATCTTCCAGAAATTCACCGAACTGTCCGTCATCGGGCACGAAATGTCCCATGGTGTCGTTCAATTCTCCGGCGGACTTGTCTATCAGGGCCAATCAGGAGCCTTAAACGAGAGCTATGCTGATGTGTTCGGGGTGCTGACGGTGCAAAAAAAGCTTGGGCAAGCCGCTCATGAAGCAGACTGGCTGGTCGGACGCGGCATTCTGGCGCCGGGGATCAATGGTGTGGCTTTACGCAGCATGAAGGCGCCCGGCACCGCCTATGCCGATACAGTCCTTGGACAGGATCCACAGCCCTACCACATGGACCTCTATGTCGACACGACGGCAGACAATGGCGGCGTACATATAAATTCCGGTATCCCCAATCACGCCTTCCACCTGTTCGCACAATATCTCGGCGGCAGCGCCTGGGAGGCACCCGGCAAAATCTGGTACGATGCACTACAGCGGATCAACAATCCGCATGCCACCTTTATTCAATGGGCAATCAAGACCATTGAATCGGCGACCACACTTTGCGGAACCGGCAGTGTCGAAGTGCAAATGCTCCGCCGCGCCTGGAAGCTTGTCGGCATTTCTGTCTAGGGCAGCTTTGACCAATTCGGGGCCATAGAAGAAAAAATGCTTCAATGGTTCCAAGCCGGTAAAGGCGTTGTCGCGCCGCGACACGCCCTAACAACGCCACCTTGCCATTTCCGGCATTGCAAGGCCGCATCGACGGCCGGTGCGGCCTTCTGTTGGCCGGATTTAAAGCCTATGATGGCGGTTGAGTTTGGAAATTGGCTATCAACATGCAGGTATGTGCAATCATGATGATCGTGATCAAAACCAGCGGCGGATTTGCCGGTCTGGGTGGACCCGAAAAGAGCCTTGCCACCGATTCCCTCGCTGCCGGGCAACGCCAGGCTGTGTGCGATGCTTTTGCGCCTGAAGTTTTGGAAAAGCTTCAGGCAATGCCCGGCACGCGAAATATCGGCGCGGATCGCTATAGCTATGAAATTACCATAGTCGGTGATGGTGACGAGCGCCGGACATTCACCCTTCCCGAAGCAGTCCTGCCGCCCCAAATGCTCGATATGATCGACGACATGTAAGCCCGGCGGCGGCGTATCTTCTATGAGGCATTTTTCAAGGCTTGCGCAATATCGGCGATGATGTCGTCGACACTTTCGATGCCGATTGACAGACGGACCGTATCCGGGCCGGCGCCAGCCGCAATCTTCTGCTCGTCAGTAAGCTGACGGTGCGTTGTCGAAGCGGGATGAATGACCAGCGATTTGGTATCGCCGATATTGGCCAGATGGGACACCATCTCAAGCCCCTCGACAAATTTGACGGCGGCGTCATATCCACCCTTCAACCCGAAGGTGAAGACGGCCCCTGCCCCGTTGGGCGAATATTTCTTCATCATGGCATGATTGGCATCATCCGGCAGTCCCGGATAGGAAACCCATGCGACCTGATCCTGTTTCGACAGCCAGCCGGCAACCTCCAGTGCATTGTCGCAATGGCGCTGCATGCGCAGCGGCAGGGTTTCGCAACCGGTGGCGATCTGAAAGGCATTAAAGGGTGAAATGGCGGGGCCGAAATCGCGCAAGCCCAACACGCGACAGGCGATGGCAAAGGCAAAATTGCCAAAGGTCTCGTGCAGCACCATGCCCCCATACTCGTCGCGCGGGCCCGATAACATCGGATATTTGCCTGACTTCGACCAGTCAAACGTGCCACCATCCACGATGACGCCGCCCATGGAATTGCCGTGCCCGCCAATGAATTTGGTCAGTGAATGGACAACGATATCGGCGCCGTGTTCGATCGGGCGAAGCAGGTAGGGGCTTGCCATCGTATTATCGACGATGAGTGGCAATTCGTGCTTGCGGGCAATATTGCCGATTGCTTCCAGATCGACAAAAGTGCCGCCCGGATTGGCCAGGCTTTCACAGAATATGGCCTGTGTCTTGTCGTCGATCTGAGCTTCGAAACTGGAAATATCGTCCGGGTCTGCCCAGCGGACTTCCCAGCCGAAATTCTTGAATGCATGGCCGAACTGGTTAATCGACCCACCATAGAGTTTTTTGGCGGCGACAAAATTTTCACCCGGCCGCATGATGGTATGGAAAACAACCAGCTGGGCCGCATGGCCCGATGCAAGCGCGAGCGCTGCCGTGCCGCCTTCAAGTGCGGCCAGCCTTTCTTCCAGTACCGCCTGGGTAGGATTCATGATCCGCGTATAGATATTGCCGAATGCCTGAAGCCCGAACAGCGAGGCGGCGTGATCGGCATCATCAAAAACGAAAGACGCGGTCTGGTAGATCGGTGTGGCGCGGGCGCCCGTCACCGGATCCGGCTTGGCGCCGGCATGAATGGCAAGAGTATCGAAACCGGGAGTACGCTGAGACATGAGGCCCTCTTTTAATCAAACTGTCACGGAGCTAGTTAATCAAACTGTCATGCTAGATAGCTTATCTGCGACCGGAGCAGAAGGTCAAAATTACTACAAAACGCCGTTTGGCTGTCACATGGATGTAACAAGCGCGCGTTAGACAGAATATGGTTCTCGTTGCTGCTGACCGCGGATGTACCGGCAGGAGTGGCGGGTTCCCTTCCGCCGGGGTTGAACGCTTTTTCACCAGCCTTTTGATGCAGGCAACAGGTTTGCCTGGCCTTCACAGCTGCAGGTTTTGAAGCCGGCGGCGCGCCAATGGTTTCTTCGCGGAAATGATGTGCGAGTTGACGCCGTTCCAGCCGATTTCACCGGAAAGACGTGCATATTCGATTTTCGGGCAGCGGTTCATCACGACGGAAAGCCCTGCCTGTTCCAGCCTGGCTGCGGCCTCGTCATTGCGAATCGACAACTGCATCCACACGATTTTTGGCAGCTGGTTCAGCGCCAAAATCTCGTCGACGATAGCTGGAACAGCGGCGGCGGGCCGGAATATATCCACCATGTCGATAGCGTCTTGGATATCTGAGAGCCTGGCGTAGGTCATGCACCCGACAATCTGCTTTCCGGCGTGGCCGGGATTAACGGGTTGGACCTGATATCCCTTGTCCTTCAGATATTTTGCAACAAAATATGACGGACGAACGGTATTTGCCGAAGCGCCGATAATGGCCACCGACCGGACAGATTTCAAGATGTCGCGGATATAGGCATCTTCGTATTGATCGTGATCCATGCTGTCCCAACCCAAGCCAGATAAGTTTACCGCGTCCCTACAATTTTTATGACCGGACGGGCAATGGTTGCGCAAACGCTTCCACCGCCTTGATGCGACTGCGAGGCAGGCAGGTAACAGATTGCTCAATCTATTGTTATTGCCTGGGCGGTTGCAGTTGATGAAATACGCACAACATTCCTACCATCGGATTTATTGGCGATTGGAGAATATTATGTACAAAATCATGACAGCCGCGCTGGCATTGACAGTCTCGGCCACCGCAGCCCAGGCAATTTCGCGCCACAATTCAACGTCGCTTAGCTGCCAACGCATTCAGTCGATCATCCAAGAGGAGGGTGCGGCGATCATGCGATACCAATCAACGCGCAATCCGAGCCTGCGCCTGTATGACCGCTATGTCAGCAACGGTGCCTTCTGCGATACAGAAAAATATCCGGTTAGGGCGACAATACCGGCTGCCGATACCAACCAGTGCATTGTTTTCCGTTGTGTCGATCGTTCCAGCAACTCGTCGCAGTAAGCGCATTCAGCCGTTTTTAGCTGCCGGCCACTGAGACACGCTCTAAGGCAAGGTCAAGTGGCCATCCTGATCGAGCGGTGCAAACGGATTATAGGCCAGTTCCCACAAATGGCCGTCGGGGTCGGCGAAATAACCGGAATAGCCGCCCCAGAAGACTTTCTGCGGCGGCTTGACCGCTTTGGCGCCGCAAGACAGCGCAAATTCATAGGCCGCATCGACTTCCGCCTCGCTGGCCAGATTGTGAGCGAGCGATACACCTGAAAAACCAGGGGCTGAATCCTCCACGCCGGCATCGTCCGCCAATCCCCGCCTTGAATAAAGGCCAAGAACCGTGCCGTTCAGCTTGATGAAGGTCACGCTATCCTGGCTGGCAGGCGACTTTTTCCACCCAAGCTGTTCGTAAAACGCGGTGGCCTTTTTCAGATCGGCAACACCGAGTGTGACAATGGAAATACGCGGATCGAATTGCATCAAATCGCTTTCTGTATCTGGAACATTTCATGAACATATACAATTCAAACAAGCCCTTCAAGCGGCATTTCATAAATCCCGGCCAGATCGGTAGCGCTGCACCATTATTTAATCTAATCTTGAGTTCACAGTATATCCGGGTGTCAATTAAATATGATCGATTTTCTTGCCTGGCTGGGATTTGTTGAAGACAAACATATCACCGCCGCGATTGGCGGGTTGTTTGGGTTTACCGGTGTCGTTTTTACCGGTCTTGCCGCTATTTGCGCCTGGCTTGGAAAACAATACCTTATGCGGCGTGAACGCCGCCGCGATATCCGCAATGCCTTGAGAGCTGAAGTCGAATCTCAATGGCGGATGCTTTATATCAGCCCGCTGTCTGATGAGGTGCTGCCGGAAATTGCCCGGCGGCTGAAGGCCAAAGGCGGAAAGAATTACTCGCCCTATTTCAGTTCATATCTGAACTCGGATATCTATGCCGAAATCAAAAGCGAAATTGCCATTCTCGGCGACGAGGAAATTCCCCACATCGTGCGCTTTTATCACCATATGTCGGTGATGGATGGTTTTGTCGCCACGCTTCAGGAAGAGAAGTTCGCCTCATTCGATGCAGAACGCAAATTGCAGATGATCGGGCATTTGTTCGAGATGGTCGATTTTGCTGTTCATCTGGCCGAACGTGCTCTCTTGGCTCTGGAAGGAAGCCTGAAGACCCCCCGCAGCCGCACAATCGATTACATTAGGCGAACAGAATTGGCGCAAACCAGCCGTTTTGCTCAAAGATAGATAGGTAGGGGGCCGTATTGCCCGGGTTTTTGGGGCTTTTGGGGCTTTTGGGGCTTTTGGGAATTGTCTTTTTTTTCTGACACTTAGACCACCTTGAACACGCAGCTAGCTGTGTGATTTGCGAGTAGATAATAGTGCGTTTTCCAGTCGATTTCAAGAATGGCGCCAGTAGCCGGCAATAAATTCTTGCAGCCGATGACATGATTGCTTGCCAAACAACAATTTATTTATCCTCCCACTCAGGCGTGCGTTTCTCGAAAAATGCCGACATGCCCTCATGCGCATCGCGGCTCATGAAACCGTCGGCCATGACTTTTGATGAATAGGCATAGGCTTCGGCCAACGGCATATCGAGCTGCCGGTAAAACGCGCGCTTGCCCATGGCGATTGCCGAAGACGATTTAGATGCAATGGTTTGCGCATATTTCCTGACAATCTGATTCAGGTATTCTGGCGGCACAACCCGGTTAACCAGACCAAAGTCCCGAGCCGTCTGCGCATCGATCATCTCGCCTGTCAGCAACATTTCCATGGCGTGTTTGGGCGACAGATTTCGCGACAACGCGACCATCGGCGTTGAACAAAACCCGCCCAGATTGACGCCGGGTGTACAAAATTGCGCCCGCTCCGATGCAATCGCCAGATCGCAGCTGGCAACCAGCTGACAGCCGGCGGCTGTCGCAATGCCGTCCACCGACGCGATCACCGGTTTGGGATTATCCACGATGGCCTGCATGACATCACAGCAGCGCTCAAACAATGTTTCAAGAAACGCCCTGCCGCCGTCAGGATCGCCGTGATGGGCTTTCATCTCGCGCAAATCATGGCCGGCGCAGAATATTTTTCCCGATGAGGCGATGACGATCACATTGACCTTGTTGTTGTCGCGCGCGGCGGCAAAAAGCCCGGCGAGCCGGGTCAGCACATCGAGCGACAGGGAATGGGTCGGTGGCGCGGCCAGTTCGATTGTCAAAACACCGCCTTTAACATTCGTCACAAACGGCGCATCTTCACCCGGGTCAGGTGCCAATATTCCGGCCATTTTCACTTCACTGCCTGTACTGGTTATTTGAATCGCCGCGATGCTATCACAGGTCAGCATAATTGTGGCCAATCTTGCCAGGCCGCTTGACTGCGCGCGCCGCTATCGACACGCTCATATTCAGGGGGAACAAAGTTCATGGCGAAGGTTTGCTACGAAAAAGATGGCAGGATTGGCCGGATCACACTCAACCGGCCAGACGTGATGAATGCGATCGACGACGATCTGCCGGTTGAACTTGCTGCTGCAGTCGAAGAGGCCAATCGCGACCAAAATGTGCATGTCATAGTGCTATCGGGTGCCGGTGACGCTTTTTGCGCTGGCTATGACATGCAATATTACGCCGAAGCGCGATCGGGTGCGGGTGCGGGTGCGGAGATGACGCAAGCCATGCCCTGGGATCCGATGAAGGACTACGCCTTCATGATGCGCAATACCGAATTGTTCATGTCGCTTTGGCGCTCCCACCGGCCGGTTATCACCAAGGTGCACGGCTATGCTATCGCTGGCGGCTCCGACATCGCGCTTTGCTCCGACATGATCGTGATGGCCGACGACGCGGAGATCGGATACATGCCGGTCAGGGTGTGGGGTTGTCCAACCACGGCAATGTGGGTCTACCGGCTGGGGCCGGAAAAGGCCAAGCGCATGGTGTTTACCGGCGACAGGATCAAGGGACCGGAGGCTGAAAAGCTCGGCCTGGTATTAAAATCGGTTCCAGCCGCCGAGCTTGATGCCGAGGTCGAGCGGCTGGCCGAACGGATTTCCACCGTCCCTGTCAATCAGTTGATGATGCAGAAGCTGGTCGTCAATCAGGCGGTTGAGGCGATGGGGCTGAAGCAGACGCAAATGTTTGCCACCTTGTTTGACGGCATTACCCGGCATTCGCCAGAGGGGCTGAATTTCAAGGCCAGATCAGAAGCCGAGGGATGGAAGAAAGCCGTACGGGAACGTGACCTCGGCACCTATGACTGGACCGATGATCGCCCGATAAACCCGCGTGGCTGATAGCGCGCGCCTGTCCATTTAAACGAAAGGAAAATCATGGCCCCTCGCCCGCTTAAACCCGTGATGAATGCCGATGAGGTCAACCGGTTGATGGCAAAAGTCTATCCGCAACTGAATGAAGCCCATTCCGCCTTTTATGCGCTGGATGTGTTTCCAGGCGGTTGTGTGATGCGGCTTGATGCCGATGAACGGCATCTGCGCGCCGGTGATACGGTCTCCGGCCCGTCGCTTTTTACGCTTGCCGATATCGCTGGCTATGTCTGCGTTTTAACCCATGCCGGCCCCGATGCCCTGTCGGTAACCACCAATCTCAACATCAACTTCATGCGAAAGGCCGAGGCCGGGCCCATCGACGGGCATTGCCGCATTTTGAAGCTTGGAAAAAACCTGATGGTGTTCGAGATCGATATGCGCGCCGGCGCCGACAAGCAGACCGTGGCGCACGCAACAGGAACATATTCCATCCCACCGGCGAAATGAGCGGCACGCTGCAGTTGACTGCATAGCGTGTTTACAACGAACCGGGCTAGCTGCAGGCAGGCAGATGCAAAGGGTTCTATCAAACCCCGCCGATGCAGATATATTTCATTTCGAGATAGTCATCGCAGCCATATTTGGAGCCTTCGCGGCCGGTTCCTGATTGCTTGACGCCGCCGAAAGGGGCCACTTCCGTGGAGATCAGCCCGGTATTGACGCCGACCATTCCATATTCGAGCGCTTCTGCCACCGTCCAGACCTTCGAAAGGTCTTTGGCATAGAAATAGGAGGCAAGCCCGAAGATCGTGTCATTGGCCTGTTCGATCACATCGTCGACCGTCTCGAATTTGAACAGCGGCGCGACAGGGCCAAAAGTTTCATCTGAGGCGATCAGCATATCGCGGGTCACATCTTTCAGCACAGTCGGCTTAAAAAAGGTGCCACCCAGCTCATGTTTCTTGCCTCCGGTGACAAGCAAAGCGCCTTTGGACATGGCATCTTCGATATGCTCTTCGACCTTGGCAACCGCATCATCGCTTATCAGCGGGCCGGCCGTGACGCCCTCGTCAAAACCGTCTCCAACCTTCATGGCATCAACGGCAGCAACAAGCTTTTCGGCAAAGGCGTCATAGACGCCGGCTTGAACATAGATGCGGTTGGCGCAGACACAGGTCTGACCATTGTTGCGGTATTTGGAGATCATCGCGCCTTCGACGGCGGCATCAAGATCGGCATCGTCAAACACGATGAAGGGTGCGTTGCCGCCCAGCTCCATTGACGTTTTCATCACCTGATCGGCCGATTGCTTCATCAAGATGCGGCCGACTTCGGTCGAGCCCGTGAAGGTGAGCTTGCGGACCTTTTCATTGTCGCAGAATTCTTTGCCGATCACCGAAGATCGTTTGGAGGTGATGACCG
Source organism: Rhizobiaceae bacterium (assembly GCA_963669455.1). Classification (GTDB taxonomy): domain Bacteria; phylum Pseudomonadota; class Alphaproteobacteria; order Rhizobiales; family Rhizobiaceae; genus JAWKWH01. Next base: position 2,798,018 of record OY770026.1, read on the forward strand.
ACAGCAAGCCCTTGGGAAGACCGGCCTGTTCTGCAAGATAGGCCATCGCCAGGGCCGAAAGAGGCGTTTCGGCAGCCGGCTTTGCGATAAAGGCGCAACCAACCGCCAGGGCCGGCCCGACCTTGCGGGCAATCATCGCATTTGGAAAGTTCCAGGGCGTGATCGAAGCGACAACGCCGACCGGCTGTTTGAGCACCATGATGCGCTTGTCGGGCTGGTGGCCCGGAATGATGTCGCCATAAACGCGCTTGGCCTCTTCGGCGAACCACTCGATGAAGCTCGCGCCATACATGATTTCGCCTTTGGCCTCGGCCAGGGGCTTGCCCATCTCGGCGCAAAGAATAGCACCCAGATCGTCAACATTGGCGACCATCAGATCATACCATTTGCGAAGAACCGCAGACCGCTCCTTGCCGGTCCTGGCCGCCCAATCCTTTTGCGCAAGATAAGCCACATCAATCGCCCGCCGGGTTTCCTCAACCCCCATGTCAGGCAGTGATGTGATCACTTCACCGGTCGACGGATTGCGTACGTCAAAAAAACCGCCCGACGTCGATGCACGAACCCAATCACAACCAATGAGGGCAGCGCTGATTAGAAGGGACTTATTTGACAGTCTGCTTGACATATCCATTATCTTCTCCCCAGCTCTGATCGAACATCACGGATGGAAGCGTCGAGGATATCAATCGCTTCGTTGAAGACATCATCTTGAATCGTAACCGGTGCCAGGAAGCGGATAACGTTTCCATAAACCCCGCATGTCAGAAGGATGAGCCCCTTTTTCAGCGCACTTGCTTTTACTGCATTGGCGAAATCAGGGTAAGGCGCAGTCCCGTCTGGAAGGTTGAATTCAACGGCATTCATAAATCCGGGGCCGCGGATTTCGGCGATTTCAGGAACCGCATCCCGTAAACTCGCAAGCCACTGTTTTAGACGCGCCCCTAACTGTTCCGCCCGATCGCAGAGGTTTTCTTCCTCTATGACGTCCAGCACCGCATGCGCCGCAGCAATGCCAATTGGACTTCCGCCATATGTGCCACCAAGGCCACCCGGTGCTGCGCCATCCATAATGTCGGCACGCCCTGTTACCGCCGCGATGGGAAAGCCGCCGCCCAGACCTTTTGCCATACAGGTAAGATCAGCCACGACGTCATAGTGCTCCATGGCAAAGATTTTGCCTGTGCGTGCGAAACCGGTCTGCACTTCATCGGCAATCAGAAGGATGCCGTGCTGATCACAAACCTTGCGCAAATGCGCCATAAGCTCTTTGGGCGCTTGATAAAAGCCGCCCTCGCCCTGAACCGGTTCAATGGCGATTGCTGCCACACGTTCAGGATCAACATCGGCTTTGAAAAGCTTGTCGAGAGCGGCAATGGAGTCTGCGACGGTGACACCGTGTAGTTCGACGGGAAACGGGACATGAAACACGTCTCCAGGCATTGCCCCAAATCCCTTCTTGTAGGGAACGACTTTGCCTGTCAGGGCCATGCCCATGAATGTCCGGCCATGAAAGCCGCCTGAAAACGCGATAACCGCAGAACGGCCGGTAGCGGCCCGCGCAATTTTTACTGCATTTTCAGCTGCCTCGGCTCCGGTTGTGACAAAGATGGTCTTTTTGTCGAAATCGCCTGGAACAAGATCGTTCAGCCGTTCAGCAAGAGCGACGTAATTTTCATAAGGGATGACCTGATGGCAGGTATGGGTGAAGCGATCGAGTTGTTTTTTGACGGCATCGATCACTTTTGGATGGCGGTGACCGGTATTGACCACGGCAATTCCGGCTGCGAAATCGATGTATCGCTTTCCTTCTACATCCCAAACTTCGGAATTCTCGGCGCGGTCTGCAAATATCTGGGTCATCATACCAACGCCGCGCGCGATATTGCTGTCTTTTCTGGTTTGGGCCTCAGCGTTGCTACTCATTTTGTATCTCCAGCCTTCGTGTGATTTCAACAAAGCGCATTCGAACAGAGCGCTAGCTAAATGAGCGGGCTCAGGCCATATCCCCAAAGGGATAGATCACGCCGAATATTGCCTGATTACCGGCGTTTCGCGGCGGGGTGAAATTTCTTTCGAAGCCAAATTTTTGCTGGTAATTACAGCAGACAAGGGATGGCTGCATGAATTCCTCGGCAGAGAAATTGCATAACTGGAACAAACGTCTATCCGACGCTTTGAGCGACGTCGGTACGGATGCTTTTGCACAGAAATTGGTGACAGCACTCCGGCAGCTTATCGACTTCGATGTTTGCATGGTTTTTGCCTATAGCGAAAAGTTCGGATCGGTATCACTTCATCACAATATGCACGGCCCGCAGGCTAAGCTGCTTGTTGATGACTATCTTCTTGGGCCGCATCTTCTTGATCCATTTTATGCAGAGGCCATATCAGGGCGGACAACCGGATTTAGCGCAATGCGCGATCTGGCCCCCGATCAGTTTTATCGAAGCGAGTTTTACCGCCATCATTATATCCAGACCGGGATTGCCGATGAGATTGGGATATTTTTTCCGGTCAAAGGCGGCAGGACGGCGGTGTTGAGCGTGACACGGCAGAAACCGAAACGGCTGTTTTCGGAGCCTGAAAAAAATCGATTTGCCGCTGCCGCACCCATCGTTGAAACACTCGGTTCCAGGCATTGGGGCGCTCACCAAGTGGCATCGGACGCAGGGTCTTCAACGGCGACCATTCAGTCGGTATTCGACAGTTTTGGCCAAAAAATCCTCACGCAACGCGAACGGGAGATCATTTCCCTTGTTTTGAAAGGACACTCTTCAGCATCAATTGGTCAGGTCCTTGATATCAGCACAGGTACCGTCAAGATTCACCGGAAAAACGCCTATAGCAAAATGGGTGTGGTGTCGCAGGCTGAGCTGTTTTCCAGGTTCCTGTCGCTTCTGCAACAGAAACTGGACCACTCGAAACCTACGTGACGATATGCTGACGACACTCGACAGGATTTGATAATGGCCGGCAATAGCCAAAGCAAATATTGCGGTAATATAATACCTTAATTTTAAAGCATTGTTTTTATTGGCTTTTGCTCCGTTAGCAGTGCGTTTTTCCCGTTGACGTAGGGTTTCCCCTCGCCTATAAACCTCGCCAGAACAGCGGTTCTTATGGGGCCGCCGTTTGTTTTTGGCGCGTTCGATGAACCCGCCAATCCAAGCAACAAAAAATGTCCTGTTTAATCGGCCCCTGCCGGCGGGATCAGTTGAAAGTGAAATTTATGAAAACCTTCTCGCAAAAACCGGCGGAAGTGACGAAAAAATGGGTGATCATTGACGCCACCGGCCTGGTTGTCGGGCGTCTTGCATCCCTCGTCGCTATGCGCCTGCGCGGCAAACACAAGCCGACCTTCACGCCGCATGTGGACGATGGCGACAATGTCATCATTATCAACGCCGCCAAGGCGGTGTTCACCGGCAAAAAATACACCGACAAGAAATATTACTGGCACACCGGCCATCCAGGCGGCATCAAGGAGCGCACCGCGCGCCAGATTTTTGAAGGCCGTTTTCCAGAGCGGGTCGTCGAAAAAGCCATTGAGCGCATGATCCCGCGCGGACCGCTTGGCCGCCGCCAGATGAAAAATCTGCGTGTCTATGCCGGTACAGAGCATCCCCACGAAGCCCAAAAGCCCGAAGTTTTAGACGTCGGCGCATTGAACTCCAAGAACAAGAGGGTCGCATAATGGCCGAACTCAATTCTCTCGAAGAACTCGGTGAAGCCACTGGCGCTGAGGCTGCTGCACCGGAGGCGCCGGTACATGTTCAAAAGCTCGACGAGCATGGCCGCGCCTATGCGACCGGAAAGCGTAAAGACGCGATTGCCCGCGTCTGGCTGAAACCCGGCTCGGGCCGGATCGTCATCAACGACAAGGAATTTGCGAAATATTTCGGCCGCCCTGTCCTGCAGATGATCCTGCAACAGCCGATCGTCGCTGCCGGCAGAGCCGGTCAGTACGACATTATGGCCACGGTTGCCGGTGGCGGATTGTCGGGCCAGGCTGGCGCTGTACGCCACGGCATTTCCAAGGCGCTGACCTATTACGAGCCGTCATTGCGCGGCGTTCTTAAGAAGGGCGGCTTTCTTACCCGCGATTCCCGCGTCGTCGAGCGCAAGAAATACGGCCGGGCAAAAGCGCGCCGGAGCTTCCAGTTCTCCAAGCGCTGATCGCGCGCGCAGTTCCATTATCCAAAGGCGGGTCTTCGGGCCCGCTTTTTTGTTGCAGTCATGTGGCGTCGCCGGTCAGCCGGCGGGGTTGTCGCCACAGCTTGACAGCCTTGGCGCGTTTTGCAGGAAAACCCGGTTCGAAACCGTTCTTTTCCGGCATTATTTCGCTCACGGCAGTTTCGCTTTGCTCAACGCCTCCGCCTGGGCGGGCAAAAGCCCGGGCCGCAGTCGCGGCCTTTGGCTCCAAGTTCGAAATTTGTCTTTCACTCTCCGCCATAGCTTAGATAGGACTGGAATTAAACGTGCCAACCGGTTATCGGGAAGAAAACCGGACACACTTTGATGCCTTCCAACTCCATCGACCATGCCTTTACCGCGCGCGCCTTAACCGGTGCGGCGGAAGACCCGACCCATGCGGGGGCGCTGTCATTCATGCGGCGAAAATTCACCAAGCGGCTGACGGGTGCCGATGCGGTCATTTGGGGCATCCCGTTTGACGCAGCGGTATCGAACCGGCCCGGCGCCCGTTTCGGGCCGCAGGCAATCCGCCGCGCTTCGGCGATCTTCGACAATGATCCGCAATATCCGTTCAGCCGCGATCTGTTCGAAGCCATGGCGGTGATCGACTATGGTGATTGCCTGCTCGACTATGGCAACCACTCCAAAACGCCCGCAAAAATCGAGCGCGAAGCGGCAAAGATCATCAAGTCCGACGCCTTTTTGCTGTCGCTTGGCGGCGATCACTACGTCACCTGGCCGCTGTTGAAGGCACATGCGGCAAAACATGGTCCGCTGGCGCTGGTGCAGTTCGATGCGCATCAGGACACCTGGTTCGACGATGGCAGGCGCATCGATCACGGTTCGTTTGTCATCCGCGCCGTGCGCGATGGTATCATCGATCCCGAAAAATCAATCCAGATCGGCATTCGCACCCATGCGCCGGAGGATTGCGGCATCAAAATATTGTTCGGCCATGACATTGAGGAGATGAGCCCTGCGGCGATTGCCGAAACGATATTGGAGCGGACCGGCGGAAAAAAAACCTATGTCACATTCGACATTGATTGCCTCGACCCGGCTTTTGCGCCTGGAACCGGTACGCCGGTGGCCGGTGGCCCGTCTTCTGCCAAAATGCTGTCGGTGCTTCGAAAACTCGGGCCCCTTGACATGGTTGGCGCTGATGTGGTTGAGGTGGCGCCAGCCTATGACCATGCGGATATCACCGCGATTGCAGGAGCAACTGTTGCAATGCACCATCTTGGACTGATTGCGGAACGACGCGCACGACGATAAGCGCATCAAACTTCGGAACATGATTCCGGAGAGCACCACAACTCCATGATTTCATTGCAATAAAGGGAAAGCTCCAATGGCTCCCAAAATATTCATCGACGGCGAACACGGCACCACCGGGCTGCAGATCAGACAGCGGCTGGAAGGCCGCAGCGATATTGATCTGCTTGCGATTGCGCATCAGGACCGGCATGACAAAAATATCCGCGCCAGTCTTTTGAAGGCTGCCGACATCGCTATTTTGTGCCTGCCTGATGCCGGAGCGCGTGAATCGGTCGAACTGGCTGCCGGATCGGCGACACGGTTCATTGATGCATCGACTGCGCACAGAACCGATCCTGACTGGGTGTTCGGCTTTGCAGAGCTGGAAGCAGGTCACGCGGCAAAAATTGCTGGCAGCAAAAAGGTCTCAAACCCCGGCTGTTACTCGACCGGGGCGATTGCGCTGATACGGCCATTAACTGCAGCAGGCCTGCTACCCGCCGATTATCCGGTCACGATCAATGCGATATCCGGCTATTCGGGCGGCGGCAAGGCGCTGATCGCCAGGTTTGAGGATGACAGCGATCCCAATCCGGTGAGCGCGCCGGCCTATCTCTACGCGCTGGCGCTGGCCCACAAACATGTGCCGGAAATCCAGGCCCACGGGCAATTGACGCGGCGGCCGCTGTTCACGCCAAATGTCGGCCGCTATGCCCAGGGCATGACGGTGCAAGTGCCACTGCATCTCGACCTGCTGGCCGGTTCGCCCGATGTCAGCGATATCCACGCAACGCTTGCAGCCCACTATGCCGGGCAGGATGTGGTGGAAGTCGTGTCGCTGGAAGCCTGCAGCGGTCTGGACATGATCGAACCCACGGAGTTGGTCGGAACCAACCAGATGAAGCTCTTTGTGCTCGGCAAATCCGGCGGTGGTCAAGCCAATCTCATCGCGGTGCTCGACAATCTCGGCAAGGGCGCGTCCGGCGCGGCGGTGCAAAGCATGGATTTGATGATTGGCGCCAGCTAATCCGTCACTTCCTTGCCGCACCCCCGGTCTCCGGCGGATAGGCTCCCTTGGTTCCGCGCCAGTGCGCTGCGGCAAAGCCAAGCACGATCAACGCCATGCCCTGATGGGCGAGCGCCCAGTTTGCCGGCACCTGCATGGTGAGTGTCATGATGCCGATTGCGGCCTGCGTCAGCACCAACATCGCCAGCAGCACGGCGCGGCGGGCATGGGTTGATGATGCCCCCTCGCCCGCCTTGGTCGCGATTGCGTGCCAGAAGGCCAGGCCAACCACCACGTAGGCAGCGAGCCGGTGGATGAACTGCACCGTCTTGGGATTTTCAAAGATGTTACGCCATGCCGGCTCGATGACACTCAAGCCTTCCGGCCACCAGCGGCCATCCATCAACGGCCAGGTGTTATAGGCCAGCCCCGCATCGAGGCCGGCGACGAGGCCGCCAAGATAGATCTGCACCAAAATGGCAAGAACGATATAGCCGGCGAAGCGTGTTGCCGGTTCGTCCGCCCGGGTTTCGCTGTGCGGTGCCAGGCCGCGTGCAACAACCATCGTTGCGGCAAAAATAATGCAAGCAAGGGTGAGATGTGCCGCAAGCCGGTACTGGCTGACATCGACGCGGTCGACCAGTCCTGACGCCACCATCCACCAGCCGATCGCACCTTGCAGACCGCCAAGCGCCAAAATCCCGAGTAATTTCGGTTTCAGTTGATTTTCCAACCGCCCGCTCAACCAGAAAAAGGCAAGCGGGATGGCAAAGACAAATCCAACACCGCGGGCCAAAAACCGATGAGCCCACTCCCACCAGAAGATCGTCTTGAATTCGTCCAGGCTCATCCCCTTGTTGATCTGCTCATATTCGGGGATCTGCTTGTATTTTTCGAATTCCTCGGCCCAGTCGGCGACCGAAAGCGGCGGAATAACGCCATGGACTGGCTTCCATTCGGTGATTGACAGGCCGGAATCCGTCAGTCGCGTGGCACCGCCGACCAGCACGATCGCCAACAATACAACCAATACGGTATAGAGCCATGTACGCACCGCGCGGCGGTTGTAGCACTCGGTCCTTTTTTGAACTATCGGGGTAAAATCGGTTTCTGCAATCGTCATTTCCGGTTTCCGGATATTATCTCGCCCAAACCGCTTCCGTGCCGCAAACCATGACGTCTTTCAAGACCTTTCAGCGCGTGACATGCCGTCGCGGCGGCAGTTTATCAAACCCTGCTGCTGGTGCTCCGCGCGTTTGGGCGCTACATGAGCGTTGCTATGCCAATAAGATTGAAAAAACTGATTGGGACATTTCTGCTGGTGGCGCTGGTGATCATTTATGCGCTGGTCGCCGTCACCATCGCGGCTGCAAGGCTCAGCGAATCAGGACCGCTCGTCCATCTGGCATATTTTTTCTTTACCGGGTTTTTGTGGGTGTTGCCGGCTATGTGGATCATCCGCTGGATGGCCACGGACAAACGGGTCAAACGGTAACCAGCCTGCGCCCGTTGTTCGCCATTGGCGTCGTGATACCGGAAAGCATGGTGCGAATGTGGCCCAGTTTCTGATAGCGGCCGTTGACGGAAATCCTCGGCAGCGCATGCAGATGATTGCCGTGTCCGGGCTGCAGGACACCATGACGTGTTGTGACCGCTGTTGTGAACCCGGCCTCACGCGCCATGGCAACCTCGCGCGCGCCCACCGCCTTCAGATAGCCATAGGGATAGGCCATGTGGCGCGGCGCTTCGCCAAGCTTGTCGGCCAGCACTTTTCGCGGCTTTGAGATTTCATCATAGGCAGTGGCTTCGTCGAGGCGCTTGAGATTGTAGTGGTTGATCGTATGTGCACCGATTTGCGCCAGAGGATGGGCTGCAAGCTGGCGCAATTCGTCCCAGTTCATCAACATGCCGTTTTGAGATGCACCGATGTCTATGCCGGCGCTATGGGCCAGTCCTTGCAGGACGGACAGCTGGTTTAGCTCCTCCACCTCTTCGGTCAAGAACTCCTGGATGGCGCCGTTGGCGTAGAGCTTTTCGGCTTGCGTCACGCAGTCCAAAATAAGAGAGCCCTTGGCGGTCGGCAGACATACCTGGCTGCTGTGGGTTACGATATCTTCCACCGTTTCCCACCATAAGGGTTTTTTACCATCAGTCAGGCCGGGGGCAACATGGATGATGAAGGGGGTCTCGTGTTTTTCAAACACCGGCAGTGCTTCAACCAGATTGTCACGATAGGCATCATCGAGTGAAATCGCCGCAAAGCGTTCCGTCGATGAGCCGCTTGCCAGCCGGTCAGACAATTCGTCCATCGTTACAAAGCGATATCCGAGCCGCTTCATCTCGCTGATCGCCGAATCAAGAAATAATGGCGTGACCGCCAGATGCTGGTTGGCGCCTAGGGGCTTGAGTTCCTGGTCTGTTACCCGGTGCAGCATCAGGCAGGCGCCGGCGCTTCCCAGCAATGAACGGCAAAGAAGTGGCAAGCCTGACAACCTCGCAGCTGTCAAAGCCAATTTCCTGGCCACTTCGCCCTTGTCGATCATTCATTCACCTTTTTGTGGTTACCTTCGCGAACGCCGGTAACTTACAATTTTTTCAAGCACCTTACCTCACAAGGATTGAAACATGGTTGACGCAGCCAACACGATTTCGGGAACGGACGACCCCGCAATTGAATTGACGCCGATGCTTCATTTTGATGCCGAGGCCGCCCGCATTCATGGCGCCGTGGCCGCAGGTAGAACCCAGGCGCCTGCCCAGCATCCGCTTTGGGTTTCCAACTGGATTGCCCGTTCGGGCGCAAAAACTTTTGTCGCGGCTCTCCACGATGCCGCCGGCCGACCGGTTTTGTCACTCCCACTTGAGGTGGTGCAGATAAATGCGGTCAAGACCGCGCGTTACATGGCGGGAACCCATGCCAACGGCAATTTTCCCGCAATGGTTCCGGACTGCCCGGAATTGGGGGCTGATGCGCTCAAGCTGCTCAGTGAACATATCGGCAGAGCCAGGCCGGATATCGATCTTTTGGCGCTGGAGCGGCAGGCGGCGGAAATTGACGGCGCGGCAAACCCGTTCCTGGAGCTACCTCATTCGCCAAGCCCAAATCAGGCATTGGCGGTCAGTCTCAAAGGCGGTTTTGACAATGTTTTGAGCAGGCCTAGTGGCAAGCGAAAAAGAAAAAAGCACCGATCTCAATCACGCAAGTTCGAAGCAATGGGCCCATGGCGAAGAATACAGGGGCAAACCCCGCAGCAAGCCACCGAAATGCTCGACCTGTTTTTTGTAATGAAGCGGGAGCGGTTTCGCCAATTCGGTATCCCCAACGCCTTTGCAGATGAGGGTGTGGTGCGGTTTCTTCACGGCCTGTTTGCAGAAGCAGCCGCCGGTCCCAATCCGGATTTCGTGCTGCATGGTCTGGAAGTGGCCGGAAAAATCCGCGCCGTAACCGGTTCAAGTATCAGCGGCGACAGGATCGTTTGTGAGTTTTCGTCATTTGCGATTGATGACACAGCCCGCGCGAGCCCTGGAGAATTTCTATTCTTTGAGGATATCGAGCAAGCATGCAAACTTGGATTGTCGGTCTACGATTTCAGTGTCGGCGACGAACCCTACAAACGGCTTTGGTGTGATATTTTCCAAACCCAGTTTGATTGTCTGATACCGCTCAATGCCAAAGGCAAACTCGCCGCCGTGGGATTCAAGGCTGCCGGTGAAGTCAAGCGCGTGCTGAAATCCAATGACCGCCTGTGGAAGGCGGCGAAAAAAATCCGCCGGTCGGTTGCCGGCGGATAATTGACTGTATCAGTTTTTTTGTTTGTCAGTGCAGGTTTTCACGCCGCCGATCGGTTGCCGGCGTCAGGTTGAGGTGACCGGCCGCTAACCGGACCTACCATCAGTAAATCCTCGTACCCGCTGGAACGCAAATCAGCAGCAGCATTCAAAACGGCCCTGTTACGCGGCTCAATGGCGCTGATCAAAACCTCTGATCCCGGCGCGGTCAGACGGCTGACACCAACGGCGTCGGTCGGCCCGCATTCGACCACCACCATATCATAGGCGGTGGTGAGCGAGTTCATGATGATCGGCAGCCGCTCGACGGCGCGCATCGCGCGCGCCGGACTTGCGGTTCCAGCCGGTATGACATCGCATTCAGAATAATGGTCGCAGTGGATGATATCGACAAATTGCGCTTCTGAGGCCAGGAGGTCGGTAATGCCCGGCAGCACGGCGCCGTTCAGCATCGGAAGGGAGGCAACACCATTGGCCGTCAAATCCAGCAGCAGGACCCGCAAACCGGAATCGGCGATTTGACGAGCAAGCATCACCGAGGTGGCGGCAGCTTCATCGCCCTCAGGCGACACCAGGATTGCGCGGCTTGCCCGGGCCGCAATCAGACGGTCGGCAACTGTCTTTACCGTCACACGGCTGATCGTCACGGTCCGGTCATTGGCGGGCGCAGATACATGGACAGCCTGGTTCGGTGCGGCGGTTGCGGCCACCGCGTGATTGTTCGTCGCTTCCATGGGAACCGTCGAGACCGGCGTCAGGCTGCCATGGCGCTCGCGCATGGCGCGTCCGGAAAACAGTTCGCGCAGCAGCGAGACGATAATCATGATCAAAACTGTCGCTGCGAAGGCCGAGATCGCGATTGGCAGGCGTTTTGGAAAATAAGGCGCTGCCGGCACGGTTGCTTCCTGGAACACGCGTGCGTCTGCAGGCAGGTAGTTGCGATCCTGTCTGGATGCCGCCTCGCGGTAGCGCGTCAGGTAAGATTCCAGCAATTCGCGCTGTGCCGTCGCCTCGCGTTCCAGAGCTCTAAGCTCGACCTGTTTTTCCCCGGCGCGGGCAGATTCCACCTTGAGCTTGTTTAAATCCGCCAACAGTTCGCGCTCGCGGATCTTTGCGGTCTCTGCTTCCGTTTTCAGGCTGCGGAGCAATTTTCTCGCTTCTGTTGCGATCTGGTGATCAAGGTCGACCAGTTGCGAGCGCAACGCCTTGATGCGCGGATGGTTTTCAAGAAGGGTTGTCGACAGGTCGGCAATATCGGCGTTCAGCTGGACCTGCCTTTCACGCAAGCGCTGAATCAGCGGAGATTCCAGCACATCGGGAAGACTGTCGGGAGAGATGCCGCTGTCGAGCGCCTTTTTTACCGCAATGGCTTTTGCTTCAACCGACGAACGCGATGCGCGAACTCGCGACAACTCCGTTGACAGTTCGGAAAGCTGTTGCGTGGCCAGCGGGGCGTCGTTGCCGCCTACCAGAATGTCGGATTCAGCGCGAAAAGACGCAACCTTGGCCTCGGCATCACGCACGCGGGTGCGCAAATCGTCAATTTCCAGCTCCAGCCATTCGGTCGCGTCGGAATTGGACTGTAATTTGGCTTCACGCTGCAAATTGACATAGGCCTCGGCAATTGCCTGAGGAACTGCGGCTGCGAGCCGCCGGTCTTTGGATGAGAATTCGACCACGATAACACGGGAATCGGACACCTGATGCACGGTCAGCTTTTCGCGGAATGCCTTTAGTACACGCTCCTCGGCGGGTATCTCGCTTAGATCGTTTTTCAGACCGGCCAGAACCAGCAGACGGCCTATGACCGACATGTCGGCTGATCCGTCAAATTCTGGCCGGCTGGCGAGATTGAGCTTGGCGGCAACCTTTTTCAACAGATCGGCAGAAGAAATCAGCTCTACCTGGCTGGCCACTCCCTCCTGGTCGAGAATCGGCCTATCCGTATTTCTGGCGCTATCCGGCCTTGTGTAAACCGATTCACGGGTCTCGATCAAAATGCGCGTTTCGGATTTATAGAGAGGCGAAATGACCGACGCTACCACCAGAGCCAACGCCATCACCACCAGAGCAGCAATAAGGATGCGAAGCCAGTTCTTGGCGATATTGGCAAACAGAGTGCCCAGATCAACATCAATGTCCGGATCGACGGTGTGAACGCCCGACATGCAATAATACTCCGATACCTAGTGTGCAAAATAATGTAACGAACTTCGGATACGGGACACTAGCCACCGCCCACGGTAAAGGCGTATGGTAACCGTCCCGTTAAGGGCGCGGTAACGGCTTGTTTTCCAAGGTTAATGACGGGTAAAATTTTTGACCAAAATTGCCGGGGTTTGTGCACTGGCAACAGAATTTCGCAGACCAGTTTTACCGGACATTAACCCTAACAGGCCGATAACAGCACCTGATCACTACCGGTCGACCATGCGGCTGGTTCCTTAAAACAAGGTGCGTTCGTGAAATGAGAAAATCACTCAGCATGATTGTGGTGCTGATGATCGCTGTGGGGTGTTCGAGCTATCGCCCGACCCCGGCTGCGTTCCACGAAGCCCTAACCAAACCCTATCTGATCGGCGCAGGCGACCGGGTACGTGTAACCGTGTTCGAGCAGGACGGGCTTTCCAATACCTACAGCATCGACCAGTCGGGCTATCTGGCTTTTCCGCTGATCGGCGCAGTCGGCGCAAGAGGGCTAACCACCCAACAGATCGAAAAGGCAATCGCCACCAAACTGCGCAACGGCTATGTGCGCAATCCTGACGTTTCTGTGGAGGTGGATCGTTACCGGCCCATTTTCGTCATGGGTGAAGTCGGTGCCTCTGGCCAGTATTCCTATGTTCCGGGCATGACAGTGCAAAAAGCCATTGCGATTGCTGGCGGGTTTTCGGCAAGGGCCAATCAGTCAAATGCCGATGTCACCCGAAGCATCAACAATCAGGTGATCACCGGCCGGGTGCTCACATCAGACCCACTGCTGCCCGGTGATACCGTGTATGTCAGAGAGCGGCTTTTCTAATTAGGGGAATTGGTCAGGCTAGGTGAATACCGCTTTGCGCATCGTTCATTGTTTCCGCTCTCCTGTCGGCGGGATTTTCCGGCATGTACGCGATCTGGTCTCGGCGCAAAACCAGGCCGGTCATTTGACTGGCATCGTGTGCGATTCGGCGACCGGAGGGGACTATGAAGACAGGCTGTTTGCCGATTTAGAACCGGACCTGGCGCTTGGAATTACCAGGCTTCCCATGCAGCGCCATGTCGGGATTAGAGATATCGTTGCCGCAGCGCGTACCTATGCGGCTATTAGGAGATTGCAGCCGGATGTAATTCACGGGCATGGCGCCAAAGGCGGCGCTTATGCCCGGATGTTCGGCTCGCTGTTGCGGGTATCAGGGTCTCGCGTTGCTCGCCTTTATTCGCCGCATGGCGGCAGCCTGCACTATGATGAAGATACGCTGATGGGCAAGGCGATCTTCCTCGCAGAGCGGACAATGGAACGGTGGATGGATCATCTTCTGTTCGTCTCGGACTATGAGCGTCTAACCTATACCAGGAAAGTGGGTGAACCGCGGGTCGACAATGCTGTCGTCTATAATGGTTTGAGAGACCGGGAATTCGAACCCGTTTCCCACAGCGATGATGCGGCAGATTTTCTCTATGTCGGCATGATGCGGGATCTGAAGGGTCCGGATATTTTTATCAATGCCATCGCGTCTGCAAACCGCCAGTTGGGGCGTAAACTCACAGCCGTGATGGTTGGCGATGGCGATGATCTGCCGAAATACCACAAACAGGTCGCCGATCTGGGGCTGTCCGACAGTTTTGTTTTTTTTCCGCCGATGCCGGCGAGAGAAGCATTTCGCCTGGGAAAAACCATTGTCGTTCCGTCGCGCGCTGAAGCCATGCCCTATATCGTGCTTGAAGCGCTTGGCGGCGGTATGGCTATGATTGCCACCGAAGTGGGCGGAATTCCTGAAATTTTTGGTGAAAAGTGGGAGCACCTCTGCCAACCGAAGCCCTCATCCATTGCCGCGGCCATGGTTGCCGCCTGCAACGATCCCGGGGCGTTTCGCGAGAGAATGCGGAATTTAACCGAACTCCGGGAAAAATTCTCGGTCGAAACCATGGCAGCCTCGGTTGAAGCAGCCTATCGCAAGACCCTTACAGTGTAACCCTAAATCGCAAGGCTTTCTTAGTGGGTTTTCGCTAGGCTTCACCCGCAACTGTAGTTAGGGTGATGAACAAGTTCGATCCAAAAACCCGTTTTTCTGGAGCCGCAGTCCGGAATTTTGATGACGGAAGCGCGCCGGCCGACAATGCCGGTACGCAAGCCGAGCTGAATTCGATCGCCGACCAGGTCGCAACCCAATACCGGCGCGATACCTTGTCTCCGACGATGTTCGGCGGACTGTTCAGGCTGTTTGAATTCGCTCTGGTGGTCTTGGCCGGGGCGCTGGTTTATCTGTTCTATGTCGGCCCTGATTCGAATCTCGCCTGGTATTATCCCAGTGCCATCATTTCTGGTGGTCTGACGACGGTCATCTTGCTGGAATTCGGCGGAAATTACCGCTTGGCGGCGCTTCGCAATCCGATCTCTCGCATGAACCGGATCCTGCTATCGTGGTGCGGCGTTTTTGCGCTGATGGCGGTGGCCGGGTTCTTTTTAAAAAATTCGGCCGATTTTTCGCGTGTTTGGTTTGCCGGCTGGTTCGCCAGCGGGCTGGTAGCGATCGTGATCCTCAGGCTTTCACTGGCCAAGCTTATTCGCCGCTGGGCCCGCAATGGAACGATGGAACGGCGCGCGGTTATCGTCGGCGGAGGCGAAAGCGCCGAAGCGCTGATCCGCTCGGTCGAGCGGCAACCGGGCAATGATATTCGCATTTGCGGTATTTTCGATGACCGGGACGATATGCGCTCACCGCCGATTGTGGCCGGTTATCCAAAACTTGGAACGATACAGGAATTGATCAAGTTTGCCCGTATTGCCCGTATCGACATGCTGATCGTGTCGCTGCCGCTTACGGCTGAGGAACGGGTTCTGTCGCTGTTGAAGAAGATCTGGGTTCTGCCGGTCGATATCAGACTGTCCGCCCATGCCAACCAGTTGCGGCTCCACCGGCGCGCCTATTCCTTCATCGGCTCAGTGGCGATGCTGGATATTTTTGACAAACCGATCAACGAATGGGATTCGGTTGCCAAGCGCATTTTCGACATTGTCTTTTCCATTCTCGGCATTGTTCTCCTGTCGCCTGTCATGCTGGCTACTGCCATCGCCATCAAGCTTGAGAGCAAGGGGCCGGTGATTTTCAAGCAGAAGCGCCATGGCTTCAACAATGAAATCGTCAATGTTTTCAAATTCCGCTCGATGTATTCTGACCAGTGCGATCCGAGTGCGCGCAATGCGGTGACCAAGAACGATCCGCGCGTCACCAGGGTCGGACGGTTCATCCGCAAAACATCGATCGACGAATTGCCGCAATTCTTCAACTCCCTGAGAGGCGATCTGTCGCTCGTGGGCCCGCGGCCTCATGCGATTAGTGCGCGGTCCCACGATCTGCTCTATCATGAAGTGGTGGACGGTTATTTCGCCCGCCACCGGGTCAAGCCAGGCGTTACCGGCTGGGCGCAGATTAATGGCTGGCGCGGTGAAATCGATTGCGACGACAAGATCAAAATGCGCACCGAATTCGACCTGTATTACATCGAAAACTGGTCGCTCTGGTTTGATCTTAAAATTGTGCTCCTGACGCCTATCCGGCTGATGAATACGGAAAACGCCTATTGAGCGTGGCGGCGACATTTGGCCCTGGCGTAGCCAACGCCGGCAATGCTCAAGGCAGTTCACTGCCCCGCGCGGCCGTGAATGCGAAAATCGTCAGTCTGCTGTTCGCTTTGGCGGTCGGCGTTGGCGTATTCCTGTCCGGTTTTGTCATCCGCGAACCGGCGCCCTACGAATTGTTCATGGCGCTCGCAATCTCGCTTTGGGGGCTGTTTGCCTTCCGGCTGTCGCGGGCGGTGGCGCCGCTTTTGGCATTGATGGTGGCATTCGTTACCGGTGGTGTCATCGCGATGACACAGATGGGCAATCTTTACGAAACACCGCTCTATCTGGCGGTTTCTCTGTTTCTGGGACTGACATCGGTTTTTCTGGCTGCGGTTATCGAGCGGCGGCCGGCGCTAATAAATACCGCATTCAATGCCTGGTTTCTGTCCGCATTGTTGACCGCCATTGCCGGCATTATCGGCTATTTCGGGCTGCTGCCCGGCTCTGAGGTTTTTACCCGTTATGGAAGGGCCGCGGGGGTGTTTGAAGACCCGAATGTATTCGGCCCGTTTCTGGTACTGCCCGCTTTATGGCTGATCCACCGATTGCTCTCCGGCAGTTTGCGAGCGACCATCTTTGCATTGCCGCCATTGCTTATCATTTCGCTTGGCATTTTTCTGTCATTCTCCCGTGGCGCCTGGGGGCTGTTCGCCATCTCCACGATCCTGCTTGCCGGCGCACTTGCGATCCAGAGCCGGTCAAATTTGTTCCGGCTCAAACTGGCGGTGACGGGCTTTTGTTTTATCGGGTTCCTCGCGCTTGCGCTGATTGCGGTCCTGCAAATTCCCGAAGTGGCCGAACTGTTTTCGGCCCGCGCACAATTGATGCAGGACTATGATAGCGGCCAATATGGCCGTTTTGCCAGGTTCGGCATCGCCCTGGGCATAGCCATGGAAAGTCCGTTGGGCATGGGCGCGCTGGAATTTGGCCGGGTCTGGGGCGAGGACACCCATAATATCTGGCTTAAAGCACTTCTCGACTATTCCTGGCTTGGCTTTGCCTCATTCCTGATCCTTACCTGCTGGACGTTCGCCGCCGGATTTAAAATCCTGTTCCGGCCCCGTCCCTGGCAGCCCTTCCTGCTGTGCGCCTATATCGTCTTTACCGGCCATATTGCTCTTGGCAGCATCATCGATATCGACCACTGGCGTCATTTCTATATTTTGATTGGCCTGATCTGGGGATGCCTGGCGCTTGAGCAGAGCCATCAGCGCCAAAAACCGGCCGCTCTGGAATCCTCCTGAATTCAGTTGACCAGGATGCCGAATTGCCTATAGTCCGCGCCGGCTCGGAGCGTAGCGCAGCCCGGTAGCGCACTTGACTGGGGGTCAAGGGGTCGTGGGTTCGAATCCCGCCGCTCCGACCATACTATTCCTGGCCCATCCCGGTTTTTTCAACCAGATACCGTCGTCAGCAACCGCAGCGCCTGCTTTGTGGCTATACGTGAAAGCTGGTGATCAGCCAGTTTTCAAACACCCTCCACCACCGCACAAGTGCATTTGGCGTTTGACTGGCGCATCAGTTTGGCCGGCTCATATTCGCTGGAGTGATAAAAGGCTTCGGCGCTTTCCATGTCGGGGAATTCAAGCACGACCAGCCGCGCCGGTTCCCATAAATCGCCTTCAAGCACCTTCATCTTTCCGCCGCGGGCGCGATAGATACCGCCATATTTTTCCACGATCGGCCGGGCCAGAGCCTTATACTCTTCATAGGCGTCCGGATTTTCAATTTTAGTGTCGACAATAACCCAGGCGCTCATACGCAATTACCCTCATAACTTGTTGTGCAAACCGTCTATCGCGACTGATCCAGCAGCCGCTTGCATTCCAGAAGATCGAACAAGGTCTCCTGAAGCAAGGCTTTGTTGTCCTTTGAAAGCTGTTCTTCATTGACCGACGGCGCACTGGCTTCAGATTGTTCGGTTTTGCCCACACCCAGAAAACGGCGGCCAACCTTGGCTTTCGCCTTGCCGATCAAGCCATTTTCAGCGTCCATTGCATCGGAGGCCTGCCGGCTTGCCAAAATTGCCTCGGCGGCCTCCAGATTACCGGCGCCAAGTGCGGTCACATAGACATTGCCGTTTTCGCGAAGAAGTTTTTGTACGCCCTTTATCGTGTAGCCCTGATCATAAAGCAGGTGGCGTATGCCTTTGATCAGTTCCACATCATTGGGGCGATAGTATCGTCTCCCGCCACCACGCTTCATGGGCTTGATCTGGGAAAACCGCGTTTCCCAGAACCGCAGCACATGCTGCGGCAAATTCATGTCTTCAGCGACTTCGCTGATGGTCCTGAACGCATCGGGATTCTTGTCCATGGCCGAATGCATCACCTAAATTTGATTCGCTGAACATTTCAGCGGGTTGCAAGAAAATTTTCAACCCTTACTGAAACGAAAATGGGAACTATTTTCCAAAAAAGACACCGCAAGAAAGGCTCTTTTTAGGGTTTTCGAGCCTGTTGATGACCATCAAGGATACGCGATTTAAGCACATTGGATGCTTTAAACGTCATCACGCGCCTTGGAAGGATAGGAACTTCCTCACCGGTTTTCGGATTGCGTCCGATGCGCTCTTTCTTGGAGCGAACCTGAAACGTGGCGAATGAGGAAAGCTTTACCGTCTCGCCACGTACGATAGCCTCGCATATCTCGTCGATAACCATCTCGACAAGTTGGGCGGATTCGGTGCGCGACAATCCGACATTGCGGTATACTGCCTCCGCAAGATCAGCACGCGTAATTGTTTTTCCTCCCATCGGCAAACCTAACTGTAAAGAATTAAAAAAAACAGTCGAACTATGAGTTAACTAAAATGTGACCACCGGGTCAAGAACCATTGGTTGCGTCAAATTACCGAATTACCACCGCAGTAGCACAGCACCCCAGGTAAATCCGCCGCCCATCGCTTCCAAAAGCACCAAATCGCCACGTTTTATCCGGCCATCGCCAATTGCTGCGCCCAGAGCCAGCGGCACCGAGGCCGCTGATGTGTTGCCGTGCCGATCGACGGTGATGACCACTTTTTCTTCAGGAATGCCCAATTTTCTCGCCGAAGCGTCGATAATTCGCTTGTTGGCCTGGTGGGGAACGAACCAATCGAGCTGTGAAAGCGAAACACCGGCCTTTTGGAACACGTCTTCAATTACGTCGGTGATCATGCCGACTGCGTATTTGAAGACTTCCCTGCCTTCCATTCTAAGATGGCCGATGGTTTGGGTGGTTGACGGACCGCCGTCAACATAGAGCTTGTCCTTGTGTCTGCCATCTGAACGAAGGCTCGATGCCAAAATGCCGCGATCCGCATTATCACCCTGCCCCTGGTCTGCCTCCAGAACCACCGCACCGGCGCCATCGCCGAAAAGAACGCAGGTCGTCCGGTCGGTCCAGTCCAGAATGCGCGAAAACGTCTCCGATCCGATGACAAGCACGCGCTTTGCCGTGCCGCAGCGAATATGCAGGTCTGCGGTGGCGATTGCATAGACAAAGCCGGAGCAGACCGCCTGCATGTCAAAGGCGAAGCCGTGATGCATTCCAAGCCGGTTCTGGATCTCGACGGCCGTGGCGGGAAAGGTGTTGTTCGGCGTGGAAGTGGCAACGATAATCGTATCGATGTCGGACACCTCAAGCCCGGCATTGACGAGGGTGGCTCTGGCGGCCGCTTCACCCAGCGATGCGGTCGTCTCATCATCAGCGGCTATGTGACGGCTCTTGATGCCGGTTCGCTGCACGATCCAGGCATCGGACGTGTCGATGGTAGTCTCAAGTTCGGCATTGGCCATGGCCCGCCGCGGCAGGGCAGTGCCCGTGCCTTTCACAACTGATCTAATCACCGTCAAACACCCCTGCGCCTATCAAACGCTTTTACCATCACTCATCACCTTCGTGGGATGGCACTCCAATTGATTCGGGCAATGCTCCGAAAATCTCCAAATCGGTGCGAATTTTTTCCAAAAGCTCGTTGCGGACCATGTCATAGCCAAGCTCAATGGCTGCAGCAAAACCTTCATCATCCGCGCCACCGTGACTTTTGATAACAATGCCGTTCATGCCAAGGAACACACCGCCATTGGCCTTTCGGACATCGAGCTTGTCACGCAGGGATTTAAACGCGTTTTGTGCAAAAAAGTAGCCGATCTTGGCCAGGAGCGTCCTGCTCATGGCGGCTTTTAGATATTCACCTATTTGTTTTGCGGTACCCTCAGCCGATTTCAGGGCAATGTTGCCGGAAAAGCCCTCGGTCACCACAACATCGACGGTACCCTTGCCGATGTCGTCGCCTTCGACAAAGCCTTTGTATTCCATCGAGTCCAGTTTGGCGGCCCGCAACATCGCACCCGCCTCCTTGACGTCTTCCTGGCCTTTGATCTCCTCTTCGCCGACATTGAGCAGGCCGAGGCTGGGACGGTCGACCTCAAACAGCGCTCGCGCCATGGCCGCGCCGAGGATGGCAAAGTCGACCAGCTGGCGCGCGCCGGCGCCAATGGTGGCGCCAACATCCAGCACCACGCTGTCGGAGCGGATTGTCGGCCAGATGGCGGCGATTGCCGGGCGCTCGATGCCCGGCATCATGCGCAGGCAGAATTTGGACATGGCCATCAGCGCACCGGTATTGCCGGCGGATATGCAGATATCGGCCTTGCCTTCCTTGACCGCCTCGATGGCCTTCCACATCGATGAGACCTTGCGTCCATGGCGCAGTGCCTGGCTCGGTTTGTCATCCATGCGCACGGCCACATCGCAGTGGATAAATTCGCACGCCTCACGAACGCGGGGATAGCGATCCAGCACCGGGCGAACCACGTCCTCCTGGCCGTACAGGACAAAACGCACATCGTCACGCCGCTGCAGCACTTTGAGAATGCCCGGCACCGTAACCTCAGGGCCATGGTCGCCGCCCATTGCGTCAATGGAGATTTTGATCACGCTTGTCCTGCCAATTTAATTCTCCGCCGGAAAGTTTTTGGAAAATAACGTTTTTCGTCCCTCGTACAACCGCAATTCGCCAATCGGGCAAAACAACGGTTGATTAATGCCGGCTTTTCAACGCCGCCAGACCGGCAAAAGGGTGTTTGCGCTCTTCATCATCCTGATTGAGCCCCGTTTCGTCCAGCTTGGCACCATCGGTCCGTGGATAGGGATCGATGGCAAGCGAAAAAAACTCCTCGGCAATCGCGCCTGCATCAATCGTGTCGCCGGAAAAGACCTCCGGCTCGTCCTTGCCCACCGGATCGAGGATCAACTCGCCTCCTGGCTCCAATAGCGGATCGAGGCGTGAACGCTCGGGTACCAGAACAAGGTCTATGTCCTCATCAAGCGCCGCCTCAATTGCCTCAAGGGTGACGACACAGTGCTGGGCGATTGCCGCATGCACCCTGCCCTTCAGCCTGACACTGTCCTTTTTCCACCTGGTGGCCAAAAGCGAAACAGAAAACGATTTCACCTCCGGCAAACCGTGACGTGCGGCCAGACTTTCGCGCTGTTTGGCGTCGGCGTTGAATTCAACCGGCGTTCCCGCCTTGGGAATGGCGCGGGCGCGAATTGGAAAAGAGACCGGGCTTGCGCCGTCACTTGTGGTCACATCGCCGGTCATGAATTTGCTCCGGCAAAATCAATCCGTCCCTTCAATATTCCGTCAATATCGGCCTTGTTCAAATGCTCGTTGATGGTCTCAACGCGCCGGGCAAGCGCGGCTGCTCCGCTCCAGTCGGTGTCTTCGGGGCAGATGTTGCGGGCAAGTGCGGCGGCCAGTGCACCGCTGTCGCTATCATCCAGAGCCGCGCCATAAGACGATGTGCGGCCATAAAACATCCGGGCGAGCTTCTTCATGCGTTTTGGAACGCCCATATCACCAATACCCAGTTCGCGCAGCGAATGGTCAACATCTTCGAAGAACATATCCGTCAGTTGCTGGGACAGTTCGGTGGCAGCCCCCGTTTCACCGCGCATTCGATGCAGAAAGAGAAACATGTGCAGCGATACCATTTCAAATCTTCCAATCGGTGTATCGGGAACACCGATGCCGGAATAATATTCCGGCTGCCGCGCGGCTGCCACGATTTGCTCGTATAGAGCATGGGCAATCGCACGGTTTTTGCGGGCTTCGGTGCCGAATAATCGCTTGAACATAGAACTATCCCCAACGCTGGCGGTCCGATGCGCTTGCAACCGGCGAGATAGAGGTTCAAGTTGCATCAGCGTCGAAGCTGGTTTACCGAGTTTGCCGTCAGGCGCAAGCAGTGTTGTGCGTGAATATGTGGAGATGATATTGAGTGGGCGCAAGTCGATGACGGGATTAAAATCCAAAATGCCGCTCGCCTTGGCGGGTGCGGCGATGTTACTGGCTGGCTGCAGCGTGACCGAGACGCTTAATCCGCGCTCAACGCTGACACAGGGTTATGTCGTCGATCAGGAAACCCTCGATCTGGTTCCTGTCGGTTCCAGCCGCGAACAGGTGCTGCTTGCGCTTGGAACACCGTCCACCACTGCGACGTTTGGTTCCGAATCCTACTACTATATCTCGCAAAAGCGCGTGAAAACGGTGGAGTTCATGCGGCCCAAACTTGTCGACCAGCGGGTGCTGGCGGTGTATTTCGGCGAAGACGAACGCGTGACCAACATCGCGCAATATGGCTTGCAGGATGGCAAAGTTTTCGATTTCATATCCAAGACGACACCGACCGGCGGCAAGGAAACGACCTTTGTCGGTCAGTTGCTCTCAGGATTAAGCAGCGGCGCCCCACCATCACTGGGCGGACAGTGACGGCCGGCACTCAACCATCAATGAATGGATAACACGAGCGAGCGGCTCTGTTGGATCGTGTCTTGCCTTACCGCCAGGACCGTTGGTGTTGTGATACAGAAATCGAGTACACCGCTTCAAAGACGTGCAGATAGGCTAAGTTGGCCTGGTTGACCGCGCGTTGCCCGTTGTATCTGCGGGCGACGATTGTTCGGCATGTGTGCCCGGCCGGCGACGCGCACCTGGCGCGATATGATTTGATGAGCCGCCTTGCGACATTGAGATTCTTGCAAGGTTCAAACAGGGCATCCACGGTTTGTTTTCTCCCGTAGTCTTCGCCGAGCAGCTTGCCTGCCGTCGATAACCTGATCTGGGCAGGACCGACACTAAGATCCGGCGGGCTGAAACCAAGGCTCATTGCTGTGCGAATCAGGGCTTCCTCGACCAGGCGTTCAAGCTGATTTGTCCGGTCCAACTCGATCGCAATCAGTGCGTTGGCCAGCGCCATATCGCCAACCGGCCTGTTGTCGAGACATTGCGAGATGGCCGGTTGCGCTCCGCTCCAGATTTCCCGGGCGCGTTCTTCGAGCGGCTGCGGCCTGAACATAAAGCCGCTTTCGCGCTCGGAGAAGAGGAACGGTAACAATACCAAACAAGCCAGGAGTGCGATTGCTGTTTTCACTTCAAGCCTATGAAGCAAACGACCAGGTAATGAACGCCGTAATTGCCGAGGTCACAATTGTCGCCACGGCTGTCGTGGCAATCTTTCCCCAATCGACTGTGGAGGCGACAAGCTGGGGAAGCTTCAAATATGGCAATTTCAAAGCCAGCATCGCGCCAAGCCGCGCGGCAAAATAGTAGCTGAGAATATAGGCGATGTAGAGCGAGAAAAAGGAATTGCGATATTGCTTCCATTCGTCCGCCACAACCGCGTCCCAAAGCATGATAATTGGCCAGCAGAAAAGAAAGGCGACCAATCCGGCAGCGATAGGCGCATCAAAAAGCACCCGCTCCCTCCAGAACAATCCAATGATGAATGCACCTGCCAAAGCCGGCATTATCTTCAGCAAAATCGCCGGCCAGAAGGACAGATTATCATTGTTGACGATTGTTTTTTTCAGTAATTCCAGCTCGTTGGCGATCAATAAATCGCGATACTGGCCGGCCAGGGACAACCAATCGGATGTCGCTCGCAGTTCATCCACCTCACGGGCGAAAACCTCCTCCCTGGCGTCAATGAGATCGCCCAATTGTGTGGCCTCGCGTAAGTTGGACAGCGCCGCCCATGGCGACAGATCCGGGTCATCGGCAATGTACTGGATAGCGTTGGATACGCCGTAGCTGCTGTCAGTAAACAGTATTTTTTCAATTTCGGCTTTTTCCAGCGGGGCGATTGGTTTGCGAACGGCAATACCCGCCTGCTGCATCGCCTCAAAAACCTGACTTTGATTTGATTTCAAAAAGTCCACGATGGCGTAGTTGGCCTGCTGCAACTCTGCCGAGACCAGCCCACGCCCATTGATCGCGGCATCAGAGAGAATATCCAGGTACCGCAAATCCGATGTTTGTTGCAACGCTTCACAGGCATTCATTACCTGCTCGGCATTTTCAATGTCCGGCTTGCGCAGTTCTCCATCTTCGGTGACCGATTCGACTGAGATTATTCGGCAATACGCTTCCGGTGACGGCAGAGCCGGCCCCGCCAGAAACTGAGTGTTGTTCTTGGCATCTACTATTGTGGAAAATGTAAAGTAATATCGATCAGGAAGAAAACTCAATCCTTTTACCAAAATCGAAATTATCAGCATAGAAAAGATTAATACGACCAAATTCAAATCACGGTCAAAAAATTTCCCCACAATATCCTCCAAACATTATAAGCTCATTGCTGAACATTGGTTTGCACAAAATCTTATCTCATCAAATATTTCTTGCAAGCAGATATATTACAAAAATAAAGCCCGCGAAGATTGCTCTTCGCGGGCTATTTCTTCGAGGCGAATGCCTCTCAGTATTTCAGTATCAGTGTGCCA
This sequence comes from Rhizobiaceae bacterium, assembly GCA_963669455.1. Classification (GTDB taxonomy): domain Bacteria; phylum Pseudomonadota; class Alphaproteobacteria; order Rhizobiales; family Rhizobiaceae; genus JAWKWH01. The sequence goes on from OY770026.1 coordinate 2,822,866, forward strand.
GGACCGCCAGCAACAGCAGCGCGACAATGTTGGTGATCTTGATTGCCGGATTGACGGCCGGGCCGGCGGTGTCCTTGTAGGGATCACCGACCGTATCGCCGGTGACGGACGCCTTGTGCGCCTCCGATCCCTTCTCGTGCTTGACACCATCCTTGTCGGTAAAGCCGTCCTCGAACGACTTCTTGGCATTGTCCCAGGCGCCACCGCCCGATGTCATGGAAATCGCAACGAACAGGCCATTGACGATGACACCGAGAAGCGAAGCGCCAAGGGCGGCAAAAGCGGATGCCTTCGAGCCCGAGATCGCCAGAACGCCGAAATAGACCACGAGCGGAGCCAGAACCGGCAGAAGCGATGGAATGATCATTTCCTTGATCGCCGCTTTGGTCAACATGTCGACCGCGCGGCCATAGTCGGGCTTTTCCTTGCCTTCCATGATGCCGGGCTTCTCGCGGAACTGCCTGCGCACTTCCTCGACAACCGCACCACCGGCGCGACCCACAGCGGTCATTGCGATACCACCGAAGAGATAGGGGATCAGGCCGCCGAAGATCAGGCCGGCAACGACATACGGATTGGACAGGTCGAAAGAGACATCGCCCATGTCTGCAAAGTACGGATATTGTTCCGCATTGGCGGCGAAGAAGACCAGATCATTGGAGTAGGCTGCAAACAGCACCAGTGCACCAAGACCGGCCGAACCGATGGCGTAACCTTTGGTAACCGCCTTGGTGGTGTTGCCGACCGCGTCGAGCGCATCGGTTGATTTGCGGACTTCCGGGTCAAGGCCGGCCATTTCGGCGATGCCGCCGGCATTATCGGTCACCGGGCCGAATGCATCGAGCGCAACGATGGTGCCGGCGATGCCGAGCATTGCGGTCACCGCAATGGCTGTGCCGAACAGGCCTGCCAGCTGGAAGGTGGCGATAATGCCGCCAACGATGACGATGGCCGGAAGCGCCGTCGATTCAAGCGAAACGGCCAGACCCTGGATCACATTGGTGCCGTGACCCGTCACCGATGCCTGACTGATCGAATTGACCGGACGCTTGTTGGTGCCCGTGTAGTATTCGGTGATCAGGACAATCAGACCTGTCACCACAAGCCCGATAAGACCGCAGATAAACAGGTTCGTGCCCGTCACATCGATGCCATTGACGGTACCGATTGATTCCCAGCCGATCGACAGAGACGTTGCCGCACCGAGACCGATCACGGAGAGAAGCCCTGTCGCGATCAGCCCTTTATAAAGCGCGCCCATGATCGAGCCGTTTGCGCCGAGCTTGACAAAAAACGTGCCGATGATCGACGTCACGATGCAGGCGGCACAGATCAGCAGCGGATAGAGCATTACCGAGCCCAGCACATCACTGCCGGCAAAGAAGATTGCGCCGAGCACCATCGTGGCAACCACGGTGACCGCATAGGTCTCGAACAGATCGGCTGCCATGCCGGCACAGTCACCGACATTATCGCCGACATTATCGGCGATTGTCGCCGGGTTGCGGGGATCGTCTTCCGGAATGCCGGCTTCCACCTTGCCGACGAGGTCGCCGCCGACATCTGCACCCTTGGTGAAAATGCCGCCGCCAAGACGGGCGAAGATCGAAATCAGGGAGGCGCCGAAACCAAGTGCGACAAGCGCATCGATGACGTCGCGACTGGCGGTTTCAAGCCCCAGAGGACCAATCAGGATATAGTAGTAGATCGACACACCCAAGAGCGCCAGACCGGCAACCAGCATGCCGGTGATGGCACCGGATTTGAATGCAACATCAAGACCGCTTGCCAGGCTGACGGAAGAGGCCTGCGCGGTGCGCACATTGGCACGAACCGAAATGTGCATGCCGATATAGCCCGCCGCACCGGAAAGAACGGCGCCGATCAGAAATCCGATCGCTGCGATGCCCGACAACAGCCACCAGGCGATGAGAAAAACCACCGCGCCGACAATGGCGATGGTGGTGTACTGACGGTTTAGATAGGCTTGGGCACCCTCTCGGATGAAGCCCGCGATTTCCTGCATACGGGCATTGCCCTGGTCGGCTGCGAGAACTGACTGTGTTGCCCAGATGGCATAAAGCACAGACAGCAAGCCGCAAGCGATGACGACGAAAAGCATGGTCATTGCCATTTTCCTTGCTTCGATTGATCCGGAATGTCCCTGTACCGGATGGATTGACACTTGCCGGATCACGTTTTGGTTAAACGGCGTCGCGGCTATCGCAGCGGCTTATGCGCATGCCGCCCGCTAACGTCAAGGTTTTGTTGTGGATTGATACCAATTGCCAAGTTTAGCCAGCGCACTCAAACAATTATCCGCCGACGGCCGGAGCGTGCTGCTTGAGCTTTAGTACAACCAAAGCGGCCAGGCATATCAGGGTGACTGGGAACACAATCCAGTTCAGCATATCCCAGCCCCAGGCTGAGTAGACCAGGCCCGACATCAGTGAGGCAACGGCCACCAGAGCGAACAGAACAAAGTCGTGAAATCCCTGAACCTTGTTTTTTTCAGATGGCCTGTAGCACTCCGTCACGATGGCGGTGGCGCCGATGAAACCGAAGTTCCAGCCTAGCCCCAACAGGATCAGCGCCATCCAGAATTGCCATAGCTGAATGCCCGACAGGGCGACTATCGCGCAGGCGATCAGCAATAGCAGACCGGTTGCAACAATCCGTTCCTTGCCGAAACGCGAAATCAGACGGCCGGTAAAGAAACTGGGGGCAAACATCGCCATGACATGCCAGGAGATGCCAAGCGTCGCCTCATCAGGCGTGAAGCCGCAGCCGACCATGGCAAGCGGTGCGCCGGTCATCACAAATGCCATCAGTGTGTAGGTGCCGACACCGCAAATCAGCGCCGCGATAAAGCGGGGCTGGGAAATGATTTCGCCAAGCGGTCGGGCGGGTCCGGTATCGCCGGCCTCATCGGCAACTGTGTCTTTGGGCAGCCGCAGAAACGACAATATGACCGCGCCGATTGCCGCCAGAACGATGACGGCGGCAAAGGAACCTGCAAACATGACCGGCGCAAACAGTTCGCGGGTAAAAATCACGGTTTGCGGGCCGACAATAGCGGCGAAGACCCCGCCGCCAAGCACCCAGGAAATCGCCACAGGCTTGAAGGAAGCCGGCGCATTGTCGGCTGCTGCGAAACGGTATTGCTGCACAAATGAATTGCCGCAGCCCATGAACATCAATCCGACGGCAAACAGCCAAAAATTTTGGCTGAACAGCGCGATAGCCGCCACGGCGCCGCCAAGTGCAGTGACGCCGGTGCCAGACATGAAGCCGTAGCGGCGGCCGACCCAGCGCATCAATACGGCAGCTGGAAGCGCGCCAAGCGCCGTTCCGACATTAAATCCCGTTACCGGCGCGGTCGCCAGCGATTTGTCGGCACCCAGCAGGTAGAAGCCGGCCAGACCACCCATCGAAATGGCAATCGGCGGGGTCGAGCCGATGATCGCCTGGCTTGCCGAAAGGATCAACGCGGTGCGCCTGGCCTCGCGTTCAACGGAAGCCGTCATGTCTTGCCGTCCCGCACCCGTTTGGCCACCCGGTCAAGGACGGCGTTGACCAGTTTAGGCTCCTCCACCTCGAAAAAGGCCCGGGCGATATCAACATATTCGCTGACGATCACGGCGACTGGAACATCGCGCCGCTCCATCAATTCATAGGTGCCGGAGCGCAATATCGCCCGCAGCGTTGAATCGAGCCGCGACAATGGCCAGCCTTCCAATAGCGACTGGCGCACGACCGGGTCGATTTTCTTCTGGTTTTCGACAACGCCGGATAAAATGGCGCGAAACCATTGCGGGTCGGCCTGCCTGTATCGCGAGCCGTCAATTTCCTTGCCGAGCCGATGGGCTTCATATTCGGCGGTAATCTCCAAAAGACCGATACCGCCGACATCCATCTGATAAAGCGCCTGAACGGCGGCAAGCCTGGCCGCGCCGCGCTTATTTGCCTGGCGGGCCGGTTCGTCCGGCTTTCCGGAAGCCTCGTTCATGAGGACAGGTTTTCGCGAAGTGTTATCATGGAAAGGGCGGCACGGGCGGCAAAGCCACCCTTGTTGCTTTCGGTTTTACGTGCGCGGGCCCAGGCCTGATCGGAATTCTCCACGGTCAAAATGCCGTTGCCGATTGCCAGATCCCAGCCGATCGTCATGTCGGTGAGAGCACGGCAGGATTCATTTGCGACAAGCTCGAAATGATAGGTCTCGCCGCGAATGACGCAGCCAAGCGCGACATAGCCATCATAATCCTTCGCGCCATTTTCGGCAAAGGCGATGGCGGCTGGAATTTCGAGCGAACCGGGCACGGTGACAACGTCGTGGGTGGCGCCTGCATCAGCGATCGCCGACGATGCACCATCGAGCAAGGCGTCGCTCAGATCGTTGTAAAAGCGCGCTTCGACGATCAGGAGATGGGGTTTGTTATTCTTGGTCATCGAGCTTTTCCGGACTGCTGCGGTGCAAAATTATGTAGCGTTATTGTCCCTCTAGGCTTCTTTGGCAGCTTCCGCAAGGCGGGCGGCGTAGCGCGCCATTGTGTCCACCTCAAGATTAACGAAATCGCCTTTCTTGCGCCCACCCCAGGTTGTCATTTCAAGCGAATGGCGGATCAGCAGCACGTCAAACCGGTTCCCCTTGACCCGGTTGACGGTAAGTGAGGTTCCATCCAGGGCGACTGAGCCTTTTTGCGCGATAAAGCAGCCGAATTCAGCCGGCGTTTCGAGGGTGAAGCGAACCGCATCGCCCTCTTCTTCAACCGCAACGATTTCGGCGATACCATCAACATGGCCGGAAACGATATGGCCGCCCAGTTCGTCGCCGACCTTCAGCGCGCGTTCCAGATTGATTTGCGTGGCTTGCTTCCATGCGCCTGCGGTGGTGAGCCTTAGCGCCTCCTCCCATGCCTCTACCTCGAACCAACGATCGTTGGAGCCGTCGCCCGGCAGCGCGACGACGGTGAGGCAGACGCCGGCGCAAGCAATTGATGCGCCGATGTCGATGGTCGTCGGATCGTAGGATGTCTCTACGCGAAACCGCGCGCCGCCTTCAAGCGCCGTCACGGCTGCAACTGTCCCGATGTCTGTCACGATGCCGGTAAACATGAAAACCGCCCCTTTCTCACCCATTCAGTACAACGGTCACCACCGAAAACATCGTCCCGCATCTGCGCAAAACCGTCCGGCACGTTTTGGGCGGTCACCGGTGAGGCGATGCCGCCGCCGCCAATCGTCATGGAGGCTGAAAATAACACGATACGATCGACGAGAGCTTCCGCCAACAGTGATTTGGCCAGCGCTGCGCCACCCTCGACAAGCACCGACATGATGCCTTGGGCGGCCAGATCCTCGAACAGTTCCGGCAGCGCGACCCGGCCATCGTGGATCTCGGTGGCCAGTATGCGCACGCCAGCGGCGTTAAATTTCTGCCGCAGAGCCTCATCGCACCCCTGCCCGCCGGCAAGCCATGTCGGAATTTTCGCTGCACCCGTCACCAGATGGGCATCAGGCGTTAAAGCGCCGGCACGACCGACAATGATGCGGATCGGCGAACGAGCTTCCAGACCCGGCAAACGGCAGGTGAGTTCCGGATTGTCGGCGCTGGCTGTATTGCTGCCTATCAGAATGGCTTGCGTGCCGGCGCGCAACAGATGGGCATAGCGGCGCGCAACGGTCCCGGTAATCGCTACCTGCCCCTCACCGGATTTGCCGATCATGCCATCGGCGGAAACCGCAAGTTTCAAAATCACTTCCGGACGCTTGTTGACGGATCGAATCAAATAACCGGCCATCGCGTCTGCGGCCTCGCCGGCCAAAATGCCCTCGGTGACCTTGATGCCCGCATTGCGCAGAATTGCATAGCCGCGGCCCGACACCCGGTCATCGGGATCGGCGGCGGCACCGACAACCCGGGCAATGCCGGCTGAAACCAGCGCGTCAGCACATGGCGGTGTGCGGCCATGATGGGCACAGGGTTCAAGTGTCACATAGGCGGTAGCCCCCCTCGCCCGGTCACCCGCCTTAGCAAGGGCTACCGGTTCGGCATGCGGCCTGCCGCCCGGCGCGGTCACTCCACGGCCGACTATGACGCCATCGTCATCAACGATCAGCGTGGCAACGGACGGGTTGGTCCCGGTCCGGCCGGCATGGCGGCGTGAATACCGGATCGCGGCGGCCATGAAACGTTCGTCCCAGCTAATCTGATCCGCTTTTTTCAAGCCGGACATGGCGGTTACTCGCCGTCCAGTTCGCCGAGCACGTCGCGAAAATCCTGCGGATCACGGAAATTCCGGTAAACCGAGGCAAAGCGGACATAGGCCACATCGTCGATGGATTTCAGCGCATCCATCACCAGCCTGCCGATTTCGTCGGAAGGGATTTCCGTTTCGCCAGAGCTTTCCAACTGCCGGACGATGCCGGATACGGCCCGGTCAATGCGGTCCGGTTCGACATTGCGCTTGCGCAGTGCGATATCGAAAGACCGGATCAGCTTGTTGCGGTCAAAGGGCACCTTGCGACCGGTTTTCTTGACGACGACCAGATCACGCAGTTGAACACGTTCGAATGTGGTAAAACGCCCGCCGCAATCCGGACAGACCCGCCTGCGCCGGATGGCAATGCCATCTTCGGCAGGTCTGGAATCCTTCACCTGGGTGTCGTCCGATTGGCAATACGGGCATTTCATCTGGCATTTCCGTCATTCGATTCGCGAATACGGGGTATGCCTTACCCCAAATAGCCATACATCGGAAAGCGTGCGGTGAGCTTTTGAACCTTGTCTCTTACGGCGGTTTCGACGGCGGCGTTGCCTTCGTCGGAATTGGCCGCCTTCAGGCCATCGAGCACTTCACCAATCAGATCGCCGATTTCACGGAACTCCGCCTCGCCAAAGCCGCGGCTGGTGCCGGCCGGTGTTCCAAGCCTGACGCCGGAGGTGACAAACGGCTTTTCGGGATCAAACGGGATGCCGTTTTTGTTGCAGGTGATATGCGCGCGGCCAAGAGCGGCTTCGGCGCGTTTGCCGGTGGCATTTTTTGGCCTGAGATCGACCAGCATCAGGTGGTTGTCGGTGCCGCCCGATACGATATCAAGGCCCGCCCCCTTCAGGCTTGCGGCCAGCGCCTTGGCATTGGCGGCCACATTTTGCGCATATTGTATAAAATCCGGCTGCAGCGCCTCGCCGAAGGCGACGGCCTTGGCTGCGATCACATGCATCAATGGTCCGCCCTGCAGGCCAGGGAATACCGCCGAATTGATTTTCTTGGCAATCGCCTCGTCATTGCTCAAGATCAGGCCACCGCGGGGGCCGCGCAGTGATTTGTGCGTCGTCGATGTCACGACATGGGCGTGGGGAACAGGAGACGGGTGAACGCCGGCGGCAACCAGGCCGGCGATATGGGCCATATCCACCATCAGATAGGCGCCGACAGAATCGGCAATCTCGCGGAACCGCTTCCAGTCCCAGATGCGCGAATAGGCCGTTCCACCGGCAATGATCAGTTTCGGCTTGTGGGCTTCGGCCTTGGCGGCGACATCATCCATATCAAGCAGATGGTTGTCCTCGCGAACACCGTAGGAGACGACGTTGAACCATTTTCCCGACATGTTGACGGGCGAACCATGGGTCAAATGCCCGCCGGAATTTAGGTCAAGGCCCATAAATGTGTCGCCCAGCTGCAACAGCGCCAGAAATGCCGCCTGATTCATCTGGCTGCCGGAATTGGGCTGTACGTTGGCGAAATTGCTTCCGAACAGTTTTTTGGCGCGTTCGATCGCAAGTGTCTCTGCCACGTCGACAAACTGACAGCCGCCATAATAGCGTTTGCCCGGATAGCCTTCCGCATATTTGTTGGTCATCACCGAGCCTTGCGCTTCCAGCACGGCCCGCGAAACGATGTTTTCAGACGCAATCAGCTCGATTTCATCGCGCTGGCGGCCCAATTCGTTGCGAATGGCGTTAAAAACGTCAGCATCGGCCTGTTCGAGCGGCCTGTTGAAGAAAGTATCGAGATCGGCGGTCATTGCTAATATCCCTGAACAGCGGAGGTTAAAGAACGCGGCCTCTAACACAGTTGCCAAAACACTGCCAAGGACGCAATGACGCAGCCCTTCCGGGCAAAGAAAAAGCCACCCGAAATGGTGGGTGGCTTTATCGACCTAATTGTACCTGATTTATAGGGCTGTCGAAATCTGTAGTTCGTCAACTCCGTCACGGCGATAAATGTCGTCGCGGAAGTGAACAACGGCGTCATTGGTCGACCAGGCTGAAACATATGTCAAATAAATCGGCACCGGACTGGCCAGAGGAACGGGAACACTCTCGCCTACCTTGATCGCCTGCTCAAACCGGGCGCGGTCCCAACCCTCGGTGTCGTGCAAAAGCCATGTCACGAGATCGCGAACATTTTGCACCCGGACACAGCCTGATGATTCAAAGCGCAGCAGTTTGGAAAAGAGGCTTTGCTGCGGGGTGTCGTGCAGGTAAACCGCATGCGGGTTGGGGAAATTGATCTTGACCGACGCCATGGCGTTGATCTTGCCCGGATCCTGGCGGAAGCGCAGGTTGACCGCTTCTTCGGTCGACCAGTCGACCGCTGACGGATCAACTTCATCGCCATTGGGGGCATAAAGCCGAATATTGTTGCGAGTAAGATAGGTCGGATCCTTGCGCATCAGCGGAATGATGTCGCGCCTGACAATCGACACCGGTGCGTTCCAGTAGGGATTGACGATGACTTCGTTGATCTTTGAATTGAGGATCGGTGTCTGGCGGTCGGTCTTGCCGACAATGGCGGTGTGGCGCTGGGAAACCCGTCCCCCCTCGACCGCCTCGATCTGTGCAGCGGGAATATTGACCATCACATAGCGATTGCCCAGGAAACCCGACATGGATCTCAACCGTACCAGATTGGTCTCCAACTGCCCGAGCCTTACCGGTGCAGATACATTCATCGCCGCGTAGGAATAGCGGCCCATCACGCCATCAGACGGCAAGCCATGACGGGTCTGAAAGCGCTTTACCGCCGCATCCACATAGGTGTCATAGGACTGGGAGATACCAGCCCTGCGGGACAAATCATTGGAGATCATCAACCGCTTGCGCAAAATTTCGACGGCGGGATCATAGACGCCAAGCCGCATTTTCTTTGCGGCAGGGACAACCGGCCAGCCGCCGCTGTTGACGATGTTGATATAGCTCTGGATCGCCTGTTCGATATAACCAACGGTCTCCGGGCTGAAAATCGGAAGGTTTGAGGCAACCTTTTTGCTGCCTGCCCGGGCGTCGAACTGGTCGTCCCAGTTGCCGCGATCAGGCGAATTGATCAGATTGCCGATCAGATCACGGGCATGAGCGGTGCCGGTCGCCGACGCTGCTGCAAAGGCTCCGGCTGCTGCCAAGAATTCTCTTCTGTTCTTTTTCATTTCTTATCCGGTCATCTTAATTCGACCCAAGTCAAGTCGAATGCAAAGTCCCCTCAACCCAATATGGTTGTCGAAAGTATAATCAGCAATGTTAACAAACAGCGAATCACGATTGCATGAAGCGCCTTTTGCCTCCGTTTTCCCGACTATTGCACCCGTCTGACACCCGATTGAGGCAGCATGGTGACGGGCAGGTGTCCGGCAAATGGCCGCCAGAACGAAAAAGGACGGGCCTGGCGACGCAGACCCATCCTGATTGTCTTTGTTCGATGCGCAAATTCCTCTGCGCAAAACTGAGCGGCTACATCCGGTAGGCGATCGTATCGTTCCAGAACCGGTCAAGGCGTTGCAGCGCCTTGTTCATTTGCGCAAATTCGTCAACATTGATGCCGCCGACCTGTTCGATCGAACCGATGTGGCGTTCGTATAGTCCTGCGACCGTCTGGGCGACTTCCTGTCCCTTCTCGGTCAGGCTGATACGAACGGAACGGCGGTCCACCCTGGAACGCTGGTGATTGATGAATTCCAGATCAACCAGCTTCTTCAGATTGTAGGAGACATTCGATCCCAGATAATAGCCGCGCGAGCGCAATTCGCCTGCGGTCAGCTCGGCATTGCCGATATTAAACAGCAGCAGGGCCTGAATGGCGTTGATATCAGACCGGCCATTGCGATCGAATTCATCCTTGATAACGTCCTGAAGACGGCGGTGCAGCCGTTCGACAAGCTGTAGTGATTCAAGATAAAGCGCGCGTATAGACGCTCGCTTCTCTTCTGCATCGGCCGGCTGTGCCCCGGCAGGCTGTGCAATCATCATTTGGTGCCTCTTGTTCAACGCCGGTGGTTGTTTTTTTATCCCCACCATGACAGGCACAATATCGAATGCATCTAAAATTCGACTTAAACACCAGGCTTAACAAGAGCTTACGGTAAGCCAGATGTTGCAAACGGCTAATTTTTTGTTAACGTCGGACTTTGCGTTTTTCCAGAATAATCACGATCCGAAACGTGCAATAGATCGCGGCGACCATCGCGTGCGAGACCACGACCGCCAGGCGCGCTCCGAACAATTCGGGAAAGCCGGCATACATAATTGCCTCGACGATAGCGCAGCAAAACCACAACACAGGTCCCCACGACGCGGTGCTCCACAACCCAACCGCGGCGAAGGGAAACAGTACCGCCAGCGAAACCGCGGCCACGCGCCAATAGACCGGCATCAGATCAAAGCGCCAGAAATCGCCTTCATAATAGCCGATCAGGCGCACCCAGTAGAGTGCACCAAACAACAGACAGTAGGCGGCAATAACGCGATGAAACCAAACGAACGAGACCTCGGTGATGCCCGGTTTCAGCGTTGTTTCGTCGATATTGCCATTGATCATGCCGCACCTGCCCGACCGGCGTCCAATTCCAGCTCTTCTTGACCGAGAGATGCAAAATAGGAATCGATATCCGTCTGCTCAACCTGTTCGAGTAATGCCGGCTGCCAGCGGGGTGCGCCATCCCTGTCGATGACAGCGGCACGGATACCTTCGTAAAAATCCTGCGCTTTCAGCATCCGGCTGACGATCCGGTATTCCATGGCCATGCATTGGCGCATCGAAAGCTGCGCGCCTGCTCTGATCTGCCTGAATGCCACGTTGAGGCTAGTGGGCGATGCTTTTGACAGTCGGGCCAGTGTTTCGGCGGCGAAAGTGTCTTCGGCATCGGCACGGGTTTGCAGTTCGCCGGTCAGATCGGCAAGCGTCGTTGCCGAGAACAGATCACCAATCAGGGCAATCGCTGCATCATCGATTTCTCTTGGCGGCGTTTCACTATACCGGGCCAGAACCGTTTCGACATTATCGGCCTGGCTCAAATCGGCCATCAATGCATCGAGGCGCACGGCGCGCACGGCGTGGGTGGCAAGGCCGCACCAAAGACCGTCACCCCAGCCAAACCTGCTTCCCGTCAGGCCAAGCCAAAGGCCCATACCCGACGGCAATCGCGGCAGAAAGTGGCTGCCACCGACATCGGGAAAGAAACCGATGGTCACCTCGGGCATCGCAAAACGGGCGTTTTCAGTGAAAACCCGGTGGCTGCCATGGATTGACACCCCGACACCGCCACCCATCACAATTCCGTCGATCAGGGCGATATAGGGTTTGGGATAGGATTCAATACGCGCATTGAGCCGGTACTCATCGGCGAAAAAATCATAAAGCGGCGAACCTTCAAGCCCGGCACGGTAGATGGCCTGAATATCGCCGCCTGCACAAAACGCCCTGCCCTTTGCCCGTATCACAATCGTTTTGACGCTGTCATCGCCCTCCCAGGCGCTGAGTGCAGCCATAATTGCGCGCACCATATCGTGGGTCAGCGCGTTGAGCGCATCGGGTCTGGCGAGCGTGATCACGCCCATGCAGCCCTGCTGCGCGAACAAAACCCCGGCTGTGGCGCCAAAATCGCTCATTGAACCTATTCTTTCAAACTTGCGAGAATGAGAACTACGGAGCCGCACGGGCCGCGTCAATGAGGGCTTTGTGCCAATCCAAAGCGCATGTTAAAAAGCCGCTCTATTCAGGAGAAGCCAGATGAACAAGATCGGCCGTATCGTGCAAAGCGGCACCCGCAGCGTTGACGAGATCACAGGCAGCCGTAGGCTGCGCAGATTGCGCCGGTTTGCATGGCTGCGCGACATGGTGGCCGAAAACACCATCACGCCGGCCGATCTTATCTGGCCGATTTTCGTGATAAGCGGCGAAAACGAGCATCAGGCGATTGACGGTATGCCCGGAATTTTACGGCATACGGTCGATCTTGCCGTCAAAGAGGCCAAGCGCGCCAAATCGCTTGGAATTCCAGCCATCGCGGTGTTTCCCTATATCGACCTGAACCTGCGGGATGAATTCGGCTCCAACATTCTCAACCCCGACAATCTGATCAACCGGACGATCCGGGCGGTCAAAGAGGCGGTACCGGAGGTTGGCGTCATCACCGATGTTGCGCTCGACCCGTTCACGTCGCATGGTCATGATGGCATTTTGCGCGACGGCCTGATTGTCAATGACGAGACGGTGGGGGTTTTGGCCGACGCCGCCGTTCTTCAGGCGGCGGCCGGGAGCGATGTTATCGCACCTTCGGACATGATGGACGGCAGGATTGGCGCCATACGTGATGCGCTTGACGCCAACGGTTTCCAGCATGTGTCAATCCTGTCCTATGCGGCGAAATACGCTTCTGCTTTCTACGGACCCTACCGGGAGGCCGTTGGCACCGGCGGCCTGTTGAAGGGAGACAAGAACAGCTACTATCTGTCACCGCCAAACGCCGATCAGGCCATGCGCGAAATCGAGATGGATATTGCAGAAGGCGCGGACATGGTGATGATCAAGCCGGGCATGCCCTATCTGGATATCATCCGGCAGACGAAAGACATGTTTGCCATGCCGACATTCGCCTATCAGGTTTCCGGTGAATATTCGATGCTCAAGGCCGCCGCCGCCAATGGATGGATAGACGGCGACAGAGCGATGATGGAGGCGATAATGGCCTTCAAGCGAGCCGGTTGTGACGGTGTTTTGACCTATTTTGCCCCGGAAATCGGCGAAATTCTCAACAAATAGGCCTATTTTCTTGATTCCGGCTTCCGCCGCTCCCATGTCAATGGTGCCGGAATGGCCGGCCTGAAAGGACAAAGGAAGAGGTTATGCACGCCGAAATACTCGAAGGCGAAATCTTGCAGTCCCATCTCGATGACTGGCGGACTTTTGAAGGCGTTCGTACACGCCGCGTATTGGCGTTTTGCCTGGACTATATTGCGGTGGGGTTGCTTTCGATCCCGGTGGCGATTGTGGTTTTTCTACTCGGGATCATTACGCTCGGACTGGGCTTTGCACTGTTCGGCATTCTGTTTCCCGCTGTTGCGTTTGCCTATGTGTTTTTCACGCTGGGCGGGTCTGAGCAGGCGACACCTGGAATGCGGGCCATGGGTCTCAGGCTGGAGCGTCTGGACGGCAAGCCAATTAACGGGGTTTTTGCGATTGTTCACACCGTCTTATTCTGGGCGGGCAATGTGCTGCTGACGCCGCTCATCCTGCTTGCGACCCTGTTTTTGGACCGCAAGCGCACTGTCCATGATTTATTGCTCGGTACCGTTGTCGTCAGGCATCCGCAAATCGGGTGACATTTTCTAAACCGGACCCGCACAGCAGAAAAAGAATTTTCCGTTGCAGCCGGCTTCGACATTGATAGCCTTCTAACCGGACCCGACACGGCATAAGATGCTCCCGACAGCTCTCGGGAGCCTTGCATGGACCAATTTCATATCTGGGCCACCTACCTGGTCATCGCGGCTACGGTGGTCGCCTATGCGAGTGAACGTTTTTCGCTGGAGCTTGTCGCCCTCAGCAGTCTTTCTGCGCTGCTGGCGCTGTTCTCGCTTTTTCCATTTACAGGACAGGCAGGGCTTTTAACCGTCGATCAATTGCTAGCGGGTTTTGCCAACCCGGCACTTGCAACCGTTCTTGCGTTGCTGATTGTCGGCCAGGGGCTGTTTGCCACCGACGCGCTGGACAGCGTTTCCAGTTTTATTTCCAAAATCGGCGGCTCGTCGGGCTACCGTTCCATCGCCATCACGCTGATTGTGGCCGGTGTTTTGAGCGCCGTCTTGAACAACACACCCGTGGTGGTGATCTTTATCCCGATCATCACCTTGATGGCTGCGCGCAGGAACATCGCGACCGCCAGCGCGCTGTTGCCGTTATCCTATCTCTCCATCCTCGGGGGGATGACCACGCTGATCGGCTCATCGACCAATCTGCTTGCTGCCGGCGTTGCCCGAGATGCCGGTGTCAATATCGGTTTTTTCGACATCACCGTTCCGGGCCTGATCCTGGCGCTGGTGGGAAGCGTTTACGTCTTCGTCGCCCTTCCTTCCATGTTCCGCTCGCGAAACGAGGAGGCGGCAAATCCCGGCCGGATTTCAGGCGCCCAGTTCATCGGTGAAATCGAGCTTTCGGCCAATCATCCGTTCATCGGCATGGAATCACGCGCCGGGCTTTTTCCCAAACTGAAGGAGTTGACGCCTCGGCTGGTGCTGCGCCGCAATACCAGCATCTTCCCGCCCTTCGAGGATGTGGTCCTGTCGCAGGGCGACAAGCTGATCGTCTCGGCAACCAGGCGGGATTTTGCCCGCGCGCTGGCCGGCGGCTCGGCCAACCGGGGGCAGAAACAGTCGTCTGACGAGGCCGGCAACCCGCCCCAGACCGGATATCAGGTGGCGGAAGCCGTGGTGGCGCCGGGCTCGCGCCATTCCGGGCGAACGATCCGCAATGCGGGGATTGAGACAATTTACGATGTCGATCTGATTGCCGTTCAGCGCAAGGGCCGTATGGGCCGGGTCCCGTTTCCGCAAATCAGGCTTGAACCGGGTGATACATTGCTGGTTGGCGGCACCGAGGAAAATCTTAAAAACCTTCGCGCCAGCCATGATCTTTTGCTTCTGGACTGGTCGGCGGAGACAGTGCCGCAGCGGCGCAAGGCCGGTATCGCGGCGGCTATCTTTGCCGCAGTCGTGTTCAGCGCTGCCAGCGGCATGGTTCCAATTGCTGCGGCTGCGATCACCGGTGCATTCGCCATCATCGCGACCGGGTGTCTCACCTATCAGCAGGCCGCCCGGGCATTCGACCGGCAGATCTTTGTGATCGTCGGAGCGTCGGTGGCGGCAGCGGTCGCGCTTGAACAAACCGGCGGCGCGATGCTGGCCGCCCAAGGGGCCGTGCTGGCGCTCGACGGATATGGTCCGGCGGTGTTCCTGTCCGGATTTTTCGCAATTGTCGCGGTCATGACAAATTTTCTGTCAAATAATGCGTCCGCGGTGTTGTTCACGCCCATTGCGATCGGCATTGCAAATGCCATTAACGCCCCGCCGGAAGCCTTTGTTGCGGCAGTGATTTTCGCTGCCAATTCGTCGTTTGCCACACCGATGGGATACCAGACCAACCTGTTGGTGATGGGCCCCGGCAACTTCCGGTTTACCGATTATTTGAAAGCCGGGCTGCCTCTGGTATTTATAATATGGTTGACCTTTTCGCTTGTGGGGCCATGGTATTACGGATTGTAGGCCATTAAAAACCGGAAACATGACGCACCATACACCGCAATCTCCCCAGTTCTTTCTGACCGCTCCGTCGCCCTGCCCGTATATCGAGGGAGAACATGAGCGCAAGGTGTTCACTCACCTTGTCGGGGACAAGGCGGCCAGTATCAACGATTTGCTCACCCAGGGCGGATTTCGCCGGTCACAGAACATCGCCTACCGGCCGGCCTGCGAAAACTGCCGGGCATGTGTTTCAGTGCGTATTCTTGCCCAGAAGTTTTTGCCGACGCGCAACATGAAACGGGTGGCCGGGCGCAATCAAGATTTGATCGGGGTCGAAGTGGACGTTCAGCCAACCACCGAACAATACTCGCTGTTCCGCGCCTATCTCGATGCGCGCCATCGCCGCGGCGGAATGTCAGACATGACGGTGCTCGACTATGCGATGATGGTCGAAGACACCCATGTCGACACCAAAATAATCGAATACCGAAAGCGCGGGCCCGATTCATTCGTGACCGGCCAGGGTGAAGGTGAACTGATCGCCGTTGCCCTGTCCGACCGTATGGCGGACGGGTATTCGATGGTCTATTCCTATTTCAAACCGGAACTGGCCGACCGGTCACTCGGCACCTATATGATCCTGGATCATATAGAGCGCGCGCATTTGGCAGGCCTTGAGCATGTCTATCTCGGCTATTGGATCGCCGGTTCAAGAAAGATGGCCTACAAGGCCCGTTTCCGCCCGCAGGAGCATCTTGGCCCGGACGGCTGGAGCTGCTATGAGCCGATAGACGAATGACCTGCCGCAATACCTCGTGACGGAAACTTCCCGACTTGTTCAATAAGCTGCCCGACCATCTGAAAGGCCTGGTGCTTGCCGCTGTTGGCGGCTTGGTGCTGACGGTCGATATTCCTTTCCTGCGGCTGGCCAATGGTGAACCGTGGTCGGTGATGTTTGTGCGCAGCATCACCGTGCTGGCCGCGGTGATGCTTTTCGTGCTGATCACGCGGATGTCGGGACGCAAGCCACCAAGGCTGGTGCCCGGTAAAATCGGCTGGCTCGTGACCTTCATTTACGGGGCCGGTGCTGTTGCATTTCTGGCGGCGGTCTATTTGACGTCAACGGCCAATCTGGTTTTCATCCTTGCATTCAATCCGATGTTTGCCGCCCTGTTATCGTGGATATTCCTTGGCGAACGCCCCAAAACGGTAACCTTGCTGGCGATGATTATCATGGCCGGTGGCGTGTTCATCATCGTCCGGGAAGGATTAGGCGGCGGTAATTTCCTCGGCGACATGCTGGCGCTTGTTGCGGGTTTTTCCATTGCGGCGGCCATTACCATCACCCGCGCCAGCGGCAAGGATATGGGCTTTACCGCGCTCGTCGCATCGCTGGTTCCGTTGGCCGTGTCGGGGGTAGTCGTACTTCTCAACGGCATCATCATTGAACAGCCGCTATGGCTTTTGATCAATGGCGTGCTCATCATCCCGATATCGTTTTTCTGCCTGGCGGCGGCACCAAAATTCCTTACCGGCGCGGAGGTGGCGATGTTTTATCTGCTGGAAACAGTTTTGGCGCCGGTTTGGGTATGGATGATATTTTCCGAAGTCCCAAGCCGGCAAAGCGCCATCGGCGGCGGCATCCTGATCGTTACGCTGTTTGTCCATTCGCTGTGGCAAATGCGTTTTGGGCGAAAGCGAAAGGCTGCGCCGACTTAACGCTGCCCAATTGTACGGCGATCAGGATACTCCACCCTGCCAGTCCTGCCATGCTATTCGGCTGCTATCGATGCCGGTTGGGTTGGCTTTTCAAGCCGGTGAATGTTTTCCGGTAAAGCAAGAGCGCCTTCGATTGGCTCATCAACCGGGTTCGGCTTGACCAGCCAGCGGTAGAGCCGGGTGATAACCGCGCCAAGATCGTCCATCAACGTGTAGATGGATGGAACGAACACCAGCGACAACAGGGTCGATACCAGCAATCCGCCAATGACGGCTATCGCCATCGGCGCGCGGAATTCACCGCCATCGCCAAATGCGAGCGAAGCAGGCACCATGCCGGCGGACATGGCGATCGTGGTCATGACGATGGGCCGCGCGCGCTTGCGTCCGGCATCGATTATCGCATCCTTGCGCGAAACGCCCTGCTTGACTTGATCAATGGCAAAATCGATCAGCATGATTGCGTTCTTGGTGACAATACCCATCAGCATCAAAATGCCGATCACAACCGGCATCGACACGGCCGAATTGGTCAGCCACAGACCGGCTACGACACCGCCGATCGACAGCGGCAGCGACATCAGGATCGTCAAGGTATGGAACACGGAGCCAAACAGCAGGATCAAGACCACAAAGACCAGCAGCAGACCTGTGATCATTGCATCGCGGAAGGAGGTGAACACCTCGCCCATCACCTCGGCATCGCCGGTCTCCTGAATTGAAACTCCGGCCGGCAGGTTTTTGACCTGCGGCAATTGTTTGATCAGTGCCAGCCCCTCGCCAATCTCCGCGCCCGTGACCATATCGGCGCCGATGACAACGCGGCGCTGGCGGTTGAAGCGCTGGATTGAGGACGGGCCCTGACCGAATGTGATGTCGGCGATTGACGACAGGGGCACCACCACGCCGGATGGTGCCGGCACCGGCAATGTGCGGATCACATCGATATCGTCGCGCGCGGCTTCCGCCAATTGCACCCTGATCGGGATCTGCCGGTCGCCAACGGTGTATTTGGCCAGATTGGCATCAATATCGCCGATGGTGGCGATACGCAGCGTCTCGGAAATTGCCGCGGTCGACAGGCCCAGTTCGGCAAGCCGGTCCATGCGCGGTGTGACCACAACCTCTGGCCTGTCGAGTGCGGCGTTGGAGGTGATGGCACGGAATTTTCCGCTCGCGGCCATGGCTGACTGGATTTTGCGCGCTTCGCGATCAAGCGTTGCGCCATCGGTGCCCATGACACCGACTTCCAATTCGCGCACACCGCGGTCGTTGACGAAATAAGCCCGCAGATCGGGAATGGTGTCGAGCTTGGCAAGCAGGATCGTTTCGAGCTCGAACTGGGACACGTCGCGCTCAGATTTGTGCTGCAGATCGGCGACCAGTGTCGCGCGGCGCAGTTCCAGCGTGCCAAGAGGGTTTGAACCGCCAATGACATAAACGCTTTCAACCTGCGGCACCTCGAGCATCAGCGCAGTTGCCCGATCGGTCACTTCGCGTGTGTCTTCAAGCCTGCTGCCGGGTGGCAATTCGAGCGAGAAGACGATCCTTGAGGCATCCTGTCTGGGCACAAACCCCGACGGCAGAAAGCCGATGGCGTAGATGGCGCCTGCGAAGAAGGCGATGCCGGCCAGCATGGTTAGCCAGCGAAATCTGAGCGTGACCTTCAGGAACCAGGAATAAAACCGCATGAATATGCCGTCTTCTGGCTCTGGATGGCCGTGATTGCGCATGAAATAAGCCGCCATCATCGGCGTTATCAGGCGCGCGACCAGGAGCGAGAAAAACACGGCAACAGCGACCGTCAGGCCAAATTGCTTGAAATATTGCCCGGCGACACCGCCCATGAAACTCACCGGCGCAAACACCGCGATGATGGTGACCGAAATGGCAATGACGGCAAGGCCGATCTCGTCGGCGGCTTCAAGGGCGGCGCGGTATGGCGACTTGCCCATCTTGATGTGGCGGACGATGTTTTCGATTTCCACGATCGCATCATCGACCAGAATACCGGTGACAAGCGTGATGCCGAGAAGGCTTACCAGATTGAGCGAAAAGCCCATCAGGTCGAGCACCCAAAATGCGGGGATAATCGATAAGGGTAGTGCTACCGCGGTGACCAGAGTGGCGCGGAAATCCCGCAAAAACAAGAGGACGACGAGGATGGCGAGACCTGCGCCCTCGTAAAGGGTTGCCATGGCGGAATCGTAATTTCCGACAGTGTATTCGACGGAATTGTCGACCAATGCGATCTGAATGTCCGGCCGGGAGGCTCTGAGACTATCAACCGCCTTGACCACGCGGGCATTGACATCGACATCGCTTTCGCCCTTGCCGCGAAAGATGCCAAATGACACGACCGTCTGGTCGTTGATGCGCGCAAAAGAACGGGGCTCAGCCCAGGTATCGCTAATGGCTGCGATGTCCGACAGGGTGACTGTTCGGCCTCCGGCGATCGGTATTTTGAGTGCACGCAAATCATCGACTGTGCCTGCGGCTCCAAGGGTACGGATCGACTGGGCGCGCTCGCCAATATCGCTGCCGCCGCCGGTCAGATCGACGTTTGCGGCTCTCAGCGCCCGGTTGACATCGCCCGCCGAAACGCCGAGCGCGTTCAGGCGATCTGGATCCAGGTCGACCTGGATTTCGCGGTCGGCACCACCATAGCGGTCCACACGCGCCACACCTTTCAGGCCCTGCAATTTGCGGACCACCGTGTCATCGACATACCAGGAAAGCTCTTCCAGCGTCATCGCCGGTGCTGAAACCGCATAGGTCAATATCGCCTGACCTTCGACTTCGATCCGGTTGACAAACGGCTCATCGGCCGTTGCCGGCAGATCTGAACGGATGCGCTCCACCGCATCCTTGATGTCGTTGATGGCCGTCTGGGTATCGACTTCGAGGCGGAATTCGATGATCGTCGTCGAGGTGCCCTCGGTAAGGTTGGTGGTGACATTCTTGACGCCGGTGACGTTGGTCACGGCGTCTTCCACCCTTTTTGCGACCTGTGTTTCCAGTTCGCTTGGCGCCACGCCCGGATCGCTCACCGTCACCGCGACGATGGGAATGTCGATATTGGGAAACCGCGTTACTGGCAGTTTGGTAAAACTCATCATGCCCAGCACGATGAGTACGACAAACAGGAGGACCGGTGCGACCGGATTGCGGATCGACCAGGCGGAAATATTCCAGTTCATTTTGTGATAGCTCCGGTCATCTGGTCACGGACCGGGGAAACACGATCACCATCGGCAACGAATGTGCCGGCGCGGTGGACCACTTCGTCGCCAATCCCGATGCCTTGGGTAACCTCGACAAATCCGTCCGCACGAGCCCCAAGGCTGACGGGTGTTGTGGACACCAATCCGTTTTCGACGTGCTGAACGAAGGCCTCGTTGCCCCGATAGATGATTGCGCTGGCAGGTACGGAGACACCCTCGCGCCTTGATATTTCAATCCCGGCGGAAGCAAAATTGCCAACGCGCGCATTGCCAGCTGCAGGCAGGCTGATGCGAATCGTACCAAGGCGCGAACGCCGGTCTATTTCAGGAGCGATCAGCCGGATCGTGCCGCCAACCGAGGCGTTGTTTCCGGCCACCGTGACATCAGCCCGCATCCCTTCGGCGAGTGCGGGCAATGCCGTCTCGGCTACGTCGGCGGCAAGCTCCAGCTCGTTTGCGATGGCAATGCGAAACAATGCCCCGCTTTGCGCCGAAACGACACCGCCTAGCGTCACATTGCGCGCAAGCACCAGCCCGCCCGCCGGCGCTTTGATGACGGTTTTGGCGAGCTTGATCTCAACATCGCGTTTTTGCGCCAACACCACACCAACCTGCGCTTTGGCGGATTTTTGCGCCATGTGTGCTGAATTCAACCGCGCCCGGGCGCTATCACGCGCATTAACCGCATTGTCGAGTTGCGCCGCGGTCGCGTGGCCCTTCTCCTTCAAGACCTCGATGCGTTGAAGGGTTTCCTCCGCCTGACGCACCGCGATTTCGGCATCGGCGATCTGGGACTGCGCCTGCGCGACGCTGGCTTCGGCCTGTATTTTACTGGCTTCCAATTGAGCGGCCTGCATCTCAAGTGGCGTACGGTCGAGCGTTGCAAGGGTGGCGCCCTTTTTTATGGTGTCGCCGCGATCCGCATTAAGCGTCATCACGGTCAGACCGTTCAAATCGGTGCTGACAACGGCCTCCTCGCGCGCCAGAACCGTGCCATTGACGTGCAGGCGCTCGACGAGCTCACGTTTTTGGGCAGCAACGACACGAATGGCCGGCGCCGGCTGTTTCACCACCGGCTTGGCACCCTCTTCAGCCGCCATTGATTGCCCGGCAAACAACAGCAATACGCCTATGGTGATGAATATCACTGGGACAAAGGAACGAATTTTCATTTTACACCTGCCCAGCCCTGTTCACCGGCCGTAAATTTGCTGCAACTGCAGCGCGCATAAGTTTATCAATCTCGGATATAGCAATGCCCTTTGAGGGAAGGTCCGCCAGCACCAGCCCTTCTCCGAGCGCCATCATCACCGGCAGAAGAATGTCGAGCGGCGCGCGCGGCTTGATCTCACCACGGTCAACAGCCGCCTGCAAATAGTTGAAAATCGCTTCCGACGTCTGCCGCATGGATGCTTCACAGCACTGGCATACGGCTTCATTGCGCATGCCTTCGGCACGGATTTCGGTGAACAAGGGAGCATTTCCGCTCTCGTGCACATGCATCAGATGGCCAATGGCCGCAGAGACAAAACCGTCGATCACATCGGGATTGTCGACCATCTCCGCCAGAATCTTTGCATCCTCGGCCATGTCTGCCTCGGCAATGGCTTCAATCATCGATTCCTTGGAGGGGAAATAGCGGTAAAGCGCGCCGGGGCTCATTTCGGCTTCCCGGCATATCTCGTTCATTGATGCGCCCTGAAAACCCGAGCGGACAAAGCAGCGCTTGGCGGCTTCCATAATTCTGATTGTCTGGGCCTCGCGGCGATCCGCGCGCGAAACCGGCTGCGAACCATGCTTCGCATTATCCGTATCAACCGTCTGTGTCGCAGTTTGTTCCATGATGCCACCTGCAAAAGAGTGAACGTTCATTCGCGCATATGAGAATGAACGTTCGCTCTGTCAATAGCGGTGACCGGATATAGTAAAGAAGATCTCAAATCCGGAAAGATTGCGCCAGCTGCCAACACCCTGCTCCAGACGGCTCAGTTAACGTCTGCCGACGGATCATGGGAATTCAACTCTGCCTTGCCAGGCGTGCCTTTTTTACTGCAAAAACATGCAATGACGGTCTCGCTGCGCCCACTTCAATCAGACGATTTGACAATGCTGCATCGCTGGCTGAACCGGAAACATCTGTTTCCGTTTTATATGCAAGAACCGATCTCGTTTGCGGAAGTGTTTGATAAATTCGAGCCAAGGGTTGGCGGAAATCACAAGACAAAGTGTTTGGTTGCGTGCCTCGATGGAAACCCTTACGGCTATGTTCAGTGGTACCTTAATCGCAGCTATCCGGATTATGGAGCCGCAGTCATCGGAAAAGATTTCGGTTTCAGTATCGACTATTTCATCGGCGAGATGGCCTGTCTTGGCAAATCGCTTGGCTCTTCCATGCTCAGACAAACCACCAAGCAGACCTTTGTGCTACTAAACGCCAGCGACCAAGTCGCCTACATCGCACACGACAACCGCAACAATCCCGCAATTAGAGCAGTTTTGACCCATTCAGAGTCAATTCTGTTTGTCGATTGGGGTGGCGATCCGGTGTCAAGCCGCTCGACGGGCGATGCCTGCCCATCGTTCTAGGGCGGGTTGGCATCGGGCGCCCGCCAATCGCAAACCCGTTCGGGCCGGGCGTTTTCGGGCCAAATCCATCGCGTTTGCTCGTGAACGTATCTGGATATGCCCGACGAACAAACGCTCGACCTTGACCCGAAACCGCTCCGGCAGAATGGCTCTGAATGGGTTAAAACTGCTCTAGATGCACCGAGAGGGCCGGCTTCAAAAGCGACTGCGAATTTGTGGACAAAGGAAAAATCTGCACATTGTATTCGCGTGATGCGCGATGCTGAATGGGTGCCAGTGACTACAAGTCACTCAACCGGGTATGGTTTCAAGTTTCGTCCGCAAAATTGACTTCGGGGCCAAAACGGAAACTCAGCTACAGTCTAAACCTCGACGATTGCGACTTTGCCATCGGCGTATCGAAGCGCGATTTCGCCGCGCACCAGCCTCAGCGCCGGTTCGCCAAAGACTTCGCGCCGCCATCCGCTAAGAGCCGGGATTTCAGCCTCCTCGCCGTCGATGGCGAGTTTATCGATATCATCACTTGAGGCCAGCACCTTGGCGGCCACGCCGAACTCCTCCGACGTCATCTTGAGCAGAACCTTGAGCAACTCGGCTGCGGCGACGGCACCATTGGGCGGCCGTTTGATTTTCGGTGCGGTCGGCATCTGGTCACGAGGCAGTGCCAGCGCTTCGTTGATTGCAGCCAGAAGCCCGTTTGCATTTGCCGAGCGTTCCCAGCCCCGCGGAACCGATCTTAACCGCCCGAGTGCTACCTGGTCTTTGGGTTGCTGCTGGGCAATTTCGAAAATCGTGTCGTCCTTCAGCACCCTGCCCCGCGGCACGTTGCGCGATCTTGCCTCGCGTTCACGCCATGCCGCGACCGAGCGCATGACCGCCAGTTCCGGCGGCTTGCGCAGCCGTCTCTTCAGCCGATGCCAGGCGTTGTCGGGATGAATGTCATAGGTTTCGCGGGCCGTCAGCACTTCCATCTCGCCTTCCAGCCAGTGCGCCCGGTTTTCACGCTCCAGCTCGCCGGCAAGATGTTTGTAGACATCAATCAGATGAGTGACATCTGCCAGCGCATAAGCAAGCTGCTTGTCCGACAGGGGTCTGCGCCGCCAATCGGTAAAGCGCGACGACTTGTCGATTGCCTGTCCGGTGATGCGTTGAACCAGCTGGTCGTAGGAAATGCTGTCGCCAAAACCGCACACCATTGCCGCGACCTGGGTGTCGAACACCGGATGGGGAATAAGCTTGCCGAGATGAAAGACGATCTCAATGTCCTGACGCGCTGCGTGGAAGACTTTTGTGACGCTCTCATCGGCCATCAAATCGAAAAACGGCTTCAGGTCAATGTCCGGTGCAAGCGCATCGACCATCGCCTCCACGCCCGGCGCGGCCATCTGGATGAGGCATAATTCCGGCCAGAACGTCGTTTCGCGAATAAATTCCGTGTCGATTGTTACGAAATCGGATTTTGCAAGTTCGGCTGTGGCCTGCGCCAGCCCCTCGGTCGTATCGATTAATTTCATGCTTGCCTGATAATCAATTTGGCTTTGTTTGTCTTTAGCCCAATGCCATCTCGGAGCCAATTAATCTTAGGTTGTGGTTAGCATCTGTTTATCGGATGGGCGTTTGCGCGCCAGATTGTTGAAGACGGCAAAGGTTTGAAGCAAGCCAGAAAACCGTTTACGGCCGATAGCCGGGGCGGCGGCAATCATTTTTTCCTGCGCATCCGTTCACGCCAGATGATGGCCAACCCACCGCCGATGATTAAAAATACCCCGGGGATCAGGCGGCCAAACGGTGTTTCTGAAAAAACTACCCAGCCGATCAAGAATGAAAACGGTATGCCAAAATACTCAAACGGCGACAGGCTGGACGCCTCTGTCAGGCGGTATGCGGAGATCAGGCAAAAAACGGCGATGCCACCGGCCGATCCCATTGCGAACAGCCAACCCCAATCGCTAATACTTGCGACCGGCACATAGTCGCTTGTCAGGTAAAGCAGAATTGCCGAACCGGCCAGTGCGCCGACGAACGCATAGAGGTTGATGATTGCCGTGGAAATGTGACCTGGAAACATTTTCGCCGTGATGTTGCTGCAGGAATAGCCAAGGGCTGCCAGCACCGGCAGCACTGCATACCAGTCGAACACGCCGCTGCCGGGACGCATCACCAAAAGCACGCCAGCAAAGCCGATGAGAACCGCGATCCATCGAACCGGACCCACCGGTTTGCCGAGAAGCGGGACGGACAGCGCGGTGGTAAATAGCGGACCGGCGAAGACCAGGCTGGTCGCTGTGGCAAAGGCCATCTCGCTTAGCGCCAGGTAAAAGCAGAACTGTGCCGCCGTGATGAACAGGCCGCGTGCCAGCGCCAGCGGCCACTTTTCGATGACAAGCGGCCGGCCGGCCTCGTGCCACGATCGCGTGAACCACAATATCAAGACGCCGGGGACGAGACCGAAAACATTGCGGAAAAGCGACAATTGCTGCGGCGGGTAACGCTCGCCTAAAAACTTGATGATCGCACCCATGACATCGAACAACAATATCGCCACCAGGATCAAGACAACGGCGCGGGCGAAGGGGGGCAGAAAGCCTAATCGGGCCATTTTGTCTCCTTGCCAGGTACGGCCCGTTGTCAGGACATTTTATCGCCCCACCGCACCCAGACCAGACGGGCAACGGCAGCCGCGGACAATACAAGAGCAAAGGGATAATTCAAAACTGCGGCGGGATGGGTGTTTAAAAGTGCCTGCGGCGGCGCGTTCAATAAAGCAGCACTACTTGCCACGAATCACTTGTGCCGCTAACCCGCAAACCATGGGAAAAAGCCTGTTTCCGCCGGGCGGCGGTGAAGATGACATTGAAACGGTCGATCTGAAATCGGCCCTGGAAGAGCGCTATCTGGCCTATGCGCTTTCCACAATCATGCACCGTGCGCTGCCGGATGTGCGCGACGGGCTGAAGCCCGTGCACCGGCGTATCCTGCATGCCATGCGCATTCTCAAGCTTTCCCCCAACGACGCTTACAAGAAATGCGCCCGCATCGTCGGCGATGTGATCGGCAAATTCCACCCGCATGGCGATCAGGCGGTCTATGACGCACTGGTGCGTCTGGCGCAGGATTTTTCCATGCGCTATCCGCTGATCGACGGACAGGGCAATTTTGGCAATATCGACGGCGACAACGCCGCTGCCTACCGCTACACCGAAGCACGCATGACCGAGGTGGCGACCTCGCTTCTGCAAGGCATCAGCGAAGACGCGGTCGATTTTCGCCCGACCTACAATGAGGAAGACGAGGAGCCGGTGGTGCTGCCCGGCGCGTTTCCGAACCTGCTCGCCAACGGCTCGTCCGGCATCGCCGTCGGCATGGCGACATCGATCCCGCCGCACAATGCCGCTGAACTGTGCGAGGCGGCGCTGCATCTGATCGAACATCCAAACGCCCGTATCGAAACGCTGGTCGGCATGGTGCCGGGGCCTGATTTTCCAACCGGCGGTACGATTGTCGATGACCGCGCGTCGATTACCGAGGCTTACGCGACCGGCCGCGGGGGTTTTCGTGTCAGAGCCCGGTGGGAAAAAGAAGATCAGGGCCGCGGCACCTGGGTGATCGCGGTTACCGAAGTTCCCTACCAGGTGCAAAAATCGCGCCTGATAGAAAAAATCGCCGAACTTCTGATTGCCAAGAAACTGCCGCTTTTGGAAGACATTCGCGATGAGAGCGCAGAAGACATCCGCATTGTTCTGGTGCCGAAAAACCGCTCGGTCGATCCCGGCGTGTTGATGGAATCGCTGTTCAAGCTCACCGATCTGGAAAGCCGCATTTCGCTCAACATGAATGTGCTGTCACGCGGCAAGGTTCCAAACGTCCTGTCGCTCGGCGATGTGCTGAAGCAATGGCTTGAACACCGCAAGGAGGTGCTGCTGCGACGCTCGCGGCACCGGCTTGGCGTTATCGAGCACCGGCTGGAAGTGCTCGGCGGCTATCTCATCGCCTATCTCAACATCGACGAAGTGATAAAAATCATCCGTGAGGAGGATGAGCCCAAAAAAGTGATGATGGCCCGTTTCGATCTCACCGATGTGCAGGCCGAGGCGATCCTCAATATGCGGCTGCGCGCACTGCGCAAGCTTGAGGAATTTGAAATCCGCAAGGAATTCGACGGCCTGACCGAGGAGAAGGCCGGTATCGAAGCGCTGCTGAGTTCAGACGAAAAACAGTGGCAGACGATCGCCTGGGAAGTGGGCGAGGTCAAAAAGACATTTGGCAAGGATACCGACCTTGGCCGCCGTCGCACCGATTTCGGCGAAGCGCCCGAGCACGATATCGAGGCGATCCAGCAGGCGATGATCGAAAAGGAACCGGTCACCATCGTCGTGTCGGAAAAAGGCTGGCTGCGCGCGCTGAAGGGTCATCTGGCGGATTTTTCAGCACTTGCCTTCAAGGAAGGCGACGGGCTGAAACTGGCTTTCCATGCGCTGACCACCGACAAGGTCCTGCTGTTTACCACCGGCGGGAAGTTCTACACGCTCGGCGCCGACCGGCTGCCGGGCGGGCGCGGCCATGGCGAACCGGTTCGCATCATGGTCGACATGGAAAACGATCAGGACATCGTTACCGCCTTCGTGCACGATCCGGAGCGCAAGATGTTGCTGGCATCGCATGCGGGCAATGGTTTTGTTGTTGCGGAAAAGGACGTTGTCGCCAATACCCGCAAGGGCAAACAGGTGATGAATGTGAAAACGCCCGATGAGGCGATGCACTGCGTGCCGGTTTCAGGCGATCATATTGCCATTGTCGGCGACAACAGAAAGATGTTGATTTTTCCGCTGGCAGACATTCCCGAAATGACCCGCGGCAAAGGTGTCCGTCTGCAAAAATACAAGGATGGCGGCGCCAAGGACGTGAAGACCTTCATGCTTTCCGACGGGCTTTCCTGGCTCGATTCGGCCGAGCGCACATTTACCAAATCCGCAGACGAGCTTTCCGAATGGAGCGGCGCGCGCGCATCTGCCGGCCGGGCTGTGCCAAAGGGCTTTCCCCGTTCTGGCAGGTTTGGCTGATCGGGACCGGTCGCCGCCCGCAGGCCGCTTTTTTGGCTGCTTTGCAACCGGGCGAGCGGTTTGCTGACACATCACGGGATCATCGCCTGCACCTTTGCCACCGGCAGTAAACAAGCAAAAACACGAACGTGATTTGTTCGGGATGTGTGCCGCGGGATAGGCTTTGCCGATGCACCACAGGATCTTCGCCGCGCTCATCGTCATTTGTTTCGGTCTGTCCTCGCCAGCCTACAGTGAGGAGGCAGACTGGCGCCAGTTGCGCAATCTGGTCGAAGCGGGTCCATTGATCGGCGGGGGCAGCAAAACTCCGATGCCGACGGAAGGTCCGGTCATCGTCACCTTCTTTGCATCATGGTGTCCTCCCTGCACCGATGAGTTTCAGCACCTCAACGAACTGGCGGGTTCGTCGGCTGGCCAAGAGACAACAATTGTCGCGATCAACCTGTTTGAGGACTTTGGCGGCAAGAAAAATCCGGCGCGCATGGCGAGATTTTTACAACGCACAAAGCCACAATTTCCGCTGATCGAAGGCTCCGAGACCATGCGATTGGCATTCGGCAATATTGAGCGCATTCCCACGGTCGTCGTCTACGGAACATCCGGCCGCGAGGTATGGCGTTTTGTTCACAAACAAGGTGCTGACAAAACCCACGCGACAAAGGATGATTTGCTGGCGGCGCTGGCGATTGCGAAGGAAAACTAAAAGGGCCGGGCCATGAAAACGATTTAGGCGGCAGGCGTGCATCTGCCGGCCAGATCGAGCCAAAGGGCTTTCCGCGCTCCGGCCAATTCGGATAGGAACGCGCTTTTATTACGCCTCGACTGCCAGCCTGAGCGGTTTACCGGTTACTCTGGCCAGTTGCTCCAGGCGCCATGCCGGACGCTCCCCGTAAAGCCCGGCCATCTGGTGCGGAATGCGCAGTTCCAGGACACCATCGTCGCCCTTTGCCCAGGCGAGAAGCGGGATCACGCCCGGCATGGCCGCCGATAACAAGTATCCAACCCGCATGATCGTGCCGGTAAGGCGCGCCCGCTCGGCCAGCCGATTGCCGGTAAGTTCAATCAGTCTGGATGACAGCTTGGCGGACGGGCCTTCGTGGTGGTAGGCGTTGGCCAGCGCAATGAAGGCGCGGCCTGGATGGGTGACGCCGATGAACGATGTATGCGAGATGACGTTTATCGACTGGGTTCCGCGATATTCCGGATGCGCCCTCCAGCCGATATCGGCCATCATGCACGCGGCGCGGCGATAGCGGGCCTCGTCTGCGGTCTCATCATAGCCGAGTGCCGCAATGGCCTCTCCCGTCCAGGCAGCCATCTCATGGGCATGCGCATTGGAGCGGGAGCGCAGCACGGCCATCTCCTCGGCCGCGACAATTAACGGATCGAGCGTACGTTCCTTGTCGCTCAACAGGGAATACAAAAAGCCTTCGCGTACGCCAAGTGCCGAGACTTCGATATGCGATGGCTCCATCAGGCGGATGATTTCTTCCAGAACAATCGCACCGTAGGGCAGCAGCGAGCGGCGGTTTTTGGACACGCTGTCAATGCCCTTTATCGATTCAATGTTGCCGCTGGCAACCTGCTTGAGGAACCCGCCGATTGCGCCTGGAACCATCTTATAATGGTGCATGACGCCCAGCGGGTAATTGAGTGAACTCATATGCAGCCGGGCAAGATTGCGCCAGGTGCCGCCGACAGCATAAAAAATGCGCTCCCTGCCCTGTTTCAACCATGGCGCACGCTGCAATTCGGCTGCGACGATTTTGCGGACTTTGCCAAATTCCGCTCCGGCCATATCGGTAAGCCTGAGCCCGCCAAGTGGCAGGGTGATGCCGTCACCGATGTCGGTGCCCTGCACATCGAACAATTCCAGACTGCCGCCGCCCAGATCGCCACCGATCCCGTCTGCGCCGACAAATCCTGAAATGATCCCAAGCGCGGAATAGTGAGCTTCCTCGCGCCCGGTCAGCACCTGAATTTCTGCGCCAAGTATGGCCTCGGCGCGTTCGATGAATTCCGGGCCGTTTTCAGCTTCGCGCGCGGCCGCAGTCGCAATCACGTGCAGGTCTTGTGCACCGGACTGGCGCACCAATGCGCTAAACCGGCGAAACTCCTCAATGGCCGCGTCGACGGCGTATCTATCCAGCCTGCCTGTGGAATGAACACCCTTGCCGAGGCCTGCAAGCATTTTTTCGTTGAAAAGCACCGTCGGCGAGCGGGTCACACCTTCGTAGACCACGAGACGGATCGAGTTTGAGCCGACATCGATGATGGCGACAGGTTTTCTGTCCGGCAGGCGCCCCTGGGAGTTTCGGTTCATTGCGACGACGGAACAGGTTTCTTCGTTTTGGATTTCAGACGCATTATCCGCCGTGGTGCATGGCTTTTGAGCGCCTCTCCGCGGCCTGACAGGCTCGGGTTTGTCATGAAATATTCCTGCGCATTGAACGATTCTTCCCCCTTCTCCGGCGCGATGCGCCGTGAAGTTCCATCCGGCAATACCTCGAAACTCTGACAATTGTCCATGATGTTGCCAAGCATGATCTGGTCCATAAGCTGTTCATGCACAGTTGGATTGGTAATCGGCGCGATGGTCTCGACCCGGCGGTCGAGATTGCGCGGCATCAGATCGGCCGAACCGATATAGATGATCGCCTCATCGCAGGGCAGGCCCTGCCCGTTGCCAAAGCAATAGATACGGCTGTGCTCCAGAAAACGGCCGATAATCGACTTGACCCGGATATTCTCCGACAGGCCGGTAACCTGTGGGCGCAGACAGCAAATCCCGCGAACCACCAGATCGATTTCGACACCGGCGGCACTGGCCTGGTAGAGCTTGTCGATCGTCTGCGGATCGACGAGCGCGTTCATCTTCATCCAGATACCGGCCGGCCGGCCGGCTTTTGCGTGGGCAATTTCATCGTCGATGTGACCAAGTATGCGCTTGCGCATGGTATTGGGCGACACTGCCAGGCGCATTTCTTCGGCCGGTTTGGCATAGCCTGTTATGTAGTTGAAGACCTGCGCCACCTCATGGGCGGTTTGCGCGTCGGAGGTAAAATAGGACAAATCGGTATAAATGCGCGCGGTAATCGGGTGATAGTTTCCGGTCCCAAGATGGACGTAGTTTCTAAGCTTACCTTCTTCCCGGCGTACAACGAGCGACATTTTCGCGTGTGTTTTCAGTTCGATGAAGCCGAACACCACCTGCACGCCGGCCCTTTCCATGTCGCGGGCCCAGCGGATATTGGCCTCCTCGTCGAAACGGGCCTTCAACTCGATCAGCGCGGTCACCGATTTTCCAGCTTCGGCCGCATCGATCAGCGCCCGGACAATCGGGCTGTCGTTTGAGGTGCGGTAGAGCGTCTGTTTGATGGCTACCACATTTGGATCGTTTGCCGCCTGGCGGAGAAACTGCACGACCACGTCGAAGGATTCATAAGGGTGGTGAACGATGATGTCCTTTTCGCGGATTGCGGCCAGACAATCACCGCCATTTTCGCGAATCCGTTCGGGAAACCGCGGATTATAAAGCGTAAATTTCAGATCATCGCGCGGGAAGGACACCAGCTCGGAAATCTGCGCCAGATCCTGTAGCCCTTCAGTAATGGAGACGCGATCGGGCGACACATTCAGCTCCTGGGAGACGAATTCGCTCAGGCTTGCCGGCATGCCGGCGGCAAATTCGATCCGGATAACCGATCCCCGGCGGCGGCGCTTTAATGCCGTTTCAAACAGACGGACCAGGTCTTCGGCTTCCTCCTCGACCTCGATGTCGCTGTCGCGAATGATGCGGAAGGTGCCCGATCCTTTGAGCTTATAGCCTGGGAACAGATCGGTGACGTGCATGTCCACCACCTCTTCCAGCGTGACGACGGTGGTTTGCCCGTTGCGCTCGGGCAGACGAATGAACCTTGAAAGGGCTACCGGCAGGCGCAGCAGCGCCACCATCTTGTTCTTGTTTTTGCGGTTGACCAGTTCCAGAGCGATCGAAAAACCGAGATTGGGAATAAACGGAAACGGATGGGCCGGATCGATGGAAAGCGGGGTCAGGACCGGGAAAATAGCCTCGCGAAAGTGCTGGTCCAGCCATTCGCGATCCTGCTTGTCAAGTTTTTGCGGGCTGACGATGCGAATCGACTGTTCTTCCAGCAATGCGAGCAATTCCTTCAAGCAGGCCTGCTGTTCGCGCTGCAAATCATCGATTTCCAGCAGCACCTGATGAAGCTGCTGCTCTGGGGTGCGGCCATCGGGCGATTTTTGTGAAATACCCTCGCGCACCTGTCCTTCAAGGCCGGCGACGCGAACCATGAAAAATTCGTCGAGATTATTGGCGGAAATCGACAGGAACCGAAGCCGCTCCAGAGGCGGGTGGTATTCATTGCGGCTTTCTTCCAATACCCGGCGATTAAACTGAAGCCAGGAAAATTCCCGGTTGATAAACCGCAGCGGGCTTTCGGCGAGCCCTTCGGTCTCCGGCACCGGAGCAGCCGTGAACTCGGCCGGGATTGTGGTCAGTTTATTCATTTTTTCCGCTCCGTTTGGCTGGATCGATGCCAACCAGCGCCGCTATTGCCGATAACATACCGCCAAATAGTAACTTTCACATTGATTTGCGACGGTTTCATTGCCAAGGCATGCTTGCAAAGCGTCTATGTTTAGGCCAAAGGCATGGATAGCCGTCAGACACGGTTGGTTGAAGACCGATGCGGGAGATAAAAAATGGCAGGACACGCTGTTCCACATTTTCAAAACAGTGCCGGACACGCAAAGATTGACATCGGGGTCAAGGAATTCATGTGCGTCGGCGCCAATCCGCCCTATGATCATCCGCATGTGTTTCTTGATATGGGAGCAGAGAGCGAAAAGGTCTGCCCCTATTGCTCAACGCTTTATCGCTACGACGCAGCACTTTCAGCCAACGACACGCGCCCTGAGGGTTGCGCGTTTGAAGAACAGGCAGCCTGATTCTACAACCGGGAGGTGTTTTTGGCCCAAAGGCCGGATAATGGAACGATACTGATTGCCGGAGGGGGCATTGCCGGTCTGAGCGCTGCACTCGCCTTTTCGGCCAAGGGGATTCCCTCGCGTGTTCTCGAGCGCGCCAAACAGATGGCAGAATTCGGCGCGGGTTTGCAGATATCCCCGAATGCTTCACGGATCCTGCGGGACCTTAATGTTCTAGATGAGCTTGCTGCGATAGCCTTCAAACCCGAGGCTGTCCACATCGTCGATGCTGTAAGCGGAAGGCAAATTGCGGCGGTGCCGCTTGGCGATGCCGCCGAGGCGCGCTGGGGCGCGCCCTATCTCGTCGCCCATCGTAGTGACCTCCATTCGGCATTGCTGGCGACGGCGAAGACACGCGCCAACATCGACATCGCCGCCGGTAGCACTGTCGTGGATGGGCAGGCGTCAGACAATGGCGTCAATGCCGAGGTGGAAAGCGACAGCGGACCATCAAGCCAGGCAGGCAGGCTTTTGGTGGCCGCAGACGGTGTGTGGTCATCATTGCGAGCCGGGATTCGCAGCCAGCCGCAAAGCCGCTTTACAGGGCATGTGGCCTGGCGGGCCCTGCTCGATCCCGAGGACGCGAAGCCGCTGTTTGCCGATGATGAAGGGTTTCGTTGCGTAATAGTCTTCGTCAATCCGGCATTCCATTTGATTGCCTATCCGATAACGAGCGGCCGCCAGATAAACCTGGTCGCGGTTGTACCCGGCGCAGGGCTTGCCGAACGCTGGGCCATTGAAGCGGACGTTTCGCAACTGCATCAGGCCTTGGACGATTCGAAACTGGCGTTTCTGAGCCGCCTTCCGATCGACTGGACCGCCTGGCCGCTGCATGAGGTCGATCCGAAAGGCCGGTGGAGCGCCGGCAGCCGTACGGTGCTGATCGGCGATGCGGCCCATGCGATGACACCCTTTCTGGCGCAAGGTGCCGCCATGGCGATTGAGGACGGTTATATGCTGGCAAACTGCGTTGCCGGTGCGCAAGACGGCCTGGATAATGCGCTGATAACATTTGAGCGCGCGCGCAAACTGCGTGTCAGCCGCGTCGTCAAGCGCGGTGCGTTCACCCGCTTTGCCTGGCATGCATCAGGCCCGGTCGCCCTTGTCCGCAATATCCTCCTGGCGGCCCGCTCCGGCCCCGGTCTGATGCGGGAATTCGACTGGCTCTATGGATTTGATGCCGACAGATAGGGCGCATAACCGTTGCGGCAATTGCCAAAAGTAACGCCATCGGGTGGGGGAAAGTGTTGCAGAAACGATCCTTTTCGCAACAAGATAGCCGAGACACGAGTGTCCATTTAAGAAGAATTAACAAATTGTAAATGCAGACATAGTACCTTTTTCTCACTAACTTGGAGAAGTTCTTTTGCGTTTAATACAATCTAAACCAAATCTTGGCGCTGAACTGGTTATTGGCCTATCTCGTCGTCTTTTACACATATGTGGTATAGGAGAAAACTCTGTACATCATATGTATCAAAGTGACTTCGAGCAGGGTTGCAATGTCCTATGGCGACTAGGTGTTGCTAGTGGGTATTACAATAATCAGGACACTTTCGGCATGATATCCTACCAAAATTGGATAGAAGGCCATATATCCAATGAAAAGAAGGTTTGGCCTCCAAATTTTCAATTTCTCACAACCTCCGAAATTCGGAGTCGTCTTCATGATTGGGTTGAAAACGACGTCGTAAATCTGGTTGAGCTTTTGGCGTCCTATTTGGCTGTTGCGTGCAATTATGGAGAAAGTAAATCATTTATGCCTACCAGTAGAAAGCCGTTTCAGCCTCAAGATGAATGCAAGCATGAGGTTGCGGCGCTGATTCACTACGGATATGTAAGGAAGATGGGAGCGGAAGTCGTCTGGAGCGATAAAATTGGTGACGCAATGCGTCATGCACTCTTGTGGTCAGAAGAAGGCCGTTCGTTTTCTGAAATTGAAGAAAATGAACTTGAAAACAATGCAAGAATTGCTTGGGAAACAATGCCACCTATGATCAAGAAAGCTCACTTCTCTAAGCGACCACTCGATGTAATCAGAATTACAAAGCTGTTGGCACATAGTTGGAAAGATGGGAAGTGGGACTTATCTGATAAGGACAAGACAATAAGCCTTTCTGGTGAAATTCAGTTGGCAAGGCGTTTGGTTGAAATCGCTGAATGTAAACCATTGTAATAAGGCCACCATTAAAATTTGATATCTGATATTCCCACGTTATCAATAACTCCAGCTCACCTACCAATCTTTTTGCAACTGTTAAGTTACTGATTTACAAGAGCGCTAAAAACCGTTGCAAAAAGGATGGATCGAAAACTTAGCTGCTTATGCTTAAAAATGTGCAGCGCTTTGTTTTAGGAGGGATATTTGGGGAGCTTTTTCTTTCACTTAAAGGGATTGGTTTGGAGCAGGTTTTGGGCTTGGAATATAAAGCGGAAGATCAAAAATATGCCTGATCCTCGAGTTTCTGCTGAAAAAGTACCAATGACAATTGTTGAGGGTAGCCGAAAGTTTACGGATTTAGGTGATAGTCCAGTAGAAAACCTTCTATTTTTATCATGTAAAATAGAGGTAGAGGAAAGTTCATTAATTTCATTTCCTGTTTCGTACTCACCAAACCTTATTTGCAATGGTTACAACGCGGGAAAACCTCTAACTATAGATAACATCACACAAGTCAGACATGATCTGAACATAAAAATTCATCCATCGTGGGAGCAAACTCCCGTAGTCGAAGTTATTGAATATGAAGAGCAAACCCCTTGGGAGCACGGTCTTGGTAAAACAGCATTTGCCATACTGGTAAATCTGCCATGGAAAGCGAGTCGCATACTCCGAGATAATATACAGGCAGTCGATAAGACAAAGCCCTGCATTTTGGTTTTGGCGATCCCTTGTAATTACGTTGATATACCAAATGGGCGAAAGGTGACTCCAGATTCACAAATAAAGGATGCATTTAAGTGGAGTATTCACCCTAATGATATTGGTTTTTGGTTGATTGATTTTGATTCAGTTTCAATGGACTCGGATGGAATACGCATTCTGTCAGATGTTATTGAAAGATCAGACTTCATTAAGAGCTGGAGAATTAGTTTTTCTTGATGAGTTTGGCTCGCAAAATGTTGCAAAATGGCTGATAGTTACGCCATAGACTAAATATCTCCAGTCTTCCCGACTTCTTGACACCAGAGGTCGTATCTCAAGTTGACAATGCTCCCTTGGTCAATTGCCTATTTGGATTCAGCCCTTCTCCCAGAAACGGGCATTGCAACCTCTTCAATGAAATTCCATGGAAC
Source organism: Rhizobiaceae bacterium (assembly GCA_963669455.1). Lineage (GTDB taxonomy): Bacteria > Pseudomonadota > Alphaproteobacteria > Rhizobiales > Rhizobiaceae > JAWKWH01. The sequence continues at coordinate 2,859,279 of OY770026.1, forward strand.
ATTTCAGTTTGCGTCTTGTAGGGAGGCTTCTGCCTTCCTATACGATTCAAGCTGTTTGCCAAATCTTGAATGCTGAAGCTGGGTAATTCTTCTGGCGGGAATGCTATGTTCCTTCGAGTATAGAAGCCGTTTCTGACATTTTCGATTATCTGAAACAGGATTTGCAATGTGTGAAGATGTGCGCTGAGGGGAGTGTATAGTTGTCCGCCATTTTTTGCGGGAACAATACTGTTTGCGTAGATAGATGTTATAGTCTCACTCGGATTACCTGCCCAAAAGATATTCAGTGCAGTTGAGAGTTCGCAATCAGGTTGGCTTATGACCCAAAATAATTTCTCGTGGTCGCCATCAGGCAAATAAGACCATAAACAATTATATGTTTAGCATTTGAAAATGCGCCGGCAATCTGATTGACGGTGGGGAAAATCTCGCATGACTGATTAGCAAAAGCAAAATTGGAACGAATGGGCTCGAAAGTTATTGCTAAGGCAAGTAGAACAATCAGTGGTAACCATCGAGGTGATATGTCAGCAAAACGCATAGACGGCTTTTCGTTCGAATCTAAAAATCAACCAAGCAAGGTGGAATGCAAAAACAAAACAGTCATTTTGTGACAAGATTGTACGACACCTAAAAGGCATGGTTTTCGCGCGCCGTATTTTCATGGCTTAACTGACGCAAAAGTTTAACGGAATTTTGCCGATTGACCGAATAATTTGCTGCGGTAAAACTACCAAGTTTAGACTGTATTGAAGTGCACAGTGAACAAAACAACGATAGTCACCCTTGCCAGTATCGTATGTATCTCAATGCTGTTTGTTGGATTCGCACTTTCCTCAAAAGTGCAGGAGATGTCTGAGAGTGACGTAGTGGCTCTTGCCGATGATGCACACCTTGTTATCGGTGGGGTGCCCATGGTTGTGCCATTTGTGGTTATCCAAAATCAGAACTCGATGTCAGCTTTTTTTACACTTGACCGAAACAAGGCACGCGAAGATTGGAAAATCGCCAGAAATTCTTTTCGGCGCTCTGCATCAAACGCGTCACGCCCTCTGGCGGTTGACAAGCTAGACCTCCGATTTAGAGCGCTTGGTTGGCAGGAGGTCTCCGGGAATTTTGGAAAACAACTATGCAAAAGATTGACGCGGCAGTGGTCCCGGTCGATTTGCTTTGATGTCGAAGCCCCTTTGCTTGAAGCGTTACCTTACAACAGCAATATAACGTTTGTAGATGACAGGCGGCTTGAGAATTTTGGCAATGATTATTCTTTTGCGGGTTACAAAAAAACCCTTGCTACCAGACTGGGTGAGATGAGTTGGAAGCCTGAAAAAGCTTCGGTAGTCTGCGAAAAATCTGACAAAAGTCCCCATCGAAGTTGTACGGCAGCAATCCCTATCATGGGACATCTTGTTGCAGTCTGGTCTGTTTGGGATACAGAAAGAGAAACTGCTGAGCAGATGGCAAAGCGCCAAGGATTAGTTATCGTCGCTCTGATGAAATATGGTCTTGGATCCACTGAGGACTTTAGGACATTGCAATCACTTGCTCGTAAACTAAAAAAACCATCCGGAACTCCTATAGATGCACCCGAACGCTGATCTAGAGCAGTTTTGGAACCGCGAGAACGCCTGTATCTGCTTGGAACTATTGAAGCATTTTTCGCGCATATGATTATGTTTGGGCGAAAAATGCCCTAGCAACCCCTTGTATCTCGCATAACTGAATTTTCGGAACCGCCGCAAACCCTTCCCTTCCGCACCTCATCTGGCGCAGCGCCGCTGCGGCTCGCCCCTCAATGCAATTCTGGCCTAAAAACAGTACGGGCCTTCCAGAGCGCGCCTGCATCAATTGTGGAGCTTAAGCGACCAACGAAGACCGACAGGAAGTGGATTCCACCAACCTGTTTGCAACCCCCCTTCCCGCAAAACATTGGCTGCCCACGTGTTGCAACCCAATAGCGCGTTGAAATAGCCAGCTCCCTCATAAAACCGGTCGAACTCACCATAACCAGCACCGGCGATTAGCTTAGGGTTACCATCTGCCGATGTTGTAAAGCCGGAAAGTGCGCGAACCAGCATCTGGTCGAACTGCCGCTCGGTCAGCAATAGTTCATCCACATTCGCGCTATGAGGTTCGATCTCTCCGGCCAGAGCAACGTGCATCACCGACCTGTCAACGGAAAGTGCGCGAAATACCGGGCCCGGTTTCAAGTCTGCCCATGTCGGTGTTTCGAGATAAAATGACCGCCCTCCCCAGCCGAAAACGATCCATTTCACCTCGGTGTGATCGACAGGCAATCCGGCCTGCCGGAGAAAGCCAAGGCGATCCAAAACATCTGCTTCGGCTGGAAACGCGATGTCTGTATGAATCGGATTGTAAAGCAACAAGACGCGTCGCGTCGCGGCATCGGAATGGGCTTCGCCAAACTCCATTTCGCCCGTTAGTGGCCGCGGAACCAGCGTTCCCAGCACCACGACAAGCGCGACAAAAAGGAGGACCGCAACAACAAGTTTCCCTGCCCGTTTTGTGCGTCCCAACCGCGGCCTGTCTGCTCTCATCAATGCAATATCTGGCTTAAAAACAGTTTTGTACGTTCGTGTTTGGGATTGTCGAAGAAATCGTCCGGATTGTTTTCCTCGACGATCTGGCCCTCATCCATGAAAATGACACGGTTGGCGGCCTGGCGGGCAAATCCCATCTCGTGGGTGACGCACAGCATGGTCATGCCATCTTCGGCAAGTCTTACCATCGTGTCGAGCACTTCCTTGATCATTTCTGGATCGAGCGCCGAAGTCGGCTCGTCAAACAGCATGATGCGGGGGTTCATGCACAAAGCCCGCGCAATGGCGACACGCTGCTGCTGACCGCCTGAAAGCTGGCCTGGATATTTGCCGGCCTGTTCTGGGATTTTTACCCGCTCAAGAATGCGCATAGCCTCTTCTTCGGCCTGCCTTTTGGGGGTCTTGCGCACCCAGATCGGTGCCAGCGTACAATTTTCCAAAATCGTCAGATGGGGAAAGAGGTTGAAGTGCTGGAACACCATGCCGACTTCGCTGCGCACCTCGTCGATTTTCTTCAGATCATCCGTCAGTTCGATGCCGTCGACGATGATTTTACCCTGCTGATGTTCTTCCAGCCGGTTAACACAACGGATCAGTGTCGACTTGCCCGAGCCGGACGGGCCGGCAATGACGATCCGCTCGCCATTCATGACCGTCAGATTGATGTCTTTCAGCACTTGGAAACTACCGAACCATTTGTGCATGCCGATGATTTCGACTGCGACGTCGGTGTCGGACACGGGCATTGTGCCGCGGTCTGCGGCGATGTCGTGTTCGGCTGAATTTTTGTGTGCCCGGCCTGATGTCACATGCTCTCTCCCGTTGGCTTCCCAGAGCGCAACTTTACATGAAAGAGGGGCTGAAACCAGAGCGGTTTTCGCTCACCTGATCGGCGGGGCGTAGAGCAATCCACCCTTCGACCACAGCGCATTTGCGCCACGCGGTATTGTCACCTCGCCGTCGGGGCCGAGATGCCGGTCGTAGATTTCGCCATAGTTGCCGACCGCCTTAATCGCGTTATAGGCCCATTCATTGCCATTATAATCTTCCCGGTCGAGACCGAGGCGGGAGCCAAACTCTCCCTCGACACCAAGCAGGCGCTTGACTGCCGGATTGCCGCTTTCACGCATCTGGTCGACATTTTTGGAGTTGACCTCCAGCTCCTCGGCATTGATCAGCGCAAACAGCACCCATTTGACCAGGTCGAACCAGGCGTCATCGCCCCGGTGCACGACCGGGCCAAGCGGCTCCTTGGAAATCGTTTCCTGCAAAACAATATGCTTGTCAGGCTCGGCGAAGGTTCCCCTCGATGCATAAAGGCGCGAAACATCGGCTGCGTAGGCGTGGCATTTGCCGGCCTCGTAGTCGACTTGCAGCTGTTTGTGCTCGTCATATTCGACGACTTCGATTTCCATGTTCCGTTCCAGGAAAAAATCCCGGACATTCAGCGCGGCAGTGGTCCCGCGCCCGACACAGATCTTGGCGCTCGACAATTCAAGCACGGAGCGAATGTTCAACTCGTCGGGCAGCATGAAACCCTGATTGTCATAAAACCAGGTGCCGACGAAATTCACGTCATACTGGGTGTCGAACGACATCGTCCAGGTGGAATTGCGCGACAGAATATCGATTTCACCCTGCTGTAACGCGGTAAAGCGGTCCCTGGCGGACAAAGGCGTGAACTCGACCTTGGCCGGATCGCCAAAAATCGCGGCGGCCACCGCGCGGCAAAAATCGACATCGAGCCCAGACCAGTCGCCGTCGCGCTCAGCTGAAAAGCCAGGCAGCCCCTGACTGACACCACACTGGACAAACCCTTTGGCCTTGACATCCTCCAGCGTCGTCGCGCCAGCAGACATTGTGGTGCCCAAGAATACCGTGGCAATTACGCCAACCAAACATGAACGCATAAACTCTTCCGGCCTTCCCGGTTGTGCACTATCATGCACCTTGTTGCCGCAGTCCCGGACCCTCTCATCCGGCGCTGCTAAAGAGAACCAATTGTTGAGACAGGTTCGCGCACCCCAAAAAACACCCTTGCCTGTGACAGAATATCGAAGGCCATCCTGGCCGCTTCGTCAAGGGTTATGGGGCGGTTCTTGCCCAAGCCGGGCAAAATCTGCCAAGAAACTGATGGCATGGTAAATGCTGTTGCCTCTGGCGCACCGGAGCGATAGACGAAACAAACGGCACAAAAATCCGGCTGCCGGCAAGACATGTAAGGCATATTTTGATGGCAAAAAGCGACCTTTCCGGCAAGGGCATCAATACCAGGCTGGCGCATAGCGGGTATGATCCGAAATCTTACCACGGCTTTGTAAATCCGCCGGTCGTTCATGCCTCGACGGTGCTGTTTCCAGACAGCAACACAATGGCGTTGCGCAAGCAGAAATATACCTATGGCACACACGGCACACCGACGAGCGATGCGCTGTGTGATGCGATTGACGCGCTGGAGGGTTCAGCCGGCACGATTGCGGTTCCCTCCGGCCTTGCTGCCGTCATCACGCCGCTATTAGCGTTTCTTTCGGCCGGCGATCATGTGTTGATTGTCGATTCGGTCTATTTCCCTACCCGGCGCTTTGCCGACACCATGCTTAAACGGCTGGGGGTGGATGTCGAATATTACGATCCGCATGCGGGCAGTGCTATCGGCGCGCTGATCAAGCCGAACACAAAGGTCGTTTGGACGGAATCGCCCGGCTCAAACACATTTGAAATGCAGGATATTCCGGCCATTGCCAGGGTGGCTCACGAGCATGATATCGTGGTCATGATGGACAATACCTGGGCTACCCCGCTCTATTTCAAGCCACTCGATCACGGTGTCGATATCTCCGTCCAAGCATCGACAAAATATCCCGCCGGCCATTCCGATGTCCTGCTCGGCACGGTTTCGGCCAATGAACGCTGCTGGGAGCAGCTTTTCGACACGTTCTTGTTGCTTGGCATTCCGTCCGGACCGGATGATGCCTATCAGGTTGCACGCGGCCTGCGCACAATGGGTGTGCGGCTTGACCGGCACCAGAAAAGCGCGCTGACGGTGGCTGAGTGGCTCGAAACAGAACCGGGTGTTGCCCAGGTTTTGCATCCCGCACTTGAAAGCCATGCCGGGCACAAGCTGTGGAAACGCGACTTTTGCGGCGCCTCCGGGCTGTTTTCTATCGTTCTTGACGGCGGCGGCAAGGCGGAAGCGCACGCCTTTCTCGATGCGCTTGATCTGTTTGGCCTTGGCTATTCCTGGGGTGGCTATGAGAGTCTGGCCGTCCATGTGGCGCTTGACGACAGGGTGGCCTGCAAGACCGATTATGCCGGCCCCGTCATCCGCCTGCAGATCGGGCTTGAGGATGTCGAGGATATTGTCAGTGACCTGAGGAAAGGCCTGCAAGCGGTTGAAAAATTGAAATAACTGGCGACCCCTGCAGGATTCGAACCTGCGACATCCAGCTTAGAAGGCTGGCGCTCTATCCAGCTGAGCTAAGGGGCCGCTGGAGCCTGACCGTTCTCAGTGCGTCCAGGGCACTTTGCGGTCATAGCGGAAATTTTCCGCATATGAAACCTGGCGGCGGGTGGCCTCTTTCGGCTCAACGAACCGGAAGGCAATGCCGTTTTTCTCCGCATAAGCAATCGCCGCCTCACGGCTTTCAAACTTCATACGGATCTGGCTCTTCATATCGGCCGAGGACGTATATCCCATCAGCGGATCAATGGTACGGCGCATTTCCGGATCAAATTCCAGAAGCCACATATTCGTCTTTGCCTTGCCGGACTGCATCGCTGTCTTCGCGGGGCGGTAGATTTTTGCTGGCATGGCGTTTCCTCGCTCGCAATCATCACGACCGGCTTGCCGCCGGCACGTTGGCGGAAGTTTTGGTCGGAGCGGCAGGATTCGAACCTGCGACCCTCTGGTCCCAAACCAGATGCGCTACCAGGCTGCGCTACGCTCCGGGGTTTTGAAACCAAAGAGGTTTCTGCGCCGCTGTTACAGAAATAAGATCAGAACCGCAAGGGATCAAACGCAGCAAAATGGCATTTCCGGCTTAGAGGTGGGCGACTTGCGGCCAACTACTCCACCAGTTCAAAGTCGAGGCTGCGTTTCAACGTCAGCTTGGCGCAATCGTGGTAGGGAAATGTCTTCTTGTAGCCTTGGGCTTTGAGCGATTTGACCGCCTGCTCGGTCACCGAATATGGAGGACGGTAATGACCGGAGCAATTTGTCATCGACTTGATCACGCCGTTTGACACCTGCAACTCACCGGCAGCGGCCACCGAACGGCCCGCGAAAAAGGTTGAATGATGGACCAGGCCGACATGAAACGAATTGCTGGCATAAAGCCTGCCGTCAAATCCCATAATGAAAATCGCCGCGTGGTCTGAGTGGACAAAATCTGCATTCGAAGTATCGAACTTTGCCCCTTTTTCATTGTACAAAAGCCCGTCCTTTCCAACCGACAGAGCCTGTAGCAGACGTTTCGAACGGTTTGGGAGATAACGGACATAGGGTGGACACCCTTGCGGCTTTATCTTGTTTTGCCAGGGGCAAGCATTGCTCTCGCCGACATACTGCTTTTGGAGCTTCACCGGTGTGTAATTTGGTGTTTTGACCTCACACTTGATGCAGCCGGAGGAATTTCCGTAACTGCCTTTATACGCAGTGCAATCCAGTGACACCAAATTGGTTGAACTGGTGGTGTACACACCGACGGAAATATCGCCGGCGGAAAAAAAACAATAGTTTTGCTGATATTCGATGCGAATCGAGATGTTGTCGAAGCTGTTGTAAAGTGAGATGGCCCCTTCAGGCCCGTAGGTGGACTGACCCAAAACCGTGAAGATGGAGCTATCTTTTTTCAGCTCAGTGGACAATTTTGTTTGTACCCCGCCGCTGGTGGTTTTTTGCGCAGCGGAGAATGAATAGAATTTCGACGGGTTTTTGATCAAAATCCCCAAATCGCTGCAACTCGTGGTGTCAGCCGCCCGGCATTGGTTTGCCTGGTTAGCAAGCGCGTATTGACTGACAGAGCAGACAGCCAGTGTTAGCCCGAGGCCAAGACCAAATCGCATAACACGCTGATGAATTATTGACTCTGTCGACAGAACTTTTTCTCTCATTTGAATATCCCCACCTTATTCTCTAACAATATTAATTCCACCCTGAATGTAAATCGCTATTTTGAGAATTATATCTAATTATTTCAAATTATTATATTGAAAAATTTTGTTTCATGTGCTTGCAATATTTACGCAGTATTCAAAAACCACCTCAATTATCTGGCTTGGGCGTTTGCAGTTCCTTTGAACCGCGTGTATCCGCTTGGAACTATTGAAGCATTTTTCGCACATATGATTCTGTTGGGGCGAAAATGCTTTAGCCGCCGTCGCCGGCCAAAACACTGGCGGCAAGGTTGCGGGTGACCGGCTTTTTTTGTTCCAGCGACATCCGGTCGATCCTGTCAACAAGGTCGATCGCGGTTGCCAGCGAGCGGTCCATGCGGGCAACAAGATAGGTGACAATATGCCGGTCGACGGTGATCTGGCGGTCGGCAAACAGTTTGGTGATCACCGCAACCAGCAGCATGTCGTCCGGTTCACCGATTTCGACGGTGGTCGCCGTCTTTAACCGCGATGCCAGATCGGCAAGCCCGACATTCCAGGCGCTTGGGAACGAGCGGCTGGTCAAGAGCAGCCAGCCGCCGGCCGCCTGAATGGTGTTGATCAGGTGAAACAGCCCCCGTTCGTCCAGATTGCCGCCATCGGCATCTTCGACGAACGCGGCCTTCGACGGCGGAAGTGCCGGCTCACCGATGGCTGCCGCATCGAAACAAACCGCTGCACAGCGTTCCCGCCAGATCGTGGCGAGATGCGTCTTGCCTGAGCCAACCGGTCCGGCCAGCAGCATGACGGGAGAATGCCAGTCCGGCCATGCCAGAACAGCATTTGCAGCCGCCTCGTTTGCGGCAGTCACCACGAAATCTTCATGCGAACGGGCCTCGACAGGCTTAAACTGCATCGGCAATTGCCTGGGATGGTCGTCCTTGGGTCCGTCCATGGGGAGTTCTCAGGCCTGATCGCTGCCGTGGCCGTTATAAAGCGGGGATGCGAGATATCGGTTGATTGCAAAGCGGACCAGCACGCCTACCGCAGCCGATGCGGGAACCGCAATCAATAGGCCGACGAAACCGAAAAGGGAGCCGAAGGCAAACAACGCAAACATCAACCAGACGGGATGAAGGCCGACGCTGGAACCGACCAGCTTGGGCTGCAGAATATTGCCTTCGATGAACTGGCCGGCAAAGAATATGGCTGCCGCCGCGCCAACCCAGATCCAGTCCGGCCAGAATTGAACAAGCGCGACACCGACGGCGAGAACCAGCCCAACCACCGAACCGACATAGGGCACAAAACTGATCAGGCCGGCAAACAGGCCGATCAAAAGACCAAAATTCAAACCGATCAGCGTCAGGCCAATCGCATAGAACAGTCCGAGCATCATGCACACTGTGCCCTGCCCGCGGACAAAGGCGGCGGTCGCGGAATTGATGTCGGTGGCAAGCGTCCTGACGGTACCCAGATGATCGCGGGGAATCCAGCCGTCTATTTTGGCGATCATCTTGTCCCAGTCCAACAACATGTAAAACGCGACTACCGGCGTGACGACAAACAATCCAGCGATGTCGACCAGCGCCTTTCCAGAATTCCAGACCGACTGGAACAGGGTGGTCAAGAACCCTGCGCCCTGCTGCAGCAATGTGCTCAATCCTTCGCGCAGGCCAACCGAATCGACGCCGATGACTTCTTTCAGCCACGCCGGATCAAAATTGCCGATCAGCGCCTGGAACTGGGTGAGATAATCCGGCAGCCTTTCGATGAAATCAGACGCCTGGGTGGCAAGGACCGGCAAGACGATCATCAGCGCCATGACAAAGACCAGGAGAAAGCCGATCAGGATGGCGACCGTCGCAGCAACACGTGACAAACCCACCGCCTGCAGGCGATCTGCAACCGGATCGAGAAAATAGGCCAGAATCATACCGGCGACGAACGGCAACAGGATGGAACTGAAGACGAAGAGAAACAGACCAAAGCCCGCTGCCGCGATCACCCAGAATATGATCTGGCGGCGGAACGTCGCGGCCAAGGCGCGGTCGGCCTCGTCTGTTGTCTTACTCGCTCGTGGCATAACCACCCATATGTTTGAGCCAGGTTACGAAATAGGCCGCCGTTGAACTGATGGTCAAGAGGGCAGACGTCCAGATCAACCAAAAGCGTGCGGAACCGAAGCTGGTTGCAAAGGCAAGTTCGGTAAGCACGAGCGAGGCCAGAACGATCTGAAAGGCGGTGTTTGCCTTGGAGATGAACAAAGGCCGCATGGCGATGGGATGCTGCATAATCGTTGAGAGCAAAACCGCGCCCATGATCAACCCGTCGCGGGACACCGCCAGTATCACCAGCCAGATCGGCAATTCGCCCAATAGTCCAAGTGCGGCAAATACGGTCACAAGCAAGAGTTTGTCGGCTAGCGGATCGAGATAGGCACCGAGCTCTGAGCGCTGGTTGAATTGGCGCGCAACGAAGCCATCAATGCCGTCGGACAGGCCTGCAATGATGAAGCCGGCCATGGCCCAACCCATCTCTCCTTGAGACATGGCAAATATGATCGCCGGAACCAGCGCAAATCGCAGCAATGTGATCAAATTGGCTATCGTCACAGATCGGTCTCCGGCAAACCGTTTTTCATGGTCTGCCTAAATAATGCGCATATTGCTCCCACAGCAAATGGTATATCGGCTGCAATTGCACAAGATGCTATTCGAGGTTCCTGTTGAGGTTCAGGTTCCGGGTCATTGACGCATCCATGGCAAAATGCTTGGGACGAAGGACTGCAACCCTTGTTCGAATCGCAAGCCGGGTGCATTGACGTGAAAAACGGGTTTGCAAGCCCGCATAATTTCCCGATCGACGGGTCTGGTAATACCTCATGACTGATGAAAAAAACGGTTTGACCTATGCCAAGGCCGGTGTCGACATCGATGCTGGCAACGCGCTGGTGGACAGGATCAAGCCAATTGTGCGCACAACCCGCCGGCCCGGAGCAGACGGCAAGATCGGCGGGTTCGGCGGTCTGTTCGACTTGAAGGCAGCCGGTTTTGACGATCCGGTGCTTGTCGCGGCAAATGACGGTGTTGGCACAAAGTTGAAAATCGCGATCGAGGCGGACCGGCATGGCACTGTCGGCATCGATCTGGTGGCGATGTGCGTGAATGACCTGGTGGTTCAGGGTGCCGAACCGCTGTTCTTTCTCGACTATTTTGCCACCGGAAAACTGGATCCGGACCAGGGTGCGTCAATCGTCGCCGGCATCGGCGAAGGATGCGTTCAGGCGGGCTGTGCGTTGCTTGGCGGCGAGACGGCTGAAATGCCCGGAATGTACAGTGACGGAGACTACGATCTGGCCGGATTTGCTGTCGGCGCCGTCGAACGTGACGGGCTGTTGCCGACCGACGATTTTGCCGAGGGTGATATTATTTTGGGCCTTGCCTCGTCCGGTCTTCATTCAAACGGATTTTCCCTGGTCAGACGGATTTTGGAACTGACTGGGTCTGCGCTGGATGATGCTGCCCCGTTCGATGATGAGCGCTCTTTGGGCGCAGCACTGCTTGAACCGACCAGGATCTATGTCAAGCCGCTGTTGCAGGCGATGCGCTCCACCCACGGTATCAAGGCGCTCGCTCACATTACCGGTGGCGGTTTTCCGGAAAACATCCCACGTGTTCTGACCGAAAACTGGTCAGCGGTGCTCGACCTTGCTGCCATCGACGTACCGCCGGTGTTCTCATGGCTCGCCAGAACCGGCGGCGTGGCACCAGACGAGATGATGCGGACATTTAATTGCGGTATCGGCATGGTTGCCGTTGTCGCGGCCGGCCAGGCGGCACAGGTCGCAGCGGTGCTGCAACAATCGGGCGAAACCGTCATGCAGGTGGGCCGGATTGTTTCCAGGCGCGAAACCGGCGTCGTCTACCGGGGAGATTTGGCGTTATGAACCCAGGTAGCCGCAAGCGCGCCGCTGTTTTGATCTCCGGGCGCGGGTCCAACATGATCGAACTGGTCAAAGCCGCCATCGACCCCGCCTATCCGGCGGAAATTGTCATGGTGATCTCGAATCGCGCCGACGCGGCGGGACTTGACGTGGCAGAGGCGTCCAACATCCCGACGCGGATCATTGCGCATGGTGATTTCGACGACCGGGCCGCCCACGACATGGCGATCGACGAGGCGCTGGAAGCAGTCAATGCCGATTTCGTCTGTCTTGCCGGCTATATGCGGCTGCTGTCTGACGAGTTCGTCAAGAAATGGCAGGGTAGAATGATCAATGTCCACCCCGCCCTGCTGCCATCGTTCAAGGGGCTCGACACCCATGCGCGGGCGCTGATGGCCGGTTGCCGCATTCATGGCGCGACCGTCCATTTCGTCACGTCGGACATGGATGAGGGGCCGATCATCCTTCAGGGCGCGGTGCCGGTTGTTGCCGGTGATACGGAAGACACGCTGGCCGAACGGGTGCTTGCCGTTGAGCACCAGCTCTACCCGGCAGCCCTGAAAATGATCGCCGAGGGGTCCGTTCGCATGAGCGGCGGCGGTAGCGTGCTGTGCGGTCCGGTTAAGGATGCCGATGCTGCCGGTGTCCTGATTTCTCCCTCGGTAGGGTAAAAGTCAGGCTTTTTTCACCCATACTTTCACATCATGCACTGCGGCACCTCCATAAGGGGCAACCGGATCGGAGCCGACGAGCGTGTTGATGCCCTCGCCGCGCAAATGCGCCTTGTTGGGCCAGATGCCTTCGGCAATGACGACGCCCGGCCTCGCACCGCCACCAAGCCTGGCATGAAGCACGACCTCGCCTCGGTGGTTGCCTATTTCGACTGGATCGCCATCGGCGAGCCCGAGCCTGCCGGCATCTTGCGGATTGATCATCAGTTCGGGACGCCGCTCGCTTCTGGCAGATGTCGGGGTCTCGGCGAAGGTGGAATTCAAGAATGCGCGCGCTGGCGACGTCGCCAGCCGGAATGGATGGGTCGGGTCTGCGCTTTCGATCAGCTCGACATGATCGGGGAAAACCGGCAATTCACCATGAGGCCCCTGGGCACCGAGTGAGGCCGGCGGCCGGTCTGGCGCCTCAATGTCCGTCCAGTCAGGCTTGAAGCGAAACTTGCCGTCGGGGTGGGCAAAACCGCCGATAAAATGCGACTCATCAAAACCCGGCTGTACATCAAGCCAGCGCTTTTGCGCCAGATCGCGAAAACTGCTGCCAAGCGGCTTTAAAATCGCATCGATATGATCCTGTTCGGTGAGCCCGAAACCATCAAGCTTCGACACGCCAAGCCGTTTGGCCAGTTCCTCGATCACATAATGATTGGGTTTCGGACCGGCCGGCGGGTCTATCAGTTTCGGGCCAAGCAACAGATGCTGATGGCCGCCGCCGCGATAAATGTCGTCATGTTCGAGGAACATCGTGGCCGGCAGCACCACATCGGCCAGCTCCGCCGTTTCTGTCATGAATTGCTCATGGACGCAGACGAACAAATCGTCGCGCATCAGTCCCCGGCGGACAAGCCGCTGCTCCGGCATCACATTGACCGGATTGGTGTTTTGCACCAGCATGGCGGTGACCGGCGGGCCATCGCCGAGCACGCCGGGATCGCCGGTGAGAACGGATCCTATCTGTGACTGGTCGAGCCAGCGGATTGACGGATCGGCAAGCCCCGCTCCCATCAAGCGCGATTTGTCGACATTGAAAATATCGGAATTGGAATGGAACGCGCCGCCGCCTTCATGTTTCCAGGCACCGGTGACACTGGCAATCGAGGTGACGGCATGCATTGCGGCCACGCCATTGCGCTGGCGGGTAAAGCCGTAGCCAAGCCTGAAATAGGTGCGTCTGGTTTCGCCGATCAGCTTGGCGAATTGCTCGATCCGCGAAACCTCCAGACCGGTGATCGATGCCGCCCAGTCAGGTGTCCTGTCTTTCAGATGGGTTTCAAGGCCCGCTGGATCATCGGTGTATTTTTCCAGATAGCCGCGATCGGCAAATCCGTCGCGAAACAGGATATGCATGATGGCACAGGCAAGTGCCGCATCGGTGCCCGGGCGCAATACCAATCCGGTATCGGCCTGTTTGACGGTCGCGTTGGCGTAGATATCGACCACGGCGATTTTTGCACCCCGGTCCTTTCTGGCCTTGACCGCATGGGTCATGACATTGACCTGGGTGGTGACCGGATTGGTTCCCCAGATGACGACAAGGTCGGATTTGGCGATCTCGCGCGGATCAGGCCCGCGCAGAGCGCCGGTGCCGGCGGTAAACCCGGTCCAGGCCATATTGGTGCAAATCGTACTGAACTGGTTGGAATAGCGTTTGGCGCGGCGCAGGCGCTCGATGCCGTCACGTTGAACAAGACCCATCGTGCCGGCATAAAAATAGGGCCACACCGCCTCGCTGCCATGTTCTTGTTCGGCGCGGTCAAACCGTTCGGCAACCAGATCGAGGGCTGCGGAAAAACTCGCTTCCTTCCAGTGCCCCTCACCTTTTTTCCCGCTTCGAATCAGCGGTTTCAGCAGGCGATCGGGGTGGTGGATGCGTTCGCCATAGCGGGCAACCTTGGCGCAGATAACACCTTTGGTGTAGCTGTTGTCCTTGGCACCGTGCAGCCTGCCGATGGTGGACGGGCCTGAAATCTCCACATCGAGCGCGCAGGTAGACGGGCAATCATGCGGGCAGGCCGAATGGCCAATCCGGAGCCCCGGTTTGATGGTCATGAACGCAACTTCCCCTGTCCTTGCCGCCAGACCGCTTGACCGATATCGGGCGGTTGGTCAAACTGCAAGCTCAACGATGCCGGATTCGAGGGAAACCAACCATGCCCATCTACTGCGGAAAAGCGCTTGCCGCCCTTGTGATCCTGTTGCTTGCAATGGGGTTTTTGGGCCCGGCTGTGGCCTGGGAATTACCACTTTCCGACAATGAAGCGCGGCAATGCGAAGATGGCTCGATCCTGCGAAAAATCGAGCGGCGTTTTCGCCATCAGGTCAAACACGTAGCCCATCTTCCTGATGTGCGGATCGAAACAATCCGGCGCATCCACCAGCATCGCTATCAACCGGCTGGCGACAATAGCCCGATTGCCAGGCGTTATTGCCACGGAACGGCGGAACTCACCGATGGCCGGCACAAGAAAATCTGGTACCTCATTGAGGATCATCAGGGGCTTGCCGGTCTGGGTGACAATGTCGAATTTTGTGTTTCGGGCTTTGACCGGTGGAATGTCTACAATTCGTATTGCCGTATATTACGCTGACCGGACGTTTGAAAAAATTCGTTTGCGCGGCCGGTATTGCCTTGCTTGCAGCGGGCTTTGTCGGCAATGGCGGCAGCGCTTCGTCTGAAACCCGCTTCAGCCTGCCAGCCGGCGAAGGCTTCGACTACTACGTGCTGGCGCTTTCATGGTCGCCAAGCTATTGCGCGGCCGAGGGTGACAATGCGAACCGGCAGCAATGCGGGGCCGCACGGCGTTATGGCTTTATCGTTCACGGTCTGTGGCCACAATTTGAACGGGGATATCCGTCGAACTGCGCAACGGATAGGCCGCTTGACGTGCCCCGAGCTGAAATC
Organism: Rhizobiaceae bacterium; assembly: GCA_963669455.1. Classification (GTDB taxonomy): domain Bacteria; phylum Pseudomonadota; class Alphaproteobacteria; order Rhizobiales; family Rhizobiaceae; genus JAWKWH01. Next base: position 2,874,510 of record OY770026.1, read on the forward strand.
CAGGCGCTCTACGACATTATGCCGGCTGCCGGGCTGATCCGGCATCAATGGAAGAAACACGGAACCTGTTCGGGCCTGTCGCGCAAGGATTTTTTCAAGACATTGCGGGCAGCGCGCGAGACAATCACCATACCGTCGCGCTACAAAAAGCTCACCGATTACCAGATGGTCGATCCGGCGGCAGTGGAAAAGGCGTTTTTGGCGGAAAACCCCGGGGCGAAACCCGACGGAATAATCGTAACCTGCGACAAGCGCTATCTGCGCGAGGTCCGGCTCTGCCTCACCAAGTCGCTTTCTCATCGCAGCTGTCCGAGCCTGGAACGGCGGTCGTGCCGGCGTGGCAAGGTGGTGATGCCGCCGGCACGCGGCGGGTGATGCGAAGCCCCGTAGAATTACCCAAACAGGCGGCGTTATCTATGGCACCCATGCCGCTTGATCAAGGTTTTACAACCATAGCGAGATATCGTAATATTATTCTCCTTTAAGGAGAATTTTTATGCGAACAGCTATCATGATTTCATTAGTACTTCTGACCGCAGGCTGCGCAAAAGCACCGGAAAGCATTCAAGCGTCTTATGTCAGCGACGTTAACTACTCTGGCTGGTCCTGCAAGCAACTCGGACAAGAAGAACAGCGCCTGTCTGCAGCCTATGCAAGCACTGCTGCACAACAAAACAAAGCAAGGAACAATGACGTAGTTGGTATCATTTTAATTGGTTTGCCGGTCTCTTCCCTGTCTGGTGATAACGTTGCTCCGGAAATTGCCCGTTTGAAGGGCAACCAAGAGGCCGTGCAGCGAGCGATGATTAAGAACAACTGCTTGGCTGGATAAACCAAAAGTGACGGAATATATCTGCTACCCGTGATCGCGTTTTGTGCAGCGCGGAAAACATCCCATTCTACATTGATTTTACCTGTAAGGTGGCTGCGCTTGCAGCTTGCTATTCAAAGATTAATGCAGTGATGCTGCTCATGTAATTTGAGTTGGAGACTTTTATGCCGAAAATACTTTATGCACCCGCCTCCCCCTATAGCGCGAAAGTTCGGATGGCTGCGGCCTATGCGGGTATTGAACTCGATGCGGAGCTTGTCGACACCGGTCCCCAGCCCGATCATTTGACCGCGGCAAATCCGCTTGGAAAAATTCCGGTTCTGATTACCGATGAGGGCGAAAGCGTTTATGACAGCCGCGCGATCGTGCAGTGGCTGAACCGAGCGGCAAAGGGCGCGCTGCTTCCACGGAGCGCGGCAAAGCGAACTGAGGCGGAACGGCTTGAAGCATTGGCCGATGGTCTGTGCGACTGCCTGTTGGCGCATGTCTATGAGCGCCGCTTTCGGCCGGGCGAAATCGTCCATCAACCCTGGCTGGATGCGCAATGGCGCAAGGTGGAACGGACACTTGATGTATTGAATGACGAGCTTCCCGGCCTGCCTAAAAAAATCACGGCGGGGCATATTGCACTGCGTGCGGCGCTTGGCTATCTCGACCTACGTTTCGCCGGACAATGGCAGCGCGGGCGCACGAGACTGAAACGCTAGCCTTTACGTTTTGACGCGAAATTCCCCGAGCTTTCGTCCTATCTGCCGAGCGCTTGAGCCGACGCCAACTACTTCCAATCCATGCTGTATGACCTAGCTTGACGGCCATGCGCCTTGGTTCACCGTTCTGCGCGGCCTATATAAGGCGAAGGTTTCGATTCTAAAAAGCTCAGGTCAGAGGTTTCATGCTCTTCAGCACCGTGTTGTTGCTTGCCGGACTGCTCCTTTTGGTGTTTTCCGGCGACTTCCTCGTCAAAGGTGCGGTTGGCATCGCCGAAAACCTTGGGATTCCGCCACTGGTGATCGGGCTGACGGTCGTCGCCTTTGGCACATCGGCGCCTGAATTGTTCATTTCGGTGCAAGCCGCCTTACAGGCTGCTCCCGGCATCGCAATTGGCAATGCAATCGGCTCCAATACTGCCAATGTGCTGCTGGTGATGGGGCTGCCGGCGCTGATTTCCCCCGTGGTGGCAAGGCAACGCGGCCTCAGGCGCAATCTTACCGCCATGCTGGTGACCTGCCTGCTTTTCATCTGGCTCATATCCGATGGCATGCTGTCACGGACCGAAGGTGCAATACTGTTTGGGGGTTTGTGCGTCTACATCTGGTGGCAAATCCAACATGCGAGCCGTGTTCGCCTATCCGGCAGCGATTATCACGATGACATCGGTGAGGCGCCGCATGACCCGGGCCGGGTCGCATTTTGTCTTGCCGGCGGGATTATCGGCCTGCCGCTGGCGGCCCAACTGACCGTCGTCGGTGCTAGCGATATCGCCCGGACTTTTGGCATTTCGGAGGCGGCCATCGGGCTTACGATTATTGCTATCGGCACATCGCTGCCGGAACTTGCCACAACCTTGATGGCCGCTATCAGGCGCACCAGCGCCGTGGCGCTCGGCAATATCGTCGGCTCCAACATATTCAACATTGCCTGCATTATGGGCGTTACCGGCATGATCGTGCCGGTTCCCGTCGAGCTGCGCATTCTCCATGTGGACATGTGGGTGATGATGGCGGCCATATCCTTGCTGGCGATCCTCGGCTACGCGAAGATGACAATCGGCAAGCTGGCAGGAAGCGCCATGCTGGTGGCTTACGCTATCTATCTCATTTCGGTATTCTGAGCTTATGGATGACGTCGGGAAAACTGCTCTGGTAACCGGTGGCGCGCGGCGGATCGGTGCGGCGATCGCCGCCGATCTTGCCGCCAGCGGCTTTGCGGTTGCCATCCACCACAATGGATCGGCTTCAGAAGCCGACGCGCTGGCTGGCGATATTACCGCGCGAGGCGGCCGGGCCCATGCAATGGAGGCGGATCTGACGGATGCAGCCAGCACCGCCGCGCTGATCGACGAATGCAACAAGGTCCTGGGACCGGTCAGCCTCCTGATCAACAATGCGTCGATATTCGAGGATGATAGGGTGGAAGCCATCGATGCGGAGCGCTGGGACCGGCATTTCGACATCCATCTAAAGGCACCGGTCATCCTTGCCGGCAGCTTTGCCAGGCAATTGCCGGCGCAGTCGAGTGGTCTGATTGTCAATATTATCGATCAGAAAGTGTGGAAGCTGACGCCGCGGTATTTTTCCTACACGCTGTCGAAGTCGGCGCTGTGGACGGCAACGCAAACCATGGCGCAGGCGCTGGCGCCCCGCATCAGGGTCAATGCCATCGGCCCCGGCCCGACCCTGCCCAATGAGCGTCAGACGAATGCGGATTTTCAGGCCCAGGTCCAGGCGGTGCCGCTTGAGCGCGGTCCGGAACTGGACGAGTTTGGCGCGACAATCCGCTGGATGTGGCAAACACCGTCGCTCACCGGACAGATGGTAGCGCTTGATGGCGGGCAGCATCTGGCCTGGCAAACACCCGATGTCACCGGTGCGGCTGAATGAGTACCGATTTCGACTGGTCGAGCGGAACCGAGCCAATCTTGGGCAAGACGGGCGCCGAGGTGATCGGCGTTTTCGTCAAACGCCTGCCGAACAAGCCCGGCGTCTATCGCATGCTCAATGCGGGCGGCGACGTGCTTTATGTCGGCAAGGCGCGGAGCCTTAAAAAGCGCGTGACCAACTATGCGCAGGGGCGCGGACATTCCGGCCGCATTATCCGGATGATCGGCGAGACCGCGTCGATGGAATTCATCGTCACACGCACGGAAACCGAAGCGCTGCTGCTGGAAGCCAATCTGATTAAAAGGCTCAGGCCGCGCTTCAATGTGCTGCTGCGCGATGACAAGTCGTTTCCCTACATTTTGTTGACCGGCGGCCATCCCGCGCCCGGCATTTTCAAACATCGCGGCGCGCGCTCCAAAAAAGGCCATTATTTCGGCCCTTTCGCATCCGCCGGTGCGGTCGGGCGCACAATCAATTCGCTACAGCGGGCGTTTTTGCTCAGAACCTGCAGCAACTCTGTCTATGACGCCAGAACGCGGCCCTGCCTGCTCTACCAGATCAAGCGCTGTGCCGGTCCGTGCACGGGCGAGATCAGCGAGGCGGACTATGGTGAGCTGGTGCGCGAGGCGCGCGATTTTCTGTCCGGGCGGTCAGGCAAGGTGAAGTCGGTCCTGTCGAAATCCATGCAACAGGCTTCCGATGAACTCGATTTCGAGCGGGCGGCAGTCTACCGCGACCGGCTTGCCGCATTGTCGCATGTGCAGGGCCATCAGGGCATCAACCCGCAGACCGTTCAGGATGCCGATGTGTTTGCCGTGCATCAGGAGGGCGGGCAGACCTGCGTTGAGGTTTTCTTCTTTCGCACCGGCCAGAACTGGGGCAATCGCTCCTATTTTCCAAGGGCTGATTCCTCATTTAGACCAGGCGAGGTTCTAGGCGCGTTCCTGGCGCAGTTTTACGATGACAAGCCGTGTCCGAAACAGGCGCTGCTTTCGCATGACATCGAGGAACGTGACCTTTTGGGCGAGGCGCTGACGGCAAAATCCGGTTACAAGGTGGCGGTGTCGGTGCCACAGCGCGGCGAGAAAAAAGACCTCATCGGTCATGCGTTGCAAAATGCCCGTGAAGCGCTTGGCCGGCGGCTTGCCGAAACATCGACCCAGGCCCGGCTTTTAAGCGGGCTTGCCGAAACATTTGGCCTGGAGCGCCCGCCGCGGCGCATCGAGGTTTATGACAATTCGCACATTATGGGCACCAATGCGGTGGGTGCGATGATCGTTGCCGGGCCTGAGGGGTTTGCCAAGAACCAGTACAGAAAGTTCAACATCCGCTCGAAAGACATCACGCCGGGCGATGATTTCGGCATGATGCGCGAGGTGATTGAGCGGCGGTTTTCTCGGCTTTTAAAGGAACACGGCCTGCCTGATGATGGCACGGGAGATGACGATGCGCTAAACGCCGATACGGCGATGCCGCCCTGGCCGGATCTGCTGCTGATCGATGGCGGCAAGGGCCAGATGTCGGCGGTAAACGCTGTGCTTGACGAATTGGGCATTGCCGACAATGTGACCGCCATCGGTGTTGCCAAGGGCACTGACCGGGAGGCCGGGCGGGAGCGTTTTTTTCAAAGTGGCCGAACCCCCTACTCGCTGCCGCCGCGCGATCCGGTGCTCTATTTCATCCAGCGGCTGCGCGATGAAGCCCATCGCTTCGCCATCGGCTCGCACCGGGCAAGACGCAAGAAGGAAATGGTCAAAAACCCGCTCGACGAGATTGGCGGGATCGGGCCGGGACGCAAACGCGCCTTGTTGCATCACTTCGGAACAGCCAAGGCGGTCAGTCGCGCCGCGGTGGAGGATCTCGTCGCCGTCGAGGGCATCTCCGAACAGATGGCGCGCCAGATTCACGATTATTTTCACGAGAGTGGCTAAAAGTCACCTCTCTGGCATATTATTGGCTGAACGCCAGTTCAATTTATTGTCATGGGGTTGCAAGTCTGATCTTTAGAGTTTTCTTTTCCGAACTCAGCAAACGTCCAATCCCGGACACGCTCTGGAACAAATATGCCGAAACATACATTCAACCTGCCCAACCTCTTGACCTATGCCCGCATCATCGCGGTGCCTCTGTTGGTGCTATGCTTCTTTCTGGAAGGCAGGTTGCAATCAAGTGACTTTGCCCGATGGAGCGCGTTGGCGATATTCGCCGTCGCCAGCATTACCGATTTTTTCGACGGCTATCTCGCCCGGATCTGGAAACAGACGTCCAATATCGGCCGGATGCTGGACCCGATTGCCGACAAATTGCTGGTGTCCACCTGTTTGCTGCTGCTTGCCGCCGATACCGACAACACTATTGCCGGATGGTCGCTGTGGGCGGCGATCATCATCCTTTGCCGTGAAATTTTGGTCTCAGGCCTTAGGGAATATCTTGCCGATCTGAAGGTCTCGGTGCCGGTGACCACACTGGCGAAATGGAAAACGACCATCCAGCTTTTCGCCATCGGGTTTCTGCTTGCCGGTCCGGCCGGCGATAAGGTGTTTGCCTACACTACCCAAACCGGTATTGTGCTGCTTTGGGTCTCCGCAGTCGTGACGCTCTATACGGGTTGGGACTATTTTCGCGCCGGACTGAAACATGTCATCGAAGAGTGACACGGGGAAGAGTGACACGGGAAAGATATGAAGCTGGTATATTTCTCATGGGTGCGTGAACGCATTGGCAAGGATGGCGAAGAGGTCGAGCTGCCAGCCGATGTGACCACCGTTGCGGAATTATTGTCCTGGCTGAAAACGCGCGGCGAAGAATATGCGGCGGCACTCGAGCATCAAGATGTCATCCGCGTCGCACTCGACATGGAACATGTGCACCACTCCGAAAAGCTCGGTACGCCCTACGAGGTGGCGCTGTTTCCGCCGATGACCGGAGGCTGACTTCAATGGGGTCGCATGTCAGCCCGTCCGTCCGCGTGCAACACGAAGATTTCGACATCAAGGCCGAAATTGAGCGGCTCACGGCAGGGCGTGGCGATGTCGGTGCGGTGGTGACCTTTACCGGGCTCTGCCGGGACGAGGCTGGAACGCTGGCCGCGCTTGAGCTGGAACATTATCCCGGAATGGCCGAACGTGAGATGACGAGTGTCGCAGCCGACGCGCTTCAACGCTGGCCCTTGACCGGGCTCACCGCCATTCACCGCTTCGGCCGCATTGAGGCCGGCAGCAATATCGTCCTCATCGCCGCCGCGTCGCCGCACCGCCAGGCCGCGTTCGATGCGGCATCCTTCATGATGGATTTTTTGAAATCACGCGCGCCTTTCTGGAAGAAAGAACATCTGCGCGACGGGTCATCGGGCAATTGGGTTGCAGCCAAAGACGACGATGACGCCCGCCTGAAATATTGGGATAAGAAATCTTAGCCAAAGAACTGGCGAAAGAACCCGTGGCAGCCCGGTGCAACGTGACAGTTCGAGGTGCGGGGTGCGGGGTGCGGACATTCCTACCATTTGCTCCGCGTCGCAGACAGAACAGGGTTATCTGATTGCCTGACAGAAAATTTGAAGAAGTTTGATTTTTGTCGCGATGCCTTCCGCACGAAATCAAGCTACTCGGCGGTAATGAAGCTCGCCGTTTTTTCCAGGCCTTGGCGCATATGTTCATCGAGGCAATCAATCATCGCATCAAGGTCATCGCCGCAAGCAAGCTTTATATATTTGTCGTGCGCCTGACGCAGCGGTCCTTTCCGACCATGAGCCTGCTGGTGCATGGCAAAGTAGAATTGGAGATTGGGTTTCATTCTGTTCCAAGCCTGCAGCAGCAGCTGGTGACCAGATAACTCGTAGCACCAACTGTGCAAATCCAGCTCACACTGTATTGCCCTATAAGGATCACTGTCCTCTGCTATCGTTTTCAACAAGGCATCATTGCGTTTGCCCAAATCTGCCATGAATGCATCAGTTCGTCGGTCCCAACACTGACGAAATGCGAACTGCTCCATGGCGGTTCGAAGCGAATAAAGCTCGGATAGATCTTTGAGAGTGAAATCCCTCACAAATAGACCCTTGTACGGCTTGCTTATTACGAGGCCAATATCGACGAGCTCGCGGATAGCTTCACGCAAAGGTCCGCGACTGATCCCCAGCGCATTGGCCAGGTCAATTTCCGTCAGGCGTGACCCCGCGGCAAGTTCGCCAGTTACGATTAGCCTCTTCAACTGATCGACTGTTCGGCCACGCAGGGTCGAGTCGGGCAGCGGTTGAATGCCGGAGATTTGGATATTCAATGTTAGTGCTCCCAAGCCACCAGACTATGATTGGGTCGTGGTCGTCTGTCGAGTCGTTTGCCTGCAATCATCATCGGATACTCCGGTACTAATGTCAAATTGTTGACAATCCTACAATAAGACAATACTGATTGCGTGCGAATTGATAATTTGCCACCTCGACACGTTCGCGGTGGAACGCTCGGTAAGGAGGAAGAAATGGCAGCAGCAAACAAACTAAAAACGCTGTGTGCGGCAGGAATGTTGGGCGCACTAACGCTCAGCCCGGCAGGCGCACAGGACAAGAAATTTGTCACTATTGGTACAGCCGGGGTGACGGGTCTGTACTACGTTGTCGGTAATTCAATCTGCAAACTCATGAATCGCGATAGCGACAAACATGGAATCACCTGTACGGCTCAAGCGACCGGTGGCTCCATTGCAAACCTCAACGGCATTGCAGGAGGTGACATAAATTTCGGCACGGTCCAATCAGACTGGCAGTTTCATGCGCTAAACGGTTCGAGCGCTTTTTCCGACAACGGACCAAACGAGAAACTGCGAGCTGTTTTCTCGGCACACGCCGACGTCGTAACCGTCGTCGCTCGTGCAGATACAGGCATAAACGAACTCGCCGACTTGAAGGGCAAAAAGGTCAATATCGGCAACCCGGGTTCGGGCTCGCGAGCAACTGCTGAGGTGCTGCTTGATACGATCGGAATAAAGGTCGACGATCTTGCATTTGCCGGCGAACTGAAATCGGCCGAACAATCAGCGGCGCTTTGCGACAGAAAAGTCGACGCGATCATGTTCTCGGCTGGTCATCCTGTCGGCAATATCAAGGAGGCAACGGTTTCTTGCGACACCGTATTCCTGCAGGTAGCGGGCGGGAAGATTGACAAGCTCGTTGCTGATACACCCTACTACTCGAAGGCAACTATTCCCGCGGGCTTGTACAAGGGACAGTCTGACGAGGTCCAGTCATACGGGCCGCTGGCGACCCTGGTAACGTCGACGGACACTGACGAAGAGGCTGTTTATCAGCTGGTCAAGGCTGTGTTTGACAATTTCAAACGCTTCAAAGCTCTGCGACCAACATTTGCCAACCTCAAAGAGGAAGACATGATTTCCAATGGTATGATTGCCCCACTGCATGAGGGTGCGGTTCGCTACTACAAGGAACGCGGCTGGATGTAATCCACTCTGTGTGAGTGGATTTTCGGGGCCGTCTATCATCCTAATGACGGCCCCAAATAAATACCGATCTGATGCTTGTGACGAAAGTCGTCGCAATCAGCACATAGCAAATTGAGCAACAACAAAATGACTGGCGATAGCCATACCACACATGACGCGATCGATGATCCACGCAATCGTGACATCATGATCTACGTCAATGGTGAGATCGTCCACCGCGATCAAGCCAAGATATCGGTGTACGATTCGGGTTTCATGCTTGGCGATGGCATGTGGGAGGGTTTGCGACTTTACAACGGCAAATGGGCCTTCTTCGACGAACACATGGATCGGTTTTTTGCTTCCTGTAAAACCGTTTCTCTAGAAATTGGACTGGATCGAGGCGGTGTCCTTGAAGCACTGAACCAAACCGCCAGCGCCAACAACATGACGGACGATGTTCATTGCCGTTTGATGCTGACGCGAGGAGTGAAAGCCAAGCCCTTCCAGCACCCTTCGCTATCGCGATCCGGACCGACACTGGTCATCATCATGGAGCATTCCAAGCCCGTCGATATGCTGCATTCGCGAGGTATCCGACTGGCCACCGTGCCCCAGACCCGCGGCCTGCCGATGACACAGGATGCCAAGCTCAACAGTCACTCCAAGCTCAACTGCATCATTGCCAGCCTGCAGGCAGAACAGGCCGGAGCTGATGAGGCGCTAATGCTTGACCCCCATGGTTTTGTTAACACCACGAATGCTTGCAACTTTTTCATTGTACGCAAAGGCGAGGTCTGGACGTCAACCGGCGACTATTGCATGAACGGCATAACACGCCAGAAGGTCATCAATCTCTGCCGGGACAATGAAATCCCTGTTTTTGAAAAGAATTTCACACTCTACGAGACGTACGGTGCAGATGAAGCGTTTCTAACGGGGACGTTTGGTGCGCAAACCCCGGTATCGGAGCTTGATGGCAAGCCTATAGGCGGTCGCGAGCGGCCAATCACCTCGAGGATCCAGTCGCACTACAAAGCGCTTGTAGCCAACGAGACCGGTGCAGCTCATGGATGACCCCAAGCCCCCTGAGATCGTGTTGGTCGGCTGCGGATTCATGGGCCAAGCTCTTTTGCGCGGATGGTTGGCGAATGGGATTGAGCCCGGCTCAATAACCATCCGTGAAACATCGCCAAGCGAGTGGTTAAGTTCTCAGACACACCTGCGGACAAATGAACCAATAGTGGAATATCCAACGGCAGTCGTTTTTGCCGTCAAACCGCATTTGCTGAACGAGATTCTTCCAACCTATCGGATCCATGGCGGCGGGCCGACAGTTTTCGTTTCCGTTGCTGCCGGATATCCAATTGGTGGATTTGAAAGAGCGCTTGGCAGTAACACGCCTATTGTGCGCGCGATGCCGAATCTTCCTGTTTCAGTAAGCACAGGCGTTACCGCACTGTTTGCCAATGGTGCTACGACATCAGGACAGCTGGCCATCGTTCAACGGTTGTTCGAGACGGTCGGAACAGTCGTGAGATTGAGCGACGAATCTGAGATGCATGCTGTAACCGCCCTGTCGGGTTCTGGCCCTGCCTACATTTTTGCATTGGTGGAAGCCATGTCGCGAGCAGGAATTGCGTATGGTCTCGCGCCTGACATTGCAGTGAAACTTGCACAGCAAACGGCAGCGGGTGCGGGTCAGATGTTGAAGCAACCGGGCTCATCGGCCACCGAACTCCGGCAAGCCGTGAGTTCTCCGGGCGGCACCACGGCTGCAGGCCTGTCTGAGCTATTGGACGAAACCAATGGGATTAGTCCCCTTATCGCGCGCACAATCGAAGCGGCGAGACGGCGAAGCGAAGAATTGTCCAGCTGATTTGCTCATATTCGATCGACCTGGGAAGCAATCTGGCAAAAAAGGCCGGTCACTTAGTTTTTCCACCCTCAACCGAGAGCTAGAGCGTTTTGCGGTTCCTTTGAACCGCAACAACGCCTGTATCCGCTTGGAACTATTGAAGCATTATTCGCACATATGATTCCGGTTAAAATCAAAACGTTCCAAATTGAGGGGGTGGTCAATTCCTCATTGAATATCAGCTTGGGATGCCATTTCGCACGCATCCATATCAAATCCGACAACATCCGCCTGGTTCATGGAACAGTAAATTTTGGCAAAAAGGACCGGCGGAATTCGTACTCCGCCAGCCCTCAAATGACCTATTACCCAACGACTTCGGTGTCGGAGAACCAGTAGCGTATTTCCTCCGCTGCGGTTTCTGGCGCATCGGAGCCGTGGACTGAATTTTCGCCAATCGACTGGGCAAAGGTTTTGCGGATCGTGCCATCGGCGGCATCTGCCGGATTGGTAGCGCCCATGACTTCGCGGTTTTTTGCAATGGCGTTTTCGCCTTCCAGAACCTGAACGACGGTCGGGCCCGACGACATGAATTCGCATAGCTCACCAAAGAAAGGACGCTCCTTGTGGACGGCATAAAACCCTTCCGCCTCACGCTGGCTCATCCACACACGGCGTGATGCGACGATGCGCAGGCCCGCATCCTCCAGCATCTTGGTAATGGCGCCGGTGAGATTGCGCTTGGTGGCGTCTGGTTTGATCATCGAAAATGTGCGCTCAATGGCCATCGGAAGTCCTTTGTTTTCTGGAAAATTTCAAATTTTGCGGCTTAATAGCCGGGCCTGACCTGGATGTGAAGTGCCGCGCTGAATTTCGTTGTGCCGCGCGGGCCTCTCCGGCAAGCTAGTACGATTTGATGACCACTGGCGGCTTGCCAGTTGCAATGATAGGCTCGCTCTCAGCAACAATGGTTGATCCAGGAAAATGGCATGAAGAAGCACTTCATGATGATGGCAGCCTACAATAAATGGGCCAATCAAACGCTCTATGATGGCGCAGGCGTGCTGACCGACGAAGAATTCGTGCGCGATACCGGCGCGTTTTTCGCCTCGATGGAAGGGACGCTGAACCATATTTTGATCGCGGACCTGCTCTGGCTGCACCGGTTTACCGGGACAGGCGAACTGCCCGACAGTCTTGAAGCCGTTCTTTATGACGATTTCGACGAATTGCGCGATGCACGCGAGGGGCTTGATGAGCGCATCATCGAATGGGTCGGCGGCCTGTCGGATGCAGATCTGATGGGACGTTTTACCTATGTGACCGCAACCGATTTGAAGACGGTGTCGCAGCGCCTCGCGCCAGCGATGGCAAATTTGTTCAACCATCAGACACATCATCGCGGCCAGGCGCATATGATCCTGTCGGTGCTGGGCGAAACCCCGCCATCGCTCGACCTAATCTATTTTCAACGGACGCCCGGCGGCCACGAATTCGCTTGAGGCGGCAAAGCAGGCTTCAGCCGGCGGCGGCAAGCAGGCTGGCATTGCCGCCCGCCGCCGTGGTGTCGACACAGATTGCACGCTCGTGAACATAGGCCGTGGCATCAAGCGGATCGTAAATCAGCTGGATAATCGCTCCAGCACGGTGCGCAAGCGCTTTGCGGACAATGCGCGCTGCACTCTCGCGCCCGCCATAAGCAACCGCATCCACAGCCAGATCATCTGAAACTGCCAGATCGGGCGGGCCGTCGACGATGATGAGCGGCAGGCTTTCTGCCCCCGCCAATGCCGACAGGGTCTTTGACGCCCCCTCGCCTGCGGCAATGACCGAATTGCCGGCGGCAAGTGCCAGCACCACCTGATCGCACAGCATGTCTTCATCCGGCCCGAGACAAAGCACATTGCCGCGGGGAAAAAGCGCCATCGAATTGGCCTCACCCGTCGGGCCCGGCAGATCGACGGGGCCGAAATCAAGCATTGCTACAGCTCTCATGGCGTTTGCGGCACGGCCCCTCAACATCTTGCGCAAAAACGCAATCCTATCGCTCCGGACGGCCCATTCGGCCGCGTCCAAAAAACGCTTCGGCAGAGCGATCCTGTCCTGCCTCTGTCGGGGACTGTCATCTGCGGTTTTGACGACTGTCTTTCTGAACCGTTGTAAATAATGCGGCCCGCCCGCCTTCGGCCCCGTGCCTGAAAGGCCCTCGCCACCAAAGGGCTGCGAGCCGACCACGGCGCCGATCTGGTTGCGATTTACATAGATGTTTCCGGCGCGCACCTTGTCGACGATGCGCTGCACCCGGCTTTCGATGCGGGTGTGCAGGCCGAATGTCAGACCGTAGCCGCTGGCGTTGATCTCACCGATAACCCGGTCAATCTCGCCAGCCTCAAACGTCGCGACATGCAGGACCGGCCCGAAAATCTCCTGTTCCATCTCGGCAATGCCGCCCACTTTCAAAATATGCGGCGCGATGAAGCGGCCGTGATGCGGCGCGTCCAGCTTGGCGATCAAACGGCGCTGGCGTTCAGCCCTGGCGCAATAGGCTGTAATGGCGCTTTGCGCCTCCTCGTCGATCACCGGCCCGACATCGGTCGATAGCAGCCACGGATCGCCAACGGACAGCTGGTCCATCGCACCGGTCAGCATTTTGAGAATTTTCGGTGCAACGTCCTTTTGCAGGTACAGTATGCGCAGCGCGGAACAGCGCTGGCCGGCGCTTTGGAAGGCAGAGGCGATAATGTCACGCACCGCCTGTTCTGGAAGCGCGGTCGAATCGACAATCATAGCGTTCAACCCGCCGGTCTCGGCGATCAGCATGGCATCGGGTGCGGCGGTCGCAGCCAGCTGTTTTTCGATTTTTCCCGCGACTTGCGTCGACCCGGTAAAGCAGACACCGGCGATGCGGGGGTCGGCGACAAGCTCCGCGCCTATCACCGATCCTTCGCCGGGCAGCAACTGGATGACACCGTCGGGTATGCCGGCTTCCAGCATCAATTCGACTGCTCTTGCGGCAATCAGCGGCGTCTGTTCGGCTGGTTTGGCAATAACGCTATTGCCGGTCACCAGTGCGGCAGCAATCTGGCCGGTGAAGATTGCCAGCGGAAAGTTCCATGGCGAGATACAGATGATAACGCCGCGGGGCTGACTGGCGCGTTCAGCCAGTGGTGCCTCGGCCGCATAATAACGCAGAAAATCGACCGCCTCACGCACTTCCGCAGCACAATCGGCCATGGTTTTGCCCGCCTCGCGCGCAGCAAGTGCAAAGAATTCCGCCGCATGGGTTTCGTAAAGATCAGCGATCCGGTTTAAAATGGCCGAACGGTCTTCCACCGGCCGCGCCGCCCAGTCCGGATTGGCCTTCATCGCCCGCCTGATTGTTGGATAAACCTGCATTTGGCCCGCTTCTTTAACCTCGCCCACCAATTCACCCGGATTGGCCGGATTGCCGATCCGCTTTAGATTGCCAGCTCCTTTTTTGCCGGTAACGCCGGCACGCCAGCGATAGGGCGCAGCAAATGGCGCCCTGACGTCATTGATAGCCGCCTGGGTATTGCGATTGGAAATATCCCAGCCACGGGCATTCACGCGTGCCGGTGCAAACATATCGCCTGACCTGACAATCAACGGATTGGCAGCGACGTCGTTGGCCTCAGCGATTGCCGCCGGATCGCGGGCAATCTCCCGGGCGCTGACGGTCTCATCGATGATTTGATGTACGAACGAGGAATTGGCGCCGTTTTCCAGCAGGCGGCGAACCAGATAGGCCAGAAGGTCTTCATGCGCACCGACCGGCGCATAGATGCGGCAGCGTGTGCCTTGCTCATGCCGCACCGCCTCGTGCAGGGCGTCACCCATGCCGTGCAGGCGCTGGAATTCGAAACTTTTTCGATCCTCCGCCATTTCAAGGATGGCGGCAACCGAGTGGGCGTTATGGGTGGCAAATTGCGGATAGATGCGGCCGGTCAGGCCCAGCAATTTGCGCGCGCAGGCGACGTAGGAAACATCGGTGTTGCATTTGCGGGTGAAGACCGGAAAGCCTTCAAGACCAAGAACCTGCGCGCGTTTGATCTCGCTGTCCCAATAGGCCCCTTTCACCAGCCTCACCATCACCTTACGGTCGAGCTGGGTGGCCAGTTCATGCAACCAGTCGATGACGAAGGGCGCTCGCGGACCATAGGCCTGGATAACAACGCCAAACCCATCCCAGCCGGCAAGCGACGGATCGGCAAGCACAGCCTCGATCACATCAAGCGACAAATCGAGCCGGTCTGCCTCTTCCGCATCGATATTAAGCCCCATGCCCGTATCGCGCGCTTGTTGGCAAAGATCCAGCAGCCGGGCGGCAAGTTCCGGCAGTGCGATGTCCCGTTTCAGTTCTTCATATCTTGGATGCAGCGCCGACAATTTGACCGATATGCCGGGATTGACCCGGATATCATCGCTCAATGACTGAGGTTTGAGGGCATTGATCGCCTGCCGGTAGGCTTTGAAATAGCGTTCAGCATCGGCACTGGTGCATGCGGCCTCGCCAAGCATGTCGTAGGAATAAAGATAGTTTTTCTCGGCCATCGGTTTGCCACGTGCGACAGCCTCCTTAATGGTGCGGCCGAGCACGAACTGGTCGCCCATCTCGCGCATAGCGGCAACAACGGCCTTGCGGATGACCGGCTCTCCAAGCCGGCGGATCATGCCAAACAATGTGGCCTCGACCGGTCCGTCGCCATCCTCCAGCACCCGTCCCGTCAGCACCAGCGCCCAGGTGGAGGCATTAACGAACATCGACGCAGAACCGCCGGAATGAGATGACCAGTCATGGGGCACGATCTTGTCGGCAATCAGTTCGTCGATCGTGCCGGCATCTGGAACCCGCAGCAGCGCTTCCGCCAGACACATCAGTGCAACACCCTCCGCCGTCGAGAGGCCATATTCGGCCAGAAAGGCCTCCATCAGCTTGGGCTCGGAGGAATTGCGCACCGCCTCGATCAGGCCAGCACCATTATTTGATATTTTCTGCCGCGCTTTATCGTCCAGCGCGACCTCGCGCAAAAGCCTGTCGATGGCGGCTTGTTCGTCGACGATCATATTGTCGCGAATTGTCTGGCGACGCTGTTCAAGTGCCTCAGCTGGCATGGCTAACCTCATGAAACCGTTGATTGGCGTATGTTAGCAAAATTTCAAATCCTTTTTGGTCTTTGATTCGAAAAATGTTAGTGTTATTGCTCCAACTTACTGCCTGAATTATACAAACATCGATTGATATCTTGCCAGATTCAGACCATTTGGACCAAACAGATCGTAAAATCCTGGCCGCTCTCGCCGCCGACGGACGCCAGTCGATGGCCGGGCTTGCGGAAAAGGTCAACCTGTCGAAAACACCTGTTCAGGCGCGGGTAAGGCGTCTGGAAAGGGATGGCTATATCCGAGGTTATTCGGCGACCATCGACCGTGAGCGCATGGGCGAGGGTCATATCGCTTTTGTGCAAGTCACCCTGTCGGATACGGTATCATCGGCATTGGACGCATTCAACAGGGCTATTTTGACTATCCATGAAATTGAGCAATGTCACATGATTGCAGGTAGTTTCGACTATTTGCTGAAAGTTCGCACGAGGGATATTGCCGCCTACCGGCGCGTTTTGGGCGAGCGTATTTCCGCCCTGCCCCATGTCTCCCAGACCTCAACATTTGTGGCGATGGAAACGATCAAGGATCACTGACCTGCCAGGTTTCATGAACGGCAGCGAAAAGAGCTCGTGGAGTGTGTCTTGTATTGGAGGGCTCTTTTGAACAATATACTCTACCTTCGCGACCCCTCGACCCGCCTCACAAATACCCCGGCGGCAAGGCCGGTAAAAGCGCAGGCAAACATCACCGCCAGCAGGAAGAGCGCACCATTTTGAGCGTTGATGTTGGAGGCTGTTATGGCAGTCACCGCCGCGCCGGAAGCGATGGCCAGAGCACCGGCAAGGCCGGCGGCACCGCCAGCCAGTTTCGGGCGAACCGACATTGTGCCAGCGCTTGAGCCCGGTATCGTCAGCCCGTTGCCGAAGCCGGCAAAGACCGTCGCGCCGAACACCGTCCACACATTGATCAGGCCGGCCAGAACAAGCCCCATCCCGATGGCCAGGCTGATGCACGCGATAACCCTGCCGGCGATGATCATGGTTGTCAGCTTGAAATGGCTGGAATAGCGCCCGGCGAGAAACGAGCCAACCGGAAATGATAACGCTCTGCCCGGTTCGAAACAGCAAAAACCATTCCAGCTTCGTTGCGATGACAGAGCCGATGGAGGCGGCCAGATAGATTGCGAGTGCGGCAAGGATTACCGGCCGCCTGCCAAACCGGTCGGAAAGCGGGCCAGCGATCAGCTGCATCAATGTGGTGACGAGCAGATAGCCGCCAATGGCAAGGCTGATCGTTTGATAATCCGTGGCAAACGAGACCGCCATCGCCGGCAGCGACGGCAGAAACATGTTGAGCGACAGCACCGAGAGCGCTGTCAGCAAGATCAGCGTGGACAAGCGCGGTGGTGTTTGGGGTGTGGACATCAGTATTCTCATGCAAATTCAGGTTCGGGCAATAAAAAACCCCGGACAGGCCGGGGTGCGCGCGTGATGATCCGATTTAGGTCATAAACCCAATCGCCAGACCACGCGCCAGCTCACCATCACCCTGTCAGAATTCACAAACATCCCGGCTCCATCACCATTTCCGAACGGCAGGCTAGGTTGAGGCCGTGGTAAGGTCAAGCAACGCGAATGCATTTCTCCTTGCATCGCCCGCCTGCATCGGCCACAAGCCCAACCGCCATGCTGACCATCACCGATCTTTCACTGCGCATCGCCGGACGGCTATTGCTGGACAATGCCAGCCTGTCGCTGCCTGCCGGCGCGAAGGCGGGTCTCGTCGGGCGCAACGGCTCGGGCAAGACGACGCTGTTTCGGGCGATCACCGGCGATCTTGCAGCCGAAACCGGTTCGGTTTTCATGCCAAAAGGCACCAAAATCGGCCAGGTGGCGCAGGAGGCGCCTGGAACCGAACAGGCGCTGCTCGACATTGTGCTGGCTGCCGACAGCGAGCGGGCGCAATTGCTGGCGGAGGCGGAAACCGCCACCGATGCCGGCCGGATTGCCGACATCCAGACCAGGCTGGTCGATATCGATGCGCATTCGGCTGAAGCCCGCGCCGCCACCATTCTGGCCGGCCTTGGCTTCGATCACGCGGCGCAAAAGCGCCCCGCCTCGTCGTTTTCCGGTGGCTGGCGAATGCGCGTGGCGCTTGCTGCGGTGTTGTTTTGCGAGCCCGACCTATTGTTGCTGGATGAGCCTACCAACTATCTCGACCTTGAGGGCACGCTGTGGCTGGAAAGCTATCTGGCGCGCTATCCGCATACCGTTTTGCTGATCAGCCATGATCGCGACCTGCTCAACAAAGCGGTCTCGTCGATCGTTCATCTTCAAGGCGGCAAGCTTTCATTCTGGCGGGGCGGATTTGACCAATTCGAGCGCCAGCGCGCTGAAAAGGCGGAACTGGCGGAAAAAACACGCGTCAAGCAGCAGGCCCAACGCAAGCACATGGAGGCGTTTGTCGAGCGGTTCCGCTACAAGGCGTCAAAAGCAAGACAGGCGCAATCAAGGCTGAAAGCGCTGGAGCGGTTGCAGCCTGTTTCGGCTGCGGTCAACGAACATGTGGCGCCGATCCGGTTTCCCGATCCCGAAAAGGAGGTCGCCTCGCCCGCGCTGGCGCTTAAACATGTTTCGGTCGGCTACAGTCCGGGCGAACCGGTATTGACGGGGCTCGATCTCAGGATCGATGCGGATGACCGGATTGCGCTGCTTGGGGCAAACGGCAATGGCAAATCGACTTTCGCCAAACTGATCGCCAGGCGGCTAGAGGCCGAGACCGGCGACATCACGGTCGCGCCCAATTTGAAAATCGCCTTTTTTGCCCAGCACCAGCTTGACGAACTTCGTCCGAAAGAAAGCGCGGTCGAGCATGTGCGCCGGCTGATGCGCGATGCCGGCGAAGCGGCGGTTCGAGGCCGGGTCGCACAAATGGGCCTTGCGACCGAAAAAATGAACACGGAAGCAGAAAATCTGTCAGGCGGCGAAAAGGCACGCCTTTTGATGGGGCTTGCCGCCATAGACGGCGCCAATCTGCTTATTCTCGATGAGCCGACCAACCATCTCGACATCGACAGCCGGGCGTCGCTGATCGAAGCTTTGAACACATTTTCCGGGGCGGTGATCCTGATCAGCCATGACCGCTATCTGATCGAGGCGACGGCCGACCGGCTGTGGCTGGTCGCCGGCGGGTCGGTCGCACCTTATGAAGGCGACCTTACCGACTATCGCAAACTGGTGACCGGTGGAGCAAAGGCGTCCAGGGAGCCAGGCGGCGAAGTCACCACGCGTGATGAAAAACTGTCCAAGGCAGAGGCGCGAAAAGCGGCGGCAAAAAAACGCGATGCGCTAAAGCCGCTGGCGAAAAAAATCAAGCAAACCGAGCATTTGATGGAAAGACTTCGCGGACGGATTCAAATGATCGAAGTGGAACTTGCCGATTCGGCGCTTTATGAAAACGACCCCGCCAGGGCCGGTGATCTGGCCAAACAGCGCTCCGATCTCGTCGATGAACTGGACGCGGCAGAACTGGCCTGGCTGGAGGATACGGAAACCTACGAGGCGCGATTGAACACCGGTTCTTAGGGCGAACCGGCCCCGGGGCTTGCGGCCAGGCTGGATACGGGCATAAGGTTGAAAGCACAAATCCTTAATCGGTAAGAAGGTTCCGGCAGGCAATGATCGATCAAGTGACCCTGGTTACCTATGTGGCCATCGTTTCCGGCTTCGTGTTCATTCCCGGCCCGGCAACACTTTTGACGGTCACGCGCGCCACAAGCTCGGGCACGAAAGCCGGTATTGCCACGGGTGTGGGCGTTGCCGCTGGAGATGTTGTTCACACCGCTATGGCGATTGCCGGTATCTCGGCAATCATTGCAACATCGGCCGTCCTTTTCAGTGCAATCAAATATCTCGGTGCGGCCTATCTGGTCTATCTTGGCATTCGTGCCTTTTTGGAAAAAACGCCGGCGATAGCTGGAAATGGCGGGCGTGTCCTTTCGGCCTCGTCGGCTTTTCGGCAGGCTGTCGTTGCCGAAATTCTCAATCCCAAGACGGCGGTGTTCTTTTTGGCCTTCCTGCCGCAATTCGTCCGGCCGGAAAACGGCGCGGTGCTGCTTCAATTGGCGATTTTTGGCGCGCTTTTTGTCTTGCTGGGCCTGTTGAGCACTTTGGGTTTTGCCATATGCGCTGGACGTTTGGGAAACTTCCTCAGGCGCAATCCGGCCGTTGTCAGATGGCAGGGCAAAGTCGTCGGCAGCATTTACTGCGCACTTGGCGTTCGCCTGGCATTGCAAGAGCGATAAGGCGAGAGCCGATGAGCATCGATGTTGAAACACGCGGTGATATCACAATCGTCACCATCAACCGGCCCAAAGCACGCAATGCGGTCAACCCGACAATGGCTCGCCAGCTTTTCGATGCCTTTGTTGCCTTCGGCAAGGATGACAGCCAGAGGGTGGCCGTCTTTTCAGGGGTGCCGGGCGCGTTTTGCGCCGGGTTCGATCTGAAACATGCTTCCAGTGGCATGGATGACGGGTGGTTTGCGGCGCATGACCTTGACGACAACTGGCGTGATCCGGCCGAAGATCCACGCCGCGGGCCGATGGGGCCGACGCGGCTGTTATTGCCCAAGCCGGTCATTGCCGCGATTTCCGGCCCGGCGGTGGCCGGCGGAATGGAGCTGGCGCTTTGGGCTGACATACGCATCATGGACCGGTCGGCCTATATGGGCGTTTACTGCCGGCGCTGGGGCGTGCCGCTCATTGATGGTGGGACAGTGCGATTGCCGCGCATTGTCGGGCACGGCCGGGCCATGGACATGGTGCTGACGGGCCGGCAGATCAGTTCTGATGAGTGTCTTGAAACGGGCCTTGCCAATCGTATCTGTGACGATGGCACTGCCTTAGAGACGGCCCTTGCCTATGCGGCGGAATTGGCCCGCTTTCCGCAGGCTTGCATGCGCGCCGACCGGATGAGCATCCTTGGCCAGTGGTCGCTCAACCCGGCTCAAGCCTTGCGCGATGAATGGCGAAGTGCAGAGGTCTTTCGTACCGAAGGGGCAGCCGGTGCGGGGCGCTTTGCATCGGGAAAAGGCCGCAGCGGCGATTTTGACGAGATCTAGAGCGGTTTTCGCCAAGGCGCCCCTGCCCCGTTTTTACGATCCCGGCGGCTGTTTATTGCCCTTGCCGACGGTCGAGATAACAAAGCCGATCATCCCCAAAGCCAGCAACCCATAGCCAAGCAACTGCCCGCGCGGATCCCATTCAATAGCCGAGGCCATCAAGATCAGTTCCACCCTGTCCGGTGTCAGACTGGTGCCTTTTTTCGGCTCAAAGGAAAAATGATAGGTTTTAACGCCAACCGGATGAATGACGCCAGCGGTGGCGCGGTAGACATAATTGCCGGTGTGAACGCTGTCCTCTCCAGGCGTCGAGTGAATGAACTCCAGGTCCCTGGCGATCATCTCCTTGCCATCGCTTTCAACGCGTATCGACAGCGTTGCCGATGCCATGACGCTGCTTGTCTTTGAGTTTGAATGATAATCGACGAGGATGCGGACCGGGTCCTCCTCATCGCTTAATTCGACGTCTACCGTGCGAAACCCGCCACCGCTGGAATAAACCTCATGGGCGCCGAGACGGTATCCGCCAAAGTTCTGCACGGCAAAGGGATAGATGACGGCGAGCACCAGCCCGGCTATGCCCAAGATAATGAAAAATTTCCGCAATCCTGTCTTCCCCACATTCAGCTCAGCACGGTAATGGCAGTTCGAGATGTTTCGCGTATATCATGTTGAACGTTTCGAACAGACCGTTCAGTCTTTGATCCAGACGGAAAATATATGGGCAATGCGCCGGCCGGGACGCTCGATATCAAACAGGTTGTGGACCGAGCAGCGCAGGCCGAACTCGGTAAAAACGCCATATTCAGACGGCATCAGCGGCCATGGCGGGCCGTCGTGGCCGGTGTCTTCGCCGCGTGTTCTTGAATAGACCAAAAGCTTCCCGCCTGGTTTGACGAGGCTGGCAATCGCCTTTGCAAACTGGTGGCGAAGCGGCGGCAGCACCGATTGGATTGTGTAGCATTCATTGACCAGATCGAAGCGTTCCAGCCAATCGTGCGGCAATTCGAGCAGATTGGCGGTGCGATAGTCAACGGCGCTATCTGGAAAGCGCTTGCGGGCCCATAAAATCGCCTTTTGCGACAGATCAAAGGCGGTGGTGCTGTAGCCCGCCGCGGCCAGCGCCTCTGCATGGTCGCCAAGCCCGCAGGCGATATCGATGGCCAGGCGCCCCTCGCCCGGGTTTTGCGCAATCCAACTGGCGATTTCGCCTTTGGGTGCAAGATCGGCCCAAGGTACGGCAGCAGCATCGCCGTCTGCCATGTCATAGACCGTTTCAAAGAATTGCGCGCGGTCGGGATTGTCTGCCAAGAACTCGCGATCAAGCGGATTGATGCGTTGTTTCAATGCCTCGCGGCGGGCGGTAAATTCAGCCGGGTCTTCGCTGCCGCTCATGCCTTGCGTTCCCAGCGGCCTTCATGCGTCTGCTGCCAGTAGGTGACATCGTGTCCGTCAGCCTTGGCCTGTTTCCAATGATTTCGCGCGTTTTCAACCTGGGCCTCGTCATGGCCATCGAACATGAACACCGCCCTATCGTAATCTCCAAGCGGCGGCGGGGCGGCATTATCGACAAGAAAGCGGATTTTGGCCCCGTTCGGGTTGACGTCACCGATGGTCAGTAACACCGGCTGATGTTCGGGGTATTTTTCCTGGTCGGTTCCATGGCCGATAAAGCTTTGATCGCGAAACACCCAAAGATGAGTGTCGAGCGCATTGCGGCGCTCCTCGCTACCCGCCTGGACCACCGCACGCCAGCCGCGCTCAAGGCTTTTTTCAAGCAGCGGCGGAAGGGCCGCCTCAAGCGTCGATTCGGTTAAGTGATAGAACAGGATTTCGGTCATGGCCAAGGCATACGCGATTTGACTGCCACTCTCAAATTTTCAACCCACTGACCCTAGACTTGATTGTCTGAAAGTACACTTTTAGTATAGCAGGCGTAAAATCGTGAATTGGCGCCAAACGTGTTGAAAAACCTGTTTTCTATCCTGATACTAACAGCGATGGCCGTGTTGGCCGGGGCAGCTGGCGCGCAGGCCGCATGTGAAATTGATCCCGATACGGGTCTTATCAAGTGTGAGAAGAAAGGGGGTTCCAGCGGCGGCGGGACTATCCATGAGGCGCCTGATGCCGATTTGAAACGGACATTGCAGGAATTGGACACCAGGCTTGGCGATTTGGAAAGTCAGATCAAGGGCAAGTAGCGGTGATGGGCCGTCTGCGATGAGTTGAGTTGGGAGTTATGCGTTGGACAAGGTGTTATTTGAACAGTTTGATGCGCTGAAAATGCATCTTTTCAATGCGCTGTTTCTGGGTGCCATTCCCACATTCCTGATTTCCGGCATCTTCGGTTTTGCGCTCATCTACATGTTTGCCAGTCAGGCGGGACGTATCGACCGGGCGGCGATTTACGCCTTCGCCTTTGTCGGAGCTGCTGCGGGTTTGATGATCGGCGCTTCCCGCGAACCTATCGCCCATGTCGCGCTTCCGGCAATTTTGACGCTGGTCTCGTCCTTTCTCGCCTATCTCTATACCACCGGAAAGCCTGATCCCGCACAAGAAAAAAGCATACAAGCCACGGTGCAGTCCCTGGCTGGCAACAAATCGATTTCTGACGACGTTAAAGGTGACATAGGAGATTTGCTTGCAAAGGTCAGATTTATCCCGGTCTGCATCATCGCCCTTGCGGTCACCAGCATAACGGCTTCGTTTTATGGCGGCTCAGTTCGCGCTATTGCCGAGAAAAACGACCGGCAATATGCGGAATGGCTGTTGGAATACGAGAAAATCCAGATTCCGCTGAACAAAGAAATCCTTCGCCGCAAAGCAGGATTTGGCAAACCTCAAGCAGAAGAACCCAAAGAAAAATAGGATACCGGTCACCTCACCGTTCGTAATTGTCTTTGACAAAACGGTCCAGCAGCCGCACGCCAAAGCCCGATCCCCAGGAACGGTTGATCTCGTTGGAGATTGATCCCATCGCGGTGCCGGCAATGTCCAGATGCGCCCAGGGCGTGTCGCCGACAAAACGCTTTAGAAATTGCGCCGCGGTGATGGCACCGCCATAGCGGCCGCCGATGTTTTTCATGTCGGCATTTTTTGAATCGATCAGCTTGTCGTAGTCCGGCCCCATCGGCATGCGCCAGAGAGTTTCCGCCGTTGCCAAACCAGCGGTTGTGAGCCGCGCGGCAAGCGCATCATCGTTGGAGAACAGCCCGGCGTGGTTTTTGCCAAGCGCGATCATGATGGCACCGGTCAGTGTTGCCAAATTGACCATGCAACAGGGTTTGAAGCGCTCGTTGCAGTACCAAAGCGCGTCAGCGAGAACCAGGCGGCCTTCTGCGTCGGTGTTGAGCACCTCGATGGTTTGCCCCGACATTGAGGTGACGATATCGCCGGGGCGCTGGGCGTTGCCGTCAGGCATGTTTTCGACCAGCCCGATGATGCCCACCACATTCGCCTTGGCCTTGCGGGCGGCAATCGCGTGCATGGCGCCAATTACCGCGGCAGCACCACCCATGTCCCCTTTCATGTCTTCCATTCCCGCAGCCGGCTTCATCGAGATGCCACCGGTGTCGAAGACCACGCCCTTGCCCACCAGGGCGACCGGTTTTTCCCTTGCCCGGCCTCCGCTCCAGTGCATAACTGCCATCCGGGGAGCGCGAACCGATCCCTGCGCCACGCCCAGCAACGCACCCATGCCGAGTTTTTTCATCTCACGCTCTGTGAGGATGTCGACCTTGACGCCAAGCCTGGTCAATTCCCGTGCTTTGGCAGCAAATTCGACAGGGCCCAAAATATTGGCCGGCTCGTTGACCAGATCGCGGGCAAGCGTAACACCGCCAGCTATCGCCTCAACCTCACCAAGCAGTTTTTTGGCCGATGCCGCCGACGAGGTTATGATTGTGAAGCGGACATTTTTGGGCTTTTTTTCCTCGCCCTTCTTGCTGGTCTTGTAGGTATCAAATCGGTAGGCACGCAACAAAATGCCCAACGCCACTCCGGCAGCGGCTTCAGGCGATGGTTTTTCATCTGCTTGATCAAGCCAGATTGTGACCTTCTTTGCGGTTTTGACTTCCGCACATATCTGGCCGCCCAGGCGAATCCAGAATTGCTCGTCGCGCTCACCGGATTCGCCTGACCCGACTATGAGCAACCGGTCTGCAACTGATCCCGCCGGTGCGACGACGTCGAGAGTGGCAAGCTCCTTTGCCTTGAATTCCGATATTTTCACCGCTTTCTTCGCCACTCCTTGCGGATCGGCATTGTTGGCTCCAACTGAACCATCGCCATCGGCTGCCATCAAAATGACCGCCAAGCCTGCGGTTTGTTTGTTCGAACGTGAAAAGACGATCTCGGGTTTCATTGATGTCATAACTCCGGTGGCAATTGATGGTTATAGCGTGTTGCGTATTTCATTACATTTTAGACCCAGTCGACGCACAACGCTTGCGAACGCGGCTATGACATGCGGCTGGCGCTGTTGTAGATTGGTTAAACTATCCGGTAAACGAAAGAATGGCCGCATTGTGCACCAAACCTGAGCAATCAATAAAATGTTAACTTCGTTTGTTGGTCCATTTTTAGCCATTCTCGCATTTCATGGAACCACCACATAAGAAGGCAGGATGGGACCTTCGTCATAACCTGCAAACCCCAAGTCACGGACGCCTCTTGAACCTGATTGAGCGCTACATTTTTCGCCGGACGCTGAGCCTGTCCATGATGTCGCTTTTTGCGACCACATTTATCGTGCTGATCACCCAGGTTCTGCTGTTTGTCAATGTTCTGACCCAGTCGGGCCAGGCATTGTCGGCGTTTTTGAAGCTTGCTTTCACCCTCACCCCCGGCATGATCATGATTGTCATGCCTTTCGCACTGATTCTTGGGGCATCCAACACGCTTAACCGGATGAACAATGATTCCGAGCTGGCGGTCATGGAGGCAGCCGGTGCCGGGCGAAAATTTATTATCAAACCGGTCCTCACGCTTGCCATGGTGTTGACGCTCATCAGCCTCCTGATCGCGCAGTTTGCAGAACCCTGGGCCAATCGCCACCGGCGCAATCTGCTGGTTTCCGCGGGAGCAGATTTGATCCAGATCGCGATCCAGTCAGGCACATTCCGCAAGCTGGAGAAGAATCTATATGTTCAGATTGCCGACCAGTTTCCGGGGGGAAAGCTTGGCGGGATATTCCTTGTTGATCGCCGGGATGAAAATACCGAACTCCTCTACTACGCAAAACACGGCACCATGGTAAAGCAGGACGATCAGAACCTGATTTTGATGACCGATGGCGAGATTCACCGGCGCGACAACTCCAGCGGCGATGTGTCGGTGATCTCCTTTGCCTCCTACGCATTGAACCTGTCGCAATACAAGCCGGTGACAAATTCCTCCATCTACCTTCCCAAGGAATGGACAACTGAGGAACTGCTTTATCCCGACCCTGACAATCGGATCGCACAGAGGTCGCCTTCCATCGTTCGATCGGAAATCCACCGGCGATTTTCCGAATGGATGTATCCGTTGGTCTTTGCGTTGATTGCGATTTATTTTGCCGGCACAGCCCGCGCCAACCGGCAGGAGCGAATCTGGAGCATGGGAAGCGCTTTCGGTGTTTCATTTATGCTTAGAGGTCTGGGCTTTGCGCTCGTAAACAAGGCCGGCACCAGTTCTATCGCAGCCGCCGCCTGTTATGCGCTGCCTCTCAGCGCTATCGTGATTTTCGGTTTTCTTTTGCTGACCGGAAGTGTGATCCGGGTTCCGCAGAAACTAATAGAAAAGACAGCAGCACTCGTGTCAGCATTTGAGGCATGGCGGATAGGGTTGATCATCCGGTTTTCGGGCTACCGCAAAAACACCGAAGGAACGCTTTGATGGGGCCGACGCTATTTCGGTATTTTCTGCACCGTTATCTGATGATGACCCTGCAGATATTCGTGGGCCTGACGCTGCTTGCCTATATTATCGACCTTACCGAACTGACCCGGCAGATGGCCAATGTCGCCCGATTTACCTTCTTGGACGGGCTAATCATGTCGGCGCTGAGGATCCCCCGCATCATCCAGACCGCAACACCTTTCATCATACTGGTTGCCGCAATGACGGCCCTGATGACGTTCAACCGGCGCCATGAGCTGGTCATCGCCAGGTCTGCCGGCGTTTCCGCCTGGCAATTTCTGACACCTCTCTGCCTTGCCAGTTTTGGTGTTGGCCTTTTTGCCCTGCTCGCCTTCAATCCGCTTGCTGCCTGGAGTTTTGCCAAGGCAGAGGAAATAGAAGCTGAATTGCGCGGTGGCAGGACGGCGGCCACGACAGCACTCAAAATCCCATGGCTACGGCAGCAAACCGATGAAGGAACTGCAATTATCGGCGCGGTCAATACCGCCCGCCAGGGCAGGCTGCTGAAAAACGCCACCATTATCCGGTTTGATGACAATGACCGAATAAAGGACCGAATCAATGCCAGGACGGCAACACTTGGCGACGGTGAGTGGCTTCTCAGCGACGTAACGATTATTCAACGTGGCGGCACGCGCCAAGCGCTTAAGGAAATGCGCATCAAATCAGGGCTCAGGCCGGAACTGATCGAGGAACAGCTAACCTTGCCGGAGACCATACCGTTCTTCGAGCTTGGCCGCAAAATCGAGGCAGCCCGTTCGTTTGGCTTGAGTTCAAACGGGTTTTCAATGCAGTTTCATTCGCTCATGGCCACGCCAGCACTCCTGGTGGCCATGACGCTCATTGCCGCAACCGTTTCATTGAAATTTGCAAGATTTGGACAATCGGCCACAATGATTCTGGGTGGCATCTTTGCCGGCTTTCTGCTTTATGTCATCTCGGTGCTGGCAAAGGCTTTCGGCAGCGCCGGGCTTGTACCGCCCGTCGTGGCCGCGTGGTCACCGGTGATAGTAGCGATGTTTTACGGGGTGACTTTCTTGTTGCACAAGGAGGACGGGTAGTGAGGGCGGCGGGTCACCGCATTGGCAGTGGTACTGTGCGCTTGCTCCAGGCAACCGCGCTGGCTTGTCTGTTCCTCAACGGGGCCGGCCCTGAAATTGCCGCGCAGGCCCAGCCGATTGATGAACTCCCCGGCGACCAACAGCTTTTGCTGGAAGCTGACACGCTTATTTACGACCGCGACAATGATACCGTTTCAGCCATTGGTGGTGTTCGGATTGACTATGGCGGCACGCGCATGGTTGCCGAGAAAGTCACCTATGACCGCAAAAGCGGCCGGCTAATTGCCACCGGAAATGTCGAGATTGTCGATGCCGACGGCAACCGGATCACAGCGCGCGAAATCGATGTCACCGATGATTTTGGTGATGGTTTTGTCAATGCACTCCAGCTGGAGACTGCCGATGAAACCT
Organism: Rhizobiaceae bacterium; assembly: GCA_963669455.1. Classification (GTDB taxonomy): domain Bacteria; phylum Pseudomonadota; class Alphaproteobacteria; order Rhizobiales; family Rhizobiaceae; genus JAWKWH01. Next base: position 2,902,854 of record OY770026.1, read on the forward strand.
ATTTTGGAGCCGAAAGCGCCGAACGCAAAGACGGTAATGTCACGACATTCAACAATGGGGTCTACACAGCGTGTAAACCCTGTGAGGATAAGCCGGGCAAGCCACCGATCTGGAGGGTCAAGGGCAGCCAAATCATATGGAACGGGCAGAAGAAGACGATTCGTTTCAAGAATGCGCGATTTGAGCTTTTTGGCCTGCCGATTGCCTATCTGCCTTACTTTTCGATTCCCGACCATACGGTGAAGCGCAAAACCGGATTTCTGTTTCCCGGTATCCACCAGTCCGATGAAACCGGGTTTGGAATCACGACCCCTTTCTACATCGCTTTGGCGCCAACCTACGACCTGACCTTGAGGCCCACATGGTATTCCAAGCAGGGCTTTTTGGGAGAGGTGGAGTGGCGCCAGAGGTTCAACAATGGCGGCTATACGCTCAAAATAGCCGGCATTGACCAGAAGCGGCCGTCGGCCTTTGCCGGACAGCCCACCGATATGGCCGAAACAACACGCGGCATGATCGGCACGACAGGCCAATTTACCATCAATCCCCGCTGGAATTTCGGCTGGAACATCCTGCTGCAGACCGACAAGAATTTTTCTCGCACCTATCGTATCGACGGGTTTGACGACTTCACGCACCGGTCGGAAATCTATCTAACAGGCTTGCATGACAGGAACTTTTTTGACCTTCGGTTCATGCGCTTCCAGGTGCAGGAAGCGGCGCTGGATACAGCTCGTTCGGCCGCCAACAAGCGTCAGCCATGGGTGCTGCCATCACTCGACTACGAGAAAACCGCCGACGAGCCTGTCGGTGGCGGGGAACTGTCTTTCGGGGTCAATTTCCGCGCGATCCGCCGCGAGACAGATCATTTCAGCGCCGGCGTGCCGGCGGTGCGCGGCCTTGGCGGAAGCAATGGCCGCATTACGGCGGAAACTGAATGGCGCAAGACCCATATTACCGATGGTGGCCTGGTCATCACGCCAACGCTGCAAGCGCGCATGGATGGGATCTACTCCAACCCATCGGCGACGGGCATTGCCAATACCGGTACCACCGCCGCAGCGCTCAGCGTGCCGACAGATATCCGTTCCTCTTATTTCCGGGCAATGCCGACCGCCGGGCTTGAGGTCCGTTACCCAATTCTGTTTACAACAGAAAATTCCAGCCATGTGATTGAGCCGGTGGCGCAACTTTTTGTGCGGCCCGATGAACAATATGCCGGGCGGCTTGGCATTCCCAATGAGGATGCACAAAGCCTGGTGTTTGACGCCACGACATTGTTTGAGCGCGACAAATATTCAGGTTTCGACCGAATGGAAGGCGGTACGCGCGCCAATATCGGTATCCGCTACTCGGCCAGCTACGCCAATGGCTGGACCGCGAATGCCATTTTCGGGCAATCTTATCATATTGCCGGAAAAAACTCCTTTGCATCGCCGGATCTGGTTCACGCCGGGGCTGCTTCGGGCCTTGAAACGAATGTATCGGATTTCGTGGCTGCGGCCTCCGTTGCCGCACCTAGCGGACATTCGCTGTCGGTTGCAGGGCGGTTTGACGAAAAGACCTTCAATATGCGCCGTGGCGAGGTCAAGGCCGCTTTTTCGAGCCGGCCGCTATATGCTTCCGCCGGCTATACATTCATTCAGGCACAGCCGCTCTACGGGTTTCCAACCGATAGGCAGGAAGTGACAGCCAACACGACCATCCGGTTTGCCAATAATTGGCGTGTTTTCGGCTCCGGCGTCTACGACCTACAGTCAGACAAGCTTGTCAGAGGCCAAATCGGCCTGGGCTACCATGATGAGTGTTTCTCTTATTCGCTGCATGTGACCGAGACGCGATCTGTTTTGAATACAAAGCCGACGGAGCATCAGTTCGGATTCAATATTAAACTGCGCACACTTGGTGAATTCGGATCCAGCAGCGCTGAGTACGACCAGGAATAGGCGCGTCTTGCTTTTGCCGCATCGGCAGGGCATGGACTGCACTTCAACAAAATGCGAAAATAGCAGGGTTTCGTAAATTGCCCTATCAAAGGACATTTGCCATGACATTCAAGAATGTCCGCCATCTTGTTTCAGCGGTTTTGATCGCAATTGCCTCAATTTCGGTCATGATGCCGGAGGTCGCTTCGGCCAGTGAAATCAGATACGTCGTCAATGGTGTGCCGGTCACTTCTTATGATATCGCCCGGCGCGCCGCTTTCCTGCGGTTGCAGCGGCGGCGCGGCAACACCAAGGAACTGGCGCGGCAGGAAATGATCGACCAGGCACTTCGGACGGTCGAAATCAGGCGCCTGCGCATCAACATACCGGATTCTGCCGTCGATCAGTCTTATACCAATTTTGCCAAAACAAACCGCCTTTCTGCACGCCAAATGGATCAGATTCTGGCTCAGTCAGGTGTTACCAAGCGCCATTTCCGGGAATTTATCCGCACGCAATTGGGATGGAGTCAGGCGTTGGGCCGGCGGTTTAGGACATCTGGACAATTGTCCGAACAGGATGTCGTTCAGCGCATGTTGAAGGACGGCGGCAAGAAACCGACAGCAACGGAATACATGTTGCAACAGGTGATCTTTGTGGTTCCAAATGCCGAGCGAAAATCGAAGCTGAGCAAGCGGAAAAAAGAAGCCCAGGCGATGCGCAACCGGTTTACGGGTTGCGGCACAACGCGCCAATTTGCCAAGGGGCTGATTGATGTCACCGTTCGCGATCTCGGGCGTGTCCTGGAGCCGGAACTTCCGCCGAACTGGGAAAAGCTGATCAAGGCCACGCAGCCGGGTGCAGCGACAAAAGTGCAGGTGACAGAACGCGGTGCGGAATTCATCGGCATTTGCAACGCAAGAGAAGTCTCCAATGACCGTGTCGCGCAGATGCTTTTTCAAAACGAGGGCGGTCAAAGCGAAAAGGCCGAAGAGCTCAGCAGTAAATATATGGCTGAACTGAAAGCCAAGGCGCGTATTGTCAAACGCTGACAGTTGCAGTTACAGTCAGGCCGCGAGGTTTTTTCTTTGACACGCGCACTGGCAATGACCACCGGCGATCCCGGCGGAATCGGGCTTGATATCGCTATTGGCGCATGGCTGAAACGGCGGGAGGAAAACCTGCCGCCCTTTCATCTTCTATCGCAGCCCGAAATAGTGAGCGCGCGCGCAAGGCTGCTTGGCCTTTCGGTTGAAATTGCGACCATCGAGCCCTGCCAAACAGCGGAAGTTTTTGACGAAGCCCTGCCCATCGTGACAATTGACCGGGAACTGGTTGCCACACCCGGTTGCTCGATGCCTGAAAATGCCGCCGGCATCCTCGCGTCAATCGACAAGGCCGTTGCCAGTACCATGGCCGGTGACACCGGTGCGGTGGTGACATTGCCGATAGCCAAGAAACCGCTGCATGATGCCGGTTTTAAGTTTCCCGGCCATACCGAATATCTGGCCTATTTGGCACAACAGTATACTGGTGACACCGTCAAGGCGGTGATGATGCTGGCCGGGCCTGAGTTGAGAGCTGTTCCGGTCACCATCCACATTGCGCTTGAAGATGTGCCGGCGGCGCTGACGCGCGAGCTGATTGCCGAGACATGCCGCACGACAGCAGCCGATTTGCGGGACCGGTTCGGTATTGCCTGCCCCCGTCTTGCGGTAGCCGGGCTCAACCCGCATGCCGGCGAGGATGGCGCTTTTGGCCTCCAGGAGAGAACTGTTATCGGCCCGGCGCTGGAGATGCTTCGTGCCGAGGGACTTTCAATCGCAGGCCCCCTACCCGCCGATACGATGTTTCACGCCAGGGCCCGGCAAAGCTACGATGCGGCGATTTGTATGTATCACGATCAGGCCTTGATCCCGGCAAAGGCGCTTGATTTCGACTGCGCCGTCAATGTCACGCTGGGCTTGCCTTTTGTTCGAACGTCACCCGACCATGGAACCGCCTTCGACATCGCCGGATCGGGCAAAGCCAATCCGCAAAGCCTGATTGAAGCCTTGCGGCTTGCGGCCATGCTGGCGGACAACGCCACGACGGTCAACGGGAGATGACCGCCGACGGCCTGCCTCCGCTTCGCGATGTCGTCGAGCGGCTTGGCATAGCAGCCAAAAAATCGCTTGGGCAGAATTTCCTGTTTGATCTTAACCTGACCGGCCGGATTGCCCGCCAGGCCGGGGATTTGTCCGGCTCCACGGTGCTGGAAATCGGCCCGGGGCCTGGCGGCTTGACAAGGGCATTATTGAGCCATGGCGCGGCGCGGGTGATTGCGATTGAACGCGACAAACGCTGCATTGCGGCGCTTGAAGAGATTTCCGCGGCATATCCAGGCCGGCTCGATATTTTGACCGGGGACGCGCTTGAAACCGATTTTTCCGCCCTTGCAAACGGCCTGGCGGATTGCCGCATCATCGCCAATCTGCCCTATAATATCGGCACCGAATTGCTGGTGCGCTGGCTGACACTTGCCGACTGGCCGCCATTTTATGCATCGATGACGCTGATGTTTCAGCGTGAAGTGGCCAAACGCATCGTCGCAACCGAGCGAAATTCAGCCTATGGCCGGCTTAGCGTTCTTGCAGGGTGGCGCACCGAGGCGAAAATCCTGTTCGACATCCCGCGACAGGCTTTCTCGCCGCCACCGAAGGTCACATCGTCGGTCGTTCAGTTGATACCGCGGCCGAGACCAGTGCCGGCCAGGCTCGGTGACCTGGAACGCGTGACGAAAGCGGCGTTCGGCCAGAGGCGCAAGATGCTGCGCCAGAGCTTAAAACCGCTCGGCGGCGAAACATTGCTCAATGCGGCGAATATCGACCCGCAACGCAGGGCCGAAACGCTTTCGGTCGAAGAATTCACCCGGCTGGCGAATGGGCTGCAAGTGTAAGCGCGATACCGCCCAGTCCGGCCGTGCCCGTCAGTCGGCCGTGTCTTTCAACATCGTGCTGACAAAATCGAACAGACCATGCCGGCGGTCGCGGCGCAGGCGTTCGGCCCGCATGATCGCTTTTACCGCCGCAAAGGCGCGATCCAGATCGTCATTGACCACGACATAGTCGTATTTCTGCCATTGCTCGATTTCCAGGCGCGCATTTTCCAGCCGGTTTTCGATTGTTTTTTCAGAGTCTTCGGCGCGGCGGATAAGCCTGGCCTTCAACTCCCGTAACGATGGCGGCAAAATGAACACCGATACGACATCGGCCCGCATCTTGTCCTTCAACTGGTCAGCGCCCTGCCAGTCAATATCGAACAGCATGTCGCGGCCGTCGGTCATGGCCTGTTCTGCCGGTTCGCGCGGTGTTCCGTAAAAATTGCCGTGGACCTCGGCCCATTCCAGCAGTGAATCGGTATCACGAAGATTGGTAAAGTCCCGTTCCTTGCAGAAATGGTAGTGGACGCCGTCGATTTCACTGGCCCGCCGCTCACGGGTCGTCACGCTGACGGACAGTTCCAGGCCACTGTCGCTTTCAAGGAGATTACGGGCAATTGTCGACTTTCCCGCACCCGATGGCGAGGACAGCACCAGCATCAGGCCGCGGCGGGCAATGCGGGCAGAGGGTAGATTGGCGCTCATATGTTCGACACTCCCCGTGACCGCGGAGCAGCGGCCAACTATTCGAGATTTTGAACCTGCTCGCGAAACTGATCGACGACCGCCTTCAATTCCAACCCGACCGATGTGATCGCAGCAGCATTTGACTTCGAACACAATGTATTCGATTCGCGGTTAAATTCCTGTGCAAGAAAATCGAGCTTCCGGCCAACGGCTGTTTTGCCGGCCAAAAGGTCGCGCGCAGAGGCGATATGCGCCTTCAGACGGTCGAGTTCCTCACAAATGTCGGCCTTGGCGGCCAGAAACACCGCTTCCTGGTAGAGTCTTGCCTCATCGAGACTGGTGTCCGCCAGTATTGGTGCGATCTGCGCTTGAAGGCGCTTCCGGATCGCGGCTGTCTCGCGCGAGGGATCGGCATTGGCGGTTTCGACCAGTTTTTCGATTTTGGAAACATGATCACGCAGGATGGAAACCAGGGCGGCGCCTTCATCGCTGCGGGCGGATTGCAAATCGGCGAGCGCCGCTTCAAAACAGGCAAGAATGGCGGTATCGAGCGCGGCTGCGGCCTCGTCATCACAGTCAGATGTTGCCGGCTCAAGAACACCGCGCAGCGATAAAAGACCATCGGCGCTGGCGGGCCGGCAGCCGAATTGTTCCTCAAGCCGTTTTGCCAATCCGGCGACATCTTTCAAAAAAGCTTCGTTGACCACCGGGGTCGTCACCGGCGCACGCCGATCAATAGTCAGGTTGGCAAAGACGTTTCCGCGGGTGAATTTTCCCTTTACGGATTTGCGGACCGGCTGTTCCAGGCGATCATAACCCGGCGGCAAGCGCAGCCGCACATCGGCCGACTTGCCGTTGACCGACTTTATCTCCCAGGAAATCGCAACATCGCCATGATGGGCGCTTGCGCGTGCAAATCCGGTCATGCTCTGCAGTGACATTGACTTTTCCGCCCATGGTTATTGCGACGCTTCACCGTCTTCGGTTTTGGCCGCCTTTTTCCGCTCCGCTTCTATTTTGCGCCAGCGGGCGACATTTTCATTGTGCTCATCAAGCGTCTTGGCAAACACGTGTCCGCCGGTTCCGTCGGCGACAAAGAACAGCTCATCGGTCTGCGACGGGTTGGCCACGGCCTCCAGTGCCGCCCGGCCGGGATTTGCAATCGGCGTCGGCGGAAGGCCTTCGATCTGATAGGTGTTGTAAGGTGTCAGCTTGTCTATATCGGAGCGGTAAATCGGCCTACCAGCCGGCTTTCCCTCGCCTCCAAACAGGCCATAGATGATGGTCGGATCGGATTGCAGGCGCATACCCTTGCGCAATCGGTTTATGAAAACGCCGGCTACGCGGGTGCGCTCGTCGGCTCTGCCGGTTTCCTTTTCGACGATCGACGCCAGCGTGGCGAACTCGTTCATATCTGCAAGTGGCAAGTCCGCGCGGCGGCGTTTCCAGATTTCCTCAATCAGCTTTTCCTGATCCATCATCATCTTTTTGATGATTTCTGAGCGCGTCGTTCCCCTGGCAAAGCGCTGGGTATCGGCAATCAGCGCCCCTTCCGGCGGCACTTCTTGCGGCATGTCACCGACCAATTCCTGATGTTTTGCTATCCGCTGCAAGGACTGCGCGACAGTCAAGCCTTCCGGGATGGTGAGTGAATATAGCACAGACTTGCCGCTTTTGAGCAATTCCATGACGTCGTGCATCGAGGCGCCAGCTTTGATTTCATACTCCCCGGCCTTCAACTGGCCATCATTGCCATAGGCACGAACGCCGATCTGAAAAACCGTCGCGTTGGAGATCATTTCGCGCCGTACCAGCAAATTGGCAATGTCACTTACACTGCTGGATGGCTTGATCATGACCGTTGAGGTGATGCGAAGCGGGCCTGGACCGTCGAATTCACGATTGCCGAAGTAAAACAACACACCGGTGACAATCAATGCCAGGATAACCAGCGACATCATGAAATTCATGAAAACCACAAACCGGTTACGCGACTGACGCGACCTTCTGGGCGGCGGCGTACCCGCCTCCGGCCTCAACGCCTCGCTGGCGGATTTGGGCATTAATACCCGGCTTGAGTTCTGTCCAAACTCTTTTTTTTCGGATGACTGGTCGTTCATGGCCTCAAATCACATCAAAAGTCTATGCTGAACCCCACCCCGCGCAACCAATACCCTGTTTCGGCGACGAATATGGCAAAACGGCGGAAAGTCCTTCTTACGCTTCCGGTATAAAAATCGCCAGATGCACATTCCAAGTTCTGGATGTGCTCCAGCGGTCAATTCGAAACACTTGCAAATGGACCTGGCTGGCAAGCGGAGACAGGCGCTTCGAACTGTCTGCTAGCCATTGAAACGTTTCAAGACCAGCGAGGCGTTGGTGCCGCCAAATCCGAATGAATTGGACAGGGCGACATCGATGGTGCGCTTGCGCGGTTGATTGGGTACCAGATCGATTTCGGTCTCGACATCGGGATTGTCCAGATTGATCGTCGGCGGGGCGATATTATCGCGTATGGCAAGCACCGAGAAAATTGCCTCTGCCGCACCGGCTGCGCCGAGCAGATGCCCGATTGAGGATTTGGTCGACGACATCGACACTTTCGATGCGGCATTGCCGACAACGCGTTCGACCGCGCCAAGCTCAATCGTATCGGCCATTGTCGAGGTGCCGTGAGCATTGATGTAGTCAATGTCCGATGGGCTTAGTCCTGCCCGCTTGATCGCTGCATGCATGCAACGGTAGGCTCCATCACCATCTTCCGACGGGGCGGTGATGTGAAATGCATCGCCAGTCAGACCGTATCCGACAATTTCAGCGTATATTTTCGCGCCACGCGCCCTGGCGTGTTCCAGTTCCTCCAGCACGAGCACACCTGAACCTTCGCCCATGACAAAGCCGTCGCGATCACGGTCATAAGGCCGCGACGCCCGCTTAGGCGTATCATTGTAACCGGTCGACAGCGCCCTGCAGGCAGCAAATCCGGCAAGCGAAAGCCGGTTGATGGGGGATTCGGCACCGCCGGCCAGCATCACATCCGCGTCACCGAACATAATCAGCCGCGAGGCATCGCCAATCGCATGCGCTCCCGTGGAGCATGCGGTGACCACCGCATGGTTCGGTCCCTTCAATCCGTGGCGTATCGACACCTGGCCTGAGACCAGGTTGATGATGTTTCCGGGGATGAAGAAGGGGGTCACCCGACGCGGCCCGCGCTCCTTGAGCGTAATGGCGTTCTCGGCAATCCCGGAGATGCCGCCAATGCCCGAACCAATCATCACGCCGGTGGCGTTTTGCTCGTCAGGTGTTTTCGGCTCCCAGCCGGAATCGGCCAGCGCCTCGTCGGCGGCGGCAATGCCGTACATGATAAAATCATCGACCTTGCGCTGCTCTTTGGGTGCGAGAAAATCGACGGCATTGAACTCACCGTCGCCATCGCCACGCGGCATCACGTTGGCGATCTTGCAGGCAAGGTCGTCTACCTCAAAATGGTCGACTTTTCTGGCAGCACTTCTGCCCGACAGCAATTGTGTCCAGCCATGTTCCACGCCCACGCCAAACGGTGAGACCAGGCCCATACCTGTTATCACGACACGCCTCATGGCATCGATCTCCAGTGACGCTTGTCACTCAGGGTCAGGCAGCAGCCTTATCGATGAATTTGATAGCGTCGCCAACTGTCAGAATGGTTTCTGCTGCGTCATCGGGAATTTCGACACCGAACTCTTCTTCAAACGCCATGACGAGCTCTACCGTGTCGAGGCTGTCCGCGCCCAGATCGTCGATAAAGCTAGCCTGCTCGGCGACCTTGTCTGCTTCCACCCCAAGATGTTCGACGACAATTTTTTTGACCCGTTCTGCGGTATCACTCATGTGGAAATCCTCGATTCCGTTTTTGATGCACTCTGGTTAACGGCAGCATGCCCGCTAATCAAGCCGAAAGATGCCTGACCGACTGGACCGTTTTATGTACCAAACCAGTTCTTCAGCGCGCCGCTTATCACGGGAAAGGCCGGCAGGCCAAGCCAAAATAGACATGTGGATATGTCTTGCCGGGTCAGATCATCGCCATGCCGCCATTGATGTTAAGCGTCTGGCCGGTGATGTAGGCGGCTTCATCGGAGGCTAAAAAGACCGCTGCGGCGGCAATTTCGTCCGTCTTGCCCATCCGTTTGGCCGGAATTGCGCCCATGATCGTGTCTTTCTGCTTGTCGTTGAGTTTGTCGGTCATTGCCGAACTGATGAAACCGGGCGCGATGCAATTTACGGTAATGCCGCGCGATGCGATCTCCTGGGCAAGCGATTTGGAAAAACCCACCATCCCTGCCTTGGAGGCGCAGTAATTGGCCTGCCCGGGATTTCCGGTGATGCCGACAATGGAGGTCACATTGATGATACGGCCCTTTCTTGCCCGCATCATCGGATGGGTCAGTTGGCGCGTCAGCATGAATGCGGCGGTCAGATTAACCTCCAGCACCGCATCCCAATCCTCATCCGACATGCGCACAAACAATCCGTCCCTGGTGATGCCGGCATTGTTGACCAGAATATCGACGCCATCGAGCTCTTCTAATGCCTTTGCCGCCAACGACTTTACCTCGTCGCGGCTGGATAGGTTGGCGGGGAAAAGTTTGGCCCGATCGCCCAGTTCGTCCGCCAGCGTTTTAAGTTTTTCAACGCGGGTTCCGTGCAGCCCGACAATTGCGCCTTGTGCATGAAGGGCGCGCGCGATCGCCTCGCCAATTCCACCTGACGCACCGGTGATGAGCGCCTTGCGGCCGGTGAGATCAAACATCTGACATTCCTTTTCATAATCAATAGGCTGGAACAGAGACCCGCTTTAAGAAAGTGCTTCGAGCATGTTGTCAATATCGGCGGCGGACCCGGCCGATATCGAGGTCAGGCTGCGATCGATCCTGCGTGCAAGCCCGCTTAACACCTTGCCCGCCCCGATTTCGCACAATGTGTCGACATTGTTGGCGGCAAACCACTCGATGGTTTCGCGCCATCTCACCTGTCCGGTGATCTGTTCGACCAGACGCGTGGCAATGTCTGCGGGATCTGATATCGGGGCTGCAAGGACATTTGCGACAACGGGCACCGATGGTTCGTTCATCTGCACCTGGCTCAACGCTTCGGCCATCGCGTCTGCCGCCGGTGCCATCATCTTGGAGTGGAACGGGGCGGAAACCGGCAGCATCAAGGCCCGTTTCGCCCCTTTTTTCGTGCACAGGCCGGCCGCAGTTTCAACACCTGACTTGCTGCCGGAAATAACCAGCTGCCCACCGCCATTGTCATTGGCGATCTGGCAATCGCCGGCCTCCTGGCAGGCGGATTCCACTTCGGCCTGCTCCAGTCCGATGATCGCCGCCATCGCCCCCTCACCCACCGGGACGGCGCTTTGCATCGCATTGCCGCGGATGCGCAGCAGCCTGGCGGTATCTCCAACGGAAAAGACGCCGGCGGCACAAAGCGCCGAATACTCGCCCAAAGAATGACCGGCCACATAGGCTGCCTTGTCTTTGAGGACCAGTCCGCGCCCTTCAAGCGCCCTAAGGGCAGCCATGGAAACCGCCATCAACGCTGGTTGTGCATTGGCTGTCAGCGTCAGCCGGTCTTCCGGACCGTTCCAGATGATATCGGAGAGCTTTTCGCCAAGCGCCTCATCGACCTCGTCGAATATCCGGCCAGCGTCGGGGAAAACCTCGGCCAGTTTTTTGCCCATGCCAACCGTCTGACTACCCTGTCCGGGAAATGTAAATGCGACAGCCATCCGCTCGTACCCTTTTTTGTCTTTTATTACGTCCTGGCCGTGGTGACGTACCGGCCAGGCTGCGTCAAGTGCCACTCGACAATCGCGCCGAACAGTTCATTTCCACCGGCCAGATGAAAACCCGGCACGAAGAAGGTTGCTACAGATGAAACGCCTTAGCGGCGAAACATCAAACTGACATGTTTGGGAATTAACCAATTAACCATACTGATCAAGCGAAAACAAAATGTTTCATTTCCACTATTTACTATTTTCTACAATTGGAGTTCCACAAACGGATTTTCTCGACTAAAAGAATATTAACAAATCCCTAATCCACCAATTCGAGGCGGATGCGGGAAACGGAGTAGATGAGTTATGCGTTTTGTGAGTTACCTAAAACGCCAGTCCGGAAATGATGACCCATTCCTCGGGCTGGAAAGTGATATGAATGAAGCTTTGGAGCTGGAATTTAAGGCGGAAGCAATTCCAGGCAAAAAGACGGCGCAGGCAAGCCCACCGCTGGCTCCTGCCGATGAAATGCCGGATTTACCGGAACTTCCGGCAGTGGCAGAGGACGCTTTCAGCCAGGAAAGGCTGACCTCCAACACGAAGAAATTCATGTCGGGGCTTGAAACGTTTGAAGCTCAGTTCAATGACTCACAAGCGGACCTGAAGGAAATCAGCGAGAAAGTCGCCAATCTGGCTGTGAACCAGCATTTGACGCGTGATTTTTTGAACCTGATGCAGGAAAGCCTGCATAACGCAAACGCAACAGAGCTGAACAACAAGGATCTGTCTGCCAAAAACCGGGCCCTTTCCAGCCAACTCGAAAGCGCAAAGTCACTCAACATACAGCTCCGTAGCGGGCTTGAGGAGATTCAGCGCCGTGAGACCAAGCTTGAGCAGGAAAAGGAAATGCTGCGCTCGGCACTTGCGTCGACCACTGACGAGCTTGGCGAAACCCGCAAGGAAGCCGCTGCGATCGATACCGACCTTGCGGAACTTCGCCGTGAATTTGCCACCAAGTCTTCGCTTGCCGACAAACTCATGCGCGACAATGAATTGATCAGGGAGAAACACGTCAATCTGTCGGTTGATCTTGATGCCGCGCTGAAATCTGCCAGCGAAATGCGCCGCAAGCATGATGAATTGTCTACGAACCTGAAGGGAACGTCAGCCGAACTGGCCGAAACGCTGTCGCAATTGACGGTATCGCAGCAGGAAGTCGCCCGGGTTACCCGCGAGTTGGAAACCCGCTCTACGAAACTTACCGAAACAAGCGAAGCGCTTAGAACAGCCGAATATGAGCGTGATGAGCTGGCGAACCGGCTGACTGGTGAAATTCAGTCTATTCGCAATGAAAACCAGAACCTGCAGACGCGCTTTGAAGCTGCTTCGCGCGAGCAGGCAACCGCAACCGATGAATTGATCGCCATCAAGCTCAAACTCAATGATGCGGTGTCAGAACGGCGCGTTGCCGATGAAAAACTGGCGGCGATGACCAAGGAGATAGACAAGGAGCGGCGGGACCATTCGTCTGCGACAACCAAACTCTCCGAGATCAATCTGGAGCGGGCTTCTGAACGCGTTGTCGTCGAATCGGCGCAACAGCAGTTGAAAGATCAGCAAGATGAAATTGCCCGGCTGAAGGAAGAGATCAGGCAGTTGGCCCGCGATGAGCGCCTTTATCAGGCCAAGCAGGAAAGCACACCGGTCGCAGAAAAGAGCGACACGGCATTAAGGCCCGCTGCAAAACCCCGCAATCAGGCCGCCCGGGTAGCCAAGTCGAAGACGGAAGATACCCCCGCCAGCAGTGGACAAGCCGAAGCCAAAACCGCCGGCAGCGGACAGGCCGAAGCCAAAACCTCCGGGGAAAAAGAAGGCAAAACAGGACAAAAAACCGAGGCGGCCGCGTAAGCCGGCCCGGCATTTAGAAAATCAATAAAAACGGCCGGCGCCTTTTAAAGGCGCCGGCCGTTTTTATTGCTAGAGCGTTTTGATCAATTGGTGCAGCGAATTCGCTTAAAGCCGTCGCAGGTGGGTTGGTCGCAAATCTGGGCGGAGGAAATGACCCGCGTATAGCCAATATTGTTGGCTTTCTTCCAGTTTGCCGCCGAATCATATCCCTTATCCTGGCAGAATTGGTTCGCCGCCGGTCCGCCGCACTGCTTGGCCCATTTGCGGCACCAATCCAGCCGAACACCACCAATCTTGGGGTTTTTGAAGGTTTTTCCGGCCACCGGCTGTGGGGTGGAACATTGGTTCAGCATATTTTTGCGGGTCTGGGTTTCAGAATTGGCCGAGGCCGTGTCCGCGATCAGGCACCAGGCGAAATGGCCGCCATAATCAGCGCTCCAACGGGGCCCGCCGAACCCGCAACCGCCGTTGACGTTCTTGTTGAACTGCTGCACCGCTTGGGCAGCATAGGCGGCGCACTGTCCGGGATCTCCCGCCATTGCGCTGCTGGATGTGAATGCAAAACCCGCTACTGCGATCAATGCTGCGGCAAGCCATTTAATTGAGTGCCTCATAGTTGTTCTCCAAATTCGTTTGATAGAACACAAATAGACTCCGATCCTATTATGATCTGTGACGGCTGTCACATTACGGGAGGGTTTTTGGGGTTGTTCAGCCCGAACCCTGGCGGAAACCTGGTGCCGCTCAGAACTGTCATCATAGTTTCGAATTCCAGATCTATTGCGGTAAGCTCAACAAAAAAGAACAACCGGATTAACCAACCAGGAATCGTAGATATGACCGGAACAAACAAAGACGAGATATCATTTGACGAGTTTGACGAAGAGATCAATCCACGCGCCGACACATGTGATTTCGATCACGTTGTCGATTCGGCGATCACCAGGCGAGGCCTTCTAGGTGGAGTGGTTGCATTTGGCAGTTTTGCCGCTCTTGGCAGTTTTGCAGGCGCAAACCGGGCTCTGGCTGCCGACAGCCGGTTTGCTTTTGATCCGATCACCGTCAATACGCTGGATACCGTTACCGTGCCGGAAGGATATTCTGCCGATGTCCTGATACGCTGGGGCGATCCGCTGTGGTCAGATGGCGCTGAGTTCGATCACGCAAGCCGTGGCGACAGTAAAAGCCAGGCGCGGGCTTTCGGCGACAATATCGACGGGATGGACGTCTATCATGATGGCGAACACACCATCCTTGTCGTCAACAACGAATATACCAACAGGAAAATCATCTGGGGCAACCGCGCAAATGGTGAAGCTGAAACAGATGATGATGTGCTGAAAGGCAAGCTGGCCCATGGCGTCACAGTCGTCGAGGTTGCGGCGGTGGACGGCAAGTGGGGCGTGGTCAAGGACAGTCCGTACAACCGCCGGATCACGCCGGACACGGAAACGGAATTGACCGGACCTGCCGCCGGCCACGATCTGATGAAAACCGCCGCCGATCCCACCGGAACGAGATCGCTTGGAACCTGGAACAATTGCGGTAACGGCTCTACGCCTTGGGGTACCTATCTTGCCTGCGAGGAAAATTTCAACGGCTATTATTCCGCCGCCGACGAAAACCATGAGGTGTCTGATGAACTGAAACGCTATAGCGTTTCGGCCAAGGATTGGGGTTATGGCTGGGCGCGCATCGACGAGCGGTTCGATGTCTCAAAACACCCCAATGAACCCAACCGCGCCGGCTATGTGGTCGAGATCGATCCGCGCGACCCGGCTTCCATGCCAAAAAAACGCACAGCCCTTGGCCGGTTGAAGCATGAAAATGCAGAATGCGTCGTCAACGGCGACGGCCGTATCGTCGTCTATATGGGCGATGACGAGCGCGGCGAGTTTTTATACCGCTTCGTCTCCGATGGCGTCTATGCGCCGGGAGCGGACACGAATTCGCTTTTGGAAGAGGGAACGATTTCGGTGGCGAAGTTTCATGACGATGGCACCGGCGAGTGGCTGGAGCTGACGCCTGAAACCACCGCAATGGCAAATCAGGCAGAAATCTGCATTCACACCCGCATTGCCGCCTCCGCGGTCGGCGCGACAACAATGGACCGGCCGGAATGGGTCGCGGCCAATCCGAATGCCGCCGAAGTCTATTGCTCGCTGACCAACAACAAGAACCGTGGCAAAAAACCCAATAAGGGTGGCGATGAAACGCCGGTCGGCGGTCCCAATCCGCGCGAGGCCAATAAATACGGCCAGATCGTACGTTGGCGGCCGGACAATGCCGACCACACCGCGAAGGGATTTGGCTGGGATCTGTTCGTGCTGGCCGGCAATCCGGATGTGCATTCGGACGCCAATGCCGGCTCGGCGAATGTCAACAAGGACAATATGTTCAACTCGCCGGATGGATTGAAATTCGATTCCAACGGCCTGTTGTGGATCCAGACCGACGGCAATTATTCAAACGCGGAAGGGTTTGCCGGGCAAGGCAACAACCAGATGCTGGCGGGCGATCCGGTAAGTGGTGAAATCCGCCGCTTCCTGGTTGGCCCGAAGGAATGCGAAGTGACGGGCCTAACGTGGACTGCCGACCGCAGAACCATGTTTGTCGGCATTCAGCATCCAGGCGAACGCGGTAACAGCCATTGGCCGGAGGGCGGGGATGCGGTTCCGCGCTCAGCGGTGATTGCAATTAGCCGCAATGATGGCGGTCTGGTCGGATAATCTTATCCCTTGCAAGACCGGTGCTAACCATCGCGCCGGTCTTGCGGGTAGAAATGCCCGCCCTCCTCTTGCGCTGCACAATAATTCGCGTATAAGCACGCATCTTCTGCTGGTCCTGCTGGGGGCTATACGGAGGAACAGATGCGGTTGTCATCTGTTTGAAGGCCAAAAGGACTTTCGCCTCCCCCGTGTCTCCGCTCTCGACCGCTTGACAACGCGCCTTTCTTCGCCGCCCCAAACGGGCATCTGAAAGTCGCAGAGGCTTAGCCGCCGGTCCGGCAGAACAGGAAACGAAGAAAGGCAAAGTGCCAAATGGCTCTATATGAACATGTGTTTCTGGCCCGCCAGGATTTGTCGGCGGCCCAGGTTGAAGAACTTGTCGAACAGTACAAGAAAATCATCGAAGCCGGTGACGGTTCCATCGGCCGGACCGAAAGCTGGGGGCTAAAATCCCTCACCTACCGCATTAACAAAAACCGTAAAGCCCATTATACGCTAATGGATCTTGATGCCCCGCCTGCGGCGGTTGGCGAAATGGAACGCCAGATGCGGCTGTCGGAAGACGTGTTGCGCTTCATGACCATCAAGGTTGACGCGCATGAGGAAGGCCCGTCGGCGATGATGCAAAAGCGCGACGACCGGGGCCCGCGCGACCGTGGTGGTCCGCGGCGTGACCGTGATGATCGTGGACCTCGCCGTGATCGCGATGACCGCCCGCCACGCCGTGACCGCGAAGAAGCGCCTGCCAAAGAAGCCAAGGGAGCCGAATAATGGTCGATATTAATCAGATTCCGACACGCCGGCCGTTTAATCGCCGCCGCAAGACCTGCCCGTTCTCCGGGGGCAATGCACCGAAGATCGACTACAAGGACGTTCGCCTGCTGCAACGCTATATTTCCGAGCGCGGCAAGATCGTTCCGTCGCGCATTACGGCGGTGAGCCAGAAAAAACAGCGCGAACTGGCCAAGGCCATCAAACGCGCCCGGTTTCTGGGCCTGTTGCCCTATCTGGTAAAATAGACAATCAAAGCTGGCGGGGCCTGTGCCAGATGGCAGGGGCCCCCGCCCTCTTTTGCCGGTGGCGGGCGCCGGTGAAACCATTTTTAGCCCGCAAGTTGAGGTGACAAATTGCCACCTCTAACTGCCACACCGGCAGGACAGCGTCTTGATCGACACCGGTTCGTCCGCTTCCTGCCAAAGATTTTAGTTCCTTCCAGGGAACGGCATTTAAAAGGAAGACCGTTATGGACGTCATTCTTCTCGAGCGTATCGCCAATCTTGGCCATCTGGGTGAAACCGTCAAAGTGAAAGACGGTTATGCCCGCAATTTCCTGTTGCCGCAGGGCAAGGCGCTTCGGGCCAATGAAGCCAATCTGGCCAAATTCGAAGCCCAGCGCACCGAATTGGAAGCCCGCAACAACGAGCGCAAATCCGCAGCTGAAAACATCGGCGGGGGGCTCGACGGAAAAAGCTTCATCGTCGTGCGTTCGGCCGGCGAAACCGGTCAGCTTTACGGCTCGGTTTCCACCCGCGACATCGCCGAGCTTGTGACGCAGGAAGGCTTTTCCATCAACAAGAACCAGGTGGAACTGAAACTGCCGATCAAGACCATCGGTATCTCGACGGTGGCGATTTCACTGCATCCGGAAGTCGAGGTCGCGATTACGGTCAATGTCGCCCGTTCCGCCGATGAGGCCGAGCGCCAGGCGCGCGGCGAAGACCTGACATCGGCTGAGGCCATCTATGGCGAGGACATCAACGAGAATGCCAAGCCGGACGATTATTTCGATCCGGAGGCCGAGTTTGACCTTGATGAGGATGGCGAAGAGGCTGATGGCGAAGCCACTGCAGCCGAAGGTGATGAGCCGGCGGCAGAAGACAATATGGCGGCTGACGACGAGGTTGTAGCAGAAGACGACGCCGGCAAGACTGCCTGACCACTTCAACAGTCGTATTTTTTCAAAGCCCGGGATCATCGTCCCGGGCTTTTTTGCGAGCTTGAAGCCCTCGGAATTCGCCGGCCACCGACATAGAGCACCAGCTCAGATTACACACCGACAAGCAGGGTCATACGGGGACACGCAGGGTCATACGGGCGCCGAGACCGTCAAGTCGTCATTAGAGCCGGATCAGCTGCCTCCAATTCCATCAGGCTTTGCCGGTAGGCGCTCTTGATTTGATTTCTCAACCAACGATGTCCAGGGTCGTCTGTAAGGTTCTTTTTCCAGATCATATAGATTTGCTGCTCGGGGACTTCGAACGGTACCGGCTGCAGCTCTATCGGGAAGTGCCGGGCTGCGGCTCTCGCAAAATCGCCCGGAAACAGGGCGATTAAGTCAGTATTTGCCACGATGTAGGGGAACGACCACATCTTGGTGACAGTATAGGCGATGTGACGTTCGATATTCAGTCTTTGGAGGGCCTCATCGACCCGCGACAGCGCTCGCATTTGCGGTATGAGCGCTATATGGCTGATCTCGCGCAAATGCTCGATGGTGAAGGGCCCGTTGATTTTCGGATGGTCCTTGCGAGCAATAACGACCAGGTCCGCACACCCTACGACCTCGCATTCAAACTCGTCCAGATCGTTTGTAAAAACAGACAAGGCCAGATCCAGCGTTCCGTTGTTGAGGCTTTCGACCACCGGTGTGGTAGCCAGCGGGACGGCCTCCAGCGAGACCGACTGATGATCCTGTATTTGTCGCACAACCGGCGGTATTAGGATCGGCTCCAACTGATCCAGGATCAATATCCGAAACGTCCTCTTGCTCAAAGAAGGTTCGAATTCCATACTGCCAGCCACGCCGGTGCGAATTATTTGCAGAGCGTCGCGAACCGGGCCGATCATCGAAATCGCCTTTGTTGTCGGCTCAACGCCCTTACCTTTACGAACAAACAGCGGATCATCAACAAGACCCCGCAAGCGTGTCAGCGAATTGGATAGCGTCGGCTGGCTCTGATTGAGTTGCCTTGCCGCTTTTGAGATGTTGCCTGTTGTAAACACGGCTTCAAACACGATCAGCAGATTGAGATCAAATTTGCGGAGGTCGTTCGTCATTAGCAGTTCCATGTCCGTTGAAAGTTAATTCTGTTTGCCAATCGAGACGCAGGACGGACGCCAAAGACAAGCCCTGCGAGAGGGCTTTATATGCGCCATTTCCAGCGCAAAAAGTTTCCAAAAATCAGAACCCCTCACAATAGGCAACATAGCCGTTTGACCCCGAACGCATACTAGAGTGTGTCTTTTTTAAATGGGATCAGTTTGATGGAGAGGGTTTTTTGCGGCAGTTAGGAAAACACCGGAGTGCGATCAAACGATCGTGCGAGGATTTTGACGACACTGTCCGTGAAAAAGACCTCCAAGCAGGTTAAGTTAAAGCATTGAAAGAAAACAGCAAACCCAAATCGTTTCAGCTTGGTTCTTTGCGCCCTGGATGTTGTCGCGCGACGCTAACGGGTGTGCACCCGCGTCGCTTCACGCTCCTAATCAGGACACAAATACCCTGCGCTCAAACGCACCCATTTAAACAAGACACGCTCTAGAACAGTTTGCGGTAACTGGAACCGCAACAACACCTCTACCCGCTTGGAACTATTGAAGCATTTTTCGCACATGTGATTCTGTTCGGGCGAAAAATGCTCTATTTATTCAATAAATGAATACAATATATTTGAATTATTTCGGTATTATTCCTTTCTTCCGCTCCCTAATCTGCACTGGCATTTGCGCCAGAGAGTACTGACCGAAAAGTGCACGAGTGGTTGCAGGTGTAAAACATAAATCGATGGTTCGTCCAAAGGCGCGGGAAATGATGTTTCCTGGCAAACGGAACCCGTTTGGGCGGAACATTCTTTGCTCACGGGACAAACTCGAGATGTCCATAATATGGGGAATTCACAGATGGTTCAATCAAGCACACTCTCTATCAGCCGCAGAGGCTTTCTTTATGGCTCGGCGGCTGCCGGTTGTAGCTTATCGATGCCCAAACTGGGTTTCGCAAATTCCAACTCCCCTGGGATAGACACTCACTCATTGGGAAAGGAATTTGGCGGCTGGAAGCACAAACACGACACCGCAGCCGAGTTCAAATGGTGGGGATCGAAATACCGGCTCTACAAACCGACCTTCAGTGCCGATAGTCCGGACGCATTGGAGGTGCGTGTCAAACTTGACCACATCAAAAGCGGCGAATCCGATGATCACAGTCAAAACAACATGCTTCTGGGGCCCAATGGTTCGATCATAAGCGTCCACCCGCACACGGAATATGGCGGCGGAACCCAGGTCCCGGGCTGGGTGATGAGGCCATTGGAGACAGGGGCCGGCGTGATAGCAGCAGGGACTGTCGCCGCAGTCGGCGCTGTTGTCACCGGAACCGCGGCGGTCGCAGATGGTGTCATTACCATTGGATCCGCCTCCATTCCCACCGCTGTCGTTGGCGCTGCCGCAACAGCCGCAGCTGCTGCGATTACGGTTTCCGTTGTTGTCGGCGGCGTCGAATATGCCGGTCATCTGACCGGAAAGCTGGGTGAGTGGCTCGATGACGGCGGCAGTCTGATGTTCCCAAGTGCTACTGCCCTCTCGCTTGCCGCAACCGTCAATGCCTACACACCGGCTGCGGCCCAATCGTCAACCAAACTGGATTTTCGCGGCAAGTCGAAATTTGTGCCGGCATTGTCTGCTTTCTTTCACGACAATGTCGAGTGGAAAGACAAGGATTCGTCGTCAGTCGCTTCCTATGACAGGGATGGACACAACTACCGCACCTGGCACCCAGAAAAAGTGCAGCTGGATGCCGGCGGCATGATGATTTCGTCAAAAATCGATCATATCAAGGGCGGCCAAAAGGACGACCACGGCAATATCCTGATGTATTTCAATCCCGGCGGTTCGCTGACGGCGATCATGTTTGCGGTCAGCCGCGGTGGCAATCCCGACAGCTGGAGCACCGGCATGATGCCGGATATCCCTGGCATGAAGGAAGGCGATAAATATCCTATCGGACTGAGCCTGGCTGCCGCCGCCAAATCCAAACTGATTGCCGAAATGGGAACAAGACACATAGACGGAGGTCTGGCACTGCTTCCAGATGTGCTCTACGACAATGCGAGAGCATTCATCAATTCAATGGATGTGGTGTCGCGTTAGAGCGGTTTTCGTTCAAACAGAAACATATGAGCGAAAAACGCTCTAGACACGCAAGAAAGCGTTCTGAAATCAACAAGCCCGGGATCGTCGCCCCGGGCTTTTTGTGTGTCCCGTGCCAAGTCATCGTTGCTGCTTGACGTCGCTCCATAAAACTATAAAACTAGTTATATGGAATATAAACAGATATCGCATGAAGAAGCCGCGCAAGGGTTTGCGGCGATCGGCTCGGAAGCCAGGCTTCAGGTCGTTTTGGAACTGGTCAGGGCGGGCCCAAAGGGGCTCACGGTCGGTGACATCCAGTCGCGCACCGGCATGGCCGCCTCAACACTGGCGCATCATTTGCGGTTTCTCGCGGCAGCCAGGCTGATAGAGCAGACGAAAGACGGCCGGAGCATCCTCAACCGGGCGGATTATGCACATTTGCAGATGCTAGCCGATTATCTGCTGAAGGAATGCTGCGTCGATGAAAACGGGCAAGGCCATGACTGAGGCAACACAGGCTGGAGGTCTCCGTCACGCGAAAAGCGCCCGATTCAGGTGGGTCAGACATCTGAAAACGCCATGGAGCATCGTGGTCCTGGCACCCCTGGCGGTCTTGATCGCCGACAGGGCCAATGCGGGACCCGTGGTTGAATTTGCCATTCGTGCGTTTTTGGGCACCCTGCCCTATATCGCTTTCGCGGTGATTTTGATCGCTTGGCTGAAGGCGGCCGGCGCTGAATCGATGATTGCTAGCGCATTTAAGGGCCACGAAACCCGCATGATCTTTTTTGCCGCGCTGTTTGGCGGGCTGGCGCCGTTTTGTTCCTGCGAGGTCATTCCGTTTATCGCCGGGCTGCTTGCGCTC
The DNA here is from genome assembly GCA_963669455.1 of Rhizobiaceae bacterium. Classification (GTDB taxonomy): domain Bacteria; phylum Pseudomonadota; class Alphaproteobacteria; order Rhizobiales; family Rhizobiaceae; genus JAWKWH01. The sequence continues at coordinate 2,924,782 of OY770026.1, forward strand.
GGCGCCCCGCTTTCCGCCGTCATGGCCTTCTGGCTGTCGTCGCCGCTGATTGATCCGCCGACGCTGTTCATTACGGCGGCGGCCCTTGGCTGGCCTTTTGCACTCGGCAAGGCGGCTTCGGCGGTCGCTCTCGGCCTGTTTGGCGGTTATGCCATCCGGGTGTTTTTACGCACCGGTGGTTTTGCCAATCCGCTGCGGCCGGCGCCGGCGGGCAGCTGCGGTTGCGGACCATCACCATTTGACGGCAAGCCGGTGTGGCGGTTCTGGACTGAGCCTGAAAGGCAGGCTTCATTTCGTCGTGAGTTCATTGCAAATGCGCTTTTTCTGATCAAATGGCTCGCATTGGCCTATGTGCTGGAAGCGCTTTTGGTAACCTATGTACCCGCATCGCTGATTGCAGGCGTGGTGGGGGGCGATGGCATTGTGCCGATTGCGCTTGCTGCAATTGTCGGCATGCCGGCCTATCTGAACGGATATGTCGCGCCGGCGCTGCTGGCGGGCCTGATGGAACAGGGCATGGGTGCCGGTGCGGCGATGGCCTTCATGGTGGCAGGCGCGGTCAGTTCAATTCCGGCGATGGCGGCGGTCTGGTCGCTGGTTCGGCCAGTGGTGTTCGCCACCTATATCGGGCTCGGCCTTGCCGGCGCTATTGTTGCCGGATTTGTGTTTCAAGTGATAGTGTGACACCGGCGAATCATTCAAATTTGCCGCATCTGCGTCAAGGATAAAATGGGCATCCACAGTTTGCAGGCGGCCTGGTTGCGAATAGCGGATATGGTATGCGGCGATGATGCAAGGGCGAAAATTGCGACCTGTACCATCCCGGCTGGAACGCGATGACCGATCAAGACGATAGCCCGGTTCGGGCAGAGACCATTGAGCCCGTTGGCTGGGGCATCGTCGCAACCGGAACCATCGCCCATCACTTCGCCTCCGACATGGCGTTGTGCAGCGGAGCGCGAATGGCGGCGGTCTGTTCCAGGAAGCAAATGCATGCCGATCAATTTGCCGCCAGACACGGTCATATCGCCGCTTATGCCTCACTTGAGGCGATGCTTGCCGATAGTGAGGTCGAAGCCGTCTACATCGCCTCGCCCAACAATCTGCATGCGCAGACGGCGATCTCGGTTCTCGGCAGCGGAAAGCCGGTTCTGGTCGAAAAGCCACTGGCCACATCGGTCGCCGATGCCAGCCGGATTGCGGACCAGGCCCGGCAAACAGGGCTTTTCGCCATGGAGGCGATGTGGACCCGCTTTCTGCCAGCGGTCGCCCATGCCAGGAAACTGGTGGCTTCCGGACAAATCGGCCGGATACGCCGTATTCGGGCCGACCTTGCTCATCTGGCACCCCAAGACCCCGATAGCCGGTTGTTTTCAGCCCGGCTTGGCGGCGGAGCCCTTCTCGATCTTGGTGTCTATCCCCTGTCGCTTGCGCAGCTCTTCCTCGGCAAGATGGAACTGGTGCAAGCCAATTGGCGGCGCGCGGCCACCGGCGTCGACATTTCGGCCGACATGACGCTTGTCCGCGGTGACTGCGAAGCCCGTCTAAGCTGCGCACTTGACCGCGAAGGAGCCAATCTGTTCGCTGTCGAAGGAGACGAGGGTACGCTGATCCTGCAACCGCCATTCAGCGGCACCCAAATGATCATTGAGGCCCGGGGCGGAGCTGCCACGCTGCTGTCGCGCGCCGATGGAATGTCGACCAGTGCGCGTGCGCTGCGCAAACTGGCGCGTAGCGTGCCCCTGCCCGGCATCACCCGGCATTTTAATCCATTTGAAGGCTACGGCCTGCAGTTTGAAATCGAAGCGGCAAGCCAGATGATCCGGGCCGGCCAACAGGTTCATCCGGCTGCTCCCCTTTCTGACAGCATTGACGTTTTGAGGATCATCGAGGCCGTGCGCGACCGTTTGCCAGACACATCCTAGAACCGCTCAGCGCCAGGATGCCTGAAAATCAAAACTGGTGCGCGGGCGATAATCCGGCTCGCCGCGGCTCAATGCGAGCGCCAATTCTGTCAGATGCAGCGCGATTCGGCCTGAAAAGAACGGCATTTTTCCGCCATTGATCGCCGCAGCCTGCCTGGCGATCCCGCGGGCAAAATCGATGCGCGAAGGATAGGCGGGGAGAGTTTTGGCCGCGCCGGAACCGGCGTAGGCAACCGTGCGTCCGGCGGTCAGTCGCAAAGGCAGGGTCCGGCCGAGCTTGTGTTCCAGACGATTGGCCACCTTGTGCAAAAACGAACGGCCATCTGCATTTGAGGCGACATGTACCGGCGAACGATCGTCCCAAAGGTCACGCGCCACCATCGTTCCACCATCACCGACAACGGTCAGCGACCGGTCGCGGGGCGCTGCGAGCCCGCAGGTCAGCCGGGCCACCATGCCGCTCTCAAATGTCAGGCATCCGACCGAAAAATCAGGCGCCATGCGGATATCTTGCATTTCCGGGACCTTGTCCGGGAATGTCAGGGCCGAAAATGCCGCCAAATGTGCGACCGGACCGAACAGCGCAATCAGCCAGCTCAAGGCATAGCCGGCGTGTTCCAAAGTGCAGCCGACTTCGAATTCGTGCAGGCCGGGCCATGGCGTTCCAGATCGGCTTTTCCAGCTTTGCCAGTTGGCCTGAAAAACCGGCCCGTCCTCCATCTCCGCATAGGCAAGACGGGGCCGGCCGATACGGCCGCCGGCCAGAAGCGCGGCAAAATGCTCGTGAGCGGCGCTGAGCGCATTGGCCGGCGCTGCGCATAGTGTGAGCTTGGCAGCTTCCGCCAGTTCAACCAGCGCCTCGGCTTCGTCTGTGGACATAGCCAGCGGCTTTTCGCAATAGACATGCTTTCCCGCATCCAGAGCTGCCCGATTTATCCCGTAGTGGCTTTCCGGCGTGGTCAAATTGACGATGATTGCGATTTCCGGGTCCGTCAGGACCTCGTCAAGCCCGCTATAGGCACGCAGATCGTAAAACGTCTGGAAGCGCTGAAGCCGTTCGCCATCCCGGTCCCATACCCCGCCCAAAATCAACTCCGGGTGGTTGGCTAGCGTCGTCATATAATAATCGGCGACAAAGCCCGTGCCGACAAACGCGATTTTTGTCATTGTTAGCATCCGCCTTTTCTAACAAGTTTTATCTGGTGCCGTGGACAGCTTGTTACGGCTTGCCCCGCGTTGCGCAGCATCGAATTCGTCAATCCATGTAAAACCCACACTGGCCCCGATATTCCGCGACAAGCCTGACAAAGACGATGAACATGATAAAGCAACAATTATTACAAATGATTACGCTTGCGATGGCGGCGGTCTGGTCGGTGGTTCGGCCGGTGGTGTTCGCCACCTGTATCAGGCTCGGCCTTGCCGGCGCTATTATTGCCGGATTGGTGTTTCAACCACTGGTTTGGGGGTGAAAACCGGTCGCGCGCGATGGCGTAAAAATCCGGCGAATCGCCTATACAAGGTCAAGCAGAATATATGTTCCACAGACAGGCTTGTGAATAGCGGTAACTTTTGCGCCAATCCGTCCTTGGCCGGGATTGGGGCTATACGCCAAAATTCTGAATGTCTAAGTAAGAGCTGATTTCAGTTCCGGACGCGTTGTTCATATTGTCCGCCAATCACATATTCAGGGACAATCAATGGCAGAAGCGGCCCATCAGCTTGAGGCGACCGAAAATACTCTCTACCGGCAGGCACCGCAGAATGTGGAGGCCGAACAGGCGCTGCTCGGCGCCATTCTGGTCAATAATGACGCCTTCTACCGGGTGTCTGACTTTCTAAAACCCGAACATCTTAACGAGCCGCTGCACCGGAAAATATTCGAAGTTGCCGGCGACATGATCCGGATGGGTAAAAGCGCCAATCCGGTGACGTTGAAGACCTTCCTGCCGGAGATCGAGAAGGTCGGCGACATGACGGTCGCGCAATATCTTGCCCGCCTTGCCGCCGAAGCCGTCACCATCATCAACGCACAGGATTATGGCCGGGCAATCTATGATCTAGCAACCCGGCGCGCGCTGATTACCGTCGGCGAAGACATGGTCAACATCGCCTATGACGCCCCAGTCGACATGGCGCCGCAGCGGCAGATCGAGGATGCTGAGCGCCGGCTGTTCGAACTGGCCGAGACCGGGCGCTATGATGGCGGGTTTGAGAGTTTTACCGATGCGGTGAAAACCGCCGTCGACATGGCCAATGCCGCCTATATGCGCGATGGGCACCTGTCGGGCATCGCAACGGGTTTTCGCGATCTCGACCGCCGGATGGGTGGATTGCAGCAATCGGATCTGGTGATCCTCGCCGGACGCCCCGGTATGGGCAAATCGGCGCTTGTTACCAATATGGCGTTTCATATCGCTAGCGCCTACGAGGCCGCACCGCAGGCGGACGGCTCGTTGAAGGCGGCCAATGGGGGCGTGGTCGGGCTGTTTTCGCTGGAAATGTCGGCGGAGCAGCTGGCAACACGTATCGTATCGGAGCAGACCGAAATCCCTTCTTCAAAAATCCGGCGCGGCGAAATCACCGAGGCCGACTTCGAAAAGCTGGTCGGCTGTTCGCAGATGCTGCACGATCTGCCGCTTTATATCGACCAGACCGGTGGTATATCGATTGCCCAGCTGGCAGCGCGGGCCCGGCGCCTAAAACGGCAGCGCGGGCTTGATGTGCTGATCATCGACTATGTCCAGCTGATGCAGGGCTCAAGCGCACGCGCCTCGCAAAACCGGGTGCAGGAAATCACCGAAATCACCACCGGGCTCAAGGCGCTTGCCAAGGAGCTCAATGTCCCGATCATCGCGCTATCACAGCTTTCGCGTCAGGTTGAAAGCCGTGACGACAAGCGGCCGCAGCTTTCTGACCTGCGTGAATCGGGCTCGATCGAGCAGGATGCGGACGTTGTCCTGTTCGTCTACCGCGAGGAATACTATCTGAAAAACCGCGAGCCCAAGCCCGGCACGGAAGAGTATTTCAAATGGGAGGCCGAGATGAACGAGACGCGGGGCAAGGCCGAGGTGATCATCGCCAAACAGCGCCATGGTCCGACAGGCATGGTGCCGATGGGTTTTCAGGGTGAGTTCACCCGCTTTTTCGACCTTGCCGAAGACAACCACCTGCCAGAATCGTTCGGATAGGCCGTTGAAAGGCCCATCGCCTGAGATTGAAGAGACCGGCACGGACCCGCTTATGGCAGGAGCGCGGCTGACAATCGATCTCAGCGCGATTTGCGAAAACTGGCGTCTGCTTGCGGCAAAATCCGGGGATGCGAAAACCGGCGCGGTACTGAAAGCCGATGCCTATGGTCTCGGCGCGGCGCGCGTGGGCAAGGCGCTTGCGGCAGCCGGGTGCGGGACATTTTTTGTCGCCCTGCCCGAGGAAGGCATCTTGCTGCGGCGGGCCGTGCCCAAGGCCCAAATCTATGTCATCAACGGGGTCGGTGGCGAGCACGCGGCTTCGGCCTGTGCGGAGGCGATGCTGACGCCGGTTTTGAACACGGCTGATGAAATCAGCATCTGGGCTGATTTCTGGAAAAAACGGGGATCGCGGCGGCCCTGCGCCATCCATGTCGATACAGGCATGAACCGGCTCGGACTTACCGTCGGCGAGGCTTTGGCCTTTGCCGGTCAAAATGCACAAGACCATGCCGTCACACCGATCCTGCTGATCAGCCATCTGGCCTGTGCCGACGAGCCGGATCACCGGCTCAACACAAAACAACTGGAGGTATTTCAGCGGGTAAGCGCTGCTTTTGAAGGCGTTGAATCAAGTTTGTGCAATTCAGCCGGCATCTTTCTTGGACCTGACTATCATTTCGATCTGACGCGGCCCGGCATTTCGCTTTTCGGTGGCGCGCCGGTGATCGGGTGGCAAAACCCGATGCGCCCGGCCGTCAGGGCCGAAGCAAGGATATTGCAAATCCGCCAGGCGCGCGCCGGCGAAACGGTGGGCTATGGTGCAGCCTGCACGCTTGGCCGCGACACACGCATTGCGGTGGTATCGGCTGGCTATGCCGACGGGTTTCACCGGGCCGGCTCAGGCCATGGAGTGCCGCTTCGCGAAACTGTTCACGATGGCGGGGCGGGTTGGATTGCCGGCCATCGCGTGCCGGTTATCGGGCGCATCTCGATGGATTTGGCCATGTTCGATGTTACCGATGTCGCTGACGGCGAGGCCAGCGTCGGCGACTGGATCGAACTTTTGGGCGAAACCATTGGCATCGAAGACGCGGCGCGTGCCGCCGGCACGCTCCCCTACGAACTGCTGACCAGCCTCGGCTGCCGCTATCACCGGCGGTATGTGGGTATTTGACGACATGCGGCCAACAATGGTTATTGAATGCTACTGCCATGGTGAAATTGACAATTTGCATGTGCGGCCCGATTAAAGCGCGATATGCTGAGAATAATGAGAAAATCCGAAATCTTCAGTTTCGATACCAAAAGGCAGCCAACGCCTGGAAAGGCGGATTGGCCGTGTCTGACGGAATTGGAGCAACATCGGGCTCGCGACTGTTTTATTGCTGATGGCTAAATCCCACATACAATTCATCTGCCAGAACTGCGGTTCGGTGCACACGCGCTGGGCCGGAAAATGCGATTCATGCGGCGAGTGGAACACGCTGGTCGAGGAGACACCCGATGCCGGTGCCGGCGGCGGGCCGCAATCAAAGCGGTCGGCACGCAAGGGCCGGCCCGTGGCGCTGACCACGCTTTGCGGCGACATTGAGGATGCGCCACGGATCCAATCGAAGATTGACGAACTCGATAGGGTCACCGGCGGCGGTTTCGTGCGCGGCTCTGCACTTCTGGTTGGCGGCGATCCCGGCATTGGCAAGTCAACTTTGCTGATGCAGGCCGCAGCAGCGCTGGCGAAATCGGGTCATCGCGTGGTCTATGTCTCGGGCGAGGAGGCGGTGGCGCAGGTGCGGCTGCGGGCGCAGCGCCTTGGCGCAGCCGATGCGCCGGTGGAACTGGCCGCCGAAACCAATATCGAGGACATTTTGGCGACAATCTCGGAGGGAAAGCGACCCGATCTGGTCATTCTCGATTCGATCCAGACATTGTGGACCGATCTTGCCGAATCGGCGCCCGGCACAGTAACCCAGGTGCGCGCCAGCGCGCAAAAGATGATCCGTTACGCTAAATCGACCGGCGCGGCCATCGTGCTGGTGGGCCATGTCACCAAGGACGGGCAGATCGCCGGGCCTCGCGTGGTCGAACATATGGTTGACGGCGTGCTTTATTTTGAAGGTGAAGGCGGGCATCACTACCGGATATTGCGGACCGTCAAAAACCGGTTCGGCCCGACCGACGAAATTGGTGTGTTCGAAATGTCGGAAACCGGCCTTCGCGAGGTCGCCAATCCGTCGGAACTGTTTTTGGGTGAGCGGTCGGCGTCTACTCCAGGGGCTGCGGTATTTGCCGGCATGGAAGGCACAAGACCGGTGCTGGTCGAGATACAGGCGCTTGTCGCTCCCTCACCGCTTGGCACGCCCCGGCGCGCCGTTGTCGGCTGGGACAATTCGCGCCTGGCGATGGTGCTTGCCGTGCTGGAAGCCCATTGCGGCGTACGTTTTGCACAGAATGATGTTTACCTAAATATCGCCGGAGGATACCGCATTAGCGAGCCGGCGGCCGATCTTGCGGTTGCCGCCGCACTGGTTTCATCACTCACTGGCCTTGCCCTTGCCGCCGATTGCGTCTATTTCGGCGAAATCTCGCTTTCCGGTGCCGTCAGGCCGGTCGCCCATGCGGCCCAGCGGTTGAAGGAAGCGGAGAAACTTGGATTTGCAAGCGCGGTGATGCCGAAGGGCGGCGAAGAGGCATCCGGCGCGATTGCCGGCCATGTGTTTCAGCCGGCAACGCTCAATGACCTGGTTCGGCGGATAGCCGGGCCTGGCGGCAAGTCCGGGAATTGAAAATTTGGCGCGTTTTTCGCGCCTATGGGGAAAAAAGCGCGGTCGTTGCGATTGCGCCTGGTGTTTGGAGTTAAGCCGACAATGCCTGTCACGCTGCTCGATGGAATCCTGATTGGCTTTAGCCTGATCTCTGCGATACTCGCGATGGTTCGCGGGTTTTCCCGCGAGGTGCTCTCCATTGCGTCCTGGGCTGCTGCGGCTGCGGCAGCCTTCTTCCTATATAAGCAGGTCACGCCCTTCGTTACCCCCTATATCGATCATTTGCAGCTGGCGCAGGCTGTTGCGGCGGCGGCGGTATTTTTTGTCGCACTGATCATCGTCACGCTGGTCACGATGAAAATTGCCGACTTCATTATCGACAGCCGCATCGGGGTGCTCGACCGCACGCTAGGTTTTCTTTATGGTGCAGCGCGCGGCGTTTTGGTCGTTGCGGTTGCTCTTTTGTTTTTTAACTGGCTTGTTGCCGCCAACCGTCCGGCCTGGATCATGGATGCAAAATCGCTTCCGCTTCTGGAAGGTATTGGCGAACGGCTGCAAAACCTGCTGCCCGACGATCCGGAAAACGCTATTTTCGACCGTCTAAAATCGAGTGAAGACGATGCCGGAGCGCAAACCGGCGACTGAACGCGACCAAACTGGGGCTAGCCGCGATGACCAATTCAGGCGATCAATCGGAGCACATAGGCGGCAATCTTGATGCTGAAGCGGACGCGTTTCGCGATGAATGCGGCGTGTTCGGTATTATGGGCCGGCCCGATGCCGCCGCTATCGTGACACTCGGGCTCCACGCGCTCCAGCATCGCGGACAGGAGGCTGCCGGCATTGTCTCGTTTGACGGCAGCCAGTTTCATGTCGAGCGCCATATCGGCCTGATTGGCGATACGTTCACCAAACAATCGGTGATTGACCGGCTCAGCGGCAACCGGGCCATCGGCCACACGCGCTATTCAACAACCGGTGGCGCCGGGCTTCGCAATGTTCAACCGCTGTTTGCCGAACTGGCCGATGGCGGTTTTACCATCGCGCACAATGGCAACATCACCAATGCGATGACGGTACAGCGCGCGCTGCAAAAAAAGGGCGCGATCTTCTCATCGACTTCGGACACCGAAACCATTTTGCATCTGGTCGCAACCAGCCAGGAGCCCAATTTCGTCGCCCGGTTCATCGATGCGGTGCGCCAACTGGAAGGCGCATTCTCGCTTGTCGCGCTATCGTCAAAGAAAATGCTCGGCTGCCGCGACCCGCTCGGTATCCGGCCGCTTGTGCTGGGCGATCTGGACGGGTCCTGGATACTGGCGTCGGAAACCTGTGCGCTTGATATTATCGGCGCCCGGTTTGTTCGCGACGTGAAACCCGGCGAATTGCTGGTGGTGACCGAAAAGGGGCTGGAATCGCATTTTCCCTTCGAGAAACAAAATCCGCGATTTTGCATCTTCGAATATGTCTATTTCTCCCGTCCCGACACAATTACCGAAGGGCGCAATGTCTATGCCGTGCGCAAGCAGATCGGGCTTGAACTGGCCCAGGAAGCGCCGGTTGAAGCGGATGTCGTTGTGCCCGTGCCGGATTCCGGCACGCCCGCGGCAATTGGCTTTGCTCAGGGTGCCAGCCTGCCGTTTGAATTGGGTATTATCCGCAATCACTATGTCGGACGCACCTTCATTCAGCCGACGGACTCCATCCGGCATATGGGCGTGAAACTTAAACACAACGCCAATCGCGAGATGATCGAGGGCAAACGGGTCGTGCTGGTCGACGATTCCATTGTGCGCGGCACCACCAGCCAGAAGATCGTGCAGATGGTTCGCGAGGCTGGCGCGCACGAGGTGCATATGCGCATTGCCTCGCCGCCGACCCGGGCATCATGTTTTTATGGTGTCGATACGCCAAAACGCTCCAAACTGCTGGCATCACGTATGTCTATCGAAGACATGACCGAATTCCTCCGGGTGGATTCGCTCGGCTTTCTGTCAATCGACGGTCTATACCGAGCGGTCGGTGAGACGGCGCGCGACAATGAAGCGCCGCAATATTGCGATGCCTGTTTTACCGCCGAATACCCGACGAGGCTTGCCGACCACGACAGCACCGACAATGTGCGGACACTCTCCCTTTTGGCTTCCGGTGGCAGTCGCGAATGACACAAGCGGAGTTGAAAGGCCGCATTGCACTGGTGACAGGCGCATCGCGCGGGATCGGCTATCATCTGGCCAAACAGCTGGGTGCAGCCGGCGCGCATGTTATTGCCGTTGCCCGCACGGTTGGCGGGCTGGAAGAGCTTGACGACGAAATCAAGGCGGCGGGCGGCACGGCAACGCTGGTGCCGCTTGATCTGGCCGATATGGCCGGCATCGACAGGCTGGGCGGCGCCATTTACGAAAAATGGGGCCGGCTCGATGTTCTGATCGCCAATGCCGGTGTTTTGGGAACAATCTCGCCGATTGGCCATGTCGAGGCAAAGGTGTTTGAAAAGGTCTTCAACATCAATGTCACGGCCACCTGGCGGCTGATCCGCTCGACCGAGCCTTTGTTGAAGGCATCCGATGCCGGGCGTGCAATCCTGCTTTCTTCGGGTGCGCCGCATAAATGCAAACCGTTTTGGGGGACCTACTCGGCCTCGAAAGCGGCGGTGGAAGCGCTGGCGCGGACTTGGGCGGCTGAAACGATAAATTCTGCACTCAGGGTCAATTCGGTCGATCCCGGCGCAACGCGCACTGCCATGCGCGCGCAAGCCGTGCCTGGCGAAGACCCCGAAACCCTGCCGCACCCATCTGAGATTGCCGCCAAAATTCTGCCGCTTGCCCTGCCCTCGCTGACTGAGACAGGCAAATTGTTCGTGGCCCGCACTGGCGAGTTCCTCGACTACAATTTGCCGTCGAAATAAAGCACACCTACAGGTTCATCTTCTCCCGAACCGCAGCCAGCTTGCTTCTGGCAACCGGTAGTTCGCGCCCATCAGCCAACGCCAGGTGCAGTTTTCCGCTGCGCTTGACCGGTTTGGTAACGGCTTCAAACGCTACCCAGTGGGAACGGTGGATTTGCATTCCGGCCGCCTCGCCCAGCTCGTCGAGCGCATCGGCAAAGCGCATCAGCACCAGATGTTTGCCGCGATCGGTGACCGCCTCGACATAGTGATCGCTGACCGAAACGCTGATCAGCCTTTGGCCTAAATGTTTGGGCAGACGGCGGAGAAAGCGGACTTCCGGGGCTGCGGGTTTGGCTTCATCGTCATCGTTTGAGTGCGTGAAAGCTATCGAAAGGGAAATGACCAGGGAAATCGGGATCGTAATCCAAAAGTAAGATGCCAGATCCGGCAGATCTTCAGCGCCGGGCCACACCAACAGATTAATCTGCCAGATGGCCAGGCCGATGCCGATACCGATCAACAATGCGCCCGGCAGAGCCCCGACCAGCCAGTGATGCCGCTGCACGACAGGGTTGCGGATCACAAAAGATATGACAAGTGTCGAAATCAGGAAGCTGACAGTGGTGATGGTGAGCCAGTAAAGCGCCCGCGCAACGACCGATAGGCTTTCATCCGTGCCGTAGGGTGCGACCAGAAAACTGATCAGCCAGACGGCAAAGAAAGCGGCAATGAGCGTCCGGCTGGTTACCGCTTTCAGCATTTCACGAAGCGCCAATTGCATTGCCAATGCTCTCTCCTGCCATTTGCGAATGACAGCCACCATCCACGAATGGCTCGTTTCGCGACCTTTCATGGTGGCTATAGGTCAGCTCGGTTTCAATCACAAGTGAGCTAAAAACATGGAAACAATCGTCAATCTCGACCGCATCAGCAAGCGTTTTGGCAAGCGGACGGTCCTCAATGACATCAGCTTTACCGTAGCGCGCGGCGAGGCTGTTGCCCTGCTCGGCCCCAATGGCGCGGGCAAGTCAACGACGCTCTCCATCCTGCAGGGCCTTCGCGATGCCGCAAGCGGGAAGGCAACCGTGTTCGGTGTGGCTGCCGGTTCCAGAAAGGCCATGGCCCGGATCGGGATCACGCCGCAGGATGCCGATTTCCCCCAGCAGGTGACGCCGCGCGAGCTGATCAGTTTCGCCAGCGCGCATTTTTCGCAGCCGGATCATGTCGATAATCTGATTTCGGCATTTGGGCTTGAAAAGCTCATCGACCGGCGGACCAGCGGATTTTCCGGCGGCGAGCGCCGCCGGATTGCCCTGGCGCTCGCCTTTGCGGGCCGGCCCGAACTGGTTTTTCTCGATGAACCGACAACCGGCCTCGATACGGGTTCGCAAGCCATGTTCAATGACTATGTCCGCATGTTCACCGCCAATGGCGGAACGCTTATCCTGACCTCGCATAACCTCCACGAAGTCGAAACCGTGTGCGAGCGCATCGTCATGATCGACGGCGGCAGGATCGTTGCCGATGGTCCGATCTCTGAAATCCGCGATGCCGTCGGCGGCAAACGGATACGCTTTCACCTTAATGGCGCCAACGGCTTTTCCGATGAGCGTTTCAAAGCTGCCGACGGCTATTGGTCCGGCATTGTCAACGATGTTGAACCGACGCTTTGCCGGCTTTTGAACGACAATCCATCAATCACTCAACTGACCGTTGAAAACCTGCCTCTTGATGAGGCCATCACCCTTCATAACGCAACGACCAAACACTGAGGATACGCCATGAAACAGTTCATCACGCATTTCCTGCTTGCGGCAAAATTGCTGCTACGGATGCCCGGCTACTGGGTTCCCGCCGTCATCTTTCCTTCAATGCTGTTTTCGTTTTTCGGCGTTTCAAGCGCTGACGATCCCACGCGCTCTGCCTATGCGATGGCATCGTTTTGTATCTATGCCATTGTCGGTGTCACTTTTTATCAGTTCGGCGCTGGCATCGCCCAGCAACGCGAAACAGCGTTCGATGTCTGGTCGCGAACCCTGCCCGGCTCGCGATGGCCTTCTTTGATGGCGAAACTGGTCACTGCCTCGCTGTTTGGCCTGGTTTCCGTCGCCAGTGTCATCGCCGTCGCATTCACATTGTCCTCACCGGCAGTTTCCGGTCTCCAATTGGCGCAGCTTGTCGGCGTTTGCGCTGTGGCTGCCATTCCCGCCTCGCTGATGGGTATCACGCTTGGCTATCTGGCCAGCTCACGAACTGCGGTTGCAATCGCCAATATGGTGTTTTTGCCACTTGCCTATCTCGGCGGGCTCTGGGTGCCGCCTGGCAGACTGCCCGATGTGATCGACACAATCTCGCAATACACGCCAACGCGCCACATGGGCGAATTGGCCTGGCATGTCATCGCAAAGGCTTCAATCCCCACCGAAAGCCTGATTGCGATTGCAGCGTTCACCGCCCTGTTCGGGGTGACTGCGTGGCTGGGGGTGAAAACGGATACTAAGAGGCGGTTTGGCTAAACTCGCCAATATTACCTGGATCAATTCAGTGACAGGCGCCGGATCTGGTAGCGGCCACAAACATGCCGTTTGGTTCCGGCGCCATTGATGCGATCAACGCAAATATTCAGATCGCGGACAGTTGCATCGAAAAACGGCACAATAACCGTGACCTCGGAGGACGCCCCGGCATTAAGCATCATATTTGCCGGAAATGTTTCGGCGTCTATGCGGCTAAACCGGTGATCGTAGACGCTCAGGCGCATTTTTTGCCGGTGGCGCGTTGGATTGGAGACGATTAATCGGAGACCGGCGGCATCGGTAAAACTGACCGTTTCAGCAGAAAGCGGCGACAGGCCCGCGCCTGCGTCACGTGTCACCTGGCCTGAAAAAGTGATGCCACCACCGGCAGCGTCGGCGCACCCAACGGCTATCGCGATCGCCGCGGCTGCGATGCGACCGGGTAATAGATGACGTTTTCCAGCCACTTTCGAACGCGTTCCTGGCGCCATTGTCTTTGGGTCCGTTAACCTTTTGTTAACCAATCAGATCGCTGCTCACCTCGCAAGAAGTGGGCTAGAATAAACTGTGTCGAATCGAGACGAAGGCGGGTTTCGGCCAATTTCTCCTCACAAAACGCACAGTTTTGCAGCTGATTGGCAATTGACGCAGCGAACAAAGCCGCTAGGCTCCGCGCTCGACAGGCAGTGCGCCAAATAGAGAGCGACGGAAATGCGGTCCTGTTTATGACGGAGGAAAATACGTGCTAATTGCCGTTATATTCCTTGGAGCTGTTGCGGCGATCCTGATTGCGGTTGCGGTTGTCAGTATGGTTCGCCTTGACCTTACCCTTGGCCAGGCGCTGACCTATGCACCGCTGAAACTGGCCTATCGCATTGATGACCGGCGGCTTTTAACGGCGCGCGGAACCAGCGCACCGGTGATCTATGTCATCGCGCACCAGTCACGGCTTGATCCCGCCTTGATGCTGGCGACACTGCCGGCCAACACGTTGCATATTCTCGATGAGACGTCTGCCACCGCGACGTGGCTTGAGCCATTTCGCTCGCTTGCGCCCACAATCGCTTTCAACGCGAAACACGTCTTCGTCTCAAGGCGCCTGGTCCGGCGGCTCAAAGCTGGCGGACGGCTTGCGGTCTATATGCCAGGTGGCGTTGAACCGAGCCAGAAGGGGTTTCGCCTGTATAGGGCGGTGGCCAGGATCGCCGCGCAATCCGATGCCAAAATTGTGCCGATCGTCATTGGTGGTGCAATGCAATTGCCGTTTTCTCTGGTTCCAGCTGAAAAAGCCCCGCGCAAATTGTTTCCGCGAATGACGATCAGTGCGCTTGGAGGCGCGACAATCGCCGATCTGATCAAACGGGCAAACCAAAACCGGATGACAAAATCACTCGCCCTGTTCGACAGGCTGGCCGAAGCGCGTCTTGCGTCTACCGATGCGACCCACACGATGTTCGATGCGATGATCGATGCGGCGAACCGTTTCGGGCCCGGCAGAACGGTTCTGGAAGACCCGATTTCGGGAACCATGACCTATCGCCAATTGATGATGGCCGCGCGGGTTTTGGGCCGGCGGTTTACCAGTTTCGGCGAACCGGGATCTGCGCTTGGCCTGCTGCTGCCCAATGCAAACGGCGTGGTATCGGCCTTCTTCGGCGCCCAGTCTGCCGGCCGGGTTGCCGCAATGTTAAACTACACCGCAGGCAGTGCGGCCATAAAATCCGCCCTTGGCACCGCAAATATCCGCACGGTGATTTCATCACGCGCATTCATCGAAAAAGCAGAACTTCAATCGCTGGTGTCGGCGATTGAGGAAACCGGGGCGGAATTCTGTTGGCTGGAAGATATTCGCGAGCAGGTGACGGCACTTGAAAAGTTTTCTGCCGCGATTACCTGGCGACGGCCCGTCATTGCCAGGAGACCTGCTGATCCGGCAATCATTTTGTTCACGTCAGGCTCCGAGGGCACGCCGAAAGGTGTTGTTTTGAGCCACCGCAACATCGTCGCCAACGCGTTGCAGGCGGAAGCACGGATCGATTTCTCCCCGGCCGACACGCTGTTTAACGTGCTGCCGGTGTTTCACTGCTTCGGCCTGACCGGCGGCACGCTGCTGCCGCTTCTGACCGGGCTCAGGCTGTTTCTCTATCCCTCGCCGCTGCACTACAAGATCATTCCGCAGATGGCGGCAAAGGTGCGCCCGACCATCATGTTCGGCACCGACACATTTCTTGCCGCCTATGCGCGGACTGCCGGCGACAAGGATTTTGGCAGTCTCAGGATGGTTGTCGCCGGTGCGGAGCCGGTGAAACCGGAGACCCGCCGCATCTGGCGCGAACGCTTTGGCGCGGAAATTCTCGAAGGGTTCGGCATGACCGAAGCCGCACCCGTGGTGGCCGTCAATTCGGCAACCCATGGGCGCGACGGCACGGTCGGGCGGCTTCTGCCGGGTATGCGCATGCGCATCGAGCCGGTGGACGGTATTGAGGGCGCCGGCAGGCTTTGGCTTAGCGGCCCGAATGTCATGCTTGGCTATTTGACGGCAGACAAGCCCGGCGAGTTACAATCGCCCGACAATGGCTGGCACGATTCCGGTGACATTGTCGCCATTGACCAGGAAGGGTTTGTCGCTATCCGCGGGCGGGCAAAACGGTTTGCCAAACTGGCTGGCGAGATGGTCTCGCTGGGGGCGGTTGAATTGCTGGCGGAGGCGCTTTGGCCAGACGAGCAGCATGCAGCGCTGGCAGCGCCCGACAAACGCAAGGGTGAGCGGATCGTTCTTCTGACAACACATGCCAAGGCCGACAAGCCGTCACTGGCGAAATATGCAAAAAGCGCCGGCATTGCCGAATTGACGATCCCGGCGGAGGTATTGCACGTCGAAGAAATCCCGGTGCTTGGATCGGGCAAGACCGACTATGTCACCTTGCAGAAAATGCTGACTGATCTGCTCCGGAACGCCGCATAACCCGATTCAAAATCGCCGCCTATTGTTTTGATTTGTCTTTGCTTTCCTGCATCCGCTCGGTTTCGAGCCGCTTGCGGTATTTGCGCGCGCTGAGCGGCAGAAACAGAAGATAGCCGATCGCGGTTGCTGTCATCGTCTCCCAGACAAAGGAGAAGAGAAACAGGACATAAAGCGCGCCCAACAGGACCAGCGGCATAATCATGTCGCCGCGTATACGCTGTCCGCTGCTTTTGCCGGAAAACACCGGCACCCGGCTTACCAGCAGGAATGCAATCAGTAGGGTGAAGATGGCCGAGCCATAGGCGATCAGCGGGGAGCTGTTAAAGCCAAGAAAGCCCAGATAGACCGGCAGCATGACCAGCACCGCGCCTGCGGGCGCCGGAACGCCGACAAAATAGTCCGACTGCCAGCCGACTTTGCCGGCTTTTTCCGACATGACATTGAAGCGGGCAAGCCGCATGCCGCAGGCGATGGCGAATAACAGGGCGACCATCCAGCCAAATGGTTTGGCCTCATCAAGCAGATAGACATAGAGCACCAGCGCCGGCGCGACACCGAAATTGACGATGTCGGCCAGCGAATCCATCTGGGCGCCAAAACGCGATGTCGCTTTCAGCACTCTGGCGACACGGCCATCGATGCCGTCGAGAAAGGCGGCGATCAGCACCATGATGACCGCATTTTCAAACCGGCCTTCAAATGCAAGACGAACCCCGGTCAGGCCGGCGCAAATCGCCAGCACGGTGATCAGATTGGGCCAGACCATGCGGACGGGGATTTCGCGCAGCCGGGGGCCGCGATGGTTGTCCTTGCCGTCCGGTTCAAAGTCTGGAAATGGCGTTTCCATCATATCCGGCCTAATCTATTCTCATATGCGGGGTTTGCGCCGAACCGCCAAAGGTGGCGAGGACCGTCTCTCCAGCCACGGACGTCTGGCCTTCGGCGACGCGGGCCACCGCCCCGTCCGGCAGGTAGACATCGACCCGCGACCCGAAGCGGATCAGTCCAAATCGCTCGCCCGCGTTGATTTCAGTGTCTTCTGCGGCAAAACACAAGATGCGCCGGGCCACCAGACCGGCCACCTGCACGGCTGCAACCTTGCCGTTCGGACCATCGATGACAAGGCCGTTGCGTTCATTTTCAATGCTGGCCTTGTCCAGCTCGGCATTGAGAAATTTTCCGGGCTTATAGGCGATGCGGCTGATGAGGCCGCGAACCGGCGCCCGGTTCACATGGCAGGAAAAAACGTTCATGAACACAGATATACGCAGCATTTCACCGGTGCCGAGGCCAAGTTCGGCGGGCGGGACCGCCGAACCGACCGCAGAAACCTTGCCGTCTGCCGGGCTGATGACCAGATCATCGCCGATGGGCGTGACCCGGACCGGATCACGGAAAAAATAGACGCACCACAGGGTCAACATCACGCCGATCCAAAATAGCGGCTGCCAGAAAAAGCCCGATAGGAGCGAGACGGCGGCAAAGCCGGCAATAAACGGGTATCCGGCCCGGTGGATTGGCACAAATGTGCTGCGAATGGTGTCTGCGAGGCTCATCGGTGTGTTGACTGCATCTTTGCTGGAACTTGTAATACCGGAGCCTTACACAAGGGCGCGCGGGACGGCAAACTGAAATCGCTAGAACCGCCCCTCTTGTCCTGCAATGGTCGGCTCATTTTGAGCAACCGGCTTGTTCCATCCAATTTGTGACCTTTTCCACTTTAGGCTTTGCACCGATGGCGGAAAAAAAGCCCCTTGCTTTCAGCCAATGCTCACAGGCAGATGGCATATCACCGCGTGTCTGGTGGATCACACCCAGATTGCCATATTGAATCGCCATGCCGTCTTTGAGTCCAAGTTCTTCATTGAGCGCAAGGGCTTTCCGGTGCATCGCCTCGGCCTGGTCGAGATCGCCGCGTGTCTGATGGACCAGCCCCAGATTGCCATATTGGGCAGCCATGCCCTCTTTGCGCCCAAGTTCTTTAGTGAGCGCCAGGGATTTCCGGAGCATCGTCTCCGCCTGGTCGAGGTCGCCGCGTGTCTGATGGATCAGCCCCAGATTGCCATAGCCAGCCGCCATGCCCTCCTTCAGCCCGAGTTCCTCATTGAGCGTCAGGGATTTCCGGAGCATCGCCTCGGCCTGATCGAGCTCGCCGCGTATCTGATGGATCAGCCCCAGATTGCCATAGCCAGCCGCCATGCCCTCCTTCAGCCCGAGTTCCTCATTGAGCGTCAGGGATTTCCGGAGCATCGCCTCGGCCTGATCGAGCTCGCCGCGTATCTGATGGATCGCGCCCAGATTGCCATATTGGTTCGCCATGCCCTCTTTGCGTTCGAGTTCCTCATTGAGCACCAGGGCTTTCCGGGCCATCGCCTCGGCCTGGTCGAGATCGCCGCGTGTCTTATAGATCACTCCCAGATTGCCATATTGGCTCGCCATGCCCTCCTTCAGCCCGAGTTCCTCATCGAGCGCCAGGGCTTTCCGGTGCATCGTCTCGGCCTGGTCGAGATCGCCGCGTGTCTGGTGGATCGCACCCAGATTGCCATATTGAGCCGCCATGTCCTCCTTCAGCCCGAGTTCCTCATTGAGTGCCAGGGATTTCCAAAACATCGCCTCGGCCTCGTCAAGATCCCCGCGTGTCTGGTGGACAGCACCCAGATTGCCATATTGGTTCGCCATGCCCTCCTTCAGCCCGAGTTCTTCTTCGAGCGCCAGGGATTTCCGGAACATCGCCTCCGCCTGGTCGAGATCGCCACGTTTTCGATGGATCAGCCCCAGATTGCCTGTGGCGATCGCAATGAGTTCCTTATCCGCCGTGCTATTGCCGAGCGAAAGCACCTTGTTATACGATTTTTCCGCCGCTTCCAGTTCGCCCAGCCGGGATTGCAAGTGCCCGAGCCGGTTCCAGCCATCGGCATTGTCCGGGTCCAGTTCAGTGGCCTTTCGATAGGCATCGACAGATTTTTGCGTATCATGCAGAAACGCCAGTGCACCGACATGGCGCCAGGCCTCGGCAGCCTGCCGGTTTGCCGCAGCACCTTCACGCTCCCTGTCTTCGGCAATCGCCACGAACAGGGCTTCGGCCTTGTCGGTATCGCCGGCTGCAAGCGCCGCCAGCGCTTGATCGCGTCCCGGTCCGGCCTGTTGTTGCAACGCCTCAACGGCCTTGCGTAATTCATCGCGCTCCTGTTCCGCCTGTTGCTGCAACGCCTCAACGGCCTTGCGTAATTCATCGCGTCCCGGTCCGGCCTGTTGCTGCAACGCCTCAACGGCCTTGCGTAATTCATCGCGCTCCTGTTCCGCCTTGAATCTGCCCTCATGAGCAGCCGCAAGCGCGTCCAGAATGGCTTTGATTGATTGGTCTCTCTCTTCGAATGGCGGAGATGATTCTGGCCACAGCCGGGACGCGGTTCTTTCAATGCCGTCAGCCATCGCCAGCAAGATTGCCAGGGTGGTGCCGATGAGCGCGGTAGCGGCACCAATCCAGACCGCATTGTCGGTCAACCATTTTTTCAACCTATTCCCCATAGCCCATGAGGTTAGGCAAAAATCCGTACTCCTGCAACCGGCAGCAGATGCGCCGGGTCGTTACACGTCTCAGGCCCGATGGTTGTTGCACAGCAAAAAACATTGCGATTTCAACGGGTCACGAAAGATGAACGCAGGATGAACAGGTCCATCAGATTGCGTTCAAATCAAATGCCGCAGATTTTCTACACAATTCGCGAAACCGGAACATGGTCTCGTGATGTGAGGAAGTTTGGAGGAGCGAACAGATGATTTTCATACTGGCATTAGAGCGTTTCCACCGAATATTGAATCGTTTGACCGCCGGGAGTTTGTGCGCTGACGAGGCGCGTGCGGCGACGTGGTGCGAGCACCACGAGATCGTGCGCAACACTGTCAGCGTGCAAAGAACCAAGGTCAAACGATTGCAGTTTCCAGTTTGGGTTCAATACACTGAATAGTCCGGCTTGGGTGTCTTTTCCGCCTCTGCTGCGTCGAAATCCTCGCACGATACTACGGTATCGCACTCCGGTATTCTCCTTGCAGAACCGAAAAATCCATCCCATCAAACTGCTCCAATATTCAGTGGAAACGCTCTAACCATGGCGTTCACCATGCTGATCGCAACCGCTGTCGCGCTGGTCAATGAAGCCGGCCGGATGCGGACGAAAACCGAAATCTCCAGAAACGGCATTGGCCGGGCTGAGCGTTTCTAGCGCGTTTCTAGGTGGCACCCCCGGCGCCGGTGCTTTCGGTGCGTTTACGCACAATGATGCCCATTTCATCGGTTTCGCGTGCCGCGCGCAACCGCTCCTCGGCTTCACTCGCCTCGCGCTGGCGATCCCACATCTGTTTGTAAAGCCCGCCGCCGGCCAATAGATCGCCATGCGATCCGCGTTCGGCGATCCTGCCATCCTGCAGGACAATGATCTCGTCGGCTCCGATAACGGTGGACAGGCGGTGGGCAATCATCAGCGTGGTGCGTCCCTGGCTGACATAGTCGAGCGCGTGCTGGATTTCCTGCTCAGTCTTGGTGTCAAGCGCGGACGTCGCCTCGTCCAGCATCAAGATGGGCGGCGCCTTCAACAGCGTACGTGCGATGGCGACGCGCTGTTTTTCGCCGCCCGACAGTTTTAGGCCGCGCTCGCCGACCATGGTCTTGTAGCCCTCCGGCAGTTTTTTGATGAAGGTGCCGATCTGTGCCAGTTCGGCGGCTTCCGCCACTTCGTCGCCGGTCGCTCCGGTTCGGCCATAGCGGATGTTATAGGCAATCGTGTCGTTGAACAGCACCGTGTCCTGCGGCACCATGCCGACTGCTGCGCGCAGGCTCGTCTGGGTCACATCGCGGATATCCTGCCCGTCAATCGAAATCGACCCGCCCTGAATGTCGTAGAAGCGGAACAACAACCGCGAGATGGTCGACTTGCCGGCACCGGACGGACCAACAATGGCGATGGTTTTTCCGGCGGGGACTTCGAATGACACGCCTTTGAGGATTTCGCGATCTGGCTCGTAGCCGAAATGAACATTGTCGAAGCGGACGGTGCCTGCCGTCACCACCAGCTCTGCCGCATCCGGTCTGTCGCTGATCTCCTGCTCGACATCGAGCAGATCGAACATCTGTTCGATGTCGGTCAGCCCCTGGCGGATTTCGCGATACAGAAAGCCGATGAAATTCAGCGGAATGGATAATTGCATCAACATGGCGTTGATGAAGATGAAATCGCCCAGTGTCTGGGTGCCGGCCATGACCTCGCGGGCCGACAGGATCATCGTTGCGGTCATGCCGATGCCAAAAATCAGACCCTGCCCGAAATTCAGCCAGCCAAGCGAGGTCCAGGTTCTGGTGGCGGCACTTTCATAGCGCGCCATCGAGTGGTCGAACCGCTCGACCTCCATCTGCTCATTGTTGAAATATTTGACGGTTTCGAAATTGAGCAGCGAATCGACCGCCTTGGTGTTGGCGTCGGTGTCGGAGTTGTTCATCTCGCGACGGATGGCGATGCGCCAGTCGCTGGCCCGGACCGTGTACCAGGTGTAGGCGGCCACGGTGAGCGCAATGATCGCGACATAGCTAAATCCGTAGGCGACAGCGAAAATGACCGCCGCCAGGGCAAATTCCAAAATCGTTGGCGCGGTGTTAAGGATGGTGAAGCGGACGATTGTCTCAATGCCCTTGATGCCGCGCTCGATGATGCGCGACAGACCGCCGGTCTTGCGCTCCAGATGAAAGCGCAGCGACAGATTGTGCATGTGCATGAAGGTTTTGTAAGCAAGCTGGCGCACCGCATTTTGGCCAACCCGGGCAAACAGTGCATCGCGAAGCTGATTGAAGCCCCACTGCATCAGCCGAACAACATTATAGGCAATCACCAGCATGATGGGCGCCAGCAGGAAGGCAGGCATTGACGCGGGCAGACTATCCTGGCCGGCCAGTGCGTCGGTCGCCCATTTGAAGAAAAACGGCACCAGCATCAAGACCAGCTTGGCCAGCACCAGAAACAGCGTTGCCCAGACGACCCGGAGTTTCAGATCCGCCCGGTCGGACGGCCACATATAGGGCCAGAGATTGGCGATGGTCTGCATGGTGGACCCGGAATCGCCCGACACTGTCTTTTTTACCACCTGCGCTATCCCTTTGATGCGTGTTGTTCAGGCGGGCATTGGCCTAAACAACAGCTTTCCACCAGCCCGGTAAGCGAGCCGGCAACCGACTGTAATGCCTCGTGATTGACCGAATATCTGGAGCGCTGCTTTTCGGGAGCAAATATCACCAGGCGGGCCTCGACCAGAGTTTTCAGGTGCTGGGATACGGTCGACTGCGCCAGATCGAGTTCAGCCACCACATCCTTGCAGCAGCACGAGCCTTTGCAGGACAGATGCCGCAAAATGGCAATGCGCGCCGGATGCGCCAGTGCGGCAAGCACATCGGCGATGGACTGATCTTCGTGGCGTTGGCAATTATCGGAAGTTTTCATCGTTCATCGACGATAGACGATGAAATTTCCCTGCGCAAGCCCCTGCCGTCAGTTATCGTTTGCCTGGCTGGTATTTTCGGCGTCTGGCGCCCGGTCCGCGATGGCTTGTAGATCAGCCGCCTCACCTTCATTGCTCTCGCCTGGAACATCAAATATCTGTCCGGGCCAGATGCGGTGCGGATTTTTGATCTGGTCGCGATTGGCCGTATAGATCGTGGTGTAGCGGATACCGCGGCCGTAGACCCGTCGCGAGATATGCCAAAGCGTGTCGCCGCGCCGGATGATCACCGCGCCGGAGGTTTTTTCCAGTTTCGGTGCGGTCAGCGCAACATTCTCGTCGAATTTGGCAAATTTTATTTCGCCGGGCTCTGCCGCTTCTGCCGCTTCATTCGCATTGTCGCTGTCCTGCGAAGCCTGTGTGCTGCTGGCGGGATCGTCTGCTGCCGGCATGTCATCAGTTTTTTCCCCGCTGGAAGCTGCCGCAACCTGATTGCCGGCATCCCCGGCAGCCGCATTGTCGGTAGCCGCACCATCGGCGGCGGCACCATCGGCACGGGCGTCGTCCGGCTGGTCCATTTCAGCCTTGGCGGGCATTTCAGCCCCGGCGGATATATCAGCTTTGGCAGCCTGCCCGCCGGTGTCGGCCGGTTTGTCACCGCCCGCCATTTCACTGCTGGCAGATTGATCACCCTGTTTGCCGCCGGAAACCGTCTCCTCTAGGACAGCAACCGTTTCGCTTTCATTGCCGCGGGCAACGGCGGCGACAGAATCTCCGGCTTCGCGTTCAAAAGGAACGGCGGCGCGCGCGGTTACGTCGGCACTGCCGACCTCAAGCAGATCGGCGCGGATAATATATTCACCGACGGGCAATCCGCGATTGGATTCGACCAGAAACCGGCCGACCGGGGACGATTGTGTCTGGCCGATCAGATCCTTGTTGGCATAGACCCGAACAACCATGCCCGGGGTCGCAGTGCCGGCGATAAACACGGAATCGCCCTCGATCTCGACCGCCTCGACTGCCACCTCCAATTGGATGGCCGGCTTGGTCTCGACGGGTTCGATTTCGGCGGGCTTGATTTCGGCAGGCTCGATTTCAGATGTTTCGGGTTGCGCGGCGGCGGTCTGTGCTTCCGCCTCCCCAGTTTCAACGGCCGCCATTTCGGTTGCCGTCTCGCCTGCGGGTTCTTCGGTAGCGCTTTCTTCAGCATTGGGCTCTTTACCCGCTGCTGCGGTTTTGCTTGCCGCGTCATCCGGCATTTCTGCGGTTCCAGGCTCTGAACCGGCGGGCTCTACCACTGCCTCGTCCTGTTTTGCCGGCTTTGCCATTGCGACTTCTGTCTCTGCCCCGGTATTTTCCGGTGCTGTTTCGCTTTCGGCTTCCGCTGTCGGAACGGTTATCAGCTTTGATGGTTTTCCCGGTTCGTCGACGATGGCAAGCACATCGCCGTCCTCGGTCTCCGGTACGCTGACAATCGCGGATTCGGCGGACATAGCAATCACATCGCCGGGCGTGGTGGCGCGCAATACGATCGTGTAGTCGCCAGGATTGAGCGGATCATCGAGGACGACGGCAAAATCGCCTTCAGTTCCGGCTTTGGCGCTGCCAAGAGTGCGCGAGCCGGTGATCACATCCACGGTCGAACCGGCAGCCGCGTTGCCGGCAATGACCATATTGCCGTCCGGCTCGACGCGGACAATGTCAAATCGCGGCGGCACGATATCCGTATCCGTATCGCCTGCATCATCCCCGGCAAGATCGGCGGCCTTGGTGTTTTCGGCTGCAATATCCTTGCCGGCGGCATCGCCGGTATCCGGCTGCGTTTCATCAACGGTTGCGGCAGCGGGAACCGCCTCGGTCTTTTGTTGCGTGTCATTGGCGCCAGTGTTTGCCGTATTTTCCGACAGATAGGGCTCCAGCAAACCGGTATTGAACGCCACCAAGCCGATCGCCATGGTTGCCAGCGCGGTATTCAAGAGCAAATTCAGAGATTTACTCGCCATTTTTTATACCCTGTTTAATCTTTTTTCCCGGTCTAATAGGTTTTTGAAACTATAACAAGAAAAACACCTGCGGCCCTTGACCGCGATTGGCAGATAAGCCATCCCCAAAGCCATGAAGAAAGTCCAATCCATATGTGTTTATTGCGGCTCCTCACCGGGGCAAGATCCGGCCTATGTCGACTGCGCTCGGGCGCTTGGAACTGCAATGGCCGAGGCGGGGTTGCGCCTTGTCTATGGCGGCGGCACCAGAGGCATCATGGGTGCGGTTGCTGGCGGAGTGCTGGAAAACGGCGGTAAGGTCACCGGCATTGTCCCGCAATTTCTGATACAAAAAGAAGCTGGCGACATCGCGCCTGACCGTTTTGACGAATTGATCATCACCGACAATATGCATCAGCGCAAGCACTTGATGTTTGATAAATCCGACGCCTTTGTGGCCTTGCCCGGCGGCATTGGCACATTGGAGGAAATTGTCGAGATCATGACGTGGGCCCAACTGGGCCGGCACAGGAAGCCGATGGCGTTTGCCAATATTGGCGGTTTTTGGGACCCGATGCTCGATCTGGTCGCGCATATGCGGGCGGAAGGGTTTTTACACTCCGCAAACCGGGTTCAATTCCTCGTCACTGAAACAGCGGATGCGATACTCCCAATGATACTGGATGCGGCTGCAAGCCCCGTGGACTAGAGTGATACAAGTTTGTTACGTGGACGTGTTTTGTTGGATCGTCTAAACTACATTCATGAGGATTCCCGATGATCTACAAAACTCTGCCTGCTGCGATGCTGTTGAGCATCGTTGGCACGCCCGCCCTGGCCGATGCCCATATAGGCAATGAGCAAGCACAAATTGGTCCACGGCCTTTTTATCTGGTCGACAAAATGGACGATGGGCCACTCAAGGAAAAGCTGAAAGCCTGCATGGCAGGGCCATTTTCCAAATCCGACTGGTCAATCGGTCACCGTGGCGCACCATTGCAATTTCCCGAACACACGCAAGAATCCTATGTTGCCGCGGCGCGCATGGGTGCCGGTATTGTGGAATGCGACGTAACATTCACCAAAGACCGCCAGCTTGTCTGCCGCCACGCTCAAAACGATTTGCACACAACGACCAACATCCTGGCCACCGATCTGGCTTCACGGTGCACAAGGGCGTTTTCTGCCGCCAGTGGTTCTGAAAGGGCCTCGGCTGAATGCCGCGCGTCGGACATCACGCTGGCCGAGTTTACGACACTGAACGGAAAGATGGATGCCGCCAATGGTGCGGCGACAAATGTGGAAGAGTATTTGAACGGTACGGCTAATTGGCGCACCGATCTGCATGCGACGACAGGTACGCTTATGACGCATGCGGAATCCATCGAACTGTTTAAGGCACTGGGCGTCAAGTTCACGCCTGAACTGAAAGCACCATCCGTTTCCATGCCGTATGAAGGCGGTTTCACGCAGGAAGCCTATGCGCAAAAGCTCGTCGACGAGTATAAGGCGGCGGGCGTTGATCCATCCGATGTCTTCGCCCAATCGTTCAACCTTGATGACGTGCTTTACTGGATCAAGAACGAACCTGCGTTCGGCAAGCAGGCCGTCTATCTTGACGACAGCTACGATATCGATGGCTGGTCGCCGATGGACCCCACCACCTGGCAGCACAAAATGGCCGATCTGAAAGCGATGGGCGTCAACTATATCGCACCTCCCATGTGGGTACTGGTTACGCAGGAAGGCGGAACGATCGTGCCTTCAACCTATGCGAAGGAGGCAAAGGCCGCAGGACTTGAGATCATCACCTGGACCGCGGAACGATCCGGTCCCCTGGCATCAGGCGGCGGCTGGTACTATCAGTCGATCAAGGACGTCACCAACAATGATGGGGATGTTTATAACCTGCTCAACGTTCTTCACCAGCAGGTCGGTATTGTTGGGCTGTTCTCCGATTGGCCGGCAACCACAACATTTTATGCCAATTGCTTCGGTATTGGCTCCGGCGCGAACTGACTTTGCTCTCCTGGTTCACAAGTCCTGCCAGCGTCATGAGCCCCATTGCGGGTCATGACGCTGGGATGCCACGCTGCCTGGCAATGATCGACCAAGTGTAGAGGAACAGTGCAGCCCAGATCAACGCAAAGGCAACGCCTTTCACCAGGTTGAACGGCTCGCCGAAAATCAACAATGCGCTTAGAAATATCATCGTCGGCGTGATGTAGAACATCAGGCCGATCGTCGTGTAACGTAATGCTTTCGTTCCAAATGCGTAGAGGACCAAAGGGGCAGCGGTGGCCGGACCGCAGCCGACAAGCATCCAAAATGTGACCGGATCAGACAGGCTGAAATGCCCTGCTCCGCTGGCTGCCAGCCACAGGACAATCGCAAGTGCGGGGATAGACAAAATGACAACTTCGAGAAAAAACCCCTGACTTGGGCCAATCGGCAGTGTTTTGCGAAAAAACCCATAAAGTCCGAAGGACAGCGCCAACACAATTGAAACCCACGGCAGATGCCCGGCATCGACCGTAAGCACGGCGACACCAACACCAGCCAATGCGACCGCACACCATTGCGCCCGGCTAAGCCGTTCGCTGAGAAACAGGGCGGCAAGCAGCACATTGACCAGCGGATTGATGTAGTAGCCAAGCGCCGCCTCAATGGCACGGCCGGAAATGATCGCCCAGACATAGAGGCACCAGTTGATCGAAATCAGCGTCGAGGTGAGGACCGCCATCGCAAGCGTGCGCGGTGATGAAAGTGCGGCGCGAATATCGGCGGTGCGGCGAAGTATCAGCAACAATATGCCGGCAATCGGCACCGACCAGATTGCCCTGTGCAGCACCACCTCAAAGGCTGGAACATGCTCCAGCGCCTTCATGTAAAGCGGCAGCAAACCCCACAGGAAATAAGCGCCAAACGCATAGAAAAAACCAGCCGGGGTGTCTGCTTGCTGCCCTGATCCTCCCCCGGGGGCCTGTTCCGACATACTCAGTTCAGGCCCGTCATTTTGATGGCACCTGACCTGCCAGACCACGGTTTTTCATCAGCTTGTAGACGATGGAATCCATCAGCGCCTGAAACGAGGCGTTTATGATGTTGTCGGACACGCCCACCGTCCACCAGCGATTGCCAGACCCGTCATGACTTTCAATCAGCACCCGGGTGATTGCCTCGGTGCCGCCGTTTAATATTCGCACCTTGTAATCGACCAGCTCCAGGTGCTCGATTTCCGACTGATATTTGCCAAGATCCTTGCGAAGCGCCAGATCGAGCGCATTGACGGGACCGTGCCCCTCCGCCACCGACATGCGCTGCTCACCGTCAATCATCACCTGTACGACCGCCTCCGATACCGTTTTTAGCTTGCCGTTGGCATCATGGCGGCGCTCGACCATGCAGCGGAAACTTGCCACATCGAAGAATTTCGGCACCGAGCTCAATGTTGCGCGGGCCAGAAGTTCAAAACTCGCATCTGCCGCCTCATAGGAATAGCCTTGCGTTTCGCGCTCCTTGACCAGCGCGATTAGAGTGTCGAGCCGGCTGTCGGCTTTGTCGACCTCGATGCCGCGGCGGTTGAGTTCCGAGATAAAATTTGATTTTCCCGCCTGATCGGAAATCATGATGCGGCGATGATTGCCGACGGCATCAGGCGAGACATGCTCATAGGTCTCCGGCTCCTTTGCAAGTGCGGAGGCATGGATGCCGGCCTTGGTGGCAAAGGCCGATGAGCCGACATAGGGAGCTTGCATATCGGGTGCGCGGTTGAGCAGTTCATCGAAAGCGCGCGACAATTTTGTCACGCCTTTTAGCGCATCGGCGTTAAGCCCGGTCTCAAACCGGTCGGCAAAAGCCGGTTTCAGCATCAGCGTTGGGACAAGTGACACCAGATTGGCGTTGCCGCAACGCTCGCCGATGCCGTTCAGCGTGCCTTGCACCTGACGCACGCCGGCCTCTACTGCGGCCAGCGAGTTGGCAACCGCCTGGCCGGTATCGTCATGGGCGTGGATGCCCAGATGATCGCCTGGAATACCAGCGGCGATGATTGCTTTGATGATATCGGTCACCTCCGAAGGCTGTGTGCCGCCATTGGTGTCGCACAGCACCACCCAGCGGGCGCCGGCTTCAAATGCCGTCTTCGCACAGGCGATCGCATAGTCCGGATTGGCCTTAAAGCCGTCGAAAAAGTGCTCGCAGTCGAGCATGGCTTCCTTGCCGGAAGCAATCGCCGCGGCGACCGATTGCTGGATACCGTCGAGGTTTTCCTCATTGGTACAGCCAAGCGCGACGCGCACATGGTAGTCCCAGCTCTTGGCCACATAGCAGATGGCATCGCAGTTTGACTGCAGCAATGCGTTTAAGCCCGGATCATTTGATACCGACACGCCAGCCCGCTTGGTCATGCCAAAGGCGACGAAACGGCTTGCCGCGGTGCGCTTTTCGGCAAAGAAAGCCGTATCGGTCGGGTTTGCGCCCGGATAACCGCCCTCCACATAATCGATGCCGAAATCGTCCAGCATTTTTGCTATCGCTATTTTGTCTTCAAGGGCAAAATCGATGCCCGGCGTTTGCTGGCCATCCCTTAAGGTCGTGTCGAACAGATAGATGCGTTGTTTGGTCATGGTTTCGGTTCCGGCCAATTGTCGGTGTCATGATCTGGATGTTGTCTGTTTGTGCGGGTGATCTCATCAAGCGGAATGCCGTCCTGATCCTCGCTGTCTTCCGTCGCTTCACCGCGCAAATGTTCCAGATCGGCAAACCAGGGCATTTTCGCCTCGATGCCAAATTGCGCGGCAGGCTTGATCGCTGCCGGATTATCCAGCGATCCCAGTACGACGTTGAGATGGGCGGCACCGATGGTCTCAAATGTGAGCGGGGTGCCGCACTTGGCGCAGAACCCGCGCCGCACGGGATCGGATGATTGATAAAACGCCATTTCGCCACGGGTAATGGTAAACTCGTGATTTTGAGCGTTGGCCAACGGCATAAAATAGTTGCCGGCGGCTTTCTGGCACATGCGGCAGTGGCAGATATGAGGATGGGTCAGCGCGCCATCAACACGGTACCGCACGGCGCCGCATTGGCAGCCACCTGAATGGGTCTGGCTCATGACGGTTCCTCCGGATTGAAACAAACAGCTTCAATATTGTGGCCTTCGGGATCGATGACGAATGCGGCATAATATTCCGGGTGGTAGGCTTCCCGGATGCCCGGGGCGCCATTGTCCGTGCCGCCCGCTTCAAGGCCCGCCGCGTGGAATGCGCGAACTGCCGCCCGGGTCTTTGTACGGAAGCAGATATGCGTGGCCGGTGTCTGTTTTCCGCCTTCGGCGATCCACAGCGTTCCTTTTCTACCCTTGCCGTATCCGGCATATTCGACCGTACCGGATTGCTCGGCAGTAATCGTTGCAATTTTTTCAAGGCCGAGTGGCGCAAGCGCTTTATCATAAAATGATCTGGCGCACGCGATGTCAGCCGTGCTGAGGCTGATGTGATCGATGGTCAGTGCAAGTTCTTCGCTCACCGCTTCACCTCCCAGGTGGTGATGCGTTCGCCGGTTTCGGAATCTTTTGAATCCTTTAGCCTAATCCCTTGAGCCAGAAGATCATCGCGGATCCTGTCGGCCTCGGCCCAGTTTTTGCCGGCGATGAGGGCAAGGCGTTTTTCCACAATGGACGCAACGTCAAAATCTGCCTCTCTGGCGCTCACATCAATGCCGATCAGATCAGCCGCAGCGACCATGGTAGAGGCAGGCAGCCCCGGCGCGCCCAGCAGTTTCAGATATGAGGAGAAATCGAGGTCATCGGATAGTGCGTCGATGAAGGGTTGGTGCGCCTCCCCCTTTTCCGCGCCCTCGGAGCGCCGGCGCAGCTTGTCCAATATATTCTCCGCCTCCTCAAGCCGCTTGATGGAAAAATCAATCGGCTCGCGATAATGGGTCATCAGCATGGCAAGGCGCAGCACATCGCCTGGCCATTTGCGGCCACCGAATTTCTCCGTGTGCAACAGATCGTGGATGGTGACAAAATTGCCTTCCGACTTTGACATCTTGCGGCCCTCGACCTGCAGATAGCCATTGTGCATCCAAATATTGGCCATCGCCTCATTGCCGTGGGCGCAGCGCGATTGCGCGATTTCGTTTTCATGATGGGGAAAGATCAGATCGAGCCCGCCGCCGTGAATGTCGAATTTTTCGCCGAGAAACACCTTGGACATGACCGAGCACTCGATATGCCAGCCAGGACGGCCGTGGATCGTCTCGGTGTTTCCACCGGACAAAAATACCCCGTCCCAGCCGGGCTCGGTCGCCGACGATTCCTTCCACAAGACAAAATCGCCGGGGTTCTTCTTGTGGTCCTTGACATCAATGCGGGCACCGGCCTGCTGGTCTTCCAGCCTGCGGTTGGAGAGTTTTCCATATTCGGGCATGGACAGAATATCAAACAACACCTCCCTGCCCCCGCCACCGGAAGCGACATAGGCATGACCCTTGTCGATCAGCTGCTGGATCATGTTGACCATGCCATCGATATGTTCGGTGGCGCGCGGCTCGCCAGTCGGTTCCATGCAGCCCAGCGCCGCCACGTCGGCGAAATATTGATCGGCCGTCTTTTCGGTCACTTCGCGGATCGCCTGGTTAAGCGTCAGCTCGCCTGCCTCGATCCTGGCGCCGAACCGCTCAAGCGCGCGCGCATTGATCTTGTCGTCAACGTCGGTGATGTTGCGAATATAGGTGACGTGGTCGGCGCCATAGGCGTGTCGCAAAAGCCGGAACAAGACGTCGAACACAATCGCCGGGCGCGCATTGCCGATATGGGCGAAATCATAGACGGTCGGCCCGCAGACATAGATGCGCACATTCGCCGGGTCGATGGGAGAAAATTCCTCCTTCGATCTGCTCAATGTGCTATAAAACCGCAATTCAGGTTTCGACATCTATAACTCCCTCATCCTGCCGACATGTGACCCAGGCCTGCTGACATTAAACACCTAGGCCTGCTGACATTAATCACCTAGGCCTGCTGGCCTGGCGTTTATCTCAACTTCGTTAAAGAGGGTAAAAACGTCCGGACCAGCGGGTGCGCTAGCCGATAATGCAGATCGAAATGCAAATGCCCGAACGGGCGAACAACGTTTTCATGGGACGCTTTATCGCCGTCCCGCAGTCTTGCGTCAAGCAAATTGCACGACCCCTCAGATGAATTGTCATCAATGATCAGGTGATGAATTGTCATCAATGATCAAGTGATGAATTGTCATCAATGATCAAGTTTTTCTATAAATTTACCAATTGGCCACGGATTTGACGCAATCTGTCATCATGTGCCCGGCTCGAACCAGAAACCCGGCACCAAAAAAAGCAAAGGCCAAGCAAATGCCTCGTCGCGAATATGTCTCGCCCGCCAGTGATCCTCTCTCCTGTCACTACCATGCAATCGGCCCGGCGGCGATCATGGCTGCACTGATGTGCTGTCCGCACGAGAAAAAGAAATCAGGCAAAAAATCCGCCTGAGTTTTGGCCGGCACCTTTTTGGTGGCTTTTGGGTTTTCGATGACCATTGCCTTCAGGCGATGCTGGAGCAATTGTTGCCGTACCCGCTGAGGCGGTCCTGACAAGGAACGCCTCACCAACCTTCGAAAAACCGTGTCGCCAGGCTTAGCGCCAGCCCCGCCATCACCAGGCCGATCAGGCTATCGAGAATGCGCCATGCGGCCGGTTTGGCAAATAGCGGCGCCAGCAGGCGGGCGCCATAGCCCAGGGCGAAAAACCAGATAAACGATGCGACGACCGCGCCGGCGCCAAACCAGATGCGGGCAGGCCCCGGATATCCGCCGGACAGCGCTCCGATCAGCACGACCGTATCCAGATAGACATGCGGATTGAGGAAGGTAAAGGCAAGACAGGTTGCGATTGCCGCTTTCAGGCCGCTGCCCGAGCCGGTGGCGGCTTCAAGCGTTTTACCGGAAAAGGCCCGCCTAAAAGCAATGACCGCATAAGCCGCCAGAAACAAGGCGCCGCCGGCGGTCACGATTGCGATCAATGGCGGCGAGCCGGAAACAAGCGCGCCCAGCCCAGCCACACCGGCGGCAATCAACAGCGCATCGGACAGGGCACAGATCAGACACAGGACGAAAACATGTTCGCGCAGCAGGCCCTGACGCAGGATAAAGGCATTTTGCGCGCCGATGGCGATGATGAGCGAACCGCCAAGCAGAAAACCGGCAAAAAGGGCTGACATATCCATTGTGATCAGAACAGGGACATCTGATCGCCGTTTGTATCAGCGGGCGGCGGCGGGTTTTCCCCCGCATTTTCGGTAATTTCAACGCGCTTTTGAATGTCCGGGCCGGTATTGGCGACCTTGTTGACCAGCGGCGATACCGGCACCGCCTCAAACAGATCGGGTTCTGCCGGCCGGAGGAGATGGGCGACGTCTTTTGGTTCGCGGTCGCGGCAATCAAGCCAGTCTGAAAAATTCTCCCGATCAATCACAACCGGCATGCGGTGATGGATGTTGCCGATGGTCTCGTTCGATGCCGTGGTCAAAATAGCGCCGGTATCGATTTCAGAACCGTCTCGGCCATGCCATGTTTCCATCAGCCCGGCAAAGGCGACGAGCCCGGCCTGCCGCGGCCTGATCCAGTAGGCCTGAAGTTTGCTGTTGCCGTCGCGTTTCCATTCATAAAACCCCGACGCCGGTATCAGCGCGCGGCGATGGCGCATCGCGGCGCGAAACGAGCTTTTTTTTGCCGCCGTTTCCGAGCGCGCATTGATCAGCAGCGGAAAGTCCTTCGGATCCTTCACCCAGGATGGCATCAGCCCCCAGCGCACCAGCAGCGCTTTTCGCCCCGGCAGGTTTGAGCCGGGCTCCATGGGCGGGTCGGCGACAATCATCTGGATCGGCTGGGTTGGCGCGATGTTGTAGCGCGGCGGAAACATTTCGATCTCGATCAGATCGAACAGTTCGCGCACTTCCATCGGTTTGGCTGTTAGTGAAAATCGTCCGCACATGGGTTGACAATTCACGCTTCGCAAAGGCTGGTCAAGCCTGGAATAAGTACAGATTCACGATTATTGGCAAGAGCAGGCAATGAGCACGATGCAAATCATAGAGGTCGCTTCAGCGGGGCTAGTGTGGCAGCGCCACCTCCTTTTGATCAAACGGGGAAAGGAGCCATCAAAGGGCCTCTATGCGTTTCCCGGCGGGCGGGTGGAAGCAGGCGAAACCGCCGAACAGGCGGCAAGGCGCGAGGTGCTGGAGGAAACGGGCCTTGCAGCTGAAAGTCTGGTGCATCTGGAAACGCTTGATATGCCAAGCTCGGTTCATGCCGGTGCGATCTTCCGGCTGCATGTGTTCACCGGGCCGCATGGCGGCGGCAATCCCGTCGCCGATGACGATGCGGACGATGCCGGCTGGTACCGGCTGGACGAAATCGAGGCGATGGCGATGACCGGATCATCGTTGCGTATCGCCAGGCAATTGCTGTCGGATGCGCCCCTCACCCAATCGTGACCTGCCTTTTGTTGTTTGACCGGGGCGGAGGCCTATTTTCTGCAATAGGATTAGGGCGCATGGAGGAGCTCGTTCGATGATTGCGATAAGATTGATTGCGTTCATAATTGCGGCTCTCACCGCGATACCGGTGCTGGCCAATCCCGAGCGTTGGGCGCGGGAAGGCTGGAAAACGGACTTCACCCAAACATCGATCCCGTTTGAGGAAATTCTTTCCGGCGGGCCGCCGCGTGACGGGATACCCTCCATCGACAGGCCGATTTTCGAAAAAGCTTCGAAAATTCATACGGTCGGCGATCTGGAGCCGGTTATACAGCTGAAGATCGGCGACGACATACGCGCCTATCCGCTTCAGGTTCTGACCTGGCACGAAATCGTCAACGACACGGTTGGCGGGGTACCGGTTGCGGTTACCTACTGCCCGCTGTGCAATGCCTCGATCGTATTTGACCGCCGTGTCGGCGAACAGGTGCTCGAATTCGGAACGACGGGCAAGCTTAGAAACTCCGATCTGGTGATGTATGACCGGACGACCGACAGTTGGTGGCAGCAATTTACCGGCCAGGCCATTGTCGGCGAGATGCTTGGCGAACAGCTTATGCTTAAACCATCGCGCATCGTTTCATTTGCCGATTTCAAGGCCAGACAGCCCGACGCCCCCGTGCTGATCCCCAATAATCCCGAATTGCGGGATTATGGGCGAAACCCTTATGCGAATTATGACAGTGCCGCCAGCCCGTTTTTATACCGCGGCGACATGCCCGAAGGGATCGAGCCCATGGCCCGTGTCGTCGTGGTCAGGACCAGCGGCGAACCGATTGTCGTTACCATGGAGCGGGCGCGGACCAGTGGTTTTGAGCAGGATGGCTATCGTATCGAATGGTCGTCAGGCGTCGCGTCTGCGCTCGACCGGTCGCGCATTTCCGAAGGCCGCGACATCGGCACGGTGCGGGTGACCAAAGACGGCGAGGATGTGGTCCATGACATCACCTTTGCCTTTGTCGCGCATGCGTTTCATCCGGAAACCAAGATCATACAGTAAGCCGCCCGTTTTTAGCGCTTTTCAACCTCCGGCTTTTAACGCTTTAACCTATTTGGCCTTGCCGCGGCCCGATTCCTCGGCCAAGAGGGATAAATGACGTTCAAAGTGCACATTGTTTTTGCCATCGTCGTGCTGATGATTTCAGCTGCGGGCACGCCCGCGCGCGCCGAAAACGTGCCCTATGAAAAACAATTGCTGCGGCTTTCTGAAATCCTCGGTTCGATCCACTATCTCAGAAGTCTTTGCGGCGAAAAAGACGGTGGATGGCGCGTTGAGATGGAGACATTGCTGAAAACGGAAAATCCGGAGCCGGTACGCCGGGCGCGGATGGTTGCCAGTTTTAACCGGGGGTATCGCGCATTCAGCAGCATCTACAAGAATTGCACCCATTCGGCCACAGCCGCGATCGAGCGCTACATGAGGGAAGGCGAAATATTGACCCGGGACGTGGTTGTCCGATACGGCAATTAACAATAGTTGGAAATTGCACGATTTTGGCAGCGCCTTGCCGCAATATGTGTGATAAAGACGGATAGGACGTGACGGCCTTTTTGAAACGCCGCTTGTTGCCGGTCAGACGGCAAATGCGGTTTTAAGGCGTTTGGGATTGGATATGGATTTTCAGGAACTTGCAGACATTGATGCGCTGATCCGCGAAGAAAAGCGGCTATCGGCAGTTGAAAGTCAAAACGAGACCTGGGCGGAAGGCCTTTTGGCCGGTATCGAGCCGGAAATTCTGGCGGATGCGGCGCTTTCCACGGCATTTGGCGAATTGTTGCGCGACTCCAGCGAGGAAACCGCCATTGCCCTGCTCGACCGGATGCGGGACCGGATCATCGCCGGTGAATTCAATTCCGATCAAAGCCGGCATTGACGCGGACGGCATTTGATAGCTTACTTCCGTTGCGACTGCGGAGAAAGCATGGCCAAATTTTTGAATAACCCGGCATTACTCATTGCGGCGGTGACCGTTTTTGTCGCCTTTTCCTCGCCGTCGATGGCCCTCAGCGACATCAAACGCGAAGAAGTGCCGGAAACCGGGACGGTTTTGCCTGATGATGCGGCAGAGGATGCAGGTGAAATCCCGCTTCCGGCAGACCCCGTTCCTGGCACAGATGATATCGCCGAACCAGACGGCGATTCTCCACAAAATACACAAGACCACAGCCATCCGGAGATAAAATCGGATACGCCGCTGCCGGAGGTGTTGACCGATTTTTCATTGCTTCCGGCGCCGGCGCGCCGCATGCGCGAACTCATCATGGAGGCGATTGCAACCGGCAATGTGGAACTGCTTCGCCCAATGATCGGAACCGGAAGTGAGATCACCCAGCTATCTCTTGGAGGTATTGACGGTGACCCCATCAATTTCCTGCGGGAGGTTTCCGGCGATGGTGAAGGCCATGAAATCCTCGCCATATTGCAAGAGGTTTTAGAGGCGGGATTCGTGCGCATGGATGCCGGCACGGAGCACGAAATCTATGTCTGGCCGTATTTCTTTGCCTACCCGCTCGACCAGCTTGGGCCAGTGCAAAGGGTGGAACTGTTTCGCATCGTGACCGGCGGCGATTATGAGGATATGAAAGAGTTTGGCGGTTATAATTTCTACCGCGCCGGCATCACCCCGGAAGGCCAGTGGGCCTTCTTCGTGGCGGGTGACTGAAGTGGCGGATTAAAGCAGGCCTTGCCGGGCCAATGCAGCCGGCTTAGGTAATGGCGGAACTCAACACACGAGGCGCCGGCCATGCCGACCATCAGACTGGATCGTAGAGCACTCATCTTAGTATCGGGTGAGGAGGCGGAAACGTTTCTGCAAAATCTGATCACGACGGACCTTGACCATTTGCCTGCCGGTGACCTTTTTCCCGGCGCGCTGCTTGCGCCACAGGGCAAAATCCTGTTTGATTTTTTGATATCGCGCGACAAGGAAGGCTTCCGGCTCGATTGCCGTAGCGACATATGCGACGATCTCCTGCGCCGGCTCTCGCTCTACAAGCTCAGGGCCAGAGTTGAATTATCGAAAGCCGATCAATGTGTTGCAACGGTGTCATGGCAAAGTGATTCATCTGCTTTAACCGGGCTGGCAGATCGGCGGTTTTTCGATGACAGCGTGATCCGGCGCTACGGTGAGGAAGACATCGAGCCTGATGCATCGATTGCGGATTGGCACGCATTGCGCATCGCCAGCGGCATCGGCGAAAGCGGTGATGATTATGCGCTCGGTGATGCCTTTCCCCACGATGTGCTGATGGACCTAAATGGCGGCGTTTCGTTTCGCAAGGGATGTTTTATCGGGCAGGAGGTGGTGTCGCGCATGCAGCATCGCGGCACGGCAAGGCGGCGATTGTTGATTGCGCAGGCCCAAAAAAACCTTCCAGCGCCGGGCACGGCCATCACCGCAGACGGCAAGAAAATCGGATCGCTTGGTTCGGTGTCGGGACAATCCGGCCTGGCGCTGGTGCGTATCGACCGTGCCGCCGAAGCTGAAGCCGGCGGCAAGGTGATTGAGGCTGATGGCATTGCAATCGATCTTTCCATTCCGGCCTGGTCTGGACTTGAGTTTCCGCAAAGCACCGTCGATGCGGACGGTCCGCGCTGATGGCAGACCGTCCCGGAGCGCCAGCGCGCGCGTGGCAGCGGATGATCTCCGGACGGCGGCTCGACCTGCTCGACCCGTCACCGCTGGACATCGAGATAACCGACATCGCCCACGGGCTTGCGCGGGTTGCACGATGGAACGGGCAGACCGCCGGAGATCATGCTTTTTCGGTTGCACAACACTCGCTGCTGGTCGACGATATATTTTTGCATCTGCAACCGGCCGCCTCGCCCGAAGACCGGCTTGTCTGTCTGCTGCATGACGCGCCGGAATATGTGATCGGCGACATGATCTCACCGTTCAAGGCGGTGGTTGGCGGCGGGTACAAAACCGTCGAACGGCGGTTGCAAACCGCGATACATCTAAGGTTTACGCTGCCCGCCGATCCAAAGCCAAAACTGTCGCGGAGCGTCAAGCGGGCCGATCAGATCGCCGCCTGGTTTGAGGCGCGCGCGCTGGCCGGGTTTTCAGACGGTGAAGCTGCCAAATATTTTGGCCGGCCACGCGGCTTTACCGCCGATGCGTTCGATCTTGAACCGCAACCGGCCAAGACGGTCGAGCAGGCGTTTATGAAGCGGTTTTTTGAGCTGGACGGCAAACGCTGAAATATTGCCTACCAGTCGTCACTGCTGACCAGCTGGCGGTAGGCATCGCGGGATATTTTCAAAAGATCATTTTCCGGCAAATCGCCGGTCAAGGCACAGGCATAGCCCTGATCCAGCCAGTAGAACGCCCTCGCCCCGCGCTCCTCAACCAGTTGGAAACCGGTCGCGTCTTTTGAATCCACAGTTTTCACGTAGAGCGATATCCGGTGGCCGGCGGTGTTTTCATACATGAACTGAGCGGCTGCCCGCCCGCCGGAAGGCAGCAAACGCCCGCCAACCAGCGAGAAGCCATGGACTTTAAGATCGGGTGCAATCAGGTTGAGCCCGACCCGTTTTGACAGCCAGGAAACCAGATAATCTTTCTCGTCGACGCCAACCTCCACGGTATGGCGCATTTCGGCGGCATAGATCACATGGGCATCGATGGCATTATCGGTCAGAAGACTGGCTGCACTCGGTTCTGCTGGCAGGCTTGTGCCGGCCTGGTAGCCGATCGCACCACCTGCAACAAACAAGACAACCGCGGCGGCGGCCAGCTGCCACCGGGACCGCTTGGCCGTGTTGTCATTTGCCGAATAAGGCCTTGCGGTGAGTTTTTCGGGAACAGCTTCTGCCATCACCGGATCGAGAGCTGCTTTCAGCAGATCTCGATCTGCTGCATAGCTGTCAAAAAGCGCTTTTTGCTCGGGGTTTTGCGCAAGCCAGAGCTCGAACTCGGCACGGACATCTTCCGGCATCTCCCCATCGAGCGCCAGATTGAGGTCAGTATCGGAGAATGTCCTACAACCTGTCATTTTGCCACCCCGATTGCGCTTGCACGGACATTTTTATCCAGCCGGTCGCGCAGTTCGGCGCGTCCGCGTGCAATCCGTGACATCAAAGTCCCGGCCGGAATACCTAATATGCCGGCGGCTTCGGCATAGGAAAACCCTTCCACGGCAACCAGCATGAGGGCGGCACGGCGATCCGGGTCTATGGTCTGCAGTGTATCGAGCACCTCGCGTGCGACAAGCTTGCCGTGCTGATCGGCCGGTACCGGTTCGAGCGCGCCATCGGTGTCAGACAGGGGAATGGTTTCACCGCGCCTTTTGTCCTTGCGTACCGTATCGATGAAAATATTGTGCATGATCGTGAACAGCCATCGGCGCGGATTGTCGCCAGTTTGCCAGTTCGCCAAGCGGGAAAATGCCCGTTCGAGACAATCCTGGACCAAATCATCAGCCCGATCGGAATCGCGCATAAGCGACAAGGCATATCGCCGTAGCCGCGGTATCTCCGCCAATATCGCCTCGTACCGGTCGTTCATGGGCCCTTTGGTCCTGAATTCGATACCGGATTGAAGCGCGGCAAACGAAGTTGCGCAAGGCCCCGCCGGGTCTTTCATCGAATAAACGCGTCATAAACACAAATTATTCCAATACTGAATTTACAAAACTTCACAACCGTTCAGGCGAATTTGCTTGTCTCGACAGGCCGGTCATTTAAGCTCAGCTATTTAACGCAAACTCAGCGAGAGAAGCCGCCGCCATGATGATCGCGACGGAAAAGACCAAAGCGGCCCTGCCCTGGCTCATCATCATTTGCGGCTGCGCGATCGCGCTTTTGGCATTTGGTCCGCGTTCGGCGATGGGCTTTTTCCAATTGCCGATGCTTGCCGACACGGGCTGGGACCGGACCACTTTCGGCCTTGCCATGGCGTTGCAGAATCTGGTGTGGGGCATCTCGCAACCGGTATTCGGTGCTCTGGCCGACCGCTACGGGTCGTGGCGTATGCTGGCGGCGGGCGGGGTGCTTTACGCCTCCGGCCTGTTATTGATGGCGATGCCTTCGTCACCATGGATGTTGCACATTGGCGGCGGTGTGCTGGTCGGACTTGGCGTCGGCGCGGGCTCCTTCGGTATCGTCCTTGCGGCATTTGCCAGAAATGTCCCGGCTGAAAAGCAAAGCCTTGTGTTCGGCATCGGCACCGCTGCCGGGTCTGCCGGCATGTTTGTGTTCGCACCGCTCAGCCAGGGCATGATCAACGCGCTTGGCTGGTCGGATACGCTGATCTGGCTGTCCGTTTTGATGCTTGCCATTCCAGTTCTCGCTATTCCGCTGCGCGGCAATTCAGCCTCGGGGCTGGCATCAAAGCAGAACATCGAACAGTCGGCCGCGGCCGCGTTGCGTGAAGCGTTTTCGCATCAAAGCTACCTGCTGCTGATCGCCGGATTTTTTGTCTGCGGATTTCAGGTCGCTTTCATTACCGCGCATTTTCCCGCCTATCTCAATGATATCGGCATAGAGGCGCGTTATGCGGTCATCGCCCTGTCGCTGATTGGTTTTTTCAATATTATCGGTTCGCTGGCCTCCGGAGTAATCGGGCAAAAATACTCCAAACCGCTGTTTTTAGTGCTGCTTTATCTCGGCCGGTCGATCGCGGTGACTATTTTCCTTTTATTGCCCCAGACGCCGGCCAGCGTGATCATCTTCTCAATCGTGATGGGCTTGTTGTGGCTGTCGACCGTCGCGCCGACAACAGCACTGGTTGCGGTCATGTTCGGCACCCGGCATCTCGGCATGCTCGGCGGGCTGGTGTTTTTCTCACACCAGATCGGCTCATTTTTGGGCGTTTGGCTGGGCGGTTATCTGTACGACCGGTTCGGCACCTATGATCCGGTGTGGTGGCTTGGCGTGGCGCTTGGCCTGTTTGCAGCCATTGTACATTGGCCCATCAAGGAGCAGGCGGTGGAACGCCCTCTGGCGCCTGCCTGACCCACGGCTTTGCCGCCCATTCAGTCCTTCGTGGACGCAACCAGCCGGATTGTCGTTGTCGATGGCGGGCCTGGAAACCTGTCTTTTGACCCTTCGCGGTAGTCGTTGAAAGGCCCACTGTCGAGGAAACGCTGTTTTGCGTTGTCATCGTCGAATTCGAGAACGGCAATGAATTTGGTCGGATCATCGGTTTCAAAGGCGGTGTAGTTGTAGCCCTCATCCCCGATTTCCTTCAAACCGGCAACGAAGGTGTTCAACGCATCGACCTGTGCGTCGGCCTTGCCGTCCAGTACGGTGTATTCCACCAGCAAGCTCATGACATCATCTCCATTGTGCTCGTTTTTCGGTTTTGAAATCCGGTAGGGCATTTTTCGCCCAAACAGAATCATATGTGCGAAAAATGCTTCAATGTTTCCAGCTGGGTAGAGGCGTTGTCGCGGTCCCAGTTACCGCAAAACGCCCTAATTCATACAGCTTTGGTAGCAATCTCCCAGGCGATGACGAGCAACGACAGAAATCCGACCGAAAACACCAAGGTTCGCAGCATCGCCACGGCGATACCGGCGATCATAACCACTGCGTGAACAATTCGCGCCCAGAAAAACACAGCCGCCGCAATGGCGGTGACCGGCGTCGAGACGCCAGCCAGATGAGCGACAACGATCAACCCTGCAAACGCGCCGAATTGCTCGACCAGGTTGATATGCGCCCGGTTAGCGCGACGAACCCAGGCAGGCGCTCCTTCATCGTTGCGTAAATTCCGATATTCATCCGGGGTCAGAAATCCAAACGTTGTCGCCTGACCTGATATGAACGGAATCCACAACACGGTCAGCAATACCGATGTCAAAAACAGGTACCAGAGCTCTGTTGTCATCACGTCATCCATCCCTTGTCAGTTTCCAGGAACGCAAGATTGCGCTCCCGGAATTGTCATAGAGCCCGAACGAAAATGCGGACTACATCTCCATCGCTTCAGCGACTTCGACCGTACCATGATCCAGGATCGGACAGCCCTTGGCCATTTCACAGGCTGCATCGATATTGTCTGCCTGGACGATCGAATAGCCCGATAATGGATTGGCTCCGCCATTGTCCTCAACACCGTCGGCCGACACCGTCTTTGACATGCCAACCGGGTTCCCGCCATTGACAACTGCGGCTCCCAACTGCTCAAACCAGGCTTGCCAGGCAGCCATGACTTTCTGGCCTTCTTCGGGCGTTTCCGCCATTTTGCCACCGTGATATGCGAATACGAACTTAGCCATGATGCTTTTCCTTTTTGTAACCCAAGAAGACCCAAATACCGGGCGCTGTGCGACCGGCATATTGATAAGACGATCAAACCGCAGGCAATCCGACATCCGCGGATGAATTTTTCAAAAAAGTTCAGCCACGCTCTTTCATCAGGCGGGCTTTTTCGCGGTTCCAGTCGCGTTTACGCTCGGTTTCGCGCTTGTCGTGAAGCTTCTTGCCGCGGGCGATGGCGACCAAGAGTTTTGCCCTGCCCCTTTCGTTGAAATAGATTTTCAGCGGCACCATGGTCATGCCTTCACGGTCAACCGCCTGGGCCAGCCGCGCCATTTCGCGCTTGCTTAATAGCAGCTTTCGCCTTCGGCGCGGCTCGTGATTGAAGCGGTTGCCCTGAAGATATTCCGGAACGTATGAGTTGATCAGCCAAACCTCACCGCCCTCGACCGACGCATAGCTTTCCTGGATGTTGGCCTGACCCTGGCGCAACGATTTCACCTCGGTCCCCGTCAAGACCAGACCCGCCTCAATCGTATCGAGGATCTCGTAAGAGAAACGGGCCTTGCGGTTTTCAGCAACCGGTCTGGTGGTGGTTTTCTTGTCCTTTGCCATGGCAGCTAAGATGCTAGGTCATCAATCCCACTTGGCGCATCGCCGCATCAATGGCATCGGCGGTGGGACTATCGACACTCATCATCGGCGAGCGCAGCACATTCTCGCAACGGCCAAGCCTGGAAAGCGCGTATTTGGCGCCCGATACACCGGCTTCAAGAAAAATAGCCTTATGAAGCGGCAGCAGCAGGTCCTGCAACTCAAGCGCGCGGGCCTGATTGCCGCTCAATGCCGCTACCTGAAATTCGGCGCATAGTTTCGGCGCCACATTCGAGGTCACCGAAATTGCGCCCACTCCACCATGTGCATTAAAGCCAAGCGCGCTGGCATCCTCGCCGGATAGCTGGATGAAATCGGTGCCGCAGCTTGCCCGCTGTTCGCTAACGCGCTCAACCTTGCCGGTTGCATCCTTGACGCCGCGGATGTTGGGGAAATCGCCTACCAGCCTGCCCATCGTTTCCGGTGTCATGTCGATGATCGAACGCGGCGGAATGTTGTAAATGATTATCGGCAGTTTCGTTGCCTTTGCGACCGTGGCAAAATGCTCATAAAGACCGCGTTGCGTCGGCTTGTTGTAATAGGGGGTGACAACGAGCGCACCATCTGCGCCCGCCTTTTCAGCATGACGGCACAGCTCCACCGCCTCGGCGGTATTGTTGGAGCCGGCACCGGCCATTACCGGAACGCGGCCCGCCGCCGCTTCAACGCATATCTCGACCACCTGCTTGTGTTCGTCGTGAGACAGTGTCGGCGATTCCCCGGTCGTGCCGACAGGCACCAGACCAGTGGTACCTTCGCTGATCTGCCAATCGATAAGCGCGCGGAATGCCTTTTCGTTCACACTGCCGTCCGGCAAAAAAGGCGTGACGAGCGCGGTGAGCGATCCCTTAAACATGACTGGCTTCTCCTGGGTCCTGTTGGCTGTTGCCATG
Source organism: Rhizobiaceae bacterium (assembly GCA_963669455.1). Lineage (GTDB taxonomy): Bacteria > Pseudomonadota > Alphaproteobacteria > Rhizobiales > Rhizobiaceae > JAWKWH01. The sequence continues at coordinate 2,968,814 of OY770026.1, forward strand.
AGCAGCGGTTTCTAGCGCAATCACCGACCGCGCGCCAGAGCACAAAGCGGAGAAGTTCACGTGATCAAGACCACAGTACCGCCATGAGCAGATGACATAGTGCAGATAGATAGGATTGGAGCAAAGCCGGTAATATCTGCTTAACCGGCTGTTTATCGTGTCTGGCTAGGATAGGGGCCGGTTTTTCAGCGGATTTACATAGATTGAGACATCCAGCATTGAACGGATTGGCAATGATAACGCTTGCAGTATCGCTTGCTGCAGGCCCGGTTGCTTATGGCATTGAGATGCCGGTTTCCAAAGTACCGGTACCACAGCCGCGGCAGGCGGAAGATATTACCGGCTCCATTGATCGCAGCACCAGAACAACGCCCGCACTGAGGCAGATGGCCAGGATGACGGCCGGCCAATCGCGGGCCGGCGGCAATCTAACCTTGCTTACCTCCGGCCTCGACGCGCTTTCTGCCGGCAAAATGGCCGATGCGAAGAAAGCCGCAAAACGGCTTTCGGCAAACTCGCTGGATCGGCGTATTCTGGAATGGTCGATCGCCCTTCATGGCGGCGAGGATGTCTCCAGCCGCGAAATCGCCTCTGTCGCGGCAAAGCTGACGGGCTGGCCTGGCGTCAAAACCATGCGGGTCAACAGCGAAAAGGCGCTTTATCGCGAGAAACTTCCCGCAAACATTGTTGCCGGCGCCTTTGGCGGCACGAAACCTGGTTCACCGGAAGGCGCAATCGTTCTGGCGCGTGCGCTGATCGATACCGGCAAGGAAAAGGCCGCGCGCGAGATGCTAGCCTCGTTTTGGCGAACCACCAAGATGGAAGCAAAACACGAGGCGGCGATCATCAATGAGTTCGGAAAGCTCATCCCTTCCGCCGCGCATCGCTTCCGCATGGAGCGGATGCTTTATTCCGACCGGGTCCGCTCAGCAGGCCGGGTGGCAAAACTGGCCGGAGCCAGCGCGCTCCATAGGGCCTGGGCAGCGGTAATCCGGCGTAAATCCAATGCCGGCAAGCTGCTCGACAAAGTGCCGCAGAAGCAGCAGTCTGCCGGCTATTTGTTTGCCCGTGCGCAATTTTTAAGGCGCCAGAAAAAATATGTCGCGGCAGCAAAAATCGTCGCTAAAGCGCCAAGCGACCAGGCGCGGCTGGTCGACCCCGACCGGTGGTGGGTCGAACGGCGGGTGCTGTCACGCGAGTTGATTGATGTTGGCCGGGAAAAGCTGGCCTATGAGATCGCCGCAGATCACGCTGCCGTCAGCGCACCGAAGATAGCCGACGCCGAATTCCATGCCGGGTGGTACGCGTTGCGGGCGCTGCGCCAGCCGAAGAGCGCGGCCCTTCATTTTTCGCGCATTATAGAGGTTTCAACCGGCCCGATCTCGAAGGCGCGGGCCTATTACTGGCTCGGGCGTGCCGCGGAAGAAGGCGGACCAGGCAAGGCAGCGGCACATTTTTCCAAAGCCGCTCGATATGGAACCGCCTATTACGGGCAACTGGCTGCTGCACGGCTGGGGCGCAAGACGATCAATATCGCCTATCCGAAACCGAAGCCGAAAGACCGCCAGACGTTCGAGCTGCGCGAGAAGGTTCACATTATCCGGCGCCTTGAGACCGCCGGCCATCCGGCCCGTGCCCGCAGGGTCTACCATGCGCTGGCACGTGAGCTTGAAAGCCCCGGCGAACTGGCACTGCTGGCCGTCCAGGCCGAGCGGCAGGGCGACCACAGGCTGGCGCTGCAAATCGGTAAAACGGCATCGGCACGCGGCATCAATATCGGTGCGCTGGCTCACCCTTTGGGGGCCATACCCGCATCAGCACGCATTGCCGGCCACCACAGGGCGCTCGCCTATGCCGTTGCCCGGCAGGAAAGCGAGTTTCTGGTCAGTGCGATCTCGCATGCCGGTGCGCGCGGCCTGTTGCAGCTATTGCCAGGCACGGCACGCGATGTTGCCAAAAAGGCTGGAATTGCATTTTCAAAACAGCGCCTTACGACCGATGCCGGATATAATGCGACACTAGGCACGGCCTATTTGAAGGAACAGCTTGGGCGTTTTAACGGGTCTTATGTATTGACCTTCGCCGGCTATAATGCCGGTCCGCGCCGCGCCGAAGACTGGGTCAGGCGCTATGGCGATCCAAGACGCATGTCGACCGACCTGGTTGTCGATTGGGTCGAGCGTATCCCGTTTACCGAGACACGAAACTATGTGCAGCGGGTGATGGAAAACCATCAGGTCTACAAGATGCGCCTGTCGGGGCGTTTTGACATCGTCAGCGATTTGAAACGAGGGCGTTGAGGGCACTTTGCCATCTGCACTTGCCGATTTCAATCATACAGAATATTACTTTACTCTCCCAGTAATTCCCGGATAAACCTGTGAACCATAGTTCTGAATATTCTGATTTTTACTATTCCGCGCAAGATCAGCTGACATTGCACGCCCGTATTTATGGTGAGCAACACTGCCGCAATGCCCTGCCGGTTGTCTGTCTGCCGGGATTGGCACGCAATGTGCGTGACTTCCATGAACTGGCGCTCAAACTCAGCCAAAACAGCAAAAAGCCGCGCATGGTGGTCGCGTTTGACTATCGCGGTCGTGGCCAATCCGACTATGATAATGACTGGCGGCGCTACAATATTGTTGTCGAGGCGGCTGACATCATTACCGGCCTGACGGCGCTGAACATCGAACATGCCGGATTTATCGGCACGTCGCGCGGTGGTCTCATTGTCCATATGCTTGCTGCAATGCGGCCCGGCGCTTTGAAAGCGGTCGTGTTCAACGATGTCGGGCCTGCGATCAGCGGCGAAGGGCTGGCGCAAATCCGCACCTATCTGGAGCGGGCGCCAAAGCCGAAAGACTGGCAGGAGGCGATCGAGATCCAGAAGATGATCCATTGCGACGCCTTCCCCGCGCTGGATGACGCCGACTGGGAACGGCTTACACGCGCTATTTATGTTGAAAGGAAAGGCCGGATTGTTGCCGATTATGATCCCAAGCTGATCAAGACGGTATCGAGCATCGATTTGAGCCAGCCGCTGCCGCAGCTTTGGCCGCAATTTATCGGCCTTACCGCCGTTCCACTGCTCTTGCTGCGTGGCGAAAACTCAAAACTGCTATCGGTGGACACGGTCGAACAGATGAAAGTGCTTCACCGGCGCATGAAGATGATCACCGTCAAAGGGCAAGGCCATGCGCCATTGCTGGAAACCGGCGATTTGCCAGACCGGATTGAAGGTTTCTTCAACACGATTGGATAAAGACGCGGGGCGTTGTTCTGCCTGGAGTGTTTTGCGGTAACTGGAACCGCGGCAATGCCTGTACTCAGCTGGAGCCAGTGAAGCATTTTTCGTACACATGATTCTGTTCGGGCGAAAAATGCTCTGAATGACACGCTCTAGGGCCATTCGTCGGCCGCCCAGTTCTTTTGATCCGTGTCGATTGCGTCATCAAAATGAATTCACATCAGCTGGATATGGCGCTGACGCCGTCCTGGCACAAAAACAAAACCCGGCGATTGCTCGCCGGGTTTCGCAAATCAACTTTCATAAGCCGATTAGAAGTAACGGGTGAACCGGAGGAAACCGGAAGCAACACCATCGGGATTAACACCCGGGAGGATGCTGCTCGACCCTACGTCGTCATAGTGAATTTCGGCACGAATTTCGAAATTCGTAACCGGGAACCAGACAACCGACAATTCAGCACCCCAGGCATCAAAGCCTGAGTTGATGCTCGTACCGGCGAGGTATGAGTCGTTGAAGTACTGGAATGCAACCGAAGCGCTCAATGTTGAAGAGAACGCATGCCTATACGATGCCAGGATCGAGTACTCATATCCACCGATAGCAGCAGCAACACCGACAATACCAGGTCCGCCGACATTATAGGCATTGGAGCTGTCAGCATAATAACCAATAATGCGCAGGCTTGAACCAGGTGAATTCGGTACATTGATCTGTGCGCCAATAGCTGCACCCCAACCGTCACCGGCAAGCACACTAGGTGCCGGGCTTGCAAACGCTAGACGCTCTTCGTCATAGCCGATCTTGGCCCAGACACCGCCCCAACCCTGATTGACGCCAATCTTGACGACAACGTCAGGTACGAATTCATCACCGGCCGTACCATCGTCTTCCAGCGAAAGCGTTCCGAAGAAGCCATTGCCACCCTGGAAGGTGTAAGCGACCAGGTTACGCTGCTGGTAGCCGTAGTACATGCCGCCCCAGGAATGCGCACCCCAGTTGGAGACACCGCCACCCTGGGTCTGAGCCCAAGCCGATTCGGTGTAACCCATGCGCAGGCCACCAAGCTCGATGTATGCATGGTCGACTATGGCCGGGCCATCAGCACCCCTGATACCACTTGTCGCGCCAACTGCCCCTACTGGAGCAATTGCTGACCAGTTGCCTTGAAGACGGATGTAGCTACGCAGTGTGCCCCATTCGGTGTCTGAACGTGCGTCGAAGTTCACACGGCCACGGGCGGCAGTGCGAAGCGCGCTGTTACCAGCAGAGCTAGTACCAGCATAGAACGCTGTCGTGTCACCTGGTGCTGCAGAGTTCTGGTCGCCACTGGTCCACATCTGGAACCAAACATAGCCTGAGATTCTCAGGCAGGTTTCAGTGCCGGGAATGTAGAAGAAGCCCGCGCCGTATGCATCACAGACGCGAACATACTCTACAGGCTCCGGCTCGGCGATGACGACAGCGTCTGCTGCCTTGGCGCCGGTTGCTGCAACGAGGGCCGCAGCGGAGCCGATAAGTAGGCTCTTGATTTTCATTTTCTGACCTCCAGTCAAAGTTAAAAACGGGTCTGGGTCGTTTTTGCTGAAGGACAGCGTTTATCTGCCCCATCCCCAATTGTTGAAAAAGCAGCGCTTTCGCACCCCTTCTTCGAGCATGACAATACTGATGGGGCTTGCGGGTTCAACAAAGATCGGCGGTCGGACCGGATTGTAAACCGCGGATCGGTGTCTGCTGTTGCACAAAAGACACGTTTTGAGGGTCCTCAGTAAGTGTTGGTTAACCATGACGCCGGCGAAAGGGCCAGGTCCTCTTAGAATCAATCAAGGCGCACCTTTGAAACCCTGACATGGTCGTTCAGCCATCGGGCAGCTGCGCGGGATGAGATTCGCTTTGCGAACGCAGATAGAAAAGGCCGGTACCGGTCTAAGCCCGGAAGCTTTCTCAATGACGATCGTGGCGTAACGAAGGATGCCACTTCAAAAGCCGAGATTGGCCGACCGGGCCGGCCTTTGCCAGTCTTCCACACGTTCGGCCAGCAGCAGACCCGCCCTCCTCGACGCTCATTTCCCGGCCACCCTGCCCCCGGGGTGAATTTTTAATACACGCACAACCTCCGGCGTTTTTGACTGGAGGTCAGAAAATGAAAATCAAGAGCCTACTTATCGGCTCCGCTGCGGCCCTCGTTGCAGCAACCGGCGCCAAGGCAGCAGACGCTGTCGTCATCGCCGAGCCGGAGCCTGTAGAGTATGTTCGCGTCTGTGATGCATACGGCGCGGGCTTCTTCTACATTCCCGGCACTGAAACCTGCCTGAGAATCTCAGGCTATGTTTGGTTCCAGATGTGGACCAGTAGCGACCAGATCTCTGGTGCGCCATTTGACACGACAGCGTTCTATGGTGGTACTGACCGTCTTGGTAACAGTGCGCTTCGCACTGGCGCCCGTGGCCGTGTGAACTTCGACGCCCGTTCAGACACCGAATGGGGCACACTGCGTAGCTACATCCGTCTTCAAGGCTCGTGGTCGGCAATTGCTCCTGTCAGCGGCCCCGACGGATTGCTTACTCGCGCTGGTGTTACAAATGGCGTGACAAGCGGCATCACGGGTGCTGATGGCCCGGCCGTCGTCGACCATGCATATATCGAGCTTGGTGGCCTGCGCATGGGTTATACCGAATCGGCTTGGGCTCAGACCCAGGGCGGCGGCGCTTCCAACTGGGGTGCGCATTCCTGGGGCGGCATGTACTACGGCTACCAGCAGCGTAACCTGGTCGCTTACACCTTCCAGGGTGGCAATGGCTTCTTCGGAACGCTTTCGCTGGAAGACGACGGTACGGCCGGTGATGAATTCGCACCTGACGTTGTCGTCAAGATTGGCGTCAATCAGGGTTGGGGTTCAATCTGGGCCAAGATCGGCTATGACGACGAGCGTCTAGCGGTTTCAAGCCCGACCGCCCCGCCCTCTATAGTTGGACTTCTTGGTGACGGTTGGGGTGCAGCTATCGGCGCACAGATCAATGTACCGAATTCACCTGGTTCAAGCCTGCGCATTATTGGTTATTATGCTGACAGCTCCAATGCCTATAATGTCGGCGGACCTGGTATAGCTGGTGGAACTATACCGGTACTAGGTTTCCCCGCCCCTGGTAGGATTGCTATAATTGGCGGATATGAGTACTCGATCCTGGCATCGTATGAGCATGCGTTCTCTTCAACATTGAGCGCTTCGGTTGCATTCCAGTACTTCAACGACTCATATTATGGGTTTACCTACACCAAATCAGGCTTTGATGCCTGGGGTGCTGAACTGTCGGTTGTCTGGTTCCCGGTTACGAATTTCGAAATTCGTGCCGAAATTCACTATGACGACGTAGGGTCGAGCTACCACAGGAACTTCCCGGGTGTTAATCCCGATGGTGTTGCTTCCGGTTTCATCCGGTTCACCCGTTACTTCTAATCGGGTGAACGTCTAGGCGAGAAATATCCGGCTCCGGCGGCACTCACTGCCGGGCCCTTTCGTTTGAATTCCGGGGCAGTTTTTCAAGCGTTCGCGACATTCAGCCAGGACATTGTCCGATCACACAAAATCCAAAACCCTAAGGTTTACGCGTTTTTGATTCAGTCAGACCGGATAATGTTCCAGATCAAAAGAAGCATCCTAAGCCAGCATAGCTGGAGGGGAGGAAGGCGAGGACCAAAACATCAAATGACAACCCCTTTATTCGCATTGGTGGAAATTACAATTGAATTAAATCAATAACAGTCCTAAAATGTTTGATGCTGTATTTCACCTTTGCGAATTTGTTAAGTCATCGACTAGGGCATTTTTCGCTCAAACAGAACCATATGTGCGAAAAATGCTTCAATAGTTCCAAACGGATAGTGGTGTTGTCGCGGTTTCAAGTAACCGCAAAACGCCCTAGTGAGGCTCGGGTACGGTGGCAGATGTAAAAAATAATAACAAATTCCTGTGCGGGCACTATTCACTCCAAACCATTGTTGCCTGTACATATACAAGCTGGTCCCAACCAAAAATCCGTCCGGTCAAATCTTATTCGATCGCTGATTTGTATCAGCGTTATGGCGACATGCTCTGGGAAGACGGGTCGCACAAGAACAATGTGCGTTCATTCCTTGGAGAGTTGAACGAGATCCTTCTCGGACAGAAATTCTCCACCTACACAGATGATCTGGTTGACCGGCTGATTGGTACCCTTCGCGAACGTGGCAACTCAAATGCGACCATCAATCGTAAGATGGCCGCCTTGAGCAAACTGTTGCGGAAGGCCGAAAAAATGGGGGACATACACAGCTTGCCGGAATTCCGGCGCCAGCGGGAAAAAGCCGGCCGGATACGGTTTTTGGAACAGGATGAGGAAGCGCGGTTGTTTGCAGCGATTTGCGAGCGCTCCGAAGACGCCTGGCGGCTGTCGATCTTTCTGGTCGATACCGGCTGCAGACTTGGCGAAGCCATCGGGCTGATCTGGAACGATGTCAATGACGGCCGGGCCACATTCTGGCTGACCAAATCCGGCCGCAGCCGCACCGTGCCACTGACGAAGCGGGCTTGCGATGCGCTGCATACCGCCGAAAACAGGGCCAAGGGCCCCTTTTGCCATATGACGCAGGCCAGATACCGCGCTGTCTGGAACGATGCGAAACAGGAGGTCGGGCTGGGGGGTGACGCACAGGTGGTTCCGCATATTTTGCGACACACCTGTGCGTCGCGCTTGGTGCGCGGCGGCATCGACATTCGCCGGGTGCAGATGTGGCTCGGGCATCAAACGCTGTCGATGACGATGCGCTATGCCCATCTGGCCACCAACGATCTGGAGGCTTGCGTCAAAGTGCTGGAACGCTGACAGGCAACGCGGGCGGGTGACGGGTTAGGTTTGATGAGAAAACGGGTGAAGAGCTGGCGTAAACACTTCCGGCCACAACGATGCTATGTGCGCCGGATCGTGCCCGGCCGTATTGCTCGCTTCCCGGCTCGAAACCGTTCTTCGCGGTGGTTTGGACACGCAATAATAGGCGCATGGTGGCGGCGCCGAGGCAAATGAAGGCACTGCCCAAAACAGTGGCTTTGTCAGGCGGTTACCGTTTCGGTGCAGCTAGAGCATTTTTCGCGCAAACAGAATCACATATGCGAAAAATGCTTCAATAGTTCCAAGCGGATACAGGCGTTGTTGCGTTATCAAGTAACCGCAAAACGCCCCAAAGGAAGTCCAAGTCATCACCGAGCGATGGCTGAAGAGCTGCAACGCATCATTTGCATGCATTGACTGGCAATTGCCTCACCAGCATTTCAATATAGTCACCCCTTACCGATAAAACCAATCATGGATTAACGTCCAAACGTGGCCAGCCAAACTGGACAGTTCACTACAAGCTGGAGTGATGGAATAAGCATCTGACCCAGATGATAATGCGGAGAACCCTGACCCAAAGGCTGGCGCAGAAGGCAGCAAGAACGGCCTTGGCAGAGGGGCGTCCCCATGAGTTTTAGCATCTACTCGGCGAGTGGATACGCAATTCTAATTGTTGTCTATGCCGTCTCTCTATTCAAAAATAAAAATTACAAAATCCTCGTATTCGAACAAAAATCCCTGGCTATTGTCGCAATCTTTTCCATATTAATATTTGGAATAATCACAAATTCCGATCAATTGTTCAGTGTCTTTGGTATCTTGATTGTTCACATATTGCTGATTTTTCACGCGTTCTACAAAACCTTTATTGTTGATCACATTGTGAAGTGAAATCGGTTGATTTAGTAAGGCGCGCTTGGAGCAATTGCCGGTGCAAGGATAGGTTCAATGGCGCCAGGCCCCGGAACGACAATTGATGCGACGGCTGGTGGGCTTGCTGGTGCATACTTAGTGGTGAAATAGGTTATAGTCTTGGTGAGGCAGGATATGATGCGGTTTTTTGGGGACTAAGACTTGACGCTGTCTGATACAATTATGCCGTATAGGAGGCGACTTGATAGAGCGTTTCGTCCAAAATTGATTGTGGAAAAAAATACAATTGCGATGAAGGGATTACTGAAATCAACAGAGATTAACTCTGAAGAAGTTGCGCTTATTAGAATACGCCAATGGGATGCAATAACTTATTATGAAGTTACGATTGAGATATATTCGCGTGAAAGAAAAATTTTTATTGATGAGTCGAAATATGATTTGCGATATGCATTTTTAGAATTAGATAAACTTAATATTGACCTTGATTACGATGTCGACGAATGTTTGAGATTCTTAACAAATAATGGAGATTATTTGGTATTATACCAGGCTCAGAATTAAGGCTTGGAATATCAGAAGCTGGCGGAGGAAGAATGAATGGGCAACACCCGGATCACGTGCCAAGTTTTGCATCACAAGCGGAGAAAGGGGAAGCGAGACTAGGAAGAACCAGCAAAAGGTAAGGGGGAAGACTGGGAGATGCCAAAGCTGACCGATCTATTGGGGTACCGGAGGTTATTCGGACTTTGCCGTGGAATGACACTCGAAGAGGTCGAAAACAAGATGGGCAAAGGAATGATTTGGGATGACCATGACCTTGTCGAGTTCGGGCAGTTGTCCTTGCTCCTGGAAGGCGATCGGCAGCATGTGAATCAGTTCGCAATTTATCCCGATTTCTCAGTTGAAAACATCGAGATATTTGGCGCGCAATACAGTGTTAAATGTGTTAGAAATTATGAAATTGTTACTAAATTTCTAGCAGATCAAAAAATAGAATTCGAATACAGAAATCATACTTATGACGGAGACGAATACCGATCTATAAGAACTAGGTATGATGACTATTATCATTTTTCTTATTCAAAAAGCGGAGAATTGACTACGAACAAGATATTTTCGGTAATCCTGTAGAAGATAATTGCGAGTGGATAAATTCGCAAATTGCGATGGCAGTTTCATCAGCGATAAATTGGGTTGGCAGTTTACGTCATCCCTCCAACCATACCCAATGGATCATAGCCTATCTCGCCTCCATCACCCGCCTGTCACATGATGTGACTCAGAGCAGCCAATTTTACTGTTGATCAAGCATCGAGGCTTGCTGATAAACTCGCAACTGATACACATCAAAAATGTTATAGATCCAGAAGTTGATGCGGATGACAATGATACCGAGGATACAGATCAAGGAACTGGAAATAATAATGGTGACGATAATTCGGACCCATCCCAGCCCTAGCCATATTTCGCAATAACTGTGGGCTATCCCATTTGTGAAATCCCAATATATCAAAATTATTTATGCTGAACTCCTATGGTATGGTGCGATATTTTCGGCGCTTGTAGCGTTTTTTATGTTATCTGTATAGTAAATATAGGAAATTTTGATTTTTATTATTATTACTATTTCTTTTTTAATACAATATAATACCATTAATATTAATAACATTTGCATTTTGAATATTTAACGTCGAAATTAATATTGTAAATAAACTCATTTAAAATATGATTATTTTTGGAATAGTTATATATGATATTATGCTATGTTTTATTCGTTTACGATCTGGATTATAAAAAATTTATTATTATTTCTGAGTTTTTTACTATCCTCCCTGTTTTCAATTCGATCTACATAGTATCCTTCGTTACTGCTTTTTTTTGCTGAGAAAGAGCTTGTTGAATTAAATTGAAACGACAGCAATACACTTCGAGAGTAACTAACTTCTCTAGGCTTGGCGGTGACCGATCTCACTCGTATCGTCATCCTTTGCTTGTCACTTCATGTCGCTTATGAAAAAAAATTAGTAGGTATTGTTCAGCGAAGAAGGTGTTGTTTCAAATTCTATGACTACTAACTCTAACGAAATTCAACCAAAGTTCTCTATACAAATTCGTATAACTCATCCATCAATGGACCTCTCGGTTTTCACGAACATATTGAAGCGAAAACCGCAATGGTGCTGGAAAGTTGGCGATAGGAAAAGAGGAATAAACGGCCAGACAATTCCAGGCAGATACAAAAATAGCTACTGGCTGCATACAGAATTGAATGAAGGACGAGATTTCTTTCGCAAAGTTCTGGAAACAGCAAGCGCTGTCGAAATTAACACCGATTTTAGGCACTCATTTCTGGAGTCAGGTGGAGAGATGACGTTGGTTGTCGGGCTACAATCGACGGAAAATATCGGCTCAACAATGAGTGCGAAACAATTGTCAAAAATTGCTTCACTTGGCTTTTCCCTCGGTATTGAACTCTTTATCGGAGAGCAAGTGTATTCATGGTGATTTCTTAACCAGCCTCCGAATTGCCATCGTGTTGTTCAGCAGTACGCGTCGCCCGCATTACCATCCCCGCCTCGCGCGGTGCATTGGGGCAACCGTCCCGGCCATAAACGCGCGTTCCAAGCACGCGGGTTTTAACCCTTCAAAGGCCCCAATTATTTTAACTCTATAAATAAGGCACTTAAGGACAATCCGGTACCTGCACCACTGACAGGACCCGTAACGCCCCTTGGCACACTCAACAACGCGCTTCTTGGTATTCCAACGGCCGTGAAGAGTTTCACTACCAAATCCCCAAATCCCGGTGTCGTAACTGATATCACCACTAACTATACAGTTCCTGGTTTACATGCTTTCGAAGAAGGATTTGCCTCGCACTTCGCACGATGGATGATGAGGGAAATATCTCAATCTCGACTTACGGTGAAGGCAATTCATTTTCTCAAAACAATGCGGTTGCGGATGCAGTTGCCAAATCCGCCTGGGGAATGCATCATCAAGGTATTATAGGAGACCTTGAGTGATGTTGTTTTTCAATATCGGGTATTTCATTCTTGTTGCAACATCGGCTCCATTGGTTATTTTTCTACCTATCGTTGCTTACGACCAGTATGCAATTTTTGTAATAATTTTTACAATATTGATATATGTATTTAATTTTCTTTTTTTCCGTAGAGGAAAATTTATATTTGTATATATATCTTCGTTATTTTGCTATACATATTACTTAATATTATTTCAATTTGAAGTGTTAATTGAGATGGTAAATTATTTTCCCCCATTTGGACGATATGGTTTTTACGTAGTAATTTTATTGCCCGTAATTCAATCTGTATTTACATATTTTTATGCACTTCAACTACGAAAGTAAATTACGGAGACAGTTAAACACTCCAACACTGAGCCATGGCCCAGCATAGTCAGAGTTATCACCCCAGGCCTGTCACATCATGTGGCTCAGAGAGACAATCGCCAACAATCTTGGCGACAACACGCTTGACGAGACGTTTACCTATTCCAACACCGGCAATCTTATCAGCCGCACCAGGCTTGCCGGCTCGTTCACCTATCCGGCGCCGACGGGTGTGCGCCCGCATGCACCGACGCATCTGGGTAGCCAGGCGATCAGCTACGACGCCAATGGGTGAGGCCTGACGGGCAAAGCCCGGCAAATCGGTCCGGCGAACCGATTTGAAGGCCGAACGCCCGTAGCCATAGCGCAGGGCCGGTTGACCGGTGACGGCGCGCGCACGCTGATCTGGGACGCGGCCAACCGGCTAAAACAGGTCAACATCGCCGCATCGGGCGCCAATGTTCATCTCGCCTACGGGCCGGACGGCTCCAGGGCGCGCAAATCCTCGCCCTTCAAGGTAACACGCTATCCGTCGCCCGATATCGAGTTTAGCGGCTCCGGCACCAATGCCTCTGACTGGACGCGCTATCCGCATATGAATGTGAAGGTTGAGGGTACGACCAAATACTGGCTGCACCGCGATCATCTGGCCTCGGTGCGCATTGTCACCGATATCACCGGCGCGCCTGCCGAGAGCACCAATTATGCGTCCTATGGCGAGCGCATCAACGCCGCCAAGACCACCGAAAAGGGCTATATCGGCGAGCGCCATGATCCTGAAACCGGGCTGATCTATCTAAACGCCCGCTATATGGACCCAATCTTCGGCCGCTTCATATCACCAGACGACTGGGACCCCGTCCTCGAAGGCGTCGGGACCAATAGGTATGCCTACGCCGGAAATGATCCGGTGAACAAGGCGGACAATAATGGGCATGACTATGCCTACAGCGGCTTTGAAGCCGCGTTTGGATTTGGTGTTGTTGCTGAAATATCGGTAGGGTATTACTCAGATGAAGAATCAGGAAATCACGGATTTTTCGGCAGCATTGGCTTGGGACTAGGAGCGGCCAAGTCGGCAAGTGGGAAGATTGGCAAATATTCCGGAAAGGCGACAAGTCCAAAGGGAGTCGCCCGATCTTTGGATATTGATATTGGCCCGGCGGGCGTTGAAGTCGGTAGGCCTGACCCTGGGCCAAGTGGTAACACCGATCCTGACATGGCTGAGTATCCGGGGGTTTTCGCGGGTATTAGTGTGGGGCTAGGACTGGGTGCTTACTTTGCCCACACGTTTACAGAGGTGTTCGGATTGAACGAGGAAGACGAAGCGCCAACGGATGATGATACAGACGCCGAAAAATCCGATGATGGCCCTGACCAAGAAACGGAATCTAGCGAATCTGAAGCGGGTGATACTGGCGAGACGGGATAATGGCACCAATGTCAACCACAGAAATTATTGCATACATTCTCGTACCTGTCGTTTATTTTATATTGATGTTGCTCATTGGAGGTATTAGCGACAACTTTAAAATTCATATGAAACATGCTGTAAAATTAATGATATCCATATTGATATTTAGTATTTTGATAGGAAATGATTTTTTACTAAGCATCAATGGAATGTTTTTGATCCATGTAATAATTGTTATTTATACTGTAGAATTATTGTACAAAAAATTTAGGTCGAGGGTGTGACGAAGTGAATTGGCATTACAGTGACAGTTTACCTGATTCAGCTCCTGCACCGCGATCGCCGGCCAGACGCCCGCCGACAGCTGGGCCTACAGCTATGACGGGCACGACCGGCTGATCTCGGCCGATAATCTGGGCGACAACACGCTCGATGAGAGTTTTGTCTATTCGGACACCGGCAATCTGTTGAGCTGCACAAGGCTTGCCGGCTCGTTCACCTATCCCGCCGGTTCCGCGCCGCGCCCGCATGCGCCGACGCATCTGGGCGCAGCAATCAAATCCAAATTTTCTCCATGGGGGCAATTCTCGTTGGGATTTACCACCGGCGGAATTGACTCAACGTCGGGTACTGACAATAAAAGCGTGGTGGACAATACAAAAGCTGGCACAATTGGGTACGGATTGGGTTATGTTGGCCAGACACTAGGCTTTTTCTAAGATGTTATTTTCTTATTACATTGGAGGAGCGATAATAGCTATTTTTATCGTATGGATGTGGCTCGTACATACCGGAACAAAGAAGTACGGAGCATCTTTTACCAGAGTGCAGACAATAAATATGATAAGTAAATATTTATCTCTGGATAATACAGAAAATAGTATTGAATTAATATCCAATGATTTTGAAAAAATGATATTTATTAGAAATTATGATAATAATATTATTTTAGATACATAATTTTGTATAAACAGTAAATATGAATTTTTGATAAAATCAATATGTAATAATGAGATAATTGAGATGAAAGAGGGAGGTTTAAATGAATACTATAGTGAAAAAATATCAATTTCAATAATAACAGCGATCGATAGAATATTTCAAGAAATGGAGAAAAATGGCGACTTTATTCGGATACGGATGTACCATGACAAGCCTGCGGAACCACAGTGAGCTATGAATTCCAGAATTGCGAATTGCGGTGACAGATTACCTATTTCATTGCACCGTTCGTCATAAATGGGCGCCTCCGGAAACACACAGGAATATGGTTTTTGCAGGTGAACGACTTGGAATTTCTCAATAAAATCAGCGGCCAAAATTTGAACTCCCTACAGAAAGTCAGATTTCCAGAGGTGTCCAAATGATGGTCTACTTAACTTGTATTGTTTTACCCGACCTGCCGCATTGCGCAACGCAACAACCATCTCGAGATTCAACGCACACTTTGACCCGCACAAACCCTGACTCTCAACGGTTCGCATAACCCACCCCCGCTGCCAAATACTGGGCCTGTCATCCCCGGGCTTGTCCCGGGGATCAACCGGCCTTTGCCGGGCATCCCCCTCTGTCACTGCGTACCCCCCCAAAGGGGAGAATGATCCGGCATCAGCCATTGGGCCCGTCAGGCGCGATGCCGATAGGGTAGCTCGATGCCGTATTCGCGCAGTGGTTCGAGCAATTCCTCTGAAATGCCGCTTTCAATGCCAAAGTGCCGCATCAGCACGTCATTGGCGCTACTGCGTAATGCAACTCGTTCAAATGGTTCGGTGTCCGGAATTACTTCGTCAATGAGAAGATGAGCAAGGACAGGTATCGCAAGCTTTGGCGCCAAATCCAACCTTAACATCGTACCTGCTGAATAGAGCCGCACCTGCGCTATGGGATGATTGAGCAGATTTTCCAACACCGTTCTTCCACTCTCACCTTTTGCAAGAAATAACTGCAATACCTGGTAAATTCGCCCTGCATGGCGATTTGCGATCGAAATCGGGCCTTTCCGGTATGCTTTCCGGTATTTGTCCGACAGTTCGATCAGATCGGTGGCCAATTCCTCTGCAGTCTTATTTTTTTTAGTCGAGGCCAATTCCGGTCTCCTTTAAGCAACGTTCGATAAGCCCCAACCCTTCATTGAACTGTTTCCTGAAGCTAAGCCGCTCAACCCATTTGCGCCGGACAATGTTGTCAACCATCGGATCAGCAGAACTCATCCACTTATTGACACAACGATGCACCTCAACCGGTAAATTTACAATATTGTCTGTGCTGTGAATCTCCTCTGGTGGAAACGTGCCGTTTTCAGCCAAGCGCTTCTCGACAATATGATGCCATTCGCGACGGTATCCTGCAGGACCCAGATATCGTTTTAACTCCCGTTCGTTGTTAAAACGCAAATGGGGATGCTCCGGTCGGCGAACGGATGGGTCCGCAATTCTGCCGGTCAATTCATCGAACTCTGATTCAGTGGGAAATTGATCGTCACGGCCCCAATATTTCGGCGAGCGGCGCAGGTAGGGTGCGATGCGTCGTCCCACGTCACGCAGCTTCTTTGCCGCCTGGGGACCAAGCCGAAACAGGATATTGGCACCGACAGAAATCCATCGACCGCCATCGGGGTTGCCTGCAGGAACGCGCGGCTGAAGATGCCAATTGGGATTGTACTTCAGTAGCCATTGCAGCCGCCGGCCCTGAAGCGACATTTTTCTGCCGGCCAACTGATGACGCAGTTTTCGATCCCGAGATAACCCAACCACAATAGCAACCTTCGCGCATCTCAATCTATGCGTGAAAGTTTAGGTCGCTGCTTCGAGGTGTGGATTTGATTTCGTGCTCGATCATTGGCGCGACCAGACAGGCACCGGCTAGGCCATTGAATTTGCTTAAAATGAGAAGGCGCTAGCCGATGAGATCAGCCGCTTACTGTCAAGAAACTATCCCCATCACATCCTGAACACGCCAAATCTTGTCTCGCCCACCGGTGCGTTCAGCGCGGCAGACAGGCTCAAGCCCAGTACTTCGCGGCTTTTGGCCGGGTCGATAATACCGTCATCCCAAAGTCTGGCGGAAGAATATAGCGGATGGCCTTCGCGCTCGTATTTCTCCAAAATCGGTGCGCGGAATTTTTCTTCCTCCCCGGCAGACCATTTGCCACCTTCGCGTTCGATGCCCTCGCGCTTGACCAGCGCCAGCACGGTGGCCGCCTGTTCGCCACCCATCACCGAAATGCGCGCATTGGGCCACATCCATAAAAAGCGGGGGCTATAGGCACGCCCGCACATGCCGTAATTGCCGGCGCCGAACGAACCGCCGATGATCATCGTCACCTTCGGCACGTTTGCGGTGGCTACTGCGGTCACCAGTTTGGCACCGTCCTTGGCGATGCCGCCGGCCTCATATTTGCGGCCAACCATGAAGCCGGTGATGTTTTGCAAAAAAATCAGCGGGATTTTGCGCTGACAGCAAAGCTCGATGAAATGCGCGCCCTTCAGCGCGCTTTCGGAAAACAGCACGCCATTATTGGCGATGATGCCGACCGGCATGCCGTAAAGACGCGCAAACCCGGTCACCAGCGTGGTGCCGTAATTGGCCTTAAACTCATCGAAGGCAGAGCCATCGACAATGCGGGCGATCACCTCGCGTACATCATAGGGCTGGCGGGGATCGGCCGGTATGACACCGTAAAGCTCTTCGGGAGCGTGGAGCGGCGGCGCAAATTGCCCGCCGGTAACCGCCGCTTTGACGGGCCGGTTTAGATTGCCAATGATATGCCGCACGGTGGCAAGGGCATGGCGGTCGTCGACGGCGAAATGATCGGCGACGCCGCTCTCACGCGTATGAAGTTCGGCACCACCAAGTTCTTCGGCCGTCACCACCTCGCCGGTGGCGGCTTTCACCAATGGCGGGCCGCCAAGAAAGATGGTGGCATTGCCCTTTACCATCACCGTTTCGTCGCTCATCGCCGGCACATAGGCGCCGCCTGCTGTGCAGCTTCCCATCACGCAGGCGACCTGAGGAATGCCGGCAGCGCTCATATTGGCCTGATTGTAAAAGATGCGGCCAAAGTGCTCGCGATCCGGAAACACCTCGTCCTGGTTGGGTAAATTGGCCCCGCCTGAATCGACCAGATAGATGCAGGGCAGATTGTTCTCAGCGGCAATCTCCTGGGCGCGCAGATGTTTTTTGACCGTCAGCGGATAGTAGGTGCCGCCCTTCACCGTCGCATCGTTGATGACGATGACGCATTCAATGCCGGCAACGCGGCCAATACCGGTGATGATGCCAGCAGAAGAAATATCGCCACCATACATGTCCCACGCGGCAAACTGGCCAACCTCCAGAAAGGGCGAACCAGGGTCGAGCAGTTCGGCCAGCCGTTCGCGCGGCAAAAGCTTGCCCCGCGACAGGTGGCGCTCGCGCGCCCGGTCCGACCCGCCGCGTTCGATTGTTGCAGCCTTCGCGGCCAGATCGCCAACCAGCGCGCGCATGGCTTCAGCGTTGGTTTTGAATGTGCCGGAGGCGGCGGAGATGGTGGAGGACAGTGGAGGCATCAGCGGATCACTTCAATATTGCAACCGATATCAAGCCCGGCCCATTGGCGGTCGGCAGTCACCACGGTCACCCCCTCCCGCCTTGCCAGAGCCAGGCACGCCCGGTCGCCCAGCGACAGACCTTTGTGTCTAGTTGTTAAACGCAACATTCCGCTTTCAATTGCAAGTGCCTGATCAAACGGAACCACCGTCAGTTGGAACGCTTTGACAATTTTTTGGGCATCAAATTGGTTCAGACCCCGGTCAATCAGTTTCGACATAACTTCGGCAAGGTTGACAGCGCTGATCATTGCACCGCCAAGCTGAGGTGCTGCAATTTCATTTCCCGGCTCTCCAAACACGACCACGAGCAGAGCCGAGGCGTCGAAAATCACACTCACTGCTCGCCCCACATGGCCCGGCGTTCGGCAAGAAACTCGTCAACAACACTTTCGCCCGGCTTCTTATACCGTTTAACCAGTTCCTGCGCCTGCCGAATTGCCACCATCGGCGAAACAACATGCAACTGACCATTTTCGACCCATGCGGTGACCCGCCCGTCGGGGTCCAGCATCATTGCTTCACGCATATGCGCCGGGATCAAAATCCGGCCATCGGGACCGACGCTAAGCGGCATATGATCAGATTTGCCCGGCTTTGCGGGCTTTTTAACAGGCTTCTGTTCTGCCTCACCGCCGGCGAGTGCCTTTTTCCAATGCGAGTATTGTGTAAATCCGGTGTTTTGGTTTCCACCTTCCGCGACATAAAGCTTCACGACTTCGTTTCCTGATGGCAGCCGGCCATGTTCGGCATAAAGCCGGTCGCAGATCTGCCAGATCTTGCGCTTTTCTGACCCCTGCCGGATCGATGTGTGCAACAAAGGGCTATTCATGGCACCGCTCCTTTCCGGTTGAATGGCCAAATATAGCGAACTTTATATTATTGTCAATAATAACATAAAGCATATTGTATTTTATATTATTCACTCTCTCCCATCATTTCCCGACCAATCAGCCAGCGGCGGATTTCGGAGGTTCCGGCGCCGATTTCGTATAGTTTTGCATCACGCAGCAGCCGGCCCGTGGGATAGTCGTTGATATAGCCATTACCGCCAAGCAGCTGGATGGCGTCGAGCGCCGTTTGGGTTGCCTTTTCGGCCGCATAAAGAATGCAGCCGGCGGCATCCTTGCGGGTGGTTTCGCCGCGATCGCAGGCTGCCGCCACGGCATAGACATAGGCCCGGCAGGCATTCATCGTGGTATACATATCGGCAAGCTTGCCCTGGACGAGCTGAAACTCGCCTACCGGCTGGCCAAACTGTTTGCGCTCATGCACGTAGGGCACCGCGACATCGAGGCAGGCCGCCATGATGCCGATGGGACCACCGGCAAGGCAGACGCGCTCATAATCAAGCCCGCTCATCAGCACGTCGACGCCCCTGCCCTCCTCATGCAGGACATTTTCGAACGGCACCTCGACATTGTCGAACACAAGTTCGCCGGTATTGGAGCCGCGCATGCCGAGCTTGTCGAGCTTTTGCGCCGTAGAAAACCCGGCCATCTTATTTTCGACAATGAAGGCGGTGATGCCGCGCGAACCCGCGTCCGGATCGGTCTTGGCATAGACCACCAGCGTGTCGGCATCCGGCCCGTTGGTGATCCACATCTTGGTGCCGGACAAGATGTAGCGGTCGTTCTTCTTTTCCGCCCGCAGTTTCAGCGACACGACGTCCGAACCGGCACCGGATTCAGACATGGCCAGTGCGCCGACATGCTCGCCAGAGCAAAGGCGTGGTAGATAGCGCTCCTTTTGTTCCAGCGTCGCCCAGCGGTTGATCTGGTTTACGCACAGATTGGAATGGGCCCCATAGGACAGGCCGACGGAGGCAGACGCGCGCGAAATCTCCTCAATCGCCACGACATGGGCGAGATAGCCCATGCCGGAGCCGCCGAAATCAGGATCAGCGGTGATGCCGAGCAGACCCAGTTCGCCCATCGCCTGCCAGAGAGTTTCGGGAAATGCATTGGATGCGTCTATTTCGGCGGCCTGCGGCGCGATTTTCTCTTGCGCGAAACGATGCACCATATCGCGCAGCGCCTCGATATCGTCGCCCAGGCCAAAATTCATCGAATGCCTATACATGGCCATGCTCCGTTTCATTGGTTACACCCGCCAGGCGCATGGTCATCGCCTGATATTTGCGTGACACATCAGCGACCGACAGCCGGTCATCAGGCCGAAACCAGACAATCACACCGGTGATCATCTGGATGATCGCCATGGCAGTCAGCGCCGTGTCCTCGATGTCGAAAACACCGCATTGCGCACCGTCGCGCAGGATCTGGCGCAGTTGGCCCTCGTAGGCCGTTCGCAGTTTGAGGATCGCAGACAACCTGTCGCGGCCAAGGCTGCGAAGCTCCATGTTGGAGACCTGCGTGGAATGGCGCCGTTCGACATGAAAGCGAATGTGGTTGGCGGCAAATGCGGCAAGTATCGTTGCCGGATCGCCGTCTTTCGGGCGCGCGGCCTGCCAGGCTGCGATCAAGCCCTCCATGTGCTCGCGCATCAGCGAATAGAGTAATTGCTCCTTGTTGGGGAAATAGCGGTAAAGCGCGGCAGCCTGAACCCCGACCTCGCCGGCGAGCTGGCGCATGGACACGGCCTCAAAGCCATGCCGGGCAATCAGTTTTACCGCAGCCCGGCGGATTGCTGCCTCGGTCTTTCCGCCGTCCGATCCGGTGGTTCTCGCCATGATTTCCGTGCCGCCTTTTGGAATCTTCCAAGGAATAAAACAAACGTTCAATTAATTCAATAAAGAAAAACACCAAAAAGCCACTTTTGCAGCGCTAAAACCGGCAATCAAAGCCGCTGGATTTGCAACCAGGCCTTGAAAATAGACGAGATTATTCCCACATCTCTATCAGGGAGGTGGGATGGTGTTCTATCTTTTCATCGGGATATTGGCGGTGCTCTGGCTCGCATTGCTGCTCGTTGCCATTTATGTCAGGTGGCAGTATTCGCCGGAACTCCAAAGCACCGACCATGAGATTTTGGCAGGCGATATCGATCTCGTAGCGCATGCGATCGATGTTTATTGCACGCCCAATGCGAGAGCTGTTTTTTCATTTCAAGACGAGCCCCTGTGCCCGGAAATCAAAATCAACGGCGATCGCATTGACGTATCATTCGGCCTCAACACCCCACTTCCCGAAAGCCAGCGGGAAGAGCTGCTCGAACTGGCCGCAGCGCATGCCGATTTTATCCTGGGCAAGGCTGACGATACGAAAGACCGCGTTGTTTTCCATATTTCACGCGACCACCCGGAACTTTGCGGTCTCGTCAGCACTTTTATCTGCTCGGTTATGCAGATTTCGACATCGCACCCGGCGAAGGTAGAGCTGCATGAACGGCGGATGACCCACCTTATGTTCGGTATTTTCCTGAACCACCGCCGAAAAACAGATAATAGCTGGATGCCAAACAAGCCGGTTCTTGATCGCCACCAACGGCTGAAGAACCTGAACTCCAACCCGGCGAACCATTTATTGTTTTTCGTGATCACTATGCCGCCAATTTACATCGCTTCTTTTGTCATCGCCGGCATGAATGCGGTTTTGATAACGGCGCTGGTGATTTCGAGCCTGCAGCTGCTTGTCCGGTGGAACCAGGAAAACGAAAACCTGATTGTTCACGCATTGCTGTGGGTGTTGGTTATTGTGCTGGCTATGGTTATGGGTAGCGCCGCGTTGCGCTATCTGCCTACCATCGCGGTATTTCAATTGGCGGTGATGATGCTTGTCGACCACTGGAAAGGTCGAAGGCCATTCATCGACAACTTGCCACTAAGTAGAAAATCCAACATTGCTCTGTTTGCGGCCATGTTTGCTGCCGCTCTTGGAATTTCAGAATGGATGCGGTTGACGCAACCGGACCATGTTTGGATTGTCTATTATGCGTTTTTCCGGCTTGAGATCATCACCATGTGGACAGCCGCCATCACAACATCTGTCATGTTAGCAGACCGGGAAAAGGCAGAAGATAGCGGTGCATAGGCCTGTCAAAAAATGAAAGGAAATTCATGCGTCACCTTTTGAAAATATTTGTTGCGGGTTTAGTTGCCGGGGCACTTCAAATGCAGCCGGCAAAGGCGGCTGAGCCTCTCGAAGAAACCTGCAAGCTTGTTAGCGCCCTCACCAAAGACGGTGGCGATGGTGGCACCAAAGCGATTGTCAACATGGCCTCGCACTGGCCGGAGGCTGATCAGATCAAACTTGCCGCAATTATGAACCCAGCCTTGCAAAAATTCGATTATGTGGGCGGTGATGTGTATCTCGTGGCCGATCTTGATGACAACATGCAAGAACATCTTGTGACGATGCGGATTAAGGGGGTCTCGATGGTATATATCCGGCTGATCTATCAGCACTCGAACTCGGAACTTAGATTTGCCCATATTGAGTTTCAGGAGAAATTTAAAAAGGTCGCATCCTATGCCTTCGCCCAGAAGCCTGAAAAATTGAGTTGTAAATAGAGCCCCCTACCGGCCATTCACCAATTGCAATATCAGCCGGCGCACATTGCCGCCGCCGCTCATTTCGGCGCGATCGAAAGCGCGGCTTTTGGCGCGCTGCTCCTGCGACAGAGCAGACAGATGCTTCTTCAGTTCGCCATATATCTTCTTGCAGCGCGGGTCATCGGCATGGGTAAAGCCTACCGATACGGCGACAATCTTCTCGACCATCTCGATGATCTGCCGCCCGTGGACTTTTTCATGGGTGGTAATGCCGTCGATAAATACTTTCCAGCGCGCACCCGTTGCCGCCGGCAGTTTTAAAGCCGGTTTCGGCAGCCGGTAGGTGATGATTAATCTGGGGCGTGCTGATACCAGCTTGCAACTGCCGTCGGCCTGCGGGCGGTAGTCGCGCCGCCAGGTGAGTTTGAAGTCAGTGTAGGCGATGGCACGCCGGCTACCGAGTTTTGGACCGCGCTCGCCAATCGACCGGTACAATGCGGCGCCGGTCGTGCCCCTGATCTGATAGGTTTTGACCTGCTCAACCGGTTCCCAACCGGCGTTAACGCTTGTGGAAAACAGGATAACAAGAACGAAAGCCGGCAGATTCCTGATAATGGTTTTCAAGGGCTTTCCGCCGCAATTTGACAGGTTTTGGATTTGGAGCAAGGAGTACCAACCTATTGCTATCACGCGGCACCTTCAAGCCGATAGCACTGAGATTGCAGCAAGCCGGACGACGGGATATCGCAAAATTGGCTTCAAACGCCTAGTGGTTCGATTCCAACATTTGCATCCCACTTGCCGCACGCTCATCAGCAAATGCTGGAATCATAAGAACCACTAGAAATCAATATCTGGCTAGTGGTCTTTATGTTCGAAACGTTTGCTAACGGCGTTGGCTAGTAACCGGATGCAAGCGTTTCGAACAGACCACTAGGGCGTTTTGCGGCTCCTTTGAACAGCGACAACGCCTGTGCCCGCTTGGAACCGTTGAAGCATTTTTCGCGCATATGATGCTGTTTGGGCGAAAAATGCCCCAGATCATGGGTATATTTCTACTCCGGGTGGCAACGAAGTGCGACTTTTGGGGATAGACACACCGGGACTGTTTTCGCCACAATGCGCCGCGGAGTTGTCAGCGGCGTATCAGGCAAGATGGGCGCTGCAAAATGTGCTATGGTCGGCAATGGAGTTGACGATATCACTGCCGGAACGGATCGCTATGACCAGCGATTGGTCATAATATTGGCAGATGGGGGTGCTGCCGAATTGCTTGTAGAAGACGGCCATGCACGTCGGTATGATGGCAACCTTGGAAGGAGTTGGGCTGATTTGGCGGCATTTACTGAAATGAAGTGTCTGATACCTGCTAGCCAGCGGGATACATTTTGCCGGCCACGATGTCGCAAACGCCTGAAAACAGCGATTGCCTGGCTGCCGTATTCTTCTGTTCACGGATGAATTTCGCCCCCCGAAATAATCCCCAGGTCATGGACCCAATCCCCGGGACGCCCACAAAATGCTCATAAGTATCTTTTTGCCGCTGTCTCTCGTCGTGATCATGTTTTCACTCGGCATCAGTCTGAAATTTGCCGATTTTACCCGCGTTGCAGCCATGCCCAAACCGTTTTTCGTCGGCGTTGCAGCACAGTTCGTCCTGCTCCCGGCTGTCGCATTTGTGCTGTTGCTGCTGTTTCCGCTGGCCCCGGAACTGGCGGTTGGCGTCATGATCCTGTCGTTTTGTCCAGGCGGTATGACGTCAAACATCATCACCAAGTTTGCCGGGGGTACGCTGGCACTTTCGATCAGCATGACCGCAGTTATCAGCCTGATGTCGATGGTGACGCTTCCTGTTCTAACAGCCCTGGCGGTGACGTATTTTCTGGGCGCGTCGATACCGCATTTCAGCGCAGTGTCACTGGGATTGTCGATGTTCGCCCTCACCGCCATTCCGGTCGCCATCGGTGTGGTCCTGCGCCGCTACCAGCCTGATGCCGCCAAATGGCTAGAAATACCGGTCCACAGATTTGCAACGCTTCTATTCGTGACTATTGTCGTCGGTGCATTGGTTGCAAACTGGGAACTGTTCGTTGAAAATGTCGCCATTCTCGGGCCGATACTGGTGGCAATGTCGGCGATCCTGTTTACTGCCGGTTTTGGATTGGCCAAGGTGATGAACCTGCCAGGTGGTGACCAGATTGCGATAGCTGTCGAAGTCGGCATCCAGAATTCAACGGTTGGCATCACGGTCGGCAGCCTTATCGCAGGTCAGGCCGGTTCGTTGTCGGCATTTAGCCTTCCGGCCGGCGTATACGGGATCATTATGTACGCAATTTCTGTGCCGATGGTTTTGATGCTGCGCAAAATTCGCTAAACGCTCCAAGCATGACCAAAAAACCATTTTCCAAAATCCTGATCGCCAATCGCGGCGAAATCGCTGGCCGGGTTATTCGCACCGCACGGCGGATGGATATTTCAACGGTAGCGGTCTATTCCGATGCTGACCGCCATGCGATGCACGTGCGCGAGGCGGACGAAGCGGCCTATATCGGACCATCGCCAGCAGCAGAAAGCTATCTGGCCGGCGACAAGATCATTGAGACGGCAAAAGCGAGCGGTGCGGAAGCCATCCATCCAGGCTACGGGTTTTTGTCGGAAAATCCGGGCTTCGTCGAAGCGGTTGAAGCGGCCGGGCTCATCTTCATCGGACCGTCTGCGGCCTCCATTCGTGCAATGGGCCTTAAAGATGCCGCCAAGGCGTTGATGGAAAAGGCGGGCGTCCCCGTCGTGCCCGGTTATCACGGCGAGGCGCAGGAACTGGTTTTGCTGGCCACCAAGGCGCGCGAGATCGGCTATCCTGTGTTGATCAAGGCGCGGGCCGGCGGCGGCGGCAAGGGCATGCGGCGGGTCGACGATCCGGACAAGTTTGCCGATGCACTGGCCTCGTGCCGCCGCGAGGCCAAAGCCTCCTTTGGCGACGACCAGGTTTTAGTGGAAAAATACATCGAAAAACCGCGCCATATCGAGGTGCAGGTGTTTGGCGATAATTTCGGCAATGCCGTGCATCTGTTCGAACGGGATTGCTCGGCGCAGCGCCGGCACCAGAAAGTGATCGAAGAGGCCCCTGCCCCGGGCATGACCGACGAGATGCGCGCAGCGATGACCGATGCCGCAGTGAAAGCGGCAAAAGCCATCAACTATTCGGGCGCGGGCACCATCGAGTTCATCGTCGACGGATCGCAGGGGCTCATGCCAGACGGTTTCTGGTTCATGGAAATGAATACCAGGCTTCAGGTCGAGCACCCGGTGACCGAAATGGTGACCGGTGTCGATCTGGTGGAATGGCAGTTGCGCGTGGCGGCAGGCGAGGCGTTGCCGCTAAAACAGGAAGAGATTGAGCTTGACGGCCATGCCATGGAAGTGCGCGTCTACGCGGAAAATCCGTCCAATGGATTTCTTCCATCCACGGGCACGCTGCACCATCTTGATTTTGGAACAGATGACCCGATGTGGCCAGTTTCAGGCCGGGTCGATACCGGTGTGGAAACAGGCGACACGATCTCACCCTTTTACGATCCCATGATAGCCAAGCTGATCGCGAACAGCATTGACCGTGAAGGATGCATTGACGAACTGGTTGCGGTTTTGTCGTCAACGAAGATCGCAGGCGTCAGCACCAATATCGGCTTTCTTGCCGCCTTGCTGGTGAATGAAGAGTTCGAAGCGGCAAACATCGATACCGGAATTATCGAGCGCAATCTGGACGAGCTGATCCTACGGCCCGAGCCGGATGATGCCGCCATATTCAGTGCCATTCTGGCGGCGTCGGGAATGAGTGCGGCCTCTTCGTCCCGCGACCCGTGGGACATGATTGCCGGCTATGGCCACTTTCATCCGGTCGGCAAATTGGTTCGGCTAAAACGCGGCGAGACTATGGTGCAGGCAAGGGCCTTTGCGCAGGGCGGCGATAGGGTGCGCATTGAATCCGGTGAGTCAACGGACACCGTCATCTCATTGGCTGACAACGGCAATTTCGCCCTCTGGCCGGGTCATGTTACCGTGTTTGACGGTCCTTTCTGCCATGATTTCGAAATTCCCGACCCCTTTGCCGAGGCGCAGGACCACGGCGCCGGTGACCGGCTGACCGCTCCGATGCCGGGGCTGGTCAAAATTGCGCGCGCTGCCGCCGGTGACGCGGTCAAGAAGGGAGCGGCTCTGCTGGTACTCGAAGCGATGAAAATGGAACATACGATCAGTGCGCCACAGGATGGCACCATCGCCGAGATTACGGAAGAAGGAACACAGGTTAGCGAAGGCGCGATACTGGTCCGGTTTCGCGACACCGGCGAGAAAAACGGCAAGGCGAAACGCTGATGACCGCCTGGTCACATTTGCCGGTCAGCAAATGAATTTTCCTGAAATACGGACTTGGAAAAATAGAAAACCGCGATCCGGGTTTTGCCAGATCACGGTTTGCTAGAGCATTTTTCGCCCAAGCAGGTTCACATGTGCGAAAAATGCTTCAATGGTTCCAGGCGGATAAAAGCGTTGTTGCGGTTCCAAGCAACCGCAAAACGCTCTAAATCGGGCAGATCCTGTTCCAGCCCTCCCTGTACCGGCTGAAACGGATCGCCCTTTTTGCCCCAGTAGTTTTGTCTGCGCTGGCCTTGATGGTCACAAGCCGTGATGTGCCGGGTCAGCAGTAACCCGGCAAACACATCAATGCATTGTCATCCATTCACGCGCGTCGCGCAGAGCCGTGGCGATTTCCGTCTTGGTCATCGTTTCCGAAAGCTCGATACGCAGTGCGGCGGCGCGCTCCGATCCTTTAATCGCTGCAATATTGAACCATTTATGCGCGGCGATGATGTCGACGTCGCAGTCGCGACCGGTCGCATACATCATACCAAGTTCGAAAAGAATATCCGCCTGAGCGGTTGTTCCCATATCGCCAATACTGGCTTCCAGCATATCAAAACGTGCCATTTTCCCTGTCCTCTTTCAGTCTGGCGAAACGACTATTTCTGTCCAACCCGCCGTTTCATATTCGATGGGGCAAGCATGGCGGCGAGGTTTCAATTCGGGGTTAAACGGCTTGATTAACGTCCGGCAAACGAAACAAAAACAAGGCGTTAAAGTGAGGAAACGTTAAGGATGGGAAACCCCTGAATTGCCGGGATTTGCCGAAATATTACTGAAAATTGCCCTGCACGGTTTCAACACTTCGCTAACCACGGATTCGATTGCGATGTTAGCCGCCGCTGCCAATGGACGCTTTGCGGCGGTCGTTGGGCGGACACCAGACCCGGCAACAAAGCTTTGGTATTTCACCACAAACCGCCCCAACGCTTGGCCGAGCTTCCGTTTTTTTCAATCCTGCCTTAACCTGCCACGTAGCAACGCAATTTGGCGGGAGAAAAACAGATGAAAATGATGTTGTTGGCAACCTTGCTCACCGGCGCCGCAATGACGGGCAGTGCATTTGCGGCCGAGCCCATTGTCGGCACCTGGAAGCGGCCGAGCACCGGGACCTTGATTAAATTCTCACCTTGTGGCGGCAGCTTTTGCGGGATTGTACAAAGCGGGACGTATTCCGGTCAGTCGATCGGCAAGATGAAAGGCAGTGGCGCAAACTATACCGGCAGCATTACGGATCTTGAAAAACAGAAGACCTACAAAGGCAAGGCCGTGGTCAATGGCAATGTCATGAAACTGTCGGGTTGCGTTCTGGGCGGACTGATCTGCCAGGGCGAAAACTGGAACCGCCAGTAACCTCAATCTAGGCTCGCCTTTGTCGGTGCGGCCCTTAAATACCGGCCGGGACGGCGTATATCGCGTTCCGGCCCCGCCTGTTTGTCGTCAGGCTTTTGACCAAACAGCGTATTCTTTGCCTCCCCATCCATTTCCAAACCGCTCTTGTCGTCAGATCCGGTAATCAATTTGAACGGCAGATGAACGCCCGTCTCAGGGATAGTTCAGGGCTGAAGGCGCATTGTGCAGGCAACAACCCCAAGGGTCCCGTGTCTGTCATGCTGTTTCGCCGCTTTACCATCGTCTGTCTGTTGTTGACCATATTTGGGATGTGGTTTGCCGCGCTGGCGGCCAACAGCGAACGGCGCACCGGCAAGACATCGCGTCTTCCCTGCAAAATCGAAAACAACCCCGCCTGTGACCGGGAACACATTTCAGCACAGTTCCGCCTGATAGAGAGCACCAAATGACCAGAATTCGCCGCCCGGTTTTATTCATTTCGACAACGATCGCTGCCATGATGTTCATGTCGATGGCGCAGGTTCAGGCCGTTTCCGTCAATACGATCGGCGATAATGTCACCTCCAATTCCGGCGCCGGTTTCGTGCTGCTCGTGTCGCTGCAACGCAACCGCTGATTTTTGCAAAATGATGGAAATCGCTTCTTTCCCTCTCCCCAAACATCGCAGCCATCTCTATATAGAGTCATGGACGATAGAACTTTCTCCAACGCAATCGATGATATTGTCAGGCCGGAACCGTTTGCCCGGCAGACCTTTACCGACGCATACCAAGCCGTCGCGACGCTAAAACAGCTCTATTACCGCAATACCCGGTTTCTGGTCGATGCCTTTACCGACTATTGCGAAAAAGGCACGGCGCGGCGATACCGTGCCTGCTATCCGCAGGTCGGCGTATCAACAACCTCGTATGCCCATGTCGATTCGCGGCTTGCCTATGGCCATATGCCGGCGCCCGGTCATTATGAAACCACAATCACCCGCCCGAACCTGTTCGAACCCTATCTGATCGACCAGCTTGGCCTGATCATCCGCAACCATGGTGTTTCGGTTGAAGTATCGGAATCGGACACACCGATACCGTTGCACTTCGCTTTCGACGAAGAAGCCAATATTGGCGCCACAGCGGCGGAAAATATTGAACGGCCGTTGCGCGATCTGTTCGACGTTCCCAACATCAATACAACGGACGACCACATCGTCAACGGCACATTCGAGACCACGCCCGGTGAGCCGCAGCCGCTGGCGCCGTTTACCGCACAGCGCATAGACTATTCGCTGCACCGGCTGTCGCACTACACGGCAACCAGCGCAAACCACTTTCAAAACTACATTCTGTTTACCAACTACCAGTTTTACATTGATGAGTTTTGCCAGTATGCGCGGGATCTTATGGCAAAGGGTGGCGATGGCTATACGGCTTTTATCGAGCCCGGTAATGTCGTCACCATGGCCGGCGACAGCTCACCCTGCCAGGGTGCCGCACCGGGCCGCCTGCCGCAGATGCCGGCCTACCACCTGGTAAAGCCAGGCCATGCAGGCATAACCATGGCCAATATCGGCGTCGGACCGTCCAACGCCAAGACAATCACAGACCATATTGCCGTGCTCAGGCCCCATGCCTGGCTGATGCTTGGTCATTGTGCCGGTTTGCGCAACAGCCAGGCGCTCGGCGACTATGTGCTGGCACATGCCTATGTGCGCGAAGACCATGTGTTGGATGATGATCTGCCGGTTTGGGTGCCAATCCCGGCGCTCGCCGAGGTTCAGGTGGCCTTGCAGGAAGCGGTTGCCGAGGTTACCGGGCTTGCCGGCTATGATTTGAAGCGCATCATGCGCACCGGTACGGTGGCGACGATTGACAATCGCAATTGGGAATTGCGCGACCAGCGCGGGCCGGTACAGCGATTGTCGCAGTCGCGGGCGATCGCGCTTGACATGGAATCGGCGACAATCGCGGCAAACGGCTTCCGTTTCCGCGTTCCCTACGGCACGTTGTTATGCGTTTCCGATAAACCGTTGCATGGTGAATTGAAACTGCCGGGCATGGCCAGCGAGTTCTATAAGCGGCAGGTAAGCCAGCATCTGACGATTGGCATCAAGGCGCTTGAATCACTGGCGCAAATGCCTCTGGAACGGCTGCATTCACGTAAACTCAGAAGCTTTAGCGAAACCGCGTTCCAATAGGTGTTCACCACACGGTACGAAACCGTTGCGAGCAATTCTGCCGCCTTCGGGCGGAGTGAGTGCAGTTTTGCCGGGTGATAGCCATTCCGGGCCACCTGGACAGCAGGATTTTGTAAGGAAAATTTCCTATTCGCAGCGCAGGGTCGCGACCGCTGAGTAGCTGCCGCCTGGAAATGAATCCGGACGGTTGGCAATCAGATGCGCGGTTATCTGTGTCACCGAGGTTCCGCGGCGGCGAAGCCGGACACTGCTATTACCGTCTCTTTCAGTAAAATTTCGCCCACGCGAGATGCTTATACCGGAAAATCTGGTTGCGAACGTGACGCCTGCATCACCGCCAACCGGCATTGAGGTGAATGCCGAAGGTGCATCAAGTGTCAACCGGTAACGGGCGCCCGGATTTTGGCTGCGTTTGCGCGAGGTTACCGTCGCGAGACCGGCAATGCCGCCGGTGAGTTTGGAGCTCAGTGTCCGTGCATCGCTGCTGGCAGCCATGGT
This sequence comes from Rhizobiaceae bacterium, assembly GCA_963669455.1. GTDB lineage: Bacteria > Pseudomonadota > Alphaproteobacteria > Rhizobiales > Rhizobiaceae > JAWKWH01. Next base: position 3,000,071 of record OY770026.1, read on the forward strand.
GCCGGCCTGATTGACGATAATGGTACAGGATTCCTCGCTCATCGCTCCCGAAGCAAACGACATGTCTTCTGCCACGGCTGGACCCGACAATACGGCAAGCCCCAATGCGAATGCCGCCGCGCAACAGGCTGCGGGCAAGCTGCCAGCTGGTCTGATACGAACTATGTTATGCGGCTGTTCCAATTTTAAACTCGCGCCAGTTGTTTTGTTTCAAGACGCAAGCCTTATCGCACAAAGAGTTTAAGGTTTGTTTGGCTGAGATGGTAAACGTCAGCTTTACAAAACACCAAAATGCAAACAGGACCTAACACCGCCGCATCAGGCCGCAAGCGGATCAAAACCAGGATTTACTTTTTAACCAGCGCCAGCACCAGTTTTTCGACCTTGCCGTTGTCGCGGTGCTCTTTTTTGTCAAAAGCAATTTGTAGTATTTCGTGTTTCTTGACCACCTTCTTGACATTGCGGTTGGCTATCCGCTCAATTTTTCGACAACCGCGTTTACCTTTCACGCGCGTTGCCTTGAGCACTTTTTCCGTGGCTGCGGCCATCTGGCTGGCGATTTTGCCATGGACTTGCTCGTGCTTGTAAACCCCGCGAAGAAACCGTTTCCATCGCTTGTTCAGCTTGCCGGAAACCTTGCCAGTGATTTTGGGATAGACATAGGTGATATTCAATTTCACCCACACTTTACGAATTTTGCAGTCTTTCGGCGTCTGAACGCTCTGATAACCGTAGCTCATGGAATATTGCGTCTGGGCGATTGCCCTGGTCAGAAAACCGTGGCGTGGTCCTTTGCGGTTTATTTGACGCAACACCTGTGCTCCGGTCTTGCCCTGTACCTCGTAATATTTGGTTTTTATCAGAATCTTGGGCCGTGCCTGGGCTGTAACCGCCACCGACACCGCACAAATAAACGCCACAAGGAACGCCAGTATGCGCAAGTTTGAACCCTCCCCCTTCGTTGCCACCACAAAAAAGCACAAGATCTTTGAGGCGGCAAGACTGTCGAAAGAGAGTTACATATTTGGGTAAACGGGGCCCTCGCCGCCCTGCGGCACCGTCCAGTTGATGTTCTGGTTCGGGTCCTTGATGTCACAGGTTTTGCAGTGAACACAGTTTTGCGCGTTGATCACAAATCTTGCATCTGCCGCACTGGTCATTGCGGCTGCGGGAATTGCGTTGCCGTCGGCGTCGACCCATTCATAGACACCGGCGGGACAATACCGGTTTGACGGGCCGGCAAATTTGCTGAGCTCGGATGATTGTTGCAGGCTGGTATCCTGAACCTTCAGGTGAACAGGCTGGTTTTCCTCATGATTGGTGTTGGATAGAAAAACCGATGACAGGCGGTCAAATGTCAAAACACCATCGGGCTTTGGATAGTCGATGGGTTTGTGCGCTGAAGCCGGTTCAAGCGAAGCGGCATCGGTTTTGCCGTGCTTCAAGGTTCCAAAGAGCGACAGACCGCCGAAAATCGTATTGATCCACATGTCGAAACCGCCAAGCCCGACACCAATGACAGTGCCTAATTTCGACCATAGCGGCTTGACGTTGCGCACCTTTTTCAAATCATGGCCGATGGCCGAATCGCGCCAGCCATCCTCGTAAGCAGCCAGTTCGTCGCCTGACCTGCCTTCCGCCAGCGCCCCTGCGGCGGCTTCAGCGGCCTGCATGCCGGACAATACCGCGTTGTGCGACCCCTTGATTCGGGGCACGTTGACCAGGCCGGCCGAACAGCCAAGCAGAGCGCCTCCGGGGAATGTCAGTTTCGGCACTGACTGCCAGCCGCCCTCGGTGATTGCCCTTGCGCCGTAGGATATGCGTTTGGCGCCATCGAAGACATCGCCGATTGCCGGGTGTGTCTTGAAGCGCTGAAACTCTTCGAAAGGGGACAGATAAGGGTTTTTGTAGTTCAAATGAACGACAAAGCCGACGGCGACCTGATTGTCTTCCAGATGATAGAGGAACGAACCGCCACCGGTTCTGCCTCCCAGGGGCCAGCCGAATGTGTGCTGCACAAGGCCGGGTTTATGTTTTTCCGGGTCGACCTGCCAAAGTTCTTTCAGGCCAATGCCGAATTTTGCGACATCGCAACCCTCGTCGAGCGAATATCTGGCGATCAACTGTTTGGCGAGCGAGCCTCGCACTCCCTCGCCAATCAATGTGTATTTGCCAAGAAGCGCCATGCCGGGCTCGTGATTGGGGCCGGGGTTTCCGTCCTTGTCCAGTCCCATATCGCCAGTGGCAACGCCGATAACGGCCCCGTCTTCATTGTAGAGCACCTCTGCAGCGGCAAAACCGGGATAGATCTCCACGCCTAGCGCTTCTGCTTTTTCCGCCAGCCAGCGGCAAACATTGCCCAGTGAAACGATGTAGTTGCCGTGATTGTTCATCAGCGGCGGCATCATGATATTGGGCAGGCGCAGTGAGCCGGAGGGCCCAAGGACGATAAAATGGTCCGCATTCACTTCCGTCTTGAAAGGATGGCCCTCTTCGTCACGCCACCCAGGCAGCAATGCATCGATGCCTGCCGGGTCAACCACTGCGCCTGACAGAATATGGGCACCGACTTCGGCGCCCTTTTCGAGCACGACGACAGAAAGATCAGCATTCAACTGTTTCAGTCGGATCGCGGCGGCCAGCCCCGCCGGCCCGGCACCAACGATCACGATGTCAAATTCCATACTTTCACGTTCGACTTCGCTCATTTTCGTCCTCCGGATGACGCGGGTGTTTGTCCAGGCGATATAGCCATCTACAGCGATTTAGCGCAATCAAAGCCAAGTGTGAAACATGCAATATGGCAGAAATTCAACATTTCCGGCATTTTGTGCCTATCAATGCCCCGGTAAATGCCAATGCAGGCAGCAGCGCGGATTTTTTCCCGCTCGCTCATTTGAGCAAGTTTTGTCTTTTCCGCCGGACGGCAAACAAATTGACCGACACAAAAAATAACGCTTATTGGTGGATATCCGGTCTACCGTGTTGGGCCGAGGATTGATAAAATCGCGGTCAGTCTGGATCCGTTTTGGAGCCAGGGTTCACAAACGGGAACTGGGATTTGCCAGATTTGCGCGAATTGTTGCTGTTCTACCGCGATGCCGGTGTCGATGCCGCGCTTGCAGACACTGCCTTTGACCGGTTTGCCGAACCGGCGCCTCAAACCGCGCCAAAAGCAGGGTTCAGAGATGAGCAGCCGGCGCCGGCTGGGCGTCCGTCCCCAAAACCGGCTGGGCGTCCGGCAGCACCTGTTGTAAAACCGGCAGAAATGGCAACGCCCGATGAAACGCAAGTCGCTCTGGCGCGCGAATTGGCGGCAAACGCCAAATCGCTCGACGAATTGCGCGCGCATTTGACGGGTTTCGACGGCTGCAACCTTAAATTCACCGCCAAAAACCTGGTTTTTGCCGACGGCAACCCCGATGGGCCGCTGATGGTGATCGGCGAAGCGCCAGGTCGCGACGAGGATGTGAAAGGTCTGCCGTTCGTCGGGCGCTCGGGGCAGTTGCTTGACCGGATGCTGGGTGCGATCGGCCATGACCGGCGCACGGTTTATGTGGCGAATGTGATCCCGTGGCGCCCGCCCGGCAACCGCACACCGACACCACATGAAACCGAAATCTGCCGCCCATTCATCGAGCGCCAGATCGAACTGGCAGCCCCGCGCGTGATCATTACGCTTGGCGGCCCATCAACCAAGGCTTTGCTCAAATCGAGCGAAGGGATCATGCGGCAGCGGGGCAACTGGAAGAACTTTGTCAGCCTGTCGGGGACTGAAATTCCCGCGATGCCAAGCCTGCACCCGGCCTATCTGCTGCGCAATCCGGCCCATAAGCGCCTTGCCTGGCGTGATTTTCTTGAGGTCAAAGCCCGGCTCCAGCAGTTGGACGACCAATCCTAGTGGTTCTTATGATTCCAACATTTGCTGATGAGTGTGCGGCAAGTGGGATGCAAATGTTGGAATCGAACCACTAGATCATCCGGCAACGAAAGGTGCAAAGACCATGGGGGAAATGATCGATGGCGCCTACTATCGTGATAGCGACGCCGCACCGGCCCATCCAACGGGTGAGTGGACGCGTGCACCCAGCGTGGTGCGGAACTGGGTCACGGAGAGCGGCGAAGCAGGACCCACAGGCGAAGCCGGTTTTAAGGCAGAGGCAAACCGGTTTCATCTGTTCGTGGCATGGAATTGCCCCTGGGCGCACCGGGCTCTTCTTGCCCGCCTGTTCAAAGGCTTAAACGAGGCGATCACGGTTTCATTCGCGCTACCCCGGCGTAACGAAGATGGCTGGGTCTTCGAGACCAGCGGCGCATTTAGCGATCCGCTGCTTGGTGCAACCGCAATGCACGAAATCTATTCCAGGGGCATTGAACGATATACCGGCCGGGTGACCGTGCCGGTGCTCTGGGACAAGCATTCAGGCCGCATGGTCAACAATGAATCGGCTGACATCATACGCATGTTGAATTCGGCATTCAGCTCGATCTGTCCGGACAGCCCCGATCTCTACCCGCCCCGGCAGGCCGCACAGATAGACCGCTGGAACGAGCTTATTTACCGGACGGTGAACAATGGCGTTTATCGCGCCGGATTTGCCTCGACACAACCGGCCTATGAGGAGGCCGTGGGCGAAGTCTTTGACACGCTTGACATGATCGATGACCATCTGGCGTCATCGGCTTTTCTGGCCGGCGAGACCTTTAGTGAGGCCGATCTAAGGCTGTTTGCGACACTGGCGAGGTTCGACGTCGCCTATCACTACGCATTCAAATGCAACCTGCGCAGGCTCAGCGACTATGCGAACCTGTGGCCTTATGCGCGACAGATCTTCCAGATGCCGGGCGTTGCCGACACCGTCAGGTTTGATATCTACAAACAGGGCTATTTCTCACCGAGCGAAAAGCGCAACCCGCTTGGGATTGTTCCTGTCGGGCCGCAAATCGACTGGGACGAACCGCACGGGCGATAGCCGGCCTGCTCCGTCGCATTTCTGTTTGTCGGTGGCGCAATGACAATGTCATTTCACCGCACGATCACACATTATTCTGGTTCGGTCGATATCGGGGTGCATTTGGTATGGCGAGACAGTTGCTTCCGGTCTCAGCGCTGCTGCTGAGCGCCTTTTTCATGCTGGCAGGCATCGGGCTTGGCGGCGTGCTGGTTCCGTTGCGCGCGTCGATCGAAGGCTGGGAAAGCACCGATATCGCATGGGTCGGCACGTCCTATGCACTGTTTTTCACGCTCGGCTGCATATTGATGCCCTATCTGGTTCGCCGGGTTGGCCACATCAGGGTGTTTGCCGCCCTGCAAACGTTACTGGCGATGTCGTTTCTGCTACATGCGCTTGCCGTGCACCCGGTTTTCTGGGCGCTCATTCGGGGCTTGGGCGGATTTGCCACCGCTGGTGCCTATATGGTGCTGGAAAGCTGGCTGAATGAAAAGGCTTCGAACGAAAACCGCGGCGCAATCTTTTCCGCCTATATGACCATCTCCATGATCGGGCTGGCATGCGGCCAGTACATCATGCCGTTTGGCGATGCGGGAAGCCTGGAACTATTCATGATCGTGGCGCTGTTGTTCAGCCTGGCATTGCTGCCGACGGCGCTGTCGTCGGCCCAGGCGCCTGTGCCGCTGACACGCGTCTCGCTCGACCTGAAAGGGCTTTACGGCAAATCACCGACGGCGGTCATCGGCTCCTTCCTGACTGGCGTCTTGACCGGTATCTGGCTGTTCTTCGGGCCGATTTATGGGGAGGATGCCGGCCTGTCGAGTGCGGGTATCGCAACCATGCTCGCCTGCGCGATGATCGGTGGCGCGATAGCGCAATTTCCGCTCGGACGCCTGTCCGATATGATCGACCGCCGCTATGTCATGGCGATCGGCGGCTTGATCGGGCTGGTGGTGTCCATCATGATGATGGTGCTTCAACCGCAAAACCAGACGATGATCTTTGCCGGCATGTTTTGGTTCGGAACCGCGCTGTTTCCGATTTATGCGCTTAATGTCGCCCACGCCAATGACATGGCAGAACCGGAAGAGTTTGTGAAAGTGTCGAGCGGTCTTCTGATCGTCTTTGGCGGCGGCACGATGGTGGGGCCGCAACTGGCAGGCCGGCTCATGGATGTTGCCGGCCCATCGGGTTTCTTCATCGCTGCGGCGGCCAGTTTTGCCTTATATGCAGGCCACACATTGTGGCGGACTTTCCGGCGTGGTGCGACAGACCTGGATGACCGGCAGGATTTCCACATATTGCCGGTCTCAACAGCGCAGACACCGGAAACGGTGCAATTCGACCCGCGTATCGAAGACGTGCCCGAAGACGAACGCCAGCGTGATGGGGAGGATGTGTCGCTTTGGGGTTACGAATTCAACTGAGCTGGCTCACGATAAATCCGTTCATAATCAAAACCGATCCCCGTCTTGTTTAACGCCGAGCGGTCAGAATGGGCCAATAAAGCACGCAAAAACCGGCAAAGCCTGCAATCCACGCACCCGCAGAAGTGTATAAAATCCAAACCGGGGCGACATCAAAGGATGCAATAAATCGCAACGCTATCGAGCCCAACACCAACAGATACACCGCCGTTACCGCGGGTGTTGCGCTCAAAGGCCGCCCGGCATGGCCGAGGCTCGCGCGGGTCATGACGGCGAGCGTCATAACGCCGATGGCGCCGGCCATCCAGATATGCAGCGCGCCGACGGGCGGGCTTACCTCCAAATCGAGCGCTGATAAACCTATCGCCACAAAGCCCAGCGGGACAAAGAAATAGCCGACATGCAGGATCCACAGCAGGGGTTCTGGCAATGCGCGCCAGCCCGACCAGCGGGCCAGTCGCACCAGATGCAAAATCCCGGCGGCAAGGCTCAGATAGGCGGTGACAATATTCTCCGGCAAAACCGTCCAAAGCGACAGGCAGACAAGGGTTGCAATGAGCGTCAGCTTGTCGAGACGCCCGACCGCGGCCGGTTTGGCAACGAGGCCCTGTTTGACCAGCCAATTTCGGGTGAAACTTGGCACGATCCGCCCTCCGATCAGGCTGAGCAGCATCACAGCAACAGCCAGACCCATGCGAAATCCAACAGACCCGGCGGCATAGGCCCCGGCTACTGCCAGTGCGTGGAAAAGGCCATTGGCAATCATGAATAGGAGCAACAGGGCCAACACGATAAGATTGCGCCAGTTTTTCCCGGCCAGAATTTCGCGGGCTATGACGATTGCCAGCACGGCGGGAAACGCAAGATCAACCACTGCAACCAGCCAGGGCGGCAATATGGCGGAGATGGCGATTGCGATCCGTCCGCACAACCAAACTGCGGTAAGCCCGGCCAACGGCCAGCCGATGATCGGCATGCGCCCGGTCCAGTTTGGCACTGCGGTCAGCAAAAACCCGGCCATTACCGCACCGAGATAGCCAAACAGCATCTCATGGGCATGCCACGACACCGGATCAAACCGTGTCGGCAGCTGTCCAGCGCCTGCGAACATTGCGATCCAGATTGTCATTGCCAGCGCAGCCCATAAGCCGGCCAGCAAAAAGAACGGACGATAGCCATAGGACAGTACGCCCGGCCCCTGCCAGCCCCGCTGCCGGCCGGTATGGCCTAATTGTTCAGGATCAGCCTCGGCCATTGTGATTTCAAGCCCTATTCAACGGAGGCTGGCGCGCTCTTTGACAGTGCGGCCGAGCACCATTGTAGGATCACATCCAATTGAGGCAACAGTTTTTCGGCAAGTCCGCCGGCGAATGCGTCAAATGCCTCGCGGGTACCCGGACCGACGCCGACAAGCACCGGAATATCGCGGTCAAGCGCCTCGGCAATAACGGGACAAAACCCCCGGCCCGAGGCCTCTTCGGGGCCGAACTTGTTGAGGATGAACAGGTCGACATTGTCAAATGGCCGGCTTTCAACCGTCGAGACAGCGGCAGCAATGCCAGCGGGATCAAGACGGCAGGCACCGGAGCCTGCGCCCAAATTTTGCGTGATATCGATAACGGGACCTTCGGGCAGAACCCTGACCTTCATGTCGCAGCCGTTTTCAAACCGGCTTTCGTGCCCGGTATCCTTTACGATACCGGCGAGCACCTTGCCGTCTGCCTGCAACCGGTCGGCAATTGCGGCCAGCAGGCGATCCGTTTCGCCACGTTCGGTTGCGCTAACGCAAGCAATTTTCATTGAATCTCCTGGCTGATGCCGGGGTTGGGCATGCGGACCTCATTTCGCGAAGGGCGGGTGATGCTATAGCACCTTATCCCTGGCGCGGGGAAGGTGCTGATTAGCACCTTCCCCTCCGTGGGAACGGAAAAACCCCACGGCTTCGTGCAACCCAGGACGGCCAGGCTCACAAAGAGCCCTTTTTTGACCGTCTTTTCCAAGACGGCGGAACAGGTAGACCAAGCCCGCAAGGGCCAGCGAAAACCATGTGGCAGTCATGTTTTCGGGTAATGGCGTTCCTATTTCACCGTCGAAACGAGTGTTTTCCGCCACCTTCATAGATGGTTGCAAAGCGGTACGATTTGATTGAGATCAAATCATACGAAAACAATTTCCATTGGAGTTTTGCTGATTTTTGGCTGAGCGCCATATATGCCCGTTTGAAACTGGTACCGGCGCGAGGCTTTATATGCTCTGTAGTTCCTTGATCGCGCGCTTCAGCAATTTGTTGCATCTGGGAGACAGGTAGCCGGCGACCTCCTCCTGCCCCAACCCGCGCCGATCTAGGAATACCGCCAAAGAAAATGCGCGTGTTGGTTGGGACAAATAGCCAGCCCACCCAGCATTATCGGCGGCCTGCATCTGGAACACGCCGAATCCGGCGATGATGCATCCCAGGTCGGTGGCCAGTTCATGGAGCTCCTCTCCTCCGGGTACGTCGTTTACCGCTCCGGACAAGCGTGCATGCATCAGTTCGTGCGCAATCACATTGATAAACTGGATGGGGTAATGCAATTGTTCCCGGTTGTATTGAATAACCGGAATTCCATCTACATCCTCAAATGTTCCTGCCGTTTCAGATGGGGTTTGGTAGGTGTAGCGCAGCTCTGCCGGCAGCACGTTTAGCGGAAAGAGCTCAACCGGCGCGTCAAAACCCATATGTCTTTTGACGTCCTCAAGGACGAGCTTTGCAGTCGCTTCATTTGCGCCGCCGGGTGCCTTGAAAAACGCTTTGGTGGGGAGAATGGGCGCAGGTGGCGGTTCGAACTTCCCGTCGAACCACTCGAAACATTCCAGGATCCAATGACGCATGTCATCGGAAATTGATCGCCCTGACCAGAACATCCAACTCTTCCAAATGGTCCAGACATATTTTTGTTCGCAGGATGTTTAACTGTCAACCGAAGCCATGGGAGGCAATCATTCGGTGCGCCACATGCTGCAAATGATGGTTTTGAGTGCAAATTGACCAATGGCGATCGCTCTCATAATGGCTTGAAAACATTTTTGGGCCGCCAAAGCCATCATCAGCCCTTGTCATCAAGCAGCGTGTCGAAGTGGCGACGAACACGGCTTGACGTCTCTTCAATGTGTGCTGCCAAAACCTTCAAATCCGGCAAGTCGGTGTATTTGAGCAAAAGATCGGCAAGACCCGGGGGAATATCGTTCGGGTCGATGGCGCCATATATGCACAGCCGCGAGATCTGGGTGAGCGTCGAATAGAGCTCATGGGCCGCTTCAAGCTCTTGACGGGTTTGCGGCGGCACCTGATTTGCCGGCAGCTGCCTGAGTCTTGCAGCGGTCGATGTCGTCCCTACCCGGCTTGACGTGTGCGTGATGAGAACCGACGTCTGCGCGATGAATTCCAGATCAATCAGGCCGCCGGGGATCAGTTTCACATCCCAGATGCTGGCTGCCTGTTTTTCCTGCTCGATCAGTGCCCGCATGTCGCGGGCTTCCTTCATCACCTCGGCCGCATCGCGTTCGGTCTCAAGCGCATTGGCGATCTCGGTGCCGGCAATCCGCATTAGCGTATCGTCACCGGCGATTGCGCGCGCGCGCGTCAAAGCCATATGTTCCCAAACCCAGGCCTGACTGCGCTGATATTTGGCAAAGGCGTCGATATGTGTTGCGACCGGTCCCTTATTGCCGGACGGGCGAAGCCTTAAATCCAGTTCATAGAGGGTACCTTCGGCTGTCGGTGCGGAGACGGCGGCGATTAGGCGCTGGGTCAGTCTGGCATAGTAGTGCGATGGCGCCAGCGGCTTTTCCCCATCGGATTCAACGGCTTCCGGATCATGGTTATAAAGCAGAATCAAATCGATATCCGATCCTGCGGTCAGTTCACGGCTGCCGAGCTTGCCCATTGCAATCACCGCGACCTCGCCACCTGCAATCCTGCCATGGCGGATTGCGAATTCATCCACCACCGCGTCGAGCGCCACCGAGACGGTGAGGTCTGCGAGGTCGGAAAATGCAAGGCCGGCGTGACCGGCGTCGATGGCGCCGGTGAGCAGGCGGATGCCGATCAGAAATCTTTGTTCAGCTGCAAAGATGCGCAGCCGGTCGAGAATATCCTCATAGGATGGCGCGCCATCAAGGAATGCGGTGAGCCGCTCCTGTAGATAATCGCGATCGGGCAGTTCCGACAACAAGCCCGGATCCAGCAGCCCGTCAAACACATGCGGCCGGCGGGTAATGGTTTTGGCCAGGCGCGGCGCGGCGCCCATGATCGTCGCCAGCAGATCCAGCAGGGCCGGATTTGTCTGCAATAGCGAGAACAGCTGAATGCCGGCTGGCAGGCCGGAAATGAATTCGTCAAAACGCATTAAAGCTTCATCGGCGCGTTTGGTCCGGCCAAATGTTTCCAACAGGCGTGGCGTCAGCTTGGTCAGGCGTTCGCGTGATATCGCTGTCTGGGTGGCGCGGTATCTGCCGAAATGCCAGGACCGTACCACACGGCAAATATCCGATGGCCGCTCAAAGCCAAGTGCGGACAGCGTTTCTAGCGTTGCCGGATCATCGACATCGCCGGTAAAGACAAGATTGACCGCATCGTCGGAGGAACCGGCATCTGCCTCGAAAAGTTCGGCGTAATGCGCCTCCACGGTTTTCAGCGATTTCCGGAAGGCCTCGCAAAACGTCTGGCTCCCGTCATAGCCGAGCATATGCGCTATGCGCGTCATCTCCCGGTCTTCATCAGGCAGATTATGAGCCTGTTCGTCGGCAACCATCTGGATGGCGTGTTCAACATCGCGCAGGAACCAATATTGCGCGATTAAGGCTTTCGAGGTTTCTTCGGCAATCCAACCGCGCTCCGCCAGCATTGTCAGCATGGCGGTAGTTGAATGGCCGCGAAGTTCGGGAAACCGGCCGCCTGCGATCAATTGCTGGGTTTGCACGAAGAACTCGATCTCGCGAATGCCGCCGCGCCCGAGCTTGACGTTATGGCCATGGACGGCGACCTCGCCATGACCCTTATGGGCATGGATCTGCCGCTTGATGGCATGGACGTCGGCGATGGCCGCAAAATCCATATATTTGCGCCAGATATAGGGAACGAGATTGTCCAAAAACGCCTGGCCGGCGGCACTGTCGCCTGCAACCGGTCTGGCCTTGATCATCGCAGCGCGTTCCCAATTCTGGCCGCGGCTCTCATAATAGGTGAGCGCTGCTTCAACGGGGATGGCCAGTGGTGTCGAGCCCGGATCGGGCCGCAGGCGCAGATCGGTTCTAAACACGTAACCATTGCCGGTCCGGTCGTTTAAAATACGGACCAGCTTTCTCGTCAGGCGGACGAAAAGCTCGGAAGCGTCATACGGGTCGGTGATTGCAGGCGCTTGCGGATCAAAAAACACGATGAGGTCGATATCGGAAGAGAAATTCAGTTCGCCGGCACCGAGTTTGCCCATGGCCAGCACTATCCAGCCACATCCCTGTTCGGGTGACTCCAGCTGCGGCAGCTTTAATTTTCCGTTTCGATGCGCTTCCAGCAGCACATGGCGTACCGCAGCGGCGATGCAATTGTCGGCGAGTTCGCTCATCCGGCGCACCGTCTCCTGCGGCACGGCGGCGCCGGCAAGATCGGCCAGCGCAATCAGGCAATGGGCTTCGCGCTTTAACTCACGCATCTGATTCATCATTGCGGCTTCTGAGCCGGCAGCTGACAATTTTCCTATCTCATCACGGATTTCTCCAAGCCGCCTGTCGACCGATTTACCTGAAAGCTGTTCCAGCATCGCCGGGCGGCGGCGCAGTGAATCGCGGATATAGGGCGACAGATCGAGGACGGCGGCCAAAAACTCCGCAAGCGGCGTTTTCGATGCGGCAAGAGCTGCCAGCACCGGCAATTCACCATCGTCTGCCATGTTCGCCAGATCGTCGAGTTCGCGTTCGGCATTGTCTGGATCAAGGGGTGAGAGCGTCCTTGCCGGCGCGCCAAACCAGATGCTGCCATCTGTGCAGTCGAGCTGCTTTACCGCCGTCATGATCCGGCATCCTCCGCCGGAAACGCCATGGTCACAGTCAGCCCATTGCCGTCACCCGACAGAATGAACTCGCCGCCATGAAACTGCATGACGGCCTTGGCCAAGGCCAGCCCCAGGCCCGAGCCCGGTTGTGTCCGGCTTTTTTCAAGCCTGACAAACCGTTCGGTTGCCCGTTGGCGGTCTTCTGGCGCGATACCTGGTCCGTTGTCGCTGACGGTGAGCAAAACCCGCTTATCCTCGCAATCCAGTTTCAGCCGCGCCTCGGGCGACTGGCTGTTGCCGGCCGAATATTTAATCGCATTGTCCACGATGTTCGACAGTGCCTGACCAATCAGTTCACGATTGCCGTTGATCATGACCGGTCCGGGGGTTTCAATGGCCAATTTCACTGCGGCATCCTCTGCGACCGGCTGATACAGTTCGACGACATCGCCAAGAATGGCGTTAAGGTCAAGCGGTTCGGTGGCCTCTGCCGAATAACCGGCCTCCAGCCTGGAAATCATCAAGATGGCATTGAATGTCCGGATAAGCTGGTCGGCCTCTGCGATCGTGCCCTCAAGCGCATCGCGATAGTCCGCCGTCTTCTTCTTGCCCGACAATGCCGCTTCGGCCTGGTTCCTGAGCCTGGTCAATGGCGTCTTTAAATCATGCGCGATGTTGTCGGAGACCTGTTTTAAGCCTTCATTCAAATTGGCGATGCGGGCCAGCATGGTGTTCAGATTTGCCGATAGCCGGTCGAATTCATCACCGGCGCCGGAAACCGGTAGTCTGCCGCTCAAATCGCCGGACATGATGCGGCGGCTTGCGTCAGTGACCTCATCGATCCGCTTCAATGCGCGCCGGCCAACAAAAAACCAGATCAGAAATCCGCCGACGCCCATGACACCAAGCGCGAGGACGAGGGCCCGGCGAACGACCTGACGAAACCGCTCCGGCTCTCCCATGTCGCGGCCGACAAGGACAATCATGCGGTTGGGAAGGCGGAAAATCTGCGCAATCGCCTGATGGCGCCGATCACTTCGCGGATTGCTGTAGCGCTGGTACCAGAATGGACGCGGTGACCAGCCATCGATTTCCAGTACACCAGGTTCCAGCTCCTCGACATTGCCTGTCAGAATACGGCCGTTCGGATCGGCGATCAGATAAAGATAGGCGCCTGGCTGCCGCGAGCGGCTGTCGACCGAACGGACAAGCCCCGGCAGACCGCCCCGGCGAAATATTCTGGCAAGGTCCTGGACTTCCTCCGATACTGCACTTTGGGTCTGGGTGGTGAACGCCCGCAACGAGAACGAAGTCATGTAGAACACCAAAGCAATGGCGCATACGGCAAACAGGATCAGATAAAGCGCGGAAAGTCTCGCCGCTGTGGTCTTCATGATGGCTGGAAGTGCTGCCATCTTCCCGTCAATCGGCCTTCAGCATATAGCCGGCGCCGCGGATCGTGTGCAGGATTGGTTTATCAAAGCCCTTTTCGATCTTGCTGCGCAGTCTGGAGACGTGAACATCAATCACATTGGTCTGAGGATCAAAATGATATTCCCAGACATTTTCCAAAAGCATTGTGCGGGTCACCACCTGGCCGGCGTGACGCATGAGATATTCCAGCAGGCGAAATTCCCTCGGTTGAAGGGTAATATCTTTTCCGGCACGCCTGGCGGAATGCGACAGGCGGTCAAGCTCCAGATCACCGGCGCGGTAGACCGTTTCTGCTTCCGCCGAACTTGCGCGCCTTGCCAGCACCTCAACACGGGCGAGCAATTCGCGAAAGGCGTATGGTTTTGTCAGATAGTCGTCGCCACCGGCCTTCAAGCCGGTAACGCGATCATCAACCTCACCTAGAGCCGATAAAATGAGTACCGGCGTGTCATTGCCGCGCGCCCGAAGTCCTGCCACAACCGAAAGACCATCGCGCTTCGGCAGCATGCGATCAACCACCAGGATGTCATAATCTCCGGTATCGGCCAGTGTGAACCCGGTCTCGCCATCACCGGCAATATGGGCGGTGTGGCCAGCCTCGGTAAATGCCTTTTCCAGATAGGATGCGGCCTCGCGGTCGTCTTCGATGACAAGAATCTTCATGGCGAAACTATAGAACGGATTTCATCACAGAAAAGCTTCTTGGTTTGGGCGGCAGCCGGGCATCAGACCCGCTGCCGCCAAACCGGAAAAATTCGAACGGATTTCCGGCCTGTTAGAACGTATCGAGGTATTTCAACCCCATTCCCATGGCCGGCAATGTTGCAGACGATCAACCCTTGGCGACAGGTAATGCGACGAAGCGGTTTGCCTCATCACGGCGAAGCTGAAACAGCACTGCTTTGCGCCCGGCGTCGGTTGCCTTTCCGACGGCCGCAGCAATGTCCCTGATGCTGGAAACCGGCTCGGAATTGACCGACACGATAACATCACCGGCCCGGATGCCACGGCTTGCCGCCTCGCCATCGCTGTCGACATCGGTGACGACAACGCCATTGCCATCATCGGCTGGCGTGACCGTCAGGCCGAAACCCTCCACGACATTGGACTGTTTTTTGTCCGTTTCGATCAATGCGGCACGGTTTTGAATGCCCGGAAGCGTGCCAAGCTCAACCATCACCGCTTCGGATTTGCCATTCTTCCAGAGACCGACCTCGACCTTGGCGCCGGGCGAGACCGAGCCGATTTTTTTTGGCAAGATCCTTCGGCGATTCCACCGTCTCGCCATCCACCGAAACAATCACATCGCCGGCACCAATGCCTGCGCCATGGGCGGGGCCGTCGGAAGGTGCGTCGGTCACCAGCGCACCATCGGTACCGTCAAGGCCAAGCGAATCGGCGATGTCAGCGGTAATGGGCTGAATGGAAACGCCGAGCCAGCCGCGTTCGACCGCTCCGTCGTCGATCAGGTCAGCGATGACGTCTTTGGCGACGGAAGCGGGAATCGCAAACGCAATGCCGACATTGCCGCCGGATGGTGAAAATATCGCCGTGTTCACACCGACCACTTCACCGCTCAAATTGAAGGCCGGACCGCCTGAGTTGCCCCGGTTTACGGCTGCGTCGATTTGCAGAAAATCGTCATAGGGCCCGGCCCCGATATCGCGGCCACGTGCTGAAACAATACCGGCCGTGACTGTTCCGCCAAGTCCGAACGGATTGCCGACGGCAACCACCCAGTCGCCGACGCGAACCTTGGTGTCATCGGCAAAACCGACATAGGTGAATTTTCGTTTTTCCCCGACCTTGAGCACGGCCAGATCCGTGCGCGGATCGGTGCCAATCAGTTTTGCGTCAAGTTCGGTGCCATCATCCGTGACGACCGTGAACGCTCCACCACCTTCCACGACATGATTGTTGGTTACCAGATAGCCGTCATCGGAAATGAAAAATCCTGATCCTTGCGACACCGGACGGGGACCGCCCGGCCTGCGCTGACCGCCACGCGGACCAAATTGCGGTCCGCGCTCGCCCCTGAACTCCTTGAAAAAGCGCTTCAGCGGGTGGTCGTTTGGCAGACTGTCAAAGCCCGGCATGTTGAATGAAAAACCATTGCCGTCATTGACTGCCGGTTCAAGCCGGGCGGTCACCCGGACGCTGACAACCGCAGGAGACACTTTTTCGACCACATCGGCAAAACCCGGAGCGGCAGGCGCCTCAACCCGCACGGCCTCAGCGTGTACCGGGGCCGTGCCGGCGGTGATCGCACCGATACCGGCTGCCCCCAAAATGGCGATTGCCGCAGTTCCCGCGGTCAAGCGCTTGCTAAAGCCGTTTTTCAATGTGGCATTGATGTTCATCTGGTCTCGATCCTTTTGAAAAATTGCGTGATACGGCGAAGTGATCGCCGATCTTGAGGACCGGATATAAAGGCTTTAGGATTACCCGCTGGTTTCCACTGTATGAAATTTTAGTAATGTTGGTCTGGGAATAACCAGATGGCTGTGCTTACCGTTTGACAATCGTCGCAACCTTGGCGCTGGTTTCAAGTGTCTTGTGAACCGGGCACTTGTCGGCGATCTCTTCAATTTTTCCTGCCAATGCATCGGGCACGCCGCCATCGATCGATATCACGCGTTCGAACCGGTCGATTTTACCGCCGGCGGCGCGCTCGTCATCGGCGCATTCGGCACAGTCGGAGGAATGGATCTTGGCGTGCGAAACGTCGACGCTGACACGGCCCAGTTCGATCTTCTTGTAGTGAGCATACATGCGTAACGTCATCGATGTGCAGGCGCCAAGCGCCATTGACAGAAAATCATAAGGCGTCGGACCTGACTCAAGCCCGCCAACCGATTTCGGCTCGTCGGCAAACAACCGGTGCGGGCCAGCCTGAACCGTATTCTGGAACTTTCCCTGTCCGGTTTCAGCCACGCGGACATGTTCGATTTCCTCTTCGCCCTGCGGTGTGTCGCGCGCAATATAGCGCGCCACCCAGCCGGCTATGACATCGGCGGCGAATGCCGCATCCTCGGCGTTGGTCAGCAGATGATCGGCAGTATCAAGTGAAACGAAACTTTTTGGATGTTTGGCGGCGGTGAAAATCTTATTTGCATTCTCGATGCCAACGGTCGCATCAAGCGGCGCATGCAATATCAGCAACGCCTTTTTCATCGTGCCAATCGTGTTTGTCAGACTGGTTGCGCGAACATCATCAACGAATTGTTTTTGAATCCGAAACGTGCGGCCAGCAAGTTCGACGTCTGCTTCGCCGTCGCGCTCGATTTCCTCAATGCTTGATCCGAAATTGTGCAAAACGTGTTCGGTATCGGCTGGCGCACCGATCGTGACGATGGCTTTGGCTTCCGGCACCTTGCCGGCGGTGGCAAGTACGGCTGCTCCGCCGAGCGAATGACCGATAAGGATGGAGGGCGCTTCGAAATTATCGCGCAGATAGTCAATCGCAGACATCATGTCTTCGACATTTGAGGTAAAGTTTGTCGATGCAAACTCGCCTTCGCTAGAACCGAGGCCGGTAAAGTCGAAGCGCATAACGGCGATGCCTGTGCGCGACAGTGCGGCGGCTATTCGCCGGGCCGCCAGAATGTCCTTTGTGCAGGTAAAGCAATGGGCAAACAAGGCATAAGCGCGCAACGGACCGTCAGGAACGTCAAGCCGGGCCGCCAGTTTTGCGCCCGAATGTCCCGCAAATTCGAGCTTTTGAATTTTCTCCGGCATTGCTGATCCTTTCAAGGCGATGCAAATCGACCGAGACTATCAGCTATCGTGTTCACGCTGGTGTAAAATGTTGTCGAGCCTGGCTTGTTCCGCATCAGTTAAACCTGCGGTGCCTTGTGCCGGTCGCTGACGCTTCTTCACTGAGAAGAACAGCACGCAGCCGCCAACAATCAAAATTGCAAACGGTGCAGTCCATAAAAGCGCATTTTGCAGATTGAAACTCGGCTTCAGGAGCACAAATTCTCCGTAGCGGGAAACAATGAACTCCATCACCTCTTCATCGGTGTCGCCGGCAACCAGGCGTTCGCGCACCAGCACGCGCAGGTCACGGGCCAGGTCGGCATCGGAATCGTCGATCGACTGGTTCTGGCAGACGAGACAGCGCAATCCGGTAGAGATCGAGCGAGCCCTGGCTTCAAGCGTCGGATCATCAAGCACCTCTTCAGGCAGAACGGCAATTGCCGGAAGACATGCGCCAACGGCAATCAATGCTGCGGCCATGCAGATTGCGGCCAACCGCCTCATTCTGCGGGCTCCAATGCCGGCCTTGGTTCCTTGCGGCGCGATGGAGCGCCCACCCGCAAGCGCCGGTCTGCGAGCGAAAGGACGCCGCCGGTCATCATTACCAGCGCCCCAAGCCAGATGAAGGTCACAAACGGTTTCCACCAGGCGCGGACCACAATACCGCCGTCGTTTGTGGGATCGCCCAGCGAAACATAGACCTGGCTGAACCACAGAGTTTCAATGCCGGCCTCGGTGGTTGGCATCCGCCTGGCGGTATAGACCCGTTTGGCCGAGATAATATTCGCGACCGTCTGTCCGCCGGACCCGAGCAGTACGAATTTGCCGAGGTCTTCGGTATAGTTTGGACCCTGGGCAGGCTCCAGCCCGTCAAAACGCAGCGAATACTCGGCGATGGGAATGGTTTCACCCGGTTTCATGGTGACGATGCTTTCTGTCTGAAACGCGGTGACCGATACGACGCCGATTACCGTGATGCCCACGCCGGCGTGAGCCAGGGTCGTGCCGACCATTGAACGGGGCAGACCCAATGCGCGTCGCAGCATCACCCGGGGCGATACCGTCATCACGCCGCATTTAAGCGCCAGGTCGGTCAGAGCACCAAGGATCAGCCATGCGCCGAGCCCGATGCCCAGCGCAGGCAATATGCCGCTGAAACCGGCAAAAAACAGGATGACAGCCGCAAGCGCCAATGCACCGGCAAACGCGGCCATCAGACGTTGCGTCACGGCGCGGATATCGCCGCGCTTCCAGGCCAAAAGCGGTCCGAATGGAACCGCCGCCAGGAGCGGTAAAATAAGCGGTCCGAACGTCAGATTGAAAAACGGTGCGCCGACGGAAATCTTGTCGCCCGTCACAGCTTCCACGAGCAATGGATAAAGTGTTCCGATCAAGACAGTCGCCGTCGCCGTTGTCAGGAACAGATTGTTGAGCACCAACGCACCTTCGCGCGAGATCGGGTGAAACAGCCCTCCGGTGGTTAGAATGTTTGCGCGAACCGCAAACAATGCCAGCGCACCGCCAATGAACAATACGAGGATCGCCAGGATGAACACACCGCGGCTCGGGTCGGAGGCAAATGCATGCACCGATGTCAAAACACCAGAGCGCACGAGAAATGTCCCGAGCATCGACAGTGCGAAGGTCAGTATCGCCAGCAAAACGGTCCAGACTTTCAACGCTGAGCGCTTTTCCATCACGATTGCGGTGTGCAGCAGCGCGGTCCCGGCCAGCCACGGCATGAACGAGGCGTTCTCCACCGGGTCCCAGAACCAGAACCCTCCCCAGCCCAGTTCATAGTAGGCCCAGTAAGACCCCATTGCGATACCGCCGGTCAAAAATGCCCACGCGGCGAGCGCCCAGGGCCGCACCCAGCGGGCCCATGCAGCATCAATGCGCCCCTCTATGAGGGCTGCTATTGCGAAGGAAAAGCAAACCGAAAAACCGACGTAACCCAGATAGAGCAGCGGGGGATGGATCGCCAGCCCGATGTCCTGGAGGACCGGGTTCAAGTCGCGCCCTTCCACCGGTGCCGGCACAAGGCGGGTAAAGGGGTTTGAGGTAACGAGGATAAACAGAAGAAACGCCGAGCCGATCCAACCCTGAACGGCCAGAACATTCGCCTTTAAGACTGGCGGCAGGTTGCGGCCAAAAACCGCGACGAAAGCACCGAACAGGGTGAGAATGGCCACCCACAACAGCATTGAGCCTTCATGATTGCCCCAGGTGCCGGTGAACTTGTAGAGTAAGGGCTGTCGAGAGTGTGAGTTCTGCCAGACATTGACCACGGAAAAGTCCGACTGCACGTAGGCTGCCGTCAAGACCCCGAAAGCAATGAATGTCATTGCACAGGCGGCGATGGTGACAGGACCGCCGATTTCCATCAGCCTGGCATTGCCGGTTTGCCCTCCCCAAAGTGGCAGAACGGACTGCACCAGTGACAGAGCCATGGCAAGTACCAGTGCAAAATGCCCCGCTTCAACCATCTTTGTTCCCCTGTTCTTATCTTGCGGCTGTCAGGCTTTGCACATTATTCCGTGTGCTGCCAGACGCCCTTTTCTTTCATACTGTCAGCGACTTCCTTGGGCATGTAATTTTCATCATGCTTGGCAAGAACGGAATCTGCCCGAAATGAACCATCACCCTCCAAAACGCCTTCGGTGACAACGCCCTGACCTTCGCGAAACAGGTCAGGCAGAATACCGTTATATGCTACTTTAACGCTGGCATCGCCATCGCTCACTGAAAATTGCACTTCGGTTCCCTCACCGCGCAGAACGGAACCCGCTTCGACCAGTCCGCCGAGCCGGATGCGCTCGCCGGAATCCACGTCGCTTTCGGCGAGGTCGGCAGGCATGTAGAAATAGGATGTCTTTTGGCCCAGCGCGAAAAATACCAAGGTGGCAGCGATCCCAAGAAACCCAAGGCCTGCTGCAATGACACTCAATCGTTTCTGTTTTCTGGTCACAGTTCAGTCCACTTTCAAAAGGCCAAGACCATTGGCAAATCCATTCAGCTCGGCGACGGCTTCAGGATCGTCTTCAAACACCTTCAAACCGCGTTGATAGGCAGCCCTGGCGTCTTGTTGTTTGCCTAACACTACATAGGAACGTATCAGCTTTTGCCAACCTTCCCGGTCCTTAGGGTTTTCTTCAAGCCGGGCAGCCAATCCTGCAACCATTGATTCAATCATGGCGCCACGATCGTCAGCCGACATCTCCTGAGCCTTGGCAATGTCGTCTGCATCGGGCCCGCGATCTTCAGCTGTCTCGGTTTGCTTCAAATTTTCCCGTACACCACGGATGGCGCTAAGCGCTGCGAATTTCCACGGTGATTCAGGTGAAACGTCGGCTGCAAGGCTTTCCCAGTCTGATATCGCCTTTTTCGGACTGCCGGCCTGCGCCGTGGCCATCGCCAGAAAAAACCTGGCCTTGGGATTTCCCGGCTGCAACAACAATGCCTGGTGAAAGGCCGTGCGGGCTTCGTCAGACACGAGACCCCTGCCGGTTGCCGTCAATGCTTCGCCGAGACCTGCCTGGCGGCGGGCATTGGCGCCATTGATGCGGATGGCATTTTGATAGGCTCCTACCGCATCGTCATAGCGGCGAACCCTTACATAGATTGGCGCGATCGCGTCCCAGCCTCTTCCGTCTTCGGGGTTTTGCGCAAGATGGCCTTCCGCTTGCGCAACCAGCTCACTGATCGAACTTTCAGCAGGATTTTTCTCGAGGCGCGCTTGTAACGGCTGTCCCGGCAGGTTCGGTGAGCCGGTCACCGAATAAATGCCCCAGCTTAACAGCGGCACCAAAACGACCGACGCGGTGACCAGCCATTTGCCAACCGTTTCCAGACGGGTGCGGCCGGTTTCGCCCGGCGAATGAACCTTCAAAATGCGCCGGCCAATCTCAGCGCGTGCTTCTGCCGCTTCGGACGCTTCAATCAGGCCACGGCTTGCATCGGCATCAATTTCGGTCAACTGATCGCGATAGACCTCGATGTCATATGCCTCTCCGGCGCTTTCCGGCTGGCGGGGCCTTAAAAATGGGTACAAGACCGCCAGACAGGCGGCTATCGTCAATATGATTGCGGAGACCCAGAACACTAACACAATGACCGTCCGTTACGATTTTGCACATTACCACCCAAATATCTCACCATCAGCATCACCAGCGGTCATGCCAGCGGCGACCAGCTGCCGTCGCCATTTCGACATGCCGTTCCACGCGCTTTTTGAACACCGCCAGCATCGTTGACCGTGTGGCTGTATGTCCGGCAGTCCTGCGCTCCGACCCGGTAGGGCTGCGCAGCCACAACTACTCCGGAAATGCCTGAACTCTCGCTTTGCCACGACACGGATTGTCCTGCCGGCGTATGTTCGAGCGCACGGTATTCTGCCTCCATCGCCAGCATTTTTTCCGAATAACTGGGCTCGATGTTGCCAATCATGCCAAACAAACCGCCATCAAGTGCCTTGATTATTTCAGCCTGGTTCGCCTGACGCGTCTCTCCTGGTGCGCGCGACAACGCCGAGGGCACCGTTGTACACGCAGAAAGCGTGAACAGAGTTCCAAACACAATTAGAATTCGCACCATATCAGTTTCGTTCTTTGTTGCCTTGCGGACCACTAGTTGTGCCGTTTGACCGAATTGGGGCTATCGGGCCAATTGTCAAGCGAACTTCTAATCACCGCCGGGAAGATGCACAACCGCCTTGAGCCCGCCCAATGCTGATTGTTCAAGCGAAAGTGAACCACCATATTCAGACGCCAGATCGGCAACAATCGACAGGCCCAGACCGGTTCCGGGCTTTGTCTCGTCCAGACGCTTGCCGCGTTTCATCGCTTCGGCAGCTTTGTCCTTGGGTATGCCGGGGCCGTCGTCTTCAATAACCACATTGAGCATGGGCCGTCCGCCCATTGCATTTGCGACGTCTGCCGTGATCAGAACCTTTGACTTTGCCCATTTTGCCGCATTTTCCAGAAGATTGCCGACGATCTCCTCCATGTCTTCCCTCTCGCCGGCGAATATCAGATCATCGTCCGGCAGGCCCAGTTCAAAAGACTTGCCGGCATTCAACTTATCTAGAACCCTGACCATCCGTTTAAGCAGCTTAGAAATGCCCGTTCGATAAACGATTGTGTCGCGTTGCGCCGCGATGCGGGCCCGCTGGAGATAATGGTCGATCTGGCGGCGCATTGCTTCTGCCTGTTCGGCAACCATCGCGCCGCGCCTGCCGCCAGCCGCCCTGCCCTCATTGATGATAACCGCCAGCGGCGTCTTCAGCGAATGCGCAAGATTGCCGACCTGGGTGCGGTATCGTTCCACGATCTTGCGGTTGTTGTCGATCAGCGCGTTGGTTTCAGCCGCCAGGGGTTCGATTTCGGGGGGGAAGTCACCGGTCAGTCGATCCGCCTTGCCTTCGCGGACTTTCGCCAGCGCGTTTCGCACGCGCCGCAATGGCGCCAGACCCAGAAGGATCGCTCCTGCGTTGATGACGATCATTCCTGCACCAAACAAGGCGAGATAAGAATAAAGCAATGTTTGAAACTGCCGCGTTTCCGCCTTGAATTTTGCCAGATTGCCCATGACGCGGAAGCGGGCAACCTGATCTTCGCCGCCCAAAACATACTCCGTTTCTACGACGCGCAATTGTTCGCCCGCTAATCCCTCAACATCGTATTTGCGTTGAAAGCCGCTGCCAAAGGGTATGGCAGAAAGTGGTGGAGCGGCGACATCACCGGTCATCGATACGGAGCGCATTCTGCTCGAAATCGCATCGGTTAGAGGCGCCACCTCCCAGTAGTCTCCAGATTGCGGTTCGAAAAACCCCAAATCGCCCAGATTGGGTGATCCTTGCAGTTCACCACCTTCTGACAGGCCAATTGCGCCCAGCAACGTAAAAAGGCGTGCTTCGAGCAGGTTTTCAAAATCCCGCTGCACCCGGTTTTCATAAAGGGTTGAGATAAGGGTTGCGATGGCGATGAGCGCGACAATGGCGAGTACCGTCGACAGACCGACAACACGAAATGCCAAAGAGCGTGGCGAAATCAACTTGCGCCCGGACTTCCTGTCGGGAGTGTTCACAGCCGGCACTGCCCGCTCAGGATCCCGGATCGCGCAGGCGGTAACCCATTCCGCGGACCGTTTCGATCAGGTCGACGTCCAATTTCTTGCGCAACCGCCCGACAAACACCTCGATCGTGTTGGAATCGCGGTCGAAATCCTGATCATACAGATGCTCGACCAACTCGGTGCGGGAAATGACCTCCCCGATATGGTGCATCAGATAGGCCAGCAGCCGAAATTCATGCGACGTCAGTTTCAGGGGAATGCCGTTGATATCGGCTTTTGATGATTTCGTATCCAGCCTCAGCGGACCGCAGGTCAGTTCAGCCGAGGCATGGCCGGCCGCACGGCGTATCAGGGCGCGTACCCGTGCCAGCACCTCTTCTATGTGAAACGGCTTTGTCACATAGTCATCGGCGCCCGCATCTATGCCTGAGACCTTGTCGCTCCAGCGGTCGCGGGCGGTGAGCATCAACACCGGCATCGTCCGGCCATCGCGGCGCCAGCGTTCGAGCACGCTGATGCCGTCCATCTGGGGCAAGCCGATATCCAGAACAATCGCATCATAGGGTTCGGTATCGCCCAGGAAATGCCCCTCCTCGCCGTCGAAAGCCTTGTCCGTCACGTAGCCGGCATCGGTCAGCGCCTCGCAAAGTTGGCGGTTCAGCTCCACATCGTCTTCAACAACGAGTATTCGCATGTGGCCTCCTCACCTGTCTCCGATGACTTTCAACTCTATCACGGACCGAAATCCAGCGGCAATGAAATTGGATTATTGCGGCACGATGAACTGCTGCCGCTTGGGGCGCTGACCGTCTTTGGCCGGTATCAGCACCACAACAACACAAACAGCCTGCCCGCCGCTTTGTCTCTGTTTGGCGGCGGCCAGCTTGCCGCCATTTTGTTTCGCAACCGACTGGCCGACAGCGTAACAACTGTTACTGACCAAAATGAGGTTGGCAGTTGCGTCAGATGTTTGTGCCGGCAAGGCAGTTGCAACGGTGCCGGGCACACAAATACCGGCCGCCAGAGTGGCGGCCAGCACATAGTTGCATATGCGATTCATACTCATAGGCGTCTTATTACGGCATTTTGGCTGAACACGGAATGAACGAATTCAACTCAAGATTAACCGATGCGTTCTTTCGCAGACAATCGCCCGAATATGGCAAGCAGCCCGGATATGGCCGTGATCGCCTGAATCAACGTTTCAGAAAGCGCACCCTTGTCGATTCCCGCCACCGGGAACCCGACAAGCCCGGCGGCAGCCATCGCGATTGTGATTATTGATGCCAAGATGGTCTTGGACAGGTACCAGGGTTTTGAGGTTTTCATGTCAATCTCCGTTCCGGTTGAAAAATTGAATTAGCGTGACGGGAATGCCGGCGGATCAAACCGTCTGGAATCTGGCTGTTGCGGCAATTCCCTGGTGGCTGCTGAGACTTGTCTGGCTGACTGACAGGTCGAAATTCGACGATGTGGGAAAATCGCTGGAAATGTCGCCGACCGGATAGATCCATGAGGGTGCGCTCACCAATGCCTGGCGGACAATGGCCCCGTCAGTGCGCAGGACGCGCACCTGGTAAGCTTCATTGAATTCACCCAGAGGGATGTCCGCGCCCTCCCAGCTGTCGGCATTGACGCGGCCGCGCCTGACCCAAGAAAACTCCCAGTCACCGGCAGCATTGACGCGGCCGGAAAGATGCGCCGGCGATAGCGGCGCCAGCGCACGCACGCCACCGACACCGGTCCATGATGAAATATGCTCATCGCTCAAGAAGAGCTCCGTTTGAGAAACCCGCCAGTTTAAAGAAAGGCCGATCTCTGATGCGTTCAGACCGGCGGGCTGAACAGCCTCATCGAGCAGTATGGCGAATGTCCCGGTCGGAAATCCTGCAGCGGCAACATCTTCCGTTCCAAGTTGACCTCTGAGCAGTCCGGTCAGCTGCCAGCTTGACGGGGCGATCTCGACGGCCGATTCAAATTGCAAAATCTCGCATGCACCGCTCGCCGCCTGGAGGGCGAAGACATTAGCGCCATTTAGCAATTGAGCTTTCGTGACGCTTGCCAGTTCACCATCGATCAAACGCAACTGAAGAATGTTTGCCCGATCCATCCTGCCGGCTGGCCCGGGCAATAATGGGGTTTCCAATACGCCGATTACGGCTGGTTGTGTGATTACGCTGCGATGAGAAAATCCGGTCTCCTCAGGTGAAACGGAAACAGCCTGCTGCCGCCAGGGCTTGCTCCAGGCGGCGACGCGCAACTGCGATTGCGGTTCGACGGATGGGCCGGTCAATGGCAGATCGAGAAAAAGCGTGAGCGGTTTGTTTTGCGCGGCAAGCGGCTCGGATGAGCCATTGCCCGGCAGGGACGCCCTGTCGGGTATCGGTGGCGATCGCCTCGACCTGCGCGCTTCGATCTGACGGGTCAGGCCGTCATCTATGCCGGTTATGGTGAATTCGCCTTCGCCGCCGCAAAATGGCAGCCGGACGAGACCGCCGATTGAAAGGTTCCTGGCGGATGCGGGCAGACGGAACTTAATCGTGTCTCTTTCTGTCCATTTGCGCCGCAGCCATTCACCGGCAAGCGCGTCACCCTGACTGGCGCTCATCAAGCCTGGGAAGGCAATCGAACGCTGACGGATATTCCCGCTGGTGTCCAATGCCGACAGGCGCCTGACTGCAACGGACTGAAACGCCTGCAAGGGATCGCGGAAATGCAGGACCACCTCGTTTGCCAACTCTCTGACGGGCGCGCGTGACGTGCCGATCACCTCCTCATTTTGCTCGGCAACCAGATTGCCGGTATCGCGAACCGGTTCCGGTGGCTGATAGTCGTTGAAAAGTGTCAATCGGCCTGCATCTTCGCGGGCAATCAGCCCGAAGAGGTCAATCATCGGTTCCAGCGCCGCGCGCGCTGAAGCCGGATTGTCTGAAACATAACCCGCCAGGGTTCCATCGACCCCGCTAACGTCGGCCGGCGGTAATCCGTGATCAAGCAAAATGGCATTGATGAGATCGCCGACGGCTGTCGACGACAGCCGCCCATTCAACCAATGTCCGGTGAGCCAGTTGTCGCCATCGCTCCAAAAATCCGTCCGTAGGGGAAAGGCCGGAAACGGTCGCGCATCCCACGCCCAAAGATATATGCGCGACGTGTCGACCATCCGTCCGCCATTAATCGATGATACAGGATTATCGGCCTCGACAAATGAGGGGTGTGTTTCGTCCCAATGGCAAAAATGTGTGTCGATGAACCGGCGTTGCGCGACATCATTGCGGCCACCGTTTGAAAAATATGGCCGTTTGCTTTCATCGGATTTCGGATCGAAAAAGACATTCGGCTGGTTTGGCCCCTTGTCGACCGCCGCGCATCCAAGTTCGGTAAACCAGAACGGTTTCGACTCCGGCACCCAGGCGGTGGGCGAAGTGACTTCAACGCCTGCAAGGCGATTGAAGTGCTGGTTTAGCCACCAGCTCTTCAGATCCTTTGGCCGGAATACCCAGGGCTTGGCATGGGCACCATCGGCTATCGGCGTGCGTGTTCGCTGTCTGCGATCAGTTTCATCGGCATAAAACCAGTCGAAATACTCTCCCCCCGCGACATTCTTGCGCATTGCGCTGGCGTCGGTGGGCCCTGCGGCACCATCGGGATGAGCCGAACCATAGTCACCATCGCGCCAATCTGTCAGAGGCAGGTAATTGTCGATCCCAACGGCTGCGATGGACGGGTGTGCCCACAGCGCATCGAGATGGAAGAAAACATCGCCGCTGCCATCGGCTGGCTGATAGCCGAAATATTCACTCCAATCGGCGCCATAGGTCAGTTTGGTGGCAGGGCCGAGGATCGCACCCACCTCGCCGGCCAGTTGCTCAAGCTGTTCAACGAAGGGAAAGGCGTTTGTCTCGTCGCGCACCGTGGTCAGACCGCGAAACTCCGATCCGATGAGAAAACCGTCGACACCACCTGCCATTGCGGCAAGATTGGCGTAGTGCAGGATCATCCGCCGGTAGCCCCAATCACCAGCCGGACCTGTATAGGCAACCGTTCCGGGCACGCCTGAAAAATCCGCCGGTGCCGCGCTGCCGCAAAATGTGGCAATCTGGCTTCTCGACAGAGCGGTTTTGTCCGCCGTACCGGTCTCGCCTGGAGCCGGGTCGCAGGTGATGCGTCCCCGCCAGGGATAGGCAGGCTGGCCGGCACCGCCATGGGGATTTGGCAGCGCATTGCCCGCCGGAATGTCCATCATCACAAAAGGATAAAGTGTTACGTTAAGCCCGCGGTTCTTCAGTTCGGCGATCGCGTCGACAACGGAGCGGTCTGAGGGAGAACCGCCATAGGCGGGACCGCCATTGTACTTTGACACTTCTTGCGCTGTTGCCGGCGCCTCGCCGGATACGAGCCAAGCTCCAGATGAACTTGGAGCGGACGCATCGGTAATCATCGGGCGGATTTTGCAATCGCCTGCCCGAAGATCATCGCCAAACCAGGCCGTCACCACGGCAACATGTTTAAGGTTGGGGCAAAGCATCTGTAGTTCGTCGAGCGAGGCTTGGAGGTCGCTTGGCGCAAACAAAACATTCCGGTTCTGCGGAACACTGGAGCCAAACAGAGGTATTGCTGTCAGATCTGCAAATCCGCCTAGAAATTGTGACGAACGGCTTACGGGGCCAGGCGAAAGCCCAAACTCCGTTGCACCGGGGATCAGCACCACGGCCTTTATCTTTTCGTTGAGACCGCCAACTGCCCGTATGACCTCGAACTGAAACTGGGGTATCCGGTTGCCATATTGGCCAAGGGCAAGCCGCTCGATGACCACATAGGCCGTGCCGCGGTAGGCGGGTGCATTGCCGGCACCCTGCCGGGCCTCGATCAACGGATCGGGCTGCTGGTCTTTAGCGCCCGTGTAGACCCTTATCTCAATCTGCTCGCGATCGACCTCCTTGCCATCCGCCCAAATCCGGCGCACGCCTGCAATCTCTCCTTCACAAAGCGCAAAGGCCGCATTGCCAAAATAGGAATAGGTGGTGGTTTTCTGGCCGCCTTTGAAACCCTGACGTCTGGTCTGACGGCTTTCCTCAAATCTGGTGCCCCAGATAATCGTCGCGCCAAGCCGGGCGGTTCCGTAAAGCCGCGGTATCGGAGCCCCTTCTTCGGCGGTCAGCGGTCGTGGGCCGGAAAGGCGCGGGCCGTGGACGTGCTTGGTGCTTTGCAGCAGCGCACGGTCTGCGACATACCCGGCAAGTGCGCCGGCTGCCGTGCCGATTGTCGCGCCAACCGGCCCCAACAATCCGCCTAGAAACGCACCTGCGGCCTGCAACAACAATGTTGCCATCAGTCAGCGACCTTCCTTGGTAAATGAGGGAAAGAAAACACAGCCGCAATCCGGCGGCGCCATTGGCTGACCAATGGCGATATCAGCACGCCGTGGCCCTGATAGGCATGCAGGATCCGGCCTTCATCAACCAAGATTCCAGCATGTTTGCAGTTCATGTGCGGCCGCCATCGAAACAGGAACAGATCGCCTGGTGCGGCCTGATCCTGCGGCAATTCATCGAAATGCCGCCTGGCAGCGTCCAGCATCCGGTCGGAGCCACCTGCTTCCGCCCAGTCAGGTGCATAGGCGCCGGGCTGCTCGGGAAGGCTGCTATAGACTGCCTGCCAGATACCGCGTACCAGTCCCAGACAGTCGCAGCCGACACCTTTGGCCCAGCCCTGATGGCGATAGGGCGTGCCGATCCAGCCATGCGCTTCGGCAAGTACGGCCCGTCGAAGTTTTTCGCGTTCGCCCGCCTTCATGGAACCAGTGGCCCGCCGTCAAATGTGTCGCCTTCGCGCGCATAGGCATATGCAGCGTCATTGCCTGGAAGATGAGGGAAGCCACGAAAATTCAGTGAATTGGCGAATTTGGTTTTGCAGGTGGAAAACCGTTTGTCGCAACCGGCGGAAATCGAAAACGTTTCCCCGATTGACGGCGTGGCACAACCGCTCCCCTCAATCGTCAAAACAGCGCCTGAGTGGCCGTGGTCATGAGTGACAACCCGTTGCGAGCGGCCTGAGTTCGGCCCGCTGACCCAGCGCAAGACCCCGTTTGAAAACCAGTCTTCGGCAAAATCATCCAGCCCTGAAGCAATGACAGCGCCGTCGGGTCCTGTTTCCAACACCGTAGCTGATCCGGTAAAACCCGGCTGCGTCAGCGAAAAGCCGCAGGCTTCATCGCCAAGTTCGGCATCACAGGTTTTGCGGAAATACCGGCCGTTCGGCTGATCCAGAGCCTGTAGCGGGCTTTCCAGTTCGGCGGTAAATTTGCCATCGGAACGGCTGATCGTGCCAATCACCGCCTTGCGAATACTCATGAAGGCCGCAGGATCACGCCAGTTGACCAGCAAGGTTTCCACCTCTGCCCCGTCATACAGGCCGGCATCGATATCGGCATCGCGGATCTTGTCGGATGTCAAAGCTCCGGCAACGTCCTGCGTGTCATTGGCAAGGCCCATTGTCTGGCGCGCTTCTGATCCGGATAGTCCGCTTTCCGGCTCGAACTTCGTTCCGTCGACGAAAATTTCCATATCGTGATCGGTAAAGCCGAACACCACGTCGTCGGCTCTGGTCAAGCGCCAGCAGTGGCAAAGCGTGGTGACGTCACCGGCAAGGTGGGCGGCGAGTGCAGCCGGAATTTCAGTCATGGCCGCACCTCAACCAATGGTATCGCGGGTATCTGCCCGGCCTTGAAGGACGTCATGCTTGCCGAAAGTTGATCGGTGTCGAAACGCACCGGTACATCGAATTCGAAGCCCGCCGTTATCGCGCTGCCTGCGGCGGGAATGTGGCCTGAGGCAAATGTTACAAGCCCGGTTAGGTGATCGGAAGAATAGTTGCCCGGTTCGGCCTGCAAAACACCATCGACTGCAATCAATACAGTTTGGGGGACGGGTCTGGTGATCTTGCGTTGATAAGCGTCCGGGCCGGATCCGTATGTTTTGGTGAGCTGGAATTCAGCGGTCACGCCATCACCAGCCCCGATTGTCTGGTCATCAATCGCAGGTGCTTTGTCGATGCGGCAGGATTTGTTGTCGAAAGGGTCGTTGAAGCGAAAGGCATGCAAAGAACCGCGCCTTGCTTCAAAAAAGGCGATGACATCATAAAGATCATCCATCGAGCGTAATCCGGTCCCGGCATCGAAGCGCCTGCGCGACTGGGCAAAGCGGATATTTCTCTTCTCCGCACCGGATGTCAGGCGCACGATCTCGTTGCGGTTTTCCGGACCTCCGGTCGCGCCAAACGAGATGGCGACCGGAAACCGCTCGTCGTGAAAACTTGATAATTCAGGCAAAATTTCGCTCCCTACAACGATCGAAGACCGCGGGAAACCGCACGCGCCAGCATGCCGGTAACCTGTGCTTCGGATTTCTGGAAGGCGGCCGGATCGGGGGCTGCGACATTAAAGACGACGTTGACAGGCCCGCCGCCGCCGCCACCAGCGACGCCCAATCTGCCGTCTGATCCGCGTTGCAGCGGAATAATGGCTTCCGGTCCTGCTTCGCCCATAAGTCCGATATTTTTGCCTGCGGGAAAGAAGGTCGGCGACGCCACCACACCGCCTGAGGCAAACGGAACAATGCCGCCGTTGGAAAACGGCAATAGCCCGCCCAACAGCGAGGAGAACAAAGAAGACGCCAGCTTTTCCAGCGGCGCCAGCCCCAGGCTAAGCGCTTTGCCCGCAAGGCTGGTTCCGATACTGCGCAGAACATCCTTCAGCGTATTGCCGTTAACCACCGCGCTTTTGAGTGCACCGGTCAATTCCTGGCCAAACGAATTCGCCAGCTTTTCCAATTCGCTGAGCGCTTCAGAGACCGGTTTTGTGTCGGCCGTTACTTCAACAACAATTTCTTCTGCCATTTGCGGGGTCGTCTCCTTATTACGGCCTATCAGGAAAGCGCTGCATCAATTCGCCAAGCCGTTCGCGCTTCAGCGGTTCGCCTTGATGCGCTGCAAGACCGCCGGTCATGGCGGCGAATTCGCGCGTGGTCATTGACCAAAAGTCCGTTGGTGAAAGCCGCAACAGGCCAAGCCCAACGGCCATCACATTGCCCCAGGGAAAGGGCGTTTGATGGTCCGTTGCAGCTTTTTTCCGGTGGCCCGTTGCGGCTTTTAGGGGTTTGCCGGACCGTCCACCTGGTCCGTGCTTCCAAATGTTGCCTTTAGCAATTCGGCCGCTATTCGGGCATAGCCTGCGGCGCCGCCTTCGACTTGCATCGCCGCAACATCGTCATCGCCAATGTCATTGCCCGCGGCCCTCAGCCCGGCGCCCAGAATGCGGATCATGTCCGTAGCGGCGAGTTTTCCGCTGGAGAAGCGCTCGACAAGACCGCTCAAATCGTCTGCAGCGAAAATCGTCTCCAGCTCGGCAAGCGCACCCAAAGTCAGGCACAGGCGATATTCCTTGCCATCCAGTTTGGCTGCGACCTCGCCACGGCGGGCGTTGGCGATCATGGTACCACCGTAAATGTCAACGCGCCGGCTGATTCCAGTGCCGCCTCAAACGAGACCTCGC
Source organism: Rhizobiaceae bacterium (assembly GCA_963669455.1). Lineage (GTDB taxonomy): Bacteria > Pseudomonadota > Alphaproteobacteria > Rhizobiales > Rhizobiaceae > JAWKWH01. Next base: position 3,032,295 of record OY770026.1, read on the forward strand.
CATCGTGATTTCCGGTATATTCCAGAGAGGTCAGCTGAAACGGACCCTCGATTATCCCGAAGTCTGGAACAATGGCCTGCCAATCTGCAATCGTACCGCCGAAAAAGATCGTTCGCAGATCGGTGTCGGACTGGGCGTCCTTGAAAATACCGGAGCCGCCAATCGAGGCGCGCTGCACCCCGCTGCCGGCCAGCAGTTCGCGCCAGCGCCCTGCCGAATCCGAATCGGTGATGTCGACCGTCTCGCTGTTGAGTGCGATCCTTTTTGTCCTTAATCCGGCGACCGTTGTAAAACCGGAGCCTAGATCGACTTTCAGCAAGAGATCCTTGCCCTTTTGCGCTGCCATTGCGCGTCCTTCCTGTTGTCTGTTTAAAAAAGTCAGAGAGCTTCGAGAACGGCGCGAAACCGCATCAGCCCGTGATAAACCGCCACATCGTCGTCATAGGCGGTCTCTGAGGATTGCAGCATCAAATTGACCAGGTTCTGGCCGGAAACATTGAGCTGACCACCATCGAGCACGTCTGCCACGGCTTGCATGATTGCAAGTGTTTGCTTGCGGCCACGCCGCCGCGACCAAACATGCAGCGTAAACAGGATTTCACTTCCCTCTTCGGTGGATGTGTCCCATGCAAATTCGCTCGCCTGGCCAAGTGTGATGTAGGGAAATGCAGCCGATGGCGGTGTATGATCGAAGATATCACTGCCCCCCAAAAGCCCGAGAAGCGCTGCATCTTGTACGAGCGCTTTGTAGACGGCTTTTTGAAGGGCAAACGCTGCGCCGCTCAACGGGCTTTTCCGTCTGATCCCGCCCGGCGGGATACGGCAATGGCGCGCTTCTTGGCGGGTTTCACCATCGTCATCCGTCTATCGGCAATATCATGGGCTTTGATCCGCAATGCCCGGATCAGATCGTCCATTGTGATTTTCACTGCCAGTTTCATCGGCCATCTTCCTTTGTCATGCAGATCAGGTAACGTCCGGTCTCGTCGGGATCGCTGATCGACAGGATCAGAAAGGCCCGCCCCTGCAGTTCAAACCGCATGCCGCTGGCGACATCCGCACGATGCCGGATCGTTATTTGATGGGTTACTTCCTCCATGCGCTGGCCGGCACGAAAGAAACTCTTGGCTTGTGCCGGTTCCAGGCGGGCAAATACGGTGGCGATCTCGACCCAGGCCTCGGCAAAACCGCCGGCGTCATCGCCGGCTCGCTGAGCAGACTGGAGCGATAGTTCATGGCGCAACATGCCGGGATCAAGAAAGGTGGTCAGCATCAAAGCCGTCCCGTCCGGTATCCGGCAATCAGCCGCCCAAAGCCTGCCGGTATCGATACCGGGTGATCGCCGGCACCGTGGGTGCCTCGAAATTCGTACCAATGTGCGGTCAGGATCAGTATGGCCCGCTTGAGCAGATCTGGAACATCGGCGCCTGAAGCCCCAAAGCCGGCCCGAAAATCGATCTCGATGCCATTCATGCACCGGCCGGGCTGCGGTTGCTTCGAAAAAAGAAGACGCGCGGGGCGCGAATTGGCATCCAGCTGATAATCGGTTGCCGGCACCAGTGAGGCCGCGCCGTCGGCGTCATAGACCGTCACCGACAATATTTGCGCCACGGGATGCCGCGCCAGAAAGACCGGATTAGCTGCTGGCCAATCGTCCAGGGCAAGCCGCCAGTCCTGGTCGATGAGAGCGATGCCGGTTTGCCGCTCCACCTCTTCGCGTGCTGCCGCGACCAGGCCGGCAATCAACGCATCTTCGCTGGCGTGGGTTATGCGTAAATGTGTCTTGGCATCGGCAAGCGTCACCGGCTCGACGACCGGATTCACCGTTCGAAACAATGTCATGGATGGCTTCCTTGAAAATCCGATTCATAAAAGAAGTGCGGCCCCGGCGGGAGGGAACCGAGGCCGCGACGGCAGGCCGTTGTTGCGGACGCAAGGGGGATACGTCCGCACGGTACAATGGTCAGGCCGTGCCGTATTTCAAAAGCTTGATGGCATCGAAATCCTGGACGCCCCCGCCAACACGTTTGGTCGTGTAGAAGAGCACATAGGGTTTGGCGGAATAGGGATCGCGCAACACACGCACGCCTGTCCGGTCAACCACCAGATAGCCGCGGGAAAAATCACCGAACGCAATCGGTGTCGCGTCGGTTGCCGCATCCGGCATGTCCTCAGCCTCGACAACCTTGAAGCCCATCAGCATCGCCGGCTGGCCGACGGCTGCGGGCGGTTGCCAGAGATAGTTGCCGTCCGCATCCTTCAGCTTGCGGATCGACGCCTGGGTCTTGCGGTTCATCACCCATGAGGCATTTTGCCGGTATCCGCTTTTCAACGCGTAGATGGTATCAATCAGCACGTCTGAAGGGTCGGATGCAGGCAGGCCGCCATCGACGCCGGTCGGAATGTAGCCGATATTGCCCCAACTCCACGCCGTATCATCGACGGTGGTGTAGCTTAGAAAGCCCGTCGGCTTATTGACGCCGTCACCTTTGACGAAAGCGGTGCCTTCCTGTTCGGCAAACGCGGTTTCCACCTCGGCGGTAATCCACTGATCAAGATCGACGGCGGTGTCTTCCAGGAGGTTCGGCGTTGCCGCCGGCATCGCATAAAGCTCCATCGTCGGGAATTGCAGTTCAGCCAGTGTTGACGCATCGGTTTGAGGCCGTGCGGCGGTCTCGCCCACCCATCCGACTACTGGACCGGAGACTGCGAAGGGTTTTTTCAACACCGCGCCGGAAACCTGGCGCACCGCGGAAATGGAGCGGATCGGCGACAGCGCCGAGAGCCGTTTGCCAATGTCTGTTGCCACCTCGTCGGGAACGAGATATCCGCCATCGGGACCGGAACCATAGTTCATCGCCTTGGATTCAAGCCCTCTGAGCCGGCTTTCATCGCCAGAGCGCAGATAGCTGTGAAATGCATCTTTATGTTCCAGCGAGGCGGCTGTGGCCGGTGCGCCCAGCGCAGGGCGTATGTGCTTCAGCGTCAACTGGTCTAGGGCCTGTTTCTGCCGGTCGAGCGCACTGGATATGCGGTCGACCTTTTCATTGGTGATAACGTCCACGCCCATTTTGGCCTCGACTTCTGCCAGCCTTTCATTGTTGGCCTGTTTGAAGGCCTCAAACGATTCCATGAATTCGTCAAACGCTTCGGCAACGTCGGTGGCCGATCCTGACGCGGCCTTGATTTCCGGCGCGGTGCCGGGGTGAATATCCTGCATATCGGGTGTCCTTACTTGAATTGAGTTGCCGCCTGACGGATCTTTCTCGCCAGACGGGGGAGCGTGATGTGTGCGGCTTCCCGCTCGCACGTCAGACCGGAGTAGCCCTTGGCGATCAACGCTCGGGCCTGTCCGCGTGTCAGCCCAGCATCCCGCGTGAGCCGGCGTTCAATGTCTCGTTTCGTCGGTGGCATGACCAGCCTGGACGCTGCCTTGACCGCCTCAACCCGGGCGCCCGGCAGCATCGGAAAGGTGACGACGGAGATTTCCCACAAATCGGCTTCCAAAATGCGCCTGACGCCTGATGCCGCGTCGGTTTTGGACCTGACCGTGCGAAACCCTATCGACAGCCCGTCAAGCGCGCCATCGCGAATGAGCGCCAGCACCTCGCCTGCCCGCGTTGCGGATTTGGCCAGCTGGCCACGGACAAACAGGCCGCGCTCATCTTCCCTGATTTCCTGCCAGTGCCCTATCGGCATTGCCGGATCGTGCTGGAACAGCATGCGGATACCGCCGATGCCCCGTGCCTTAATCGATTTCCTGAATGCCCCCTGCTCAACCCTGTCGCGCCCGAGATCGACTTCGCCAAACAGGCTGGCATAGCCTGAAATCATGCCGTCAGCCTCGACATCGGCAATGCCCAAGGGTGTGAATTTTCGCTCCATTCGATCAGTACCCATCTCGATTTTGGTCCTTCATTGTGTTTTGCGGCCCATATGAACCAAAATTCCGGCGAAGCGTGGTGACCGCAAATCCGAGCACCCACCAGGCAAACAGGCTTGCCGCTGCCGAACCCATCAAAGCCGTCTCCAACGGGCCGAGCACTTCATGAAGACCAAGCCAGAGCGCAATCTTCAGGCCGGCGGTTCCGCCAAAAGCCAGGCCGCTAACAATGCCAACGGCAAAGCGCGCTGCGGCTTCACGGCGTCCGCGCGGCAGCACATAGGCGATCGAGATTGCCGACCCGGCGATGGCGCCGGCGCTCTTTGCGGCCCACAACCAGGTGGCGCCTGAAATATCACTCATTTTTTGGCCTCTTCGGCCGTACGCTCACGCGGTTCATACCCAAGCGCCTGGCGTTTTTCGTCATCGGTAAGAAAGTCCGCAGCGCCAATGCGCGCCCAAAGGGCATCGCGGTCCGAGGCCATGCCATCGATCATGTCCACATTGTAGGAGAGGCGCAGACCATCGCCGTAAAGCGGTGCCAACCAGCTACTGAGATCATTGGCCACCCGGCCAATCAAAGGCAGGACGGTCAGACGGTAGAACGCCCGATTGGCTTCGCGGTAGTTGGAATAGGTGTTGTCGCCCGGGATCCCCAGCATCATCGGCGGCACCCCGAAGGCAAGCGCTATGTCACGGCTCGCGGCATTTTTCGCCTCGATGAAATCCATGTCTTTGGGCGTCAGGCCCATCGACTTCCAATCAAGCCCGCCTTCAAGCAATAGCGGCCGTCCGGCCCGCGCGGCGCCTGAATAGCCCTGCTCCAATTCCTGTTTCAGCCGCTCATATTGCTCGTCGGTGAGGTTGCCACCCTCGGCTGGCGCATAAACCAGCGCACCTGACGGCCTGGCCGAATTATCAAGCAGCGCCTTGTTCCAGCGCGCGGCGGCATTGTTAAGATCAAGTGCTGCGGACGCTGCTTCGAGCGGCGGAAAGCCGGCCACATCGTCCAACGGGTGGAACAGTCTTATATGCCGGGCCGTCGATGCGGTGCTGCCGTCAAAGGCGACCGTGCGCTTTGCCCTGCCTTCATCGACCTCAAGGCGTTCCGGCCATCCGGCGGTGTCGGAGATCACCCGGACGCGATCCGGTCGCAACAGATGCAGTTCGCGGGCATCCGGTCCGGTTCCAATCAGCTCGACATAGGCATTGCCCGACAACAGCAGATGCCCGTAAAGCGCTTCCATGAATGCGGGTCCCGCCTGTCGCGCATTGGGCCGGCGCAACAGCTCGATCAGCGGATGGGCGTCGAACTCCCTAGCACCTTCGAGTAGCTGCCAGGGAATTGCCGCGGCGGTCTCGGCCACCAGCTTGACGGACCGGTGGACCACCGGATTGCGCATATAGCCTTCGCGTGACAGGGCGCCAAAATCGCGCTGCGTCCAACTGGCATCACTTTGTGTATGCCAGGCGATGAAGCCGCTCATCGCCGCATCCTTTGTTTCACCGGGCCTTGCCGGTTCATTGGGCATGCGCGTCCAGGGCCAGTTCCAAGCCATTTAAAGTATCCCGTTTATCTGTCTGTTATCTAGAGCAGCTTTGACCCATTCAGAGCCATTCTGCCGGAGCGGTTTCGGGTCAAGGTCGAGCGTTTGTTCGTCGGGCATATCCAGATACGTTCACGAACAAACGCGATGGATTTGGCCCGAAAACGCCCGGCCCGCCGATCGCCCCGTTTTGCTACGCAAAAACGGTAAGGACGATCGGATTCAATGATTGCGCGTTCGCCTTCGGCGAACGTCGCGGGTGTTTGCGATTGGCGGGCGCCCGATGCCAACCCGCCCTAAAACGATGGGAAGGCATCGCCCGTCGAGCGGCTTGACACCGGATCGCCACCCCAATCGGCAAACAGAATTGACTCTGAATGGGTCAAAACTGCTCTAATCAAAATCACGAATTCTTGGCGCGGCGGTCCGGCCCAGCATCAGTTCGCTTAGCGCCCAAACCAGAGCGTCAACGCGGTCGGGTGACCTACCGCCTGAGAGCCCATCTGGGCCGAAGTCGCACATCTCGTCTTCAAGTGCGGCAAAGCTTCCCGCATGGCGGACGCGGCCCTGCTCGTAAAGGGCGGCAACCGGTTCTGCCCTAAGCCATTTGCCGCGTTTTGCCCGCACCGAACGCACCGGCACCTCAGGGTCCACGGAGTGAATGACCGAGGCGACCATCTCGCCGCCCTGATTGACTTCTGCGACAATGCAGTCTGCTTCCAGCCGATGGAACAGCGTTGCCGCCCGGGTAGCCCATTGCACCGGTGACAAGCCTCTGGCGCTGTCATCGGCCAGCACGATGCCGTGCCCGCGCCCGTCCAGGCCGGCGGCAACAATGCCGCATGCATCCGAGGTCTTTGCCGACGACGCCGGCGGGTCAATGGCCACGACGATGCGCTGTAATCCGCCAATGGGAGGACCGGCAGCTCTTTCCAGTGCTTGCCTGTTCCACAACCCGCCTTCGCGGTCTGCGATCATTTCACCATCAATTTCCTGACGGCCAAGCCGGGTGCCGGCATATTGTGCGGTTATCGCGCTGACAAAGCCTGCTGCCAGGTTTTTTGCATTGTCACCCGTCTTCATCCGCGTCACGTCGACCGCCGGATCGTCAAGCAACCGTTTCAGTAACCGGACCGGACGGGGCGTCGTCGTTATCAGCTGGCGGGGCCTTTCTCCAAGCCGCAGACAAAACTGCAACATGTCAAAGCACTCTTCGGCCAGGCGCCATTTGCCGACCTCGTCGCACCATGCCGCCTCGAATTGAGGACCGCGTAATCCGTCGGGACATTCGGCGGAAAATGCCTGTGCCACGGCCCCGTTGGACCAGAGTAGCCGCCTGCGGCTCACCTCGTATCGCGGCCTGTCGTGCCTGCTGATCGTGGCAATGCCCGACGGCCCGCCGATCATCACTTCGCGCACATCGCCAAATGTCTCGCCTATCAGGGCAATCTGGCCGTAGCGGCTAAGCGAAAAGGGTGACAGGCCACGCACCAGTCCGTTGATCCACTCGGCACCGACCCGGGTCTTGCCCGCGCCGCGCCCGCCAATCACCAGCCAGGTGTCGCGTTCCAGTTTCAGCGGATATTGTTCCAGCCGCGCCCGGCCGATCCATTCACGCAGAAGCCAGTTTGCATCGACATCCTGCAGATTGCTCCTCGACCATCCGCGATGCCAATGCTTCGGCGAGTTCGACGATGCGGTCGTCAATTTTCTTGAGAGCCCTTGCCGTTCGCTCATCACGATCCTTTGCGGATTCTTGTTGTTGTTCGTCAAAACCGGCCAACTCGCCGAACCGGTCGAGCAGCCGGCTGAGCAGGGTGACCGAATCGAGCCTCGCCTTGTTCCACTCGCCTTTTTTGCTGGTCAAATCACGCGCAGCACTTTCCATCTTGGGCAGCACTTCGCGGGCAAGTCTGGCAAATCGCCTCCGAATGGCGGCAGGCGCGTGGGGCAATTGCGGTTTGAGGCCGGATTTTTCGATATGGCTGGCAATCGTCTTTTCCTTCAGGCCGGCCAGAACAGCGATTTCCTTTGCTGGCAGGCCATGTTCGACGACAGCAATGCGTACCGCCTCGACAAAAGGCTCTGTCGTCCTCACGCGTTATTCCCTCCTCGGGATGGCAAATTTTCGAAAAACCGGCCTGCGGCTATTGCCCCTGCCGGGCGCCGCCGCAATTTTCTGACCGTAACAAAACACTAACAAACAACCGTCACAGTGTCAAGAATATTTTCCTATTTTGTGTGATTTTTTCTGTGCGCCCGCTCACAGACAGTTCACGAGGGGTGTGTCAGTGTTCACCATCTTGCCGGTAAGGGAGTGCAATTAATAAAAAAGTTACTATAAATTTGGAGCGGAATGCCTTTAAAACCCGTTCGATGCGGGATGCGGCAACTGGGCTGGAATTGACCGTGGGCGATGATAAAACCTATTGAACCGAAAAAATCCAAAGGGCCGAAAGCATCCAGGCTGCTTGATCTGGATGCCTGGATCGATTCGAGCCTTTTCAATCTCGGCTCCAGACTGGCTGTGATCTGGGAGACGCTGACGATCTTCTTTCGCCGGTTCAAGGTAACTGGCTGGAAACGCGGCATTTTTGAACTTTTGAGCGAAGGCATGACGCTGGGTGCGGCCGGTTCAGTCGTCATGCTGGCGCTTGCCATGCCGGCGTTTGAGGAAACCGCCAAGGATTGGCGCAGCCAAGATGACTACGCGGTCACATTTCTCGACCGTTATGGCAAGGAGATCGGTCAGCGCGGGATTATCCAGCGCGAATCCGTGCCCATCGACGAACTTCCAGACCATGTTGTCAAGGCCGTGCTGGCGACCGAGGACAGGCGCTTTTTTGATCATTTCGGCATCGATTTTTTTGGCCTGGCCCGTGCGATGACCGAGAATGTGAAGGCGAACTCCGTCGTCCAGGGCGGTTCCACCATCACGCAGCAACTGGCAAAAAACCTGTTTCTGTCCAATGAGCGAACGCTGGAACGCAAGGTCAAGGAGGCCTTCCTTTCGGTGTGGCTTGAATGGAACCTGAGTAAAAAGGAAATCCTTCAGCTCTATCTTGACCGGGCCTATATGGGTGGCGGCACCTTTGGCGTTGCGGCTGCGGCGGATTTTTATTTCGGCAAGAACATGAAGGACATCACGCTGGCCGAAGCGGCCATGCTGGCCGGTCTGTTCAAGGCTCCTGCCAAATACGCCCCCCACATAAACCTGCCGGCGGCCAGAGCCCGCGCCAACGAGGTTTTGACCAATCTGGTGCAGGGCAGCTTTATGAGTGAGGGACAGGTTGTCGCCGCCCGCCGGCGGCCGGCCAGCGTCATTGACCGCGGTAACGCCGACAGTCCAGACTACTTCCTTGACTGGGCATTCGAGGAGGTCAAGAAAATCGCGCGCCAGCCCGGATCCCATGCCCTGATTGCCAAGACCACCATTGATCTTGACCTTCAAAAAGCAGCCGAAGAGGCGCTGGAATTTCATCTGTTGCAATTCGGCAAAGGCAAAGGCGTGAAAGAAGGGGCTATTGTCCTGATCGAGACCAACGGAGCCGTTCGGGCCATTGTCGGCGGCCGGGACTATGGACGCAGCCAGTATAACCGGGCCACGCGGGCGCTGAGGCAGGCCGGCTCGTCGTTTAAGCCCTATGTCTATGCCACCGCGATGGAAAACGGTTTCAATCCGGAATCAGTCATCAGCGATCGCCCGATCAGTTGGGGTAGATGGCACCCAAAAAACTATACCCGCGGTTATGCGGGAAGGGTCAATCTCACCCGAGCGCTGGTAAAATCGTACAACACTGTGCCGGTCCGGCTGGCAAAAGATCATCTTGGTATTGATTCAATCGTCGAAAAGACCTCGGCGATGGGGGTCGAATCCAAGCTTAACGGTCACAAGACAATGGTGCTTGGAACCTCCGGGATGACTGTGATGGATCAGGCCACCGGCTATTCGGTTTTCGCCAATGGCGGTTTTACCGGCACAAGGCACGGGATAACGCAGATAATCGAGCGTACGGGCGAGATTGTTTACAGCCATGCGGTTGATGCGCCAAAGCCACGGCGCGTTTTGACCCCTGAAGCAACGCTTGCCATGAATACCATCCTGTCTCAGGTGCCAGAGTGGGGCACCGGAAGACGGGCTGCCCTTTCCATGACCAAGGCCGCTGGAAAAACCGGCACGACCCAGGCATATCGCGATGCCTGGTTTGTCGGATATACCGGAAACTATGTCGCCGCAGTCTGGATGGGCAATGACGATTTTACGCAAACGCGGCGGTTGACCGGTGGATCGCTGCCGGCAATGACCTGGCAGCGCCTGATGAGCTACGCCCATCAAAATGTCGAATTGAAACCAATCCCCGGGATCGAGCAGCCCATTGCCGAAGATGTTGTTGCGGATGCGGCAACATCTGGCGATAGCGAAGCCAAAAAGAACCGCCCGAAAATACTGACCGGGGCGACATCTGAGGTTTTGGTGAAAATGGCAGACAAATTCAAACGTGCACCGGTGATCGCGCCGCCGGGACAATCGGCCAGAATATCGGCGCTGCAATAATACCGGTGTTTGCACAAGGTGGTCTGTGGCCTTATGCAGCGTAACGGGTATTCCAGGCCATGAACAGGCAATGATCTTTCCAACGCGCGGCTCTTGATGTTTCGAACAATCGTCACAACAACCATATTTCTGGCGATCGCCCTTGGTGGCGGTATCGCAAGCGTCTGGTATGCGCTCGATTCAAACCGAAGCTTCGGGTCAATCAAGATTGGCAATTGGATTGCCTATCCCGAGGCCGGAACGCCAAATGCCGACCCCTATTCCGTTGCCAGGCGCGCGCGCGATGGCGAACTGCCGCTCGGTCAGGCCGAAGGCCTGCGTTTTTACGCCAAAATCGATTCGGAAGGCAAAAGCCTGTCCGGACGCTGTAACTACACATTGGAAGGCAACGTGCCGCAGGCACGATTTTGGACGCTATATGCCGCCGGTCCCGGCCTGGCGGCAATCAGGTCCACCGCGCACCGGAACACTGCTCTGCATTCAAGGCAGTTGTTGCGCAGACAGGACAGTTCATTTGCTATCACCATCGGTCCAGACCCGGCGCCGGGTAACTGGATCAGCGTTTCCGTACCCGGCCCCGTCGTGTTTGTGCTGACTTTATATGACACGCAGGTGGCAAGTGCTGTAACATCGGCTGGCCATGATTTTCCGGGCATCGTCAGGGCGGATTGCCGCGATGGCTAGGCTTATCTACTCATTATTGCTCGGATTGGTTGGGGCGGCAATTGTACACATTGCTGTTTTATTGCTGGTCCCGGCCTATTCAGAGCGTGATGCCTGGTCCCGACTGGCGGCGCGCGAACCCGAATTTCAGTTGGTCCGCATGTCGGATGATGCCGCTGGCGGTTCTTTTCTCAAAGGCGCAGACCCGCTCTTTGCGGCGATTGGTTGCCGTTTCAACCTGTTTGAGGGTGTTACCCATCTTAGAGCCAGCGGAGAGTTGCCGTTCTGGTCTGTCTCCGTCTATGACCGACGTGGTCACAATATCTACAGTTTTAACGACCGAACCGCGACCGACCGTAAGCTCGATATGGTCGTCACCACGCCTGCCCGCATGGTGGAATTGCGTAAGGAGCTGCCTGAGGCATATTCGGCGTCTGTGTTCGTAGAAACAACCGCTCAGGAAGGCATGGTTGTTGTCAGACTATTCGTTCCCGATGACAGCTGGTCGGCCTTGGTCTCCGATTTCATCGAAAACATGGAGTGCCGCCGCGAATAGAAAGCGGGTCTTCAGATTAAAAATCCAGCTTGAAACGGGTTTTGCCGCTTGACGACATTGCCGCCTTGCCGGTTGCTTTTGATTTGCCGGCCGGGCGCTGATTGTCCAATCGTTCATAGCGAACGCCAGGAAACGGCACCACAGCCCCCGTCTGCTCAGGTCTCGTTCGAAGATGCGGATTGCGCCGCATTGAAAGATCGAAGTTTAAAATTCTGGCCATGGGTCTAGCCTTTCAACAGGAGTTGCCTGCTTCCTTTGGTACTACGCACCGCCCGCCCTTGATTACCGCACTGTACGGTTAACAGCTTGCTAACATATCCGTATTAAATTGAATAAAGTTATACCGGGCCCAGGTCCGGCGTTGGTTACAGTGCAGTTTGTCAGAGTAAGCGTGATCCAGTGTCGTCATTGTCTTCAGTAGAATTCCGTCAACTAGAATTCCGGTCCCCGCCTCCCGCGAATGGGCGCCGTGTGTTTCGCGCAGCTATCTCCGCATTTTGTGGGCTGACCCGCCCTGCAAAACGCGAAATTGCACAACTCGACGATTTGGCGATGCCGATGGTCGACAACGCCTCGCCTGATGACAGGCGGTTTGCGGCGGCGGCCTTGTCTGAGTGCGAACACGCGCCACCGCTGCTGGTACGCCGACTGGCGGGTGATGCTATCGACATTGCTGCTCCCTTGCTCATGCGATCGCGGACGCTACGTGATGTCGACATTATTGCGGTTATCGCCAATTGCGGGCTTACCCATGCGCGCGCCATTGCCCGGCGAACATCCCTTGCCAAGCCAATTCATGACCTCCTGATGGCGCTGAAGGATCCTGAAATCGACAGGCTTCGTTCGATCGCAACCGGTGATCGCGACAGCGCGGTCAGTCCCGGTCGCGGCCAGTTGGCGGAGAAAGCGCGCCACAAGCTAAGAGCGATGATGCGGCCGGCAAATGTCAAAACCTATCACAAGGGATTGAGAGAGACGGCACTGTCGGGGCGGCCCGCACTGTTTCAAACGGCGCTGGCCGATGCTCTCGCGCTGGATTTCGACCTTGTTTGTCACATCACGGAAACCGATCAACTGATGGAATTCTCCATCGCGCTCCAGGCGCTTGATATTGGACCGGAATTGGCTTTCCTGCTGGTCTCAGCCGTCCGCCCGGACGCGTTTGGCGATGCAGAGAGCATGCGATGGTTTATCGGCAGATATGAAGCGCTGGTTTCTGATAAGGCCCGCGAGACAGTGCGCGAATGGAAAACCAATCCGGTGCATCGCCGCAAGGATGTTCACCAGCAAAATTCCAGCTGGCAAGCGCCCTATCAACTCTCCCGGCAAGCTTTCATTGCCGATTTGGCCAGTTAAAGCATATCCGGCCTAAATCCGTTCAACCATCGTGATCAGTTGTTCTAGCGGAAGGCTGCCCGGCTCGATTTCCAACAGCCAGATGTCGGGATCGAAACGCTGTTCCTTTTCCATCCTGGCGTCGACCTCGGCTGCATCACCCGACCGCATCAGTTCTTGAAAAAAACGCTCGTCCGGTTTTTTCTCGTCGTAGACCATCTGCGGCGCGGGGCCGAATAGAATAATCTCGCCATCTCTGCGGCGCTCCATGATGAAAATGGCGCCCGCCTGCTGGTGCCCACGCCTGATGACCGCACCAAAGCCGCCTGATGAGGAAACCCGCCTTAAAAGCGCGGAAGCGAACATGTCGGAAGTCAGGCGCAATTGTAAGTGCTCATGGTGCTCATGGGTCGTGCCGGATCATCGCGAGCAGAATTAGTTCACGAAGCCAAGCTCCTGCATTCTGGACAGCAGTACTTTGCCGGCCTTGCCGTTCACTTCCATGCCGAACAGCGACTGGAACTCACGGATCGCCAATTCGGTCTTAGGCCCGACCATTCCGTCGATCTCTATCTGATCATTTCCAAATGCGCGCAATCCGGCCTGAATGCGAACAATTTCGGACCTGCGGATGTCGGCCTCAGCCTCAGATACTGGAGCTGGCCCAATTGCGTTGTCAGGCCGGTTTTCAGGTAGCGGGGCGACGGATGCCTGTTCTTCCGACGGTTTGGCACCCAGCTGATCAAGCAGATCCTTGTCTATCTCATCGCCCGCCTTCAGTCCTAGAATTCGCCGGTAGTTGCGGATCGCATCACGGGTTTTCGGGCCCGGAATACCGTCGACCGAGCCGGTATAGAGATTAAGGTCGCTTAGAACCGACTGAACCTTCTGGATCGTTGGATCGGCGGGAACAACAGGCGCTTCTTCGCGGTCCTCACGCTCAATCAAGATAACGGTTTCTGCCCCTCCGGCCTGTTGAGCCGGCAGCCGCACTCCAGACTGCTCCGGCGGCGCCTCAAACTTCAAAGTACGGGTTTGAAACAGCGCGGCTGGATGACTATGCGGTTGATACCAGACTGCATTGGCCGATACGAAAAACAGTGTCAGCAGGAACGCCGTCGTCCCGCCCACCAACACCGGATTTTGGGCCACCAGTGCTGTACCGCTCCTCAACATGGTGTGGGAAACGGGCCGGTAGACGGCGCGTCTAGGCTTGTTTGCGTTTCGCCCCATTCGCAATACCCCTCGTTTCAACAATGGCCGCTTCCATCGGCTCGACATTGGATGGCGGCTTGCAGTCTTTCGGCCCGTCGATCGGCAAGGTGACGGTTACCGTGGTGCCGCAACCAGGTGCGCTGTCGATTACCAGTTCCCCTTCATGCAATACCACCAGTCCCTTGACGAGAGAAAGCCCGAGACCCGTTCCCTCGAATTGACGGGTGTAACTGCTTTGCACTTGCATGAATGGCTGGCCGATATTTTCAAGATCCTCCGCCGAAATCCCAATCCCGTTGTCATTTACCCGAAAACGCAACCTATCATCCCTGACATCTGCACTGATTTCTATCTTGCCGCCTTCCGGCGTGAATTTTATCGCGTTGGACACCAGGTTAATCAGTATTTGCTGGACTGCCCGCCGGTCGGCGCAAATTTCGTGTAGCGATTTATCGACGTCGCAGGTAAATGCGATGTCCTTGGAACGTGCCTGTAAAAACATCATCGAATGACACATCTCAACCGCTTCGGAAAAAGCAAACGGTTCGGCTTCTATCATATAGGTGCCCGACTCGATTTTCGACACATCCAAAATGGCGTTGACGACCGACAGAAGATGATTGCCCGATTGCCCGATCAACTCGGTATATTCCTTTTGCCGGGGGTCTGAAAACGGGCCGAACATTTCATTGTTGAGCATATCGGCAAAACCGATAATGGCGTTCAGCGGGGTTCTCAGCTCATGGCTCACCGATGCCAGGAAGCGACCTTTGGCGGTATCCACGCTGCCAGCCTTGTCGCGGGCTTCGACAATCGCCTGACGCAGCTGCAAAATTTCTTCACAGTCCTCAACCTGGACAAAAACAGCGGATTTTTCGTCCAGATCGCTGGAAAACCCAAACCTCAGGGAATGATAGTCGCCGACTTTGCCGTCGCTGGCAGCCATCCGCACCCGCAAATCAGCCGAGCGGCGGTTTCCGTCCTCCCTGACCGCCGCAAGCAATGACATATACTCGACACGATCAGTCACATGTATGCGCTCAAACAAGCCTGTTCCGGTCAGCAATGCCGGCGGTACGCCGATGGTTGAGATCGTGCCCCGGGAAGCATAGTCAACTTCACCATCGCGCGTTACGCGAAACAGCGCGGCCCCAGCAATGCTGGCAGCAGCTTCATAGACATTGGGCTGCGAGGTCGTTTTTGACTCCTCGGTCATATTAAAGCGAAACCACATCGTGGCGGCATAGACCAATGGCAGGGCCCATAATTGTTCGGAAAATGAGCCCAAATTACCATAACCCGCATTCATCGCGAAAAGAGTTACGGCGCAGACGGCGATTGATGCCCACCAACCCCGGTTGGTTGAACCGCGCGCGCGATGCAGCCACCAGCATTCAAAGGGCGGCACCAGCAGCAGCAGGACGAGAGGCGACTTCAACAAGCCGACAGTCGAAACCGCCAATCCAATGATCATGGTGGCAACCACCAATAGGGCATTTTCGACAATGGCCGTTTTGGATGTTGCGGCCACCAAGGCCGTGGCCAGCCAAGCTGATGCAAAGATCGCACAATTCAAGGCCAGCAGGGTCGGATTGTCGACAATTCCATAAAGGGTCTGGCTGATCAGCCCGCCAAGAAGAAATGGTGCTACCAGCAGAATTCCAATGAGCCGCCGGTTCAGCGCACGTGAAACAGGACAATCGACGGCGGGGTGTACCAGGCGATCACATGCCGCGGCAAACCTGTCTTGCCAAACACCTGAACTGGATGCCGAAACACTCAATGAAACTACTCGCACCAAAAATCGCGGTGCCACGACCCTATGCCAAACACCACCACTACCAGATTCGCACTCAGCATTTAAGGAATGGATAAGGCGGGCGCCACAAAACGTGCCGCACTCGATCAAAACGAAAAAAACAGCATCACAATCCGTGAAGTTGCGGTCATGGTAAACAAACTATTGGCTTGCGGCCTGCACGCCATAACCGTGCCGGACCAGATCTAAATCCTCCAAAGCTCCCTTATTTTTCCTTTATTTTCAATGCTTTACTTCACTCTTGCCGCCGAAACCCCCCCCATGCGAATTATCAGGACAAGCGGCCATGTGCTTTTGATTCAAAAACAGGGAAAATTTTAATCGAATCTCTTGTCCGGGCGAAATCCGGCTTTGGTGAAGCTTGTGTGATGGTCGTTGCCGGAGGGACTGTCCCGGACAATAACGGCAGTCTGCAACAAGGGGTACGAGATGGGATTTCTCATCAAGGTGACATTCTGGCTGGGACTGGTTCTCATCATGATTCCCTGGGGCAACAGCTCGACAGCTGAAGGCGAGTTGGTCGGCCCGCTTCAGGTCCTGCATGCCGCCGGTGAGGTGACACGCGACTTGTCAGGTCTTTGCGAGCGCAAGCCCGAAACCTGTGATACCGGCAAGGCGATTTTGCGAACTGTCGGAATCAGAGCCCGCGAGGGCGCCCGCATGGCCTATCAGGCGCTCGACCAGAAACTTACAGCGAATGAGCCTGCGCCCGAAAGCACCACCAATTCCACGGACTGATCCATTCCCATCCACTGGAGGGTGACGGCGCATTCACATAGCGCTATATGCTCGTCGGTAAACGGGAATTTCACATCCGATGAGCCTCACATTACAGACTGTTGTTGACGACTTCACCTTCCTTGATGAGTGGGAGGACCGGTATCGCTATCTGATTGACCTCGGCCGCGACCTGACACCACTTGACGATCACGAGCGCAACGAGACAACCAAAGTGCGCGGTTGCGTCAGCCAGGTCTGGCTCATCACCGAGGTCGGTGATGGCCCTGACCCGGTTTTGACCTTTCGCGGCGATTCCGATGCGCATATCGTACGCGGCCTCGTCGCTGTTGTTCTTGCTCTATTCTCGGAAAAACGTTCAGCGGAGATATTGGCGGTTGATGCCGACAAGGTACTTGGCGAACTGGGATTGGACGAGCATCTGACGCCACAGCGGGCCAATGGGTTGCGGGCCATGATCGGCCGTATCCGGGCCGAGGCGGAAGCGGCCGGTCATCAAGCAGTCTGAGTTTGCCATGAAATAGGGTGCTCTAGAGCGTGTCTTGCTTAAATG
This sequence comes from Rhizobiaceae bacterium, assembly GCA_963669455.1. GTDB lineage: Bacteria > Pseudomonadota > Alphaproteobacteria > Rhizobiales > Rhizobiaceae > JAWKWH01. The sequence continues at coordinate 3,049,159 of OY770026.1, forward strand.
GGATCAGTTTGATGGAGAGGATTTTTTGCGGCAGTTAGGAAAATACCGGAGTGCGATCAGACGATCGTGCGAGGATTTTGACGACACTGTCCGTGAAAAAGACCTCCAAGCAGGCAGAGGGTGAAGCTTTGGACATAAATCGAAAACTGCAATCGTTTCAGCTTGGTTCTTTGCGCCCTGGATGTCGTCGCGCGACGCTAACGGGTGTGCACCCGCGTCGCATCACGCTTCTAACCAGGACACAAATTACCTACGCTCAAACGATTCCATTTAAACAAGACGCGCTCTAATCCGAACCATTCGGTTTTGGCATTTCGGGCCTGTAGCCCGGCGCTCCCCAATGCATGATGTCGCGGGCCTTGCCCTGGCTACCGGTTTTGGGATTGTAGTGCCGGGCAAGCACCCCCAATGCGGTCTTGAGAACAATTTTGGCTGAGCGTGCCGGCCAGCCCCGCTCACATTCCACAACAGACAAGCCTTTGAGAAAACAACAAACATCCAACAATATGCCGGAAAGCTCCGGTCCAACTGCATCCAGTGCCCCGGTGACACGGCGGCGGGCTGAAAGCGCCGCATGCCCAAGTTCCGCGGCATCGCCAGGGCCTGATCTAACTCCTCTCACAGCCGTAACGTCCCAGTTTACGCCCAGCCTTGGTTCCATCTGAGCGCGCGTGAAATCCCGGCGCAGCCGTTCCCCGGCACGAAACTCAGCCGCGTCGAGAAATGCTGCTCCCGACGCGTTTTTCATACGCGCCACCCGGCCAAGCGGCGATTCGGCAAGATTGACGCTAACATTTTCAATGCCAGTATCCGTCTCCACCGTCCGGCATTCAATATCGCCATGCCGGCCGGCAACGGTACCAGCCGTTTTGCCACCGTCCTTCAGGAAGGCGCGACCGGCAGGTTGCAAGGTCAGCCGATCGCCTTTGGGCAGAAGCAGCCCGTTCGACACCATGTTCTGGCAAATCTTTGATGAAACACCGATACGTCCCCTGGCGTCACTGGAAAGAACCAGCTGATCGGGGTTGGCGCTGCGCTCAACACTTGCCGGGCCGGCGGCCAGAAAACGCAGGATGCGAATGATCTGCTTGTCTTTTGCATGCGGCACAGTGACCCCACCGCCACTCAATACGTCACACCGTCACGGTATTTGAAGGCTGCGACCGCGATGCGCTCGAAAGCGGAGACAACCGCATCGAAGTCTTTGTCATCGCGCAGATCCTCAACCGTATGACAGGCATGCATGACCGTTGTCCGGTCACGTCCAAATCCGGCGCCAACATCGGTCATGTGGAGCCCGAGCGACACGTGGCAGGTGTACATGGCAATCTGCCGGGCCCGGGACACATCCAGCGTGGAGCGACCAGGTTTTCGGAGCTCGCGGCCGCTTACATTGAACATCGCTGCCGTAATATCGAGTATGCATTCGCATAGCTCTATCTTGTGTTCGGATTGCGTCATGGCCTGCGAGCGGCAAGGCTTGGCTGCGCGCACCCCCTCCCCGGCCACCGGCTCGCGGCTTAACTTGACTGTTTCTGGCGAGGTGGATGGCTGCACTGTCGGAACTCCACAAATATAGGAATTTCTTCTTGTAACACCTATGATCCAAATTGTGAACAAATAGGGAACATATATCGACATCACATCGACTAACAGACTGTTTTTCCTAACTATTATTTTCAAACGGGGTTTTGCCGGACCCTTTTTGTCCACGCGCGTCGAATGGCATCCAAATATGCTTGCCCATCAATCAGTTGGAACAGGGGTCTATGCAAGATCGGCTAAAGCAGGAGCGTGACCGGTTTATCCGCGAAAAGCGCGACCGGGACAGGAACCCGCGGCAATATGCAATGGCGCTTTCACTGTTGAAAATCAGTTTTAACCATGCAGCCGGCACTGAAGGAATAAACAGAACCAAGCTTCTTCGGCGTATCGACCGTCTGGTCGAACGGGAGCGGCTAAGGGGTTTCAACCGGCATTGGAGCTACGATCTCAACCGCCATATCGCGTTGAAGCAGTTGCGCGACTGTCTGAGTTGAATACTAGAGTAGTTTTTCGCACATATGATCTTGTTTGGGCGAAAAATGCCCTAATCTGCAAAAAAGTGGCGGCGCCAACCGGCACCGCCAACCTTACTACGCAAAATACACTTGGGAGGTTATTTCTTTTTACGCTTACGCCCAAGGCCCATTTTCTTTGCAAGAGCAGAGCGTGCAGCAGCATAGTTTGGTGCAACCATTGGATAGTTTACATCAAGGCCCCACTTCTCGCGGTATTGCTCCGGCGTAAGGCCATAATGAGTCATCAGATGCCGCTTCAACGATTTGAACTTCTTGCCGTCTTCAAGACAAATAAGGTAATCGTCATGAATTGATTTTTTCGGATTAACCGCTGGTTTCGGTTTTTCCTGCGGTGCCGATTCAACCCCACCAACGCGACCGAGCGCACCATGAATATCAGCGATCAGAGCCGGCAAGTCGGCCGCCTGAACGGGATTGTTACTCACATATGCAGCCACCACGTCCGCGGTCAGCTCAATTAGCGTATCTGAGGTTTTCAGATCAGCTTCTACTACGTCCATTGTTCATGCCCCTTTTTCTTAAGCTTCAATTACCATTAGAGACGTTTGAATTTCTGCTTATATTACGTCCCACGGTGAAGACATCCTTCATCAATGTGATTCACCTTTGCGATCCTAAATGATCACTTTTTCAGTATATGTCAATTAATTTATTCAAGCGCCACTAAACTATTTGTTACTTTTTCAATTTGTACAACTCTAAATTTCTTTCTCATAATTTGTATTTACTATATATTTTGAAAAAACGTTACGCTGGGTCATTATTGACGGGACTTGTCCGAGGCTTTTTCTTTCCCGGCGGGATTTACCGGCTCCATCTGATCCAAAACCGATTCCCCCCACAGCTGGTAGCCTGCCGCATAGGCCGCCTTAGCCAGTAAATGGGCGGAAACGGGAGCCGTTAGAAGAAAAAACAAAATGCCCGCCAATGCCCGGGTTACCGTTGCCTGATCTTCGGCAACCACGGCCAGGGCCAGCAACATGACGCCTGATCCAAGCGTGCCGGCTTTAGAGGCTGCATGCATCCTGGAATACACATCCGGCAACCGGACAAGACCAACCGATGCTACAAGCGTAAAAGCAGACCCTATAATGATAAGTGTTCCGGCCAGATAGTTTTGAACAATATCAATCATTGTTTCTTGGCCACCCTGTTTTGTTCGTCCGGGTCTAGCATTTCGCTGTCGGCGGCGCGGCTGATGACAAAGCGGGCGAAGGCCACGGTCGCCAGAAAGCCGACAAGACCGAGTGCGATGGCAATATCCAGATAAAGTGCAAAACCGGTCTTGATACCAATCACGGCAATGAAACCGAGAGCAATGGCGACCAGCATATCGAGCGCCAGAATTCGGTCCGGCAATGTCGGCCCGATAACCACGCGAAGAACAGATACCAAAAATGATATGCTGAGCAGAGCCAGAGCGGCCAACACTGTGAAGGAAAGAAATGCCTCGCTTGCACTCATTTTGTCGCCTCGTCCGCACTCATTGGATGGAATGCCTCGATGATCTTGCGCTCAAAGCCCTCTGCAATGTCGCGCCTGGTGGCGTCGGGGTTGGAACAGTCGATGCAGTGAACGTAAAGCGTGCTTTTGTCTTCGGCGACATCGACCGACAGGGTACCTGGCGTAAGCGTGATGAGATTGGCAAGCAGAGCTATTTCGAAATCCCGCTCCAAGGTCAGCGGATAGGCCAGAATGCCGGGCTTCAAGTCCATCCTTGGCGACATCACCAGCACTGCCACCCGCCATGCGGAAAGAACAAGCTCATAGAAAAACAAAAGCCCGAGCGATATGACCCGGCGTGCCCGGGTAAAATAGCCCAGCGACCCGACCTGTTCGCGAATGACATAAAGCGAGCCGGTTGCAAGCACCAGTCCGAACAACAGGTTTGACGGCGAGAACGACCCGGTGACAGCCGCCCATATGATCGCCAGCATGATGTGGTTGACGTAGAGGATCATCTATCTGCTCCCGGGAATACCGCATCGATATAGGTTGCCGGGTTCAGCAAGCCGGAAGCAGCCGCATCCGTCAACGTAATAGCCGGCTCAGGGTAAAACCCGAGCACCGCAACCGGGATGATGATCAATCCGATTGCCACATAGCCCAGCCGCATTTTTTCGGCCGGAACCTTGGCTTCGATACCGGCCTTGCCATTTCGCCAAAATACCAACGCAAACATCCGGCCGAGTGCGATGGTGGTCAACAAGCCGGTGACAAGAATCGACGCTGCCAGCCACCAGGCCCCCACATCCAGCGATGCCTTGACCAGAAACACCTTTGGCCAAAGACCCGACATCGGCGGCAGGCCCGATGCGGCAAGGATGAGCAGAAGTGCGGCACCGGCAAGCAGCGGATTGTCCCGGTAGATGCCCGATGCATCATGAAGCGAAAAACTGCCCGTCTGTTCACGGATCAGGCCGGCAACGAGATAAAGCCCGGTCATCGCAAACATTGAATGGACGGCATATAAAACCGCTCCGGACAAGCCGAGCGGACTTGCAAGCGCTATCCCCGCCATCATCGTGCCGATACCGGAAACCACAATAAAACCGAGTAGACGCCGGATGTCGGATTGCGCCAGAGCACCCACTATTCCGAAAATCATCGTGGCGACGGCAACCCAGGCAATGGTCTGGCCCAGAATATCACGCTCGGCAGGAAGCAGCATCACCAGAATTCGCATCAGCGCATAGACACCAACCTTGGTCAAAAGCCCTGCAAACAATGCGGACGTAACAATCCGTGGCGTATGGTAGGAGGCGGGCAGCCAGAAATTCACCGGAAAGGCAGCTGCTTTCATACCGAACGCCAGCAAAAACAGCCCTGCCAATGTGATCAGGGGGCCTGTTACCCTCAGATCATCCGCCTTACGGGCGATGTCGGCCATGTTCAGCGTGCCAAACGTGCCGTAGAGATAACCGGTTGCGATCAGGAACAGGGTTGTCGCCACCAGATTGAGCAGAGCATATTTGGTTGCGCCATCAAGCTGCTCCCTTTCGGAACCGAGAATAAGCAATCCGAATGAGGAAATCAGCAGCACTTCGAACCAGACGTAAAGATTGAAAATATCGCCGGTCAGAAACACCCCTGAGACACCCGCCATCATCAACAAAAGGAATGGGTAAAATCCGTAACGCCTGCCGATCGTGTTGATGTCGCGCGCCGCGTAAATGGAGCACACAAACGCTATTAGTCCCGCCACTGCCGCAAATGAAACGCCCAGAACATCCGCGGAAAAACTGATGCCGAATGGTGGCAGCCAGCGCCCCATGGTCATGACCAGCGGACCTTCCGACACCACACGGACTAGCAGGGCTACCTCCGATGCAAATACCAGTGCCAGCGCGATGGCGGCGAGGCTTGCATGAATTGCGGTTTCCTTGCGCAACATCAGCAATATCGCGCCCGCGATCATCGGCACGGCAACCGGTGCGACGATCAACCAGTCGGCCAATGCGACCGGATCGGTGATCATCGCGCCTGAAAGATCGACTGTTTTGCCTGCTTCAGCTGCCATCGGCGACCTCAATAGCCAAGGGGCGGCAGCCCCTCGCCTTTCGGTTCTGCCAGGCGCATGTCATCGGTATTGTCAGTGCCCAGCGTTTGATAGGCGCGATACGCCAGCACAAGCAGAAACGCAAAGAAGGAAAAGGCTATCACGATTGCCGTCAAAATCAGCGCCTGCGGCAGCGGATTTGCTGTCGCCGTCAAAGGCGTCATCGCCTCTTCGGGGATGATCGGCGGCACCTCGCGGACGACCCGTCCGGCGGTAAAGATCAGCAGATTGACCGCATTGCTTAAAATTGCAACGCCGATGACAATCCGGATGATGTGCTTGGACAGCATCAAATAGATTGAGACGACAAAGAATATTGCCACGGTAAATGAGAGAGCGGTTTCCATCCTACAAGCTCTCCCTTTCTTCAAGCGCCAGCGCGATGGAGGTGATCGAACCAACGACGACAAGATAAACACCGATGTCGAAAAACAGCGGCGTTGACAGAATAATACTGAAACCAAAGGGGTCACCGTCAAGCCATAATCCGGTCAAAAACGGCACACCAAACGGCAGTGAAAACACACCTGCCAGCGCTGCAAGCAACAAGCCGGCGCCTGAAATTGCCATCGGATGAAAGCGGATGGCGCGGCGCACCGCCTGGACTCCGCAGGCAATGCCGTAGATGGCGAATGCGGATGCGGCGATCAGCCCGCCAATGAAGCCGCCGCCCGGTTCATTGTGGCCGCGCAGCAGCACGAATATCGAAAACAGAACCATCAGGCTGGTCAAATATGGCGCAACGGTTCGAAGTATCAGCGTCCGCATCTTAGGCGCGCTCCGTTTCGGGCTTGTGTGTTTTGGTCTGGCCTAGCCTAATTCGGATCAGCGCCAGAATTGCAAGACCGGCGACCATGACCACCGCAATTTCGCCCAGCGTATCCAACCCGCGGAAATCGACAATAATCACATTTACGACGTTTCGCCCGTGCGCGATCACCCGGGCATTGGCATTGAAAAAATCGCTGAGCGTCGCATCAAACGGCAATTGCGTTATTTTTAGCAAAAGCAATCCGAAACCGGTGCCACAGGCACCCGCTACGGCCAAGTCTATCAGTTTTTCACCGGTTGGCCGGTGGTCAGCTGGAGAAAGCCGCAGCCGCGTCATTGCCAATGCGAGAATAACCACCGAAAGCGTCTCGACCATGAACTGGGTAAATGACAGATCGGGCGCACCAAGCAACATGAAGAGCAGTGCAACGGCAAATCCCTGAATGCCAAGAGATACGATCGCGGTCAGCCGGTCATTGGCGTTGACAACGGCACCGAGCCCGATGATCGCAATACCGAGCACCGTCCATTCATAAAACTCCAGATCCGGGAAGGCAGGCATGGAAGGCATCTCGCCACCCCAGATCATCGGGACGAAAAGGGCTACCGCCACGACCAGGAAAGTCATGGTCATATAGATTTCAAGCCGGCCATTGTGGACAATACGCGTTATCAGACAGGCGGCCCGAACGAGGCCGCTGATAAGCTGGTCGAAGCCCTTGTCCGGGCCCCACCCAATCGCCGTCAATATGGCCGCCATCGTGGCCCGAAGCCGGTTCACGAACAGGTAGGCAACCACTCCCAGGGCAATGGTGACCACCGACAGGATCAGCGGCAGGCCGACATGCGGTACGATGCTGATATACACTTTAACCTCATTGCCGGCGACGGCGCTTGCCATCGGGCTTGAGAGATAGTGGTGGTACGCGGTTGAAAATAGCGCCAGCGCCAGCCCCGCCAGGGAAAGCACTGCCGGGCCTGCCCACAATAAAAGCGGCCCTTCATGCGCCTTGTCGAGGGTTTCGGGTTTGGGTCCCAGAAACGGTTTCAGCGCGACGACAAATCCGATGACCAGCATCAAAGCATTGCCGGCGATTGCCACCAGTGTCAGAAAACCGGTCCAGCCATCTTGAAAACCCAGCGCCGCGTAGATCTCCTCTTTGGCGAGAAAGCCTGAAAATGGCGGCAGGCCGCCCATTGACAGGGCAGCCAGCAATGCGGCGGCGAATGTGATCGGCATGGCGCGGCGCAAGCCACCGAGCTTGGTAACATCGCGGCTGCCCGCCTCGTGGTCGACCAATCCTGCCACCATGAACAAGGTGCCCTTGAAGAGCGAATGGGCGATCAGATAAAGCACCGCCGCTTCCACCGCCTTGTCCGAGCCGAAACCGGTCAGCATTACCAGAAGGCCGAGTGAGGCCACGGTGGTGTAGGCGAGCATCAGTTTTAGATCGGTTTGGCGTATGGCCAGTAGCGTACCAATGATCAGTGTCGTTCCGCCAAACAGCGGCAGGATCGTTTCCCAGGCAACCGTATCGCCAAGCACTGGGTTGAGCCGCATAACCAGAAAAACACCGGCTTTTACCATCGTTGCCGAGTGCAGATAGGCCGACACGGGGGTCGGCGCTTCCATGGCGTTGGGCAACCAAAAATGCAATGGAAACTGGGCGGATTTGGTGAACGCTCCACCCAGCACCAGGATCAACGCCAGCAGGTACCACGGGCTGTCGCGAACGCTATCGCCGGTCAGCAGCAAAAGCGACATTTCGCTGTAGCCGGTGATGTTCCAGATCACCAGCAGACCGGCGAGCAGCGACAGGCCGCCCATACCGGTGACCACCAGCGCCTGAATGGCAGCTCTGCGCGAGGCTTCGCGCGCGTGGTCAAACCCGATCAGGAGAAATGACGTAATCGATGTCAGTTCCCAAAACACGAACAACATCATGAAACTGTCGGAGACGACCAGTCCCTGCATCGCACCCATGAACATCAGCATGTAGGAGAAAAACCGGCCCTGATGTTGATGCCCTTTCAGATATCCGCCGCTATAGAGCACGATCAATGCGCCTATGCCGGAGATAAGCAGAGCGAATGTCAAAGACAGGCCGTCAAGGAACCAGGAAAAATTGACATTGAAGCTCGGGATCCACTTAAAGCCACCAGTAACCGCGTTACCGCCGGCGACATCGGGCAAAAAGCCGAAGAAGTGTATAAAAATCCAGGCAGGGATCAGCGCCAATATCCAGGCGGCGTTATGCTTGAATGCTTTGGTGAGTGCCGGTGCAAATATGGCGCCAAGGAAGGGTAAAATGAGCGCAAGAAAGGTCAAATTCTGTGCGCTTGTACCCATTGATTAAATGATCCTGATCTGCTTGGTCGCTCACGACGAGCGAAAGTTTATCACCTCAGTGACATAGCCTCTGTGTTGCCGGGCCACAAGAGTTGTCGGCAGGCCCGCCGCCCTTTCGCAAAGATTTTCTAGAATCGCTTTATTTCACTACAAGTTTTGCTCAGGCGTACTACATTGCACAGGTGATTTGCAGGAGAATAGCCGGTGAGCGACAAATCAGAACTCAAAATTTCCAAAACCGACGCTGAATGGCGGGAACAATTGTCTGAGTTGCAATATCACGTGTTGCGCGACCATGGCACCGAACGGGCCGGTACATCGCCTCTAAACAGCGAAAAACGGCGAGGCATGTTTGCATGTGCCGGTTGCGGCAAGGCCTTGTTCAAATCGGAGGCGAAGTTTGAGTCAGGCACCGGCTGGCCTAGCTTTTATCAGCCGGTGGAGGCCGGCGCTGTTTGCGAACACAAGGACCGGTCGTTTTTCATGGTACGCACCGAGGTGCGCTGCGCCGATTGCGGCGGTCACCTCGGTCACGTCTTCAATGACGGGCCCCAGCCGACGGGCCTGCGCTATTGCATGAACGGCGCAGCACTGACATTTGAGGATACTGGCGACTAGCACCGCGCGCCTGCTGCTAACCGGTTCATTCACCGAATAATCAACATCACCGCCAACCGGAGCATTTTATGACGAAGTTTCCGACCAATATCGATGCGCCTATTACCGAAAAACGCCCGGTGCGCGATGTGCGTCACGGCTTAGAACGCACCGATGACTATGCCTGGTTGCGTGCCGGCAACTGGCAGGAAATGTTCAAGGATCCGTCATTGCTCGACCCTGCCATCCGCGCCCATCTGGAAGCGGAAAACGCCTATCAGGAAGCCATGATGGCTGGAACCGGGGCACTTCAAACGACGCTGTTTGATGAAATGAAAGGGCGGATAAAGGAGGACGATTCATCGGTGCCGATGAAGCACGGCGCCTATGCTTACGGGTCGTTGTTCGTGACCGGTGGAGAGCAGCCAAAAATTTTCAGGACACCACGGGACGGTGGCGACAGGGACATTATCCTCGATGGTGATGCCGAGGCGGCCGGCAAGGCCTATTTTCGCATTGGCGGTGCGGATCATTCGCCGGACCATGACCGGCTGTTATGGGGTTATGACGACAAGGGATCGGAATTTTACTCGTTGAAGATTCGCGACCTTCAAACCGGTGAAGATCACGGCGACATTGTCGGTGACACCGGCGGCAGCGGCGTCTGGGATGCCGGCGGCAACGGGTTTTTCTTTGTCCGTCTGGATGAAAACCACAGGCCGTCAAAGCTGTTTCACAAGATGATCGGAGCGGAAGAAAAACTGATCCACGAGGAAACCGATGCCGGCATGTTCATGAGCGTTGGCGGCAGCCGCAGCAACAAGTGGATATTCATGTCGATCCACGATCACGAGACGTCCGAATACCGGGTGTTTCCAGCCGACGACCCGATGGCGGAGCCGAAGCTGTTCGCGCCGCGCGAAACCGGACACGAATATGATGTCGAAGATGGCGGAGACGTGTTTTTCATTTTGACCAACACCGATGGGGCTAAGGATTTCAAGATCATGTCGGCACCGGCTGACAATCCTGGCCGGGAAAACTGGCGCGATGTCGTCGCGCATGAGCCGGGCCGCCTGATCTTGGCGATCATGGCGTTTGAACGCCATCTCGTTCGCCTCGAGCGCAAGGACGGGCTTCCAAGCATTGTCATTTACGAGCGCGCCACTGGCGAGGAACATACGATCGAGTTTGCAGATGAAGCTTACTCGCTGGGCCTTAGCGGTTCGTATGAATACGACACCGACATTATCCGCTTTAACTATTCATCGATGACAACGCCGGCCCAGGTCTACGACTACAACATGGCTTCGCCCGGCATGACGCTGCTGAAAACGCAGGAAGTGCCATCCGGCCATGACCGGGAACATTACGTCACCCGCCGGCTGATGGCGCCCGGCCATGATGGCGAGTTGGTTCCGGTATCCCTGATCCATCATCGGGACACGCCGCTCGACGGCACCGCACCTTGCCTACTCTACGGTTACGGCTCTTACGGCATCGCCATTCCGGCGAGCTTCAACACCAACATCCTGTCGCTGGCTGATCGCGGCTTCGTCTATGGCATCGCCCATATCCGCGGCGGCAAGGACAAGGGTTACCGGTGGTATGAGGATGGAAAGAGAGAGAATAAAGCCAATACGTTCAAAGATTTCACCGCGGCGGCTCGATATTTGATTCAAGAGAATTTTACCGGCAGGGGCCGCATCGTCGCGCAGGGCGGATCGGCCGGTGGCATGTTGATGGGCGCGGTTGCCAATGATGCGCCAGAACTGTTTGGCGGCATCATCGCCGAGGTTCCATTTGTCGATGTGCTCAACACTATGCTCGATGACACGCTACCTTTGACACCGCCTGAATGGCCCGAATGGGGAAATCCGATCGCTTCGAAAACGGACTATGAAACGATTGCCGCCTACTGTCCGTATCAAAATGTGGCCGAGCGTGATTACCCGCCAATTCTGGCAGTCGCCGGTCTCACCGACCCGCGCGTCACCTACTGGGAACCGGCAAAATGGGTGGCGAAGCTCAGGGAGAAAAACCCGGCCGGCGAACCGGTTCTGTTCAAAATCAATCTGGACGCCGGGCATGCCGGCGCTTCTGGCCGGTTTTCGCGGCTGGAGGAAATTGCCTATTCATACGCATTCGCTTTGAAAACCACCGGGTTGCCGATTTCGGCTCCCCGTGACGGGTGAACCGCGTCATCGTTTGGCGGGATAACCGTTCGGACGGGCGGGTACCAGTTTCAGATAGGCGGCAATCGCAGCCCGGTCTTCGGCCGTCAGTGCCGCCATGTTACGCTGAACTTCAACCATCGCACCACCGACGGAATCAAATTCCGGCGTAAACCCGCTTTCCAGATAATAGGCGATGTCGGAAGCGGACCAACTACCGATGCCGCCCTGGCCGGGTGTAACATTGGGCACAATCCCCTCGCCCTCCGCCGCCACTGAACCGGAAAGCCATTTGTCCGCCAATATCATACCGCCAATGTCTCTGGGGCTGTGACATTCGCCGCAATGGCCCGGGCCTTCAACGAGGTAGCGTCCTTTAAGAACCTCGTCGGGTGCATCGCTTGCCAGGGTGACGACCGGCGCCGGCGATAGCGCCACCAGCTTCCATAATCCCAGCCCGCGACGAATATTGAACGGGAAACCGAGCTGGTGCCCGGCTGCCCTGCCCTTGATTTCAGGTGTCGTTTTTAAGAATGCATAAAGATCAGCGACATCCTTGGCCTCCATCCGCGCATAGGATGTGTAGGGAAATGCCGGGTAATAATGCGCCCCGTCAGGCGAAACCCCTTTCAGCATGGCGTTTGCGAAATCGGCCAGGGACCAGGCCCCTATTCCATCGTCTGAATGCTGCGAAATATTCGGCGCCACGAACGTGCCGAACGGGGTTTTCAGTTCCACTCCACCCGGAAGCTCAAACCGTTTGTCGCCTTCTGATTTCGGCACCGCATGACAGGAGGCGCAGCCACCGGCGTGGAAAATTCGTTCGCCGGCAATTGCATCGCCCTGTGGCAAGGCTGCTATCTGCGCCTGATCCAGCTGGACAGGCGCAGACAACCAGAAAAACAGAAGCCCGCCCAACGGGACCAGAGCGATGCCGGTGAAAACGAGCTTCTTGATCATTATTCCGCTATAATCAGTTTTTGATCCGGTAGGCTTCGTGGCAGGATTTGCAATTGGCAAAAACCGGTCCGATTGCCGCTTTGAATGCGTCCAGATCGGCTGGCCCATCCTTGCCCGAAGCAGCAGAAGCCGCATCCGTATCGGCCTTGAACTTGCCGGCTGCCTTGACGAAACCATCGAAGTCTTCCCAGATCTTCGGTGACGCAGTTGAGCCTTTCACATCGCCGGTTCCCTCAGGGAAAAACGCACCGGCCGCATAGGCTGTGGCGCGCATTGTCGCAATCGCAGCTTTTGCAACCGCAGGCGAATAGTCCATCTCGCCTTTCATCATTGCGCTCGCCGTGCCGGCTGCCGCGCCCGTCGCCTGCATCAGCGCCTTACGCGTGTCGACTGCATCATTGCCAGTCAAATGGCCACCCGCCGATACCGCCGTCGCCGACAGAGCAAGTACCGACAAGGCCAAAGCAAATTTCTTCATGATATTTCTCCGGTGAATTAAATATTTGGGCTATCCCCAATCAAGTCAACGTCAATACTCCGGTAAATATTCCTCATTGCAATATCATATGTCTGTAATTTCTTGAATTAGCCGGTTTACAGTCTGTTAACAAATAAAACCCCGGCACTAGGCCGGGGCAATTGTCGTCCGTTTGATGAAATTCAACCGGCTGCTTCAAACATCTCAAGCACGTAGTCCCAGTTAATCAGGCTATCGACGAAAGCTTCCAGATATTTCGGCCGCGCATTGCGATAGTCGATATAGTAGGAGTGCTCCCAGACATCGACGCCGAGGATCGGTGAAGCGCCGTGAACCAGCGGATTTTCTCCATTCGGCGTTTTCATCACCTCAAGCTTCCCACCCTTGACCGCAAGCCAGGCCCAGCCGGAACCAAACTGGGTCATGCCGGCATTGATGAAATCGGCCTTGAACTTGTCATAGCCGCCCAGATCACCGTCTATCGCCTGCTGTAACTTACCTGGCATGGACGAGCCGCCACCGCCCTTTTTCATCCATTTCCAGAAATGGACATGATTGTAGTGCTGGGCTGCATTGTTAAAGAGCCCGGCATTGCTGCCATGCGACTGTTTGACAATTTCTTCCAGTGATAGCCCACTCATGCCAGCTTCATCGGCCAGCTTGTTGCCGTTGTCGACATAAGCCTTGTGGTGCTTGTCGTGGTGATATTCCAGCGTTTCCTTCGACATGAAGGGCTGCAACGCCTCATAACCGTAGGGAAGGTCGGGTAATTCAAATGCCATGGTGATACTCCCTCGTTGGCAAAAATTTAGTCTTCAACTGTTTGTGCCCGCGGCTTGCTGCCGGTGTTTATATGGTGTTTGCACGGGACATTAAGAATGCGCCCATTCCAGATAGAGTTCGCGTGCCCGTTTCGCAACCGGACCAGGCTGTAAATCCCGATCTTCTATCCGGCTTACAGGAACAATCTTGGAGTGGTTGCCGGTTGAGAATATTTCGTCGGCCTTCAAAAAGTCGTCCACTTTCAGGGAGCTTTCGATGACGGGCATTCCGGTATCGCCCAGCAGCGACATGGTACGCGAGCGGGTGATGCCGGATAAAAAGGTTCCGTTTGTTACCGGGGTCTGGATGGCCCCGTCCTTGACGATGAAGATATTCGAGGTCGCGGTTTCGGCGACATTGCCCAGCATGTCGAGCACGAGTGCATTGTCGAACCCGCGGCCGGATGCCTCGATGATGGCGCGTGCATTGTTGGGGTAGAGGCAACCTGCTTTCGCGTTGGTCGGCATGGTTTCCAGCGATGGCCGCCTGAAAGGCGACACGGTCATCGAAAACCCAGATGGCGGAATCATCGGCGCCTCAAAAAGACAAAGACAAAAGCGCGTCGAAGCGGGGTCTGCCGGAACGCCCATATAGCCGCCGTGCTCGGCCCAATACATCGGTTTGATATAAACGGCCGTATTGCCGTCAAACTTTTTCAGCCCCTCCCAGGTCAAGCCCACGATCTCGTCCATCGTTTTTACCGGTTCAAGGCCGAGTGCGGTCGCGCTCGCGTTAACGCGTGCCGCATGCCGGTCAAGGTCGGGGGCAACACCCTCAAACCACCTTGCCCCGTCAAAAACGCTTGACCCCAGCCAGATCGCATGGGTGCGCGGCCCGACAATAGCGGGATTGCCCTCACACCAGTCGCCATCGACAAATGTCCATGTCGCGGTCTGTGCACTCGTATCGACAGTCATCCTGTACTCCAGAAAATTCATTTTTTTGGTCAACTTGTCTCACTTGACCTTGCTCAACGGGTACGGTCAAGTCCAGCTTGGATTCAGGAGGCGAAAATGGCTTACCAGGCTTATGTGTTTGATGCCTATGGCACACTTTTCGATGTTCATGCTGCGGTGCGAAAACATGCCGGCGAGGCCGGCCCGGACGGGCAGTTGCTTTCCGATATCTGGCGGGCCAAGCAGTTGGAATATTCCTGGGTCCGGACACTGATGGGTAATTATCAGGATTTCTGGAAACTGACCGAACAGGCGCTTGATTTTGCCTTCGCGAAAGTGCCCTCCGTCGATCCGTCTTTGCGGCAGAAATTATTGGACGCCTATTGGCATCTCGACTGCTACGAGGAGGTGCCGGCAGTGTTGCGGACACTAAAGGAGAGCGGCGCGCGGGTCGCCATCTTGTCGAACGGCTCGCCTAAGATGCTTGAGGCCGCCGTCAAGTCTGCGGCACTGGACGATATTCTCGATGACGTTTTTTCGGTTGCTGCCATCGAACGTTTCAAGGCCGTGCCCGAAGTCTACGACATGGTCACCACCGCCTGGCGGCTTTATCCCGATTCAATATCGTTTCAATCGTCAAATCGATGGGATATCGCTGGCGCCAAGAAATTCGGCTTTCACACGGTGTGGATCAATCGCGCATCACAGCCCGACGAATATGCCGATTTTTCCGCCGACGCGATATTGCCGTCACTGGAAGGGCTGACTGCGGTTTAGGGTCTGTTGAGAAGCCGATTCCGAATAGCCGCTCAAACGATTGAGCCTATTTGCTTTTTTCTTCGACTACCGGCCGCGCTTTAAACTGCCCAATATGCCACGGACAATCGCCCGGCCGACCGATGAGCCGACGGCGCGGACAACCGATTTGATCGCGGCCTCAGCAACCGACTGGCGGTTGGAGCGGCGTTTTGAGCGCCTTCTTTTGCGTGACCGCGACGTCCGGCGTCGGCCCCGCCGGTCATAATCGTCATCTTCATCATCATCGCCAAAGCCGGGGATCGCCCATCGCGAGCGGCGGGGTTCATATTCGCGCTCTTCCTCCTCGCGCTCACGCTTTTCTTCTTCCCGTTCGCGGCGTTCGCGCATTTCTTCCTCGCGTTCGCGGCGTTCGCGCATTTCTTCCTCGCGTTCGCGGCGTTCTTCTTCCTCCTCTTCCAGACGCTCGGCCTCTTCCTCCAGACGGGCTGCCTCTTTTGCTCTTTCCTGCAGGACTTCAAAAGCCGATTGCCGGTCGATGGTTTCATCATACTGGCCGGCAAGCGGGCTTTCGGCCATGATCTTGCGGCGCTCTTCTTCAGTCAGCGGCCCCAGTCTTGATGCGGGCGGACGGATCAGCGTTCGCTGAACCATCGACGGAACGGCCTTGGCCTCCATGGTCGATACCAGCGCCTCGCCGACACCAAGCTTTGTGATGGCCTCGAAGCAATCGAAATCCGGGTTCGGGCGGAACGTATCGGCGGCGGTTTTTACGGCCTTTTGTTCGCGCGGCGTATAGGCGCGCAGTGCATGCTGGATGCGATTGCCAAGCTGGGCCAGCACGCCGTCTGGAACATCAAGCGGATTTTGGGTGACGAAATAGACGCCAACGCCTTTCGAACGGATCAGGCGCACGACCTGCTCAACCCGTTCGAGCAGGATTTTCGGCGCTTCATCAAACAACAGATGCGCTTCATCAAAGAAAAACACCGCCTTTGGTTTGCCGGCGTCGCCCACCTCCGGCAGTTCCTCAAACAGTTCCGACATCAGCCACAGCAGGAATGTTGCATAAAGGCGCGGGTTCATCATCAGCTTATCGGCGGCCAGCACGTTGATCGCGCCACGCCCGTCGCGGGTCGTGCGCATCAGATCGGCAATTTTTAGCGCTGGCTCGCCGAAAAAATTCTCCGCGCCCTGCTGCTCGAGCACAAGAAGCGCGCGTTGAATCGCGCCGACCGATGCACTGGTTATATTGCCGTATTTGGTGCCGATTTCGCCAGCACGCTCCGCGATGTTGGCGAGCAATGCCTGCAGATCCTTCATATCGAGCAAGGCCAGGCCTTCGTCATCGGCAATTTTAAAAGCAATGTTGACGATACCTTCCTGCGCTTCCGACAGATCCATCAACCTGGAGAGAAGCAAAGGTCCCATTTCCGATACAGTCGCGCGGATTGGATGACCCTTCTCGCCGAACAAATCCCAGAAAATGGCCGGGAATTCCCGAAATTCATAGGGATCAAGCCCGATTGTCTGGGCGCGTTTGGTCAGAAAATCCTTTTCCTCACCCATTGCCGCGATACCCGACAGATCGCCCTTGATGTCGGCACAGAAGACTGGAACGCCGGCATTGGAAAATCCCTCGGCCAGGATTTGCAGCGTCACCGTCTTGCCGGTTCCGGTGGCACCGGTCACCAGCCCGTGACGATTGCCGTATTTCAGCAGCAGCTCTTCCGGTTTTTGATATTTGTCATCGGGCGTTCTGCTCGCTCCGAGAAATATCCGGTCGTCCTGCATGGCAAATCTCCCCAACTCCAAAGCTCGGGCACATGGATTGTCCCCGGGATCATGAACCTATCTCCTATAGTAAGTCAGCTCTCAGGGCTCAATGGCCACTGTTGCATCGAAGTGACAATCGGTTGCTTTTTTCAAGGTTGATCCTTCGATTGTGCGGGGAAGCGGCCCTCACGCGCTGTCTTAGGCCTTTGTTGCATTGCCGCATGCAATGACACACCCTAATGTCCCGGCAATTCAACAGCAGCTTTGCGATGTTCCATCAAGATGACAATCGGCGTTCTCAACAAATCAGCGTTTCCAGAGGTCGACGAAGCGGCTTGGCGCAGGCTCGCTGAAAAAGCATTGAAAGGTGCGACTATTGAGGACGCGCTTGCCAGTGATAGCGATGACAACATCGCTATTCAGCCGATCTATCCCCGGGTGGATGCAAGCCCGCTGGAACGGCGCGACGCTTCCTGTTCCTGGCATATTGTCCAGCGAATTGACGATCCGGATGTGGCGCGAGCGAACAAACAGGCTCTTGAGGATGCTGACAATGGTGCCACGGGACTGGCACTGGTGTTTGAAGGCGCACCCAACGCGTTTGGCTATGGCATTCCGGCAGATCGGGAAGCGCTGCACAAAATCCTGGATCAGGTGCCTTTGGACAAGCTCTATCTCAGGCTCGATTCCCACCCGGCCAGTCGGGCTTCCATCGACTGGATTATTGAGCTTTACGGTGCCCGCCGTATCGATCCGGCAGGATTGAAATTTTCGTTCGGGTTCGATCCGGCGGCGATCTTTGCGGGAACGGGCCGGCTCAACATGTCGGTGGAAGCTCTTAAAGCCTCGATGCCGCAGTCGCTGGCGCATTTTTTCGCACTCGGTTTGCCGGGCGTGCTGCTGGAGGCCGATGGCCGCGTCTTCCATAATGCAGGTGCAACAAGCGCCCAGGAACTGGGAGCAATGCTGGCGAGCGCCGTTTCACATCTTCGCATGTTCGAGCAGGCCCGCCAGCCGCTGATCTATTCAGCGCCGCATATCGGGTTTTCGCTTTGCGTCGATCAGGACCAGTTTACGTCGATTGCCAAGATTCGGGCCTTGAAAAAATTATGGACCCGCGTTCAGCAGGCCTGCGGAATCGACGCATCGCCGGCCACCATCCATGCCGAAACATCGTATCGAATGATCAGCCTCCGCGATCCGGAGACAAATATCCTGCGATCCACCATTGCGGCGTTTTCGGCGGCAATCGGCGGTGCCGATTCTATTTCGGTTATTGGCCACACCCTCGCCCATGGACTTCCAGATAAAGCTGCCCGCCGTATCGCGCGAAACACTCAATTGATCCTGGCAAAGGAAAGCCATCTGGATTTTGTCGGTGATCCTTCCGCCGGAGCCGGCGGCATCGAAGCCATTACCGATGCTTTGTGCGAAAAAGCCTGGGAGGTGTTCCAGACCATCGAAACTGCCGGCGGGCTATTTTCCGTGCTTGCCTCTGGCCAGTTGCAGGGCGAAATCGGCGCCGCCAGAGATGCCCGGACGGCACGATATGCCGAAGGCGATATTGCGCTTGTCGGCACCAACAAATACCCGGCTGAAACAGACAGGCCCGTATCGGTGCTTGAAGCAGAAACCCGGCCAATGCCGACCGAAGGGGCTGTTTATTGCGACATCTTAAAGCCTATGAGGCTTGATGCATCGGGTGAGCTTCAACCATGATCCCTGATTTTTCCAAAGTTGATTGGCCCATCACAAGCCAGGGCAAGGCGGCTGACGATTCTGCGATCTGGAATACGCCTGAAGGGATCGCCGTCAAGCGGGGCTATGATAGCGGCGACCTTGAGGGATTAAAGTTTCTTGACACGTGGCCGGGCGCGGCCCCTTTTGTGCGCGGCCCCTACCCGACAATGTATCTGCAGCGGCCCTGGACCATCCGCCAGTATGCCGGCTATTCGACGGCTGAAGAATCCAACGCATTTTACCGGCGCAACCTTGCCGCCGGGCAAAAAGGCCTGTCGGTTGCCTTCGATCTGGCGACCCACCGCGGCTATGACAGCGACCACCCCCGGGTGGCCGGCGATGTCGGTATGGCCGGTGTGGCGATCGACACGCTGCTCGACATGCAGCAATTGTTTGACGGCATTCCGCTTGATGAGATGACGGTCTCAATGACGATGAACGGCGCGGTGCTACCAATCCTGGCGCTTTATGTCGTTGCCGCGGAGGAACAAGGGGTAAGCCAGGAAAAGCTGGCCGGGACCATTCAAAACGACATTCTAAAAGAGTTTATGGTCCGCAACACCTATATCTACCCGCCCAAACCATCGATGCGGATCGTTTCGGACATATTTTCCTATACGTCGGCCAATATGCCGAAGTTCAACTCGATCTCGATTTCCGGCTACCATATGCAGGAGGCAGGCGCATCGGCTGATCTCGAACTTGCCTACACGATCGCAGACGGCATCGACTATGCCCGCGCCGGCGTGGCGGCGGGACTGGACATCGACAGTTTCGCGCCACGGCTGTCATTCTTCTGGGCGATTGGCATGAATTTCTTCATGGAAGTCGCCAAGATGCGCGCTGCACGGCTTTTGTGGGCGGTGTTGATGCAGAAGGAATTCGCGCCAAAGGATGCACGATCGCTGTCGTTGCGCACCCATTGTCAAACGTCTGGCTGGTCGCTCACCGCGCAAGACCCTTACAACAATATCATGCGCACAATGGTCGAAGCCATGGCGGCGACCCAGGGCCACACCCAGTCGCTACACACAAATTCATTCGACGAAGCGCTGGCGCTGCCGACCGATCATTCCGCCCGTATTGCCAGGAACAGCCAACTTGTCCTGCAACTTGAATCCGGCACAACACGCATTATCGATCCATGGGGCGGATCGGCCTATGTGGAACGGCTGACACATGATCTTGCCCAGCGCGCGCTGACGCATATCGACGAGGTTGAAGGTCTCGGCGGAATGGCTGCCGCGATCGAACAGGGCATTCCGAAACTTCGCATTGAGGAAGCGGCGGCGAGAACGCAGGCGCGGATCGATTCGGGCGAACAACCGGTCATCGGCGTCAATGCCTACCGGCCCGGACATGACATCGAGGTTGATGTTTTGAAGATCGACAATGCGGAAGTGCGAGCCCGCCAGCTGGCCAAACTGCAATCGCTGAAAGGGACGCGGGACGTCGGTGCGGTCGAAACAGCGCTACAGGCCCTGTCAAAGGCGGCGGAAGGTGACGGCAATCTATTGGAATTTGCCATCAAGGCGGCGCGCGCGCGTGCCACAGTCGGCGAAATCAGCCTGGCGCTTGAAAAGGTCTATGGCCGCCATGTTGCCGAGATCAAAATGATTTCGGGTGTCTATGGCAGCGCAATGGACAAGATCCCGGCCGCCGGCCGGGTTTTGGAGAAAATCGAAACCTGGCGCAAAACCCATGACAGCCCGCCGCGCATGCTGGTTGCAAAAATGGGTCAGGACGGTCACGACAGGGGTCAAAAGGTCATCGCAACCGCTTTTTCCGATCTTGGTTTCGATGTGGTCGTCGGCTCGATGTTTCAAACGCCTGAGGAAGTCGCCAAACTTGCCGTTGACAGCGGCGTACAGATCATCGGCGCCTCGTCGCTTACCGCCGGTCACCTGACCATGGTACCGGAATTAAAACAGGCTTTAACCAGATTGGGAGCTGCCGATGTGCTGATTGCAATCGGCGGCGTCATTCCTCCACAGGACTATGATGCCGTTACCAAGGCGGGGGCGGATGCCATCTTCCCGCCCGGCACGATCATTCCCGAAGCCGCCGAATTACTGCTGGATACGCTGATCGAACGGGCGTGAATTCGCCTCCGTTATAACTGATGTTGTAATTGGTGAATTTTGATGTTATAAGCATTGTTATAACATCAGGATCAGGACCATGAACACGACAATCCGCAAAATAGGCAATTCCGAAGGCGTTATCATCCCGAAGGATGTGTTGGAAGATATGCACCTGACGGCGGGCGACAATGTTGTATTGGTTCGCGATGGCAATGATCTGCGAATCAAGCGTCTTGAAGATGATGCAGAGGAATTCGAGCGCAAGATGAAAATCGCCCGCGAGCGAATGAAAAAGTATGAAGTTGCTTTGCGCGAATTGGCAAAGTGATTGAGTTTCACGACCGCACCTTCATAGAAGCCGCTCATGCTGAACAACTTCGTCTGCATGGCGGCGCTTCTGGCTTGCGCGATGAAGGCATGCTGGAATCGGCGTTAGCCCGGCCAGAGCAGAAACACCATTATGGTGAAGAGGACCTGTTTGTTCTCGCTGCGGCCTATCTGTTCGGCCTTGCCAAGAATCATCCGTTCGTTGATGGCAACAAACGTACGGCATGGGTTGCAGCGGACCTGTTTTTATATTTCAACGGCTACAGCGTTGAAGCTGACCCGCATGACGTTATCGAGTTCGTTTTGTCGGTTGCAGCCGGTACTATCGACGAAGTTGGCGCAGCGATGTTTTTTCGTGATTTTGCGGTAGCAATCGACCAATAGAGCCAAGTCCCGATCTGGCACAATTTTGACTGGCATAAAACCTGCTCCGTATCGTTATCGAGAGGAGCGGTGTGCCGTACATGAACAGACGCAATTTCCTCAAAACCGGGCTGGGGCTGGGGCTAGCCGGATCGAGCGTACCTGCATGGGCTGCAGGTACGCTCTCCGGCGTCTCTACCACCCAGATGCGCGGAACCATCGATGCGACCGAGCTTGGCATCAGGCCTGGCGCCTATGATAATCAGAGCAAAGCGTTCAACAGGATGTTGCGCAAGGCAGATGATCTGAAACTGCCCGTGCATCTGCCTGCCGGCGACTATGTTGTCTCCAACCTGAAACTACCTGGCCATGTTCGTCTTTCCGGAGTACCCGGCGCAACACGCATAATCTATGGCGGCGACGGCCATCTGTTTGCAGGTGAAGACCTTGATATGTTTGATCTTTCCGGGATTACCATTGACGGCGCAAATCATGTGCTTGCAGACTATACTTACGGGCTGATCGATATCCGCCGGGCGCGCCATATTGCTATCGACAATTGTCAGTTCAAAGGCAGTGGAAAACATGCGATCGCGCTTGAACGCTCAGGCGGCCGCATTGAGCGTTCATCCATCAGCGGTGCGGCGGATGCGGCAATTTACAGTGTCGAGGGTGGGCGTTTGCAGATCAGCGGCAATCGCATCTCCAATTGCGCCAATGGCGGCATTTTGGTGCATCGCTGGCAGATCGCAGACGATGGTGCAATCATCACAAACAACCGGATCGAGACGATTTCCGCCCGCAATGGCGGCACGGGTCAAAATGGCAATGGCATCAATATATTCCGGGCCAACAATGTGATTGTTTCCGGGAATATTGTTTCAGGCTGCGCTTTCTCGGCCATCCGGGCCAACAGCGCCAGCAATGTACAAATCTCGTCGAACAATTGCTCGCAATCCGGCGAGACGGCAATCTACGCCGAATTTGCCTTCGACGGCGCGGTGATCAATTCCAATATCATCGACGGTGCGGCCAATGGCGTGTCTATTGTCAATTTCAACAATGGCGGCCGGCTTGGCGTTTGTTCCGGCAATCTGGTCCGCAATCTTAAGACTGAAGGCCCCTATCGAGCCGACGCGCCGGGCTTTGGCATCGGTATATCGGTCGAGGCGGATACTTCTGTCACCGGCAATGTGATTGAAAACGCGCCGCTTTACGGGATTAACATTGGCTGGGGAGAATTCATGCGCAACATCGTTGCGACCGGCAATGTTATTCGACGTGCTGGCGAAGGCGTTGCTGTCTCAGTTGTCGAGGGGTCAGGCTCGGCGGTCATTTCCGACAATGTGATTGTGGATACCGTTCACGGCGCCGTCATCGGCCATCGCTGGCAAGAGCGCGCGACCGGCGACCTCGCGCAGACGGGGTCGGACGAATACCCGCATTTGACAATCGAGCGCAACCTCGCCAGCTAGAGCGTGTCTTTTTTAAATGGGATCAGTTTGATGGAGAGGATTTTTTGCGGCAGTTAGGAAAACACCGGAGTGCGATCAGACGATCGTGCGAGGATTTTGACGACACTGCCCGCGGAAAAGACCTCCAAGCAGGTGAAGTTAGGGATTTGAAAGAAAACAGCAAACCCAAATCATTTGACCTTGGTTCTTTGCGCCCTGGGTGTCGTCGCGCGACGCTAACGGGTGTGCACCCGCGTCGCATCACGCTCCTAACCAGGACACAAATTACCTGCGCTCAAACGATTCCATTTAAACAAGACGCGCTCCAGGACATTTTTCGCCCAAACAGGCTCATATGCGCAAAAAATGCTTCAGTGGTTCCATGTGAGTACAGGCGTTGCCGCGGTTCAAAGGAACCGCAAAACGCTCTGATTTTGTCTTGACCTGCGGGCAAGTGGCTTTTGCCACACGATCACCAAAAATTACTGCCAACAGCGACTGAGCAGAACAAGCTTCCAGCAAGTCGTCACAGGCATTTTAATGAGATTTCTCAAAATCGTCGCGCTTACATTTTTTTTGATATTCCTTCTACCGGCCGCAGGCACCGCCGCATGGTGGGCAAGTCTCGACCGGCCATCTTCGTGGAGGTCGGCAGACTGGAGTGCCAGCGGCATCCTGCCCCGGTCTGAAACAATTGATGGTCCGGCGATCTTTTTGATGGCGGCGCGCACAGGCGGGCTGAAGGGGGCGTTCTCGGTGCATTGCTGGCTTGTTATCAAGCGCGATGCCGGATCCGGATATGACCGGTATGACAAAGTCGGCTGGGGCAGACCGGTGCGCAAGAATGCCTATGCACCCGATGCAAGATGGTATTCCAACAAACCGCAAATCGTCGCGTCGGTGACCGGCCGGCAGGCGGCGCAACTGGTGGACAAGGCCGAGGCGGCGATAGCGGCCTATCCCTTCTCCGGCAAAGGCGACTACACGATCTGGCCCGGGCCGAACTCAAACAGCTTCGTTGCCCATGTGTTGCGCGCCATCCCCGAAATGGGCGCACAAATGCCGCCAAATGCCATTGGACGCGATTATGCTCCCGGTTTCGCGTCGTTCCACATCGAAGGCCGAACTGACGTTCACGCAACCCTTGGAGGATTGCTCGGGTTTTCGGTGGGATTGCACTCCGGTATTGAACTTCACATCCTCGGGCTGGTCGCCGGTATCGATATCGCCCGCCCCGCTTTGAAAATCCCAGCCTATGGCCGCGCCGGGTTCTGACTTGAGCCCGGTTGTTATTTTATCCGTTCCATGATCGAGACATAGTTGGCGACCGCAGCGCCACCCATATTGAAGATACCGCCCAACCTTGCGTCTTTGACCTGCATGCCGCCGGCATCACCGGCAAGCTGCATTGCGGTCAGCGCGTGCATGGAAACACCCGTCGCACCGATCGGGTGACCCTTGGATTTCAGCCCGCCGGATGGATTGACCGGCAACCGGCCGCCGTCCTTCGCTGTCTGGCCTTCCATGGCAATCCTGGCACCTTCGCCGCGCCCGGCAAGACCCATCGCCTCATATTCGATCAATTCGGCGATGGTGAAACAATCATGGGTTTCGACAAATGAAAGATCGTCCAGCGTGATGCCCGCCTGTTTCAGCGCCTTGCCCCAGGCCTCCTCGCAGCCTTCAAACAACAATATGTCGCGCTTCGACATTGGCAGAAAATCCTGCACATGCTGGTTTGCCCTAAATGCGATGGCGCGTTTATGGGACAGGGCCGTTTCGGTATCGGCCAAAACGATTGCGGCTGCGCCATCTGATACCAGCGAGCAATCGGTCCGTTTCAACGGTCCTGCAACAAACGGGTTCTTCTCGCTTTCCTGGCGGCAGAAATCATAACCAAGATCCTTTTGCATCTGGGCAAAGGGATTGTGGACGCCGTTTGAATGGTTCTTTGCCGCAATTGCGGCAAGCGCATCGGATTGATCGCCGTGACGCTGGAAATAGGCTTGCGCAATCTTTCCGAACACGCCGGCGAAACCCGCCGGAATATCCCCGTCTTCAGGCAAATAGGATGCTTTTAGCAGATTGTTGCCGATTTCCGGGCCCGGCGTAGTTGTCATCTGCTCAACACCAACGACAAGAACCACACGCGATGCTTTTGCGGCAATCGAGCAGATGCCCTGCCGGACCGCTGCCGAACCGGTCGCGCAGGCGTTCTCCACCCGGGTGGCAGGCTTGAAACGCAAGCGGTCATCTGTCTGCAGCACCAGACTTGCGGTAAAATCCTGTGGCGAGAAACCGGCGTTGAAATGGCCGAGCACAATCTCATCGACGTCTTCGGCTCCAATCCCCGCATGGGCGAGCGCTTCGCCGGCAACCGAAACGATCAGGCTTTCAACGGTTTCACCCTTAAGTTTACCGAAAGGCGAGTGTCCCCACCCAATGATACATGCCGTCATTTGCGCCTCCTGACTGTCCCGTCTTTCCTACATACCGGCTCATGGCTGCGAACAGAACCCACCAAAAATTGCATATTTTTGTTTACGCTTGCATCCGATTTTTATTGAATGTTTGTTCAATAAAAAATAGAGTTTCCTTGCCACAACAACGCATCGTGCCCTTGGAGTTTTTGATGGATCGCCCGCTGAACAATTCAATCATTGCCACCGGCGGCACTGTTTCACCACCAGACTTTTCTGGACATACATCTGATGCGTGAGGCTGATTTCGTCATTGTTGGCTCGGGTTCAGCAGGTGCCGCCATGGCCGACCGCCTGTCGCAGGACGGCAGGAACACCGTGATCGTTGTTGAATATGGCGGCAGCGACATTGGCCCGCTGATACAGATGCCATCGGCGTTTTCAATTCCCATGAACATGCGCAAATATGATTGGGGCTTTGAAAGCGAACCGGAACCAAATCTCAACAACCGGCGGCTGGCCACGCCGCGCGGCAAGGTGCTGGGCGGATCATCATCCATCAATGGCATGGTCTATGTGCGCGGGCATGCACGTGACTACGACCATTGGGCTGAACAGGGCGCTGCCGGCTGGGCATATGCGGACGTGCTGCCCTACTTCAAGAGAATGGAGAATGCCAAATATGGCGACCGGGCGTGGCGCGGCAAGGACGGACCGTTACATGTCGATCGCGGCGGCCGTGAAAATCCGCTCTATGATGCGTTTATCGAGGCTGGCGGCCAGGCCGGGTTTGAACTGACCGACGACTATAATGGGCAAAAGCAGGAAGGGTTCGGCGCGTTTGAGCAAACCATTCATGAAGGGCGGCGATGGTCGACGGCAAATGCCTATCTTCGCCGTGCGTTTGACCGTAAAAATGTCAGTCTCATCAACGGTTTCGTCCGCCGCATTGTCATCGAGAATCAACGCGCCACGGCTGTAGAAATCGGCGGCAAGAGCGTTGAATATTCCGTCCGGGCAAAGCGTGAGGTGATCCTCGCCGCCTCGGCCATCAATTCGCCAAAACTGCTCAAGCTGTCGGGCATCGGACCGGGCGGGGAGTTGCAGTCATGCGGTATCGACATCGTGGCCGACAGGCCGGGTGTCGGCGGCAATCTTCAGGACCATCTGGAAGTCTATGTGCAACAGGAATGCGTGAAACCGATCTCGTTGAACGGCAGTCTCGGCATGATCTCCAAAGGGCTGATTGGCGCCAAATGGCTTATGTTCAAGAGCGGGCTGGGCGCAACAAACCATTTCGAATCCTGCGGCTTTGTCCGGTCGGCGGCCGGTGTTCAATATCCTGACATCCAGTTTCATTTCCTTCCAGCGGCAATCCGCTATGACGGCAAGACGGCGGCAGCCGGCCACGGTTTCCAGGCTCACGTAGGGCCGATGCGGTCAAAATCACGCGGATCTGTTACGCTTCGATCACCCAACCCGAATGACAAACCGGCTATCCGGTTCAACTATATGAGCCACCCGGATGACTGGTCTGAATTTCGCCATGCGATCCGGCTGGTGCGGGAAATTTTTTCCCAGGCTGCTTTCGATGACTATCGAGGCAAGGAATTGGCTCCCGGAGACAAAGCACAGAGCGACGAGGACATCGACGTATTCGTCCGCGAACACGCTGAAAGCGCTTACCATCCCTGCGGCACATGCCGGATGGGCGCGGCAGACGATCCGCTTTCGGTTGTTGATCCGGCATGCCAGGTGATCGGCGTCGACGGGCTGCGTGTCGCCGATTCGTCAATCTTTCCGCGCATTACCAATGGCAATATCAATGCGCCATCGATCATGATTGGTGAAAAGGCGTCAGATCATATTCTGGGCAAGCCGATGTTAACCCCCTCCAATCTTGAACCCTGGATCAATCCGCGCTGGCAGACCAGCGACCGTTGAAGCGGCTATCGCCATCCCATCAGGAGTGTACCAAAATGCAGGCGCAACCGAAGGCCTCCCATTTCATCAATGGCTGTTTTGTCGAAGACGAGGCCGGACCGCCGCTCGATGTGTTTTATCCGGCGACGGGCGAGATAATCGCCCGGCTGCATGGCGCGACACCTAAAATCGTTGAGCAGGCGATCGCCTCGGCCAAGGCCGCGCAGACCGGATGGGCGGCATTAAAGCCGGTTGAGCGGGGCCGCATCCTCCGGCGTGCCGCCGATATCGTGCATGAACGCAACGATGAAATCGCCCGCATCGAGACGCTTGATACGGGCCGCGCGATACAGGAGACAATCGTCGTCGATCCGGCCTCGGCTGCCGATGCGCTTGAATATTATGGCGGTGCGGTTGGCGCCTTTAATGGCGAGCATATCGAACTCGGCGGCGCCTTTGCCTATACAAGCTACGAGGCGCTTGGTGTCTGCATTGGTATCGGCGCCTGGAACTACCCGATCCAGGGTGCCGGCTGGAAATCGGCGCCGGCGCTGGCGATGGGCAATGCGATGATCTTCAAACCATCTGAGAATACGCCGCTTTCGGCGCTGATGCTGGCCGAAGCCTATATGGAGGCCGGTTTGCCGGCTGGACTGTTCAACGTCGTGCAGGGGTTTGGAGATGTTGGTGCGGCCCTGGCCGGACATCGCGATGCCGCAAAAGTATCGCTTACCGGTTCGGTTCCGACAGGGAAAAAAGTCCTCGCACTCGCCGGCAGTCAAATGAAGCATGCCACGATGGAACTTGGCGGTAAGTCGCCTTTGATCATATTCGACGATGCGGATCTGGAAAATGCGGTTGGCGGCGCCCTGCTGGCCAATTTTTATTCCACCGGTCAGGTGTGTTCGAACGGCACCCGCGTCTATGTGCAGGACGGCATCATGGACCGTTTTGTCGAGCGGCTGACCACGCGGACGAAATCGATCCGAATTGGCGATCCGCTTGACCCTGAAACGCAGATGGGACCGCTGATCAATCAGGCGCAGCTCGACAAGGTGACGGGCTATATCGAAACCGGAAAAGATGAAGGCGCGGTACTCCATCATGGCGGCGGCACGCCCAAATTACAGGGTTTCGAGGGCGGATATTTCATCGAGCCTGCGATCTTTACCGGCGTGAGAGACGAAATGACGATCGCGCGCGAAGAAATTTTCGGGCCGGTGCTGTCGATCCTTTCATTCAAACAGGAAGACGACGTTGTGTTCAGGGCCAATGACACGGAGTTTGGTCTGTCAGCGGGTGTTTTTACCACTGACCTGGCGCGCGCGCACCGGGTGATCGGTCAGATGCAGGCCGGCACCTGCTGGATAAACACCTACAACATCGCTCCGGCCGAGATGCCGTTTGGTGGCTTCAAACAATCCGGCATCGGCCGTGAGAATGCGCTGGAGGCCCTGCGCCACTATTCGCAGGTCAAAGCCGTCTATGTGGAAACGGGCGATGTGGGCAGCCCCTATTGATCAGGCCTCTGTGCTGTCGAGATATCCGGTCAGTGCGCTGACGAGGTGATAGAATATCGAGGCAGGCACGTCGGCTGCGCTGGCTTTTCCTTCAGCATCGATGCGGTCGATCCAAAGGCCGGTTGGCGCCGGTTCTATATGCCAGCGGAAAAGCCGGCCGACACGCGCTTCGATCTCTGGCTTCAGATCGGGGCCGGCCACGCCATTGAGTGCGATAGCCGCCTTGATGACTTCGGCCTGCGGCCAGCTTCGCGACATTGTGTCGAGCGGTATCCCCTCACGCGAGACCGCCGCATAGGCCAGCCCCGTTGCCCGGTTCAGCCCGTTTGCAACTGCCGAGGCATAAAGCTTGCGGGCAAAAGAAACCAGATCAACCTGGCCACTCCTGGCGGCGAACTCGACCAGCAGTGAGGCCCACTCAAAATGGTGTCCCGGTTCTGTCCAACTGCCCTTGCCATCTGTTGCGGGCTGCCAATCATCGTCGAAATACTCGCCCAGTGTCCAGGTGTCGGCATCGAACAGATGGCTGCGGAGCAGATCAACAATGCGCGCGGCGCGGCGCAGATGTTCGCGATCTCCGGTGACCGAATGCCAGGCAAGAAACGCCTCCAACAGATGCATATGCGGATTTGACCGGCGCATGCCCTTGCCGTCGGCTGTTTCGAGGAAACCAGTCAGGCGTGAATCTTCCAGATGTCTTTCCAGGAAGGCAATTGTCTCCTGCCCCAACGCCAAAGCACCGGGATTTCCGCTGCGATGGGCATGCGCCAGCGCAAGCAGCACAAATGCGTGGTCGTAGGCATCCTCAACGGGATCGGCCACCGTGCCATCATGGTTGAATGTGCGTATGAAGCCACCGCGTTTTGTCCGGCCCTTGCTGGCGATAAAGTCGATCCCGTGACTTATCAGGTGATCTGCCGGCCCGTCCCAGCCACGCTCCTTTGCGACTGCAAATGCATAGATCTGACGCGCCATGGTACGCATGCGCTTTGGCATGACCTTTGGCAGTCCGTCCAATGAAAGCGCCTCATAAAAACCGCCATGGAGCTGATCGACTCCGACCGTCGACCAAAGCGGCAGCGTTTCTTCAAACAGCCAATGGCGAACCCGGTCCCGCCAGGCGCCGGTGACCGGCATATGATCGCTGGAAGGCGTATAGCGTGTTTCGATGCGGCCGGATTTTTCAAGCTGCTCGACAACTTTCTTGACGTTCTGGCTTTGATCAACCGGCGCCACGAAAGTAGCGTCTACCGTGGATACGACGGCGATATCTTTCAGACCGATTGCAGAAAGCAGCCTTCCATGACTGCGCAAGTACGAGTTTTCGCAATCTATGGCGACCACGTCGCCGGTTATCACATTGCCGTTTTCATCCACTTTGTTTGTTTTTAACAGCGATTGCCAGGAACCGAGGTCGTTCCAGGAAAACGTCGCCGGCACCATGGCGATCGGCTCGGCTTTTTCCATCACCGCATAGTCGATGGAGATCGACGGAATTTCAGCATAGAGGTCGCCGGGCAGGTAAGAACCGGTCACATCACTGGTCACACCCGCCATTGCCTCGGCCGTGCGATCCCATATGTCGGCAGCGTGTTTTGCAAACGCTTCACGCATCGCGCCTGCCCTGAACAGAAAAATACCGGTGTTCCAGTAAAAGGTTCCCGCTTCCAGATAGGTTTTCGCCGTCTCAAGGTCGGGTTTTTCGACGAAACGCTGGACCGGGCAGACCGGCTCGCTCTGGCCGGCGATTTCAATATAGCCAAAGCCGGTTTCAGGATGGGTGGGCTTGACCCCGAATACCACCAAATTACCCGCCAGTGCTGCCTCTATGCCAGCCTCCACCGATTGCCAGAACAATGAATCGGTGGAAATGACATGATCCGACGGGACCACCAGAACAGGCTCGTCGCCATAGTTTTCGAGCGTTGTCAGGGTGGCGACTGCCACGGCAGCGGCCGTGTTGCGGCCCATGGGTTCGAATATCGTCGTCCCGCCGCGCAGATCGATGCCGGCAAGGTCTGCCTGCACCCGCCCGGTGTGCCGTTCCGAGGCAATCAGGTGTACCGGTGTTTCGCCACCCTTTCGCGCCAGCAAGCGCTTGACAGTCGAGACCAGCATCGATCCATTGCCGGAAAGATTGTGAAACTGTTTTGGATTGTCTTCGCGTGATAGCGGCCATAGCCGCGACCCGATCCCGCCGCTCATGACAAAGCTGATTATGCGCGGTTTATCCATCGTCTCGCCAGCGGCCCGTCCGGTTATTTACATTATAAAGTCTGGTTATAGGCGCCGACTTCTGAATTTTCACGCAAAACTCTGTCAACAGCCTCAAACATCTCGCGTTTTCTTTGTTCGGAGACCGGGCTTTCGACAACGACAACCAGTTCCGGCTTGTTGGATGATGCCCGGACAAGCCCCCAGGTTCCGTCTTCCGCCACCACGCGGATGCCGTTGACGGTGACCAGATCGGCGATCGATTGGCCGGCAATTTTTTCGCCCGCCGCATGCATCTTGGAAAAGCGTTCAACAACCCGGTCGACAACCTGGTATTTTGTTTCATCGGCACAATAAGGCGACATGGTGGGCGAACCGTAGGTCAAAGGCAGATCACGATAGAGATCGGCCATTGTCTTGTCCCGATTGCGGTCAAGCATGTCACAGACGGCAATTGCCGTGACGAGCCCGTCATCATAGCCGCGCCCGATCGGAGCGTTGAAGAAGAAATGGCCTGATTTTTCAAATCCGGCGGCGGCATTCAACTCGGTCACACGCCGCTTGATGTAGGAATGGCCGGTCTTCCAGTAATCGGTCTTTGCGCCATTGGCTTTCAAAACGGGATCGGCGGCAAAAAGCCCGGTCGATTTCACGTCCGCAACAAACACGGCACCGGGTTGTTGGGAGGAAATATCTCTGGCGAGCATAACACCGACCTTGTCGGCAAATATTTCATTGCCTTCATTGTCGACGACGCCGCACCGGTCGCCATCGCCGTCAAAACCGAAACCGACATCCGCGCCGGTTTCCAAAACCCTGTCGCGGATGGCGTGCAACATCTTCATGTCTTCCGGATTGGGATTGTAACGGGGAAATGTGTGATCGAGCGCCTCATCGAGAGGAATGACTTCGCAGCCGAGACTTTGCAGCAATTGCGGTGCGAATGCGCCTGCGGTTCCATTGCCGCAGGCCGCCACGACTTTCAGCTTGCGGGTAATCGATTTTCCCTCAACCAGATCGGCAAGATAGCGTTCACGGAACTTGTCGACGAATTGGTAGGTGCCGCCGCCTGGCAGGTCAAAATCGCCGGAAAGGACGATTTCTTTCAGCGCCGACATTTCATCTGGACCAAAGGTGAGCGGGCGCTGACAGCCCATTTTTACTCCAGTCCAGCCGTTTTCATTGTGAGAGGCGGTCACCATCGCAACCGATGGAACATCAAGTGCAAATTGCGCGTAATAGGCCATGGGCGAGAGCGCAAGCCCGATGTCGCTGACCTTTGCGCCAGCGGCCATCAAGCCCGACACGAGCGCCAGTTTTATGGTCATCGAATATGAGCGGAAGTCGTGGCCGGTCACGATGTCGGGCCCGGCATCCAAACGCTGGATTAGTGTCCCGAGCCCCATGCCCAGTGCCTGAACGCCCATCAGGTTTAATTCAGGCGGAACGTCGGACCCGGGATGGCCGAACCACCACCTTGCATCATATTCGCGAAAGCCGGTGGGTTTGACCAGCGGCGTGGTCTCAAATTCGAAACTATTCGGTGCCAGCTCTGCTGCGGGTTTTTCAAACACAGAGGCGTTCTTTCCTGCCTGATTTCAATTGTCGAACCAGACCTATCTATTCGAAAAGGCATTAATAACGAATTGCTTTTTTGTGCCCGCGCGAAAATGGGCTTGCGGCGGATGTCGTTTTACACCGGGTTTTTGAAACAGCGGAAATATCCGGTATTGGCGGTCCGCACTGCGGGAGAATCTTGCTTGCAGGGCACCATGGCGGGCGCTATAAGCCCTGCGGACTGGTCGCGGAGTGTAGCGCAGCCTGGTAGCGCACCTCGTTCGGGACGAGGGGGTCGCAGGTTCAAATCCTGCCACTCCGACCATAAAATCTCTATATTTCAATTCCTAACAGTGAACGTTGCCCGAAAATTCAAGCACCAGAGGCTCTCACCCAATGGATACCCAATTTTATATCTGTAAACCTGCTGCCTTAAGTATCCGTTCAGCCCTGTCTTGCCAAAATGCCTTCAAACGCGCTGTCGTTTTGAGTACCGGGTCAAGTGACCAGAATCTTGCTTCCGCTTCTCACCCGCCCATAGAGATGGATGACATCCTGATTCAGCATTCGGACGCAACCGCTTGATACTGCACGCCCGATACTGGCGAATTCCCCGGTGCCATGGACGCGGTAGAGCGTATCTTTGCCGTCCTGAAAAATATACAGCGCTCTGGCGCCAAGCGGATTGGTCAAGCCCGGTTTCATGCCACCGTTTTCTGCCGAATATTTCGCCAATGATGGCTGGCGGGCAATCATCTCATCTGGCGGCGTCCACTTTGGCCAAGCCTGTTTCCAGGCGATATACCCCCTGCCCGACCATTCAAAGCCGGCGCGGCCAAGCCCGACGCCGTATCGCATCGCGCGACGGCCTGGCATGACATGATAGAGATAACGTTTCGACACATTGACAACGATCGTGCCCGGTTTCTCGCCGGTCGGATCGCGAACTTCTTTGCGGTAGAATTTTCTGTCGACTTTCGACAGATCGACGGCCGGCAGCGGAAAGCGTTCAGACGGCATGGCGCGGTAAATTTCCGCGTAGTTGAACGTTCTGGCGCCACCCACGCCCGGAACGCCATCGGTGGTACATCCCGCCAGGCCGGCGCCCAAGGTCGCGCCAAGTCCACCCAAAAACGCACGCCTGTCAACTGTCGAAATTTTTTGCCGATTCATTTGATGATAGTCCTGGTTAGCGTTTCATTCATTGTCGCGTCGCATGCCCCATCTATATCTTGCCCGCGCGACACTCTTCATTTCCTGCCTTCAAGCCTCAAAACATCGCTGATCGTCGCCGGTGCGCGATTGTAATATAACGGCGCGCCGTTAACGCCGATATGAGTGTTGCTTCAACATGCCGTGATAGGGCAATGTTGTTTTTGCGCCTGTGACATTCACCACATGACCGACACGTTTTTTGGGCCACGGAAAGCCCAACCGGTAAATTCTGCCGGCTTTTCCGGGTCAAGAGACAATCCGTCGAGACGTCCAAACAGCGCCGGCAATGCCACATCGGCGATGAGCGCGCGTGAAGCCCAGGCTCCGGCACAAAAATGCGGGCCGGCACCAAAGGGGATACTTTTTTGCAGATCGCGGGTGATATCAAAACGCTGTGGTTCAGCAAACACCGCTTCGTCGCGATTGGCCGAGCCGAACATGAAAAACACCTTGTCTTCCGGCGAAAAATCGATGCCAGAATATCGATAGTGACTTGCAACCCGGCGCGGCGACATGCCGATCGGCGATATCCATCGCGCATATTCTTCAAAGGCCTGACGCCAACTCACCTCGCCGTCCAACACCATCTGCAACTGATCCGGGTGGCGCATCAGCGCCCAGGCGCAACCGGCTATCGCATCACGGGGTTCGTTTTGCCCGCCGGAAATCGCCAGCTTGATGTTGGCGCGGGTGCTTTCGATGCTCAGTTCCGATTGCAACATGATGCTCAGCAGACTGAAATCCGGATCCGACACTAACGCTTCGATGCGCTGGCTGATTGCATCGTCGATACGCGCAGTTGCCGCACGGCAACGCGCCTCGATTTCCGGATCGCCTTGATAATTGGCAATCCCGTCAATCATCGCCTGCGACCAGGCATCCATTTCCTGATAGCCAATATGTGTGAGGCCGGTCATTTCTTTCAACGCCTCGCCCGACAGCGGCAAGGCGTATTGGGAAACCAAATCAGCTTGCCGGTCGGCCTGAAAGGCATCCAAAATCCGGTCTGCAGCGGTCTGGAATTTTGCCGTCCAGACATCCCGGACGGTTTTCGGCGAGATGGACGGGAAAATAATCTTGCGCTCGCGCAGATGATCCTCGCCATCCTTGCGCATCATGTTGTGCCCCATCAGACGGTTCATCAGGCCTGCCGGCTGGTGCGAGGAGAAGATTTTGATGTTCTTCTCGCATTTGAAAATATCGTCCCGCCTGGTGAAGGCGATCCCGCCAAGCTCCGGCACGTTTGCTATCGGCGCATTGGCGCGCATATCGGCTAAAACCGGATACGGATCATGCCGGAACCGGTCTATATTTACGTGATAGACGGGCGCCGTTGCCATCACCGTTCACCCCGCCCCTTTGATCCCAATCGCCAACGGCAATTTTGAGCGATATCGGCCGGTTGATCAACAGCAGGCTCTTATCCGCCATTAACAAAACTGGGCTCGGCGCCGGAGATATCCAAAGACGTCACGACAACAAGCCCGCTTGCCTTCGATCACAGACCGGCGAAAGCAGGTGATATCACATGTCGGGATGCGCAGACTGATGTGTACATCAATCGCGCCAGGCAAGAGCTGCGACCAACCCCGTCAACATTCCCAAGAACAGGCAAGCAACAAAAGCCAATAACCCTTGCAATGTCCATGAATCCCTAACTGTGCTTGGCATAACAATTGGACGATAAAAACTCTTAAACTCGGATTTTGTCTGCGCTCGAGCGTTTGCTAGAAGTTCATTATATGTTTCGACAATGTAGTCCAGTTTTGTTTGCGCCGCATTCGCAAATGCAACATCCACTTTTCCAACCTGTTCTATCCGGTCGATGCGGGTTTGTATTCTGGCGCGTTCATCTATGAGTGTGCGCTGTGCCTCGAAAATGGTTTGCAAATAGGCCGATAACGACGCCTGGTTAGCAAGAGTGATAATATCTGCCAGGGCGCCGCCGTCGACTTGAAGCGCATCACTACGACCACCCAAGGAAGTTGCCGAATTATTGGCCTGACCTTCCATCGTGGATCGTATGTCCAAAATTGTTTGTCGCAAACCAGCAAGCTTGTTATCAATTTCAGCAATTTTGAGTCGGAAGTTGTTGAGGTAGACCTTCGTTAAAAAGCTTCCTTCATTCAGTTTTGTCGCCAAAATTATTGATAGATAGACGCTGTTGAAGTCATCCAGGGTTCGCAATAGATCTTCAGCGGTGACATTCTCGGATGCCTGCAGCGCTGATAGGCGATTGTCACTGCTGAGGGTTTCAAGCCCATCTCGGATATTGTCGAACATCCGGTCTGCTTCAATGACGCCGAGTGGTGTCGTCAGGGGCTGGGGCTTTACAACAGAAATGCCTTGAAGTGCGCGATCATCAAGGACACGAAAGCGCCTTGTAAACACCTTGCTCCAACGCTCTGGTAATTGTATGAGAATATTTTCTGCCAGCTTGTCGTCGATGCCAAGATCAATATGATTTATGGAGATTTTTAGTCCGTTTTGAGTAGCGCGTCGTAACTCCTCGGAGTATCGGGCGTTGATATCATCAATTTCTGTGGCTGATAATCTACCTTTTGCAAGCTGTTGCTTATACTTTTCTTTAATACCCAACGTTGTCGGATTTCCAAGTTCGATTGTTAGTGCGCGCCGCAATTCTTGTGGATTTTCCAAACCATTGTCACTGGCAATTTCATTCAGGATATCAGGTATCAATAAATCCTGAGGTGAAAACGCGGTACCATTGGGGTATTCTAACTTCTCTATACCTTGGAGAGAAACGTGGTATTCGACGAAGCCGTTCGTTCGAAGACCGACGATCATAGCGGACAATCCACCGACCAAAAGCCCTATCAGTCCACATGCGGCTACCAATCCGCGACGTTTCCAGATTTTCGAAATAACGTAAGAAAAGGATATCTCGTCTGTGGAGGCCATACTGTCCGTCGCATTGTTCATAATTGGCTTTCCTTCGCTTCGTAGAGGGTCGTAACCGAGGTGTTGTTGTCCGCTCATAGCCTGGGTTGGCATCCACCATAACGGGGTCCGAAAAGTAGTGGCTTGATTGGCTGCTTAGGTCTTTATTGGCTGTTTAGGTCTTAGGGCCGTTGAGGGCAAGGCGATCTTCAACGCTGATAACACATCGTTTAACGAACCGTATGAGGTTCGTCGTCGTGCAACAGTTTTTTTGCGGCAAAAAGCTGAGCTTTGCGCAAAAACTAAAAGGCATCGATCATTGACGCTATTCACAAGCTGCTTTCGGCATCATCATATTCATTGTTTGAGGCAAAAAACGTCCATTTCAACGGTGGAAGAAAGCCATGAGAGGCTCGCCCGGCAATTGAATGCAAGCTTCATAATTAGCCCGATCTTATCGACTAAGGAGCGCTTGGCGCGATATCCGTGCTGCGTCCATAGCTCTTTCCATCCTGCTTTGGTTTCCCGAGCAATCTGTTTCTCAAACCCGGCACTTGAACAGACGCCAATGCCACCCAGAAAAGGGGCTCAACTGCCGACCAAAAACTGAAGCAGGAAGCCACGAATGCAACCAATGCCAAATTTAGCATCTCTGCCTTGCCTGTCTGCAAATAGAGCCGCCTCCAGCGAAGCACTGCCCGCACCATCAAAAACAGCATAATGCTAACGCCAGGAACGCCAGCAACTAGGTAATAATTGTAAATTGACGTGTGCGTATATCCATCGGTAACAAGGTCGCCGCTCCATTTTACTCGGGTGAACTCAAATCCCAATCCTTGACCAAAAAACCAATCCACACCCGAAAACAATTCCAATGTCCTGACGTATTCTTCAAAGCGTGCCTCGAGCAAATCAGTTTTGGTCAGATCACCGGCTAGAAACTCATCGAGCCCGAGCCGAAACGCCAAGTCAGTTTCCCCCCACCGGACAAGGAAATCAGGATTGAACGCTATCATCGTCACCAAAGCCAAAATGATGCAGGTGATCGCTGTGAACCATACACCAGAGCGTCGCTTTTTGAGCAGATAGGACAAAATGATCATTGCTGCGACTGCAACAAAAAAGCCCCGTTTTTGCTGGTGAAAGAGCAATGCCAGACATATCGCTGACCGAACCCAACATCCTCTTGAATAGTAGAAAGCCAACAGGTAGGCCGGCGTTCCCAGCCCATATCCGACGCCGGAAAAATTTTTCAAAAATAGTTCGATAAAAACAAGAATTCCGGTATTGGCTATCAATACGACATCAAGGAATTTATTAGGTATTTCTATCACATATCCTATAACAACCGGCCTGGAAAAAATGTATAGGGCGAAAAATCCCATAATATAAAATCTTAAGTCAATAAATATATTTTTGTTTAAATTAAAAAATCCGAAAAAAATAGCTGAAAATATTATTAATAAATAAAAAATAAAACTATTTGGAAAATTTTTTGTTATAGAAAATACATATATAGATAACAAAAAAAATAGAGATATTGTTACATAGCTTATATAGACATTAAGAGGTGCTACACCAGCCAGACGAACGATGTTTAAGCCAGCAAGAATTGCATGGTCGAACAATATCCAGGCAATTGCCAATATTGCCGTGTTTGAAAGCGCGCGGTTTTCAGTCGCCGGCATCGCCGCTTACCTATTCCCACATTCGTGAAAACGGAGCATCGGGATCGTGAGGAATTGCGTTGCGTTGTTCATAAACATACCCAAATGTGTGCTGCATCGCGGGTTTGTAAATCAGATTTCGGTACAATCTTCCAATCAAGTCGTGAGTTGCATTTTGTTTGACACGTTTCTGGGTGGTGCCAGCCTGCGCAAGACTGTTATTTTCCCAGAATCTGGTAGACTGATACAGTTGCAAATCATCTTCGTTCAGTTCAGCAAGCAGTTGGGCATCCGCCTTGGAAATTTGATATTTTCCAACCTGCACTCCACCAGACACACGCAGGCAAGATGGTGCTTCGTCGACATTGCCCTCGTTTGTTCGAATGTTCTCAATGAAGCCGAACCCATATTGGGTGTTTAAGTACTCTACGAAACCATTTATTTCTTCAGCCCGGAGTACAAAATCCAACTGATCCAAAAATTCTGAAGCACGTATTTTATCTCCTTCGCCAAGAAAGCTGATCAGATAGTTTCTCTTGTAGGAAATCCTTGCAAACTCGGCCAGTTTCAATTGCTCGCCCCGACGCGCCGCATGAGCATAATCAGAGAGTATCCGATCTATCGGACGTCTTAGGCAGGTGATTGAAATTGTCCGGTCAAATCGACCTTCCAGAATACCTAAA
The DNA here is from genome assembly GCA_963669455.1 of Rhizobiaceae bacterium. Lineage (GTDB taxonomy): Bacteria > Pseudomonadota > Alphaproteobacteria > Rhizobiales > Rhizobiaceae > JAWKWH01. The sequence goes on from OY770026.1 coordinate 3,088,447, forward strand.
TATGCATCTTTCAATCCCGGCCTCATGCAATGGCCGGTGAAAAAATCAGCATTGGGGTAGAGCCAAGCCGACCTGGAGAATGCATTGGTGGAGATCACATTCCCATTTCTGGCCGACGATATCACGTCGCAGTGCTTGAGCCCTGTGCGCATACGTGAGCCCGAAAGCAAAGAGGTGCCGCCACATTTCTCCACGTGAAAAAAGAGAATACCGCATCTCTCTCCGACTCGTTTCATCAGTTCCTCCGATTTTTCACAATGGCCGGGACTAAGTTGACGGCTATGTAGGCCAGATCGATATATATGATGACCAAAAGAACCAAAGGCAATTTCTCGGTCAGGTACGGCATTACCATTAAGTGCAATGCAATAGTTAGAACTGTCGCAACAAATTCCCGGTGATAGAGGCCTGCTCTTCTTACTACAGTGAAAAGATACCCCCGCGTACACATCAAACCGATCACCATGACTATCATCCACCAATATCCGGCAATCGTTTCTATATCGAATATAACTGTGAGTATTATCATTGAAGAAAACGTTCCAAAAATAAATACACCAGAAAATAAATAATAAACGGACCTACGAGAAATATTTCTTGGTATCACATAAGCATAACTTACTTGCATCAACTGACTTGCTGGTGACAATCCTACAAACAGTTTACGAAAAACAATTGCAGCCTCGCTCATTCCCAACAGTACAAAAATAAAATACGCGCCATGTATGCGGACAGCAACCGCTGCCACGGCAACTGCACGGAACATGCCTTGTCGGGTTATTCGATAAGACCCAGGTTCAATCTGATACGAGTCTCGCAACATACGAAGAATACCGGGCAGTCCCAACAACACCCAAAGCGACCGTGGGATGACTACAAAAATCAACAAAAAGGCGGCAATGGAGTTTATCGCGAACTGGTATAGCAACACTGCCAATGCGGTAGCCAGAAAAGTGACCAGTGCCATCCACAACAACATTCTTACTCGAAGCGAGGCCATCATGAGGTCTCGCGCCAGCAGCATGGCTCCATTCAGCAAACCAGCCATCACAAACAGCATCGTCTGCATGGCGGAAAGGCCGAGTATGTATGCCGACACCATCACTGCCACAATGACAAAGGCGCTCAACGACTTAAGCTGCGTCAAAAAAATCGAATTGTCGGATTTTAAATGATCGTCAATTAAGCGCCATGTGAGAAATGCGTTGACGACCGGAGATAGCAATGAAAGCAAAAGAACAATCGTGACAAGTTTGAACTGAATGTCGCCTTCGGTCGAGATGAAAGCAAAATAATTCAGCACGAATGACTGAACAACAAAGGTGAATTGATCCGCGGCATTTGCAGCGATTGGGTATTTGAGAAGAAAATTGGTGATATTGCGGATCATCAGTTACCGAGACTAAATTCTGTCAACTGCAACCCGCGGAAAGACTCCGAGGCTCGCGCGCTTGTTGAATGTCCAATACAGCTCATGCAACTAAACTGCGGCGAAAATTTCCGGTCAGGTGAAATTACTGAAGTCGCTTTCTTTCTTCAAGCGTGGGATAGTTGATGAGGACAGCCCGGTGTCGGCCTTTGAAAACAAAAATACTTCCCGCAGCCGCACCGATAATTCCGTTTTGATCTATGAGTTTTCCAATATCCTCCAAGCTTCCTGCCCCGCCGAGTATTGTAAGCGGAACGCGCAAAAGCGGTTTCAAGGATTTCACCGCTTCAAAATCATAACCCTCCATCGTACCGTCACGGTCGACAAAGTTGAGTACGATTTCACCAACCCCGGCATCTTGAAATGCTTGGACGAGCTCAGCGACATCTCGCTTAACCACCCGCGTTCCATTGTGTGTAAACGCCATCAGTTTCTTGCCGACAAACCCTGTAACCTTCAGATCAAGTACACCAACCACACTCTGGCTACCGAGCTCTCCGGCGATATTCGCAATCAGATCAGGGTTGCTGATAGCCGATGCGCTTAACGCAACTTTCTCCACCCCTAGCCCAATTATTCTCCTTGCTTGTTCCTCGTTTACAACCCCGCCTCCGTAGGCAAGAGGCATCCGACATTCGCGAGCAAAATCACGAATCAGGTCAAAATCGGGCGCACGGTTTTCTACAGTGGCATCAATGTCCAGCACAAGGAGCTCATCTGCTCGTTTTTCGTTGAAAATCCTTATCGCATTGACAGGATCGCCAACATATTTGTGGGACTTGAATTTGGTTGTTTTTACCAACCCGCCCTTATGCAAAAGCAAGCAGGGAATTATTCGTGATCTGAGCATTACAACGCCGCGAAATTCAGTAGGAGTTTCGTGCCCCAATTATGGCCCTTTTCCGGATGGAATTGCACTCCATAGACATTATTAAACTGGAATCCACAGCAAAAATCGAAACCGTAATTGGCCGATGCCACAACGGAATTTTGATCTTTACAATCCACGAAATAGCTATGGAGGAAATAGAACTGCGAGCCGTGCTCCAAGTCGGTAAACAAATCGCAATCACGCACGCTATCCACATCGTTCCACCCCATATGAGGACACGGCAGATGGTTTGATTTATGCGCGTCATTTAGATGCCGAACGGTAGCAGCAGCCCAGCCAAGTCCGCTAAGCTGGCCCTCATCACTGGATTCGCACATAATCTGCATTCCGACACAGACGCCAAGTATTGGAATTTTTGCATTCTCGACAAGATCAATTATTCTATCTGCCATGCCGCTGTTTCGAAACAACGTCAACGCATAATCAAAAGAACCTACACCTGGCAAAATCAGCTTTGTAACATCGTCGCCCAAATCTGCCGCACTAACAGCAACTTTGGCATGAATATCAGCGCGCCTGTATATTGTTTCGAAAGCACCGACATTCCCAAGCCCGTAATTGATAACCGCCAGCGTCATCGGATTATCGCTCTTTGAGTCCCTAATCTCCTGAGAACCTTTGTACCCAAATCTATCCACCAAGCATTGTTGCGGTAATCCATATAAGTTTTATTCTGACCATTTTGCAGTTCTTTCAACTCGGCGACGGTCAGACCAAGCTTGGTTGCGATATACTCAAAATCGTTCTTGATACTTTCATCATCATAGGGTGGAAATTCAATTTTCTCCAAAGCCTCTTCACGCGACATCTGTCCGGTCAGGATCAGGCTGGAAAAGTGCGCCCGCCTCTTATCGTAACCAAATTTTGCCGGCAGCCAGTATCCTTCATAAAACCGTGTAAACCGAGATTCATAGTGCTTATGGGGGTATCGCTGCCATCCATACTTATTGACCAGGAAGTCAATAACCTCGTCCTTTTTATAAGGTACATGATTTAGCGGCTTAACCACCTCCATGCCTCGGACGTATTGATAGTAAATTTTGTAGCGAAAAAGATCGGTAAGAGGATAAGAATCCAATGATATCGTGCCGAAACGTCTATGAATGTCTTTAAGCTGACGAAGATCGGTCGCATGATAGTGCCATTCACGCGGTTCACGCACGCATTCGGTCGAGTAGTTGGCACCGGTCAAAATGTACTTGATGTTATTTTTTACCGCATAATTGTACAAACCGCCGAAAAAGGCATGATCCTGCGGTGTGTCGATGTGCGGAACCTGTGCCTTGAAAAATGAAAGCTGGAGATCCCGCATTTCGCGCCAGTTGATGACCTCGGTGTAAAGGTCTAATCCCAATCCATCCACCAGCTTTTCGATGTTGTTGACCGCATTTTCGGAGTTCCAGCCTGCGTCAACATGATATAGCAGCGGTTTCAATCCGAAGATTTCCTTCGCGATATAAACCACATATGAGCTGTCAACTCCTCCACTCAGACCAATGATACAATCATAATCCCGATTCTTACCATGAGCTTTAATCTGGTCGACCTTTTTTAGGATAGTGGAAGTTCCCCCTTCCACCGGATTCCAGTTTGGCAAAATATTGTCGTGATAATTGTTGCAATAATCGCACTTTCCGGCATCGTCGAAAACGATTTTGCTATCAGAAGTGTCCATAATGCAGTTTGTGCAAATCTGGTAGTCTCTCATTATTTCACCATTTCAAACCGTGCCTCGGCAGGCTTGAGACCTAACTCATTGAATTTGTTAACTAGTTGCTAGTTCGGCATAGTGTACTTACGGACGTGATATCCAAACAGCCTGTTGATATTTAACTTGAAAACGCCCTTTTTAAAACCGATCGGCTCCAATTTCTGCAGATGCGAATATCACAGGACGTTAACCTTTGCTGGAATACGGTTTCGCTTAGGTGGTGTTGTATCGTGGAGGCCCGTCCCCCTGCCCCTAGTGGCTCGACCTCAACATTTGCTATTCAGCTGCAACACTCTTATCAGCCAATGCCGGATTCATATGAACCACTGGAATTAGGCTTCTTGCAGGCGGTCTGTTTGAAACACTTGCACATGGGCTTGGCTAGCCCCAATACCTAAGCATTTCAAACAAACTGGCAGGCAATTAGCACCCATGAATTGGCCACGTCAATGCACCCGCCAAAGGTTTGCGGGGGGCATCTTGGTGCACCGCCTGCCCGCCTTGTAAACTGGCATCCGGTCATAATGGCGCAGTAATCACAAGTTTGAATTGAACCGCTTGTTTAACCTGCCTCGCCATACTATTTGTCGCCGCACTGGCATAGATACCGTTTGTCATGCAGGGAGTGATGGGGTCGAATGTTTAGATATTTGTTGTTTTCCATGATGCTCGGTATCGTAACCGCGGATGCTAGTGAGCATCAAACTGGTGATGGCTGGACAGCCCTATCCCGGCCTGTTTCAAGCGGCGAATTCGATCGTCGGTGCATTCTCTGGTCAGCGCCAGGAGATTTACGTATTCGGCTCGTAAACCCGCCTGACAGCAAGGTTTCGACACTCTTTGGACGAGCCCGCTTTGATGTTTTTTCAAGTACGATGTTGTTTGACGACGCAAAAAGAAGTGTCGCGGACGTTAACATAAAGATTGATGATATCGCAGACTGGCCAGGCGTAGATGCGAAGTGGCATATTGAAGGCAAAACCGGGACTTTGATTGTGCCGGTTGAACTGCCGATACACACTGTTTTACCAGCAGTTGCACGTGGAAAACTGATTAGCGTTTTGGTCAATGGCAAAGTGCTGTCGCTAAGCCTTGACGGTTCTTATAAAGCAGTTGTCGCGTATGAAAAATGCTTGTCGGAGACGAAAAGACGATAAGCCTTTTTGGGTCTTGCCAGTCACGCGCAGCACCCTGTTTCGGCGATACGCCGTTGCCTTTGCGAAAACATTGCCGGGTGGCCTCCAACTGAACTACGGCACGAACGCTCTAGTTGTCAGAAGTCCTTTCCAGCTTCATTCCATACCGCAAAATGGCTGCAGAGCGTCTGATATCCGACCGGTTCGCGTATCGGATCCTTTGCCACCTTGCCGGCCGCAACTATCACCGGGCAGGCGCTGCTGAAGACCAGGATCTTGTAGGCTTGTTCCTGCTTGCGGATACGAAGTGCGAATAGTGGGCGCGAGCGTCTTGGAATATTGTCCCATAGACTTGGAAAGACCTCGCTAAACGGCATGAATTTCGATGAGGTATCCGGAATTGACCCGGCGTCGACATCAAGACGCTGCTTGGCTTTCTGCAATGCCGCGATAACAGGCTCAGCAAACTGGAGTGCCGCAACAACGTCTTCAGATGGAATTTCAAGCGATTTTTCCCTTTCACGCTGAAACACGGAAAAATCTGATATGTACCCGGCACGATGGCCAAGAAAAATAATAATGGCGACTAATCCTAAAGCGCTGATCAGTCCACCAACAAATGGCGGCCAAATCGAGTAATTTGTTTCATTGCCCACGATGATTTGCCTTCAACTATTCAGTTATTAAACTGACAATCAACTTTCCCGATGGCTGGCCAGCCAGCGCGTGCAAGACACCCCGCTGGCGGTTTCATATACGGCTCTACCGCAAACATTTGTGTTTGGTGCACTGATTGTCTGAATAATAAGCGTCGCCGATTATTCGCGGCACAAAATATGCATCGCATGCGCAGAGTATGCAAGCCATGGGGAAAGATGTGCTTGAGCATAATCGGCTACCTAATAGGACGTGGCTTTTTTTGAACCGAAAAACCGCCTCTCGCTTTTGCTGGAGGTGTTTTTTGTCGCGCGTCTAAATCAAAAAATACAAAATGCCCAGATCCTGCTGCCTGCACCGGGCTTGCCTGTGTGCTCGTGTTGATCTATGCCACGCGGGACTTGTTTTGAATCAACTGCTGTGGTGGCGATTCGGAACAGACGTACCGGCTTTAACCGGTTAAAGTTGGGGCGTGGCCAAGTGGTAAGGCAGCGGCTTTTGGTGCCGCCATTCGCAGGTTCGAATCCTGCCGCCCCAGCCAAAATCTCTTCATCAAATAAGAGGTGATCTGTCCATAAGCCGCCGGCGGCAAAGGCGCGATTGGCAATACAGTCCTCACGCATCTGGATACCCAGACCAAACCGCAATTTTCGGATGTGGCTGGTCAGGTAAATGTAGAACCTTAAACCCGGTTAGAGCATTTTTGACTCTGAATGCGTCAAAGCTGCTCTAGCCAACCGAGCTGATAAACCAGGAATTGGCAAAGTCACAGTCGTCCGGCTGGTTTCGTTTGCCATAGGTAAATTCGCCCCCATCCACGAGACGGGTCTTACCACCTGCCGCGCGAAGCACGGCATCGCCTGCGGCCGTATCCCACTCCATTGTTCTGCCGAAGCGCGGATAGAGATCTGCTTTGCCTTCCGCCAAAAGACAGAATTTCAGCGACGACCCAACTGACACAATTTGGGCATCTGGATATTTCGCGATGAACGCATCGGTCTCAGCCGTTCTGTGCGACCGGCTGGCTACAATCCGCCGGACAATTCCGTCCTTGTTAACGTCAATGCGCCGGCGATCCGCAACAGTGCCGTCAGGCAATTGATGGTAACGCTCAGCAAGGCCTGGCCGTGCTGAATAGCCAATTCCGGTCGCAGGTGCATAAACAACCCCTATCTCCGGCACTCCATCGCGGATGAGAGCGATGTTCACCGTGAACTCATCACGGCCAGAGGTAAATTCACGCGTACCATCCAGTGGGTCTACAAGAATAAAACACGTCCCTAGTTCGGGCGGAACCGTTCCCGTCGAAATCTGTTCCTCGCAAACAAAGGCCATGTCCGGCAGTTCTATTTCCAATCCCTTCAAAATTGCCGCCTCTGCTCTGGTATCGGCAATGGTAACCGGCGAACCGTCACTTTTATTATCAACCGAAAATCCGGATTTCCTAACCGCGATGATTTCGCGGCCTGCGTCGTTTGCAAGCCGCTCAAACAGCGCCCGGACGGGCTCGTTCACATCCATGCCAGGTGCGACCATCAGCAGTAACCACGCTCTTTCAGCCAATTCTCCAGCTCATCGGCCAGTTCCTCGGCTGTGCGTCCGACCGTTTTGAGGTGGATGTCGGCGCGCTCCGGTGTTTCATATGGTGAATCTATGCCTGTGAAATTCTTGATCTCGCCTTTCATAGCCCGGGCGTAAAGCCCTTTGGGATCGCGCTTGGCGCACTCTTCGAACGGCGTGTCGACAAATATTTCCACGAATTCCCCCTCGCCAAGCATTTCGCGAACCATGCGGCGTTCTGCGCGAAATGGAGAGATGAAAGACACGATGGTAATGAGACCAGCTTCCACCATAAGCTTCGAAACCTCGCCGACACGGCGAATGTTCTCGACGCGATCCTCGTCGGTAAAGCCAAGATCGCGGTTGAGCCCATGGCGCACATTGTCACCGTCGAGAATTGTCGTGTGCCGATCACTTACATGAAGCTTCTTTTCCAGAACGTTGGCAATTGTTGATTTGCCGGAACCCGACAGGCCGGTGAACCACAAAACGACCGGTTTTTGGTGCTTGATCTCGGCGCGTAGGCTCTGGTCGATATCCAGCGCTTGCAAATGAACATTGGATGCCCGCCTCAGCGGGTATTCGATCATGCCGGCACCGGCGGTCGCATTGCTGATCCGGTCAATCAGGACAAATGCGCCGGTTGAACGGTTCTTTGAATATTCGTCGAAGGCAATGGGCGCCTGGGTCGAAATGTTGCAGACGCCAATCTCATTCATTTCCAGAGATTTGGCAGCGTCATGAGCAAAGGTATTGATGTCGACCCGGTACTTCAATTCGGTGACAGTGGCATTTGACTGATCGCACTCGGTGCGCATCACATATGACCGCCCAGGCAATAACGGGTTTTCATCAAACCAGATAATCTTCGCCATGAACTGATCAGCAACATGCGGACGATTGTCGGGCGCGACAAGCATGTTGCCACGGGATATTTCAATCTCCGAATCCAGCACGAGCGTGACGGCTTCGCCTTGAGATGCCTCCTCAGTTTCCTCACCCTGGTTGATGATGCTTTCTACCTTTGCGATCTTGCCGGATTTGGCAACCGCGATGCTATCGCCGGTGGTTACTTTTCCCGACGCTACTGTTCCGCAAAAACCGCGGAAGTCCGAATTCGGCCTGTTCACATATTGAATGGGAAAGCGGAACGGTTGATCTGCTTCATCCAGATCAACGCGAACAGTCTCGAGATGTTCCAGAAGCGTCGGCCCATCATACCATTCAATTCTGCCGGACTTGGCCGAGACATTGTCGCCATAGCGCGCCGACAATGGAATTTCGACTATCGAGTCGAAACCCAAATCGGCAGAAAACTGACGGTAAGCACCGGCAATCTCGTCGAAAACCGCCTGCGAAAAGTCAACCAGATCGATTTTGTTGATCGCCAGGACGATGTGCCTGATACCGAGAAGCGAGGCGATATAGGAGTGCCTTCGCGTCTGCTGGAGCACTCCCTTGCGCGCATCAACCAGAACTATGGCCAAGTCCGCAGTGGATGCCCCGGTCGCCATATTGCGGGTGTATTGTTCATGGCCAGGTGTATCGGCAACGATGAACCGCCGGGCAGGCGTGGCAAAAAAACGGTATGCGACATCAATGGTGATACCCTGCTCGCGTTCGGCTTCCAGCCCATCTACAAGCAGCGCCAAATCGATATCGTCGCCGGTGGTCCCATGTTTTTTTGAATCGGCTTGCAGGACCGCAAGCTGATCTTCGAATATCAGCTTCGTGTCGTATAAGAGGCGGCCGATCAGAGTTGACTTGCCGTCATCAACCGAACCGCAGGTGAGAAAACGCAATGTCGTTTTCTTTTCCTGGTCAACCAGAAACTCGCGAATATCCTCATCGACCACTTTCGAATTTTGGTGAGTTGCCATCAAAAATACCCTTCGCGCTTTTTCTTTTCCATCGACCCGGCCTCGTCGCGGTCGATCAATCTGCCCTGGCGTTCGGATGTGCGCGCCGTCAGCATCTCAGCAACAATTCCTTCAATGGAATTCGCCGTCGACTGAATTGCACCGGTCAGTGGATAACAGCCCAATGTCCTGAAGCGAACCATGCGTTCTTCCGGCTGCTCGCCGGGCAATAATTCCATACGATCATCGTCCTTGAGCAATATCATTCCGTCTCTTTCGATAACCGGCCTGTCTGCGGCAAAATATAGGGGCACAATGGGAATTTTTTCCAGCATGATATACTGCCAGATATCAAGCTCGGTCCAGTTGGACAGCGGGAACACCCGGATCGTCTCGCCGCGGCTGACACGGGTATTATAGGTGTTCCACATTTCTGGCCGCTGATTTTTCGGATCCCAGCGATGATTGGTATCGCGGAATGAGAATATGCGCTCTTTGGCCCGGGACTTTTCCTCATCACGCCGCGCCCCGCCAAATGCGGCATCAAACCCGAATTTGTCCAATGCCTGGATCAGCGCGGCCGTCTTCATAATGTGAGTGTGGGTATTTGAACCGTGATCGAATGGGTTGATACCATCGCGCACTCCATCCTGGTTGATGTGAACAAGAAGATCAAAACCAAGTTCTTCAGCCATTCGATCCCGAAACTCGATCATTTCACGAAATTTCCAGGTGGTATCAACGTGAAGAAACGGAAAAGGTGGTTTGGCGGGGTAGAATGCCTTCATTGCGAGACGCAGCATAACCGAGGAATCTTTGCCTACGGAATACAGCATAACCGGCGCGGAAAAGGTCGCCGCGACCTCACGAAATATGCGAATTGACTCAGCCTCAAGACGCCGGAGATGTGAGTTTGATACGAGCAAGAATAGTGTCTCCTTTTTTAAGGCAGGCGCTTGGAAGATTCATGGTTTGTAGTTGTGGCAAACAATCGAACAATTGCTATGTGCGGGGCATTAAAGACCTCACCATCAATTGGCAACCGGTGCTCAATTCAATTATCGGACGGTTTGTGAAACGTTATGCTATTTTGAAAGCTATTTGCGAAACCTGCTGATATCGAGGGGACATTCCTATCGCAAATCCGCCGTGATGGGACTGACCTGCACGTGCGCGCATTTTTGGGAAGCGCTTGCCGGCATCTGCATATTCGCCCCGGAACTGTCCTTGCGGCGCTGGAACCAACAGCTACGACAATGATCGAAACATGTGTCTTTGCGTAAAACCATATTATTCAGCCGAGCAGGCGGCAAAGTGCAGAACGTTGTCCTGCTCGATATTCAATTCGGGGGTATATTCGGGAACGATCTGCAACAAGCAACGCACCCCGCAGGATTCAGAGCTTGCCGATACCGCACCTTCAAGGCCCCGAATAGCATCGGCAAACGTGTCAGAATCGATTGTTCGCGGCGTAGCGAGGAAATAATTCTGGTTATCGGTCGTATCCAGCGTCTCACGCCGGTCAAACAATTCCTCATATAGTTTTTCACCCGGCCGCAATCCAACGAACTCAATCTTGATGTCCTGATGAGGCCGGAACCCGGCGAGCTCGATCATTTTTTCGGCGAGATCAACGATCCTCACCGGCTCACCCATATTCAAGACAAGAATGCGGCCGCGATCTTTCTGTCTGCTCATGCCATGACTGGAAGCCTCAAGCACCAATCGAACTGCTTCTGGAATTGTCATGAAGTAGCGAACAATATCTGGATGCGTAACCGTAACAGGGCCGCCTCGGGCAATCTGAGCCTCGAACCGGGGGACCACGGAACCATTCGATCCAAGCACATTTCCAAAGCGTACGGTTTTGAACCGCGTCATGGAACCATTCAGATCGAGCGACTGGCAGTAAGCTTCAGCGGCACGTTTGGTCGCTCCCATTATGTTGGTCGGATTAACCGCTTTGTCGGTGGAGATCATGATGAAGGTCTTCACACCATGGGCAATTGCGCAGTCGGCGAGATTCCTGGTTCCCAGTATGTTGGTCTTTATGCTTTCAAGGATATTGTTTTCCATGAGTGGCACATGTTTAAGGGCCGCAGCATGGAAAACTACTTCCGGTTTGTAACGCTCAATAAGTGTATTGACCCGGTCGCGGTCTCTAATGTCTGCTATTTTCGCAATGACCTCAAGATCTGGAAACTGCTCACGTATCTTCGAATCGATCGTGTATAGAAAATGCTCGGATATATCGATGAGCACCAAACGCTTTGGATCGAATTGCGAAATCTGACGCACGAGTTCGCTTCCGATTGACCCGCCAGCGCCTGATATCAAAAGCGTTTTTGAGGCAATCAGCCGGGCAACAGGCGCTAGGTCGACGTCAACCTCTGGCCTGCCAAGCAGGTCACTGATCTGGATGGGGTCCGGATCAATACCGCCGCCATCAATACTGGCTGTTTCAGACAAGTCCGGAATTCGGCTGACCTTCAGACCAACTGCGTTTGCCTTGCGTACAAGATCGCTGACCAACGCCTTTTCGATAGTTGGATTTGTGATGACAACTTCATCGACGCCACGCCCTCCAGCTTTCAGCTTCTCGATGATTTTGTCCAGGTTGGTATGGCGGCCGCGGACCTTGATCCCCTGGATCTGAAAGCCCTCGCGATATTCATCACTCAGTATGCCGCGTATCTTTATTGGGGAATGGGCGGAACGCCTGACCGCTCGAATAAATGATTCCGCATTCTCACTAACCCCATAAAGCAAAACGCTTCGCTGTTTGATATCCAGTGCAGCTTTGCGCCCAACGGACAGGTATCCATATTCCTGAAGAACCCGGTAGAGAATACGCGATCCACTCAGTCCAAACACCATGAACATGAAAGCGATCGGCATAACGACACGGGGTAAATGATCCGCGCGTGACAGGAAAAACAAAATAACGGTGAAAGAGGTTGTGGCAAAAAAGCTTGCTTTCAGGATCGCAAATAGATCCGGGATCGATGCATAACGCCAGGAACCGCGATTCAATGACGCAAAATAGAGGCTGGCACCACTGACAATACAAAACAATACTGCTTTGTCATGAATACCCGGTACCTTCGTCATCCCGTCAATTCCCACATAGACCGCATATGCAAGGTAACATGATATCGCAGATACTGAGACATCGTGGAAGGTACTAGCTGTGCGGATCAGGCGAAGGCGATTTTTCTTAAGAAAATTTAGCATAATACTTAATTACATCACTTTTATTCATTGTGGGGCGCCGCATGGTTATTTGACAATAAATAGCTCAAAAACTGTTCTCCATTTTTATTTCACCCCAGGAACATATTTTGGTCCTAACAGAGGCAATATTGTGACGCTCTCATGACGTGTGTGTCGGCAACAATGCAAATCTGCGTTGATCAAGAGCACTATGACTCGCAAAGCCCGATGTCGTGGCGACTGCGTTTGCAGGCCCCAATCCGCATTTTCCAGCCTATCAGGCAGAAGCACACTACTTAGGATAAATTCTAGAGTTTGGCGCGATCAACACCCAGCTCCTGTCGTGGCGTATATAATGTATCGCTAACAGACATTGATGTGTATTGGCAAGCTTGACATGCAGTTCTTAATCGTTAGGCAAGCTCGCGAAGGAGTTAAACTTTGAGCAAAACGGTATTGATCACAGGCGGCACCGGGTCGTTCGGCAAAACCATGGTCAAGCATCTACTCGACCAGGGCTATGATGAAGTGCGTGTTTTCTCCCGCGATGAGGAAAAGCAGGACACGATGCGCCGCCAAATGAACCATTCACGGCTAAAATTCTTCATTGGTGATATCCGAAACCGTGAATCGCTCGATGCTCCAATGCAAGCCGTCGACTTTGTGTTTCATGCAGCAGCATTGAAACAAGTGCCCTCTTGCGAGTTTTTCCCGCAGGAAGCAGTTCTTACGAACATCATGGGCAGCGACAATGTCATCAAGTCAGCAGTTACCGCTGGAGTGCGCAAAGTTGTCTGTTTGTCTACAGACAAGGCTGTCCTGCCTGTCAATGCGATGGGCATATCCAAGGCGATGATGGAGAAGCTGGTGGCAGCCCATGCGCGCCTCCACAGTGAAAGCCCAACAACTGTGTGCGCCGTGCGCTACGGCAATGTCATGGAATCGCGCGGTTCCGTCATTCCGCATTTTATCCGGCAAATTAAGGCCGGCGATCCGATTACTATCACCAACCCGGCCATGACCAGGTTCCTGCTGGCCCTACCTGAAACTGTCGGATTGGTCGAATTTGCATTTGAAAATGCTGTTCAGGGGGACATTTTCATTAAGCGTGCGCCGGCCTGTACAATTGCCGACCTAGCCGATGCGTTGAAGCGAATTTTCAAATCGAACAGCAAGATACAAGTAATCGGAGAACGGCACGGAGAAAAACTGTACGAAACGCTCGCAACAAAAGAAGAACTCTTGAATTCACAGGATATGGGTGACTTTGTGCGGTTGTCGTGCGATGTGCGTGACCTGAACTATGACGCCTATTTCTCCGAAGGTAGCAGGGACGGTGAAAATCTTGATGATTATCACTCTCACAACACCCAGCGGCTGAATGTTGAAGAGGTATGTGAATTGCTCGGAAGCCTGCCTGGTGTGCGGGCTGCTCTGAACGCGGATGGTCCGCAAGCTGCTACCCGGCAGGAATTGGGCTGAGAGCGGCTTGGCTGAATGAAAATTCTCTTGACAGGGGCATTCGGCCAGCTCGGCTTTTTTAGCCGCGCCGTGCTGGAGCATGTCAACAAACATACGGTCATTCCAGCGGGGCGAATGCAGTTTGCCGCACCTGAAGAGCTACAGAAACTGGTCTCAAACTGTGATGTGATCGTCCACCTTGCCGGTGTCAATCGGGGCAATGACTGTGATGTCATGGAAGGCAATCCGGCTCTGGCTACGGCCCTTTGCGAAGCCTGCCGAGCTACCGGCGCCGCGCCTGATATTGTCTATTCATCCTCGATTCACGTCCATGGTGACAGCATCTACGGACAGAGCAAACGAAAGGCTGCTTCGATCCTGAAGGATTTCTGCGTCAAAGCTGGTTCCGTTTTCAGCGAGATTGTGTTTCCAAATCTGTTCGGGGAATTTTCTAAACCCAACTACAACAACTTTACCGGAACATTTTGCCATCAAATTGCCAATGGTGAAAAGCCTTCGGTCGACAATGATGCACCTGTCACACTTATGCACTATACTGAGGCCGCCGAAATTATTGCCGGGGTCATCGGCGCGTCGGAAAACAGCATGATAGAACCTGGCGGTCACGCAACAAGTGTTGGTGCCGTGGCAAAGAAACTGCAGCGTTTCTCTGCTGATTATTCCGACGGCACGATACCGCAGCTTGCCGATTTGTTTGAAACGCGGCTTTTCAATGCATTCCGGCAGGTACTCTATCCCGGCATGTTTCCTGCTACTCTGGTCCGCCACGCTGACACAAGGGGGTCATTTTTCGAATGTATCCGTGAGTTTAGCGGCGGGCAAACGTCGTTTTCCACCACGGTACCCGGGATTACGCGCGGCGATCACTTTCACTTCGATAAGATCGAGCGCTTTTTGGTCCTGTCCGGCAAAGCCAGAATTTCAATCCGCAAGCTTTACTGTGATGAAACCATCAATTTTGACGTCACCGGAGACAAACCTGTCTTTATCGATATGCCGACTATGCACACCCACAATATCACCAATACGGGCGATACCGACTTGCTGACACTTTTTTGGACCAACGATCACTACGATCCACAGCACCCTGACACATATCAGGTGAAGGTGTGATGGATTCAGATAAAAAAGCCGGCATGAAGGTAATGATCGTTGCCGGCACCCGGCCTGAGTGGATACGACTTGCGTGTTGTATCCATGCGCTGGAGAAGTCCGTCCGAACTGTCATCGTGCACACCGGGCAAAACTACGATTACGAACTAAACGAGGTCTTTTTCCATGATCTGCGTTTGCGCAAACCCGACTATTTCTTAAATGCGGCACGTGACACCGCAACGCAGACCATCGGTACAGTAATTGCCGAAATGGACACTGTGCTTCGCAAGGAACAACCTGACGCGTGCCTTATTCTTGGCGATACCAATTCATGTATGGCTGCAATCGCGGCGCGCAAGAATACCGTCCCGGTTTATCACATGGAAGCAGGAAACAGATGTTTCGATTTCAATGTTCCGGAGGAATTGAACCGCAGGATCGTCGATCATGTTTCTGATTTCAATCTGTGTTACACTGAGCACGCTCGCCGGCATCTGCTGGCGGAAGGTCTGCAGTTCCGCCGGGTTTATGTGACAGGGTCGCCGATGCGGGAAGTGCTGGATACCTATCGACCGGATATCGAAGCCAGCACCGTCCTCGATGAGCTCGGGCTCAAACCACGCCAATATTTCATTGCATCGTTTCATCGCGAGGAAAATGTCGATAATCCAGCGCACTTAAGGGCTATTGTTACAGCTTTGGATCAATTGGCTGCGGAATATGGCCACCCGATTATCATCACAACCCATCCCCGAACGCGAAAGCGGCTCGAAGAAAACGGAATCAAGGCGAGCGATGCGCTACGATGGCATAAGCCATTTGGATTTTGTGCCTACAACAAACTTCAGATGGCGGCGCGCTGCGCCATTTCCGATTCCGGAACGATCAGTGAGGAATCGGCTATCCTCGGTTTTCCAGCCGTGACAATTCGCAACGCATTGGAGCGCCCAGAGGCACTTGATACAGGATCGATCATCATAACCGGTCTCGATGCGGAAGTGATTACCAACGGCATCGGCGAGGTGATAGCCGATTTTGAAAACGGTAGTTTTCCGGATGCACCTTCAGACTACAAGATAACGAATACGTCACAGAGAGTTAAGCGTTTGATTATGGGCACTGCCAAATTGAATGCACGCTGGCATGGTATAGATATTCGCGACTAGCGCCGTTGATGCGGGAGGATTTGGAGTGTGGTGTGGATCAAAACCGTTCAATATCAGACATGAAAACCAGAGAGGTCTGTGCGACTTTCAAGCATTTGCAACGCCGGAATGACCGGCCTTGGCCATACCCTTCCAGGACGCAGCGGAATTTTCCGCCAACGTCATTGCAAATCCCCTGTGGTGGAAAACACCACTGCGATCTTTTTGCCCTGTCAGCGGAAAAATCTGTCTCGCGCCGCGACCGAAACCTGAACCTCAACAGACCCTGATGCGAATCCTGATCGTCTATCGCTACTTTTGGCCGGACACACCGCCCTATGCGGCGATGCTGCGCGACATTACCGGGTGGTTGGCTGAATCCGGTCACCAAGTTGAGGTGCTTACAGCTCAACCTGCATATAAACCCGAGGTGGGGATACCTCCCCAACCAAAAAAGGAAATGCTCGGCAACGTCAAGGTTCGACGCTTATGGCTGCTGCCCGAGAGCGGGAGGGGAGCCGCACGTGCGATCAACGCAGCATTGTTTGTCTTTCAGGCTTTTTTGATCACATTGTTTGGACAACGTCGCGATGTTGTCTGGACGGCAACCATGCCACCAGTCTTTCAGGCATTTGTGCTGATGTTAGCCGTTAAATTGCGAGGCTCGAGATTTCTGTACCACATGCAGGATATCTATCCCGAAGTCGGGGTAAGCGGTGGTATTCTCGCCAACGGCAAAATGGCCCGGATTTTGCGGTGGTTCGACAATCAAACCCTAAACCAAACTGATGTGAATGTTGTCCTTTCCGATGACATGAAAATGGCAATCAGCCAGCGCGGCGCAGAGCCTGATCATGTCGCGGTCATCAATAATTATGCATGGGGACGGACCGGAGAAACCGGGGAAATCAAATCGGACAAGAATGATCCGATGCGCTTTGTGTTTGCGGGTAATGTCGGGAGGTTTCAAAATCTCGGGCCGCTTGTCGAAGCTTTTTCCAGCATTGACGGGGCATTTGCCGAGCTTCATCTGCTTGGTGAGGGGAAAGCCAAGCAAGAGCTTCAGCGGCAAGTCAATGAATCCGGTGCACAAAATATCCACTTTCACGATCATCTGCCGGACGACCAAGCCTACACGTTCATGCGAGGTTGTGACGTTGGGATTGTCACCTTGATGCCGGAACTGTATCGATATGCCTTTCCAAGCAAGGTCTGGACCTACATGGCTGCCGACCTGCCGATACTGGCGATCGTCGAAGCACACAGCAATTTGGCGCGGCTCATAGAAGACAACAGTATCGGAATTTCAGTAGACTGGAATTCAGGTGATAGTGAGTTGCGAAAATCGATAGAGGATACAGTTGCCGCAATCCGAAGCGGCGGTTTTCGCCGTCCCTGCTCCGTACCACTCTACAAGCCGGAGCATGCACAATCTCAGTGGATAGAATTATTCGCGGAACTTGACAACTCCGGAGACACCAAGTGACCTACCAGCCGTTGTTTATCATTGGGGCAGGACGCTCAGGAACAAATATTCTTCGAGACACGTTGACATCGATTCAAGGCTGGGAAACTTGGCGGTGCGACGAGATAAATCTGATCTGGCGGCACGGCAATAGTGACAAAAAGCACGATTTATTCGACGAATCTGATGCCCGGCCCGACGTTGTTCGTTACCTGAGGGGCGTGTTTGACGGCTTTGCAGCCAAGTCAGGCGCAAGTGTCGTCGTTGAAAAGACCTGTGCCAACTCGCTTAGAGTTCCATTCATCCAGACGATATTCCCAAATGCCCGCTTCATTTACATTGTCAGGGATGGACGCGATGTCGCTCTATCGGCGGCAAAGCGCTGGAAGGCGCCCGTCGAAATGGGCTATCTACTGAAAAAAATCAAATTTGTACCCAAATCGGATATCCCCAGATATGGTCTTCGATTTATCAAGAATCGTGTTTATCAAATGCGATCAAATGACCGCCGGCAGGCTGCTTGGGGACCCAGATTTCCTGGCATCGAAGATTGGGCACGTGAGAGGCCACTCATCGAGGTCTGCGCCAAACAGTGGACCGTTTGCGTGGAGGAAAGTGATAGGGCCTTGCAAAAAACCGATCCACAGAAACTCTACAAGATTCGCTATGAAGATATGGTCGCGGATCCATACGCATCCCTTGAAGCCATCGCGAAGTGGGCGGGCATCGAAGCATCCATGCTGAACCGGGACGCCATCGGTTCCATCCGGACCGATTCGTCGGGCGGCTGGAAGAGCAAGATTTCGCAATTCACGCCCGAAGCTCTCCAACTCATTGCGCCCATGCTCGAAAGACACGGATATGAGCCTTCCGTTTGATGAAAAACAACGAACGTTCGGCCTCACGCCTGCTAACGCGGCCATAAAACGTGGGTTTGATATTCTCGTCGCACTTATACTGCTCGTGACATTTGGGTGGCTCATTGTCATTTTGGCAATTCTGGCAAGGCTGGACACCGGCCTGTCCGGGATATTTCGTCAAACGAGGGTTGGGCTATTTGGTGAACCGTTCACATTGTTTAAATTGCGCTCGATGCGGCCTGTGGAAGGCATCGAAACGACCGTCACAACACGTGACGATCCGCGCATAACCAAATTGGGCAAGTTTCTGCGGCGTTCAAAAGCGGACGAACTGCCTCAGCTCATGAATGTTTTAATTGGAAATATGAGTTTCGTCGGCCCGCGGCCGGACGTTGCCTCGATGTACCAAGATCTCGATGCGGCCTCGCTTCGCGTCCTTACCGTCCGCCCTGGAATTACTGGACCAGCATCGTTGCGTTTCAAGAATGAGGAAGAGCTGCTGGCAGCCGCAGACGAACCTGAAATATATAACAAGGACGTCTTGATCCCGGAGAAGATACGATTAAACCTCGAATACATAGATCATTACTCAATATTCCGAGACATCATTTTGATGATACGGACAGTGTTCGGCTAAAATGCGTTGCGGACCTGATGGAAGCATCATGACGGAACGAATTTTGGTTTCAACAAGCAGAAGCCCGAGGTGTGGTATGAATATCGCGCGCCGTGAACCATGACCGTGCCCGGTTACCTCAAACGGTTTCTGCGCTATTGTCCGATAGATAAAATACAGCCAGGAAAATCAGGCTGAAAATTGCCAGCGACCAGATGATCCCAAACCACCTTGAATGGCTTCAGGAGAGCAAAGCACTTGTCACGCATCCACCTATCAGCCCCCGACATCAGCGGTAACGAAAGACGCTATGTCGAAGCGGCATTTGACAGTAATTATGTTGCGCCTGCTGGAGAATTTCTGCAACGCTTCGAAACGGATATGGCCGAATATACCGGTATCGGGCATGCGGTGGCACTTTCAAGCGGGACAGCGGCTCTTCATCTGGCGCTGCTCGGTCTCGACACTACATCAGACGACGAAATCTGGACGACATCAATGACCTTCATGGGCGGCGTCTCGGCAATTGCAATGCTGGGTGCGACGCCAGTGTTCTTTGACATTGATGCCCATGACTGGATGATAGGCTGCGGCCTGATTGAGGAAGAGCTGGCAAGAGCCTCATCGCAAAACCGGTTGCCGAAGGCGATTGTGACGACAGATCTCTACGGACAAGCCGTTGATCTTGCACCACTGTTAGCAATTTCGAGGCGCTATGGCGTTGAACTGGTTTCGGACAGTGCCGAAGGGCTCGGCGCGATATGCAATGGCAACCATGCAGGCAAAGGCGCACGCGCCTCGATACTGTCGTTCAATGGCAATAAGATCATTACAACATCGGGCGGCGGAATGCTGCTTTCTGATGAAAAAGCTTTTGTTGACCGCGCGCGATATCTTTCCACCCAGGCGCGACAGCCTGTGCTGCATTACGAACATGTGGATATCGGCTACAATTACCGGCTTTCCAACATATCGGCCGCCATCGGTGTTGGCCAACTTGAATTGATCGAACAAAAAGTCAAACGCAGGCGGGAAATTTATGCACGATATGTCGAAGCATTCTCAGGCTTGCCCGGCATCACATTCATGCCGGAACCGGAAGGGCGGCGGTCAACGCGCTGGCTCACCTGCATGACAGTCGATCCGTCAGTCGTATCCGTCAGCAAAGACGACATAATTCATGCCTGCTCGGGCGCGGAAATAGAAGTGCGGCCTCTTTGGAAGCCCATGCACCTGCAACCGGTATTCGAAGGCACACGATTTGCCGGACCCGGCCTGTGCGAGACCTTGTTTGACACAGGCCTATGTCTTCCATCTGGAAGTGGAATGAGCAATGCCGAGCAGGACCGCGTCATAGATGTTGTGTGCGATGCTTTAGGCGAATGAACCTGCTTACGCTGCACAATTCCGGCGATTGACAATCGTGTCAGAAGTCAAACATGCTTTCGGTTAGGGTATTTTTGTCTAAACCCTCAAGCAGGATCGTACCCGATCCAGTGTCAATCAAAACGCCAGCGGCTGTATCCGTCATGTCATTTTGAATATCAGCAAACGTTGCATAGCCAAGCGCCGTTACATCAATAATGTCTTCACCGGGCTGGAAATCCAAAATCCGGTCATCGCCAAATGTTCCAGTGAATTCAAATCGATCACTATCTGCTCCACCGCGCAGAAAATCATCACCGCCACCGCCATTTATCGTATCTGTTCCGCTTCGACCATTGATGTAGTTGCTTTGATTGTCGCCGGTGATCTGATCGGCAAAGCCGGACCCGGTGATATTTTCAATCCCGGTCAGAACATCGCCGGTGGCGTGGCCGCCACTTGCCGTTCCAGAAGCCAGATTGATGTTGATACCGGCGTTTGACCCAACATAACTTGCAGTATCGCCGATGGAATTGTTGGCGCCGCCAATTATCCGGTCTGCGCCTGCACCGCCGATGATTGTGTCGTCGCCATTGTTGCCCTGCAATATATCAGCGCCACCCAGGCCAAAAAGCGTGTCAGCTCCATTCGCACCAACAAGACGATTGGCCTGATTGTCGCCGGTGATCTGATCGGCAAAGCCGGACCCGGTGATATTTTCAATCCCGGTCAGAACATCGCCGGTGGCGTGGCCGCCACTTGCCGTTCCAGAAGCCAGATTGATGTTGATACCGGCGTTTGACCCAACATAACTTGCAGTATCGCCGATGGAATTGTTGGCGCCGCCAATTATCCGGTCTGCGCCTGCACCGCCGATGATTGTGTCGTCGCCATTGTTGCCCTGCAATATATCAGCGCCACCCAGGCCAAAAAGCGTGTCAGCTCCATTCGCACCAACAAGACGATTGGCCTGATTGTCGCCGGTGATCTGATCGGCAAAGCCGGACCCGGTGATATTCTCGATCCCGGTCAGAACATCGCCAGCGGCATGGCCGCCACTTGCCGTTCCAGAAGCCAGATTGATGTTGATGCCGGCGTTTGACCCAACATAGCTTGCAGTATCGCCGATGGAATTGTTGGCACCGCCAATTATCCGGTCTGCACCCGCACCGCCGATGATTGTGTCGTCGCCATTGTTGCCCTGCAATATATCAGCGCCACCCAGGCCAAAAAGCGTGTCAGCTCCATTCGCACCAACAAGACGATTGGCCTGATTGTCGCCGGTGATCTGATCGGCAAAGCCGGACCCGGTGATATTTTCAATCCCGGTCAGAACATCGCCTGTGGCATGGCCGCCACTTGCCGTTCCAGAAGCCAGATTGATGTTGATACCGGCGTTTGACCCAACATAGCTTGCAGTATCGCCGATGGAATTGTTGGCGCCGCCAATTATCTGGTCTGCGCCTGCACCGCCGATGATTGTGTCGTCGCCATTGTTGCCCTGCAATATATCAGCGCCACCCAGGCCAAAAAGCGTGTCAGCTCCATTCGCACCAACAAGACGATTGGCCTGATTGTCGCCGGTGATCTGATCGGCAAAGCCGGACCCGGTGATATTTTCAATCCCGGTCAGAACATCGCCTGTGGCATGGCCGCCACTTGCCGTTCCAGAAGCCAGATTGATGTTGATACCGGCGTTTGACCCAACATAGCTTGCAGTATCGCCGATGGAATTGTTGGCGCCGCCAATTATCTGGTCTGCGCCTGCACCGCCGATGATTGTGTCGTCGCCATTGTTGCCCTGCAATATATCAGCGCCACCCAGGCCAAAAAGCGTGTCAGCTCCATTCGCACCAACAAGACGATTGGCCTGATTGTCGCCGGTGATCTGATCGGCAAAGCCGGACCCGGTGATATTCTCGATCCCGGTCAGAACATCGCCAGCGGCATGGCCGCCACTTGCCGTTCCAGAAGCCAGATTGATGTTGATGCCGGCGTTTGACCCAACATAGCTTGCAGTATCGCCATAGCCGGCATTGTTTCCGCCATTGAGGTTGTCGCCGCCCGCACCTCCAATAAGCACGTCGTTGCCACCCTTGCCATTCAGCGTGTCATTTCCGTTGCCGCCCCTGAGGTTGTTGGCTGCGGAATTTCCGGAGATCGTGTCATTTCCACTGCCGCCTATGGCGTTTTCAATCAGAGAGGCGGTATTTCCTTTATACAACATCGCGTTGAATATGTTTCCGCGGGCATATCCGCCATTGGGACCTCCACCGAGGAACGCGAGTTGGCTGCTGCTGAATTTCGAATGGCTGCCTGGTTCCAGGTCAATGTTCAAGTCTGTGGAGTACGCGCTGAGGTCATAGGTATCTATCCCACCTCCATCCCAGATTGTTGCAAAAATCCGATTGCCACCAGGCGTAATTGCAGCCACACCATTGACGAAAGTCGTACCGCTGCCGGGGGTCCAGGAATAAACGGTATTTCCGGAATTGGTCGTGTAATCAGCGCCGTACATCTCCTGAAGAGCGGCAATATCATACATCATGAATGTCTGCGGCGCGCCAAATTGCTCATATTCGTAGCCACTAATATCGTCGCCGACATATGACCGATAGGTCATTACCGTATACTCAACGGAATCGACGCTTGAGGGCAAGGCGCCGTTGGGGGTCGTTTCATGAGCATGCTTCAAACCGAGAGCATGTCCGATCTCATGTATGAGCGTATGCCAAGCATAATTTCCCGCAACCGGGTTTGTAAGGTCGTTCGACGTCCCCGAATAGGCCCGCCCGAACCAGGCATCCCCGGCCTGATCTGATGAGTACGGATAGTAGGCGTAGGCAACCGATGGGTCGTCAGAGTTAGCGAGACGAATATGAGCTTTGGTCGCAGTCGTCCTGACAAAATTGACATTGGTAAATCCTTCGACGGAAAAACCATCGTTGGCGGAATTACCGAATGCAGTATCCATTATGAAGCTGGCAGCTGCTTGCTGTGCGGCCGACGCTACCCCGAAGTTAGACGTTGGAGCACCTGTGTAACTATATTCAGTATTGGAGGTAGGAAAGCTAAAAGTTATTGTCGAACCATTCCATTTTAGCCCTCTCAACAACGCATCAATATTTATGTTTCCTGTACTGGGAAAAGATGTATATGAGTGACCAATTCCAGACATGCCAGCACACTTCCAAATTTTATTGCATTTTGTATTGCAAAGGACGTTAGGTTGCTAAAAAATAGGTGTCAACTCAATTGAGGCCGGCTTTGCAACCAATCTGACTGCGGCCGGGCAACGGGGTGGTTTTTGAGATCGGGCAAATGCTCAGAATTTATGGCGAACCGACAGAAACGGATATCGTTTGAACTTGATCTTGAATAAATCCAGCTGGCTGGCTGTGACCGTGTTTCTTGCCGCCAATATCGCTACGGCCACGATGGCCATGGAGGGTAAAAAACTGAAACCCGATCAGAATATGGCGCCACCGCCAGACTACGAGCAGGTGATCAAAGCTGAGTTTGATTCTCTCAGCGCGCGTGGAACCAAAGAGGCGATGGAGCTGTTTATTGAGCGGCACCCAGGTCATCCAATGGCAGAGGTAGCTCGAAAACGCCTTGAGGCTTTTGAAGACTGAAAGTTCGCCAGATACCGGACTTTGCAATTGGCGTGATTTCTGCCCGACAATGTTCGAAACCATCTAGGTCGTGGTCAGGATTTGACGAATAGCCGCGCCGCAGCCATCCGGAATCGCCCTATGCACAAACGCCCGGCCCTGGCCCGAAACCACGTTTTGCAGAGTGGCTCGGAATTGGACAAAACTGTTTCAAATAGACCAATTTTATCCACGCTATCGTGTGCGGCGATATTCTCCTGAGCAACGAGTTGGGATTCCAACCCGCTTCAACGGAGTATCGCCATGGACCAGACACCCAATCTCGGTTTGCCATTCATCGCGCCTAGTCAGGCACAAAAACATGTCACTCACAACGAGGCACTAATCGCACTGGACGCATTAACGCAGATAAGCGTGATCGATCGCGACCTGTCCAGCAACCCGACCTCACCTGTTGATGGTGACCGATATATCGTCGCGACCGGCGCGACCGGTTTATGGCAGGACAAAGACAATAATATTGCCGCATATCAGGATGGCGCATGGGGCTTTTACACCCCGCAATCCGGCTGGATTGCATGGGTCAGGGACGAAAGCACATTTGTGGTTTTCGATGGTAGTGTTTGGTCGGTTACGGGCAATTGCGATAGCGCATTCAACACTATCAGCGTGAACGGTGGAGCAGCCGACACAACAAACCGGATTGCAACCAACGGACCAGCAACCCTGCTAAATCATGATGGACAGGGACATCAGCTGAAAATCAACAAGAATGCTCCAAGCGATACAGCGTCGATAATATTCCAGTCCGGTTTTTCCGGGCGTGCAGAATTCGGCCTGACGGGTGATGACGATTGGCACGTGAAGGTCAGCCCTGATGGAAACGCATGGCATGATGCGCTTGCCGCAAATATGAACACTGGCGAGGTGATGCTGCCCGCCACCGGGCTAACGCTTGAACCATCGCTTTTTTTGAATCTGCTGTCAGACAGCGGCCGTTTCAATGGTAGCGGCAATCAACACCAATTAGTTTCTTCCGTGGCTACAGCGCCTTCCTATCTAACCGAATTTAATGGGGCTTCGATAACGTTTCCCGCCAAATTCATCCACAACAACACAAATTTTGGCGGCTCTGCTGGCGCATTAGATGCTGCCATAGAGGAAATCATAATAAAGGTTTTTGGTGCTGGTGGTCTGCGATATGGCCCTGAATTCTGGTGTATGAACATTGAAGCGGGACCCGGGACAGGTTCAACCCAGACCATCGGCCAGGACACTTTCTATCGAGCCACCGTTTGCGCCACAAATCCGAGGCCTGCCCGCTACACCTCAGGCTTATTCCTGCGATGTTCGAGCGGCAAACTCGCACTTCGAATACCAAATGGTTCGGTTAGTTCCCTACTGCGCGACAATGCAGCTGCAACTTATGGCACTGGAGATGTCGTGGTCACACCCGGTGATGGATGGGTTTATTTCGAAGCAAAGATTTCCCGGGCGCTGGCGTCATATGATCAAAACGACCTTACGATCGGAATGACCGGTGGAGCAGTTGGCCAGTTGTGCCTTCCGCGAGTTCTGGCAGGCTGGATGGACATCGGATTCGCTGGCGAAGCGATTGTGCCCTGTCAGACTATCTTTTAGGTTTTGGACTATGAAGAGGCTCAGGATTTAACGATCCGGCTTTCCGCCTCATTTTGCGGATCCATCCTGGCGATACAATAGAGGCAGATTATGCAATAGAGATAGAGTGCGTCAGCAATATCATGGCCTACAAAGATGCCAAAAACCCCAGACAGGGTGAACGTCAGGATAACCAGCACCGCCTGAACGGACAGTGGACCTCCGGCGGGCGCGGTATTTTTTGCACGACCTTGTGTCCGGACAATTATCATCAGCGGTCCTATCAGCAATGCTAGCCGCGCTGCCAATTCGACAATTCCTCCGGTGGCCAATCCATCAAGAGCAAAATTGTGGAAATGAGATAGCGCCTGCCACTGCCAATCATCAGCAGCCGCGCACTCTTTCATGGCTCGTCGCGCGCCATCCACCCCGGCGCCAGCCAGGAAATGACGGGACGAAATGTCAATGGCACAGTTCCACATTGCCAGCCGGTTGTTTAGAGAGCTTGCCCCAAAACCACTGTCAACGTCTGACAATTCCTGAGAAATGAGGTCCACCCGCTTGCCGATTTTTTCGCTGGCCGCAATTGCAACGATTGCCAGAGACACCAGGAGCAGTGCGACTATCTTCCAGTTCAGAATTCTAGGCGATTGAGGTTGTCTGACAACAATCCACGAAATCAGCGGTCCAATAGCAAGCATCGGCCAAAATGCACGCGTGCCTGCAACAAATATGCACATCATTGCAGCAGACGCTGCAATTGCAAAAAGCAATTCAGCCCTACCTCCACGGCGCCGGGCAGCTACGCAGCAGATAACAAATAGAACTGTCATCGCCAGTGCAAATATACTGGAATTCCCTGAGAACGCTTCTGGACGGGCATTGGACTGAAGCGCTTGTACGAGCACCACTGGAACTGCGACCACAATTCCTGCAAAAGCTCCACATTCCATTGCCTCCCATATGCTGGTCCGGTTGGACAATGACAATCGCGAAACCACTGGGAGGAAAGCAAGAAAAGGCAAACGCTCAATCAGTTGAAACAGGCTGCTGCGGTCACCCCAATGCGCTATGGCATTAAAAAGGCCCGACAAATAGTACAGGCCAAAAATGACTGCGAGAACAATCGCACCTATGTCTCTCACCGCTCTTAAGCGGTATGTGCTCAAGAGCACGATTGCCCAAATGCCGGCGCCGATGAAAAGTATTGCTGACGCACTTCCAACCAACGCTACCATAGTAAAGAAGGCGAAGGTGAACAGATAGTTGCTTCGGCGCAATGGCGCTTGCCAGTCGCTAATCAGGTTTGGAAGATAATTCATCGGCGTGTGACGAAGATCGATCCTTCTTTAGGTATCGTACGGCCATTCCAATTTTGATCATGCTTCTATACGGCAATGATTGCGTTTGATACACAACACAGCACAGAAAAACGGCCAGAGCGATGCCCCTTGATTTCAACACCAAATTCGCACCAGCCTATGGCACTGCCATTGATATTGCCGAAGGTGTGAGCCGGCTGACGGTCAATAATCCAAGCCCTTTTACCTTTCATGGGACCAACAGCTATCTCGTCGGCACGGACACGCTGGCGGTGATCGACCCCGGACCCGATGACGATACGCATTTTAATGCGCTGATTGGGGCGATTTCGGGAAGGCCAGTGTCCCACATCTTCGTCAGCCACACGCATCTGGACCATTCCCCGCTGGCAAAGCGCCTCAAGGCCAAAACCGGGGCAACTATTGTCGCGCAAGGGCCGCACAGGCCGGCGCGCGCGCTCGCAACCGGCGAGATCAACCATCTCGATGCCAGCGCTGACATGGATTTTACGCCCGATCTGAAAATTGACGACGGTCAGGCAATTAAGGGCGATGGCTGGGTGATCAGCGCGATTGAAACGCCAGGGCATACGGCCAATCATCTGGCATTTGCCCTTGAGGGAACCGGCATCCTGTTTTCGGCCGACCACGTTATGGCCTGGGCAACATCAATCGTTGCGCCGCCCGATGGCGCCATGGCCGACTATATGCATTCGCTCGACAAGCTGCTTGCCCGTGACGACAGTCTTTATCTTCCCGGCCATGGTGGGCGTTTGCGTGAACCGGCAAAGTTTGTGCGTGGACTGAAAGCGCATCGCAAGATGCGTGAACGGGCAATTTTGGAGCGCATCACATCCGGCGACCGTACCATTGCCGCCATCGTGCAGGCGATCTACCGGGATACTGATCCCCGGCTGCACGGCGCTGCTGGTCTTTCTGTCATGGCCCATCTGGAGGACCTCGTCACCCGCGGCGCTGTGATGACCGACGGCTCACCGGCAATCGATGGAATTTACGCACCGGGTTAGAGCCAGTTACTCGGATGATCGCCCGCCGGCGCGGCTTGCCACCTCATCATCAAGGTCATCCAGAAACGCCCTAATGCGCATCGCATTGGAGCCCAGATCGTGAGCGGCAAAACGGGATATCGAGCGCATGTCGACATAGGTCGTTTCACCTTCATCGGTGATTCTTATGGCGGCATCGGCGGCAAAGCCGAAAATCAGCGATGAAATGGTCACTTCTATGGTGACTTCACCCACCTGAACCGTCTGATCGAATTGACCGGCAATATTCCAGCCCCGGGATGCGGCGATGGCGTTGACCGCTTCAATGACGGTATCGGGTGCTGCTTCGTAGCGACGGCCGGTCACCTCGGGAAAAGCCTGAACCTGCCGCTCTGCTTCGATCACGGTAAGCGGATCGACTGGGTTCATGGTGCCATTGCGTGCATTTGCCGCTATCGTCAGCCGGGGCGGATCGTCGAGATCGGTTGCAACATCGTTGAGCGCCGGATATCGCAATACCTGCCAGGCAGAAACCAAAAACGGAGCCAGGATCAGAAGGGCGACCAGCATCGCCCTGGTGGCATGTTTTCCTCCCCGATCGCCATAAAGCCACAAACGGCGGAAGGCCGCGATGGCCAGCAGCAAGGCAAGGGCTGCCAGAGCACCGACCAATGCCAGCACCCAAAAGAACCCCGGCGTATCGATCAATCCATATCTGTGAGACAGGCCGGCTGTCAGGAACAGTAAAAAATCGAAACGCGCCAGCCAGTCGGCAAGCGCGGCGGATCTTGTTTCGCCTCTTTCAACGAACCCGGCCATGTTTCACTGACATACCTTTTGCTGCCATGCTTCACATGGCCGGAAATTCGCACTCAAGGCGACGCTTCTGCTGAAAACCGAAAATCGGCGAACTGTTCGCGCAATCTGGTCTTCTGGATCTTCCCCGTGGCGGTATGCGGAATCTCATCGACGAAGGCAACTTCGTCCGGCATCCACCATTTGGCTATTTTACCATCCATGAAGCTCAATATGTCGTCTTTCGTCGGCTCGCAACCGGGTTTTCGAACAACCACCAGCAACGGCCGTTCGTCCCATTTCGGATGGGCGATACCGATAACCGCTGCCTCGGCTACATCGTGGTGGCCGACAGCGAGGTTTTCCAGATCGATCGTGGAAATCCATTCGCCACCGGACTTGATCACGTCCTTTGCCCGATCGGTGATCTGCATGTAGCCATGTTGATCGATATGCGCCACATCGCCAGTGTCGAACCAGCCTTCCTCGTCGAACTGTTCGGTGCCTGTGCCTCGATAATAACTACCCGCAACAGCCGGGCCGCGTACCTTCAACCGCCCGAAAGTCTTGCTATCCCAGGGGTGCTCGTTGTTTTCGTCGTCGGTGATTTTCATCTCCACACCAAAAGGGGCGTAACCCTGCTTGCCCTTGAGATCAAGCAGTTCCTCGCCTTTAAGACCGGCCAATTGCGGCTTTAACGTGCCGAGACTCCCAAGCGGACTCATTTCGGTCATGCCCCATGCGTGGACGACGTCGACGTCGTAGTTTTCCTGAAACTTTTGTGTCATCGACCGGGGGCAGGCAGACCCGCCGATGACAACCCTGTTGAGGTAAGGTAATTTCTTGCCGGTTTCCTCCAAATACTGCAACAACATCAACCAGACGGTGGGTACGGCTGCGGTGAGGGACACTTTTTCCGTATCGAGCATCTCATAGATGGCTTCTCCATCCATGCGCCCGCCTGGCATGACCAGTTTTGCACCGGTCAACGGGGCTGAATGGGCAATCCCCCAGGCGTTGGCGTGAAACATCGGCACAACGGGCAGCACCGTTTCCATTGACGACATCGACAATGCGTCCGGCAGGCTGGCTATCAGGCCATGGATGACATTCGACCGGTGGCTGTAGACAACGCCTTTGGGATTGCCGGTGGTTCCCGATGTGTAACACATTCCAGAAGCAGCATCCTCGGCAAGCTCAACCCATTGGAAATCACCATCGGCGCCTGAAATCCAGTCCTCATAGGCGACTGCATCCTGCAGGCTCGTTTCCGGCATATTGGCCGCATCGGTGAGCACAATCACCTTCCTCAGTGATTTGACGCTCGATGCGATTTTTTCCAGGATTGGCAGAAAGGTAAGATCGGTAATAACCGCCTTGTCTTCAGCATCGTTCATGATCCAGGCGAGTTGCTCGGGAAACAGCCGCGGGTTAAGCGTGTGATAAACACCTCCCATTCCCATAATGCCGTACCAGGTTTCGAGATGGCGGGCAGTATTCCATGCCAGAGTGGCAATGCGATCGCCTGGTGCAAACCCTTCTCTTGCCAGTTTTTGCGCCACCTGAAGGGAGCGTTGGTGCAGTGTTTTGTAGCTGGTTCTTACGATGGGGCCTTCGATTGACCGTGACACGATCTCCTGTTCCGGATGCTGCGCGGCAGCGTGATCGATGATCTTGTGGCACAGTAGCGGCCAATCCTGCATGGTTCCTAGCATTACGTTCCTCCCGGTTGATGCCGAATTCGGCTGCTTCCAATATTGTTATTCTATTGTGATTGGCTAATCAAAATTGTCCAGCTACAACATGGCATTACCTACTGATTCGCCCCGATTGAACCATGGTCGGGCGTGATGATTAACTGCGGGGGGGGTGTGCGTTTTGTATTGAGGTACGCATGACTGACTAAATTATGGACTTGACGAAGAAAATGCCGATTTCGCTTGAAGCCGTTGAACTGGAACTTGCTCTGCAATTGCAGGATATCGTCTCCAAAGGTTTCGAGGACAGTGTCCAAAATGCCGTTGAGACGGCGGGATATGACTATCTGTTCCAGTTTCCAGCTGGAGATGATGAGGGGCATCAGCGCGTTGCCGCCATCAGCGCCGGCAAGGGAGAGGAACGGCACATCCTGCTGGTTCACCTGGCCGATGACGGCGAGACGCTTAGGGTAGAGGTGCCGAACAGCGATACCAACACTATTGCAGATTTCGCCGCCTCCTATGCAGGCTTGATGGATCATTTTGCAGCGCCACCGGCCGCTGCATAGGCCCTGCCAGTATACTGATTTTGGGATTGGTGTGAGCAGGACCAGCGTTTTATGGTTTCAACCAAAGACAAGAGCATCCAGGGCGTTTCGCGGTTACTTGGAACCGTGACAACGCCTGTACCCGCTTGGAACCATTGAAGCATTTTTCGCTTCTATGGTTCCGCCTGAGCGAAAGATGCCCTAGGTTCAGTCATCTGACAAAGGGCCTGACGCATGAATGATATTCCACTGACCAACGTACAAACCCGCGATATTGAAGCGGTTTTGCATCCCTATACACCGTTGCATAAACTGTCCGATGGCGGCCCGTTGGTCATGTCGCGCGGCAAGGGCGTTTATCTCTACGATACGCAGGGCAAGGAGTATATCGAGGGCATGGCCGGCCTTTGGTGTGCCGGTCTCGGGTTTGGCGACGAGGAGATGATCGAGGCCGCCACCGAGCAGATGCGCACCCTGCCCTATTATCACCTGTTTGGCGCCAAGGGGATGGAACCGGCCGTCGAGCTGGCCGAGCAACTCAAAGAGCTTGCGCCGGTGCCCATCTCCAAAGTGTTTTTCACCTCGTCCGGTTCGGAGGCGAACGATACCCAGGTCAAGCTTGCCTGGTATCTGAACAATGCGCTTGGACGGCCGGAAAAGAAAAAAATCATCAGCCGCATCAAAGCCTATCACGGGGTCACCATCATGTCCGGCTCATTGACCGGATTGCCGTTTGCCCATGACGGTTTTGATCTTCCCGTTGATCGCGTCCTGCATGCCGATTGCCCGCATTTTTACCGGTATGGCGAGGACGGCGAGAGCGAAGCGGAGTTCGTGACGCGATTGGCCAGCAATTTGTGCGCACTGATAGAACGCGAAGGTCCGGAAACGATCGCTGCTATGATCGCCGAACCGGTGATGGGTGCCGGCGGTGTCATCGTTCCCCCACAAAGCTATTTTGCCGCTATCAGGCCAATTCTTGAAGAGCACGATATTATGCTGATCGCCGACGAGGTGATTTGCGGGTTCGGGCGAACTGGAAACTGGTGGGGCGCGGAAACGCTTGGCATGACGCCGAAAACCATATCGGCGGCGAAACAACTGACGGCGGCCTATGCCCCCCTTGGAGCGGTGATGGTGCCGGAAGATGTTTATCAGGCCTATGTCGATCACTCGGCCAAGCTCGGCACATTCGGCCATGGATACACCTATGGCGGCCATCCACTTGGTTGCGCACTGGGGGTCAAGGCAATCGAAATCTACAAGAAGCGCAACATTATCGAGCGCGTACGAAATCTGTCACAGCGTTTTGCCGGGAAACTGAACCGTCTTGCCGATAACCCGCTGGTTGGCGAGGTCCGGTTGTGCGGGCTTGTCGGCGGCGTGGAACTCGTGGCCGACAAGGCGACGAAACGACCGTTCAATCCGAAACACGGTGTCGGGGCAAGGTTGATGAAATTTTTGGAAGCGCGCGGCGCCATTCTACGCGCCATCGGCGACACGGTGGCGATTTGCCCGCCGATGATCATCAGCGAAGAGGAACTCGACGAACTGATCGAAAGGCTCAAAGGCGCGCTTGACGACACGGAAGCCTGGGTGTCGACGGAAAACCTGCGCGCACCGTAAAACATGGACAAGCGGAAATAACGGAGCAGGCGTTACAGTATCCGTGGAAATGTTTTTATGATTTTATCGCTCGCAGAGCTTCAGCAGCCGCCTCCACCACCTCCTCCACCGGTGCCATAGTCACGTTTGGTGTCGAATAGGATCACTGTTTCCAGCCGCGCTTCGGCTTCGGTTTTCCTTTCAGGTTCAGCAAAGCAACTGCCATAGACAAAATCCAGAGCCCCGACGACGAGGTCCTCAGTGGTTTTTTTCCGTGCCTTCTTTCTCGCCAGCCGCACTTCCTCGCGTTTTCGGGCAGCCTCACGATTGTTGTTTTTGCGCTGCTCGGACTCTGTCGCAACCCTCGTCACGAATTCAGTCGTTGCCGGATCGCCTCCCCCATTGACACAACCGGCCAGAGGAATGGCCGCCACCACAAGGACTGCCGAAACTGTCAGACAGCTGGATTTACCTTTGCTCGAATTGAAGCTTCTAGACATAAGTCCCCGCCAATATTTGCCAATCTGCACTTAACCATTTGGGAGAATGTGCCTAGTTGAGGGGCGACTGAGAACCACCGAAGCCCAGTTATTTTGGTACAGATGAACCATTTGGTCTGGAAAAGTTCTGTTTTCAAACATGCTCTCTGCATGTTTTATTGGCCTTGTCCGCCACCAAACGGGGGACAGGCCTGTAGAGAATTTTTGTGGGGCAGGATTTCATGACCGGCAATGATGTTACCAGCATTCAAAGCGCTCTGTTGGAGGCAGCCGTTGGCGATAGGGCATTTGATGATGTCGTGCAGACCATCGTTGACCACTTTGGCGGCGGTGGCGGGGTCATATTCGAGCTAAACCGAAAAACCGGGGTCATTGGCCATTGGGCCACACCAGATCTTGTCATCGGCGATAGTGGTTACGATCAGCATATAAACTCGATCAATCCGAGAATGCACTATACGCTTCGCCATGCTCCCGGCAGCACGGTATATGAGGGCCGCTTTACAAATGACCGCGGCATTGACGGGCATGAGTTTTATGACTGGCTCAACCGATTTGCCGGATTTCGATATTTTTTGGGAATGCGCCTGTACGATGAGGGTGACACATCGGTCTTTCATTCCATCGAGTTTGGCAAACGACACGCCCATCCAGAACCCGAGGAGATTGAGAGGTTTGGTTCAATAGCGCGTTCCGTCGGCAATGCATGGCGACTTTCAAAAAGAACTCATCGGGAGCCGGATGATGAAGCACCATTCCCATGGACACTTGATTATCTGCCGTGGGCGATTTTCGCGCTGTCATCTGAC
This sequence comes from Rhizobiaceae bacterium, assembly GCA_963669455.1. GTDB lineage: Bacteria > Pseudomonadota > Alphaproteobacteria > Rhizobiales > Rhizobiaceae > JAWKWH01. The sequence continues at coordinate 3,122,449 of OY770026.1, forward strand.
GGGAGGTGTTTGCATTCGAACAAGGCAGGCAGGAGAATGCTGGACACGGGCTATTTCCTGACGATTGTGGACGGGGTTCTCACCGCAAGCGACAAACGATCATCGCGGCAATTCAGAGACCTGATTGCAACAGGGCTGTCGGGTGCTACATCGGAAACACTGCTTTGGTCGGACGACCGGATCCCGTCAATTGCACAGGCAATCCCAACCGGCAACAACAGTATGATCCGGTCTGATCAGCCCGCGTTACTTGTCTACATCACTGACCCTGCGATAGAGCGCGATCGGGCAGCTGCCTTGATTTCAAGGCTGTTCAAACTTTCCAAGGCAGAAACGAACCTGGTTACCGCGCTATCTGACGGATCGAGCCTAATTGAGGCAGCGGAAAAATTGAATATTACCCGTAATACCGCGCGCAATCAGCTTCAAAGCATATACGGCAAAACCGGAACTCGTCGTCAGCAGGAATTATTGGCCCGGATTCTGGGTGTCATCGATAGTTGACGCTTGATGTTGTCAACTTCTGTTCCGGGACCTGTTGATCCTTTCTTTTTACGTCACAGATACAGAAGGGTCTGCGGACATTCAGGTTTGCCCGTTTCGCACGGCAGCCTGTGCGGCGGCCAACCGGGCAATTGGCACTCGGAACGGCGAGCAGGAAACGTAATCCAGTCCAACCTGCTCACAAAAGGTGATTGAAGCCGGGTCGCCGCCATGCTCACCACAGATGCCAAGCTTGATGTCCGGCCGGGCGGAGCGGCCTTTTTCGGCAGCCATCCTGACCAGTTCGCCGACGCCGTCAATATCCAGCGAGACAAACGGATCCTGATCGACAATGCCTTTTTGCCGGTAGGTCTCAATAAATGACGATGCGTCGTCGCGGGACAGGCCAAAGGTCGTTTGCGTCAGGTCATTGGTGCCAAACGAGAAGAATTCGGCCGCCTCGGCAATCACATTGGCGCGAATGGCGGCGCGTGGCAGTTCGATCATCGTGCCAACCAGATAGTCAATCTCCACACCGTTTTCCGCCATCACATCCCGTGCCACCTGGTCGATGCGGTTCTTGACGAAATCCAGCTCCTTCCTGATGCCGACAAGTGGAACCATGACTTCCGGAACCACGTGGCTGCCCGCCTTTTTGCCCGCCTCGATCGCCGCTTCAAAAATGGCGCGGGCCTGCATTTCGGCTATTTCGGGATAGGAAATTGCCAAGCGGCAACCGCGATGGCCGAGCATCGGATTGAACTCATGCAGCGCTTCGGTGCGCTGACGCAGTTTCTCGGCCGAAATTCCCATCGCACCGGCGACTTCGGCGATCTCTTCTTCGGTGCTCGGCAAAAACTCGTGCAGGGGCGGATCAAGCAACCTGATGGTCAGCGGCAGGCCGGCCATGATTTCGAACAGTTCGACAAAGTCGGACCGCTGCATCGGCAGAAGTTTGGCAAGCGCCTTGCGCCGGCCCTCTTCGTTGCCGGCGAGGATCATCTCGCGCATCGTCATGATGCGGTCACCCTCAAAGAACATGTGCTCGGTACGGCAGAGCCCGATCCCCTCGGCGCCAAACGATCGTGCCGTGCGCGCATCGGCAAGCGTCTCGGCATTGGTGCGCACCTTCATACGCCGCACCTCGTCTGCCCATTCCATGATGGCGGCAAATTCGCCGGAAAGCTCCGGCTGAAGCATGGCAACGGCGCCGGCAAGCACCTGTCCGGTTCCGCCATCAAGGGTGATCACATCGCCCTTGGCAAATGTCCGGCCCATGGCGATCAGCGTTTCATTGCGATAGTCCACCCGCAACGTGCCGGCACCGGACACGCATGGCTTGCCCATGCCGCGCGCCACCACTGCGGCATGGCTGGTCATGCCACCGCGCGTCGTCAAAATACCTTCGGCGGCGTGCATGCCGTGAATGTCTTCCGGGCTTGTCTCCACACGAACCAGGATGGCGGGCCGGTTGGCGGAACGCATTTCTTCCGCCTCATCGGAGGAAAATACGATTTCGCCGGTTGCCGCACCGGGGGAGGCTGGAAGTCCCATGGCGATCACATCGCGGTTCACATCGGGATCGATTGTCGGATGAAGCAGCTGATCGAGCGATCCGGGCTCGATACGGCATATAGCCTCGGGCCTGGACAACAGGCCTTCATCGGCCATTTCTGCTGCGATTTTCAGGGCCGCCTTGGCGGTGCGCTTGCCCGAGCGCGTCTGTAGCATCCATAATTTGCCGCGCTCGATGGTGAATTCCAGATCCTGCATGTCGCGGTAATGCGCCTCGAGTTTTTCGGCGATCTGCCGGAATTCGTCGAACGCCTCGGGCATCAGCTTTTCCAGCGACGGCTTGTCGGAACCGGCTGCGATGCGCGCCTGTTCGGTGATGTTTTGCGGGGTTCTGATGCCGGCCACCACGTCCTCGCCCTGGGCATTGACCAGAAACTCGCCATAGAGTTTGTTTTCGCCGGTCGACGGATTGCGGGTAAAGGCAACGCCAGTCGCCGAGGTTTCGCCCATATTGCCGAACACCATCGCCTGGATATTGACCGCTGTGCCCCAGGATTGCGGAATGTCGTGCAGCTTGCGATAGGTGTTGGCGCGCGCGTTCATCCAGCTGGAAAACACCGCCCCGATCGCACCCCATAATTGCTCAAAGGAATCCTGAGGGAACGGCACGCCCAGTTCCTTGGCAATTTTGTCCTTGTAGAGGCCAACAATATGCTTCCAGTGCTCGGCGTTAATGTCGGTGTCGAGTTCGCAATCCGCCCTGGCCTTTTCGTCTTCCAGGATTTCCTCAAATACCTCATGATCGAGCCCCATGACGACGTCGGAATACATCTGGATAAAGCGGCGGTAGCTGTCATAGGCGAAACGCTCGTCACCGGAATCGCGCGCCAGCGCCGACACCGTCTCGTCGTTCAGGCCAAGATTTAAAACGGTGTCCATCATGCCGGGCATGGATGCGCGCGCGCCTGAGCGCACCGATACAAGCTGAAGGTTTTCAGGATCGCCGAATTGCCGGCCGGTGATCCCGGCCATCTGTGTCAGCGCGTCAATAACTTGTCCGCGAAGATCGTCTGGAAATTCACGCTCGTTTTCATAATAACGGTTGCAAGCCTCTGTCGTAATGGTGAAACCGGGAGGGACCGGCAGGCCAAGCGAACACATCTCAGCCAAATTCGCGCCCTTGCCGCCCAAGAGATTTTTGTCGGAAGCAGCCCCTTCCGCCGATCCGCCACCAAAACTGTAAACCCATTTGGTCATCGCCGGTCCTTCTCGCCTTTCAGCATTCTGTTACCGGCTGATACTAGCAGATGACGACTTTTTCCACCGGCAAAATGTCGTTTTCCCGCAGATTGCAGCCAAACTTTCTTAATAGGGTTCAGCAAAACAATGACCGATCACGTTTGACGTTATTAACGCAAGGCGTTATATATCCTTGGTATGATCCTCTCCTTCCGGTGCAAAGACACCAAGAAACTGTGGCAGGGTTACCGGTTTCCAAAATGGGCAACCATTGAACGGACTGCCTATCGCAAGCTGGCGCAGTTGGAATTGGCGATGAGGCTTGAGGATATGGCAGCGCCTCCTACCAACGATTTGAAGCCAGAGCGGTTGAAACGGCAGGAATATTGGAGCGTCAGGATCGACGATCATTACCGGCTGCGCTTCAAGTGGATTGATGTTGGAGCAGAAGACGTTGAAATTGTTGGAGAAAGCTCCGGAACTCAGAGATACCGCAAGGATGCATGATATGTCAAAGAAGCTTGAACCTGTGTCACCCGGTGAAATGCTTGCCGAGGAATTCCTGATCCCGATGGGAATGAGCAAATACAGATTGGCCAAGAGCATTGGCGTTCCTGCACAACGCATTGGCGAAATCGTTGCCGGGAAACGCTCGATTACCGCCGACACGGATTTGCGGCTGTGCCGCTTCTTCGGGCTATCCGATGGTTGGTGGCTCAGACTGCAGGCGAACTATGATACCGCGATCACAAAGCGCAAGATGGGCTCGGAATTAAACAAGATCGTACCTGTCGCCAAGGTTGCCTGACAGGCCTGGCTTGATTACCCGGCCTCGCGCAGATCCTCGGCCTGCTGCAGGTTCACCGATACCAGTTGGCTAACACCCTGCTCACCCATGGTGACGCCATAAAGCCGGTTCATCCGCGCCATGGTGATCGGGTTATGCGTGATGATGATAAAACGAGTATCGGTCGCTTCGACCATCTGGTCCATCAGATTGCAGAAACGCTCGACATTATGATCGTCGAGCGGTGCGTCCACCTCGTCGAGCACGCAGATTGGCGCCGGGTTGGTCAAAAAGACCGCAAAAATCAGCGCCAAGGCCGTCAGCGCCTGCTCGCCACCGGACAAAAGGGTCATGGTCTGGGGTTTTTTGCCGGGCGGGCGAGCAAGTATCTCAAGGCCTGCTTCCAGCGGGTCGTCGGATTCGATCAATTGCAGCTCAGCGGTACCGCCGCCAAACAGATGCGTAAACAGGCGGCGGAAATGCTCATCGACCACATCGAACGCCTCCAGTAACCGCTCACGGCCTTCTTTGTTGAGGCTCTGGATCGCCTGACGCAGCTTCTTGATCGCCTCGATCACATCCTCGCGCTCCGTGGTGATCGTTTCCAGGCGTTCACCCAACTCCGCCTGTTCTTCTTCAGCGCGCAAATTAACCGCGCCCAGCCGCTCACGCTCGACCTTCAACCGTTCCAGCCGGCGCTCGGTGTCGCCGGCATCGGGCAGGTTTGCATCCGGCTCGATACCGGCATGCTGCAACACTTTGTGCGGCGGCACGTTGATCGCTTCCCTGATGCGGGCTTCGACGGCCTGCCGGCGTTCGTCTGCCGCAGTCAAGCGCTCTTCGGCGCGCGCGCGCTCCTCGCGCGATTGCGCTAGAACGATGATTGCATCGGTCGCTGACCTGTCAAGTTCGGCCTGCCGGTTTTCGGCCTGTTGCAGGCTGTCTGCCGCCTGGTTGCGCAGCGCTTCGGCCTCGGAGAGTTGCGTCATCAGGGCACGCCGCCTGGCGTCGACCTCATCGGGCGCATCGGCCAGCCGTTCGATTTCGGCAAGGCTGTCGGTGCGGCGCTCATTAAGCGCGGCGATCTGGCTTTCGGCATTGCCGGCCCGGCTGGTCCAGCTTTCACGCTCGGCGGCGATTGCTTCCAGCCGGCGGCTCCGTATTTCAGCTTCGCGGCTTAACCCTTCGTGGACGGCGCGGGTTTCTGCTGCCGCGGCACGATCCTGCCGGACCTCAAGCGATGCTTTTTCCAGTCTTGCCTCCAGATCGGCCAGATCGGGTGCGCTCGCCAACGCGGCCTTGGCCTCGTCCAGTTCGCCTGAGGTCTCATCTCGGTTTTCGGCAAGGCGCGCCAGCGTCTCTTCCAACGCGGCACGCCTGGTGGCAAGCTGACCGGAGGCGCGTTCGGCGGCCGCAAGCGCTTCATGGGCTTCACGAACCTTTTGTTGCAACACCCTGCCTTCATTGCGGATATCGCGCTCGGTGGCAATGACCTGTTCAAGCGCCTGTCCGGCTTCGTCATGTTTTGCCTCGACGGCCTGAAGTGCCTTGGCCGCCTCGACCGCATCGGCATCGAGTTCGGCGAGGCGATTTTTCTGTGCCAGTCTTTGCGCCGCCGCCGTTGGTGCATCGGCACTCGCCAGATAGCCGTCCCAGCGCCATAGTGCGCCCTCGCGGCTGACAAGCCTTTGTCCGGGTTTTAACTGTTTGGATATTTCCGCTCCGGCACCAGCCTCGACGATGCCGATCTGTGAAAGGCGCCTTGAAAGTTCCGCCGGCGCGGTAACAACCGATGCCAGCGCCGGCACGCCTTCGGGCAATGGCGGATCATCGGGCTGCGGTTGCGACCCCGACCAGTGCGCCGGCGCGGCGCCATCGAGAGGCACATCCAGATCCTCGCCAAGGGCCGCCCCCAGGGCCGCCTCGTAGCCGCGTTTGACCTTGATTTTTTCCAAAACCGCCGGGAACAATCCGCCGGCATCGGCGTTGAGTATTTTTGCCAGCGTGGCGGCTTCGGTTTCGATGCGAGCCAGTTCCGCCTTGGCATCCTGTACGGCGGCGCGCGCGGCTGCCTCGCGTTCGCGCGCTTCTTCGACACTGGCTTCAGCAGAAAGCGCACGGGCCTGCGAAGCGGCAAGTTCCTGTTCGAGGGATGCGGCGGTGGCGGCTTTTTCAACCGGGTCCGGCAGTCCGGAAATTTTTTCAGAAATGCCACCCAGTTCCTGTTCGGCAGCAGCCAATTGTCCGTCGAGCCGGTCCATGCGCTCGCTGAAATCGCGGATACTGCGCTCAATTTGACCGCGCGAGGCGGAGGCTTCGGCGCGTTCGGCGGTCACTGCGGCAAGCGTCTTTTCGCTGAGATCGAGCGTGGCGGCGGCAGCCTCATAGGCCGCTCTCGTTTCCGTCTCGCGTTCGGCGGACCCGGCTGCCTGTTGCTGTAAAGACTGCTCTTCGGCCAAAAGGCGCCCGACCGCATCGGCATTATCCGACAGCATGCGGCGCTCGCGGTCAATGTCGGCGTCGAGCTGGGCCAGGCGTTTTTCCAGCTCGTTTCGCCGGGTTTTCAGCCGCTCGGCCTCCTCGTCGAGCTGTACCCGCGCAATGGTCAGGCGTTGCAGGGCGGCCGCGGCCTTGGCTTCGGCATCACGCAAGGCTGGCAGGTGATGCGCACCAATGCCCTGTTGTTTGGCGGCTTCGGCCTGTGCGGCAGCTTTTTCAGCAACCAGTGATGTCGCCGCCGTCAGTGCGCTTTGCGCCTCGGCTTCCTGCGTTTTGGCCTCGGTCCAGCGCATATGCAGCAGGATGGCTTCGGATTTGCGGATTTCGGCTGATACATTCTTAAACCGGGTCGCCTGTCTCGCCTGCCGTTTCAGACTATCGATCTGGCTTTGCAGTTCAACGACCACATCGTCGAGCCGCTCCAGGTTCTGCTCGGCCGCGCGCAGGCGCAATTCGGCTTCGTGCCGGCGCGAATGCAGTCCGGAAATGCCTGCCGCCTCTTCCAGGAGCGCGCGGCGGGCCTGCGGCTTGGCCTGGATCAGTTCACCGATACGGCCCTGGCCGACCATTGACGGTGAGCGGGCGCCGGTGGACTGATCGGCAAACAATAATTGCACATCCTTGGCGCGCGCATCCTTGCCGTTGATGCGGTAGACGGAGCCTGCTTCGCGTTCGATCCGGCGCGACACCTGCAATTCGTCGGCATCGTTGAAGGCCGCCGGTGCCGTGCGGCTGGCATTTTCCAAAAACAGCGTCACTTCTGCGGTGTTGCGCGACGGGCGGGTGGCCGAGCCGGAAAAAATCACATCGTCCATGCCGGAAGCGCGCATGTTCTTATAGGAGTTTTCCCCCATGACCCAGCGCAGCGCTTCGACGAGATTGGACTTGCCGCAGCCATTGGGGCCGACCACACCGGTGAGCCCGCCTTCGATGACAAAATCGGATGGTTCGACGAAGGATTTAAAGCCGAGCAGGCGAAGCCTTGAAAACCGCATGGATCAACGCCCCGCCAAATTGTGGACAGCCCAAAACGGACCGCCATTTGCCGGCAGGCGATTACATGCTGTCAATAATGGCCGACATTTCGCCAACCGACAGGGCTCCTGCATATTTCTTGCCATTGATGAAAAAGGTTGGTGTGGAATCCACACCGAATTCATTGGCGCCGCGATTTTTTACAGCTCTCACATCATCCAGAAGTTTCTGATCCGTCAAGCATGCCTCGAAGGACTCCTGTGAAAAACCGGCCAATCTGGCAATTTTGAGCAATGCAGCCTTGCCATCGGACGCGCGCGACCAAGCATCTTGCTGTTTGAACAGCACATCGACCATGGCAAAATAATTGTCGCCTGAACAACGTGCCAGCATGAAACCGGCCTCTGCCCTGGGGTCAAAACCAAACTCCCTGAACAACAGGCGGGCCTTGCCGGTATCGATGTATTTTTCCTTGATGGCCGGCCATGTGTTGTTGTGGAAATTGGCGCAATGGGGACAGGTCATCGACGCATATTCGATAATTGTTACCGGCGCATCGGCGTTGCCGACCGATTTTTCTTCCATCGGATTGTCGGCCAGCAGTTTGGCCATATCGACCGATCCGCGATCGCTTGGAGCAGCAACTTTCGGCTCGTCGGGTTTTGCCGGCGTTGTGGTCTTCTTCTCCTCGTCACCACAGGCGACAAGAAAGCCGGCAGCCGGCAGCAAAGCCATGGCTGCAACAAGATTGCGGCGGGGTATCAAAACGGACATGCGAATCACCTGTTAGTCTGTTGGATTTGTACTGATCTGACGAAGAATTGCGAGCTTCATGTTGAAATATGGCAAGTTTTCAGGCGCAACAATGGTCGAAATGCCGCAGCCGATAAATTGGCGGTGAACGCATGGGTTTTTCGTATTTGGCTATTTATTTGCGCGACGCAGCAACATTTTTGCCAAGGCGTTCGAGCGCATCGCGCAAGCCGTCATCGCTTACATCAACAAGTTTATCGGCGATGGCCTGCTCCTCCTTGGCGCTCAGCGTCCTTTTCGCGCTGACGGGCGGCGGCTGCGGGGAGATGGTTTTCTGCACGATTTTCACCCGGCCAATCGCCGCATAACCGAGAAAGGCGTTAATGCGGGCGATGATCTCGGAGGTTTCGTGCTGGATATGCAGCGCCGCCATGGCTTCGCAGGCGATCACCAGGGTCGCCGGCTCAAATGCATCATCGTTGCTTGCCTGCCGGTTCCACTTGATCTGCTCGGGCCGGGAATGCCGGGCCAGCCTTGCGCCGACAATCTCATCCCAGCTTTGCAACAGGCTGGTGGTGATGCCGGCCCGCTTTGCCAGCACCGGGTCGACGATGCGGGAAACCAGTTCGTTTAACGGAACGGGATTGTGATATCGTGGTTTTGCTGCCATTTGTGTTCCTGACAATTCGTATAGACACCTTATCGCGCCATGGATGAACCACAAATGCAAAATCTGGCGCGCATGCTTTTGGACTGGTACGACCGGCATCATCGCGATCTACCCTGGCGCGTTGCGCCACCCGTCACAAAAAGCGGCACGCGGCCTCACCCCTACCCGGTCTGGCTTTCGGAAATCATGCTGCAACAGACGCTCGTCGAAGCGGTAAAGCCCTATTTCGCGAAATTTCTCGATCGCTGGCCAACTGTCGAAGCCCTGGCGGCGGCGGATCAGGATGATGTGATGAAAGCCTGGGCCGGGCTTGGATATTATTCCAGGGCGCGAAACTTAAAAAAATGCGCCGGGATCGTCGCCAATGACCTTGGCGGTATGTTTCCCGGCAATGCGGCGGCATTGAAAAAACTGCCCGGCATCGGGGACTATACCGCTTCGGCAATCGCGGCGATTGCCTTTGGCGAGGCGGTTGCGGTTGTCGATGGCAATGTCGAGCGGGTGGTGTCCCGGCTAAACGCAAATGATACGCCGCTGCCGGCAATCAAGCAGGCGATCAAGGGCTACGTTGGCTCGATCCTGCCAGAGGAGAGGCCAGGCGATTTTGCCCAGGCAATGATGGATCTGGGTGCGACAATCTGCACACCGCGCAAACCTTCATGCTTCATCTGCCCGCTCAGAGAGGGTTGCAAGGCGATTGCCACCGGCGACCCGGAGCGTTTTCCGGTCAAAGCGCCCAAAAAGGCAAAGCCGCTCAGGCGCGGGGCAGCCTTCGTGGCGGTGCGCGGCGATGGCGCGGTGCTGTTGCGCAAACGCGCTGAAAGCGGTCTGCTCGGCGGCATGAGCGAAGTGCCGACCACCGGCTGGACGGTCCGCAAGGACGGTGACACCGGCGTTTCATCCGCACCCGTTGCGGCAGACTGGCAAAACATGGGCGCGATCCACCATGTCTTTACGCATTTCGAGCTTGATCTGACGGTTTATCTGGCAAACATGGGATCGGACCCGAAGCCGTTGGAAGGCTGGTGGTCGCCACCAGAAGCGCTTGCCGGCGAAGCCTTGCCGACAGTGATGAAGAAGGTCATCGAGGCAGCCCTGCCGGGCGCAACAAAACCCCGGCTGCCTGGCAAAGAAAGTGCATGAGATGAGCGAAATCCACCATATCGTCTTCGATATCGGCCGCGTGTTGTTGCATTACGACCCGAATATTCCCTACCGGCGGTTGATCCCTGACGAAGCATCAAGGCGCTGGTTCTTTGATCATGTCTGCACTGGCGAATGGAATATCGAGCAGGACCGCGGGCGCAGTTGGCAGGAGGCCGAAACGGTCTTGATCGCCATGCACCCCGACCATGCCGGCAATATCAGAAATTTCAGACGCCACTGGCACGAGATGGTGCCGCATGCGATTGACGGAAGTGTCGCGTTGATGGATGGCCTGATCGATGCCGGGCACGATGTGACCATGTTAACAAATTTTGCCAGCGACACATTTGAGGAAGCCAGACAACGGTTTGGGTTTCTGCAAAGGCCGCGCGGCGTCACGGTTTCAGCCGAGGTGAGGCTCATAAAGCCGGACCGGGCAATCTTTGATCATCACGCAAAGGCTTATCAGCTTGAACCGGCGGCGACGCTGTTTATCGATGACAGCCAGAAAAACGTTGACGGCGCGATTGCCGCGGGCTGGCAGGCGGTCTTGTTCACCGATGCAGAAACGCTAAAGGCGGATCTTATGGAACGAGGTGTAGAACCAATCTGAAAATCAGGCTCCCGCGGCGGCCATGCGGGTCCGGGCGACCTTTCGCAGATCGTCGATCGGTTTCAGCGTCTCACCATCGTGATAGTGCCAAAAGGTCCAGCCATTGCAGGCATCCAGCGACTGCACCTTGGCGCCGAGGCGGTGAATGGAGCCGGCATCCGGCCCCATCGCCAGCGTTCCATCGGCCCTGACATTGGCGGTCCAGCGTTTTTTCGAATCGGTGAGTTTTGTGCCGGGCTTGATCAAGCCTCCGTCGATCAGGCTGACAAAGGGCACGCGCGGTTCCGCCCGCTTGCCGGTCAACACCGCCAGATCGGCGTCATCAAGGGGCTTGGTTGCCTCGATACGGGCGGTGGCGGCGTCAATATAGCCCTGCTCGCGCTCCAGACCGACAAAATTCCGGCCAAGCTTTTTGGCCACCGCGCCGGTGGTGCCGGAACCGAAAAACGGGTCCAATATGACATCGCCCGGCTTTGATGATGCCAGCAATACCCTGGCCAGCAGAGCTTCCGGCTTCTGGGTCGGGTGTATTTTCGTGCCGCTCTCATCCTTCAGCCGCTCGGCGCCCGTGCATATCGGAAACAGCCAGTCCGTGCGCATTTGCACATCATCATTGGCCGCCTTCATCGCTTCATAGTTGAAGGTATATCCCTTAGCCTTCTGATCGGGTGTGGCCCAGATCATCGTCTCATGGGCGTTTTGGAACCGCCGGCCGCGAAAATTGGGCATGGGGTTCGTCTTTCGCCACACCACATCATTTAAAATCCAATAGCCGATATCCTGCATCACCGAGCCGACGCGGAAAATATTGTGATACGAGCCGATGACCCAGATCGTGCCCGACGGTTTTAACACCCGCCTGGCGGCCAGCATCCATGCGCGGGTAAACGCGTCATAGGCCTGAAAACTGTCGAACTGATCCCAGGCATCATCGACCGCATCGACCTTGGACTGGTCCGGGCGATGCAGATCGCCATCAAGCTGGAGATTGTAAGGCGGGTCGGCGAAAATCACGTCGACGGAATTCTCCGGAAGGCGGTCAAGGGCTGCAACACAGTCACCCTTGAGTATGGTGTTAAGCCACTGATCGGAAGCTGCATGAAGGGGAAGGTCGTCGAGACGCCGGACTGCTGACATGAAAATACCCGTACTGAACGCAAACACAAACTCGGTGCCTATGGTTACCGCACATGGTAAATTTTGATTTAAGTCGCCGCGCCGACCCTGATCAAATATCTAAATCACATCTGTCATTCAAAAATCCCAACAATACATCCATGCCTTGAATGTCAATATTCACCTCACAACAAAACCGCCCGTAATCACTTGTTTTTATTGATTTTTCGCTTTAGGATACCGGTTGAAACCTAAATCTAATTTTGCATCATAATACGATGAATTCATGGTATGAATTTAAGAAATCTGGACCTCAATCTGCTGCTGATTTTTGAAGCTATCTACAGCGAACGCTCGATCACAAAGGCGGCTGAAAAACTGGCGCTGAGCCAACCGGCCGTTTCCAACGCGCTGAACCGGTTGCGGACACACCTAAACGACCCGCTTTTTGAACGCGCCGGCAAGGGCATTACTCCGACCCAGGAGGCGAAACGGCTGGCGCCAGTTGTCGTCGACGCACTGAAAGCGATCGACAAATCACTGGAAAACAGCGAAACATTCGACCCGGAAGAATCCGTTTTTGACTTCAAAATTGCCATGTCAGATGCGGTCGAGATCCCCGTCATGCATCCGTTGATACGGCAGACCGCTCAAAAGTGGGCTGGAATTTCCTACACATTGTCGCCAATCGATGCGGACAAATTGCACCAGCAGATCAAGACAAAAGAAGTGCATTTGGCGATATTCGTAACGCCGATAAATGACGATGTGATCCGCTCAAGTCATCTGTTTTCGACAGATGTCTGCCTGATCGCGAGGGCAGATCACCCGCAGCTTGGCCATAAGGAGGAGATCACCCGGGATGATTTTTACAATTCTGACTGGATTTTGATTGGAAAGTCGATGCGACGGGCTTCCAACTTTCACCGGGAAGCCAAGGCTATGGGGCGCTCAAGACGGATTGTCTGTGAGGCATCGCGCATGATGTCACTGCCCTATGCGGTGGCAAAAAGCGATCTGGTCGCGGCGGTATCGCGTCAGATGGCCGAGGCATTTGCCGACAGCCTGAAGCTCAAGGTCTTTGACGTTCCATTTTCCGCCCCCCAGGAAACCTGGTACATGATCTGGCATAGTGATTTTGCCGATGACCCGGCCCATGTGTGGCTCAGGGAGGCGCTGCGTGCTGCGGTTGCCGAGAATTGACCCCCACTGCTGATATCCGAGCAAATTCGTTCATACCCTTGGTGATCCTGTTTATGAAAACGTGACCTCGGAAGTGTTTTTGCCAGCGGTGTTCAAACGCACTTAATTCAACCGGATACTTGTCGTTGCCCACTGAAACCGACTATAGGCCATGGCCTTCAGCTGGTTTTGCCGGCGTCCACACATTTGCCCAGGAGACCGCAATGCCCGCACCTGACCTTGTTATCTTTGATTGCGATGGGGTGCTGGTCGATTCAGAAATCGTCGCCGCCAGGGTCGAGGCTGAAATGCTCACCAAAGCAGGATTTCCGATTTCGGCTGAAGAAGTAGCGCAGCGATTTGCCGGGCTGACATTTCGCGACATTTTGATGCTGGTTGAAAAGGAGGCCAATATTCCGTTTCAGGTGTCACTCCTTGATGAGAACAGGCGGGTTCTCGACGATATCCTCGCCCGCGAGGTGGCCGAGATCGAGGGGGCTGCAAAAATTGCCGCCTCGGTGCCGAAGCGATGCATCTGCTCCAATTCGCATATGCCGCGGCTGGAAGCGATGCTGGCGAGAACCGGCATAGCCGCCTTGTTCGACGGGCTGGTGTTTTCCGCCTCCGACATCGTCTCCGGCAAACCGAAGCCCGCGCCCGATGTTTTTCTTCACGCAGCCAACACGCTTGGGGCCAACCCGGCCAATACGTTCGTTGTCGAAGATTCCGTCCACGGCATCGCCGGTGCGGTGGCTGCGGGCATGCGGGTCATCGGATTTACCGGCGGCTCACACTCTTTTCCTGGCCACGCGGACCAATTGACCGAAGCCGGTGCTGAAACCGTGATCAGTCGCTGGAGCGGATTTTTACCAGTTTTACTTGCGCTCACCGAGTGGCAAGATGCGTAAGCAATAGTCCTTACTGCCGTTTCGGCGGACCTTCATCATAACCGGCAAACACGAGAATATTTGCCGCATCCGGGGCGGGAAGCGAAACGGCCGGATCGGAAAAGACAAACTGGGTTGCACCGGTCGGACTGTCTATTGCCACCTGATATTGATGCAATTGCGAGTATAACACCTCTTCGCCGCGCAGAACCACAACCCGGATCGGCATTGTCACGGCGCCTGCTGTACCCTGTGGTCCCGGCACGACACGGCCGGCGACGGCAACTGTCATATTGAGAAGGCCGTCTTCGTAACGGCAACTGCGCGTGACGTCGGAAATCGACGCCTGGTAGATGATATTGTCCGGGTTTTTCTCTTCTTCGCCACGCCGGACCTTTTTGTAGGTGTTGTAGTAGGCCGTGCCCTCTCGCAAGCGGACCCGCGGACAATAAGCGCGCAAATCGACCTGACTGATCCTGTCGTCGGGCTTTTCTTCCTTTTTTTCCTGCCCCAGACCGAAGCCCGGAAATCCGCCACCTTCGCCCGATTGGCAGCCAGCTACGGTCAAAGCGATTGCAAATACGCCGAAAAGCGACAAAAAACCACGGTTTGCCAACTGAAACTCCCTGAACAGTACTTCCCCGAAGAGGCAAGGCTGTTTATACCAACGCCGCGGCAAAAATGCGACAGCGATGGTATGGATTTCTTATCAATTTCCACTGCCGTCTTCTTAGGGTTATGACGCTACAGGCGATACTCAACAGGCAAGCATGATGAAATACATCAGCACACGGGGCCACGCTCCCATTCTCGGATTTTCCGATACGCTACTCGCCGGATTGGCGCGTGATGGCGGTCTCTACCTGCCGGAAAGCTGGCCGCAATTTTCGCCGACCGAGATCCGGGCGATGCGCGGGCTTGATTATGCCAATCTGGCGACCAGGCTGCTCCTGCCATTTGTGGAAGGCGATATAGACGCCGGCCGGTTTTCGAAAATGGTCAGCGAAGCCTATGGGGCATTTAATCATCCAGCTGTCTGTCCCATCGTTCAAACGGATCACAACGAATTCGTACTTGAATTGTTTCGCGGGCCTACCCTCGCATTCAAAGATGTTGCGATGCAGTTGTTGTCGCGATTGATGGACCATGTGCTGGCCGAACGTGGCGAACGGGCGACGATCGTGGGGGCGACGTCGGGCGACACGGGCGGCGCTGCAATTGAGGCATTCGCAGGCCGGGGGAATACCGATATCTTCATCCTTTTCCCGGCTGGCAAAGTATCGCCAGTCCAGCAGCGGCAGATGACGACATCGGGTGCCGCCAATGTTCATGCGCTGTCGATTGAGGGAAATTTCGACGATTGCCAGGCGCTGGTCAAAGGGATGTTCAACAATCAACCGTTTCGCGACCGTGTTGGCCTGTCCGGCGTCAATTCGATCAACTGGGCCCGGATCATGGCGCAAATCGTCTATTACTTCTCATCGGCCCTTTCACTTGGCGGGCCGGACAGGCCGGTTTCATTTACCGTGCCTACGGGAAATTTTGGCGATATTTTCGCCGGTTTCGCCGCCAAACGGATGGGACTGCCAATCGAAAAGCTGGTCATCGCCACAAACGACAACGACATTCTGGCACGCACCATCGAAACCGGCCGCTACGAGACCTGCGGCGTCGTCGAAACAACTTCGCCATCGATGGATATTCAGGTGTCGTCCAATTTCGAGCGGCTTTTGTTTGAAATGTCCGGGCGCGACAGCGAGAGCATCGTCACGGCGATGGAGGGGTTGAAGCAATCGGGCTCCTTTAGGCTTGCCGATAACACGCTGAAGTCGATCCGATCGGAATTTGCCGCCGGACGCTCGAAAATCGATGAAACTGCTGCTGTGATCCGCTCTTTACTGGAGCAGTCGGACTATCTCGCCGACCCGCACACCGCGACGGGGCTAAAGGTAGCGCGTGAACAAAGCGGCACAGCACCCATGGTTGTTCTGGCGACGGCGCATCCGGCCAAATTCCCGGCTGCCGTTGAGGCGGCTTGCGGGGTGGTTCCCGACCTGCCTTCCAGGCTTGCCGGCATGATGCAGGCGGAAGAAAAATATATCACCCTTCCATCGGAGCTGAAAATGGTGGAAGATCATATTGAGCGCCACCGATCCCATTAGTCGGCGCGGAGGAGAGACTGATTTATGAGTGTTGATGTTAGCCGCCTGTCCAATGGACTGACGGTAGCCACTGAATCAATCCCGCATCTTGAAAGCGTAGCACTGGGTGTTTGGGTCAAATCGGGCTCCAGAGACGAGCGGGACAACGAGCATGGCATTGCCCACCTGTTGGAGCACATGGCTTTCAAGGGCACCGGCAAACGGGATGCGTGGCAAATCGCTTCGCAGATCGAGGATGTGGGCGGGGAAATCAACGCATCGACCAGCGTCGAGACGACGGCCTTTTACGCCCGGGTCCTGAAAGACGATGTACCGCTGGCAATCGACATGCTGGCCGACATCCTGACCGACCCGAAATTTGACCCGTCCGAACTACAGCGCGAGCAACATGTCATCCTGCAGGAAATCGGCGCCGCTCACGATACGCCGGATGATGTCGTTTTCGACCGTTTTACCGAAACGGCTTTTCGCCACCAGACAATCGGCCGCTCGGTGCTGGGTACGGCAGAAACGGTTGAATCATTCACGTCGACGCAGCTGCGTGCATTTCTTGAGCGGCAGTATGGCAGCGATCGGATGGTCATTGTGGCCGCTGGCGCCATTGATCATCAGAAATTCGTGCGCGAGGTCGAAAAGCATTTCGGTACGTTTCGCGAGCGTGCGACATCGAAACCGGCGCCCTATGCCAATTATGTCGGCGGCGACTACCGGGAAGACCGCGATCTGATGGACGCGCAGATCGTGCTCGGTTTTGAAGGCCGGGCCTTTCACGCCCGCGATTTCTATGCCTCGCAGATCCTGTCGATAATCCTCGGCGGCGGCATGTCGTCCCGCCTGTTTCAGGAGGTGCGGGAAAAACGGGGCCTTTGCTACTCTGTCTATGCCTTTCATTGGGGATTTTCCGATACCGGCCTGTTTGGGGTTCATGCCGCCACCGGCAAAGACGATATTGCCGAGCTGATCCCGGTCGTTCTCGGTGAACTGGGCAGAAGCGGCGAGGTCATTCGCGCCGATGAACTGTCGCGCGCCGTCGCTCAATACCGGGCAGGACTGCTGATGTCGGGCGAAAGCCCAGCCAGCCGGGTATCGCAGATTGCCAGGCAGCTTTTGTTGTTTGGCCGCCCGGTGACAACGGAAGAACTCATGGACCGGCTGTCCAATATTACCCTGGAAAGACTGGTAGATCTTTCACAAAGGCTGTTTTCCACAAAGCCGACAGTTGCCGCCGTCGGACCACTTGGCAACCTGCCGTCGTTCCAGGAAATCCACTCCAATCTTGCCCAGGACAGACAGCCGGCCCGCGAACTCGCCATTTAGGATGTGCTACGGTGGACCTTCGCGATCTACTGGCCACCGATAGTGTCAAACTGAAAGGCGAGCGGGTGTTCCTGCGTCATCCGCGTTATGGCGATTACAAGGCGTGGGCGGCGCTACGGGGTACCAGCCGGGATTTTCTGGAACCCTGGGAACCGCGCTGGTCTAAGGATGAACTCACACGCGGTGCGTGGCGCAAGCGGATGCAGCAGTATAATTGCGAGCGGGCGCGTGGGACCGGCCAGACATTTTTGATATTCGAATGTGCTTCTTCGGCGCTTGCAGGGGGTATTTCACTCATCAATATTCGCCGCGGCGCCGCTCAATGCGGCCATATCGGCTATTGGATGGGCGAGGTGTTTGCCAGCCGTGGCCTGATGGCCGATGCGCTTTCCCGGCTGGTTTCCCACAGCTTTGATGAGCTGGGCTTGCACCGCATCGAAGCGGCCTGTATCCCGAAAAACGTGCGATCCAGCCGCGTACTTGAAAAAGCCGGATTTTCGCGGGAAGGACTATTGCGGTCCTATTTGAAAATAGACGGTAAATGGCAGGACCATGTGCTATTCTCCCTGATTGACGAGGACTATCGGGGTTCGAAAAACCAGGATGAACAGAATTGAAAATTGCGGTGCGATTTCTGCTCAATTTACCCGTCTTGCTGCTGGCGTTGCTTGTCTTGGCGCCGGCACCTGCCATTGCGATTGAGCCGATAAAGATTTCAAAGGACGACATCGCGCTTGATCTTTCAAAAGCGGTTGAGATCCATCGCAATCAGGGCGCCAGTTTTCAGGTTAATACGGCAGCTCAGCCAGACGGTATTGTGCGGCGCATCGAGGTGGAGGCCAATGATCAGGACTTCAACGGTGACTGGGCGGTGTTTGCGCTGGCTAACGCGACTGATCAGCAGATTGACCGGCTGATTGTGGCGCCACATTTCCGGCTGGCAGGGTCGGGCCTTGTTTCGCCTGATCTCGGGTCGCAGCGGATAACGGCGATTACACCAAGCGAAGGCTTTGCGCTCGACCGGCTGTCGGCACAGGATGCCGACACATTTCTGGTGACGCTGAACCCCGGCACGGTCGTCACCTTCGTGGCCGAGCTCGCCGCCCCAAATCTGCCGCAGGTCTATTTATGGGACACCGAGGCCTATAAGGACACCATCAATTCCTACACGCTCTATCGCGGTATCGTGATAGGGATTTCCGGCCTGCTGGCGTTGTTTTTGACCATTCTCTTCGTCGTCAAGGGGACATCGATGTTTCCGGCAACGGCCGCGCTGGCATGGGCGGTTCTGGCCTATATATGCGTCGATTTCGGGTTTTTGACCCGCATTATCGAAATTACGCCGGGCAGCGCGCAAATGTGGCGCGCCGGTTCGGAAGTTGGGCTGGCAGCGACCTTTGTCATTTTCCTTTTTACCTACCTCAATTTGAACCGGTGGCATGACCATTTCAGCTATGGCGCGTTGATCTGGATTCTCGGCCTGGCGCTGCTTGCTGCCGGTGCGATCATCGAACCTCCGATTGCCGCCGGGATCGCGCGGATGTCGTTTGTGCTGACCGCGTTCGTCGGTGTCGGACTGATCATCTACCTTGGCGCCCGGGGCTATGACAGGGCGATCATGCTGGTGCCAAGCTGGCTTATGGTTCTTGTCTGGCTCGCCGGCTCATGGATGACGGTGACCGGACTTTTGGACAATGATATCGTGCAGCCGGCGCTGGGGGGCGGGCTGATTTTGATTACTTTGCTGATCGGCTTTACCGTCATGCAACATGCATTTGCCGGTGGCGGACTTCATCAGGGCCTGTTTAGCGACATGGAGCGTCAGGCCCTGGCAATCACGGGCGCCGGCGATCTGGTGTGGGACTGGGATGTGCCTCGCGACCGGATCCTGACCAAGCCCGATATCTGCAACCAGCTTGGACTGGCCGCCAACAGCCTGCACGGGCCGGCCAGAAACTGGCTGCCGGTGTTGCATCAAGAAGACCGCGATCCGTTCCGGACCAATCTCGATATCGTGCTTGAACACCGGCGCGGCAAGATCAATCAGCCTTTAAGGCTGCGCGGCGCAGACGGACACTATCAGTGGTTTTTGTTGCGGGCGCGGCCTGTCGTCGGGTCGGATGGCGAGATTATCCGCTGTGCCGGCACGCTGGTTGAGATCACAGAGCAGAAAAAATCCGAAGAGCGCCTGCTGCATGATGCCGTTCACGACAATCTGACCGGCCTGCCCAACCGGGAGCTGTTTTTGAACCGGCTTGAGGCGGTCGTTGCCATTGCACGCGCTGAAGAGCATCTTAAACCGACCGTGTTCTCGATTGACATTGATCGTTTCAGCCAGGTCAATGAGAGCCTTGGAATTTCTGCCGGCGACACAATGCTTTTGACCATCGCCAGACGCCTGCACCGCCTGCTGAAGCCGCATGACGCACTCTCGCGCGTCTCGGGCGATCAGTTTGCTTTGTTGCTGTTGTCGGA
This sequence comes from Rhizobiaceae bacterium, assembly GCA_963669455.1. GTDB lineage: Bacteria > Pseudomonadota > Alphaproteobacteria > Rhizobiales > Rhizobiaceae > JAWKWH01. Next base: position 3,142,268 of record OY770026.1, read on the forward strand.
GCAGGAACCGGAGCGCATTGCCGGATTTGCCGAGGCCATGCAACGAGCGATTGGCGCGCCAATCAAGTTTGGCAATAGCGAGATCGTGCTCACTGCTTCAATCGGCCTGATGACGGCAACGTCTGTAAAAAATTCCGCAGACGGCATGATCAAGGATGCCGAGCTGGCCATGCAGCAGGCCAAGAGGTTTGGCGGGGATCGCATCGAGCCGTTCAGGCCTGCCTTTAGAACATTCGGAACCGATCAACTGCAACTGGAATCCGATCTTCGAAGGGCTGTGGAACGCTCCGAATTCAAACTGGTCTACCAGCCGATTGTCCGCCTTGAAGATGCTTCGATTGCCGGGTTCGAAGCCTTGATCAGATGGGAGCATCCGCGCCGCGGCATCGTTTTGCCGGCAGAATTCATTCCGGTAGCCGAGGCGACCGGCCTGATTGTACAGCTCGGCCTGTTTGGAATGCATCGGGCGGCCAGTGACCTTTATTCCTGGCAAAGGGAAGTCGCCGACGTGTCGCTATCGGTATCGGTCAATCTGTCGAGCCAGCAATTGATACGCCAGGATCTGGTGGCCGATGTGCGCTCCGTGCTTGCGCGTTCCAGCCTGCCGGCGCGCTGCTTCAGGCTTGAACTCACTGAATCGATGGTCATGTCAAACCCGGAACAGGCGACCCATGTGCTCAAACGGTTGAAGCAGCTGGGCATCGGCCTTTCGCTGGACGATTTCGGGACCGGATTTTCCTCACTGTCCTATCTTACCCGGTTCCCGTTCGACACCATCAAGATCGACAAGAGTTTCGTCGATGACACCAGTTCGAAAAAGACCGTTCTTTTGAAATCCATGGTCAATATGGCGCATGATCTTGGCCTGTCGGTGGTAACCGAAGGGGTTACCGATGAAGGCGACGCGACCAAGCTGCGCGATATGGGATGCGAATATGTTCAAAGTTTCATGTTTGGCGCACCGATGGACGCCGATGTCGTGCTCAAACTTCTAAAGGAAAGACACCCGGCGACAGGGCAGGCGCAGGAACAGGCCTGAGTGGCCCCAACGTTTCAGAACATATCAGGCGCGGCCGGCAACGCCGCTTAGGTGGACCACTTCGATCCCCAGTGTGGACAGGACGCGGTCATATTTTCCGTCGATATCGCTATCAAACAACAAATCCGGATCGGCCTTGCATGTCAGCCAGCCATTATCGGCGATTTCTTGTTCAAGCTGACCCGGCCCCCAACCGGAATAACCCAAGGTCATGAACGATTTTACCGGCCCGGCCCCTTCAGAAATGGCCCGCAGGATATCGACAGTCGCCGTCAGAACCACACTCTCATCCACCGGCATTGATGATTCGCTGACATAATCATCGGAATGCACGACAAATCCCCTGCTCTGATCGACAGGGCCGCCGTGACGGACCATCATCGTGCGCGCGCTTTCAGGCAGGCGTATTTCTTCGGTTTCCTCGATCACGCCGAGTTGAGCCAGCAGCTCCGGGAACCGCAGCGACTGAGCGCGGTTGATGATCAGTCCCATCGCTCCTTCGCCACTATGTGCGCAAAGATAGATCACCGATCGGGCAAATCGTTCATCCTGCATGGCAGGCATTGCGACCAGAAACTGCCCGTCAAGCGAACTGCGCTCATCATTCAAGATTTTGCGATTCTCGTCTTCCATGTTTCAAGGCTACGCCTTTTGCTAGACGATTAACAGGCTGAAGATCATCAGCCGGACCGCACTAACCGATACGGCGAATGGCCAGGCGGTAAAGCAGTGTTACCACAACACCATGGATGGCGATGGCAAAGCCCAGTTTGAGAAGAAAAGACAGATAGTGGGCGGTATCGGTGCGCAGCAATTCGCCTATCCAAAAGGTGGGAACAAAAGACCCCAGATATCTAAAAGGCGAAGGAACCAACGCCAATAGCGGCACCAGAGCGCCGATGTTCACAATCTTTGTGACCGCCAGTCCCTCTACTTTATTGCGCGCAATTGCCGGGAGAATAAACGCCACACACACCGCTTCGATTGCAGCCAGCAGAGCAAGCATAACAACGATAGGCAAAGAGAGGTTTGGCGCAAGTATAATCACACCAAAGCCTGTGATCAGCGCCGTTATGATCGCGGTGATGGTGGCGCGGTAGGCAAAAAACCCTGCCTTGCCCGTGGGGGTTATGTCGAGCGCAAGCAGCGGCCCGTCATCGCGGTCTTCAAGCAGTAAAAAACCAGTAACCCAACCGATGAGGAATGCGGGCAACGTGAAAACAACCAGGGAAAGATAACCGGTAAAATCGGGAAGACCAAAGGCATCAAGCGCTGCATTGTCGATCGTGGGTCTGAAAAACGCCACGCCGATGGGCATCAAAATGGCGAACAGGATGGAAAACAACAAAGCCGGGTCACGGCTGACATTACGGGTGTCGGCAGCAAAAAGGCCAAAAAAGCGGCTATATACTGATTTTGTTGCGGCCGTCATTTTCCAAATTCTTTCTTCAATAAACCAAGGGCCAGGAGCACCGTTGCCCCGGCCGCCACTGCCGAGACCACGAGCATGAGAGCGACCTGCACCGTACCGGCGTCATGGGTACCGGTTGCCACAAGAATGAGTTTGAACTGGGCGGCAGAGGGGATGATGATGGCCCAGGCGGGCATGGGATCAATAAGGGCAATAAACCCGGGCCCGATAATGGGGGTCATAAATCCGGCGGCACCGATCAGGTATCCCGTTACGGTTTTAAAATACAACGCTGCGGGAACGCCGATGGCAACAAACTGAACCGATGTCAGCGTGATAATGGTGACGAGCAGAAACCAGTTGATCGAATTGTGCATGAAAGGGGCAATTGACAGAACTGCGGTCAACGCTATCGCCGTCAATGTAAGTGTTTTCGACCAGAAATAGTTCGCCGCGGTCACCGGGGAAATGGCCAGGGCCGAGCGGGTATTTTCGGCCCGCTCCAGCATCATAAGCGCGCCCAAAAAGAAAAACCCCAGCACCGAAGGATCGGTATAAAAAACCAGGGCCGGCGCCCAATCGGGAAGATAGGCCTCCAGTTGAATAAGAATGAGGACATAAAACGCGACAATAACGGCGTAGGCAATATAAATGCCATAACGCCACTGCAGGCGGGCATCGTGGCGGACAAGGGTTGCAAGGCGGGCGCTCATGGGGCGGCTCCCGCCGGTGGTGTGGGACCGACAGCCTTGATAAAAACATCATCCAGGCTGGCTTCGGCCGTGTGCATGGAAGCGATATTATTTGCGGCCAACAGGGCGAGAAAATCTTTGTTGGTGCCAATATTGTCCATGTGAAACTCGCGGGATTGTGCGGCACCTTTGCCGGAGAGCCTAACCTTGAGAAGGCGCTGCCCATATTGTCGTTTTAGGTCTTCAGATGCGCCGGAAACCTGAATGGCGCCTCTGGCGAGAAACGCAACGCGATCACAGACTTCATCCGCCTCGGACATATTATGGGTGGTAAGAAAAACCGTTTTGCCATCTGCCTTAAGGGACCTGATCAAATCGCGGGTAATCCGGGCCCGGGCCGGATCTTGCCCGGTTGTCGGTTCATCGAAAAACAGCAATTCCGGGTCATGCAGCAATGACCGGCACAGATTGAGCCGCATTTTCATCCCCTTGGACAAAGCATCGACACGCTGGTCAGCCGCATCATCCAAATCGACAAGCTTTAGCACTTCTATGGGATCGCGGGTGGGCCGGTCATAAAGCGCGGCAAACAGTTTGAGGTTTTCAAGCGCGGTTAAGCGGGTGTAGAGGGTGGGTAGTTCAAAGCTCACCCCAATCCTTTCATAAAGGGAACGGCCCATCTGTTGCACCGGCTGACCAAAAAGACTGGCCTCACCTTCAAACCCGCGCAGCAGCCCCATGAGGATTTTTTGTGTGGTGGACTTTCCCGATCCCGAGGGTCCAAGCAGGCCATATACCTCGCCCTCGGCAACGGAAAAATTCAACCCCTCAAGAACGGGTTCGGTGGCGCCCTGGTATGTAAAACTGAGGTTTGCAACATCAATCATAATAGGGCCCTTTGAGCAGCCGGGTTAAAAATGCATCGCGCAGAATGCTGATTGTGGCTGGATAATCCGTCATTGCCTTGATGAATTCTGCCTGCAAGCTGAGCGACAGCATCATGACCATCAAACTCTCAAGGGCCTCAGCAGTGGCATGGACAAGACCATGCTTTTTTTGCATCAGGTCGGCGATGGTGATCACAAATTCTTTGTCGCGTTCTTGCTTTTTTACAATCTGTTCAGGCGGCAGTTTGCGCATCAGGCTGATGATTTCGCTGGTGTCATGAAGAATTTTCAGGATCGGGTCAGTTTCAATTCTGTCCATGAGAAATTTAAAAAAGCCTGCGACCAGTGGTTTTTTGTCAGGGTGCGTTTTGTTGAGATAAGCCAGGATGTCGGCCTTATGCATGGCGTCACGCTCGTCGGCGATGGACATGAACAGGGCCTCCTTTGAAGCAAAAAAATTATAAAAGGAGCCTTTGGCAATGCCGACATCCCGGCAGATGTCCTCAATGCGGGTGCTGCGCAGGCCACGGGCCGCAAAATGCCGGATACCGACCTCGGCCAACGTCACCTTTATGGCCTTCTTCTCCACCTCACTGAATATTTTTGGCATGGTGCAAATCCGTCAAATTTACCTTTATTCAAACCAAGTGACCAAAAAAGTCAAGAAGTCACTGATGGCGCGGCCTTGTTGTAAACTTGCTTCTTTTCCGGCGGCGCGATAGCGGTTTATGTGCTTGAGCAGCCAGGTCCCGTAGCCGCCGGCCTTGTGCGAGCGAGGCCTTACTCAACATTTTTCAGCTATCTGGCCATCTCAAATATGGCTAGGCCCTGCCCCGGAAGCGCGCCCGTGTAACGCAAATATCATAAACAGTGTTTGCTCAAGCCATTGCACGGCTGGCGAAGAGGGAGCAAAATCGAGGCATGAAACCCCATTTTATCATCGCCAGCCTGCTGGCGCTTGCCTCAACCCCCGCCCTGGCGGCCAGCACCGACTGGTTTTTAACGGATGGAGGGCAGATCCGCCTTGTTACCGCCGCCGATTCCGGCAGTACGGGGCCCTTGCGCGGCGTGCTTGAAATTCAACTTAAACCCGGCTGGAAAACCTATTGGGTGGATCCGGGCGATGCCGGTATACCGCCCCAGATCGATATTGGTGCGAGCCGCAATGTCAACGATGCCAGGTTCTTTTTTCCGGCGCCGAAGCGGTTTGATGATGGCTATGCGGTGTGGGCCGGCTACAAGGATCGCGTCGCGCTGGCGCTTGAATTTGAAACCGGAACCGCGCCGCTGATCGAGGCCGAAGTCTTTCTTGGAATTTGCGAAAAAATCTGCATTCCGGTTCAAACCAGTTTTTCGCTGGACCCTGATTCTGCAAACGATACTGAAAGCGACCGGAAGCTGGTTGTGCGGGCGTTCGAGACGCTGCCAAAGCCGGCTGAGGATGCGTTTGGCCTTGCCTCTTTAAACAGGTCGGGAGAAAAGCAGGTTATGGCGCGCTTTCAGGTCCCTGATCGTCAAGGTGATGAGACGTTGTTCGTCGTGTCGGCGGAAGGCTGGTATTTCGGCACGCCTGTGCTGGCTACCGGCGGTGAGGCATTCGATATTCCCGTACTGGCAAAACCGAAAAACCAAACCGGACCAGCCGAGATAGAATATACGCTGATCTCCGGCGACGAGGCGGTGTCGGGAAAAATCACCATCAGCCCATAAAATTAGGCATGGCCAGGCCTTGAGCGTTGGTGCGTCTACGCTGGACGGCTGCGCATTGGCTTGCCACCACATCAATATCGTTCGGTTACTTTACACGTTCAACTTGTCGAGCGTCAGTTTTTCTATTTTTTCATAAAACTTTTGGTTGAATAGATGTTTTACATTTAAATTTTAAGATGTAGTACTGAATATCTCTGTCACAGGAACAGGGAAATATTTCCAATAATGTACCGAGGAGACGAAGATGTTGAAATTTCTTGTCGCAGCCGGTTTTGTCCTTACGGCAACCGTCCACGCCCATGCTCTCGATCCGGCCGATTTTCAGGGGCTTGAAAGCGCGGTGACTACCACTTCGGCATGGCGTAATCAGTCAGGCTCGACCATGACCATCGATATCGATACCAATGGAAATGTTATCGGAACCTATATCAACCGCGCGGCAGGCACCGGCTGCCAGAATACACCCTATGTGCTCAATGGCCGCGTAAACGGCAGCTACATTGCCTTTTCCGTTGCCTGGAACAATGCCACCGCAAACTGCAATTCAGCCACCGGCTGGGCCGGTTACGCGCAAGTCAGCGGCTCAGATATTCAGATTGTCACAAACTGGAACCTAGCCTATCAGAGCGCCTCAGGCAGCTCAAAGATCGAGCAGGGCAGCGACACATTCACCTATGTGACACAAGAATCGTCCGCAACGTTTTTGAACGAATAATCCCGCAATTCCTTCCTTCCAGCGCTACGCCGTGGCGTGTGTCTTGTCGAACAAGGCACACTCCATGGTGAGATATAGGCATTGATCCATGTTGGTTGTTGATTTTGTCTGGTAATTTCCGCGGGACGCTCTATCTGTCAACGATGGTTGTCAACAGATGAAAGAGGTTAATATGGCCATTGGCGTTGGAGACAGAATACCGGAAGCGACATTCAAGTCGATGACTGCGGAGGGGCCGGCAAATATCACCACCAGCGATATTTTTTCAGGCAAGAAGGTCGTGTTCTTCGGCGTGCCTGGCGCGTTTACCGGCACCTGCCATAACCAACATGTGCCGGGTTTTCTGGAAAATTTCGATGCTATGTCCGAACAGGGTACCGATACGATCGCGGTTGTGTCCGTCAACGATCCCTTTGTGATGGGTGCCTGGGCGGAGGCCACCGGCGCGAAAGACAAACTTGTCTTTCTATCGGATTGGGACGGTGCGTTTGCCAGGCTTGTCGGGCTCGATATCGACCTTGCGGTCGCAGGCCTTGGAACCCGCCTGAATCGCTTTTCGATGATCGTCGATGACGGGGTTGTCAAGACCCTCAATATCGAGCCTTCGCCCGGCGAGGCGATCGAAACCAGCGCTGAAAAAATTCTGGACGCGCTTAAAAACCTATGACGGCTTGGCGCCGGGCGGGTGGTTAGAGCATCACTTGAACGGCGCCATTCCAGCACGGGCAAGCTCATCGGCGCGTTCGTTTTCCAGATGGCCGGCGTGGCCCTTGACCCAGTGCCAGGTGACCTTGTGGCGATTGCGCGCCTCGTCGAGTGATTGCCAGAGTTCAGCGTTTTTGACGGGCTTTTTCGCTGCGGTCTTCCAGCCGTTTTTCTTCCATCCTTCAATCCAGCGGCCAATCCCGTCTCGGACATAGACGCTGTCGGTATAAAGATCGACCTTGCAGGGCTCCTTTAGCGCGTTGAGCGCTTCGATCGCCGCCATCAGTTCCATCCGGTTGTTGGTCGTATCGGCGGCGCCGCCGGACAGTTCCTTTTCCACCGCGCCGAAGCGCAGCAACGCGCCCCATCCGCCGGGTCCCGGATTGCCCGAGCAGGCGCCATCGGTGAAAATATCGATCGACTTCATCAATGCGTTTCCAGGCCGTATTCGCGCGCCGACTTGATGGCGCGGTGAAAGCGAAGGCGCCGGATATATTCGGACGGGTCGCGCTTTTTGATCAGATCGCCGTCCGGACCGGCATGCCAGTCGTACAGTCTGGTCAACAGGAAACGCAACGCTGCGCCATGTGCCAGCACCGGCAGGGCTTCGGCTTCTTCCAGCTCCAGCCGGCGCACCGACTGATAGCCCTCAAGCAGAGCTGCACCCTTGGTCAGATTGAACGAAAAATCGCGCTCGAAACACCAAGCATTGAGGCAGATCGCAAGATCATAGGCAAAAAAATCATTGCAGGCGAAATAAAAGTCGATCAGGCCGGACAGTTCATCGCCGAGAAAAAACACATTGTCGGGAAACAGGTCGGCATGGATGACACCACTGGGAATGGATGCAGGCCACTTCGCCGCGATCGAAGCGAAATCCGCCTCGACCTCTTCGCTTAAGCCTGAGGCGACATCCTCGGCACCCGGTTTTGCCCGCTGCCACAGCGCTCTCCAGCCGTCCGGATCGAGCGCATTCTTGCGTTGCTGCCCGAAATCAGCCCCGGCCAGATGAAACCGGGCGCTCGCCTCGCCGACCCTGCGGCAATGATCGACGGTCGGACGGCGCATCCACATGCCTTCCAGGAAGGTAATCAGTGCTGCCGGCCGGTCGGCCAGACTGCCGATCATCTCGCCGTCATCGCGTTTGACCGGCAGCGGACAGGCAATGCCCTTGCCGGCCAGATGTTCCATAAGACCAAGAAAAAAAGGCAAATCCTCGCTGGCAACCCGTTTTTCATAGAGCGTCAGAATGAACGAGCCTTGCGTCGTGTGAACCAGAAAATTGCTGTTTTCGGTGCCCTCGGCAATGCCCTTGTAGGACAGAAGTCCGCCCACCTGATAATGGCTTAAAAAACCGGCAAGCTCGGTCTCGCTGACATCCGTATAAACAGCCATCAGGCAAAACCGTTGACAAATGCCATGTCATCCCTGGTTAACTCAACGTCGCGCAAAGCACGCATAACCGGAAATTCCTCTGTTTCGGTGGCGGTGATCGCCAGATCGACTGTCACTCGATAGCGCTCCTTGAAAGCATTGATGATTTCCTCGACAATGATTTCCGGTGCCGATGCGCCCGCTGAAAGGCCGACAATCGCAATGTCTCGCAAATTGTCCCAGTCGATTTCAGCGGCACGCTGGACCAGCATTGAGAGTTTCGCACCAGCGCGGTCGGCGACTTCCACCAGCCGTCGTGAATTGGACGAATTCGGCGCGCCAACGACCAGATACAGATCCGAGCCCGGCGCGGTTTCCTTGACGGCTTCCTGCCGGTTGGTCGTCGCATAACAGATCGATTCGGCTGCCGGCGCATACAGGGCACCTTCAAACCGCTTCTGAAGAGCCTTGATCACGCCTGCCGTATCCTCGACCGACAGCGTCGTCTGGGTGACAAAACCAAGTTCACTGCCTGCCGGCGGCGCAAAATGGCTGGCGTCATCGACCGTCTCTATCAAGGTTACGGCGGAGGACGGCAGTTGGCCCATCGTACCGATGACTTCAGGGTGGCCGGCATGGCCGATGAGCAGAACATGCCGGCCGAGCCTTTGGTGGCGCATTGCCTGTTTGTGAACCTTGGACACCAAAGGACAGGTCGCATCGAGATAAAACAGGTTTCTCGCTTCCGCATCGGCGGGAACCGACTTCGGCACGCCGTGGGCGGAAAACACCACGGGACAATCGCGATGTTCGGGTGGAATTTCGTGTAACTCCTCGATGAATACCGCGCCTAGATTTTGCAAACCCTCGACCACGTAGCGATTGTGCACAATCTCATGGCGCACATAGACCGGTGCGCCATATTTCTTCAGCGCCAGCACCACGATCTGTATTGCGCGATCCACCCCGGCGCAAAAACCGCGCGGCTGGCAGAGCCGGATGGTCAGTGGCGGTTTTGTTTCGGATGCGGGCATGCAGATCATATCTCGTTTGAGTGCGGTGATGTATGGTTTGACCGGTTGCTGTCAAGCGTTACGGTTATTGCCGGGTTGGCCTTTGCTGCCGCCGCAACCAGACTGCAAACACCCCGGCCAGGGCCGCCGCCAATCCATACCATGTGATTACATATTGCAGATGATTATTGGGCATGGCGATGATGGTCACGCCGCCAAATGGCAGGTGGCCCGGATTGGGCGCATCATCGGCATCGACAAAAAACGGCAAAACGCGGCTTGGATCGTCGTAGCCACCCTGACGCGCCATGTCGTCGATGTCTTTCCAGTAATAGGTGTTGTTTTCCAGGTCATTGTCCGGAACGGCCCATGAGGGTTTTTTATCGAGCCTGTTGCGGGCGAGGCCGGACAGGGTGATGTGGCCTGTAACCTGCCCATCCATGCGCGTTTTTGCCTCCTTGCGATCAAAGGGAACAAAGCCCCGGTTGACGAACAGGATGCGGTCATCAGCCAGGCGCAGCGGCGTGTAAATATAATATCCGCTAAACCCTTTGTGGGTGGCGAAGAAATGCCGTTCATTGGCGTGTTCGAAAACGCCCGAGACATTCACCGGCCAATAGTCGACATCTCCTGTCCGGGAATATATCTGCTCGATTTTCCCCAAGGCGACCGGCTCTGTTGCAATCCTCGTCTCGATGGAAGCAATCAACGCCTCTTTCCACTGCATGCGGTAAAGCTGCCAGGTGCCAAGCGCCAAAAGCGCCATGAAAACGGCAATCGTCGCTGCAATAAAAATAATCCGCATGACAGCGGAGTAGCTGGTGACCGGATTCGGGCTCATTTTCCAACCAGCCGCCACGGCTCTGCCTTGTTGACATATTGAGGCGTGATCAGCGCCCGCTGAGCAGTCTGAGCGCACCAAGGCAAAGAATGATTGCCAGTAGAATCCGCAAAGAAAAATGCCCCCACAGGGCTGCATTCACGCATTGCCGGTCCTCACACTATTCGGGCGGCCATGGCATTGTGACCGCCCCAAAAGCCGCGAAATTCTGGCGGACTTATGTTAGTGCGCGATGGGCGCGCCGGAAGAGGCCCAGATATAGATGCAGACAAACAGGAACAGCCATACCACATCAACGAAATGCCAGTACCAGGCTGCTGCTTCGAAACCAAAATGCTGTTCCGGTTTGAAATGGCCTGCCATGGCGCGGAGCAGACATACCAGCAAGAAGATCGTGCCGACCAAAACATGGAAACCGTGGAAACCGGTGGCCATGAAGAATGTCGCGCCATAAATCGATTCCTTGAAGTCAAATGGGGCCTGGGCATATTCATAGGCCTGCACGGCTGAGAACAGGATGCCGAGCGCGACAGTTATCGTCAGCCCCCAGATCAGCCCCTTGCGGTCATTGTGCAAAAGCGCGTGGTGCGCCCATGTCACCGTGGTGCCCGACAAGAGCAGGATGATCGTGTTGTAGAGCGGCAAATGGAACGGATCGAGCACTTCGATACCCTGCGGCGGCCAGGTGCCGCCGGTATAGGCATTGCGGGCAACCTGCGCTGCTTCATTGGGATAAAGACTTGCGTCGAAAAACGCCCAGAACCAGGCAACGAAGAACATCACCTCCGAGGCGATGAACATGATCATTCCATAGCGAAGATGCAGCGAAACCACACGGGTGTGATCACCGGCATGGGCTTCCTTGACCGTGTCGCGCCACCAACCGAACATCGTGTAGAGAACAACGGCCAGGCCGATGAAGAACAGCCAAGGATTTGTAATCGGCAGGCCGAGAAAACTATCAGCGCCCTTCAGCCCCTGCATATAGCCGATGCCACCAATCGCCATGATCAGCGCGCCGGTGGCGCCGAAGAGAGGCCACGGGCTGGGGGGCAGGATGTGGTAATCGTGTTGTTTTGCGTGAGTATCGGCCATATCAACCCCCGAGGTTTTTATCCGTTGGTTTGTCAGAATTTTCCGAAGCGACCGGTTTTTCGCCGTCGATCGGGAAGAAAGTGTAGGAAAGTGTAATAGCGGTCAAATCAGTCATTTCAGGCGCTTCGACGATATCTGGATCGACGAAAAACACCACCGGCATGTCGAGTGTCCCGCCTGGCGCCAGTTCCGTGTCGGTGAAGCAGAAACACTCCATCTTGTTGAAATAGGCGCCGGCAAACTGCGGTGTGACGTTGAAGGTCGCACGGCCTGCGGCGGCTTCGGAAAAAAGGTTCTTTGCCGCATAGGACACTTTGACCGTTTCGCCGATCTTCATGGTTATTTCGCGTTGAACCGGTTTGAATTCCCAGGGAATGCCACCGGCGGTATTGGCGTCAAAGCGGACCGTTATCGTGCGGTCCAAAATGCGGTCGGATGCCTGCTCAACCCGCTGTGTGGTTCCGCCAAAACCGGTCACCTGGCAGAATATCTGATAAAGCGGAACTGCCGCGTAGGACATCCCCACCATGCCGGCGAAAAACGCCAGACAGCCAGCGGCTATAACCCAGTTCGATCGACTTTGCGATGTTGTGTGTTGCCCGCTCACCCTGCCCTCACAGTGCCCGGTCGAACAATGCCGGGCCGAGCTTTGCCAAGCTGACGATATAAACGAGTACAACGAATGCAGCCAATGCCAGACCGATTGCGAGGCTTCGGCTGCGGCGCGCTTTCAATTGGCTATCGGTCGGTGTGATCGTGTTTTTGGTCATCATTTACCCCACCAAACCAAAGCTGCGTGAAATGAGGACATCGCCGAGCAGAATAGCGAACAGGGCAAACAGATAGACAATCGAATAGCCGAACATCGCCTTGGCCGGCCGCATGGATTGATTGCCCGTTTCCATCACCAGCACTTTCCACGCATAGTAGATGAACCCGGCACCAAGTCCGATTGATGCAATGCCGTAGGCGGGGCCTGCGAAACCCATCAGCCAGGGGGAGATGCCCGCAGCCGATACGGCGAGCGTATAGGCGAATATCTGGCGGCGGGTGGATTTTTCACCGGCAATGTTCGGCATCATCGGGATGCCGGCACGGCCATAATCGCCGGATTTGAACAATGCCAGCGCCCAAAAATGCGGCGGCGTCCAAAGAAAAATGATGAGGAACAGGACAACGCTTTCCACTGAAACCGTGCCGGTTGCCGCAACCCAGCCGATCATGGGAGGAAATGCGCCAGCCGCACCGCCGATGACGATGTTCTGCGGTGTCGAACGCTTCAGCCACATCGTATAGATCACCGCGTAAAAGAAGATGGTGAAGGCAAGCAGGGCAGACGATGTCCAGTTGACGAATATGCCAAGCGTGATCACCGATATGACCGCGAGCACGAGCCCGAAGGTCAGCGCTTCGCCAGCCGCCACTTTGCCCGACGGCACCGGCCTTCCGGCGGTGCGTGACATTACCGCGTCAATATCGGCGTCATACCACATGTTCAACGCGCCCGATGCGCCAGCCCCCACCGCGATGCAAAGAATGGCTGTCACAGCGACAAATGGATCGATGGTTGCCGGTGCGACCAGAAGACCGACAGCTGCGGTAAACACCACAAGCGACATCACCCGTGGCTTCAGCAGGGCAAAAAAATCGCCCGCTGTCGCTTCCGAGAGGCCGCTATTTGCGCCATTTGTTTCAACAAATGCCATCGATCGTCTTCTGTCTTTCATTGCCAAAGGCCGCCGTGCTGCCGGCGGCCCTGAATTATGTTGCCAGCGCCTATTTGATTTTCGGCAGCTGCTCCCACTGGTGATAAGGCGGCGGAGATGGCAATTGCCATTCCAGCGTGTCTGCGCCTACGCCCCACGGATTGGCTCCGGCCACACGCTTTTTCGAAAACGCCTCGAATACACCGTAAAGGAAAATCAGGACGCCAATAGCCGCCAGATAAGAACCATAAGATGAAATGGTGTTCCAGCCCACATAGGCGTCCGGATAGTCAACGTAGCGGCGCGGCATTCCAGCAAGTCCGAGGAAATGCTGCGGGAAGAATATCAGGTTAACACCGATAAACGTGACCCAGAAATGGGTTCGCGCGATTAGCGGCGAATACATGTAACCCGACATTTTCGGAAACCAGTAATACCATGCCGCGAAAATCGCGAACACCGCACCAAGCGACAGCACATAGTGGAAATGGGCAACCACGTAGTAGGTGTCGTGGAAGGCGCGGTCGAGGCCCGCATTGGCGACCTGAACGCCGGTAACGCCACCAACCGTGAACAGGAAGATGAAGCCGATTGCCCAGATCATCGGTGTGCGCAAAGAGATCGAACCGCCCCACATTGTAGCGATCCATGAGAAGATTTTCACCCCTGTCGGCACCGCAATCACCATTGTGGCAAACACGAAATAGCGCTGCGCATTAAGCGACAGGCCGGTTGTGTACATGTGGTGCGCCCACACGATGAAGCCGACGACGCCGATGGCGACCATGGCATAGGCCATGCCGAGATAGCCGAATACCGGCTTTCGCGAGAAGGTCGATACGATATGGCTGACAATGCCGAAGCCCGGCAGGATGAGAATGTAAACCTCCGGATGACCGAAGAACCAGAACAGGTGCTGGAACAGGATCGGGTCACCGCCGCCTTCCGGGGTGAAGAATGCAGTATCAAAATTGCGATCGGTCAGCAGCATGGTGATGCCGCCAGCCAGAACCGGCAGAGACAAGAGCAGCAGGAACGCCGTGACCAGCACCGACCAGGCAAACAACGGCATTTTGTGCAGCGTCATGCCAGGAGCGCGCATGTTGAAGATCGTGGTGATGAAGTTGATCGCGCCCAGGATCGACGACGCACCGGCAATATGCAACGACAGGATCGCCAAATCCATTGCAGGGCCAGGCTGTCCGGTGGTTGATAGTGGCGGATAGACCGTCCAACCGCCGCCAACGCCGAAGGCTCCTGGTGCGCTGGGCACGAAGGCGGACAACAACAACAGGATAAAGGCCGGCGGCAGCAGCCAGAACGAAATATTGTTCATGCGCGGAAACGCCATATCCGGAGCGCCGATCATGATCGGCACCATCCAGTTGGCAAAACCGCCAATCAGCGCCGGCATCACCAGGAAAAAGACCATGATCAGGCCGTGAGCCGTGGTGAACACATTATACATGTGCTTGCCCGCATCGATCGATGCCTCGCCCTCAACCCCGTAGACCATTTCGGCCAGGCCATGAAAAATCTGGATGCCTGGTTCAGCCAGCTCCCAGCGCATCATGACCGACATGAAACCGCCTATGATACCAGCTATGATCGCGAATATCAGATAAAGCGTTCCGATATCCTTGTGGTTGGTCGAAAACATCCAGCGCCGAACAAACCCTTCAGGCTTGTGGTCGTGATGATCATGAGCTGCGGCGTCTGCCATTTCTTCCGCTCCGTATTTATGTTGTTTGCTTTTTGCGCCGGCTATTCAGCCGCAGCGAGCTTGTTGTTCGTTTCAATCGCCGCCATTAGCGCCTTGTTGGCGCCGGCCAGATCGGCTTTGGCGGCGGTGTACCAGTTTTGATATTGTTCAGCTGAAACCACTCGGATGGCGATCGGCATATAGGCATGATCCTTGCCGCAAAGCTCTGAGCACTGACCAAAATAGATCCCCTCCTTGGTCGCCTTGAACCAGGTTTCGTTCACCCGGCCCGGGACCGCATCCACCTTTACGCCAAAAGCGGGCATGGCGAATGCATGGATGACATCGCTTGCCGTAACCAGCACGCGGACAGTGGTGTTGACGGGAACAACCACATCATTGTCGGTTGCCAGAAGGCGCGGATAGACGCTTTTGTCCTCTTTGCCGAGCGCGGCACGATCGGCGTCGGTCAAAACCGCCTGATTGAATGACAATCCATCTTCACCGACCTGGCCATCTTCACCGACCTGGTATTCATAATCCCAGTTCCACTGATTGCCGATGGCTTTGATGGTCAGTTCAGGCTCTTCAGGTGGCGTGTATTGCGCGGTCAGAAGCTGAAATGACGGAATTGCAATCGCCAACAGGATACAGGCCGGACCGAGTGTCCAGATGACCTCGATCATCGTGTTGTGGCTGGTGCGCGACGGGGTCGAATTGGCGCTCTCGTGAAACCTCACCATACAATAGCCAATCAGCAGCAACACCAGTAGGACAATCGGCAGGATGAACCAGAGCGTGTAGACCTCAAACCAGGTGATTTTTTCCATGATTGCGGTCACGGCAGGCTGAAACCGCATTTGCCAGGGCTCGGGCTGCGACGCCCATGCCGCCGATGACATCACGGAAGCCATCCCCGCAATTGCCGCCACAAAACTTGTCTTATTCAATTTTGTCATCTCCTGATCAGGACATCGACCGGGCAGCTTGCGCCCGCACGAAAACGGACGGATTCCCGTCTCTCAATTTTCTCTGTTCAAACCATACTCTCTGGTCATCCGCAAGAAAGCAGGCCGGTAATCCCGTGCGGCATTTTTGCGCTTTTTGTAACAGGAGTTGCAATCACACCCTCAAAGCACTGGCAAAACAAGGCAATAGCGAGCCCCCGATGGATCGTCGTGTCAAAATTCGGGCAAATTGTTATGGCAGATGACCTGTTCCGGCGACAAGCAAATTGTGGGCGGGGGCCAGCATGCGTTTTATTTTATTCGCATTCATCGCAATGTGTGCTGAATTGATTCGCTGGCGGTCTGTTCGAAACGCTCATTAGAGGATGCCAATGCGGCCAACTATTTCTTATTCAGTATCGATGTTTGCGGCGGCAATCATCTTCTTGACTTCAACCGGAATTGCCGCAGCGCAACAGGGCACTGTTCGCTCCAAACATGATGCCTGGTCCATCATCTGCGACATGCCCGCCGGCGCTGCCAGCGAACAATGCGCCATGATGCAAAATGTGGTCGCTGAAGACCGACCCGAAGTGGGACTGTCGGTGGTCGTGCTCAGGACCGCCGACAACAAGGCAGAGATCTTGCGCGTTCTGGCGCCGCTTGGCGTGCTTTTGCCAAACGGGTTGGGGCTGAATATCGATGGCAAGGATATCGGGCGCGCCTATTTCGTGCGGTGTTTTCAAGATGGCTGCTATGCGGAAGTGATTTTGGAAAAACCATTGCTCGATTCGCTCAAGGCCGGCGGGGCAGCCACATTCATCGTGTTTCAAACACCTGAGGAAGGCATCGGCATTCCGGTGGATTTGACCGGTTTTTCCGACGGTTTCGCCGCCCTGCCGTGAGCTTGAACTGTTGTTCTTTGGCCAATCGCTGATCCCGCATACCAGGTGCAATACGAGCGCGGGTGTACGCGGCGGCGGCGCTGCTTATATATATCACCTTCAACAATGGGAGCATCGCCCGTGACCGACAGCCTACTTGACGCATTCGACGTTGGTGAAGACGCCATTCGCCGGACCGTGGCGGACACAATCGCCGGGGCGGATGACGGTGAACTCTTTGTCGAGTATCGCGAGAGCGAAGCGCTGGTGTTCGACAATGGCCGGCTGAAGACAGCCAATTTCAGCACGAACCAGGGTTTCGGTCTGCGCGCTGTTGCCGGCGAGGCAACGGGCTATGCGCATTCATCGGAGATGTCTAAGGCGGCGTTAACGCGTGCAAGCGATGCCGTTGCGGCGGTCAAGCACGGCTATAAGGGCGCCATGGCTGCCAGCCCGAAGAAAACCAACCGTCATCTCTACGGTGAGGAAAACCCGATCCTCGAGCCTGATTTCGGCGCAAAGGCCAAACTGTTGCAGGAAATTGACCGGTGGACGCGCGATCGTGATCCTCGCGTGCGCCAGGTGACCGCGGCGCTGGCGGCCTCATGGCAGCAGGTGGAAATCCTTCGCGGCGATGGCACGCTGGCGCGGGACATCCGTCCTATGGTGCGGCTCAATGTTTCGGTCGTGGTCGGCGACGGCGACCGGCAGGAGACCGGCTCATATGGCGCCGGCGGGCGGACATCATTTGGCGCGTTCGTTGCCGAAAAAGCGTGGCAGGACGCGGCAAAAGAAGCGTTACGGCAGGCTCTGGTTAACCTGGAGGCTGTTGCCGCACCTGCTGGAACCTTCGATGTGGTGCTCGGTGCCGGGTGGCCCGGCGTGATGCTGCACGAGGCTGTCGGCCACGGGCTTGAGGGGGATTTCAACCGCAAGAAGACGTCTGCCTTTGCTGGATTGATGGGTGAGCAGGTCGCCGCAAAGGGGGTCACGGTGGTTGATGACGGGACAATCGCCGAACGTCGCGGTTCGCTGACCATCGACGATGAGGGAACGCCGTCAGCATTAAATGTGCTGATCGAGGACGGCAGGCTTACCGGCTTCATGCAGGACCGGCAGAACGCCCGGCTGATGGGTGTTGAGCCGACCGGCAATGGCAGGCGCGAATCCTACGCGCACCAACCGATGCCGCGCATGACCAACACCTACATGCTCGGTGGCGATCAGACACCGGAAGAGATTATCGCGTCGGTAAAAAACGGCGTTTATGCGGTATCGTTCGGCGGCGGACAGGTGGACATCACCTCCGGCAAATTCGTGTTCGGCTGTACCGAAGCCTACAAGATCGAGAACGGCAAAGTGACGCAGCCAATCAAGGGAGCGATGCTGATCGGCAACGGGCCGGATGCGATGCACCGGGTGTCGATGGTTGGCAACGACATGCAGCTCGACAATGGCATTGGCGTGTGCGGCAAGGCCGGCCAGGGCGTGCCGGTCGGCGTGGGTCAGCCACATCTGCGCATGGATCAGATGACGGTGGGCGGGACCGAGGCGTGAAAATTGTAGGCCCCTTAAATTTTCACGACTGATATTAAAGTTTTATCCCGATAACTTTAATTTTCAGATCTCATAATGTTTCCTACCCAGCTCCTGAAAAAGGGTATTGTGGAAAACCCATTTTGGGGGAAGTATCGAGCGGAACACCCCATGACCCCTTTTTCCTCCATCGTCGTTTTAACCGGTGCCGGTATTTCGGCTGAAAGCGGTGTGTCGACCTTTCGCGATAAGGACGGCATCTGGGCAAATATCGACTACCGCGATGTTGCCACGCCAGACGGGTTTGCGCGCAATCCCGATCTGGTACATGAATTCTACAATATGCGCCGGGCCAAGATGAAGGACTATCAGCCCAATGCCGCACATGTCGCGCTTGGAGAATTCGAGGCCAGCTTTCCAGGCGATTTTGTGCTCATCACGCAAAATATCGACAATCTGCATGAGCGCGGCGGGTCAAAAAACCTGATCCACATGCATGGCACGCATCTGAACGTTTTGTGCGCCAATTGCGGCCACCGCCAGCCATGGGAGGAGGAACTATCGACAAAACTCCCCTGCCCGGCCTGCCAAACACCTGGATATCTTCGGCCCGATGTCGTCTGGTTCGGCGAGATACCCTACCACATGGAACGCATCTCGGCTGCGCTTGCGGCGTCTGACCTGTTCATCTCTATCGGCACGTCGGGCAGCGTTTACCCGGCCGCGCAATTCGTGCGCGAAGCCAACCGCGCCGGCGCGCATACGGTGGAACTGAACCTGGAGCCATCCGACGGGATTGACGACTTCGCCGAAGCCGTCCATGGCAGGGCAAGCGACGTCGTTCCGGCCTATCTCAACAAAATTCTAAAGCAGTTGTAGCCAACCGGGATTTGCAGATCACCGGCGCCTGACCGGTTTTTCCAGCAAAGCCACCGCCTCGATATGGGGCGTCCATAAAAACTGGTCGATCGGCGTGACGTTTTTCAGCCGGTACCCGCCGGCGATGAGTGTCGCCAGATCGCGGGCCAGCGTGGCCGGATTGCACGAAACGGCAGCAACATAGCGAATATCGGATTTGGCAATCGCGCGCGCCTGGCCGTCCGCGCCTGACCGGGGCGGGTCAAATACGAGACCGTCATATTTCTTCAATTCTAGCGGCGTCACCGGGCGGCGATGAAGATCGCGCCTTTCATGCGTGACCGTTTTCAGACCCGATGCGAACCGGAAACCCCGATCAAGCGCACCAAGGGCCGCCTGATCCTGCTCGACCGCATGAACCATCGAGGATTGCGCCAGGCGCAGTGCAAATGTTCCGCAACCGGCGAAGAGATCGATGACGCGTTTCGCCTTGATCAGATGGCCACACACCAAAGCCGCCATGGCTGCTTCGGCCTGCCCGGTTGCCTGTAAAAAACCGCCCGGTGGCGGTGTCACCGCTGCCTCGCCAAAGAATATCGCAGGCTTTTTGCGCTCGATGATGATTTCACCATCGATGCTGATACGCGCCAGGCCTTGCTCAATCGCCTTTGCGGCAAGCTCGCGCCTGCAAGCGTCTGTCACGGCGCCAGCTGCCAGCAGTTCAACATCGAGCCCGGATTCAGTCAGCACCGCTGCAATGCGTACCGGCTCACTGGTTTTACCGATCAGCGCCACCAGTTCACGCAGTTTGGGCAACGCATCGGTGATGGCCGGAACCAGCACCGGACATTCCTCGATATCGACAATGGCGTGGCTTGCAGCTTCGCTGAAACCGAGCACCGTGCCAGACGAAGTATTGCGAGCGGAAAAGACCGCGCGGCGGCGTGTTTGCGGGTCGCAGAGGATCATCGGGTTCAGCATCGCGGCCACCCCCGCCTTACCAAGTGCTGCTGCGACCCTTTGATATTTGAATTTGTTATAGACCTCCTTCGCCGCATGCTGGAGCGAGCACCCCCCGCAGACGCCGAAATGCCGACACCGGGGCGGTATGCGGTCAGGCGATTTTGCCTCGATCGACTGCAATTTTGCCCTTTTGCCGGAGATTGAGGCGGTAACTCGCTCGCCCGGCAGGGTGCAAGGCACGAAAACCGGCCCGTCCGGCGTATCGGCAATGCCGTCGCCCCCGGCGCCCAGGCGGGTGATTTCAAGCTTGCTGCTCATCTGCTGCATCTTCCGCCAAGTAGGAATTCATGATTGCCGTCACCACCGGTAACGGGCGAATTGCAAATCCCGAGAGACCGCCAACCGGGAAAAGCGTTCAGCCAGGCTGACAGGTCTTCGGCTATCTTCCCGCCTGCTGCCGGATCGCGCAGCAAGCCGCCCTTGCCGATCGCCTCGCGCCCGGCCTCGAATTGCGGTTTGACCAAAAACAGGCCAAACGCGCCAGGTGCAGCCAGCCTCAGCGCCGGCGGAAGGGTCAGTTTGAGCGAAATGAAGCTCACATCCGACACGATAATTTCCGGTGGAGAACCCTCAAGGTGGCGTTCGGACAGATCCCTGGCGTTCAACCCCTCCAACACGGTCACGCGCCGGTCGCCCTTGAGGGTTGGATCAAGCTGGTCATGGCCGACATCAAGCGCGATCACATGTGCCGCACCGCGCTCAAGCAGTACTTGTGTGAAACCGCCGGTTGATGCGCCGATATCCAAAGCCACTTTGCCTGCCGGATCAAAGCCGAAATGATCAAGCCCCGCGATCAGCTTCAGTGCTGCGCGCGATACATAGTCCTGCGCCGGATCATCAATTTCGAACACACTGTCCGCCGTCACCATAAGGCCCGGCTTTCTGACGACCTGTCCGTCAATGCGAACGGTGCCACGGCGAATGGCATCGCGGACCCTGGACCGGCTCTTAAACCTGCCCTGCTCGACAAGGGCCTGGTCCAGCCGTTTTTTCCCGGTGATGGATTTGGTAGCGGCCATCATTGCTCATTGGCGAATGAAAGCTCCGAATGCAAGTGCGCCAGCGAAAGTTGCTTGGGGCATTTTTCGCCGATACAGAATCACATGTACGAAAAATGCTTCAATAGCGCCAAGCGGATATTGGCGTTGTCGCGGTTCTAGTTACCGCAAAACTGCTCCAATCAGATTTTCCCCTGGCGATAGGCCGGCATGCCGCATGCCAGCGCCAGACCATGCCTCCACTGGTCACCGCTGCCGCCTGCGGAGCAGCTGACAGGCATGACTGGCCGAACGGGATCGCTGCCCTTTGTCACCAGTACCGGTTCTTCGTCGTAGCTGAATCCGCCGCGAATCTCGCCGATCTTTGATGCGACGATTTCGGCGACTGCCTGCTCCAGCTGCTGGTCGTGCCGCACCGTGTAATTGGCATTGGCCGCTGCCGGCAAGAACAGTATTGCGGCAATGATAGATGCCCTCATGGTTTGTCTCCCTGTCCATGGGAGTTCTACCTGAAAGCGCTGAAAATTCGCCAAAAAGACATGGTAACAGAACCTGAAAAAATCAGGCTGAACAAAGGCTTAATACGATCAACTGAAAACCTGATTCAAGCGCGCACTACGCCTTCTGCATGGCCGAGGGCATCGAACACGGCCGCGACGATACCCACCTTGTCGAGCCCGGCATCAGCATACATTTTATCCGGCCTGGCCTGATCGACATATCTGTCGGGCAGCGCCATCGGCCTGACTTTGAGGCCATTGTCCAATGCGCCCTCCCGGGCAAGCAGATGAAGAACGTGGCTTGCAAACCCGCCAATCGCGTTTTCTTCAATCGTCACCAGCACTTCATGCTCACGGGCAAGCCGCAATACCAAATCCGTGTCCAACGGCTTGGCAAAGCGGGCATCGGCAACTGTGGTCGACAGGCCCGAGGCATCAAGCTCCTCGGCAGCCAGCACGCATTCGGCCAATCTGGTGCCAAAGGATAACAACGCCACTTTGGAGCCTTCCCGCAAAATGCGGCCGCGGCCGATTTCGAGGATGTCGCCGCGTTCGGGCATCTCGACACCGACGCCATTTCCACGCGGATAGCGAAAGGCGATTGGCCCCTCATCATACGCGGCTGCGGTGCGCACCATATGTTTTAATTCTGCTTCGTCGGCGGCTGCCATCACCACCATGCCCGGCAGCGTCGCCAGATAGGTGGTGTCGAAAGCGCCGCAATGGGTCGGCCCGTCGGCACCCACGAAACCGGCGCGGTCAATCGGAAAGCGGACCGGCAGCCCCTGAATGGCCACATCGTGCGCAACCTGATCGTAGGCACGCTGCAAAAATGTCGAATAGATCGTGGCAAAGGGTTTTAGGCCCTCGCTTGCCAAGCCAGCGCAAAATGTCACCGCGTGCTGTTCGGCAATTCCCACATCAAAAACCCGGCCGGGAAAAATTTCGCCAAAGTGATCAAGACCCGTGCCGGCAGGCATCGCCGCAGTGACGGCCACGATCTTGTCGTCGTGCCTGGCCTCGTCAACCAGGCTTTCAGCAAAAACCTTGGTATAGCTCGGTGCGTTGGAGGGCGCCTTTGTCTGTGTCCCGGTGATGACGTCGAACTTGTTGACGCCATGATACTTGTCGGCGGCGGCTTCGGCGGGGGCATAGCCCTTGCCCTTCTGGGTAATCACGTGGACCAGCACCGGACCACTGCCATTGTCACGAACGTTTTTCAAAACCGGAATGAGGTGTTCAAGATTGTGACCGTCGACCGGGCCGATATGATAAAAACCCATCTCCTCAAACAGAGTGCCGCCGGTAACGTATCCGCGCGCATGCTCGACCGCCCGGGTGATCGCCCGGTCAGCGCGCTTGCCGAGATAGGCCGTCAGTTTTTTTCCGAACTCGCGGAACCCCTGATAGGTGCGGCCGGAAGCAAGACGCGCCAGGTAAGCGCTCATCGCACCTGTCGGCGGTGCAATCGACATGTCGTTGTCGTTTAAAATGACAATCAGCCGGGCATCGAGCGAACCGGCATTGTTCATCGCCTCATAGGCCATACCCGCCGACATCGCACCGTCGCCGATAATGGCGATGACATTGTTGGTTCCCTCCGCCAGATCTCTGGCAACGGCCATGCCGAGACCGGCAGAGATCGATGTCGAGGAATGCGCCGCACCGAAAGGATCATACTCACTTTCCGCGCGTTTGGTGAAACCGGACAGGCCGTTTTCCTGACGCAGCGTGCGGATGCGGTCGCGGCGGCCTGTCAGAACCTTGTGTGGATAGCACTGATGGCCGACATCCCAGATGACACGGTCGGTGGGCGTATCAAAAACATAGTGGAGCGCGACGGTCAGTTCGACCACACCCAGCCCGGCGCCCAGATGGCCGCCGGTGGTGGACACTGCGTCAATGATTTCGGCACGCAGTTCATCGGCAACCTGCCGCAAATCATTTTCACGAAGCCTGCGCAAATCCGCCGGCAGCGCAATGGTATCGAGCATTGGTGTTTCTGAGCGTGCCAAGAGTTTCAAGGCCTCATTATTTTTTTGCTGTTACCGACATAGGGTCAGGGCAGGCTCTTGTAAATGTTTGCGCATACCGGCAGGTTTCATCCGTGAACTTTATTCCGGATCCAGCGGCTCGGTTCCAACTGGCTTGCCTTCCCGTGAGAGCCTTATTTTCTCCACTTTTTCTTCGGCGGATTTCAGCAATTTGTCGCAATGATCCTTCAACGCCTCGCCGCGCTCGTAAATCCGGATCGACTGATCCAGCGGCACATCGCCTTTTTCAAGATCATCGACAATTCGCTCAAGGGCGGCAAGCGCCTGCTCAAAGCTCATTGCGGCAATATCGCCATTAGAGGCG
Source organism: Rhizobiaceae bacterium (assembly GCA_963669455.1). GTDB lineage: Bacteria > Pseudomonadota > Alphaproteobacteria > Rhizobiales > Rhizobiaceae > JAWKWH01. The sequence continues at coordinate 3,166,262 of OY770026.1, forward strand.
GTATTTTCTGCCATGGACTATCCTTTCATCAACCGGGCAACGTGGGCAGCGGTAGAGCTTGCCAAGCCTTGCAGATCATAACCGCCTTCCAACAGGCTTACCAAGCGGTTATTGGCAAAATTTCCCGCCCTCTCCATCAATTGGCCGGTCGCCCAGTCGAAATCATCCGATTCAAGGTTGATTTGCGCCAGTGGATCACGGTGATGGGCATCGAACCCGGCTGAAATGATGATCAGGTCGGGCCGGAAATCATCCAGCGCATGCAGCACCCTTTGGCGAAATGCCTCGCGGAACTGCAAGCTGCCGTCGCCAGGTGAAAGTGGCGCGTTGACGATGTTGCCTGCGCCCGTTTCGCCCAAAGCGCCGGTGCCTGGATAAAGCGGCATCTGATGGGTCGAGCAATACAGAACCGATTTGTCATCCCAGAAAATGTCCTGTGTTCCATTGCCATGATGAACATCCCAGTCGACGATGGCGATCTTTTCGGCACCGTGTTTTTTCTGGGCATGTCTGGCGGCAATGGCGGCCGTGTTGAACAGGCAAAAGCCCATCGCTGTGGTCTTTTCAGCGTGGTGACCGGGAGGCCTGGCGGCGATGAACGCATTGTCCGCCTGACCATCGAACACTGCGTCAACGGCATCATTGGCGGCGCCGATCGCCGTCAATATTGCGTCGTAGCTTTTTGGACTGGCGGTGGTGTCCGCATCTATCAGGGCCAGCCCCTCTTCTGGTATGCGCGAAATCACCATATCGCGGAACTGTTCGGGATGCGCGTAGAGGATTGTGTCGGGATCGCCTTCAGGCGCTTCGGTCCTTACCAGTGACGCGAATTCCCCGTCCTCCAGCGCTTGTGCGACCGCGCGCAGCCGATCGGGGCTTTCTGGATGGCCTGGGGGTGTTTCGTGTTCAAGGAAAATCTGGTGCGAATAAAGCCTCGTGGTCATGGTATCGACCTTATCAGTTCATCAAGCCTTTGCTACAGCCAATATCCGATTTCCAATGAAGACGCCGCAAGGGCCAATGCAGGGTTTTGACAATTTTGGCTGAAATCCGGTGGTCTGTTGATCGTCCGGTGCCAGGTGCGGGTTATAGCGAGGTTGCGGGCTGGCACCCCTCAGCTACCAGCCCGCGCCTGGCCCAAATCAATCAGGCTTAATCAGCTGATCGACCGCCTTGATTGTATCGGTGACGCCTTTGACGGCGTCTTCGACTTCCTCGATCTTTTTAACCGTTTCGGACTTTGCCGCCTCTTCTGCTGCGGCCTTGGCTTTTGCTGCCTCTTCGGCGGCCTTTTTCTCGGCCTCCATCTCAGCGCGAACCTTTTCCTCGGCTTCAAGCTTTAAGCGCGCGGCCTCTTCTGCTGCGGCCTTGGCTTTGGCCTCGGCGTCAGCCGTTGCCTGTTCGGCGGCTTTCTTTGCCGCCTCTTCGGCCTCCAGTTTCGCTCGCGCAGCCTTTTCTGCTGCTGCCTTGGCTTCTGCTTCTGCCTTTTCAGCAGCTTTTTTCGCCGCCTCCTCGGCCTCCATTTTCGCCCGGGCGGCCTCTTCTGCGGCCTTCTTTGCCGCATCTTCGGCTTCCATCTTTGCCTTTGCTGCTTCTTCGGCCGCCTTTTTCTCAGCCTCCATCTCAGCGCGGACCTTTTCTTCGGCCTCCAGCTTCATACGTGCGGCCTTTTCGGCTTCCTTGGCCAGTTCCGCATCGGACTTGGCCGCCGGTTTGGTCGATTTCTGCTCCGTCTTGGTCTCAGCAGGCTTGTCTTCTTCACTGCAGCCGGCAAGCAGGCCTGCCGCAGCCAGTGCGATAATGAGCTTTTTCATGCCTCATTCCCTTCAAAAAAAATCGATTTCATTGACAAATAAACTGGTGCACGCAGCACGATCCCGGCGATCGTCCGGCTTTTACTTTCCACCGGAATCATCATTTCCTGCACTCTTAGAACCACTAGGTAATAAAGTGAAGTTGAACTGAAAATGAACGGGTTGTTCATCACAGATAACGGTCTGCCGGCGGCGAACTGCCGGCATTCCCTAGAGCGTGTCTTGTTTAAATGGGATCAGTTTGATGGAGAGGATTTTTTGCGGCAGTTAGGAAAACACCGGAGTGCGATCAGACGATCGTGCGAGGATTTTGACGACACTGTCCGTGAAAAAGACCTCCAAGCAGGTGAAGTTAGGGTTTTGAAAGAGAACAGCAAACCCAAATCATTTGACCTTGGTTCTTTGCGCCCTGGATGTCGTCGCGCGACGCTAACGGGTGTGCACCCGCGTCGCGTCGCTCTTCTAACCAGGACACAAATACCCTGCGCTCAAACGATTCCATTTTAACAAGACATGCTCTAGTGGTTCGATTCCAACATTTGCATCCCACCTGCCGCACGCTTATTAGCAAATGTTGGAATCACAAGAACCACTAGAAATCAATATCTTGCTGGTGGTCTTTATGTTCGAAACGCTTGCTAATGGCGTTGGCTAGTAACCGGATGCAAGCGTTTCGAACAGACCCTAGCGGCGCACGACCAGCAGCCTGCCGGCGCTGTCGGCGGTGACGATGCGGCCTTCAATGGCGACAATCGCATGACCAACCCGGCCTGGCAGCGAAATGTCCGTCCGCCCGGTTGTTGCAACAATTACCAGCGACGTGCGGTCCGCAGACGGGAGCACAAGATCGGGCACGCCATCGCCGGTGACGTCTGTGGTCGCCGACAGAGCCAGTTCCCGCGAGCCGATAAAATGATTCGAAAAACCATTGTAGCTCATTGAAAGTGTTTCGAATTTCTTGCCGTCAAAGATGCCCATCCGCAAAATGCCGCCGATATGCGGTGTTTCCACCCAGGCAATCGCAGACGTGCCAGCGCCACGATAATCGGCAATCCCGGCAATGTTGAGCCAACGGTTTGCGCGGCCGATATCACGGCTTTCGCCAGCAAGAAAAAGGGCGCCATCGGCAAGCCCGTAAATGGCAATGGCCGCGCCCTGTTTCAGCGATGAACGAATGGTGACAACCTCATTGGTGCCATTGCCGTCGAGGTCGAACAGCCGCGGGTGGATGTCTTCAAAAACATGATCGTCATCAAGGACCAGTTCGAACCGGCTGCCGTCCTTTGTCTCGGCGATCAGCGAGCCGGCCTCAATCGCATCACCGAGCACACCATGGCCGTAACGCCCGGTCGGGCGGCCATACCAGGCGCGCCTGATGTCGCCCTTACCGCTAGTGAACACCTTGCCATCCGGCAGACCGCCTTGTGGTGCAGGCTCCAAGTCTCCGGCGATGTTGTTGGCCGCCACAAAACAAATGGCAGCCTCATCGCAGGCAGCCATCTTGAACACGCCTTTGGCGGTGCGAAAATATGCGCCGGCAGCCGTTTCAACAATTTTGGTAACGGGTGATGGCGTGGCGACAATCTCGACCTCGGCGGCAACAGCTGCCGGCAACGCCGCCAGCACCCCCAGGGCTGCCAGCCAGAGCAAACCTGATCGCATCAACTGTCCCGCTCGATAATTTCGGTATCCCTGATTTCGATCCCGAAACCGTCAAGACCGACATAGTGACGCTCGCGCGAGGCAAACAGCCGGATTGAACTGATGCCGAGGTTTTTTAATATCTGCGCGCCAAGGCCGATTTCGCGCCAGTCATCCTCACGTTGCCGGGCTTCGGCGTGTTCCTCGGCCTCATTGCCCGGCCGGTGCCTTGTGTGATGGGCCACGCCCACCGATCCTTCGCGCAGATAGATGATGACACCGCGCTGGGTTTTGCCGAAAGACCGCATCACCTCGCGCAACTCATCACTGGACCCAAAAATGTCTGTGACTACATCCTCGGTATGAAACCGCACCGGTACGTCCTCACCATCACGAATATCGCCGAAGACGATGGCCAGGTGATGCATGACATCCCAGGGAACACGATACGTATGGGCGGTCGCCGCCCCGCCCGGGGTTTCAATTCCAAAACACTCGATCTGCTCGATCAGCGTTTCCTGGCGCTGACGATAGGCGATCAGATCGTCGACCGAGACCTGTTTGAGCCCGTGTTCGACGGCAAAGGCCGCCACATCCGGCCCGCGCATCACCGAGCCGTCATCATTGACGAGCTCGCAGATGACGCCAACGGGCGGTAGATTGGACAATTTGCACAGGTCGACGGCGGCCTCGGTATGGCCGGAACGCATCAGCACGCCGCCCTGTCTTGCGACCAGTGGGAAAATATGTCCCGGCCGGACAAAATCCACGGCACCCGCATTCGGATTGGCCAGATTTCGAACCGTCAACGTGCGGTCATCGGCGGATATGCCGGTTGTGGTGCCGTGCTTGTAGTCGACGCTGACCGTAAACGCGGTTGAATGAGGGGCGTCATTTTCGGCCACCATAGCGGCGAGATTGAGCCGCTTGGCCTCCTCGCCCGGCATCGGCGCACAGACGATCCCTGAGGTGTGCCTGACAATGAATGCCATTTTTTCCGGGGTGCAGTGCACGGCGGCGACAATCAGATCACCTTCGTTTTCACGCCCATCATCGTCGGTCACGACGACAATTTCACCTGCTTCAAAGGCGCGCAACGCCTCGGCGATTTTTTTCTGGTCGTAGCCCATCGGCATATGTATCCGGTTATGCTGTTAAATCCGGCCGGTCTGGCCACGGTGTCTGAGATAGTGGTCGGCAAGCGCGCAGGCAACCATTGCCTCGCCAACGGGGACTGCCCTTATGCCGACACACGGGTCGTGCCGCCCCTTGGTGACGACATCGACCTCCCTGCCATCGGCGTCTATGGACCGGCGCGGGGTCAGGATCGACGAGGTTGGCTTGACGGCAAACCGCGCCACCACGGGCATGCCCGTTGAAATGCCGCCCAATATGCCGCCTGCCTTGTTGGACAGGAAGACGGGCCTGCCATCATCACCCATGCGCATTTCATCGGCGTTTTCCTCGCCGGTAATGCGCGCCGCCTCAAACCCGTTGCCGATCTCAACCCCCTTGACCGCATTGATCGACATCAGATTGGCGGCGATATCCTGATCCAGCTTGCCATAGACGGGCGCGCCAAGTCCGCCCGGCACGCCTTCGGCGACAATTTCCACCACGGCGCCAACAGAGGACCCTGCCTTGCGGATCCCGTCGAGATAGCCGGAAAACTCCGTAACCGAAGCAGGATCAGGCGTGAAAAACGGATTGTCCGGATCGCCGACGAATGACCAGTCCCAGTTTCTCCTGTCGATGGATTTCTCACCCATGGACACAAGCGCACCACGCACCACCAATCCGGGGACGACCATGCGGGCCAGGGCGCCGGCGGCAACCCGGGCGGCGGTTTCACGGGCGGATGAGCGGCCGCCGCCGCGATGGTCGCGAAACCCGTATTTTTCATCATAGGTGAAATCGGCATGGCCCGGCCGGTATTGCCTGGCAATTTCGCCATAATCCTTTGAGCGCTGGTCGGTGTTGCGGATCATCATCGAAACCGGCGTCCCGGTTGTGATCATTTCGTCCCCATCAGGCAGAACCCCTGAAAGAACCTCCACCTGATCTGGTTCGCGGCGCTGGGTAACATATTTCGACTGGCCCGGCCGGCGGCGATCAAGATGCGTCTGGATGTCCTGAAGCGCGAAGCGGATCCCGGGCGGGCAACCATCGACCACACAGCCAAGCGCGGCCCCGTGACTTTCTCCCCAGGTCGTTACACGAAACAGATGGCCAAACGTATTGTGTGACATGGGAAACGTTTCTCGCCTGAAATTCCTGCCGGTTTGCGCCCGGGGACAACTCCCAAGCCTTCTATTGAGTAATCTATTTTCGGTCAAACTGGCATTCGCCGTTTTAGTTTTGCCATAATTACGGTATTGCTGATCATCAGGGACACGGGATCAGTGGGTGGCACGTACCCTGCCGGTCCCCGGGAAGTGTGTTTGACGGGGTTATTCTTATGAAAAAAATTACCGGGGCCTTACTGGCTTTGCTCTTCACCGGCGGATTGGCTCTCGCGGCCGATGCCGATGGCAAGATCACCGCTATCGACCGCGATGCGGGGACCATCGTCCTGGAGGATGGCAATACCTACAAACTGCCTGGTGAATTTGACCCTGCGAACATCGAGGAAGGCATGGAAGTGCTGATCGCCTATGATATGGTCAATGGCGAAAACCTGATTACCATCATAGAACCGTTCGAATAAGGCTCAGGCGCAAGCCGCCCGTTCTATCAAATCCACTCCAGCGTGCCTGACTGAAAGCGCAGCAACTTGTCCTGACGGATCGTCAATTGTCCTGCATCATTGCCGGGTACCCCGCCCAGGATGTTCCACACACATCGCAAAATCCCGCCATGGGTGACGCAGACCGTCGGGCTGTCGACCTCATCCAGCCAGGGTGAAAAACGGGCCGCCTGCATGGCATAGCTCTCTGCCCCGGCGCCTGGCGGGACAAATTCCCATTTGTTTTGATTGCGCGCCCTGGTCAATTCGCCTTGAGTGCCTTGCATCTCGTGCAGATACAAACCCTCCCAGTCGCCATAGCAAAGTTCCAGCAATCTCTCATCGGTGCGGTATGCCGATGACGCAAGCCCCAGTTCGCCGCGAACAATTTCCATGGTTTCACGTGTTCTGGAAAGCGGGCTGGCAACGAAGTCGAAACCAGCCGGCTCACCGATCGTTTCGCGCAAGACCTTGCCATTGCGGCGTGCCTGCTCGCGCCCCAGCGCGTTGATCGGTATATCCTTTTGGCCCTGAAACCGGAATTGCGCATTCCAGTCGGTCTGCCCGTGCCGGATGAAATATATGACGGGTTTCATTCCGGTCCCATGTTTTGCCGGACTGCCGGGATCAATCCTTGACCACCGAAATATCGGGGGCGTCGACTGCTTTCATGCCGACCACATGATATCCTGAATCGACATGATGAATTTCGCCTGACACCCCTCTCGACATGTCGGAGAGAAGATAAAGCGCAGAATCGCCCACTTCCTCGATGGTCACGACCCGCTTTAGCGGCGAATTATATTCATTCCAGCGCAAAATATAGCGGAAATCACCAATGCCGGAAGCGGCAAGGGTCTTGATCGGCCCCGCCGAGACCGCGTTGACGCGAATTCCCCGACCGCCGAGATCGACCGCCAGGTAACGCACGCTTGCCTCAAGTGCTGCCTTGGCGACACCCATCACATTGTAATGAGGCATGACCTTCTCGGCGCCATAATAGGTCAGCGTCAACATCGAGCCGCCATCATTCATCATCGCCTCGGCGCGGCGCGCAACAGACGTGAATGAATAGACGGAGACATCCATCGTGCGGGAAAAATTGTCCCGGCTGGTCTCCACGTAGCGGCCTGTCAGTTCATCCTTGTCGGAAAAGGCGACGGCGTGGACGAGAAAGTCAATCTTGCCCCATTTGGATTTCAACACGTCGAAAACGGCGTCAACACTTGCCTCATCGGTGACATCGCAATGACCGGCAAGCAGGGCGCCAAGTTGAGTGGCCAGCGGCTCGACCCGTTTTTTCAGCGCATCGCCCTGATAGGTCAGCGCCAGTTCAGCACCCTGGTCCGCACATGCTTTGGCAATTCCCCAAGCCAGCGACCGGTTGTTTGCCACCCCCAAGATCAGCCCGCGCTTGCCTGCCATCAGGCCATTGCCAGAACCCATTTTTCAACTCTCCGCTATATGTCTTCGGGAAGATCAGCCTATCGCATAGCAATTCGCTGCCATCAAGACCGTGGCGGGAGCTGGGGCAGGTTTCCACGCCAATCTGTGCTGAAGTCGATCGCACAGACGCAAATCAGCCACGCCTTTTCTTCATCAGCTCCAGAAGATCAGCATCGTTCTTGGGCAGTTCTATGCGCAATTCGATCAACAGATCGCCGTTTGAGCCGTCCTTGTTGGGAAGGCCCCTTCCCTTCAGCCGGAAAATTTTGCCGGAATCCGACCAGGGCGGAACCGTCACCGCGACTTTTCCCGAAAGCGTTTCGAAAGGGAGTTTCGCCCCCAAGACGGCGTCCTGCAGCGTGACGGCCAAGGCGGCATGGAGGTCGCGGCCCTCCAGCGTGAAACGCGGATGACGCTTAATCCGCAATTTCACCAGCGCGTCACCTGCACCATGCGGCGAGGGATGACCCTGGCCCTTCAGCCGGATCACCTGACCGTCTTCAACGAATTTCGGCAATTTCACAGCGATTTTGCGCCCTTCGGGAAAGATCGCCGTCACTTTTGCCGCGCTGGCCACATCTTCCAGGCTCACTGCAAGTGATATTTCCAAATCAGCACCTTTTTGCGGGCCTTGACGCTGGCCTGCCTGACCGGAAAAGGCCTGGCCAAACAGATCTGAGAAAATATCGCCGCCAGCACCGCCAAAAGGCCCGCCACCTCGCGATGTACGGAATTCGAACTGGCCGTCCGGTCCGCCTGCCGCGCGGCGAAATCCACCGAACGGGCCGGCGCCGGCACCTTCAAACCCTTGAAACCGTTCTTTGCCGTCAGCGCCGATTTCGCCACAGTCGAATGCGGCGCGCTTTTTTTCGTCGCCGACGATCTCATAGGCCTGGTTGACCTCGGCGAATTTCGATTGCGCAGCCGAATCCTCCCGATTTTGATCGGGATGAAACTTCTTGGCCAGCTTGCGAAAAGCCGATTTTATGTCCTTCTGGGAGGCGTTTTTCGCCACTCCCAGAACAGAATAGGGATCACGCATGACCTCGATCCACCCGTTTTGTGGTTGCTTCAATGCCTATATGTGCATTTTTAGGAAGAAATTCCAGAGCTTGGGGCCTGGTTTGGACAATGATACCTGTTTAGGTCGAAACCGGTTCGAATTTGTGCATCACCCAAACACCGTTTCCCTGTAGGCAGATTTCGCCATCGTAAAGCGTGATGCCATCGAAGCTTTCGCGGGAAGCGACAAAGCGCCGGCATCGAACACCTTTGGTCTCAAATTCGTCAATTGTGGTGATTGCGCCTTGGGAGCCAGTGCTCACATTCGCCCAGGACAGCGGACGTTCGCCCCATTCCGCCAGATTTATCGACGAAACCGCATTGCGTACGGTCACCTCATCCGACGAGACTTCTGATTGGGGTGCTGCCGAGGTATCGCTTTGGCCATTTGTCGATCTGGTTTTGATGTCCTTGTCTATTCCGACACCCAGCATCTCCAATCCGCCAGATGCGCAGCCGGACAGTCCCAGCATCACCGAAAGCACAAACGCATGGCAAAGCGGAGATGTTGCAGAAAATCCGCTTTTATCGCCTTTCATGGCTTGCGCGATGTGCGACAATGGGCAATCTCCCATCAGATCATTTGTTCACCATCACAGGGATTATGCGCAAAATGGGGTTAACAAGCGGTGACTTTCTCGGCGAGAAGGATCCAGTCGCCTTGTTTGGCGAATGGTTGGAAGACGCCAATAGATCAGAACCCAATGATCCGACGGCTGCGGCTCTGGCCACCGTCGATGGCGATGGCCTGCCCAATGTCAGAATGGTGCTGTTGAAGGGTTTTGATGCATCCGGCTTTGTTTTCTACACCAATTACGAAAGCGCGAAAGGGTCGGAAATCCTCGGGTCGAAAAAAGCGGCCATGTGCTTTCACTGGAAGAGCTTGCGCCGGCAGGTTCGGCTTCGCGGACCGGTCGAGGAGGTGACGCCAGGCGAGGCGGATGCCTATTTTGCTTCGCGCCCCAGAGGCAGCCGCATCGGTGCGTGGGCATCAAAACAGTCGCGGCCGCTGGAAAGCCGCTTTGCGCTGGAAAAATCGGTCGCAAAATATACCGCCAGGTTCGGGGCCGGTACAATCGAGCGCCCATCCCACTGGTCCGGTTTCAGGATTAGTCCGACCGAGATTGAATTCTGGCACGACAGGCCGTTTCGCCTGCACGACCGGTTGCAGTTTATTTTGGACGGCAGCGGCGACTGGCAGACAGCGCAGCTTTATCCTTAAGGCCCGCCTATTTGCGGGTCATAAACGCCGTCAGCGCGGCGATTGCCTCCTTGGATTTCAATCGCTCACGAAACAATTGGCCCTCGGCATTTAAACGCTCAACGGTCTTGTCGCGGTCGCCTTTGAGAAAGTCGCGGGCGAGTTTTAAGGCTTCAGGCGGTTTGGCAGCGATTTTTTCCGCCATGCCAACTATGGCTGTCTCCAATTCGGCTTCGTCGACGACGGAATGAATGAGCCCGGTCTCCAATGCGCGTTTCGCCGAAAAATCTTCACCCATTGCCAGTAGCGCAAAGGCCTGCTGACTGCCGATTGCCGCTGGCGCCAGCAATGTGGAACCGGCTTCGGGAACAAGGCCAAGGTCGATAAACGGAGCCTTAAACAGAGCATTGGGCGTGGCGATGGTGATATCGCAATGAAATTGCATCGTGGTGCCAATCCCCACCGCGACGCCATCGACGCCTGCAATCATCGGCTTTTGCGACAGGGCGAGCGCTGTCAGAAAATCATGGACTTCGGTGCCCTGCTCTCCGCCTGTTGCGTAGGTGAGGAAATCGGCAAGATCATTTCCTGCGGTAAAGGCGCCTGGAAGTCCAAGAAACACATGTACGCGGATATCCGGGTCGGCATCCCCTTCGGCAAGGGCGCCGGCCATGGCGGCATACATGGCCCGGGTGAGCGCATTTTTCTTGTCGGGCCGGTTCATGCGAATGATCTGGACCGCGCCGCGGTGTTCAATCTTTATGTGTTCGCTCATCAGTTCCTCGTTTTTCTTTGTTCAGGCAAGCAGATCTGCGGCTGCCGCCAGGCTTTCGGCGCCACCGGTGACCGACTGGCACAGATGGGCTGTCTCGGTGGTGAGATTTTCGGCAAAAAAGCGGCATAATGCTATCCGTTCCTCTTCACCGGCTGAGACAGCGCCGCGGGCGAGCAAGCATCCGGATGCTGCTAGCGAGAAGAGCCTGAGATAGGGCGTTGCGCCAGCAAGCGCGTCGTCCATTCTTCCTTCAGCGCTGGCCGATGCCATAAACGCGGTTGCCTGCTCCAGTGCCTCGACCGCCTCACCAAGCCGTTTTGCGGTTTGACCGAAACCGGGCAGATTCGATGCGCGGACAGTTTTGATGTCGGACTTCAGTTCAGCGATAAATCCGGCAACATGCGCACCGCCATTCATCGGCAGTTTGCGTATAACAAGATCGACCGCCTGAATGCCATTGGTGCCTTCATAGATGGGCGCGATGCGGGCATCACGCAGCAGCACGGCTGCTCCGGTCTCCTCAATATAACCCATACCGCCGTGAACCTGCACGCCGATGGACGCGACATCGACACCGATATCGGTTGAAAACGCCTTGGCGAGCGGTGTGAGCAGGTCGGCGCGTTCTTGCCAGAAGGAGGCATTGTCAGGATCGGCTTCAATCATATCGAGCGCATGGGCGCAGCAATAGGAAACGGCACGGGCTGCCTGGGTGGAGGATTTCATGGTCAGCAGGTTGCGCTGGACATCCGGGTGCATGACAATCGGCGCCATACCGTCTTCCGTCTGACCGGCTACCCGCCCCTGCCGGCGTTCCTGCGCATAGGCCTGGGCCTGCTGGCAGGCGGCTTCGGCCACTGCGACACCCTGCATTCCGACAGCCAGGCGCGCATTGTTCATCATCGTGAACATACAGGCGAGGCCACGGTTTTCCTCGCCGACAAGATAGCCGATTGCTCCCGGCTTGCTGCCAAACCTGCCATCGCCAAAAATCATCGTGCAGGTCGGAGAAGCGTGAATGCCAAGCTTGTGTTCAACGGAGTGGCAGAACACATCGTTTCGCTCACCGGGCAGGCCGTTTTCATCGGGCATGAATTTCGGCACCAGAAACAGCGAGAGGCCGCGTGTGCCGGCCGGTGCGTCCGGCAGCCGTGCTAGTACCAGATGGATAATGTTGTCGGTGAAGTCGTGCTCGCCATAGGTGATGAAAATCTTCTGGCCGAAAATGCGGTAAGAGCCATCGCCGGCCGGTTCGGCTTTCGATTTCAGTGCATTCAGATCCGAACCGGCCTGCGGTTCGGTGAGATTCATGGTACCCATCCATTCGCCGGAGACGAGCTTTTCAAGATAGGTGGCCTTTAGGGCGCCGGACCCGTGTTTTTCCACCGCCTCGACGGCGCCCATTGTCAGGGTTGGCCCGATTCCGAATGCCAGCGCGCCGGAATTCCACATTTCAAGGGCAGCGACCGACATCATCTGCGGCAAGTTTTGGCCGCCAAACTCCTCGGGCCCGCACAGCGCGTTCCATCCGCCCGCAATCCAGCGCTGATAAAGTGCCTTCCAGCCGGGCGGCATTTTAACCTCACCATCGGCCAGCACGGCGCCATGTTCGTCACCGGCTTTTCGAAGCGGGGCAATTTCTTCGGCGGCAAACCTGCCAGCCTCTTCGAGGATCGCGGCGACCAGATCTTCGGAAAGGTCATCAAACTTGCCGTCGCGCAGGGCGCCTGAAAGACCGGCGATGTGATTTAGTGTATGAACGATATCGGCTACTGGCGCACGATACATGGTGATTTAGCCTTCTGTTAGAGCATCCGGCAGTTGCCCGGCATCTCCCGTGGCGCTCGGACCGGATTTCCAGTTTCCACCGCTGGAGCCAATAATCCGATAACTTCCCTTGACGTAAAAGTAAATATCACAAACGCACCCACTCAGCGCTCTATTCCTGTAGCGCGGGAGCGCGCTTTTCGAAAACCCCGCTCGATGAAAGCGTGTCCCGGGATCAGGATTGAGTGCCTTGCTCCACGGCCTCGCCTTTTTCCCTGGCGATTTCCCGCCAACCGATATCGGTGCGGAAAAAGCCGCCCGGCCAGTCGATTTTATCCACTGCGGTGTAAGCGGCCAAAGCGGCCTCATCGACGCTCGACCCAAGCGCGGTGACATTGAGCACGCGGCCGCCTGCCGCTACCATCATACCGTCCCTTATCGCGGTTCCGGCGTGAAAAATCTCGGTATTCCCGGCGGCTGAGGCCTCTTCGAGCCCATTAATCTGTGTGCCTTTTTCGGGCGCGGCCGGATAGCCGTTTGCCGCCATGACAACGGTTAGCGCCGCCTCGTTTCGCCATTCCGCCACCGCATTGCCAAGATCACCATCGGCAGCTGCACGGAGCAGCGGCAGCAGATCGCTTTTCAGCCGCATCATCAAAACCTGGCATTCCGGATCGCCGAAACGCACATTGTATTCGATCAGTTTCGGCCCTTCCTCCGTCAGCATCAAACCGGCATATAAAACGCCACTGAACGGCGTTTTGGCCTCTTTCATACCGCGCATTGTCGGTCCGATAATTTCCGCCATCACCTGCTCGATCATGTCCGCATCCATGATGCTGGCCGGTGAATAGGCGCCCATACCGCCGGTGTTGGGGCCGGTATCGCCGTCGCCAACGCGTTTATGATCCTGGGCGGTGCCGAAAGGAACGGCGATGGTACCGTCACACAGGCAAAAGAAACTCGCCTCCTCGCCTTGCAGGAACTCCTCGACGACGACTTCGTGCCCGGCATCGCCAAATCCGCCTTCGAAGCAATCATCAATCGCGTCGAGGGCCTGTTGCAGCGTCATTGCGACAGTGACGCCCTTGCCGGCTGCAAGCCCATCCGCCTTGATGACGATCGGCGCACCCTGCTGGCGGCAATAGGCCTTTGCCTTGGGCGCATTGTTGAACCGCTGCCAGGCGGCGGTTGGAATGTTCATGCGCGCGCATAGTTCCTTGGTGAAACCTTTTGAGCCTTCCAGCGAAGCGGCGGCCTGCGAGGGACCGAAGACGGCAATGCCCGATTTCGCCAACGCATCGGCCAGGCCGGCAACCAGCGGTGCTTCGGGGCCAACGACAACCAGATCGATGGCATTGTCGGCGCAAAAGGCGATGACGGCGTCATGATCGTTGACATCAAGCGGCGTACATTCGCCCAGACTTTCCATTCCGGGGTTTCCCGGCGCGCAGATCAGATTGGTCAGTATCGGCGAGGCGGCGATTTTCCAACCAAGCGTATGTTCCCGTCCCCCTGACCCGATCAACAGCACATTCATTGTCCGCTCCATTTCCACCAATGCTCTAAGCGGGCCTAAGATGGCCGGCCCTTTCGGTCAAGCCTGTGGACGGCTATCCCACCGCCGAAGTGCTTGACGGCAGGCGATGAGCCTGTCACTTGCGGGATATGGACGATATTCAATCCAAGGCGGAACAAGGCCGGGTCGCCGATGCACCGAGCGGCCATTGGGTCTACCGGGTGCTGCCAAGGCCGGTCTGGCCCTATGCGCAACTGGCGCGCTGGGACCGGCCAATCGGCATCTGGCTGTTGATGTGGCCTTGCTGGTGGTCGGTCGCGCTGGCCGCGGCGGCCAACGCAAAACCCGGTGCAGCACTTGCCAGCGTCTTGCCTTCGCCTTTCGTTCTGGCACTGTTTTTAGTGGGTGCGGCAGCGATGCGCGGGGCGGGCTGTACCTTCAATGATATTGTCGACCGCGATATCGATGACGAGGTGGAGCGGACCAGATCGCGGCCGCTGCCATCGGGCCAGGTCAGCACCAGACAGGCCATCATCTTTATGGTTGCGCAGGCGCTTTTGGGCTTGCTGGTGCTGTTGCAATTTAATGGATTTTCAATTCTGCTCGGCATCGCATCACTCGGCGTGGTTGCCATTTATCCCTTTATGAAACGAATCACCAATTGGCCTCAACTCGTTCTGGGCCTTGCGTTTTCCTGGGGCGCTCTGATGGGATGGGCGGTCAGTTTCGGCACATTGTCGATGGCGCCGCTTTATCTTTATGCAGGCTCGATTTTGTGGGTGGTCGGCTATGATACGATCTATGCGCATCAGGATCGCGAAGACGATGCGCTGGTTGGCGTGCGATCGACCGCACGGCTTTTTGGCAACCGGACGAAGTTTTTCCTGATCGTTCTTTATGGCGGCGCGTTGTTGTTCTTTGTGTCCGCCTTTGCATTTGCCCGCGTGCCAATGCCGGCACTTGCCGGGCTGGTGGCGGCGGCTGCGCATATGGCGCGCCAGATCAGGACACTCGATATCGACGACCCGGATCAGTGTCTGCGACTGTTCCAGTCCAATGCCGTTGTCGGCTGGATGATCTTTCTTGGATTGTTGGGCGGCGGCGTTTGGGCATCGATCAGCCCGCTATTTTGACGCCGCTTGAAATCCTGGCTCTAATTTCGGGCGATGATCTCTTCGCCGTCAACCACCAGACGCAATCCCAGATTACCAACCTTGCGGCGGGCCAGAAATTTCGGGCGGCGTGCAACTTTCGCAGCCGGGCGGCGGCGGGGCTGAGCCGGTTTAAGGCGGACATGCTCGACCGATTCTTCCAGCGTGCGGGCAACACCGTCTGCCTCGATCAGCAACATCGGCAGACGATAGGCATCCGCCCAGGCGCGCCAGTCGGCGGCGATGTCATCGAGATCATCGGCAACCAATAGCGGGACCGACAGAGACTGATCGTCATGCAATAGTTCCAGCGTGACGGTGACCTCGCCCAAATCATCTTCCATGGCGCGGGCGGCAACGCCGCGAAACACATTCGCTGGCAGCAGCATCGATACCGGCAAGCCCGATTGGGGCAATGTCCGGTTGATTGACACGCCGCGCCTATCAATGGTGAACGTCACGTCGCCTCTGTCCTCATAGGCGGCGTAGCAGGCCACCTGCGGCAGACGAAACGGATCGAGCCGCATGTTGCGGCCTGCCCAGACGGGCTTGAGCTGGGTGCTCATGGTCAACTAACCTTCCCTGTTAGGCGGGACCCGTTTGGGGCCCCGATGAGCCGTTTTCCGGCCTCGTATGGCAGGCAAGACTAATGCAGGCGCGTTACCGGCCTGCTTACAAGTTGGGTTAAGTTTTCCCTGACGCAACCAATGGTTAGCAGAGCGTTGTCTGCCCGGATAAAATTCTATTCAACCGGTCGTATCCGGCCTAGATGACCTTGCCGGGGTTCATGATCCCGGTGGGGTCGAACACTCTCTTGATGCGGCGCATCAGGTCAATGGCGACAGGCGGCTCTGTTGCCAGGAGTTCATCGCGTTTGAGCTGGCCAATACCATGCTCGGCGGAAAACGAACCATCCAGGAAGCGGACAATTTTATGAACGGCTTCATTCATCTGCCGGTATTTTGCAGCGAAACCGACGCCGTCCCCGCCAGCCGGCTGGGAAATATTATAGTGTAAATTGCCGTCGCCCATATGGCCAAAACAGACGATGCGGGCGTCCGGTTCGATGGCCAGAACCGCGGGCCCGGCTTTGGCGATGAACTCAGGCACCGCCGCGACAGGCACTGAAATATCGTGTTTTATCGAAAACCCCTCCGGGCGCTGTGCCTCCGACATGGTATCGCGCAGATGCCAGATTGCGTTGAATTGGGCGATGCTGGCCGTTATCGCAGCGTCGGCAGCAAGCCCGGCATCGAATGCTTCAGCCGCGATTGTCTCGCATATCTGCCTGGCGTCCTCAGATGATTTCGCAGAAGAAATCTCCATCATCACATACCAGGGGAAGTCTGTTGCGAGCGGATTGCGAATGCCTGGGGCATGCGCCCGGGCAAAACCAACGATAACATCGTTGATGAGTTCAAATGCTGTAAGTGCCGCACCGGCACGGCTATTTGCAAGCTCGAACAGCTTCAGTGCCGCGTCGGGCGATGGCAGGCCGATCCAGGCAATTTCGCGCCCTTTCGGCCTGGCAAACAGTTTTACGACTGCGGCGGTGATGATGCCCAGCGTTCCCTCCGCCCCGATAAACAGGTTCTTCAGATCATAGCCGGTGTTGTCCTTCTTCAGCTTGCGAAGGTCGTCGAACACATCGCCATTGGGCAGGACCACTTCCAGTCCGAGGCACAGTTCGCGCGCATTGCCGTAGGCCAGCACGCCGGTTCCGCCCGCATTTGACGACAGGTTGCCGCCGATCTGGCAAGTGCCATGGCTGCCAAGTGATAGTGGAAACAGCCGATCAGCGTTGTCTGCGGCACGCTGAATGTCCTGCAATATGGTTCCGGCCTCGACAATCATGGTGTTCGACGTGGTATCGATCTGGCGGATTTTATTCATCCGCTTCAAGGAGACCACGATCTGGTTGCCGCTCATATCGGGAACGCCTGCGCCAACAAGCCCGGTATTGCCGCCCTGGGGCACGACAGCGGTTGAGGTTTGCGATGCGAGCCGCATGATTGCGGAGACTTCCGCCGTCGACCCCGGCAACAGCACCAGGGACGAGCGTCCGGGAAACAGTTTGCGCAACTCGGTCACATAAGGTTCGATTTCCAAAGCCTCAGTCACCGCGTATTTCGCTCCGACGATAGCGGAAAACTGCCCAATCAGATTTTCATCCAACCCGCTCATCAATCCCTGTCCTCCGGTCCTGCGGTCACTTGATCGCGGGGTGCGGCCGCGCGCGTGAGCCTGTCATTTATGGCTGCCCCAAGTCCCAAGGCGGGTACCGGCTCGATGGCAATCACACCGGGCTGATGCGCGTCCAACCGGTGTAAATGTGAAAACAGATTGGCTGCCGCCTCCTGCAGATTGCCGTTTTCGCTGAGGTTCAAGATCAACGATGCCTGTTCTGCGCCCGCCACCCTGTTGGGGCCGAAAGCCAACACTGCTTCCCCGGCAGAAACCATGGTCACGGCAAGCCGCAACGCGGCCTTTGGTGCGTAGTGGGATGCCAGCATGCCTGGCGCTTCAACGGCGCTGCCGGCCATGGCTTTTTTGACAGGCCTGCCGGCGGCCCTGGCGATATCCTCCACCGGAACCCCGCCTGGCCGAAGCAGCGTGATATCATCCTGGCAAACCCGCACGATGGTCGATTCGACACCGATACGCGCAGGCCCGCCATCCACGATCAATGAAATGCGCGTGCCCAGACCGGCTTTGACATCGCTGGCGGTTGTGGCGCTGAGACGGCCAGAAGGATTGGCAGATGGCGCAGCCAGGGGCCTGCCAAGACTTGCCGCGATAGTCCGGGCCACACCCACCGGCATGCGCAATGCGATCGTATCCTGCCCGGCCGTTACCAAAGCGCTGATGCCGGCATCCTCCCTCAATGGCAGGACAAGCGTCAACGGACCAGGCCAGAACCGGCCGGCAAGCATTCTAGATAGCGGATCGAAGACGGCGATTTTTTCTGCCATCGCCTGGTCGGCCACATGGGCGATCAGCGGATTGAAACGCGGGCGGTCCTTGACGTCAAATATCCTGGCCACCGCAAGACCGTTCATCGCGTCGGCAGCAAGGCCGTAGACCGTTTCTGTCGGAACGGCCACCAGCTCGCCGCCGCCAAGCAATGCAACAGCCTCGGCGTTGATCTTATCCGCTGGAACAATACGCGCCAATCGTGAACTCTCCGGCATTTCGCAAGACCGGTTCCCTATCCTCCAAACCCGCACAGGGCAAGGGTTTGTGGCCACTCATTAAAATTGCAACTAAATCAGCAATCGGATTTCAATGGTACATCGCTATGGTGGACGCTTGAAATTGGGGAGCGTTTGTTATGAGCAAAACAATCATCATCCTGGCCACGGCGATGGCCACAGCTATGGCCGGCAGCGCAATTGCCGGCGAAACGAAACAGGTTTCAGATTCGGTCTACTCGATCGACGGCCTTTCCAAGGGAAGCCACAAGTCGGTTTCAATAGTCGCTTATGGCGAGCCGCCAAAGGAAAAGAAAGAAGTCAAGCGCCGTTTTAAGGTGGGTTTCCTGCCAAAAATGCCTCCGCGGCCAGGCGAGGAACAAGCAATGACGGATGATAATCCGACTGACGTGATGGATGCATATCCCGAGCCGGCGACGAATGCCAGCATGGTGGACACAGCCGATGATGATGCGACCGTCTCTGTCGATAGTGTCGAGACGCAGATTAATCTCGACGAAATGGAACTGCGGATCGAATAGGCAGTATTTCCAACCGAAACAGATTTTTTCAAAGGCAGGCTGATTGAGCCTGCCTTTTTGCATTTGGTGGCCTTGCCCCGGTTATGGCGTATCGCGTTTAATCTGAAACGAAAAAAGCTGCCTCCCCCTTTGGTCGAACGCATTTTTCGTTACGTTTTTGAATCCGATAAAACGCAACACGCCTTAGGCGTCAGCCGGAAATTTTCGAAAAATCGGCGACCTGGCCCGTTGCCGCGCGAATGCGCGCCAATAGCGCCAGACGGTTGGCGCGAATAGCCTCATCATCGGCATTGACCAACACTTCGTCGAAAAAGGCATCAATCGGCTGACGCAGCGCGGACAGGAAGCTCAGCGCTTTTTCAAAATCTTCCGACGCGATCGCGTCTGCGGCAAATTTTTCAGCCTCCTCCAGGCTGTCGAACAACGCGCGTTCTTCGTCGGTCTGAAACAAATCCGGCAAAATGGCAGTTGCGATTGCAGCACCCTTTTTTTCCTCGGCGGACAGAATATTGACTGCCCTTTTCGCCCCCGCGAGCAGGTTGGTGCCATCACCGGTAGACAGAAATTTGCCAAGCGCTTCAATCCGGCGAACGACCAGAAGAAGATCATCGGCCTGCCCGGTGATGACCGCATCAATCAAATCGTGCCGGGCGCCGGAATCGCGCAAGTAAACCTTCAGGCGGTCGTGGAAGAAGGAAAGGAGATCTGAACGATAAAATTGTTCTGCGTGCTCTTCGATATCGGTAGGTTCGGGCAAAAGATGCCTATTGTTTACTCCCCAATCGGTGAACACTTCCGTCAGAGCGACATTGACTCCGTTTTCCAACACGATCCTGATAATACCAAGTGCGGCTCTTCTCAGAGCATAAGGGTCCTTCGAGCCGGTGGGCTTTTCATCGATGGTCCAGAATCCCAATAACGTGTCCAGCTTGTCGGCCAGTGCCACGGCCACCGATACCGGATCGCGCGGCACCTCATCGGACGGCCCTTGCGGGCGGTAATGTTCCTCTATGGCCGCGGCGACCGATGCGTGTTCGCCCTGCAATTTGGCATATTTGCGCCCGATCACGCCCTGCAGTTCAGGAAACTCGCCGACAATTTCCGTCGGCAGATCGGCTTTTGACAAAATTACGGCGCGGCGCGCCATAACCGGGTCAGCGCCGGCAACAGGCGCCAGCGTAGCCGCCAGATCGGCAATGCGCGCCACACGCCCGCCCTGGGTGCCGAGTTTTGCGTGAAATGTCACGCCCAGATGATCGAGTTTGGCCATGCGCTGGTCGAGCGGCTTTGCCAGATCAAGGTCGAATTTGTGCGCCGAGGGCTTGAGGTCATCAATGTCAGGCAGGGCTGCCTGATCGATGTTCCAGAAGTGGACCGCATCCGACAGCCGCGCACGCACCACTTTGGCATTGCCATGCGCAATTTCCGCGCCGCTGTCGCTTGCTTCGATGTTGGCGACGAGGATAAACCGGTTGGCGAGGCCATCAGCCCCCTGCCGGCGGCAGACAAAACACTTCTGGTTGGCCTTGATGGTGAGGCGGATCACCTCTGCGGGAATGTCGAGGAACGCCTCTTCGAACTCACCGAGCAGCACGACCGGCCATTCCACCAGGCCCGAGACTTCTTCCAGCAGGCCGTCGTCCTCGATCAACTCCAAGCCGTTGGCAAAGGCTATGTTTGCGGCATCGGCGCGGATGATCTCCTTGCGGCGCTCGGCATCGAGCACCACCTTCGCATTTTTCAGGCTTGCGGCATAGTCGTCAAACCGGCGAACCGTGATTGGGTCCGGTGCGTGGAAGCGATGGCCTTGGGTGATATTGCCGGAGCGAACGCCATCGATCTCAAAATCAATGATCACCGGCTCTTCGGTTTCGGGCCCGAAAGTGCATAGGATTGACTGCAAGGGGCGGACCCAGCGCAGTGAGCCGGGCTTATCCGATGATGCGCCCCAGCGCATGGATTTTGGCCAGGGAAAATTCCTGATGATGCCCGGCATAACTCCTGCAATAATATCTTCGGCAGCTCTGCCCGGTTTTTCGATCAGAGCAACAAGAAAATCACCCTTCTTCGGATCGGAGCGGATTTCAGCGTCATCGATTGACGCCAGTCCAGCGCCACGCAAAAATCCCTCTATCGCCTTTTCAGGCGCGTCGGCACGCGGGCCTTTGCGTTCTTCGCGGATATCCTTCGAGCGGGCCGTCACCGCGCGCAAATCAAGCGCCAGCCGGCGCGGCGTCCAGTATTCCTGGCATGCTTCGTAGGTGAGGCCGGCCTCAACGAGCGCGCCGGTGACGAGCTTTTTCAAGTCGCCGGCAGCGCGGCGTTGCATACGGGCAGGAATTTCTTCACTTAGAAGTTCAAGCAAAAGGTCGGGCATGTGATTACCGCTTAAAGACAAGGACTGCGGGGGAGTAGCAAGTGCAGCCTACAATGTCATCCCGTAAGCGGCAGACTGACCATGAGAAAATGACCGGCGGCGGAACTCGGCCAACCGTCATGGGCACACCGGCTCTGAAAGCCGGCGTGCTTGTTACCGAGACCTGTTGGGTGGAATGCTAGATATTCTTGTGGCTGCCATCGCAAAATGGTTGGCCATCGGTCTGTTTGCAGGCGCAGAAGAACTTTGGCCCGGAACCATCGGCTGTCCATTTAAGCGGGGTGAAATCGGTTCCCTTGTGGGCGCCGTCACAAAATGGCTGATTTTGTGATTTGCCGCAGGTGCACCAAAAATAACTCTTGCCATCTTCCACTTCGACCTTGATGGGCTCTTTGGATGCGATCTCACCTTTGCTCATCTAAACTCTCCTTTTGTCACCATAGTTTGACTGCCATCTAACCCAATCATGCCCCAAATACGACAGGCCAAGCTGGTTAACACAGTGTTTGTCGTCAGGCTGCTGAAACCGGTTATGCACCTCCGGCTTCGGTTTTCAAAAAGGCTTCACCGCATGCTTTCGACAGGTCGCGGACTTTCAAAATGTAGCTCTGCCGCTCGGTGACCGAAATCACGCCGCGCGCGTCCAACAGATTGAACACATGGCTGGCCTTGATGCATTGATCGTAGGCTGGAAAGACACACCGGTGAACCGCGCCGATATCTTCTGGAGCACCTGCTGCCAACAGGGCACGGCACTCAGCCTCGGCATCTTCGAAATGCCGCAGCAACATCGCCGTATCGGCAAACTCGAAATTATGCCTGGAATATTCCTGCTCGGCCTGCAAAAACACTTCGCCATAGGTCACTTTGGACTTGTCACCGCCGCCATTGAAGTTCAGATCATAGACATTGTCGACGCCCTGGACATACATTGCCAGCCGTTCAAGCCCGTAGGTGAGTTCGCCTGAAACAGGTGAACACTCGATGCCGCAGACCTGTTGGAAATAGGTGAACTGGGACACTTCCATTCCATCGCACCAGCACTCCCAGCCCAGTCCCCACGCGCCAAGCGTCGGGCTTTCCCAGTCATCCTCGACGAAACGGACATCGTGCAGAAGCGGGTCGATGCCGATGGCCTCTAGCGAACCCAGATAAAGCGTCTGCAAATCCGGCGGGTTGGGCTTTAAGATGACCTGATACTGATAATAGTGCTGGAGCCGGTTCGGGTTTTCACCATAGCGGCCGTCCTTGGGCCGGCGCGAGGGCTGGACATAGGCAGCTTTCCAGGGTTTTGGCCCCAACGATCTGAGCGTGGTTGCCGGATGAAACGTGCCGGCGCCAACCTCCATGTCATAGGGCTGGAGGACCACACAGCCCTGCCCTGCCCAATATTCATTGAGCGCAAAAATCAGGCCCTGGAATGACTGTTTTGGATCGAGACTGGCTGACACTGGCGAAAGTCCGGTAATTGCAACAAAAATCCAGCCGTCGAGTGCCACGGCATGCGGACGCGGTCAAGCGTCTGGTTGCAATTGACTTTTGAGGCCGCCAATGATGCGGAGAACCGAAACCTGCGGGAACCTTGATGCGGCGGGGTTCCTGGCGGTTTCGGTTCTCTCACTAACTCTTCCCGGATTGGGGGGTGGCGGAGCCGGGAAGATACCATCAGGCAGTTGAGGCGGGGAATAGGCCTGACGGGATTGGTAATGCGGACCATAAACGGGTTGCCTTCGCTTTGGTGTGACGGTCATCACAATAGCTGCAACTGTGCTGCCTTTTTGGCAGGCGGGACAAACAGGTCGGTGCGAAGCGCTTTTCTTTGTGTGTTCAAACCGAGGCGTTTGGCGGCCATCTCGAACCGGCGGCCAATCTGCCAGGCATAGGGTCCTGCACCCCGCATTCGCTTGCCCCATTCGGCGTCATAATCCTTGCCGCCGCGCATCGAGCGGATCAATGACAGCACGTGGCGATAACGGTCGGGATGATGACGCAGAAGCCATTCCTTGAAGACGGGGCTTACCTCAAGCGGCAGGCGTAGCAGGATATAGCCGGCTTCGCGGGCACCGGCGGCGCGCGATGAATCCAAAATACGCTCCAGTTCGCTGTCGGTGAGCCCGGGGATTAACGGTGCCGCCATGACCGAGACCGGAATGCCGGCTTCACTCAACTGCCGCATGGTCTCCAGGCGTTTTTCAGGTGTTGCAGCACGAGGTTCCATGCCACGTGAAAGCTTGCGATCAAGCGTCGTCACCGACAGCGCCACCTTGGCCAGACCGCGTTCAGCCATCCTCGACAAAATATCGATGTCGCGTAATATCAAAGCCGATTTGGTGACAATACCGACGGGATGATTGCATGCCTCGAGAACTTCGAGCACTTCACGCATGATGCGCCACTTTTTTTCCACCGGCTGATAGGGGTCGGTGTTGGTGCCAATGGCAATTGTCGCGGGGCTATAGTTGCTGCGGCCAAGTTCCCGTTCAAGCAGTTTGGCGGCGTCTGGCTTGGCAAACAGCTTTGATTCGAAATCCAACCCGGCCGAAAGCCCCATAAAGGCGTGGGTCGGTCTGGCAAAACAATATACGCAGCCATGTTCGCAACCGCGATAGGGGTTGATTGAACGGTCGAACGAAATATCCGGCGACGTGTTGCGGGTGATTATTTTGCGTGGCCGCTCAATTTGAACCTCTGTTTTGAAGGGCGGCAAATCCTCAATCGAATTCCAGCCATCATCAAAACCATGGCGTGTTTTCGCTTCAAAACGGCCGGTCGGGTTGATTGCCGAAGCCCGGCCGCGCCTCAGATCAAGGGGAACACGAATATTGCTGCGATCCAGGACTTCATTTGCCCTTTCGGCCGGCCGCATGGTGGCAAGAGGACCGGATTCCAAAACCCGGTTGCGTAAGGCTTCGCCGTCTGCCCGATCAATTGCTTCCATTTTTGCTCTCCCTGTCAGCGCCGTTTCCTGCGCTGTTGATGAATCTATTCCTATTCACCAAATTAGAACAAATCAAGAACTTTTTTCTTCAAAAGGAAATGATTCTTACATTACCCCGGGAGAAACGGCACCTGGGATATGGCCGGAAATCACTCAATTGATTGATTAAAAACCTATTTTCCGGAACGGCGGAGATGCTCGTCAAGCCGCGGCATAATCTCGATAAAATTGCACGGTTTGTGCCGGTAATCGAGCTGACCATTCAATATGCTGTCCCAGGCATCGCGGCAGGCGCCCGGCGACCCCGGCAGGACAAAGACATAGGTGGCATCGATTACGCCGCCGGTTGCCCGCGACTGGATGGTCGACGTCCCGATCTTGTCGTAGGAAATGCGGTGGAACACCTGCGAAAACCCGTCCATTTTCTTGTCGAACAGCGGCTCGATTGCTTCAGGTGTGACATCGCGGCCGGTAAACCCGGTTCCGCCGGTTGTTATGATCGCATCGACTGTCTCGTCACGGCACCATTGTTTGACGATTGAGCGAATAGCCTCAATGTCGTCAGTTGTTATCGCGCGGCGGGCGAGCCGGTGGCCCGCCTCAACGACCCGCTCAGCCAGCAGGTTGCCGGATTTGTCGTCGTCAAGTGTGCGGGTATCGGACACGGTCAACACCGCGATGCCTATGGGAATGAATGCCCGCTCGCCCGGCTCGTCATGCGCCATATCGATTAGTTTCCATTTTCTATTTCATCCCCGCGCCGGTGCCAGTTGCCACTACAAACCATTGCGGCCTTTCAGATGCAATGGATTTTGCAGCCGATTGCGCGGCCGCCTCGCCATCGAACAGGCCGAAAACCGTCGCGCCCGATCCGGACATTCTTGCAAAGACCGCGCCTTTGTCATTCAGCACATCCAGCGCCGTTGCAATGCCGGGCGCCAGGTGGATAGCCGGTTCCTGCAGATCATTGCGCGTTTTGCCAAGCCATGAGGCGATTTGCGCCTGACTGCCGTCTGCTGGCGGCTTTGCCAGACCCATATTTAGTTTGTTTTCCACATGCTGGAAAACGTTTGCCGTTGAAACCGGAATGCCTGGATTGACCAGAACGATGTCGAGTTTTGGAAAATCCGGCAGCAATTCCAACCGATCGCCAATGCCGCGCGCAATCAAAGGGTTTGCGGCAAGACACATTGGAACATCGGCGCCAAGAGCAAGGCCGATATCCGCCATCTGGCCGGCATGATGATCGAGCGCCCAAAGCCGGGTCAGCAATTTGAGTGTGGCGGCAGCATCGGAGGATCCGCCGCCAATGCCGGCGGCCACCGGCAGGTTTTTTTCCAGCACGATCGATACGGGCTGGCAGTTTTGGCGGGGGAAAGCCCGGCGCAGTGCATCGCGCGCACGGATGATAAGATTGCCATCATCGGTCAGTGACGCCGAATACGGGCCTTTGATGATGCACACATCGTGCGCGGAGGCCGCAACCGTCAGCCGGTCGCCAAAATCGGTAAACACGCAGGCCGTCTCAAGCAGGTGATAGCCATCTTCGCGTTGTCCGGTGATGTGAAGCGCAAGATTGATCTTGGCTGATGCCGTTGCTGATAAAATTTTCAGGTCACCTCCGCCCGTCCGGCCGAACGCGCCAGGGTCAATCGCTTTGCGGGCGATATTCGCCGGTTTCGGGGTCCTCGACAAGCGTTCCCTGCGCCCGGTTAGCCGCCTCATCCTCGGCGCGCCGAACGCGGCGGTGAACACGGTCGGCCTCGCGAAGGAAGGCCTTATAGCCAAACCAGCCGACAATGCCGACTATCGCCAGGATCAACAATTGCGGCATGTTCAACTCCTTTCCCGCACGGGCTTCTGTCCGTTGGTGCCAGACTGGCTAGAGCCCGAAACGCCCCCATAAAGACCGCTCTTCTGCCGCCTCGGCAACGCCGCTCACGGCACCTGCCGCCAAGCCGGATAGAGCGGCACCTGAAACGCCTTGCCGGCGGCCAAACAGGCCACGCGGCGGCGCAATCAAACGCATGCGCGTTTTTGGGCCAAATCGCGTTTTCAACACATTGCGGATATCGCCAATATCATCAACGAGCCCCAGTTCCCGGGCTTTTTCGCCAGCCCAGAATGCACCGGTAAACAAATCCGGGTCATCTGCAAGCTTGTCGCCGCGGCGCTGTTTGACCAGGCCGATGAAAACGTCGTGGATCTGAAGCTGAATTTTTTTCAGCTTGTCTATGTCGGCTTTTTTTTCGGGCTGGAAGGGATCGAGCGTCACCTTGTTCTTGCCGGCGGTGTAGACGCGGCGTTCAACGCCGATCTTCTTGATCATCTCCTGAAAACCGAATGATGCCGATACCACACCGATCGAGCCGACAATCGACGACGGATCGACGAATATTTCATCGCCGGCAATGGCGATCATATAGCCTCCGGAAGCGGCGACATCCTCGACGAAGACAAGTACCTTTTTGTCTTTTTCCTCGGCGAGAGCCCGAATGCGCTGAAAAATCAGCCGTGATTGAACCGCTGAACCACCCGGTGAATTGATGATGATCGCAACGGCTGGCGCTTGCTTGTCGGCGAAAGCCTTGTCCAGCAATGTGGCCACCGATGCAATCGACAGGCTCGTACGGAACTGCCCGCCAGAAGCCATGATTGCTCCTTGCATCCTAACGACCGGAATGGTCACGGCTTCGGATCGCATCGATTTGGGCAGGATGCTATTGATATAGCGTTTCAAGCAGTTTCCTCCGTGAAATGTTGTCTTTCATGTAGGTCGAAATATTGCCTGTGCAATATTGAGCCCCTTCTTTTGTCATTCATCAAACAGTGCGGCAAGGCCGTTGCAAAGCGCATCCGCCGCCGGCGTAAACCCTTGTTTTTGCCGCTCATGCAAGATGAGCGGCGGCTCAATGGTCAGGCCAGCGCGCGATCCGCGAACCCCGCGCAAAACGACGCGGATGGCCTGTTCGCCGGCATGAGGATGCACCGGCTTTAGCTGCAAAGCACCGAACCGGCCGTCTATCGCCGGTAAGATCGCGCCAAGTGATGTGGGCCTTGCGATCAGGGCCATGCCGCCACCCGGGCGCACGATGGCTGCTGCGGTTTTAATCCAGGTCTCGAAAAGATCCGGCTCCATGACATGCGCATTGCGCTTCAGCGGGTCGGGTGAGCGGCGATCACGACCGTCATTGAATGGCGGGTTCATGATCGCAAAATCAAAGGTTCTGTCGCCAAGCCCGGCAGACACACGTGCCTTGCCGGCAAGGGAGACATCGGCATCCAGAACGTTCATCCGGTCACTTAGTCGCGCATTTTGCGCAAGTTTAAGGCTTTGCCGCGCAAGTCTGGTCATTCCGGCTTCACGCTCAACCAGCGTAACGCGCGCGCCGGCGCATCTCGACGCCAACGCAAAACCGGCTGCACCCGCTCCCGCACCCAGATCAGCGGCATGTCCTTTAAAGGTTGAAGGTACCGACGCTGCCAGCACCATCGCATCCATGCCGGCGCGATGTCCGCCGGTTGGCTGGATCAACCAGAAATTCTCGCGGTGAAAAGCATCAATGGTTGTGCCTGACTGATTGGGCCGGTTCGACATCGGACCATTACCGGTCGCGTAGTTCATGTGCCATGCCTGCGTCGGTCAACAGACGCCGCGCTGCGATTTCGTCTTCCTCAACCACCAGAACACGCCGGGCGAGAATGCCTATTGATCCTTCGATGATGCTCATGTTCTGGTCTGCCACCAGATAGCCAATGCCGGCATCACGCATCAACGCTTCAACAAATGATATCAAAACCACGTCATTTGTGCGGATAAGTTCGATCATATGTTCTAAATAACCGGCTTGGTGGCGTTGTAAACGGGTGGACGGGTCATTTGGCCGGTCAAGCGTTAAAAACAGGGCCGTGGACAATGGATTTTACAGTGTGGCGCGCCAATTCGCCGCTTGCGGTTTAAGGTTGCGGCGAAATAAGCTTGAGCAGGGTAGCCGCCCTTTAAAATGGCTTGGAACCGGTTTTGAATCCGTCTTAAAACGTGTTGCGTTTTTTGGGTTCAAAAAAGGTAACGAAAAAAGCGTTCGACCGAAGGGCGAGGCAGCTTTTTCGTTTCCGACTAGATGCAACACGCTGCAATGGCAGGGAGCAGACATAAAGTGGGTGTCGTCGTATCAATAGCGGATGGAGCGCGTGACAACGCGTCGATCAGACCGCTGGTGGATCTGACCGAGGCTGACATGGCAAGGGTCAATGAGTTGATCCTTTCCAAAGCCGGGTCCAATGTCGAACTCATTCCCGAGATCGCAAACCACCTGATTTCTTCGGGCGGAAAACGATTGCGGCCGATGATCACGCTGGCTGCCGCACAGATGTTTGGTTACAAGGGTGACGGCCACGTCAAACTTGCGACATCAGTGGAATTCATGCACACGGCTACTCTGCTGCATGACGATGTGGTCGATGAAAGCGGCATGCGCCGCGGCAAGAAAACCGCCCGGATGATCTGGGGCAACCAGGCAAGTGTTCTGGTTGGCGACTATCTGCTCGGTCAGGCATTCCGCATGATGGTGGAAGTCGGCTCGATGGAAGCGCTCGGCATCCTGTCAACGGCGGCATCCGTCATTGCCGAAGGCGAAGTCATGCAATTGGCGGCGGCAAAAAATCTTGAGACCACCGAGGATGAGTATCTTGCGGTAATCGGCGCCAAGACCGCAGCTTTGTTCTCCGCGGCTGCGGAAGTGGGGCCTGTCATTGCCAATGCGTCGAAAAGCGACCGCGCGGCGCTGCGCTCGTTCGGGACCAATCTCGGCCTCGCCTTTCAACTCGTTGACGATGCGTTGGATTATGGCGGCAATGCCGGCGATCTCGGTAAGAATGTCGGCGATGATTTTCGCGAGGGCAAAGTCACGCTGCCGGTGGTTTTGAGCTACCGGCGCGGAACCGCCGAAGATCGCGAATTCTGGAAACAGGCAATCGAAGCAGGCATATCCGACGATGAGGCGCTCGACAAAGCAATCGGCCTGATGACACGCACCGGCGCCATTCGCGATACCGTGGGCAGGGCGCGACATTTTGGCGAGATCGCCAGCGATGCGCTGGCACCTTTGAAAGACACGCCGCAGAAACAGGCCATGCTGGAACTCATCAGGTTTTGTATCAGCCGGGTGACCTAACAGCTTGTCGGCCTTGCCATCGGCCACTACCCTTCGTTAACGCGTGCGCTATAGTGTTCTTACAACAATGTCATGACGCTGTTGATTGCGTAGCAACCGCAAAAAGGTCATGCTTTGCGGATTGATTGCAGTCTTGGTCAGATTGCGGGGCACGGGAAGGATCTAATGCAGAAATTTCGCAAGCTTATGCTTGGTACAGCTTTGGCGGCGATGTGGCCTCTGATGGCCAATCAAGCCTTCGCAGATACAAATGATCTGGACAAAATCGTGATCCAGTCATTTTCCGGCGCATTTCTGGCCGCACGAACCGCAGAGGTCGACGGCGACCTGAACAGGTCGGTCACGTTTTATCGCAAAGCGCTGTCGTTTGACCCCGCAAATCAGCAGTTGCAACGCAGCTTGATGTTGGCGCTTATCTCCAATGAGTTGTTTGACGAAGCCTTGCCGCTGGCTGATAAATTAAAGGCGGTGCCAGAGGTCGAGCGTTTCTCAAGACTGGCCTTAGCCGTTGATTCTTTTCGAAAAAAAGATTTTGAACAATCGGAATACTGGTTGCAGCTGGCGCTTGAATCCGATCTTGACCGTTTGATTACCGGCGTGATGGCCGCCTGGGCGAAACAGGGTCAGGGCAATACGGATGAAGCGCTTGCGCATTTGGAGGGGCTTAGCGGTCCGGAATGGTTTGGCCTGTTTAAAGACTATCATCGCGCCCTGATCGCCGAGCAGGCAGGCCGGCCGGATCTCGCCCGCACCGCCTTTGCGGAGACCGTGGCAAACCGCAGCGGAGGACGCTCAGCACCGAACACCTACTGGCGCGCCGTCAGCGCGCAGGCTCTGTTTCTGGCCCGGCAAGGTGAGCGCAAAGCGGCCGGTGAAGCGATCCGCCAGGGCGAATCATTTGCGCCCGGCAGGCAGGCCCTAAAGGCGCTTGAAGACGAAATCGCCGCTGAAACGCAGGTAAAACCACTGATCCTCGATGCCGGTGACGGTGCGGCGGAAATTCTGCTCAATATCGGCGCAGCGCTCAATCGGGGCGGCGGCGAAGCATTTGTCCGCCTTTATCTGCAATATGCCCGTGCGCTCCGGCCTGACAGTGCCGGAATACTGGTTCAACTGGGTCAGCTAGCCGAACAGCAAGGCCGGTCCCAGGAAGCGATTGGCTTTTACAGTCGCGTGCCGGACGGTTCGCCGATGGCCCGGCTTGCCAAAATGCAGCTCGGACTAAATCTGGCGGATGTCGACAAACACGACGAAGCGATTGAACAGCTAACGGTGCTGCTCGATGCAGATCCTGACGATATGCGGGGCTATCTTGCACTGGGAGGGGTTCACGCTTCACGCAAGGACTTTGCGGCTGCGGCAAAGGTCTATGATCGCGCCACTGCCAGGCTGGCCGAACCCGGTCCGGAACACTGGAACGTATTCTACCAGCGTGGCATCGCCTATGAACGTCTGAAACAATGGGCCAAGGCAGAACCCAATTTCAAGAAAGCGCTGGCGCTCAGACCCGAACAGCCGCAGGTTTTGAACTATCTCGGCTATTCCTGGGTCGATATGGGGTTGAACCTTGAGGAAGCCCTCAAAATGATCGCGCGCGCCGTCGAACTCAGGCCGAACGACGGATATATCGTCGATTCGCTCGGCTGGGCTTACTACCGGCTGGAACGCTTTGATGATGCGGTGCGCGAGCTGGAAAAGGCGGTTTCGCTGAAGCCGGACGATCCTATTCTCAACGACCATCTGGGGGATGCGTATTGGCGCGCCGGCAAGAAATTGCAGGCCGTGTTTCAATGGAACCATGCCCGCGACATGAAGCCGGAACTCGATGTGCTGGCCACGGTCGAACAAAAACTGTCGGAAGGCCTTCCTCCACTGGAGCCGAAAGACAAGGTGGCTATGGCACCGCGGGTGACGCTTGACGATGCAACGCCGGACGATGTTGCCAACGATGCAAAGCCTGCTTCCTATGTCGTAAAGCCTGGACAATCACTTTGGGATATCGCGGCGGAAGTGCTTGGTGACGGGCAACGGTTTGAGGAAATTCTGAAACTCAATCCCGCTCTGGCCAACCGCCCGGACCAGATCTTTCCCGGTCAGGAACTGCGCATACCTGCGGCACGCTGACGGGTGCGCGGGAGACCGGCAGCCGCGAGGCTGGCGGCCGGGTCCTTGCCATTTGCGATGCGACTACTCGACCGAAATGCCATATCTCGGCTTGACCGGACAAGCGCTCACATTGCCAAAGCTTACCACGGAACATTTCAGGCGCAGTTTGCGCACATTGCGTTCCCAGGGATTCTGCTTTTGGCAAAGACATTTTGATTTTGGCAATCGCAGGGTCATGCAGCCTGGATCGGTACACAGATATCCGGTGACGTCGTCACGCACACTGGAGTTCCGATCAGGCCAGCTTTGAGCAAATGCCGCTGTCGAATCCGCCAAAGGCAAAACCAGCGTCGCGACGGTGCCGGCCAACATGATTTTTCCGAGCCATTGAAATATCATAACAGTTTTCCCATTGCCTTATTCATGAATGTAGGGGCTCAAAACCGGTGGGCAAGTGATAATTGAGAATTGCAATAGATGGACCACCACGTCGATCTATGGAATGGCAAGCTGACAGTGATCCAACATTCTAGAAACCTAGAAACCACCCCCGATGAAAACAGGTTTGCAGCTACCGGACTTTTCATTTGAAACCAAGGTGATTTCACAAAACCTTGGCCCCGTAGCCGGGGTGGACGAGGTCGGCCGGGGACCGCTGGCGGGACCTGTGGTCGCCGCGGCGGTCGTTCTCGATGCGGACAATATTCCCGGGGGATTAGACGATTCCAAGCGGCTGACAGCGGCAAAGCGCGAAAGCGCCTTCGAGCACATCATGGCCTCCGCGCTGGCGGTCGCCCTGGCGTCAACGAGCGCGGAGGAGATTGACCGCACCGATATCCGCAAGGCCAGCCTGGCCGCGATGACGCGTGCGGTTTTAGGCCTTGCGCACGCGCCCGGCTTTGCGCTGGTCGATGGACGGGATGTTCCCCCAAATTTGCCCTGCCCGGCCGAAGCGATTATCAAGGGCGACAGCCGCTCGCAATCAATCGCCGCCGCCTCCATCATTGCCAAGGTCATGCGCGACCGGATGATGGAGCGGGTCGGCAAGGTGTATGCGTCATACGGATTTCAGTCCAATGCAGGTTATGGAACGGCATTACACCGTTCAGCCGTTTTGTCCGATGGTGGCATCGAACGCATTCACCGCTTTACTTTTGCGCCGCTGCGCAACCTGGCTGAGGAAGCAGCCGAGGCATAGATTGCCGCTATTCTTCCCACAATGCCCGGTGGCGCCAGGGCGGCGGCACCTGCAGCGTTCCCTGAACGGGATCGCCCTGGAGGCTTAAAGACCTCCAGGCGCCCTGCCATTGCGGCGGCAGCGGATATGGAGGGGTGACATCATCTTCGACTTGAAAACCGAAACGCCGGTAATAGGCAGGATCGCCAAGTACAAACACCTGGCGCATTTTGTCCCTTGTCAGCCGCTGGAGCCCTGCATCGATCAACGCGTTGCCGATGCCCTGCCGCTGGCAGGCCGGCAAAACGGCCAGCGGTCCCAGGAGCGCCACTTTGTCTGTTTTTTCGGCCACGCTGCAGGTGGTGAAAACAATATGGCCTGAAAGACGCTGGTTTTCTGTCCCGACGAGCGAAAGTACGCCTTGCCGCCCTGAAAGCAATTCAGCGACCAGGGGCGATAGATCCTCCTCCGGAAATGCCTCGCGATAAAGTGTTTCGATCGCGGACATGTCACCCGGCTTACTTTCGCGTATCGCTAATTTACCGATCATCATGTCTTTATCACCTGCCGGTACTTGCTGTCAGAACGTTCCTTGGTAGCGGAATCTGTTCAAAATAAAACGCCGCCGGACGCAAAGTTCCAGCGGCGTAAAAATATCAATTTGAATACGATCAGTTAAGCCGCGACTTGACCTCGGACAAGGACGATTTGAAAAGCGATGTGGCCGCCTTGCTGTCGATTTTGTCTTCAAGCAGTTT
This sequence comes from Rhizobiaceae bacterium, assembly GCA_963669455.1. Classification (GTDB taxonomy): domain Bacteria; phylum Pseudomonadota; class Alphaproteobacteria; order Rhizobiales; family Rhizobiaceae; genus JAWKWH01. Next base: position 3,199,626 of record OY770026.1, read on the forward strand.
TCCTGCCGCCGCCACGGCTATCTCGACAGCGTCGGAACGAACCTCGTTGACCGCTTCGCGCTCGGCTTGCGCGATCTTCTGCTCGGCCAGAGCTGTGCGGCGCGCGACATAGTCTTCGGTCTTCTGCTTGGCATCGGCGACGATGATTTCAGCCTCTTTCTTGGCGGCAGTGATCATGTCGCTTGCTTCCTTTTCCGCTTCCTTGCGCTTGCGCTGATATTCGGCCAGCAATTGCTGGGCCTCTTCGCGCAGCTTGCGTGCCTCCTCAAGGTCGTTGCGGATTTTGTCGGCCCGGGCATCCAGTGTTTTGCCTACCGTTGCCGGTACTTTGAGGTAGAAGACAATACCGAGGAAAATTACCAGCGCGACGAGCGCCCATACGGATGCGAGGGATGTTGCGTCCATGGTCTAGCCCCTTACCGCCTTGATTGCACCGGAAACCTCCGCCTTGGTGGGTTTGCCACCAATGAGGTTTTCGACGATCGATGTGGCTGTGTCCTCAGCGATCGTGCCAACTTCCTTCATGGCATTTTCCTTGATGGACGTGATGTGAGCTTCGGATTCTGCAAGTTTGCTGTCCAGCTCAGCTTCAACCTGCCGGCGCTCGGCGTCAGCCTCCTGTTTGGCAGCATCGCGGGCTTCCTGAGCGATTTGTCCGGCCTTGGCGCGGCCTTCGGCAAGCTCCTGCTCATAGGCGGCTATCGCCTCGTCAGCCTCTTGCTTCATGCTGGCCGCCTGATCGAGATCCTGCGCAATCCTGTCACTGCGGTTTTCCAAAATGTCAGAAATGCGAGGCAGCGCCACCCGCTTCAAGAACAGATAAAACAGCCCGAACGTGATGACGAGCCACAGGATCTGTGAGGGAAAAGTTGCCGAATCAAACGGAGGGAACGTAGCCTCATGACCGGCATCGTGGGCGACGCCGGTTTCGGTATTAGTCACTTCCCCGTCAGATGCCGCATAGGCGGATACAACGAACATGGCTTCTTCCTGTGCTTTGTTGCCGGCCGTCTAATACAGCCAGCACGAAATCTGTCCGGTCGTTTATTAAACGGCGAACAGCAGCAGGAGCGCGATCAAAAGCGCGAAGATGCCAAGCGCTTCGGTCACGGCGAAGCCAAAGATCAGCCGGCCGAATTGGCCATCGGCAGCCGATGGATTGCGAAGCGCACCCTGAAGAAACTGGCCGAAAAGATTACCCACACCGATGCCTGCGGCTCCGGTTCCGATGGCGGCGATGCCTGCGCCAATCAATTTTGCTGCTTCCGGTTCCATTTTAGTGCTCCTTGGTTGGAATGTGTTTTAAAACTTTGTGGTTGGGATTGGCGTAAATGCCAGTGATTTGGGGTCCTAGTGTCCACCCGGATGAAGGGCGTCATTTATGTACATGCATGTCAGCATTGCGAAGACATAGGCCTGCAGGAACGCCACCAGAAATTCCAGCGCCGTCAGCCCAACGGCCATGGCAAGCGGCAGGATAGAGCCGACAACGCCGACAAAACCCGCTGTACTCAGCGATACAACGAAGCCCGCGAACACTTTTAGCGTGATGTGGCCGGCCAGCATGTTGGCAAACAGGCGCACCGAAAGGCTAATCGGGCGGGCAAGGAACGAAATGACCTCAATGGCAATGACCAGCGGCATCAGCACGACCGGCACGCCGGACGGGACGAACAGTTTCAAAAAACCGAGGCCGTTTTTCCAAAAGCCGTAGATGACGACAATGAAAAACACCAGCAGTGCCAGCACTGCGGTGACGATGAGATGGCTGGTTACTGTGAAGAAATACGGGAACATGCCCAGAAGGTTCGCCACCAGGATGAAGGTGAACAGGGTGAACACGAACGGAAAGAACTTCATGCCGGCCGACCCGGCTGAATCGCGCAGCATGCCGGCGACAAATTCATAGAGGATTTCCGACACCGATTGCGCCCTGCCCGGCACAATGCCGCGGCTTGACGTGGTCAGATACAAAAATGCCGATGCCAGCACGACTGTCACAACCATGAACAGTGATGAGTTGGTAAACGACAGATCGTACCCGCCGATCTCAATCGGTACCACCTGGTTGATATGGAACTGATGGATAGGATCAACCTTGTCAGCAGCCAATTTCAAACCCCGTTTCTGTTCCGCCCAATGCGGAAATCTATTTATCTTCCGGCGTTTCCGCCCCCTCTCGCCGCGTCGACTGTTCAGCCACCATTCCAGCCGAACGCAACACATTGAGAATGCCCGCGCAAAACCCTAAAAGAAGGAAAACAATCATTCCCCAGGGCGACGTGCCGGCGAGTTGGTCGATCAGCCATCCGATCGCCGTCCCCACCAAAATTCCTGCGATAAACTCGCTTGACATCTTCAAGGCAACGGCAAATCCCGCAGCACTTCCCGATGACGCCTTTTGAGCTTTCGCCTCCTTGCGGGTCCGTTTTGCCAATGCGGCATCCAGGTCCCTTCGGCGGCGGTCGAGTTCACCATCCTTGACGGCGGGTTTGTCACCTTCTGATCGGCCGGATTTTCCGGCGTCGTCCGGTCCTTTTGTTCCGGCCACCGCAACCCTCCGATCCAAGCTTTTCCGGTCGCCCGAAAGCCCGCTTCAAAGTCGCGCGCACCATAGTTATGCCACCCCGCACAGTCAAGCAGGTAGTACATGACCATAAAGGGGTATTTATATGTTATTTTTCAGTGTGTTAGCAAAGTGCGACAATGCGCCTTCATCACTAGGCGGCGATGCCCCGGGCGAATCTGCCCCGGCCGGTGTTCGGCTCAGCTCCAGCCGCCGCCATAGGTGCGGTAGAAGATATGCTGTCCAATCTTCTTCATCCGCTTCATCGTGCGCGCCCAGCGCGGCCGGACGTAGGTGGCGTGATAATGCGTCGACGACCCGACTTCCGGAAACCAGATCACACCGGCGGTGACCGCCTGGGCAACCTCCTCGGCGGTGTCCCAATAGGCCGGACTGGCAATGCGATCACGAATACCGTCGCAGGCGAATGAAAACTGGCAGCGATTGCGCCAGGATTTGTTCTGATAGACCACGCCGCATACGGTGTTTGGATATTTCGGATTGCGCACCCGGTTTAGGATCACCTGTGCCACGGCAGCCTGACCGGCAACCGGTTCGCCGCGAGCCTCGAAATACACACCTGCGGCCAGACAGCGCTGCTCTTTTTTGGAAAAAACGCTTGCCGGCAGCGCGCTGCGAACCCAGCTATGGTCGCCTTTGGCCGATGGCGGAATGAAGCGCCCGCGTTTTTCCTCGCTTTTCTCTTTCAGCAGGCTCGAGAATGGCGATGCTTTGGCATAATCCGGTTTCGGCGGTGCGTATGCAGTTGCCAGAATGTCAGGCCTGGTATTGTTGACCAGCCCGGCAAGCTTGCGGCTGACACCGAGCAATGGCTCCTGTTTTCTGGGCAAGTGAAAGGCCGTGGCGATCTTTAACTCACGGCCTTCAATCTCCGGCTTGACGAACGCCATCGCCAATTTGCCTGCTTTTTCAGGCCGAAGCAGCGAGGATGATCTTTTAAGAACCGAACCGGCGTTGAAATCCTTCGGCGGGGCCACGGGGGCAATCTTGATAATCCGGTCGCGTTTTTCCGAGCGGTTGATGCGCGCTTCGTCTGGAACCCCGGCGAGCGATGCCTGTGCCGGGATGAACGCTACCTTGCCAAGTCCCGGCGCGTTCAATCCGGCACCGGAAATCGAGCCGGTGGTGAGGTCGCCATCGGCGAAATTTACCTCAATATCGTGGATGGATCCGGCGGCGGATTTTTCAATATAATTGTTCCAGCGTGCCTGCCCGTTGTCGGAGCCCGATACCAGGCTGGCGATATCCTGAAATGCGACAGTTGTTGGAGATGCGATCCAGGCGGCAACTCCGATGACAAAGGGGGCAAGTATAGAATTATTGCCACCGCCGCGCCGGCGATTCTTCAGATTCAAACGCACAAAACACACTCCAGAACAGGATCACTGGTTACTCAACTGTTCAATTGTGCGCTGTTAACCTTGCCTAGCGGTTAACGGGAACGAGAAAATTTATTCAAACCTCAGCGCTTCTTGGCTTTACCGGCAAACGGATTGCTGCCGGTGCGAAATGCGAGGCGAATCGGCACGCCCGGCATATCAAAGGCTTCGCGCAGCCCGTTGATCATATAGCGTTCATAGGAGCGCGGAACCGCATCAGGCCGCGTGCACGAGGCGACAAAGCCCGGTGGCCTGGTCTTTATCTGGGTTAAATATTTTATCCGCAAACGGCGGCCCGACACTGCGGGCGGCGGATGCTGGGCGGTTGCGCGTTCAAGCCAGCGATTGAGTTTGCCGGTCGAAACACGCCGGTTCCAAACCTGATGGGTGCGCGTTACCGCCTCAAGCAGGCGGTCAAGCCCGGTGCCGGTCTCGGCCGACACCTGAACGGCCTGAAGGCCGCGAACCTGCGGTAAAAGCCTTGACGTTTTTTCCCGCAGGTCGGCCAATACCGCCTGCCGGTCTTCTATCAGGTCCCATTTGTTGAACGCGATGACCGGTGCTCTGCCCTCACGAATGATCAGGTCGGCAATATGCAGATCCTGCTTTTCGAACGGAATTGTCGCATCGAAGACGATGATCACCACCTCGGCAAAACGGATTGCGCGCAGACCATCGGCAACAGACAGTTTTTCAAGCTTCTCTTGAACCTTGGCTCGGCGGCGCATACCGGCGGTATCAAACAGCTTTATCTGGCGGCCGCGCCACGTCCAGTCGACCGAGATCGAATCGCGGGTGATCCCGGCTTCCGGCCCGGTCAGCATGCGGTCTTCGCCCAATAGCGCATTGATGAGGGTCGACTTGCCGGCATTGGGCCGGCCGACAACGGCAATTTTAAGCGGTTTGGAGGTATCGTAGGCGGGAAATTCCTCGCTGTCGGGATCGTCAATATCGTCGCCCGCAAATATCTGACCGCCGGTTTGGACAACCGGTTCGTCATCAATTTTGCCAAGCGCGCGGTCTTCGCCCAGCGCGGCGACGATGGCCTCGCGTAAATCAATCAGGCCCTCACCATGTTCGGCGGAAATCGCCACCGGCTCGCCAAGGCCAAGTTCCCATGCGTCGATCAGGCCGGATTGCGCGCCTCTGGCTTCGGCCTTGTTGGCCACCAGAACCAGGGGCTTTCCGGTTTTGCGCACAATATCGGCAAATGCATTGTCTGACGGGGTGAGCCCGGATTTGGCATCAACGACAAACAAAACAAGGTCGGCCTCGCCAATGGCGCTCACCGTCTGCTGGCGCATGCGGCCTTCTAGGCTCTCATCGGTCGCCTCTTCGAACCCGGCCGTGTCGATGACCTCGAAATTAAGATCGAACAATTTGGCGTCATGGATGCGGCGGTCGCGCGTCACACCGGGTGTGTCATCGACCAGAGCGAGCTTGCGCCCGGCCAAGCGGTTAAACAGGGTCGATTTGCCGACATTTGGCCGGCCCACAATGGCGACGCGGAAAGACATGGGATGCGATCAGGACCCGCCGCCGGTGCTGCGGATCAGTTCAACCATCAATTCGGCACGCTGGCGCGCATTGCGTGGCGCGGAACTGTCGGCGAAAATCTGCTCAAACAGTTTTAGCGCATCATCTGAATTACCGGCTTTCCAGCCGGCAAGGCCAAGCGCTTCACGGGCGGAATGACGCAGAGGGTTTGTGTCCGAGGTAAGCGTTTCAACACGGGTGGAAACGTCCTCCCGGCTGCCGTGGTCGACCAGCAGCAAAGCCGCGCGCAGGCGGGCCATGTCGCGGATTGCGACGGGGATCGAGCTGTCAGCGGCGACGGCATCGAAATCTTCAATGGCGGTAGCGAATTCACCCCTTTCAGCCTGTACGGTCGCAGCCCGCATTCTGGCCAAAACCGGGTAGGAGCCGTAGCCGCTTTTTTCAAGTTCAGCCAGGGCGGCAAGCGCTTCGTCGGCTTTGCCGTCATTGGCAAGCGTCATCGCCTGGAGAAAGGCATCCCCTGATGCGCTTGCCTTTGTGTCGACCCAATATTGGTAGCCACGGATGCCGGCCGTGCCCGCCACGATGGCAATCGCTGCGGCAATGACCCAGATACCGTAACGCTGCCAAAGGTCTTTGGCGCGGTCCTGGCGAAGCTCGTCGTCGACTTCGCGAATGAAACTGTCATCGGACATGATTTTCCGGTCCCATTTAAACAAGACACGTTCTAGACGTTTGGATCAGGCCTTGTAGCGTTTTTTTTGGGCAGCGAAAGGGGCGACGGCCAGAATTTCGCTCACAGGGTAAAATCAACAAGAGCGTATCCGGCCTAAACAGGAGCGTTTTGATGGCAATTCGGTTCGGCGAAGAGAATATCTCAAGCACGATCAGATGATCGTGCGACGGTGCCGTTTAAACCGGATGCGCTCAAAATGGCACCACGCCGAACAACCAGCCGTGCAACTGCCAGACAAACAGCAGATAGACGACCACGCCGGAGACGATTGCGGCAATATCCCAATGTATCGGCCCTGCTGCGGCAAGTGGCGCATCACGTTTGGCCAGTGATATGCGATTCAATACCGCCCAGGCGAGAAATGATCCGAAAAGCACGATCGATGCCAAATCCCCGTTGGCGGCCAGATGGGCGACTGCCCAGATCTTGGTTGCCAGCAGCATCGGATGTTTCAGCGCCGGTTTCAGCTTCCCGGCTGGAAGCTGCGAAACCATGAGGGCTACCAAAGCGATCAGCATCAACAATGCGACGATGTGTTTTACCCAGGCAGGTGGCTCATAAAAGAACACCGCCTCAGGCTGCGCCATCGAATATCCCCATACGAGAAGCACGAAACCCGTCAGGGAAACCAGTGCGTAAAGGCCTTTCCATGGCATCTCTCCCATTGCCGCCAGCCGTCCGTCGCGCCAGGCGGGGGCAAAAATACGCAAGGAATGCACGCCTAAAAACAGGACCAGACCGATGATGAGCAATGCCATTTTTCGATTCTCCCTAATTGTGCTGCAAATGTTAGCGCTGATCGTCTTCAAGACAAAGACATAATGCCATCACACGATTTGCCGGGGCGTCCACGCTCTAGCGGTCTGTTTGAAACGCTTGCATCCGGTTACTAGCCAACGCCATTAGCAAGCGTTTCGAACATAAAGACCACTAGCCAGATATTGATTCTAGTGGTTCTTATGATTCCAACATTTGCTGATAAGCGTGCGGCAGGTGGGATGCAAATGTTGGAATCGAACCACTAGGTAAACTGACTAAATGGCAATTGATCAGAAGCTGGCCCGCAAACGGCTTATGGGCAAAAAGGCCGAACTGCTTGAGTTTTCCAAACTCAGCGAAGACGCGCGTGCTCCCGTGGAACTCGATCAACAGGCGGTCGGGCGGCTGTCGCGTATGGACGCGCTGCAAAATCAGGCCATGCAGCAGGCTGCGGAACGAGCCCGCAAACGCGATCTTATTCGCATTGAGATGGCAGAGCGCCGGTTGGCCGGTCAGGATTATGGCTATTGCGAGGAATGCGGCAGCGAAATTCCAGATGGGCGGCTTGCGATCGATCCGATGGCCGAGCGTTGCGTTGGATGTGCAGGCAAATAGTGTGTGCCGGCTGCTGGACCCGCATCTTAACAAAACCATAATTTGGCTCTAAGCAGCTTGTTGAAGCGGCAGAGATTATCCACGGTCCTTTTTATGAAGTTTTTTGCGTATCAGGCGGCCATGGCGCTGCTGCTTGTTCTGTCTCCTACCGCGATGGCGGCGGCCACCGGCAACACTCCTGAAAAACAGGCGATATTGATCTCATTTGACGGTGCGCATGCGCTTTCGCAGTGGGAGCGCAGTCGGGCCCTGTCACGAAAAACGGGCGCGCGGTTTACCTATTTTCTGTCCTGTGCCTATCTGCTTTCGCCTGAAAACAGGTTTCGCTATCGTGGGCCGGGCACAAATGCGGGAAAGTCCAATGTCGGCTTTGCAAAATCCCGCGATGAGGTTGCCGGCAGGTTGCGCCAGATCTGGGCGGCACGCCGTGAGGGCCACGAGATTGCAAGTCATGGCTGCGGCCATTTTGACGGTGCCGGATGGAGCGCCAAACAGTGGGCGGCTGAGCACGCGGCTTTCGACACTATCCTGTCGGATGCATGGTCCTTGAACGGCATTCCCTATGAGCCTGCGGGCTGGAAGCGGTTTGCCGCAAGCGAAATCACCGGGTTCAGGGCGCCATATCTTGCGACCAACAAAGCGATGTTTGCAGCGCTGCGGAAAAACGGCTTTCGCTATGATGCCAGCAGTGTGTCGCGCGGGCTTGTCTGGCCGGCTGCCAAATCCGGGTTTTACCGTTTTTCCCTGCCGCTGATCCCGGAGGGCCCGCGCAAACGCCGTATCATCGCGATGGACTACAATCTCTATGTCCGTCATTCGGACGGTCTTGAAAAACCCGAAAATGCCGATTTGTTCACCGAGCGTACCTATGGTGCGCTGATGGCGGCATTTGAACGCGAATATGCCGGCCGGCGGCGACCGTTTTCAATCGGCTTTCATTTCACGCTGATGAATGGCGGCGCCTACTGGAAGGCGCTGGAGCGATTTGCGGCAACGGTTTGCGGCAAGCCGGAGGTGGCCTGTCTGTCGCATCGCGATTATCTGCGATCCATCGAAGCAGACCGGGTGGGCGGATAAGCGGACAGAGGCGGTCGCTATCGCGCTCTAGTATCACGTGGCATGATTGCGGCCGACGCCAGCAGCATCAGGACCGCCAGCACGCTGCCGGACACGAAGTTGCCGGACCGGTCTGCCAGATAACCGGCGGCGATCGGACCTATGATCTGCCCTGTACCGAAGGATGCCGTCATCAAGGCGAGCGCGCGCCGGGGTGCATCCTGTGCAAGCCTGCGTGCCGCCAGCAAGCCCTGTGCGGTTATCGCGATGAACGTTCCGCCGAACAGTACCGCGGCGATCAGAGGACCGGCATAGCCGCCAACGCCGATGCTTGCGACGACGCCCACCGCCTCGACCAGACAACCGACGGCAAAGGTTTTTGCCAGCCCGATGCGGCGAACCAGCTTGTTCCACAGCCACACAGAGACGAGGCCGGAAAGCCCGGCCGCCAGCCAGACCACGGATTCAAACAGCCGGCCAGTCTCGCCCTGCCTGACGATCGCGACAAGAAATGTTGCCGTGACCACATAGCCAAGGCCGAACAGACCGTAGGCGATGATGACGCGATAGAGGCGTTTGCATTTGGGCAGTCCCGGTTCTGGCCCGGTCTGGCCTGCCGCCACCGGGCCGCGATTTACCAGCAACAGGGCTGCGAGACACCCGATTGCCGATAATCCACCGGCCCACAACCAGCTTGCCTGCCATTGCGCATTTGCAATGACCAGCGCGCCTGTCATCAGCGACGAGACCGCTATTCCAAGACCGACACCGCCAAAGTGCATGGCCTGCAATTCTTCGCGCCCCGCTGCTGCCAATTGTGAGAACACGATGGTCGACAGGAACACCATCAAGAAGGCGCTTGCCACACCGGCCAGAAAGCGGATGACAAGAAATGCCGCAAGACTGTCGGTCAAGCCCATCATTGCCGCAAAAACCGCCGAGGCTGCCAGGCTTGCCGCCATGACCCGGCGTTCGATCCCCTGCCCCCAGGCGCCTGACGCCAAAATGGCGCCAATCAGATAACCCAGATAGTTTGATGAAGCGATCAGACCGGCGTCAGATGCCGACAGTGCGAGGCCTTCCATCATGCCCGGCAAAATGGGCGTATAAACGAAGCGGCCGATCCCCATGGCAACCGCCATGGCGATCATACCACCAAAGGCCAATCGCGTGAGGGATGCTGGAGGGGTCATAGAGAACGCCTGGGCCTAACCCCAACGAGCACCGCTGCCGGTGAGCAGGCGCGCCGGATTAATCACGGTCAAACATCCAGATTGGCTACGCTTAGGGCATTGTCCTGAATGAAGGCGCGGCGCGGTTCGACATCGTCGCCCATAAGCTGCGAAAACAGCGTATCGGCATTGGTGGCATCGTTGATCTTGACCTGCAATAGAGAGCGAACATTCGGATCAAGCGTCGTTTCCCAAAGCTGGTCGGAATTCATCTCGCCCAGACCTTTGTAGCGCTGCAGGGCGATGCCTTTGCGGCCGGAATTGAACACGGCATCAAGCAATGCGATCGGCCCCGGGATGGATATGGCCTTGTCCTTGCGCCGCAAGGTCGGTGGCTTGCCATAGATCTCCTGCAGACGCGCCGCGTAACGGTCGATGGCGCGGGCATCGGCCGACGCCAGCAAGGCCGCATCGACAATGGCCGCTTCCTTCACACCGCGCACCGTTCGTTCAAAAACAAAACCGCCCGCACCGTCATTGGCCGGATTGGCCCGGCCCTGCCAGCCGCGCTCGGTTTCCTCGGCGATGATGTCGAGCCTGCGCGCAACATATTCGGCGGCGGCCGAGGCCCGGGCCAGATCGGTGAAAATCGAGGCACTCAAAGCCCCGGCAATTGCCGCCTGTTCGACCACCGGCCTGGAATAGCGTGTATGAAGACCATCGACCAGGCTGCGCACCGACAGGGCATCCTCGATGACCTCGCGAAGATCGGCGCCCATGCGAACTTCGCCTGAGTGGAGTTCGAGTGACGCTTCCTCGATGCCGCTGTCGATCAGGTAGTCCTCGAATGCCTTCTCGTCCTTGATATATTGAGAGGACTTGCCGCGCGAAACCTTGTAGAGCGGCGGCTGAGCAATAAAAAGATGCCCGTTTTCAATCAATTCCGGCATTTGGCGAAAGAAGAACGTTAGCAGCAGAGTGCGGATATGCGCGCCGTCGACATCGGCATCAGTCATGATGATGATCTTGTGATAGCGTAGTTTGGCGACATCGAATTCATCCTTGCCGATGCCGGTACCGAGCGCCGTTATCAGCGTGCCGACCTGATCGGATGATAGCATGCGGTCAAAGCGGGCGCGCTCGACATTGAGTATCTTGCCGCGCAGCGGCAGGATGGCCTGGTTCTTGCGCGACCGGCCGCTCTTGGCCGAGCCACCGGCTGAATCGCCCTCGACGATGAACAGTTCCGATTTCGCCGGATCGCGCTCCTGGCAATCGGCGAGCTTGCCCGGCAGTGAGGTGATATCGAGAGCGCCTTTGCGGCGGGTCAATTCACGGGCCTTGCGGGCCGCCTCGCGGGCAGCGGCAGCTTCAACGACCTTGCCCACCAGTGTCTTTGCTTCGGCTGGATGTTCTTCCAGCCATTCGCCAAGTGCCTGATTGACCAGGCTTTCGACAACCGGGCGGACTTCGGACGACACCAATTTGTCCTTGGTCTGTGAGGAGAATTTCGGATCAGGCACTTTGACCGACAGGACCGCGGTCAAGCCCTCGCGGCAATCATCGCCGGTCAGCGACACCTTTTCCTTTTTGGTCAAGCCTGAACTGTCGGCATAGCCGGTCACCTGGCGCGTCAATGCGCCGCGAAAACCGGCCAGATGCGTGCCGCCATCGCGCTGCGGTATGTTGTTGGTGAAGCACAGTACATTTTCGTGGTAGCTGTCGTTCCACCACATCGCCACCTCGACGGTGATACCGTCCTTTTCGCTGGTGATTGCAACCGGGGTTTCGATCAGCGGCTTCTTGGCGCGGTCGAGATAGCGGACAAAGGCTTCCAGGCCGCCGTCGTAGACGAGCTCCTCGGTTCTAATATCGGCGTGACGGGCATCGGTCAGGACGATGCGAACGCCGGAGTTCAAAAACGCCAGTTCGCGCAGCCGGTGCTCCAGCGTCTCATAGTTGAATTCCGTCATGGTGAAAGTTTCGGTAGACGGCAGAAAGGACACTTCCGTGCCTGTCTCTTCACCCGCATCGCCAATGACCGTGAGCGGTCCATCGGCGACACCATGGGTAAATGCCATCTGATGGGCCTTGCCGGCACGGCGGATCGTCAGCCGAAGCCAGACGGACAGCGCATTGACCACCGACACGCCGACACCATGCAGACCGCCGGAAACCTTATAAGAATTCTGATCAAACTTACCGCCGGCGTGCAATTGGGTCATGATGACTTCGGCGGCGGAGACGCCCTCGCCCTTGTGCACATCGGTCGGGATGCCACGGCCATTGTCGGTTACAGTACACGAACCGTCCGCGTTTAAGGTCACGGTGACCAGCGTTGCGTGACCGGCAAGCGCCTCATCGATGGCGTTGTCGACCACTTCATAGACCATGTGATGCAGGCCGGAACCGTCATCCGTATCGCCGATATACATGCCGGGCCGTTTACGCACGGCATCCAGCCCTTTGAGAACCTTGATCGATTCGGCGCCATATTCGGCATTGCCGCCGGTTTCTGTCTCAGGCGTGTCGCTCATAAATCTTCTTTTCCGGTGCCGGTGGAAGGGCTCGCGCAAATTCCCCGCGAATCACGAGCCTGGATGAGTTATTTATATAGGATGTTTGGCGGCTTAATCCAACCAAACTGCGGGAACTGACCAGTAGTAGTACCGTATTTCGCATACGACCCACAACCACCAGACAAACAGCTGGACGCGGCCTGCTCAATTGGTTGAATTGGCGCTCCGTGATATTCTATCTTGACCGATGACAGGATCACCCGCCAATGGATGCGATACCGACACCGTTTACTCCCCCGGCACCCAAGCCGCGCTCGCATATTCCGAGCTTTCTGGAAGTGATCCGGACCGTGCAGCGCAATCCGCTCGAACTATGGGGAGAGCCTTCCTATAATGAGCGATGGATCCATACGAGATTCTTCAACGAGCGAACGCTGATCGTCAATGATCCGGGCCTGATCCGCCATGTGCTGGTCGACAATGCCAAAAACTACCGCATGGCGACGATCCGGCAGCTCATTTTGCGGCCGATACTGCGCGATGGATTGCTCACCGCGGAGGGCGAGGTCTGGAAGCGGTCGCGCAAGGCCATGGCGCCGGTGTTTACGCCCAAGCATATTAACGGCTTTGCCGACATCATGCTGACCGAAACAAAGAAGCATGCCGGGCGGTATGACGGTGGCGGGGCCGGTTTCGTCGACCGTGATATTTCCATCGATATGACCGAACTGACGTTTGCGATCCTGTCGGCGACGTTATTTTCCGGCGACATCGAGACTTCCGGCACGGATTTTGCCGCCGAGGTCGATCGTCTGCTTTCGACCATGGGCCAGGTCGACCCGCTCGATCTCATCAAGGCGCCGGCGTGGCTTCCCCGGATCAATCGCATCCGCGGGCGGGCAACATTGAAACTGTTTAGGAAAATCGTAGCTGACACGATCGATGCGAGGCGCGACAAAATAAAGGCCGGCGGGCCGGTGCTGGACGATTTCCTGACCCTTTTGCTGCGCCAGGAAGGCAGTGACGGCCTGTCATCAGCGGAGATTGAGGACAATATCATCACCTTTATCGGCGCCGGACACGAAACGACGGCCCGGGCGCTTACCTGGACATTATACTGCCTTGCCAATTCACCGCGCGACAGGGCTCTGGTCGAAGCGGAAATTGACCGGGTGCTTGCCAGGCATCCGCCGCCGGCCAAATGGCTCGACGAGATGCCGCTGACGCGGGCTGCGTTCGAAGAGGCGATGCGCCTTTATCCGCCGGCACCATCGATCAACCGTGCCGCCATTGCCGATGATGAATGGAACGATGTGCCGATCCCCGCCGGTATCACCGTGCTGATGATGCCCTGGACACTGCACCGACACCGCAAATTGTGGGATCAGCCAGACGCTTTTTTGCCGGAACGGTTCTGGCCGGAAAATCGCGGAAGGATTAACCGGTTCCAATATCTGCCATTCGGCGCCGGACACCGGGTCTGTATCGGCTCGACCTTTGCGCTTCAGGAAGCCGTCATCGCGCTTGCTGTACTGCTGAAACAATTCCGCTTCGACTGCACAGACGATACCAATCCGTGGCCGGTGCAGAAGCTGACGACCCAGCCTCGCGGCGGGATGCCGATGCGGGTGACAAGGCGGGGGTAAAGCAACGGCTTAATGCTGCGGTGGCAGCGGTGCCGGTAAAGACTGATTCAACTCCTGTTTTTCGAATCCAGGCATGGAGAAATCGAAAAATTACCTGTGGAAATCTGTTCTGGAATTTTCATTGAATCAGCTTTCTATAATTTTGACCCATGTAAACTGGATGTTCTATGGTACCCTGAAAACAAATAATAATCCTATAGGAGGGGAACATGGAAATACTGACAAATACGGTCGGCTGGCTGAATGGCATCGTTTGGGGTATCCCCATGCTGGTGCTTATTCTGGGTGTTGGCATTTATCTAACCCTCGGCCTCAGACTGCTGACAATCCTTAAAATACCATTTGGCTTTGGCTTGCTTTGGAAGGGGCGTATCCCCGGCGATGAAAAAGGCATCAGCCCTTTCAATGCCCTGATGACGTCGCTTGCAGCGACGATCGGCACCGGCAACATTGCCGGCGTTGCGACGGCGATCTTTCTCGGCGGACCGGGCGCGGTGTTCTGGATGTGGATGACCGCTCTTGTCGGCATGGCAACAAAATATGCAGAAGCCGTGCTGGCGGTCCGGTTTCGCGAGACGGATGAACGCGGCAAGCATGTCGGCGGTCCGATGTACTACATCAAGAACGGGTTGGGCGATAACTGGAAATGGCTCGCCGCATGCTTTGCGTTGTTTGCCGGCATTGCCGGTTTTGGCATCGGTAATATGGTTCAGGCCAATTCGATCGCCAATGCGCTCAATGCAAACTTCGCCATTCCCGAGTGGATCACGGGCGTTGTCCTGGTTGTTCTGGTTGGCGCCGTTTTGCTTGGCGGCATTCAGCGGATTTCGACCATTGCCGGAAAACTGGTGCCACTCATGGCGGTTACCTACATTGCGGCCAGCACCGTCGTACTGTTGTTAAACGCCGATGCCATCCCCGCAGCCTTCGGCCTTATCTTCACCCATGCCTTCTCACCGGCGGCAGCTACCGGAGGATTTGCCGGCGCTGCGGTTTGGGCAGCTATCCGGTTTGGTGTTGCTCGCGGCGTATTCTCGAACGAAGCGGGTCTTGGTTCGGCTCCGATCGCGCACGCAGCGGCCTCTACCAAGGGACCAGTCAGCCAGGGCCTCGTTGCCATGCTGGGCACCTTCATCGACACGATCATCGTGTGTTCGTTCACAGCGCTTGCCATCATCTCAACAGGCGCCTGGACGAGCGGCGAAACCGGGGCGGCCCTGACATCGCACGCCTTTGATCTGGCGCTGCCTGGATTTGGCGGATACATCATTGCCATTGCGCTTGCCATTTTTGCCTTCACCACAATTCTCGGGTGGAGCTACTATTGCGAACGCTCACTGCAATATCTGTTCGGGGTCTGGATCATCAAACCATTCCGCGCGGTGTGGTCACTGGCGGCACTGGTTGGCGCTACGCTTAAACTCAGCTTTGTGTGGCTGTTGGCCGATACGCTGAACGCGCTGATGGCCATTCCAAACCTGGTTGCGCTCGCATTGCTCAGCCCGTTGGTATTCAAAATAACCAAAGAGTTTTTTGAAACCAAAGGCGGTTCTGAAAACAACCCGTTTTAGGGTTTGAAGTGGTATTTCAAGGGGTCGGAAATCCGGCCCCTTGAAGTTTGCGCGATTTTGGCTGCATCGCTGGTGACAAGCGCCTGGCCTACTGCCTGCCCTGCCAGGCATTTTCCACATGCACCGGCCAGCGCCTTGGCAGCACGGCGACAAGATCGAACCGGACTGAAAGGTTGCCAAAATCCGGTTGCCGCGACAGCCAAAGATCGGCTGCTGCCTCAATGCGTTGTTCGGCCTGAGAGCCAATGGCGTTCATCGCCTCCATCAGGGTTGGCCTGACCTTGACCTCGATGATTGCGACCAGATTGCCGCGCCGCGCAATCAGATCGATTTCACCCAGTTTGGTGCGATAACGGCGCTCGACGATGCGGTATCCCTTGAGCATCAGCGCTATTGCGGCGATCCACTCGCCCAGATGGCCCTTGCGGAACGCTCGCCGCCTTTTTGCACCCGTCTTGTTCACCCCTGTCTTACTCACCGGAGTTTCCCTTAAGCTCGACCAGCCGGGTATAGAGTTCGGCGCGTGACCGCCCGGTGAGTTTCGCTGCCTCGCCGGCGGCCTTTGCCGCAGGCATTTTCTTTGCAAGGGATTTCAGCACATCATCAACATCACCCGCCGCCATCGGATCCGCCCCGGCGGGTGGGCCGACACAGATGACGATTTCGCCCTTTGGCGCGCCTTTTTCGGCGTAATGGCGCGCCAGTTCGCCAAGACCGCCACGGCGCAATTCTTCAAACTTCTTTGTTAGTTCGCGCGCGACAACCGCATTGCGCTTTGCTCCTAGTGCTGTTTCCATTGCCGCCAGGCTGGCGGCCAGCCGGCGCGGCGATTCATAAAACACCAAAGTTGCGCCGATAGCCGCTAGCGCGCCTAGCCTATCGGCACGCGCCTTGGTTTTCACCGGCAAGAAGCCGGCGAACAAAAACGCATCCGACGGCAAGCCAGATGCGGTAAGCGCTGCAAGCAACGCCGATGCTCCAGGCAGCGGAATCACATTTATGCCGCGATCAATGGCCTGCTCCACCAACCGGTAACCTGGATCTGAGATAAGCGGTGTGCCGGCATCGCTGATCAGGGCAACGCTATTACCTGCTTCGACCGCGTCCAGAAGCGGCGGGCCTGCCTTTTCAGCATTGTGCTCATGGTAGGCCTTGGGCTTTCGCCCGATCCCGTAGCGCGCAAGAAGCGTTCTGGAGATGCGCGTGTCTTCGGCGGCGATGATATCGGCGGCGGCCAGCGTTTCCAATGCGCGAAGCGTTATGTCGCCGAGATTGCCAATCGGTGTCGCGACCAGATAGAGGCCCGGCTCAAGAACCGGCGCGTTGATTTCGTGTCCAAAGAGCAGAAAGGTTCGGTTTTGCACAGAGTTTGTCCGTTCTGGTCGTGGGGAACTCAACGTTTCTTTGACACGCCGTGTCTGCAGTTGCAAAATTATCATTGGAAATACCAAGCGGTGGCGGCCGCCGGACGCAAATCACGGGGAAACATCAATGACAAGACCAAACTGGATGCGTGAGCGAATGCCTGCGCTGGCGATCGTGTTACTGGGTGTTCTTGCTATTGCATCCTGTCAGGGGCGCGGTGTGGCATTTGGTTTGCAAGACGCGGCGCAGCAATCTCAGCCAACGCCGAGCGAACTGCCGGAAGCCAAGGGAGAGGTCATCGGACAGGGCAATGTGCGCGTGGCCATGTTGTTACCAATCTCGGCGCCGGGCAATGCCGCAACGATAGCCGCCGAGTTGAGAAACGCGGCGCTCATGGCGATGGAAGACTGGGGCAACGATACGCTCCAGCTGGTGATCAAGGATACGCTTGGAACGCCGAACGGCGCGGTCGACGCTGCTTCGGAAGCATCTGCGGAAGGCGCGTCAATTGTGCTCGGCCCGCTGTTTTCAGGCAATGTGACCGCCGTGACGGGCGTGCTTCGGCCTGCCGGCAAAACCATCATCGCCTTTTCATCGGATTCGCGCGTTGGCGGCCGGAGCGTCTATCTCGGCTCGTTTTTGCCCGAAACCGTGGTGGATCGCACGCTGACTTATGCGGTCTCGGCCGGACACCGCGATATTGTCGCCATCCTGCCAAATGGCGGCACCGGCAATCTGGCCGAATCACAAATGAGAAAAACGCTGGCGAGAGCCGGCGGGCGACTGATTGCGGTCGCCCGCTATGATTACAATGACGCGTCAGTGGAAGCGGCATTGGAGCAAATTGCCCCGTCAATACCCGACGCGCAGGCCATCTTCATTCCCGATGGCGGTTCCACGCCGGGCGCGCTTGTCAGTACGATGCAGCGGCGGGGTATTTCGCTTGCCGGCAAAAAACTGCTTGGCACCGGCCAATGGCGCAGTTCGGACCTGAAAAACCCGAACCTTGCCGGTGCCTGGTTCGCCGATGCCGATCAGGAATCGATCAACGGGTTTAATGCCAAATATTCCGCAAAATTCGAAGCCACACCATCGACGGTGGCACCGCTTGCCTATGATGCAGTGGCGCTGGTGTCCGGCATCGTCAAACGGTTTGGCCAGGCGGGGCTGAGAAAGGACATCATCGAGAATCCAACCGGCTTTTCCGGCTATGCCGGCGTTTTCCGCTTTCGCGCGGATGGAACCAATGAGCGCGGGCTGGCGGTCTATGAGGTGAGTGGAGACGCTGCCAAAGTGGTCAGCCCGGCACCTGCAACATTCGGGCGCAGCGGCTAGGCGATAGCTGCAAGCGCTGGTGGCGGGCAGCATCCAACCAATTCCATGATTGCACGGTGCAGCGGATGGCCAAGAGCTCGTGTCCGATGCCAGGCCAGCGTCAATCGGATGAAGGCATGTGAGAGCAGGCCCGTCAAACCCTTGCAGGTTACGCACACTTTCCATACCATTTTTGGAGGTTCAGACGATCCCCCGCCCACGCAAGAGTAATCACACATCATGACAAATGCCGTTCGCCTCGATCCCCATGACAATGTCGTCACCGCAATCAGAGCACTTGATGCCGGTTTGGTGGTCGAGGGCATCGCCACCACCGCACCGATCCCGCGCGGCCACAAAATTGCGACCAAGACCATCGGCGCCGGTGAACCGGTGCGGAAATATGCCCAAGTGATCGGATATGCCTCAACCGCAATAAATCCGGGAGACCATGTTCACACGCACAATGTCGAGTTCCGCAATACCAGCGTCGATTATGACTATGCGACTGACCTCAGACCGGTCATTCCCGTTGCGGAGGCCGACCGGGATACATTCATGGGGTATCGCCGCGCTGACGGCCGGGTTGGAACGCGCAACTACATCGCAATCATCACATCGGTCAATTGTTCGGCGACCGCGGCAAGAAAGATAGCCGAGGCATTCGGTCCCGAAGAACTAGCGCAATATCCAGCCGTCGACGGCATTGCCGCTTTCGTCCATGGAACCGGTTGCGGCATGGCGGGATCGGGCGAAGGGTTCGATGCACTGCAGAGGATCATGTGGGGCTATGCGCGGCATCCAAACCATGCGGGCGTTTTGATGGTCGGCCTTGGCTGCGAGATGAACCAGATCGACTGGCTGCTGGACGCGCATGGCATTCAACAGGGGCCTTTGTTTCAGGCCATGAACATCCAGGATGTGGCCGGACTGGCAAAAACAGTCGAACTTGGTGTTGAAAAAATTCGCGCCATGCTGCCCCACGCCAATGAATGCCGACGGGAGCCCTGCCCCGCATCTGAACTGACGGTTGCATTGCAATGCGGCGGTTCCGACGCCTGGTCAGGCATTACCGCAAACCCAGCGCTTGGACATGCCTGCGATCTGCTGGTCGCGCAGGGTGGTACCGGTGTCCTGGCCGAGACGCCGGAAATTTACGGTGCCGAACATCTTTTGACCCGGCGGGCCATTGATAAAACAATCGGCGGTAAACTGGTGGAACTGATCCGCTGGTGGGAGGACTATACCGCTCGCAACAAGGGAACGATGGATAATAATCCTTCGCCCGGCAACAAGAAGGGCGGACTTACGACAATTCTGGAAAAATCATTGGGAGCTGCGGCAAAGGGCGGTACGAGCCCGCTCACAGGCGTTTACAAATACGGCGAACCGGTCACCGCCCGCGGGTTCACCTTCATGGATTCGCCCGGCTATGATCCCGCATCGGTGACCGGGCAGATCGCCAGCGGATGCAATCTGGTGACGTTCACCACAGGAAGGGGCTCGGCCTTCGGCTCAAAACCGGCGCCTTGCATGAAAATCGCCACCAATACAGAGATGTACCGCCGTATGACGGACGATATGGACTATGATGCTGGCCTTATCTTAAGCGGAGAAAAATCGCTGGAAGAGGCCGGCCTGGAAATTTACCGGCGCTGGCTTGCCATAGCATCGGGCGAAACAACAAAATCCGAATCCCAGGGGCTTGGAGACTACGAATTCGTGCCCTGGCAAATCGGTGCAACCATGTAGACGGAAAACAAGAACGGGAGATCCCGAGGCCGGTGCCCCCAACACCGGGCTCGGGCTCCAGAAGCCGGTGCAAAAACCTGCCCGACCTGAAGCTGTGACCGTCGCTTAATAAGTTGTTCCCATGTTAAGTTTTGCACGTATTAATTGTATACGATACCGATAAAACAGCAAGCATGGCGGTGTCTTATATTTTAGGAAAATTGGCTTTTTCCAAGAAGCCTGTTCTCTATCGAACTACGAAAATCTGCAAATCGCACATTGGCGAACACAATGGCACGGGCCGGCAATAGTCCCGTCATTGCACTAGAGCAGTTTTAACCCATTCAGAGCCATTCTGCCGGACACGGTTTCGGGTCAAGGTCGAGCGTTTGTTCGTCGGGCATATCTGGATACGTTCACGAACAAACGCGATGGATTTGGCCCGAAAACGCCCGGCCCGAACGGGTTTGCGATTGGCGGACGCCCGATGCCAATCCGCCCTAGAACGATGGGCAGGCATCGCCCGTCGAGCGGCTTGACACCGGATCGCCACCCCAATCGACAAACAGAATTGACTCTGAATGGGCTAAAACTGCTCTAGGTGGGTTGAGGCTATTTTTTTGCTTTGGCAGGCCTGACGGTGTTTGAATTACATAGCCTGCGGGGGAAGACGAGATTGCGGCAATGCCAGGCCGCCCGCAGGCTCCGTTTTAACGCGCCAGGTCAGCGACCAGAGCGTCCAGAACAAGCATTCCCGCCGGTGTTGCGCGCAGTCTGGAATTTCCACACGGCGCGATCAGATTCTCCTCCTGAAGACCAGCAAGGATGGACGCGTCGGGGCCGCGGCCGGAAAGCTGCTCATAGCGTGCAAGGTCAACGCCTTCTGCCAGCCGCAATCCCATCAACAGCAATTCGTCGGCCTCCTGTTCACGCGACAGGATTTCACCTTCAATCATGCCATGACCGGCCGTTTCAACCTTCGACATCCAGCGCTCCGGGTGTTTTTCGGCCATGGTGACAACCCGCCTACCGCCATCGACAAAGCGGCCGTGAGCGCCGGGGCCGGCACCGACATATTCGCCATAGCGCCAATAGACCAGATTGTGCCGGCTCTCGGCTCCCGGACTGGCGTGGTTGGAAATCTCATAGGCCGGTAATCCGTGCGACGCTGTCACGGCCTGTGTCATGGTATAAAGCTCAGCGGCCTGGTCGGGCGGCGGGATGGTAAGCTTGCCGCTGGCCGCCAGAGCCTGAAACGGCGTGCCCTGCTCGATTGTCAGTTGATAAAGCGACAGGTGATCGGCCGCATAGCCGATTGCCCTCGTCAATTCCGCCTGCCACATGTCGACGGACTGGCCGGGGCGGGCGTAGATCAGGTCAAAGGACAGTCTGGGAAAGGTTTTTCGCGCCAGCTCAATCGCCGCCAGGGCCTCTTCGACATCGTGCAGCCGGCCCAGCAATTTCAGATCAGCGTCATTTAACGCCTGAACGCCAAGCGAGCAGCGATTGACACCGGCTGCCCGGTATCCGGAAAATCGGTCTTTTTCGGCGGATGACGGATTGGCCTCGAGTGTGATTTCGACCCCGGCGGGCACATGCCAATTGGCGGCAACCGTGTCGAGAAGTGCTGCCACGGTTTGAGGCGACATCAAGGATGGCGTGCCGCCGCCAAGAAAGATGCTTGAGACCTCGCGGGGGCCGGTCTTGTCGCGATAGGTCTGTAATTCGCGGGCGATGGCGGCGGCGTAGCGGGGCTGGTCTACCGCCTGATGGCGGACATGGCTGTTGAAATCGCAATAGGGGCATTTGGCTGCGCAGAACGGCCAGTGAATATAGATGCCAAAGCCAGGATCCGTCACGATTATTTACCAAACGTCGCGCGTGCAAACAGTTCAAACGCGCGCGTTCTGTGAGAGAGCCCCAAGCCGTCAGCGCCGGCACCGCGGGCATATTTTTCCTCCGGCAGCATCTCTGCAAAGGTGCGTTCATGGCCCTCAGGGCGAAAGACCGGATCGTAGCCGAAGCCGTGTTCACCCCTTGGCGGCCAGACCAGTGTACCTGGCGCTTCGCCGACAAAATACTCGGCATGGCCATCCGGCCAGCAAAGGCAAAGTGTTGCCATGAAGGTTCCACGGCGCTGGGATTGTTCAACCGCACCGGCGGCCCTAAGCTTGTCTTCCACCTTGGTCATGGCGGCAAGCCAGTCACGTGAGCCGTCGGGCTGCTCTGCCCAATCGGCCGTGTACACACCCGGATCGCCACCAAGTGCTGCGACACACAAACCACTGTCATCGGCAAGCGAGGGGATGCCGGTTGCCTGTGCTGCGGCAAACGCCTTGATATAGGCATTTTCGCGAAAACTCGTGCCGGTCTCCTCCGGCTCGGGCAGTCCAAGCTCGCCGGCTGATTTGGCGCTCAATCCGTATGGCGCGATCAGGCCGGCAATCTCGCGCACCTTGCCTTCATTGTGTGTCGCGACAACCAGCGCCTTGCTATTAAGCTTTCTCACTTACGCCCCCAAATAGCCGGCTCGGCAAACTCCAAGGAATTGCCGGCCGGATCGCGAAAATAGATCGAACGTCCGCCCGACGGCCAGGTGAAGTCGGCTTCGATGGCAACACCGCCTTTTTCCAGACGCTTCTTCCAGGAAACGATCTCGTCGGCGCTTGCGCGAAAACAGGCATGGCCGCTTCCGGTGGTTCCGTGCGGCGGTACAGGAAAAGGCGTGGCCGAAGCGACCGGCTTGATCGTTTCGGCGGGGTTGAAAATCAACAACACGCCATCGCCACATCGAAAAAACACCTGCCTCTTGTCAGAACGAATGACCTCAAGGCCAAGGATCTGCGAGTAGAATGTCTCCGCGGCGGGCAGATTAGCGGCATAAAGCACAGTCTCCAATATGCCAGCCGGCTGCATTGTTTTTAACCAATCGCCATTTTTTGAAGGCCGACAAGGCGGCTAATGCCCTTTTTCGCCAGCTCGGTGAGCGCTGTAAATTCCGCCTCGCTGAAAGGCGCGCCTTCAGCCGTGCCTTGTATTTCGACAATGCCGTTATTGCCGGTCATGACGAAATTGGCGTCGGTATCGGCCGCAGAATCCTCATCATAGTCGAGATCGAGAACCGGCACGCCGTCGCAGATACCGCAGGAGATGGCCGCCACATGGTCTTTCAGCGCGCGCGTAACCGACGTCATTCCGCGCTTTTCCATCCACTGAACACATTGGTGAAGAGCAACGAAACCACCGGTGATCGCCGCCGTGCGGGTGCCGCCATCGGCCTGGATAACATCGCAATCGACGGTAATCTGCACCTCGCCCAAAGCCTCCATGTCGACAATTGCGCGAAGCGAACGCCCGATCAACCGCTGGATTTCCTGTGTCCGACCGCCCTGTTTGCCCGCCGCCGCCTCGCGGCGCATCCGGTCTGTTGTCGAGCGTGGCAGCATACCGTATTCGGCGGTTACCCAGCCCTTGCCGGAATTGCGCATCCAGCCTGGAACCTTTTCCAAAAGGCTGGCCGTGCAAAGGACATGGGTGTCGCCAAACTTGACCAGGCATGAGCCCTCGGCGTGTTTCGAGATGCCACGCTCGAATGTGACAGCCCGCATTTCGTCCGCTTGCCGTTTTGATGGGCGCATGATTTTCTTGACCTCGCTTTGTTTCTGCGGCGGTTTGTAGCTCCTGAATACCGGCCAGGCAAAGGAATTCGGCCTTTCCCAGGCATTTCATTCAGGTTGAGTTCGCGGCGGCAGCGCTTATATTCTGAACAACAGGACTGGAAGCGATTTAAGCCCCATGAACAGCGCAATCATCGATCCGACATTGCAGTCACTTGATTCCCGGTCGCGGGATATTTTCCGCGCCATTGTCGAAAACTATCTGAAGGATGGCGAACCGCTTGGTTCGCGCAATCTTTCGCGCATCCTGCCCAGGTCGGTTTCGCCGGCCACGGTGCGCAATGTGATGAGCGATCTGGAGATGCTGGGATTGATCTATTCCCCGCATGTTTCGGCAGGCCGGCTGCCAACGCAGACGGGCTTACGGTTCTTTGTCGATGCCTTCATGGAACTGGGCGATGTCAGCGGCGCCGACCGGGAAGTCATCGAATCACAAATCAAGGCGTCAGCAGCGATGCTTCGCTGGAACATATGCTGACCGAGGCGAGCACCATGCTCTCCGGCCTATCCAAAGGCGCCGGCATGGTGCTGGCCGCAAAAAACGAGGTGCCGTTAAAGCATATCGAGTTCATTCAGCTGGAATCGCGAAAGGCGCTCGCCGTGCTGGTGTCCCAGAACGGCGATGTTGAAAACCGCATCTTCGAACTGCCGATTGGAACAACGGCGTCCCAGCTCGTCGAAGCTTCCAATTTTCTCAACGCGCATATTCACGGACTGACCCTGGCTGAGGCACGCGCGGAAATTTCCAAACTTACCGAAGACACACGCGCGGCACTTGATGAATTGTCCGCCGATCTGGTTGACCGGGGGCTTGCCGTGTGGGCCGGCGAAGGATCCGGGCTTCCCGCGCGGCTGATCGTGCGTGGACGTGCCAATCTGCTCGACAATCTGACGGCGGAAGCCGACATTGAAATGCTAAAGCACCTGTTTGAGGATCTTGAAACCAAGGAAGGGCTCTTGCAGTTTCTCGATCTGGCCGAGGAAGGATCCGGTGTCAGGATATTCATTGGTTCTGAAAACAAGCTGTTTTCAATGTCCGGTTCATCGATGGTCGTCGCGCCATACCGGGATGCCAACTCGCGGGTGGTCGGCGCCCTGGGCGTGATTGGCCCGACAAGACTGAATTATGCGCGCATCGTACCGATGGTCGACTATACCGCCCAGTTCATCTCCCGGATGCTCCGCAGCTAGAGTGCGTGAGCACACCGAAATTCGGTAACAGGAAATCAACTCTTGATTTTACCGGCTTAAACATCAATATCCGGCGAAACTTTCATCGGATTCAAGAACGGCAGGTTATGAGCGATCAACCCGTGGAAAAACAGGCGCCTGAAAACCAGGCGGAAATTTTGAAAAATGCCGGTGCGGAACAGGCCAATGATTTTGCACCCGGCGACGAGAACGCGGAGCAGGATTTTTCTGCCGATCACGAGGCGTTTTTAAAGCTGGCTACGGAAAACGAGGAATTGAAAGACAGGGCTTTGCGTGCCGCTGCCGAAATGGAAAATCTGCGCAAGCGGACCACGCGCGATGTGCACGATGCGCGCGCCTACTCAATCGCCAATTTTGCGCGCGACATGCTTGGCGTGGCGGACAATCTGCGCCGGGCTCTCGATGCCATCCCGCCGGAGGCGCTGGAAGCCGGCGACGCCGGTTTGAAGAGCCTTGCCGAGGGGGTCGACATGACCGCGCGTGACATGCTTTCCGCCCTGGAGCGTCATGGCGTGAAAAAACTCGAACCCAAGGGTGAGAAATTCGACCCGCATTTCCATCAGGCGATGTTTGAAGTGCAAAACCCCGACCTTGCCAACAATACCGTCACCGAGGTGGTCCAGGAGGGCTATGTCATCGGTGAGCGCGTGCTGCGGCCAGCCATGGTGGGTATCGCCAAGGGAGGGCCGAAAGAGATAGCGCCCGCGTCAGAAAATGATGCAGGACCGCAGGAAGAAACGGGAACCGAACAGGGCGCCTGAGCGGAACGAAAGCAGTATTGTGTACGACCTGCTGATCGATTTCCAAAACTATCGAAACCTCAGATCAGCCCGGCCTGCTCGCCAGCCTGCCGCAGATCCGCAAATGGCCGCGGTCCGACCTGCTGGATGACCAGGCTGGCAGCAAGCGAACCGAGCTTGCCGCAGTCAGCCAGGTTTCGGCCAGCGGTATAGCCATAAAGAAAGCCCGCAGCATAAAGATCGCCTGCACCGGTCGTGTCGACCAGTTCATCGATCTCGACTGCCTGCACCACGGCGGTTTCATCGCCTTGAACGACAATTGAACCATTGTGCGAGCGGGTGATCGCCGCCAGTTTACAATCGGCTCTGATTGCCGATAGCGCATCATCAAACGAAGAGGTCTGGTAAAGCGAAACAAGTTCGTGCTCATTGGCGAAGACGATATCGACCGTCCCGCTTTGCATCAGGTCAAGAAACTCACCACGAAAACGGTCAACGCAAAACGGGTCTGACAGGCTCATCGATACCTGTCTTCCCGCCTGATGGGCCAGTTCAGCGGTCAGGCGGATTGCTTCCTTGGCGCGTGGCGGATCCCACAGATAACCCTCAAAATACGTAACCTTGGCGCCCTGCGCCTTGTCGGGCTCGACATCTTCCGGCCCGAGCTCCATGCAGGCGCCAAGATAGGTATTCATCGAGCGTTCGCCATCGGGTGTGACGAAGATCATCGACCGGGCCGTCGGTGGATTGCCATCAAGTGGCCCGGTCTCAAAGGCGACACCTTGAGCGCGGATATCATGGGTGAAAATCTCACCCAGGGGATCCGCAGACACCTTGCCGAAATAGGCAGCCTTGCCGCCAAAACTGGCAATACCTGCTGCCGTATTGCCTGCACTTCCGCCCGATGTTTCGGTTGCCGGTCCCATATGCGAATATAAAAGGTCCGATCTCTCCACATCAATCAGGTTCATGGCACCCTTGATGATGTTGTGATCGACAAGAAAATCATCATCACAGCGCGCAATGATGTCCACGATCGCGTTGCCGATGCACAAAACATCGTATTCAGTCATTGAGAGCTCCAGATTGTGTGGATTGCCTTCCCGGGGGAAATTGTCGGCACGACCGTTGAAGACCAGCAAATGGTGGTTAGCGTTCAAAGGCTGACCTGACAAGACCAAAACCGGCGATTGCGAAAAGGGCAGCCAGAGCGCCATCGACCCACCTATGAATGCGGCGATAACCGTTCATCATGAATGATGCTGAAAAAACAATTGCATACCCAAAATAGTTTGCGAAACTGATCGCAATACAAATCGACGTTGCGACAGCGACATTGTAGATTGTACCGCTTGCGTCCAGCCCCACTGTTAAGGCAGCCATCCATGCGATCACGGCTTTTGGATTGGAAAGGTTGAGAACAAGGCCCTGAAGAAACCAGCGCCCACCGCCGCGAACACTGTTTTTAGTCTCTGCGGGCTTTATGGCAGACCTTGCGGACTGAAAAGCAAGCCAGAGCAGATAGAGGCCGCACAGAAGCTTCAACGCAGTTAGTACACCGGTCGCCGCCTGCAAAATAGCACCCAACCCGGTTGCCGCAACCACACCCCAAAAACCCAGCCCGACCGCCAAGCCAGAGCCAAATAGCAAGCCGCTGCGGCGCCCGAAACCAGCCGAAACACCTGAGAGCGCAATATTGGCCGGCCCCGGCGAAACGGTGACGATGAAAAAAGCCGTGGCAATGGTGGCAAAACTGTCAAAACCCATGAATATCGCAGCCCTTTGTTCACCCAGTTCCTCAGCCTTCCAGTCTGTCAGATTGTTGAGTGCGGATAAAGTCCGCCGCCCTTGCAGTCCGGCAATGCGTTTCCTATGTCGAAACCAGATAAAAGGTTTATCCATGATTATTGATGCCGCGCGCGCCGCGATTACAAGATTGCCGTCGCCCGAGTTCAGAACCGTGCTTTTGAAGACGATCGGCCTCACCTTGCTGATGCTTGTGGGCCTGTGGTTCGGGTTGCGCGAATTGTTCGCGGCATTTGCATGGCCCTGGTTCGATGCCATGCTTCCAGGCCTGCCGGAATGGGCCGGGTGGTTCGGTCTGATCGGCGCAATTATCGCTGGTGTCGGCCTTGCACTGGCGCTCGCCCTCTTGATCGCGCCTGTAACGGCGATTATCGCGGGATTGTTTCTGGATGATATCGCTGAGGTGGTGGAACGGCAGGATTTTCCCGCCGATCCCCCCGGCACAGCAGTACCGGCCGGACGCGCGATTGTGCTGGCGATGAAGTTTTTCGGCATTGTGGTACTTGGAAATATCATCGCGCTTTTTCTGCTTTTGATCCCGGGGATCAATATTGCCGCGTTCTTTCTGGTCAATGGCTATCTGATCGGACGCGAGTTTTTTGAGTTCGCCGCGATGCGCTTTCGCCCGGAAAAGGAGGCGAAACTATTGCGCCGCAAACATTCGGGCACGATCTTCATGGCGGGGCTGATCATTGCCGCCTTCCTGTCGGTCCCGATTGTTAACTTGGCCACGCCATTGTTTGCGGCAGCTCTGATGGTTCATCTGCACAAGATGATCACGGCGCGCGATCCGGATTTTGCACCGGAGCGAAGCATGCGCCGGGCCGCCTGAGCGGAAATCGTCCTAGAGCATTTTTCGCCCAAACAGAATCACATGTGCGAAAAATGCTTCAATGATTCCAAGCGGATAAAGGCGTTGTTGCGGGTCAAAGAAACCGCAAAACGCCCTAAATTGCCTGTTCCGGCAGTTTTGTCAGTGCCGCCGGCACATCGCAGCTTTTGTCCGGTGCCTTGCAGATATCGGCGATGACGCAGGCCTCGCAGTCGGGTTTGCGCGCCTTGCAGCAATAGCGCCCGTGCAAGATCAGCCAGTGGTGGGCGTGGTAGAGATAGTCTTGCGGGATCACCCGCATCAGATGATCTTCCACCTCATCGGGCGTTTTGCCCGGTGCGAGGCTAAGCCGGTTTGCAATGCGGAAAATATGCGTATCAACCGCCATGGTTGCCTGGCCGAAAGCCATCGACAGCACCACATTGGCGGTCTTGCGCCCGACGCCTGGAAGCGTGACCAGTTCTTCGCGGGTTTTTGGCACCACGCCGTCAAATTCTTCGATCAGCTTTTTTGACAGGGCGATGACGTTTTTGGCCTTGTTGCGCCACAGGCCGATGGTTCGGATATGGCCACCCAGTTTTTCTTCGCCAAGTGCCAGCATTTTTTGCGGCGTATCGGCGATTTCAAACAGTTTTGCCGTCGCCTTGTTGACGCCAACGTCTGTCGCCTGCGCCGACAGGGCCACGGCGACAACCAGCGTATAAGGGTTTACGTGCCGAAGCTCGCCCTTGGGCTCGGGCCGCTGGACGGAAAACCGGCGGAAAATCTCGCGGATTTCAGCCTCGGTATATTTGCTGCGCGGGCGCTTTGCGGATTTCGGCTTTTTGCCGGTGGCGGCGGTTTTTTTGGGCTTGGGCTTTGTCATGCAACCTCTATAATCAACCCTATGGACGAGAAAAACCCGATTTTGGCTGAAGAGCCAATTTTCCGTGCCCTGCTCACACCCTATCGGTCGCTGGGTCAACGTGGGTTTTTCTGGCTGATGGCGGGGCTGACAGTCTTATGGCTTGGTCTCGGGGCAATTTTTCTTGCCAAGGGCGCCTGGCCGGTATTCGGGTTTTTCGGGCTGGATGTGCTGGCGCTTTTTATCGCCTTTCGCCTGTCCTACCGCTCCGGGCGCGCGCGCGAGCAGGTGACCTTGTCGCGCACCATGCTGGAAATCCTTAAAACCGCTCCGTCGGGACAATCCAGGCGGCACTTGTTCAATCCGTTCTGGACCAAATTCAACGTGTGTCGCCATGATGAGATCGGTATTACCCAAATGGTGGTAACAGGCCGCGGCGAAAAGGTGCCGGTGGGCTCGTTCCTCAATCCCGATGACAGGGCGAGTTTTGCCGTAGCCTTCGCGCGCGCACTGGCGACCGCCAAACGTTAGGCGCTCTGCAAGAAACGGGTGGCGCAGAAGCCAGGGCTGCCGCAATGTGCACTCCATGATATGGGCACAACACCGGAGACAGAGCCATGAACGCGCAGACAGCGGTCCTGCAACACGATATCACGGATGACCTCGGCGCCGACTATGAAACCGTCCGCCGCGTGATCGAGAAGATCAGTGTTGATTTTCGCGACCAGCCATCGCTCGACGACCTTGCCGGCGAGGTTGGCGAAACACCGACCGGCTTGCAAAAACTGTTTACCCGCTGGGCGGGACTGAGCCCAAAGGCCTTTTTGCAGGCGGTGACGCTGGATCACGCCCGCAGGCTGCTCGATGAGGGAACGCCTTTGTTGGAAACCGCGCTTGATTCCGGCTTGTCCGGTCCTGGCCGGCTGCATGATCTGTTCGTCACCCATGAGGCCATGTCGCCGGGCGACTACAAGACACGTGGCGCCGGCCTTACCATCCGGCACGGATTTCACGTCTCGCCGTTCGGCATTGCGCTGATCCTGGTCACCGATCGCGGATTGGCGGGACTTGCCTTTTGTGATCCCGGCGGCGAAACGGCAGCGCTTGAAGATATGATTGGCCGCTGGCCGAATGCAAACCACGTCAAAGATATGGGCGCGACGCGGCCCTATGCCGGACGGGTGTTTAACCCGTCACGCTGGCGCTTGGACGAGCCCTTGCGCGTGGTGCTGATCGGGACGGATTTTCAGGTGCGGGTCTGGCAGGCGCTGATGAAGATACCGATGGGAAAAGCCGTCGCCTATTGCGATATCGCGGCGGATATCGGCTCGCCGAAGGCAAGCCGTGCCGTGGGTGCTGCTGTCGGCGCAAACCCGGTCTCTTTCGTGGTGCCGTGCCATCGCGCGGTCGGCCGCTCCGGGGCGCTTACCGGCTATCACTGGGGTCTGACGCGAAAGCGGGCCATCTTAGGCTGGGAGGCCGGTCAAACCGCCTGAGCGGCGCGGGCGAGCTTGTCGGGGTTTCGCATGATGTAGAAGGCTTCAACGCGCCGGTTTTCGTCAAGCCTGAAGGCGACGGTCTGGATCAGTTCGCCATGGTGAAATGCGATCAGGCCGGGTTCGCCATTGATTGCGGCCCGTTGCAGGCGGATTGAGTGTTTTTCGTACCCCTTGATCAGGCCCATGAACAGGCGGGCAACATTGTCCAACCCGCGAACGATATTGCGCGCGGCAAGCGCCTTGCCGCCGCCGTCGGAAATGAATTCGACCTGATCGCTGAGCAAAGCCCTCAAAGGGCCGTCATCGCCATGTTCGCTTGCCATGCGGAAGGCATTTTCCAACCGCTCTAGATCACCGGGTGCCGGGGTGAAACGGGGTTTGGCGCCGGCCAGTGCCTTGCGCGCGCGCTCTGCCTGTTTTCGCGCCGTTGCGGGGCTGACGCCAATCGTTTTCGCCACCTCGTCAAACGGCACTTCGTAGATATCGTGCAGGAAAAAGGCGGCGCGTTCCTGAGGTGTCATTGTTTCCAGACAGCGCATGACGGCATAGGACAGATCAATAGAGACATCGGAGGCTTCCGTCGTGATCATGTCATCACTGCCAACAAGCGGTTCGGGTAACCAGGGGCCGACATAGGTTTCTCGGCGGTGATGGGCGGATTTCAGCCGGTCGAGCGCCAGCCTGGTCACGACGGTTGAAAGAAACCGCGGCGGGTTTTCCACGTTTTTGGCCGTCGAATACCGGATCCAGGCGTCCTGAATGATGTCTTCGGCGTCCGTCGCGGTTCCAAGATAGCGGTAGGCAAGGCGAAACAGGCGGGGCTTTTCCGCCAAAAACTCCTGCAATCTGTCGTCTTCGGTCATGCCACCTGCTCTGCCTCCAACTGCTGCAATACCGGTTCACAGGCAATACCATGGCCGAAACCACGTTTGAAAACGGGGAAAAACTGACCTGAAATCACCGCCGCCGACATGTTTGCGAGCCCTTTCTTGCCCCAGTTTTGCTCGATTTTGGCGATCAGCTCCGGCAGATCAGGAGAATTGGCCAGAACCGCATCGGCATAGGCTTGGCCGAGGGCCGCGTCGCCGTCGGCTGGAATTTTGACCAGCACATCGCGGATAATACCACGATCAATCCCGGCACGCGTCGCCATTTCGATGACCAGTCTCAGGCAGGGACCACAATCGGCCTGCCTGCAGGATCGAAGCTTGGTGGCCCAGTAAGCATTTTTCGGCACGTTTGGAGCCTGGATAAAAAACGGCATGGCAAAGGCAAATTTTCTGAGCGCCGACGGGTCGGCATCGGCCAGTTCATGCATGTAGGAAACGTCATAACCATCATATTCCCGGCTCATCGCATCAAATCTGCGCTTTAAAAATGCGGTAATCATATTGCTTCTCCATTTTTTCGGTCACTGAGACTGCGCCACAACAACAGGGCTGGCAGCAGGCCGGGCAGAAGGATCATGAACGTGTCGCGGACAATATCCGCCGCGGCAAACGCACCATGGAAAAACTCCGTGAAATGCAAAACCGCGTGACCGCTAAGAAAGACGGCTGGCGCCAGGAGGCATGCCGCCGCCATCCGCCCGGATTGAAACGCTGCCAGTGCAAGCCCGGTAGCACTCGCCAGAAAGGCGATTGCGATATCTGCAATGAAATGGCCGTTGAACGGGCCTGTGTGGGTGACGCCAGGTACGGATTCATACCAGCGAACCGGCCACAGCAGCATGAATGCGCCGTTCAACCCATGCCAGAGCGACAGAACAACCAGGATAATTTTCTGCATCGTCGATACCTCCTGAAACCATGACGAGGCAGGAGGCGCAAAAGTGACAAGACACCCGAAAAACATAAATTTTTATGTGATGCCGGATGGTGCGCGGGCGGTTAAAGCCTGCCCAGCCGCTCGGTCAGCAACGCAAAAAAGCCGTCAGCGTCGATATCGCGCATAACATGGGCGTTTTTCGGCTTGCCAGTGACATGCCACCAGTCGACCACCGTCGATCCCATGGTCAGTTCCGACATGGTTTCCACCGTTACATTGACATGACGGCCGGAAAACAGTTCCGGCTTGAGCAGCCAGGCAATGACGCAAGGGTCATGCAGCGGACCGCCATCGGTTCCGTACTTGCTCTCGTCAAATCGTTCAAAAAAACCAAGCATTAGCGCAACCGCATCACCGACCGGCGTCGCAAGGGAACGGATCGCCTCGACCCGCTTTCGCGTGGTCAGAGCCTTGTGGGTGACATCAAGCGGCATCATGACGATGGGAATGCCGGATTTGAAAACCACATCGGCTGCCTGCGGATCGACATAGATATTGAACTCAGCCGATGGCGTGACATTGCCCTGTTCGAAATAGCCGCCACCCATCAGCACGATCTGCTTAACCCGGGCGGCGATCTGCGGCGCGCGGTTTAGCGCCAGAGCGATGTTGGTCAGCGGGCCGAGAACGGCAAGCGTCACCGTACCGTCTGGTTCGGACATCAATGTTTCGATGATGAAATCAATCGCATACTGGTCCTGGAGCGGCATTTTCGGCTCGGGCAATTCCGGACCGTCCAGCCCTGAACTGCCATGCACCTCTTCGGCCGTTACCAGGGAGCGGCATAGCGGTGCTATTGCTCCTTCATAGACCTTGATATCGGGCCGGCCGGCCAGTTCGCACACCTTGCGTGCATTGAGGCTCGTCAGCGCCAGCGGCACATTGCCCGCAACCGCCGTGATACCCAGCACGTCGATCTCCGGGCTCGCCAGCGCCAGCAAAATGGCGACCGCGTCGTCCTGGCCGGGGTCGGTATCGATGATAATTCTTTGATCGGCAGGCATTGATGGGTGAATCTTTCAATCTTGAACTGGCGGGAAAAACGCACCATATCAGGGACAGGCTGCGTAATGCCACAACAAATAAGCGGGTTTCGCAGACCAGAGATCGCTCAAAGAGGACTCTGCATGACGAGAATGGCACCTTTTTCAAGCCCATTGCTGCTTGGCTTCGAATCGATGGAAAAGGCGCTCGAACGGGTGGTGAAATCCGGAGACGGGTACCCGCCATACAATATCGAGCGTATCGAAGCCCACGGGAAAAATCGCGAACGTTTGCGGATAACGCTTGCCGTTGCAGGCTTTTCGGAAGACGACCTTGACGTCAGCATCGAAGAGAATCAGCTGGTTATTCGCGGCAAACAAAGCGATGAAGGAGACCGGCAGTTTTTGCATCGCGGCATCGCTACAAGGCAGTTTCAACGCTCTTTCGTGCTTGCCGATGGCATGCGTGTTTCCAGTGCCGAACTGGAAAACGGACTGCTTGCTATCGACCTCGATCGGCCAGAACCTGAAAAAATGATACGAAAAATCAATATTTCGGTCAAAGACTGAACAGGTTCGGTCCGGAATTAATATTTCGGAATGAATGAAGGGCGCCTTGGCAGCGTTGCCTATAAGGGAGCGCGGCCGTGGAAGGAGGCTTGAAATGAATATGGAAAACCTAGACGGCGTCATGAGTGCCGACCAGTTTGCAAGTCTGGGCGAAGGCCGTGTTGCCTATGTCCGCAAGATGCAAAGCGATGATTTGATCGGCCGGTATCCGGGATTGCCCGAATTGGACCGCGGATTGGAGCTTTGGGCTCTGTTTTCAGCAGACGGACAACCGATCCTTTTGACCGGCGAACTGCAATCAGCCCTTGCCGGGGCGGTGGAAAACGAACTGACGGCGGTGGCTATTCACTGAGCGGGAACATTGGACCGCTCCGCTCAAGCTGCGTGCGGCGCCTCGGACTGGGACAGGAAATTGTGAATGACCGCGGCGTCGGATGTGCCGCGAATTTTGGAGACCGTATCGGAATCACGCAAAACCCTCGCGATTCTTGATAGCGCCTTCAAATGATCGGCTCCCGCCCCTTCAGGCGCCAGCAGCAAGAAAACCAGATCCACCGGCTGATCGTCCATCGCCTCGAAATCAACCGGCGTTTCCAGACGTGCAAATACGCCTGTGATCCGGTCAATGCCGGGCAGTTTTCCATGGGGAATTGCAATTCCGGCGCCAACGCCTGTCGATCCCAGGCGTTCGCGTTGCAGGATCGTATCGAAAATATCCCGCTCAACCAGGCCCGTCAGCTCGGCTGC
This sequence comes from Rhizobiaceae bacterium, assembly GCA_963669455.1. Classification (GTDB taxonomy): domain Bacteria; phylum Pseudomonadota; class Alphaproteobacteria; order Rhizobiales; family Rhizobiaceae; genus JAWKWH01. Next base: position 3,234,310 of record OY770026.1, read on the forward strand.
GCGCTCTGAAACCACCTGCAACAGCTGCTTTTTGGAGTTTGCCTTCAATGCCGGCAAAACAGACTGCATATCGATCAAGTCACCCAGATCCATCGAACCCAAATTCCCTTAGTTACAGACGATCAGCCAATCTACTTGCTGCGGTGCGTCAACTGCCCTTGGTTGCCGCTGCGGATGGATCAATCCAACCGATATTTCCGTCTGGCCTGCGATAGACAATATTGACCTCGCCATTGGCAGCGCTTCGAAAAACGAAAACAGGCGCGTCCTTCGTATCCAGTTCCACCACTGCCGAAGCCACCGACATCGTCTCCAATGACATGGATGATTCGGCTATGATTGCCGGAGCATAATCCTCAGGCACTTCTTCTTCTTCGTTTTCCATACCCGCCATGATCGTGTAGGCGATATCAGTGGCGGGAATGCGACTTTCGTTGTTGTGAGATTTCAACCGGCGCTTATAGCGGCGAAGGCGCGTCTCAACACGCTCGGCAGCCGCATCAAAGGCACCTTCAGGGCGCTGGCCCTTTCCTGCAGCCTGCAGGGTAATTCCGGTATCCAGCCGCACCAGGCAATCGGCCGAAAAACGAGACCCGGACTTCTCAACGGTCACATGGCCGGAAAATCCACCGTCAAAATATTTGTCGACCGCATCACCAATTCTGCTCTCGATCGCTGCTCGAAAGGAATCGCCGATTTCCATATGTTTGCCGGATACGCGCAGGGTCATCTGTAATGCACTTTCTTGCCGGAGATTCCGGTTTGAGCTTATCGCCCTAGCACCGCCGCGAAAAGGGGCGCTGAAAAAATAGCCATCATTCGGTTTTGCTGATCTATCATATTGCGGCCAGTCACAGAGTACCTAAAGCATCAACCAACCGCAGCGAGCGCGCTTCTAGTCACATCAAGGACAGTTGTCAAGAATACCGGAACCCCGCTGACAATAACAGTTACTGGCGCCCCGCTGCCATCATGGTGCGTTTCTCGCGGCGCCTTTGAACCGACGATGGAATATTCATTGCCTCGCGATATTTGGCGATGGTACGCCGGGCGATGTTGATGTTGGATTTACTGAGGATATCCACAAGATCATAGTCGGACAAAACCGCATCAGGCGCTTCATCGTCGATCAGCTCCTTGATTTTGTGACGTACCGACGCGGAGGAATGGGCATCACCATCGTCACTGGCGGAAATTGCCGCCGTGAAAAAGTAGCGAAGTTCAAAAACACCACGCGGCGTGATCATATATTTGTTCGCCGTCACGCGGCTGACGGTCGATTCGTGCATCTCAATCGCATCGGCAACGGCTTTCAAGGTCAACGGCTTCAGCTGTGAAATACCGTGGACAAGAAAGGCATCCTGCTGGCGCACGATTTCAACCGACACCTTCAAAATGGTCTTGGCGCGCTGGTCCAGGCTGCGGGTAAGCCAATTGGCATCTTGAAGGCAATCGTCCAGAAATTTCCGGTCCTTTTCGCTATCGACCGTTTTCGACACACGCTGATAGTAGGTCTGGTTGGTCAAAACGCGCGGCAAAGCAGCCGCGTTGAGTTCAACCGACCAACTTCCATCTGCCGCCGGCAGCACGGTCACATCGGGTACGATATCGACTGCCGTCGCACTGGTGAAAGCCGAGCCCGGCTTGGGGTCCAGGGCACGAATTTCCGACAACATATCGACAAGATCCTCCTCGTCGACGCCGCAGATGCGCTTGAGCGATGCAAAATCGCGCTTGGCCAGCAGGCTCAGATTGTCGATCAGCGCTTTCATTGCGGGATCCATCCTGTCGCGGTCGGCCAATTGGATCGCAAGGCACTCATTCAGATTACGGGCAAACAGGCCGGCGGGATCAAAGGTCTGGCAGTCCATCAAAACCGCCTCGACCTGATGCAATTCAACGCCCAGACGGCCGGCGATTTCAGCGCAATCGCCACGCATATAACCTGCTTCGTCGAGACAATCGGCAAGCTCGCCGGCAATAATCAAGTTGGCGGCACCGCGGATCGTAAACGCAATCTGCTCGCCGACATGATCCCTCAAGGTGGTTTTGGCCGCAGCTATCGCATCCAGCGAAACCGAGCCACCGCCGCTATCAACACTTCCCGAAGGCGCCGACTTCCATTGCGACTGCAATTCAGGGGTCAGCGAGTTTTGCGCACCGGGGTCGTCTGGAAACACGTTTTCAAGCGACGTATCCAGCTTGTCGGCAATCGATCCGGTGTCGATTTCCAGATCGGAGGACAGCCATTCCTCATCGCGGGCACGGTCCTGCGGCTCCGGTTCCGCACCGGCCGTCTCCTGGCTTCGTCTCTCATTGGCCTTTGCCGAACCATCATCGGGCTCGCCAAGCGACAGCAGCGGATTGCGCTCGACCTCATCATCGATGAACTGCGCCAACTCGCCATGGGTCATCTGCAACAGCTTGATGGATTGCATCAGCTGCGGGGTCATGACCAGCGACTGCGACTGGCGTAACTGCAATTTGGCTGACAGTGCCATGGCGTCTAGAGTTTATCCTGTTTTTCCAGGCTCTACGCGAGGTCGCGCAAGAACCAACGAGCCGGCCTGATCCGGCACGTCAAGCGGCATCATACACACAACAGGTTTCCTAAAGGGTAAAGCCCTCGCCCAGATATAGGCGCCGCACATCCTGATTGCCGACAATCTCGTTTGGCCGCCCATGTGTCAGAAGCTCACCTGCGTGGAGAATATAGGCCCGGTCGATCAGGCCGAGTGTCTCGCGTACGTTGTGATCGGTGATCAAAACACCAATCCCGCGGGCGGTCAAATGCCTCACCAGCTCCTGGATATCGGCAACAGCAATCGGATCGACGCCGGCAAAGGGTTCGTCCAAAAGCATGAAATTCGGATCGGTTGCCAGCGCCCGGGCGATTTCCAGCCGCCGCCGCTCGCCGCCCGACAGTGAAATGGCGGGCGCCTTTCGCAAATGCGCGATGTGAAATTCCTCCAAAAGCGCATCGAGTTTGTCTTCACGCACCTTCCTGTCGCGAACGGCAATTTCCAGCACGGCGCGGATATTGTTTTCGACGCTCAGGCCGCGGAAAATCGATGCTTCCTGCGGCAGATAGCCGATGCCGAGGCGGGCGCGGCGGTACATCGGCATTCCGGTGACATTGTTGCCATCGATTTCAATCGATCCTTCATCGACCGGCACCAGGCCTGTCACCATGTAAAAACAGGTGGTTTTGCCCGCACCGTTGGGGCCCAGAATACCGACGGCTTCGCCCGAACTCACGCCGAATGACACATTATTGACGACACGGCGGCCCCGGTAACTCTTGGACAGGCCGTGTGCAACCAGCGTCCCCTTCCCGTCAACGGTCGAGTTGGGTGTTGCCGGTGCTGCTTGCGTAACCGGTGGTTCAGGACTGTTCAAAATCTGCCGCCGCCTCAAACTCAGTTGGTTTCGTTCCTGGGTGTTATCTGCATGATGACGCGGCCGGTACTGCTGGTTTCACCATCGCACCCATCGAAGTTGGCCAGCCCCGTCTTCATCTGAACGGTTAGCTTACAGCCGACAATGACATTGTCACCTTCACTGAGCACGACTTTTTTGCCGCTCAAAACCAGCGTCTCCGATTTCATGTCAAAGGTGCCCTGGTCGCCAGTGGCCACCTGGTTTTCGGACTTGATGTAAACCTTGCCATCAACCTCCAGCTTCTCGATATTCGATGATCCGGTGGAAACCGACCCGCCATCCTTGGCATAGTGGACGATCATACGCCCGGATTTGAGCAATGTCGGGCCCTGAACAACGCTGACATTGCCGGAAAAGATCGCGCGCCGCTCATTGTCACGAACCTCAAGACGGTCGCTTTCGATATTGATCGGTTCATCGCCAGAAAGCTTTATGCCTGTCAGGCGGCTAGAATCTTCCTGAGCCATTGCCGGAACTGAGGCCGCGACGGCAAACAGTGCTGCGAAGGCCATGCGCCGGACAAGCTTTAAACTACTATTCATTTTTGTCTTTATCCTTCAGCCTGTCTGGCAAAACGGTCATACGAACACGTTTTTCGAATACAACCACACCACCATTGTTGTCAGCGACCATCGTGTCGGCATGAAGTGTCGAACCATCCATGTTTATGCTGACGGGCTGTGACGATGTTATCGTTCCCGACTTCATATCGACAAAGGCCGATGCCAACTTCGCCACCATGCCGTCGCTGGTTTTTATCGTCATCGGGCTAAGTACATCCAGAGTATTGTTTTCATTGTCGAAAACACCATCTCGCGCGGTGATATTCGCCCAATTCTCCGCTTCGATGGGCAGGCGGGCATCGATGTTTTCCAACACAATCTTCGTTGTGTCGGACAGGTCCTGAATTGCGCGATCTGCAGTCATGGCATAGGGCAGATTGTCCTTGGTAAATCCATTGAGCTTCGGATTGGCCATGACCAGCTTGCCGTCTTTGATCGCCGATCCGGTGATGTCTATGGCAAAACCGCCCGGGGCCGATATCCACGCCCAGGCCGCAAATAGCCCAACGAGCAGAAGCGCGGCTGCCGGCAATCCCAGCTTGAGCAACCGGACACGGCGCGAATGCCGCTTTGCCCGGTTAAAATTTGACCGTCCGTTGTTGGAAAGCCCAATTTGAGCGGCGGAATTTCGTTCAATACTTGTTGACATTCAACATCGCTTTGCGGGCCGGTCTCAATTCAGAGTGATCAAGGTCGTGGTCAGGTTGTAGTGAGGTTGGGGATTTGGAGCAAGTTGCACCACAATATGGTTATTATTGGATGACGGAGGTGGTTCCAGCGTTTCAATGGTACAAGATAGCAATGAGTTCAATTGTAGCACCCCGATTACTGTGGCGGCTTGCAATTCGATCGCCTATGTAGTGTTTAGCGAATTTCTATCTTGGAGCAGGTGAGGAAATCATGGCAGCAATGGCTAATGAGATAATCGACCGGCGTCGATTGCGCCGTAAGCTCACTTTTTGGAGGATCGCCACACTGCTGGTGGCTGCTGTCGCGATCATCGCGGCTTCCTTGCGCATCTTTGGCGATGATGTTGCGGGGGTAACTTCCGACCATATTGCAAAGATACGCATTGAAGGGACGATTGTTGAAGACGAGGAACTGCTTGAGCGATTGCGTAAGATCGGTGAATCGGATGATGTCCAGGGCGTCATCATTGCTGTGGATTCGCCTGGCGGTACGGTAACGGGTGGAGAATCAATCTATGAAGCGATCCGCGAGATCGCGGAAAAGAAACCGGTCGTGACCCAGGTCGGCACGCTTGCCGCATCGGCAGGCTATATGATTGCCACGGCCAGCGACCACATCGTGGCCCGGCAATCGTCAATCGTCGGCTCTATCGGCGTATTGGTGCAATTTCCGGAATTCACCGGCCTGATGGAAAAGATCGGTGTCGGCCTGGAGGAGATAAAATCCTCCCCATTGAAGGCTGAACCATCGCCATTCAACAAGACGACCGAGGAGGAACGCGAAATGATCCGGGCCGTGATCATGGATTCCTACAACTGGTTCGTTGACCTTGTTGCCGAACGGCGCCCACTTGACCGGACGCAGGTGCTTGCCGTAGCTGATGGCTCCATCTTCACCGGCCGGCAGGCTGTTAAGAAAAAACTGGTCGATGAACTTGGCGGTGAAGAAATTTCCCGTAATTGGCTGGAAAGCAAGGGGATTGAAACCGAACTCGACATTATCGAATGGAAGAAAAAGCGCGATGTCGCGTTTTTTGGTCCTGTCGAGGTCTCCAGCCCGCTTGGACGATTGCTCGGCCTATCTGAGGGTGATCAGGATTTGCTGGAGCGAACCGGCCTAGAACGTATATTTCTTGACGGGTTGGTCTCTGTCTGGCACCCTAAATGATAAGCGGGAACCATCGATAAACACTGAGAAATCAGAAATAGACGGCAACTGGAATTTTCAGCGAAGGCATATCATGATCAAATCCGAACTCGTGCAGATAATTGCCAACCGCAATCCCCACCTTTTTCAACGTGACGTTGAAAACATCGTCAATGCAATCCTCGATCAGATCACCGATGCGCTGGCCGAAGGCAACCGGGTGGAATTGCGTGGTTTCGGCGCCTTTTCGGTAAAAAACAGGCCGGCCAGAACCGGCAGAAATCCGCGGACGGGAGAATCTGTAGCGGTCGAAGAAAAATGGGTGCCGTTTTTCAAGAGCGGCAAAGAATTGCGTGTCCGCCTCAACTCCAACTCCTGACACCCGAAAAACGATAAAATCCATGCTCAACAGACTTTTCATCGCGCTCATTTTGGTGCCGATAGCGGTTATTCTCATTGTGCTGGCCGTTTCGAACAGAACATGGGTGAGCTTCACGATTGACCCGTTTAACCCCGGCAACCCCGCGCTTACCCTGGAACTTCCGCTTTTCGTCTGGCTTTTTGCCACGCTGGCGATCGGAATGATGCTGGGCTCCCTTGCAACCTGGCTGAAGCAGGGCCGCTACCGCAAGGCGGCGCGCAAAAGCAAAAGCACGGGCGAAACCCCGGGCGAAGACATCAAAACCAAGCAGACTTCGCTGGCGCTGACCGTTCCGGGCAGTTGAGAATTTTTAAAACCTGACACCAATTTGTTGGTGGGAAGAACCCGGTAGACGGCCATGACAGATCGGGTACGACACGGCCAGCATGAGGCGATGGGCAAAAGGCCGCGCCGGGCAGAACCGCAACACAGCCGCCAGTTGCCGGCCGAACACGTTCCGCTCATTTTGGAAGTGACCGCAAATGACGATTACGCGCTGCTGGATAGCGGCAATGGGCGCAAGCTGGAGCGCTATGGCCCCAATCGCATCATCCGCCCGGAAGGCCAGGCGATCTGGAAACCTGCTCTCGGCCAAAACGAGTGGCAAAAGGCCGACGCCATCTTCACCGGCGATACGGATGAAGAGGGGATGGGCCGCTGGCAGTTTCCCAAAACTCCGCTCGGCGAAACCTGGCCGATGCGCCATGACGGGATCGACTATCTTGGGCGTTTCACCTCGTTTCGCCATGTTGGCGTGTTTCCCGAACAGGCCTCGCATTGGCGCCACATGGACAAGCTGATCGGCCAGGCCGGACGGCCGGTCAAAGTGCTCAATCTTTTTGGCTATACCGGTCTTGCGTCACTCGCTGCTGCTCGTGCAGGCGCGGAAGTCACCCATGTGGATGCATCGAAAAAGGCGATAGGCTGGGCGCGGGAAAATCAGGACCTAGCCGGGCTGTCAGCAAAGCCAATCCGCTGGATTTGCGACGATGCGCTGAAATTCGCCACCCGGGAACAGCGCCGTGGGAAAGCCTATGACATCATTTTGCTCGATCCGCCCGCATTCGGACGCGGCCCCAAGGGTGAAAAATGGCAACTTTTTGAGAATATTGCGGAAATGACGGCCTTGTGCCGCGATATTCTTTCCAACAAACCGATTGCTGTGGTTTTGACAGCCTATTCCATCCGGGCATCCTTCTATACGCCGCACGCGCTGATGCGCGAGACATTTGCCGGTTTCGGCGGCACGGTTGAATCCGGGGAGCTGATCATCCGCGAACAGTCTGCCGGCCGGGCACTGGCGACGTCGCTATTCTCGCGATGGGTGGCAGGCTGATGGGCAAGGCCAATCAGGACATTGCGGCTCCAGGACGGGTAAAGGAGATCACCAGCCAGGCCAATCCGGCAATTAAGGAAATCCGGGCCTTGTTTCAAAAGAAATACCGGGACCGGCAACGAATATTTATTGCCGAGGGGCGCAAGCTGATTGTTGATGCGCTCGATCAGGGATGGACAATCCGGACCCTGGTCTATGCCAAAGCTGCCGGGGCGGAATTTGAGACAACAGCCGCGCGGGCGGTGGCGGCGGGAGGCGATGCGCTGATCGTACCGGAAAAGCTGCTCTCCGCCATCACAAGGCGCGACAACCCCCAGATGGTGATCGGTGTGTTCGAACAGCGCTTTAAGGCGCTTGAAACCATTGCCGCAAAACAAAGCGAAGTCTGGGTCGGGCTCGACCGGGTACGCGATCCCGGCAATCTTGGCACTGTGATCCGCACCGTTGATGCGGCAGGCGCCAAGGGCGTCGTACTTATCGGCGACTGCACCGATCCGTATGCGCCGGAAGCCGTACGCGCCACGATGGGATCGATTTTTTCCGTGCCGGTGGTCAAATGCACCGAAGATGCATTTTGCCAATGGCGGCCGCGTTACAGCGGGCTTGTTGCCGGCACACATCTGGCTGGTTCGGTGGATTATCGAACGGTCGATTACACCGACCGGCCACTCATGCTGTTGATGGGTAATGAACAAAAGGGTTTGAGCGAAAGACTGGCCGGTCAGTGCGATGTTCTGGTTCGCATACCGCAAGCGGGGAAGGCCGATTCACTGAATTTGGCCGTTTCGACCGGTGTCGTCCTGTTCGAGGCGCGGCGTGCAGCGTTGGTTTTGGGCGATGACGGGGACACACAATGAAGTGGCTGTCGCCGTTTCATATTGCGACCGTTTGTCTGGCAATTGCCGCCGACTACACGGTCAAGCGGCTCGTCGAAGCCAGCTTCACGCTTCATGAATTCAATGAAATGCTTCCATTCCTGGCGATTTTCAGAACCCAGAATACCGGCGTTGCCTTTTCCATGCTGGACTGGCTCGGCGAGCCATGGCTGCTCCTAATCCCGTTATCGATATTACCGCTGGTTATCTGGCTTGCGGTGCGCACCGAACCTAACCAATGGATTGCCCGTGTGGGGTTTTCACTGATTGTCGCTGGCGCCATCGGCAATCTGATTGACCGGGTGATACGCGGGCATGTCGTTGATTACATACTTTTTTATGTCGGCGACTGGTCTTTTGCGGTGTTCAACCTGGCGGATGTTTTCATTTCGGTTGGCGCAGGTTTGGTGCTGCTGCAGGAGGTAGTCGACTGGCGCAACCGAGCCAAAAGGCTACCTTGACACCGCTTGTGCCGCACGGTTTGTGAAGCTTGGTCAAAATTCCCGTTTTCGGAGTCATTTCATGTCACAATCATTCAAAGCCGTCCTTGTCTCTCGCGACGAAGAGAAAAATCAGTCAGTCAACATTGTCGAGATGAGCGAAGACGATCTGATGGAGGGCGACGTGACCGTGAAGGTTGAAGCCACGACCGTCAATTATAAGGACGGGCTGGCGATCACCGGAAAGGCTCCGGTGGTCAGGCGATGGCCCCTGATCCCCGGCATTGATCTGGCGGGAACAGTGGTGAAGTCCAGTCACGCCGGCTGGCGCGAAGGCGACAAGGTGGTCTTGAATGGATGGGGTGTCGGAGAAACCCACCACGGCGCCTATGCCGGTCTGGCGCGCCTCAGCGGTGAGTGGCTGGTCCCTTTGCCCGAGGCAATGAGCGCCCATGATGCGATGGCGGTCGGCACGGCCGGCTATACCGCAATGCTTTGCGTGATGGCCCTGGAGCGGCATGGCATTGAGCCTGATCGCGGACCGGTCGTGGTGACGGGTGCTGCGGGCGGCGTGGGATCGGTCGCAATCGCCATATTGTCGAAGCTTGGGTACACCGTCATCGCATCGACGGGCCGGGCATCGGAGGAAGACTATCTGAAGGATCTGGGCGCATCGGAAATCATCCATCGCGATGAATTGTCCGGACCGGCGAAGCCGATGAATAAGGAACGGTGGGCTGCCGGTGTTGATGCGGTTGGAAGCCACACCTTGGCTAATGTGCTTTCGATGACGTCTTACGGCGGCGCGGTAGCCGCTTGCGGCCTGGCTCAGGGAATGGATTTGCCATCCAGTGTAGCGCCGTTCATCCTGCGCGGTGTGTCGCTTTTGGGCATCGATTCCGTCATGGCGCCCAGAGAAATCCGGATGGAGGCCTGGAAGCGGATCAGCACCGATCTGGACGCCGGCAAGCTTGCCGCTTTGTCAAAGACAATCGGTTTTGACAATATCATCGATGCCGCCAGGCAAATTATCGCCGGCGAGATCCGTGGCCGTGTGGTCGTTGACATGTAGGAAATCTACAAAATCCGGGTAATTGGGCCAGATAGCTAAAATTTTAACGTTCGCGCTCAGGCTTCTCTAAATGCTGCCGGCCTATAGTGGCGGGATGACGGTGGAGAATGATTTGGTGGCTGCGGCAAAGCAGCTGCGTCGTGAACAGAGAGCGGCGAACGCTGCTGGTGCTATCCCGCAACCGGATATCGGCGCCGGGCGAACCGGCTCGCGAATCATTGTGTTGATGATCGCCACGCTGGCATTTGCTTCTGCGGGCTATGCGATCATGTTCTCGCTGCCCATGTTAATTGCATTCTGCCTGGCGGGACTCGGCGGCCTTGCCATCTATCTGAGCTGGCGCATTACTCACGATGATGCTTCCCTGGCCGTTGAACTTGGAAAATCGGACGAGCGCCGCCGTGAGGAGATCGAGCTTCTCGCCGACCGGATGTGGGAGCTACAGGAAAGCGAAGAGCGCCTTCGTGGTCTGGTCGATGCGCTCGGCGACCTGGTTGTTCACCGCGACCGTGACGGCAAGATTGTCTATGCCAGCAAGATTTTCGCCGATCTTTTCGACCGTGAACCGCGAACGCTTTCCGGGATGACGCTCGATGAGCTTGGCATCGATATCGGGCAATTGCCAGATGCTGGCCTGGCCGGCGCCGAAATGTTGAGCTCGTGCGATGTCGCCATAGAAACCAAATCCGGTACGCGCTGGTTTTCCTGGGTGGAACTGTCGGTTCGTGACGACATTACCGGGCTCGTATCGCACCGGGCCATCGCGCGCGACGTGACTGCGAGAAAACGAGCCGAAACCGAACTAATTTCACAGCGCCAGCGCGCCGAAGTGGCCAACGACGCCAAATCACGGTTCCTGGCGACCGTCAGCCATGAGATCCGAACCCCGATGAACGGTATTATGGGGCTGGCAAAATTGCTGGTCGATACGGAACTGACGCCGGAACAGCGTACCTATGTCGAATCGGTTTCCAGCTCCGCCGATTCGCTGATGGCGCTGATCGAGGACCTGCTTGATTTTTCCAAAATCGAGGCGGGACGGCTTGATCTTGCGCTTCAACCGGTGTCGCCGCGCGAACTGGTCAACAATGTCGTCGAGTTGCTTGCCGCCAGAGCCTATTCGAAGGACATCGGGCTTGGCTGCTACATTTCCCCCGATGTGCCCGAGACGATCAACTCCGATCCTGGTCGGTTGCGGCAGGTTTTGCTCAATCTGGCCGGCAATGCGATCAAATTTACCGAGACCGGTGGCGTGCTGGTTGCCGTAACCATGCAGGCTGCTGGCGATCAACCCAAGTTTCGTGTTTCCATCAGCGATACCGGGCCTGGCCTGAATAGCGATGATGCGGTGCGTATATTCGGTGAGTTCGAGCAGGTGGATTCAAGTTCGACCCGCAAATATGGCGGCGCCGGTCTTGGTCTTGCCATTTCGAAGCGGATCGCCAGTGCCATGGGCGGTGATATCACTGTCGAGAGCAAGCCGGGCGAAGGCGCCACTTTTCATCTGGATATCCCGCTTCAGGCGGGCTTAAACCCGACCAAACCGGCGAGCACCGGGCTCGACAAGCGCCGGGTCCTGATTGTTTCGGAAAATTCAATCGAGGCTGATGCGATTGCCAGGACGATTTCAGCTCAATGCGGAGCCTGTGAGATCACGCCCGATGCCGATAGCGCGCAGGCAAGACTTGAAGCGCCCGATTGCGCGTTCAACACAATCCTGATCGATGCGGCGCTTGAAAAGCGCAATGGCGATGTTCTCGCCAAACTGCTGGCCGCTTGTAAAAACAAAGTTGAGCCCGAGGCGATAACGCTTATTTCGCCAACCGACCGGGGCAGCCTGCCAGAATACCGGTCTGCGGGTTACGACACATTTTTGGTCAGGCCTGTCCGGGGCGAAACGCTCGTCGGAATCCTGTCGGCTGACAAGAGAAAAAACAGGCCGGTTGCCAGCATGAAGCCTGATGATGATAGCAATCGCCGCAACCAATCGGAGGCAGCTCCTCTTTCGGTGCTTCTGGTCGAGGATAATCCGGTCAATGCGCTGCTTGCGCGCGTCACGCTGGAAAAGGCCGGCCACAATGTTCACGTTGCCGGTGATGGGCAGTCTGCGCTCGACATAATCTTCCCTGAGCCAGACCGGTTCGACGTGGTGCTGATGGATTTGCACATGCCGGTGCTGGACGGGATGGACGCGCTTGTGTCGATTCGCGCCCGCGAGGAAGAAACCGGTTCACCGCCGCTGCGAATCCTGATCTTGAGTGCCGACAGTCAGGAAAGCACCCGTCACTCCGCGCTTGCCGCCGGTGCCGACGGCTTCGTGACAAAACCGCTTGATCCGGCTTTGCTGGTTACGACGGTTGAGGAAAGATGCGCGGCCTGAGTTCGCGGATTATACCAAACTGTTCAACTCGCTCAATCAAGTATGGCGATTGCGTATAAGAAACAAACAGTATCCGACTCCAGCTAAACCAAGTAATGATAAAAAACTCGACGAGATAATATTTTGTTGCGAGAATGCTTCTGCAATTGCGTCTGGATATCTGAATATCACAAATAAACCACTCCCACCCAACAATACTCCAGCCATTGCAAGGATAACATCCCTGTACTGATTCCAAAAACTCAAAGAAAGAAAAACCAGAACAATATTGAACATTATTAAAACTACGTATTCTGTAATATAATTCTGCCTTCCTGGGAAATAGTCAAGCTTATCATTCATAAACGATACTCTTAATATTATCCAGAAGAACGCAACAACAACTCCTAATCCAATTTGAATAAGCAAATTATAGTAATGATTTGGAATATTATTTCCATTTTCAATTCTAAACTTTAATATAAGTGCAATTGTAAACATAAATGTCAACAAAGTGAAGCACTGAATTGTTAAAGATATGATATATAAATACCTTGTCGGCGACCACCTTGATTCTTTCGTTGGGAATAACTTATTTCCTAATCCATCGAGCATTTTATCTTGAAATCGACAACGTACATCCTTCCGATCAGGGTCATCTATTTCGCAATCGACCTCATGACCATCTGGAAACTGCGCGCGATCAAAATAGGCTATCAATGGTACAGACGTTGTTCCATCGAGACTCACTATCTTCGTCTGCGTGAGGTAACCCCGTTCAATCTCAAAGGGGGCGATATTGTCCGATGACAGATCGACAGCAGCCAGAACAGACGAAAACACTACCACGCCAAGCCACAGTTCTCGCTTTAATCGCCAATTGGTTAGAACGTTGGTGTTCAGGAACCTGTATATGTTGACAATAAAAAACACAGGAATCCAGCCAAAGAAGACTGGGTATATAAAGAACGCCCCGTAAAATTTTACGTAAGTCATTCCATATGGGTGGTAATATTGAACAACAGCCACCAGCGGAATGACGCCACACATCAACCAATATGCTAGTACAGGCATATATAGAACAATATGGCGCAAAACTTTGAAGAAATTCATTGCGGAAAAATACGTATTTACATTTGTGGAAGTCAAGCAAAATTCACGATGGGAAAAGGTGGTTTTCTAAAGGCAACGTACTATAAAATGCGGATAATTGTCTTTTCCGACAGATGCGGCAGGAGGCGCATCATATCGCGTGGTGACACGGCGACACAGCCCTCGGTCGGTCTGTAATCGCGGTGCGCCAGATGGAAAAAGATTGCACTCCCCCGGCCCTGACAGCGGCGGCGGACATTCCAGTCCAGCACGATGCAAACATCATAGAGATGATCCTGCCGCAGCATGGTTTCCGCACTGCCCTGATAGGGCAGCCGAACCTGGCGGTTATAATTGCGATCAAAAACCGTGTCACACCAGCCGTCCAGGCGCCGTGTTTGGGAAAGCGCCAGCCTTGAGCGCGAAGAGGCGGCGGTCATTCGTTTAACAAAGCCGCGGCACAGTTTCATGGCCGCAACCGGGGTCGCGCCATCTGCCTCGCGTTTTCGTGCCGAAACACCAGAGCGTCCGAGCGCACAATGCACCACAATCTGCCCATAGCGCAAAATGCCCTCAGCTGGATGGCCGGGCCGCGGCCTGACTATCATCGTGGATGTTTTGCCCACCTTTTTTTGCATTGCCCTAATACTTTCATGCTTTTTGGAATATGATCACTTGCGAAAACAAATCATAGTGATCTCCTTTGCGCATGGTTTTATGATCTCTATATAAACGAATCAGTGATCGCCGCTCAAACTCCGGTTCCCGATATGCGAACCGACTTTTTTGGAAAATGCCATGACAGCTAGAACAATCCTGATTGTCGATGATGACGAGGACCTGCGTACGACGCTTGTCGAACAATTGTCGCTCTACGATGAATTCCAGGTGATACAGGAAGACACAGCCACCAAAGGTGTGCAGACCGCACGCGGTGGCCTGATAGATCTTTTGATTATGGATGTCGGACTGCCCGACATGGATGGCCGCGAAGCGGTAAAAATCCTTCGCAAAGGCGGTTTCAAGGCGCCTATTATCATGCTCACGGGCCAGGATACGGATGCCGACACGATATTGGGCCTTGAAGCGGGTGCCAATGACTATGTCACCAAGCCGTTCCGCTTCGCCGTGCTGCTCGCCCGTGTTCGAGCCCAGCTTCGCCAACATGAACAAAGCGAGGATGCGACATTCACTGTCGGGCCTTATACGTTCAAGCCGAGCCAGAAATTGATGACCGATCAGCGCGGCGGGAAGCTGCGGCTGACCGAAAAGGAAGCGTCGATCATCAAATATCTGTACCGTGCCGAGCAGAAAGTCGTGACCCGCGACGTTCTTTTAGAGGAAGTCTGGGGCTACAATTCGGGTGTCACCACCCATACGCTCGAGACACATGTCTACAGATTGCGCCAGAAGATCGAGCGTGATCCTTCCAATGCGGAAATTCTTGTGACAGAAAGCGGCGGTTACAAACTCGTTCCCTGAGTCGGCACCGGCCGGCCCTGGGGAATGTCGATTTAGGGAAATACCTCCACCGTATGGGCCTCGAAAACGACATAAGGGTTATCGGACAGGTTGAGTTGTTCAGCAATCTCAACAATGATCAATTGCGATTGCTGGCCTTTGGTGCCGAAACAGTTCGTCTTCGGGCAACGCGCGACCTTTACCGGGAGAACGCGCAGGCCGATTGCGGATTCGTGGTTATATCGGGCACCATTGCTTTGTGGCAGGAGCATGATGGCCGGCGCAAAACCGTCGCCATGGCGGGCGAAGGAAGCCTGTTGGGAGAGCTGGCGTTGATCACTGCGGGAAAACGGTTGACGGGCGCTTCCGCCGAAACCGATTGCGAGTTGTTGCGTCTGAACCGCAAACTGTTCAGACGCATGCTTGAAGAATATCCGGAAACAGCGATGGCACTACACCAGCGAATATCCGACAATCTTTCAGACATGCTTGAAAAAATTAAGCGGCTTGATCACGCCTTTGAAGAGCGCTGACAACCTGCTCCCATTTAAACAAGACACGCTCTAGAGACCAATTCAGAGCAAATATTCTGCGCCACTCATGTTATTAAAAACAGCGTGATTGCCGGGAACAGGGCCAGCAGGGCAACGCGAACGAGATCGGACGCGACGAAATAGAGCACCGCCTTGTAGGTCTCTAAAAGCGGGGTTTTGCTGTCGAGCGCATTGATGACGAACAGGTTCATGCCGACCGGCGGGGTGATGAGGCCGACCTCGACGACGATCAGCACGAGAATACCAAACCAGATGGCGACATGTTCCGGTGACATGGCGAAATCAAGCGAACTGATCACCGGAAAGAAGATCGGTATCGTCAGCAATATCATCGACAGGCTGTCCATGATGCAGCCGAAAACCAGATAGACCAGCAGCATCAGCGACAATACAAGCCACGGGCTGAACCCCTGCTCGACGACAATCCGCGACAGTTCCTGGGGCACCTGGGTCAATGCGAGGAAACCGTTATAAAATGCCGCACCTAAAATGATGAAAAATATCATCGCCGATGACCGTGCGGTACCGATAAAGCTTTCCAGCAGGCTTTTGCGATCAAGACCGCCATTCAGATAGGCGATGATGGCGGTGCCGAGCGCACCGACCGCTGCACCTTCCGTTGGCGTAAACCAGCCGAGATAAATTCCGCCGACAACCAGGGTAAAAACCAACAGCACCGGCCAGACCTGAATGAGCGCGACAAACCGTTCCCGATAGGCGACAGGCGGGCGCGTGCCGGCTGCCTCAGGGTTAAGCCGGACATAGATGGAAATGGTGATGACATAGCCAAGCGCCGCCAGTAGGCCGGGTATGAAGGCGGCGAGAAAAAGTTTGGCGATGTTCTGCTCGGTGAGAATTGCGTAAATCACAAGAATGACCGATGGCGGAATGAGAATGCCGAGCGTACCGCCGGCTGCAAGCGTTGCGGTTGCAAACCCACCGGCGTAACCATACTGGCGCAGTTCGGGAAGTGCGACACGGCCCATTGTGGCGGCGGTTGCAAGCGATGACCCGCAAATGGCGCCGAAGCCTGCACAAGCGCCGACGGCGGCCATCGCGATGCCACCCCTGCGATGGCCAAGCCAGCTTTCGGCCGCCTTGAACAGGGCGCTCGATATGCCGCCCAGAGCGGAAAAATGCCCCATCAACAGGAACATGGGGACGATAGAGAGAGAATGGTTGGAAAATGTAGTGTATGTTTCCGACTTCAGTTTGGCCATTGGCACGCTGGACCCACCCGTCACCAGGTAGAGGCCGGCAAAACCGGTGAGAAACATCGCCAAGCCGATCGGCACGCGAAGAAAAATTAGAAGCAAAAGCGCCGGGAAAGAGGCAATCCCAATCTCCAGACTGGTCAATGACTGACCTCCCCTGGATCGGCCACAATCTGCCTGTTGCGGAGACATTCTGCACAGCGCACTCCGGCCATGTAGATCCCGGTGACCGCAGCGATGACGGCACCAACCAGGCTTGCGCCATAGGACCACCACAGGGGAAACTGGAGCAGGAACGTCGTCTGGCCGCTTCGCATCTTGCTTTGCATACCTTCATGAAGCTGCATGGCAATAGTGATCAAGGCGAGCGCAAATACAATCTCGATGATGCACCGGAGCAAGCGGTCGGCGCGTTCGGGCAGGTGCGCAGTGAATATATCGACCTTGGCATGTCCGGCGGTGATCTGGCAGATCGGCAGAAAGGCAAAGATTGCAAACGCGATCCCGGCTTCGACGATTTCAAAGTCGCCGTTGACCGGCCCGACGCCGATGGCGATGGCCCATTCGGAAAATTTTGGCAGGACGGTCTGAAACAGGGGGCCATGGAACAGGGTGTTCAGCAGGCGTCCGGCGATCGACAGGCATGTGAGCAGGATCAGAGCAGACAAAACGATGCCGCCAATTGCGGCCATCATGCGCGACAGGTTCAAAAAGAACTTGTGCACCTGCGTTTCCCCTCAATGATACCGCAGAATATGATCACGCCCCGGAAAAGGGCGTGACCGGTTCCAGATTTTATTTACTGCGAATAGTTTTCGATCAGTGACTTTGCCTCGTCGATCAGCGCCTGACCGTCAATTCCCTTTTCTTTCATGTCTGCGACCCAGTCGGCATAAACCGGCTCGGCTGCAGCCCGCCAGACATCGGCCTGGCCCGCATCAAGCGTGATGATGTTGTTGCCAAGCTCGACAGCTTTCTGACGGGCCGGGCCGTCGGCTTCCTCTTGCGTTTTTGCCGCAAAGACCGAAAATTCAACGCCTGAATTCTTGTCAACAACCGCCTTTAGATCATCCGGCAGGCCTTCATAGACGCCCTTGTTCATCGCCAGTACGAATGTCAGCGTGTAAAGCGCGTTTCCGGTAAATTCCGTATGGTTTTTCACCAGTTCCGGCACTTTCAAGGCGCTCGTCACCTCCCAGGGAATGGTCGTGCCGTCGATGACGCCCTTTGAAAGGGCTTCGGGAACCGCAGGAACCGGCATGCCGACGGGTGTCGCTCCGGTTTTGCCAAGCAGAACGTTGACCAGCCTCGATCCGCCGCGGATTTTCATGCCCCTCAGATCATCCGGTGTTGTCACCGGCTTGTTGGTATGAAACATGCCCGGCCCGTGAACCCATGTTCCTAGAATATGAACATCAGCGAATTCGGTTTCTTTCATGTGGGTTTCGAACATTTCCCAATAGGCCCGCGACGCAGCACTGGCATTGGTCATCATGAAGGGAAGCTCAAACACTTCTGTGCGGGGGAAACGGCCAGGCGTATAGCCGACGACCGTCCAGACCACGTCGGCCACGCCGTCAATCGCCTGGTCAATGAGTTCAGGGGGCCTGCCGCCCAATTGCATTGATGGATAGCGTTCTACCTTGATCCTTCCGCCGGAATCCTTTTCGACATTGTCGGCCCAGACATCCAAAATCAGTTTTGGCACATTGGCCTGCGGTGGCAGGAATTGGTGAAGTTTTAGCGTGACGTCCTGGGCCAGTGCTTCTGCTGCCGAAAACGCTGAAGCCACCGCCAGGGTGAAGCCGGCCATCAAGCCGATCAGTTTTCTTCTCTTGATCATCATCATTTTCTCCCAATTTCCTGTATCCGGTGCGGGCAAATTTTTTGCTCCAAAAACGCCTGGAACTGTTTTCCACTGAGGCTCTAGCCGGAACTTGGCCTGCGATCAAACAGCAAATTGCGACCGGAGGCCGCCTCTTTTTATCAAGCCGCCCAGACCGATGCAAAGCAGCTCGGCGTAGCGGACCGAAAGGTCTCGATTGATGGCACAACTGCGACTATTTTCGGCGGCGAAAAGCGGCAAAGATTGAAGAACTTGCTTGGGCGCAAGCAGTATCGAGGCCTTCGACTTGATCACAAGAGCCGCCTGCTGATCAACGGCCGGTGGGGGTTTGGGGACTATGGCGCTGCAAATGGCCATCGCTGCCGGGCCCATGTGCCCTGCCCTTCCAGTCATTGTTGGCATGGCACCACTTCTCGACTACAGCCATTTCGATAAAACTGGTGGTTCTTATGATTCCAATATTTGCTGATGAGCGTGCGGCAAGTGGGATGCAGATGTTGGAATCGAACCACTAGAGCATTTTTCGCCCAAACAGAATCACCTATGCGAAAAATGCTTCAATGGTTCCAGCTGAGCACAGGCGTTGTCGCGGTTCCAGTTACCGCAAAGTGCCCTGAACACCTTTAACATAGCTGACCTTTGGTCTTTGAGTGCGTCAAAACATTTCTCAATTAATCAAATATTTCAAAATCTTAACTTTTCCCATCTTGGTGATTTTTCTCCAAAACTCAAATCTGAAGTTTTTTGGTAATTCATCTGATTTTTTAAACGTTTGCATTTTCATTTTCATAACATAGCGTGGCGGACAAGAGTGTATCCATCAGTTTCTCGGAAACAGCATTTATGGAATTTCTTGCCTATTTCGGTGGTGTATTTGAGCCGGTGGCGTTTATGCTTCTGCTCTGCGGAACCATCGGCGGGCTGATCCTAGGTGCTACGCCCGGCCTGTCACCGACAATGGCGGTGGCGCTGCTCATTCCGTTCACCTTTCATCTTACCCCGGTGCACGGCCTTATTTTGCTTGGCGCGGCCTATACCTCCACGGTGGCAGGTGGAGCGGTCAGCGCGATCCTGCTGAAAATACCAGGCGCGCCGGCCAATATCGCCACGGCACTGGACGGTCACGAAATGGCCAGGCAGGGAAATGGCGCCCGGGCCTTGCATCTTTCGTTTCTATCTTCAGGCGCCGGCGGCATTATCGGTGTGCTGCTGCTGATCTTTCTGACACCGCTGCTGGCGAAATGGGCGTTGGCGTTCGGACCTTCGCACCTGTTCTGGCTGGCAATATTGGGTGTGACCATCATTGGTTCACTGGACTCAAAGTCCTTCGTCAAAGGATTGCTTTCAGGCTGCCTGGGATTGTGGCTGGCCATGATCGGCTATGACGACATTCAAGGCGCCCAGCGGTTTATCTTTCACAGCTCGCTGACGGGAGGCATCAACATTGTTGCAGCGCTTATCGGACTGTTCGCCATTCCGCAGGTCATCAACATGCTGGCCAAAGGGCGCAAAGAGACGAACCTTATAACGCTGGCGGTAAATCATCAAAGCCTTGCCGCTTCGTTTAGGGAAATCGGCTCAAACCCGCGGGCGCTGTCGATCGGGACCATCATCGGGTCAATCGTCGGTCTTATTCCCGGCGTGGGCGGCCAGATTGCCGGGCTTCTTGCCTATGATCAGGCGCAAAAATTTTCGCCCCACAAAGACAAGTTCGGCACCGGTCACCCAGAAGGCGTGATTGCGGCGGAATCGGCAAATAACGCCATGGTTGGCCCGTCGCTTGTGCCATTGCTGACATTGTCGATCCCCGGAAGTCCCACGGCTGCGGTGCTGCTTGGCGGCCTGCTCATCCATGGCATCTTTCCGGGATCCGATCTGTTCGACCGCCATCCGGATGTCATCTGGACCTTTATCAACTCCATGCTGGTCGGCCAGATCCTGATGGTCGTTTTCGGCATCTACACCGCCGTTTGGGCGGCGCGGATCGCCAAAGCCCCGGTGCCGGTAATGGCTGCAGCCATTACCGTGCTGGCGGTGTTCGGCTCCTACTCGGTCTCCCAGTCCATGGGCAACGTCTATGTCATGTTTGTGCTTGGGATCGGCATGTGGGTGCTGGAACGGTTCGGATTTTCAGCAGCACCACTTGTACTGGGGCTGATCCTTGGCCCAATTGCTGAGGCCAATTTTATTCAAGGCAGCATGATCGCCACCGCCCAGGGAACTCAATGGTCCTACTTCCTCGGCGGGCCGCTCAACCTGCTGCTCATCTTCCTGGTGCTTGCCTCTATTGGCTACAGTTTCCGGGCAAACATGCTGGACAGGAGGCGGCGTTCGGCATCGACGGATGATCGCTCGGATGCGACGTGATGACCGCAGGCCGCGCCCAGCACCTCATTTTGTCGGCTATCATCCTGCTGACTGCTTTGACTGTCGGCTGGCTCAGCTTCACCCGGGAGCCGGCCGCGGCATTTCTGTTTCCGCGCCTGATCTCGATCGCTTTCATACTGCTGGCCGTCTGGAATTTTGTGCGTGCGGCGCTGGGACTGGCAAAGACCGGAGGCGGCATCGATCGTACGACGCTGGTCAATCTGCTGCCAGGCGTTGTGGTCATGGCGATCTACATTCTGCTCGGTGCCCGCAATCTTGGTTTTTATGCCGCCTCGACGATAACATTTCTGGTGCTTTATTCGATCTACGATCCGGCCCCGCTGACGAGCGTACGGGACTGGTTGAAGCGGGTTGCAATTTCACTCGCCTTCATGGCGATAATTTACATTCTTTTCGCGTTAACGTTGCAGGTGCAAACGCCACGAGGTATTTTGATGTGAATCAGATGCCGAATCTCAAAAGCAAAAAAGGAGGAATATATGAGAAAAATCATTGAAAAGCTGGCTTTGGGCGCCGCGACACTTGCCGTGAGCGTGTGCGTAGCAATCGCGGCGGATTATCCCGACCGGCCTGTCGGCCTATCCGTATCCTATGGTGCTGGTGGTGCGACCGACTTCCAGGCGCGCATTGTGACCATGGTTTCCGGCAATGAGGAATTGCTTGGTCAGCCGATTTACATCATCAACAAGCCCGGGGCCGGCGGCCGGGTAGGCTGGAACTGGTTTGCAAGCGAAGCCGATAAGGATGGCTATACGCTGGGAGCATACAACATCCCGCATTTTATCGCCCAATCGATCAAGGGCGGCGTTTCCTATAGTGCTCAATCGTTCGAACCTATTGCCAATTGGGGCGAGGATCCGGCGGTCGTCGTTGTCGGCAAAGACAGCCCCTTCAACTCCGTGCAAGATATTGTCAAGTTTGCCAAGGCCAATCCGGGCAGGGTTACCACGTCTGGTGCCGGTCTGTTCGTCGGACACCATATTGCCGCCCTGCAGATCGAAAGAGCCTGCGACTGTAAGCTGGCCTACATTCCCACCAAAGGTGGAGGTGCGGCAGCGATGAAAGCAGTTATTGCCGGCGATGTGATGGCGGGCATCAATAATCTGTCCGATGCGTTTCGGGCCAGTCAGGCAGGCAATGTCAAGGTCCTCGGCGTGGCTGATCTCAAGCGCAACCATGAATTCCTGCCGGATGTTCCAACGCTGATGGAAGCCGGGCTTGATGTCGACAACAGCTCCGTCAACTACCGGGGCATCATGGTGCCCAAAGGGACACCGCAGGAGGTGATCGACGCCCTTGCCGTCAAGGTGCCGGAAATGTTCAAACACAGCCGGGTCGCCAAGCGCATGGAAGCTGGCGGATCACCAATGAACATCATGACCCGCGATGAGGTCAAGAAAATGTGGGCTGAACGCGAGGCCTATCTCACAGAGTTGCTGAAGGGGCTCTGACCACCCACTTACGGCATGCAGCCGGGCCTCCGGTCCGGCTGCGGCCCGTCTCGCAAACGGGACCGCGCTTCAATCATTCTGGCATGCGCACAAAATTTGCAGGTTCAAGGCGCCAGCGCCGCTGCTCAGGTAATCAGCCTCTTGTAAAGGTGCCAGGTCGCATGGCCCAGGATCGGCAGAATAACCAGCAGCCCCAGGAACCCGAAGATCATCGAAACAAAAATGGCGAGTACGACAAAAATACCCCAGCCAAGCAGAACGAAGGGTGAGGCAAAAACCGTGCGTATGCTTGTGACCATGGCGGTAACAAAATCAGCATCTCTGTCGAGCAGCAACGGACAGGAAATCACCGTCAGCGAATAAAGAACGAGCGAGATGACTGCGCCGACGGCATGGCCTACAAGCAGGAACCACAACCCCGTCTCGGTTGTGAAGATTGCATCGACGAAGCCGTCGAAAGTGGCAAAGCCTTTAGAGCCGAAAAAGACTGCAAACAGAGTGCGGGCCTGATACATCCAGACCCAGAACACGAACAGCATGACGAAAGCCATCCAGCCCAGTTCGCGGCGGCGTTGCTCGAAAATGACAAATAGGACCGGCTGCCATGTCAGCGGCGCGTCTGTGTGTAACCTGCGGCTTACCTCATATAGCCCGGTTGCGACAAACGGGCCGATCAGTGCGAAGCCGATCACCAGCGGATAAGCCATCCAGCTTATGCCGAGCACGAAAGTGCACCAGATCAGCAGCATTCCTCCGGCTGCATAGAATGCGCCAAAGAAGATGCCGAATTGAGGTGCTTTCAA
This sequence comes from Rhizobiaceae bacterium, assembly GCA_963669455.1. GTDB lineage: Bacteria > Pseudomonadota > Alphaproteobacteria > Rhizobiales > Rhizobiaceae > JAWKWH01. The sequence continues at coordinate 3,257,462 of OY770026.1, forward strand.
AAAGTCGCGCCAACCCTGACTAAGGGCAAAGCTCAAATCCTCCATTCGCGCCCGACGGATCGTTATCGCGGTGGGCTTATTTCCTGATAAATCACTCATGGTGCCTCCTCATCATCAAGAATGCGCTGGGCTGCGCCGTCCAGATCGTCGAACTGTCCGGTCTTCAGGCTCCAGATAAAAGCGCACAGGCCCAGAAATCCGAGGCCGAGCGCGATTGGAATGAGGACAATGAGATGGCTCATGCTGCTATCCCGGCAGGCGGCGGGGTCATCGGTGTAAGCGTTGGCGCTGTTTCCGACAGCTTAGGTACAGCACTTGCCCGACCGCCGGCCACGGCAAGGCGCATGCTGTTTGAGACAACCACGATGGATGAAGCCGACATTGCGATGGCCGCGACCAGCGGCGTCACGTGCCCTGCGACCGCCAAGGGGACGGCAATACAATTATAGGCCAAGGCCAGTGCAAAATTCTGGCGAACGATGCGGTTTGCAGCTTTGGACAGATTAAGGGCAAACGGCACAGCAAGAAGCGACGGGCGCGTGAACACGAAATCCGCGCTGGCGCGGCTGACATCCATGGCGCTGGCGGGGGCAAGAGATACATGCGCCGCCGCCAATGAGGGCGCATCGTTCAGGCCATCGCCAACCATCAGAACCCTGCGGTTGCTTCCGGCATCTCTAATTTTTTCAACCTTCTGCCGCGGGGTCAGATTGGCATGCCATTGTTCGATCCCCGTCTCAGCAGCGATGTGTTTTACATTGCTTTCGCTGTCACCGGAGAGGATCGCCATCTGAAATCCGCCGGCGCCAAGCCTGGCAACGGCACTTGCCGCATCCGGTTTTAAATCGCTTGTCAGGTGAAAGCTGAAACCGCGCCCGCCCTCGATGCCGAAGGCCGTCGATCCGGCCTCGGGATCAAATGACAACCCATCCAGTTCCGCCACCCAGTCAAGACGGCCAAGGCGCAGCCGGCTGCCGTTCCAGCAGGCTTCCAGCCCTATTCCCGGATGTTCAACAAATCCGGTCAAACCGGCTTTTTCAGCCTCTGGGTAGGAGGCGGCGATGGCCTGTGCTGCCGGGTGGCGGGATTTTGCCGCCAACGCATGCAGGACTGCGGCCATACTGTCATCAAGCGCCGGTTTTTCGTCCAAGCAAAGCTCGTCATCGGTGAGTGTACCCGTCTTGTCAAAGAAGATCGTGTCGGCTTCCGCCAGCCGCTCCAGCGCCGAACCGTCACGCATCAGGATGCCTTCCTGAAACAGCCGGTTGGCGGCGACCACATGGGTGACGGGAACCGCTAGACCGAGCGCGCAGGGACAGGTGATGATAAGCACGGCCACCGCGGCGACAAGCGATGATTTGACATCGGCGGTTATGACCATCCACCCGATGAAGGTTGCCAGCGCCAGGATATGTACGGCGGGCGTGTAAATCGCCGCCATCCGGTCGGCCAGACGCCGGTAGTGGCCCTTGCTGGTCTCGGCCGCCTTCATCATCTCCATCACCTCGGCGAGGAAGGATGTCTGCGCATCGCTCACCGCTTCAACATCGATGGCGCTTTTCAGGTTTAGGACACCGGCTTCAAACTTGTCTCCAGGTCCCACCGGAACGTGGCCGGCCTCTCCGGTCACGACGGCCCGGTCGGCAGCCGAGGCGCCGCGGATAACCCTGGCGTCTACCGGGAAACGGTCACCTGGCAGCAGGCGCAACTTCATGCCCGGCTCCACGCTTGCCAGATCTGCGCGGCAAAGCGCACCATCTTCGTCAATGCGAGTTACACTGCGGGGAATGAGGCGCGCCAGGCTACGGACACCGCTTACCGCTTTCTCACGCATCAGATGATCAAGCGTCCTGCCGATCAATAGAAAGAACAACAACATGACGCCGGCATCGAAGAAGGTTTCGCCACCGCCGATCATCGCTTCGTAAAGGCTCATGAAAAGGGAGAGCAGCACTGCGAGTGAAATCGGCACATCCATGTTGACCTGCCGGGCCGACAGAGCCGTAATCGCCGATGAGAAAAAAGGCGAACCGGCGAAGAATATCGCGGGAACCGCAATCAGACCGGAGAGAAGGCCGAACAGCCGCGCGGTTTCAGCCTCGGCACCGGACCAGACGGAAATGGAAAGCAGCATGATGTTGGCGCTGGCAAAGCCGGCCACCGCAAGGCACAAGAGAAGGTGCCTGCCCTTGCGGCGCAGCTCATCATCCTGATCGGTATCAGCCTCGACAATATGGTTGTCGAAACCGAGGCTGGAAATCCGCTTTCCTATCCGCTCGGGCATATCCTCATTGCCGCGCCAGATAATTTCGATCTGCCGGGTCGATAAATTGGCGCGGGCGCGCTCAACGCCGCTTAGACCGGAAAGTCCGGTTTCCAGTTTGCGGATACACCCGGCGCAGTGCATCGATGGCACCATAAAAGCTGTGATCCTGGGGCCGCCATTTATGGTGTCATCGATTTCGGCGGCATCGCCGGTCCCGGTGGCGGGCAGGTCTGGCAGGGATGCGCCACAGCAGGTCATCGCCCTACTCCACCCGAACCTGGTTGTCCGCACCGACAATAATCCGTGCATCGCGGCGATAGGCGCCATCGGGCACCAGAGCATCGATACGCAACGCCCATGGACCGGGCCCCAATTCAATTCCGGCGGAGCACAGGCCCTTTTCGTCACAGATGAGCGGAAGGGTTCTGTCGTGCTCTTCGAATGCCGGACGGCCAATCCACAAACTTGCCTCGCCCGGGGTCAATGCAGTGCCGTCCCGATCGGTGATTTTGACGGACAGGGTGCCTGTCGAATAGCTGATCTTGGATTGCAGTCCGGCCTTGCTCTGCCGCCGTGCCTCGGCGAGCTGTCCGTTGAATTTCTGGCTGGCCACATAGGAGCTTTTGACAACCAGTCCGGTCCAGCTGCTCGATGCTACGATGGCCATGCCCAGATTGACCGCGACGATGATTCCAAAAAACGCCAGCATGCAGGCCAGCATATGCCCGCCAGTGAAGCGAAACCCGGTTGCTGGGGGCTCTGCCCTGCTCATTTCAACGCCTCCCCGGGCGCCTCGAAGGAAGCCCCAGTCTCGGTTGTTTCAGAATCCGACAGCGACGTGACGCGGAAGGTAAAATCGGAGCGCGTTTGGTCAAGCGTATCCGGCGGAACGGTCAGGAAGATTTTCACCGCGTGCAGTTTGTCGGCATCAGCCTCAACCGTGAGCGCTTTTGAGGGCTCGTCTGCGACAGAAGCGATCGTCATCAGCGCATCCGGCAAGCCTATCGTTTCGATCCGGAATCGGCGTATTTCGCCGCGCATGTTTAGGATCTTGATTTCGTAGCCATTGCGGATCGAGCCGTCGCTGAGTTTGACGAATAGCGGGTTTCTGTCGCGCAACACGTTAACATCGAGCGTATCGCGCATCGCCAAAACAACGAGCAAGGCGAGGCCGATCCCGCCAAAAATAGCGATGTAGATAAATGTTCTGATCCGAAAAATGGTATGCCAGCCGGTTATTCGGACCGCATCAATCAGCTTTGCCTGCGGCCCGCGGATCCTGCCCGGTTCGACCTTCGAATAGGATTTGGCAGCCGTCAGTTCAGCAATCGATCCGGTGGCACCGGCAAGCGCCATATTGTGGGTATAGTCGGACAACGTGCTGTAGGCGATCAGACCTTTTTCCAGACCCAGCTTCGACATCACGCCATCGCATGCATCAATACAAAGGGCGCATGTTATGCATTCGAGCTGCTGGCCATCGCGAATATCGATGCCCATCGGACAAACTGCGACACAGGCATTGCAATCGACACAATCGCCGACGGGCTTTCCCTCGCGGCGCATACGCTTCATGTGACGGGAACGGGTCTCGCCGCGCCAGGCATTGTAGGTAACCGTCAGCGAATGCTCGTCCAGCATTGCCGCCTGAATCCGCGGCCACGGGCACATATAGGTGCATACCTGCTCGCGCATCAGGCCGCCGAAAATATATGTGGTGGCCGTCAAAATGGCGATCGTTATGTAGGCGATCGGTAGTGCCTGTCCTGAGAAGAGTTCGCCTGCCAGGGTAGGCGCGTCGGCGAAATAGAAAATCCAGGCCCCGCCTGTTGTGACGCCGATAAAAAGCCAAATGATGTGCTTTGCGGTTCGTTTGGCGATTTTGGAGATGGTCCATGGCGCCGCGTCCAGCTTGAAGCGCGCATTGCGATCGCCTTCCAGAAAGCGCTCAACGACGAGATAAAGGTCAACCCAGACCGTTTGCGGACACGCATAGCCACACCAGGCGCGGCCCAGAATAGACGTTACCAGGAACAGGCCGATGCCGGCCATGACAAGCAAGCCGGCGACATAGAAAAACTCATGCGGCCAAATTTCGATGAAGAAGAAATAGAAGCGCCGGTTTGCCAGATCAACAAGAACCGCCTGGTCAGGCGCGCCGGAACCCCGGTCCCAGCGCAACCATGGCGTGACATAGTAGATGCCAAGTGTGACCAGCATGATCCACCATTTGAGATGGCGGAAAAATCCGCTTGCCCGTTTGGGATGGATCTTCTTGCGGGCTTCGTAAAGCGATCTGTTGGTCTTCGAATTGACAGCCTTGGCGTCAAACTTCTCGACTTCGCCGGAATTTTTCCCGGACCCTGCAGCCGGTTTTACCGGACTGTTGGTTTCGTCGAGCATTTCTATTGAGGCGCCTCCTCGCCGCCGCCCAGACTGTGAACATAGATCGCAAGCTGCTTCACATTTGCATCGCCGAGCCTGGCCTTCCAGGCAGGCATGACACCGTGTTTTGCCCGATTAAGCTGATTCTGGATCGTTTCACGGGTATTTCCGTAAAGCGAAATGGCATCGCTCAGATCGGGTGCGCCAAGTTCCGGATCGCCTTTTCCGTCTTCACCGTGGCAGGCCACGCACTGTTCTGCGAAAACTTCCAAGCCCGTTGACGCCAGAGCGGCATCATGATCCTGGCTGGAAATCTTCAGAACATATTCCGTGACAGCCTCAATTTGAGGGCGCTCCAGAATTTCGTCTGCTCCGAAGGACGGCATCAGCGAATCTCGCGCATCATCGTCATCACTGGAGCGGATGCCATGGGCAATCGACGTGTAGATGTTTTCCAGATCACCGCCCCACAGCCAGTCATCATCATTGAGGTTAGGGTAGCCGGGTCCGCCCTGCGCACCGGAACCGTGGCACTGCGAGCAATAGACCTTGAACAGCGATTCGCCGCCTGCCGCAGCAAAGCGGAGCATCTCCGGGTCATTTTTGACTTCCAGCAAATCCTTCTCCGCCAGGATCGCATATTTTTCGGCGCGTGCCGACTGAACCAGAGCCATCTCCTGCTTGAGCGACAGCCGGTTTGTCTGACCGGAAATCCCCTGGGTAGAGCCTTCCAAAAGCGGGATTGCCGGATACCAGATTACATATCCGATCGAGAAGACAATAGTGGCATAAAAAGTCCAAAGCCACCAACGAGGCATGGGTGTATCGAGTTCCTTGATACCATCCCACTCATGACCGGTTGTTTCCACCCCGGTTGTTTCATCGATTTCGTTCTCAGCCATCTTTGAGGTCCTCACCGAACGGGATTTGGGCGATTTGTTGCGCTTTTTCCTTCGAGCCAGGCCTGAAGGTGAAAGCGATTACACCGATGAACAGGAGGAACAGGTAAAGCAGCCCCCAGGAGTCGGCAAATTGACGAAGTAGCGAGTAATCCATCACATCCTCCTCATCTGAGATTTTCGTTTTGCCTGTAGGCCTCTAGATCGACCAGTGTGCCAAGCATCTGAAGATAAGCCACCAGCGCATCCATCTCGGAGACCTGCTGCGGATCGCCGTCGAAATCGCGAACCGAGACTTTCGGATAGCGCGTCTCCAGGCCGTCTGTATCGGCCTCGGGATCAGCCTGCGCATTTAGATCGGCAACCGCGTTGGTGATCATCTCTTCGCTGTAGGGAACACCCAGCAGCTGATTGGCCTTCAGGTGGGCGGCAAAATCACCGTCGTCGACTTTGGCCTCCTTGAGGAAGGAATAGCCCGGCATGATTGATTCGGGCACGACCGACTGCGGATCGATCAGATGCTGAACATGCCACTCATCGCTGTAACGGCCGCCGACGCGGGCAAGATCGGGCCCGGTGCGTTTCGACCCCCACTGGAACGGATGGTCATACATGCTTTCGGCTGCCAGCGAGTAGTGACCGTACCGTTCCACTTCGTCGCGGAACGGCCGGATCATCTGACTGTGACAGACGTAGCAGCCTTCGCGAATATAGATATTGCGGCCTGCCAGTTCGAGCGGCGTATAGGGCCGCATACCATCCACTTTTTCGATCGTATTCTTCACATAGAAGAGCGGAACGATTTCGACTATCCCGCCGACGAGAACCGCCAGCAAGGAAAAGACGAACAGCAGCGATACATTGCGTTCGAGTTTTTTGTGTCTATCGAAAGATGCCACTGTACTTCCCCCTATTGTGCCACGGTAACGCTGGAAGCAGGCGCTGAGCCGCCCATCGGCACCTCCTCGCGGATATCACCGCGAATCGTCCGCCAGATATTGTAGGCCATGACCAATGCACCGGTGAGGTAGATCAGCCCGCCAATCATTCGCATCACATATTCTGGATGTATGGCGGAAACCGTCTCGACGAATGAGTTCACCAGGAAGCCCTGATCGTCATATTCGCGCCACATCAGGCCCTGTGTTACGCCGGCGACCCACATGACGGCGGCGTAGATAACGATGCCGATCGTGGCCAGCCAAAGATGCCAGTTCACCAGCCTCAGCGAGTACAGCCGTTCACGGTTCCAAAGTTTCGGCACCAGATAGTAGAGTGCTCCGAAAGTGATCATGCCGTTCCAGCCAAGCGCGCCGGAATGAACATGGCCGATGGTCCAGTCGGTGTAGTGCGACAGCGAGTTTATCGATTTGATCGACATCATCGGCCCCTCGAAGGTCGACATTCCGTAGAAGGCCAGCGAGATGACGAACATGCGTAGGATCGGATCGGTACGCAGCTTGTCCCAGGCGCCCTGCAGGGTCATGAGCCCGTTGATCATGCCACCCCAGGAGGGCATCCACAGCATGACCGAGAACACCATGCCGAGCGTCTGAGCCCAATCGGGCAGCGCCGTATAGTGCAGGTGATGCGGTCCGGCCCAGATGTAGAGGAAGATCAGTCCCCAGAAGTGGATGATCGACAGCCGGTAGGAATAGATCGGCCTTTCAGCCTGTTTCGGCACGAAATAGTACATCATGCCCAGAAAGCCGGCCGTCAGGAAGAAGCCGACCGCGTTGTGGCCGTACCACCATTGGGTAAGCGCATCTTGAACACCGGCAAAGGCCACATAGCTCTTAACACCGGTAAACGAGACAGGGATCGCCGCGTTGTTGACCAGATGCAGCATTGCGACGGTGATGATGAAGGACAGGAAGAACCAGTTCGCCACATAGATGTGCGGTTCCTTGCGCCGCACCAGCGTGCCGACAAAAACGAGCAAATAGGCAACCCAGACGACTGTGAGCCACAAATCGACATACCATTCAGGCTCTGCATATTCTTTCGACTGGGTGATGCCGAGCAGATAGCCCGTTGCCGCCATTACAATAAATAGCTGATAGCCCCAGAAGACGAACCAGGGCAGGTTGCCACCAAAAAGCCGCGCCCGGCAGGTTCTTTGAACGATATAAAAAGATGTGCAAATCAGCGCATTGCCGCCAAATGCAAAAATCACACCGGATGTGTGAAGCGGCCGCAGACGCCCGAAGTTTAACCAGGGTTCGATGTTCAGCCAGGGCCAGGCGAGCTGTGCGGCGATGACGACGCCGACGAGAAAGCCCACCACGCCCCAGAACATCGTAGCGATGGTACCATACCGGACGACATCATCCATATAGCCTGATTTATCTTCTTCGGGCTCGGATTGCCCGGCTGGCGCGAATTTGATGCGCCGCAGCAAAAAGATCGTGAACAGCGCAAGGACAAAAAACAATATCCAGGCATGGGCCCGAAACAAATCATCCGAGGCCATGGCTGCGGCCAAAAAAGCCAGGAAAGTCGCCCCGGCCAGTAAGATGGCCTCCGTTGCGTTTTTCATCGTGATCCCCTTTTGACAGACCCGTTCCAGCTAGCCTGCAATTTCGCAATGCAGCATTTTATTAGAAAAGATCGCTTGCCGCATCTTTGACCTAAATCAAGGAAAAAGTCTCCCGCCTAAGGCATTTTTCCCCCAAGAACAGAATTATAAGGGCAAAAAATGCTTCAACAGTTCCAAGCGGGTACAGGCGCTGCCGCAGTTCCAGGGAACCGCAAAACGCCTAGGTGATTTATCCACGAGGACGATGCCAACAACATTACCGGTGGGTGTCGGGTCTAGAGCGTGTCTTGTTTAAATGGGATCAGTTTGGTGGAGAGGATTTTTTGCGGCAGTTAGGAAAATACCGGAGTGCGATCAAACGATCGTGCGAGGATTTTGACGGTGAGGTCTGGTTTATCGGGCTTGCCCGACGAAAGGTCCAGTGGACCTTTCGCCAGCCGAACGCCCGAAGGGCCGACGTGAAAAAGACCTCCAAGCAGGTTAAGTTAAGGTTTTGAAACAGAACAGCAAACCCAAATCGTTTCAGCTTGGTTCTTTGCGCCCTGGATGTCGTCGCGCGACGCTAACGGGTGTGCACCCGCGTCGCTTCACGCTCCTCGTTGACCCGGCAGGCAAGCGAAGCGCCGCCGAGAGGGGGATCAGGACACAAATACCCTGCGCTCAAACGATTCCATTTGAACAAGACATGCTCTAGAGGAACGAGATTCTCATGTCAGTGAACCAGTTGGTCACGAAAATCGAAACCTTTCATCAAAAGCAGTTCGCGCTTTGTACCCAGCTCGAGGCGGTTGCGGATGGATTGCCGCACAATATCGACAGGCAAACATGCCTGATGCTGGCCCGCGACATCTACCCGGCAATCAAGGCAGCGCATGAATTTGAGGAGCACGAGCTGTTTCCCTACCTGAAAAATCATGCCAGGCACACCAAATTGGATGAAAGGCTGGAACGGCTGAGGTTCGAACACTGGGAAGATGAGGCCTATGCCGAGGAAATCAGCGAGGTGCTCAGCACAATCGGGCGCGACGGCGAGAGCAAGGATGCGGAGAAAGTCTCCTGGATGCTACGCGGCTTTTTCGATGGTTTGCGCCGCCACATCGCCTACGAAGCCGACCATCTGCTGCCGATGCTGATCAAGCAGCCCGTTGAGCCTTCAGCGGACTCGCCTTAGAGCGTGCTGAGGTTCAGCTATCCACGCAGGTGGCCTTGCGCAGTGCACTAAGCGAGGGGATGCTCATACGATGCCGGTCGACAATCTTTATGATACCCGCCTTGCGCAGATTGGTAATCTGGCGGCTGACTGTCTCGATGGTGAGGCCCAGAAAATCGGCGATGTCTGCGCGTTTGAGCGGTAGTTCGATCTCCAGTGGCATTTTACCGGTCTGCTCGGGGTCAGCGTGAGTCGCGATCAGTAGAAGAAAACTCGCCACTTTCTCGTGGGCTGATTTACGGCCAAGCGCAAAAAGCCATTCCCGCGCCTCATCGAGCTCGGCCATGGTCTGCTGGTAGATCCGCCGCTCCAGAGCCGGCGTTTCATCGATGAGTTTCTCGATGACCGAGACGGGAAACGTGCAAAGACGAACATTTGTCGAAGCGATGGCCTCGATTTCGGAGCTTTCGGTGAAAGGCCGGCCCATGAAATCGGGGGCAAACTGCAAACCCACAATCTGCTGACGCCCGTCGCGCGAAGTTTTGGTCAGCTTGACCACACCACTTAGTACGTTGGCGTATCGCCTTTTTGCCTGCTCTTCACGCCGCAGCTCGGCATTTGGCTCATATATCGTTTTGGAGGAATGCTTGGACAGCCGGACCAACTGATCTGGCGAAAGTGCGCCGCAAATCCCTTTGTGCCGGGCCTCACAAGACTGGCAGATAAGGGGCACATCCGAGTTGTGGATATCCTTTCGGCAACGTTCTTCCCCATCGGTTTGGTTTGAGATTATCGTCGTCGACATCTACTCATACCTGGAAGATATTGATCATCAAACTGCTCCAAAATAATCCGGCTACGCTCTCAGTCCAATCTTAAGCGGCACGCCGAATGACAAAAACAAAAATGTTGTCATCCTTTTTTGACTCCACCAGTTCGTTTCCCGTTGTCCGGCAAAACGCCTCGAAATCCGCTACTGCACCCGGATCGGTTGCGAGGATTTCAAGTGTTGTCCCCATCTCCAAATCCTTCAATGCCTTTTTTGCACGCAAAATGGGCAAGGGGCAATTTAGACCCTTCACGTCCAAAACCTGGTCAGCCATTTCCTTCTCCTTTTTGTCGGGTTTACAGCGTTTGCCGATGCGTTCGCTTGATAAGGCTGATCGCTACCCCTCACAGCCGGCAAATTCGTCGGCCGTCATCTTGGCGTCATAGGGCTCGGCGACCGCCGTTCCCGGTGTCAGGCCTGCCTTCGCCGATGCCCAGTCGGCGGGTGTGACCTTGACCATCCAGCCAGCGCCGTAGGGCTCTGCATTGGCGTTTTTGGGATTGGTGACCAGATCCTCGTTGACTTCGGTAACCTCCGCGTCAAAGCCGATTTTTGCCGGTCCGACCCACTTTCCCGATTCGACTGTGGCGCAGGATTTTCCAGCCTTGACCGAGCGTCCGACCTTTTTGGGTGTGAATGCCACAAGGGGTCCGGCCATCGCGGCTGCGACTGCGGTCATTCCAAGCGTGATGGAATTGTCGCCCTCCTCACGATACCAGATATTGTTCTCCACATCGTAGAGCAGCTCGTCGGGAAGGTCGCAGCCACGTACGTTCGCCATGATCAATCACTCCTGTTCATCGTTGGACGGCAATGCACTGCCAGTATTAGCGCGAATACCGCGCGATGAGCAGCAAAAATCGCCAAGTCCGGAAGTTTCCAGTTTTCCATCGATGAACAGCACCAGATGGCGGGCCACCATCGCCCCCAACCGCAGCTCGCGGGCAATGTCATCGTTCCTGGAAGCCAGGCGCGCGCAATTGGTCCGGTAGACCAGTTCGCGGCAGGTTTCGCGACAAGCGTTAAACGATGGATCTCCCTTGGCACCCTGGCGATGCAGGCCAAGGAGACGAAACCCCTCGACGGTCCGCTCCTCAATCGGCCTTTCCTGCCCCTCAAGCCAGGCTTCAAGCGCCGTTTCGCCTATTGCCAGAAGTTCCGCGGCCAGTGCTGTGCCCCTGGCGGCCATCTCTTCGTCCGGCAATTTTACTATTGCGCCCAGGCGCTCGATCACCGGCGGCGCGGACAGGTTTGACGCGTATTCGACGGGATTGTCCGCCACCATTAAAACAGTCCCTTTTCGGCCAGCAGATCGCGGGAATCCGACAGGTTTTCATGCACCCCTACCTTGCGGGCCGACAGGCCAAGCGCCATGCCAAGAAGCTGGGTGAAATAGAGAATTTTTACATCAGTCTTGCGGCCGAATACTTTCTCCGCCCTCGCCTGGTGTATTTCCAGACCACTGTGACAGGTCGGGCACTCCGTAGCGATGACATCGGCGCCACAGGCTTCTGCGGTCTCAAGCAGGTTGAGCACCAGCTTGGTGGACGTGTCGGAATCCGACAGTGTGTGGGCACCGCCGCAACAGGCGGTCTTGAGCGGGTATTCGACATTTTCTGCTCCCGCCGCCGCCAACAGATCGTCCATGAAATGCGGCTTTAAGGTCGATTCAGTTCCCGGTCCCTTGTCCTTTTCGGGAAAAATATGACGCGGGCGGGTATACATGCAGCCATAATAGTTGGCGACCTTCAGACCCTTTAGCGAATTTTGCACCTGCTCTTTCAGCCCATCTTCGCCAACGGCCTGCTTGATCCAGTCGAGCGCGTGGATGGATTCGACATCGCCTGCCTGGTATTTCGTGTGTCCCGCCTTGTCCGCCAGCCTGTCATTGACCTCAACACTGGCAGGGTCGTGCGCCAGATCGTACTCGGCCTTTTTCAAATTGTGATAACAACCATTGCACGGCGACATCACCGTCTCTAGCCCCATGTCTTTGGCAATCGAAAGATTGCGGGCCGACAAATATGTCTGCAATTTCGGGTCGATGTTTTTGACTTCCATCGCCCCGCAGCAATTCCAGTTTTCCAGCTCTACCAGTTCGAGGCCGAGCTTCTTGCCAACCGCCTTGGTGGAGCGGTTGTAACCGTGACCGGTGCCTTCGAGCGCGCATCCGGGGTAATAGGCAACGCGTTTGTACTTGCTGCTCATGATATCGAATCCACCTTAAGTGCCTTGCGGTTTTCGGCTTCGCGTTCGCCGATATAGTCTTTCATCGCAGTTCTGGACCGGCTCCAGCCGGAGGTGCGTGGGTGAAACAGCGTCGCCAAACCCATCTTGGTCAACAGCCCCACCGGCAGTCGAAACACCAGCCCCCGCACCAGCCCGATCAGCCAATCTTGAAACAAGGGCTGGCCAGTCTTGGCAAAGAAACGGCGCAGCACTTTTCCATCCTCGATCTTGCCGGTTTCGACGATCTGTTCGGTGAACTCCTCATCGAAGATCGTTGACGGCTTTTTCTCGGTATGCCCCTTCAGTTCAAGCCAGTGGGCCGTCGCCTTCATCACGCCTTCCGGGTTGACGTCGCGGGGGCAGGCATAGGTGCATTTGTTGCAGGACACGCACTGCCAGATGATGTCCTTGTCGCGCAGCAATTCCTCTTCCATGCCGGTGCGGATTAAATATATCCAGAAGCGCGGATTGAAATCGGGATTGATTGCATTGATCGTGCAGGCATTGGTGCACGAACCGCATTGCCAGCAGCGGTGAATGAACTCACCACCAGGCAGGGCGGCGATCTCGTCCTCCATTGCCTCATTGTAATCGGTGATGGAGCGGTTTTCGATAAACGTGCTCCAATGGCCCGATACATCAACGCCATCAAGCACCAGTTCTTCGTGCGTTGTCAGGTTTTCCTGGCGGATCAGCGATTTTTCGTGAATTGGCATATTATGACATCATGGGGTTAATTGGGGTGCGGTGCCCATTTCATGGGCTCTACCGTCGATCAGCTTCAATCGTGTCCGTCCAGTTTCGGTATCGACGGCATCAAGACCCAGCATGCGCCTGGTATGCAGCATGCTGTCACCCCGATCACCGCAAAAATCCGACCGCAAATACTGCCCGCCACGATCGTTTATGTAGCCCGCGTAAACATGCGCGCACAGAAGATCGACGTAAAATGGCAGTTCGCGAAAGACACCGTTGGTCGCGAGAAATTCTTCCAGCTCCTCGCGCAGCATGGAGTGGGTGGCAAACCCGTCGCCAACATCGATTGTGGCCGCATCGACATCGTCGGCAAACCAGATTTCGCGCAAGACACCGGTTTTGACATTCCGGTCCCATATCCACCTGGTCATCAGCGGATAATGGTCAGGGGAAACAAAATGCAAAATTTCCGCCGCCATGTCCCTCGTCCAGCGAAACTCGCGCCCCTCCGGAAAGGCCTGGACAAATGCGGCAATCCGCTCGTCACAACCATTTGCGTCTGACCAGCCGTTCAACAACTGCTCGATCTGACGGCGTAGGATTTCAAACCTGTTTTCGGCAAGCCAGGCACCAACACGGCGGCGCGCCGGTGCAATGAAGCAGGCAATATCGCAGAATTCCGTTTCGGTCATCTCGGCTACCTTGCCCTTGCCGAGTACTTCTTGAAACAGCGACGCTTTCAGCGCCAAAGCGCTGACATAGCGCTCGACACCACCGGTGGGTTCGGCGGAATCCACCAGGTTTTCAAAAGCGCGTCTTAATTTTGGTCCAGAAAGATGCAGCACCGGGCGCTCAGGCGCCGGAGTACTCACTTTTGCCAGGCCAAGACCAAACATTATTCAGCCGCCTCCAGCGTCTCCTGGTGCGCCAGGGTAAGTGCCGCCATCGCCGCTGCCTGTCCCTGAGCGATCGAATCGTCGATCGTCTCCGGGCCGGATGCCGCTCCGGCAACGAACACGCCGGGGCGCGAGGTTCCCGATATGGATGAATAGGTCGAGGCGCGGCCGATATAGCCGTGCTCGTGCAGATTAACGTCGAAAATTGCGGCCAGTGTCATATTATCGACATTGGGGTCCATGCCGATCGCATGAACCACCATATCGAAGGGGATGGTGATCGGGCGTTTGACCAGCGTGTCCTCGCCCTTGACGATAAGCCGCTTGCCGTCAGAGGTCACTTCGGCGATGCGCGCCTTGATGTATTTGACCTTGAACTTCTCCTGACTGTCCCAGTAGTAGCGGTCCTCGTAGAGGCCGAATGTGCGGATATCCATATAGTAGATGTAGACATTGCAATTGGGCAGCGTCTCGCGGATTTCCATGGCGATGTTGGCGGATACCGTGCAGCAGACCTTGGAGCACCATGTCCGGCCGATCTGCCTGTCGCGCGAGCCGACGCATAACAGGATTGCGACCCGTTCCGGTTCGCGCCCGTCGGACGGGCATTTGACACCGGCACCGGATGACAGCATCTGTTCCACCTGGGTCGTGGTAACGACATCGGGATAGGTGCCGAACCCCCATTCCGGCTTGTTGACGGAATCAAAATGGGTAAAGCCGGTAGCGAGGATGGCGGAAGCTGTCTGGACCTTCTTGCCGTTTGAAAGCGTTGCATTAAACGCGCCGGGTTTGCCGGAAAATTCCTTCACCGTTGTGCCGGTTTCCACCCCGACCAGTCCGTTTTGCTCGACGCGCTCGACCATTCCGCCGATTGCATCTCTGGCCCATTCGCCGGATGGAACAAGTTTGGCATAGCCGGACAGTATCGGCGCGCCGCCAAGGCGGTCTTCCTTTTCGACCAGCGTTACCGCCTGACCTGCTGATGCGAGCGCATGGGCTGCGGCGAGACCGGCGGGACCGCCGCCAACAACGAGTACCGGCTGTGTCATTTATCTTCTCCGGTGCTTGCCCCAGCTGGGGCGAGTGCAGCCGGTTTTACGTAGCCGGGCCCCGATGTGATCGCGCGTTTTGGATCATAGAGTGTCTCGATGCGGCCTGTCTTGACCTCATCGAGATAGGTTTCAAATTCGGCCTTGGCCTTCTCCCAGTCGATGCCAAGCTTTTCCAGCAGCGTCTCGAATGGCGAGGCGTGCCAGTGAAGCTGTGCCAGCTTATAAGGATGGGCACCAAGCGCCACTGCCGCAAACTGGCAATCAGCCATGATCGGCAGTGCGTAGACCTTGTCGACCGCCTTGCCGATCCACTGGTTCTTGTCGAGCGTGGTAATGCAGCCGGTGTCGTGGCCGATCATCACATCGGCGCGGGCCTCTTCGACCGCCACCTTGATCTTCCGGTCGATGGCGAAGGAGCGGGTAAATTCGCGCTCGCCGATAATGTGGCGGAAACCGAAGCCGCAGCAATCATACCAGGTCGAATAATCGACAACGTCAGCGCCCAGCGTTTGCAATAGGCCGGTCGAGACCGCGACGCGGTTTCCATCGAGGACGGTCTCATCGTAAATTACATCTTCCGGCACCATCTTATAGACATGGCAGGCGGGATGAACGGTAGCCCGGACATTGCTCACATCCAGGGTCTGGCGGTTGCGGATTTCATCGCGCATCACGTGCAGCCATTCGGAATAGTGCACAATTTCTTCGGGGATCAAAAGCTTGCCGTCGACGAGGCGGCCGAGCTTGGCGAGGATCTTTTTGACCTGCTCGCGCAACTCAGCCGAATGCATCAGGAAAATCCGCATTTCCTTGTAATTGCCAAACGACGTTCCGCAATGGACCAGCGGAAAATAGGTGCCGATGTCCAGGCCCTGTGATTTGGCCGAGACATAAGCCTGATGGAAATTGCGCAGGAACACGGCAGCGAGGCTGACGACGTTGCCGATGCCCGATCCGTGATAGTTCCAGGCCGTACACGAAGTCTGATCGGTTTCATCGATATAGGATGTGCCGAGCTGGTTCATCAGCCACATTACCGATGACGGGTAGCCTGGAATATTGCCGCACTGGCCGCATGATTTGTGATGCCACAGATTGTCGGTGGGGATTTTTTTCTCCCAGCCATAAAGCGTTCGCGCCACCACCGGCTTGTGGCGCTCGTCGATGCGGTGAACGAGAATTTCACCATCCTTTTCAAGCTGCCACATGGCATCGCGGATGTCTTCGACGCGCTGTTTGCTGGTCAGCATCGAGCGCTTGTCGATCCTCGCCTCGACCCAGTCGGTGGCGCGGCGCGCTTCCGCCGGTGTCAGGTTCGACTGGCGCCATTCATCGCCAAATCCCTCAAACGCTCCATTTTTGCCTTCAGCGCCGGGTTTACCGCCGGTTGCGGGTGGGTTTTTCGAGCTAACCATCTTATTCTTCCTGCTCTTCGAGCCACTCTTCATATTCTTCGCGTTTTTCTTCCATTACGTCCAACACCACGTCGAAGAGGTTTTCATCGACCGTCTCCAACTGATCGAGCACGCCGGTCTCTTCCCAGATCGTGTAAAGCTCGATCGAGGTTTTCATATTCACCTCCCAGGCCGTATCCATCGTGTGCATGGTCGGTACGGGAATTGCTTTTCTCAAAATGTTCAGCGGGGCATCGACCTTGCTGACATTCGGGCCCCAGTCGGGAAATGCTTCACGGGTGATCATGTTGGGTGCGAGCTGATTGCCGGTCGAAATCACCTTGAGCAATACGCGCGAGAACGGCCTTAGAACCTCCTTGGCCGATTCCATGCCGTGTTTGATGGCGACCTCACGCATGATCATCACCAGGCCGCCGGGTGAATTTTCAAACGGGCAGCGCGCCGCGCAGGTGTAGCACTGGGCACAGGCCCAGATTTTCTCCTGCATGGCATCGTATATGCCTTCGAGATTTTCCGTCCACAGCAGCTGGACAATCTCGCGTGGCGAATAGTCGTAATACTGGGCCGACGGGCAGGTTGCCGTGCAGATGCCGCAATTCAGGCAGCCATGCAGTTCGTGGTCGTAGAGAAGATGCGAACTGATATCCTCGAAAATGGTTTCGAGTTTTTCGCGGGCAATTGGCGGCTCAGCCGATAAGGGGTCGCCTATTGCTGCCACTTGTGCGGCCATGTTCTCCTCCGGTTAAAATTTCTAGTGGTTCTTATGATTCCAGTATTTGCCAATGAGAGTACTGCAAGTGGGATGCAAATGCTGGAATCGAACCACTAGTATGTGAGCACCTTCGTATCGTCCTCCTCCATGACGGTCTCGATAACCTTGGCGCCGCCGACAATGCCTTCGCATTCGGGAATGAGATCGTCTTCCGTCATGTCGAAAAGATCGAGATTGGGAGAGCAGCAGAAAAATTTGACGCCGGCGTCGTGAGCGTCCTTGATGAAATCATAGACCGTCTTCGGCGAGCCGGGTTTGACGACGAGTTCGTCTGCCACACCCTTCTTCATCAGCTGCCCCGATGTGGCGGTGCAGACCACCTCGACCTCATAGTCCATGGCTGCCGCTACGGTGGCCTGAAAGATCGGCGCACCCAGTTCCTCACCATTGCGAGGATCAGTATTGACCATGATAATGACGAGTTTATCCGCCATGCCGCATCTCTCCTCCCGAGACCGTTATTTGCCGAATTGAGGCAAACCGGCATCCCCCATAGATTAATACATATAAATATCTATATTCTTTGGCCGAGTCCAGCCATATTTACCAGGGCAATGTGGAGAAACCCAACCGGAAACCGGCTAGTCCATCCAGCCGCATTCGCGTACCAGTCCGACCATCGAGAAATTCAGTGCCTGGGCGATCCCGGCATGGTTCTCGCGCAACTGTTCCAGCATGCCGGCGGTGTTGTCCGGTGTCTCTTCGAATTCCATGATCAGATCTTCCACCATCGCCGATTTGATACCCGGATGGCCGATGAAACCGAACGACTTGCCGCCGACGGAGAAAACAACCGGCTCGCCGCCATGATCGCTGGCGAGAGTTTCCGAATTTTCGGGCAAAACCGGCCGGTCGCGCAGATAGGCCGCATAGGGAAATGTTTCCGGCAAAAACTGGCCTGATGGGCACGTGGCGGATCGTTCGGCCAGGCCTACCTCAAACCGCAACGGCGCCTCATCGGCACCGCCGCCGGCTGCAACCGCCAGCAGGATGGATCCGGTACCAAACCCCAAGACCGGTCTGCTGTCTCGCAAAAACCGCTCTGTCATTCTCAACTCAGGCGCGAGGCTGGGCAAAAGCGGACCGCTGACAATGCCAAGCGGGCCGCCGCCCAACAAAATGAGGCCGTCATATGCCTCCTCATCGACGGGCATCGCGCCACCCTTGGTGAATGGCCGGAAATATTGGAAGCGAATGGAGCGGCTTTCCAGATGGTCCTCGACAAGACCAAGATGTTCCGCCTCGGTGTGCTGGATAACGCAGACTGTTTTCAACGACCCACCTTTTTGCCTGGCCCGGGATGCGAGCCGCCCCATCATCGGCTGTAACGTCACCGGCAACACCGTATCATGCATCATGGCGGGCGCGTCAAATGCAATACATTGACATATTAATTTTATTGAATGTATTGTTGGGATGGATGGAAATTACTCGAAGCGGTAGGGGCTTGTTGGGTTTTTAATTAGGGCCGGAAGCCAGGAGTTGCGAGGGTGGATTTCGAAAGTTTCTCACAAGCGAATTTTTTCCTATTGTGGTCGGTTTTCGCCGTTGCGGTCGTTCTCGGCGCGGTCATCAGCAAGACCAATTTCTGCACGATGGGAGCCGTTTCCGACATCGTGAATATCGGCGATTGGGGCCGTATGCGTTCCTGGCTTTTCGCTGTCGCCATTGCACTCATCGGCGTTGGCGTTCTTGAGAATTTCTCATTGGTAGCGCCTGACAGCGCCTTCCCGCCCTATCGTTCGGGTTCGCTTGCCTGGGTGGAAAATATCGTCGGCGGCTTCGCATTCGGTGTCGGCATGTCGCTGGCGGGTGGCTGCGCAAACAAGTGCCTTACCAGAATTGGCGGCGGGAACTTGAAATCCGTGGTGGTGTTTGTGATCATCGCGCCAATCGCCTATTTTATGGTCCGCCCGTTTCCCGGAAGCGATCAGACGCTTTATAGCCTGTTGTTTTTCCCATGGACCCAGCCGCTCACCATCAATGTCGGGCCGTCGCAGGATCTGGGCCTGCTTGTGGCAGGAGCGGCCCAGGCGCCGGTTGCCCGGATCGCACTGGCAGCGCTCGCCGGATTGGCGATTTTGTGGTTTGTGTTCAAATCGCGGGAATTTCGGGGGCATTATGGAAATCTGTTCGCCGGTCTTACCGTCGGTTTTGCGGTACTGGCGATGTGGTCTTTGACCAGCAATGTCACAATTGCCATTGATGGCGAAGCGCTTACGCCGCTGGAATATGGGACCGACTGGGATTTTCATGCCGATGCTGACGCGGCCAAACCGGCTGATATTGCAGCACTTGCGCCGCAATCCTTCACCTTCATCAATCCGATGGGACAGACGCTCGGCGCCGCCCTTAAAGGATTTGACCCTGCCTATATAAGCTACGCCGTGATGGGGCTGTTCGGCGTCATTGCCGGGGCGCTCGCCTGGTCGCTGCCAAGCGGCAATTTCCGGATTGAATGGTTCAAGGATGGCAGCGATTTTACCCGACATGCAGTGGGCGCAATCCTGATGGGGTTTGGCGGCGTCCTCGGTATGGGTTGCACAATCGGGCAAGGCATCACCGGTGTTTCCACACTGGCGATTGGGTCGTTTTTGACAATCGCGGCCATCTTATTTGGATGCGCGCTGTCGCTGAAAGTTCAATTGTACCGCATCTACTACGAAGACGAGGCGTCCGTCAGGGCATCCATCGTCAGCGCTCTGGTCGACCTTAAGGTGCTACCAAAACGGATGCGTATGCTCGACGCCATCCAGTAACATTTGCCGGAATTCGGTACCGGTCACCAAAGGCAATGGGCGATAGGCGGTTTTACCCGCATCGCGACTTGCAACCTGCGCCAAGGTTGACGGGAATTGTTCAATTGTCTTGCATATAGCAGACGCGTTGTAAAAATTGGATGCAGCTCAATGATAAGATTGCCGGTAGCGATGTTTGCGGCTTGTTTGTGGCCGATTTTGACGGGCGTGGCGCACGCGCAGCAAACGATGCAAATAGACGCTGCAGACACGGTTACCGGGAGGTCGATGGAAGCCCCGACAAATACCAGCCCGGTGAAGGACAAGTTCTGGTGGTCCGATGCATGGTTTGATCACGGGGTTCTGGAGGTACCGGAAAACCATGTCGTCGTCGAACGTGAGGTCAGCTACATAAATCCGGAAGATGGAACCGATGTGCCTGCAAGACTGTACCGGCCGAAGACCGAAGGCCGGTTTCCAGGTGTCTTGTTCCAGCATGGCAGGCGCGGACTTGACCCGCTGGTTCAAAGGCTCGCCAGGCGGCTTGCTGCCAGGGGGTTTGTTGTGCTCGCACCGGACGTGTTTGAAGCCAGGTTCATAGAAACCTTGCCGCTCACACACGATCCAATGACTGAATCCGACGTTGATGCAGGTGTTGATTTCCTGCTGGCGCAACCGGACTTGTCGTCATCGAAAATTTGCCTGGTCTCACACACGCGCGGCGGTTTCTATACGCTGAGGGTCGCCGTCGACCGAAAGAGGCAAGACAGTGAGGTGGCATGCTATGTGTCTTTCTATCCCCATTGGCAGGATCCAAACGCAGCCGAGCCATTGCAGGTATATCGCTATCACAGCGATGCAGACAGCCTGAACGTCCCGGCGCTGATCTTCATTGGCGAGTATGAGCAATATCACAGACGACGTTCTATCGAGACCGCCGTGTCCTTCATGAAAAGTGCCGGCAAAGATGTCCGGCTGATTGTCTACCCCGGCGTGGGCCGCGGTTTCGACTTCCGGCCGCCCAACGTGCGTACCTTTGCAGACGACCTTGCGACAAAGGACTCCAACATGCGGGCGGCGGCCTTCCTAAAAAAGCATTTGCAATAGCAAGACTGGGTTAGAGCGTGTCTTTGCGCGCAACACGTCGATTGAGTTGAAAGATCCGGTTGTTGATCTGCAGCGCCTGCCTTCAATCAGCACTGCCGGAAAACCCGAAAGGGCTTTGATTGGTTTGCCTAATTTGCGGCACCGCCTCGCGGATTGCCGCTACGAAATCCGCCGGGGCGACGGTCAGCAGTCCCACATCGGCTTTGTTGAAAAAACTCAAAACGCTGTGTTCGACGTCAGCCAGTTCGACGCCTCGCAAAGCCGCCTCAAGATCGAGCACCGTGCGCGGCGGGGTGACAAAGAAATCACCGGTGATGATGATTTCGCGCAGGCGATTTTGCTTTGGTCCTTCAAGCCGGACATGCGCGGTAATCGTCCCGCCGGGTCCGGTATGGCTGCCGGAAAGGACTTTTGAGGCTGATGACGGATCATCAATCGAATAGACGAAATCGTCAGACCCGATTTCGGTTTCGAAAATATGCCGCGCCAGTTTTTCCTCCGCCTCAGTGATTGTTCCGGGTTCGGCGATGATGCCAAGACGTTCTGAAAATCCGTCAAGCAGGGCCTGTTGCACCTCGATAATCGGCGGCGGGAGACCATCGAAGAGTTCCATCAGTGTGACCACGCGCTGGGCACCAGAGGTCTGGCCGCGCTTGGCCAGTTTGGCGGCCGGGATATTGAGCAGCGAGGCCATTTTGTCGCCGTCCATGTCGTAAAGCGTCGTGCCCTGGTAGAAAATCGTCGAACCGTCGAAAAATCCGCCGGTGCCGGAAATCTTGCGGCCTTCGACCTCTATATCGTTTCTCGGACGGTAGCGTGCCTCGACGCCTAGCTTGGACAGACCGAAAGCGGCGGCCTGGCAGATTTCACGAGCTAGTTCGCCGAGATCGGTGATCGCAAGCGTTTTGCGGTTAAACACAAGTTCCCAGCCGAACTGCCCCTCATCGAGGTAGAGCGCACCGCCGCCGGTAATACGCCGGCCGATATCGACGCCGGATTCGAGGCAGGCTTTTAGATCGACTTCCTGCGACACCGCCTGATGACGGCCGACCAGGACGGAGGGCGGAAACTGCAAAAACCGGATCGTCTCTGGAATTTGCCCCTGTTTGTGGCAGTCGATCAGGGCCTGATCAAACGCCATCTGTTCGCGGCAGGGCCTTACGCCCGTATCTATGACGCGAAATCTGCGGCCCATCGGGCGGTCAATCCCCGAATTCCTCGCCGGGCCGATAGGTTTCGCCCGGACGATCCATCTGCATTTGATGGCGGATTTTGCGGATGTCGACAGCCTCGGGCGCAAACGGATAGCTGGCAATGTCCGACGGTGGAGAATCGCCATAGGGCCGGTCGCAAGCGGAAATATCTTCGGCGAATTTTCCAGGACAGCCGGACGTGCGAAAGGCGATGCCTGAATCGATAATCGCATCGAGCTCGGATTTGGGCAGGCCGAAATCAGAAACCCGGCCGGCATCATCGAATGTCATATGCGCGGTGCGGACACCGCAATAGTCGATCAGATAGCGGCCAAGCTGCACGCGGCGCCACTGGTCGCGTGGTGTCGCCGGAAGATGATCCATCAGCGACCCGCTCTCCGGGAAGAAGCAGAACATGTGGGAATGGCCGCCGAGATCGACCAGTTTTTGCACCAGTGTCAAAACGTCATGCTCGGTTTCACCCATGCCGACGATGATATGGGCGCCGAATTTCTGGGCGCCGAAAATATCGCGGGCATCCATCAGGATTTCCCAGTATTTGTTCCAGTTGTGCGGCGACTGGACACCCTTGCCGCGGGTGCGGTCGAAAATCTCCGGTGTTGCGGCATCAAGCGCGACGGTGAAGATATCGGACCCCATCGTGTGCAATCGCTTGACGTCGTCACGGGTCATCGTCGTCGGATTGGACAGGATCGAAATCGGTATCGCCGACGGATCGATACGGTCGGTCCATTTTTTCAAAACCGTCACCGTATCCTCATCCGAATTCGGATGGGTGATCATCGAAATACACATCCGGTGAAAGGGCGAATTGGCGCCATCGCGGGCAACAATATCGACAACTTCCTCCATCGGTACCGCCGGCCAGTCGACACGGATGAAATTTCGATCGGCATAATCGCGTTCGGCTTCCCGGTGGCGGGCAAGACCGCAATAGGCGCAATTTGCCCGGCAGCCTTCGGGATAGGTGAGCAGCAGGTTGAGACAGCGCGTGCACGAGCAGCGATACATCTTGCCGGACACAAGACCGAGCGTGATGGCCGCTGCCGTCGACATCTGCACATAGTCGGGCGAGCGCATATTTGGCGTGAGAATATTGTAGTCGGGGAAATAGGCGCCGTCGGGCTGGACGTTGCCCTGCTTCACCCGTTCGCCATTGCGGGTGTCAACTGGAACAGATTCGGGGGAGCGCGGCTCCATCAGGTCGTACCGGTTGAAATCCAGCCCACCCGCGCCAGTTTGGCCTGGCGCCCTGCCCTCCGGTTTCAAGCAGCTCATGCCGTTGCCCTCGCTTTTTCGTCAGTGCTCATTTCGACCGCACTATCATCGGACCAGTATTGCGGATAGGCAATCCAGCCATCGCGCAATTGTCGTTCGTGCGGTTTTTTGTTTCCCGTATAGCAATCCAGCAATTGCCGGCGCCGCTTTTTTGCCAATGCCAGCGAGCGGCCGAATATCGCCTCGATTTCCGCGGCGTAATCCTCCGCAGCATCCGCATCGCCATCGACGATGGCCGCCGCGCATTCACCGGCAAGTTTTCCCGATATGGCGGCAGCGTTGATGCCGGCACCGGTCACCGGATTGGTGAGCCCCGCCGCATCGCCGCAGAGCAAAACACTCCGCCCGGCTAACGTGCCTGCCGGGCCTTTGACACCCCCCACCGGGATAGCGCCACCCGTATGGGCCTTGATGTCCTTGCCGACGCGCCCTTCCTCGATCAGGCGGGCGTGCAGGCCGGCCAGGGCCGGTTTCAGCAACGGCCTTTCGCCGGCGATGACGCCAAGGCCGAGATTGCACAGCCTGCCCTTTGGAAACAGCCAGCCATAGCCGCCAACGATATCCGGATTGAGATAAATGTCGGTTGCATCATGCGGGACGAGCATCTCCACCGTGATTTGGCGCGTCTCGACCAGATCGCCATTTGCGCATCCGATCGCCTGGCCGATGATGGAGCGCGGTCCATCAGCGCCAATGATCACCTTCGCGCCGATGGCGGTGCCGCAGGCCAGGTGAACCACGCCGGAGGCGGAGACGGAGCGAACCGGTGTTGCAAAGCGGATTTTTGCTCCAGCCGCGGTGGCGCTTTCCACCAAATCCGCATCAAAGCGCGCCCGGTCAATCATCACGCCGTTAAAATCATGCGTCTCTTTGGCAGCATCATTGCCGACATAGGTCAGCATCCGCCTAATCGTCTGCACCTTTGCCGGGCGCACCGACGGCACATCGCTGCCGATCATCGCCGGAACGAACTCGGCGCATTGCACCGGTAGCCCCGCCTTGGCATTGCGCTCGACGGCAAGCACGCTCAAACCGGCTTTCGATGCAGCCGCAGCGGCAATTGCTCCAGCCGGACCCAGCCCGCAAACCAGAACATCCGTATCGATGATCCTGCTCATGCGGCGCATGTGGATGGCCGCGCGTTGGTTTTCATTCCGATTTTGATCGAGCAGCAGGCGTGTTCCTGATGAAAATCGCGCCCGATGGATTTTGCCACCGCCACCGCGCCATCGGCCGGAAAGGCGATGCCATCGAGCCCCGCCATTACCGCATAGGCGTCCGTTACCCGTTTATGCATGCCGGGCGGGCGGGCGCATCCGAGCAAAACCTGCTTGCCGGGTAAGCGGTTGCGCGCATCCAGAAAAATGCGGCCGACATCGGCGGTATCGGGCGTGCAGAAGGTTCCGGGCTTTGAGTAAAAGGGCATGATGACCACGAGAACCAGCGCATTGATATCGTAGCGTGACACCATGTCGAGCGCGTTTACCTCACCTCGTATCTCGCCATAGTGCAGGCCGATAACGATGTGTGGCGAAATCTCCATGGATGTCGATGTCAGTGCCGCCAGCGTTGCTTCAAAGTCATCGACCGGTCTGTCAAGATGGTAGACATCGCGGATTGTCTCTGCGGCACCGATGACGTCCATCATGGCCGTATCGACGCCTGCCGCTTCCATTCGCCTGGCGCTTTTCTCGTCGGTCAATGCGGTGTGGATGGCGATTTTCAGAAATGGAAAATCACGCTTCAGCCTTTCGATCACCGGATAAAAGCGCTCATAATTGATCTCGTTTTTGCGGTTGGAACCACCCGACAGAAGAAAGCCCTGCAAGTTCTGCAACGCGATAAGATCGCGGACTTTCTGGTCGAGAATATCCGGTTTGATCGCCGGGATCATCGGCTCCAGTATTTTTGCCTGGCAGTGATCGCAATCAAGCGCGCATGCGCTGCCGGTTATCGAAAAGGCCGGAAAACTGTTCTTGCCGCAGCCTTTCAATTCGCTGCTGGCATATTCCTTGAACGTCGGGGTTGAAAATCTGATGGGCGTTGTGACGCTGCTTTCGCCAGCTTGCTGCATCTGACCGACCAGCGCGGCATCGAATTCGGCATCCTCCAACTCCTCGATCCCGCCGAGCCGGTCCAACCAGGTGCTCAAAGCCGCCTCCCATACATACATTCATATCGATGTTTGCATTTGAGCGTATCACCGGCAGCCGGCCAGTGGCAAGGCGTTGATCGCGAGCCAATGGTCATGACGGTTCAAGGACCAGCCGCCCGATCTGTTTGATCCTTTCAGCGACAGGACCGTCATTTCGCGGGTCAACAATACTGCCGGTCCAGCCCGGCAATCGATCCTCGTCATCGACCAGGTCACAGGACAATCCTTCAAGCAGCGCAACGCTTTCTGGCGGCAGTGATGCTGGAATGTCGTGGCCACTCAGATTTGCCCAAAGGCCGGCCCAGCAGCGGGCCACGGTCCAGGGATTATAGCCGCCGCCGCCAAGCACGACAGTGGAGCCCGACAGGTGTGTCAGTTTCATCACGGCATCCCAGAGACACTTGTTGGACAGCGCCAGTTTTGAAAGCGGGTCGCCCTGCAATGCATCGGCGCCGCCGGTCACCACCACGGCCTGTGGCTGGAACCTTCTTGCCAGCGGGAGAATGCAATGTTCCATCAGCCAGTCCATCTCGGTGTCGTTGAAACCGGCCGGCACCGGCAGATTACGCGCATTGCCGGTCGACCGATCGTCGACACCGCCACTGTAAGGCCAGCGGTTTTCTTCGTGCACTGAAATGGTGAACACGCGGTCTTCGCCGGCGAACGCGGCTTCGACACCATCGCCGTGATGCGCATCGAGATCGACATACAGCACCCGGCCGAACCCGCTTTCCAGAAAGGTCAAAATGGCAAACACCGGATCGTTGAAATAGCAAAACCCGGCTGCATGGCCTCGCATGGCATGATGGGTGCCGCCGGAGGGGTGATAGGCAACGCCGCCTTTTGCGGCGAGACGCGCTGCCAGGATAGATCCGCCGACGGTGGTGCCGGCGCGGCGGAACAGGCCTTTGAATATCGGGTTTTCCATTGTGCCGAAACGGTATTTCTCGCGCAGATGCGGCGGCACCGGCCCGGTAGTTTCAGCCTTTTTCAAAGCCAAAACATAGTCAGGCTCATGAAATCTGGTCAGCTCGGAGAGGCTTGCCATGGGGCTATCTATGAATGCGCCCGGCCCCGACGCTGCCAGCCAGCCCAACTGTTGGCAAAGCGTCAGCACCGGCCCTATCCGGGCGATACCAAGGGGATGGTTGGAGCTGTAACCGGTTTGCCGATAGATCCCGCTGCTGATAAAATGCGCGGTCAAAAGGTCGCCAATTCGCCAAGGCCGGCAAACCGGGCTTGATATTTTTTTCTGAATGTTTCGGGAATCTCGGCGACCAGGCGCGCTCTGTGTTCCATGACAATGGATGTCGCGCTGATCGATGCGAGTGGCCGGTTTTCGGGCACCGTGACCATCTGGTTCGACAGGGCCAGCATCTTGGCCGACATGCGCGGAACCCAGGAAATGATGGCATAGTCCTGGCCGGGTTTGATTTCCTCGTGAACGGTGAGCTTCATCTCGACGGCCGCCACGCCATAGCCGTTTTCGGTAAACCAGGACATGTCGAACCCGGCATAGGCCCAGAGCTGGCTGGCTGCGGCAAAGAACCGGCTGACGAGGTCGCCATCGGCCATGCGGCCATCGCCATCGCACTCATCGCCGCGAACCCGGTTTCGATGGGTAACAATCGCCAACCGGTTTTGCAAAAGCTCTTCGGTGTCTACCGGGATGAATGGGCCTTGCGCAATGCTGCGCGGTTTTGCATTCGCCACCGGGCCGCCGCCGGTTCGGGGCAAGCCGTCTACGGCGACAGGAAAATCGGTGTCCAGACAGGTTGCCGACACAAAATTGCGGCCGGCATCGTGCATTACATGCAGTATCTCGCCAGCATGGTCACCGGCGCCAATGCGGATGGAATTCACTATCGTGCTTGAGCGATCGCGCACCTCGCGATGAAACCGGAAATGGCGGGTTAAAGGCCGGTACCAGGTCTCGCCTGAACCATGCATTGAAAACAGGTTTTGGCCTGCCTCAGAGAAACACCGCACATAGTGGCTGACATTGACGTGCTCATTGGCATCGCAATCAGCCGAACTGACAAGGTTTTTGTGCGTTTCGATCATCGCCCCACCAACGCCTGCCGGTCAGGCGATAAAATGATCCAGCAGCAATAGCGCAAACAACGCGGTCAGATAATAGATCGAATAAGCGAATGTCGGCATCGCATTGTCGTCATTTGCGCTTCTTTGAAGTTTTATCGCATGCCACAGGAAGCGGGCCCCGAGAGCCATGGCGCCAGCCAGATAAACCAGTCCGGTCATGCCGATTGCCGAGGGAATTGCCGTGATGACGACCAACGCTACGGTGTAGGAGACGATCTGCCGTTTGGTATATTCAACTCCGTGGGTGACGGGGAGCATCGGGACACCCGCCTTGGCGTAGTCACGGCGCCGCTTGATGGCGAGCGCCCAAAAATGCGGCGGCGTCCACACGAAGATAATCGCGAACAACAAAATCGCCCCAAGCTCAATCTGACCGGTTGCCGCGCACCAGCCAAGAAGGGGCGGCGCAGCACCTGCAGCTCCACCCCACACGATGTTGTAGGGCGTGGCGTGTTTCAGATAAACGGTATAGACAATCGCATAGCCAAAAAAAGCCATAGCGGTGAGCACCGCCGTTAAGAGATTTACCTGCACTATCAGCGCCATCATGCCGGCGCCGCCAAGTATAATTGCAAACAGCAAGACCTGGCGGGGCTGAAGCTCGCCTGACGGCAGGGGGCGTTTATGGGTGCGAGCCATAAGCCGGTCGATACGGCGATCGATCAGATGATTGACCGCCGCTCCCGAAGCCGCCACCAGGGCGATGCCGGCGATGCCGAATGTCAGGAGTTGCCATGATGGCAGATTGGAGCCGGCAAGCAGCATTCCCACCAGTGCAGTAAACGCAATCAGGGCAACAACTTTCGGTTTGCATACGGCGAAGTAACTCCGCCAGCCAGCAAATGAGGTGGCTTCGCTGGTTAGTTTCTTAATGTCATTGTCGGTTGAAACCCGCATTACACATCTCTCTTACATTCCTGCCAGCAAAAGGCGCGCGCCGACAGGCAGCGTGCTCGTTGCTAGGGCGTTTTGCGGTTACTTGGGACCGCAACAACGCCTTTGTTCGCTTGGAACTATTGAAGCACTTTTCGCACATGTGATTCTGTTTGGGCGAAAAATGCCCTAATAGTGAAAAATCAGGGCGTCGGTCCGGGGCCAAACAAGGGCCCCGGAGTTTTTCAGGCGGCCGTTATTCCGCGGGAGCAGGGGCTGCAACCTCTGCCAGATCCCGCGACTTGCGGAAACATGCGGCAAGCAGGAAGAACGAGATAGCCAGCATGATCCCAAACAGCAGGATCAGATAGCCATACATCATCCAGCCTTCCTGATTCCAGGCTGCAAACCTGCGTGGCATGCCCGCAGCGCCGGCTGCCAGGAACGTCCAGTCCAGACCCATTGCGGCAATGGTGAACAGCGTCACGAACCAATTTCCAAGCCGGATATTGATCTGTCTGCCGGTCATCACGGGATAGTGGTGCATGAACACCCCGATCCACATAAACGCCATGGCGATGAGAACCGCCATCGTATGGCCGGATTGCCACATGGTGCCATGAAGCTGGAACGACCAGGCGACGTTTGACGTGACGATCGCGCTGACGCCGTCCATGATGTAGAGCGTAAAGCCCATCAACACCGCCAAAATGCCCGGTTCCATCCGAACGCCGTGCTTCCAGATAGTGGCGCTGACCGTGAAGATGGTCAAAGCACCACCCAAGCCTGTTGCCCAGCTCATAATGTTCCCGTGGTAAGACAGTGCTGCGGGAAGCGCCGGGAACATGGTGAAGAAGTGATGGAAGAATGATGTTACCGACGTCAGCAACAATACCCAAAGCGCAAGGTTTGCAATCTTTTCGCTGTAGAGCTTGCGGGTTCCATCGGCAAGGTAAAGTGGCAGCGTCGCATAGATTGCGCTGACCACCATGATCGCCATGGCTTCCATCAAATTGTGGGCGAAGATATAGAACACGAACTGGAAGACCAGCGGGTCCACGGCCCAGCCTATCCATGACATCGGCAAAATACCGTACAGGGCCAGCAGTACCGCACTTGCCGTCACGATCAACGGCATTCCCATGATCAGGAGAACAAATGCCGCCATGGCCATGCCCAGCATGCCCGGATCGCGCAGGGTGCGCGGCGAAAGAACCAGATCTTCACGCTGCTTGTCGAAAAACAGCATTTTGATCACCATGGCCGGGTAGAGGAGAATTACCGAGATCAAAACACCTGCGATACCGGTGAAGCCGACAATGACGTGCCACATGTCCCATTGCCCGGTTTCGACCCCGACAATCGGCAATGGAAACATCACCGCATAGCTGATCTTCAGGCCCGACAGGACAGCGACTGACAACAGGGCGCCACCGACATTCATGCACCAGAAAAACGCTGCGGGGAAAAATCCGGTTACCGGTGCTCCCACGCAGCCACCGGCGCGGTGAATACCGACCGCCACCATCAACTGAAACATGAACGGAAAGGCCATCGCCGCGCCATGAGCCGTGATCGCGGTGTAGAAAATACTGCTGTCCATATCAAATATCTGCGTCACAGGCATCGTAATGCCCAGCAGAATGGCGATTGTCAGCCAGATGAATGATGCCATCATCATCAGGGCCGGCCAGGCATTGATCTCTTCAAGACCTGTGCTTTTGTCTATTTTGAACATTCGACCGAATATCGGCGTCCGTTCAACTAATGTCGTTGCGAACTGCATAACCAGTCCCTCCCTAGCTGGATGCCTGGGTGACGATAATTTCGTCACTCATGTCGTGATGAGCCGCGCCGCAATATTCAAGGCAGCGGATCTTGTAAGTACCAGGTTCCTTGAATACGTGAATCAGCGAAGACGGCTTGACACCGGGCACGAGCATCATCGTGAAAATGACGTGACCCTTTGGATGATAAATCGCAAAACCATGAACGGTATCAACGGCATTGGCATTGAACCGCACCGCCTCCCCGGCAATGAATTCCTGTTCGGATAATTCATAGCTCCACGATTCGGCCGTGACGCTGACATCGGTGATGTTTTGTTGTGTCGCGGCGGCCTTGGCCGTGTAAACCGCCGGAAAGTACTGAATACTTGCCAGATTAACGATCAAAAACAGGGCAATCACCAAGACCATCCAACCGTTTTTTGCTCTGGAAATGCCGACATCGGATACCTGGTCCAACTGCATGTTTGGTCGCGATCGGCGGTAGACGATATAAAAAAATCCGAGCATGAATGGTATTTGGAACATCAGCAGTATGCTGAATGCTCCCCAACCGGTCTGGTAGATGAAGTCTTGCATGCTAGTGCCTCCTATCTCATCCGCACAAGAATTTGTGCTTCTGATCTCCCCAAATATCTCATCCGCACAATAGTTTGTGCTTCCGATCTCCCTAAAGGCGCGCTGTCTGGCCTCCTGCTTAAATTCCTTCTATCGCTGCGGGTTTTGCAACCATGTGGCTGCCAAAACCTGCGATCGCATTTTCGACATGTGTCATCAGTCCGTTTACCGCGGCCTGAATTCCCATTTTGTGCACATGCGCGGTTGCAGCCACGATGCCGACGCTGCACAACACGCCAGCACGGCCCAGGATGGCCGGTACGGCAATGCTGGTTATGCCGACTTCCATTTCCTCGTCACAAAGGGCATATCCCCGCTGCCTCGTTGCACGTAACTCCTCCAGAATCTCGTCTCTACCGGTCAGCGTCTTGTCGGTAAAAGGTATGCTGTCCGAGCCAAGCATCTCATCGACTTCATCATCTGGCAGATATGCCAATATCGCCCGCGATGCCGAACAGGCGTGCACGGGGCGGACATTCAATCCCGGATGGATGTGCGCGATGGTATTGTCGGTCGGGGTGACGGCATGAACTGTTTCGACCTGCCTGCCCTTCAGCCGGCCAAGAAAAGTAGTCGCCATCGCCTCATTGGCCAGGCTGATCATTTGGTCCCTGAATCCGGCAACTACCTGATCACTACTCGCGCCGTTTATGATTGTTCTGAGAAAGCGGTCACTTATTTGATATTTCTTAGAGGTGCCCAATCGTTGAAGAACACCTTCGTTTTCCAGCATTGTGAACAATCGATACACGGTTGCTTGCGGCAAATTCAGTTGCCGGCAAGTATCGCCAACACCAACCGGTTGATTTCGGCTGGCGATAAAATCGATAATGAGCAACACCCTCCGAACTAACATTTTCCCATCTCATAAAAAGGGTTCTCAAGTAGAGATAATACTACTAAGGTCTCAAGTCAAACGCTAAGCTTGAGAGTCTTTCGTGGATATTTCTGGTTGCAAACTTTGTGGCCTAACCGTTCCATCTCCACCGGTGGAAGATGGCGGGCATGCGTTTTGCTGTATCGGCTGCCGGGAAGTGTACAGACAATTCGGCGAAGAAATCCTCTTAAACCGGCCGGCAAAGCCTGAGTCTAAGCCCGTTCCAGCGGAGGGAGTGGAGGCTTTTCTGCGCATTGAGGGCATGCATTGCTCCTCCTGCGAAATCCTGATCGAACGCCTGGCAGAAAGGATCGACGGCATCGTGTCGGTCTCGACCAGCTACGCCACGTCGATGGCAAGAGTGGTCTACGACCCCGAGCTTGTGGATAATTCTGATCTACCGGGTCTTTTGAGCATGTATGGCTATACCGCCCAGCTTCGCTCGCAGACGACTGATTCCGACAGTTATCGCCGGTCGCTGCTGCGGGCCATCGCCGTCACATCGCTGGCGTCGGTGATCATGATGTTCTACCTCGCCTTCTACTACCCGACCCATCTGGGGCTGGTCGGCTATGAAGATCTCGAACCGGTCAGGTTTATTGCCTTCACGGCCGTGCCGAGACTGATTTTTGTGCTGACGACGGTGCTCCTCATCTACGGTGCAGCGCCGATATTCCGGCGGGCCTGGATAGGGTTGAAGGCGCGCGCGCTCAATATGGACAATCTGTTGGCAGTGGCAATCGTTGCCGCCTACGCATACAGCACGGTGCAATTGTTCGCCGGGTCGCTCGATCTTTATTTCGACGTGTCTGCGACCATCGTCGCGGTGGTGACCATCGGGCGTTTCTTTGAACGCAACGCGCGTGATGAAGCCACATTTGCGCTGACACAGATCATGGATGCGGTGGTGCCCGATGCGCGGGTTCTGGAAAACGGCCGTTTCGTCCAGCGCGGCGTTGAGGAGGTTCGGCCCGGCGACCGGATCGTCGTCTGGCCCGGCGAACCGATCCCTGTGAATGGCAAGATCATCAAGGGCAAGGTGGCCATCGATGAATCGCTGATGACGGGCGAGCCATTCCCGGTGGCCCGCGGGCCCGGCGAACAGGTCTTCGGTGGCGCCGTCGTTGTTGAAGGCGAACTGGAAATCAGGGTCGGTGCCAAGGTTGAAAGCCAGCTGGACAATCTCGCCAGAGTGCTGTGGAAAGTGCAAAGCTCGATTGCAGGTGCGCGCGGATTTGCCGACCGGATCGCCAGATTTTTCGTACCCGCGGTGCTGGTGCTGGCCGTTGCGATATCAGGTGCGATGATCCTTGGCGGCCAACCGGCGAATATTGCGCTGTTGACCGGATTGGCGACGCTGATCGTGTCCTGCCCGTGCACCTTCGGCCTTGCCATACCGATGGCCTCGGCCGTCGCTGTTAGCAACGGGCTGAAGAAGGGGGTCATTTTTTCCAGTGCCGACGTTTTCGACAAGGCGGCAAAAATCGACATCGTCGCACTCGACAAAACGGGGATATTGTCGACTGGCGAAATGACGGTGACCAGGACGTTCGGCGCCACTGAAGCGGTTGCCTACGCGGCGGCGGTCGAACGCCGCTCGGCGCACCCGATTGCACGTGCCATTTCCAGGCTGAGTGATGAACATCATGCTGAAGAACTCGTCATTCACGCCGGCCGGGGAGCCACGGGTGTGGTGGACGGTCATCGGGTTGCGGTGGGCTCGCGAACCATGTTTGCAACGTTAGGCTGGGAAATATCCGAGGACATTTCGCAGTTTGAACAGAGCG
Organism: Rhizobiaceae bacterium; assembly: GCA_963669455.1. Taxonomy (GTDB): domain Bacteria; phylum Pseudomonadota; class Alphaproteobacteria; order Rhizobiales; family Rhizobiaceae; genus JAWKWH01. Next base: position 3,291,130 of record OY770026.1, read on the forward strand.
TGGAACCGGGCGAAGGTGTGGTTTCCTTTGTCGGCTGGAACGGAAAGGCTGAAGGTGCCATCGTCACCCACGATCAGTCCAGGAAGGAATGGCGCGATGTCGTCAACCGGTTGCGCAAACGGGTGCGCGTCGTGCTGCTTACCGGTGCCGAAAAACCCGGCGGTTATGAAGAGGAATTCGACGAGGTCTATGCCGGCGTACCGCCTGAGGCGAAGGCGGCGGTCATACACCAACTGCGCTCTAAGGGGACGGTGGTGATGATCGGCGATGGCAGCAATGACGCGCCGGGGCTTGCGGCGGCCGATCTGGGCATCGCGTTTGGTGCACCAACCGCGCTTGCAACCGATGCCGCCGATGTCATCATCCCGGGAAACCGGCTGGAATGGATATTCGATGCGTTCGATCTGATTGCCACCACCAGGCGCAGGATTCGCCAGAATCTCGGCTGGGCACTCCTATATAATGCAATCGCGATACCGCTGGCGCTGACCGGGACTCTCAATCCGCTGTTTGCCGCACTTGCCATGGCATCGAGCAGCCTTCTGGTGATCTGGAATTCCTCCAGGCCGGTTGGCAACAGTGAAGCGCCCGGTCTGGCCCAAACTGCATTGCGCACCGATTTGCAGGCGTTGGCGCGCGCGCAAATGGACCCGCAGTAAAGGGCAATAATCATGGAGTTTTCTTATCTGGCCGCGTTTATGATCGGGTTGTTAGGCTCGACCCATTGTCTTGGCATGTGTGGCGGTATCGTCAGCGCGCTCAATCTGGAAGACCGGCAAAAGCCCCGTTCGGCCACCTCCATCCTGCAATCCAATCTGAGTTATAATGCCGGGCGGATAACCTCCTATGCGATTGCTGGGGCTATTGCCGGGCTTTTAGGGGCTCTGGTGTCGCAATCGGCGCTTGGTGTGATCGCGCCGATCGGGCGGCTGCTTGCCGGTATCATTATGATCCTGCTCGGCCTTTATCTGTCCGGCTGGACGCGGCTGCTGGCGCCGCTTGAAAAGGCCGGATATCACCTTTGGAAACGGATCGAGCCGCATGGCAGGCGGTTCATTCCCGCCAGAACTGCCCCGCAGGCCTTTGGCCTCGGGCTGGTATGGGGCTGGCTGCCATGCGGGCTGGTCTACTCGGCGCTGGCGATGGCTGCCGTATCCGCCTCGCCGGCCGGCGGGGCGCTCACCATGCTGGCGTTCGGGGCTGGAACGCTGCCGATGCTGATGGCGATGGGCGGCGCTGCAAAACTGCTCTACCGGCTGGCGCGCAACCCTATTGCAAGGCGGGCAACGGGCGCGGCCATGATGCTGTTTGGCGCCTATATCTGTTTTGTTGCCCTCACCTCCGGCTCGCATCACGAGCACATGAATAGCAACCACACCGCGATTTCGCCGGCAATCCAGCTGGACACCTCTAAAATGGACTTGTCACGGTTTAGGGCATTTTTCGCCCAAACAGAATTATATGTGTGAAAAATGCTTCAATAGTTCCAAGCGGATACACGCGGTTTAAAGGAACCGCAAAACGCTTTGGTTCCGTATCTGGTTTTCGTTTAAACTGATATTCGTTCGAATTTGATGGGTGAATTACCTCCAATTGCTTGCTGCACCCGGTTGTCAACCATTGCCCGGCAGGAAAGCAAAGCGCCGCCGGGAGGGGGACCAGGACACAAATACCCTGCGCTCAAACGCAACCATTTAAACAAGACACGCTCTGGACATCATCAACGAGGCACTTGGTAAAGCGCATCAAGATACTCGAGCGCGACGTCACCAGGTTCGATTTACACTATTCCAAATTTATCAATAGTATCGATGTTACTTAACACTGAATTTCTTCACTTCCTATTTTAGCCATCAAAATCAATATCTTATAACCAAACCATTGTAGATAATTTGGATTGCGCCGCTCCAGGGCCATTGGTGACGTTGTGATAAAGTTTCAAAAGCGCCAGATATTTTGTTGAGTGTCCTGATTTAGGTATTGGAGTACGCGCAATATTATTAGACGCAGTTCCTGGTCTTGGATTCAGCTCCGTCCGTGAACCAACCAGCGGCCATCGCGTATCTTCAAACACAGAGACCTGTAGAGATTGATTTCTAAAAAAGATCCTGTTTGCAATGCTGTTATTTTTCCATTCCCAAAGTTCAGTAAGTACACTTACCGCAATGGTTGTGTGCCAGCCTTGGTTGGGGTGTAAGAATTGCCAGTCCAGCTTGGTAATCATCCCCCAACTAAAATATGCATCACCGCCCGCCCCATCTTGATCATTGATTATACTCCCAATAGAAGCCTCTGCTTCATCGGCACCTGAACTGCGATCATGGCAAGTTCTTATTAGGATTTCACCTTTTTGTTTGTCGGCGGTTTGTACAGGATTTGAGCCATTCCAGCACTTTGCAGCGCCTTGTTTGAGTGAGGAGTAATCATATGGTGGACTAAGATAATAGGCCGTGCGGCCAAGGGGAGGCACAAAAAAGGGAAACGGCGGCGTAACTGGCTTTGGAAAAAATACTGGGTCTACATTATTATTTTCAGTAAATTCTGACTCTATCTCAGAATCCATGGCATTACCATTTATCGGTGTAAATCCTTGTTTTTGATCTCTTAGTCCGCTCAATATTTGTTCTTCTTTTTGAACATTGACCTGATCAATAAATTCTTGATCTTCTGGTTTCAGTTCGGCTTCTGAAAACAAAGTTACAGGCATTTGAAATCTCCAATCAATTTTTGACGTGGCTGCAGCCTAAACTAGGGCGTTTTGAGGTTTCTTTGACCGCAACAACGCCTGTATCCGCTTGGAACTATTGAAGCATTTTTCGCACATATGATTCTGTTTGGGCGAAAAATGCTCCAGATCTTACAACTTCATGCAGACTCGCGACTTATATTGTTAATCAATGCTCACAATATCTTTCTAATCAACAGGTTTAGTTGATTCATGCTGAAATGTTAATGCTCTTTGAAATTAAAGGTGTTCACTAGTAGAATTTTCTTCGCATAAGACCTGAGGAGATTTCGAATGAAGAATAGACAACATACCGGTGAGCAGATTATGGTTATTTTGCATGCTGCATAAAAAGATTTTTAAAGTCCAGAAAAGGAATTTTCTCGTTTTGTGAGAGATGATTGTCAGAACAATCAACATTCTGCTCGATCGCAGAGATTATTTTCCGCAACCATCCTTGGAGTACAGAGAATTTTTCAGCAAGCTGTAAGATGAAGAGACCTGCTCCCAATTGCTCCAAGACATCGGGAAAACGCTGCCGGCAATCCAGCTTCAGCAAGAAGCATGGATCTGAGGTTGGGGGCATAGGTATCCCACCTTCCCCCTTTTAGAGGATTTGTGTGACGCCTGGCCCCGGCCGATGAAATATCCGATCACCTTCTTGCATCAGATTTCGTTATTTGCGAAAAACGAAAATATCGAAATGAGGCAGACAGACGGCGCACAATGCATCCGGCGCAAAATTTTAACACTCGGCAGGTGGCAATTCTAAGCCACGTCCGTCAGCGCGGCCGGGTATTCGTCGACGAGCTTGCCGAGCTTTGTTCCACCACGCCGCAAACCATCCGCAAGGATTTGCAAATATTGGCGGACGCCCATGAGGTCATGCGATTTCATGGTGGTGCTTCACTTTTGGCTGGAATCGAATACACCCGTTTCGAAGCGCGAAAAAACATTGCGGCTGAAGAAAAGGAACTGATCGGCCGGGCGGTTGCGAGACGAATTCCCAACAACGTCGCGCTGATGATCAATATCGGCACGACGACCGCAGCTGTAGCGCGTCATCTAGGTGCTCATGCGGGATTGAAGGTTGTAACCGATAATGTCAATATTGCCAATAACTTAAGGGTTTTTCATGGCGTCGAGGTCATGGTTCCGGGTGGTGTCGTGCGACAGTCGGACGGCGCCATTCTCGGCGAGGCCGCTGTTGATTTCATTCGCCAGTTTCGTGCCGATATCGCCATCATCGGGGCGTCGGCCATCGCCTCCGACGGTGCGCTTTTGGACTATGATCTTCGCGAGGCACATGTTGCCCGCGCGATCATCGAAAATGCCCACCACATCATTCTTGCCGCCGACAGTTCGAAGTTTGAGAGGTCGGCACCAATCTGTATCGGCAACCTCGCGCAGGTGCATACGCTGGTTACCGACCGCTGTGCCGATGATGCTGTTAAAGCAATGTGCGACACGCACAAAATCGAACTGGTCGAAGCCCGGTCGCCTACCTGATCCGACGCAGAAAGTCGTCGGGACCTATTGACTTATTCTTTCGTTTCATGATCATTTCGAAAAAACCGCGCGTCAAACGCGCAAGCCGACTCAGGAAACGCAGTTTAAGAATTGTTCGGGAGGAACATGACAACCGCGCTCAGCAGTCTTCTCGTCGCCATCATGGCGGCAAATTCGTTCGTGCTCAGGATCGGACGCTTCGTTGCGTGGGTGGCGCTGGCGCTGATGGTTCTTGTGATCCTGACTCAGGTGTTCTTTCGCTACGTGCTGAACAATGCCCTGCCCTGGCCAGATGAAGCGGCGCGATTCTTGATGCTGTGGATGACCGGGCTGATTGCTCCGTCAGCCTATCGCTGGGGCGGCTTCGTCGCCATCGACATGGTGCCTGCGGCATTGCCAAAGAGGACGGCCCTGGTGCTGATGCTGATTTTACTTGCGCTGTCAGCGGCGGTGCTGACGGTCGCTATTGGCTTCGGCTGGGGCCATACGATGGGTTTTGGCGGCAATTTTGATTCCTCTTCATTGAAACTTCCGCTCGATATGATCGGCTTTGAATCGATCAAGCTGAAGCTGCGTTACATGTATGCCTCGCTGCTCGTCGGGGTGATCATGCTGCTGGCGGTCAATGTTGAACTGATCTTACGCACTATTCTCGAAATTCTGGATCCCGAGATCACGCTGCCAGGCGATGACGGGGTTATCGTGGCGGGAGCTGACTGATGCTGGTGTGGTTTCTTCCCGTCTTTCTCATCTTCCTTATGGTTGGGCTGCCGGTGTTCTTTGCGCTGCTCGTATCACCGGGCTTGCTGCTCTGGCTAAATGGTCAGGAACGCGACATGGCGCTGCTTTACCGCAATGTCTATAACGGCATGGATTCCTTTCCGCTGATGGCGCTGCCCTTTTTCATGCTGGCCGGTGAACTGATGAACCGCGGCGGCATCACCACCAGGCTGGTCGAGTTTTCCCAAGCCTTGATGGGGCATTTGCGGGGCGGTCTGGCACATGTCAACATCCTGTCGTCGATCCTTTTTGCGGGACTTTCCGGTTCCGCCGTCGCCGATACGTCGGCGCTTGGTTCCACGCTTATCCCGGCGATGGAAAAGAACGGTTATACGCGCAAATTCGCCGCTGCGGTCACTGCCGCAAGTTCCGTGATCGGGCCGATCATTCCGCCTTCCGGCATTATGATCATCTATGCCTATGTGATGGGCGAAAGCGTTGCGGCCCTGTTTTTGGCCGGTATCGTGCCCGGCATTCTGGTTGGCGCTGGTCTGATGCTCGTCGTCCGGCTGTTGGCGGACCGCTACGATTTGCCCAAGGCGGAGCGCATCGTGCAGCGGGACCAGAAACTGAGCGTGATGGAATACTGGGTCTCCTTTGTGCTGCTCAGGCTGAACTTTGCCGGCGTGCTGCTGGGTGTCTATGCGGGTATCGGGGCGGCTGTTCAGTGGCAGTCAGGCGCCGATATCGCCGTCAATAACTGGATCCTGATGGTCGTCTTTTTGGTGATCGCTCATTTTGTGCTGATGTCAATGCGCACCAAGGTGTCGTCAGATTTTCGCATCGTGTGCAAAAAGGCGGTCGCACCGTTGCAGGCACCGATCATCATCCTGGGCGGTATTCTAGTCGGTGTGTTCACGCCAACCGAGGCCTCCGCTGTCGCGGTCGCCTATGCGCTGCTGATTTCATTTTTTGTTCTGCGCTCGATGAAACTGTCGGACCTGCCGTCGATCCTGACAAAATCTGCACTCGGTTCATCGACGGTCCTGCTGCTGGTCGGCGCGGCGGTGGCATTTAAAACGGTTGTCAGTCTCAGCCATGCGCCGGAGCAACTGGCCGGGTTCATCCTCGATCTCAGCGAAGATCCGCTGATCTTGCTGTTTTTGATCAACATGCTGCTGTTTGTCGTCGGAATGTTCCTGGATGCAGGGCCCGCCATTATTATCCTCGGCCCGATCCTGGCGCCGATCTTCATTGAGCTTGGCGTACACCCGGTTCACTTTGCGATCATCATGTCGGTCAATTTGACAGTGGGGCTGGCAACGCCACCCATGGGGCTTGTCCTGTTCGTCGCCTCGTCGGTTTCGGGCGAGAAGGTGGAGACAATTTCAAAGGCAATCCTGCCGTTTCTAGCTGTCGAAATTCTGGTCATTTTCCTCGTGACTTATGTCCCGGCAATATCGATGACGGTCCCCAGGCTTACCGGGTTCGTCCAGTAAGCAACAAACGGAAATCAGCTCAACAGGAGGAATACATGTTCACAAAAACAGTCAAATCGCTTGTGGTGGCGGCCATGCTGGCCGGAACCACGCTGGCAGCGGCAGCTGCTGATTACACGATCAGGGCAACCGCCAATTCCAACGAAAACGATGAGGATTATGACGGGTTGATCGTGTTCAAGAATTTCGTCGAAAGCGCGTCCAACGGCGCGATTGAGGTCGAATTGTTCATCGGAACACAGCTTTGCTCCAAGGGTGCGGAATGTCTGCAGGGCGTCGCTGACGGCTCGATCGACGTCTATATCTCGACCTCCGGCGGGGCGTCGGGCATCTTTCCTTATGTGCAGGTGCTCGACCTGCCATATCTGATGGCAAATGACCGAATTGCAGAAGCCGTGCTGGCAGGAAATTTCACCCGGAAGATGCGCGAGATGGCACTGGCTGATTCCGGCGGCACGATCAGGCTGATGACAATCGGCAACACCGGCGGCTGGCGCAACTTCGCCAACACCAAGCGCCGGGTGCAAACGCCTGAACATATGGCGGGCCTTAAAATCCGCACTGTCGTCGCGGACATGCCGCAGGAACTCGTCAAGGCGCTTGGCGCCTCTCCGACGCCTATTCCGTGGCCGGAACTGTTCACCTCGTTTCAAACCGGTGTGGTCGAGGGATCGAAGAACGGTATTACCGACATTATGGGCATGAAGTTTCCCGATGCCGGGCTGAAATACGTCACGCTCGACGGTCACGCCTATATGGGCGCGCTGTGGTGGATGAACAATGAAAAGTTCACCTCCATGCCCGAAGATGTGCGCCGGGTGATCGTTGACGGCTTTGCCGCACTTCAGCAAGCGACCTTTGCATCTCCAAAGCGCAAGTCGATCAAGGCCTATGAGGATTTCGTTGCAGGCGGCGGCGATCTCTATGTGCCAACACCTGAGGAAAAAGCGATGTTCAAGGAGGCGGCCAGCCCTGTCTATGACTGGTTCAAGACCAACATCAAAGGCGGTCCGGAGATTTTCGATGCTCTGGTTTCAGCCGTCGCCGAGGCTGAAGAAGAAATCGACTCCGGTGTGATGATGGACATCAAATAGAGCCGGTAACGTCGGTCGATCTGCAGGGCGGTCATCGCCCTGCAGACCCCTCATATTGGAACAAGCGTCAGGTGAGTATCGTGCGTGGTTCTCTGGACTTTACCTGGAGTGTACCGACCGATTGGGCTCCCCGGTCGCCGCAAAGCCGTAAGATCACCGGTCAGATCGACAGCCATCACGATATCGGCGTTTCTGTCGGCGGTATCGGCGCAGGCGCTGTCAGCAGAGGTCCTGGTGGCGGTTTTACCCGCTGGACCATCAAGGCAGGCGCGGTCCAGTATTTTGAGCACGAGGCAAACGGGTTTGCCCTGTGGCAACGATCAGCAAGCAACGGCGAGCCGCATGCGCGCGCGCTGCGAAACCGGCCACGCCGTGGCGAGTTACCGGCTTGGCATTTTGATCCTGCCGGCAGCTATTCCGCCCTTTATCCCAAGGCCTGCCATTCCTATCCGGCAAGATCAGGGGAGCCGGTCGCGCTTCAGATCGAGCAGATTGCGCCTGTGGCCCCCCAATTGGGCAAAGATATTGATCTTCCCGTCGGCCTGTTTCGCGCCCATCTTCACAATACGTCCGACACGGCCGCTACGGCGTCCGTAATGTTCAGCTTCGCCAATCTGGTCGGCTGGTTCGACAATCCACAGCGCCCCGGGCGGGCTGAGGGTATTGCCGGCCAGTTCAACCACGCCACAAGACAGGATGGTTTGTGCGGGATCCGATTTGGCCGTCAGATCGCAGGCCCACCAAAGGAAGGCGACGGTGAGATGCTGATCACCGTCGGCGAAGATAGCGGACTGGAGATATCGCTTTGTCCGTCATTTGATCCGCGCCGCAATGGGCAACAATTGTGGCAATCCTTTTCGTCCGATGGCCGCATTTCGCCAATCGATGCGGACTGGACATCCGGTGGCGGTTTCAGCGAATTTGCTGCCGCCGAACCCTGCGGAGCAATCGCAGCCCGTTGCGAACTTGCACCTGATGAAGCACGAACAATCGACTTCTGCCTGGTTTACGACCTGCCCGTTATCGAATTCGGTCAGGGACGGCAGTGGAACCGTCACTATACGCAAACCTGGGGAACCGGAGGCGACACATGCGTGGAAATAGCCAGGCATGCGCTTGGATCGGCAAATGAATGGTCGTCCAAGATCGATGATTTCCATCAGCAATGCGCCAAACGGCTGAACCTGCCTCCGGCCGCAACGGCACTGGCGATCAACGAACTTTATTTCCTAACCGACGGATTGTCGCAATGGACTGCTCCGACAGCCAAACAGCCTGCCCATTTTGGTGTTATTGAATGCCCAGACTACCCGCTCTTCAACACGCTTGACCTATGGGTCTACGGCTCGCATGGCGTTGCCGCGCATTTTCCTGAACTGGCCCGTTCGGTCACACGGGATTTTGCCAATCAAGTGAGTGTGGAAGACAGGGAAACCCGCCATCACCTACGCTCAAGCAGGAGATTTGTGCGCCAAGCTGCCGGAATGCTGCCACACGATCTCGGTGCTCCAAACGCCGATCCCTTCATCCGGGCCAATGACTATATTTACCAGGACTCGACAGTCTGGAAGGATCTCAACACGCAATTTGTTTTAATCGCCTGGCGCGATGCCCGCGATGCACCGGATACGTTCCTCGCCGATATCTATGATGGCGTAATACAGGCCATGGAAGCGCTGCTCACCTTTGACCGCGATGGCGATGGGCTTATCGAAAATGACGGCATTCCCGACCAGACTTTCGACAATGTCCCGATGAAAGGCGTGAGCGCCTATTGCGGTGGCCTCTGGCTCGGCGCAATGAGGGCGACTGCCGACATGGCCCGGCAGATCGGCGACAATACACAGGCGCGCAAATGGCAGGATCTGAGCGCTGAAGCAGAGCCGAGATTCGATCAATTGCTGTGGACCGGCGACCGCTACCGGGTCGACACTGACGGTACGTTTTCCGACGCTTTGTTCTCCGAACAACTGTTTGGACCTGCGCTTGCACGCATGTACGGTCTGGGCGATGTCGTGCCGCCCGATCACGCGGTGGCCGCGCTACAGACCATCTATCAGCAAAACTTTCTTGAGGCGGGCGGCGGTCGTGGCGTGGTGAGCGTGACCTCCCAGACCGGCGATTCATCGCAATACGCCCCAACCGGTGAGGTCGGCCTTCAGTGGGACGAAATCCTTGTCGGCTTCAACTATTCGCTTGCCGCTCAGTTGCGGATCTATGGCCTGGAACAGGAATGCCGCACTTTGATGACATCTTTGGCGCGGGAGCTTGGCGAGGAACGCGGGCTTCTGTTTCGAACACCGGCTGCAATTGAACCGTCGCGACCGGTCTTTCGCGCGCAGATGAATATGCGCCCGTTGGCTGTGTGGATGCTGGCTTTCGCTCAGGATTACCTGAACGGAAACAGCCAGGCTTTGTAGTCATCGATCAGGATATGGGATTTTTCGATTTGTTCTGGCGTCATCTTCTTTACGACTTCTTCCTGCGAGATCGCAGCGTCAGGGTCGCCTCCGATGGCAGACAGGACATACCACATATAGGCACGGACCAGATCGGGCGCCGGCATTCCACGGCCAACTTCGTAATACCAGCCGACACCGGACTGCGCGCCGGGATGGCCTTTCATCGACGCGCGCAAATACCACTCAAAAGCCCTGACATCGTCGCGCTTAACACCGAGGCCCATCGCATACATCACGCCGATCAGCTCCTCGGCATCGGCATTGCCGGAGCGCGCCGCTGGCAGAAGCGCATCCATTGCTTCTTCAAAGCGGCCCGCCTCCATCAGATCGCGGGCCTGCTCGATCTCGGCAAAGGCCGGACTGGCAAAAACCATCAGCGCCAGCAAGGCGGCGGCAAATTTCATACCCATGCTGCTTTCCTCATGACAGGCTTTCTGTTTGTCGTTGTGCCAAACGAATTGCACGCTGGCAATCTGCCCGGTCAACTGGGTCCCGCCGATTTTCATTATTTCGACAAAGACAAGGCCGCACTGGGCCGCCTGTTATTCTATGATCCGGTGCTGTCAGGCAATCGCAACATTTCCTGCGGCACCTGTCATAACCATGATTTCGGCTCTTCCGACGGATTGCCTCTCGGTGTTGGCGAAGGCGGGTTTGGGCTCGGGCCTGCCCGAACGGCCGGCGCAAAGGCGGAGCGGATCAAAAAACGTGTTCCGCGAAACGCGCCGGGGCTCTGGAACCTCGGCGCCCGTGAAATCAGGGTGCTGTTTCACGATGGCCGTCTGAGCATCTCCGACATCTATGGCAATGGTTTTAATTCGCCGGCCGAAGAATGGCTGCCCACAGGCCTCGATAATATTCTAGCCGCCCAGGCGCTGTTTCCGATGACAGCGCAATTTGAGATGGCCGGCAATCCGAAGGAAAATGAAATCGCAGGTGCCGCGCATGACCGGATCGATGCGGTCTGGCCGATTGTCGCCAAGCGCGTGCGGCTGATCCCGGATTATGGCAGAGCATTCGCCGGCGCATTCGACGAGGTCAATCGGCCTTCCGACGTGACAATTGTGCATATCGCCAACGCGCTGGCGGCGTTTATGGCATCGGAATGGCAATCCTACGACAGTCCGTTCGACGCCTGGCTGGCCGGTGACAAATCGGCGCTGACCGTGTCGCAGCAGCGCGGACTTGAACTCTTTTTCGGCAAGGCCAACTGTTCGAACTGCCATTTTGGCAAGCTGTTTACGGATCAGAAATTTCATGCGCTTGCGCTACCCCATTTCGGGCCGGGCCGCACCCGCCGGTTCGATCCGTTCGTGCGTGATGTCGGTTTCATGGCGGAAAGCGACAGGCTGGAGGACGCCTACCGGTTTAGAACGCCGTCCCTGCGCAATGTCGCGCTCACCGCTCCCTACGGCCATAATGGTGCCTATGCGACGCTTGACGGGATTATCCGCCATCACCTCGATCCGGCAGGCAGTTTTGACCGGTGGACGCCTGAGATGGTGCGATTGCCCGATGCGCCATGGCTGAAAGCAATCGATTTTGTCGCATTCGATGATCGCCGCGAGAGATCACGGCTTCGCGCCCGGATCGATATCGAACCGGTGCAATTGGACGAAAGCGAAATTCGCGACCTGATTGCGTTTTTGAATTCGCTTACCGGAACCGCGTCGGTTTCGGGGCGGCTTGGCAAACCGAAATCCGTGCCAAGCGGGCTTACGATAGACTGAACTGAATTGTGGCACAGGCTGCCAGAGGAGAAACACATGCAACTAAGCGCAGGCAAACTTTGGGGCATGCGTCGAATGGCCGGCAGCAATGGCGTTTTCAAAATGACTGCCGTTGACCAGCGACCGCCAATCACCGGGCCGATCGCAAAACACCTCGGTGCCGACAGCGCGCCGTGGGAGGAGGTTGCGCGCTTTAAACAATTGCTGGTGCGCACGCTTCAAGCCGACAGTACCGCGATGTTGCTTGACCCGCATTACGCCATTCCTAAAAGCCTTGATGATCTGTCGCCCGACCGGGGATTGATTGTCACGCTGGAGGATTCGGTTTTTCGCGAGGCCGAAGGCGGGCGGCTGTCATCGGCGATTGATGACTGGTCGGTCGCCAAGATCAAGCGCATGGGCGGCGATGCGGTCAAGGTGCTGGCCTGGTACCGGCCCGATGCCGGCCCGGCGGTTTGCAAGGCGCAGCAGGATTTCACAAAACGCATCGGTGAGGATTGCGCGCGTCACGACATTCCGTTTCTGTTCGAATTGCTGGTCTATCCCCTGGCATCCGACAGCCATCAGACGACCGACTATGTCGAGATGAAGGCAAAGAAGGCTGACCACGTGCTGGCATCGGTTGAGGAATTTGCCAAGCCGGATTACGGCGTCGACGTGTTCAAACTGGAAAGCCCGGTCAATGCGCAAGATGCTGATGGATCGGCGGCCATCCAGTCGGTTTTCGACGAGATGGGCCGGCTTGCGGGAAGACCCTGGGTGATGCTGTCGGCGGGTGCGGGAAAGGCGGAGTTTAAAAACGTTCTCAACCATGCGTTCAAGGCCGGAGCGTCCGGTTTCCTCGCCGGTCGCGCGATCTGGCTTGATGCGTTTAATCATTACCCCGACTGGGACGCGATCACCCGCGAACTTCGCGGCGGATCGGTCGACTATCTCGCTGAAATCTCCGCCCTTGCCGACCGTGAAGCAACAGACTGGCAGCGCCACGCCTGTTATGGCGACAAGGGTGCCTGTTTGCTGCCGGCCGATGCCAGGTTCCGGCACGCCTATCAGACGGCGTGATAGATCCGGCCGCCGATCAAGCGGCCGCGATTGCCCGGATTTCAGCGATCAGTGCCGGATCGGCTGAAATGCCTTCGGCTTCAATACGGGCCCTGATTTGCTGGCGCCGCGCGCCCGGCAGCCGTGCACCATCGGCGTTCTCGATCATCGCGGCAAGCGTTTCAAAGCGGGCGATGGCCCCGCCAAATGCGCCTGGATCGACTGCGATCAGGGTATGGCCGGTGCCCGGCGGCTCGCCTTCGGCGTCGAAGAACGAACTTTGATCAAAGGCAAAATTGGCGCCGGTCAGCCCTGCTGCGAGCAGTTCCACCATCAAGGCCAACGCCGTTCCCTTGGCGTCGCCCAATGGCGCCATCGTACCGGCCAGCGCTGCTTTTGGATCGGTTGCCGGATTGCCGTCACGGTCGAACGCCCAGCCTTCGGGAATCGCTTCACCCTTCTGACTGGCGGCCATGATTTTTCCGCGCGCCACCTTGGACAATGACACATCAATGACGATTGGCGGCGCGTCCTGTCTTGGACAGGCAAATGCGATCGGGTTGGTGCCGTATAGCGGCGTGTTGCTGCCCCAAGGCGCCATGGCGACTGGCGAATTGGTCATCATCAGGCCGATCAGGCCTTTTTCGGCCAAGCGTTCCACCGGCAGGCCCATTACTCCAGAATGGTGCGACCTGCGGATGGCGGCGATGGCTATGCCCTGGTCCGGCGCAATCTCGCCAAGTGCACCAACCGCAAGGTCAAGTGCCGGATAGGCAAATCCGTTGGCGGCATCGACCCAAACGGCACCGGGACGCACCCTGTCCAGGGCCGGCGCGGCATGACCATCAACCTTGCCGGACCTTGCCTGTGCGGCATAGGCGGAGACGCGTCTCAGACCGTGCCCCCCCTGCCCGCAAAGCTCCGCCCCAATCAGGGCTTTGGCCACACTTTCAGCATTTGCCGGCGAGGTGCTGGAGGCCTCAAGTGCATCGGCGACCAGGCTCAAAGCCTCTTTTACCGGAAGTGTAACGATATCAGCCATTTGACTTTTCCAGATGCGCTTTTACCAGGCCGGCGATCATGTGCGAAACGCGCTGGTTGGATTCCTGTGTGACACCGGCAATGTGCGGTGTCAGTATCAAATTCTCCAGGCTGGCGAATTTTTCCGCAACCTTTGCGGTCAGCGGTTCGGTTTCGAACACGTCAAGGGCAGCGCCGCCCAGATGGCCTTCTCTCAGCGATTTGGCAAGCGCATCTTCATCAACGACGCCGCCTCGCGCGGCATTGATCAGGATTGAGCCGGGCCGCATCGCCTTCAGGCGGCTTGCATTGATCACATGCCGCGTGCCGTCGTTCAGCGGCACGTGCAGGCTTACCACATCGGCGGTTTCCAAAACGCCTTCGAGCGACAGGTTGCGCACCACCTGCCAGGCCGGATCGGCGGCATCGACGTAAGGGTCATGCGCGACGATCTGCATCCCGTAGGCTTGTGCCCGCCAGGCAACCTCGCGGGCAATCGAGCCGAAACCGATCAACCCCATGGTCTTGCCGGCGATCTCGCGGCCCGATAATTTCTGCCGCGGCCACTTGCCTGCCAGCATGTCGGCATTGGCAAGATAGGCGCCGCGCAACAGCGTCATGGCCGACGTCATCACATATTCGGCCACCGACAGATCATTCGCCCCGGTAGCCGGATAGACGGTGATGGCTCGTCTTTTGCATTCATCAACGTCGATATTGTCGAGCCCGACGCCAAGACGGCCGACACATGTCAGATGCGGGGCGGCGGCAAGCAAATCGCCCCGCACTTGGGTACGATTGCGAACGATGAGCGCGCGCGCCTTGCCGAGCAGGGCGGCCAACTCGTCCGGCCGGTCGGCGAGTGCCGGATTATATGTAACCGAAGCGACCTGTTTCAGCGCTTCGACGGCCGCTTCATCCATGAACTCACTGATGACAATGTCAGTCATTCAAATCGAACTTTCAAAAACAGAGGCAAACCGTCCGGGAGTGTATCCCCGACGGTTTTTAAAACCCAGACGGCAATCAGGCGCTTCGGTAGAGTTTGGTCATCGAAAACTCACGGTGACCGAGCGCCTCGGCGGCGGTGTTGCGGCCATTGGCAGTCCGGCAAATCATATCGATTAGCTGATCGCCGGCTTCATCGATTGTTATCTCGCGGCGCAGAATTCCCGATACATCCACATCGACGTGCTCGGCCATCGTACGTACCGTGCGAGGGTTTGCCGTGATTTTGATGACGGGAACGATAGGATTGCCGACGACATTGCCCTGCCCGGTCGGGAAGGTGTGAATCACATAACCGCCTGCGGCCATCAGCGTTACGCACTCGGCGGCGGCTGACGATGAATCCATGAAGTAGAGGCCGTTGCCGGATTTCGGCGCTTCTGCCGGTTCCAGAATGTCGATATATTTTGACGTGCGGCCAATCTTTTCCAGATTGCCGAGTGCCTTTTCCTCAATCGTGGTCAATCCGCCTTCGATATTGCCCTTGGTCGGCTGTGAATCCGACAGATCGTCGGTCTGGTGAGCAAAGATCACCTCATCTTGATAGGCCTGCCACATTTTGTGCCAGCGCTCGCCGACCTCATCGTTGATCGCGCGCTTTTTGCAGATATGTTCCGCGCCGGTGATCTCCGAGGTCTCGCCGAAACAGCCATAAATGCCTTCGGGCAGCAGCTTGTCATACATGTTGCCGACGGTCGGGCATGAGCCAAGCCCGGTGGTGGTGTCGCTCTCACCGCATTTGGTCGAAACCCACAGATCCGAAAGGGCGCATTCCTCGCGCTGCAATTCCGACGCCCAGTGAACGAATTCCTTCGCCTTCCAGCTTGCCTGCCGGATTGTTTCCAGATCGCCCTTCTGCTCGATGGAAAAACCGGCTACCGGCTTGCCCGTTGCAGCAATTCCATCGACGATTTTCTGCGTCCAGCTCGGTTCGATACCTATTACCACCACGGCGGCAACATTGGGATTGGAACCGGTTCCGATCATGGTCCGGAAATGCACATCCAAATCCTCGCCAAACTGCAGCCGGCCATAGGCATGCGGCAACGCCATCGTGCCCTTGATGTTGTTGGCGACGGCCTCGCAGGCCGCATTGGAGATATCGTCAACCGGCAGGATGATGACGTGATTACGCACGCCTACCCGGCCATTTTCGCGGCGGTAGGCCTGAATGGCCACATTAGAATAGTTCGATGCCATTGATCTGCTCCTACCAGCGCTTGGTTTTCAGGTTGTGTGTATGAACGTGGCCGCCCTTGGCGACGGCAGCGACAAATTTGCCGATATCTTCGCCATATTTGATCGCGGTTTCGCCCTCGCTTAGATCTTTCAACGAAATTTTGTGCCCGATCGGTACGTCCGCCTTGGCCTCTAAGTTGAAGGTCGAGTTGTCATGCGTAACACAGCACAACATTTCGGTTCCGGCCGTAAGGCCTTCAACAACGACAACACCGACATTGTCATCATGTTCATGCACAAGCAGTTGCGGAATTCCCATTGATCGCTCCCGTTTGAAAGGACAGTTTCAAAAGCGCGGTATTGGCGCCTCTGAGGCAGGTCTTATATAAGTTATAAGACTTCGGCAAGAACAAATATCCAATCATGCCGGCGGTTCCTTGGCAAATCCAGGCAAACCATCTTTTTACACCGCTTTCATAGCGCGACAGGCTGCCCCGTTTTCGCACTTTGCTCCGCGGCTGCGCCCACCATCACCGCCCACATACCGTCTTCCAGCGACACTTCGGGTGCGCCGCCATCGCGAACCATGGCGATGAATTTTTGGTGCTGGAAATAGGTCGAGCCGTGATGGTCCCCGGCGCCAAGCACCGTCGCATCGACATCGATCACCTGGCGCTGTTCGCTTTTCGAATGACGTGAGGCAATGGCGATCTCAGCTGCCCTTTCGTGGCCATCCTTGCTGAACCTGGCCGGTCCCGGCACGAAGGCTTCCACCCTGCCTTTGTCGCCGGTCGCAGTTAAAATTTCCTGCCAGTATGCGGCCTCGGCAAACATGCACAAATCGAGCATCGCCCTGACACCATTGGCGAAATCTACAATCGTGTAAGCATTGTCGATAATGTCAGGTGCGCCGTCTTTATGGTTTTCGGCCAGATGATTGACGTTGATGCCGCCCGACGCATAGACGCGTACCGGCCGGCTGCCGGCCAGCAGGCGCATCAGATCAAAATGGTGGCAGCATTTTTCCACCAGCGTGCCGCCGGTGTTGATGTTATGCCGGTTCCAACCGCCAATTTTGTCAAGAAACGGATAGCGGTGTTCGCGGATCGAAATCATCCGCAAGCTGCCCGCTGTGCCCGATCTGATTTCGTCGATGAGGCGTGCGACCGGCGGCATGAACCGGTATTCCATCGCCACCCAGACCGGTGCCTTTCGTTTCTGTTGCAGCGCCAGAATCTCGCGGCAATCGTCAACCGTCGTCGCCAGCGGTTTTTCGGCCAGAATTGGCAGGTCAGACGCCATTACATCGCGCAAAATGGCGATATGAGTGTGGTTGGGACTTGCGACCAGCAGCGCATCGATGCCGCCGGCATTCAAAAGCGCCTGATGTGTTGGAAAAGCTGAACACTGGCCGCCGGCAAGTGCTTTTGCGCTTTCGCGCATGGCTTCGTCCGGATCGGCGACGGCGGCTACCACGCCACCAGCAAGCAGGGCAATGTTGCGGATGTGCTCCTGGCCCATCATGCCGGAACCGATGATACCGTAGCGGACTGGAGGTCTTTCAGAGTTCAAGGACTGGCACTCCAAGGGTAGCGGCTGCAGACCGCAGCTGGTCGCGATGATCGCCATAGGTAAGCGCCATGTGATGTTCCAAGGCGGCCCCCATGATGCGATCGAGAACAAGGGATGCGCCGGAATCAAAGCGAACCACGCCTGAAGTGCCGGTAAATGCCATCGGGCGCTGTAGCATTTCGCCGCCGCCGATCACTGCGAAAGTCTGGCCGCGCGCCTGTGAAATCCGAAAAAACGTCACGCGGCCGGGTTTTAGCGGAAATTCAAACAAAAGCGGCATCTTGCGATTGGTATGAATGGTTGCGCGCGGCTCAAACCCGGTATCGGCCATCGATATGGGTGCCTGGCCGCAGTGCCACACAACACCAGTGTCGTCATCAATATCCAGATCGACCAGGTCGGCGAGAAATACCGGCTCGCCTGCCACCTTTTGCAAAAGAAGCGAGGTAAGCGCGCCATAAACATCGGCCTCGCAGGCGCATGGCACCCTCGCCTCGCCCATCATCGACACAGGCCCGCAAACCGCACCGCCATAGTCGGTAAATGTTTCTGGCCAGCAGCGAATGGCAAATGCATCATAGCCGCCATCCGCTTTGATGCCGTCAATGGCCGTCTTCAGTTTGAGCGACCGGTTAAGCTCGGCCTGGTCCACACCGTCCAGACCGTCAAGTATTTCGCCAGTCGACGCCCGTAAAGCGCCGGATTCATCGTCACCGACTGCTCCGGCGGCTGAAAACAGGTCCGTCAGTTCAATCTCGTCAACCGAAACATCCGCCAGTGCTTTCAACTGGTCGCCATCATAGGTGCAGGTATGAAACCCATCCGGCGGCTCTCCGATGCGGCCGATCCTGGACCCGCGCAAATTATTGACCGCGTCTTTGCCCGGACCGGCGCTTTGCGTCGTGCGGATCATTGAAGCCGGTGCCGCCAGCCGCCTGCCAGACAATAATTCCGCAAGTGCTGTATCGATCCCGGCGCTATCGGGCGCGGCATAAAGATAACCGAATTCGCGACGGTTCAAACCGAGTGCGTGCGCGGCGAGGTTCAGGCCGCAAAAGGAATTCAGCCGCAAACGGCCGCCGGCGCGCGGCTCCGCAATGGCCCAGATCGACAATGGCACATCGAAGCGGCTGGCAATTTCGACGGCCATTGCGGCGTCCGTGAAAGTTACCTGCAGGATCAGCAGCTGTTCCGGCTTCTGTTTTTGCAGTTCATCGAGCGCCTGGCGCGCGCTGTCTCCATCCATGAGCAATTGCCGCGGACCGCAAATGTCAAAGCCGCAACGTTCTAACACTGCCAGCATTTCGCCGTATTTGGTCTCGGCAAACGCAACGTCAAATGTCGGCCGGCCGAGGGCAAGAATTCCGATCCTGCTCATGCGGCGGCACTCACGAAATCTAAAGGTTGAACCATGGGAATATTATCCGTTTGGCTAGGACAAGACAGTGGCGAAGCTCTAGCGGAAGGCCCCGGCGGCGGGCGCCGAAAGACCACGCTACGAGTCTTATAAATGATATAAGAATAAAGGAAAGTGCCTGGACCGGAGCTTTGGCAAACCCGGTAAAATGTGGCCGGCAGATCAGCGCCTGCCCCACCTGATCGCTGTTGCGGCCGAAAAGGCGTGCGGGAATTGCCTGTGCACATGCAAATTCCGGAATTGCAACGGCAACAGGATAGCTCGCCCATTGGCAGGCCATATGGAAGAGTTCATCGCAGCGACATATTTGCCATGCCCCCCCTACCCTCATTTTGCCGGTAGTTCATCACATGATCGTCAGCCAAACCGCTCACGTAAGCGCCGATCTTCGTCGGGCAAACGGCAAAGACAAGCTTGAAGATTTGGCGCCCCCGGTTTATGCAGGCGCAGATGGCGTATGGTTTTGCTCCAGCGCCATTGAAAATACCGCCGGCAAGACCGGGCACCCGTAGCTCAGCTGGATAGAGCGCTGCCCTCCGAAGGCAGAGGTCACAGGTTCGAATCCTGTCGGGTGCGCCAATGATTTCAATAGATTAGATGATTTTCGATTTTGCAATTTTACCTACAGGTAGCACATAGGTAACACCGTGAAGGTAAACTGAGGTCATTTCACCCCCTCCGACCTCTCCCCCTAAAAGATAGATAGAGATAGAGCTATATAAGAGTTTGCTTTCCTCGGAGCCGCCTTCGCACAAAGCGGAGGAAGGCGGAACCGAGGGAAGAAAACGGCGCTTTCCTTGGTGAGTTGGAGTAAAACCCTTAATTTCTGTCCTTGGCCTGATAAGCTGAGAAGAAGTCGGGTTCGATTGTCAAAGCCTTGGTTTCCCGAACACCTAAACCTTCTTCGATCATCAATTCAAGTAACCGGTCTATATCGACAAGCTCGATTGCTGTTGCATTGTCTTGCGCTGCGGTTTCTCTTGCGCCTTTTGTGAATGTGCCTGTCGTGAGAAGTATTCCACGCTCTGCTTTGCCTTGGATCGCACCGCGAAACTCGCGGATTTTTTCTGGGCCGACTGTCTTATCGTAGCGCTTGCATTGAAACATGACCTTGGTGCGAACGAAACGGTTGATAAGAAGATAGCCTTCGCCGTCGATGCCTTGATCGCCACTCTCGCCGGTTACCTTGACGTTTTCAAAGCCGATATGCCGCAAGAGGCGAGCGCAAAGTTCTTCAAACCCCTTTGGCGTTAAGCTCTTCAAAATCCCGACAAGCCGTTCTTGTACCTCATCTTGATTGAGGTAGGTATTTTCATCGGGTGCGCTGGCGTCTTCATCATCAGAGGAAGAGACGGGTTGCTCAATGTTCTCTGACTTCTCAGCACGTGGAAAGCCATCATGGATTGATTTGAAAAGGTCATAAGCTTCCACATGGGAGAGATTGGTCGAACGTCCTTTCTCTGTCAGCACCCAAACGCCGCGCTGTTCGGTGTCGATCATGCCCGCCTTAGCCAGATAGAACCGTGCCCAACCAACCTTGTTCTCAAATTTCGACTGTCCACCCTTTGTGGTGCCTTCAATTTCGACTTTTGGAATATCGTGGTGTTCCGCAATCCAAGCATAAACCTCTTTGGGTTTAGCAGATGAACCAAGGGCGTGCAGCCCATCAATGACCGGTTGGAAATATTGAACGAATTTTGGGCCTTTTGGCATTAAATATCCCTCTCCGCCTGATCAAGAAATGCAAATGCCGCATCCTCGCCGGCTTCTATCGCTATTTCAACGGCACGTTTGGCGGCTTCTAGAAGATCATTTGCCTTCGTTTTCGCCACAAGCGCGCTGTGTACACCCTTGCGCGTTTCTTCTCCCACTTCCCGCATGAAACCTAATTTGAAAATCGGGATATTGATTTTGCGTAGGTTATAAAGCCCAAGAAAAGGGTTTATTTGCCCAGTTGACCACCTATCCACTTCCAGTTTTCCAAATCTGCTGTTCAGAAACGACAGCAGATACCAAAGGGGCGGTGCGTGCTCTTCAAAGCGGAGAAGAGCTACATCTTGATTGATATTTGCTGCAGGTGTTTTGGCATCAACCAAAGCCGCATTTCCTATGCGGCCTTTGATGGTCATGAGCATATCACCGTTTTTAAGTGCCGTTCTTGCCAACTCGCCATTGTGGTGCTCTTTTAGAATGCGCTTTTCGCTTTTGTAGTCGATGGTAAAGTCGCCGACATGCTCGGCAGCAAGAAATGGAATTTCTCCAATTCTCAAGTTGTGTCTTAAAGGTGTGTGACCATTCGTGAGGTAGGAAAGAAAAGTGGTGAGTGGTGTGAATTCCAGAGCACCAGCATTCGATAACTGATCTATTGCTGCTTGATATTTACCTTGAAAGTGTTCCGAATCCAGCCTCCCCGCTGCAAACGCATCACTAGCGCGGGCGGTATAGCTGAGGGGTTCCGGCGGTGTCCAGTCCGCCAGCCCAAGCGCCTGAAGCAAGGTATTTTCTGCCTCTTCTTGCCTGGCCTGTGAGTCCAATAATGCCTTTCGCGCATCCTCAACAGCTTGAGATATGCGATATTGAAAATCTGTACTGAATTTGGGAACCCATAGCTGACCCATGTCCTCCAACAATATACCTCGCTGGACTGCTCCTCTTGTTAGCCGTTCAATTTGGTTCTGACCGTGTTCCGAACGCAGGTAAACAGCAAGAAATTCAGCCAAAATTCCTGTGGGTCTGAGTATAGCTAGTTTACATGAACAGGTGGCGAGCTGATCCGATGCAACAAGGCTCAGTTCGCCAATGGTACCAATGATCGAAAGTAAAACGTCGCCTTTTTGAAGGTGCGAGCGAACCATGTATTTTCTTTTGTAGGCCTCTTTGGTAATGTGAATTGGCGTGGCATTTTCTGCAAAAAATTTACCAGTAACGTCTTGACCCCGAAAATATGGGATACCGTCATCTACGAAATCATTGCTGATTGTGAAGTGATTGCCATCAGAAACGCTCGTTAGGTTAGCAACACTGTCTCGCTGCCAATTTTCTATCAGTTCTGCGGATTTGAGAAATTGTTTCTGAAAGTACTCAGAATCAATACGTGATGTCCGCTCTAATTTTGCAGCTCTGGCAATTGAAGCTTCCAGCCCCTCCAACAGGCCCGCAAACCGGACCTTGTCAAAGGGGCTTAGGGCTTTCCCAGAAAGGAAAACTCCTCCTGTTTTGAAAATTCCTGAAAGGCTTCGGCAATCCCGTCTTGTGTTTTGCCGTCATGGTTGAACAGGTCATGTTCTACAATTAGGTGCCCATGTTGATCGCGAATATGCGTACCATCATCGCGTTTGAGGTAAACTTTCTTACCCGAATTATCGACGCTTTCCACCTGTTGGGTGGCGAAGAAGATATTGTAGTCATCTACCCTTCGGCAAAGCGGCCCGGCCTTCTCATCATCATTCCAACGCTGGACAAATAGAACGCTGGTTTTCGTGCCGGTGTGGGGTTTGAAAGTGTTGGGATGCAGGCCGACCACCGCCAGAATGCGGCAACGCTCCATGATGAATTCACGTACGCGTTTGTCGGATGAATTGTTAAAGCGACCTTGTGGTAAAACAATTGCCGTCCGCCCACCGGGTTTGAGGAAATCAAGATTTCGCTCAATAAACAGAAGGTCGCGACCAACAGCTTTTTCCATTTTGTTGTTTGCCTTGTGCGCCAGATCATAAGGAGCAAGCATGTCGGTTTGTTTTATATCACCGGCAAAGGGTGGGTTTGCCATAAGCACATCAAAATTGAAGTGTCGGTAGTCAGCCTGCTTTTTGCTGGCGCGTAACTTGCGTAAGCGCGCCCAACCCGGCCCGTATGTGTCACTCCATTCGTCTTGCTTTACTGTTTCGTCCCATTTCGTCCAGTCCAGCGTATTAAGGTGTAGGACGTTGGTTTCGCCATCACCGGCTATCAGATTGAGGCAGCGGGAAACTCGCACGCTCTTTTCGTCAAAGTCGATGGCAAAGACCTTGCTTTTCACATAGTCTTCACAACGCGCTGGTTTTTCATCCATGGTGAAAAGGTGGGAATCTGGCAAGCCCATGTCATTGATAATTTGCCGCCAGACATGAAACATGGTGTGGACGGTAAACCCGGCAGAACCGCACGCCGTATCTACTACCGTTTCCTGTTCTTGTGGGTTGAGCATTTTCACGCACATGTCGATAACCCAGCGTGGGGTAAAATATTGCCCCTTTTCACCTTTGGCAGATTTCGACACGAGATACTCGAAGGCGTCGTCAACAACATCCAGATTGGAGTTGAACAGTTTCCATTCTTCCAACGAACCAACGCAAACTTGCAAATGATCTGCCGACAAGCGAACGCGTTCGTCTTCCAGGAACACGCCAGGCCATTTTTCTTTAGCGTCATTGAATAAGGATTGAATAGATTCTTTTAATTGCGCCGCCGTGTTACTGTTGCGGAAACGTAAGTGGGCATAGGTGCCGCGATGGCACGCCATTTCATCGTATAGTTTAGTGAAAACCAGCTTGAACACTTCTTCAAAAACGTCAACGCCCGCGTTGGCTAACACTTCGTTTTCAAGATCAACGATCAAATCACGTAGCGACCGGGCTTTCGCACCTTCTCGTTCACGCGCTTCTTCTTTTTCGATGAGCGTATCAATTGTCCACGGCTCATTGACGATATCTTCGATGGTTTGGCTGACTACCGGCAGGTGATGGATAGGCACAAAGTAGTTTGGATTTTTACGGTGCCAGACCTCGGCTAATACTCCATTGCTCCACAGAGCCAGTGGAGCACCTGTAGCATGGCAATAGGAACGCAGTTGTTCCTTACCATCGCGCAGCTTGCCTTTTTTCACTTCAATAATGATGTAGGGAACAGTTGGGCGATCGGGATCAAAGATAACAATATCAGCTCGCTTGGAACTGTCCCGGCCAAAGGTGATTGGATATTCAACCGCAATGCGCTTGGCTGGATAGCCATATTGCCCCAACAACCGCGCAAGCCACAACTGACGGACGGCTTCTTCCGGCTTTAGCTGGATATCCTTTTCGCGCACCAAGCATTTAACAAATGGTGCCGTTTTTCCACGCACTTCTTTCTCGAAGACTTGATCGCGTAAGTTTTCGATTTCGTCCGAGTTGAAGTAAGCGAATTCTTCAAGTTCAGAATTCAGGATTTGCGCGGTATCGCTCATAAGTATATCTCACAGTATTTTTTTTATCTGATATTCAGATAGTCATGATTTCGTTTTATTGTCACGGGCTGATTTGATTTTCAGAACGGATTGGGCAAGATCAAAGTCAAGTAGCTCGGAAAGCTCGATAAACTCAACAACATCGACGCGCCGTTGGCCGCTCTCCAGCCTAGCCACGAACGATTGGTGCTCGTTAAGCTTATTGGCCAGCTCTGTTTGCGTAAGACCTGCCGCTTTTCGTTTTTCAATCAACAAGGCAATCAAAGCCTTTTGGCGATTGGTTCCTAAAGTTTTGACCACCTCAACTACCCCATCTGATTCCAGATAGGGACTTCATTTATATCTGTTTTTCAGTTATCTTAAAATCAGATAATTGAATGGTGTAAGTATGGATAGTTTTTTGATTGGTCTTAAGTGGGTTTTGATCATTGCTGCGTCATCCCCAATTTGGGGCGCGCTTCTTTGGAGTATGTGTGAGGGCTTTACGCATGACCATTTCATGGAGATGACTTCATCAAGACGCTTTCAGCGCGACCATGGCCATGGAGGTGAACCGCTCGTGGTTCAATCACGAATCAGGGAGATGTTGCTCTCCCTTGATAATCCCTTCAACCAACTGTGTGCCGATTGGATGCGCAATAAGTTTATGTCCTGCGATACCAGGTACCCTTGCCGGTACCGCTTTGTATTAAATGATTGGCTGACACGAGTGATTGCAAATGCTTCTTGATGGTATTCCGGTTTGCCTGCGTTAGCTTCACAATCTGGCTGATTGTAATCTTGTCCTGATCTTTGGCCAGTTCAAGAATTTGAACCGAAAGTTCCGGCAGCGTATCGACGACAATGCGCTCACGTTCAATCTTCTTCTCAAGTCGTTTCTTCTGCTGTTGCAGTGCTCTCAGGAAGTACACAATCCATGGCTGCCAGTCAGGTGCATCAGTTCTGATTGTGCCCTGAGTTCTCCGCAGAGACGCATAGTAGTTTTCCTTGGTCTGCTCGATAATACTTTCAAGCGAACTGTATGGCACATAGGCATAACCGCTTCGTAGCAATAGCAGGGTGGTGAGAATACGAGACAGCCTGCCATTTCCATCTTGGTAGGGATGGATTTCCAGAAATACGACAATGAAGATCGCAACTGCCAAAAGCGGGTGTAGCTGTTCTTCATCAAGTTTTGTCCTTGTCCATTGAACTAGCTCGGTCATAAGCCTTGGCGTATCAAATGGTGTTGCTGTTTCGAATACAATACCAATCTCATTGCCATCCGCATCAAACGCAACAACGTGGTTTGTGTTGGTCTTATAGTTACCGCGATGACGCTCGTCTTTGTCGCTGTGAATTAGGAGGTCGCGATGTAGTTGGTTGATATGATTTTCTGTCAGGTCGATTGCATCAAAATGTGCAAACACTGTTTCCATGGTTTCTGCGTAACCAGCCACTTCCTGCTCATCACGTGTCTCAAACTTCTTGATTTCAAGATTGGAAAGCAGTTGTGCAACTTCTTTGTCGGAAAGCTTTACCCCCTCAATGCGGGTAGAGGAGCCAACGCTTTCAATAGTAGCTATACGCCGTAGTGCGGAAAGTCGTTCAGGAGCCAGTGTACCGAGTGCTTTCCAAGCACCCTTAAATTCATCCAACTCTGCGATCAGGGAGAGGATTTCAGGGGTGATTTGTAGGGAATCGGCATTCAGGCTCATATCTATAAATATACCCGTAAATACCCATAAAATCAATCCAAATTGTAATTGGCGGAGCAATACTCGGCCACGGTAGCGGCGGCGATGTGTTGTCGCGGGCGGCGTAAAAGTCGGCCACTTTTGCCCTTTCATTTGATGGGAGGGCTTGGGGATATTCACCGTGGAATTGTCTTAATGAACTGATCGGTGTTCATTCATTTTAAGTGTCCCGCCCAACCAACTGAGCAATAAGCAAAGGGCGGGACCTAGTTCGTTAAAGACGGCCGGCTTCGATAATTCGGCTCAAGAATTGTCGTGTTTCAGGCATCTGTGGATCAGAGAAAACCTTTTCAGGTTTGTCTTCTTCCAAGATACGCCCACCTTCCAAGAAAGCGACTCGATCTGAAACCTCACGCGCGAAACTCATTTCGTGCGTAACGATTGCCATCGTCAGTCCTTTGTCTTTAAGATCTCTGATGATTGCGAGCACTTCTCCAACCAAGGCAGGATCCAGTGACGCTGTGATTTCATCCAAAAGAAGAACATCTGGCTCTGTGACCAACGCACGTGCTATCGCAACACGCTGTTGCTGTCCTCCAGACAATTGTTCTGGATAACTATCCGCATGCTCCGACATCCCAAACCGCTCCAATAAAACACGAGCACTTTCTTCTGCTTCCTGCTTATGGAGCTTGTGAACCTTCCTTGGCGCCAAGGTAATATTGTCCAAAACGTTCATTGTTGGGAACAAATTGAAAGCCTGAAAGACAATTGCAACACGTTTATGAAGTTCGGTTCGACTGTATTGCGGATCGGTAATGGAAGCACCATCGAGCAACACCTTGCCATGGTCCCATCTTTCCAGGCTGTTCATACAGCGAAGAAGCGTAGATTTGCCTGATCCGGACGCTCCGATCAGTGTTACAACCTCGTGCGGGGCAATATTCAAATCTATTTCATCAAGTACCAGGAAATTACCATAGTACTTTGTCAATCCCGCAATTTCGATACGTGGTTCTGTCATTGCATCCTCTGTAGTCGGCGCTCCCGGTCTCGTCGAGAGACCCAGTCGGCAAGACGTGCCATTGGGATAGTAGCCAGCAAGAATAGTGCTGCTGCGACCAATAGGGAGGAGTAGTTGAAGGTGGTGGCAGTATATATCTGTGCTGCACGAACGGCGTCGCGTACACCTAGAACGGATAGCAGAGCGACATCTTTTTGTAGAGCAACAACTATGTTCATCAGAGCAGGTAGAACATTGCGGACGGCCTGAGGAAGAACGGCATATCTCATGCTCTGCCATTCGGTGAGACCCAGTGACTTTGCTGCAGACCATTGGCCTTCATGTACACTATCGATGCCTGATCGATAAATTTCTGCGACATAGGCAGAGTAGCTGAGAACCATTGCGGCCCCGCCCCAGAAAAGGGCTGAATTTGGCAATCCAGGCAGGCTGAGCGCTGGAATTCCGAAGCCGAATAGGAGAACCAAAAGAAGAACAGGCACGCCACGGAAAAAGTCAATATAGAGCACAACAAGCACTCTGAAAGGCGCAAACCAGGGTCCACGCAGCGACCGGACGACGGCAAGAACCAATCCCCATAGACCTATGCAAAAGAGTCCAATCAACCACACGCGCATAGAAACCCAAAAGCCTGCCAAAACGCTGGGAAAGGACGCCATCATCGCTTCAGAGCTAAAGAACTGAGCCTGAACGCGTGGCCATTGAGGTGATGAGGTTATCCACCAATAGATACCGCCGAACACGACGATCATGCTGAACACCGATATCAAAGCCGGTATGATGGTGGCTCGTAAATCGCCCCGCTGATTTCTCGGCGGGGCGGGCTTACGTTCGGTTTGAATAACGTCCTGTGTCATTCGGTGATAATTGGTAGGTTTGGATCTGCAACGAGATAAGTTGATTTCAAGCTCTCAACTTTGCCCTCAGAAACAACTTCAGCCAAAGCTTCGTTCACCCAGCCAACAAGTGGGTTTTCGAATTGAAACAGGAATCCATGTCCTTTGTCCTTTTTATCAGCCGGCAAAATCGCGACGATTGATGCTTCTTCGATTTGAACAGCTGTGGCAAAAAGAGCAGTCGGAAGCGCAGCTAGAGTTGCATCGATCTGGCCGGCTCGCATGGCTTGAAATACAGCAATCTGGTCGTTGTAGACTGCTGCATCTTTGACGCCGAGAACGTTCTCAAGATACGCCAAATCGGTTGTGCCGATCACGGCCCCCCATCGTGCTTTACCTAGATCTGCAAAACTTTTGGAACCTACAACTGGACTACCCGGAAGAGCGATCACCGCTTTCTCAGGTTGAAAGTATACATCGCTGAAAGTGACGACTTTAGCACGTTCTTCGGTTACGGATATTTGCTGAATTGCGAAATCAAACGGCTTTTTGCCAGGTGCAATTGTTTGGTCGAAATTCTGTCCAACCCAAACAACGTCTTCTTTCGCAAATCCCATCTTGGCGGCAACAGCATAAACCAGACCATTTTCAAATCCTTCGCCACCAGCGGGATCGTTGTTCAACATCCACGGTGGATATACAGGCTCGCCTGTTCCGACTGTCAGTTTGCCCGGTGTTACAAGCCTTGGATCTTGAGTTGTTTTCTCTTGGGCCATCGCAGCTCCTGAGACCGCGAAAGCCATCATTGCCCCAACGACTGCCATCAGCGCCACTATTCGTTGTAGTAAGGATCGGATCATTTGTTTTTCTCCCTGTTTTATAATGGCCATTGTCGGTGCAAAAAATGCCTCGGACAACAGCAAGTTGCTCCCAATGATGGGCCATAATAACGTTTGTTAGACAAAAATCCAGACAATTTTCAAATATAATGAGAATTGTACAAAGTCGCCTTTTTTGGCCAATTTGCGACGCTGTCAGGCAGGCCCAGAATTTATCTAACAGCGTTCAGAATATCAGCTCGTTCTTGCCCTAATATATTGTAAAAATAAAGGAAATTCTACTTGTCGGCGATTCTTAGATGAGTAAATTTACATCCTCTGTCTGACGTCAGCGCCAATGGGTCCAAATAGCTGCATTTGATAAGGGAGAGTTTCTGGCTCATCGTAACCACTGAGGAGTGGGACATAAGAAAGACAACAAGAAGCCCTGGGGAGAAGGTCGTCAAAGACATCAAACGTGCCACGCGCAAACAGTATTCGTCCGAAGAGAAAATCAGGATTGTGCTGGACGGGCTGCGTGGGGCTGGTTTTATCTCAGCACAATTCTGGACGATTACAGCCGCTACATCATCTCATGGAAACTCTGCACGAACATGTGGGCTGAGGATGTGACAGACACCCTCGATTTAGCCTTGCAGGCCTCCGGCTGTGATCAGGTCCATGTCGTCCACAAACCAAGACTGCTCAGTGACAACGGCTCAAGTTATGTCTCTGGCGATTTGGCTGAAGGTTGAAGGTTGAAGGACAAAGGCATGAAACACAGTCGTGGTGCGCCGTATCATCCGCAGACCCAAGGCAAAATCGAACGATGGCATCAAACCTTGAAGAACCGCATCTTATTGGAAAACTACTTCCTGCCAGGTGATCTCGAGGCCCAGATCGAAGCCTTCGTCGATCACTACAACCATCAGCGATATCACGAGAGCCTAAACAACGTCACACACGCCGATGTCTACTTCGGGCGTGACCAAGCCATTCTGGAACAACGAGAAAGGATCAAACAGCAGACATTCGAAGCGCGACGCTTGCATCACAGCCAGCGCGCAGCATAATCACACAAACCAGATGAGCCGAACACTCACTTAGTTTACGCCGCTCTTGGTTCCAAAAACGCTGACGACAGACACCCCCATCACTCAGCTGCTTCGACGGTATCTAATTGCTTGAAAAGCTCACTTAGCGATTGATCATAGGGCCGTCTTACAATTCCATGCTCAGTGATAATTCCATCAATCAAGGAAGCCGGTGTGACGTCAAATGCAGGATTGAATACAGGGGCACCTTTCGGTGCAACTTGAACCCCGTTGATCTCCGTAATTTCCGTGCTTGGCCGTTCTTCAATCTCAATATCATCACCCGTAGATGTCGCCATGTCGATTGTTGATGTGGGTGCAGCAACATAAAATGGAACCCCATGGGCTTTTGCTGCCAAAGCCAGGTTATAGGTTCCGATCTTATTGGCTGTATCACCATTGGCTGCCATACGATCCACGCCAACGACGACCATATCAACATGTTTGGTCCGCATGATGTGACCAGAAGCGCCATCAACAGCGATCGCATGTGGAACGCCAAATTGCACCAATTCAAATGAGGATAGTTTTGAGCCTTGCATGCGCGGTCGTGACTCGCCGATATAAGCAAAAACGTCTTTTCCAGACTCGTGAGCAGTTCGGATAATTCCAAGCGCTGTCCCCAAATCGACTGTTGCAAGTGAGCCAGTATTGCAATGGTGATAGAATGTCACTTTGTCTGGAACCACAGCCATGGCATGGCGAGATATTGCTTGATTAACCTCGACATCATCCCTTTCAAGTTCATAGGCCATCGCCTTCGTGGCGGATAAAAGTTCATTGACAGAACTTGACGAAGACCAAACGACTTTCATTTTGTCGAGGGCCCAAAACAGATTTACCGCTGTCGGACGGGATGCACGCAAGTCTCGGTCGCAGGTTTCAATCTCGACTTTCATCTTGGAAATTGTCATTGACGAACACTGTCTGGCTCGTTGCAAAATGCCAAAGGCTGCGGCCACACCAATAGCAGGTGCGCCACGCACTGCCATGGTAACTATCGCGTCTATTATGTCATCAGTCGTTTCAAGATTGAGATAGATCTCTTCGTTTGGAATCAGTCTTTGATCAATGATCTTGAGGGTGTTGGAAGCATCCATCCATTCAATGGCGCGAAAGCTCATGCGTTTTCTCCGGCTATTATTTTTTTTGCGATGTCTTCAATTTCTTTGATGGCAGTCGATGCATCGAAGGTCGGCCTTTTACCTGCAACAATCACACGCCCACCTGCGATCACATGCGAAATATCGGATCGACCGGCGCTGTAAATGAGCGTCGAGTATGGATTGTAGTTTGGAACTAAATGTGGTGCGCGCAAATCAACCATAACCACGTCGGCATCCTTACCCACTTCAAGCACGCCTTTATTTTCCTCTTGCCCGATAGACTTTGCTGCTTCTCGAGTAGCCATTGCCAGAACATCGCGAGCAGGAAGACCATCAGGTCGACCCGTATGATTTGCGCTCATGAAACTTGCATGACGCATGGCTTGCCACATATCGAGATCATTGCTGCTCGAGGGTCCATCTGTGCCAATGGAAACCGGCACGCCGCGCTTAATGAGTTTGGCAGTTTCTGCCGTGCCAGATGACAGTTTTGCATTTGAGAGCGGGCAATGCGCTATTGATGCATTTGACTCAGCAAGGAGGTCAATTTCATCTTCAGTCAGAAGAACGCCGTGGGCGATAAGTGTTGGGACGGACAGTATGCCAGTATCTTTCAATACGGCCGTTGGTCTTGCATTGTAAGCATCAGAGACCATATCCATTTCCGAGGGTGCTTCAGAAGCATGGATATGGATGCCTATGGATAGTCGTTGAGCAAAACTCGCGACTTCTTTCAGCTTTTCAAAATCCATCGTGTAGCAGCTGTGTGGCATAGCCATCACACGAGCGCCCAATGATTTGAGTTCATCCACCTGTTGCTCAGCGTGATCAATTCTTTTGCCCCACGGCTGTTGGTCTACTCCATCCATGCCCACAAACACCGGACCTGAAGTCAGGCCAAGACCAACGGATCTTGCGGCCTTGGCTGTGGCTTGAGGATGCCAATACATGTCGACAAAGTGGGTGATGCCACAAAGCGCCATTTCAACAGAGCCAAGTGTTGCTGCAGCTTCAATATTCATTGGCGTCGCATGAGCACCTTCCGCCGCCCAGACTGTTTGAAGAAATTCATCTAACGGCCGGTCATCAGCCAAACCACGAAACATAGTCATCGCTGCATGGCAGTGAGTATTGATGAGGCCAGGAATTACAAGGTGGTGACGAGCATCAATCGTCTTTGCTGCTTCTTGCCTGGGCAGTTCCGACATCTTGCCCATTGCTGAAATTTTGCCATTGCTTATTGCCAAGAAACCGTCTTCTATTTCACCAAACGCATGATCCATTGTCAGGATTTTGGCGTTAGTCAGCAGAATATCGTTCATTGTCAGTCTCCTTCTGGCAAAGCTGGGATTAGATTTTTCATCAGCGACAGCAGTTTGGGTTCGATGATCTTTATGGACTCCCACACCTCCTCTTCATTGGTGATGTGGTCGTCATTCACCTCACTGACTGCTATGTTAGTAACCGCTGATAGAGCGAAGACCTTTAGACTCATCTGCCGCGCAGCAATGACCTCTGGCACAGTCGACATGCCTATAAGGTCACATCCGGTTTGCTTGAAAAAATGGATCAGTCTCGGCGGCTCAAAGGTGGGGCCAACATTGTGAGCGTATACCCCTCGCCCAATCTGGGGCGCCAAAGACTGAGCGAGGGATATAAGATCCGGATCATACGCTTTATTGAGTGAAACAAATCGCTCGCCAATGGCAGGATCATTTTCACCCCGTAGCGGATCCAGACCGGCTGCCATTGAAAGGGAGAAATGGTCCTCAATGGCAACGAGATCACCGACTTTCAGGTCATCGCGAATGCCTCCTGCGGCATTTGTCAAAAGGGCTGTTTTTGCGCCCAGTCCAGCCATGACCTGCACCGGAAAAACAACTTCCTGAGAAGAGTATCCTTCATACATGTGAACCCTGCCGCGCATGGCGACACAGCGTTTCCCAAATAACGTGCCAACGAGGAGCTTGCCGTCGTGACCCGGTGCCGTTGAAACTGGAAATCCGGGGATGTCTGAATACGGTATCTCAATACCTTCGATGTGATCTGCGAGAGGACCGAGACCAGACCCAAGCGTGATAGCAATCTGAGGAACAATTTCCGTTTTTTCTCTGATCACAGCCACGGCGGCAGCTATTCGTTCACTTAACATATAAGGCTCCGTACGCTCATTTTGTACAATTGCAAATTACATTGACAATTAAATAATTGCAATGTGCGATATTCATATATATTTACATTTGTTGAAAATTAGGGATCGAAACTTCGGCATGAAAACACCCTCTGACGACCTGATTCATAAAACAGCATGGCTTTATTACGGTCAGGGAATGCGCCAGGAGGCGATCGCAGCTGAGCTTGGGATTTCCCGTGGATCAGTTGTTAATTATCTGAAGCGAGGGCGAGATATCGGAGCGGTAAGGATCAACTTACCAACCGGTTTGTTCAGGAATAACGTTCTAGCTAGAAAACTTGAAGATGCGCTAGGCGTGGACATGCTGTTTATCATCCCAGACAAGAGCGACGCATCAACACTCGAATTTTCAATTGCCGCAGGACAAGTGGTCCTTGATGAAATCAAGCCCAACAACAAAATTGGTTTGGCTTGGGGTGAGACACTTTACTACATCGTTGAGAATCTTCCGATGACTGATGTCGAAGGTATTTCAGTTCTTCAAATGTGTGGGAATCTCGAACCCTTTGGAAACTATCGACCAGACCAATGCACCGTAGAGTTGGCTATTCGATTTAGAGCAACGGCGGAAAACATTTACGCCCCCCTTGTACTTCAAAATAAGGAAATTGCTAACAAACTCAAATCAGAACCAGTGATTGCAAAACAACTAGAACGTCTAAAGATGTGCGATGTTGCACTCTTTTCTGCCGGCTCCGTGACACCGGATTCTCACGTCGTTGATTGTGGTGCCATGACACCGGAAAACCTTGCGGCCCACGTTGAACTGGGTGCGGTCGCGATGATTGCGGGTCGAATGATTGCAGCTGATGGTGAACCGCTTGATTGCGAGTACAATCGTAACGTCATAGCGATGGATCACGATGTATTAAAAGCAATACCAAACAGAATTTGTTTTGCAGACCGGGCAGATAAGGCCGATGCCTTTACCGCAGCCTGCCGCGGAGGCTTTGTCAAGAAAGGTGCTATCGCTAGTTCGGTAGCTAAAGCACTATCCGCTAAACTCCTTTAACACAAACTACATCTTCACAGAATTGGGACAAATAAAGCTCGGCGCGTTCTACACCGGGCGACCTGGCACGTGCTTGTTCACAGCGTTCGACATTGCATCTGCGTCAATCTCAAAATGGTGATGAAGATCGGCTACCGTTCCAGTTTGACCGAAATGTTCCACACCCAATGGAACAGTTCGATGACCAGCCACAGATCCAAGCCATGAAAGTGTGAGCGGATGACCGTCAGTCGCTGTGATGATCGTACTATGGCGCGGTGCCTTATGAAGAAGTCTATCAACATGAGACACGCCATCTTTCGATTTACGAGCGGAAGACCATCCAGCGTTCAGCCGATCTGCAGATGTAATTGCCAGAACGCCGACATCTCGGCGTGATTGACCAATTCGCGCCGCAGCTGCAATAGCGTGTGGAGCCAAAGTGCCCTGATAGGCAATAATGGTATCTGCCGATGGGCCGGGTTCTCTCAGCCAATATCCACCATCAATGACATCCCGCTCAAAGTCCGGGTTGGTATTCCGCAATGGCTGTTCTTGTGGGACAGTCGATAAGCGAAGATAAACCGAACCCCCATTTGCATCGCGGAGCCAATTGGCTGGATCGTGTTCTTTCTCCCCATCACGCTGCATATACTCAAATGCCCACTTCATGATTATGGCCAACTCGTCCGCATAGGCAGGCTCAAAACTCGCCAGACCATCTTGGCTTATGCCTATCAGTGGAGATCCGATGGATTGATGGGCACCACCTTCAGGGGCTAGGGAAACACCAGATGGTGTTCCAACGATCATGAAACGTGCATCTTGATAGCAAGCATAGTTCAGTGCATCGAGGCCGCGCGCCACGAATGGATCGTAGACAGTACCAATTGGTAAAAGACGCTCGCCGAAGAGAGAATGCGAAAGACCTGCCGCACCGAGCAGCAGAAAAAGGTTCATCTCAGCAATGCCAAGTTCGATATGCTGCCCAGAGGGCGAGAACGCCCACTTCTGGGTAGATGCGATACCTTCCTCTTTGAATGTGTCTGTCCGATGATCACGGGCGAAAAGCCCACGTCGGTTTGCCCACGCTGAAAGACCAGTGGAAACTGTGACATCTGGTGCTGTTGTAACAATCCGGTCTGCGACGGGGCTATCCGACTTCGCAATCTGATCTAAGAGCTTGCCAAATGCAGCCTGAGTTGAGATCGCCCTGTCATCCAGCCCGATATCAGGGCAGTTCCCGACATGCTCGGATGTGTATCGCCGAGGATAAGATTTGAAGAATGAGGCGTCGGCAATCTGACTTTCAACCGCAGACTTGTTTGTTATGGCGCAGAATTTTTCCCATTCATGTCCCTCTTGCACGCCGCATTCGCTTCGCCACTCATCCATCTGACTTTTGTTCATCAAACCCGAATGGTTGTCTTTGTGGCCCGCTAACGGTGTGCCCCATCCCTTGATGGTATAAGCCAGAAATACCGTGGGTCGATCATGATCAATGGACTTGAATGTTCGTCCAAGCGTCTCAAGGCAGTGGCCGCCAAGATTATTCATGAGTTCGGATAATTCATCATCTTTGCGACGCTCGATTAGTGAACTAACGTCGCCCTGATCACCTATGTCGTTTAACAGTTGGCTTCGCCAAGCAGCACCACCCTTAAAAGCTAGAGCAGAATACAACTGATTTGGACAATTTTCGATCCAGAGTCTTAGTTTATCGCCACCGGGCTCAGCAAATGCTGCTTCCTGAAGTGCGCCGTGACGAATGACTTGCACATCCCATTCAAAGGCCTCGAAAATCTTGGAGATGCGTTCCCAAAGGCCTTCCTGCACCACACCGTCAAGCGATTGTCTGTTGTAGTCAATCACCCACCAAGTATTGCGCAGGTCGTGCTTCCATCCCTCTTGCAGGCATTCATACACATTACCCTCATCGAGTTCGGCATCACCAACGAGCGCCACCATGCGACCTATCGGCGATTTGGGCGCCCATGACTTGGCATGAATGTAGTCCTGCACCATTGAAGCAAAGGATGTGATGGCAACGCCAAGGCCAACAGATCCAGTCGAGAAATCGACATCATCGATGTCTTTTGTGCGTGATGGATATGACTGAACGCCGCCAAATCCTCGAAAATTTTCCATCTTCTCGCGTGTCTGGTTACCCATCAGATATTGAATCGAGTGGAATATGGGAGACGCATGCGGCTTCACAGCAACCCGGTCTTCGGGCTTCAGTACATCAAAATACAGCGACGTTAAAAGCGAAACCATCGACGCGGAGCTGGCCTGATGGCCACCCACCTTCACATCCATGTCTGATTTAGCACGAAGGTGATTAGCATTATGGATCATCCAGCATGACGTCCATAAAACCTGTTTCTCAATTTCCCGAAGAGCGCTGTAGTTCATTATTGACTCGTTACACTGTTTTTATGGAATCAAGTGCGTTACGCATTTCTTCAATGCCCTTGCCGATTTCATCGCCATAGCGGAGCAGGCCCCCACCAAGGAGATAAACGCAGTCCGGTCCATACATGCTCATCATGCTTTCCATGCGGTCGATTGTCATGCCGCCGCCAGGGCTTGGTAGAATTGCTTGACCGATCTTTGATGTCAGACATGCTGTCGCAATTGATCGACATTCCTCTTCACTGAACCCAAAACGACCGCCAACATTGGGAAATACCGAAATGTCGGCCCCCGCCAATTGCATAAGCGTGCCAAACATCGTTGCGTGGCTGTAACCCGTGTTGGGAGACAAAACGTAAGGGCCTAGATGTGAGGGGTGTGCCATAATCGGCATATTCAACTCGATGGATCGCGCCAGTCTGTTGATTGCGTCGAGGCCGATAAGACCGGGCATAATGATTACCCCATGAGCCCCAACTTCTTTCGCGAACGAGGCGTCTTCAGCGATCTGATCACTATGACCGCCAAGCGTCACAAAATAGAGCGATTTGGTGATACTTCCTTCAGCCTGTTTCTCATCATTTGCCTTGTTCAC
The DNA here is from genome assembly GCA_963669455.1 of Rhizobiaceae bacterium. Taxonomy (GTDB): domain Bacteria; phylum Pseudomonadota; class Alphaproteobacteria; order Rhizobiales; family Rhizobiaceae; genus JAWKWH01. The sequence goes on from OY770026.1 coordinate 3,328,058, forward strand.
CGCTTCCGCACAGGCTTTTACACGATCACGAAAAAGAGCTGCGGGTTGGTTTGCGAGCCCATGGTCTTCTTTGATGATATCGGCACCAGCACGCGCAGTCTTGTAGCAAAGCTCCGCAAGCCGTTCTGAGTTAGAGCCTTGTGGCTTGATCACGGGACAAACAAAGCCACGGTGCTTGCGTTGAGTAAGTGAGCGAATTCCAGAGACACCGAACCTGGCACCTGGATACTGGCTCACCAAAGTTGGGCATAGTTCAATATCGACAACCTTTAATCCAATCTGGATCGAAGAGTTGCCAAATATGACATTGATCAACTGTGTAAGACTGTCACCAACCGCATCGGGGCTGTAGGAGATCTTCGCTAAGAACGTACCTTCGGTCTCTGGAACAACGCTTTCTGTTTTACCAAGAACGACATCTTCAATGTATCCACTCGGGACCACGTCCCTAGGGATTTCTACGGTTTGTTCCAGAGTAATACCGTCTGCTCTAGATTGGGCCTCGTCAAAACTGTCTGAGAAAATGCGATATGTGACGATGAAGCGTTCGGCCATTACAGAGCCTCCGCTTTAACGAGTGAGTGTACAGCATCGACGCGGGCTGCATCTAAATCATCTTCAGAAATTCCAAACTTGTGGCCCATGACGTCTTCGATGCCAGCAACAAGAGCTATGGCATCCAAACCGTAGTAGCGCATCAAATAGGGACGTGAACCACCATGTGCATAAGTGTCTTTCAGACCCAAACGAACCAATCGTTTCCCAATGCCCGCGTCCGCCATTGTCTCAGCAACGAGCGAACCAACACCACCTTCCGTCAAGTGATTTTCCAGAACGACCACACCGTGACGAACAGAGCCAATATGGTCGAGCAGTGCTTGTGAATTGAATGGTTTGATCGTGTGAAGATGCAGATGCCGGATTGAAACACCAGCTTCTGACAAAGCTGAACGAGCACGCATAGCTTCTTCGGTGGTAATACCACTGGTGACGACGAGAACATCCGCCCCGGTCGCGAGTTCGCGCATTTCGCCGACTTTGATTGGGGTATCAAAAAGCCGTGGAACGGAACCGCGCAAAACACGGCACCAAACAGGGCCGTCAATGGAGTCTGCTGCTTCACAGATGCTTTCGACTTCGGTCGCGTCACCAGTTTCGAGAATTGTCATATTCGGGATCGACCGCATGACGGATATGTCTTCAATCGATTGGTGGGTCATTCCGCCCGGCGTTGTTACTCCAGGGAGGAAAGCCATGAGGCGCACCTTGCGGCGTGGATACGCTACAGATGCCATCAGTTGGTCATAGGGGCGCCGATACATGAAAACCCCAAACGTATGAATGAATGGACGGAATCCTGCGAGGCCAAGACCACCGGCAAAACTCATCATGTTCTGTTCGGCCATTCCAAGCGACAAGAACTGTTCAGGATGACGATCCCGAAATCCATCGATTTCACACGATGACGTCAGATCTGCCGAGAGACACAAAACCTCTGGGTTCTTGACCGCGAATTTTTCGAAGGATGCCGCATATGGTCGGCTTACCATTTCTACCATTGCTCTATCCTCAGTGTGCGTAGTCAACTGGATCAACGCCGAGATCCTCGGCAATCGAAACATTCATTCGGGCACGCTCGTCTTCCGATTTGAACCGAACGTAGTGAAGTCTTGGGAAACGCTCCTCGAGAATACCCATGGAGTGGAAAGGGTTTGTTCTTGCAAGGATGATAAGAGGTTTCCCATCATGGGGTTCGTTCATTGCGTCTCGCATCGCCGAAAGATCGTGTCCGTCGATCTCAACGCATGCCGCTCCAAAATTTAAGAATTTCGAGCGGATATCTCCAACTTCCATCACTGAAGACATGGCACCGTCACACTGCTGGTCATTGACATCCATGATCGCAAAAAGATTTTCGATTCCATGATGAGCGCAGGACTGGACAGCTTCCCAGGTCTGACCCTCTTGAACCTCACCATCCGACATGAAAACCCAAGTGCGGCCAGGTTCACCGTTGCGTGCTCTGCCCCACGCCAGTCCGGCGGCGGTAGACAAGCCGATGCCCAGTGTTCCGTTATGAACTTCCATTCCTGGGCTATGTTCTGCCCCGATCATTTCGACGGAAGATCCATCCTTGTTGAACATCTCAAGACCTTCGGGTGCCATGCGGCCGACTTCAACAAGTGTCGCGTAGGCAACCAGTGCATAGTGCGCAGGAGCAATAAAGAGCCTATCGTATTCGGGGGCTGCGGGGCCGTTGTAGCCTGCACCTGTATGGTATGCTTCGTTCCCAGCATTTGGAACACCAGCAAAATCCTTTGGGATCATGGGCAGTGTAGGCGCCCCAAGCTTGAGCTCCTCGTTATAAAGCCACGCAAGCTGTTCTCCAGCCGAACACGCCTGAGAGAGATAACCACCATTATTTCTCATGGCGTGTTCGAAAACCCGTCTTCGAATGCCGAGCGCTACATCCTCAGTCGATTTGGCGTTTGAGATCATTAATATTTCCTCATCTGCATTTGCAAATGTCAAAGTGAAGGCAAAAAATTTTGTTACATTGCCCGGTTTCGTTTCATTTTGACTCGTGTTATAACCCATTTTGAACATTTGACAACTATGTTATCAAAATTGTAAAATGAGGTAGGACTTAAATAGAATCCTCAAACTAAGGCAGTAAATCACTGCATAATTAGGCGGTTAAAATGAGAAAAAGCAGTCTGCTAGGTAAAAGCACATTGGTGAATCACCTCGGTGAGCACGATCATGCCAAGGCTGCTCACACGATGCCCATCTATCAAACTTCGACGTTTGGATTTGAAGTTGGAGACGATTGTCCTGGCATGCAGAGTAAAAACAACCCGGACAGATATGTTTATACTCGTGGTGGTAATCCCAACGCGAGACAACTTGCACGCAAGATAGCTCATCTTGAGGGTAGGGACTTGATCGCGAGCAATCCGCATGTCGCACCAGATGATGTCGTAGCAGGGGAAATAACTGCATCGGGTCTAAGCGCGATAACAACTGTTGCTCATGCCCATCTTTCGGTTGGCGATACCGCAATTGTACAACGTGCTGCCTATGGCGGATCGTTGAGCTTTTGGGATAATATTGCACCCAAACACGGGATTAATGTCGTCTTCGTGGATTCCAGTGAATTAGAGGACTGGCGTAGAGCAGCAACCGATCATTCTGATGCCAAGCTTTTCTATGTTGAAACACCTTCGACTCCACTTTTGAATATCTACGACATCTCAGCGATTTCGGAGATTGCGCACTCCATTGGAGCAGTTTGTGTGATCGATAACACTGCTGCAACACCGATACATCAAACTCCTTTGAGTTTTGGTGCGGACTACGTCATCCACTCGCTTTCCAAATACATAAACGGCCATGGCAGTGTGATCGGTGGAGCAATCGTCTCCAAAAATGCCGAAGTCATGCATGTCGGTGGGTTAATCTGGAATACACTCGTGATGAATGGTGCAACACCCTCTCCGCATGACTGCTGGCTTACAAATAATGGTCTCAAAACACTCGAACTCAGAATGTCACAACATTCGAAGAATGCACTTGAGCTCGCCCGCTTCCTAGACTCTGAGCGTAGTATCAATCGTGTGTTCTATCCGGGGCTGGAGACCTCTCCATCCCATCTGTTGGCGTGCCGGCAAATGAAGAATGGGTTTGGCGGTCTTCTATCATTTGAAATTGACGGTGAAGAGGAGGCTGCATTCGCTTTGCTCTCAAAACTGCAGCTGCCTGTTGTTGCTTCAAGCTTTGGCACAACTGATAGTTTGATACAGCACACCGAAACAATGAGTCATTCATACATGTCAGAAGAGCACCGAAGAGCCGCTGGCATCACACCGGGACTGATCCGGATGTCGGTAGGTATTGAGAATATTGAAGACTTGCTCGCTGATTTTGACCAAGCTATGTCCCAATTTCGTACTCATAGAGCAGTTGCTTAATGGGTTTGATTGAAGTTGATCATTGTGGTGTTCAAGCAAAAATGCGAACTGGCACGTCGGGAATACTTTCAGACGACGACCAATCCATGACTGGCGCAGCGAGTGCTTGCCAACTTCAAATCTGGGTAGTCTTTTTTTGATGCTTGATTATGCGCAGTTGAGAACCTTGTTGGCTGTTGAAGAAACAGGCACGTTTGAAGGTGCATCACGCCCCAAGGCGCGCACCAACTGGCAGACTTTTACGCCGCCGTTGACAATCCAAATGAGAAATACCCGTAAAATTACCCATAAATAGCCAAAAATGAGTGCGCGGCAGCGAAAATGACATTGCAAAAACTGGCCGCATAAGGCCAAAAACAAAACAACGAATTCTCTCAACAGATGGAGGGAAGTAGGGGCTCAGGTCAGCCAGCCGTCCGGGACGGTATGGTGTCGGGGAAAGGGGTTAAATCTATCTCAGCTTCGGGTTTTCGACACCTGGAACCCATGCCGGGCGCCGCCGCCTTCAAAGGTCGCCAATCCAAACAATGACGCCAGTTCAACAGCAACCACCACGAATTGTAATCCTTGCACTTTTTCCTTGGCGGTTAGATTCCCAATCGTTATAGCTTCATGGCAAGCGGACGTGGCGAAATCGGTAAACGCAACGGACTTAGACAATTGAGTGCACTGGCGGAAACGCTTTTGTAGAACTGCTCAAATTCGGGGAAACCTTTGACATGGCAATCCCGAGCCAAGCCCCCCGTGGGAAGGTGTAGAGACTAGACGGGCAGCACCTAAGGCATTCGCTATGGTGAAGGGATAGTCCAGACCACAAACGCCATTTGGCGGCGGCGAAAGCCGTAGATGGTACGAAAATCCGTCGGACAATAGTCCTTGGGGGTTCAAGTCCCCCCGTCCGCACCAAATTACATTCGGCAGCACAAATGTGTCTGACGTCAGTACCATGGTCTGTGCGGATGCGGGTAAGCGAATTTGCTCAGGCCCGACGTGATTCCAACTTTAGCCTTGTGTTCATTTCGCAAAGCCCACCGTGTTGGCCGCCCAATTTTGATCAATGTAAGAGAGGTCGAAATCATTGTCCTCTCCGTCAATGATCTGCAGCACCCTGGGTGGTGTAAGTGCCGACAATCTGAGCAGCCTCCTCTCGGTGTCATTTTAGTGGCGACTGTAAGTTTTGAAAAATTCAAAATAACGACAAGTAATATCGGAAAAAGCGATAGCCGGAATTTTCGGAAGATGTTGTGATCACGTCAGTTCGACACTCAAAACAGTGAACAAGTCTCGGGTTCACAGGCGATTGCGAAGTCAGAATTTGAATATGCCAAAGTCAGTTTGTGGATTGATTATCCAGGGAATCGCCTGGATGTTTGCCCCAAATGAGCTTTTCAGATGATGGGTATCGGATAAATCGATACCTTTCTTATGGAAATAAGGGACACCGGATTTCATTTCGGCTTTCGCGATATCACCATCACCAGTGTCAATTTCCAGAAACCCGTCGAACACGATGTCAATAGAGTGTTGTCTTGTACTCATTTTCTATGTCGCCATCGATCCGTTTCATTTCCGCCGGGTCTTCAGGCAATTTTGATGTCTGGTCGAGAATGATGTTGGCTATGGTTGGAAGCTCAGAGCGATCCTGCCGGCTCTCCAGGTCCCACAATTTGGATCTCCGGAACGCTTTTGCGCAGTGGATAAAAGCCTCCCCAACTTCAACGTGGATTGCCACTTTCGGCGCTCTGTCCCTGACGGACAGCAATTCCATAAGGACCGGGTCACTGGTAATTTTGGCCACACCATTGACCCGCATGGTTTCGTCATAACCAGGGATGAGAAACAAAAGACCGATATGCGGATTTGATAGGATGTTGGTCAGGGTATCTAAGCGATTGTTGCCCGGCCTGTCGGGTATCAAAAGTGATTTCGCATCCAGGACTTTTACAAATCCTGCCGGATCCCCCCGGGGACTGACATCGGCGAAACCGGTGCCGTTCTGCGTCCCCAGACAAAGAAATGGTGAGCGCTCAATAAAGGCAATTGAATGCTTATCGAGACCGGGGCGAGATTTCTCGGCGGCAAGCGGATGGCATTTTGGATAGAGCGCGCGCAGGCCATCTTCGTCTTTGATGATATGTTCAGGATTGAGATCAGCTTGCTGCGACATCAAATGCTCCAGTTCAGTTTTGAACGCTGTTGGGTTGCTCCGCACCTCTTGATAAATGCATGAAATCAACAAAGGCCTGGACAGCGTCGGATTGTTCACGATCTTCGAACCAGGCCAACCCAACATCCATGGTTGGAACATTGTCAGCGACATCGATCACTTCGACCCGGCGGCCCTCCAGAGACCATGGCCGATACACCATGTCCGACAACAATGAGATACCCATTCCATTTGCAACCATGCTCCGCACCGCCTCAACAGAAGACGTCCTGAATATCGTGTTGGGCTTATAGGTCGTTTTGTTCCAATAGCGTTGCGCCGTGTTGCTCGCCTCATCAATCGTCAGCATGATGTAGGGTTCTTCCGATATCTGCTGAAGTGTGACGCTCTTTTGTTTCAGGAGCGGGTGATTGGTATTCACCCATAATCGCCGCTTTGAACGCATCAGCGGAGAATGAGCCAGTTCTTCATGGTTGATGATATTTGAGGTCAACATCACCGCGACATCAAACCCGTTTGTTATGAGGCCTTCTTCTATATTTGCCCTATCTGCTTCTGACAGGTTGACCTTGATGCTTGGAAAGGCGCGAATGAACTGCGACAGCAATCTTGGTATAAAATACCCGGCAACCGTGTAGGAAACAGCAAGATTGATGCTGCCCTTAACATCCTCCTTTACACGTTTGGGAATGCGCACAGCCTCTTCGACTGATTGAACAATGTGTTGAGCATGTTCGAGGAAAAGGTTGCCCTCATAGGTCAAGGTGATGCCGGAATGATGCCGATCAAAAAGAGACACGCCAACCGTTTCCTCCAACTGCTTAATTGCGGTTGTAATAACTGATTGAGAGACATTGATGTCGATTGCCGCCTTTGAAATTTGCCCCGCATCGGCGGCGGCAATGAAGTATCTGATCTGGCGTAATGAGAGGTCCATCTTATTTTCCGATACTTATTATATGCTTTTCCGATAGCCCGTATAAAAGTCATTGGCGATGACCTTACGTGGCTCCAGCAGTACAAAAACCCGCCTAAGCCTCTGATTCTTCAGGAAAAAATAGGAACTTTTGCAGCAATCACCCATCAGCACCAGGCCCAAAAGGCTCCTTGGTCTCCAGCAATTCATTGGCGAAGAGTATCGGAAAAACCAAATCCCGCAAGCTAAAATTCATATTTTACAATACCTTTCTATCTGCCCTACCCTATCGTGCAAGGAGTGTTGGCTCATCTTGGGTCGGTCAAGAGCGAATTGGTCAAACGAGCAAATTCGCCCAACTAAAGGGAAGGAAAATCTCATGAAAAAACTCATACCCGGTCTTCTGGCCACAGCCGCCTTATCGGCGGTTGCTATGAGTTCGGCATATGCTGACGGTCATGTTGGCAAATGGTATCCAGCAGCTGTCCAGGTCTGGGAACCAGCATTCAATATGGACAGCCCTCGCCGTGATATCGAATACACTCCGCTCGAAAAGGCATCTCAGAAATGGGACATTTGCGTCTCTTTTCCGCACATGAAAGATGCTTACTGGCTTGGCGTGAACTATGGCGTGACTGAAGAGGCGAAACGCCTGGGCGTCAAAATGCAGATCGTTGAAGCCGGGGGCTATACCGAACTCGCAAAACAGATATCACAGATTGAAGACTGCGTTGCGGCAGGTGCACAAGCCGTTGTCATCGGTGCCATTTCCGCTGATGGTCTCAACAATGTCATCAAGGAAATCCGCGCAAAAGACATTCCCGTGATCGATGTGATCAACGGCATCTCTTCATCGGAAATCACAGCCAAATCACTCGTTTCGTTCGGTGAAATGGGCGCAAAAACCGGCGAATATCTCGCCAAAAAGCACCCTTCTGGCAGCGGCAAAGTGAAAGTCGCTTGGTTTCCTGGACCGTCAGGAGCTGGCTGGGTTGAAGCTGGCAATACCGGCTTTGCCGGAGCAATCAGCGGCTCGGATATTGAGCTTGTTGAAACCAAGTACGGTGATACAGGCAAAGAAACTCAGGCCAAACTTGTTGAGGATACGCTCGAAGCACATCCTGATCTGGCATATGTCGTTGGTACGGCTGTGACTGCTGAAGCGGCAGTGCCGATCTTGCGTTCGCGCGGTATTACAGACCAAGTGAAGATTGCTTCTTACTACTTCACACCTGGTGTCGCTCAGGGCCTGAAGCGCGGGCAAATCCTCGCTGCGCCAACTGATTCAACAGTTCTGCAAGGCCGGATCGCAATCGATATCGCTGTGCGCGCGCTCGAAGGAAAAAACTTTGAGAAGCACGTGGGGCCAGCCCTGTACGTTGTTGATACGGAAAACCTGAAAGACTTCGACCCAACATCAACGCTGGCACCGGACGGTTTCAAGCCGATTTTTCAGGTCGACTAGACATGACACAAAAAGCCGGGGCTTCTCCTGACCCGATGCTTGAAGGGGATGCGCATCGACCTGATGCGCATCCACTCCTTCAAACTGTCAATCTAACCAAAGACTATCCAGGCATTCGCGCATTGGATGGCATGAACTTCGAGCTGAAAAAAGGCGAAGTACATGTCCTCTTTGGTGAAAACGGTGCGGGGAAATCGACACTTATATCCATGCTTGCTGGAGCAAACACTCCAACAAGTGGGGAGATTAAATTCAACGGTCAGGTTGTAGAACTTGGAAGCGTACACGAGGCCCGTGAACTGGGCATAAGCGCCGTCTTTCAGGAATTCTCCCTGATACCGCAAATGACTGTTGCCGAAAACATGTTCTTGGGCGCAGAGCCAACGAAAAGCGGCCTGCTGCAACCAAAGGAACAACGAGAGCGGTCAGAAGAAATATTGAGAGATCTCGATTTTCATCTCAATCCGAAAGCCCGCATTGATCATCTGACGAGGGCTGAACAACAGATGGTGGAGATTGCAAAGGCGTTTCGCACCGATCCATCAATTCTGATCCTTGACGAGCCAACAGCCTCCCTAACCAATCACGAGACTGAACAGCTATTCAAGCTGGTCAACAAACTGAAGGCACAGGGCGTGGGCATCATCTACATCACGCATCGCATGGCCGAAATCAGACAAATCAGCGACCGGATCACCATCCTCAGAGATGGAAAATATATCGATACCGTCGACGCTAAAACCACAAGCGAAAACCAACTTGTGGAGTTAATGACAGGTCGCGTTGTTGGGCAGATATTTCCCGACGTTTCCTACAAACCGGGCGAGACGGTTCTCGAAGTCAGACAACTTCATACACCCGGGGCTGGCGGCGTGAACGGAGCATCAGCAACAGTTCGACGTGGAGAAATTGTCGGCTTTGCCGGTCTGGTAGGATCTGGCAAATCCAAATTTGCCCAAGCCTGTTTTGGATCTCTCGACATAGCCAGCGGAACAGTTGTCTTCAAAGGGCAAGAGGTCAAACGACCCAAAACCCGGCAGATGCTGAAAAACGGTTTTATGTATCTTCCATCCGATCGCCGATCAGATGGATTAATGATGATGCGTCCGGCACGCGAAAACATTTCTGTCGCATCGTTGGATATCAAACCGTTTTCAAATGGCATCTTCTTGGACACCAGATCAGAGAAAAAAGTAACCAACCAGCTTGCCGAACAATTAAACCTGTCCCCGGCCAAGCCAGACAGAGCAGCTGGACAGTTCTCAGGTGGCAACCAACAAAAACTCATGCTTGCACGCAGCCTGACACGCGAGTTCGATCTCATTGTGTTCGACGAACCGACAGTCGGCGTGGATGTTGGTACACGGGCAGCAATCTATGAGTTCATTGCCGAACTTTGTCAGAATGGAGCTGCCATTCTTCTTGTCTCTTCGGATCTCCCCGAGATCCTGAACCTAACCAATCGGGCGTACGTTTTCTACCAGGGAAAGATCCAAGCCGAACTCGCCGGGGACGAAATCACTGAAGCAAACGTGTTGTCTCACTTTTTTGAACGAGAGGCCGCGTAAGTGACTGACCAAATATCCCCTCAACCCAAAACTGCAACGAACTACGCAGACATTCCAAAGAGGCTATTCATTAAGCTCGGTATTCTGCCGTTTCTTCTGGTGATCGCTATCGTTGTCTTCACGTTTATGTCGGACAATTTCTTGACCGGCAGAAACCTAATGAATGTTCTGCGCCAGTCGGTCTATCTCACGATCGTTTCACTGGGTCAGATGCTTGCCCTTCTGACCGGAGGGTTCGATCTTTCGGTCGGCACAATTTTGGCACTGACATCAGTCGTCGGCGCTCTGACCATGGCGACTGTTTATGCTGCTATGCCGGAAGCTGCCTGGCTTGCCATTATGATTGGCTGCTTCGCTGGCATCCTTGCGGGTACGATGATTGGGGTTTGCAACGGCGTCGGTGTCGCATTCTTCGGCGTTTCCCCGTTCATGATGTCACTTGGTATGACGTCAGTCGGATTTGGCATCGCTCTTTTCCTGACCGGCGGTACGCCTGTTTATGGCATGCCACAATCCTTCGGAGACATCTTCGGGTTTGGTTCCCTGTTTGGAATCCATGCGCCGATCTATGTCGCCGCACTTATCGCAATACTGCTTTTTGTCTTCCTCTATCGGACGCGTTTTGGACGCTACTTCTATGCCGTCGGAGGGAACATCAAGGCGTCTGAGCTTTCAGGCATCAACACGCGGTCTACCCTACTTTGGACCTACGTTTTGTGCGCAGCCCTTGCAGCTGTTGCCGGCATGTTGCTGACGGCTCGGCTTGATACCGGTGAAGCCAATATTGGTGCGTCAATGCCACTCCAGTCAATCGCGGCCTGCGTGATCGCAGGGGTAAGTTTGCGGGGCGGTGTTGGGCGCATGGAAAACGTTATTCTCGGGGCATTGTTCATTGGGCTTGTCCAAAACGGAATGAACCTCGCCCGAATTGAATCTTATCTGCAAACGGTTGTGCTGGGTGGCCTACTTATCCTCGCTGTGATCGCTGATCAGATCCGTCTGCGCTACGTTGCGTCACTGAAAGATTGAGGACAAAATGATGGCCGTAAATATCAATTGCGACATGGGTGAGAGCTTCAGCCTCTACAAAATGGGGAATGATGTAGAAATCATGCCCCACATCACGGAAGCTAATGTTGCCTGTGGTTTTCACGGGTCAGATCCCAATCACATGCGGACAACTGTCCAGCTTGCCAAAAAATTCGGTGTAAAAGTTGGCGCGCATTTCTCATTGCCGGACCTTTCAGGCTTTGGTCGCCGGGAAATGAAAATTGACCGCGAAGAATTGGCAAATATCGTTACTTACCAGATCGGCGCTTTGAAAGGGTTCTTGGAGTCAGAAAGTCTCGAACTCGCCCATCTGAAGCCGCACGGTGCGCTCTATGGAATGGCGGCGCGCGAGGAACATATCGCCCAGGCCATTTGTGATGCCGGCGAAATATACAATGTGCCAATCTTCGGGCTTGGCGGGACCCTCCACGAAGAAATTTATACCGCTCGAGGTATGGCTTTCGTTCCCGAATTTTTTGCCGATCTCGACTACGATGATAATGGCAAGCTGATTATCACGCGGGAACATCCGCATCTTGATCCAAAAAACGTTGCTGAAAAGGCGCTTAGGGCGGTTCGTGATGGGCAAGTCGTTACCACTGGCGGAAAGACGGCCTCGGTCACAGCCGAAACCGTCTGCATACATTCAGATACACCAAATGCGGTCGAGCTCGCGAAGGCAGTTCGAGATTCACTTAGCGCCTATCTCGAAGCCGCTTGATCAAACAAACACAATAAAGGGAGGTACAAATGGCAACCGAAGTAATCAGAGCAATGATGCCGGGCGTGTTTTATCGCAAGCCATCGCCGGAAGAACCAAATTTCAAGAATGAGGGAGACCCCGTCAAAAAGGGTGACGTGATTGGCTTGATCGAGGTGATGAAAACATTCCACCAGGTTCAAAGCGATTTTGAAGGAACACTGACTGAATTCAAGGTTGACGATTCCGACGCGATTGCCCCGGGCGTCGTTCTTGCTGAAGTCGAAACGTGAGCTCACCAGAATGGCAATTAACAAACTACTCGTAGCTAATCGTGGCGAAATCGCAGTTCGTATTATTAGAGCGGCTCAAGAGCTCGGGATAAAGACCGTTCAGGTTTATAGTGAGGCCGATGAAACTTCGCTTGCTGTTCAACTGGCCGATAAAGCTGTCAACATTGGTCCGGCATCAGCCGCAAAATCTTATTTAAATGTCGAGGCCATTCTCGACGCGGCAAAAGCCACAGGCGCCGATGCGATCCATCCAGGATATGGATTTCTTGCAGAAAACGCAGATTTTGCCGATGCAGTCAGCAATTCCGGGATCGCATTTGTGGGACCGACCGGCGACACAATTCGGCGTATGGGTGATAAGGCGGCTGCCCGTCAAGCAGCGCAGGACGCTGGTGTGCCAACGGTCCCGGGCAGTGACGGCATCATCGAGGATATGGATGAAGCCTGCGAACTGGCCGAAAAAATCGGCTTTCCGGTTATGATCAAGGCCACGGCTGGTGGCGGCGGGCGCGGTATCCGGATTGCTGGGAATGCAAAAGAGTTCAAAGAGCTCGCCCCACAAGCGTCTGCTGAGGCAAAGGCAGCCTTTGGCGATGGCGGGCTTTATCTTGAAAAAGTAATTGAACAGGCCCGTCACATCGAAGTTCAAATCCTTGGTGACGGCGAGAGCTTCGTTCACTGTTATGAACGTGAATGTTCACTGCAACGCAGGCGTCAAAAAGTTTGGGAAGAAGCGCCATCAGCAGCGCTCACCCCAGACGTAAGAGAAGCTCTTTGCAGCTCGGCAGTCGCTCTCGCAGCTGCGGTAAATTACAGCGGTGCCGGAACCATTGAATATCTCTATGACGACAAATCCGGTGAATATTATTTCATCGAGATGAACACCCGCATTCAGGTGGAACATCCGATTTCCGAATGTATCACAGGCGTAGACCTGCTTGCGGAAATGATCAGCGTTGCCGGCGGCAATAATCTGTCATTGTCCCAGTCGGATATTCGAATGCGTGGCCACTCGATTGAAGTGCGCATCAACGCAGAAGATCCGGCAAACAATTTCATGCCTTTCCCTGGTGTCATAGGCGATTTGAGAGTGCCGGGAGGTCCGGGCGTTCGCTTCGACCATTTCCTTTATCAGGGATACCAAATCCCACCATTTTACGATTCGCTTCTGGGTAAGCTCATTGTTCATGCTGAGACGCGTGAAAAAGCGATCAAGAGACTGGCAAGGGCGGTCAGCGAGTTGAGTGTTGGTGAATTGAAAACGACCGCACCGCTCTTTTCTGCCCTGGCAGATGCCGACGATGTGTTGTCAGGCGAGGTCCACACCAAATGGTTGGAGCCGTGGCTGGAGACCAACTCAGACAAAATTACGCAATATGAAGGAGGTGCATCATGACATCGCGATATACCTTTGGAGGCGATGAGCACATCTTCGTTGAAATAGACGAAGAGATGTCGCTTGAGGCGTTCTTCAAATCGCTTTCAATGACCAATGCGGTCAGAGACGCCAAGATTAAAGGGGTAACGGAAATATGCCCTGCAAATGCGTCCTATCAGATCAAATTTGATCCAGACCTTGTTCATCCTGATGACCTCATGTCTGAGTTGAAGCGCATGGAGGAAAGCGCCGATCAGGGTGAGGCCAAAATTGACACGCGGATCATTGAAGTCCCGGTTTATTATCAGGACCCCTGGACACATGAAACGGTCATGCGTTTTCGCGACAGGCATCAAGATCCAGACGCTACAGATATTGAATATGCTGCACGCATCAATGGCTATGACAGCGTCGAGGATTTCATCAAAGCCCATTCAGGCTCACCTTGGTTTGTCGGAATGGTGGGCTTCGTTGCCGGTCTGCCGTTTCTTTATCAGATGGTCGATAGAGAAAGACAAATTCAGGTTCCCAAATACTTGAGACCCCGTACTGACACGCCGAAGCAAACGGTCGGTTATGGCGGGTCGTTTTCTTGTATCTATTCTGTTCGCGGCGCGGGCGGATATCAGATGTTCGGCATCACCCCGATGACGATTTTCGATTCATCACAAAAGACGTCATATCTCAGTGACTTTATGGTCTTTTTCAAACCCGGCGACATCGTCAAGTGGAAGCCGATCAATCGCGAAGAATACGATCAGATTCTCGCGGAAGTCGAAGCAGGAACATATCAGCCGAAGATCAAAGACGTTGTGTTCGATCTTGATGCCTTCAATCAGGACATCGATGGAACCAATGCCAAACTATTGGAGGCCCTCAATGCCAGTTAAAGTCATCAACGCAGGACTCGCTACGAGCGTCCAGGATATGGGCCGTCCCGGCTATTACCATTTGGGAATTCCAATCGGCGGGGCCATGGACCGGCTTTCAATGCGGGCGGCAAATCTACTGGTCGGGAATGACGAAGGGGCAGCCGGATTGGAAGCCGTCTTCGTCGGCCCGCAGCTTGAGTTCACAGAAGACACGACGATTGCCATTACAGGAGGCGAACTGCCGCCCAAAATCGACGGTGAAACCAAAGAGACTTGGACAGCAATTCCCGTAAAGAAAGGACAAGTCCTGACATTTGATTATATCCGTCATGGAGCAAGGGCTTATATTGCATTCGCCGGTGGCATTGATACGCCGCAATCTCTTGGAAGCCGTTCAACCTATGCCATCGGAGCGTTGGGTGGTGTCGATGGACGGGCCATTCAAAATGGCGATGAGTTGCCGATTGGTTCGGGTTCGAAGCCGGTCAAGGAAGGCTTGTCATTGCCTGAGAAATTTCGCCGCAAGCCAAGCAATCCGGCAGAATTGCGGGTTCTGCCGGGCCTTTATTGGCACCGTATAACAGACGCAGCTGGCAAAAAGTTCTTCGATGAAACCTGGAAAGTAGCACCCGAAGCAGACCGAATGGGGTATCGATTCCAAGGTGGATCGCCTCTGGAATTTGTGGAGCGAGAACAGCCCTTCAGTGCTGGTTCTGATCCGTCCAATATCACAGACGCGCCCTATGCCTATGGATCCATCCAGGTGCCCAGCGGAACAGAACCGATCGTGCTACATCGTGATGCCGTATCAGGTGGCGGCTTCTTCACGCTTGGCACGGTGATCTCGGCCGACATGGACTTCATCGGCCAACTGCAACCGCATACCGAAACCAACTTTATCAAAGTCAATATGCACACGGCTCTATCAGCGAGACGCGAAAGGGCGTCATTGCTGAACAGCATCCGCGAAGCATTGGCTTGACAGTGAACACGGGAAAAAGCACGGCAACTATCGCTTTACGATAAAAACCTTGGCTCGAACATTCTGGCCGCCAGACGGCACCATAATGCGCAACATTGTGCTTGCTGTTTTCGGCAAGGTTGCACTTTGGTTTTCAGCGAAAATGCTCTGGGGCGTAGTCAGGATTTAGTTTTTGCGCCTGAGCCGTCTTTCCTATATTTCCGTCTACAGAACGGGGTCGGATAGATAAATTGAGGTCTTGCGTGCGTCTGGAATCAAAGCGGGTTGTCGTTACGGGAGGAGGGTCCGGGATCGGGCGTGCGATATGCGAGTTGTTTGCCCGAGAGGGTGCCCGGATCGTCATGGGTGACCTCGATCCCGCCGGCGGTCAGGAAACAGTCGATCGAATAAAAAACGCAGGCGGAACGGCGGAGTTCCTTACGACGGATGTCTCGAAGGAAACGGATGTCCAGCAGCTGGTGGCTCATGCAGCCGACACCGCAGGCGGCATCGACATTCTGGTGAACAACGCCGCCGCTTTTGTCTTCGGCAAAGTAGAGGACGTGAGACGGGAAGACTGGGACAAGGTGCTGGGAGTCAACGTCCTTGGCTCGGCGAATATGGTGCGCTTTGCACTGCCGCATCTGAAGGCTTCGCCTGCGGGAGCGGTGGTGAACATGGCCTCGGTCAGCAGTTTCGTCGCGGCCCCTGCTTTCATCCCCTACAACACCTCCAAAGGGGCGCTCCTACAATTGACCCGGTCGCTGGCCATGGACCTGGGCGAGTACGGCATTCGCGTGAATTGCGTTTGCCCCGGTGCTATCTATACCGCCGCCACCGAAAGGCACCTGGAACATGACGGGCGGGACCGCGAGGAGTTCATGGCCGAGGAAGCCAATGCGAGCTTCTTCAAGCGACAGGGAACGCCGGAGGAAGTGGCCTATGCCGCCCTGTTCCTGGCCTCCGACGAGGCTTCCTTCGTGACCGGGGCAAGCCTTGTGGTCGACGGCGGCGCGACGGTTTAATCCTCCATCCGCCAAACGAGCGGCAAGAGGAAGGGAAAGCCGGTCGTTTCATCGATATCGGCCTTCAAGATTGGATCCATGTATTCGTCCCAGCGCTTGTTGGCTTCGCCCTCGGACAAGAGCCGGATCGAGCGATCAAGATCATCGGTTTCGAAATAACCGAAGAGCGTCAATCCGTGGCGGAAGATCGAATAATTGCGAATGCCCGCGGCTTTGGTTTCGGTCACCACGTCAGGCCAGATTTCGTCATGGCGCTTTTTGTATTCGTCCTCGTATCCGGGGCGGATTTCGAGGATCCAGGCGTACTGCGACATGTCAGGTACCGATCCAGTCGCGGAAGCAGTTCCGCATCTTCACCGTTTCCGAGAGCACGTCGTCGTATTGTGACGGGGTTCCCGCCTCGTGTTCGTACTCCGAGGTCACCCAACCGTCGTAGCCGACACCCTTCAGAGCACCGAAGAAGCCGGGGAAATCAAGGATGCCTTCTTCCATCTTGGTCTGGATCACGCCGGGTCGGGCCTGGCGAACATGGACGTGCCCGGCGATATTGGCGAGGGGGTCGATCTCTTCCTGGCGGAACCCCATCGCAACGAAATGCGAAGGGTCGAGGACGATCTTCAGGCCCGGTACAGCATCGACCAATTCGCGGGTGAGTGCGGGCGAATTCAAAATGCTGCCCGTGTGCGGTTCGATCAGCACGTCAACGCCGGCTTCGGCACCGGCTTCGACCATCGGTTTTAGAACTTCGGCAGAGGTGGCCAAGGCTTGAGAGCGGCTCTGCTCCGGATTGATCATGCCGGGAAGAATAAACACCGATGGAGCGCCTGCGGCCTTGGCAAAGGCCAGTGCGGCCTTGATATCCGAGAGGTTTTGCGGATCGACCGGCCCGGCCAGGTTCCGGTCCATTAGGTCTTCGCCGAACAGGTGGAAAAGATTGGCAATCGGCAACGGCATCGCCTGTGCGATTTCGGCGCCGTAGGCCTCCGGAGCATTCAGCAGGCGGGGTTTGTCCAGCGCAGGGGCGAAGAAATAGCCAAGATCAATCGCGTCGAACCCGAGCGTATGGGCCACGGCGCCGGCTTCGGTCAGCGAGAGATGGGTGAACGACCAGGTTGAGACGCTGAGTTTCATGGATCCCTGCCTTTTGCTTCAATAGGTTGCCCGACCGCCGGACAGGTCGAAAACACCGCCGGTGGTGAAGCTGTTCTCGGACGAGGCAAGCCAGGCGATCATCGACGCGGCCTCGTTCAGTTCTAAGAAACGCTCGCGCGGGATCTTTGACAGCATATAGTCGATATGCTCCTGGCTCATTTGATCGAAAATGCGTGTCCGGGCGGCGGCGGGTGTGACGCAGTTCACCGCGATATCGCAATCAGCAAGTTCTTTTCCGAGCGATTTGGTGAGGCCGATGACCCCCGCCTTGGACGAGGAATAGGCGGCTGCGTTTGGATTACCCTCTTTACCGGCGATCGAAGCGATATTGACGATCCGGCCATAATTGCGGGCGCGCATATCGGCGGCGACCACTTTGTTGACATGGAAAGTGCCCAGCAGGTTAACGGCCACGATCTGGTGGAACTCCTCGACGGAATAGTCGGCGACAGGGCCGTTCGATCCGGCTATTCCGGCTGAGTTCACGACGATGTCGATATGTCCGAAGGGCTCCTTGGTTTGCCCGTAGGCGGCTTCGACGCTTTGCCAATCGGCGATATCGACCGCGACGGCGAGAGATCCATTCCCCAATTGCCGGGCCACCTCCTCGGCCAGCGTTTGATCCGTATCCCAAAGCGCGACACGTGCGCCACCTTTGGCCAACACTTCGGCCACGGTCTTGCCAATACCATTGGCGCCGCCCGTGACGATGGCTGTCCGGTTCTTGAAGCCGTAGCTGTTCATCGTGTTCCCGTTCCTTGTCTCCTGCCTACTTTGAACGATCAAAGGGGCGCGTTAAATTCAATGCGTCATGGTTCAGTTCCAGACCGAATCCCGGCGTGTCCGGCAGCGAGATGTAGCCGTTTTCAGGCAACGGTTCGCTTTGAAACATGCTGCCAAAGTTGGGTTCGATCCGGTCGGCCTGTTCGCTCATCATCATGAATTCGGCCAAAGCGACATGTTCCAGCGCCATGGCCATGTAGTAGCCGTAGACACCACAACCGTGCGGGATAACATTGACTGCGCGCGAATTGGCCAGGGCGGCAACGCGGATGAACTCGGTCGGCCCGCCCATCCACATGACATCCGGCTGGATCAGGTCGACGCCTGTGTCGATCAGTTGCTGATAGCCATAGCGCGTATATTCATGCTCGCCCGTTGCCAGAACCGCTCCGCCTGTGTGCGCCTTCATCTTTTCCGATAATCGCCGGTGGCCTTCGTAATCGTCGGGCATAAGCGGCTCTTCGATCCACAGGAAGTTGTAGGGCGCCATCCGCCGCGACAGCTCGGCTGCATAATCAGCGGTCATGGCCATGTAGCAATCCAGCATCAGCGGGAAGTCCGGGCCGACCTTTTTGCGCCATTCGGCGATGAAGGTGATGTTGTCGTTCATGCCCTTGATACCGTGACCGGGCCCGTAGGGCAGCGGGATCTTCGCACCGTGAAACCCGAGATCCTTGGCCAAATCGGGGCGCGCGGTCGTGGCGTAGACCGGAATCCGGTCCTTGGTGCGTCCGCCCATCAGGTCGAAGACCGGCGCGCCAATGGTACGGCCGTAGAGATCCCAAAGGGCGAGGTCGATAGCGCTGATCGCATGGACGCCTAGCCCCTTGCGCCCGTAGTGGATCGAGGCGCGCCACATCTGTTCCCAGATTAGGGTGCGGTTCGCGGCTGACTGGCCTTCGACGAAAATCGACAGATGGTTTTCGATGATGAACGCAGCCGCGGTGCCCCCGGTGCTGACCCCGATGCCTACGCGCCCGTCTTCGTCCTCGATTTCGACGATGACCGAAGGCACATTTGCGACCCCCCAGCTTTGCCGGGATCCGGAATAAGCCGGATAGATTGACATTGGATTGGCAATGGGCGGATGAGTGGTTTTTTGATCCCAGCTGCCGTCCTTGTCCGGGCAGCCCGAAATCCAGTGACTGTCTGGTGTGTCGTGCACATCGCTGGCGCCATATTCGCTGGCCTGGCTCACAAGTGCGCGCACTTGCCTGATCGCCGGTTGCCCGGCCGCTGGGCCTACGTCGCTCGATTTCGGTGAGTGAAAAAGCATTTACGAACCTTTGCTTAAAGCCAGCGCGGGCTAACTGTCATCACTTCGACCACTTCGGACTTCGTCATAAAGAACCGCCGCTAGAAGGATGAACCCCTTGCATACCTGCTGCCAGAAGGATGGGACCTGTGCCAGCGTGAGCCCGTTATTGATCATGAACAGAAGTATCAGCCCGATG
Organism: Rhizobiaceae bacterium; assembly: GCA_963669455.1. Lineage (GTDB taxonomy): Bacteria > Pseudomonadota > Alphaproteobacteria > Rhizobiales > Rhizobiaceae > JAWKWH01. The sequence goes on from OY770026.1 coordinate 3,347,813, forward strand.
GCCGTTCCCAGAATGGTGCCGCGCCCGCCCTTCAGGCTGGCACCGCCCAGGATGACCGCGGTGATCACGTCCAGTTCGAACCCCATGGCGGCTGCGGGGCGCGCATTGCCAGTGCGCGCTGCCAGCATCAATCCAGCAAGCGCTGCCGTGGCGCCGCAGGTGATATAGATCGCCATCTGCCATCGCTTGGTCGAGATTCCCGAAAGGCGGGCCGCCCGTGCGTTCGACCCGATGGCATAAATATAGCGGCCAAAGGTCGTACGCGGCATGATCAGGGCGAAGACCAGATAGACCATGATCAGAATTAGCACGATGTAGGGAATGCTTGCCCACTTGCCGGTCCCAATGCTGAGCCAGGTCTTGTTGGTGATGATGATCTCGCGCCCGTCCGAAATGACGAAGGCAAGGCCGCGAATGATCGCCAGTGTCGCAAGGGTGGTGATCAGCGGGTTGATTCGAAAATAGGCGATCAGCGTGCCATTGGCGGCACCGATGCAGATGCCCAGAAGGATCGCGGCCAAAAAGGCCGGGCCGACGCCCGAACCAATGTCCAGAAGGTAGGCTGCCAGCATGCCGGCGGCCGCCATGGTCGAACCGATGGACAGATCGAAGCCGCCTGCGATGATCACGAGGGTTTCGCCCGCCGCGGCAATGCCGACAATTACCAAAGCCTTGGCGACGTTCAGCAGGTTGTTCGTTGTCAGGAAGTATGGCGATGCGAAGCTCAAAACAATGAAGACCACGATGGTCGCCATCACCAGACCCGGATTGATCGCGGACGCGCCCCGCCCCCAGATGCGGGAGTTCATCAGATTGCCCATGGTCTTCATATCTCTGTCTCTTCGGTGATCCGGTCGCCGGTCATCATTTCGGTCATCATTGCCATGGTTTGTGCCGGTGGATGCTCGTGGGGCTTCATTTCGCCGGCGATGCGCCCGCCCCGAACCACCACGATCCGGTCACAGATGCTGAGAATGTCGGTGAAGCGGTGGCTGACCAGAAGGATCGAAACACCGCGCGACTTTAACTCAGCGATCAGTTCCCAAAGCCTGCGGATCTTCTCCGCCGAAAGGGCAGCCGTGGGTTCGTCCATCAGAAGCGCGGAGGGAGAAAACTGCAGCGCGCGCGCCACTGCGACCATCTGACGTTCGCCGCCTGAGAGCATGCCGACTTCGCGCTCCACGTCGAAATCCAAGCCCATATTTGCGATGTCCTCGGCGGCCGCACGGGCCATAGCCTGCTTGTCCAGAAGGTTGAACGGGCCCAGTTTCTTCTTGATTTCGCGGCCTAAGAAGATGTTCTGGGCCACATCGAGGTCTTCGCAGAGCGCAAGATCCTGATAGATCATCTCGATCCCGTTCTTGCGGGCATCAAGTGGGCTGTCGAACCGCACTTCCTGACCCCGAAACCGCATGACGCCGCCCGTTGGCGGGTAGACGCCTGAGAGAACCTTCACCAGTGTTGATTTTCCTGCGCCGTTGTCGCCGATAATGCCGACAGATTCGGCCTCGCCGATCTTCAGATCGACCCCGGACAGCGCCTCGACATTGCCAAAGGTCTTGGTGATGCCCGCAAGTTCGATCAGGGGTGGACGGGCGCCAGAATCAGCGCCCGTATTTGAGGTGTCCGAGTTACTCGGGGTAGACATCATTGATGCTTCCGGCGTCGAGAAACACATGCTCAAGATGCACTTCCTGGGGAACCGCGCCACCCTCAAGGAGGTCGGCGGCAATCGTCAGCGCATAGTCCGGATACTTTTCGGGGAAGTAGGCGACACAGCCGAGGAAGTTGTTCTCCTCAACGGGCGTGCGGGTCGCCGCAACGCCAATTTCGTCACATCCGATGCCGATGGCCACGCCGTCGCGCCCAGCCTGGGCCAGCGCGTTCGACATGCCGAAGCCGCGCGGGTCGTCGATGGCGGTCGCCAGCACGAACCCGGCGCCCGGATGAGCGGTCAACCAGTCAGTGACCTTGGTCAGGGCCTGGTCGGTTGTGCCGGCGTCGATCAGCTCTTCATGGATGCGGTCTTCCGGCAGAGCTCCGCACACTGTCTGCACGCCATCTGTAAAGCCCGAAAGACGTTCATTTGCCGCATCGCCCTCGCCGGGGTTGATGCCTACCAGAACCGCGACGTCGCCGCAGCGCCCAAGCGCCTTGGCATGTTTGCCTGCGGCCTGGCCGCCGATCAAGCCACTGACATAGTTGTCGGCGCCAAGGAAGATTGCGTTCGGGTGCACAACATCCACAGACATGACCGGTATTCCGGCTTCGTCAAAGATGTTCATCACAGCAGCGGCTGCCCCAGACTGCCAGTTTGATTCAATGACAACATCGGCTCCCTGCTGAACAATCAATTCGGCGCAGGACACCGCCTTGTCGGCCTTGAAGTCGTTGTCGCAGTAGACAACTTCGAACCCTAGTTTGTCTGCAAGCTCATATAGCCGCTTATTGATCGCGTAGGAAAATGGAATTGCCGCCCACCCTTCAGCAAATCCCACTTTCGATCCTTCGGGCAAGGGGCGCAGGTTCGCGGCATAGGGCGCCGAGGCGTCGCCTTCAACAACTTCGAAGGCGTTGGTTTCAGAATTATAGGACCATAGAGCGCGTTCTTCGGGCAGTAATGCGCCCGCGATTCCCCCTTGAGGGCGTGCTTCAAAGTCCGCAGCAGCTGCGGTATGAGCCATGAGCGTGCCGCAGAGCAGGACGCTCAACCCTACCGATTTCATTGATGTTAAGCTTAACATTTCTGTTCCTCCTTAATTGTTTGCTGTTTTTCGCTCAATTGCCGAGTTTTTGTAATCGCTGTTGGTCGGGGCGGCCAATCAGGCCTATGCACACGATATTTTGTGATGTTAAGCTTAACATCACGCGACCACATGTCGAGTCGTTTTTTTAAGAAGAGCTTATTGAGGTAGCGGTGACCACCCGACGCATCACGATTCCAAAGGGCAGCACGAACCTGACCGAAGTGGCTGAACACGCCGGTGTCTCGGCGATGACGGTCTCCCGCGTGCTCAACAAACCGGGCAAGGTTGCCGAGGCGACGAGAAAACGGGTTGAAGCGTCGATATCAAAGCTTGGCTATGTGCCTAATCTTGCGGCCAATACGCTTCGGCGACGGAAAAGCGGTGTCATCGTTGCCCTGGTGCCGACGATCGACAACTCGATCTTCAGCGATACGATCCAGGGCATTTCGGATGTTTTGGAAAGGGCCGGCTATCAGTTGCTGCTTGGTTGCACGTCCTACGATCTGGACAAGGAAGAAAAACTCACAAGAGCCCAGCTGGGACGAAGGCCGGACGGCGTGATCCTGACGGGCACGCTGCATACAGATGAAACCCGGAAACTCCTGATAGACGCTGCGGTTCCTGTCGTTGAGATGTGGGATCTGTCCGATCAACACATCGACAACGGCGTGGGCTTCGACAACTTTCAGGCCGGCTTCGATATCGCGCAGTACATGTTGTCACGCGGGCCTGCGAAGATCGGGTATGTCGCGCCAACATTGGAGCACGAGGCCCACGAAAATCGTGCCGCGAAACGAAGCGCGGGTATCTACGCCGCTTTCGAAGCTGCCAACCAGCCCGCGCCCTTGCGCCAGAATGTTCCAGACCCAATGAACATTGAAGAATCCGGCGTGATCGCCGCAGACTTTGTTGCATCCAACAGCGAGTTGCATGGGATCATCTGTTCAAGCGAGATTGTTGGCGTGGGTGCGCTAAAAGAGTTGCAGCGCCGCGGTTGGAAAATCCCCGAGCAGATCAGCGTTGCCGGCATCGGTGATGCAAATATCGCCCAGCTGGTTCACCCGGGCCTGACAACGATCCACATCCCCGGCAGAAAAATCGGAGAGCGATCTGCCGAGGTTGTGCTCGGGCATCTGAACAATTCCTATCCGACCCGGATTCAGGACGACATCGGCTTCCAGCTTGTGGTACGCGGCAGCACCCGGTGAGCGTGGTCTTTATTTGTAGAAGACCCGACCTGATCTGACACCGCTCCCATTTAAGCCTGATACGCTCTAGCTGGAAACGCCATAAATACGCTTGGCATTCCCGCTGCAGATGGCACGTGCCTCATCTGGCGACAGGTCTGATATCAATTCGCGGAAGATGCCGATCCACCCGGGCAGACCGGAGCGGATATCGATAACGGGCCAGTCGCTGCCCCAAACCAGCCGCTGCGGCCCGAAACACTCGATGACATGGTCAACATAGGGACGCACGGCCTCAATGGTGGCATTTCCCGCCGCGCAATAGGCCAGCACGCCGGAGATCTTGCATGACACATGCGGCATTGCAGCAACCGCCGAAATGGCTTTGCTCCAGGCGCCAAAATCGCCGCCGGCGATATCGGGAACGCCGCAATGGTCCAAAACCAGCGTCATGTCATCACACGCCCGCGCCAGTTCGGCTGCTATGCCCAGCTGATCGGCGCGAAACACCATGTCGAATGTCAGGCCCTGCTCGCCGATCTTTCGAATATTTTTTCGAAACACATCACCACGGGAGAGATCATCATCGATCTCGTGGAGAATTCGGCGGAAACCCAGCACCGGAAGATCGCTGCATTCCTCAAGCCAGGTGTCAAAACCATCCTCATGTTCTGGGCGGCATGACGAGATGATGCCAAGCAGACGGTTTACCGGATCCTGGGCGAGCCCAGCAATAAACCTTGTCTCGTCGCGATAGTCGTGGCCGGCATCGACCTCCATGAATATGGTGCCGGCAACATCGCAATCCACAGTTAGCCGCTGATAGTCGCCGATGGTGAATTCCTTGCCCGCTAGTGCCGGAAGGCCGTCGGACCAATCATAGCTAAACCGGTCACGATAGATCAGGTGCTGATGGGTATCGATTAATTCGGTCAATGTTTTCCCCTTGCGGCCGCACACGCGATAGAGAACTAGTATATGGTTGCCGCCGCGATACTGTAAATCATTGAAAAAGGGAGGAAGTTGTGCAGCTGCCGACGCTCAACCAAAGCTGGCCGCGACCTGAAGATCCAAAGCCGATCGTCATGGTTGGCGCGGGCGGCATTGTTCACGACGCCCATCTGCCGGCCTATCGCAAAGCCGGATTTTCCGTCGCCGGTATTGTCGATATCGATATCGCGCGGGCACAGTCGATGGCCGAGGAATGGTCCCTTAGCAAAGTCTATCAAACCCTTGACCAGGCGATTGAGGAAAACGGCACCAATGCGATTTACGATCTGGCGACACCGCCGGATGCGGTCGCCGGCATTCTTCAGCGTTTGCCCGAGGGCGCGGCTGTACTGATCCAGAAGCCGATGGGCAGCGATATCACCAATGCCCGGACCATCAAGGACATCGCCCATAAACGCGGGCAGAAAGCGGCGGTCAATTTTCAACTGCGCTTCAGCCCGATGATGCTTGCTGCGGCAGACGCCATATCGGCAGGCGTGATCGGCGAACTGCTCGATATCGTCGTCGAAGTGAACATTTTTACGCCCTGGCATCTGTTCCCGTTTTTGAAGAAGATGGACAGGGTCGAGATCTCGGTTCACTCCATCCACTATCTCGATCTGATCCGCTCTCTGGCAGGCAATCCGTCGGGCGTGTTCGCCAGGACGATGGGCGACCCGCGCTCCACGGACTATGCGCAAACGAAAACCTCGGCGATACTCGACTATGGGCCCCGCCTCAGGGCAATCATGAACATCAATCACAATCACCGTGGCGGCAACCGGTTTCAGATGGCGCGTTTTCGCATCGAGGGCACTGACGGCAGCATGTTGATCAAACTCGGCGTGCTCTACGACTATCCCAATGGGGAGCCGGATGAATTGTGGCTCAGCCGCAATGATGCCAATTGGCAGCGCGTAAATCTGGAGGGCACCTGGTTTCCGGACGCTTTCATCGGCACGATGAGCAATGTCCAGCGCTTTGACGCTGGCGAGGACAAGCAGCTTGTGTCCGGCGTCGACGATGCATTTCAAACCATGGCGCTGGTGGAAGCATGTTACGAAGCGAATGACGTCGCCGGAACGGCTTTGGCAACCAAATAACAATTCATCGAAAGAAAGCAGGAACTTGACAAAGACAATCACAAAAACCATGCGCTATGCGGCCCGCCTGAACGCGTTCAATCTCGGCGCCGAAACCTATTGGCCGGGACGCAACCGGATCACCACACTGGATCTTTTGGAGCGGGCGGCAAGCAGCGGACTCACTGCGGCCGATCTAAATTTTCCCGACCATTTCGAGGAGCTTAAACTGCACGATATCGGCGATTGTCTTACACAATTCGGGCTGCAACTGAACGGTCTGGCCATGCGATATTATACCGATCCGGGTTTCAAACTTGGAGCATTTACAAATCCGGACAAATCGGTTCGCCAGGCTGCCATCGATATAACGCGCGACGGCATTGACACTGCTGCGGAACTTGGTTGCGACCTGATGACCCTGTGGCTGGGTCAAGACGGTTTCGATTATTCGTTTCAGGCTGATTACGGGAGGATGTGGGACGAGACAATTGCCGCCCTTGGTTGCGTTTGCGCGCACAATAAGGATGTTCAGATTGCGATTGAATACAAGCCGAACGAGCCACGTTCGTTCGCGCTGATGCCCGATGTGGCGACGACGCTTCTAGCCATCGGCGAGGTTGGCGCGCCCAATCTCGGGGTGACACTTGATTTCGCCCATGTGCTTTACGCCGATGAAATGCCGGCGCATTCGGCTGCCCTTGTCGAGAGGCATTCCACGCTTTTGGGCGTTCATCTGAATGACGGCTATGCCAAACGCGATGACGGGCTGATGGTCGCAAGCGTGCATCCGCAGCAGACGATCGAGTTATTGGTAGCGTTGATTCGAAGCGGGTACGAGCGCGCAATTTACTTCGACACATTTCCCGACCATTCCGGCCTCGATCCGGTTGCCGAATCGGCCGCCAACATCGCTACGATGGACAACCTTTGGAAGATTGCACATGAATTGGCTGACAATGGCGACCTGGCGGACGCCATCGCCCGGCAGGATGCCCCGGCCAGCCAGCGCATTGTTCAGTCGGCGATGTTTGCCCGGTCATGACTGTCGGCGGGATATTCGTTGCCGGCTCGCTCCACTACGATATCGTCGTAGATGCACCCGCCTTGCCAAGCAAGGACGAGACCGTCATGGGTGGGCCGATGCGTTTCGTCTGTGGTGGCAAGGGTGGCAATCAGGCAGTCGCTGCGAGCCGGCACGGCGCCGATGTCGCTTTTGGGGGAATGGTCGGACAGGATCAGTTTGGCGGTGCGTTGCTGGAACATCTGCGTCAGGCCGGTGTGGACAGTTCCAGGGTATCGCGCACCGGAAAGGCGTCATCGGGCGCCAGCGTGGCGATTGTCGATGCGGCAGGTGACTATGGCGCAGTCGTCGCCAGCGGCGCCAATCAGCTGATTAACGCGGACCGGTTGGCGATCCCGGAGGGGACCCGGTATCTGGTTCTGCAAAATGAGATCGCCGAAAAGGCAAACAGATCGGTGGCAAAACTAGCGCATTCGGCTGGCGCAAAAATTGTTCTGAACGCCGCACCCTGGCGGCCTGTCGACCCGGAACTTATGAAAATCGTCGATATCCTGATCGTCAATCGGGTGGAGGCAGAAGGCCTGCTACAATGCGCGACGCCGTCTGTTGATCAGGTTCTGTCAGCGCTTGATAAAATGCCACCTCACGCAAATTGCACCGTCGTCACGCTTGGTGCCGACGGGCTTGTCTTTTCCAAGGGCGGCAATAGGCCGAGCCATATAGCCCCATTCGATGTGACCGCTCTATCGACGCATGGCGCGGGCGATGTGTTCGTCGGTGCGATGTGCGCTGAACTGTTGCGTGAAAGCCCGATGCGAGACGCATTGACCTATGCAAGTGCTGCGGCGGCGCTGCACGTCTCGACACCGGTCGAACAACGCCTGTCCATAGATGCGAACCAAACACTCAGTTTCATGGGGCAGGCGCATCGACGCGCATGAGACCCGCCGATTTCAATTCCGCCCACAAAGCGTCAGGGATTGCGGCATCGAGAATGGTCCGGTTGCCGCGGACCTGATCGGCTGACTGGCCTCCCGGGATGACCGAGACGACGGATGGGTGATGTAGCGGAAATCTGAGTGCGGCCTCAATCAGCCTGACATCATGCTTGTCGCAGATGGCTTTGATTTTGCCGACCCGGTCCAGAACATCCGCCGGGGCCGGATCATAATTATAGAACGCGCCGGACACCGGCCCGGTGGCCAGAATGCCGGAATTATAAGGTCCGCCCAGAACAATGCCGATGCCGCGTTGTTGGCAAAGCGGCATAAAACTTGTAAGCGCCTCCTGTTCCAGCAAAGTGTACCGGCCGGCAAGCAGGAACAGATCGAAATCCCCGCGTTCGGCCATCCACTTTGCCGGCTGCCATTCATTGATTCCGGCTCCGAAGGCGGAGATGACACCCTGATCGCGCAGCGAAACCAGCGCGTCATAGCCTGATGTCATCAGTTCATCCAACTTACTGTTGAGCGCCTCCTCAGACCCGTGATTGAATATATCGAGGTCATGAGCAAACAGGATGTCGATACGATCGACGCCCAGCCTCTCCAGAGAAAACTCTATCGAGCGCATGATCCCGTCATGGCTATAGTCATAAACCTCGCGCCGGGTTGGCGTATCGAAGAATTTCCCGATACCGGTGCGCCGATCCGGCTTGCAAACTTCAAGCAGCCGTCCAACTTTCGTAGACAGTACATAATCGTCACGGTTTTTGCCCCGCAAAAAAGCATTCAGCCGGGTTTCCGACAGGCCAAGACCATAGAGCGGCGCGGTGTCATAGTATCGGCATCCGCTATCCCAGGCAGCATTCAGCGCTGCCTGTGCTTCCTCATCGCTGATCGCCTTGTAGAGATTGCCGAGCGGCGCGGTTCCAAATCCCAGTTCGGAAAAATCCAGCCCCTTGCCGGCCAACCTCTCCCAGTGGCGAAAATTCATTTTCTAACTCCCTACGAAGAATTGTTCCGATAGTGCGCATTACCGGCGGCGTTGGTGGTTGTATCACGCCAGCTTGCGGTTATAACTAAATCGATTCAAGAGAGGAATATTGATGACAAAACCATTTAACAGCGTGTTTGGGGACAAAAAACCGGCAATCGCGATGGTGCATCTAGGCGCTCTGCCGGGTAGCCCACTTCATGATGGCAATGGCGGCATCGAAGCGATTGTCGAGGATGCACGCAAGGATCTCACCGCCTTACAGGCTGCCGGCTTTGACGCGGTGATGTTCGGCAATGAAAACGACCGCCCCTACGAGCTTGAGGTCGACACCGCGTCGACCGCATCGATGGCGTATGCCATCGGCTGCCTTCGTTCTGAATTATCCCTCCCGTTCGGTGTCAACGTTTTATGGGATCCGATGGCGACAATCGCGCTTGCTGCGGCGACCGGTGCCAGTTTCGTGCGCGAAATCTTTACCGGTGTTTATGCCTCTGACATGGGTGTCTGGGCGCCGGATGCGGGCAAGGCAATTCGCTACCGCAACCGGTTGGGACGCGATGATCTGGCAGTCCTGTTCAACATATCGGCGGAATTCGCCGCATCGCTCGATAGCCGGTCATTGGCCGACAGGGCGCGAAGCACCGTCTTTTCAAGCCTTCCAGATGCGGTGCTGGTTTCCGGCCAGATCACCGGCGAAGCCGCCAAGATGGAAGAGCTGGAAAGCGTCAAACGCGCACTTTCCGATACGCCTGTGCTGGCAAATACCGGCGTCAAACACGAGACCGTCGCCGACACGCTTGCCATTGCCGATGGATGTATCGTCGGTTCCTGCCTGAAGGTTGACGGTCATACATGGAATGCCGTCGATCCTGATCGCGCCGCCGAATTCATGGCGCTGGTCCGCAAGCAAAGAGGCGAATAACAGGAGATGGCGTCCAGGGCCAATATTGAGCGCGACCTGCGCGATCTGATGATGATCCCCGGCCTTAGCGGGCATGAGGGGCGGGTGCGGTCGCATATCAAAAAACTGCTGCGAACCGAAGGGCTGGAAACCTCAACTGACCGGCTGGGCAATTTGATCACAACGATTGCGGGCGACGACGACGCGCCCTCGGTCATGCTGTTCACACATATGGACCAGCTCGGATTCGTCGTTCGCAAAATAGACGATGACGGTTTCGTCAGGATTGAACGTGTCGGCGGTGTCCCGGAGCGGGCCTTGGCGTCGCAACAGGTGCTGTTTCAGATTGGCGAAGGCCAGGACTGGCCCGGCATCATTGCCAACAAAAGCCACCACGCGACGCCGCCGGATGAAAAATACCGGGTTCTTCCCTATCAGGAGATCTATATCGACACCGGACTGGCTGGGCGAGACGCAGTGCACAATGCCGGGATCAAGGTCGGCACGCCCGTGGTCTACCGGCCAAACATTGTCGAGTTTCCACCCGACCGTATCGCCGGTACGTCAATCGACGACCGGGCCGGTTGCGCGGTGCTGCTCGATGTCGCCCGCCATTTTGCCAAAGCACCGCAAAAGCCTACCATTCACATTGTCTTTTCCGTTCAGGAGGAATTCAACCTGCGCGGCGCACTCACCGCTGCCCAGGCCCTGAAACCCGATGTTGCCATTCAGATCGATCTGTTACTGACCGGCGATACGCCCGGCATGGAAAAACGAACCGGTGTGGCGCTTGGTGCCGGGCCCGGGATCAGCCTCTATTCGTTTCATGGCCGCGGAACGCTGAACGGCACGATCCCCCACCCTGCCCTGCCGGCGCTGTTTGAGCGCGCGGCTTCAGCCGCCAAACTGCCGCTTCAACGCAGTGCACAAACGGGAATTCTAACCGAGACATCCTATGTGCAACTGGTTGAAAATGGTGTTGCCGCAATCGATGTCGGATTTCCCTGCCGCTACACACACTCCTCCCTGGAGATGTGCGACCTCAACGATCTTGCCGGTCTTGCCGACCTGCTGGCGACGGCGCTAACAATGATCGACGGTCAATTCTCGCTCGACAGGGATGATTTTGAGCAATGAGTTACACACTTGGCGTTGATATCGGAACCTATGAAACCAAGGGCGTGCTTGTTGATGCGGATGGCGGCATTGTCGCCCAGGCCACCCGAAAGCACAAAATGCTGGTGCCGCAGGCGGGCTGGGCGGAGCATGATCCTGATCAGGACTGGTGGGGCGATTTTGTCCACGTAACCGGAGCGCTTCTGGCTGAAAGCCGCATTGATCCGAAAGCGATTTCGGCAATCGGCTGCAGCGCTATCGGCCCTTGCATGCTACCGGTGGATTCATCCGGCAATGCGCTGATGAACGGCGTGCTCTATGGTGTCGATACCAGGTCGCATCAGGAAATCGAGCAGCTGAATGCCGCGATCGGCGACGACACTATCTTGAACAGATGCGGCAATTCACTGTCGGCGCAGTCAGTCGGCCCGAAAATATTGTGGCTGAAGAACAACCGGCCGGACATTTTCGCAAAGACCGATAAAATCCATACCTCGACGACCTTCATCGTCAACAAGCTCACCGGGCGTGCGGTGATCGATCAATATACCGCTGCCAATACTTCGCCGCTTTACGATGCGGCAAGCCAGACATGGACCACGGAACTCACCGATGACATTGTCGACCCGGAGATGCTTCCCGAAATTCTCTGGTCCTGCGACATTGCCGGTGAAGTAACGGCCAGTGCGGCAGCCGAAACCGGACTTGCCGCAGGCACGCCGGTTCTGACCGGAACAGTCGATGCGGCAGCCGAAGCGCTAAGTGTCGGCGTAGCCTCGCCCGGCGAGATGATGATGATGTACGGATCATCGATATTCATCATCATGCCGACAAGCGAACGCATCATCGACCCGCGTCTTTGGTATGCACCCTGGCTGTTTGAGGGGCAGCACGCTTGCATGTCGAGCCTTGCCACGGCGGGAACGCTGACGCACTGGTTTCGCGACCAGTTTGCCCGCGATCTGCCTTTTGAGGATGCGTTTCCAATGCTGGTCGAAGAAGCGTCCGGTTCACCGCCAGGAGCAAACGGGCTGGTCATGCTGCCCTATTTTTCCGGGCAGCGGACCCCGGTCAACGATCCCCATGCCCGCGGCGCCTGGCTGGGGCTGAATTTGACCCACACGCGCGGCGACATGTTTCGGGCTTTGCTTGAGGGCATCGCGCTGGCCACCGGGCATATCACCAAGACTTACGCCGCCGCCGGGGCGCCTCCCTCAAAGCTGCTGGCGGTTGGCGGCGGCACGAAAAACAGCATCTGGCTGCAGGCGACATCCGACGCCACCGGAATGGCGCAGACGATCAAGCAACGCACCATTGGCGCGTCCTATGGCGACGCCTTTCTGGCCGCGATGGCCATCGGGGACGTGACATTGGACGATATCGACAACTGGAATCCGGTCGCCAGGACTGTCGAGCCCGAACCTGCCAGCCGGGCGGTGTTCGACGATCATTTGTCTGTGTTTGAACGCCTCTATGACCAGACCAAAAATCTCACCGGCAATTAGAGCAGTTTTGCTTAAAAAAGCTGGCTACTTCACCGCGCCGGCAGTCATGCCCTTGATGATGTGCTTCTCAAGCAGAATACCGATGAAGATCAACGGCAGGATACCGGCCGCTGACAAGGCTGCCATCGACCACCAGTTGATGCCCTGACTGCCGGTCTGGCTGGCGATCATCACCGGCAGCGTCTTGGCGTCGGTCGAGGTCAGCAATGCGGCGAAGAAATATTCGTTCCAGCACAATACCAGCGACAGGATAAACGCCGCGACGATGCCCGGAAGCACGAGCGGGAAAACGATCCGCAAAAACGCGCCCCAGATCGACAGGCCATCGACGAGCGCTGCCTCCTCCAGCTCCACTGGCACGGAGGCGAACTGATCGCGCATGATCCAGATGACAATGGGCAAAACCATCAGTGTGTAGATGGCGATCATGCCGATGTGGCTGTCGAGCAGATCAAGCTGTTTGTAGAGCACGAGAAACGGTAGCGCCAGCACCACCGGCGGCAGGATCAGCTGCGACAGGAAAAAGAATGAAATATCCGAATTGCGCATGAAGCCGAATTTGTAGGAAAAACGGCTCAGCCCATAGGCCGCCAGCGATCCAAGTGCTACGGCGAGCGCGGAGGCGGCAGACGAAATGATCACCGAGTTGAAAAACCGTTTCAGAAATTCCTCGCGCACCGTCGATGTGCTGAACAATGTGTCCGGCGACATGCCAAGCGACTTCCATCCGCGCCATTGCGGCCAATAGTCGATGAACGGGATCAGATTGCCCTTCATCACGTCGGGCGCAATCTTAAACGATGTCGTGATCGTCCAGTAGATCGGAAAGATGCAAATCACCGCCCAGATGATCAACAGGGAGTAGACGACAATACGCATCGTCCACCAGCGCACCCGCTGGCGGCGGTCGAAATCGTCATGTGCCAGTACCGTCATCAGCCCGTCCCCGTCATGCGGCGCACCAGCCGCTCGGACAGTTTGAGCAGCACGGTCATGAAAATAACAATGACGATCAGATAGACGATCGCCAGTAGCGTTCCGTAGCCGACATTGGAGCGGTCGCGATACTCGCGGAAGATAAAACTGGTAACCGAATCAGTCGCGCCGCCGGGACCGCCTGACGTGACATTGATGATGATGTCGGCCAGCTTCAACTTGAAGATGATGCGAATCATGACCGCGGTAATCGACACCGGCAGCATCAACGGAAAGGTGACCCCCCAGAACCGTTGCCAGGGCGTGGCGCCGTCGACCTCGGCTGCCTCCAGCACTTCTTTCGGCATTGCCTGCAGGCCAGCGAGTATCATGATCATCATGAACGGGATGAAGCTCCATGCATCCATCGCCATGATGGTGAACTTGGCCATCTCGGGCGAACCGAAGAAGGATGGACTGTCCCATCCAAGCCAACGCGCAAACCGTGCCAGCGGCCCGAAACGAACCTCCAGCATGGATTTTCCAACCATCCAGCTTACCGCAACGGGCGACAACATCAGCGGCAATAAAAATGTGACCCGCCAGAATTTTCGTGCCCTGATATCGGCGTTGAGCAACAGCGCCAGCCCAAATGCGATGGCGTATTCGACCAGAATGACGACGGTGTAAATCACCATGTTGTAGAGCGCGTTCCAGTAGAACGGATCGCTCAACATCTGGCGTACATTGTCGAGGCCGTTGAACTTGCGTCCGGTCAAGGAAGACAGATTCCAGTCGGAAAAGGCGATCCACAGTCCGAACAGGAGCGGGAACACGACCATGGAAATGACGAACAATGCGGCCGGCAGCACGAACAGCGCCTTCTTGCCCTGTTCGCCATAAATCATCACCCGCGACAGGCACAACATGAACGCCCAAAGGAAGTAGGCGAATAGGACAGGCCGCCAATTGTCAAATCCCCAGTCGGTCATGCCGGCATCGCGAAACGCCTGCACAAGGAAAGCGAGCAGTAGCAGCGCAAACGACCCCCAGAGCAAAAACTGCCCGGTGCGTTTGCGCCCGCCGGAAATCATCTGCGTCTCGATCGTGTGGAGCAGATCGCCCTGGCTCGAACTCATATGATTGCCTATTGAATATCGCCTCGGGCGATCATGATGGTGTTGGGACTACAAGACAACCGGCCCCTCGGTCCTGTTGGGGGCCGGTTGCACATTTTTCTCAGATTACAGTCCGAGACTGGCCTTGTAGAGAGCTACCTGACTGTCACGGCCGATCTGGTCGGTGATCTTCTCCCAGGCCGCCGCGATGGCGTCTGCCGTTTCCTGGGCCGAGCCATATTGTCCGGCAAAGCCCTTGGCCAGTTCGTCTTCCGCCACCGAGTAATATTGGAAGATACCTGGAATGCGCGGTTCGATCGCCGCGTTGGCATGATTGTAGGAATCGGCGTTGGAACCGAGATAGTCTTCCACAAACGCGCGGTCGTAGCCTGCTTCTTCCCACTCATCGAAGTTGAAGTGGGAATTGCGGTAGGGCTGGAAGCCTGACGGATAGGCTGAGGTCCAAAGCGACAGGTCCTTGCCACCTAGATGCGCTGCGGCCGACCATGCGGCTTTTTTCTTCTTGGCATCGCCGTCGACGGTTGCCATCACATAGACACCCCAGCCGATATAGGCCATGTTCGGCGCTTCGTTGGCCTTGTTCTCCCACGCGCCGGTCTTGGAATTATAGACCTGGTCGGAGCCCGGCAGTATGTCGAAGCCGACCACATCGCCAACCACCGAGGTGTCGGAGGTGCGTGCGTTGGAGCCGACATCGCCCCACCATGCCAGACCCGATCCGGTGCCGGCCAGGAACTGCTGGAACGCGGTCGTTCCCGGATCGGCATTGATCTGATCGGCGGGAAAGGTGTCCATGATGTCCATGACTTCCTGAATGGCACGGACAAAGGCCGGGTTGTTGACCCGCGGTTTCATGGTATCGGCGTCGAACAGCCATGCCGGATCGTCGGGATGTTTCGCGTAAGCGGTGGCGCGATCTTCGAGGAAGTAGAAACCGAAACCGCCCCATCCTTTCAGAGGATCAAGGAAGCCATGGGCATCAAGACCGGTAAGCGGATCTTTCCGGCCTTTCAGGAATTTGGCGTGTGCGTTGACTTGCGCCCAGGTTTTCGGCGGCGCCCAATCGCCTTCACCACCGGCATCTTTCCACGCGGCGGCAAAATCCTCATTATCGTAATAGTCGGTCCGGTACACGAATGTGTGGCAATCGCCGTCGATCGAGATACGATAGGTCTTGCTGTCCCAGGTGCCGACCGGCGCCTTCAGATAGCCGACATAGTCGTCCATATCGATCAGTTTGGCGACCCAGTCGGGCATCTCAGACGCCAGTCCCTTGCCACAAACGTCACCCTCAAACGGTGCACCCATTTCAATGATGTCGAAATCGACCGTTCCCGTCGCAATCGATTGCTGGAGACGCGCATTGTAGTCAGCCTGCGCCAAGTCGATCCAATTGATCTTCGCGCCGGTATAGGCTTCCCATGGTTTCAAGAAACCACGGAACAGAAAGTTGTGCAGGTTCTGGTTGTTGAGGCCCATGAAGGTGAGTTCAACACCGGCGAATTCGCCCGCCTGAACGGTTTCTTTTGTGCCTCCAAGGCACAATTCACCGACCTTTTGCCACTCTGCGTCGCCCGGCGCACCAGCGCCAACACCTGGAATTTTCAGGATTTCGGCGCGCAGGCTTCCATGGGCGGCGGAAAATGCGTTCGTCGCCATGCCCGGCAGCATCGACGTCGCCCCCAGCGCGGCCGCGCCCTTCAACAGGCCACGCCTGCTCGCCTGCATGGCCATCAGTTTGTTGTAAATGTCGACTCTCATATTTATTCCTCCCAATTCGAACAAACCGGTATTCACATTCGTGCTTCCGGCGTTTCATTATTTGCAAGTGCGGTCACAGTTGACGAATAATCCGTCAAAATCAATCCTGCCCTTCCTGATAGTCTGGAAAAAAGTAAGTGTACAAATGAGAAACGATACAGGTCAATTGATTGGCTGTCCAAAAAAAAATTGACGGTGAAATGGACAGCCGGACCATCGCCGGATAGGTTTCGAGTTTCGTTCAGTTTGATAGGGTAGGGTTGATGGCGGGAGTCACGGTTTCAAAAGCACGCAAATCGTATGGAGAAGTCGAGGTCCTGCACGGCATCGACATCGACATCGCTGATGGTGAGTTTGTGGTGCTGGTCGGCCCATCGGGCTGCGGAAAGTCAACGCTACTTAGAATGACCGCCGGATTGGAAAGCGTCACCGGTGGCGAAATCTGCATTGGCGACAAGGTGGTCAATAACGTCCCGCCCAAGGATAGGGATATTGCGATGGTGTTTCAAAGCTATGCGCTTTATCCCCACAAGACCGTTGCCGACAACATGGCGTTCGCCTTAAAGCTGCGCAAGATCGGGCAGGCGGAAATCAAGCGGCGGCTTGATAATGCTGCCGAAATTCTTGGCCTTGAGCCATATCTCAACCGGTATCCCCGGCAACTGTCTGGCGGTCAGCGTCAGCGGGTGGCCATGGGCCGGGCGATTGTGCGCGACCCGCAGGTATTTCTATTTGACGAGCCCTTGTCCAACCTCGACGCCAAGCTGCGGGTGCAGATGCGCAAGGAAATCAAGGAACTTCACCAGCGGCTCAAAACCACGACGATATTTGTCACCCATGATCAGGTCGAAGCGATGACCATGGCCGACAAGATCGTCGTTATGAATGATGGCAATGTCGAGCAGATCGGCACACCGCTGGAACTTTACGACCGTCCGCGAAATCTGTTTGTCGCCACTTTCATCGGCTCGCCGTCGATGAACCTGCTGGAGGGCACTTACCGCAAGAAGAACAACAAGTTCGTCTCGCCGGATGGAAGCCTACAGCCACTGCCATTCAGGCCACAGCTTGAAGACGGCGCTGCATTGATCTTCGGCATTCGGCCGGAACATCTCGACCTTGGCAGCCGAACAGGACTTGCAGCCGAAGTGACGGTGGTCGAACCGACCGGTTCGGAAATGCTGGTATTTGCCAAATATGGAAACCAGGAACTCGTCAGCGTTTTCCGTGAACGCCACGAATTTGCACCCGGCCGGAAAATCCGTCTTGTTCCGCGCGATGATGCGATACACCTGTTTGATCCTTCGAGTGGAAAATCACTGCTTCCGCCAGCAGACAAGACTACAAGAAAAAGCGCCTGAAATTCGGGAGGCCAACCATGCTAAAAGGCATCAACCCGCTGCTAAACGCCGACGTCTTGCAGGTGCTTCGCGCCATGGGGCACGGCGATGATCTGATTATTGCGGACACGAACTTTCCATCCGAGTCAGTCGCCAGACTGACTACTCACGGATCGCTTTTGCGGATTGACCGCAGCGCTGCCGAAGTGGTTGAGGCGGTGTTATCGGTCTATCCGCTTGACACCTTTGTCGACGACGCGGCCGCGCGTATGGAGATTGTCGGGTCACCCGGCGAGGTGCCGCCGGTTCAACGGGAAGTTCAGGTGAAAATCGATGCCGCCAACGGTACGCCGCTGCCGATGATTTCCATCGAGCGCTATGCCTTCTATGACCGCGCCAAGAAGGCCTATGCGGTGATCCAGACCCATGAACGGCGCTTTTACGGGTGTTTTGCCTTTAGGAAGGGCGTCATCCCGCCGGATAATGCATAAGCGGCGATGAGCAATTCCGGCAAAATTGTTGTTCTGGGTGTCTTTGTCGCCGACACGGCTTACCGGGCAGACCGTGCTCCCCGCATGGGTGAAACCATCCTTGGCAATTCCTTCGCGCTTGGTCCGGGCGGCAAAGGGTCCAATCAGGCTGTGGCGATTGGAAGGCTCGGTGGCGAGGTAACCCTGATCACAAGGCTAGGCGACGATGCGTTTGCTGATCTCGCCGAAAAGACCTGGCAATGGGCCGGTGTCACCAGTGCCGCCACGCGCCATGGTGAAAGCTATACGGGAGCTGCCTATATTTTCATCGAGGAAGCAACGGGCGACAATGCGATCATCATTTGCCCGGGTGCAGCTGGCGAAATCAATGCCGATGACGTCACCAGGAACGAAGCGCTGATCGCATCGGCCTCGGTGTTCATCACGCAGCTGGAGCAACCGATACCAGCCGCCAGGCGGGCGCTCGAGATTGCGCGGGCCGCCGGCGTGACGACAATCCTCAATCCTGCGCCCGCCGCACCTTTAGACGATGAGATATTCGCGCTTTGCGACTATATCACGCCGAATGAAACCGAGGCCGAGGAGCTGACCGGACTTTCCGTCACGACAGTGGATGAAGCGCGCAAGGCCGCCGACGCGCTATTGGCCAAAGGCGTGGCGAATGCGCTGATTACGCTTGGCGAACAGGGCGCGTTGCTGCACAATAAGTCGGTCAGTGAGCTGGTTCCGTCAATCTCCGCCGGGCCGGTGGTCGAGACCACAGGTGCAGGTGACGCCTTCAATGGCGGGTTTGCGGTTGGACTTGCGCAGGGCCTTGCCCCGCTTGCCGCCGTCCGGCTCGGTTGTGCGACCGCGGGTATTTCAGTCACTCGCCCCGGGACGGCGCCTTCCATGCCGACAATGGAAGAGGTGCAAAAACTGTTGTGAGACGGCGAGTTGGGGTGACCCGTCAGGCGTTGTCGCGGTTCAAAGGAACCGCAAAACGCCCCAGCAGCTATTGTTCTCTAAATGCTCTTGCCAGCTGATCTTGCAGGGGTTTGAGAAAGTAACTAAGGGCTGATCGACTTTCCGTCTGGATGAAGGTTTCCACCGGCATTCCGGGAATAAGCGAAAGGCCTTCCAATCTGCTGATTTCTTCGTCACCGATGCTGACCAAAACCTTGTAGAACAATGTGCCGGTCTGCCGTTCGACCAGCACGTTTGCCGAAACACCGGCGACATAGCCGTTCAATTCAGGTGTGGTACGCTGATTGAAGGCGGAAAAGCGCAAAATCGCTGCCTGCCCAACTTGCACCTCGTTGATAAACCGGGGATCGACATGAACCTCGATATCAATCCTGGATCGGCGCGGGACGACCTGGAGGATGGGCGAGCCTGCCGCAACGACCCCACCAACGGTAAAAATCGAAAGGTCATGAATAATGCCGTTAACCGGCGAGCTTATCTCAACACGGCCTAATTTATCCGATGTTGTTATGAATTGCTGTGTCGATTCACTGATTTCCCGTTCTGTCTCCCGTATTTCGCTCAAAACACTTTGACGGAACTCGCTTTCAGCCTGGAGAATCTGGATTTCGGTCTCGTCGACGGCGTTTTTAAGCCCCGCAATTTTGGCGGTGTATTCCGCTACCTGGCCAAGAAATTCCTCACGATTGCGTTCCAGTCCGAGAAGCTGCGTATTGCTGGCATAACCTTGCGTGTTGAGTGTTGCCACGCCGTCAAGCTCCTGCTGTAGCAGGTTCAGCTGGTTGGTCTTAGAGCCGCGCAGCGCCTCAAGTCCGACAATTTCATTTCCTAGCTGCAATATCCTCTCGCGCAACAGTTTGGTCTGAGCGGCACGGCCCTCAAGGCGGGCGGTAAAGAGCCTTTCGTGTCCGGACTGGATTGATGATGGGATTTCGATATCCACAATATCAGATGGTGCTTTCGACCAGTCAATCTTTTTCAAACCGTCGCGCTCAGCCTGAAGCCGGGCTTTTTTTGCTAAAGCTTCTACGAGGCGGTTTCGATAAATTTCGAGATTGGCGCTTAGTACCGTGTCGTCAAGCCTGAGCAAAACGTCACCCGCCGTAACAACGTCACCGTCATCCACCTCTATGGATGCAACAATCCCGCCGTCCAGATGCTGGATGGTTTTTGGTTTGCCCGGTACTTGAATCTGGCCAACGGCAATAACAGCACCGGATATCTGAGCAATATGAAGCCAGGCACCTCCAACGGCAAACAAAAGAACGAAAAGAAGCAGGCCAGACACAATTACAAACCGGCTTGATGTTCTCAGTTCGGACGGTTCACTGTCCAATTTATTGCTCCTCTTTGGGAAAATTCGAAGACCTCGACAAGCGCAGCTGTCCCGTCAACAAACCTCAGGGCGCAGCCTTCAAATCAGTTCTGGCCACCGGGCGCGTCACTTTGCGCAATACTTCTTCCTTGGGACCAAACTCCACCTGTCTTCCCGCTTTTAACACCAGAATTTTGTCGACTGCCGCAATCGCGCTTGGCCGGTGTGCCATGACGACAACACAGGAGCCATTGTCGCGAAGACGGCTAATTGCCTGCGTTAGGGCCAGTTCACCCTCGCCGTCAAGGTTGGAATTTGGCTCATCAAGCACGATCAATGGTGGCGAACGCAGCAATGCTCTTGCCAGCCCGATGCGCTGCACCTGCCCACCTGAAAGCACGACACCAGCATCACCTACTTCTGTTGAATATCCATCCGGCAAGGCGAGAACGAGTTCGTGAACATTGGCCAATTTGGCCGCCTCAACAACCTCCTCATCACTCACATTGTCGTCGAAGCGCGCGATGTTGTCCCGGATCGTTCCGGTCATCAATTCCACCGATTGCGGCAGATAACCAATATATTTTCCGACGAAGCTGGGGTCCCATTGATCAAAGGCCGCGCCGTCAAATCGTACTTCGCCGTGATCCGGTTTCCAAAGACCGACCAGAAGCTTTGCCAGGCTTGATTTGCCTGAAGCGCTTGGGCCGATAACACCCAACCCCTCACCGGCAGTAAGGGAGAATTTGAGATTCTGGACTATAGGCACCCGCTCGCCGTCGGCCGATGGCGCGGCGAGTTTTGTCAGGCTTGAAACCGCTAGATTTCCTTTCGGCGTCGGCAGTTTGACTGGCTTTTGCTCGCGCGCGTGCGTATTCGTCAGCACCTTTGACAACCGTTTCCAGGCCTGACGCGCACGCGCAATATTGCGCCAATTGCCGACTGTCATGTCGATTGGCGCCAGCGCACGCCCCGCAAGGATCGATGCCGCGATCATGGCACCCGGCGAAATCTGCTGCAAAATTGCCAGATAGGCGCCAAGCGCAAGAATACCTGACTGCAACAGCATGCGCGATGATCTGGTTATCGCAGAAATCAGCTCGATATGACCGCTCGCTATCTGCCCGTAACGAAGTGCCTTCTTTCTGCTGGCAGTCCATCGATTGATGATGTCGTACGTCATACCCATCGCCAGGATAGGTTCAACATTGCGTCTTGCCTGTTCTGCAATGTTGGTTCCTTCCAACTCTATGCTCGATGACTGTATCAATGGCCGTTTTGTCAGCCATTCGGCAAGCAGGGCCGTGGCCACAACAAAGATCGCACCGGCGGTTGCAAGCAAGCCGAGCCAGGAATGAAGCAGATAGATGATCGCCAGATATGCCGGCGCCCAGGGAATGTCGAACAATGTCGACAGCCCCTGACTGCCTATGAATTGACGAACCACGCTAAGATCGTCGATGGGGCGGCTTGTTTGCATGCCACCGCGAAGGCCAGACCGCAGCCAAACCTCTTTGGCGAGCGACATTAATTCGACATCGAGCCGAATTCCTGTACGCGACAAAACTTTCGATCTGAGAAAATCAAAAGCCGCCATGAAACTGAACAACACCGTGATCAGCAAAAACAGGGCCAGCAAAGTTGGTACGGACCGGCTGGTAATAACCCGGTCATAGATCTGAAGCATGAACAACGGGCCTGTGAGCATCAGGATGTTGACGGCACTGCTGAACAGGGCCGCTGCCCAAAATGTCGGCCTTAGAGACCTAGCTGCTGCCTTCAGTGGCTGATGATCAGCGTGACGGTTGACCACAAAATACCCCGATACTCAAATTCGAAAAACCAAACGACGATATTCGCCGGCCACTGTCACTTGCTTCCGGCGCAATCATTCCAGGCTGGAGCCAGTCCCTCGGTGGTGGAACATTTCCCCTGTTACCACGGCGGCGGTCAAACTCTCAAGCCGGATCGCACCACGACCGGTTTTGGTCAGCGTACCTTCTGGCGTATCCGCGATGTCAGTCTAGAGCAGCTTTGGCCCATTCGGAATGGCTTAAACCAAAAAGTCTCGCAGCAACGAAATTTCTTTGTTCGTCGTCATTGTCGGTGCATGGCCGTAGCCTGAAAATTCGACAAGTTCCGGTTTTGGTCCACGCGTTGTCATCTCGCGGGCGATTGTTTTGGGCAAAACATCGGATTGTTCGCCCCGCAGCAGCAATGTCGGTGCTTCAATCGCATCCCATTGCGGCCAGCAATCCAGGTCCGAACGGTGGATGGTGAACTGCGATGCTATTTGCGGATCGTAATGCACGGTGATCAGACCATCGTCACGCCGGCGCATCGATGTATCGGCCATCCGCCGCCAAAAGGCATCACTATTGTCCCCGAACGGGGCATAGTTCGATCGAAGCCATTCTTCCAGCTCCAAGACACCTTCGAACACAGGCACTTTGCCGACATAATCGGCGATGCGGCCGGTTGCTTCCTCCGGTATCCACGGGCCGATATCGTTGACGACCAGATGGGTGATCCGTTGCTTCAAGGCTCCCGCAGCAAGTGTCACGCCCAGAAGACCTCCCATCGACGTACCAATCCAGCGCAGCGTCTCAATCCCGTAGTGATCCAGTATCGACAGTGCATGGCCTCCATAGGCCGCATAGGAATAATCGGTGGATGCATCCTTTGCCCAGGATGACAGCCCGCGTCCCAGCGTATCCGGACAGAGCACGAAATAGTGCGCCGACAGAGCCAGCGCCGCCTCATCGAAATCCCGCCCTGTTCGCGCCAGACCATGCCACATGATCAGCGGCGGGTTTGCCTTGTCTCCCCATTCGGAGATGTGCAGTTGATGGGGGCCTGACTGCACATAGGTCGAACGCCGGTCCGGCATCAGCGCCCCCATTTCTTCATCAGGGTTCCGGCAATACCGGCGGGAAAAAAGTAAACCAGCAGTATAAACAGCACGCCTAGCCAGAGCAGCCAGCGGTCGGGATCGAGCAGATGTGGCAATAGCGGAACCGAGCCGGTCGCCTCGGCTGCCACCGACATCAGATCTTTGAGATAAAACTGCGCCAGGCTCATCAAGGTCACGCCGATCACCGCCCCGATCATCGTGCCCATCCCGCCGATGACGACCATCAACAGGATGTCGATCATGATGGCAAAGGAAAGCGTCGTGTCAGGTCCGGTATATTTTAGCCAGACCGCCCAGACTACGCCGGCAAGAGCGGCTGCCACAGCGGCGATAGCAAATACGAATGTGCGGTAGGCGACGACTTGATAGCCAATCGCTTCGGCCCGCAACTCGTTCTCCCGGATTGCCTGCAACACGGTTCCAAGTGGCGAGCGGACGATCCGCATCAATACCCAAAACAGGACGAGGCTCGACAAAAAGACGAAATAATAGGCGGCGAATTTGCCGTTCATTTTGACGCCGAACAGTTTTGCCACCTTGCCGTTTTCATCCGTCAGCAGTTTGGTCGCCGGTTTGAACAAATCGGGCGCGGAGTAGACGATGCCGTCCTCGCCGCCGGTGAAGTCGGAAAACTGGGAGGCCAGAACCAGCATCACCGACGCCGCAGCCAATGTTACCATGGCAAAGAAAATCGCCTTTACGCGCAGCGACAACACACCGATCAGCGTTGCCAGTATGATCGCCGCAATCACCCCGGCCCCGCCGCCGACGATCACCGCATCCCATCCTGGTCCCATCTTCTTTAGCGCGATGGCTGCTCCGTATGCGCCGATGCCAAAGAACATCGTGTGCGCGAAGGAGACGATACCGGTATATCCGAGCAAAAGATCGTAGCTTGCCGCAAGCACGATAAAGATGCAGATGCGGGCCGCCACCTGACTGGATCTGACATCTGGGAACAAAAACGGCGCCAGCATCAGGCAAAGCCCGATCGCCAGCACAATGCCGTAAACAAGCAATCTGCCGCGCCGGGCCGGATCAATTGCCGGTGTTGATGACATTTGCTCGACTGCCATGCCCTGGTCCTAAAGCTTTATCGCGGGGCGGAGACCCCACGGACGCCAGAGCAGAATTGCCATCATCAACAGCATGTTGGAGGCGAGCGACAATTTCGGGAAGATAAAGGCGACATAATTGCCTAACAGTCCGACCAGCAAGGCGCCGAGTAACGACCCTTCGATCGAACCCAAACCTCCGATGATGACCACGATGAAAACAAGGATCATCAATTCGCCGCCAAGCGCGCCCGAGATGAGGCCCTGATAACCGGCCCACATCGCGCCGCCCATCGCCGCCAGCGCCGAGCCAACCATGAATACCGCGATAAACAGCCTATCGATCTTGAACCCGAGTGCTTCGACCATTTCGCGGTTTTCAACACCGGCCCGGATCAACAGGCCGATGCGGGTCCGGTTTAACACCAGATAGAGCGCCACGAAGACCGTCAGCCCGAGCAAGAAGGCGAAGACCCGGTAGATCTCGATGGCGATATCGCCAATGATGAACGAGCCTTCGAGCAGGGCCGGCCGCGGTACGGCCACCGGATTGCCACCCCAAACGGCGAGGATGATCTGCTCGGCGACAATAAGCGCGCCGATGGTGATCAGGATCTGGCGAAGATGGTCGCGATAGACCGGCTTGACGATCACGCGTTCGAAAAAATACCCGGCCGCAAGACCAAACAGCGTTGCCGCGCCGATTGCGCAAAACAGCGCCAGGAGGTTCAAGGTGATGGAATCCGCACCGACCCAGACGGAGAGTGCAGCAAGGGTTGACGCTGCGATGAATGCGCCAAACGAGATGAAGGCCGAGTGACCGAAATTCAAAACATCCATTAGTCCGAACACCAGGCTCAGACCCGACGCCATCAAAAAGATCATCATCCCCATGGCAAGCCCCGCCACCGTAAGCGTTACCCAGGATGAGAACGAACCCACCATTGGCAGTGCGATGATCATCAAAATCAAGGGCAGTGCATTGACGCCGCCGATGCGTTCGAAAACCGCGGACAGGTTTTGCTTCATTGCCGCCGTCCCTCCTATTGATGCGCGTCCAGCGACAGGCTGAGCAGTTTCGTTTGCAGTTCCTGATCCTCCGCCAATGCCGCCATTTCGCCTGAATGCGCGATACGGCCGTCATCGATGACCGACACATGGGCGCCCAGCGACGAGGCAAACAGGAAATTCTGTTCGACCAGCAGGATTGTCGTTTCCTTGGCGATTTCGCGAAAGGCATCGATCATGGCGCGGATGATTGCCGGCGCGAGCCCCTTGGTTGGCTCGTCGATCAGGATCAGATCGCGTTTGTCGATCATCGCGCGCGAGATCGCCAGCATTTGCTTTTGCCCGCCGGAAAGTGCCCAGGCCGGTTTTTGCCAAAACGTCTCAATCGCCGGAAACAGCGCAAAAACCCGCTCAAGCCTTGTCTGGTCGAACGTGCCGGTAAGCGTTGCCAGCCGCATGTTCTCCTCGACCGTCAGCCCGCCGAAAATGCCCATGTTCTCCGGGACATAGGCGATGCCGAGCCGCGAGATATCAGATGTGTGCATGGTGGTGATATCGTGATGACGAAACACAATCGCACCGCTTCGCGCCCGCCACAGCCCCATGATGGTGCGTAGCGTCGTGGTCTTGCCGGCCCCGTTGCGTCCCAACAGCACATAGACACCGCCTTCTGGAACATTAAACGAAATACCATGCAGCACCTGGTATTGAGCGATATCGGTGTGCACATCGTCGAGCCGGAGAATATACTCGCTCATGCCGCCTCGCCCTCAGCCGGGATGCCCAGATAGATTTCGCGGACAATCGGCAATGCGATCACCTCTTCGGGCGCACCGTCGGCAACCAGTTCTCCGTTGTGAAGGACAACAATCCGGTCGGCAAGCGCGCGCACTACATCCATTTTGTGTTCCACCAGAAGCACGGTTTTGGATTTGTCCTTGCGGATGGTCTCGATCAGTTCGAGGATCACCGGCGCCTCATCGACGCTCATTCCGGCGGTCGGTTCGTCGAACATGAAAATATCGGGTTCCATGGCAAGCAGCATCGCCACTTCCAGCTTGCGCTGATCGCCATGTGGCAGGGCTGCCGCCGGCAGATGCGCAACCGCCTCAAGCCTAGCGGCCTTGAGGTGTTCGTTGGCCCGGTCATGAAACCCGGTAAAACTTAAAGCCGGGCGAAACAGACGCGGACCTGCCCCCTGTTTTGCCTGAACCGCCAGGCGGACATTTTCAAATACGGAGAGCTTTGGAAACAGGTTGGTGAGCTGGAACGCCCGCCCGATGCCGATTTTCGCCCGTGCCGATGGCGATAGCGATGAAATCTCCTGGCCGTCTTTGAAAACGCTGCCTTCGCTCGGCTGAAGCTGACCCGAAACCAGATTGAACCATGTGGTCTTGCCGGCCCCGTTGGGCCCGACGATCACCGTCAGTTCGCCCGGCTTGAAAGCGCAGGAGACGTTGTTGACGGCAGCATGGCCACCGAAACGGATCGTCAGGTTGCGGGTCTCAATGGAGGGCACAGACATGACCGATAACTCTAAGGCAGAGCGGATTCGGGCGGGCGATTGAACAAACGCCCGCCTCGACCCGCCAGTGCCTATTCCTGATTGTTGCGGCCAAGCGGAATGTTCATTTCTTCCGCCTTGATTTCACGAACCAGTTCAGGAATGGCCCACTTCACATTGTCATCGATACGTATCTTGAAGTGGAACATGGATTGCAAAGCCTGATGGTCCTCGGGCCTGAAGGTCATCGACCCCTTCGGCGTCTCCCAGCTCATGCCTTCCATGGTCGAAATCAGCGTTTCGGTGTCCCAGGCTTCAGCCGATTCAAGCGCCTTAGCGACAGCCAGGCCAGCCGACATGCCGCCTGCGGTGAAGAAGTCCGGCGGCGCATCGAAGCGTTTTTGATGCTCGGCCACCAGCCAATCATTGACCGGGTTCTTCGGCGATTCATAGTAGTAGTAAATCGCACCTTCCATGCCCGGCACGCGCTTATAGGTCGGCAGCACCGCGAGGATATGTCCGCCGGTGGATATCTCGATACCGAAGCGGGACGGCTCCATGCCGGTAAGCGCCCCCATCGGATCGCCGGAACCGGCGACGTAGATCAGGATGACCTTGCGCCCCTGCTTGTCTTTGAGCGCATTGAACAGGCGTTCGCCGACCGCCGTATAGTCGGTGGTCTTCAACGGCACATATTCCTCGGCCACCACGGTAGCGCCCGTGCCTTCAAGCGCCTTCTTGAAGGCTGCAACGCCGTCCTTGCCAAAGGCATAGTCCTCGGCAAGCGTTGCCACGAACAGGTTCTCATCCGGTTTCAAGGCGATGGCTTGCGCCTGCATATCCATCGACGAATTGCGCGAGGTCTTAAACACATAGCGGTTTGAATCCGGCCCCGTCAGCGAATCGGCCACGGCGGGCTCGATCAAAAGGATCTTTTCATATTCCTCCGCAATCGGCAGCATCGCTGTCGTAACCCCCGACGAGGTTCCGCCAACAGCGATCAAAACATCGTCGTCGCCATAGGCTTCGGCCAGCACAGAACGAGCAACATCGGGTTTGAATTGGGTGTCCTTTTCAATGACCTCGATCTTTTTGCCTTTGATCATCATCGTGCCGTTGGTGGCGTATTCCAGCCCCATGTTGAAACCGGTCGATGTCTGTTTGGAAAACACTTCGAATGCCGAGCCCGACAGACCGTGGACCAGGGCGATTTTCACCTTGTCTTCCTGCGCGACAGCAGTGACGAGCGATCCGGTCGCCAAAACGGCGGCGACCGCGACTGAAGATAGTATCCGTTTCATATTGTTCCTCCCGAAATAAGCGGCAGCCGGTGCGCGAACAATGTCACGCGACTGCAATTCCCACCGCTCCGGTGTCCGGCTCCTCAACCGGCAGCTTGACTGCTGAGCCGGTCGCAGACGGCCGGCAAGAGTTTCAGCTATGAAGCGGCGTATCAAATGCTAGTATCACCGGGAATGTCGACGGATCGCAATATCGTAGAAACACGCATGACCAGAACGGAAAACCACGATACCCTTGATTTGATGGCCTTTGCCATGGCACCGGTCGGTATCGTCATGACCGAAAACAGGGTCATCCGCACCTGCAATCCGGCATTTGCACGCATGTTTGGCTATGAGATCGATGCGCTGCGCGATCAGTCATTTGCGATTTTGTATCCGTCGTACGAGGAATTTGTGCGCGTGCGCAATGTCGGCGTCGCTCCGCTTCGCGAGATTGGACGCTATTCCGACGAACGCATCATGGCGCGCTGCGACGGGACCTTGTTCTGGTGCCGCGTTCGCGGCGCCACATTGACCGAGGAAGGCGACCCCTTGATGAAGGCGGTCTGGAGTTTTGCCGACCTCTCGACCGAACGGCCTGTCACGCAGCTTTCAACACGTGAACGCCAGATCATCATGCATTTGAGCGGTGGCCTGACCAGCAAGGAGATCGCCCGGCAGATCGGTATTTCCTATCGGACCGTCGAAACCTACCGGGCCCGGCTGCTCAAAAAATTCAATTCCTCCAACGTCGCCGAATTGCTGGGCAAGCTTAGCGGTATGCCAGGCTGATTGGCTGGCGAAATTCGGATACGTCTTGACCTTCCAGTAGGTGAAACCTCTATTTGTATATCATGCAAGTTTAGGGCGTCGATTGCAGACGATATGCTGGAACCACGCAAAAGCATGAAAAAGCAGAGCGGTTACCGGCAGGACTTGGCCATCTGAACCGATATCTGGAGGCTAAAAATGCGAATTGGTGATGGACATGGCAGTATGATGTGGATGCCATACGGCCACATGGGCCTTGGCATGTTGCTGGCGGTTGTTGTCTTGCTGGCTATCGGTTTTGCTATTGGCTATGCGGTGGGCCGTGCACGTTAGCGGTTGGCGACGTAGCCCGGCAAAGCGGAATTCTCGCTGGAACAAACCGGCGTCGCCGTTCAGCGCATGCCAGCATCAACACCGATTTGTACCAATGTCTGAGCGCCAAATTAATGCAATGAGGAACCGGATATGAAAAGAACTGCACTCGCATTTGTGTTGGCGGCATTATTCCCCGTCATCGCGCTGGCCCACTCGCCGCTAAAATCCACCTCACCACAGGATAAGGCGGAACTGAAAACCTTTCCTGCCGGCATTACGATGACGTTTGGCCAGCCGGCGCGGATTACCAAAGTGACGCTGACCCATACTGCGGGTGACATTTCCCGCGCCGACAGGCTGGAACTCCCGTCGAAAGCGTTTGAAACGAATGTCGAGCTCACACCCGAGGACAGGGGAAGCGGTGAGTATGGTGTCGATTGGCGTGCCCTGAGCAAGGACGGGCATGTTTTGAAAGGAAGGTTCTCGTTCAAGGTATCAGAATAGTTGCAGGTGTTTATGGAACTCTCCGCATGGGATTTATGGGCACTAGGCTCGAAGCTGGTCGCCTATATCGGTTGTTTCCTTGCCATCGGCTCGTCTCTCTACACCATTGCCACCCCACTTCTCGATGAGGGTTTAAAACGGCATTTGCGGCAAATTATTCTCACCATGGCCGTGATTGGCGCAGTCGGATCGATGGCCCAGTTTGGCATACAGTCCGGACGGCTATTGGATGAGGGCTTCGCTGGGATGTTTGATCCAGAAATGCTGGCCTTGGTCAAGGATGCCCCTCTTGGCACATCGGTATTTTTGCGGCTTGGCGGCTTGGCTTTGCTGTTTGCGTTCGCACTTCAGATACCCGTTTCCGGGCTGTTCGGTGCATTGGGAACGGTCATGACGGCCTCGTCTTTCTCGTTTGTGGGTCATGGAACCGGCGAGCCCCGGATTGTTATGGCGGCATTGGTGACATTGCATCTTCTTGGCATCAGTTTCTGGATCGGCGCGCTTTGGCCTCTTCGGCAAATCGCCTCAAAAGAGGACGCGCTGGATACCACTGGAAAACTCGCCCACAGATTTGGCCAGCAAGCCGCTTGGGTCGTTGGCGGGTTGATTGTGGCTGGATTAGTCCTCACTGTCTTGATCACCGGCTCGCCGGCGGCAGTTTTCACCACCCAATACGGACTGACCCTGCTGGCCAAAGTGGCCGTTGTAGCGGCTTTGCTTGCCCTTGCCGCCGCCAATAAGCTGCGTATTGTTCCCGCAATTGAAAAGGGTGACGCGTCAGCGGCAGGTCACCTGCGCCAATCGATTTCGTGGGAAATGCTGGCGGTTATCGTGATCCTCACGATCACTGCTGTTCTAACCACAATCACCCCGTTACCGGAAACCATGGAAATGACAAATGGCTAGTCATCATTCGATCAATCGTCGCAACTTTCTGAAAACGGCAGGTGCAGGACTTGGTGCCCTGTCATTGCCGACGCTTGTGGTCGCCAGAACCGACAATGGTGTCATCGATCTTCGTGCTACCAAAGCGCCGCAAAAGCTCGCCGGTGAGGCCTACCCGGCGTCCGACCTCTGGCTTTACAACGGTTCATCGCCCGGCCCTGAAATCCGCGTCAACCAGGGTGATACAGTGCGCGTAAAATTCACCAATGAACTGGATGAACCGACATCGGTTCACTGGCATGGAATACGAATTGCAAATGCAATGGATGGTGTGGCTGGATTGACGCAGGAAGCGGTCAAACCGGGAGACACATTCGAATATATTTTCGATGTGCCGGATGCGGGGACGTTCTGGTATCACGCGCACAACAAAAGCTGGGAGCAGGTTGCGCGCGGCCTCCACGGTTCACTGATCGTCGATGAGCCAAGCCCGCTTGTCGATCGCGACCACGATCTGACCCTTGTCATTGATGATTGGCGGCTGGACGATGACGGCACAATCCATCTTGCCAGTCTGGGCAACCTTGGGGATTGGAGCCATGCCGGACGGCTGGGCAACTGGGTGACCGTCAACGGCAGGTCGCAACCCACCTTCAAGCTGACAAAAAGCGGAACCTATCGCCTTCGTCTCATCAACGCCGCGAACGCCCGCATATTGCAGATCGATCCAGGTGCAATCGGAGCAAAGCTTGTCGGCTATGACGGGTTCTTGTTTGAGGCGCCAAGGGATACCGATGGTGAGCTGATCACTCTTACGCCAGCACAGCGTGTCGATCTCCTGCTGGATTTAGACGATGCATCACGAAACCAGCATGATGCAGGCGGCTTTGCCCTACAGGAGATGTCGGGCCGGCAGGCCCTGGATATCGCATTATT
Source organism: Rhizobiaceae bacterium (assembly GCA_963669455.1). Lineage (GTDB taxonomy): Bacteria > Pseudomonadota > Alphaproteobacteria > Rhizobiales > Rhizobiaceae > JAWKWH01. Next base: position 3,379,405 of record OY770026.1, read on the forward strand.
CGAGATTGTTGAGGGCAATCTCCCGCAACCTCAAAAACCCGATCTGGTGCTCCATCAAAACAAGATTGCCATACCGGACATTGGATCGGCCCAAAACATTTTCCTCATCATGGAGGGAGGCGCCATGGGGGGCATGGGAAGAATGATGCATCAAGGGCGGATGATGGAAAGAGGCGACATCCGGCGGACAGGACAAATGTGGGCCTTCAATGGCGTCGCCAATCTGGGCGACGAACCACTGTTCCGGGCAAAAATTGGCGAGACCATAGTCTTGTCAACCGATAACCAGACCGCCTGGCCGCACGGTATTCATGTGCACGGCCATCACTTTCAACTCTTGGAGCACAATGGCAGGGCGCTGAAATATAATGACTGGCGTGACACATTCACGATCGATCGCGACGAAACGGTGAAAATTGCATTTGTGGCGGATAACCCCGGAAAATGGCTTTTACATTGCCACATGCTCGAACACGCGGCCGCAGGCATGAACAGCTGGTTTGAGGTGGTCTAGAGCAAATTTCGCCCAAACGGCATCATATGTGCGAAAAATGCTTCAATAGTTCCAAGCGGGAGTAGGCATTGTCGCGGCTCTAAGGAACCACAAAACGTCCTAACATTTGGACAAGCTTGTCATTCCCGGAATTGCCGCATCGCTGATAAGGGATCTGCAATGCTCTTCGAAAGCTGTCATCAATCTAGATTTATGTTCTTGGATCAAAGTCATAATGCCGATTTGCATAGGCTTGTGGCGGCCAGCAAGGCGAATGGATACCAGCTTTTTTCCATCAAGCGCCGTCGATATTTTCGGCCTAACATTCGCGATTGAAAAACCATAGTTGTTCGCGACCATCGTTCTAACCACCTCCTGATGAGTGGCCTGGGATGCTATCGTCGGAGTAATACCTTTCGTTTCGAACAACGACATGAAATACTCTTTGGTGTGAGGCAGGTTCAGCATGATCATGGGCTCATCTTTCAATTCCTCAATTTTGATCGACTTTTTATGGGCAAACGGATGGTTCGCTGAGAGCAATATGTGTGGTGGAAGACTGGCAAGAGGTTCGAATGCAATATCTTCTGGAATGTCTAAATCGTACGAAATGGCTATATCGGTTTCGACCGTCCGTAATCCGTCCAACAGTTCTTCGTGGCTCCCTTCCATCATTCGCATTTTCGTGGCCGGGTATTTTTGTCGAAATTCGTATCCCAACTCTGGTGCGATCATGGGGGCAAGCGTGATCATGCAACCAACAGATATGCGCCCCACAACCTTATTGTTTAGCTCTGCCGCAACGGTATAGAGACTGTCGGCCTGCCGAAGCAAAATCTTTGCCTCTCTAATCAGGGTTCTACCGGAAGACGTTAGCGTCAACCCTTGTGCATGATGTCTAACGAACAATTGCACTTGAAGCTCGCGCTCCAAATGGGAGATAGCGGATGAAATGGAGGGTTGAGAAATACTTATCTTGTTTGCAGCAAGCTTTATGCTACCGGTCTCGCCAGTTGCTACGAAGTACTCCAGCTGTTTCAAAGATATTCTCACAACATCTAACCGTTCAGTGTTTCAAACCCTGTTTAGAGCATTTTTCGCTCAAGTGGTGTCATAGAAGCGAAAAAGCTTCAATGGTTCCAGGCGTGTACAGGCGTTGTCGCGGTTCAAAGGAACCGCATAAGCCCCAGAGGTTCTGCATCCCGCTCGTCACTTAGGAACTTATGGTCGATCTGAATTTTGCGTATATTGTTATGCTCGCTGGGCAATGTTACCACACCAACGCTTTTCCGGTCGAAGAACACTTTTTTCAGCCGTTATAGGTGAAATTGTCCATAGTCTTGTGACACTTTTTCATTCGTCACCTGGCACGCCATAGCTTGGGGCATCACGCGGATCGATTGCGCGTTTGATATATGCGTCCAACTGCGGTTTGTAAATTTCCCAGGCATGGGCAATATTTTCAATTGGACATCCATCTGTCCAATCGCAACGTAAATCAGCAACCGGCCAGGAAACCGTATCGACCAACTTCAACCCCGCTGAATGTATCGGACCGGCTTCGCCACCGGCTTCCAACCCAGCCTTCATGGCCGCAAGTAATCGATCACCGAGATGGCCGGTAGTTGAGGTGAATGCATCAACAATTGTCTGAGGGATCGTATCATTGGCCAAAAGATTGCCGCCACTGGCAACATTTATCGCCTTTGCCTCGGCCCAGGTTCCCAGCGCATTGGGCCCTGAATGAATTGCTGTTTTTCCGTCCTTATCTACGGCTAGAACCTGACGGTACTCGATATAAGCGCCGGTATTTTTTAGTATCTCGACAGCCTGAGACGCGCTGGCACCTTCTTCCATCAGCGCCAATGCGCGCACCCCAAGTGTTGGATCAGTTATGTTTTGGCTTGCGACAGCACCAACGCCAGCCCGTGCGTATGAACATCGTGCGGCAACGGCCGGCGAGGATGAGGAAATGGCAACCCCAAACATCCCGGTTTCAGAACATCTTGCAACTAGTGAGAATGTCATTTTCGCTCAATCCGGTATAACGGCAGTACCGTCGATTTCGACAAGCCATTCAGGCCGTGCCAACGCTTGCACGACAAGCCCGGTTGACACGGGGTGAACACCTTTGATGTATTCCCCCATCGTCCGGTACACCGCTTCGCGGTGACGAACATCGGTTATGTAAACCACCACCTTAACGAGATGCTCCATCTGACCACCGGCCTCTTCAATCAGCTGGCGGATGTTTTGCATTACCTTGTGGGTCTGTTCGACGGGGTCATGACTATCAATGTTCTTCGCATCATCCAGATTTTGAGGGCATTGGCCGCGTAGGTAAACGGTTTTGCCTCCTTGTGTTACAACTGCCTGACATAGATCATTGTCGAGGTTTTGCTCCGGATATGTATCCGCTGTGTTGAATTTGCGAATGCGGCTGTGAGCCATTTGCTACTCCGTGTTTCATCTTCCTGGCTGAAGATAAAAATCAGTTTGCGCCTAAGGTGCTTCCAGTTGAAGCATGGAATTCCAGATATTTTCGTTGTGTGGCAATATGGTCAGCCAGGTTCTTCGCATCGTGCCAGACACCCCAAATGAACGAAGAAGCCCGTCTGGTTTGCCACGGAAGGCCAAGAAAGAATATCCCCGGTTCGGTGGATACGCCACGATGATGACGCGGATTTCCATCTGCATCGAACGCGTCCACTTTTAGCCAGCTGAAATCTGTCGCAAATCCGGTAGCCCACACTATCGAATTGATACCAGCCTCAGGTAGATTTAATTCACCGACTGGATGCGTCATGCATTCAGGATCGGTGTCAAAGACACGAGCCTCAGGTTCCTCCGGCAGGTCAATACCGTTGCGCTCAATGTATCGATCTGCCTCATCCAACATGGATAGATAGTTGGCGTCGCCTACAGCTATGTTTTCAGCAAGATCAGATGCAAAATAGAGTGTCCCGTCTAGGTATTTTTCCGTCATCCCAACAAGATTTATACCCTGCGCAGCCAGGCGGCGAAAATCAACAGTGCGGCCGCCATGGGTGCCGCTCACGCAGATTGTAAAGCGCTCTGACCCCGGTTTCATGGTTGCCGCATCCCATTTACCGAGAACGCCAAGCCACCAGACATTGTCGCGTCCCCTATACGAGCGGGGTGGCCGGTCGTGGGGGCCAACAGAGAGGTAGACTTCTCTTCCTGCATGCAACAATTCTTCTGCTATCTGTGAACCGGAAGAACCTGCGCCAACCACCATTACAGCGCCATCCGGCAACTGCTGAGGATTGCGATAATCAAACGAGTGAATTTGCTTTAAGCCGGATTCCTCCGGAACGACTGGCGGAATGATCGCACTTTGAAACGCTCCGGTCGCGGCAACTACATTCTGGGCCTCGATAATACCGTCTGATGTTTCGACGCGGAATCCCGGCTTTCCTACATTTCTTTCTACTTTCTCTACTTCAACTCCACAGCGAATAGGCGCATTGATCTTCTTGGCATATTCAACGAAATAGTCGGCTACCTTCTCTTTTGGAACAAACGCATGGGGATCAATATCCGTAAACTCCATGTTGGGAAAGCGGTCATGCCAGGCCGGGCCGTTTGCAACCAAACTATCCCATCTTCCGGTCCGCCAACGTTCGGCAATGCGGTCACGTTCTACCACGAGATGAGGCACTCCATTGTTACTCAGATGTTCACTCATAGCCACGCCCGCCTGACCGGCACCTACAATAAGAGTGTCTATGTATTCAGTGGGCATTTCTGTGTCCTTTTGTCCGGCTCATCGATAAATTCAGATGCGATTTTTGTATTTTTCGGAAGGAAAATATTGGAACTACTTCGATGATGTCAGCGAAACCTGATTTTGAAAATTAATTTTTCTTGAGTTATTAAATCAGCATTACAAAACCAAATAATTGATGACAGGGGTATAGCCGAGTGGGTACTTCCCGGGGGCGTTTTGTGGTTCCTTTGAACCGCGATAACGCCTGTACCCGAATGGAACCATCGAAGCATTTTTCGCACATAAGATTCTGGCCGGGCGAAAAATGCCTGAGGCGTTTTGTGGTTCCTTTGAACCGCGATAACGCCTGTACCCGAATGGAACCATCGAAGCATTTTTCGCACATAAGATTCTGGTCGGGCAAAAAATGCCTGGGGCGTTTTGTGGGTCCTTTGAACCGCGATAACGCCTGCACCCAAATGGAACCATCGAAGCATTTTTCGCACATAAGATTCTGGTCGGGCAAAAAATGCCATAGCTGAGATTTGAGACGCATCCCGACAGAACGAATGCCGACAGAGGATGCCGGCATTCATTGGTCAACAAGCCTGTAAGCTTTATCTACTTATTCCACTTGACCCATTTACCATCGCGAACGACTTCAACAGCCGCCGCAACGGGAATTTGTGTCTGTCCGTTTGAATCGAAAGTTGTTACACCCAGCGCTCCATCATAGCTGATGGCACGGATCGCCTTTGCCAAAGCTGCTTTGTCTTCAATGTCGTTGCTTGCGATTACTTCCAGCAAAATGTTGGCAGCATCATAGGCGTATTTTGTGTACGGGCTCGTATCTTCAGCAAATTTGCGAGCTTTGTACGCAGTCTTGAGTGCTTCCAACTTTGGGTTTGATTGCGCGCTCGGGTAGCTGACAATGGTACCTTCTGCAGCATCCCCAGCCAGCTTGATAAATTCAGGGTCATAGATCCCCGAAATCCCTAACATTGGAATTTTCAGGCCACTTTCGATCATCTGACGGCGCAATATGCCGGCCTCGGTTATCACGCCACCAAAGTAAACTGCATCGAGATCCTTGTTCAGCAGTCCCGTCAGCGTGGCCCGGAAATCGGTTGTACCGACCGGAAACTGCTCATTTGCTACAATCGTACCGCCAGCAGAACTGAAATAGTCGGCAAAAGCTGTTGAGTTGGATTTTCCATAGTCGCTGGTATCGGCAATTATCGCGATGTTCTTTGCACTGAGTTCCTTTGCAGCCCAATCCGCTAGCGGTTTGTTTTCAGCCAGCAGGGTCGGCGTGACTCGCGTAATTTCAGGTACGTTCTGATCCGTAATTTTCGGGCTGATTGCTCCCCATACGATCATCGGCATTTGATTCCGGCTAAAAACTGGAATTGTCGCCAGCGCAACCGGACTGTTCCAGTGACCAATGGCTGCCACTACATCCGGATCATTCACGATTTTAAGTGCAGCGGCCACACCGGTTTGAGGATCTGACGCGTCATCATAAATGACTGATTCCACTTTGAAGGGGAAATCAGCCCTGGCGTTTGCCTGCTCCAACGCCAGGATAAATCCATTGCGCGCACCCAACCCTTGCTGAGCGTTACCGCCACTCATCGGACCGATAAAACCAAGCTTGATCATCGTCTTGTCTTGCGCCAACACTGGGCCTGACGCGAGCGTAGTGGTGAGCAAAAGCCCAGTCATCAGTGCGCGGCGTCTTATCATCGAAAAATTCATTGTACATCTCCCTGCTATATTGTTTTTTGGATGGTCCGGATGTGCTGCATCAGGAGGCCTATTCAAGAACTTAAGACGCAGTGGCAGACAATCGCCATGAAAGGTAGATGGTCGATCTTGGTAGCGAAAGAAGCATTTTTTGAAGCATTGGATCAAAAATCACTATCAAGCAGGTGCTGATTGTTGATTGTAGCTCGACGATTGTTTCTATAAAAAACTGTGCGGCAATTCTACATTCTGTCGGGAGGGAACCGCGCGTTGGATGCTCTATTTGCGCAATATATACTTAATTGGCTGGTTTTAGGCTGCATTTATACATTAATTGCACTTGGTTTTAGTTTGTTATTTGGGGTCCTTAACGTGATCCACTTTTCCCATGGAGATGTCTCCATGACAGCGCCCTTTTTTGCGCTGGCGTTTGTTCAGATCGTCGTTGCTGCGCTGGCGACAGTCCTTGGAACATGGTCAATATATCTTGGACTGGCTGTTGGAATTTTGTTGACCGGGATGTTGGGAATCATTTTGGATTGGCTCGTAATCCGGAGATTTAGGGCTGCTCCCGCGATGATGGCCTTGGTCGCGACTGTCGCATTGGGTTCAGTTCTACGCGAGCTCATTCGAGCTTTGTACCCTCAAGGTTCAAATCCGAAGTCATTTCCCTCTCTTGCCTCAGGGTCGATTGAATTGGGTGGTGTGACCATACCGAATTTTAGTGTTCTGGTTATCTTTATCAGCGTGGCGATGGTCGCGGCTTTGTTCTGGATGATGAGCCATTCCGCAATAGGCATCAGGATCAGGGCCGTGGCGGAAGATCGCGACATTGCTAGATTGATGGCTATTTCACCGGACCGGATCTTCGCCGTGACATTTTTCTTGGCGTCAGCGGTTGGAGCGATAGGAGCAATATTCTTCGCAAGCCACGCCGGGGTTGTAAGGTTCGATTTTGGCGTACAGCTGGGCCTTATCGGGTTCTCCGCAGCGGTTATCGGTGGCCTTGGATCAATGCAGGGAGCTATTCTCGGCAGCTTGTTGATTGCAGGTATAGACAGCATTGTACAAATTACAGTGCCTGACGGCGCTTCTTACCGCCTGGTTTTCATATTTGCCTTGGTCATTCTTACACTGGTCCTGAAGCCATCTGGCATTCTCGGTAAGCCAGTTTTCGAGAAAGTCTGACCGCTATGCATTTGAATTCATCACCAAATCGGGTGCAATTTGCGGGTAATGCCAAACTGGAAATGTTGATCGTTGTTGCAGTAGAACTGCTTTGTGCGTTTTTGCTGGGCACTTTTTTGTTGTCTGACTCAACTGCAATTATTGTGGCACTGCTCTGCCTGATGGGCGGCGTTTTCGCGCTTCTTCAAATCCGCCCACAAATTGAAAAATCAATTGTTTCTGCGTTTGCAAATCAGAGGATTTTGGCTTTGGTTTTGGGCTTCGTTGTGATCGTGGCCTATCCATTTTTTATGCAGGGAAGTTCGTACGCAATCCACCTGTTGATCATTTCACTACTATATGCAGTTCTGGCGCTGGCGCTGAACTTCCAACTGGGCAGCGCCAATATTCCAAATTTTGCGACCGGTGCATCCTACGGTATCGGGGCTTACACTTCAGCTCTTTTGGCAATCAATTTCGGGATCTCGTTTTGGCTCACGCTGCCAGCTGCGGCACTTGTTGCCACATTGTTCGGTTTTTTGCTGGGCTTCCCATCGATGCGCACAAAAGACAGTTACCTGGCGCTTGTAACGATTGCATTTGGAATTGTTGTTCACCAACTACTAAACAATTTTTCGTGGACAGGTGGACCCAATGGGCTGGTGGGAATACCGGCGCCAAGTCTGTTCGGTCACTCCTTCATACGACCCATAGAAATATTGGGCTATAAATTGCCCAGCCAAGCCAATTTCTATTACCTTACGATCCTTCTTGTAATTTTCTCAATTTTGTTTGCCAAGCGATTGCATGAAAGCCGTGTCGGCCTCGCTTGGAATGCACTGCGTGCGGACCCTCTTGCAGCTCAATGCCAAGGCATAAACGTCGTTTGGTACAAAATGCTCGCATTTGGCGTAGATGCCTTCCTGGCCGCCTTTGCCGGTACAATTTATGCGTTTTATGTAAGCTATATCTCCCCAGATAATTTCACGTTTCTGGTTTCTGTAACCATTATGACGATGGTAATCGTCGGAGGTATGGACAACACGTTGGGTGTGATTGTCGGGGCATTTTTGCTGACATTGCTGCCAGAAAAACTCCGAATATTTTCAGACTATCGACTTTTGTTCGTTGGCGTAGTGGTCATATTGTTCTTGGTACTGAGACCGAAAGGACTGTTTCCCCAAAGAATTCGAAACTACGGGCAGCGAAAATGACGCAGCCAGTCCTTGAAACCCGCTCCGTTACCATTCAGTTTGGCGGCCTCGTTGCCGTCAACAATGTTGATTTGACACTAAACTCGTCAGAAATACTTTGCATCATTGGACCAAATGGCGCCGGAAAATCGACCTTATTCAATCTGATTTCTGGATTGTATCGCCCCACACAAGGCTCTGTGTTTTTGGATGGGAGAGATATTACAGGCTGGAAACCTCATAAAATTGTCTCGCTTGGAATTGCTCGGACCTTCCAATCAAGCCGGCTATTCAATGATCTGACGCTGATCGACAATGTTGTGATCGGCATGCACACGCAAACAAGTACTGGCGTGCTGCGTTCGCTGTTGTTGCCGGGACGGGCGAAGGCTGAACTCAGCGCAGCGGCGAAAAAAGCCGGAGAGTTGTTACACTCAATTTCACCGGAACTATTCGAAAAGCGGTACATGCTCGCTGAAGAGCTCCCCCAAGCGGATCGGAGAAGATTGGAAATTGCACGCGCGCTCGCGTCGAAGCCGCGTGTCATCATGCTTGATGAACCTTCATCTGGAATGGATGATCGAGATACTGACGCATTGATGGCCGATGTCCGTCGAGTGATGTCCGAAAGACCTGGTCTGTCATTCCTCATTATCGAGCACGATATGAGGCTTGTGGCAGAGCTACCTGATCGTGTCATGGTAATCGATTATGGCAGCAAGATTGCGGAAGGTGACTATCAAGAGGTTCGTCTTTCACCACGCGTGCAAGAAGCCTATCTAGGGCAGAAGGCTGCAAATGCTTGAAGTCAATAATATCAGTACGAGTTACGGTTCCGTTCCCATGTTGCGCGATGTTTCCCTACGCGTACAAAAGGGCGAAATGGTATGTCTGCTCGGCCCTAACGGTGCGGGAAAGAGTACAACATTCAACGCGATTTGTGGCTTACTGGCTTGCGATGAAGGTTCGATAAGGATCGCCGACAAGGATGTCCATGAAACAGGCAGTGAAAACCTTCTTGGGTTAGGGGTTGGGTTCGTACCGGAAGGGCGTCGCCTTTTCCCAACTTTAACCGTCAACGAAAATTTGCGCCTTGCATTTGATGCTGCTCGAAAGACTTTGGAATTTGAAGAGCAACTCAGCAAGATGTCGGAACTGTTTCCAAGGATCAAAGAGCGCTTGGGCCAGGTTGCCGGCACGATGTCCGGTGGCGAACAGGCTATGGTTGCCTTTGCCCGCGCGTTGATTGGGGAGCCTCAACTGGTCGTTATGGATGAACCATCTTTGGGATTGTCCCCGAAATTGATTGACGAGTATTTTGAAATAGTCTCCCGCATTCGAGATCAAGGAAAGGCCGTGCTTCTTATTGAACAAAATGCGGAGACAGCGCTCTCAGTTTCAGATCGCGGATACCTTCTTATCAGAGGCGAAATTGCGATTAAGGGGAAAACAAAAGACTTGCTCAAAGATGATACAATTCGACATCTATATTTGTAGTTTTTGAATTGAAATCAAAAATCGACGTTACTTTGGCCGGGAAATTTTAGTCAACGCCCAACAGGATATCCATCCACTCAGGCCGGTTCGATCGTCACAATAGGCTATTAGAGTGCAAAAGCCTGCGCCAACTGACGCGGCAATCGCCTTTCTCTCCCAAGGCAGCCTCAAATCCCTCCATGTCGAATGACGGCCTTCGAAGATTATTGAAAACACCTATCGATGCTCCATCGATAGGCCACATGTTCTTTCGCATCAAAATAGTGTGAGCTATGGATCGACTGTCCTCTTTCGTAACAACAGGGCCGCTCCTATCGCGGTGCCGTCATTTGGAAACGTGCTTGTTGTGATCGGGATATCCTGACAGTCTTTTGCCCAGATATACGGTCTGGTGTGGTTTTGGAGCATGCTGAAAAAAGGCTGTGACCTGCCCAGCCCACCGCCGATGATCAGGGCGTGGGGGTCAAATATGTTGATGAGCTGGCCTAAGTAACTGGCCAATGCGTGCGCTGCTTGGTCGAGTAGTTCTTTTTCCTGACGTGTTGCGTCTTCCCGCGTCAGTTCACGCGTTTCAATATATTGACCAGTACGTGCTTGATAGGTTTCCGAAAGACCGCGTCCGCTTGCCAGTGCTTCCAGATTAAAGCTGCTTGGCACACCGCAAGCGCTGCAAAGTGTCATTAAATCGCTCGAGCCGAAATGGATTGCATATCCATTGGCTCCGCGATGAATTTTCCCGTCGTTACAGAAGCAATATGACAGTCCGGACCCGACGTTCACAAATATGAAACTGGGATAGGTTCTCCCATGGCCAAATTCAGCCTCTGTCAGGGCGACAGCACGTACGTCGCTTTCCAGTTGCACAGGGCCAAAATTCGATAGCTCAGAGACGATATCTCGCTCATCCCAGTCAAAATTCCAGTTGCTTTTGATGGTGCCTGCGTTGTCGATCAGTTCGGGAACTCCGATGCCCAGCCCGACAGGTTGAATATCCTGTGCCTGAAGCTGGCTATGCATCTTTGAGATCAGCGTCTTGAATCGATCAAGCGTGTCCTGCCCACCCCGTTGTCTGAGAGTTGGTATTTCGTCGCGCATCAACACGCTACCGTCCAGAAGATCAACCGCGACTATTGCGATCTTGGTTCCGCCGACATCCGCCCCCAATGCAATCTGCCGGCTCATCCAGTGGCCCCTTCTGACGCAGCGCGATCAGCATAAAGAACCGCGTTTCGGCATTCACGGACAATGCTTGCGGGCCAGTTCAGATCATAACCTTGCGCATTGGTGATTTTGTCGAATGCAGTTTTCTTGTCTTCACCCAACAAGATCATTGCAGATGCTTTGGCATGTCTGGCGATTGTGCCAACGCCAATGGTGACGCCAAATTCCGGCACTTCTGCAAGCGACGAAAAATCAGGGAAGGTCTTCATGTTGTCAAGTCGCGTGCGTTCGGCGAGACGCACAACCCGCGAGAGGCTGTCGCGCGGAGAACCAGGCGGGTTGAATGCAATATGGCCGTCACCTGCACCTGAGGCCAGGATGAACATGTCGATACCTGCAGTTGCCGCGATCTGTTCGTCATAGGCCTCCGGGTTTTCGGGATGCGGAAACCAAATGTTTTCGCGTCGGATTTGATTTGATGGCACTTTGCCACGGTTCAACACAGCAGCGATTTCCTGAAATGCGAAGCCCCGGCAACTGTAGTGAGCATTGCTGGGCACATGGTGAAATGGTGGCTTTGTGCCTTCCAGATAGTCATCCATCATGACGAGAACCACATCCGAAAGATCAAGACCGGCCTCGGTCGTCATCGCCGCCAGCGCAGCATAGACGGGCTTCGGACTGCGGCCTCCGGGGCATCCCAAAAGATATGAGCGTCCTTTAATTTGGGCCTGTCGCATCTGGTTGACGATTTCACTAGCCACGGCAAAGCCGACATCCTGAGAGGTGTCGTGAATGGAGATCTGCATTTTCTACCCCGCAAATCGGTTGTCGGGGCGCCCACGGACCCCGGTTTGATACGCAAAAATGTTGCCGGCTTCAGGGGTGTCTTTCAGGTCGTTGTCACCCAGTCCGTAGCGCGCGGTCGTAATGTACAGCGTCGACATATCATCGCCGCCGAAGGTGCAATTCGTGACTTGCGCTGCGGGAACTTCGATCACGCGGTCAACCGTGCCGTCCGGCGCGAAGCGTACAACGCAGGATCCGTCCCACCGGGCATTCCAAAGATAGCCGTCCGCATCCACAGTCGAGCCGTCGGGATGCCCCCGGTCAAACCGGGCAAAATCGCGTTTGTTGGTTATCGCGCCCGCCGCCAGGTCAAAATCATATGCGAAAATGACACCGGTGACTGTATCGGTAGTGTACATAATTTTGGCATCGGGCGACCAGCAGATCGTGTTTGCGATTGTGATGTCCTCGGCCATCAAATGGCACGACAAGTCCGGTTCTATGCGAAAAAGCGCACCCGAGGCCGAAACGATATTCATGGCGCCTTGGTCCGGGGCGATATTGTTTTGCATGGTCCCAAGCCAGAAGCGGCCAGCCGGATCGGCTGCGCCGTCATTGCTGCGATTGAATGGCTTCATCGGCTCGGGATCGAAGAGGCGCTTTAGCTTGCCGGTTCCGGGGTCAAAAAAGTTCATGCCCCCGTGCGAGGCGATAATCAGGCCGTCCCCATTTTCGCGTATGGCAAGCGAAGCCACCATTTCGTTCACGGGCCAGCTTTCGGTGGTTTGGCTGCGCGGGTTGTGGCGGAACACCGCGGAGGGCATCGGAACATCGACCCACCAAAGGCAACCATCGCGTTCATCCCAAAAAATGCCTTCGCCGAGGCAGCATTTGCAGTCAATCAGGCTTTTGGCATTTTCCATCGCGGATCCCTCATCTATCCGTGCTGATTTGGTCGCGCACATCCATCTTGCCCTTGAAAGAACTGTAGCCTGAATCGACAAGGTGCGTTGCACCGGTGACGCATCGCGCGGCGTCAGACAGCAAAAACGCGGCATATTCCGCAATGTCTTCCGGCGTTGCGATATCTGTCAGATGCATATCGTCGATGGATTTGCGTCGATCCGGGTCTTCCAGAAAACTGGCCTGATCCGGTGTCGTCACGAAACCAGGACAAAGCGAGTTCAACCGCACCCCTTTCGGGGAAAGGCCAGCTGCTGCCGAGCGGACCAGTGAGACGACCCCGCCCTTGGCGGCGGAATAGGCGTCGACACCCGCCTGAGCAATCAGCGCATCGACCGTGGCGGTCATCACCATGGAACCGAAACCCTGTTCTGCCATCCTGCGGCCCAGGGCGCGCATAACATTGAATGTGCCGGTCAGCGTCAGATTAATGATGTGGTGCCAAACCTCGTCGGATAGGTCGGTGACAATGGTGTCATTGTTGTTCACATAGGCTGCCGACATGGCGTTGTGGAACAATCCATCAACACGGCCGAACTCCTGCACCGTGCCGTCAACAGCTTTGGCAACCGAGGCCGGGTCGGTCACATCCAGCTTCATTCCAATCGCTGCATGCCCGGCCCGGGCAAGCCCTGCCGCGTTCTCGCTCACCCGGTCGCCATGAATATCGGTGACGACGACGGTTGCACCGTGTTGGCAGAATATCCGGCCTGCCGCTTCGCCAATACCCTGGGCGGCGCCGGTGACGAGTATGACCTTATTCTTGAGGCACGTCATGCCTGCTCCTTGTCACTCAAACGGGTCATCCGCGGTATTTTGTGAGTTTTAGCGCGATGACCGAGCTGCATAGGGAGAGCACGATCAGGACGGTTCCGATCGCGTTGACGCTGGGGGTCAGTTGCGTCCGGATCATCCCCCAGATCATCGTCGGCAAGGTGTTGCCCTGACCGATGGTGAAAAATGTGATGATGAAATCGTCAATCGACAAGGCCACGGCGATCAGCGATGCGCCGATGACCGTTGGTCTGATCATCGGCAATGTCACGGTAAAGAACGCCACAAGCGGGGTTGCGCCAAGGTCTCGGGCGCTTTCAACGGCGGTGAAATCGAACGAGGCAAGCCTGGCGTAGGTCACCAGCACCACGAAAGGTAGCGTAAAAAGTATGTGACTGATGATAACCGAGATCAGGTTCAGTGGGAGGTTTATTGCGTGATAATACGACAATAGGGCCACCGCCAGCACCAAAGGCGGCATCATCATGGGCACGCTCAAAACGGCAAGGACAGTTGTGGCTGCACGTGATTTCATACGGGCAAGGGCCAGGGCAGCCATCGTGCCGATGATCGCCGACAGTATCCCCACGCTGACGGCAATGATCAGGCTGTTTGACAGCGAGTTGCTGAAACTGGGATGGTCGAGCATTTCCTGCCACCAAACCAGTGAGGCATTGCCGAGTGGAATGGTCGAAAGTGGATTGTCGGAGAATGAGAATAAGGCGACCAGAAAGAACGGCCCGACCAGAAAAGTCACAAGGCATCCGATGAGAATGCGTAAAATCACATCCGTACCGTTGCTCATCTTGGTCTCCAAAAACTGATCAGGATCGAAAATGCCGCGACAAATCCGACCGAAATGGCAAGTGTGACGAAACTCATCGCCGCACCCAGCGGCCAATCGAATTTTTGACCGAACTGTGGGGTGATCATATTCCCGATCATCGAGATCTTTCCTCCGACAAGGATCGGGGTCACGTAGTCTCCAACCGTCAAGAGGAAACAGATGATAAATGCCGACACGATCCCCGCACGGCAGCGCGGCACGATGATGTCGGAGAACCTGCGCAACGGACCAGCACCGAGGTCGCGGGCCGCGTCGAGTTCAATGTCCTCGATCCCGCGCATGCTGGCATAGATCGGCAGGATCGCGAAGGGCAGCAGGAAATAGACAAGGGTGATGGCCACTGCAAGGGGTGAGTAAAAGAGTGCGGTCATCGGTTCATCAATCAAACCGGTGGAAAGCAGTGCGCCGTTCAGTATTCCATTGATGCCGAGTATTGTTTTCCAGGCGTAAATCTTGACCAGATATCCGCCAAATAACGTCATCAGCGGTATGAACAGCAAGACCACCGACCAGCGTCCGGCCTTGAAGCGCACGAAGCCGGCGTAAAGCATACCCAGCATCACGCAGGTTAAGGCAACAGCAAGCGCAACGGAGAACGTAAGCTGATAAATGGGAACATAGCGCTCTAATGCCTTGGCATAGTTGACCCAGCTGAAGTCTGGGCTGAGCTTGTAAAGCCGCACCCGCCAGAACGACAAAACAAAAAAATAGATAACCGGCGCGACGAAGAAAAGGGTGAAGACCCCGAAAGCTGGTGCCAGAAGCAACCGTGATTTCCAGTTCATTCCCAATTCACTTCTCCGTCGCGCCTTTTCATTTCGTCAGCCGTTAAGCGGACTTGAAACGCTCGTATTCTTCGTTCCAGCGACCGATGCTGGCCAGACCGTCACGGTCTTCTAGAGGCGGGAACGGGAAGAATGTTGCATTGGCCCCGAACGCTTCCATATTTTCATAGGGATAAAGTGCTGCAGCTTCCGGTGTGAGCGCATCTATGGCCGCCTGCGAGACGATGCCTTGCAGCATTTCCTCGCCGACCATGCGTTGCGATTCGATGGACAAGACATGGTTTGCCATCTTTAGGTTTGCCTCCAGATTGGGAGCGTCCTTGACGATGCACACATTGTCCAACCAGGCAAACGTGCCTTCCTTGGGATAGGTAAACTCCACCTGTTTGCCCTTGTCGGCGACGAATTTTTTCATGGTCTCCCATCCGGAGAACGTGGCCACGATCTCGCCGCG
Source organism: Rhizobiaceae bacterium (assembly GCA_963669455.1). Taxonomy (GTDB): domain Bacteria; phylum Pseudomonadota; class Alphaproteobacteria; order Rhizobiales; family Rhizobiaceae; genus JAWKWH01. Next base: position 3,395,004 of record OY770026.1, read on the forward strand.
GGCCATGGCATCGGCAAGTTCGCCCCATGATGTTGCGACCAGCCGGGCCTTGCCCTTAAGCATGATAAGGTAGTCGATCGCCTCTTTCAGCTGTGCCTCTGTCAGCTCGGTGGCGACTTCGGCATCCGTGGCGACGATCGCCGCAATGGTGATGTTGCCGATCGGGTCGTCCGAGAAACCGAATTTTCCTTCCAGTTCCGGTTTTTCCAGATCGCGCCAGGAAGTGGGGATCGCATCACCGAAATGTGCGGGATCATAGAGCATCGGCGCAGCGCCCCAGGTAAACGGAGCCGCATACAGCTTTCCATCGACCATAATATTGGGATCGTTGCGGAAAACGGGCAGTACATTTGCCAGGTTTGGAACGCCGGCCTCGTCAATCGACTCCAGCATATCGGCTGCCACCATCAGGGGCACATAACCCATGTAAGGTGTCACGATATCAATTGATCCGCGACCACCGGCGGTGATCTTGGTCAAGATTTCATCGTTTGAGCCGATATAGGTCGGATTTATCTCAAGGTTGTTGTCGGCAAGAAAACTGCCGACCTTGAAGGCGTCATCATAGCCCTGCCAGCACACCATATTGATGCTGGTGTTGGATTGTGCCCGTGCCATCGCACCGGACAGAGCAAGGCCCACGGTACCCGCTGCCATGCCCTTCATCATGTTGCGCCGCGACACGAACGAACGCGTGACGAATAGCCCACTTTTGTTGTTGTTATCAGTCATTTTCTTCCTCCTATGGATTGCTAGTTGGTTGGTCTTCATCGTTAAAAAGTATTGGCCCATTGCGTTGATAGTCCGCGTGGGCCGCTGCAATTGATTGCTCGTCCATTTCCACGCCCAGCCCCGGTGCCGAGATGCGCGCCCATTTCGGTCTGGTCGCCGGGGGAAGCTCGTTGAAAATAACATCCGATGTCATCCACGCCGCCGTGTGCTGGTGGCCGATATCCGCATTGGGCGCGGCCAGCATCAGATGCTGCCCCATGAAGGCCGCAAGCCCCAGCTCCCCGTGAGTGTGTTTCAGGATTTTCCAGCCACGATAATGCGACAGCCAGGCCATCGACATCAGCCGCCGGGCCGAACCGACCCAATAGGTCGAAAAACAAAGGTAATCGCCAGGCCGTTCGTCGATGATGCGATGAACGTCGGGTTCGTGCCAAAGCCCCTCGTTGATTGAGATTGTGGCACCGGTGCGCGCGCGAACGTCGTGCATCTGGCTTAGATCATCAATCTTTACAGGCGCTTCGATCAGATCAATGCCGATCAGGTCCTGCCACCGGTTCAATATGCGCACCGCGTCGGGAACCGACCAAGCCTGGTTGGCGTCAATTCTGATTTGCTTTTCAGGCCCGATCTCATCGCGGATCAGACGTAGATAAGCCTCTTCATCGTCTTCGTCGATGCCGACCTTGATATAGAAAACGTTGAAGCCACGCTCCACTCCATCGCGGCAAAGTGCCCGAAGCTCTTCTTCATTCGTGAGCGGCAGGTAGTAGTAATACTCAACCTCATCGCGCATCGGGCCGCCTATCAGGTCGTGGATGGGCCGCCCTGCGATCTTTCCTTTGAGGTCCCATAGCGCCATATCGATCCCGGCAAAAGCCAGGTTTGCCGTCATCGGTTGTAAGTGCCACCCGCCCCGTACCCAAAGGTCACGATGTATCGCTTCATCCTCGAAAACATCGCGTCCGATGAAAAAAGGCCGCATGGCGTGCAGCGCGGCAATAATCGTTGCGGCATCGGCGCATCGCGTGGCTTCGCCCCAGCCGACCAGTCCGTTCTCCAGGGTAATTTTTACCAGCGTTTCCGTGATCCCCGGGCGTGAAACTATGGCGGATTTTTCCTGATGCGCGTAGTGGATATTGACCGGCAACAGCTCGATCCCGGCGATGCGCGTATTGTTTGGCGGGCCGTTCATCAGGCCTCCTCCGCCGGAAATATCCGCATCGCGCTCTGCGACCATCCAAGCTCGATGTCCTGGCCGACCGAGGTTGCAATCTGATCTGAATTTCGGTTTTCAATGGCGCGCAGCTTGATGCCAGCGGGCGTCTCAAAGTCCAGCAGCGCCGTCGCCCCCTGATAGGTGCGCGCAACAAGCTTGGCGGTTACCTGGATATCATTGCCTGCGACCGGCGCGATTTGAATGTGCTCGGGCCGGATCATGCAGACCACATCACCGTCAGCACCCTGGTCTTGCCAGGATTGTCCAGTCTCAAGGGTGACACTATTGTTCAATCGCCGCGCGGCGAGAAGAATTGCATCGCCGATAAAGGTTGAAACGAACTGGCTGGCTGGCTGGTCATAGACTTCGGCAGGACTGCCTATTTGCTCGATGGACCCGTGCCGCATCACTGCAACATTATCGGCCAGCGAAAGAGCTTCGCCCTGATCATGGGTCACAACGATAAAGGTGCCACCAATCTCGTCGTGAATGCGCCTAAGTTCGTGTTGCATCTGTTGGCGCAGTTTTAGATCAAGCGCTGAAAGAGGTTCGTCCAGCAAGAGGATTTTCGGGCGCATAACAAGCGCTCTTGCAAGCGCCACACGCTGTTGCTGGCCGCCTGAAAGCTCGTCAATGGCGCGGTCTGAAAATTCGCCGAGCCGCACCAGATCGATGGCGTCCTGGATACGATCTGCCAATTCGTCGCCATCAACTTTCTGACGCTTCAGGCCATAGCCAATGTTCTGCGGCACCGTCATGTGCGGGAACAGCCCGTAACCCTGGAAAACTGTATTTACAGGGCGCCTTTCCGGTCCAAGCCTTGTGACGTCCTGGCCCTCAATGAGGATACGGCCCGACGTTGGCGCCGCAAAACCACCGATCATCCGCAACAGAGTCGTTTTTCCGCAGCCAGATGGGCCCAACAGCGCAAAAAATTCGCCTTTGGTAATATTGATCGATGTCGGTCTGACGGCGGTCACGGCACCAAAGGTCTTGACGACATTGTCCAGGGTGAGAAGCGGTTCTGACATGTTATTCAGGCGCTCCCAGTGTTTTCAGATACGCGCCCGAGGCATGCACCGTGTCTTCATCGTCACAGCAAGTAATCAAAAGGTGTCGTGTCCCGTCACTGTCGAATGCGCAGCAACAAGTGGCATTGGCCTTTCCGATGACGATGCGTTCCGACAGGGCTGCATCGGGTGAGTAAATTTCAATGGCTCTGCCGGCCCAGTAGCTGATGAAAAGATTGCCTTGTGGATCGGTGAAAAGCCCATCGGGATAACCGTCGCGATCTGAAAGGTCACAAAACAGGTCAATCGACCTGCCCTCAAGGCTGTACCGCAGGATTCGCCGTCCAAATGTATCGGACAGATAAAGCATGCGCCCGCATGGGCTGAACGCGGGTCCGTTTGCGACGACCATGCCATCCGCGATCAAACTCCAGCTTTGATCTTCAAGCAAGAAGAACCCGCCGATGGCGTTTTCTTCTTTTAGATCACTGACTGCGACGACGATGCGTCCGCCAGGGCCGATTGCACCGTCGTTGATGCAAGTGGCATCTGTTAAGGGCGGCAAACTCTCGAACGGCGCAAGCATTTCGGTTTCAAGGTTATATTCGTAGATGCGACGCTCCGATCCAACCAGCAGCAAGGTATCGGAGACGGTCTTTACGAATCGCAGGTTGCCGTCGGTTTCAAGATTGTGAGGCGTATAAATCTGCTGGCACAGCGCCACTGAATTCAACGTCCTTGTCGCATGATCGACCCAAAAAACTTGACCGGTCGGACCGTGCCAGGCCGGAGATTCCGGCAGCACATCAACTGGCCCAGGTAGGCGAAGAAATTCAGTAGGGTTGAACATTGGCAACAGCCTGCTTGACGATATTGAGATATTTTGTATACAAATTTAAAAAAATATACAATATGGATATGAATATGTCCGTGACCCTGAAATCAGAAGAGACTGTTGTCGACCGGCTTGTCGATATGATTTCAAGCGGTGAGCTATCGCGCGCTGAGCGCGTTCGCGAAGTAGAAATCTCTGAACGACTGGGCGTCAGCCGCATTCCCATCCGCGAAGCCATGGGCCGGTTGGAATCCCAAGGTGTGCTTGAGGCTCGCGAGCGTGGCGGCATGAACGTCAAAGCATTCTCAGCCAAGCAGATCAACGAAATCTGCCGGGTACGCGCCGCTCTTGAGCCAATTGCCATGCGCGATTCCATCCCGCATCTGGAACTTCAGGAAAATCGGATCGCACTGAACGCGATCATTGAGGAATTGAAATGGGCGGTCGATCACAATAGGCGTGGTGAGGTCGCCAGGGCCGATATCGCCTTTCATCGGTTCCTGATCGACCTTTCGGGAAACGATCTTATCCGCAAAATCTGGTCTGGGCTGGAGTTACAGCTCAGGATAATTTTCCGGCTTGAACTCTATATTCCAACCAATCTTGACGAAGTCGTGCCCAAGCACCTGGTGTTGAAAGACATGTTGTTGCGTGGAGACGTCGAGGGGTTGGATCAAACTGTATCCGATCATGTGTGGCCCGAATTCAGGGTTGCCGAAGATTAAACCGGGAGGACAATATGCTAAATCGAAAGTTTGCATTCACAATGATTTGCGCAACCGCGCTTACGGTTGGCAGCGCAGCTTCTGCACAGGAAGTCCGGCTGCTAGCCTTTGAAGGATACGCCGACGATGCCTGGCGGATACCGTTTGAAAAGGCTTCGGGCTGCAAGGTCGCGGTAAGCTATGTTGGCGGTGTTGATGAGATGTTTGCCAAGATGGCGGGCTCTGACGGCGCCGACTTCGATCTCGTTTCAATCGATACAAGCCTCTATCCGCGGTATGCCGAGGCCGGGCTGTTGCAGTCGTTTGATGAAGGAAAGCTGTCAAATATTGGCAACCTGCTGCCAGCGTTTCAGGAAGTGGCCGCCGTTCAGGACGGCCAAAACCGTCTGGGCATTCCAATCGCCTGGGGATCGCAAGGCCTGATTTATGATGCTGATGAAATGAGCGAGGCACCGACATCCTGGGGCGCAATGTGGGATCCGAAAAACGCTCAGCGGGTGATCGCCCTCGACGATTCCAACAACAATATTGTGATGGCAGCCTTGTATCTGGGGTTTGAGGATCCGTTTGATCTGACCGAAGATCAGATGGTGCAGGTGCGTGAGAAACTGATTGAGCTGAAAGGTAACCTTCTTAGCTACTATGCCGGGTTTGACGACGGTGTTGCGGTTTGGGAAAGCGGTGCAGCGACCATGATGCTGTCAATGGGCGAACCACAGCTTGGCCAGCTTCGCGACCGTGGCTATAACGCGGTCTATTCAATTCCCAAAGAGGGTGCCGTTGGCTGGCTTGACACATGGGCATTGTCTGCCGGCGCCAAAGATCTGGATTGTGCGCATGCCTGGGCGGATTATTCATTGCGCCCGGAAGTGGGCGAAGTGCTTAACAGCAAATATGGCTATGGTCCGACCACACTGGAAGCTGAAGGGCTGGGATATGCCGACAACCTTGTTTGGCTTAAGCCTGTGGAAGACATGGATGCGCGCGTGCGCCTCTGGAATGAGGTCAAGGCTACCAGCCCAAAATAACCATTGAGAAATGCGAAGGGTGCAGTGAAAACTGCACTCCAAGCGATGTAGCGGCCAGGACCCACTCATGCAGATCAAAAACCTCGAAATCTATGTTCTATTGGCAGATGATTTCGACGAAACGCTGACCTCTTCTGCTCAGGACAGTCTGCTTGTCGTGGTCGAGGACGAACTCGGGAACCAGGGTTACGGTGAATCGGATGTAAACCCCTGGATCGGACGAGCCTGCATCGAGGCACCAGGAACCCACACCATGGGTTTGTGCCTGCGTGATTTGCTGATGTCGGAACCGATCAATGACATCCGTGCTTTTTGGCAGCGTGCCTATATCGGAACGGCGATGAACGGGCGGCGCGGTGCAATGATTCACGCACTTGGCGCCGTCGAAATGGCGCTGTGGGATTTGAAAGGCAAGCGGGAAGGCAAACCGGTCTGGCAACTGCTTGGGCGGGAAAGGCGCAGTGATCCGGTGGTGCCTTATGCTTCGCTTCAACCTCACGGCGCGGGTTTTGCTGATTATCGCGATGCCCTATGCGATGCGGCAAGGCGCGCTGGCGATTTGGGCTTTCGTGCGATGAAGGCCGAAGTGACCATGAACGGTCCCTACGCCCATGACGGCATGAAGGAACCTTACGAGAAACACACGGAACTGATTGGTGAAGTGCGCAGCGCGATTGGAGATGACGTGACCCTGATGGTCGACGTGCAGTATATGTTTCCAGACGCTGCAACGGCGGCATCGATCATGAAGGATTGGCTTGAGTTTAACCTGTTCTTTGTGGAAACCCCTGTTTGGTGCGACGATCTGGATGAACATCGCAAACTTTCCGAGTTGGTGAACATTCCGATTGCCATGGGCGAATGGTTGGCGACGCGGCATGAATTTTCTGACCTTGTCGCAAGCAACGGGGCATCAATCCTGCAACCTGACATTGGCCGTGTGGGCGGATTGTCCGAAGCATTGCTGGTTGCTGATATGGCGGCCCGGCATGACCTGACAATCGTGCCTCACTGCTGGAAAACCGGGGTATCGACCGCAGCGACGGCACATTTCTCGGCCGTTACACCGCATTGCAAGTTTATCGAGTACTTGCCTCAGGAACTGTGCGTCGAGAAACTGCGCAAAGAACTGACAACTGGCGGGGTATCGATGCAGGATGGTATCATTGCCGGGCTGGATGATGCGCCGGGTCTTGGCGTGGAGTTGAACTGGGATGCGGTACGCGCCTACGCTCAACCATGAGGGCGCCATGGATCTGATACTTGATGGCCTGGGCAAATGTTATAGCAACCACTGGGTCCTGGAGCAGATAGACCTTACGGTCAGATCGGGAGAATTCTTTTCGCTTTTGGGGGCCAGCGGATCGGGAAAGACGACGCTTCTGAAAGTAATTGCAGGCATTGAGATGCCGGATCAAGGCCGGATCCTGCATGGCAAAACCGACATCACTTTCGATCCCATTGAGAGGCGCCCGTTTAACACCGTGTTCCAGGGTTATGCGTTGTTTCCGCATATGACCGTTTTTGACAATGTGGCCTTCGGTCTGCGGGTGAAAGGTGTAAGCGGGGCGGCCCTGAAAAAAGCGGTGACGGGGATGATTGAACGGGTCGGCCTAAGCGACCGGATATCGGCCTATCCGGCGCAATTGAGCGGAGGGCAGCAGCAACGGGTCGCCATAGCGCGCGTTTTGGTGTGCGAACCCAAGGTCATTTTGCTGGATGAACCGCTATCGGCCCTTGATGCATCGTTGCGCGGCCAGATGCAGCGGTTTTTGAAAGAGCTGCACCGGGACCTTGGCCTGACATTCATCTTTGTGACCCATGATCAGGATGAGGCGATTTCGCTGTCGGACCGTATTTGTGTCCTGAACGAAGGACGCATCGAGCAGGTCGATACGTCGGACACGCTTTATCATGCCCCCGAAACCAAGTTTGTCGCGGAATTCATTGGATTGAACAATCTCATTCCCATTGATGCCAATGGCGAGACCGAAATTGGGCGCACCGCTGTTCCAACAAGCGGTCCTGGCACGTTGGCCATTCGGCCAGAATCGGTTCGAATTGGTGGCGATGACACCCCATTGTCATGCAGCGCAACCTTGATTGATCGTCGGTTCCATGGAGACAACACCTTGATGGCATTTCGCAGCAATACGGGCCGCGAAATTCTGGTCCGTCAGCCGGGGCGTGGCGATGATATCTCACTGGGCGAAGAGGTGCGTTTGGTATTCCCCGTCAGTGCCTGCACGATCATCCCAGGGAGCAACAGGTAATGCCAGCGCGCGGATACCCCATCCTTGTCTGGCGCCTGACAATCTGGGTGCTTTTGCTGGCGGCCGTGCTGGTCCCGATTGCGGCGTTTTTGGTCTACGGGTTCTTTAAGGTCGAAGCCGGCTCCATAATTTACTCGCCATCGCTGGCCAACTATGACCAGGTTCTGCACGACCCGGTTTATCGGCGCGTTCTGGGCAAGACCCTCTTCATCGCTGTTCAGGTTTCAGCCTTGTGTTTCGTTCTTGGCTATGTCGTGGCGATGTTCATCAGCCGGCAGAAAACACTGCTGAAATATACCCTCATCTTTGCCATCGCGATCCCGCTTATGATGAGCTATGTGATCAAAATCTATTCTATGCGCGGCCTTTTGGGGCACACCGGTTTCCTCAATCAGTTCCTTATTTGGACTGGTCTTATCGAAGACCCGCTGTCGATTTTTCTGTTCAACCTGACTGCGGTGCGCATGACGCTTGTGTTTGCCCTGGTGCCGTTTTGTATCCTGACCACTTTTGTCGGGCTGGAGCGCATTCCGGCCGCTACGATCAATGCTGCGCGCGATCTGGGTGCGGGACCGGTTCGCATATTCTGGACCATCGTCCTGCCATTGTCATTCCCATCCGCAATTGTCGGCGTAATGTTCACATTCGTCTTGAGCGTCGGAGATTTCCTTGCGCCCGAACTGGTGGGAGGGGTTAATGGATTGACCTATGGACGACTGGTGTTTTCCCAGTTCGGGATCGCCTTCAACTGGCCTTTGGGCGCCGCCTTGTCGTTTGTCCTGATGATCATCTCCTTCGTGGTGATCTCCCTGGCGGGGCGGCTCAGTAACCCGAAATGGCTGAGGCCGGAGGGGTGATGAAACCGTTTCGCGCGATTTTGAACAGCATGGCGATACTGACGATCTTCGTTCTTTACGCCCCAATCCTGCTGGTCGTACTCACCTCGTTTTTTTCGGTGCGTCGCGGGAAAATCAATTGGGACAGTTTTTCCTTCGACTGGTATGCCAAACTCTTTTCGAATGCCGAAATTGGCGCAGCAGTCCTGAGTTCGATCAAGGTTGGCCTGATCGCGGTCGCGATGAGCCTGATTTTGGCGCTGGCAATGGCAATCTACGCATCCCGGAAGAACACGCCACGCTGGGAAGCCGCGTCGATTTCCGCTCTGGTTTTTCTGCCGTTTCTTCTGCCACCGATCATAACCGGTATGGCGCTGCTGGTGGCCATGAAAGAGGTTGGCATCGCCCGTGGTGTGAATGCGGTGATTCTGGGTCATGTCGTCTTTGTTCTGGCGATCGGATTTCGAACATTGCAGGCGCGGCTTTCGATGCTCGATCCGGCGCTGATCTGGGCGGCACGCGATCTTGGCGCCGGGCCGTGGAGATGTTTCCGAAGCATTCTTCTGCCGCAACTGACTATGCCGTTGGCAACGTCGGCGATCATGAGTTTTGCTATCTCGTTTGACGAAACGATGATCACGCTTTTCATTGTCGGCGACGGCATGACCCTGCCGATCCGGCTCTATGGCATGATGCGCTATGGTTTCACCCCGGAGATCTCGGCGCTCGTAACCGTCGTCTTGTTGTTCACGGCACTGTTGACCGCGCTGTTGGCGTTCGTTTCACGCGGCCGGACAAACTCAATCGCGGGCTAGAGCGTGTCTTGTTTAAATGGGATTAGTTTGATGGAGAGGATTTTTTGCGGCAGTTAGGAAAACACCGGAGTGCGATCAGACGATCGCGCGAGGATTTTGACGACACTGTCCGTGAAAAAGACCTCCAAGCAGGTGAGGTTGAAGCGTTGAAAGAGAATGACAAACCCAAATCGTTTCAGCTTGGTTCTTTGCGCCCTGGATGTCGTCGCGCGACGCTAACGGGTGTGCACCCGCGTCGCGTCACGCTCCTAACCAGGACACAAATACCCTGCGCTCAAACGATTCCATTTAAACAAGACATGCTCTAAATTGGAGTTACCTCATGCAAGGCAAGATTATTTTGGTAACCGGCGCAGCGCGCGGCATCGGCCAAGCAATCGCCCGTCATTTGCTTGATCTCGGTGCCCATGTCGCGTTGAGCGATATCCGCGACATCGATCCTTCGAACCTGCCGGAAAACGCTAGTTTGCATCGCTGCGACGTTTCGGATTTTGCGGGATGCTCAGGTTTGATCAGTGATGTGCTGGCGGTGCACGGCAGATTGGACGGCGTGGTAAACAATGCCGCCATCGGAGATATATCGGAATGGGACACGCTTGACCTTGATCGATATCGGCAAGTCATCGACGTGAACCAATCGGGCGCCCTCCATATCTGTCAGGCTGCGACTGCGGCGCTGAAGGCATCGAAAGGATCGATTGTGAATATTGCATCGATCATGGGAATGGTTGGGGCCGTCGACTCGGCTCCGTATTCCATGGCCAAGGGAGCAATTCTCAACCTGACCCGTTGCCTCGCCTGCGATCTTGCAGATGCCGGGATACGGGTAAACTCAGTATCACCCGGTTTCATCGACACCGATATGGCGGTTCTGGATGACGGTAGTCATGAGCATGATACGGACTACTTCAAAACGGTCTATCTCAAGCACAGGAAGATCCCTCTTGGAAGACCTGCTAAGCCCGAAGAGATCGCCGGAGCCGTTGCATTTTTGCTGTCTGATGCAGCAGGTTATGTAACAGGCGCCAATCTGCCGGTCGATGGCGGCGTGACTGCGACGTTTTAGGCAGGGTTGAGAATGAGTTTTGCCTCGATTTCCTCGCAAATGGTTCGGGTTTCGCTCGATCTGCGTGTCGGCCATTTGCGAGACCTCAACCTCTTGCATGACGGCCGTTGGCTTACCCCCCTTCACACAGCCGAATGGGTCGACAACGCCTCAGTCGAAATCCCCGATGATCTGCCCAATGTAGAGCGATATCTGTCGGGTGATTTCCTGTGCGCGCCATTCGCCGAAAGTGACATCGAACCCGCGCCGCTTCACGGTTGGCCACCGAATTCACCCTGGGATTGCGTTGATGCGGGCGATGGGCCTGAAGCGGGATTTATCCTGCGGAAAACTGTCATGGGCGCCACCGTGGAAAAGCGGCTTTGCTGCGCTCCGGACGCGCCATTGCTATATCAAACCCACCGCTTTAGCGGCGGCCATGGCGCCATTCCAATTTCCCACCATGTTATGACAAAAATGGCAGCCGGCGGACGAATATCGCACTCGCCAAAACGGCTGGCGCTGACACCCGGCGAACCACCCGAACCTGGGTTGAACCACCTCGATTACCCTGCGAGTTCCATTGATCTTACGGCATTTCCTTCAAGGGACGGCCCCACGGACCTGACCGGATATCCAATCGCGAACGGGCATGAAGACTTTGTGGTACTTGTCGAGGAACAAAGCGCAGAACTTGGCTGGAGCGCAGTTGTCCGCGAAGTAGAAAATGACATTATTTTTGTGCTGAAAGACCCGTCTGTTCTACCTGTGACCATGCTTTGGTACTCAAATGGAGGGTTGATGTCTTCACCCTGGAACGGACGTCATCGAGGGGTCTTGGGGATCGAAGACGGATGCAGCGCCCTGCACGGCGGCCATCGCGGAAGTCTTGCACCGGGCCCTTTGACCAAAATGGGCGTTCCCACTGCGGTGCAGCTATCCCCGACAATGCCAACCGTCATCCGCCATGTCATCGGTGCGGTTCAGCGGCCCTTGGATTTGGATCGCGTCGCCAATATCGCTCTCGACGACGATTTGCTTCGCATCGAAGGTTCGCCTAGCGGAATTGTTGAGCTCCGCATTGACAGAAACGTCTTTGCCTAGAACGGTTTAAGCAAGACACGCTCTAGTCCAGCGCCAAGGTGCGGACAAAATCCTCGTTGACCTCAATTCCCAGACCTGTGTCCTGCGGTTCATCGACATACCCCTTTTCATGCCAGATCGGCCGGTCGACAATATCCGTTTGGGCCGGGCCGTAGACCGGTTGGAGTTCAAGCAATTTACAAGCCTTGCTGGCGAAGCTGAGTGCCTGGCTCGCGGCTCCGACGATGGCAGTGGAAAAGTTGTGCGCATTGGCCTGCCGGCCTGACAGAGCGCAGATATCGGCGGCCTTGCGGAATCCGGTAATCCCTTCGATCCTGCCAGGGTCCAGGCCGATCACATCGACGGTCCCGGTATCGACGATCCTTTTAACGCCCCGGGGGGTCGATTCACGTTCGCCGTATGCTATCCGAATACCGCTTGCCGCGCGAAGCGCCGCATAGCCTTCCGGATCGTCGTGGCCGAGCGGCTCTTCCAGCCAGGCCACGCCGCGCTCCTCAAACGCTTTGGCCCGGCTGATTGCCGTGGGAATGTCCCATTCGTTGTTAACTCCGCAATCAATCATCAGCGACTTGCCCGGCCCCATGGCCGCAGTCACCTGTTCGACAAACTCAACATCGCGATCGAAATCGAAACCCAGATTGGCCTCTCCATACTTGCCAAAGCCGACCTTCGCGCCGTGCAGCCCGGTGGCCGTGTGCCCGCTGATCTCGTCGGCCATTTCTTCAATGCTTTCCCTGGTGCCGTGCAGGCTGGCAATCGCCGGCACCTGGTCATGAACCGGTCCCCCCAAAAGGTCGAGCACCCGCGTACCCAGCAGTCGGCCCTTCAGGTCCCAAAGCGCAATATCGATGCCGGAAATCGCAATGGAGGCGATACCGGCACCGGTGCCGTACCACCAGCTATGCTTGCGCAAATCATGCCAGATCCGCTCGGTTTGAAGTGGATTTTCCCCGACGATCCGGGCGGCCATGCCCTCGACGATCTTCGCCGCCGCCAGTGAAGCCTCGGGGAAATAGCTGCAACACTCTCCCCAGCCCGGCACGCCATCTTCCGATGTAATCTTGACCAGACAGACTGACCGCCTGCGGTTGTGGTCCGTTGGTTCCGGATAGGCAATCGGAAAGGCTTCGACGGAACGAATTTTAAATCTCTCAGTCATCGGCAACACAGGTTTGTTTTTGCACACCTAAGTTTTCGATTGAAAGCTCGACCACATCGCCCGGGTTCAGATAGCGGGGCGGGTTGAGGCCAAGGCCCACCCCCGGTGGCGTGCCGGTTGAGATGATGTCGCCGGGCTCAAGTGTCATGAACTGGCTTAGATAACTCACCAGATGCGCCACGCCATAGACCATTGTCTTGGTCGAGCCGTCCTGCATGCGTTCGCCGTTCACCTCAAGCCACATCGACAGATTTTGCGGGTCGCCGGCCTCATCCGGGGTGACGAGCCAGGGGCCTGTCTGGCCGAAATTGTCGCAGGATTTTCCCTTCGTCCACTGGCCCTCGCGTTCGGTCTGGAAAGCGCGTTCCGATACGTCATTGATCACGCAATATCCGGCCACGTGATTCATAGCCTCGGCTTCGTCGACGTATTTTGCCGGTTTGCCGATTACCACGCCCAACTCGACTTCCCAGTCGGTCTTCGTCGAGCCGCGCGGGATGATGATCGGGTCGTTCGGGCCGCAGATGGCCGAGGTTGCCTTCATGAACAGCACCGGCTCGCTTGGTACTTTCATCCCGCTTTCCGCGGCATGGTCTGCATAGTTGAGGCCGATACACATAAATTTGCCCGTGCCCCCTACGCAGGCGCCAAGACGGGGCTCGCCTTGAACCAGGGGCAGGCTATCGGCGTCAATGGATTTCAGATTGTCCAGATTGGACAAAACGTCACCGGCGATGTCGGAGACAACGCCTGACAAATCGCGGATATTGCCGCTGTCGTCCAGAAGTCCGGGTTTTTCAGAGCCGCGTGGGCCGTAGCGTAGGAATTTCATGTTTTTTCCATCTGTTGTTCGTCATTGAGATAGTCGTAAATCACCTCTCCGGGCACCAGTGTGAAACCGGCGCTCCAGAAAAACCCGTCAAGCATCTCGCGCACTGGCAACCGGTGCACGGGGGCCTGAGCATTTGGGCGCAGTTCTACCGTGCAAGGGCCGCGCCAGCATTCGGAGACTTTCACATCGGCAAGCGAGCGGGAGGTCAGTTGCCGGATCGCGGGTGTGCCGTCGATATGGTCGACAGCTTTGAGATTAAGATTGGTGGCAAAGGGAAAAATGCTGCCAAGCTCGCCGATGTCGGCTTCGCGCTGCTTGTAAGGCATGGTGCCAGTCACGACATCAATGCCATTGCGTTCAAGCGTCCCGACGATCAGGTCACCGCGGAATTCAAGCTTCGGATTGCCAAACTTTTTGGGCTGGCCGTGGATTTCGCGCCCATGGGCGACGCCGATATCCGACGACAGAAACAGATACGGAGAATAGCTCCCCAATGCCTTGCCCGGCAGCTCGGCGCCCACCATCACATTGACTTCATGATAGGGACCGATCCAGCTGGTGTCGTTCATTTGATAGATGTGGATCATCACCTCGTCGCCCGTCAGGACGAGTGGTTCCGGCAGCAGCGCCTCAATGGCGCTCTCATCGGTACGGTAGACAAGCGTGAGGATGTTGCAGTCCCTAAAAGCGAACGGAAATGGCGGCACCATCGGCGCGTCGAGCGGGGTCGAAAACCCACCTTTGACAATATCCTCCCGCTTCGTTTTCCAGGCCATGATTGATCTCCTTGAGTGCGTGGCCGGTCAGACCATCAGTTGGCCACCGTTCACATGCAGCGTCGTGCCGGTAATGTAGCGTGCCCAATCGGTCAACAAAAATGCAGTCGGCGCTGCAAGTTCTTCGGTCGTTGCGATACGCCCCAGCGGGATAAGCTTGAGGAAATTCCCGATATCGGCGTCACTCATTCCACCGCGGAACATCGCCGTGTCGGCAGCTCCCGGCGAAACCGCATTCACGGTAATCCCGTCCGGCGCTGCCATACGCGCCAATGATTTGACCAGCGCGGTGACCGCCGCCTTGTTCATCGAATAGTGGGTTGAACCGTTAAGCCCGCCATTGAAGGCGCCTTGGCTCGTGTAAAGCACGATCCGCCCTTCGCGGTGGGGACGCATCGCTTTCACCGCAGCACGAGCCAGGAAGAAAACGCCGGCCTGGTTGATATTCGTGTGTAGGTCGTACTGATCGTAATCTATCGTTTCGATGGTCTGCCGGATGAGCAGGCCCGCGCAGTTCACCAGTCCGTAGAGCGGCGCATCGCCACCATTCAACTCAGCAATCAGCGCCTCGCTCGCGGCCCGGTCGGCCAGATCGAGGTGACGTGCCTCGGCGCCATTGCCGGCCTCTTCAGCGGCTTTGGAGCAATCCTTGATATCCGCGAGCACAACCCGGGCACCCAGACCGGCCAGCCAAACAGCCGTTGAACGCCCAATGCCCTGCGCCGCGCCGGTGACAAGTATTTTGCGGTCCCTCAACCCGAGATCATTCATGTCGAGAGGGTTTACCATTGATCGCGTTCCTCCAGTCCCACTTTCGCCCGCAGTTTTTGATCGCGTATCGTCTGCTCAACGCCTTCCACCTCGCCGTCTCCCTCATCGACCAGCCAGGCGATGCAACGCGCGGGGATGCTGGGTGGCAGTTTAACGTCATCGTCGAGCCGGGCGACGGCATTGTCAAATTTCTGCTGCGCGCCGTTCAACATGTCGGTTCCAACGACGCCGGGGATGAAGTCGTGAACGCGAATGCCGTTCGGGCCGTATTCGGTGGCCAATGACCGGGACAACATGTTGAGCCCTGCTTTCGAGGTGCAATAGGCGCTCCAGCCGTCGACCGGATTTAGCGCCGCACCCGACGAAAGGTTTACGATCACCCCGCGTCCTGCCGCAAGCATCCCCGGCAACATCGCATGGGTCGTGAACATCACGCCACCGATATTAATCTCGATCAGCCGCATCCAGGCGGCTGGATCGGTCTCGTGTAACAGGCCGATAGGGTCGATCACGCCCGCATTGTTCACCAATGCTGTTACTGGCCCGAAATGCGCAGTCAGCGTAGCAACCGCGCCGCTCACCGATGCCACATCCGAAACATCGCAGACCACCGGCAGGGCGCGTTTCTTATCGAGCTTTGCCGCTGCAGCATCGAGCGCATCTTTACCGCGCGCGGCAAGGCCGACATTCCAGCCGCGTTCAATCAGTTGCCGGGCAATCTCAAAGCCGATGCCCCGCGAGGCACCGGTCACAAAAGCTACTTTTTCCGTCGTCATTTTGTGGTCCTTATTCAGATATTGCCGTTACTGGCAGGTCAGAAAGCATTCCGAGCCAATGGGTGGCCTCGGCGAGATGTCCGGGCGCCAGGGCTCCGTGGTGAGTCGCAGCCGCATTCGCCCAGTCCTCGAATGCGGAAAGTGCCGGACGGCGCGACGTTCGAAACCATCCCGCCGTAACCTTCAATGCGGTCTTGGCGGGGTTAAGGGTTTCGCCCTCCATCGCAATCAGGCTCAGCCGCGCAGAGCGGGTCCGGTCGAGCGTTGCGCCAAGCATCGTTGCCGGGCCTTTTGCAAGGGTCTGGCGTATCACGACCCCAGGTACCTGCCGCCCGGAATGGACAGAAGCATCACGGATCTCACAAACACCGTCATCGGGGCACCAGCCGGCATCCGCCTCGCCGGTATTGGCGACAAGAAATGCGTCGCGCGACCGATCGACAGCATCGAGTTCGCAATAAAGCGCTGCGCCACCCAGTGTACGGCCGATCAGCATGGCGACGGCTGTGACCATGTCGCCGGTCGCTGCGAAAGGCCGTCCGGTGTTGGCAAGAAGCATCGTTGCCAGGCACGAGATCGCGCCATTTTCCATCCGGTCGCCGAATGGCCCGCGGCAGGCGATCGCGCCGCAGTCGAGATCATACTCGTTCGCCAGCGCGTCCAGTGCCAATGCCTGGCGCATGGCGCGACGGAGGTTCGGCGTGTCTTCCCACCGGGTATTTTGGGGCAGACCCGTCTCAATCGCGGCGGTGATAATGTCGTCTGTGACGCTGCCGATGCGCCCGGTCCAGTCCTCAAGCGGTATATCGCAAAGCTCGAAGCCGGATGCTGCTGCCTCGTCGGCATTCAGCCCCAGGTGATCATAACCGGTCATTGGCAGGCCCAGCCGCCCGATCTTCAAACCTTGCATCCGCCGGGCAAGCCCCGCCGTTTCGACCGCCCGCCGCAGCCGGTCGTGAAAGCCAATGTCATCCAGAAAGCCGGAAACGACGATGGGCCGGACCGGCGGCGACAGCCGGCGCAGCATCGCACTCAACATGGTTGTGCCGACATTGGTCGAATGGCGGCAAAGTGCTGCCATATCGTAGTCCTCGTCGACACGGGCGAGCCCGTGCGCATTTGCGATCACCACCGGAACACCGGCCTCGGCAGCCATCGCCGCGATTTCCGCGGGCGGGTTGGCCATTGTGGGGATCAGCAGCAGAACATCGATATCAATGTCATCCAGCCGGCTGCGGATTGGCGCGTCATCGCCCTGGTCGGCCCATAGGCCGAGGTCGAAGAGATCAACACGATCCGGCAGGTGAGCCGTCACTGACGCCACATGGGCGCGGCGTTCGTCTCGAAATCCGGGCGGCATGATGGCCTCGAAATAGGCCATCATTCCGCCGATCACGCCGATGCGGGGCCGCGAGGGCCGGTGCGAGAAGAAATCAGCCAACCAATGCCCTCCCGACGGCCACGTCGCGTGCATGACGGCCCTTTGAACCAAGCGGTGCATCATCAGGCGGCTTTACCGCACCCACCCGCGTGTAAGCCTCCTGCGGGATCGCGCGGAGGTTTTTGTAGACTGTCCAACTGCAACGGCTCTCGCTGGTCAGCGGGGCTTTGGGCGGATGTGTCATGCGGACGGGATATCCGAACGCGGCAATCGGCAGGGTTTCGTGAAGAATACAGCAATGGGCGCAGTAAGCGCATATGCCTGTTTCGCTCCAGGTGAAATCATGGGCGCCGGTCAACTCGGGCCAACCCAGGTCTGGAGCGGCAAGCGGTGGCTGGTTGCTGTGATGGTTCCGCTCCATGGTCTGCCCGCCCGAGCCGCACGGCGCGAAGCTGATCGTGACCTTTTCGTCATCCTCGGCATAGTCAATGGTGCCGTCGCGGCCACTGCCGCTGAGATGCCCGTGGTGACCCTCAAAGGCCAGATATGTCAGCAGCCAGGAGGCGGTGCCCCAGTCGATCTTCGAAACATCGAACCGCTGATAGCGCTTTGCAAACCAGTCGCCGATGACCCAGCTTTCGTACATCTCGCGCAACGCCGGTTCGCCATGGCGCTCAACGACAAGGCAAAACAGGCCCGAAAGCTTGCTGACCTCATAATCGTGAAGGCTTCGCCAGGTGGCCACTGCCTCGTCCAGACCATCCGTCCCCGCACCGGCCTTCACGCGTTCCAGGCATGATGCCATGTCTGCCCGCACCTCGGCCCGGTCCCGGGAGGCCGTTGCATGGTATGGCGCTAGGCGGGCGTCAATTTCATCTTCCGCCTGGCGCAATTTTGCCGGGTTCATCCCTTTGTCAGAAAGGCATTTTCGCGTGTCACAGAACCACTGCGTGTAGATATTGTAGACGACGTCGATCTCGCCAAGAAAAAAATCTGCCAGCGCCGCCGCCGCGTCCCTGTCGCCGGCTTCGATCGCACGGGCAATAAGCCGGGGCGTGCCCTCGGCCAACTCGGCCCATCCGCCCGAACGGATCAGGCGGCCGAGTGTGTCGTTATGCTCGAGCGGTGCGCTCACGCCTGCCTCGAGGAACGCTCACCATCCGCCCAATTGCGAAAGCAATCGCGCATTTTGACGGTCTCGCTGAGAACATCGTCGAAGAGTGTGTTCATATAGGCCTGATGCACGAACTCGGCAGCAAGCCAGCCGTCGTAGCCGGCATCGCGTAACGCCCCGAAAAAGCCCGGGAAGTTGATGGTGCCGTTTTCCATCTTTTCCTGCAGGAACCCGTGTTTGGCCTGCCGCAGGTGCACGTGGCCCGCATGGGGTGCGAGCGTCTCAATTTCATCCTGCTGGCAACCGAGCGAGACGTAATGCGCCGGATCAAGCGTCAGTTTCAGCCCCGGAACCCGGGCGACCAGGTCATGGGAGGCCTCCACCGATTCAATTATGCCATGAACATGGGGTTCGACGGTGACGAGCACCCCCGCCTCTTGCCCCGCTTCGACCATGGGCTTTAACGCTTCGACGGATTGTGCGATGGCGGCACTGCGGCTTTGGCCCGGATTGACCATACCGGGCAGGATAAAAATGCTCTCCGCCCCGGCGGCGGCGGCGAATTTCAGCACTGCTTTCAGATCCGCCAGATTGGCGGGGTCGGTCGGCAGGGCGAGGTTCCTTTCCTCAAGGCCGTTGCCAAACAGGTGGTAGTAGTTCACGACCGGCAGAGGCAGCGCGGCCCGGATTTCGGCGCCATAGGCGTCCGGATCGGACAGGATGCGGGCCTTGTCGAGCGCCGATTCATAAAAAAGCCCAATGTCGAGACCGGACAAGCCAAGCGATTTGGCGACGCCGGCGGCCTCGTCTAGTGTCAGCTGTGGAAAACACCAGGTGGGTATGCAGAGTTTCATGTTTTTCTCTCCAGTGCATCAGGCTGCTATTTCACGGGTGGCTGATTTCATTAGCGTCTGGGCTTCGGCAGGCTGGTCGAACCGTTCGGCCACCTGCCCGTCGATCAGAACCGTCGTGGTGTCCGCCAGTCCGCCGATCTCCTCTGCGTCGGACGACACAACGATCACCGATAGGCCTTCATCGGAAAGCCGCCGTAGATGGGCATAGATATCCTTGCGCGCGCCTAAATCGACGCCGCGCGTGGGTTCCTCCAAAATCAACACTTTCAAGCCATCGACCAGCCAGCGCCCGATGCAGATCTTCTGCTGATTGCCACCGGAGAGTTTGCTGATTTTCTGTTCGGGGCCGGCGGTAATCACATCCAGCGCCTCGATCCATTTTCCGGTAAATTCGGTTTGCGAACGCACCGACATGCGTTGCCTGCGGGCGTGATTTTTCAGGAATGGTAATGTGGCGTTGTCGCGAAGCGGCATGTCGGGGACAATACCGTCGGATTTCCGCTCGCCTGAGACGAAGCCTACCCCTGCCGAAATAGAGTCGGTAACAGACATTGCCTTGAACGGCTTGCCGAGCAGCGTAAGCGATCCCGATTGCACCTGATGTTCGCCAAAAAGCAGCTTGCCAATTTCTTCGATACCAGAACCAATCAGGCCAAAGATGCCGTGAATTTCGCCCTTGCGAATCGACAGGCTGACATCACGGATGCGAGGAAGCGCAGTCAGGCCTTCAGCCCGGAAGGCCACCTCGCCGGGTGCCTTTGCATGCGCGGGAAACAGATCCTCTAGCTCGCGGCCCAGCATCGCGGTCAGCACCTCATGGTGATCCGTTTCCCCGGTGACAAAGGCTCCAGCATTTTGACCATCGCGCAAAACCTCGATCCGGTCGCAGATGCGGAACACTTCGTCGAGAAAGTGAGAGATGAAAATGATCGACACACCGCGGGCGCGAAGCCGGTCCATGATCTCAAAAAGCCTGTCGCATTCAGGTGCAGACAGCGATGCAGTGGGTTCGTCCATCACCAGAATACGGGCGTCGCCGGCCAGCGCGCGGGCGATTTCAACCAATCGCTGTTCGGAGATTGAATAGCGCGACAGAGGTCCCGTCACGTCCATTGAGTTGATGCCAAGGTCGTCGAGGATCGCTTCGGCCATGCGGTTTAACTCGCGGCGGCGAACCCGGGCAAGCGGCCCGTTGCCACTGGTGGGTAGTGTGCCAAGGAAGATGTTCTCTGCCACGCTAAGGTCCGGCAGTACCTGCAGTTCCTGGGGAACAAGCCGGATGCCGTTCGACATGGCATCAGAGGGAGAGGTAATATCTACCGGCTGACCGCTGATCTGGATCTGGCCGGCATCGCGTGAATAGATGCCGGTCATTATTTTCATCAAGGTGGACTTGCCCGCTCCATTCGCGCCGAGAAGAGCAACGATCTCTGCCTTGCCCAAATCGAAATCCACGCCATCGAGAACTTTGTTCGCGCCGAAAGACTTGTCGATATTTTTCATCTTCAGAAGCATTTCCGAACTCCATCCAGTCGTGCCACCCATAGGCGTGATTTACGGGGGCGTGATTTACGGGGCGCGTGATTTACGGAGGCGTGATTTGCGCAGTGAGGTCAGCCTGTCATCTACGCGTCCATATCCCTCAACCCTGCGCCACCGAACCCGGCACGGGTTTGCGCAAATGCCGGCCGGCCAGATGGTTGGCAATGTCGTCGGCGACAAACTGCTGCAACTGCCCGATGGCGGCGTCGGAATACCACGCGGCATGGGGGCTCAGGAGCAGGTTGGGAGCTTTGCGCAGCTGAGAGCCGGCCGGCAGCGGCTCGCTCACAAAAACATCGAGCGCGGCGGATCCGATTTGCCCGGCCTTCAGTGCTTGCGCCAATGCGTCCTCGTCGATCAGCGCGCCGCGAGCTGAATTGACGACTACCGCATGGGGTTGCATTTTGGAAAGCCGCGCCTCGTTGACAAATTCCGTTGTTGCTGCGTTTGCAGGCGCGTGCAGGCTGATCGCGTCGGCCTTAGCAAAGAGTTCTTCGGCCTCCATTTTCTGCAATCCTAGTGCGCTGGCTTCGGCTTCGGACAAAGCGGGGTCGGCAACGGCAAACCGGAAACCAAAATTAACCAGGCGGCGATGGACCGCCCGCCCGATCTGACCGAAGCCGAAAAAGCCGACCAGGGTTTTCGAGAACGGCTTCATCGGTTTGGCGATATCGACCGCGGCCCAATCACCACTTCTCACCGATGTGTCAAGCGCGGCAAGCTTGCGAAGTTGCGCAAGCAACAAGGCAGCGGTGTGATCGGCCACTTCGTCGGGGCAGTAGTCTGGTACGTAACCCACCGGGATGCCGCGCTCATTGGCGGCGTCAACATCGATATTGTCAAAGCCGATACCATAGCGGATCAGCGCCGCGCCATCTGCCAGTCCCGCAATTGCAGCGCTGTTGGCGGGCGCGAATTGGACGACCGCCACATCGGCTCCGCGGATTGCCTCGCTCACATCATCGGCGTTGCGGCATTGAAAGGCCGCGAACTCGGCACCGGCCGCCTCTGCTGCTGCCTGTTCGCGCGTCAGATCGGGGAACGTATAATCGGTTACGACGACCCTTGGTTTACTCACTTTTATCGACCTCCAAGTCTGCTCGTGTGGACACCAGGACTTGGTCCATATGGGCGACCATCGCAGCGCGCGCCGCTTCAAAGTCTTTTGCCCGAAGTGCGGCGAGAATGTTTCTGTGGTCCTGCACTGACCGTGCTGGCGTTCCCGCAACCCGGGCAGCCTTTTTTCGGAACTCTATCCCCAGCACGTTCAGGCTTTGCGAAGCACGCGCCAGAAACGGATTTCCCGACAGGTCGCCCAAAAGTTTGTGAAATTCCGAATCGAGTTTGAGGTAGTTGTCGGCATAGTCCATCATGCCGGCCTGTTCTTCGATCAGTTTTGCCAGCTGGTCCAGATCATCATCGGTTGCCAGCCGTGCGGCCAGCGCGCAAATCTCGCCTTCGATCAGTTTTCTTGCGTTGTAGAGATTGTCGATAGAGGCATCTGACAGAGACAGAAAAAAGTTGAGTGGGCCAAGCAGGTCCTCGGCCCGGAGCCGTCCGACATAGGCGCCGCCGCCGTGGCGCACTTCGATAACGCCAAGCACCGAAAGCGCCCGCATCGCCTCGCGCACCGTCGGGCGGCTTACCTGAAATCGTGAAGACAATTCACGTTCGGAAGGCAGTTTGTCACCGGGCGCCAGTTGACCAGCGGTTACAAATCCCAGGATTCTCTCGACCAAAATATCGGAAATGCCGATTTTTGGGATCGGCTTGATGTCGGCATCTTCAAGAATTTTCCATCTCCCCGGTTCGTTACGCCGCCGCAAACTGGCAAGTGCCCCGCCGCTTCAGTTTGGTAAAGTGGTCAGGCCACCTGTTGACTAGTCCTTTTAGCGGTGATAGTCAACTAGCGACATTCTGGAATCTGAGTGCTGGGAAAAAGATGTCAGAACGAGTAACCAACACCGAAGAACCGGTGAAACCGTCAAATTGGCGGTTTCTGATGAACGAGGAATGGTCGGGGGTTGCCGCCCTCGCGATTTTCTACGTGATTATTTTCACCGTCTTCAGCATTTTGTCGCCGTACTTCCTGCAGATGCGAAACCTGCTCGCTATCGGCTCGAACATGTCGGTCATCGGGCTCATGGCCATCGCGGGTACGCCATTGATCGTGGCGGGCGGCCTTGATCTGTCGGTCGCGGCAATTGCCGGATTGACGGGAGTTACGGTTTCGCTTCTGTACGGGCTGGGCATCAATATCTGGGTCGCCTGTCTGATTGCGATCACCATCGGTGCATGCCTTGGGGCCTTCAATGGTATTCTTGTTACGCGGCTGAAGCTCAATCCACTCATCGTAACGCTCGGCACAATGAGCATTTTCAGCGGCGCTGCACTCGTGCTCACCGGCGGTCTCAGCAAGCCAATGCTTGTCGACGGGTTTAATTGGCTGGGCTCGGGGCGGGTGATGGGCGTGCCGGTGCCTTTGATTTTGATGCTGGTCTTCTGCTTTGCCACCTGGTGGGTCATGGCAAAAACCAGATTTGGCCGGGAGATTTATGCCACCGGGGGAAATCCTGATGCCAGTCGGATTATGGGTATCAACACCGACAGGGTCCAGGTGTTGCTCTACGTCCTGTCCGCCGTCGTCGGTGCAGTCTCGGGGATCATCCTCGGCGCCTTGCTCGGTGCTGCTGCGCCCAATGCCGCCGCATCGCAGCTTTTGACTGTTATTGCGGCAATCATTCTTGGTGGTACCAGCCTCTATGGTGGCCGGGGATCGGTTTGGGGCACGGTTCTTGCCGTTTTAATTCTGGGCACGCTCAACAACGGCCTGACGCTGCTCAATGTCTCCAGCTTCTGGCAGGAGATCACCCGGGGCGTCGTCCTGATCGCCGCCGTCGCCTTCGACCAGATCCGTATTCGCAGCAGTGCATGAGGTGAAAAACGCAATTTATAACAATTAACAACGAGTGCGCCCATAGCCGGCTAGTCGGTTTTTGCACTCGGCAATAGGGAGAATACGTCAATGAATCTGAATTTTAACCGCCGCAAAGTCATCGCGGCTATCGGCTCCGCATGTGTCGCATTTTCGACGATGGCAGCTTCTCAGGCGCAGGAAAAAACCTTTAAGCTCTCACACCATATCGCGCCTGGGCATCTTGTTGATGTCGCTTCGCATAAATTCGCCAGCCTCGTTGCCGAGTACACCGACGGGGCGATCAAGGTCGATGTCTTTCCGTCCGGTCAAATCGCCGGTCTGCGCCAAGGAGCTGAAGCCGTCCAGCTTGGCACTGTCGATTTCGTCTGGTCCGACATGGGCACACTGGGCAATTGGCGGCCAGAGCTTGGCTTTGTCAGCCTGCCGTTTCTCTTCGCAGATGACGACCATTTCGAGGCTTTTTTTAACGGTGATGGCGGCAAGGCGCTGGCGAAAGAACTGAATGGCAAGCTCGGGATCGAAGTCCTTGGGTTTGGTAATGCCGGTTTCCGTGTGGTGGCCACTCGCGACAAACCTATCCACACATCTGCCGATATGAAAGATCTGCGTATCCGTGTGCCGGAGATTCCGGTCTATGTGCAGGCCTTTGAAAGCGTGGATACCAACCCGACGCCGATGGCCTGGGGCGAGGTTTATACCGCGCTGCAGACCGGCGTCATCGATGCCGTCGAAAACCCGGCTGAAGGTCTGGTGAACGGCTCGATGCAGGAAGTCACGGGTCACTTGTCGCGTACTTTCCACATCATGACCGACATCAATCTCTTCGCAAACGCAGCTCAGATGGAAGGCCTGCCGGCCGAACATGCCGATGCGATCCGCCGCGCTGCAGCCGAGGCTGTTACCGAGTTCAACAAAAAGACCCGCGATAATGCCCAAAAGAACTGGGACATTCTCACGAAAACGATGAAAGCAGTCGAAAACCCGGACCGTGCCGCATTCGAGGCGGCCATGGCCCCAGTCTGGGACGAGTTCCTGTCTCGTTCCGGCGATGCCGGCAAAGCTTGGATCGACCTGGTCAAGGCCGCCAAATAGGCCACCGCAAACGCGTCCCGGACGTGGCTTCCACATCCGGGACGTAATTTTCCAACTCTCAAAGGCCCGCCAACCAATGGCAAAATGCGACAATATCGATCTCAAAAGCGGGATATTTGCAACCCTGCCGCAGGCGTGGCCGGTGCGGATTGTCCGCCACCTCAGCGAGATGACGCTTGCGACAATTGTTGCGGCCTATGCGGTTATCATCTGCGCTCAGGTGTTTTTTCGATTTGTCCTCAACGATTCGCTTGTTTGGTCTGAGGAAGTCGTGCGCTATGGCCTGCTATGGGGTGTCATGATCGGTGCAGGCGTTGCTTCGGATCGCCTCGCGCATGTGGCGCTCGACCCGCTGCGCAGCGTGGTTGAGGGTCACGCGGCGCTGGCGCTTCGCTGCATTGTCGGGCTCTTGATCCTGACGTTCAGTGCCATCGTCATCTGGGCCAGCATCCAGTATGTGGGCCGGCTCTGGATGACAACCTCGCCGGCAGCCAGCATACCGATGCGCTATGTCTTTTCAGCGATTCCCGTTGGCTTCGGCCTGATGTCCTTCTTCACCCTTGTCCATTTGCTGGCCGATAGCGGCAATCCCCAACGGGATCAGATCCTGTGACGATCGCTGTCCTCTTCGCCTGCTTTGCGGTCTTCATCCTGCTTGGCTTGCCGCTTGCCTTCGCAATGGGGCTTTCTGCCGTCGCCGCCATCCTGTTGGTGGAGGGGCAGTCCATATTTATCATCCCGCAGCGGATGATCGCCTCGCTTGACAGCTTTGCGCTTCTGGCGGTGCCACTGTTTATTCTGTCGGGCGAACTTATGAATGCGGGCGGTATCACCGAGCGTATCGTCAAGTTTTCCCGCTCGGCCATGGGCCACCTTAAGGGCGGACTGGCCCAGGCCAACATCCTGTCGAATATGTTTCTTGCTGCTCTGTCCGGCTCGTCGCTGGCGGATCTGTCGGCCATTGGTTCGATGATGATCCCGGCGATGTCGAAAGAGGGCTATTCCAAATCATATTCGGTAGCAGTGACGTCCTGCGCCGCCTTGATGGCGCCCATCATCCCGCCCAGCATCATTGCCGTCATCTACGGATCGATGACCGGTGTCTCGACCGGGGCCATGTTCCTTGGCGGCGCACTGCCCGGTGTCATGGCGGGCCTGGGGATTATGTTTCTTGCCCGGCTACTTGCAACGCGCGGCGGGGCAAAACCACTTCCGCGTGACAGCTGGTCAGCACTCGGCCAGGCGGCGATGTCCGCGGGTCCGGCAGCAATGGTGCCGCTGATTATCGTAGGCGGCATTCTTTCCGGTATCTTCACACCGACCGAGGCCGGTGCTGCTGCCGTGGCCTATGCGCTCACCTATGGCATTTTGACCCGCCGGCATAATCCATCGGGCATTTACCGAATGCTGCTGGCCGCGGGGGTGACCACCGCCAGCGCGTTGATCACATTGGCTGGAGCGTCGCTGTTTTCCTACGTGCTGGTATCGACAGGGTTTGCGAGAATGGTGCTTGACGGGCTTGTCGGGATCACCGACCACGGCGCCGTCGCACTTTTGCTGATCTTTCTCCTGCTCGTGATTCTCGGCATGTTCGTCGAAACGGTTTCGGCGCTCATCCTTGTGGTGCCAATCTTGATCCCGGTGGTTGGATTCTATGATTTTCACCCGGTTCAATTCGGCGTCTTTACTTTGATGTCGCTAGTTCTTGGCGGGCTAACTCCACCGGTCGGCATCCTTGCCATGGTCGCCTGCAGGATCGCTGATGTGGAGTACACCAAAACGTTCGGAATGCTCTTTCCGTTCATTTGCTGGTGGGCACTTGCCACGCTTGTCGTCGGCTACGTCCCCTTTCTAACCATCTGGCTGCCATCACTTGTCCTGAATTAACAAAAGTGCGGCAAAGCCGCGTAATCATAACTGGAAGGAGAAACAAAAAATGAAACGCACATTCAAAATAGCGGGGGCCCTGGCTCTCAGCCTTGCCTTTGCGCAAGGCGCCATGGCCGAGGATTTTTTCGGCTTCGACCCGGAAAAAGCTGATGGTCGCGCATTCGACGCCGCTGCTATCGCAAAAATGGTCGAGGCTGCTGAGGCAGTAACGCCACCGCGTAATGGTGAAAAATATGTCTTCGCATACACGATGTGGGGCGGCAATTCGACTTTCTCCAACCTTAACCGGGTGGGAATCGAAGCATTCGCGAAACAGGGCGGCCTCGACATCATCGTGGCGGACAATGAGTGGAATCCGCAAAAGAACATCGCCAATACCCAGAGCTTTGCGCGGCGCAACGTGGATTTCGTCTTCAACTCGCTCCTCGACGTGAACCTCGGCCCGAGCGTCCGCGCGCCGCTTGCCGAAGCCGGCATTCGTATGATGTCCTTCGATATCCCGGTGGCCAATGAATTCTGGCTCGGTACCAATAATGCCCGCGTCGGTTTCAAGGGCGGTACACACCTGGCGAACGCGGCGATTGCACGCTGGGGCATCGAAGCTGTCGAGCAGGGTTACCTGGTCGTCTCGTCCTTTCCCGTCGTTGGCGCCAACGGCCTGATCCGGAATCTCGGGCAGGAGGCCGGCTTCCGTTCGCTGGTGCCGAACCTGCCCGACGAGAACGTCTTTTGGGTCGACGGTAAGGCCACGCCCGAAGGCGGTTTTGCCTCCATGAACGACCTCAAGCAGCGCCTCGATCCGAAAAAGCCGCTGATGATCGTCTCGTTCAGTGACGAACAACTTGCCGGTGCGCTTCAGGCCATCCATGCCGACGGGCGCAGCGATATGACCATGGCTGTCGGCATGGGCGGCGGACGTCTGGACGCGGTTGCCAGCGACGACAGCTTTATCGCCACCGTTTCGGTGACACCGTCGCTCTACGCAAACTATGCGTTGCCGGCCGCGCTGATGCATCTGGCCGGTCGTGAGTTGCCCGCGAAGATCTTTATCGACGACAAGCTGGTGACCCCTGCCAATGTCTGCAAGTTCGATACCGAGCAGGCCTGTTCCGATTTGCCGAAATGGCAGCCCAAAAATGAGGCCTATGACGAAGCTGCTTTTGCCAATTTCGTCAACGACCTTTATGGCCGCGACGATCTGAAGGACTTCCAGGTTCTGTTGCCAAGCCGATAGGTCTATTTTCTTGAGGGCGGCGCCTTGCCGCCCTCAAGAACGCGATTGAGAGGGCAAATTGATGGAACAGATTGTACTTGACCAGCTGACCGGCGGACGAGCTCTCCCAGCCACTTTGAAACTGACCGCCGGCCCGCTCTCGCTGGAGCTTGTTAATGGCGAGCTATGCGACCTGCGTTTTGGCAACCGCGTGCTGGTCGAGCGAATTTATGTCGCCTGTCGGGACCTGGGCTGGAACACCGTGCCGGGGCGGATCCGTATTATCGAAAAAACCATTTCAGACAATGCCTTCGACATTCACCTTAAATCCGATCATCAAGGAGCGGGCCTCGATTATTCCTGGGATGGCCGCATTACCGGCACCGCTAACGGCCGGTTGAGCTTTGAAATGACCGGCCGCGCCAATGCCGCCTTCGACTATGCCAAAATCAGTATCTGCGTGCACCACCCGCTTGCGAGCTTTGTCGGTGTGCCTTACCGCGCGACCGGTCCTGACGGCACCAGTTCTGGAGAATTGCCGCAACGGATCGACCCGCAGCGCGTCGTCGATGGTGAGCTGCGCGCGATGTTCCCGCCCTACGACCATCTTGAGTTCGACCACGCAGCAGGCAAGCTTGCTCTGTCCTTTTACGGCGACCTGTGGGAAATGCAGGACCACCGCAACTGGGGCGATGCCAATTTCAAGTCCTACGGCACGCCCATGCGCGACGGCGGCGTACACAGCGCAACAGCAAAGACACGCTTCCATCAGAAGGTAGAGATTTCCTTCGCCGCGACCTCACCCATAGCATCGCGCCCCGAAATTGCGACGTTCGCGGCGACCGGGAGCAATGAGAATTTTCCGCGCATCGGCATCGGCCATGCGGGTGATGGTCGCGCGCTCACCGAAGCAGAAATCGAGGTGCTGCGCCCGCTTGCCGCTGACCATTTGCGCGTCGACCTCCGTCTCGCCGATCCAGACTGGCAAGACACATTTGACCGTGCCGCTGCCACCGCGTCCGCCTTGGATGCGGGCCTTGAAATCGCGGTCTTTGCCGCCGGCCCCTCGGCCCCCGGCGTCTTGGATCTTTTCGCCGCAATCGCCAGGAGCGATGTCCCGGTCCACCGTATGCTCGCCTTTGAACATGCCGAAGGCTATTCCGCGACGACACCAGCGACGTCCTTTGCCTTTTGGAATGGTTTTCGAAAATGCGCTGCAGAAGCCCTGCCCGATATCCCGGTCTTTGGCGGCACGGATCAGTTCTTTGCCGAGATCAACCGTGATCCGCAGAGCGGCATGGATGCGGTTTCTTTCTCGCTCAATCCGCAGGTGCATATGGCCGATGATCGGTCGCTGTTGCGCAATCCTTCGTGCTATCTGGACATCCTGTCATCGGCCGATGCGCTTTTCCCGGGCGCAAAAATAGCCGTCTCACCGGTCACCATGGTCGGCCGCACGGGACCTTATCCGGACGGACCCGAAGGACGGGATGGTCTGCCACCGAACGTGGACCAGCGCCTGCAAGGCCGGTTTTCGGCGGTCTGGACACTTGCCGCGATTGCCGGACTCGTCGACGCCTCGTCATTGACGTTCTTCGACGTTGCGGGACTGGTCGATGCGAGCAAATCCGCGACTGAGCCGCGCCTTTTGCCGGCAGGTTGGGTCGTTCGGGATGTTCAAAGCCTTCGCGCCGCAAAGCCGGTTCGCCTGAGCTCGGATCGCGCCGATGCGGTTGCCGGTCTGGCCTTCGACACCGGCGATAGGACGGTGTTTCTTCTGGGCAATTTGACACCCGACCTGATTGCCCTTGATCTGACGGAACTTGCAGGAAGCAAAGGTCGGCTCGCATTGAATGCGGCGGAGCCGGATTGCACGATTGACGGGGCCGTGGTGACGCTGCCGGCGTATGGCTATACGCGGATTTCAACATAGTGTGGTGGATTTGAAGCTCGCTTCATTCTTGCTGCGTGCTCATGGGCGACCTTCAAATCCGAAAAATGCTTCAATGGTTCCAGGCCGGTACAGGCGTTGTCGCGGTTCAAGGTAACCGCAAAGCGCCTCAGGCCTTTCGTCGGGCAGGACCGAAAAATCCATCCCGTCAAACTGCTCCAATGTTTAGTGAATATGCTCTAATACCTGGCAACCATCTGTCCAGAACCCCCTGATGACGAACACCATATTTCCTCGCGCTTGCCGTGACGAAGCTACGGGCCTATGTGAGTAATCCCAGCTTGAAGGAAAATTGATGGCTAAAATCATCACCGCTGCCATGCTCGTGATCGGCGACGAGATCCTGTCTGGGCGCACCAGGGATCAGAATATTGGCCATCTGGCCACGATGATGACCGCCAGCGGCATCGATTTGAAAGAGGTCCGCGTCGTCGGTGATGACGAGGATACGATCGTTGATGCCATCAATGCGTTGCGCACGGCCTATACTTATGTGTTTACCACCGGCGGCATCGGGCCTACCCATGACGACATCACCGCCGCCTCGGTTGCCAAAGCCTTCGGTTTGCCTTGCGACTATGACAGCAAGGCCTACAAGCTGCTGGGGCGCTATTTTGCCACCCGCGGGATCGACTTTACCGAAGCGCGAAAACGCATGGCCCGTATGCCCGAGGGTGCCGAGCATATCGACAATCCGGTTTCACTGGCGCCCGGATTCAGGATTGAAAACGTTCATGTCATGGCCGGAGTTCCCTCGATCTTTCAGGCGATGCTGGACAATGTGATGTCGACGCTTGAAACGGGTACGAAACTATTGTCGGAAACTGTGCATTGCCCGGTCGGCGAAGGATCGATCGGCGACCGTTTGTCAAAAATCCAGGACGATCACCCGGCGACCATAATCGGCTCCTATCCGAAATATCTCGATGGCAAATTCTGGACCGAACTGGTGATCCGCGCCCGCTCGAAGGCCGATCTCGACCCTGCCCGGGCCGACATTGAGGCTATGGTCGCCGCAATCGGTAATCCGGGAGCTTGAAATGACCAAAATAATCGATGTCGATTGCGTTGTTGCTGGCGGTGGCCCCGCCGGCATGATGGCCGGGCTGTTGTTTGCCCGCGCCGGCATCCGCACGGCGGTGCTGGAAAAACATGACGATTTCCTGCGTGATTTTCGCGGCGATACCGTGCATCCCTCAACGCTGGAGGTCATGCATGAGCTGAAGATGGGCGAACGGTTTTTAATGCGCCCGCATGAGCCTATGCATCAGTTGGCCGCCACATTCGGCGAACAAACTTTAAAACTCGCCGATTTTTCGCATCTGCCGGTACGCTCCAAATTCATCGCATTCATGCCGCAATGGCATTTTCTGGATTTTCTCGCTTCCGAAGCTGCCGCCTACCCCGGGTTTTCGCTGCATATGCACACAGAGGTGACCGAACTGATGCGGAAAGATGGCCGGGTTACCGGCGTTGCCGCCAGTTCACCGGACGGGCCATTGGAATTTCGTGCAAAACTGACGATTGGCGCCGATGGCCGCGGTTCGCGCCTGCGTGATCAGTCGGGCCTTAAGGTCAAGCATCTCGGCGCGCCGATCGATGTGCTGTGGTTTCGCACCGAACGGCCTTTAGACGATGACGGCCACACGCTGCTGAACGCCAATAAGGGCCGCATCATCGTCACCATCGATCGCGGCGACTATCTGCAATGCGCGCTGATGATCGCAAAGGGCGGTGCCGAGCAGATTGTTGCCGACGGGCTGGATGCGTTTCGCCGCACCGTTGCCGAGGCCGTGCCGAAACTTGCCGGACCACTGCAGAAATTGACATCGATGGATGATGTCAAACTGTTGACCGTTGCCGTCGACCGGCTGGAACGCTGGGCCAAGCCCGGCCTTTTGATGATTGGCGACAGCGCGCATGCCATGTCACCGATTGGCGGCGTCGGTATCAATCTGGCTATTCAGGATGCGGTCGCGGCAGCCAACCTGTTAGCGGCAAAACTGCGCGACGGCACGCTTTGTGATGATGATCTGCAAGCGGTTAGAAAACGCAGGCTCGGTGCGGTTAGGGCAACACAGTTCATGCAGGTTCAGGTGCAAAATCGCATCATCGCGCCGATTGTTTCAGGCGCGCATGGCACGCAAAACCCGCCCCTGCCGTTAAGGCTTGTCGCAAGGGTTCCCTGGCTTGGACGGCAGATGGCAAAATTCGTCGGCCTCGGCATCAGGCCCGAACATGTGCGTTCACCGGAAGCACATCGCAGCGCAAAATAAAGCTCTGTCCGTTTACCAAAGCGGGCAGGCATCATGCACCCAATCGGTCGAACAGACCGCGACGGCGCCAAGGCCGTAACCTATATGATGCAGGCTGGAAAATATAAGCATCGACAATCCGCCGACTGCCAACGCTACCGGAATGGCGGCCAGGAGCATCCATAATTTGCGCAAGATGACGTGCCTGGCGATACGGTTCCGGACCACGATATCGCCGCCGTCCTTTCCAATATTTGACCAATTCTCCCCCTTGCGGCCAATGGGAATTTTGCCTGCATAGTGTCTTGAGCGCGGCACCAAGGCCATCAGCATGGCGCCGGTTCCAAGAGCAAGATGCAATATGGTTGGCAGCAGGGTCGTCAGCAACATCAAAATGACAAACAGCCCTTCGCCATAGGGGTCGGCAATTGCCTGCTGCAAGATTCTTTGCCACGGCACAGGCGACAGTTCGATGGTTTGGCCAACAATACCGGCAACAGCCATAATGTTCGGCAGCAAAGCCGCAAGCAGCATCAGGCACAGCACCGCGGCGATGAAATCAAGGGCGATGTCCAGCGTCAGATGGGCGAAACGAAGGCGATTGTTTTTCAGCCGCGACGCCTTGCTTAAAAAGAACCGCGTTGCCGCCCAGGACAACCAATCGGCCAGCGCATTGCCAAGGGGCAATAAGACAAAAAAGACAATAATGATGGCAGCTTCGTCGGCAACGGCACCGGCACCGGCAACGGCAACGGCAACGGCACCGGCAACGGCACCGGCAAAGGCAACGGCAACGGCAACGGCACCGGCAAAGGCAACGGCACCGGCAAAGGCAACGGCAACGGCAACGGCAACGGCAACGGCACCGGCACCGGCAACGGCAGCGGCAGCGGCAGCGGCAGCGGCACCGGCACCGGCACCGGCACCGGCACCGGCAAAGGCAACGGCAAAGGCAAAGGCAAAGGCAAAGGCAAAGGCAGCGGCAGCGGCAGCGGCAAAGGCAAAGGCAAAGGCACCGGCAAAGGCAATAGTCTCAACCGCATTCTTTGCGGTTGAGCTTTTTTTCATTGCGGCGAAAAAAGGGAGTTTTGTCAAATAAAGAATTATTACCGCTGATATTCGTTCCGGATTCCGAAACCAGAGGAAAAGAAACATCCAAAGCGCCAGAATAACGAGCACAGTCAGCCATCGCGACGTCCAGTCGGCGTCCGGCAATAGTGGCGCTCCCCCCATTCTGCCGCTGGCGCCAAAAGCCCAGGCCAGCAGAAAGACGGCGATTGGATAGACATATGCAATCAGCAGTGCTCTGTCGAAGGCCTTCCAGCCAAGTGGCCGGCCGAAATAGCGATGAAGCCTGAGTTCAAGCCAGCGTAGCCATTTTTGATAATCGCGAAATCTCGGTTTCTTTTCCAGCTCGTCTTTGATGTCGCGCCGGCCTTTGACGGTATCCAGACGATCTCTTTGTTCGATAAGGCGCGGAGTGTAGATATGAGTAAAAGCAAACATACAGAATGTAACGAATAGCGCGCAAAGACCGACAAGCGCGATACTGTTCCAAATCCAAAATCCGCCAGTCGATTCCATTCCCACCTCCAATGTCAAATAGAGGGGAAAGAGTTTTACTTTGCAAGCAGGAGGCGAAGGCCAACAGGCAGCAAGCCGTGAGCCATGATAGCCATCCCGGCTTTAACGCTTCGCTAGAGCATTTTTCGCCCAAACAGAATCACATGTGCGAAAAATGCTTCAATAGTTCCAAGCGGCTAAAGGCGTTGTTGCGGTTCCAAGTAACCGTAAAACGCCGTCATTGACCTGCATCAACGTTTGGGCCAGCGGACTGCCATAACCTGTCGGCATCCTTGGAAAAAATAGTCGAACAGGAGTTGGTCATGAAAACGATCCTTGCCGTGCTGCGTGGTCCCGATGATGCAAAACGCGTTTTGGAACGGGCGGTGGCGCTGGCGGTCGACCATTCAAGTCATCTGATCGGATTTCATTGCGAGACCCTGCCGATCGCCTATACCTCGCCGATCGGTTTTCCAAGCGTCGATCTTTATGCCTCCGACAAACAGGCGGCCAAGGAACGGACTGCCGAAATAAAACAGATATTCGAAAAGGCGACCGCCAATGCGGGCGTATCGCCGGAATGGCGGGCCACAGAATCGATTTCCGGTGATGCCGGACTTTTGGCGCTTTCCAGCGCCTATGCCAGCGACATTGTCGTTGCGGGACAGGTCGACCCAAACATTTCCGGCGATGAGGCCGCCGATCTGGAAACGCTGTTGTTCGACAGCGGACGCCCTTTATTGTTCGTACCCTACGCCTCGTCCAAACCGCGGCCGATTTCCAAAATCATCGTTGGCTGGGATGGCGGGCGCGAGGCGGCACGCGCCGCATTCGATGCCCTGCCCTTGATCGTTGCGGCAAAGGAAACCGAAATCCTGACCATCGATCCCAACAACAACAAAAAACGGGACGCGATTATGGCCGGCGCCGAGATCGCGACGGCGCTTGCCCGCCATGGGGCAAAGGTTGTGACGCACACACAGCCGGCAGGCGACATCGACATCGGTGCTGCGATTGAAAACCGCCTCGCCGATGCGCAAGCCGATCTGCTGGTGATCGGCGCCTACGGACATTCGCGTATGCGCGAGCGATTGTTTGGCGGTGTGACACGCACGCTTTTGAGTAGCATGCCGGTGATGACATTGATGTCGCGGTAGATAAAGCCGTTAGCGGACTTGTGACTGTCAGCCTTGCCATTCCGGCGGAAAACCGGTTATCGCTGAACTTTCAAATGTTCTGTATTCGGAGACCGTCCTTCCCATGTCCCTGCCCGACAAAGCCTTCCCCGTTTCCTGGGACCAGTTTCACCGCGATGCAAGGGCGCTTGCCTGGCGGCTTGCCAGCCAGAACGAGGAATGGAAGACAATCGTCTGCATTACCCGCGGCGGGTTGGTGCCAGCGGCAATCGTATCGCGTGAACTTGGGATCAGGATGATCGAAACGGTATGCGTCGCCTCCTATCACGATTATCGCAATCAAGGTGAAATCGAGATTTTGAAGCACGCCGCGCCCGGCATTTTGGAAAATGACGCCGAGGGTGTCCTGATCGTCGACGACCTAACCGACACGGGCAAAACGGCGGGGCTGGTTCGGGCCATGCTGCCGAAAGCGCATTTCGCCACCGTCTACGCCAAGCCGAAAGGCGTGCCGATGGTCGATACTTTCATCACCGAGGTCAGCCAGGATACTTGGATCTGTTTCCCCTGGGATATGGGCTTTACCTATCAAAAGCCGATAGCCGAGGATGATATCGGGTGACGCGACCTGCAAAGGCGCCGGTTGCATTTGTCCTTATCGTCACCGTCATCAACATGCTTGGTGTCGGGCTTGCCTGGCCGATCCTGCCGAAGCTGGTGGAGCAGTTTACCGGCGGCGGTGTCTCCAATGCGGCGTTCATCTATGGATTCATCGCCACCGCCTATGCCGTTGCAATGTTTCTGTTTTCACCGCTCATGGGGGCGCTGTCAGATGCGTTTGGCAGAAAGCCGGTCCTGTTGATTTCGCAGGCAGGCCTGGCGACGGATTATCTGGTCATGGCCTTTGCGCCGGATATTGGCTGGCTGGTTGCCGCGCGCATCCTGGCGGGTATTCTTGGTGCCACCGGAGCGACCGCCAACGCCTATATGGCCGATATTTCTACACCGGAAGACCGGTCTAAGAACTTTGGACTGATTGGCGCGGCCTTCGGCGTCGGCTTTGTCATCGGGCCGCTGCTTGGCGGTGTTTTGGGCGCGATCGACATCCGGTTGCCGTTTTTGTTCGCAGCCGTGCTGATCGCGGCCAATCTTTTGTTCGGCCTGATTGCCTTGCCGGAATCGCTTGCACCGGAAAACCGCCGGACGTTTGTCTTTTCGAGCGCAAATCCCATCAGGGCGATCACCCGGCTGACGCAGTTTCCGCTGCTCTACCCGCTGCTTGCGGCCCTGCTGATAACCAATATCGCGCAGCGCGGGCTTGAAGCGATATGGGTGCTCTATACCGAGTTCCGCTTTGAGTGGACCGTGCGCGATGCCGGCTTTTCGCTTGCCTTTGTTGGCATCATGTTCGTGCTCGTGCAGGGCGTGATGGTGGGCCCGGTGGTCAGGCGCCTCGGCGAATGGCGTACCGTCATGGTCGGCTTTTGTACCTCCGCAATAGCCCTTGCCTCTTACGGTCTGGCAACCGAAGGATGGATGGTTTATCCGCTGATCGCCATCCACGTTACCGGTAATGCGCTGGCCGGTCCTGCCCTTAGTGCCATTTGCTCCAAAACTGTCCCTGCCGACGAACAGGGGTTGCTGCAGGGCACGCTGTCCAGTCTCGCCTCGCTCGCCATCATCATCGGGCCGCTTGCCGCCTCGATGGTGCTTGCGGCGGTCAGCGCGCCAAATTCGGCGATAAACCTGCCCGGCGCGTGGTTTATTTTCAGCGCGTTCCTGTTTGCAATTTCGGCCCTGCTGGTTGGTGCCAAACTCAGCCGAAGACCCGTCAGATCCGGGTAAATTTGCATATTCGACTTGAATGGTCGAAAATATGCGCCATTTAACCTATTGTTAATGTTGTACGTTCGCAATTACATCGATTCGAAATTAGGAAGATTAAGCTTGAGACTGATCAACCCGACAACAGCCGATCAACTGCTCGAATGGGCAAGACGCATGCTGGGTGGCACACCGGCCCGCGTTCAGGCTGCGGCCCTGCCCTGGCGCATGACCGGCAGGGGGCCAGAGTTCCTGTTGGTGACCAGCCGGCAGACCGGACGCTGGATATTGCCGAAGGGCTGGCCGGAAGGTGATGAAATGCTGGCTGCCGCCGCCGAACGCGAAGCCTTTGAGGAGGCGGGTATTCGCGGCCGGGTTTCACCCGTTTCGATTGGTTCTTATTATTATTCCAAAGCCTCATCATCCGGACTTGAAAAGCGTTTAGAGGTCCAGGTTTTTGCGCTTGAGGTCGACGAGGCGGAAGACAAATGGCCGGAAAAAGCCGAGCGGGAACGCCGCTGGCTTTCAGCCGATGACGCTGCAAAGCGGATCGTTGAACCCGCACTTGCCGAATTGCTCACCAAATTCGAGATTAATCCACGGAAATCTGCCGCCTGAGCTGCTTCCGCCGACCGCTTCTGTTGCACGGCTATGGCCAACCGGTCTACAGCCTGTTGGGGCTGAAACGGGATTGTGATGATGGCGGACACCGGCCGCGAGTTTAAGAAGGCGACGCTCGACAAGGATCTGGACAAGATTGTTCATGTCGAGGCTGCCGTTACCACCGTGTCGCGCGGTCTTGCCGGGCCCGGGCTGGGGCTGCTTTTCTTAGTGCTTGTTGCAATTTTTGCCGCCATTTACGTGGCCGGAGAGCCCCGCGCGCTGATTATTGTGCTGGCGGCGGCCATCGGCGCCTATATGGCGCTCAATATCGGCGCCAATGATGTTGCCAACAATGTCGGCCCGGCGGTCGGCTCGAAAGCGCTGACGCTTGGTGGTGCACTCATTATCGCCGCGATCTTTGAAAGTGCCGGAGCCCTGATTGCCGGTGGTGATGTTGTCTCGACAATTTCCAAGGGCATTATCGATCCGGCAAGCGTCGCGTCGCCCAATGTGTTCATCTGGGCGATGATGGCAGCCCTGATTTCGTCGGCACTTTGGGTCAACCTGGCCACCTGGATCGGCGCGCCGGTTTCGACCACCCATTCGGTGGTCGGCGGGGTGATGGGAGCCGGCATCGCAGCGGCCGGCCTGACGGCGGTCAACTGGCCGACGATGGGTGCAATTGCGGCCAGTTGGGTGATTTCACCTCTGCTTGGCGGCATCATCGCGGCGTTCTTTTTGGGCTTCATCAAAAGTTTTATCATCTATCAGGATGACAAGATTGCTGCTGCCCGGCGATGGGTTCCGCTGCTGATCGCGATCATGGCGGGCGCCTTTGCCGGCTATTTGGCGATGAAAGGGCTGAAGAAGATCATCAAGCTCGACGGCGGCACAATCTTGTTGATCGGTGCTGCTGCCGGTTTTCTGGCCTGGGCGATCACCAACCCGCTGATCCGCCGGCAGTCGGAGGGGATGGAAAACCGCAACCAGTCGCTGAGGCGGCTGTTTCATCTTCCGCTCATTTTTTCGGCAGCTCTCCTATCTTTTGCCCACGGAGCGAACGATGTCGCCAATGCGGTTGGGCCGCTGGCTGCAATCGTTCACACCGCGGAAGTCGGCGATATCGCCGCAAAGGTGTCGATCCCGCTCTGGGTGATGGTCATCGGCGCTCTTGGAATTTCCTTCGGTCTTGTCCTGTTCGGGCCGAAACTCATCCGCATGGTCGGCGAACAGATTACCAAACTCAATCCGATGCGGGCCTATTGCGTGGCCCTGTCAGCGGCCATCACCGTCATCATCGCATCACGGCTCGGCCTGCCCGTGTCATCAACCCATATAGCGGTCGGCGCGGTGTTCGGTGTCGGCTTCTTTCGCGAATGGTATACAGCAAATTCCAAGCGGCGGCGGGCCTATATCGAACGCAAGCTGGAGCGGGCCCGCAATGTGGTGCTGCCCAAAGAGACCGCTCATGCAGGCGGTGCCGGTCCGGCGACCGTTACCAAAAAAGCCAATGGTATCGAGGCTTCGCACCGCAAATTGGTCCGGCGCACCCATTTCACCACGATCGTTGCAGCCTGGGTCATTACCGTGCCGGCCGCCGCCGTCATGGCAGGCGTGATTTTTACCATCCTCAACGGCCTGAGTGGATAATTGCATCTCAAGCGAGGGCAAATGCCGTGACAGACAGCCAATCGGTTCGATAATGACGGGCGCTGCAAGCATGCCGTCATTTCATTGCCGAGGTTGTGACAGGCCATATGGAGCGTGCCCTATCTGAGGACATGCACCGCACATTTTGCATGGCGAACAACACGGGCGGCGGTCGATCCGATCAGGAAATCGTCCCAGCCCGGTTTGTGTGACGCGATGACGATGCAATCTGCTTTGGCTTCTTGCGCAATATCCAGTATTGCATTGGCCGCATGACCCCTTTGAACGATGACATCTGCGGCAAAGCCTGCCCGGTCTGCAATCGCCTTTAGTGTTTCTTCTGCGGCTCCGACCGATTGTTCCACGGTTCCGGCGGGGATTTGCGCCATCACATAGGCCGGAATCTCTTCGACGCAATGGGCAAGAATGAACCTTGTGTCACTGCCACCGATCAGTCTTGCCACCTGCATCATGGGTTCGGCCCGCTCTTCATGGCCGAGATCTACCGGGATGAGAATGGATTTGTACATGGACGGCTCTTTGCCTCCTTTTTCTCTTTGAGAATTGGTAATCCTATCAAGTGTGGCGGGGCACATCGTTGCGCTCGATCAAATTGCAGCTTCGGTGCAAAAGCGCCTGCCCGGAAAACGAAGCCAACACGAAGGGGCTGCATATCAGGCAAGCTTACCGCCTTGGCATAAAACCGGGCGCTATTTGCTGGTCAGCTCCCCGATAAAATGGCCTGTGCAATGGCAGCCCCCGCCAAATAAAAAACGCATACAGGACTTACTTCTCCCCGATATCCACATCCCGGATACACAAGATGTTGGGTCATGGAACTTTCATAAAACGACCCCTTGACGCGGGAAGCCGAGTCGCATTTTATGATGATGCGCTCACCTGTGTGACGCGGTTGAGCAGAGTTGATAAGTTCGGTTTTTCCAGATTTGTTGCGTAAGTCGTAGCGTTTCAAGGCATTTTTATTGCCGGAACGCAGCGGCTGGAATTTTGTCTTGAGTCATGACGAGGAATGATTATTTATCTGGCGTAAATCATCTGTTAATACTATATTTAGTATTTTTACTGAGTATGGATACCAGATAATGCGATATGCTCGATTCGGGCAACTTCGCAATCAGGCGTCAAATTTTGGGGGACCCACCAGGTTTCCTGCATTGCGATAAGGCCAGGCGCTGTTTTGGCTTCAACGCTTTGCGGGTACCGAGGTAAGGAGAGTGCCGGACTTCCTGGGAAGCCGGTTAGGCGGGCTAGTGCCCGTTGGCGGAATGATGAGGACAACCGCTGACAGGCACACTATATATAGGGACTGGAAGGAAAATTATGCGCATTGAACGGCACTTCACCGAGAAAGGCCAGTCAGCCTATGCGGCGATTGAGTTTCGCAAGGCAATAAGTGAGATCAAGAACCCTGACGGTTCGGTGGTGTTCCGGCTTGAGGATATCGACGTCCCCAAACAATTCAGCCAGGTGGCGGCGGATATTCTGGCGCAAAAATATTTTCGCAAGGCGGGTGTTCCCGCACGGCTGAAGAAGGTCGAGGAGAATTCCGTTCCCTCGTTTCTGTGGCGCTCTGTCGCCGATGAGGAAGCCCTGGCGGAACTGCCCGAAGAAGCGCGTTACGGCTCTGAGACCGACGCTCGCCAGGTTTTTGACCGGCTGGCCGGCACCTGGACCTATTGGGGCTGGAAGGGCGGCTATTTCAATTCGGAAGAAGACGCCCTGGCGTTTCGCGACGAGCTTGCCTACATGCTCGCAACCCAACGCGTCGCGCCGAACAGCCCGCAATGGTTCAATACTGGCCTGCACTGGGCCTATGGCATCGACGGGCCGGGCCAGGGCCACTATTATGTCGATCCGGCAAGCGGCAAGCTGACGAAATCGAAATCATCCTACGAGCATCCGCAGCCACACGCCTGTTTCATTCAGTCCGTCTCCGACGATCTGGTTAATGAGGGCGGTATCATGGATCTTTGGGTGCGCGAGGCGCGCCTGTTCAAATATGGCTCCGGCACAGGCTCCAATTTCTCCTATCTTCGCGGCGAAGGCGAAAAACTGTCGGGCGGTGGCAAGTCGTCCGGATTGATGAGCTTTTTGAAGATCGGCGACCGGGCGGCTGGTGCGATCAAATCCGGCGGCACCACGCGGCGTGCGGCCAAGATGGTCGTGGTGGATATCGACCATCCGGATATTGAAGGTTACATCGACTGGAAAGTGAAGGAAGAGCAGAAGGTCGCCTCGCTGGTGACCGGCTCGAAAATCGTCAAAAAACACCTCACCGCGATCATGAAGGCCTGCGTCAATTGCGATGCGGACAATGACGCGTGTTTCGACCCCTCGCTTAATACTGCGTTGAAGCGCGAAGTCCGCGCGGCAAAGAAAAACGCGGTGCCTGAAAACTACATCAAGCGCGTCATCCAGTTTGCCAAACAGGGCTACAAGGATATCGATTTCAAGACCTACGACACCGACTGGGATTCGGAAGCCTATCTCACGGTTTCAGGCCAGAATTCCAACAATTCGGTTTCGTTGAAGGATGACTTCCTGCGCGCGGTTGAACATGACGGGGAATGGAACCTTCTCAATCGCAAAGACGGTAAGGTTGCCAAAACGGTTCAGGCGCGCGATCTGTGGGAAAAGATCGGCCACGCCGCCTGGGCGTCCGCCGATCCGGGGTTGCACTTCAATACGACGATGAATGACTGGCATACCTGCCCGGCGGCAGGCCCGATCCGGGCTTCGAACCCATGTTCGGAATATATGTTCATCGACGATACGGCGTGCAATCTGGCGTCGCTCAACCTGTTGCAGTTTTTGGACCGCGGGACGGCGAAAATCGACCTCACCGCTTTTGAACATGCCGTTAGGCTGTGGACCGTCGTCTTGGAAATCTCTGTCGCCATGGCACAGTTTCCATCGAAGGAAATCGCAAAACTCTCCTATGAATACCGCACGCTTGGGCTTGGCTATGCCAATATCGGCGGCCTTTTGATGACCACTGGCGTGCCCTATGACAGCACCGAAGGCCGCGCCATCTGTGGCGCGCTGACGGCGATCATGACCGGTGTTTCCTATGCCACATCGGCGGAAATGGCCGGTGAACTCGGCCCCTTCCCCGATTATGAGCGCAATGCGGAAAACATGTTGCGCGTGATGCGCAATCACCGCCGTGCCGCCCATGGCGACAAACAGGGCTATGAGGGGCTTTCCGTTGAGCCGGTGGCGCTCAAACACGCCGATTGCCCCGATGCCGATCTCATCACCCACGCGAAAGCCGCCTGGGACAAGGCGCTGGAGCTTGGCGAGAAAAACGGCTACCGCAACGCACAGGCGACCGTGATCGCGCCGACCGGAACGATCGGTCTGGTGATGGATTGCGACACCACCGGCATCGAACCCGATTTTGCGCTGGTGAAGTTTAAAAAGCTCGCCGGTGGTGGCTACTTCAAGATCATCAACCGCGCCGTGCCGGCAGCATTGCGCACGCTTGGCTATTCGGAGGCGCAGATCGGCGAAATCGAGGCCTATGCGGTTGGCCATGGCAATCTGAACCAGGCGCCGGCGGTCAATCCGGGTTCGCTGAAGGCCAAGGGCTTTGACGATGAGAAAATCACCGCGCTGAACGACGCGCTGGCTTCGGCCTTCGACATCAAGTTCGTGTTCAACCAGTGGACGCTGGGTGCTGATTTCTGCAAACAGGTACTGGAAATCTCCGAGGAGCAACTTGCCGATTTCGAATTCAACATGCTCGGCCATTTAGGCTTTTCGAAAAAGGACATCGAGGCAGCCAACATCCATGTCTGCGGCGCGATGACGCTGGAAGGCGCACCGCATCTCAAAGACGAACATCTGCCGGTGTTCGACTGCGCCAATCCGTGCGGCAAGGTCGGCAAACGCTATCTGTCGGTCGAAAGTCATATCGACATGATGGCCGCCGCGCAGCCGTTCATCTCAGGCGCGATTTCCAAAACCATCAACATGGCGAACGATGCGACGGTGGATGACTGCAAGTCGGCCTATCTGCGCTCGTGGAAGAAGGCGCTGAAAGCCAATGCGCTCTATCGCGACGGCTCGAAATTAAGTCAACCGCTCAACGCCTCGCTGATTGAGGATGAGGATGACGAGGCCGATGAGGGGCTCGACAATCTGATCGAGGCGCCGGCCGCCGCGCGCGCCACGCAAGTTGCCGAAAAGGTTGCCGAGCGGATCGTCGAGCGCGTGGTCGAAAAGGTGGTGCGCGAGCAGGAAAAACTTCCCACCAGGCGCAAGGGCTACACCCAGAAGGCCAAGATTGGCGGGCACACCATCTTCCTGCGCACCGGCGAATATGATGACGGTAGGCTTGGCGAGATTTTCCTCGACATGAACAAGGAGGGCTCAGCGCTTCGCGCCTTCATCAACAATTTCGCCATCTCGGTGTCGCTCGGCCTGCAATATGGTGTGCCGCTCGACGAATATGTCGACGCGTTCACCTTCACACGGTTTGAGCCGGCCGGCGTGGTTATCGGCAATGATGCGATCAAATCGGCCACCTCGGTGCTCGACTATGTGTTCCGCGAGCTGGCGATCTCCTATCTCGATCGCCACGATCTGGCCCATGTTGACCAGTCGGATTTCTCCAGCACCTCGCTCGGCA
This sequence comes from Rhizobiaceae bacterium, assembly GCA_963669455.1. Lineage (GTDB taxonomy): Bacteria > Pseudomonadota > Alphaproteobacteria > Rhizobiales > Rhizobiaceae > JAWKWH01. Next base: position 3,438,597 of record OY770026.1, read on the forward strand.
AGGGCATGTCTGAAGGTAGGTCAGGCCCGGTTTCCAAGGGGCTGACGCGCGGTCACGCACTCAAGGTGGTGACCGGCAAGAGTGACGAACCAAAAGGATCTGCGGGAGGGGCACCTGCGGAAGGCGGTGGCTCAAACCGGACGGTGATGTCTTCCTCCCATTCTCCCGTCCGGGCCATCGCCGGTTCTCCCGCCACCGCGGCCAAACCAAGCGTTCTTGAATTGCAGGAGGAGGCCTCGGCGTTCAAGCGCGATTATGAGGAGAGCGCCCGGGAGCTGGCCGCCGAAATCGAAGCGGAAGAGGCGTCGAACCGCATTTTGGGCGCTGAAGAGGAAGCTGCCGATCGCGAGGCGGCCAAAAAGATCGAGGCCAATCGCCGGGCCAAGGCTGTGATGCAGGGCTATACCGGCAATTCATGCCCGGAATGCCAGAATTTCACCATGGTCAGGAACGGCACCTGCGAGAAATGCGACACCTGCGGATCAACGAGTGGGTGTAGCTAACCTCACTCCCGGTGGGGATTCGAACCTCTGACATGCTGAGTAAATGGGCCCGGGTCAAAATCCGGGCCCATAGTTTTTATGCTTTCAGCCAATCATTCACGGTCCCTGAAAATAGTAGGCGCGCAAAGCGCCATCATAGCGGCCGGTCTTCAGGCAGCACCGCTTGAAATCTCTGTCCTGAACCACAAGGACAGGGGTCATTTCGGCCAAGCTTTTCCATCAACTCGACGCCGCCATGCACATATCGCGCGCCGGTTTTCACCTGCGTTTCCGACGGAAACGACCTACGCCGTTTCGACATAACCTCGAAAGGACGGCGGATCTTGGTGTCTTTGTCTTTTTGTCATCATCGCCTCCTATGGGTATCGCTTAAGGGGCGGCTCCGATAGCAACTTACCGGCCATATGGCAAGCTCAACGGTGATTTCACTTCATTTGACTTCCATCAGCAATATTTCACGCCGATATGGTATAATAATCAATGCGAACGGAGGCATGTGACAAAACCATTCTGGTTTGTGCTGGAAGGCGCCATCGTCGGACTGATCATTGGCTTTGCCGCGGCAATGTTTGATGGCGAAGGACCTGAGACCGTTGCAGCGTGAATTGCTGCGAACCATGAACGTTGAAAACGCAGAGGCTCTCCTCCTACCAACAACGCCGATATCTCCCCCACAAGGGAAAGGGTCACCCATCGCAGATTTTCGGGACAGGTTTGACGACATCATGTATTGACCAAACTGATGGGCGGCCTCAACAGGCTTGTCTTCCCGGCGGCAACCAAAAATTTGCAGGATGATGCACGAAAAACCCAACATCATTGTCATCCTTGCCGATCACGTGGCGTTTGCCGGCCATTACGGCAATGATCGCTATCCCTATCGCTGGCCTCATCTGGAGGCGCTTGCCGCACAGGGTGCCTGGTTTGAGCGCGCCTATGCCATCACCCCGGTCTGCACGCCATCGCGCGCCAGTTTTCTGACCGGCAAACGTCCTGACAAGCATGGTCTCAGATGGAACAGCGAATATCCGATACCGTATAATCGCACGGAGTTTCGCGATGATGAGGTGCTGTATGCCGAGGCGCTTTGCAAAGCCGGCTACGACAATCATTATTTCGGCAAATGGCACTGCGGCGTAGCCCGCACCGCGGCCGATTACGGCCTTCAAGGCTGGAGCCTGCCCGAATATGGCAATCTTTACGCCAGCGACGAATACAAGGCCTATCTGGCGCGTATCGGCGAACCGCAGCCCACCTGCCGGATAGATCATCATCTTCTGCGGCCGGAACTGGATGGCTCCGATGTGCTGATGGATCCGGACGAACCGTGGGATTTCATGGATGGCGCCGGGGTTCTGCACGGTTCGGCGGAAGCACACGAGCAGAATTTCGTCGCCAATATGGCGGTAGACAAATTGATGTCGCTGGCCCGCGAACCCCGCGAAAAGCCATTCTCGATGGTCATCAGTCTTTGGGGGCCGCACCATCCCTATTACCCGAGCCGGGAATTTGCCGACCTGGTCGACCCTGCCGGCATACCGCCCTACCCGAGCTTCGACGAAGACCTGTCGCATAAACCACTGCGCTACCGGGTGCAGCGGGATTTGCGGTGCCAGCACCGTGCTTTCGAACGCTGGCCCGACTGGCCTATCTGGCAGACTGTCCTGGCGCGGTGCTATGCCTCTGGTCTGCAAACCGACGCCATGATTGGCCGTATTGCCGACTGTCTGAATGAGGCCGGTATTGCCGACAATACCTTGCTGATCGTTACCGCTGATCATGGCGATGGAATAGCCGCCCATGGTGCCGGTTGGGACAAATATTCCTGTTTCACCGAGGAAGTGGGCCGGATACCGCTGGTCATGCGATGGCCAGCGAAAATACCGCATGGCTCGAAAATTGCCAGCCCGGTCAATCTGCTCGATGTCACCGCAACCATGCTCGATGCGGCTGGAGCCACGATCGACCACCCGCTAACGCTGGATGGTGAAAGCCTGCTGCCGTTTACTCATGGGGCCAAGCACCGCGACGAGATGATCTGCGACCATTTCGGCCATTCCGGCGATATCAGTTTCCAGAAAATTCTTTATAGCGACAGGTGGAAATATGTTTCCGCCTGGGGCGATGGCGATGAACTTTATTGCCTGTCGGATGATCCAAACGAACTTAACAACCGGATTTCGGACGAGGCGACATTTTTGCGCCAGAGGCAAATGCGAGACGCGATCATCGAGCATATCGAAGCACGGCGCGACGAGCGCCGTACCTGGCACCGGGAGGAATTTTGGGAGGCGGGTATCGTCTTTTCCTCACCTGAATGGCCGCGCGAGGAGACATTGCAGCTTTTCAAGCTAAAAGTGCAACAGGGGTACAAAACCTGACCGGCGCCCCCCACATTTTGTCCGCAAATCAACCTGATCTGCCGACGATGCAACATTAACTTATCCCCGCCTGCCGTTTGCGGCCGATAATTGCCGTTCATGCAATTTCACTTTTGGTTAACCATCTGGGCGCAGCATGATCGCATCAGGTGTAGGGCGGGAAGTGAAATGCAGTGTGAAACAAAACTGGCGGTAGACCACCGGCATATCTGACGAACAGGCAACAAGTAGACATCAAATTGCTCCGTTGGATTTGCGCGAAACCGCAGATGGAGCAAACATGATCAGCCTATTCAAAATTTTCCTTTTTCTGGCGATGGCGGCCACCGCTGCCATATTGCTGATGCCTGCGCAGGCCTCGGCCGGACCGATGTTATGCGGCAAACGTGCTGAAATGATCAAAGTGTTGGAAAAACGCTTTCACGAGGGCCGCGTGGCGGTGGGTCTTTCACAGAAAAGCAGCGAAGCGTTTGAGGTATTTGCCTCGCCCACCGGCACCTGGACCGTGCTTATGACCACCAGAACAGGCAAAACTTGCATCATGGCCACCGGTCATTCGTGGAAGAATGTGGCGGCACTTGCGGGCGAACAAAGCTGATAGGCATCAATACCATGCCTTGGACATGAAACCGGCGGGGCGCCCACTTTGTGGTTGAACTGGCGGACGGCGGGCGCTAGTCGAAACGGGTGACAATGCGATCTGCCATTTTCAGCCCTGCCGCCATCAGACCGGTTCACCATGACCGCTGAACAAACCTCCGTGCCAGAAGCGCGAACCACGCGCCGTATAGACATGATCGATGTTTTCCGCGGCGTGGCGCTGGTGGCGATGGCGATTTACCATTTCGCCTGGGATCTTGAATTTTTCGGCTACGCCGAACCGGGAATGACAGCGCAAGGCGGTTGGAAGATATTTGCCCGGAGCATCGCGTCCTCGTTTCTGTTTCTGGCCGGCGTCAGTCTATTGCTGGCGCATGGCAAAAAAATCCGCTGGAGAGGGTTTTTCAGACGTTTCGTGCAATTGACGGCAGCGGCGGCACTAATCACGCTTGTCACCTTTTATGCGACGCCGGAGCGTTACGTCTTTTTCGGCATCCTGCACCAGATCGCTTTTGCCAGCTTGTTCGGCCTGATATTTTTGCGGCTGCCGGTCTGGCTGACGATACTGGTTGCCGCATTCATCTTTTATCTCGGGTTTTCGTTCCGGTCTGACTGGTTCAGCCATCCCACACTCTGGTTCCTCGGACTGACGCCGATTTCGCTGCAGTCAAACGACTTTGTGCCGGTCTTTCCCTGGACCGCCGCCACGCTTGCCGGCATTGCCGCCAGCCGGTTGGCGCTGAAATTTGGCGTGTTCGACTACTTGGCTGGTTTTCGCGCCGGTTACTGGGTTCACCCCATACGGTTTTGCGGCAGACACGGGCTGGTCTTTTATCTCGTGCACCAGCCGGTGTTGGTCGGTCTTGTCTGGCTGTTTGCGCAGTTTTGGCCGGCAAGCGCTGAGACACCGGAGCATGGCTTCATGCGTGCTTGCGAACAATCTTGCGTTTCCGGCGGTAGCGGTATCAACTGTCCCGGCTATTGTGCCTGCGTGCTTGACAGCATCGATGCAGAGGGCAGACTTGACGATATGCTCGCAGGCGTTTCAGATGATGACCTTAAGACCCGGCTGGGGGAAATCGCAGGCCAGTGCCGGAGCACGGCAGAGCAATAGACAGGAGACGGCGATGAACGACAGAGCAGAGCGTTCAAACACGATACCCTGGCCGCCGATTGTCTATCTGACGGCGGTAGCCATCGCGATCCTGCTTGGCGTGACCCTGCCCCTGCCATGGCTTGCCTCACCGATCTCGGAACTTGCATTTGCCGCCGGTGTCGTGATCGTTGCTGGCGCGGTGGCAATCGAGTTTGCGGCGATGCGAACGCTGAGGCGCGCGGACACGACCGTGATGCCGACAAAAAGATCAGATCACCTTGTCACGTCGGGCCCCTACTCGTTTACCCGCAATCCGATTTATCTTGGCAATACGATGCTGATGATCGGCGCTGGGCTCATCTTCGGATTGCTGTGGTTTCTGCCAGCAGCGATTGCCGCCTGCTTTGCCACGTCCAAACTGGCGATCGAACGGGAGGAAGCGCATCTCGAACACCGGTTTGGTAGGGCATTTCGCGCCTATCAAAAACGTGTCCGGCGGTGGATATAAGGTATGGCGGCGCACCCTTCCCGATCAGGTATTGACACCCAATTCGGCAAGGCGCTCGACGCAGGCCTCCTCGGCCTGATCGAGTTCACTTAAGGTTTCTTCCAGATCGCGGCGTTTCTGGCGAAGCTGAACCCGCCTCTCCTCGATTGCCGAAATGATCGCTTTTAACTGCCCCGCCTCGCCCGGCGGTTCCTTGTACATCTTCACGATTTCGCGGATTTCTGCGATCGAAAACCCAAGGCGCTTGCCACGCAGGATCTGGCGCACCAGATGCCGGTCCGATGGGCGAAACAGGCGTGTACGTCCGCGGCGGACCGGCTGTATCAACCCCTCATCCTCGTAGAAACGCAAGGTGCGGGTCGAGATTCCAAACTCGCGCGTGAGTTCGGTGATTGTATAAAATTCTCGCATGCCCGTACCCCTGTCTACCAATGAGGACCTCCAAAACCCTCCATTTTGGCCAATCCCGTCGTCAAAGCCCTTTTTTGCGATCCTTAAATACGTGAAGTATTCTGCGGCTCTCAAAAGGGCTTTTCCTGGAGCGTGTCTCAAACAGAAAGATTTTCAGACGTCCTCAGATAGGGCACAATTAGGATTTTTACGTAAAAGTCAATTTTTGATGCGCGCCCAATAGGCTTTCAGAGATTGAACCACCAGGCCGCCAGGCCGAGAAATGCAAGAAAACCAATAATATCGGTAACAGTCGTGACAAAAATCGACGAGGCGATTGCGGGATCCTGCCCGGCGCGATCCAACAGCAAAGGAATGCAAATGCCGGCAATGGCCGCGGCAATCATATTGACAATCATGGCAATTGCGATGACGCCACCAAGCGCGGTATTGGCAAACCAGAACCCGGCGATCAGCCCCATCACAAGGGCAAAAAACATCCCGTTCAGCGTGCCGACTATCAATTCGCGGCGAATGATCCGGCTGGCATTGTAAATGTCGAGATCGCGGGTTGCCAGGGCGCGAACGGCCACCGTCATGGTCTGCGTTCCCGCATTACCGCCCATCGAGGCGACGATTGGCATCAGGATGGCCAGCGCCACCATCTGCTCTAGCGTTGCATCGAACAGGCCGATGATCCAGGACGCCAGCACGGCTGTCGCCAGATTGACAACAAGCCAGGGCACGCGCGAGCGCGTCGTCGCCAGTACCGCATCGGAAAGCTCCTCATCGCCGACCCCGCCGAGGCGCATAATGTCTTCCTCGGCTTCCTGCTGGATGACATCAACCACATCATCGATGGTCAGCACGCCTACCAGGCGGTCATTGCCATCTACGACGGCGGCGGACAACAGATCGTAGCGTTCAAAAATCTGAGCCGCTTCCTCCTGATCCATTTCAGCTGGAACAGCGTGGCGGGTTTCATGCATCACCTCTTCGATCCGCACAGCCCTTTTTGTGCGCAAGATACGGTCGAGATTGACCGCGCCGATTAAATGGAAGGTCGGATCAATGACAAAAATCTGGCTGAATGTGTCAGGTAAATTCTGGTCTTCGCGCATATAGTCGATGGTCTGGCCCACCGTCCAGAATGGCGGCACGGCGACGAATTCAGTCTGCATACGCCGCCCGGCGCTTTCTTCAGGATAATCCAGCGAACGCCTAAGGCGCACCCGCTCCGTAAACGGCAGTTTTGAGAGAATGTCCTCCTGATCATCCTCATCGAGGTCTTCAAGGATGAAGACCGCATCGTCGGAATCAAGTTCTGAAAACGAGCGTGCGATTTCCTCGTTGGGAAGACCTGCGACGATTTCGACGCGGATCGCCTCATCCACCTCGGTCAAGGCCGTAAAATCGAAACCCTCGCCCATCGCGACGACGACGGCCTGGCGCTGTTCCGGCGACAGCGCTTCAACGAGATCACCCAGTTCGGAGGCATGCAGCCCGATGAGCCGCTCATTCAGCGCGTTGCGGTCACCAGCTTCCAATGCATCGACAACGCCGGCCACGAAACCACCGAGCACCACGCCATCTTCATCATAGATACTCTGTCCGGCGGACTGAAGTTCACCGGCTGGATGCGTGTTGTCGGTTTCGTTTTCAATGTTCAAGCTTAAAGCCCGCCAAAAAACAGATTGGAAGTATTGACGGTTTAGCGCGACAGCTTCATGAACTCAAAGACAATTGCGGATGTTGGCCCGTCGCAATGCAATTTGGTATGCGTTTTCTTGCGCTCCATTATTTTGAGGATGCAATGGCGGTTCCACTTCAACAAGCGGATCGCATGTCCCACGGCAGATGACATGCCAGCTATCGAGCGAAATCAGCACTGCCACTGGTGTCGTAAAACTTCATAATCCCTACCCTGACAGCTTCTTGAGGGTATTGCTTGTGCCCCTGCTCAGCGGGTACATATTGCACCATGTCGTCTATTAGGGAAAAAAATGAGCGCAAGCAAAGAGCATTGCGATTGCGTGAGGCCCGCAAAGCGGCCGGGTACAAGGGGCCCAAAGACGTCTGTACAAAATTTGGGTGGAACATTGACACCTACAAGGCACACGAACAGGGACGCAACGGATTTGGTATCGCTGATGCCCGAAATTATGCTTCCGCGTTTGATATATCCGTCACCTGGCTTAATTTTGGCCCAAAGACAGATGCTTATGCAGCTCAGGATGAGCGCATCTATGACGTTGCTAAAAAGCTTCAAAACCTCAGTGACGATGACCTTGCGGTGGTTGAAAAGATGATTGAGCGTCTGGGCGGTAAGGCTCTGCACGCCTGAGGTCATAGAGCATCTCGATCAGGTTACACACATCGTTGTGTTTTCCCTTAGGCATTGTCCTTAAAGCGAATAAGATTGCAGCTTCCCGCGCGCGCCTTTTTTTTGTTTGCATCCTGCTAGTTTCCTGTTTCATCAATGGTAAATTCCATACAATGGGTGAAAACACTGCATGCACACATATTATATGAAACTTTTTCACTATTTCGCGAATATTTTATTCTGCGCGAATTTTTCAAATTTTTTGCATGTATTTTCCCGACTTGTTCTTTTTGTCCACTTGGTGAAAATTCGGTAATTTTGGGGGGCTGCAACATTGACAGATATAAAAGAGTTATTTCGGGAAGCATTTGCAAAGGGCGACCTCGACGCAGCATTTGATGGGCTGGTTGGGGAGGCCAAAAAGCTCGGCATGCCATATGTCGCTTATGGCTGTGTGAACCATGAAATTTCGCAGGGCGACGGCAAGCCGGTGGTCAGACTGCACTACCCGGCGAACTGGCGAAAACGCTATGAGGAGCGGAACTATTTTCGCATTGACCCGATCGTCCGAATGCCATTGATCTCCGACGGCCCTGTAGTCTGGTCAAAGATGCGGAACTTGACCGAAGAACAACAAGACTTAATGGATGATGCCTATGAGCACGGTCTGGTCGATGGCGTTTCTTTCCCATTGCATGGCCCCAACAGCGCACTCTTTGTTGCCTCATTTGCCAGCGGCGATCTGTTTCGCGGGCGTGAAATTACTCCGTTTAGAAACCTTGCGGCATGTTTTCATCAGGGTGCTCTGTCAATGCTGGATTTTGGGACAAAGAAATTTGTCCGGGAGTTGACGGTCAGACAATTCGATATATTGGAAGCCTACGGAGAAGATCTGGCCTTTTCCGAAATAGCCGCAAAGCTTGGTATTTCCAATTCAACGGTCACAAATGAAGTTAACCGGATAAAACGGGCACTGAATGTCAAATCAGCCCAGATGGCATTGGTCGTCGCATTTCAGTATGGGCTGGTCGGAAGAATTCGAAAACTGGATTGATGTCATCCATCTGGCCGCCAACAGCCGACAATTTACGGCGGCTGCGATGCAGAAATCTGTGTCTTCGTTCCCAACGCGGAGATGACAGGGATCTATCTGGAATATAAGGCTTAGGGATGAATATTGCGGATGGTCGGCTTTCGCCCAAGCGGGACGTATGCGTATCTTTTGTGTAGACCGGAGCTTGGTGTTGAAATCGGTTCACGGACATTTTTGTGATGTTTGCTGTCGCCATCATTCTATTGGTCTGACAATGGCACAGGCAGCCTCTTGACCGTGTCCATTGAGTTCAAAGCCAAACTTGCCTGTCTTTATGCCGGCGCCGTCTGGGGGCTTTTCTGGATCCCGCTCAGAGCATTGGAAAATGCTGGATTGCATGGATTGTGGATCACCGTTGTCTACTTCCTCGTGCCGACGGTCTGTCTTGTGCCTGTGACCTTATGGAGATGGAAGCAGGTCAAGAATGGCGGTCGCAGCCTGCAAATTACCGCGATGATCTCGGGTGGCGCGTTGCTGCTTTATTCGACCTCAATCGTCTACACAGAGGTTGTGCGTGCGATGTTGCTTTTCTATCTCACACCAATCTGGGCAACGATATTGGCGCGTATTTATCTCGGCGACGCAATCACCTTGACCCGCATCATTGCCATGGCGCTCGCCATCTTCGGCATGTTGACAATTTTTGGATTGGGCGCACGCTTCCCTCTTCCGCAGAACATCGGTGACTGGATGGGAATAGGGTCCGGTATTCTTTGGGCCATTGCAATGGTGCGTATTCGCCTGATTGAGGACCACTCAGCCACCGACATGACAATCGGCTTTTTCCAGTGGTCTCTGATCCTTTCCTTGGCTGCGGCGCTTTTGCTGGCACCACTGGATATGCCGAATATCGCTCAAACCCTGCCTGCCATGCCTTTGCTGCTGGTTTTCATGGTTCTGCTGGTTCTGCCTGGAACCTATGCCTCACTTTGGGGGCCAAAGTTTTTAAGCCCGGGCGTGGTCGGCCTTTTGTTCATGACCGAGATCATCGTCGGAGCCATTTCTGTAGCACTGCTGGCCGGAGAGCCTTTTGGCATCCGTGAATTGACCGGGATTATTCTGATTGCTGGCGCAAGCATGCTTGAACCGCTCCTCGCACTATGGCGCATTAAAGCGAGCCGTCCCTGACTTACCCGTGACCCGGCGCGGGAAGGTGATCCTACCGGCCCGCCGATTGACCGCATGGCAGAATAAACAATGGATTGTTTTGCGACCGAGCTGGCGTGCCCGCAGCAGGCAATTTTCCCTCTACTGGCGCTTTCCCTCGCTGTTAAACAAATGCACGCGCCGCGCATCAAAGCTTATGTCCTGCTTTGCGCCTTCTTCCAGAACCATCTGGCCCGGTGCACGAATTTTGATGATCTGGTCATCCAGCAATGCGTTGATAATCGTGTATCCACCGAGTGGCTCGATCGAACTTATTGTGACACTGAGAGAAAAGTTGCCTTTGGTGGCATCAAGCCAAATGTCTTCCGGCCGGACACCCAGCGTAGCTTGCCCATCCGAGGTTGCGCTTTCCAGCTTGTAGGTTTTGGAGAATTTGTCGCATTCAAAGCTCTTGGCGTCCTTTGAAACCTGCCCTTCAAACAAATTCATCGGCGGCGAGCCGATAACCTTCGCGACGGCCAGCGATTCTGGTCGATTGTAGACGTCGTCGGGCGTGCCGGTTTGCGCTATCTGACCATCAATGATCACGGCAACACGGTCGGAAATCGCCATAACCTCTTCTTCGTCATGACTGACATAGACAAAGGTCTGGTTATTTTCACGTTGCAGCCGCTTGAGTTCGACGCGCATTTCTTCGCGCAGCCGCGCATCCAAAGCCGCTATCGGCTCGTCTAGCAACATGGCCCGGCTGTCGGCGGCAAACGCTCGGCCAAGAGCAATGCGCTGTCGCTCTCCACCTGACATTTGAGCCGGGTTTTTGTGCAGAATATGACTGACGTGCAGCACCTCGGACACAAAGTCGAGCCGCTCTGAAATCATTGACTCCGACACTCCGCGTTCGGTCAATGGGAAGACGATGTTCTCCCGGCCTGTCATGTGAGGAAACAATGCGAGATTTTGGAAGACCATAGAAATGTCGCGTTCGGCGACATCCATCGTCTCGGCATTGTGACCGGAGATAAATATCTCACCCTCGTCCGGCCGCACCAGTCCAAGGATCAGTTTGAGGATTGAGGTCTTGCCCGTTGAAGGCGGGCCAAAGATGCCAAAGAACTCTCCTTGACTGACCGACAGGTCAATCGGCCCCAATTTGAATTCCGGGTAGGTCTTGACCGCTCCTCGAATATCAATTGCGTTCATCACTGCATCTCCCCTAGCCGGCGACCAGATTGAAGATCGAACGCCAAGCATTTGTCGGCCGGGAGACAAAAGGAAATCTCGTCTCCGACAGACAATTTGTCCTGGTCATCAAAGGCAAGGAAATTGGTTTCGAGCACTTGTATATAGGCAAGGCGCTTTGGACCTACACGCTCAACAACCTCGACGGTTCCGTGCAGCTCGATATGTTCGGCTTTCTTCTTTTTGCCGAAATAAATGTCCTGCGGCCTGATCCCAAGCGATCCGCTGTGGATGGCGCTGTCGCTGGTAAAATCGGATTTGACCTTTCCACTCAGTGGAATTTCCGCCCCGCCGTGAACCATCAGCTTCAGGATGCCGCTCTCTTCACGCAGTTCTCCATCGATGAGGTTCATCCGCGGACTGCCGACAAAATTGGCAACGAAGCGATTGTGCGGGTTGTTGTAGATGTCCAGTGGTGACCCATATTGCATCAACCGGCCCTGATCGATGATTGCGATTTTGTCCGCCAGGCTCATTGCTTCAATCTGGTCGTGGGTAACGTAGATCATCGTCTGACCAAATTCGTGTTGGAGCACTTTCAACTCCGCACGCATATAGGCCCTGAACCCGGCGTCCAAATTGGATAGGGGTTCATCAAGCAAGAAAATCCGGGGTTCAGCGATTGCCGATCGGCCAATGGCCAGCTTCTGCATTTCATTTACCGAAAGGCTTGATGCCGGCTGGTTCAGGCGATGAGAGATACTCATCCTGTCTGCCATGGCAGAAACCCGGCGCTCGACCTCCGGTTTGCTTATCTTTTTGACTTCGAGCCCATAGGAAAGATTTTTGTAGACCGTGAGATGAGTGAAAATCGCGTAGTTCTGGAAGACAAAGCCAATGTTGCGGTCCTGAATTCGAACATCCGATAAATTCTGTCCGTCGAAAAGAATTTCTCCATCGGTGATGTCCTCAAGACCCGCAATCATGTTCATGGTTGTGGTCTTCCCGCAGCCGGACGGACCCAAGAGGGCGACGAATTCGCCCTCTTCAATATCCAAGGACAAGTCACGTACTGCGATGAACTCGCCGAATTTTTTGGTTACGTTATTGATCTGGATTGATGACATATACTCAGCCGTTGTTCTTAGCCATGTAGGCGAGACCTTTTGCAGCGATCACGCTGAGGGAGAATAAAATGGTCAGACCGATTGCGGCGACATACGCCCATTCAAGTTCGCCAAAGGTTTGTTTGTAGAGGAATAGCGATATGGTCTCGGTTTGAACGCCCGGACCGCCTTTCGTCATGATGAAAATCAGGTCGAAAATCTTGAAACACTCAACCGCGCGCAAAACCAAAGCGATGATGATCACCGTCTTCATTCTGGGCAGGATGATTTTGACGAAATTCTGCCAGTTGGATCCTCCAAGGAGCTTGGCGGCAAGAAGCTGATCGGAGGGAACCCCCAACATTCCGGCAAGAAGAATGAGGAACATCAGCGGTGTCCATTGCCAGACATCGGCAATGATTACGGAGATCATCGCCCGATTGACATCTGTCAGCCACGAGAAATTCGAGGGCAATCCAAGATGCTCATTTATCGGTCCGGTACCTTGAAACAACAGGAAGAACATCAGCCCGACGACTGCTGGCACAATCATCATCGGAGTGAGCATTATCGAATAGAAAAATTTTCGCCCCGGAAACTGGTCGACAAACAGGTAGGCCAGCGCCATGCCCAGAAAAAACTGAGCGGGAACGGCAAACACCATCACGATCAACGTTCTCCAAAGCGCGCCCCAAAACCGCGGGTCTGTCGCCAGAAAATAGTAGTTCTCTCCCCAACTGAATACTTCCCATGCGCGATACCAGGCGATGCCTTCCAGGGGAGTCCACCACGTGACACTGAGATAGAGCTGCATCAAAAGGGGAAATATCACAATGAACAGCATCAACAGCAAAGTGGGCAAAACGAACCAGAAGCCCATTTTGTTGCCATCGCCGGCAACCCTTGCCCAATAGCCAGATGGCTTGTTTTGCATTGGCGCGCCCGCAGACGCTTTCGTTGGCGCGTTCATTGTTTCAATGCTCCAAAAGTAAGCCCACGCACCAGGTGTTTTTGGATCATCAAACCGAAAACGACCGGCGGGATTGCGGCGATCACGCCAAGCGCGGCCTTCATGCCATACATCTGGCCGCCCATCGCGGAGGTGAGTGTCGCCATATAGACCGGCAGTGTTACCCACTCCTTCTGGGTCAGCAGCAATGCCAGCAGATAATCTGACCAGTTGAGGATGAAGACGAACAATGCGCAGGTCGCCAGCCCCGGTTTCACAATCGGTAGAGTGATCCGGTAGAAGACCCTCCAATAGGAGCATCCGGCAACACGCGCCGCATCTTCAATTTCAATTGGCACCTCTTCGAAAAACGTTTTCATGAGCCAGAAAGCGAAGGGAAGCGTGACAATGCCGTAGATAAGAGACAGGCCCCACCAGGTATCAACGGCACCGATAAACGCCCACATGACCATGACTGGAATCATGACGGCAAGTGGCGGGAAAAGACGCAGTTGGAGGACGGACAGGGGTAGCGATTGAGCCAAGCCAAAACGGACGACCGCGTAGGATGACAGCGTGCCACAGACAACGGCCAGCAGTGTGCCGCAAATCGAGGTCACCAGGCTTGCGATCAGAGGCCCCACAATCGTACGATCAAGGCTGACAACCAGCCCTTCGGCGTGCCCGAAGAAGATGAATTCGAAGTTTTGCAAAGTGGGGTTCTTTGGAAACCATGTCAGTCCGGCGACTGTGGTCCATTCCGGATGCGGCTTGAACGCCATCGTCACCATCCACAAAAGCGGATAGAGGACTATGGCACTGGCCAACAGTACAAAGAAATATTTGAGCACGACTGAACGTGGCGATGCCTTCACGGATTGCCTCCCATTTCAAATTTTGGATGAACTCCGGGCCGGCGACACGCACCGGCCCGGATGACCATGGGAGGATCAGGCCGGGTCGACAATCGTTGGCCAAGTCTTCCGGCTGGCCTGGATTGCCTCAACGATGCCATTGCGCCGCTGGCGGCGAATAATCCGCTCCCACTTACTTTGCGCGGCATCCATTGCTTCCTTGGCAGACTTTTGCCCAGTGATTGCAGCTTGAATTTCTTCATCCAGAGCATTGTCGAGGGCTGTCTGACCAGCGAAGTTGATAGAGGGTACAGACCTTGCGATCGTCGCCGGAATGCTTTCCATCGCATAGGAATGGTAGGTCGACTCAACCAGCGGCTCTTTAAAGTTTGCCTGCTGCATTGGATCGAAATACCCACCTGGATTTCCAGCCATCCAGGTGTAGGTGCGGGTGGAGCTCAACCATTGCAGGAACAGATAGGCCGCTTCCTGATGTGCCGATTTCGACGAAATCCACGCTGTAATGTGATAGTAAAGCACCGAGCGGCGATTGATCTTGTCACCAAATTTGCGGCCAACAGGAAGGTGGCTCGAAATCATCCCGGTCGCTTTTGATTTTGCCGTTCCATCAGCATTGTAGCCGTCACCGAACTTTACAAGGTTCGTGTAAATGGCCGTATGGGGGATTTGCAGATTCCACATGGTCGCATAGGCTTCCGCCCAAGTGAATGTGAGTGAATCTGGCGCGCACCATTCAAACGAGCGCACATGCTCTTCAGCACATTGAACGCCCAGGTCACTATTCAATTGCGGGTTGGCTTCCTCGTCGAAGAAGTGGAAGTTCGGCATGGCCATGGATGCAAAGCGGGCATAAAAGGTTGCGAGACCCCAAAAGGGGCTCATCAGGTTGCCGTTGCCGTACATTACACCATTGCCAAAATCCTTGCCGGTGAAGAATTTCGAAATCCGGTCAACGTCTTCCCAGGTGTCGGGAACCTTCAGTTCCTGCCCGGTTTCCTTCATGAATGCTTCTTGAACTTCGGGCTTTTCGTAGATGCCTTTCAGATAGAACCAGGTCTGGAAGTCGCCATCCAACGAGAATGAGTAGTAGTCACCCTTGTAGGTGTAGAGCAGCTGCTCCATCTCCGGCGTCGGGGTCCCCCGCTCCGGATCACCCCAGTCAGGCTGGTACTGACTGACAAAATCACTGCAATTGACCGCACCACCTGACGACACAAGATCGCCAGTGGAATTCCACGGACCGGTGTAAATATCAAACGACCCGCCGCCGGTGGTGACATCCTGCATCACCTTCTTAAAAATATCTTCAGCGGGCGCCCCAATAATATCAATCTCGATGCCAGTCTCTTTTTCCCAAACCTCCTTGGCGGAAGGCGCTCCTTCCGGGAATGGCTTGGTGATTTGTCCGATGGCACCGTCAGTAAGAAGCATGGTCAATTTTTCGGGTACATTGCCAGCAGCCTTCAGCGCCTTAATGCCTTCAATAGCGCGGCCTTCCGACATCTGGTTGTTGTATTGAAACCGTTCGGCGCCATCAAATCCGGTGGGGCCACCGGTCATGCCGGCTGCGTACTGCGCAAATGCCGGGTTCGCGATAAACGAGCCCAATCCTCCCAATCCGGTTGCGGCTACCGCTGCAGACGAGGTTTTCAAAAAACCTCTTCGGGACTGGTGACCAAGTGCGTTATCTTTTTTCATATTCGTTTCCTCCCTATTGGACATTAGAAATGCCTGTGAACGTGCAAGCAACGCTTGTGCCAAACATGGCAACAATCATCGCCGACGATGGATGGGGGTGTTACGAACTGGAGTTTCCTAGATGGCGAGCGGTGGCAAAAGCTGCCCGTGATCGTCCCGGTTACGATAGGTAAAAACTATCGAAGCCTGCTTGCGATCCAACAGATTGCACGCCGTTATCGGGTTTGGTGCCGCTGGCGGTACTGCCGATAGCTCTCTCTCTTGCAAAAACGCTTACAAGGCGGGCCAATCACTGGCCATTGACACGGCTTTCTTGAACTTTGCAAAGTCGTCATCGCGATTTGCCGCCGGCAGATACGACCCGAATTCCGGTCGAAAACCGGGTGTTTCTCCGGTCGCCTGGCAGGCAAGCATGACCGTCCCCAAGCCTGTGAGCTCCGGCACGGCGGCGGGGCGGACCTGACGTCCACAGACATCGGCCAGGAACTGGTTGAAATAGGGGTTCTTGCTCATGCCGCCGTCGATGAAGATGGCGTCTTTCAACGGTACGCACCGATCCATGGCTTGAACAACCTCGGTGGCGCGAAAGGCGATGCCCTCCAGGATGGACTGGGTAAGTTGTTCAGGCCCATGGCCAAGCGACAGCCCCAGCCAGATGCCACGCGCATTTGGCTGCCAATGGGGACATCCCAGGCCGGCAAGAGCCGGGACGAAGATTAGCCCGGACTGAATTGCGGCTGGATTTTGAAACGCATTCAGTTCAGCATGATCTTTGAACAACCCAAGTGATTGCGCCCAGTTGATGGCCGAACTGGCAGTAAACACGCCACCGTCCAGTGCGTAGACCGGGTCCTGGCCCTCAAACTGCCAGGCAACGGTTGGCAGAAGGCCCAATTCGGGCTTGTTTATGATCTCGTCGCCGGTGACGGCCAAGGCAAAGGCCCCGGTGCCGAAGGTGATCTTCGCATCGCCCTTTTCGCGGCAGCCGAAGCCATAGAGTGCGGCTTGCTGATCGACAATGCTGGCGGTGACCGGAACCGGGCCGAACCCGGTTTCCATTGCGCCAAAATCGCCGGTGGTCGCCGTGATTTCGGGCAGGCATTCTATCGGCACACCAAAGAGATCGCAGAGCTCCTCATCCCATTTAAGCTTGTCCAGCGCCATGAGCGATGTCCGGCTGGCAGTGGTCACATCGGTCACGCATTTTCCGGCCAGGCGATCCAGGAAAAATGCATCTGTCGTCCCCAGCCGCAATTCCCCTTGTTTCAACGCGTCCCTGGCCGGCGCAAGGTTTTTAACGATCCACCCCAGTTTGCTGGCCGAAAAATAAGGATCGATCGGCAGTCCCGCCTTCGCCAGGGTCTGGGTCTCAAGGCCGTCAGCGCGCATTTTTTCCAACACCGCCTGCGTGCGGCTGTCCTGCCAGCCGATCACCGGGGAAAGCGCTTCCTTGGTCGTCGCATGCCAGGCAAGGCAACTTTCGCCCTGATTGTCGATGCCAATCACGTCGAGCTCACCGGCTGCGGCCACACAGGTCTTGATATTGCGCAAGAGCTCTTCGGGGTCCTGCTCAACCCAACCTTGCCTGGGGAAGTTCTGGGCATGGGCGACCGCATGGATCACCTCAAGTTTGTTGTCTTCAGTGATGGTGAGTGCGCGGGTGCTGGTTGTCCCCTGATCAATGCCTAAAACGCGCATGTCCTGGCTACCTTTCAACTGAGATGCGGATTTCTGACGCCTGCCGGTTCTTTGACGGGTCGATCATCGGAATTTGTATGCGTCGAACCGGCCTTGCGCTCAGCCGACCTTTCCAAATCAAGCCTTGGTCTGCCCGGGCTGCGATCGAGGCGTTTACCGGTTCGTTCAGCCCGATATAGAACCGGCCCATGCCGCCGCCAATTTCTGAGAGGCAGAGGCGTTGCGGCACCACGAATTTGATCGCCGGATCGGCGGCAATTACCGGGATGGACTGGCTGCCAAATCCGGCACCATCCAAATCCGCTGCGATACGCCTGGCGGTTTCAATCCCCTCGCGCCAGCAAAATCCGGAGGTTTCAGCAGGGCGCAAAAGATTTCCGGTCGCGTAATATATGGGGTCCGTGCAGCGGCCAAACTGGTCGACAACCGGCCCGCCGGTTCCAGGATCGACCGCTAAATGGCTGGTCTTCAAAAGGGCTGCTTCCGGGCGGAAACGCCCCGAAACGACAATGCCGTCGGTCTCGATCACATCCCGCTGGCCCTGGCGATTGGTGAATTCCAGTGCCTCCACTCTATCGCGCCCGAGGATGCGGGGGTTCGTGGCAGACAGATGCAGCGGAATGCCTTTTAGGGCAAGGTAAGGCTGCATAATACTGCGCGCGATCATACGATCTTTTTCCTCGACCATCGCGACCGGCTTGATGTTTAAATGAGCAGCCGTCTTTATGGCGGAGAGTGACACCAGTTCGGAACCCAAAATGACCGGCCGTGCGAAGGGTTTGATCCCTTTGAGATACACCATGGATTGCAACGCGCCTGTCGAAACAATGCCCTGCGGTCTGCCGCCGCCGATAAGGCGCTGTGCGCGTGAGCTTTCGCGAACCCCGGTGCAAAGCACCACACGATCCGCCTGCAGAAACGACCTTTCATGCCGGCCCAAAAGCTCCAAAACCCCATCAGGGTGCAAAGCCGTGACGGTGGTTTGGGTCCGAACCTCGACACCGAGCCGTTCTGCCGTTTCCCGGTTACGGCGCGCGTAGTCAGGTCCTTTCAGCAGGCGACCATATTCCCGAATGCCGAATGGGTAGTGGCCGCAATGTCGCGGGATACCGCCTGCCTGGCTTTCGCGTTCCAGCACGATCACTTTGCCGATTGAGAGCCTTCGAAGTTCAGCTGCAAGGGCAAGCCCCGCCGTACCCCCACCGACAATGGCCACCTGACAAGTTTCTTTTTGCGTTTCCCCTTCAATCATCACTGCACCCGATCGGGATTTTCAGTTTCCCACGTGTCATTTCGGCCAGTTCAGCAGTGCAATAAAACCCCTGGCAGCGCCCCATTGTGGCCCTGGTACGCCGCTTCAATCCTTGCAGCGTCCCTGGCGGCATCGGGCCGTTCAGCACCTGTTCGATTTCGCGCCGTGTGACCAGTTCGCAATGGCAAACGATCCCGTCTCCCCCGGGCTGTTGCCAATCTCTAGGGTGGTAGTCGGACAGGCGGTCCGTTTGCGGCAAGGCGGGGAGCTTTAAAGGTGTAAAGCGGTAACCGGCCTGTTGCAGAAGCGCCGCGACGTGGCGCGCGATACCAAGTGCAGCACTTAACCCGGTGGAACGAATACCCCCAACGGAGACATAGGCTTTGTCCGTATGGTGATGGATCTGGTAGTCTGAGAATTCTGTAGCCGGTCTAAGCCCGGCGTAAGCAGCGGTAATCTCGCAAAGCTCAAGTCCGGGAAGCATTTTTACCCCCTTGGTGCGGAGATCGACAAGCTTTTCGCGCTCGGTTGAGCTGTCAGTGCGGCTTTCTTGATCCTCAGCCGTCGGACCGACGAGAACATTTCCAAAGATAGTGCGGCAGACCACGATCCCTTTGGTGGTTTTGGTGGGAACCGGCAATATGATCGACGACACCAGCTTTGACGCCGCTTTGTCGAAAACAACAAACTGGCCTTTTCTCGGGGTGACGGTTAAATCTTTCGCGCCAACAAGGCGCTCATCGACGACATCCCCGTATAGACCCGCACAATTTATTACTTGTCGTGCATGCAGCTTTCCAACAGAGGTATTGAGCATCCAGCCGTCCGGGCCGAAGGTACCGCCAAGCACTTCTGCTCCGCGCATCAATTCTGCGCCATTCGCAAGGGCCTGGAAAATATAGGCATGCGCCGAACTCCAGGGATCAATCAGGTACTCTCCGGGAATTTCGAACCCGCCCAGAAGATCATCCGACAGATGTGGCTCACGATTCAAAATCTCCTCGCGGCCAAGCGCTCTGGCATCCAGCACACCATTTCGATGTGCCTTTTCGATCAGCGACGGAAGCGCGCGCAATTGATCTTCGGTCCAGGCTATGACCATCGCCCCGCTTTTCAGGATCGGAAGCGACAGGCTTTCAGCGACCTCCAGATATTCCGCATAGCCGGCGGCGATGCAGGCCTGCTCCAAGGAGCCCGGCGGCGCATCGAAGCCCGTGTGCAATATGGCGCTGTTCGCCTTGGAGGCGCCATCAAGTACATCCAGAGCCTTTTCAAGGACCAGAACACGGGCGCCTTCCAATGTGAACCGCCGCGCCATGGCACAGCCGACCACCCCGGCACCGACAATGGCGATATCATATTGGTCAGTTTGCAAATCCAGCATCCTCAATCGCCGTGCTTACGTGAAAAACCGACGCCAACGCACTTGCGCAATATTCCGGGACTATGGGAAAGAAATGCGATTCCGGCAAGAAAGAATTGCCGGTTTTTTGTATTCGGGCAAATTTTTCCAATTCATGTAGACTTCTAAGATACTGCCTAGAAATGGTTTTTTGTGACCGCTGCCCGAATGCGGAAGTTTTTGTTGGACATGTCAGCTCAGTTGGGTAACGTTTGAATGTACTGAGGAGACCCAGGGTAATGGCGTCACTGCGCAAGTCGCTGCGACCATCTGTTCGCCAAGCAGCGATCTTTGAGATGGTGGAAAAGAAGGGCCGTGCTACCGTCGAAGAATTGTCGGAGGAATTTTACGCATCCTTCGAGACGGTGCGCCGCGACCTGAATGCCCTGGCCGAAGAGGGGCGCCTGCGCAAAGTCCACGGCGGCGCCGTCAAACTTGGCATTGCGCGCGAAGGCTCCTTTGGCGAGCGATTGGCGACAAATGCGCGGGCAAAACAGGAAGTCGCCGAAAAGCTGGCAAAGCTGGTCCAGCCGGGACAATCCATCATGCTGGATACGGGTTCGGCGACACTTATCTGTGCTGAAAGGCTTTCCCGCATCAGGGACCTGACGGTCGTGACCAATTCAGTACAGATTGCCGAGTGTTTTTCCAAAGCGCAAAATGGTTCAAACGCCGTCCTTCTTGGCGGAAGCTACCGATCTGAAAACGCACAGACGGTGGGGGCGCAGACCTGCACCGAGATCGGGCGATTTCGCACCGACCATGTTGTTTTGACAATCAGCGCGCTTGATCACCTTGGGGCCTATGACTTCACCGAAGACGAAGCGCAGGTGGCGCGGGCCATGATTGAGAACGCCCAGGAATTGACACTGGTGGCTGATCAATCAAAGCTTGGGCGTTCGTCGATATTCAAGATTTGCGACCTGGACGAAATTACCAGGCTGATTGTCGAGGGCAAGCCGGACCGGGACCTTCAAGCAGCGCTTGTTGCAGCCGGTGCCGAGTTGCTGTGACTATATGAGAGGGGCGGTATGTTGCCAGGTTTTCTAAAGGCCTATGTCCGGACCGTGGATGGGGTTAACAGGTTTCTCGGCCGGGTCATGATGTATGGGCTTTTTGTGATGGTCGCCATCCTGCTTTGGTCTTCAATGTCCAAGGCAATATTTACCGTACCGGCATTCTGGACACTTGAGGTCGCCCAATTCGCTTTGGTTGCCTACTATCTGATCGGCGGCCCCTATTCGATCCAACTTGGATCGAATGTGCGAATGGATCTGTTTTACGGCAGTTGGAGCACAACTAGGAAAGCCTGGTTTGACAGTTTTACGGTCCTTCTTTTGATCCTTTATCTTGGCGTGCTTCTCTACGGCGGACTGGATTCCCTCAATTACGCTATCGAATACCAGGAACGCAGCCCAAGTCTGTGGCGGCCTTTGATGTGGCCGGTCAAGTCCATCATGTGTTTCGGTATCTTTATGATGCTGCTTCAGGCAGTCTCGGAACTACTGAAAGACATCGCAAAAATCCGAGGGGTCGAACTCTGATGTCCTATGAAATGATCGCCCTTTTGATGTTTGCAACAATGATGTTGATGCTGATGACCGGGCAGCGGGTTTTTGGCGCCATTGGCGGCATCGCCACGATTGCAGCGCTTTTGTTGTGGGGCACCGGCGGGTCCGACATACCGTTTTCGGCGGCGATGAAAGTGATGAAATGGTATCCGATGCTGACGCTGCCGATGTTCATCTTCATGGGCTATGTCTTAAGCGAAAGCCGTCTCGCCGACGATCTTTACCGGATGTTTCATGTCTGGATGGGCGGGGTTAGAGGCGGTCTGGCGATCGGCACGATCGGGTTGATGGTGCTCATCTCTGCGATGAACGGCCTCAGTGTTGCGGGGATGGCGATCGGAGCCACCATTGCGCTGCCTGAACTTTTAAAGCGCAACTATGACAAACGCATGGTCACGGGGGTCATCCAGGCGGGATCGTCCCTGGGCATTTTGGTGCCCCCTTCGGTGGTACTGGTCCTTTACGCCATGATCGCGCGGCAGCCGGTAGGACAATTATGGCTCGCCGGTGTTGTGCCTGGTTTGATGATGGCGGCGATGTTCATCATCTATATTTACCTGCGCTGTAAGGTACAACCCGAGCTTGGGCCGCCCATCGACAGAGACGAATTGGAAAGCGTCCCGCGCGAGGAAAAGCTGCGCCTTTTATGGGCTGGTATTTTGCCCCTCTGCATCTTTGCATCGATGATGGTGCCATTTTTGAACGGCTGGACCTCTCTGGTCGAAAGCTCGGCCATCGGTGCCATGGCCGCCTTTGTCGCGGCTATCTTAAAGGGGCGCATGACCAAACAGGTGTTCGAGGTCTCGGTGCGTCAAACACTGGCCATTTCCTGTATGTTCATGTGGATCGTGCTTGCCGCTTTGGGATTCGGCGCGGTGTTTGACGGGCTTGGTGCCGTCAAAGCCATCGAAGGCCTCTTTACCGAGCAACTGGGATTAAACCCCTGGGTGATCTTAATCCTGATGCAGCTTTCCTTCATCATCATGGGCACGTTCCTCGACGACACAGCGATGCTGGTAATCGTGGCACCGCTCTATGTCCCGCTGGTCAAGCTCTTGGGTTTCGATCTGATCTGGTATGGCGTGCTTTATACGATCACCACCCAGATCGCCTATATGACGCCGCCCTTCGGTTACAATCTGTTCCTGATGCGCGCGATGGCACCGCCCGAGATCAGCCTAAAGGATATCTATACATCGATCATCCCCTTCGTTTTGGTGATGGGGCTCGCGCTCACTCTTTTGATGATCTTTCCGCAAATAGCCATGTGGCTGCCCAATTATGTCTACGGAAAATAACGGGTCCAACTTTTTGAGTGAAACCCAAAATAATGTCCAACAGAAGGAGTAAGACATGACGAATAGAAGAAAGTTTCTGACAACTGCAGGGCTGGGTGGCGCGGCCACACTTGCCGCACCTGCCATCGTAAAAGCGCAATCGCCGATCAAGTGGCGGCTGCAAACCTATTCGGGGGCGCCGCTTGGAGCGCATGTGATCAAACCGCAGATCGAAGCCTTCAACAAGGCAGCCAATGGCGAAATGGAAATCGAGCTCTTCTATGCCGACCAACTGGTGCCAACGGGTGAATTGTTCCGTGCGCTGCAAAACGGCACGTTGGACGCGGTTCAGTCAGACGATGCGACCATGGCCTCGCCTGCCGATATCGCCGACTTTGGCGGCTATTTCCCATTCTCCTCACGATACAGCCTCGATCTGCCGGTTCTGTTCAACCAATATGGGCTGAACGAAATCTGGAAATCGGCCTATGACGAAATCGATGGGGTCGAGTGGCTGGGTGCCGGTGCCTGGGACCCGCTTCACATTTTCACCGTAGACAAGCCGATCCGCTCGGTCAGTGACATGGCGGGATTGCGCGTTTTCGGCGTTCCGACAGCAGGCCGCTTCCTGGCACGCTACGGCCTTATCCCGGTAACCGTGCCGTGGGAAGACGTTGAAGTCGCCATGCAAACCGGTGAACTGGATGGGGTGGCCTGGTGCGGCTTTACCGAAGCCTACGAGGTTGGCTGGGCCGATATCTGCAAATATGGGCTTTTGAACAACGTCACGGGTGCCTGGTGTGGCTCCTATTTCGCCAACAGCGACAGCTGGGCCAAGGTTCCGCCGCATTTGCAGGAGCTCTTTAAGATTACCATCGATCAATCGCACTATTACCGCCAGGTTTGGTATTGGGGTGGTGAAGCAGATCTGCGCGTCAACGGCGATAAGCTGGAACTGACGACTATTCCGGCCGAAGAATGGGACGGTGTTGTCGCGGATTCCGCATCGTTTTGGGAAGAGCTGGCCTCCAAGAATGAGCGTTCCGCCAAGGTTGTCGAGATTTACAAAAAATATGCCGAAGTTATGGAAAAAGCGGGCGTTCCATACCGCTATTCATAAGGAAGATAAGATGCCGGACGGAAAACCTTCGTCCGGCATCGCCAAGGGCGAATGCCGCCAGCGTCACATTGGCGCTTTCGCCCAAACAGAATCATATGTGCGAAAATTGCTCTAAGAAAAGTGATCGCAGTTTCTGTTGATCATCATGATTTGGTTGATCGGGGTACACCTGTTGATTCACGAACCAAAAGGCTAACATCGATCTCAATGGCCGTTGGGGTTTCCAAACCATCGAGGCGTGCGAGGAGTGTATCGGCCGCTCGACACCACATCTCTTCTGTAGGAATCTGAATGGTCGAGAGCGATGGCTTCAGGTGCTTGGAGAGCACGAGATCGTCGAACCCAATCACGGATACTTCTCCTGGAATGTCGATCCCGTTCTTGTTGGCTTCCAAAATGGCCCCGAACCCGAGCACGTCGTTGCCGCATACAATCGCTGTGGGCGGATCCTTAAGAGCCATCAAATGCCTAAACGCAGCGCCGCCTTCATCAATTTCGTAGCGCCGTTCCAATACGCGTTCGTCCCTCAGTGACAGTCCGTGCCGGTCGAGTTCTTCGCGAATGCCACTGATCCGTTCGAGCGCGCGATCATTATACTTGGTGATACCGGCAATCATTCCGAATTCCCGATGCCCAAGGTCCACTAGGTATCTTGCGGCTAGCGCGGCTGCGTAGCGGTTGTTAAAACCCACACAATAGTTCCCCTTGGTGTCATAGGTGCCGGTGTTTACGAAGGGTGTGCCCTCTTTGTTGAGCATGCTAACGCATTCCGGCAGGTGTGTGCTTCCCATCATGATGATGCCTGCAACCTGCTGGACGAGGAAATTCTGGCACAGTTCGAATTCAAGCTCCGGATCGTAGTTGCTCGAACCGAGCAACAGGAAATACCCCTTGGTATGAAGATATGACTGCAGAGCTTGAATGCCGGTTGCGAAGATTGAGTTGTCGATGGTCGGGATTATTGCGCCGATGACACGGCTGTTTCTACTGGAAAGCGCGCGCGCAGCACCGTTGGGAATATACCCCAGTTTCTTGATCGCCTTTTCAACGGCATTTCGCGTCTTTTGCTTTGTGCTGTCCGGCGAGTTCAAGACCCGTGAAACACTCGCCGTAGAAACACCGGCCTCCTCGGCAACGTCGAAAATACTCACGGCGTTTCGTTCATCTTTTTTTTGTAAAGGTTTGCGCAATCGTGACCCCGGTTAATAGAGGAAGTGCTCCTACTCATATTCGACCCATTCCCAAAACTCAAATGATTATGAGGGTTTTGGACAATTTTTCCGCTCTTGAAGGCTTGACTTGCAGGCTGCATAATTTGTAAAGGTTTACAAAATTGGAGGCGTAGGGGCAAATGAATGTACTGCTCCGCTGTTTGAAGATCCTCAACAGAAGGATCGCTGACACAGCGTTGGTCACAAGTGGTTTTTTGGTAGCGGTGATTACGATCGTAGTCGCAGTGGGTGTGTTTTGGCGCTATGTCCTGAATGATTCCCTGTCCTGGACAGAAGAGGTCGCTCGCTATTTGCTCATCTGGCTGGCCGCCGTCGGATCGATGGTTGCGATGCATCGCAGGCATCATGTCGCAATCGACATAATTCCCGACCTCTTTCAAGGTCTCGGTAGACGCGTAATTCGGGTGTTGATCGCAATCGTCATCATCCTGACTTGCGCGGTCATGACATATTTCGGGTGGATCCTGGCCTGGAATGCGTGGGGCCAGACGGCGTCAAGTTTCTACCTTCCGCTCTTCTTTACGACAGCTGCTATTCCTGTTGCCACCACCGGCTTTTTGTTGATGGCAGTGGAACAAGCGCTGGATGAGCTCTTTGGGCTATCTGAAGCCGATGGGAGCGCCACGTGACGCCAGCATTCGGTCTTGTTCTGCTTCTTTTGATCGCCTTGGGCGTTCCGGTGGTTTTCGCCCTTCTTGCGGGGCCTATTTTTGGCTTCTTCTATGATGGCAAGGAGATATTCCTTCAGACGTTGCCCCGCAGGCTCTATGCCGGGATGGATTCTTTTCCTCTGCTGGCAATCCCGCTATTCATCCTTGCAGGCAACCTGATGAATACCGGCGGCATCACAACGCGTCTGGTGGATTTCGCGAAAATACTCGTCGGGCATCTGCGCGGCGGTCTCGCCCAGGTCAACATAGTGTCCAGCGTACTTTTTGCCGGGTTGAGTGGTTCAGCCGTGGCCGATACCTCCGCGCTTGGATCAATGCTGGTGCCAGCCATGGAGCGGGATGGCTACACGAAGAAGTTTGCCGTGGCGGTGACCGCCGCATCCTCGATCATAGGGCCGATAATCCCACCCAGCATCATCATGATCGTTTATGCATATGTCATGAATGTATCGGTGGCCGCTCTGTTTGCGGCTGGAATCGTACCCGGCCTGGTAATGGCAATCGGGCTGATGGTCGTTACGTCTTATTTGGGCAAGAAACGAAATTTCCCCAAGAACGAAAGACGCGCAACGCTTAAAGAATCCAGTACCGCTTTCCGCGACGCATTTGTTCCACTCATGACTCCGGTCATCATTCTTGGCGGAATCGTCAGTGGTGTGTTCACCCCGACAGAAGCGGCAGGTTCAGCCGTCATCTATGCGCTCATCGTGGGTTTGTTTTACACGCGATCGCTCAAGCTTGGGGACCTTCCGCATATCCTCAAGACAACAGGCGTTACCTCGGCCAGTATCCTTATCGTTGTTGGTGCGGCCGCTGCCTTTGGCTACGCGATGACGCTCTCACAGCTGCCTGCCCGGGTTGCTGAGGTGCTGCCAGAAATCACCTCCAACATCATTTTGATCCTGCTGTTGGTCAATTTGCTCCTGTTGGCGACTGGCATGTTTTTGGACTCTGGGCCAGCGATCATCATTCTCGCTCCGCTGCTCGGTCCAGCGCTTATCGACCTTGGTGTCGACCCCCTGCACCTGGCAGCCATCATGTCGATCAATCTCACCATAGGGCTAGCAACGCCACCCCTTGGTCTTGTTCTCTTCGTCGGTTCAAGCATTTCCGACGTGCCGGTCGCAACAATCGCGCGCGAAATGATCCCGTACTATGCGGTCCATTTTTCTGTGATCCTGGCGGTGACCTTTGTCCCTGCCCTGTCTTTAACTGTCCCACGGCTCTTGGGGCTTATCTAGCTGTGAGGCTAGCCAATCATAAACCACCTTGTGTCGCGTCAGAGCCGGACGCGGGGAAAACACAAGGAACCATAAGGGAGGAGAGTATGAAACTCTTCAAATCCATCCTGGCCTGCGGTGTGGCTGTTGCTCTTTCCAGCGGAATCGCAGCTGCCCAAGAATTTACGCTTAAATACGGTCACGCCGGTCCCGTTAGCGAAAACTCAGATGACCACGTGCCCGGTGTTTGGCTCAAAAGCTACCTTGAAAGCCGATCAAATGGCCGAATTAAAGTCGAGATATTCCCGGCGGGCCAGCTTGGCAACTTCAAGGATATGATTGAAGGCGTGCAGCAAGGGACATTGGAGCTGACACACACTTCACTCGGCGGTATTGTGCCATTTGTTCCTGAACTTCAGGTCCTCGACATCCCGTACATGCTGACCGACGACCGTGTGGCCGAGAAGGTCCTCATCGGAGGTCCGTTCATCGATCAGATGCGGGAAGCCGTGCTGGCCAAGACGGGTACGGTGCGCCTTATCACCGGATCAAACACTGGCCGTTGGCGTTCGTTCTACACGACAGCGGCGCAGATCAAGAGCGCTGCCGATCTGAGTGGCGTGAAGATCCGTACAATCAACTCGCCATTGCAGGTCGAGTTCGTGAAGTTCCTTGGCGGAAACCCAACGCCCGTGGCCTGGGGTGAGCTCTACGGCGCTCTCGGTTCCGGTGTTGTCGATGGTACAAAGAATGCCGCGCTCGACGTCGTGTCGAACAAGCTCGACGAGCACCTGAACTATGCCGTGCTTGACGAGCACGCCTATTTGGCGGGCTTTTATTGGATGAGCCAGGATTTCCTGAAAAAGCTCCCCGACGATCTGCGTGCGCTGGTGATCGATGGCGTCATACAAATGGCTGAGGTTCAAACGAACTTCAACAAACAACAAGATGGCATTGCACAAGCTCAATTCATTGAAGCCGGTGGCACGGTTTATGTTCCTTCGCCAGAGGACAGTGCAACCTTCGAAGCTGGCAAAGAGCATATGATCAAATGGTACTCGGACCAGTATGGCACCGAGTGGCTTGACAAGCTCAACGCCGCAATCTCAGAAGCGCAAGCTGAGATCACTGCGCAGCACTCCTTCAACTAGGGCGTTTTGCGGTAACTGGAACCGCGTGTATCCGCTTGGAATCATTGAAGCATTTTTCGCAACTATGATTCTGTTTGGGCAAAAAATGCCCTAAATGAACCTCCCTTTGGGGCGTGCTTCGGTACGTCCCTTGGGCACCATGGTTTGGAGAAGTTATGTTTTTTGAGTCTCTGAAAAATAAAACCGTCATCATTACTGGCGCGGCCGGTGGGATTGGTATGCCCGTCGCCCATTTGTGTCAGAAGGCCGGCGCGGATCTTCTCTTGCTGGATTGCAATGAACAGAAGCTGGACGGTCTGAAAAATAGCCTTGGCGAAGCAACCAAACATATATCCCAAGTTACCGATCTTTCGAGTTTTCAGACATGCAGGCAGCTTGTCGATCTCGCGCCAAGCGAACCCATCGCGCTCGTGCATCTAGCTGGTGTATTTGAGCCAGATCACGAAGATGGCCATGACTATTCAATTTGGGATCGAGCCCTTGACCATAATCTTAAAAATGCCCGCGATATGTGTCTGGCATTTTCGGAAGTGACGAATAGCGAAAATCTCAGCCGGATTGTTTTGACAAGCTCACTTGCCGCGAACCGGGGGGCCTTTGATCACTATTCTTACACAGCAGCAAAAGCCGGTCTTATTGGGCTGACGCGAGCATTTTCAAAGCGGTTTGCACCAAACACTGTGGTCAACTGTATCGCTCCTGGAATCATCATGACCGGAATGCCGGATCGAGTGCTGGCTGATCGCAGAGATCGCGTTTTATCTGAAATACCGCTTAAGAGATTTGGAGAACCTGAAGAGGTTGCCAGCGTAATCATGTTCCTGATCAGCGACGCTGTTTCTTATATTTCCGGTCAATCCATCAATATCGATGGCGGGACGATCAACGGGTAAAAAAATTGAATGGCATTGTAAAGGTTTACAAAATGAATCCCGAAAATTCCAACGATACATCAGCGCTTAAGGCCAGAGTGCTGACTGTTGGAATTGCTGTTGCTGATTATGTTTTTCATATTGGAGAGCTTCCCACAAAGGCAGAAAAATACTTCGCACAAGATCAGTACGATGTCGCAGGCGGCATTGCGGTCAATGCGGCTTTAACCATTCGGGCCCTTGGCGGGCATGCCTCGCTCCTGTCCAGAATCGGAGATGACGCTGCAGGTGCCCTGCTGCGGGACACGCTGACATGTTGTGGTGTCGATATGTCCCTGGTCGAAACGCGTGAGGACCAAAAGTCAGCCTCATCGGCGGTGATAGTGGATGCCTCTGGCGAACGAATGATCGTCAATCATCGATCCGAAGCACTGTTCGCAGACCCTCCCGCAATCGAGGTTCAGTCACTACATGCTGTAAAAGCTGTCCTCGGTGATATGCGCTGGACAGAAGCCACAGCGATTGCGTTCGAGCGGGCCAAGACTGTCAAAATACCGACAGTACTCGATTTCGATCTAACCAACACCGACATCCCGCAATCTATTTTGGATTTGTCTGACTACATCATATTCGGCGAGGCAGCGCTTTTGCGGTTTGCGCGCCGGGCGGATGTCATCTCCGCACTTAAAACCACCAAGGACAAACTGCCATCATCTCTGATCGCTGTGACAACAGGCCGAAATGGTATCCACTTCATCAATCGCGACGACAAGCTTTTCCACATCCCTTCTCGATCAGTCGATGTGATCTCAACATTGGGAGCCGGCGACGTATTTCACGGGGCTTTTGCTCTGGCGATAGCTGAAGAGCAAAGCTTTGAGCGCGCCCTGCGCTTCGCCAATGACGTATCGGCATTGAAGGTCTCGTCACCTCCCCATCAATCAAAATTTCCCACTCGCTCTGAAGTGGCCGCGTTTCAAAGGAGCATATCATGACACAGCTTAGCCCAGGCAAATATTGGGGCCTCAGACGTCTCGCCAATGAGGAGGGGCATTTCACGATGCTCGCGGTGGACCAACGTCCACCTATCAAGAACCTTTGTGCGGAAAGGCGGGGTGAAGAAGCTGCCCGTTACGAAGACGTCCGGTCTGTCAAGAAGGCCATGATGGAAATCCTCGCGCCCCATGCTTCGGCCGTTCTTGCAGATCCAACCTACGCTCTTTGCGACGCAATGAACACGCTAATGCCACATCACGGGTTGGTCGTAACATTGGAAGATTCGGTTTTCACAGAGACCGAAGGAGGCCGCACATCCAGTGAAATCGACAATTGGTCGGTTAGAAAGATCAAGCGTGTGGGTGGCGATGCCGTCAAGCTCCTGACCTGGTATCGTCCAGATCAATCCGAAACGACACGACAAGCCCAGAAGGATTTCACTAAACGCGTCGGCGAGGCCTGTCTCGAGCACGACATTCCCTTTTTGTTGGAGTTCCTGGTCTATCCGTTTGCCAGCGATGCAGCTCATACGACCGATTACGTAGAGCAACAAGGAAAGCGCGCCGAGCATGTCATCCAAACCGTGGAAGAGTTCTCCGGTGCAGAATTCGGGGTTGACATATTCAAACTGGAAAGCCCGATTCCAGCCGCAGATGTTCCAGAACCGTCCGAAAACTCAAAGTCGGCAGATGCGTGTCGCACCTACTATGCAGAGCTTGGCAAAGCGGCGGGGCGTCCATGGGTCATGTTGTCAGCCGGTGCATCAAAAGCAGCTTTTGAGAATGTCATGCATTATGCCTATGAGGCGGGTGCAAGCGGATTTTTGGCAGGCCGGGCCATTTGGTGGGAGGACTTTCAGGCATTTCCTGATCTCGAAGCCATGAAAACCGGTATGGCACAAAACGCTGCTCCCTACATGCAGAAGCTCGCCGAACTGACCTGTGAGAACGCGCTTATGTGGACTGATCATCCCCTTTATTCAGGAAACCCAGGACCTAGCGGCAGTGATCAAACCGACTTTACGGCTTGGTATGGGGCGCGGTGAATGGCCAGGATTGTAACCTAAGAGCTCATGGACACCGAAGCGGTTGGCCTGCGATTTCTGAACTGCTAACCTAGAATTGTCCCGCCTTTGGCACACAGCATGGTTGCGGTTGGCCTGCGATTTCTGAACTGCTAACCTCCTTGCGAGATTTGATAGGCTTATTTGTGCGTTGCGGTTGGCCTGCGATTTCTGAACTGCTAACCTAATTTTGCACACAGCTGTTACGGCCTGCTTGTTGCGGTTGGCCTGCGATTTCTGAACTGCTAACCTTTATTTGCGGTCCCGTAACAGCCTGATTGTGTTGCGGTTGGCCTGCGATTTCTGAACTGCTAACCTTGGTGTCGGCATAGGCAAATTTTTTAATCCGTTGCGGTTGGCCTGCGATTTCTGAACTGCTAACCTGACGGCAAATGGTCGAACAATGGCAGGATGGTTGCGGTTGGCCTGCGATTTCTGAACTGCTAACCTCGGAATCGTCTTTGACCGCAGCGACAATGAGTTGCGGTTGGCCTGCGATTTCTGAACTGCTAACCTAGTGCCGGGAATTGTTATTGTTATCGTGAAGTTGCGGTTGGCCTGCGATTTCTGAACTGCTAACCTTCGCAAGCGCAACCAGACCTATTTTTCGCTGTTGCGGTTGGCCTGCGATTTCTGAACTGCTAACCTTATCAGTCAGACTGACCCCTCTGAGCCAGTGTTGCGGTTGGCCTGCGATTTCTGAACTGCTAACCTCCTTGCTCCACAACAGCAGACATTTCCTTAGTTGCGGTTGGCCTGCGATTTCTGAACTGCTAACCTAAGTCAATAAACCCAAGGGTTCCGGTCCTTGTTGCGGTTGGCCTGCGATTTCTGAACTGCTAACCTGGATCCGCTCGACACCAAGCGCCTTGTCGCGTTGCGGTTGGCCTGCGATTTCTGAACTGCTAACCTATGCTGGATGTTTTCTGGTAGGCTGTCTCAGTTGCGGTTGGCCTGCGATTTCTGAACTGCTAACCTCATGTGTCGTCGCCACATTCCGGGCCCGCACGGAATTGTTGCGGTTGGCCTGCGATTTCTGAACTGCTAACCTCTGTCAGGTTTCAAAACGTTGATTCTCAAAACGTTTTGGGACCTGTCGGCAGCCGCAAATTCGCGTGATCTGTTAAAATAACGCAATTTGATCCGGGTTTTTCTGGCGTGCCCGGCGGCCCTGGTCGCTGAATCGCACAATGTTTTCATACTGTCTGTCCGTAAACTGAAAAATGAACACATCGCCGCGAGGCGGCAGGTTGCCCTCGATCCGGCGTGTATAAGTATTGAACTGTTCCTGTCCGTTGACAAGACGTAAATAGTTCGAGAATTGGCTCATTTCAAAACCCTGGTCCAGGAGAAACTGGCGAAACTTCGTTGCTGCTGCCCTGTGGGCCTTGGTGTCCACCGGCAAATCAAACGTCACGAGCATCCACAAGAGCTTGTAAGCGGACAAGTAAGTTGGTTGTGTCCGCCCTCCCGGTTTTTGTTTACTATGGGTATTCACTGAACATCGCCTGCGCGAGCAAGGCCTGAAAAAACAAGCGGCTCGAGCGGTAAAGGCAATTCAAGCTCACGCTTCTCCCCGCACAAAATTGCCGCAAGTTGCTGAGCAAGCCGCGTTACATGCACATGCAATGGGCTCATGCCATGCGAGGCGGGCAGGTCAAGAGTACTCAATTCGACAAGCGACCGCTTTGCATCGGATGTCACCTCCAGGGTTCCGTCCTCAACAAGATTGTAGACCGCGCGGTCGATGATTGGCCGATAGGGTTCCATCAGGTCATCAGCAAGCGCAAAGGCGTTTGCCCTGTTTGCATGGTGCAGACCAATGCCGGGGTGCAGACCGGCAGCGCAGATGGCGCGGCTGACGGTCGCTCGCAGCACCGTATATCCGTAATTGAGCAGCGCGTTCGCCCCTTCAGCCGCGTGATCGCGGCGGAATTCAGAGCCCATCAGTTCCTTCCAGTAGCGCCGAGCAGCCTGTGCCTCCACATTGTCGGGATCACCCGAACGAACCTTGCGCGCCAGCATCATCAGCGGGCCGGCCTTAGCGCCAACCGACGCCAGCACCGCACCTTGCATCTTTACCTTGGCAACCACGATGGTGCGCCACAGCCGTTTTGCGATCGGGCGGGAGGCATCGACTTGCGCATTCAGACGCGCGCCCTGGAGGTGATTACCTTCCAGCGGCCAAACACAGGCAATGGGTGCATGATTTTGTGCGCACAGCACCACGGGAACGGAGCGTTCGGAGAGCCTGGTGAATACGGTATTCGACCAGGTCAGACCGTGAGCGTGTGCGATGACGCCGCCGATATCGTCGAGCGCAACCCGTCCCACTTCTTTACGGTCCTTTGAGACCGTCAGGAACCCACGATGGACAGCCACATGCAGGCCGTCGGTGGAAATATCAACCACACGCTGCATAAAAATAATATACTACCAATGCGTGTTTTTGGCGCTTTGAACCTTAACTCTTGGTTAATTCTTGTCCGTCCAATGCGGTCCCGGATCGAAGACCTGACCGATCTCGTCAATACGAACCTGCCGGGCTCGCAGTTTCCCTAGACCGGTGCCGGAAGTGTAGACGTATTTGAACGGATCTGTCTTGTCGGCATCACGGGCTTTCAACGCGCCGGCCTCGTTGTGCTCCGCCAGGGTTAACTGACCCGCACTGCTGAACTTCACCACGCGACAGATTTGCCGCCCGTTGTCGCGCTCAATCGCCACCATGTCATTTTGCTGCAGGCTGAGAACCTTCTTGGCCGTCGGATTGTCACCACGCACCTTTGAGGTCCAGCCCGGCTGGTGCGCATCAAAGGTGGAGACGACTTCGGCAACCCATTTACCGCCGGGCAGTTGCCAAACATCATAACGATGGTTGGAATTGCCCTTATAGCCCTTGTATACCTTGCCCGACCGGTTCCTTATGGGAATAATCTGCAACGGTTCCAGCACACGGACCCGGCGTAATTCCTTGTAAGGGTTGACCGAACCGTTCAGCCGGTCCGAGCTGCTGATATCACGCAGCGCCTTCTTGAAGTCTTTACCGGAAAGATCGCGCGTGGCTTCCCAAAGCGTATCACGAAGCTGTTCGTCCCTGATTGCCATCAAATGCTTTGGCGATTTGAAATCATCAAGCGGCATACGGTGCACCACCAGTTCATTGCCTTTTTCATCCGTCTCACCCGTCAGGCCGTAGGCGGTATCATTATGCAGCTTGCCGGCCGTCTTTCCCTTGCCACTGGCGTAACCGGCTTGCGAAATGGTACCATGATCCTGTTTGTGACTGACGACGGACCCAAGGACCTTTTGGCGCAACTCGTCGCGGAAACCCGGCCAGGGTTCGGGCACCCGACCCAGCACCTTTTCCGATCCTTCCGCCTCGATTTCCTCGGCAGCCGCTGCGATCCTTTGAATCAGCGAACGGCTGGTGCAGGCGATCACAAAGGCATCGATGGCGTGATGGCGATGATCCTTGCGGTTCTTCGGCTTCACCGGATCTCCGAAATTGTGGTCGTGCAGAATTTCATTCAACGCCCATTTGCGGCGCAGCATCTCGGTCATCCTGCCCGGCAGTGCGCGGATATGGTTATGGCGGCGAGGCACGCCGTCGATGTTGGCCTGCTCAGCCGGGTAAAGCACGGCGAGATAGGACAATGCCATGCGCGAGGTGTACTGCATGTCGGTCAACTGCCGCGCGGCAAAACCATTCTCATCGGCGAAGCGATCCATGGCATTGCGGGCAAACCGCCATTGCTTGTTTTTCGGCAGATTGCCGGCGCGGGCCAGAATGTCGTCATAGACGGCGTCCCATTCGCCGACCTCGGCAGGCGCGCGGTTACGTTTCACCCGGTTGGCGCGTGCCTTGCAGAGCAGCTTGTTGGCCTGACTGTCGTCCAGCGTTTTCGAGTATGGCAAAATGTGGTCGACATCGACCTCCGCGGTAAACACTTCGCGCATGCTGATCGGTTTACCGGAATAGATGCAAACCCGGTTCAGCGGCTGATCCGGGTTAAGCTCCTCCCACAGTTTCAGCCGCAGACGATTGTATCCGGTGTCAGGCTGACCAAGCTCCTGCAGCTTGTCCGATCGTGCTTCGGCCTCCTTGGTGTTCCTGGCGATCGTCCTGTTTACCTCTTCACGCATCTTGTCGGTGAGTTTCAGCTCGCGGCCAAGTTCGATGGCGATGCGGTCGGGGCGGCCGTGCTTGCGGATGATGGCATTGACCACGCGGCGCAGCTGATTGAGCGCAATGTGCACGGTGGGGTTGGTGATCCTGCCCATGTGGCGGTCATAACCGGGATCGTCGTTGTCCGGCGGTTCGCTGACCGACCCTTCGCCGGGCGGGATATGACGGGTCAGCACTTCCTGATATTTGGGCAGGGTTTTGACCGCCTTCCGGTCCGGATCATCCTCGGCATTGGTGCGGCCATAGATCTCTATCGCTGCAGCGGCTTCGGTGATCACCCTGCCGTTGTCATCGGTATCGTGCTTCAACGCGTCAAGCAGGTTGGCGAGCGCCGAAGGGCCCAGCCGGCCGTAACCCTCCGGCAAGGACACCTTCATCACCGCCTCAATCCTGTCGTCATCCAGGCCGCAACTGTCGCTCAGCCATTTCAGCAACGCGTCTGGATCGGGCTCTCCACGCAACTGCTCAACAATCCCCCACTGCTCGTCGATGGATTTGGCGGTCCAGTTCGGACCAAAACAGTTTTTGTGGGAAAGTGCTGCGGAAACCACATCGCCTTCCAGCTCGGTGCGGCTGTCGGTTTCCTTGTTGAAGCGGAACTCCGGGCCGAGTTTCAGCAGTTTACGCAGCGCTGTAAATTTTGCCTTCTTGGCCTTTCTCAACTTGAGAACCAGCGTATCGCGCTGGTCCGGTGTCAGCTTGACCGGATTCTGGTCCTCTCCGATCAGGGCAAGCTCATTGACCTCCTTGTAAAGCCGGAACTGTTGAAACAGCGGGTGAGCTTTCGGCAGCCTGGTTTCGTCGGGATTGTAGCTGCATTTGCCGACTTTCGGCGGAACAAGGTTTCGTTGAAACAGAATCGTATCACGCAGTACGGCAATGCGTTCGCTGGTCAGGATCGTTGGATGGTAACTAGCCTGCGCCGCCGTGATTTGGTCGAACTCGTTTTCCAGTTCGGAGCGGTCAGAGTAGAAATCGTAGCCGTCGCCCTTTGCCTCGGGATCGTTGTCGAACTCGGCCATCGATTCAGGCCGCAGCCGCGTGCGGACGGATTTTCCCGCCAACCGCCGCTTGTGCAGGAATTCGCCGTAGGTGCGGGCGCGTTCGGTATCCATGGCCCGGTGCAGGCGCGATACGCCAACCGCGATCTTGCCAGCGTCATTGTCCTTGCCGTCGGTCTTGCGGTTCGACTTGAAACCGCGGCGCTGGTTCAGCTGGAACAGCACACGGCCGAGCTCGTGCGGTGTCAGCGCCTCGTCCAGCGCTTTTGCCCTAAGCGCATAGACGCTCGCCGACAGGTCGCCGCCCTCTTTGTCGCCCGTTTCACGCACCAGTCTTTCGCGGGCGGGTTTTTCCGCCGGCATCAGGCCGAATTCGGTCAGTTGGTCGAGCAGACGCGATTTTCGCCTCAGCCGACGGTCGCGCTGGCGGCGCGTGGTGCGCCCAAGCCTTCGGGCGACGGCGAGCGATTCCTTCGACTTTGCGTCGCGCCCGGCCATGTCGGCGGCAGAAAAGATGCGCGCACCGATATCGACGATGCGGCCTTCGCCGGCTTCGCCCGGCTCACCAATGGTTTCAACCAGACACCAGCCCAGAGAGTTGGTGCCGAGATCTATGCCAAGAGTGGTCAAGTGCCTGGCCATCTTCTTCACCTCCATGCTTCGTCCGATACTTGACTTTTCTTGCCAAGCACGCAATAGTTGCAGTGTTCAGAAATCGCAGTCCAGCCGTTAACAAGCTGAGATATGCACCAGATAAGGCGCTCGCTCCGGCGGGCGCTTTTTTCATTTGACGCTTACATAAGATGGGATGCCGAGCCCCGGCCCATGTGGCTCGCTATCTTGCGGGCAATAGGCCGGAATCCTGCTTTAACATCTGCTCAATGTCGGCATCATCGATGCATAGCAGACCCGGTAATGATCCGCTGAAATGGGAAAGCGCCAGGGCATTTTTCGCCCAAATAGCATCACATATGCGAAAAATGCTTCAATGGTTCCAAGCGGATACACGCGGTTCAAAGCAACCGCAAAACGCTCTAGTGTCCCGAATTCGAAGTTTGCAACATTCTACTGCACGCTCAGCACGAACTTCGGATGCAATCAGGACACAGCGAAGAGTTTGTTTCTAGTGTGGTGGATTAAGAACTTGCTTGGTGGCTTTGCGGCACTTTATCGATGGATTTTACAGCAATTCTGGCTTCGGCAGGAGATCGACCAAGCAGTCGGAGAACCGCTTCACAGGTCTCCGCAAGTGCAGGTCTGTAGTCTGATTCGATATCTATCGTGCTGATCGTCAGTGCCTGTAGCGCGCGAACTTGTGACGATATTAGCGGTGTCATCTGGACACGGAAAACTCCGTTGGAGATACCCTGCTCAATTTGCATTTCCAGCCTTTTGGACGATTGATCAACACCGGCGTCAAGCATTCCTATTGTTGCGGACAGGATCTTGCTCCACGATGGCCTGGCGATCGCTGTCGCCATAAAAGTGTAGATTGCGGTGGCCATGGCTTCGTCGTCTTTGTCTGGGCGGTCGATGGTTTCGACAATCATCTCCACGATTTCACCGGCCACAGCAGAAGCAGCAATACGAATTGCCTCATCCCTGCTTTCGAAGTGATTGTAAAACGTGCCGTGCGACACGCCAGCCTCTTCTGCGATCTCTTTTATGGTTGTCCTGTCCAGACCGCATTGCGCGATCGATTCCACGATCCCGTCCAGTATCACAGCTCGGGTTCGTTCTTTTTTGGGTTTCTTTCTGGCCTTATCCTGAAAATAGCGACGAACGTCCGGACCGGTAAGTATACCATCCGCCTCTTCGTGCCGAACGATCGGTGGGTTCTTCATAATTATACTACAATTCCAAAATTGGTTGATTACACCATAAATGTCTGTATATTCATTTATGCCACAGATTTATGCGCTCTGCGATACGCAAATCTGCACAGTCAACGATATTGAGAAATCGGCCAACACCTGCCTGGTTTCGGAGAGAACTCACTATTTCGCAAAATGAACATGGCTATGAAACCGTTTAAAGCTCCAGGAATTCCTTATTGGATCACCGTATTTGCTGCGATCAACGTCGTTGTTGGTTGCGTATTGGGTTTTGGTGCGCTTTTTGAACCCACGCAGGCGCTTGACTATGTCGATGGTGCAGATGCCCTGGGTAGAACCTGGGGTGGTCGCAATGCCGGTTTTGCCATGGCGTTGGCGATATTTCTGAAACATCCCGCCGCCTATACCGTCGCCTTCGCCGGTGCCGCATTTCGCGATGTCGGGGATTTGGTCAATGTGCTCGTTGAGAGGCCGTTCGAATTGGCCCCGCTGATATTTGTAACACTTCTTTTGGGCATCATCTTATCTGCTTTTATCGCCTCATTTACACAAGCCAGAAGTGCCTCTGCCTGAATCGGCCGACATGTTGCAATCCGTGACAATGGAGAAGAAATTATGCATTTCGAACATAAACTGACGAAGCGAGTGAGCTTCACGGATGTAGCAACGAAAGGTCATGCTGGCTTCTTTTCAATTCTAGGGATGCTTGTTGTGTTGGCAGCACAGGCATTTGGCATCAGCCAGGCATTGTCTGCTTCATCGGATACTCCTTCTCACCTCCGACTAATCGACCGCCTCGACCGACCTCAAGATGGTTATTGCCTGGATATCCCTGGAGCACCGCCAAACGTTCGCGTCGAACTTCCATTGTTTGCCCATAATTGCATGGCGACGCTGACGATGGACACGACGGTCGTGTTGACGCCGGATGGGTATATTCGATTTCCCACTGTGGAGCGCTGTGTCACGGTTATGGGCATTCATTCTTCATTGCCTGGCGCAGCTGTGAGGCTCGGTCAATGCAATCCACCAAACCCCTTTATCGACATTTCAAGGCTACAGCGATTTACCCATCATGACGACGGGCGCCTTACGCTCAAAGAGACCGATCTTTGCCTGGCGGTCGGTTCCAGGTCGGCTGAAACTCTTTCTTCCATACACCGATGGCGCACCCTGTTTGTCGAAGACTGTGCGGTGGCAAAACCAGCGCGGTCTCGATGGGAGTTCGTCGTTCCGAAGTGATGAGAAAAATCGAGGCGGACAATATGACCCTACAGACTTTCTTTTTGACATGCTCAGCGACCGTGAGAACGCGAAATGCCAGTAGATATTAATGAAGCTAAACAACACTTTGCCAACAGGTCCGCGTGGCACCATATTAAGGGCAAAGCAATTGAGCTCGGCCTCTATGTCGCGTCGGGCTGGATAAAACTAAACAAGCCGGCACCAAGAAATATGCCGGTTTGGACGCTCGATGGCGACAAGGTATCTCTGGACGAAATTTTCAGAAAAAATCAAGATGAAAACAAGCTTACCATTCTCAACATGGGTAGTCTTACCTGCCCGGTCTGGAGAGAGCGTCAACACAAAGTTCAAGAATTGGCCAATTTGTACCGAGATCACGTTTCCAGCGTGTGCATCTATTTGAGGGAGGCACATGCAAGTGATGAATGGGCGCTGGACATGAACGACAAGCTGGCAATCTCATATCCAAAGCCGAAATCGGTAGATGACAGAATTCTCATCGCCAGGCGGGCCAAAGAAGAATTGATGGATACCCAAGCGCTCGTCTACATTGATGGCCCTGAAGAAAATGCAGTTAACAAGGCATATGCAGCCGTACCTATTCGAATTTGCGTGATCGATGCAAAAGGTGATCTTGTCTTTAGAAGCAAAGGTTCCGGACCATTTGGTTACAAACCAGAGGATTTGGCGTCGTTTTTGGAGAGAACTATCGGACCAAGAGATGGAGTACAGAGCATAGTCGGAAACAATTGATTGTATTGCGAATGATGACTGCGCCCAACATCGCGGTTTATGAACCACAACGATAGCAAAGCTCCGGCCATGCAACCTAGTGAAAGATCACATCTAAGGCATTTTTCGCCCGAACAGAATCACATATGCGAAAAATGCTTCAATGGTTCCAGCTGAGTACAGGTGTTGTCGCGGTTCTAGTTACCGCAAAACGCCCTAGTTAAAGCAACCAGCCGCCGTCAATGGCGAAGGTTTGTCCGGTGGTAAATTTGCTTTCGTCGCTGGCAAGATAAAGTGCCAGATCGGCGATTTCCTCAGCGGTGCCGATCCGGCCCATCGGTTGCCGGGCGATGAAATCCTTCAGCGCCTGATCGTAATCTCCAGTGGCGCGCAGACGTTCATGCAGGCTGGGGCTGTCGACGGTGCCGGGACAGATGGCATTGCATCGGATGTTCTGCTGGATGAAATCCGCAGCGATGGCTTTGGTCATACCGATCACGGCCGCCTTGGAAGCGCAATAGACGAAGCGGTTTGGCACGCCCTTCATTGATGAGGCGACAGAAGACATATTGATGATTGCGCCGCCGCCCTGTTTCAGCATTCCCGGCAGGACCAGTTTGCTGAGCCGGTACATTGCCTTGGCGTTCAGATCAAAGCTGAAGTCCCAATCGCTCTCCTCGCACTCCAGAATGCTGCCTGCGGCAACATAGCCCGCACAATTAAACAGAACATCCAATGAGCCCATGGTCTTCACCGCGG
The DNA here is from genome assembly GCA_963669455.1 of Rhizobiaceae bacterium. Classification (GTDB taxonomy): domain Bacteria; phylum Pseudomonadota; class Alphaproteobacteria; order Rhizobiales; family Rhizobiaceae; genus JAWKWH01. The sequence continues at coordinate 3,479,688 of OY770026.1, forward strand.
CTTCGACGGCCACAGCGTCGGTCACATCAAGCTGCAAGGTTGTGATACCATCTTCCGAGGCGAGCTCGCTTAAGGTGGTCTCGTTGATATCTGCTGCAATCACCTTGGCCCCCGCGCTCGCAAAGGCAACAGCACAGGCGCGGCCAATTCCCTGGCCTGCAGCGGTGATCAGTACTTTCTTGTCGGCAAGTCTACCCACTTTTCTTTCCTATATTCGATTCAAAGATTGAATTGTGCATTCACACTTGCGGTATGTTCACCAACATCCGGGGCGGCGGTCTCGGACTTCAATGTGTGACCATCAATATGAAATGGTGCGCGCGTTGTTTTGATCTCGGATCCGTTTTCTAGTTTAAGGTTCTGGATCATGCCTAAGCCCTGAAACCCCTTGCTGGCAAGCAATTCCGGCCAATTCATAACTTCGGCGCACCAGATATCTGCTGGTTGCAACAGGGCGAGCCAATGGGCGGTGCTTTCAGTGCCGAGATGTTCGGCCAGAAGAGCGGAGATTTCTGCCCGGTGACTGAAGGCCGTATTTTCCGTCAACCCGAAAGAGGGCTGTGCAAGCTTCAGGATATCAAACAGCAATGGCAACGATGTCATCGCCAATGCGAGATAGCCATCGGCAGTGGGATAGGTGCCGTACGGTGCCGGAAGATAGGCATGGGCGCCATAGTTTTTGGGGCGGTTCGGAGTTCGACCGCCATCGTTCAAATGGGTGGTCAGTACCTCAAATTGAAAATCGATGAGGCTCTCCAGCAAGCTGGTGTCCACTCTGGCGCCTTTTCCTGTAATGCCTCTGCGCACCAAACCTGCGAGCACTGCCTGAGTGAGGTTATGTCCCGCCAGCATGTCTGCCACAGCAAGCCCTACAGGCTGTGGTGGCGCATCTTCAAATCCGTTCAGCCACATGATGCCGGAGCGCGCTTGTGCCAGAAGGTCTTGCCCCGGCAGTTCAACCCAGGGGCCATCGTTGCCATAGCCGGTGACCGAAGCGTAGATAAGCTTGGGATTTATGGCTCTTAGAGTTTCAAAAGAAAATCCCAGCCGCTCAAACACGCCCGGACGGAAGTTCTGGATGACGACGTCGGCCTGTTCAATCAACTTGAAAAGGCGCGCTTTATCAGCCTCATCCTTCATATTGGCTGCGTAGCTCTGCTTGTTGCGGTTTATTGCCTGAAACAGTGAGTTGGTGCCGCCCACATCGGTGTCGCTCAGATAAATTTGCCGACCAAGGTCACCCGTTCCAGGGCGTTCAATCTTGATCACCTGTGCGCCCAGGTCAGCCAGTCGGAGTCCGGAAAGCGGTCCTGCAAGAAACTGTGCGAATTCAAGCACAATGAGGCCATCAAGTGGCTTGTCTTGTGTCATCGGCGGCTCTTTCTATAAAGGTCATTCACGCTTTCGATCGTCTCCAATTGACTGGCGCGACCGGCAAGATAGTCGGAAATCATGGCGCTAGCCCGGCCCTGAAATGGCAGATAACCATCATAGCGCGGTCGCACCCAGGCCCCATCCAGGGTTTCGAGGGTGTTTTTCATGAAATTGCCGGTGCGCGCATTACATGCTTCACTCAACCAGGCGGCGCGATGCCCCGGTTGACCTCCGCTTTCAACCCACGGGCCCGTTTGGCAAGCTGCCTGGGCGATTTCAAACGCGTAGTGTACTGCAATCTCCCGATGCTTCGACTGCGCTGAAACAGCGATGCCAGTGCCACCTAGCACGGTTCCGGTGCACCCATTGCTGTTCACTTCTGCAATATCGGTAAAGGTAAGAGGATAGGCACGAAAGCCGGGCCGGCTATAGCTGATGTAGCCATATGCGTGCGCGCAATAGATTGGCGCATCATCCGTATCGGCCATCGCATCAAACATGGCAATCGGATCCATTGAAAAACATGCTTCTGATATATGGCTCGCAAGTTCGTTAAAGCGTTCAAGAACGATTTCAAATTCGCCCTTCGGCAGCAATTCATCCGGTCTTGAGGCGGCTTTAAATCCGCTGCCATTGGCCAGCCAGAAGAATGCCATTAAGGCATGGGGCGACAGCAGCGGCAAACCAACTTTGCCGTCGCGGGCAAGGCGGATAACCTCCTCCCATCGGCATGGTATGGTATCCAGCTTATCTGGTCGGTAGCAGGCCACCCCGGTCGCTGCATCAACCGCCAAAGCAAATTGGCCACCGTCAAGTTGGTAAGAGCAATGTGACTGGCCCACACTGCCGGCCGCCAGGCCCTCCAGGTCTTCCTGTCGACCGGTTTGCGCAAGATCGACCAGCAAGCCTTCGCGCACAGCTTCCCCCAGATGAGGATGGTCGATGATGATCAAGTCGTATTTCGCGGCCAGTTCTTCCAGTGGCTGACTTTCGAAGTCCCTTAAGGGGCGAGCGTCCCAATGAAAAGAAATCCCCCCATTGCGATCTGCAAAGGCCGCTGACGTCGCCTCAACCGGTGATATTCCCCGGTGGTGGTTCCAGGTCATTCCTCGCAATTGAATGGCAGGATCACGATCCATTTTGTTCTCCTAGGTCCTGCCAGGGACATTAGATTGGTCATCGTATAATTGCAAATATAAAAATATTATTTTACATATAAAATTATATATGCCATTAATATTGCCGGAGGAGTGACGTTGAATGATTGTTGAGCAGTATTTTGAGGATTATGAGATCGGCGCCCAACGCAACACCTTTGGGCGCACCATCACCGAGGCCGACTTTGTCGTGCATGCAGGCCATACCGGTGATTTCTTCCCGCATCATATGGACAAGGAATGGTGCGCAACCCAGGAATTCGGCCAGCGCATTGCCCATGGCACGATGATATTCTCAATCGGGATTGGGCTGACCGCTTCGGTTATCAACCCGGTTGCATTCAGCCTTGGCTATGACCGGCTGCGGTTTCTAAAGCCTGTCCATATTGGCGACACCATCCATACCGAGGTGGAAGTCAAGGAAAAGTACCCCGACAAAAAACGATCCGATCACGGCCGCCTCATCGAAGCCACCACGGTGGTCAATCAAAGGGGCGAGGCGGTTCTTTATTGTGAGCACATCTATCTGGTCCAGATGCGTAAAACTCAAAACGAATAATACCACTTCAAAGGGAGAGAAGTCATGAAAATCAAACTACTGGCAAGCCTAGGCGTGGCAGCGGCGTTGTCCGCCGGTACGGCATTGGCGGACGGACATTCGGCACTCGGCAACCTGCCCGCAGATCTGCAGGCGGAATATGAAAATTCAACAACCCCGGTTGCGGCGGCGGACCTGTCCAGCTTCAATGCACCTGACGGACCGTACAAATGGTGCCATTCGGAAAGTTATCAGGGAAATCCCTGGCGCGTCGCCTTGACCTCCGAGCTTAAGCGCCTTGTCGAGGGTTTGGTTGAGGACGGTGTCGTCTCAAGCTTCGAGATGTCCGATTCAAACGGCGATGCCAGCCTTCAGATATCTCACATTCGCAGCTTTATCGAAAAAGACTGCGGGATCATCACCTCCGTTCCTGGCTCTGCAACCGGACTGAACGCGGCCATTGAAGCGGCAGCCGAGGCAGGCATTCCGTTTGTGACCGGTGCTACCTCCGTCACCAGCGAGGCAGCCTTCAATGTGGATTCCAACTACTACAAATGGGGTTATGACATGGCCAAGAACCTCGCTGAGGCACTTGGCGGGTCTGGCAATGTGGTCATGGTTGAGGGCATTGCAGGTGTTGCCATCGTCGATCAGCAGCGTGCCGGCGCTCAGGCAGCCTTTGCCGGCTATCCCAACATCAAGATTGTGCGGGTCGTCAACGGCGACTGGACACCATCGGTCACGAAATCCGTCATCCTGCAAACGTTGGCGACCAACCCCGGCGCGATTGATGGCGTCTGGACCACGGGGTCCGAAACACGTGTCATCGCCGAGGCCTTTGATCAGGCCGGGCGCCCTCTACCGGTCGTAACAGGCTCGATTTCCGGAGACGCGCTTGGTTATTGGAAGGCTAGCCCGGATAAGTTCAAATTCACCGGCGGCGCGCTTCTTCCCAGCTGGATAGGCCAGTCGCTGTTTCGTGCATCGAGCCGGATCATGGCGGGACAAATGCCAGTGGTGAACACAATGATGATTCCTATACCTGCAGCAGATTCAGCGAATTTTGGTGGCTGGTATGGAGAGTGCATGAAACCTGACTCCGCAGAAATCTTCCCGGTTGCACCGACCGACCCGCTGAAGCCTGCCGTTATCGCGGCCTATTTTGGCGGCAATGAAACGCCGGCACCGGGTTGGGACTATTCTGAAGTCACCCCTGCCTGCCCATAAACCAAACCATCGAGACCGGCGTGTCCTGCGGCACGCCGGTTTTACCAAACGAAAGCAGATGATGTCTTCTCTTCTCAGCACTCAAGGGCTAACAAAAAGCTTTGGCCAAACCCGTGCTCTGAGGGACGTGTCAATCTCAATCGAGCCGGGCAAGGTGCACACGGTCCTGGGCGAAAACGGCTCTGGAAAAAGCACACTCGTCAAAGTCTTAGCGGGCATTATCCCGGCAGATAGTGGCGAGGTTGCCGTTGCTGGCGAAATTGTGCAGCCTTCCGGCCCCGCCGACATGATTGCCAGGGGCATTTCCGTCGTTTTGCAGGAAGTGCTGATTGCCGGCAATCGAAGCGTTTTGGAGAATATCCTGATCGGACAGGACAGTCTCTATTCCTTTCGCCATAGGCGCCGCGCAAGGCGTAGGCTGGTCGAAAACTGGATTTCAAACCTTTCAACGCGCAGCATTGACCTGGACTGCCCGGCCGGCGAGTTGCCGCTAAACGAACAACAGGTTGCGGTGATTGCGCGCGGATTTGCCGCCGGGCCCCGGGTTTTGATCCTGGATGAAATTACCGCCGCTCTTGACCTTGCAGATCGCAATAAGGTGTTTGACACAATTCGCGCATTTTGCGCGGACGGTGGTGCAGTGATTTTCGTCTCGCATCGCATGCCTGAAATCATCGAGCTCTCCGATACGGTCTTTATCATGCACAACGGAGCCAACACCGCACAACTGTCCGGGGCAGACATCAATGCGGAAACGCTGCTGTCTCATCTAACGCAAGAGGTGGCCAATGCCTGATCCTGTGATTGAGGCGCGCAACCTGGCGCTGATTGCCGGAAGCGAGGCGATCACCGAGCAGGTGAAGCGTCAGGAGATCGTCGGCCTCGCAGGCCTTGATGGACATGGGCAGGCCATGTTTCTGGAAAGCCTTGCAGGTGTGCATCAGCCGGCTTCCGGCACTGTTCAGGTGCATACCGAAACCGGCACAACCCAAATCAAAAGCTTGAAAGACGCCGCCCTGGCGCGCGTCGGTTACCTACCGTCCGATCGCAAGAAGAACGGTATCTTTGCGGGCCTCAGCGTGCATGACAATTTCAGGCTGGGCAATCTTGCACGGTTTTCGCGCTTCGGATGGCTCAACAACAAAGCCTCGCATAACGGTTTGAACAGTTACCGCGACGATCTTTCCATGGCCTATGCCAACCGCAACATCCCCATTTCCAGTCTCTCGGGCGGAAACCAGCAAAAAGTGCTTTTGGCCCGTGCCATGGCGCTTGATCCGAGCGTAATGCTGCTCAATGATCCGACGCGCGGCGTGGATATCCAAACCCGGCAAACGCTTTACGGCTATTTTCGAAAAGCGGTGGCGGATCGCGGCATGACGCTGGTGATGTTGTCGACCGAACTGGATGAGATCGTCGAACTTTGCGATCGCGTCATCGTGTTTCGCGATTTCGGGATATCGGCAAGGCTTAGACGGGATGCGCTGACCATGGAGGCGCTGATGTCTGCAATGTTCGGCCAAACCACACAGGCAACATCATGATCCGCCGATATTTTTCCGAAGCACGCTTTGCCATCCTGCTGTTGGCCGTTTTGGTCGTGATCACCGTCATCCTCACGCCATCGCGTTTTTCACCCGCCAATTTCGGCACCACGCTCGGGCTGATGACACCCTTCATTCTGGCCGCCTGCGCGGTCACACCGGTATTCCTGGCCGGACGTGAAGGAATTGATCTGTCCGTTGGCCCGCTGATCGGATTTGTCAGCGTGATCATGGTCAAAATTGTGATCCTTGATCATGGCCTCACCAATCCGTTGATCGTGCTGCCAATCGGACTTTTGGCCGGTCTCCTGATCGGGGCATTGAACGGGGCGCTTGCCGTTTACTTGAGGGTACAACCCATCGTCACCACGCTCGGCACCTACTTGATCCTGGCAGGGCTTGCGACATGGATATTGCCGTCGCCTGCGGGGCCTGTCCCGGCATGGTTTTCAAGCCTGTCGGAAGGTTATTCGATCTTCCCCCTGATTGCAGTTGCCTTGATCTGGCTGGTGATCAAACGGCTGCCGTTTTACGGGCTGATCCTTTCTATTGGTGGTGAGGACCGCGCCGCCTATGCGGCAGGTGTCAATGTCGATTTCATCCGCTTCCTGGCCTATGTGATTGGCGGATTATTCGCCGCCTTTGCCGCGATCTCGCTCACCGGCCTTTTAGGCTCGGCAGATGCGCAGGTAGGGCCGAATTACACGTTGCTCGCCATTGCCGCGGCTGCTCTGGGCGGTGTCAGCCTGGCAGGCGGCAAGGGAACGATGCTAGGGGCAGCGGTCGGAGCCATCGATATTTTCCTGCTGCAAAATCTGGTGACCCACTTCAACGTGTCGTCCTTTGTGCTGCAGATCGCCTATGGCGCTATTTTGGTGATTGCAGTTTCTTTGAATTCTGATGTCTTGTCGCGCCACCTGCGATTGGGATCGGAGAGCCCCCATGTTTAGACGATTTTTGACACTGGTGCCCCCCGCCTATTGGATGGTGTTTGCTATCTTTATCTTCGGCGCACTGACCCTTGACGGCTATACCAGCACGTTCGCCATCCGTGCATTACTGGTTCTCTCGGCGTTCCTTATCATCGCGTCGGCAGGCCAAACCATGACGATGCTGATCGGCGGGATCGACTTGTCGATCCCCTTTGTCGTTGGCTTTGCCAATGTCGCCGTGGCCCAATTGGGATCGGACGGTGTTCCCTTTGGTCTTGCCATGCTCATCGTGATTTTGATCAGCGCGCTTATGGGAGCATTCAATGGCGGGCTTTCAGCCCTTTTGAAGGTACACCCGCTGATCATCACGCTTGGCACCGGAACCGCTCTTCTAGGCGGCGTGCTGCTCTGGACCAAAGGATATCCGACCGGCAGCGCGCCTGACTATATCAACGAATTCGTTTCCATCGGTGCCTCCATCGGTCCGGTGGCTGTGCCGTGGCTGGTGCCTGCGACCCTGGCTTTGATTGTCGTGTTGGTTCTGTTTGAAACACGAACCTCTTTAGGCCGGCAGGTTTTTGCCTTGGGGTCAAACCCGACAGCCGCGCCTTATGTACTGATCAAACCCATATATATCTGGATGTTCTGTTTTGCCGTGTCTGCAACGCTTGCGGCAATCACCGGCATTTTGCTGCTCGGCTTCTCAGGCGCTGCCTTTGCTGACGTCGGACGGCCCTATCTGTTCCAGACCGTTGCCGCAGCCGTAATAGGCGGCACGGCTCTTTCAGGCGGCAGGGGTGGTATTCTTGGCACCGTTGCCGGTGCCCTGTCGCTGACGCAGCTCAACACGGTTTTGATCGGATTTGGTTTGGACCAGTCAATGGTGCAGGCGGCCCTGGGTGCCTTGATTGTCCTGGTTGTCGCACTTTATGGGCGGCAGCCCCATCTGAGAAATGCAATCTGACAGGGGAAATATCCATGGCCACCAAATCCAAACAACGCATTGTGGACGCGCATATTCACTGGTGGGATCTGGAAAACAACTATTACCCCTGGCTGATGGATCAGCAACAGGAGGAAGGCGGCCTTTCAGGCGCAGACGCCCTGGCCAGAACATATCTGTTCGATCACTACATGGCCGATGCCAAAGGCTATGACATTGAGGGGTTCGTGCATATTCAGGCCGAATGGGACCCCTCAGACCCGGTTGGAGAAACCCGTTGGCTGCAAAGCCTGGTCGATGATGACAAAATCGGAGGCAAGCCGCTGGCCATCGTTGGTTTTGCAAATTTTGCCGCCACAAATGTCGAGGAAATCCTCGAAGGCCATGCCGCCCATGCCAATGTGCGCGGAATCCGTCATATGCTGAATTACCTCGCCGACATCCCGGCGCTGTGCTGGGCGGATCAGGATTACATGTTGCACAATGACTGGTTGCGCAATTTTCCGCTGCTCAAGAAATACGGGCTCGATTTCGATCCGATGTGCTTTTCCAACCACCTGCCCGGTATCGCCAAGCTTGCCGGTGAAAACCCGGAAATTCAGGTCATCCTTGAACATACCGGCATGCCCTATGACCACACTGACGAGGGCCGCGCGATCTGGGCGGATGGCATGCGGGCGCTGGCCGCTCGTGACAATACCGCCGCCAAAATTTCCGGTCTCGGCAACACGATTGACAATTGGACCGAAGAACTGATCCGCCCTTATGTTCTTGAAACCATAGAAATTTTTGGAACTGAGCGCGTCGCCTTTGCATCGAATTTCCCGACCGACAGCAAGTTCAGCTCCATGGGGGCGATTTGGGACGCCTTTATGTCAATCACGGCCGACTTCAGCCAGGATGAAAGAAACGCTATGTTTGCCGGAAACGCCCGGCGCCTTTATCGCTTGGGCTGATATGGAGACAGTTGTATGAGCTCATCCGAGGTTGATACAGGTGAAGGCAGCAAAAAATATTCTGCGCCTGCCTTGGAAAAAGGCCTTGATATTCTTGAGCTTTTGTCCGCGCAGACAAAGATGCTGTCGAAAACCCGGATTGCGCAAGAACTCGGCCGGTCCGCAAGCGAGGTCTTTCGCATGCTGGGCTGCCTTGAAGAGCGTGGCTATATTTGCGAACAGGTGCCGGGTGAAGGATATGGCCTTACCATGCGCCTGCATGAGCTGGTCAATAAATGGCCACCGCACGAGCGTCTTATTGCAGCAGCGCTTCCCGAAATGCGCCTGCTCGCAGACGAAACGCTGCAATCGTGCCATTTAGGGGTGCATAATTCTGGGAAGCTCTATGTTGTAGCGCAGGCTGAAAGCCCTCTTCCGATCAGCCTGAACTTCAAGATTGGTTCCGAGTTTCCATTGCTTCGCACGGCCTCAGGCAGGGTTTTGCTGGCCTTTCAAACTAAGAAAGTTGCTGACTACTGGACACACACAATCGCCCCTGACCTCGATGCCGAAGCGCAAGCGATCTTGGCCGGCAAATGCGAGAAAATCAGGCGTGAGGGAATTGAAATATCCGAAAGTGATCGGGTTGAGGGCCTCATCGATTTGAGTTGCCCAATCATGGATGCCCAAGGCGCAGCAGTCGCGGCGATTACCATCCCGTTCCTGAAGTTCCTGAACCGTGATGTTGATTCACAACTGGTCAAATCACGCCTTGCATCTTCTGCGCAAGCAATTTCAGCTCTATTGGGAAATCCGGCATCACAATGAACGCCAGAACCTGGACGCTGCAATCTGAAGTTACATTCGCAAACTGTCTCAAGATGAATTTACTTTCAGAGAAATTTCGACGCAAAAATCGTAATCTGAGGGCCCAGCATCCAAGTTCCGTTGAACAAGGGTATTTTTCGACCAACCAAAATCATAGGTGCGAAAAATGCTTCAATAGTTCCATCCGGATACAGGCGTTGTCGCGGTTCAAAGGAACCGCAAAACGCCCTAGGTTCTTTGCGCCCTTAATGTCGTCGCGCGAAGCCAACGGTGCTCACACCGCGTCGCGTCACGCTCCTCGTTGGGACACAAATACCCTGCGCTCAAACGCACCCATTTAAGCAAGACACGCTCAGGCGATCAATGTGGCATCGCCCAAACAGGCGCGTAAAGCCATTGATCAGGCGTTGGTAGCCCTGCGAGCACTTTGTGCCAAGAAACCCGCTGTCTGAGCATAACCTTTGACGATGGCTTCACGTTGTGCATGACTCATTACATCTTCAATTTTTTCAAAGCGACTTGGGTTGATCTTTTCAACTTCGTCGATAACCCGCTCCGGACCGCCGTTTCTGTTTAAATGCACGACCTCCGTTGTCTTTGGCAGGCGTTCCTTTTCATAAACATAAAGAGCCTCGCGCGGGTGCTCAGCTTTGGCTAGTGCATCTGCCAGACAGCGGGCATCAAGGATCGCCTGCGACGCTCCGTTTGAGCCCACTGGATACATCGGATGCGCTGCATCTCCCAAAAGCGTCACCCGACCATGCGTCCATCGTGGCAGCGGATCACGATCTGCCATTGGATACTCGTAGATCGCCGGTGTTTGCCGTACCAGCGCTTCGATATCCATGCCTGGAATTGTAAAGCGTTTGGCATGCGGTAACACCTCTGATAGGTGCGCCACCTTCGACCAGCTTTTTTCAGGAGGTGGTACAATCGCTCCGTCGGCGACACGCACCCCGACGACCCAATTCATCAGTTGTTTGCCGTCCTCGACTGGAGTAATCGGATACAGCACGAATTTGCCACCCATGCCACCACCGATAGCCATGGTCTCTCCGTCTTCCCATATTGGCCAAGTGGTTGCTCCGCGCCACATTACTACGCCATTCCAGCTCGGTGGACCTTCGTCAGGAAAGAAAGTACGTCGTCCCGTGCTATGGATGCCATCGGCGCAAATCAACACCTCCGCACGTTCTGTCCTGCTGTGCTCGCCAGCGAACCTGTCGATGAAATTAACCGTCACGCCGCCTTCGTCCTGTACAAAGCCGGCAAGCTGGCAACCAGTCTGCACCGCCTCGGCACCAAGCCGTTTTACTACCGCATCATAAAGGACTTTTTGAAGCCGGCCCCTATGAATGGAAAACTGCGGCATTTCCTGCCCCGCATGTAGACCACGGGGTTCGCGCCAAACTTCCTGTCCGAGTTTTGTCAGGTACCGCAGCTCTCGTGTTCTGAGAGCCACTGCATCGAGCTGCTCCAACAATCCCAACGCCGCAAGCTCCCGGATTGCATGGGGCAGTGTGTTGATCCCCACTCCTACCTCGCGTACCGCCGTGGCGCGTTCAAACAGCCGCGCGCGGATGCCTCGTTTATGCAGCATTAGCGCGGTGGTTAAGCCACCCACGCCAGCTCCGGCAATTATGACTGTCATATTGCTTCCCTTATGCATCATCCGGTGGCAGGAAATCTACTTCATGTTCGGCTGAAAGAGCTACGAGCTTCGCCGGGTCAGGATCTGCACCCATGTTGTGAATGGCCCAAAAGAGATCAAAGAGGCGTTGCGCTGGCGAGACCCAAAACAGCGTTTTGATTGTTGCGTCGCTCTTGTTGAATATCCCATGCGGCACACCTTTGGGCATATGCACCAGATCGCCGGGTTCGGCAAAATGTTCCTCACCGTCCAGCAGGAAGTCAAATCGACCTTCGAGAATATAGAGGAACTCATCTTGCGTCGGGTGAATATGAGGCGGAACAAAAGTGCCTGGTGGCAGAGTTGCATGCCAGGAAAACGATCTCTCACTAAGCTGTTTTGGTACATAAGTCTGCCCAAGAATATTCCAACTTATCCCGGACATTCCATCGCGTGCACGCATGATTCCCGGTAGCATTTCAGTCATTACAATTCCTCATCCATTTTAGATTTCTCATAGGTGCAAATAGCTCTCCACAAGGTCAAATTGACCGGCTAGTTCGGCATTCGTCCCGCTCCATGCGACCTCTCCCTTGTTCAAAACAGTATGGTGGTCGGCAAAGGCCATCATTGCTTCGATGTCTCTGTCGATCACCAAAATGGCTTGCCCTTCAACCTTTAGTGCCGCAAGTTTGGCCCAGATTTCCGCGCGGATAAATGGTGCCAGCCCCTCAGTTGCTTCATCCAGAATAAGCAACTTCGGATTGGTCATCAACGCACGACCAATGGCCAGCATTTGTTGTTCGCCGCCTGAAAGTTGCGACCCCATATTGCTCTTACGTTCCTCAAGGCGAGGGAAAAACTCATAGACCCGAGCTAGATTCCACAAGCCACCAGGACGGGCGAATGCGCGCAAGTTTTCCTCGACGTTCAGGGTCGGGAATATCTGCCGCCCTTCGGGCACATAGCCTATGCCAGCCTGACCAACCCGGTATGGAGGTTTGCCGGTGATGTCGAGACTGTCAAACTGGATGCAGCCGGTGGTAGGCTTTAAGAGCCCCATGATCATACAAACGGCAGTTGTCTTACCCATGCCGTTGCGCCCGAGCAGAGTAACAGCTTTGCCGTGATCAATCGTGAGATCAACGCCAAACAGCACTTTGGACTGTCCGTAGCCCCCCTCTAAACCGCTTACGTCCAAAAGGCTCATTCGGCACCGCCCCCCAGATAAGCGGCGCGAGCATGGGTATCGGCGCGCACCTCGTCGGGGTTACCGGAGGCCACGATACATCCATTTGCCAGCACCGATATTGTGTCAGCCAACTTGAACACCGCGTCCATGTCGTGCTCGACCAGTAGCATGGGAATGCTCTGTTTTAGGACGACCAACGTTTCAACCAGCGCTTCACTTTCGCCCCTGCCCATGCCAGCCATCGGTTCGTCCAGTAGCAAAGCCTTTGGTTCTGCCACTATCGCCATCGCAAGTTCCAGCAACCGGTGCTCACCATGTGATAGATCAGCCGCACGTATTTCCTGCCGGTCGCCCAGATCCAGCATATCCAACACCGCCCGTGCCCGTTCATTCAACCTGGTCTCCTCAGCAACACGGGCAAAAAACCGCAAACTGGAGCCATCCTTGGCCTGAGCAGCAAGCGTTACATTCTGCAGTACGGAAAAGGTAGGGATGATTGAAGTAAGCTGAAAGGTTCGACCAAGACCGGCCAGGGCACGATGGGGAACTGGCGAACCCGTAAGGTCCTGGTTTGCCAGGACAATCGTGCCGGCATCTGCCGCTAAGGTGCCGGATATTAGATTGATCAAAGTGGATTTTCCGGCACCATTGGGACCTATCAAGGCATGACAGGTGTTGTCTTCCAACTCCAGTGACACCTGCTCAATAACCCGTAAGGAACCAAAACTCTTAGCCAATCCGTGTATTGCCAGGACAATACTCATTGGCCAGCCGTCGAATTTGGAAGGAGATTGGCAATGCCACCTTTGGCAAACAGTACGAACAACACCAACACTGGGCCAAAGATCAGACGCCAGTCGTGGGTTATCAGTGATAGTCCTTCTTCAGCGAATACCACAAATAGCGCGCCCAAAACCGCACCATTGCGCGTGCCCAGACCGCCCAGAACCACCATGATTATGAGATTACCTGAGTTCTGCCAGGCGGCGGTTGAAGGGCTGATAAATTCCGTTTGACAAGCAGTCAGGAAGCCGGCGACGCCAGCAAGAGTCCCGGCAATTACATAAGCAATTAATCGGATGTGAAAAATATTGAAGCCCAGGGTGCTCACACGTTGCGGATTTTCCTTAGCTGCTCTCAACACTCGACCAAACCGAGACAACGACAGCCGCCAGACTAATAGCCAACAGGCCACCAATAGGATCAGGGTGACATAAAATAATCCGGTGCCGCGCAACAGATCATCTTGCCCAAACAGGATTGGCGTATCCCAAAGGGTAAGCCCGTCATCACCACCGTATGAGGAGAGTGAAGAGAGCGAAAAGAAGAGCATTTGCCCAAAGGCCAATGTGATCATGATGAAATAGACACCCGATGTTCGCAGCGATATCGCTCCTGTGATCATCGCGAAGAGCCCGCAAAAAATAACTACCATTGCAATTATTGGTACAGCGCCCACTACTCCCTCATGCAGGGCAACGCCGGTTACATAGGAGCCAAGCCCCAAGAAGGCCGCATGGCCAAAGCTGACAAGACCACCATGCCCGATCAACAGATCAAGAGAAACGGCTGCAATAGCCAAGATCATAGCCTTGAGTACAATGTTTTGCACATAATTGCCGCCTGCGAATTCTGTGAGAAAGGGCGTCAACATCAGCAGAGCCATTATACTCCACCCTACAACAAGCGACCTGTCGACCCGCTTACCGGAAAAGGTTTCCCTGGAACCCGACGTAGATACACCGCTCATGCAGCCTCCTGCGTCGGAAACAGGCCTTGCGGTCTAAAAAACAGAATGGCTGCCATGAAAATATAAATCAGCATGGCGGCTAAAGACGGGCCGATCTGGTTCGCGGCTGAGGCATCGAAAAATAGCCTCATCACATCGGTAGCCAGCGTGCGGCCCAGCGTGTCAATGAGCCCGACCAGCAATGCAGCAATAAACGCTCCTCGGATTGAGCCAATCCCACCGATAATGATCACAACAAAAGTCACTATCAGCAGATCGTCCCCCATACCGGGTTCGATGGTAAAAATAGGAGCGGCAAGAGCTCCAGCAAAGCCTGCCAACATTGCGCCAAACCCAAAGACGATCATGAACAGGCGATGGATGTTTACCCCCAAAGCGCTAACCATACTGGCATTGGTTGCTCCTGCGCGGATTAACATCCCCACCCTGGTTTTGGTCACAATCACATAAAGAAGAAGTGCTACAGAGACGCCCATACCGATCAATGCAATTCGGTATACCGGGTAAAGCAGATTGTCGGTCAACTGAATTGTCCCGGACAGGATTTCTGGCATAGCAATGGTCAGCGTTCCAGGGCCCCAGATTACCTTTGCGGCCTCGTTGACAAATAGGATGATGCCAAACGTCGCCAGCACTTGATCAAGGTGATCGCGTTCATAAAGGTGACGGAAAACCAGCACTTCAAGTGTCAGTCCCAATATGAGTGCAGCGACCATCCCAAGAAGCAGCGCTCCAAAGAAATCACCGGTAATGCTTTGAAAAACGAAAGTCATGTATGCGCCGATCATGTATTGCACGCCGTGGGCCAGATTGATAAAACCCACGACGCCAAATACCAGAGTCAGCCCGGCTGCGATCAAAAACAGCAACACACCATATTGGACTCCATTGAGGAGCTGTATGAGAAATAGTGTTGTCATATGATCTTCTTCCAGAACAACGCCCTTGACGGACAGCTACATCTTACACTCAGAAGCGAAACTGTCTTTGTAGCCCTCGAACACCTTTGTATCAATTTCCGTCCAATATTTACCATCTTGGCGCTGCGCGACACGAAGTAGATAAAAATCCTGGATCGGGAAGTGATTATTGTTGAAGCTAAACTTGCCACGCAGTGACTTGAAATCAGCTGCTTCAAGCGCTTTGCGCACGGCGTCCTTATTTGACATATCGCCCCCAACCGCACGAACAGCGCTGTCGATCAGAAGCGCTGCATCATAGGCCTGCATAGCGAAACCACCGGGAATATAACCGTACTTTTTCTCAAACGAGGCGACAAAGGCCTTGCTCTGCGGAAGGTCAAGGTTGGGTGCCCAGGTTGTGGCTCCAAAAAAGCCCAACGCCGCGTCCTTCTGGGCAGGTAATGTGGCTTCATCAACCGTAAAGGACGACAAGAATTTCATCTTGTCAGCCAGCCCTGAATCCCGAAATTGTTTGACAAAACGCACTCCCATACCACCTGGCATAAATGTAAACAGAGCTTCGGCATTGGAGGTAGACATTTGGGCAATCTCGGCTGAAAAATCCTTGTGGCCCAAAGGCGTAAACACCTCGTTGGTAATGTCGCCAGTATAGTATTTCTTAAACCCTTCCACCGCATCGCGGCCGGCTTGATAGTTTGGCACCATCATAAAAACGCTTCGTATGCCTTGCTCCTGAGCATATTTCCCGAGCACTTCGAAGTTCTGGTTGTTCTGATAAGAAGTAGAAAAGAAATAAGGGTTGCAATTCTTGCCAGCGAGCGTTGAAGGCCCAGCATTTGGACTTATTAGGAAGGTTTCTGAGCGGGTAATGGGCTTGAAAATCGCTCCCAGCACATTGGAAAAGACAGTACCAACGACGAAATCAACCTCATCGCGCTCCAACAATCCTTTGACGCGAGTGAGCGCCACATCGGGTTTCAACTCTGAATCGACGACAATTACTTGTGTATCGAGGCCGCCCACCTTGCCATCCATATCTTCGACTGCCAGATTGAAAGCGTCTTCGATTTGCCGACCCAATACTGCTGGCGGTCCTGACAATGTCACAACAAGCCCTATTTTTAGATCCTCGGCGGAAGCCATTGATCCCATGCCCAACGTTGAGGCCCCAAGCGTTATTGCTCCCAGAGCAGATACAAATTTTTTCATTTTCTTCTCCCTATGTTGTTGGACTTCTGCCCGTCTGAATTATTATATCGGGGCATCTATCCCAAAGCTGAAGTCTTGCGGCTATACACTTTGTTTGCCCCTATTTCGCGATACACATTCTGGGTGTTGACCTGCATTTGCTCGATACAAGTAAGTAATGCTGCAATTTGTTCCGTGGATAGTTTCTTGAGGAGCCCTACACGAGCGGTCGACACGTCGGCGGCACAAGACACGAGCAACTTACTCCCTTGGGCTGTAAGAGAAACCTGAGCGAATCTTCGATCATGCTGTGAGACAACCTTTCTTATCAGTTTTCGCTCAGCCATCTTGTCCACAAGACGGCTGGTCACTGTGCGCTCTATCACTGCAAGTTCTGCCAGATCGCAAATGGTAAGTGGGTTTGCCTGAGATAAACAGTTCAATAGACGCCACTCAACGTGCTTCAAACTATGGGGACGTAGTACGAAATTCATCATCTCACGGATTCGATTATTCAACGAAGCAAGATGATCTTCCAGAGAATCTATGCCTTTCTGATGTTCTACCCTCGACATTTTTCCGTCCTCATCCTTGGCTTCGGCCTTGCTCGACTAGATTTTCGTTTGGCATATCTGTTTAATATGTGTAAATACATCTAATATGCAAACATAACAAATTGCAAGAGGGCGACTGGTCAGCGGCTTAGATTAGACGGCGTAAGCCTTATCTGTCGAATGATAACTTCAGTCTGTGTTTGGAATTTTGAAGGCGAACGGATCAATTGGCTCAGTGAAACTGTTCAGTTTTAATCGAGGGCCATGAAGCAGCCAGGAGACAGAAATGCACAAAACCATCCACCCAGAAGATTGGAAACCAGCAAAGGGTTATGCAAACGGAGTTTTGGCCAGGGGAGCAGTGTTGGAGATTGCCGGTCAAGTCGGTTGGAACGTTAGCCAGGAGTTTGTAGCACAGGATTTTGTTGGCCAGATGGAACAGGCCCTTTTTAATGTTCGCCAAATTCTCGAAACTTCAGGTGGACAGCCTTCAGATTTGACACGGCTTACGTGGTACGTGACCGACAAGCGTGAATATTTGGAAAAGCAAAAAGAGGTCGGCAAAGCCTATCGTCGTGTTTTGGGGAACCATTTTCCAGCAATGACCATGGTTGTTGTATCGGGACTAGTAGAGGATGAGGCTCTGGTTGAAATCGAAGCAACCGCCGTTATAGCCAACCCAGCAAACGGAAAGACTTATTGACCATGAAGATTAGCGTAGTTGGTGGTGGGCCGGGAGGATTGTATTTTTCAATTCTCACAAAAAAACAACGCCCCGATTGGGAGATAGAGGTATTTGAGCAGAACCAGCCCGACGATACATTTGGCTTTGGTGTCGTTTTTTCCGACGAGACGTTG
The DNA here is from genome assembly GCA_963669455.1 of Rhizobiaceae bacterium. GTDB lineage: Bacteria > Pseudomonadota > Alphaproteobacteria > Rhizobiales > Rhizobiaceae > JAWKWH01. The sequence goes on from OY770026.1 coordinate 3,497,261, forward strand.
AATGAATTCTTGTCTCGCGACGCGGCTACATATGAATTGATACGCGATGAATTCGCTTACTGGGATGATGTTGCGATTCATTACAAGGGCAACGAGATTCGATGCCGGGGCAATGGTTTTTGTGGAACGTCCCGGAAAACACTTTTGCAAATTCTGCATAAGAGATGTCGCGAATTAGGCGTGGTGCTGAACTTTGGTGTGCAGATCAAACCGGAAGAACTATCTGAACAATTCCCGGACTCAGACATAATAATTGCCAGTGACGGTATCAACTCGGCTATCCGCGAGTATTTCAAAGAAGATTTTAAACCTTCGATCAGCCTAAAATCCAACCGTTTCTGCTGGATGGGTTCGACCCGCCCGATGGCGGAATTCAACTACTTCTTCAAGGAGACACCCTACGGAATAATTTGTGCGCATTGCTATCAATATCAGGACGACGCTTCAACATGGGTATTCGAAATGGATGACGCTTGTTGGCGTGGACATCAGTTTAGCGAATTCGATGAGGATGCATCAAAACATAAGCTGGAAGCGCTGTTTTCCGAAGAACTTCTCGGGCACCCTTTGATACTAAATCGGTCCTACTGGAGGCAATTCCCACGAATATTCTGTGACCAATGGTGGTGTGGGAACATCGTAATCCTTGGAGACGCCAAGGCTTCAGCACACTTTTCCATTGGATCAGGAACCAAACTGGCGATGGAATGCGGCATTGCTCTGTCGGACGCCGTTCTGGAACATGGCGAAGTCAGCGTACAAAAGGCATTTGACACCTACAACAAACTCCGCCGTACTCCTTGCCAGATCACTCAACATAACGCCGATGTGTCCTTGGCCTGGTTCGAACATATGAGTCGATCATGGGACATGGAACCAATGCAATTTGCCATGGTCGTCATGTGTCGGGCGAAATCCATCACCTATGACAATCTAAAGCTGCGCGATGAAAAGTTTGTACGCGAGGCAGACGATGAATGGTATGAACGTCATTTTCTCCAAACCGGTGAAGATGTCCGCGAAAGCCGCCCAACACCGATGTTTACCAAGTTTCATTTGCGGAAAATGGAGTTGAGCAATCGGGTCGTGATGTCACCCATGGCGCAATACAGTGCCGATGAAGACGGCAATCCCACCGATTGGCACAAGGTACATTATGGTTCTCATGCCTTGGGTGGCATGGGTTTGATATTCACAGAGATGACCTGTCCTTCTGCTGATGCACGCATCACTCCCGGGTGTCCTGGCCTTTGGACTGATACCCACGAGGATAAGTGGAAAGAGATCGTCGATTTCATCCACGCGTCTGGAACGACCAAAGTTTGCATGCAGCTGGGTCATGCCGGTCGGAAGGGATCCACGCAACTGGGCTGGGACAAAATGGATTGGCCCCTGCCCAATTCAGACCAGAACTGGCCACTTTTCTCTGCATCGCCGATTCCCTGGATGGAGGGAGTAAGTGCGGTTCCAGCGCAATTGGATCGAGCCCAAATGAACAAAGTCAAAGCTGATTTTGTCCAGGCAACCATTCGTGCGGCGAGAGCAGGATTTGATATGCTCGAACTTCACTGCGCCCACGGGTATTTACTTGCTTCATTCCTGTCTCCACTCACCAATCAGCGAGATGATGGATATGGCGGACCAATCGAGCAGCGCTTGCGCTACCCGATTGAAGTATTTTCAGCCATGCGCGACGTCTGGCCAAAAGATCGCCCCATGTCGGTGAGGGTTTCTGGGTCAGATTGGAAAAAGGGCGGGCTGGATGAATCCGATTTGTTCGCAATAGCTGAGGCATTTCGAGATGCAGGTTGCGATTTGATTGACGTCTCTTCGGGTCAAACCGTACCCGACCAATCTCCGGTTTATGGGCGGATGTTCCAGTCTCATTTGGCCGAGGCAGTGCGAAACGTGCCAAAAATTGCAACCATGGCTGTCGGCGCAATTACAGAAGCAGCCCAAATCAACACATTGTTGCATACAAGGCGGGCAGATTTAGTAGCACTCGGTCGGCCGCATATGTGGAATCCATATTTCACGCATCAGGCGGCTGCATGGTACGGCGTTAAAACACAGCCATGGCCGAAGCAATATTATGCAGGAGCGGATCAAGCATTTCGTGAACAGACAAAATCGAGGGAAAAACTACTCGATTTGCAGATCAAGGCATCCCCAAGCAAACATGATCACGGCGATCAATAGTGATGGGAATATCTTTCAGAAGGCCCAGAAAAGTAAGGTTTGGAGAATGTGATCCTGCCGGTATCGCCTATTATCCCAAGCTGGTGGAAGCTGTGAACGATACGGTGGAAGACTGGTTTGAAACCGCCATCGGTTTTTCTTTTCGTCAAATGCACTTGGAGGAAAACATTGGCGTGCCCACCCGTTCTATCGATGTGGAGTTTGAAAACCCTGCTCGATTGGGTGATGTTTTGGACTGGTCGCTACACGTCCTAAAGCTGGGACGCAGTTCAATTGACTTGGAGATTACAGCGCATGGCCCGACTGGTGTTCGCATTATTGTCGCTAAGCCATCCCTGATCTGGTGTGATTTCAGCACCGGAGCGCCGCAATCAACAGAAATTCCAGCCAACATACGCAATGAAATGACCGCATTTTTTCGAACTGAAGAAGCATAGAACCCATGAAAATCAACCAGAACCAGACCCTGTTTCAGTGGCTTGAAATACATGAGCGCGACAATCCTGAAAATGTTGCAATCCAGACAGTTGACGGTTCAATATCTTATGGTGAATTGGCGGCAAAAGTGCGCCGATTGGCAAGTGGACTGGCAAAAATCGGCATCGGAAAAGGTGATGTTGTAGGAGTTCAGCTTCCCAATTGCCCGGAATTTCTCATCACAATATTGGCCGTTGCTGCGCGGGGCGCGATTTTCCAAACACTACACATGCCTTATCGAAGCGCGGAATTGTTGCAGTTGCTGGGGCATAGCAAAGCGAAAGCGGCAATTGCCCTGGGCGCCTTCAAAGACGTTAGCCCAGCAAGCGAAATAACATCGATGACATCGGACCTCCCAAGTTTGCAAACAGTTATTTCTGTAGGAACTGTGGTGGAGAATACGCAATCATTTGAAGAACTTGCAGCCGCGACCGCCAAACGAGAATCCATAGTAGAAACCAGCACGAATGACAAATATCTGCTGCTATACACCTCGGGCACAACTGCTAGCCCGAAGGGCGTGCCGCACCGATATGCCGGTTTTTTGAACAATGCTCTAGATGCTGCGGCAGAGTTTGAGTTTGATGATCAAGAACGCATTTTGTCACTGGCACCGTTTTCGCACCTTTACGGTCTGTTCTGTCTGCACATGGCATTGGCCAGAGGATGTACGAACGCTATTGTGCAAGCATTTGATCCCGGAACATTTGTATCAGATATCACCACATTGGTGCCGACGGCAGTTTATTCTGCCCCTGCACATTTTGCCCCATTCATTGCCAATGGATCTTTGACGTCAGACATGTTTTCTTCGACCAAGCTGGTTTGTCTATCAGGTTCTACAGTTCCGCCGTCACTGGCGAAGGCCATCGATAAACTGCTTGATAGTGGCGGCGTTATTCAACTTTGGGGAATGAGTGAACTACAGGCCGGAACCTATGGCAGATTAAGCGACCCAATCGATCGTCGGATAGGTTCGGCAGGACGAGCATCACCGGGAACAGAACTGCGCCTGGTAGATGAGCTCGGGCAAGAACAACCAGCTGGGAATGAAGGTGCCTTGGAGATCAGAGGACCATCAGTCTTTGATGGATATCTCGATAATGCACTAGAAACCGATGCTGCTTTTACCAATGACGGTTGGTTTCGTACCGGTGACTTAGCAGAGATTCTTCCGGGAGGGTATTTGCGGCTGACGGGAAGAACGAAGGAAATAATCAACCGTGGTGGCGTGAAGTTCAACCCTGTGGATGTTGAAGCGATCCTGATCGATCATCCGGCAATAGAGTTATGCGCAATCATCCCGATACCAGACCCCATATTGGGTGAACGCGGATGTCTATGCATTTTGGCTACACCGGGCCAATCCATTTCGCTCGACGATGTGAAAGCGCTTCTTCGTGAAAAAGGAATTGCAAAATATAAATGGCCGGAGCGATTGGAAACTGTGGCTGCCATGCCATTGACGCCAACTCGAAAAATCATGCGTGCCAAACTGGCATCAATTATCACATAACAAAAAGGAAAAACATCAAATGCAGTTCGATCTATTCTTACCAGAAAATGCACCCGAGGGGTCAGCTAACCAATTGTCTGGTGCGGCTGAGAAAATGGGCGGACTGCTGCCCAATCTGTATCGCCAAATGGCTCTGTCGCCGGTGGTGTTGGAAACCTATTTCACAATGGCAAATTTATTGGCAAAGACAGATTTCACACCGGCAGAACAGCAACTAATTTTGCTTACGGCCAGCGCCCGTAACGGATGTACCTACTGTGTTGCCGCCCATACCTCGGGCGGGCGGATGGCTAAACTGGACAAAGAAGCTATTGAATCGGTCCGCAGCAGCAGTGCGATTGCCGATGAAAGGCTGAGTGCGCTACGCGTGTTTACCGAGGCGGTCATAGAAACCCGAGGCAAAGTTTCCGAAGAAGATGTTTCATCATTTGTTACGGCCGGTTACACACAAAAGCAAGCCATCGAGTTGCTAATAGGCGTGTCTATGAAAACCCTCTCAAACTATTTTTCCCGAATGGCAAAAACACCCTTGGATGATTTTCTCGAACGGGTGACCTGGGAAGGCAACAATAGGGTCTGAGGAGTTGTCTGCCGAAATGCCGGGCAGTTCAACTCACCGGCGTTTTGTCAGGCTTTAGATTTCAGCGGCCTGGAGTGGTGATGGCATTATCGCGTTTGAGGAGCTTGGTTCGCCTTGGGTGGCCGGTGGACTTCATCATGCTATTGATCGCGACATTCGCACCAATGTCATGGAGCACAAGAAAACGTTTCAACTAGGAGCAACGCTGACCAAGACCACCAACATCTTTGGCAAGGTTTCCAGGCTTCACCAGATCACGGTCAATGAAACCGTTACAACCCATAGCGACATCGTTCCATTCATGGCTTCTGCCAGCAGTTTCTTCAACTGGGCATTCTCCGCTTCAAGACCCTTCAGACGCTTGGCGTCTGACACTTCCATGCCGATCCCCAAAATTCCAAAGCCTCAACGCATTCAATGTCAGGATCACCGAAGCGCGCTACGATCCAAACCTTGCTCTCTCCTGGCAAACGCACATTTCTTCATGTGAACCATAGACCAGGGTTGCCAGAAGCGAAGGTCTTTACGTGGGCTGATTTGCAGTCGGAAATCACCGTTTAGCGGCATCGCTGCCAGAGGCCCGCAGCGGGCTATCCATACCAAATTTATATAGAACATATGTTGGCATTATAATTTATTTCATACTGAAATCTGCCTCAAATGAAAATCAGGCTGAAAAGGCGTTACCGCGCGCGACGATACGGATATCTTTAGAGATCAAGGCATGAAAATCGAGCAGTCAAAAATCGTAGCGGCGCTCACGATAGCCCTATTTTGCGGATTTTCTGTTTCTCTGAGCGGCTTTCTGACTGTCGACAATCTATTGTCACTTCTGCGCAGCGTGTCCGTCCTTGGAATTTTGGGGATCGGCATGGCACTGACCGTGATTTCCCGAGGTGTCGATCTGTCGATGGTTGCGAATATGGTGATCGGAATGGCACTGGCCATTGTGATTGCGCAGCCGGGAGTAATGGTTGCCGGTGGCCTTCCATTCTGGGTGGCACTGCTGTTGGGTGTTGGATTTGTGGTCGCCACCGGGGCAATCACCGGCGCCCTCGTCGCCTATGGCGAACTACCCGCAGTTTTTGCCACCCTTGCCATGGGAAGCATCATCTATGGCATTGGCCGCGTCGGGTTAATTTCAAGCGATTCAAACTACTTGCCGGCTGATACGGCGTGGATCGCATTTCTGGGCAGCGGACAGGTTGCAGGCATTCCGATGCCGATTATTTGTTTCCTGGCCATCGCGGTTTTCTTCGCCTTCATCTTGAAGCGCACGACCCTTGGTCGTTACATCTACGCCGTTGGAGACAACCCGATCGCGGCCAGAACCGCTGGTGTGCCCGTCCGGCCGACATTGATGCTGATCTATATAGTTGCGGGATTAACCGCCCTTGTTGCGGGCTTGCTGATCTCTGGTGCGGTAAATCAGATCAATACCCGGCTTTTTATCTCGACGATGATCTATGATGTTTTGCTGGTGGTCGTTGTGGGCGGTATTGGACTGTCTGGCGGCAAGGGTGGGATGTCCAACGTTTTCCTCGGCACGGTGATGATCGGTGTTCTGCTAAACGGCATGACGATCATGAACCTCTCGCATACCCAGCAGAACCTTATCAAAGGGCTCTTTCTGCTGCTCGCCATCGTTGTCGATACCCTGCTCAATCCGCGTGATGAACAAACCGGCCAGCAAGGGGACATCTGAACAGGCGAACCCAAAGCACAATAAATTTGGTCAAAAAGGGAGAAGAAAAGTGAAAACATGGACAAAAGTGATATCTGCTGCGGCAGCGGTTTTGGCGGTATCTGCTGCTACCGTATCGGCGCAAGATAAGGGCCTGCCGGATCCACGGCACGACAAGTACGTCGACGCCATGAGTGGCAAGAAAGTTGTCTATGTCCCGATCGGCATGGGCTACGATTTGTCAGAAGGTTGGTGGGCCGGTCTGCAGCGCGAATTGGTTCCTCTGGGCGTTGATCTGGAAATCCGCGATCCAAACTGGAGCGTGGATGCAGGTGTGCGCACTTTGACCTCGCTGATCGGAGAACGCCCCGATCTTATCATGGTCCAATCACCCGACGAGCAAAGCTATTCGCGGGTGCTGCGCAAAGCGGAAAAGGAAGGCTTGCATGTCGTACAAATACAGATGCACTCTTCGCATTCGTCCGACATTTTCGTAGGCGCGGACTGGATTCAGGTTGGTGAGGAAGTCGCCAAGATTGCTGCCAATCATTGCGGCCCCGACAGCAGTGGCAAAATTTCCATCATGCAGGGCGTGCTTACTGCCTCGGCCAGTATTTTCCAGGTGCGCGGGGTCTACAACATTCTGGATCAACACCCGCATATCCAAGTGGTTTCCAACCAGGCTGCCGATTGGGATGCGTCCAAAGCGCGGGCTATCATGGAAACGGTTGTACAGCAGCATCCTGACCTTTGCGCGGCAATCGGTTTCTGGGACACAATGGATGCGGGAACCGGCGCTGCAATACGCGAAGCCGGGTTGCAGGATGATGTGTTCCTCGTAACCTCGGGCGGGGGCCACAAGGATGCCTGCGACAACCTTGAGAACGAAACGTTTGACGTGGCAATTTCCTATGATGTTCCACGGCAGGCGCTGGAACTGGCAAATGCGGCACGGGCTCTGCTGCAGGTCGAATCCGAGGCGGGCGCGTTCAAATACTCGCATTACTCACCTCTTACGGTGATGACCAAGGAAACGCTCGACACCCATCGTCTAAACGGGGCCTGTTGGACCAAGGAATCTATCGCCAGTAAATAGCAGAATCTTCCTGAGGCGTGGCGCCAAATTTGTGCAAGTGCAGTTTGGCGCCACGGTCTTGGATAGTTTTAGATGTTGGGGCTGAGAATGAATCTCGAACTTGTCCGTAAATGGCGTTACCAGCTTATCCCCGATCACGTCGTTGGCGAGATTCTTGAAAAGCGATGGACCGATAATGCCATCCCCATCGTAACCCTGGCGGGCGTCATTGCGGCGCTTTACCTTTCCATTCCCGACTTTTTTTCAAGCTATGCGATCACCGACTATTCGCGACAGATCGCGGAATTGGGGCTGGTTGTTCTGGCGATGACAATTGTCATGATCGCAGGCGGCATCGACCTTTCGGTTGGCTCGACCTTTGCCATTGGCAATTTCACGGCGCTTTACTGTGTGCACATCCTGGGGATGCATCCGTTACCCGCCTTTGGACTGACTTGTCTGTCGGGCATTCTTTGCGGCGCTTTCAACGGGTACTTTATTGGCTATCTCAGGTTGCGGGCGTTTCTGACTACCCTCGTTTCGCTTATCATCTTCCGGTCGATCGTAGATCTGTTGCTGCAAAAGCATGCCGTTGGGATCATGGCAACTTTTCCGGATTCTGATCTGTGGTACGAAATCGGTGAAGGCGACCTATGGGGATTGCCGTATACAATCATCGCCACGGGGATGATCGCGATCTTTGTCCATATTCTTTTCAGCCGGATGCGCCCGGGCTGGCACATCATGGCGGTTGGCGGTTCGCGCCGCTCGGCGCATAACGCCGGCGTCAACGTAAAACGCACAGTGTTCCTGACCTACGTGGCCAGCGGTCTTTTGTGTACAATCGCCGCCTTCATGTTCGCATCGCGCCTGTCCAGCGCAAGTTCAGATGCCGGAAACGGGCTTGAAATCATGGCGTTGACGGCCGCCGTTCTTGGCGGCACCAGTCTGGGCGGTGGCCGCGGATCGGTCGCAAAGGCATTGCTGGGGACAGCAATCGTATTGCTTTTGTCCAATGGTCTGATCCGTCTTGGTATTCAGGGTGGCGCGAGTTCGCTGATCTTTGGCATCATACTAATGCTGGCGGTTCTGATTGACGTCAGATGGTTGAAAAACCGAGGCAAGATACTGAACAAGGTTTACGTATCCCCCACATATATGCGGCTGCCGCCGGCGCCCGAAACGGGTGCGGGTGGGTCATCGCCATATGCGCAGAACGACAAGCTGCATCATGTCGAGATAATCGGGCTGGGTGAAATCGAAGGTCCGGAAGATGTGATCCTGGATGAAAACGACCATCTATACGCCGGTACGCGGCATGGGGATGTGGTTCGTTTTCTGGCACCGGACCACAAGAAAATGGAGATTTTTGCCCATATCGGCGGACGGCCACTGGGCATGGCATTGGATGCGGATGGAAACCTTGTGACCTGCGTGGCAAGCATGGGGGTCTATTCGGTTTCCCCGCAGGGCAAGGTCACGAAGCTCACCGACCAAACAAATCGTAGCTGGAGCTCGGTGGTGGATGACAGCCGGCTTAACTTGGCTGATGATTTGGACATCGGGCCTGATGGGAAGGTATATTTTTCAGAGGCGACCAAGCGGTTTGACACACATACCTGGGCCGTCGATTGCCTTGAAAGCCGCGGAAACGGCCGGATTGTCTGTTATGATCCGGCCACAGACAGAACGCGAACCCTGGTATCCGACCTCATCTTCCCCAACGGAATTTGCACATCCCATGATGGGCAATCGATCCTCTTTGCCGAGTCCTGGGCCTGCAGGATATCGAGGTATTGGATCAGCGGACCAAGCGCGGGAAAGGTCGAACCGGTCATTCCCAACCTGCCGGGCTACCCCGACAATATCAACAGGTCGTCAGACGGCCATTACTGGCTGGCCCTGCTGGGGATGCGTGGTCCGGCGCTGGATCTGGCCCAGACGATTCCAGGTTTTCGCAAACGAATGGCGCGCCGCGTCGCGGATGATTCCTGGCTCTTTCCCAATATCAACACGGGCTGCGTCGTGAAGTTCAACGAACAGGGGGAAATCCTGGATGCCCTATGGGATCTGGGCGGCGTTAACCACCCGATGCTGTCGAGCATGCGCGAACACAAAGGCCACCTGTATCTGGGCGGCGTTTCGAACAACCGTATCGGCAAATACAAGATCCCGGACGCGGAGCCGAACTGGACCGGCTTCACCTCCTATTGGGGGCGCGCATCGTGATCGCCTCTATGAAATCTATGTACTACCGCATCCTGGGCCGTGGCGACGCAGCCATGCATGTCCCTGTCATGGACGGTCCGCTAAAGCCGAATAACCGGCTGGATGTGGCGGAGCGGGTCACAGAGGTACCCGAATTGGATAATCTGGTGTCGTGCGAAGGCAAGCTTTGGGCGACAAGTGAAACCCAATTGGGCGTTTTGAGCAACGACCGGCTGGAAACGGTTCACACATTCTCTTCGACAATCACTTGTTTGGCGGTGTCTGAGACATCACGGCTGGCAATTGGTTTGGATGAAGGGCGGGTGGTCATCTTTGACCCGTCAAGCAAAGAAGTCCTTGACGAGCAGGTGGTTGCAAGCCCAACTGCGCTACTGTTCTGGGATGAAGATGATCTTTTCATCGCAAGCGGATCCAAGGAACACAGCCCGTCGGAATGGCAGGCTGACCTTATGTCCGAGGGCCGCAGCGGCAGCCTGACACGCTGGTCGCTGAAGGACGGCAGCGCACATACGTTGCTTTCGGGATTGGCTTACCCCACGGGTCTTGTTCGGGACAAAACGGACCGGTTGGTGTTCTCAGAAGCCTGGAAACACCGGCTTTGTGTTTTTGCTGATCCAACACTGGATGGAATCGGCCGACCTGGGATTGAGCCTGTTTTGACCAGATTGCCGGGCTATCCCGGTGCCTTGTCACTCAATCCGGATGGGTCAATCTGGATGGCGGTGTTCGCCCCGAGAAACCAACTGGTGGAATTTGTCCTGACTGAACGGGAGTATTGTACAAAGATGATGCGGCAAGTCGACCGGTCCCTCTGGATCGCTCCGACGCTGCGCGGCGGGCGCAATTATCACGAACCGATGCAATGGGGTGCGGTCAAGCAGCTGGGGGTTCTGAAACCCTGGGCGCCGGTCTTGTCATATGGTCTGGCTGTGCGTCTGAACGCGGAATTTCAACCGATCGAAAGTTTGCACAGTCGTGCCGATGGATCTGTTCATGGCGTGACCAGCCTGCTGGAAACCCGCGAAAATGACCGGGCGACAACATATGCCGCGGCAAAAGGGGATGGTGTGCTGGTTAGGATGGATGCGGGGTCACAGCTATGACGTCGGAAACCCAAAACCCGGTCATTGAAATTCAGGGCGGCACCAAGGATTTTCACGGTGCGATCGCAATCGAGGACATCGATTTCCAACTTCAACTGGGCGAGGTGCATTCCCTGCTTGGGGAAAACGGGGCCGGAAAGTCAACGCTGACCAAAATTATTGCCGGCGCCCACCAACTCAGCAAAGGTCAGCTGTTTGTGGATGGCACCCAAGTAAATTTTGCAAACCCCGGAGAAGCGCTGGACAATGGCATCGCCATGGTCTTTCAGGAGAACAGCCTGGTGCCAACAATGACGGTCGCACAGAACATATTCCTCGGCGACGAAAAATTGTTCAACGGGTTGCGCAAACTGAACATCGCCGCGCAGCAATTTCTTCAGTCGCTTAATTTCCACGTGGATCCGACCCTGCTTGTTTCGGCGCTCGGCGCAGCACAGCGGCAAATGGTCGAAATCGCGCGCGCCGTGCACCACAACGCGCGCGTGATCATTTTTGACGAACCAACCGCAACCCTGACACCGGAAGAGAAGCATCATTTCTTCGGTCTGGTGAACCGACTGCGCGAAAATGATGTTTCGTTGGTCTTTATCACCCACGCCTTGGAAGAAGCTCTGGATATTTCCGATACGATTACGGTGCTGCGGGACGGCCGCATTGTGGATACCGGAAAAGGGGCCGAATTCGATCGGGGCCGCATTGTTCGCGCGATGATCGGGCGCGATCTGTCGAATTCTGCATATGCGGAAATCAATGCCGAAAACCGCATAACCCGTCCCACGAAAGAAAAAGTGGTGAGTGTTGAAAACCTATCCATGGGGGCCGCGGTCCGGAACACATCCTTTTCCGTATTCTCGGGTCAGATCACCGGCGTGTTCGGTCTGATCGGCTCTGGCCGGACGGAAATGATGAAGATCATTGCCGGTGTTTATAAGCGAGATCTGTTTCACGGCGGCAACGTCATTCTCAAGAACAAGGAGGTGCGATATCGCGTGCCAAACCAGGCTGTTCAGGACGGCGTGGTTTATGTCACCGAAGACAGAAAGACCGAAGGGTTCTTCGAAAATATGACGATTGCCCAGAATATTCAGCTGGGGCACCTGGTCAGCGACACCCGGCTCTGGAACACTATCGGGCTCGCTGAGGCCCAGAATCTGTCCAAATACTGGTTTGAAAAAATGAATATCCGAGCCATCAGCCCGGATGCGCGCGTGATCGAGCTTTCCGGTGGAAACCAGCAAAAGGTCGTGATCGCCAAGGCGCTGGCGCAAAAACCCGAAATTGTCATTTTTGATGAACCCACGCGCGGTGTAGATGTTGGCGCGATCAAGGAAATTCATCAATTCATCGAGAAATTGGCCGAAGAGGGAATCGCGGTCATCATGGTCTCTTCCTACCTGCCCGAAATCATGGGAATTTCTGACCGCATCCTCGTCGTGCGTAAAGGGCAGGTCGTGGAGGAATTCGACGCTGCAGATGCAAGCGAGCAAAGAGTTATGTTCGCTGCCGTTCACTGAACGTCAAAGTTGATTGGCTGCCTCCACCCGAACCAGGCAGGAATGCGCGATCGGACCCTGGGCGAGGCTTGAGGTGCCTTTGTCGATGGTCAGAACGTTCGGATTGCCGCGGCGGCAGAGGTTTCCGTCCGGGTCAAGCCAGGCGCCGGTGGCAATCTGAATGACCCCGGACCGGATCGTTTTGCTAACCCTGAGCTCGGCGAGGCATGCGCCGCGGGCGTTGTGGATGCGAACGATTTCTCCCTCCTTCAATCCGCGTGCTGTAGCGTCATCAGGATGCATGGTTAACGGTTCCACGCCTTTGGGACGACCGGCACGGCTGACCGCGCCGTGATCGAACTGACTGTGCAGCTTGTTACTTGGCTGGTTCGAAATCATGTGAAGTTGATCCGCATCCGCCTGGCCCAGCCATTCGACCGGTTCCATCCAGACCGGGTGTCCCGGGCAGTCGTCATAGCCGAAGTCCGCTATGGTCTCGGAATAGATTTCGATTTTGCCCGAGGGCGTATCCAGCGGATTTGCGTCGGGGTTAGCGCGGAACGCTTCCATCATGATCGTGGGCGCCTCCGGCACCGGAACCTTGACCCATCCATCGCGCTTAAAGCCTTCCCAATCGGGCAGTTCCACGCCTTGTTGCGCCACCCGCTGGCGAGACACATCCCAGATCCAGCGCTGCCATTCTTCCGGGCTGCGGCCTTCGGTAAAGGCCTCTTCAACGCCCAGTTCATCGGCGATGCCGCGGAAAATATCGTGGTCGCTTCGCGCCTGACCAATCGGCGCGATGGCCTGATCCATGACCACCTGATAGGGGTCTTTGGGCGTCAAGGCGATGTCGCTGCGTTCCAGTGATGTGGTGCAGGGAAGGACGATATCGGCGTGTATCGCCAGTGCGTTCCAGCACCATTCATTGACGATGACTGTCTCCGGCTTGGCCCAGGCGCGGCGCATCCGGTTCAGGTCCTGATGATGATGAAACGGGTTGCCCCCCGCCCACCAGACCAGCCGGGTGTCCGGGTATTCATAAGAAACGCCGTTATAATCGAAGCGCCCGCCCGGATTTTCCAGCAACTCGGTCACGCGGGCCACAGGAATGAAATCCGGCACAGGATTGGTGCCTTGTGGGAAAGATGCATAGTCCACCGGCGTGCGGTTCAGCCCGGTATTGTTCATCGCCGAATAGCCAAATCCCAGGCCGGTGCCGGGCAGGCCGATCTGCCCCAGCATCGAGGCCAGCGCAATTGCAGCCCAAAACGGCTGCTCCCCGTGATCCTGGCGGGTAAGCGCCCAGGCGGTCGAGATCATGGTGCGGTTGGCGGCCATTTGCCGGGCGAGAGTTCGGATCGTGTCCGCTTGCAATTCACAAATCTCCGCAGCCCATTCGGGGGTCTTGGCAATGCCGTCCGTTTCACCCATCAGGTAGTCGGCAAAGCGGCCAAAGCCCACGGCGTAGCGGTCGAGGAAAGCACGGTCATGCAAACCCTCGCTCAACAGCACATGGGACAGAGCCAACATCAGCGCCACATCCGTATTGGGCCGCAGGGCAAGCCATTCCGCCCCCACCTGATCCAGCATGTCCGACCGCAAGGGAGAGATATTGACGAATTTGACGCCTGCCTGATGCGCCGCCAAAAGCCCGCCCTTTTGCACATGCGCACCGGTGCCACCAGCACTGATCTGTCCGTTCTTCAGGGGCACGCCTCCAAATGCTACGAACAGTTCGCAATCTGATGTGATGCTTTCCCAGCTGGTCGTTGTATCCAGATGCCCCCGGAAGGTACCCAGGATATGTGGTACCAGCACCTCAGCGGCCGCAAAGGAATAGGTGTTCTTTGATCCGGTATAGCCGCCTATGCAGTTCAGGAAGCGTTTGAGCTGGCTCTGTGCGTGGTGAAACCGCCCTGCACTCGCCCACCCATAGGAACCGGCAAAAATCGCCCTGTTGCCGTGGTCGCGCCGCACGCGGTTCAGTTCATCAGCCACGAGCCTGTTCACCTCGTCCCAGGGAACTTCCACGAACTCGTCTGAGCCACGTTTCTCGCCTGCGGTACCCGGACCGCCTTCCAGCCAGCTTTTGCGGACCATGGGGGCAGTTATCCGGGTTGGGCCGTCCAGCACATCGACAATGCCCGGCCCGATTGGTGACGGATCCGGATCCTGTTCAAAGCCGCGTAGTGATGTAACGCGACCATCCGAAACATCCACACGGTAGGTGCCCCAGTGGGACGAGGTCAGCAATTCACGTTGCGGTTCGGTCATGGCTCTACAATCCGTTCAGTGGCACTTTGAGCACCGGTTTGCCGTCTGCTGAATGCCCGTCCCGGTGTAAATCGCAATCGTATAAAGCAGCTTCTCCTGCGGGGCTTTGATTGCCTCCGCCGGGGACGCATACCCCGGTCCGCAACAGCCCATAAATTATCCTCCCATCCGGTCGGCAATGGTGATGATGCGATACATGTCGCGCAAAACCGGCTTTTCGATCAATTTGCCGTCAATCACTACAAGACCGGTATCTGCGGCCTCAAATTCGGCAATGATCCGGCGCGCGCGGGCGATCTTGTCTGCTGACGGCGTAAACACCTCATTCAGCGCCGCAATCTGCCTGGGGTGCACCGACCCCTTGCCGGCAAAGCCCAGATCCCGCACCTTTTCAGCCTCGATGCGCATGCCTTGCGCGTCGTCGAGATCAAGGAAAGGCACATCGATCACGTCCAGACCGGCCGCGGCCGAGGCATGCACCACACGAGAGCGCGCATAAATCAGCGATTCATATGTGTTCTGACACCGCAACTCGGCAGCCATGTCGACACCGCCAAAAAACATCGCATCAATGCGGGGTGAGCATTTGGCTATTTCGAACGCCGCCTCCAGCCCCTCATTGGTCTCGATGATCACATGCAGCCGCGTGGCATGTCCCGCCTCGGTCAATAGCTGATCCAGCATCACCACCTCATCCGGTGTCCGGACCTTTGGCATCATCAGCGCCGGTGGCGGGGTATCGGTGGCAAGCACCGCATTCACATCTTCGATCCCGAACCGCTCGCGCATCGAATTGATCCGCACGATCCGTTCGACCCCGTCATCCGCCTGCGGCGTCTCAAACAGTGCCAACGCTTGTTTCCGCGCTTCCGCCTTGTCCTTGGGCGCTATCCCGTCTTCCAGCTCGACACAAACAATATCCGCGCCGCTCGCAAGCGCTTTGGGAAACATCTCAGGCCGCAAACCAGGCGTGAATATGAAACTGCGTCGGGGGCGAACTTTGGATTGAGACATGACTCTTCACCTTGATTTGTTTGAAACAAAAATGCAGCACTCAGGTCTGTTTGCAAAATGCCGAATGACGCTTACATCCATAGCCCAATGCTATGATTACATCATTCCATCTGTGGCTTTATCCTCGTCCTGTCGTGCCGGCTAGAGAAGTTTTGCGGTTCCTTTGAACTGCGTGTATCCGCTTGGACCTATTGAAGCATTGATAGCCATGCTGATCTGCAATATCAGTCGCAGGCTTCGACAACGAGCAATTCCGCTCCAGGGCTGGCGGCATTATTGGCAGAGGCCCGTCTCGTGGCAGCGACTAGTTTCATGCAGCGGTCTTGCCCGACAAGCGCTGCCGATTTATCCCGCAATCGTGTCTTTCGCATGGGTTCGCTCATGGGATCCGCCAGATCATAGTCGGTATTCAAGTGCTCTCCGGCCGTTGTTTTGACCTCGACGCGCGTATTCGTTTCGCTCAGAAATGGATCCGCGCGCACCACCACACGTGATCGTAGGTTGGCAATATCTGGATTGGTGCAAATGGCATCCGTAAAACTGTCCAGCCGGTCCGTCGGCACCCCGCAAAGCACCATCGCAGCAAGTTGTCGGTAACTGAACTTCGCCTCAAGACCGGTTACCGGATCGGAAATGTTGCAGATATTCAGATATTGAGGATGTACAATTACTTCAATTGAAGTCACATCATCGGGGCACAATGCGTAAGCTTCGCGCAAAGCCAACAAAGCTTCAAGCATAGCATGGGTGCCATGGCAGCAAGCGTGAAATTTGTGGCTTACCTCCGGGTAGAGATATCGCTGTCCAAGCCCATCGAAGGCTTTGTTGTCATTGGCGCCATGATGGGTGGCGGCAAATCCCTGCGGGCCTTCCAAACCCTGATCTGTCGCGATCAGCCCGGACTTCGCCCAAAGCGCGGCGTCGACACCTGTGGCGGCAGCGAGACCGGCATGCATGGGTTTGGCCATGGTTCCGAACTGCACCTTTACGCCGCCAGCCAGCGAAGCCGTCATTCCCAATGCCATACGGGTTTGGTCTTCCGTCAAATGCAAAAGATGCGCGGCACCGGCCGCCGCACCGAAAGCGCCGGCGGTACCAGTGACGTGAAACCCGGTCCGATAGTGATCCCTGCCCAGCCAAACCCCCATCCGGATGGCGATTTCTGCGCCGATCAGTGCAGAAGCTTTGACATCGCCCATCGACGCGCCGGCCCGGTCTGCCAGGGCGACCACCGCAGGAAATACAGCCACTGACGGATGCCCAAGCGAGGCGAAATGCGTGTCGTCATAATCCAGTGCGTGCGATGTCACCCCGTTCACAAGCGCCGCTGAGCGCGCGGGCAAGCGTTGGTCCAGACCGCAGACATGGGCCTCTTCACGGCCTCCTTCCTGCGCCGATTTTTCGCGCACCAATCGGGATACAGGTTCGTTCTTTCCAGCAATGGTAACACTCGCCCAGTCCAAGAGGCACAGCTCAACAGCTTTGGCGACATCTGGTGGGGCAACAGTGGGGGCGCAGATGAAATCAACAAGCCTGTCCGTGACGAACATCAATAAGACCTCGGCATTCCCAGTACATGCTCGGCAATGTAGCTCAAAACAAGATTGGTCGAGATTGGCGCCACTTGATAAAGTCGAGCTTCCCGGAACTTGCGCTCCACGTCGTATTCCTCGGCAAAGCCGAACCCGCCATGGGTTTGTAAACAGGCCTCGGCGGCGGCCCAGCTGGCATCGGCGCTCAGGAGTTTGGCCAAGTTGGCCTCTTCTCCCGGATTCTCCCCGGCTTCGTATCGACGCAAGGCTTCGCGCAGCATCAATTCGGCCGCCCGCATCTGGCTGTAGGCGCGGGCGATTGGAAACTGGATGCCCTGGTTTTGGCCGATCGGACGCCTGAACACCTCGCGGTCCGATGCATAGCACGACGCCTTTTCGATGAACCATTTGGCATCGCCAATGCATTCCGCCGAAATCAACAACCGCTCCGCATTCATCCCCGACAGGATATAGCGAAAACCCTTTCCCTCTTCGCCTATCAGTGCGCTGGCAGGGATTTTCATGTCGTCGAAGAACAGCTCGGTCGTGGCATGGTTCATCATCGTGCGGATGGGGCGGATCGTCAGGCCCTTGACCGCACGCATATCGACCAGGAACACTGACAGCCCGTCGGTCTTTTTCGCCACCTGATCGCGCGGCGTGGTACGCGCCAGCAGCAAAAGCAGGTCGGAATGCTCCGCGCGGCTGGTCCAGATTTTCTGACCGTTCACAATATATCGGTCACCGTCGCGACGTGCTGTCGTACGAAGGCTGGTGGTGTCGGTACCGCTGGTGGGTTCGGTCACACCAAAGGCCTGCAGTCTGAGCGATCCTTCGGCAATACCGGGCAGGAATTCCGCCTTTTGCTCGTCTGATCCGTGCCTGAGTACCGTACCCATCGTGTACATTTGCGCGTGACAGGCCGTAGCGTTGCAGCCGGCGCAGTGGATTTCCTCCAAGATTGCTGCGCCCGCAGAGATCGGCAGGCCCAACCCGCCATACTCTTCGGGGATCAAGGCCGAAAGGTAGCCGCCCTCGGTCAACGCGGCCACGAATTCCGCCGGATAGGCCTGTTCGCGGTCGCAAGTCTGCCAATACGTTCCGGGAAAATTAGCGCAGAGGCGGGCAACGCCTTCGCGGATCTCCGGATGGTCGAGGTCGTAACTCAAAGGCGGCTCCTAACGCATGATAAAGGGATTGGCCGCACTGGTCTCCTGTGCGATCCAGACCGATTTGACCTGCATGAAATCCTTTATTGCCTGCTGGCCACTTTCGCGCCCCTGGCCGGACCGCTTGTAGCCGCCGAAGGGCGACATGAAGCTGACAGCGCGGTAGGTATTCACCCATATCGTACCCGCTTTCAGTCTTTCAGACATCCTTAGCGCTCGTCCGATATCCGAGGTCCAGACACCGGCGGCAAGTCCAAAGACAATGTCATTGCCGATCTCCACCGCGCCTTCTTCCGTATCAAACGGAATGATTGAAAGAATCGGGCCGAACACTTCTTCCTGCGCGATGCGCATATCGTTGGCCACATTGGTAAAGATCGTTGGTTCGACGAAGCGCTTCCCCTTCGCTCCCGCGCCGGAATAGGGTTTGCCGCCAAGCACGCAGGTAGCACCATCTTCACGGGCCACGTCCATATAATGCAGGATCTTTTCATATTGCGGTGCGGTGGTGACCGGACCCACATGAGTGTCCATCGACATCGGGTCGCCGATCTTTGCCGCACCCGCCACTTCAACCAGCCGTTCAACAAACCGGTCGTGGATGGATCGTTGCACCAGCAGCCGCGAACCCGCGATGCAGGTCTGCCCGGTGGCGGCGAAAATACCCGAGATCGCGCCCATCACCGCCGCCTCGAAATCGGCGTCCTCAAAGACGATATTGGGGGACTTGCCACCCAGCTCCAGGGTCACCGGCATGATTTTTTTCGCAGCGCTTTCGTAAATCCGCTGCCCGGCCATATCCGAGCCGGTAAAGGCAACCTTGGCCACGTCAGGGTGATCCACCAGCGACTGACCCGCTTCGGCGCCGAAGCCCGTGATACAGTTCACGACCCCATCGGGGAAACCAGCCTCTTTCACCAGGTGCATGAATTCCAGCGTCGAAGCGGATGTGTATTCCGACGGTTTGATCACCGCGGTGTTTCCCGCTGCCAATGCCGGGGCCAGCTTCCACGCCAAAAGCAGCAGGGGCGAATTCCAGGCGGTGATCATCGCGATAACGCCTAGCGGTTCGTAACGGGTGAAGTTGAAGATACCGGGCCTGTCCGACGGCAGAACTGCGCCTTCGACCTTGTCCGCCATCCCGCCGAAATAGCGATACCATTCCGCCAGATACCTGGTCTGCGCGCCCATCTCGGCAATCAATTTGCCGTTGTCCTGCACTTCCAATTCCCCCAGGCGCACGGCCTCGCGCTCGATGATCTCGGCCAGCCGTACCAGCAGCTTGCCGCGCTGAGTGGGACGCATCTGGGCCCACTCACCGGTATCGAACGCTGTCTTGGCAGCTTGCACGGCACGGTCGACGTCCTCGGCATTGCCGCGCGCCACCTGAGCCCAGACTTCGCCGGTATAGGGATTATCGGTATCGAAATAGTCATCCGATGTCGGCGCAACGTTGGCCCCGCCGATATAGTGGTCATAGGTTTTCATGGCTCTCCCGCTTCGAATTCGCGCCGTATTGCTTCGGAGTGTGCGCCGAGATCAGGCACCTGTCGAGGTTCGCCCCCGCTATCGGGCACCGGCAATCCGGCCAGGTCGATTTCAACACCGCCAAAGACCGCCTGGCTGTTTCGCAAAAAGGGATGCTCGGAAAGATCGGCAACAGAATTCAAGGCGGCATTTGCAATCTTTGCCTGATCCAACCTGGAAATAATCTCTTCGGTGGAATGCCGAGCGAACGTGGCATTCACCAACATATCCAGGTCTTCACGGTTCTTGAAGCGGTCTGGATTGTCGCGAAATCTTGGATCGTTGATCAATTCGGGCTGTCGCAATACATCAGAGCAGAACAGTGTCCATTCCCGATTGCTTTGAACCGACAGGAGAACCTGAGCGCCGCCCTGGCAGGTATATCCCCCATAAGGGGCGATAAAGCTGTGTTGCAGGCCCGAGCGCCCAGGCGCACCTCCCATATAGCGATGTGCCATCAGGGACATATTCATCCAATCGGCCATCACGTCGAACATCGAAAGACTAAGCGCCGTTCCTTTCCCCGTCCGGGCTCGCTGGATAAACGCCCGAAGTATTGCCGAATAGGCGGTCAGACCGGTGGAGAGATCCGTGAGTGACACGCCCACCCGCGCCGGCGTCTCGGGCGTGCCTGTCACCGAACATATCCCGCTTTCAGCTTGCACAAGGAAATCATAGGCTTTCTTTCTAGCTGCATCGCCGTATTCGCCATAGCCGGTGATGGCGCAGCTTATCAGACCCGGGTTGGCGGCGCTTAGCGCATCGTGATCCAACCCCATCCGCGCCACCGCGCCAGGGGCGAGGTTCGATACGAATATATCCGCGTGTGCCAGCATCGCGCGCATCAACGTCATATCAGGCGACGATTTCAGATCCAGGCAGATTGATTCTTTGCCGCGATTGAGCCAGGCAAAGATTGTGCTCTGCCCATCTGCGCCCGCGTCATAGCCACGTGCGAAATCGCCCTCGGGCCGTTCTACCTTGATCACACGCGCGCCGGAATTGGCCAAAAGCAGCCCGCAATAAGGCGCGGCCACGGCCTGCTCGAGTGAGACTACCAATAACCCGTCAAGTTCCCGCGACAGTCCCAAATCCGCGCCTTTCTATGTCATCACCGACCGATACAGAAAATTTATCTTGCGCTCTCTATAAAAAAAGAAAAATGATACTATGGCTGCTATGCCGTTTTGCGAAAGGTGCCGATTTGGAGTTCAAACAACTTAAAACCTTCATTTGCATCGCGGAATGCGGTTCCATCAGCCGGGCTTCGGAGCGGCTGCGTATTGCCCAACCTGCCCTGTCGCGTCAGATCAAGCTCTTGGAACACACCGTCGGCGCCGAACTCTTCAGCCGCCATGTCCGCGGTATGGTCCTGACCGAGGCAGGCCGGGCGCTACTTGACCGTATTTCGGGACCATTGCGTCAGCTTGAACAATCAGTGCTGGATGTAAAATCGCTTCAGGCAGAAATCAGCGGCGAGGTCAGGCTGGGCGTGCTCCCGACCGTGCCCGACAATTACACCATTCGTCTGTTCGAGTATCTGAATGTGCATTGCCCTGGTGTTGCCCTGCATGTGAAAGAAGCCTATTCGATCAATCTGATCGAATGGCTGCAATCGGGCGATATAGACCTGTGTTTCCTCTACGGTCCGGCAAAGGCATACCAGTTCCAGTCGATTGACATTGTAACCGATGAGATAGTCCTATTCAGCCCTCCAGGCGTTCTTGAGAATGGCAACAGCATCCATGTTCAGGATCTGGCCGGCTTGCCGTTGGCAATGCCCAACCGCCCCTTCGGGCCGCGTCTGATCGTCGACAAGCTGGCCGGTGCCGCCGGGGTTCGATTGACGCCGAAATTTGCAGTCGACAGTTTCGGCATTGCTGTAGCAATGGCGGTCGCTGGCTTGTCTCACGGCTTCATGCCGGTATCGTCGGTTTCGGCGCTCGAATCCGAAGGTAAGCTTGAACTGCGCCGGATTCTGCCCGGCCCCGCCGAGCGCCAGCTGATCCTGTCTCATTCCCTAATGCGGCCCAAAACCCGGGCGACGGGCGCTGTTCAGGATGCCATCTGCACGGTGGTGTCGGACATGCGTGCCGATGGCAACTGGCACACAAGTCTTGGCCCTGACTGACGCCTATGCCCGGCTGCGATGGGAAAATTCACTAGATTGTATTGGCCAACTGGCTCACAGTCCCCGAGAACCAATAGAATATGACACGTGATTTCGAAACCCTGCTGATTGATGCCTCCGCACCACACATCATGGTGGTCACACTGAACCGGCCAGAGGCCTCGAACGCATTCAACACCCAGATGGCACAGGATCTGATCACGGTTTTCGAGAGATTTTCGCTGAATACGACCGATATTCGCTCCATTGTCCTGACCGGGGCTGGTACGCGGGCATTCTGCGCGGGAGGCGATCTCAAGGAACGCAACGCGATGAGCGACGCGGCTTGGGGCGCGCAGCATCTGATTTATGAACGCATGGTTCGCGCGATCGTTGAATGCCCGATCCCGATCATTGGTGCGATCAACGGCGCCGCTTATGGTGGCGGGTGCGAATTGGCTGCCGCCCTCGATTTCTGTTACGCCTCTGAGAGCGCGAAATTTGCTCAAACCGAGGTCAGGATCGGTATCATCCCCGGGGCAGGTGGCACCCAGACGCTGGCGCGTGCCGTGGGCGAACGCCGTGCTAAGGAACTGATCCTGTCCGGCACGCCCTTCAGCGCTGTGCAGGCATTGGAATGGGGTCTGCTGAACGCGGTCTATCCGCAAGAGGATCTGCTGCCTGCCACCCTTGAGACGGCCAAGCGCATCGCCGCCAACGCGCCCATCGCGACCCGACAGGCCAAACAGGCCATTCACAAGGGGCTGCAGATGAGCCTGACCGACGGTCTCGCCTTCGAGATCGAAGCCTATAACCGCACCATCCCCACTGCCGACCGGCGCGAAGGCGTGGCCGCCTTCAACGAGAAACGCAAACCGAAATTCGAAGGGCGGTAAGACATGTCTGATCCAGTTACAGTCCGTGAAGTCGGTCCGCGCGATGGCCTGCAACTGATGAGCAAAGTTGTGCCAACAGCCACCAAGCTGAAGTGGATCAAACGGCAGGCGGAGGCGGGCTTTACCGAGATCGAGGTTACATCCTTTGTCCCCCCCAAGCTGATGCCGCAATTTGCCGACGCGGCGGACGTAACGAACGGCGCCAACGATGTCTCTGGGCTGACCGCCTCGGTTCTCGCGCTGACCCTCCAAGGCGGCATCCGTGCCTTGCAGGCTGGAGCAGGGGTCGTCAATTTCGTCCTCTCGGCATCCGAAGCGCATAACCAGTCGAACGTGCGGTGCAGTACGGAGGATTCGATCCTGGCCTTTCGCGGGTTGCTGGACTGGCAATGGCAGAACGCCCCTGAGACCCGTGTAACTGCAGCTATCGCCACATCCTTCGGATGCTCGCTTCAGGGGGAGGTGCCAGAGAAACAGGTTTGCGCCATCGCCGCACAACTGGCAGAGGCCAAGGCCGCTGAGATAACCTTGGCCGACACGGTGGGATATGCCAATCCGCGTCGGGTCAAACACATGTTCCGGACCGTGGCTGCCGAGGTGGGGGATGTGCCTTTGGCTGCGCATTTCCACGACACGCGCGGTATGGGACTGGCCAATGTTCTGGCAGCATTGGAAATTGGCATTGTCAAATTCGATGCAGCTCTCGCAGGTCTGGGCGGTTGCCCGTTTGCTCCTGGAGCTACCGGGAATATCGCAACCGAAGACGTTGTCTATATGCTCGAAGATATGGGGTTTCACACTGGTATCGATATCAACGCGCTCTTGCGCCTGCGCGAGGATTTCGCCCACTGGCTGCCAGACGAACCATTGCAGGGCCGGTTGGATACAGCCGGTATCGCACGCACCTTTGCCCCGGCCGCCTGAGGGAGAAATCTGAGATGACGAGCTGCACTCACTACGACCTTGTCGAATTTGGTTCAGCGCTGGAACAGCGCACGACCGAGCTTCGTGCACCGGAAGGCCAAGAAGTGCTGCTCGAGGTGATTTGCACCGGTGTCTGCCATTCCGATCTGCATATCATCGAGGGGCAGTTCGATTTGGGTGAAGAGGGCATAATGCGCATGGCAGATCGCGGGATGAAACTGCCGCGCACGCTGGGCCACGAGACAGTCGGACGTGTCAGCGCCGTTGGTCCCGATGCCGATCCGGCGTTGATCGGACGGATCATGTTGGTGTTTCCCTGGCTTGGCTGCGGCACATGCCGCCCTTGCCACGAAGGACGCAGCAATGATTGCATGGCCATGCGGATCATCGGTCTGGTGCAGGATGGTGGCTATGCCTCGCATATCCGAGTGGAAAACGCTGAGGTGCTGGTGGACGCCGAAGGGCTCGATCCTGCAACCGTCGCATCGCATGCTTGCTCGGGTCTGACGGTCTATAATGCGCTCGACAAGCTTGGGGGACCGCATCGAGAAAGCTGGCTCGCCATCCTCGGTGTTGGAGGGCTGGGCCTGAATGCCGTGGCTATCGCACGTGCCATGGGGTACGAAAACATCCTTGCCGCCGACATCAACGAGGCCAATCTGGCCGCAGCGCGCGACATGGGCGCAACCGCCAGCCTGAACACCAAAGCCGACGACGCACTGGACACATTGCGCGAGCTGACCGGAAACCAGCTTACGGATGTGCTCGACACGGTCGGAGCACCGCAAACCGCTAGGCTGGCAGTGCATGGGTTGATCAAGGGTGGGTGCTATGTGGTCGTCGGCCTGCACGGCGGTGATTTCAAAATGCCGCAACCCTGGTTGCCGCAAAAGGCGATGACCGTTATGGGCAGCCATGTCGGCACCCGTACACAGCTGCAAGAGCTGATCGCTCTCGTGCGTGACGGACGGGTCAAACCTCTGCCCGTTGAATGCCGCCCTATGGACGCAGTCAATAAGGCATTGTCCGACCTGCACGCAGGTCAGGTAACGGGCCGGGTCGTCCTGACAAACTGAGGTCTCTGCCCATTTGTCTTTATTACGTGCGGAGTCGTTGTCTAGAGCATTTTTGATGAAAACCGAGTCATCAAAAACGCTCTAAGCTATTGTTTTGACGCATTTTCGCGAGCGCAAAAGTCTGCAACTTTTGCTGAAAATGCTCTAAATTGTATTTTGCATTGGAAGTCGGTGATATGCGTTTCGAGTTGAGCATGCGTATCGTCATGGGGTCGTGGGAGCGTTTGATAGACGCCACGTTGATCGTTCGGTTCGTCCACCCGAACCGGTCTTCGTCCAGAGGTGGTGCACTTTCGCTAACCGCTGGTCGATTTAGGTCGTTGCAAATGGATGGGTGGGTTTTCGCTCATCAAAGTGGCTGTCATTGACTGTTCTGGCGACACAAGCCGCTTCAAAGCCAGATCCCAGCCCTCTCCTCGATGAACCAAACCAGCCGCTTGCTATAATATTGGCATGTTGTTGTTATTTCAAAGGCTTACCCGTAGCCCTTGATTGACAAACACGCGCTCAATCGACGGTCACAGAAAGGACTGTCAATGTGGCGCTGCGAAACTTGGATAACCCTCTGAAACAAAAGGGAAAATGAGATACGGGTATTTGACAGCCAGCAGGAAAAATTGCGCCGAGCCCGCCTGCAGGTCTGGTGCGGGTGCAGCAAACCGCGCTTCAGCGCCGGTTGCGAACCACGGTCGGTAGCTATTTTTCTTTTGGGGAGTGAAGAGGCAGCGCCTCCCGGCTTCCCTATTATCTCAAAGCAGGTGGCGGCATTCCTGCCGACACAACTATTCACCTGTCAGGAGGCGATGCCGGATGGCAGAGGCAATCGGTTCCGCGCAGGCTCTGTTCACGAGCACCCGCCCGGACAGCAAAATTGCATGCGCAAGTTCGGTACCAACTATCTTGTGGAATGCTGCCACTCAACGATCCACACCGGATTGAGCATGAAATGCAGAAGCAGCCATTGAATGACAAATGCTAGAGAAATTGTAGACGGCTCCGTGGAGTCCTTTCTGAAGACACAAACTTAGATGCCTTGTTCAAATTACGACTCCAATTTTGTAGGACCCGAACCCGTGTCAAGCCCAATGGGGTGATGAGGTTTTTTCAGTGGACTGTAGCGACGTTTGCTGCTGACGACAAAAATTGGAGATTGATTGTGAAATCTTCACGATAGGTTGTTATGAATTCCTCTGCACCTGCCAGTGTGTCAGGGCACGACGATTATGCATAAACTTGCACTAAATATAGATCTCGTATTTCAGGATAGCAAAGCGTTGACTAGTGGACTTTCACAATCTGACATTGCGCCGATAACCGAAAAATGATCCTGGCCCTTGTCATAGACTTCAGAGATATCGGCGCCGGACTGAGACCAGTTCTCCGCTAGAAGTCGTGATTGGCGTAGGAATTCTGGGCGCTCTGCAGCTCCGACCCAAACAACTGTAGAACTACGTAATGGCGGATGATGCAGCGCAGAACTTTCGGCGTAGGCCTATGACATTGTCAGACGGAGTGTTTCATTTAGCTTCGTTTGACATAAAGGACGCAGATCATGCAGGCCGCTGACAGAAAGCGTCCGTACAAGTCGTTCTTGGACGAATTCTTCCAGCAATTCGGTCGACGACGCTAAGCGGGTAACCAAATGGCCTCCTGCAGAATGCCCGGCTAGGCGGGTAGGACCGGTCACCAATCCAGCCGCGTGGTTTACAGCTTTTGCGGCCGCTTTCGTTATTGCTGATATGCGGGCTTCAAGTGCAAGCGGGTAACTGATTATCGCTGTTGTCCATCCGGCTTTGACAGTGCCCAGTGCGAGGTGCGACCAAAAGCTCTTGTCGAAACGACACCAGAACCCGCCGTGCACAATGACCACCAGGCCATTGCTTTGATCCTGCGGTTCGAACAAATCGAATTTGTTGCGGTCATGGGAGCCATAGGGAATATCAAGTGTGCCTTGCATCTCGTCGCGAGCTTTGGCCGCCTCTTTTGCCCAGCGCTCAACCAGTTCTGCCGGGTTTTTGATGAAAGCCATTGTGTTGAATGCATCATCCCAATCGATCATTTAGGACTCCAGACATCATCACCCTAATTCGACTTTCGCAACCAGGACCTGATCATGGGCAACGCAAGTGCAAAAAGTACAAACAATCCTGTCAACAGTTTCATGTCAGAGGGTTTGAAACCCAGACTGAGCGCCATTGCGACGAACTGGAAATAGAACAGAGAGCCAATGACCGGTGCTGATATTTGCCGTAGCAAAGTTTCTCGACCCATAATGGTTTCACCCAATATCGTGCCTGCAAGCCCTATGACCAGAACTCCAACACCCATATTGACGTCTGCATAGCTCTGGTATTGCGCCATTGTTGCACCACCCATAGCGGACAAACTGCCCGCAAGACCGATACCGACAATCACAAATTTCTTTGTTGATAGCCCCTGTGCCCGTGCCATCATCTGATTAGAGCCGACCGCTCGCAGGCCAAGGCCCAGTTCGGTATGCAAGAACCAGTACAAAGTCCCGCAAACAACAGTCAAAAGGAACATTAACAACGCGAATTGCGCGACAGGAGTACCACCATCAGCGTCAAGCAGAGCGGTAAAGATGGTATCGAAGTTAAACAATGCCGTATTGGGTTTACCCATGACGCGTATGTTGATCGAAAACAACATCGTCAGGACGACGATACCTGCCAACAGGGATGTGACGTTGAAAAACAGATGGATCAACGCTGTTAAACTGCCAGCCAATGCGCCAGCCAGAATGGCGCACAAAATGGCGGGAACAATGCCGAATCCCCCGGCCAACATTGCAGCTGCAACCGCGCCCCCAAGCGGAAAACTGCCCTCAGACGTGAGATCAGGCAAGTTTAGCAGGCGAAACGGGATCATGACGCCCAGTGCCACAAACCCGTAAACTGCGCCTTGGGCGAGGCTGACAGGAATGAGATTGAAATATGTGCTCAGAAACTCCAATTGCAGTCCTAACTCAACAACATGCGGTCGCTGACAACATCATGAAATCTCGATGCAAGATCAGCAGTCGTTAGTTTGGACTTTTCGTGTTTATCGAGGTCCAGAATGACTTTCCCCTCATGCATCATTAATAGACGATCCCCGTGTCTGATTGCCTGATCCATATTGTGGGTAATCATCAGCGTTGTGACTTTACGATCGGACACTGTTTTCAAGGTAGCATTTATGACCAATTCAGCAGCACGCGGGTCGAGCGCGGCTGTATGTTCATCCAAAAGCAGAAGCGATGGGTTGTTCAGCGTGGCCATCACCAGTGTCAATGATTGACGTTGTCCACCGGACAAAAGTGAAACGCGGTCTTTCATCCGGTTTTCAAGTCCCAGTCCAAGAACCTCAAGTGATGTGCGAAACCGGTCACGGTCTTTGCTCTTGATACTTATTCTGAAACTTCTGGTCTCTCCACGACGGACAGCAATTGCAAGGTTTTCTTCAATGGTAAGAGACGATGCTGTGCCCAGCAACGGGTCCTGAAAGACCCTTGCCATATGAGCCGCACGCCTGTGTGCCGGTTGACCTGACAAATTCTTGCCCTCGACGACAACGCTTCCTGCATCCAGTGACAACTCGCCCGAAATCGCATTGAGAGTTGTACTTTTGCCCGCCCCATTGCTTCCGATCATTATGGCAAATTCCCCGGCTGCCAGATCAAAACTCACGCCGTCCAGCGCCCGCTTCTCCTGCACAGTTCCGGGATAAAAGGTTTTTTCCAGGCCGGAGATTTTTACCCCGGCCCGCTTATTCATTTCGATCATTTCACGCAGTTGCAATCTGCAAGTGCTGCTGGCAGGGTCATCCCAACTTCTTTCATATATTTTGCACTGACTGTTGGCGCATGATCTTCAGGTTTTGGCCGATAAATATCGATGTCGGCCACATCCTTGCCAGCCAATATTTGCGCTGCACGCAATCCAGCCTGACGTCCAACCTCAAACCAGGATACCGACATTGACGCTAGAATTTGCCCGTCCTTCACGCCCAAAGGAGACGCGTTTATGACCGGAATTTTGTTGCGACGCGCAGCGGCTGCTACCGCAGGCAGTGCTGGTTGCAGCATGCTGGAGGGAATGAGGTAGATAGCATCCACACCTTTAAGCGCATCCACGCGAACGGGTATGTCCGCTGTCGCTTCAACGCTAATGGTCTTTAACTCAATGCCCATTTTTGTGGCTGCTTCTTCTGCGTATCTCACATTAACCACATCGTTTGCGTCGCCTGGATTGAACAACATCCCAATTTTGTTCGCTTCGCCCAGCAAATCCTTTGCAAAGCCGAAAACGGTTTCCATGGATTGCAGATTTGACGCTCCAGAAAAGCGATCGCTCCCTCCGTCCCAACCGGGAACCAGACCGGCATCAACCGGATCAGTTACCGGCGCGAAAATAATGGGCAGCGATTTGTTTTTGACAACCCGACGTGCCGCCTGACTGATGGGCGTGGTTACGGTCAAAAACAGATCAGGGCTTGACGCCTCAAGAGTTGTTATCATTTGCGCCACGACGGCCGCATCAAAACTGGCGTCCTGATATTCGTAGGAAACTTTGTCTCCCTCTTTGTATCCTCCATCTGTCATGCCTTTTTTAAAGCCACTGACGACCGCATTTAACGCTGGATGCGGCCCAAGGTTGGCAATCGCCACTTTTTTCTCCTGTGCATAGGATACACCGGTGGCAAATGCAGTTGCCACGACGATCCCAGCGGCCAAGACGATATGTTTTATCATGATAAGTCTCCCATTGTTGTAGTTCGGGTGTCACACAAGCTGCTGCACATTGTTTGACACTCCACTTGCTTGCAGGATTGAAAACCAGACTGAATCAATCATTTCGGTTCCCGACACGCCCTTCGCGGGCTGTTGTTTTTCTGTTCGAATATAACTTCCGTCAGTGCCCCACGCCTCTACTTGCGCCACAGCGCAATCTAAATCGGGATCAGCAACCAAAACCCCTTCGCAGGCGTCCACACCGGTGGTCAAAAGCGCGGCTGTTACCATTGTATTGACATTGCGGGGGTAACGCGCGGCGATTTCACGGACACTTCCTTCGAACATCGTTGTTGCCCCGGTGATTTTTTGCGCCTCGCAATCCACATCGGAAAAATCGATATTGTCCGGGTGTTTGCGAAATGTGATCCGCACACGATCCCAGGGCAAACTCCGTTTTGAGAGCTCTTCTCCGCCGACAAGTGCTCCTGCGGCAAGGAGCAGTCGTGTGCCTTTATTCTCGGCGGTCCTGAGAAGGTGGGCCCGCAATTCGTTGTCTGTGAGCGCACTTGTCGACAATGGCATGTAGTCGCAATGTTTTAGAAACTGGGCACCGTGCTCAATGGTAATCGAGGGGTGCGCCGTTTCCACAATCAGATCGGCGCCTCGTGTTCCTGCCAGGTCCAGATTTTCAAGGAATTGGGCTTCGGGTACATTTTGCGCCTGTTGCCGACGCCGCGCATGAACGAAGGCAATGTCAAACTGGCTGCTGTTCTTCAATCGTTGGGCAATTTGTTCGCCAATGAAGCCATAACCGACAATCCCGACGGAAACTGGACTCGAACCTGGCGTTTTGTTTTCAAGCATTGGCAATACCTATTAATACGTATACGTAGTAAATGATTGCTGGCAATAGAGTCAAGGTTTGCGTCCGTCGCCTTCAACCTTTGAGGTTAAGCATCTTACGGAGCAGGGACTTTAATTGTTCCGCTTCGACTGTGGTCAATCGATCTGTCAGTTGCTCCTGATAGGCATCATTTTCAGCATGAATTGACCGTAAAACTTCAGCGCCCTGGTTGGTGAGCCCAATCTGTCTGGATCGGCCATCTTCCGGAGATGCGACGCGCTCAACCAGTTTGTTGCGTTCCATACGCCGTAACAGATCGCTGACGGTATTTGTATCCAGCGCAATCATTTCGCCAACCTTGCGTTGCGATGAACCGGGGTTTTGAGAGACGGCAACCAGGAGTGCGAGTTGGCGTGATGTGATTCCGAAATGACCAAGATGAGTTGAGAACAGACCTTCTGCGTGAAAGTGAGATCGCCGCAACAAATGTGAGAGTGTGTCATGCAAGTCATAAGGTTGGGCACTCTCATCCAAATTCGAAGCGCCCTTAACCGACCCCATCAATGCAATTTCCTTTGAATGTCCCAATCAGCTCGTTAGCAACAATCTCCGTATATGATTGTTGATCACCGCAAACCGATCAATACATAGGTGTTTTCAAATTCGCAATTGCTTGACGGAATTACGTATCAACATCCAAGGCAAGCGCGGTGTCTGAGATGTCGGGTGGAGGCAGAATTAAAATCAGGCAAAAATCCGCTCCCCGACTATTTGATAAGCCAATAACTCCGAAAACCTGCTGCCCGTCAATGTTGATGCTGGCGCTTAACTGTCCCACACGCGACACTAACTCAAGGTCTCAAAGGTCCGCACCTCGGTCGTTCAGCATCATTTTTGTATGTGGGCGGTAAGTGGCTGCTTCGGAGAAATTAGGCTGAATTTTGTACACGTGGATCCAAGGTCGGATTTGGGCCGGTGACCCTGCCCCCTATTTGCAGGCGTTTACAGGTTAGCTCTGTTCACGTTGTGGTCTATATATCTAACCTTGTTGCAAATTCGTTTGGTGTGAGCTCACCTACCCTTGCTCTCACGTTGTTTCATGTACCGCGCCTGAAACTCACCAGCATCACAGACAGCTTGTTGCTCAATCTCAACAGCAAATTGCTTGTGTAGTTTTCCGCGACCAAGTTTTGGGGCAACACGATCAAACATGCCCATAACGCCCTTGCGGATACGGTTGGCGCGGGACAATATTTCCTCAGACTGCCGATCTTCGTGACGCCGTTTCAATTCCTCTCGCAACTTAACGATTTGCTTGCAGCACGAAGACAACACGGCATTCTCGGGTTGGTGAGGCCGGTAGATTTGCCAGGTTGCGGATTGCTTATGAAGTTGGTTTTGTTGAGCCATGGTTATATCTGAGTTCAAGTTCGGACCGGGTCTCGATAATGCTCCTGGGCGACTAAGCTACGTCTTTCTTGTCGTTGCCTACATGTTTCTCTCTGTTTGGCCGGCATTGAGCCAGGAAACTTCAAAAACCCTCCACCTGCAATGGGTTTACTGTCCGTCGTCAGATAAATTGGAACAATTGGCGGTCTGATCTAAGGGAGCATTTGGCTCATCTGATTGTTGAAGTTAAGCAGCGGCTTTGCGGTTTTGCAAGCGCCGTTGGTTGATGGTGTCGCGTTTGATCTTTTCCCTTTCGAGCAGAATGGTTTGGCCGCGCCCGAAGTAGACGTCGGCGGGTGTGAGGTTTTGGAGGCTTTCGTGATAGCGCTGATGATTGTAATGGGTGACGAAGGCTCCGATGCTGGCGTTGAGATCACCTGGCAGGAAGTAATTCTCTAGCAGGATGCGGTTCTTCAAGGTTTGGTGCCAGCGTTCGATCTTGCCCTGTGTCTGCGGGTGATAGGGTGCGCCACGAACATGATCCATGTCGTTGTTATCAAGCCACTCAGCCAGATCCCCGGAGATATATGACGAACCATTGTCCGAATTCGATATCCTCCCCATCCCCGATCATGCTTTTTTGAGAAGGCGCAGCTCCAATGCCTGCTCGGCAACGACCTCCTTGAGGTCACGAGCCTCACGGCGAAGATCCTTCACCTCGCCGGTATTGGCTTCTCGTGCCGTATCTCCGGCCAACCGTTTCTTGCCAGCCTCCAGGAACTCCTTCGACCAGCTGTAATACAGCCCCTGGGAGATGCCTTCCTGACGGCAAAGCTCGGCGATGCTGTCCTCACCGCGCAAGCCCGCCAACACAATCCTGATCTTCTCTTCAGATGAATAACGCTTACGCGTCTTGCGCCGGATGTCCTTCACCGTGCGCTCTGCGGCATCCTGATGCCGTTTTGATCTCTGTCTCATCGTTCACTCCTAATTGGTGACGATGAGCCAAAAATACTCCCTTAAGCAAATGCCTCAGTTTGTTCCATGAGCGCTGAACCTGGACAATCAATGACCATTTTTTGCATCTTCATTGCAACTTTGGCGTTTCCTCTTTTTTCACGCTCAATTCGCGAACTAATCATCACCTTATAACGGTGAACTCGCGCCTGACCTCCACTGTTGGCCACACAAAAGATCGTCACTTGGAAACGGGAGGAAGAAGGCGATGACGTGTAGTGTCAGCTACGTGCGAGATCTCATTCGCAAAGTCACAAATAGGTTGAAGCCGACAACCGGCGGCACCTGGCAGCAAATCGACCCGAATAAATCAGTCGAGCATTACGCGCCTGATGCTGAAACGCAGAAAGTGATCCAGGCTTTCGTGAAGCTCATCATGCTCAGAGAAGGCTGCAAAATGTGTCCTTGGCCAGGCAATTGGCCAAAACTCAAAATCTCAGACCTCGCAGCAAAACTCCTCTCCTGCTGAGCGGAAGCAAAAGGTCAGATCCTATGACTGGAACATTCTCCAAGGCGCTGTCTATTCGCGGAATTTCGGCAGCTTCGATAATTTTGTTTAGCGCAATTGCCGCACCGGCCCAGGAAAACGATGCTTCCTTAAATGCATTTGGAATTCCAAAGGATAAGACATTGTCGGTAACAGCTGAGTTCGTCGCTGACAGGCTTGAACAGGCGTTCGTTGCAGCCGCAGCCAAATATATAGATGCGCTGACATTTGTCGAAGGCATAGATTACTATGTCAAGAGTAAAACCGAGAAACCCGACAGCAACTTTGTCGGCCTGTATCGATACACGCCATCTCTGGATCTGAAATCAGGGAAAGACGGGTCGTTTCAATCGATTGTCGGAAAATTTTCCGGAGAAACAATGTTCAGTTTCATCAAGCGTGGACTTGCCGATGGGACTTGCGAAATAGATCTGCCGACACTTCATGTCGTTCCATTCGCATTGGGATTTGAGACAACACGCTTTGTTGAGCAGGTCGCCGTCCTGGGCGAGGTCGGCTATATCCCGTATCGCGTCTTGACCCCACATTCGTGCGACCCGGTTTCCGGACGCAGAAATCTGGTTCTCGGCATTAATCCACGCTTCGGCGCTTTTCTACAAGCCGGCTACAAGTTCAATGCCAATGGCCAGGCAGCAATTGGCGGCTCTGCCGATCAAAGCAGTGAGCCGGCGAACGATTATATTCTGAGGATGAAAGCGGATTTCCGGCTGGTTCTTGAGGATTTGGTGTCGATCCCAATTCACAAGGCGACTTTGTCAGCCGACGTTATTACCTGGGCTACCGGTTGGTACGATATCGCGCACAGCGATTGGTATCATTCCGTTGGCGCAACCCTGCGCGTGAACCTTCCCGGCGATGATACCAAACATCTGGATTTCACCATCGAAGACGGCTCCGGCGAACCCAACTTCAACAAGGGTTCACAATTCAGCGCCGGCCTCACGGTCACGTTCTGAAGAGAGAAAGCCATCATGACATGCGCAAAGGACATTCCCATGGATAGCAATCAATGGATTATTTATCTTGTTCTCGGTGGATTTGCCGGAATGCTCGGTCAGGGGATCAGAGCAGCGATCGGCATCAAGAAGCTGCAAGATGAAGCAGGTGATGAAGGCCGGTTGTTCTCCGAAAAATTCAGCGCCAGTCGGTTCTTCGCCAGCCTGTTCATCGGCTTCATTGCCGGCTCACTCACCATCTTTTTCATGATCGATGAGAACTCCGGAATCGATATCGAGAAAGAACATCTGCTCGCCCTGATGGTCGCGGGCTATGCCGGCGCAGACACGATCGAAGGCCTGGCAAGCAAGATCCTTCCCAAAAGCCCCGGTGCCGGAACTGGCATTGCACGGCAATAACCCACGATAGGAGAAAATATCCATGACAGACGTTCATATTGTTGCAAGCGGTGAAACGCTTTCAGGCCTGGCTGCCACGCACGGAATTAGCCTGGCAGACCTTATGGGATTAAACCCGCAAATTGACGATCCTGACCTCATTTTCGTGGGGCAACCGATCAATGTACCTGGAACACCGGGAGAAACGGAACATGGGCCGGCTTCACCGGCAACAGGTGAGCCAGGCTGGCTGCCGATCGCACACGGAGAGTTGGGGGAAACGGAAATTTCCGGTCCGCAACACAACAAACGCATCATCGAATATCACGCGACAACGACATTGAAGGCTGGAACCGATGAGGTTCCCTGGTGTTCCTCATTCGTCAATTGGTGTGTCGAACAGTCCGGATCAAGCGGAACAGACAGTGCGGCAGCCAGATCATGGACTCGCTGGGGCAAAAAGCTCTCCCGGCCGAAGCGTGGCTGCATAACGGTTTTTTCGAGCTCGCGAGGACCTGCATCCGGACATGTCGGATTTTTCATCGAAGACCGGGGGCCGCATCTGCTGATCCTGGGCGGCAACCAGCAGAACGCCGTCAACTACAGCTCGTATCCAAAGAGCCGGCTTCTTTCGCACAGATGGTCGCATTGAGCAGCAAAAGTAACTCGCGGAGATAGAAAATGACCAAACGCAGTATGTACATTTGGCAATTGCAACCAATCATCAATGCGGAAGGATCCGTCTCGAAAATCGTCGACAAGGCAAGACGTGCGAAAATCAATTCGCTGTGGGTAAAGATTGCCGATGGGCGTTCCGCCTACAGAAATGTGACGGGTTCAACTGCTGCAAAGATGACGGAACTCATTACCAGATGTCACGGCAAGGGAATAGAAGTTTGGGGATGGCATGTCCCCAAATGCGCCACCAACCAAATTGCAGAGGAAGAGGCGCAAAACATCAAGGATATCACCGACAATTTTTCGTTGGACGGCCTGATCATGGATGCCGAACATGGTCCTGGGTTTTTTCAGGGCGGCAAGAATGAAGCGGAGACCTATGCCGCGGCCATGCGCGGTATTGCAAATCACATTGGCAAGCCTCTTGCTATCTCAAGTCACGACATTCCCCAAAATCAACCCGAATGGCTTCCCAAGTTCAACAAGATCGCCTTTGTGGCTGACTACAATTTTCCCCAAGTCTACTATGGCGGAAGTCCAAGTGTGTTGCATCGGCTGGTGAGGGCGGAAGACGCAAACAGCCATGTTACCATTCCATTCCGCCCGGTTGGGGCTGCATGGGTCGGCAATGCTGGAGGATGTTCATCCGCTTCAGCCTGTGCCGAGCGGGCACGGGAGTTCATCCGTTTGGTCAAGGACCGCGGTTATAACGAATACTCATTCTGGCACTGGGCCGGCGCTCCGTCTGCTTTCTGGGAAGTCTTGAATACGACATCTCCTTGAACGAAAATCGGCAGGATGTGCGGTCTGTGGATTGCGCGGGGGAAACTAACGGCTACAGATCAACATCTTCAAGTTGGTCGAGGCCGGTGGAGCGCAAGGTCGCTGCCGGATACTCCGGGACTTCGCGGAGCATGGATAGGGAGAAATCAGGTTCTAGTTTGCGAAGAAGCAACAAAGCCTGACGGGCACCCATCCGGTCGCCGGCCCTAAGGCGGAGCGCGTATAAATGCCTTAGTGGCGGGCGGGATGTTGGTGCAAGAAGCGCTGCCCGTTCTGCAGCAGCAATAGCGGCATCGAAGTACCCCATATGCATGGCGGCCAAACAAAACCGCATGAGAGAAAACACCTGCAGGGAGGTGTTTTCCAACTGCCTGCGCGCGCGGTCTGCAGCCTTAAAAGCTTGTTCGCCCCGCCCACGCCGCAATTCCAATCCCCCCAAACTGGCATATGCATATCCCGTTCCCGGATTGAGTTGCAGCGCACGTTCGGCAAACGATAGCGCCATGTGCGAGTCTTCCATGACCAGATCATAGACATCTGCGATAAATGCCAAAGCAATCGCATTTCTGGGGTCCAAGGCCGTGGACTCGCGTATCAACGTATCGGCTTCTTGGCGAACATTATCAGTGTCGCCCTGTTTCAGTTCGAGATTGAGAAAGGCTTTGGCCAGGGCGCGCAAGGCCGGTCGTGTCGCGAGAGGATCTCGTTCATTTGCCTCTTCCAGCAGTCGGTCCGCCTCTATCAAACGCGATGGGTCGAAACTAAAGACATCCTGTAACGCGGATGCCGCCATCGCGTTGGCTAATGCCGCTTCGCTGGCTTCTTCGGCACATGCGGCAACTGCCTCCGTGGCTTCAAATGCGAGCGCAGCAGCGGCATCAATCGCACCCAAATCATCGGAAATATCGAAGTCGATTTGGCGAGACCAAAAAATCGAGTTTGAGGGCTCTTTCGCCAATCTGGCAAGCACCATCATTCGGTCTTTGTTTCGCGTCACATGAACTGTGCATCTCGATCCGGGAGCCTGTACCGAACTCGTCGGCTTACCATCCAGTGTCACGACATTGATCCTGGAATATTGGGTGGCAGTGCGAGCCAATTGCGATGTGATCAACTCAGCAATAAACATGTCCAAACCGATCCCGGATGACCGCGGATCGGCGAACAGAAGCTGCGGCTCGGGCGCCCTGACTTCACCGCTATCGGGCTTTTTCTGATCGAATTCGGTCCGGGTAGCCGAGCTTGTTTGGACAGATGCGATGGCTTGATCTTGCGAGGCATCAAGCATATTTGCCTGGCGTGCTTCGATACGCAGTCTTGACCTTTCAGCTCGCAACCATTCTTCAAAGCCATCAGACTTGATATCGATGCCTTCAAGCAGCTCTCTACCGTGAGCAATTTTTAAAAAGGCTTCCGATCG
Organism: Rhizobiaceae bacterium; assembly: GCA_963669455.1. Taxonomy (GTDB): domain Bacteria; phylum Pseudomonadota; class Alphaproteobacteria; order Rhizobiales; family Rhizobiaceae; genus JAWKWH01. The sequence goes on from OY770026.1 coordinate 3,534,850, forward strand.
AGCATCATCCAGATCGATACTGACCTGACTTGAATCCAGCGATACCTCTATTCGGTCTGTTTTCAAAATCGATGAATATGGGCCCAAATTGCGCCGGATCATAGACAATGCCTGCCTAAGACTGCCTGACGCCTGCTCTGCTCCCCGATCGCTCCAAAACAAAGCCTCAAGCCACCGGCGAGCCGCCGTTTTTCGAGGCGACATGGCGAGAACTGCAATCAAGGCTCTCGTACGGGTGCCCTGCGGCGTCAGGGTCTTGCCGTTTGGATCCAGCATTCGAAACACACCGACTGTTTCAATCTTTACAAGTTCTTGAACCACTTTTTTCTTCCCGCCCACAAGGAAAGAAAGAGTATAAGGAAAATCAATCCGCCGGCAAATTAATCAACGAGACCGGAAATTCTCTTCTCCGGAACATCAGTGTTTTGAACACGTTGGCAAAAGGTCAAATTCGTTCTGACACAATAAATGTTAGCGTCCAGTGCGGCTGACACGTTGATCAAGCGGGCTATCTATCCGTCCGCCGCCGGCATTATCGATGTCGATCCGGCCAGGAAACCGGCGTGTTGTTCCTTTTTGCGATTCAATCTCGTCCTTGGCCTCGGCTTTCATGGCGATTTGGAAAAGACGCAGCTTCTCGCTTTTGTAGGGATTGGGGTCGTCAAGGAGCGTCTCAGCAATTTGCCGTGTCGCCTGTGAAGACGCAAAACTGGTGCCCCGCATTGCGACAACCGATCCATTGGCGGCCCCGGCCGCCAGTATTCCGAAATGGGCAGGGCCATCATCGGTTGGAAAAACCGCTGTTGGCGCTCCGGAGCGCCCGTCTACTTGAATGGAACCAAGTGCAGTTCCATCATCCGTTCCGTCCGTCTGTCCGCGTCCGGTTGCCGAATATGGCGCCGGCCTGCCGTCCGATACGCGATAGCCGCCAACGCGGGTTACACCTTGGTGCGCTGCTGAAGCGTTCATGGTTCCATGGCGCCGCACCGGAGTATTCGCCATTATGTCCAGATTTCTCGGCTTCTGGTAATCGGGCTCAGGATAGCTGTAACTTTCCAGTGGCCTGCCAGCATCGTCATAAAGCTGGTATCCTGGATCATCGAAGTAGGAGCGAAGATTGATAGCATTACCGGGAAGAATATGTTGGTCGGTCTGGACCGACAACACACATTGAACCTGTTCCGTCGATTGGTTTTTAATCTTGATTTTCCAGACGCCTGCCGGCGCCACAGGTTCCTTGCCCTCATTTCGGGCCGTCGGGGCGACACATATGACAAATCTGAACTTGTGTAACTCAGGCGATGAGCCGTCCATAAGCTGATAGTAGATGTGCGCCTGTTTGCCCAGATGCTTGAACCAGCCACGCATATCGGGGCCTGGCGGCTCATCATCAGGAGACGTCGGCGGAAAGTTATCAGGGTTACGCCCGGGTGGCACTACGGTAATTTCTATGGGTAGCAATCCCCCGAAGTTGTTGTTGCGTGTCCAGACGTCAACAAAATTGGACGAACGATCCTCCGGCGAAATACGCCAGTCAAGCGTGAGAGTCTGCCCCCCTTTCGGCTCCAAATACGCATTGCATCGGTCAAGATTGTCATTGCCGACAGGCATGGCGAAAAATACAGGCCTCAAATCCAACTCAATTCGTGCGGTACGGAAATTGTGCAGCGTCTGTGGAAACGCGTCGATCCTGTCTTTGGAACCAGCCTGCTTTCCAAACGCGATATTGATAACCACTGGATAGCCGGGCCTGCTATTATTACCGGAGGCTTTTTTCCCTGGATTATTCTTTCTCCATATCGCGTCCGCAAGATCTGAAATGCGCTGGATGGCATAGATCATGAAGTTGTCCAGAAATGTTCCTGACGCGCCAAATGTCGGGCTGCTCGGAATGTTGACAGCAATGACCTTCACCCGTTTTCGGAACCTTTTATCAAGTTTTCTCCGGCTTTCCGGGTCGCATCCCGCTGCGGCGTCAAGCACATGGGCACCATGCGAAAAGCGCCCGGCAACTTCGCGGTGGCCCAAAACATTGCGCATGTCGAGGACACCCGTCTCGGTATTGAACCCTTGTTCATCGAGCCATCCTTCCCGCGAACCATTGCCGTGTTTAAGAAGAAGCTGATCGATGTCCTTTTGATAAAGTTCCCGACCAAATGGCAGGTACGGCTGAGACAATCCTTCTTTGCCACCCCATTCGGCAAGCATCTGCCATGCAGCAAGAATCCGCGTTTTGCCATCCGCATCTCTTAAGCGGTTATGACCGAGCGGGATTCCCGTATCGATCACACCAACGATAATGGTGTCATTGGGAATGGACGGAAGGTCTTTTTCGTCGGGCAGCCAGTTCTTGGCGCGATCAATATAGTCCTTGAAGCTCCCAAAGTCGTCAGTTCCGTCATTTCGCGAAAAATCCGGAATAGGCAGGAGTTCCGAGTAGTTGCCGCTATCAAGAGGTTCCGGTTCGTCAAGCAATGGGCTTTGTTGGGCGTTGAGGGTTGACCGGGCGATCTGCCCAACCAATTCACCCGAACTGCGCCCGTTTAACGGGGCGATAGAAAAGGAACTGCCACTGACATGCTGATCCCAGTCAACATAAGGACCGCTGGGCCCGAATTCATTCCAGTTGCTCCAAGTGAGTGCCATCTCACGCGTCCTCCTTGTACCATTCATTCTTGGCGGATTCCCAGAATGTCTTGAACAATGGCGAAGTATCGGCGACAGGGCCAGCATCAGCTGTGGGCGAGAAGTTGGACCGTAGCCAGCGTTGGGTAAAATCCTCCTTGGGTGGCAGTTTTGTGCCTGACCCATAGTCGATCGCAACGGTCGGCTCGAGAGTTGCAACACTATGGATTGCCTCCCCAATCATACAGCCCAGAAATGCGCCTGCCGCTGAATCTACAGGAAAATGAACCCCGGCTATTATCCGGTTCACCGCAATTCTGTGGGCAATACGGAAAGCCATAGCCGGTTGCCGCTGGCCAACTCGGCCCCTTATGCCCTGGCGTGCACTCTCGCCTGTCTCTAACCGATGTAAAACCGTCGCCAGAGCGTAGGCTTCGGTCGCATGACCTGACGGAAAACAGGAATGGTCAGGTGACTGAATAATCGGTTGGACCTGGTGTGCATAGTCAATCGGCCTTGGAGACCAGCAATAGTGCTTAACCTGCATCTCCAGATGAATGGCCAAAGACTGCACCAACATCAAAAGTTCAGTAGTTCGGCGCCGATGCGAGTAGTTCAGTAAAGATGCAGCGCCAAAAAAGGACATGATGTCAGCAGTCTGGATTGTAATCTCCGGAGTTCGATCTGTGCGCAAATCGGAGTAGTTTCTGACCCAAACCATTTGTTTCTTGAATGCAGCCAAATTTGGCGCCATGATCGAACAGATTGGCTTACCATCGAGTCTGACCTCGGCTTTTTTGGGATTCGCAGCAGTACCGGTTGGCACAACCTGCATGCGGCTGGTCAATGTACCGAGCAACACTTCTATGCGGCGTCCCTCAGATAGATAACGCAGACTGTCCAGATCCGTAGGCGTTTGTGGAGTCCTGATGTTTTCAGGCTTTGCGTCCCAATAGCCGTTGATGGCGTCCTGAGTTGTCGCCAGCGCCTGGGCCAAAAAGGGGGAAGCAATATCTCCACCAGGCCCACCGTGGCTTCCGCCGTGGCTGCCACCGTGACTGCCGCCGTGGCTCCCACCGTGACTGCCGCCGTGACTGCCTCCATGGCTTCCACCATGACTCCCGCCTACTGCTCCCATATCATCCTCCCGATTGAGATTGTTCAATAAAATCTGACTAATACTTTGCCAAAGCCTTTGCGCCGTCAACATATATAGGTGTGCTATTGACGATGTGTCTTCGCTATTAACGAAACAATTGCGGAATAATATTGAAAACAACCCGATTGAATTAATACAGAGATGGTTCGGGAATTTTGAACAATTGAGATAAGCGGAATTTCGACCTGTACCTGGCACATTTTGCCGAACACGGGAGAACTCATATCGAAGCCGTTGAGGACGCTATGGCAAAATACGGTAAGCCCGACATCTTCAACACGGATCAGGCAAGCCAATTCACATCTGTCGCTTTCATCAAAAAGTTGAAAAACGCCAAGATCAAAATCTCGATGGATGGCAAGGGCGAGTGGCGCGATAACGTCTTTGTCGAACGCCTGTAGCGCAGCATCAAATGTGAGGGTGTCTATCTGAAGGCTTATGAAAACGTGCCACAGGCCAGAGCCGAAATCGGCAAGTACATGACTTTCTACAACACCAAACGAGCCCATTCATCGCTTGACGGACAAACACCCGATCAGGCTTACTTCAACCGCTTGCCGCTAGAACATTTTTGATGAAACCGAAGCATCAAAAACGCTCTAACGCAATTGTTGGATCGAATTGTTGATACCAACAAACCCCCTGTCATCGCCGCATACGAAAATCGTATTGGTGAAATTGAACGCCAGAAGGCCAAACTATCTGAAAATCCAACCCGATCTGAGGAACCAATTGGAAGTTTCAAAGAAATTTATCGAACCGCTTTTTCATCCCTCTCAAACCCTTGGAATCTTTGGGTCTCTGATAAGCTGGAAGACAGGCGGGCTGTACTAAAACTCGTGTTTGCGGAGAGATTACCTTACCATCGAAATGAGGGTTATCGAACCGCCAAAACCTCCTTACCTTTCAAGGCTTTGGAGGACTTTCACATGGGGAAATCTGAAATGGTCAGGAGAGGACTCGCATACGCGAAATAACTATTTGATTTCAATCGGATAAGCTGTTTCGATTTTGCGATTGTACCCCTATCCGTACCCCGGGACTTTTTTACTTTGGAGGTTCGAGTACACAACGAGGACTGTCGCAGAACATAGTGTATCAGCCCAATCTTTCCAGCTGCGAATTTGACTATATTCTAACGTAATACACACTCCGTCCACCACCTTCCTTTCGGATTAATCCGAGTTCCAATAGCTTGGCGAAGTCTTGCTTTCTCGCGGCTAGGCTGCGGTTGGAAATCGCGCCATACTCACGTTGGGTGATGGTGCCCTGCTGGTCGAGAAATTGCAGTATTTGTTCATGGTGAGGCTCAAGGCGGATCGGCTTGGCAGGCAGTGATTTCTGGACCCTCTTCAATTCATCCAGGATACCTTCTGCGAAATATTCCAACCAGGGTGTGAAATCGATTTGGTCGCGTACTTCATAGTAATCGCCCTGTTCACCCACCATCTGAAAATATCGAGTGACTCTGCGGTTATAGTACGCCTCAAACGAAAACAACGACCAGAATTCCAGTCCCGTCATACCGAGGATAGCACTGGCCATGAGACGGGTAGATCGGCCATTCCCGTCCATGAACGGGTGAACGATTACCGCCTGTTTGTGAAACAACCCGGCCAGCAATACCGGATCAAGATCATTCAAGTTTGTTCGCAGGAAGCTGAAAAGATCATCGCAAAGCGATGCAACGTCCTTGTGATCGGGTGGCATGAAAACGATATTGTCCGGTCTCCTTGGGTCGCGGATTACTACCGGTCTCTGGCGGATGTGACCAATGTCAAAGGAGTTTTCCATGAGATCCTCGACGACCATTCCCTGAATGGTTTCGAACGTCTCAGTGCTGAGTTCAAAAGTGCCAGCTAAAACCTGTGTCTGTACCCATTCCAAAGCGCGGTTGTAGTTGAGAATCTCTCGTTCGGTGTCACGTACCCGGCCTGGCGCGCTTTTAAGCAGTCGCCTAACGTCTGTCAGGGCGAGCGGATTACCTTCGATACTGGTTGATGCGAATGTGGAAAGCGCTCTCGCCTCGATGACAAGACTGGTAAATCTCGATTCTGATATCGGGTGACTTCGGATTTCCCCGAGAACTTCTCCAATCTCACGGATTGTCCGCAGAAGCTCATTTCTGATTGTATATTTAGGATCCCACATATAGCCAAATAATAGCCGAATGGTAGCCGATTAGCAAATCGGCTGTAAGGAGTTCCGGGAATCTGAGTGGTAATGTCCGCACGACAAACCGTGCCGAATTGCAGCCCCTAACGTATCGACTTTCTGCGGCTTTCAGGGCCTCGATATAGATCGAATGGTCATCAGCAGCTCTTCGATGGTCTCTTCAGCCGCTACAAGTTTTGTTGCTACCATCAAGTCCTCCCGACCCGCCATAGCTAGAAATACACCGAGAACCACATCTGAATGCCGCACTAGGGCAACAAGGTGCGCCCCACTTGGACCGTATTTCCCGCCGAACCAGTTCTTTACAGTTTTCTCGTTGGCACCAGTCCAGGCCGCCACCGTTTTAATGCCAGCCCTGCTATCTCCCAGCGACTGTTTCAGCGCCATAGATATTTCATCGCAGAACGAGCAATAATCCTGCTCTTCTCCAATTCTATTGCGTCCGTTTTCATTCGGAAAGAACTTGCCCTTTTTTGGAAACGACATTCCACCCTCCTTCGGCTTACATAAATGCGAAGGATTTTTTTCTTCATTTCCCGAGGTTTTGACGAGTTCGCATTGCGCGATGGGAGATGTGCGAGTGAGTGGTCGGTCGTTTGCCAGATCGGAAAAACAAGATGCGATGCTGGAGAAGGAAGTACCGGCTGTTGCCTATGCACGGATGTCGACAGATCACCAGAAGTATTCAACGGAAAACCAGCTCGACGTTATCCGGAACTATGCCGACACCCGCGGCCTGAAAATACTTCGTATCTTCGAGGATTCCGGGCGGTCAGGGCTTCGACTGGATGGTCGTGAAGCCCTGCAAAATCTGATGGAAGAGGTCAAATCCGGGCATGCCGACTTCAAAGCCATCCTCGTTTATGACGTCAGCCGCTGGGGACGGTTTCAAGATGCTGACGAAGGTGCTTACCACGAGCATGTTTGTTCACGCGTTGGAATCCGTGTGCACTACTGTGGTGAGCAGTTCGAGAATGACGGTAGCATTGGCTCCAACCTGCTTAAAACTGTCAAGCGGGTTATGGCTGGCGAGTACAGCCGCGAACTCTCAGTCAAGGTGTTTGCCGGGCAATGCCGCCTTGTGGAACTGGGATTTCGCCAAGGTGGCGCGGCAGGTTACGGGTTGCGGCGTGTCTTGATCGACGAACGTGGACAACCCAAAAGAGAGCTCTCCCATGGTGAGCAGAAGAGTTTGCAAACCGATCGAGTCATCCTTGCCCCAGGACCTGAACAAGAACAGGTCATCATCCGGCGGATGTATCGAATGTTCGTGGAAAAAAACCTGAGCGAAAACGAGATCGCTCAGATCCTGAATGCCGAAGGCATAGTGACCGATCTTGGCCGGGCGTGGACTCATACTACCGTCCACCAAGTTCTGACCAATGAGAAATACATCGGCAACAACGTCTGGGGAAAAATAGCTTTCAAGCTGAAGCAGCGCCGTGTCACCAACCCTCGCGATATGTGGATCCGGGCCGAAGGGTTATATCCAGCGATTGTCGATCGGGCTTTGTTTCATAGAGCCCGCGAAATTGTGGATGCGCGCAGCCAACGGTATTCGGACGAGGAGCTACTTGAGGCGTTGCGCGAATTGCTAAATCGTCAGGGCGTTTTATCTGGGTTGATTATCGATGAAGAGGAAGATCTCCCATCTTCCAGCGCCTACCGGTATCGTTTCGGCAGCCTGCTGCGTGCGTATCAATTGATCGGATATGAGCCAGAGCGGGACTACAGCTACGTCGAGACTAATCGTGCTCTTCGTAAAGCGCATCCGAGTGTTGTCGCTGAGATAATCGAAGGCATCGAGGCCCGTGGCGGAAATGCGGTGCAGGATCCCATCACCGATCTAATCCGCGTCAATGATGAAATCACTGCATCAATTGTTCTTTCCCGATGCTATGCAACAGAGGCAGGTTCCCTTCGCTGGCGCATTCGTCTCGATACCGGCCTTGTACCCGATATCACTGTGGCCGTGCGGATGGATGAAATCAACGAAGCGCCTCGCGACTATTACCTTTTGCCAAGCATCGACATGACGGCGAAACGACTACGATTGGCGGAACAGAACGGCCTATCGCTGGACGCCTATCGATTTAACACCCTCGACTATTTCTACGCACTTGCTGCCCGAGCCTGGACTACGGAGGCTGCCTGATGTCCAACGACACCATCATTGCATCTCAAAAACAGGTGACGCGTGTTCCAACCAGCAGGATACGTGTCCTCAATCCACGTGTAAGAAATCGTCGAACTTTTAGAGAAATGGTCGAAAACATCGCACAGGTTGGACTTAAGCGCCCTATCACGGTTTCGCAGCGTGCGGGGACCAATCCGGCGGAATACGACCTCGTTTGCGGCCAAGGTCGACTGGAGGCCTTTGTCGAGTTGAAACAAGATGAAATTCCAGCATTTGTCATTGACGCGAATGAGGCTGATTGCCTCGTCATGAGCCTTGTCGAAAACTGTGCTCGTCGTCAGCATCGACCAATCGAACTTCTACGCGACATCAGCACCTTGCGCGAGCGCGGCTACAATGATCGGCAGATCGCAATCAAGATCGGCATGACACCTGAATATGTCGGTATGATCGCTGGTCTTCTCGAAAAAGGCGAAGAACGATTGGTATCGGCCGTAGAGACAGGTTTACTACCTCTGAACCTAGCTATCGAAATCTCCAAAGTTGATGCCGAAGGTGCTCAACGAGCTCTCATGGACGCCTACACTCAGAAACTGCTTAGAGGGAAGAAATTGGCCGCCGCGCGGCGCCTTATTGAACAGCGGGAAGTGCGAGGTCCCCATATCCGGTACAAGGGCTACGGTCGCAAGGAACGCGCAAAGCGACCTTTGATAAGTGAAGCTCTCGTTCGTGCATATCAGCAAGAGGCGAGCAGACAGAAACTGTTAATCAAGAAGGCGGAGCTAACACAAGGAAGGTTGATGTTCGTGATCGAGGCATTCCGCTCGTTGCGAGAAGACGACCATTTTATCACTCTGCTGCGAGCCGAGGGATTGGACACGATGCCGAGCTTTCTCAGTGATGCTCTTGCCTCTCGGGGAGCAACATGAGCCTCAAAAAGCAAGAAAAACCGAAGACTGTGGTTTTGGGCTTCGAAAGCGAGTGTGTTGCAGTCTCGGTAGAGTCCATTTTGCCGGTGCGGACGCTAGGAAGGTCTGTCAAATCCAGCATGAAATATCGCCAAATCGCAGCATCTATCAAGGAGATCGGCCTGGTTGAGCCGCCAGTAATCGCTCGTAGCGCTGATGTTGAGCATAGTTGGCTTTTGCTTGATGGGCACATTCGGATCGAGGTGTTGAAAGATCTGAAGATCGAAACTGTGGAATGCCTTGTCTCAACAGATGACGAGGCATTCACATACAACAAGCGTATCAGCCGCCTAGCGCCGGTGCAGGAACACAGGATGATCCTGAGAGCGATCGAACGCGGGGTACCTGAAGACAAGATCGCCTTAGCGCTCAACGTCAATCAAACCCGCATTCGCCAAAAGGTCAGACTCCTCAACGGCATTTGCAATGAAGCGGTCGCCATACTCAAAGACAAGCCTTGCCCGTCTGCTGTTTTCGGCACTTTGCGCAAGATGAAGCCGATACGGCAGGTTGAGGCCGCCGAACTGCTGGTCAATGCCAACAATTACACTGTTGCCTATATTTCGGCGATCCTTGCCGGTACACCCCAAACGCAACTGGTTGAAACGTCAAAGCCCAAGCAGATAAAGGGCATCACTCCAGAAGCCGTGGCCCGTATGGAGCGCGAGCTAGCCCGACTTCAGGAGGGCATCACTTCAATTCAAGAAACATATGGGCAGGATCATCTGCAACTGACAGTGATTCGTGGTTACCTAACGCGACTCTTCGGAAACGGTCGTGTGGTCAAATATCTGACAAAGCATCGCCTGGAATTACTGTCCGAGTTTCAGGCGATAACAGAACTAGAAGCTGAACCGACGCTTTCGGGAAAATAACCTGTCGGTGCATTTATTGATGGGGACCCGGACCCGAAAAGCGCGGGGACCACAGGAGACGCCGCACTGTGGGGCGGATCAAGTGTGGTGGTGGGGACGGCGGCGAACCCGTGCAGAGCCCACCAGGCCGGATTGAGTTATCACTGGCCGTGCGACCATTTTCTGGTCGTTGTTGTGGGGCGTGCAAAGAGGGCTTGGCTTGCACGCCCCTGTTACTGCTGGATATCCGATGTGTCATGCGGCCGGGCGCGCGGGGAACTGCTGCAGGGCAAATGCATTACATTTTGTTCAATGAATAAATATAAATATAGTTGATTAAATGGTATTACCATTTTTATTCTTATGGTTTTAAATACTATTTATGTATTTTCAAGAGAGGACTCACATGCCCAATATAACTATTTGATTTCAATTATATATGCTGTTTCGGTTCTGCAATTGTACCCAGGGACTTTTTTGCTTTGGAGGTTCGAGTACTGCTTCAATCACATCCGGGTTGTATTCACGGGGTTGAGAATGATGCGCACGGTGACGCGGAAGCTATGAGCGGTTGGGAGAGACAGTGCTGTTCAGCGCGCGTCGATGCGTTGTTGAAGCCACTCCAGCACTTCGTCCTCGACCCATCTGACCCGGTTGCTCCTGTCCATTGCCGGGCTTATTTTGAGGCAGATTTGGCGGAAGCTCTGCCCGAAACCAAAGCTGCACCGCCGGTAGATTTGCAAACCGACTAAAGCATAACCGCAATTTGAAATTGCATAACCGACAAAATTCCCGGCAATATATATTACGGCTGAGCCGGAGTTAGCCAGGGAACAGACATTTTTGCTGCGTTTTGTCCTAATATTTTTAGCAACGATTAGCGCTTCCAGCCAAGCAATTGGTCAAGACGCTATTGTGATGGAAGGGCAAAGATTGCTGACTGAGAAGGGTTTGGATCCCGGGCCTGCGGACGGTTTGATGGGCCCAAATACACGGGCTGCCATTATTGAATTTCAACGCAGACAAAACCTGCCGCAGACCGGCACATTAGATGACATCACAATCAGCGAGTTGAGGTCTTCGAGCCAACTTCCTGTGATGATCGAGTTAGAGGGCGATGTTTCACGCAAGAACGATGGCTCTAGAGACAGAGGCGACGTTACGCCTATCGATCCACCCAATCAGGCTAGGCCAATCGAGCAAAAAGTAGATGAACCGATAGCCGCTCAAAAGAAGACCGCGCCCGAGATATTGAAGCGAGAGCCACCACTTGAGTCCTTAGAGCGAAACCAATCAGGCAACGGCTCATATTTTTGGTGGATAGTGGCGCTGGTTGTTGGGTGGCTTTTGTTCCGAATACGCAGGCATAGCGGAACCAACGATGTATCACAAAATTCCGCACCTCATGAAGAGGTCGAAGCAACCGTTGCAGATTCACATGGGCAGTGGCGACGTGAAAAGTGGAAGAAAAACACACAGTATACAGATCATTGGGATAGCGAACCTGAGCTACCCGAGATGCGGTGGCATGGATTGGGCGAACAGGTCGAGGTCGCAGGATACCTCATCGATGGAATGGTCTATACTGGACGCCCGAACCGGTACCAATCAGCACCAAATTGCTTGATCAACCCCTCGCTTCGCGTGGCGCAATCACCATATTCCCTCGACTATCGGGCAATGCCCTATTGGCCAAAGTATCAGGATATCGATCCGCGTGCGCGGGCAACCTATCTGTCTTGGTTGGCTCGAGGGAGACGCGATCCGACTACGGATGTCGGGTACGTCTTCTTGTTTTTCTATGGGCTGGAACGTCGTTTCTTCCTCGATCACCCAGATACAACTGAATGCCGTGCAATTGTTAGGGAAGTAAGAAGCCTCCTCTCGGTATATGGAAAAAATAACTCGGTACAGCGTTACTTCGGCGAGTTTCTAGACGCAGCCGCCTTTCGAGTGCCGGGAGAGCTGAAGCCTATACCGGTGTTTGATCGGCGAAGCTGGGAAACACCGCTGCTCGTGCGGGTTGTCCTGGGTGTTTATGCAAACTCCGGAAAGCGGGTTTCCGCTGATTGGATGTTGTCATGGTTGGTCACTCACCCGGAACAGCGGTTACGAACGCCCGCCAAGCGATGTTTCGAGGAATTCAAAATACTATTTGGAATCGAGTTTAAGAAAAAGTTCCCTAAGGGGTATTCAGTCGCCAACACCAAACGCAAATTGCAATTCGTTTACCGGGCAGCGTCCGGCGAATTCGAGCAGGAGGTGTCCGAGAAAATTTCAAACCTGCCCGATATCTCGACGTTATCGAAGCCTATCAATGACATGGAGAAGATTGCCGAGGAGGCCACCCAGCGGCTTGAAAAGTACAGTCGCTTCCTCGGACGAAATCCCGACGGTCGCGGGACACTAGAAGCGCAGGCCCTGTTACCCCCAGAACTGCGAAAACATTTCCCCTCCGCAGAGCTCGACCAACTCCAGTCGTGGGTCGATGAGGTACTGCGCAGCGGCGGAATCGTTACCGCGAACCGGCTCGTGGCCCAACTGGAAGGTGAAGAGCCACAAAAACTTTCCAAAGCGCAATTAACCGGTGCATCCGATGCGCTGGCACGCCTTGGATATGGAGTAGCTCCTGATCCGCGATTTGCATTACGAACGCCGAAATCTGAAGAACCTATCATCATCTTCGATCTAGGGGATGTGGTGGAACGGCTAGAAGACGTGTCGGAAGCCTACCGCGCCGCTCTTGTCGAAATCGCGTTAGGTGCCTTCATTGCTCATGCGGATGGCACCATCGTCGAGAGCGAAAAAGCGCTATTGCAAGACAAAGCAGCCAGAACGGATGCAATTTCCGATGCCGAACGGAAGCGCTTGTTTGCAAACATCAAATGGCTGATGGCGGTGCCGCCCGATTTCGCACTCCTTAGGCGAAATCTGAAAGAAGCGGGTGATAGTCAGCGTACGACGGTGAGAGCCGCGGTGGTTTCAATGGCGCACGCCGACAACATCATTCATCCCGAGGAAGTCGAGCGAATTGAAAAGGTATACGCGACGCTCGGGCTAGACCCGGGTTTGGCATATTCAGACCTGCATGCTGGTGTTCTTGGTGGTGAGCCCGTTACAGTGAAAGCAGCAGACCCAAAAATGCAAGGCGAACGAATTCCCGCTGAAACAAGTGCCAAGGCGTCATCCTTAGATGCGGAACGCATTGCCGAGATTCGCGGTGACACGAAACGGGTATCCGAAGTTCTTGGCGCGATCTTCTCGGACGAGGAAACACAGGTGCGTGATGCTTCCCACGAAAATGACGAAGCAGCAATACTGGACGGCTTAGATAGTAATCACACCGAATTGCTTATTGCGCTGATCGGAAGAGACCAATGGGATGAGAACGAGTTCGCAAGCTTGGCAGAGCGTCATGGCCTCTTATCGTCCGGTGCGCTGGAGACAATTAATGAGTGGTCTTTTATGAATTACAATGATGGTCTTCTTGAAGCGTATGACGGAATTGATTTGTCACCGGAAGTCGCGCAAGCTGTTAGGGCCGAACTAAAGAGAAGAGGAAACTGATGGCCAAAGTAAAACCTCGTGAGCGCGACACAATCATTCAGGCGTTGCGCGCCGGAGTCGTACCAAAACTTGGGTTACGCCATATCCAAGTCGGGCGTGCGAAAGAGATCGAGGAGCTTGTCAAAGATATCGAACGGATCGCGGATGGCGGATCGTCGATACGATTTGTCATTGGCGAATACGGTTCGGGCAAGACATTCTTTATGAACCTAATCAGGCTGATAGCACTAGAAAAAGGCCTGGTTGTTATGTTCGCCGATCTTGCGCCTGACCGGCGGTTGCACGCAACGGGTGGTCAAGCACGTGGCCTATACGCCGAGATGGCGAGGAACTTGGCGACCAGAACAAAACCTGATGGTGGTGCGCTTGCGAGTGTCGTTGAACGGTTTGTCGGTCAAGCGCTTCGAGACGCAAATGAACGCAATGTACCGGCTGGCAAGGTCATTCATGAGCGTCTGTCACATTTTCAGGAGCTGACTGGAGGGTTCGAGTTTGCTGAAGTTGTCAGCAGATATTGGGAAGCGCATGAATCCGGAAATGAGGATCTGAAAATCGCCGCTCTGCGGTGGCTGAGGGGCGAGTTTGCCACGCGCACCGATGCGCGCGCCGCCCTCGGCGTGCGCACCATCGTCGATGATGCAAATGTCTATGATCATTTGAAGCTAATGTCGGCATTTGTATTAGAGGCCGGCTACACTGGTTTGTTAATCGGCCTCGACGAAATGGTGAACCTTTTCAAGCTCACATCGTCTCAAGCGAGGAACGCCAACTTTGAGCAGATCTTGCGCATCTTGAATGACGTGCTCCAGGGTAGCGCATCCCGTATCGGTTTTCTCATGGGTGGAACACCGGAGTTCCTGATGAATACGCGGCGCGGCCTCTACAGTTACGAGGCACTGCAGTCGCGCCTTGCCGAGAATACGTTTGTTCGAGACGGACTAGTTGATATGTCCGGTCCGATTATACGGCTCACCAACCTCACGCCGGAGGATTTGTTTGTGCTGTTGGCGAACATCCGTGACGTTGTGCAGGGCGACGATGATCCATTACCGGACGCTGCGCTTGAAGCTTTTATGGCGCATTGCTCAGACCGAATTGGTGAAGCTTATTTCAGGACTCCGCGCAACACAGTGACTGCATTTGTCAATTTGTTAGCCGTTTTGGAACAAAATCCGGGTGTCCAATGGCCTGACCTCATCCAAGAACTCGAAGTCAGAGAAGATCGTGGCGATGACCTCAGCGATATCGATGACAACGCTGGAGCGAAATCGCGTGACGACGATCTTACCAATTTTCGCTTGTGACGACGGCGTTTGATCAACTTGCTCGACCGATCCAGAAATGGATTCGCGATCAAGGTTGGCGCGAAATTCGCGATCTACAAGTGCAATCGGTGCATGCGATCAATGCCAGCAGCGCTGATTTAATCATTGCTGCTACTACAGCTGGTGGGAAGACTGAGGCGGCGTTTTTGCCACTGATTTCACAGGTCATCGAAGCACAGGACTCCCATTCGGGTTTTGATATCCTTTATGTGGGGCCACTCAAAGCCCTGATCACGGATCAATCGAAGCGGCTTGCTGATATCTGCCGAAACACAGAATTGTCGGTCGTTCCTTGGCACGGCGATGTTTCAGCATCGATCAAATCGCGGGCGATTAAAAACCCAAAAGGAATTCTCCTCATCACGCCAGAGTCCCTGGAAGCGCTGTTCATTCGTCGCGGATTGGAAATCCCACGCCTATTTTCCGCTACCCGGGCGATCGTGATCGATGAGCTTCATTCGGTTCTGGACAGTGAACGCGGGGTCCAGTTGCGCTCGCTACTGGCGCGTTTGGAGACAACGCTAAAGCGGCCCATCCGGCGGATTGGCCTCTCGGCGACCCTCGGCGATATCGACCTGGCCCGAAACTACTTGCGTCCCGGTTACTTCGACGAAGTTGAGGTAATCGAGCATAGTGGTGATGATGCAGAGCTCAAGCTGCAGTTACGAGGCTACACGCTAGGCGATACAGACGATGACGCGCCGTCCGCGACAGACGCAGTTGCGCAGCACGTGTTTGAACATCTTCGCGGCGCAGACAATCTTGTGTTCGCTGGATCCCGACAATCGGTGGAGATATATGCGGATCGACTCCGAGTGATGTGCGAGGTTGCTCGCCTGCCGCAGGAGTTTTATCCCCATCATGCCAGCCTTTCTCGCGAGCATCGCGAGTTTGTCGAAACCCGGTTGAAGGACGGTGCGAAACCCACGACCGCTATTTGCACGTCGACACTGGAACTGGGAATCGACATTGGTGACGTGAACTGCGTCGCTCAGATCGGCGCGCCGTTTAGTGTTGCCTCCCTGCGGCAACGTTTAGGCCGTTCAGGACGACGTGAGGGACATCCTGCAATTCTTCGGCAATATGCAGTTGAGGCCAAAATTTCTGCAGAAAGCAACTTTGCGGACAGACTTCGGCTGGGATTGATCCGAGCGGTGGCGATGATTGATCTTCTCTTGGAGGGGTGGTGTGAACCCCCATTGCCGGACGCTCTTCATCTCTCGACGCTCGTACACCAGATACTTTCCGTGATCGCGACACGCGGAGGTGCTAGCGCAGCAAGTATCTACCGACAGCTTTGCGTTGAGGGCCCCTTCAGACAAATCACCTCTTCTGTTTTCACAGCCGTTTTACGAACGATTGGAAGCCACGATAGACAGCTTATCGAACAGGCTGGCGATGGTTTGTTGTTGTTAGGCGCTGGTGGGGAGAGGTTAGTTGAGCATTACAGCTTTTATGCTGTTTTCCAGACGCCTGAGGAATTTCGGTTGATATCAGACGGAAAAGAGCTCGGCACAATTCCTATTGACAACATATTGGCGCCTGGAATGTTGGTGATTTTTTCGGGTCGTCGGTGGTTGGTGAAAGAGGTGCACGACCTCGACCGGGTGATTGTCGTGGCACCGGCCAAGGCAGGCGTTCCACCTGTATTTGGCGGCGATCCTGGTATCATTCACGATGCCGTGGTCGATCGGATGTTCGGCGTTTTGGAGGAGCATGGAAAGCCCATCTACGCGGATGAGCAGGCGCTTGAACTGCTCAATGATGCGCGGCTCAACTTCACGCGATTGAGGTTTGATGGAAAGCGGATATCGCGCACCGGATATGGTTCCTGCTTGCTCGCTACACGTGCGGGCACGATCAAGAATACGACGCTAGCACTGGTACTTCGCGGGCAGGGTTTTAGAGTTCAGGTCTATGACGGATTTTTGGAGGTGCTCGGAATTGATGACTTCGAGGAGATATTGGAATTCTTAAGCTCGGTTGCCGAAGGTCAGGTGGTCGATGTTTTCACCGCGGAGCCGAATCTCCTATTCGAGAAGTTTCATCCCTATCTATCTAATGAGCTTTTGAAACTTGACGCCTTGTCTTCGCGGCTCGATGTGGGCGCTCTTCCCAAGTTGTGCGGTGAAATCATTGGCTAGAAGAAGGGGTTGCCCCGCTCAACAGTGCGGCCGGTACCATTAAACGGCACGAAACTCATCACACAGGTCCGCCCACTCTTGCATGAGCTTAACGCGCTGATCCCAATAGGTCGTACGGTTGTAAGTTCGGCGAATGGCGTTCTTGTCCTGATGTGCCAGTACGGCTTCGATCACATCGGGATTGTATTCCCGTGAATTGAGGATGGTGCTCGCCGTGACGCGAAAGCCGTGAGCGGTCACTTCTTCTCCAGAATAACCCATTCGGCGAAGGACTGTGTTGAAGGCGTTCTCTGATAGCCATTTTCGCGTTGACACTAGCGACGGGAAGATCAGCTCAATAGCGTCAACCTGCGACCAGTTCTCCATCACGATGGCATAAGCTTGCCGGGAAAGCGGTACCTTGTGTTCACGGCGCATCTTCATGCGCTCAGCCGGAATAGTCCAGGCACGGTTCTCCAAATCGAATTCGTTCTTCTTCGCTCCACGCACCTCGCCGGGGCGTGTACAGGTGAGGATTTGGAACTTCATCGCGGCGGGTATGACTGGCCAACCGGTGTATTCGTCCAGCCGGCGCAGCAGTTCGCCAAATTCCTTTTCATCGGTGATAGCCGCCCGACCGGTCACCTTTGGTGGCAATAGCGCATCTTTCAGGGCAGCAGACGGATCAGCAGGTGCACGCATGGTGACCATGGCCAACCGAAAAATTGCAGAAATGGTCGCGCGGAGTTTCTTGGCCGTCTCGCGCCTGCCGCTCCTCTCGATCGGCTTCAGTAGATGCAGAAGTTCGGAAGCCGTTATCTGGTCAATCGGACGGTTGTGCAGCGGCCTCGCCAATCCATCGATGAACCACTTCTTCTTTTTCAATGTGGCTGGAGACAAATTCCGGTCAACCGCATTTTGGAAATACTCGTCGGCGACTTCCTTAAAGGTCATGCGCGACTTCACCTCCGCGTCAATGCGGTCGAGCTGCTTCTGGATGGAGGGGTCAATATCCTTGGCTAATTGCTCTTTGGCTTCATCCCGTTTCTTCCGTGCATCGGCGAGCGAAACTGCAGGATAGTTACCAATTGACAGCAATTTCTCCTTGCCCATGTACTGATATCGGAATTGCCACGCCTTTGATCCTGTCGGTCGTACCAGCAAGAATAAGCCCAAACCATCGCTCATCCGATAGGGTTTATCCCGTTGTTTTGCCTTGCGAATTTTCAGGTCAGACAAGGGCATATTGGGTACCGAATCTCTAAATCGGGTATTTTGGGCCTCTGTACCCAGTTTCGTACCCAGAAAATGGTGCGATTTGCTGGGTACGGATGGTTATCTATGAGCAGGAGAATAAAGAAAAAGCCCTTGAAATTCAAGGGCTTTGGGTCTCTATGAGAAGATATCTTGGTGCCCAGGAGAGGACTCGAACCTCCACGACCGTGCGGTCACCAGCACCTGAAGCTGGCGCGTCTACCAATTCCGCCACCTGGGCATCGGGCGAGGCTCATGTAAGCGGGTGTGGACCGGCTGTCAACGTGGAATAGCCATCGCACATGCATATTCCCCCTGCCCTGTTTCACGCTGGTGTTCGACGCGCTTGTCACAATGACATTGATGTCCTGATTGCCGCGAAGGCCGACAGCGCCCCGCAATCTCGAAGGATGCGATGTTCCTGCTAGATGTGATCTTTCAATAGGTTGTCCATTCGGACCTGACTATGCTGATTGGAGTTACCAAGCTTCAATCGTCAAGGAGAGGTCCGAATGAACATCCACAAGAATGCACGTTTGACGCCATTGCGTCGAGCAGAAATGGCCCGATTGATAACGCGAGGCCAGCTGTCGAAGAGCCAGGCGGCCCTTCAGTTCAGGGTGTCTGCCAAGACTGTCAGCCGATGGGTTGAGCGCTACCAGGCAGGCGGCTCGACTGCCATGGCTGACCGTTCTTCGCGCCCCCATCATAGTCCACGCAAGATAGCCCAGCCGATTGAGCAAGCTATCATCAAGCTGCGGCGCGGGCGGCTGTGCGCAGCGCACATTGCCAAGCAGCTTGGCGTGTCGCCTGCAACCGTCAGTCGTGTGCTGCGCCGGGCTGGCCTGTCACGGATGAGGAACCTGGAACCCAAACAACCCGAACGGCGCTATGAACACCCTAATCCCGGCGATATGATCCATCTCGACATCAAGAAACTCGGGCGTTTCAACCGCATCGGCCATCGCATCACCGGTGACAGGCACCAACAATCAAACCAGCGCACCAATGGCACCGCACCGGGCTGGGAATATGTCCATGTCTCAATCGATGATCATTCCCGGCTTTCCTTCAGCCAGATACACACCGACGAAAAAGCCGTCTCTGCAATTGCCCATCTCAAAACGGCAGTCGCCTGGTATCGATCCACGGGGATCACGGTAAAACGTGTCATGACCGACAATGGCGCCTGCTACAAATCCTGTGCTTTCGCCAATGCCTGCAAACAATTGGGCCTCAAGCATATCCGCACCAAACCCTACACGCCCAGAACAAACGGCAAGGCAGAGCGCTTCATCCAGACTGTGCTCAGGGAATGGGCCTATGCCCAAGCATACCAAAGCTCAGATCAACGCGCTGAACATCTCAATAGATGGCAGCACATATACAATTGGCACCGGCCACATGGCGGCATAAACAATCAAACTCCAATCAGCAGAGCAGGCATAAACAGGAACAACCTCTTGAGGTTCCACAGCTAGAGCGTGTCTTGTTTAAATGGGATCAGTTTGATGGAGAGGATTTTTTGCGGCAGTTAGGAAAACACCGGAGTGCGATCAGACGATCGTGCGAGGATTTTGACGGTGAGGTCTGGTTTATCGGGCTTGCCCGACGAAAGGTCCAGTGGACCTTTCGCCAGCCGAACGCCCGAAGGGCCGACGTGAAAAAGACCTCCAAGCAGGTGAAATTAAGGTTTTGAAAGAGAACAGCAAACTCAAATCGTTTCAGCCAGGGCATTTTCGCCCGGCCGCAGGCCGCATAGCGAATAATGCCTCGATTGCTCCAAGCGGATCAAGGCGTTGTTGCGGGCCAAAGAAGCCGCAAAACGCCACAGGTTCTTTGCGCCCTGGATGTCGTCGCGCGACGCTAACGGGTGTGCACCCGCGTCGCGTCACGCTCCTCGTTGACCCGGCAGGCAAGCGAAGCGCCGCCGAGAGGGGGGCCAGGACACAAATACCCTGCGCTCAAACGTACCCATTTGAACAAGACACGCTCTAAAGCTGGGCGCACTCCGATCAAACAGAATCAAAAAACGCGCCAGATTTACGCGTTTTTTTGATGCTTTGTAGGCTGTGACATGGCCCTAATCGTCAAGAACCTCCTTGGAGGCAATTGTTGAATCCGCATTGAGCCGGTAGATGACCGGGACACCGGTTCGCAGTTCCAGCTTGACGACTTCTTCGCCGCTCAGTCCGTCAAGCGCCATAATCAGCGCGCGCAGCGAATTGCCATGGGCGGCAACCAGCACACTACCGCCGCCCAATACATGCGGCTGCATATCATGCATGTAGTAGGGCCAGACGCGGGCGCCGGTATCTCTTAGGCTCTCGCCGCCGGGTGGCGGCGTATCATAAGAGCGGCGCCAGATATGGACCTGCTCGTCGCCCCATTTTTCGCGCGCATCATCCTTGTTCAGGCCGGCAAGATCGCCATAATCGCGTTCGTTTAACGCCTGGTCGCGGATCGTTTTCAAATCCGGCTGGCCGATTTCGTCCAATATGTGCGCGCAGGTTTTTTCAGCACGTTGCAACACCGAGGTAAATGCGATGTCGAACGTCAGGCCAAGCGCCTTTAGGCGGCGGCCGGCGGCCTTCGCTTCTTCATGCCCCTTTTCGGTCAGATCAGCGTCTTTCCAGCCGGTAAAGAGGTTTTTCAAGTTCCATTCACTTTGTCCGTGACGGACGAGGACGAGGGTTCGAGACATGATGCTCCTCTCGAAAATTGCATTTTATCAGGTTGCGTTGAGGCCCAGCACATCAGCCATGGAATAGAGACCGGGTTTGCGGGTTTTTGCCCAAAGTGCCGCTTTGACGGCACCACGGGCGAAAATATCCCTGTCATCTGCTTGATGTTTAAGTGTAATGCGTTCACCGGTTCCGGCGAAAATAACCGAGTGCTCGCCGACAACCGAACCGCCGCGCAGGGTCGCAAAGCCGATGGTGGCCTGTTCGCGGGGGCCTGTCTGGCCGTCACGCACCTTCACCGCTTTTTCCGGCAATGTGATTTCCCGGCCCTTTGCAGCGGCTTCACCAAGCAGCAATGCGGTGCCTGATGGCGCATCAACCTTGTGCTTGTGGTGCATCTCGAGAACTTCGATATCGAAGGCATCCGGCCCCAATGCACGGGCGGCCTGTTCCACGAGGACCGCCATGAGATTGACGCCAAGGCTCATATTGCCCGATTTGACAATCGTCGCGTGGCGGGCGGCGGCGGCGATGGCGGCATCATCTTCGGGCGTGCAGCCAGTGGTGCCGATCACATGGACGATCCGGGCCTGCGCCGCATAGCCTGAAAAAGCGACGGTCGCCGCCGGCGCAGTGAAGTCCAATACGCCGTCGGCAGCGGCAAAAACCGGTAGCGGATCGGACGCAATTTCAACGCCAAGCCGCCCGATGCCAGCCAGTTCGCCCGCGTCCGCGCCTATCTGCGGTGCTTCGGCGCGGTCTACGGCGCCAAAAAGTTCAGCGCCTTTGGTATCGGCAATGGCGCGGACAAGCGCCTGACCCATTCTGCCCGCAGCACCAACAACGACCAGCTTCATGATGTTTTCTTCCTGTTTCTACCTGCCTG
The DNA here is from genome assembly GCA_963669455.1 of Rhizobiaceae bacterium. Taxonomy (GTDB): domain Bacteria; phylum Pseudomonadota; class Alphaproteobacteria; order Rhizobiales; family Rhizobiaceae; genus JAWKWH01. Next base: position 3,556,607 of record OY770026.1, read on the forward strand.
TGCGCCGTTGCTGCGGTGCCAGCAGGTTGCTATTATTGAGCATTGCGATCATCGACCAGATTGAACGTTTCACCATCTCCCATCTGGTAAAATCTTGCATATAAGCCGTCGGATTTGCGCAAAAGCTGACTGTGTGTGCCCTGCTCGATCAGTTGTCCCTCTTCGAGTACGACAATGGAGTCCGCATTTACGACCGTTGAAAGCCTGTGGGCAATCACGATTGTGGTGCGGTCCTTCATTACCATCTCCAATGCGGCCTGGACCAGCTTTTCCGACTCATTGTCAAGCGCTGACGTGGCTTCATCGAGCAGCAGGACCGGCACGTCGCGAATGATCGCACGGGCAATGGACAGGCGCTGACGCTGGCCACCCGACAGGGTCGATCCGCTCTCGCCAACGGGCGTATCATAGCCCTGCGGCTGTTGCGCGATGAATTCATCGGCCTGTGCCAGTTTTGCCGCCTGGCGAACCTCTTCCATCGTCGCGTCCGATTTACCGTAGCGGATATTGTCGGCGATCGATCCTTCGAACAGATAGGGCGCCTGCGAGACATAGGCGATCGATCCACGAAGCGAGCGTTTTGTCACCCTGGCAATATCCTGCCCGTCGATTTCGATGGCTCCGCTGTCCAGATCATAAAACCTCTGCAACAGCGCGATCAGCGTCGTCTTGCCGGCACCCGACGCGCCGACGATTGCCGTGGTCTTGCCGGCACGGGCGACAAAGGACACGTTGCTTAGAACCGGTATCTCCGGCGCATAGGAAAAGCTTACCTGATTGAAGGAAACCTCGCCCTTGCCAATCTTGAGTTCGGTGGCATCCTCCACATCACCCTGCTGTGGCTTGATGTCGAGTATCTCGTAGATCATGCGCGCATTAACCAGCGAGCGCTCCAGGGCGACCTGTACGCGCGCGAGGCGGCGGGCGGGATCATAGGCGAGCATCAGGGCGGTGATGAATGAAAACAGATCACCCGGCGGAGTATTGGACACAGCGATCTTGTAGCCGCCATAGCCGATGACGCCTGCAATCGCCAGACCGGCAAGCGTATCGGAAATCGGTGAAGATCGCTCCTGAACCCTGATGATCTTGTTGGCCCGCTCCTCGGCCCGGTCGATCAAGGCGCCGATCTTTTCAGAAAGCTGCGCTTCCATCGTGAACGCCTTGACGATGGACACGCCCTGAACCGCCTCCTGTAATGCGCCCGTCACCCTTGAATTGAATTCGACCGCCTCGCGGGCCACCGAACGCAGCCGCCGCATTAGGTAATTGACGGCAATACCGATGGGCGGCGCAACGACGAGCGCAAACAGCGACAGAAACGGATCCTTGACCACCATCAGTGCCAACAGACAGATCACCATAACCGCATCGCGCGCGACGGCATTCAGCGTCATGGTCAGGAGGTCGCGAATACCTAAAATGTTTTCGTTGATACGGGCCGCCAGGCGGCCGGAACGTTCCGATGCATAAAAGCTGACACCCAGGCGCATCAAATGGTCGAACATGCGCTTTTGATAGCGCGCCACGATGTTGTTGCCGATCTTGGCGAGGATGACACCCTGCCCGTAGGTCGCAATACCGCGGATGACAAAGGCCGCAAAAGCCGATCCGGAAATAAGCCAGATGAGATCAACGCGCTTGTTGACGAAAATCTCGTTGACCACCGGGCTCATCAACCAGGCGGCAAAAAAGGTTGTTCCGGCGACAAGCAGCATGCAGGACGCCGCAAGAATGTAATCGCGGACGTATTGGCGCCCGTTTTCGCGAAACACCCGGCGAATAACGGCAATGACATCACCTTTTTGCGTGGATTGTGTGCCGGTGTCTGAATGCATGGGTTTTCTTGGTGTGGAGTTCTTTACGCCGGATCGTGGATACACGGAAAGTTGTTCAAACGATGCCCTCATACCGTGCCGCTGGCCAAATGCCTATGGCCTATTGGCAAAATGCGGGGAATTTAAAGCGGTTTCAGGATTTTTCCGTGCTCCAGCATCGCTTGGAAATGTCCAGGCCAAACATCGACGGGCTGCGCGCGTATGCGGCTATGCCAACCAGTGCGGCCAGCGGATGGGTGACAACCTTGACCGGAAGGGTCGCAAGGTAGTTTCCGTGGGGCGCTTTGTCTTCAAATGCCTGCCTGAAACCGGGCTGTTTCAGGGCGGGCAGGATTTTTCTGGCGATACCGCCGGTAAGATAGACACCGCCGCTACTCATGAACACCAGCGCGATGTCTCCAGCGACCCGGCCAAGAATGGTCACGAACAAGCTGAGCGCCTCGCAGGCGGCAGGATCGCCTTTAGCCAAACCGGCAGCGCTGACATCGCGGGGGGTTTTAAGCTCCGGTTTCCTGCCGTCGACAGCGCAAATGGCAAGATAGACATTCATCAGGCCCGGACCGCTCAGCACCTGTTCGCCAGACACCCGCTCACCAGCTCCGGCAATCTGCCTGAAAATGGCCGTTTCCCGCTCGTTCCTCGGACCGATATCGATATGCCCGCCTTCGCCTGCCAGCGGAAGCCAGGCACCGTTGTGATGCACAAGGCCCGCCACGCCCAGCCCCGTGCCCGGCCCCAATACCGCGCAGGGAAGGCCCGGCTGCGGATCGTGGCCGCCGATCTGCTCCATGTCATCAAAATCAAGCGCCAGGACAGCAAGCGCCTGAGCCTCAAAATCATTTAAAACGATGATGCACCCCAGTCTCAGTGCTTTTAGCATTTCGCCTGGCCGGACGAACCAACCGGCGTTGGTGAGGGGAATTTCCTCGCCGAAAACCATGCCCGCCACTGCCAAAATAGCGCTTTTCGGATGAATGGGCGTCCGGTCCAGCACTGTTTTCTGGATTGCTTCTTCCAGGCAATGGTAGTCAGCCGTCTGGGCAATGGGGAATTCGACGGGATCGGACAGCTCGTCTTCCAGAAGGGCAAAACGCGCATTGGTACCACCAATGTCACCAATGAGAACCGGATAGTCCAGTCCGGCAATGGCAGGCTCGGTGGTTCCCATCAATAACAAATCCAGTTGCTTTACCTGGCTCAAATTCCATTGGGATTGAGCTTCAATCGATTAAAACAATTCTGCCTATCGATTTGGAGCAAAAATCGCAATGGATATGAAACAGATGCACGCATTTGTCACCTGCCAGGGCGGGGCACCGGAATGGGAACGCGTTTTTCTCGTGATGGGGCGAAGGCGCTTGCGGTGGCTGGAAGGATGCCAGTGCCGGTAATTGTCACGGCGGCTTCCGATGATGGTGACGGGGCTTTCAGTACAGTCCGGCAGGCGGCCGGCAGGCTTGCCATCGTCATCACGTCACGGGCTTTGGGTTTTTTTGGCCCCTTCGCCGGACGCCAGGGCTCTTTGGTAAACCACCAGGCCAGAGATTTGCCACAACCCGTCCCCTTCGGTGTCGATGCCTGGCGCTTGCAGCCGGTCGAGCCGGGTGGGCAACCGATGCGGACATGGAAATGATAGTGATGACCCCAAAACGGCCTGATCTTGCGCAACCAGGACCGGTCTCCTGACACGGTATCACAGAGCTTTTTCTTGATGCCGGGATGGACCAGTATCCGCTCGACATTCCTGTTGTTGGCGGCAAGCCGCAATATTGCCTCGTGCGACCGGGTCCAGCGGCGATCATCAACATAAAGCGAGTTTCGCTTGAGCACTGAGACCGCGCTTACTTTTTCGCGCTCCTGGACCGAAAACCGTTTTGCCGGCATCGGCATGAACCATATATCGGCGTCGAGACCGATCTGATGGGAGGCATGGCCTGAGAGCATCGGTCCGCCGCGTGGTTGTGAAATATCGCCAACCAGCAGGCCGTTCCACCCCTCGCCGGCGGCTTCGCGCGACAGTCTTTCAACCGCTTTGATCAGTTTTGGATGCCCCCAGCGCCGGTTGCGCGAAATCCGCATTGCCTGCCAGCGCGGGCCATCACGGGCGATTGCCACGCCGCCGGACAGGCACCCTTTGGAATAAAAACCGTAGGATTTCGCTTCGATTGCCGCCGGCAGGCGTTTGGAGCCGAACAGGTTCTTGGCTAGCGGCTCTTTGGCCATGGCGGGATTTGCGGCGATGAACCCAATTGCCACGGAAATTGCCACACATAATCTGCTTTTCAAAGTCATGTCCAAACCACCCGGTTGGTTTTGTCGCGCCCGCTTCAGGTTCATCGTCTATGGTTAACGAACTGTAAAGCTCCGATGAGGACGCTTCCTCCAATCTACCGGCAAATGTGGCGGTGCTGCGGCCCCTACTCGGCCTGCCAGTTTCCCTCAGCCCAGATTGCCGTAAGCGTGCCCCGATAATCGGGATATCTTAATTCAAACCCGGCCTGTTTCAGCCGCGCATTGGAGACCCGTTTGTTTTCACCGTAAAACGAGCGCGCCATCGACGTCAGCTCCGCTTCGGCGAACGGTATTCCGGCCGGCACCTCCACCTTCATCAACCGAGCCGCAAATGCAATCACATCCTGCGGCGGCGCCGGCTCGTCATCGGTCACATTGAAGATGCCATCAAGACGTTTGCCCGCCAGATGCGCAATCGCTCCGGCAATGTCGGCGACATGAATGCGATTGAAAACCTGGCCCGGTTTGATCAGACGGCGCGCTGTCCCGGCGGAAAGCTTGTTGAAGGCATTGCGGCCCGGTCCGTAAATGCCGGCGAGACGCAAAATTGCGACCGGGAGACCGGCTTTCTGGCCAAATGCCTTCCATTCGCGCTCCGCATCCACGCGCCATTTCGACCGTTTCGATACTGGCCGGCATTCGGTTTGCTCATCCACCCACTCGCCACCATGATCGCCATAAACGCCAACTGTCGACAGATAACCCACCCATTCAAGGCAGGGCATTTCATGTGCGATCACCCTTGATGCCACCCGCAACACCGGATCGCCGCGTTCATCGGGGGCGGCGGAGACAACCATGTGGGTTACGGACTTCAGATATTCCGCAATATCGTCCGTCAGCGTTTCTCCATCAAAGATAAAGGGCTTTATTCCGGCCGCCTCCAGCCGTGGAAACCGGCCTCGATCCCTGGTGGTGCCGGCAATGATGCTTTGCCTGGTGCCAGGCGACCGTGCGAGCGCGCGTACGCTGTAGCCGGCCCCAAATAGAAAGAGGTTCATTGCCCGGTCTCCCTCTTGCCATTTTGCACAGCCGCCCATTCCCTCAAAACGGTATGATCCGTTTCCACCGATACCGCATTTTTGCGCAGAGCGGCAAACGCGTCAGCATCCATTAATTGCGACAGTGCCCACACCGCTGCCCCGCGCACCAGCGATGACGGATCGCCAAGCAGTATATGGCAACGGTTCTGCAACGTGCTGTCGCCGGAATTCCCAGCCGCTATCAGACAATTGCGGATAAACCGGTCCCGCCCGATGCGCTTCACCGGGGAGCCGGAGAAAAACGACCGGAAAGCGGCATCGTCCAATTCGAGCAGATCGGCGAGTTTTGGCGCGATCAGATCCTGGCGCGCCGTCAGCTTTATTTCAGCGGTGGCGGACGCAAATTTGTTCCATGGACAGACGGCCAGACAATCATCACAACCGTAAATCCGGTTGCCGATTGCTTTTCTGAATTCATGCGGAACGGGACCCTTGTGTTCGATGGTGAGATAGGAAATGCAGCGTCTGGCGTCGATCTGGTAGGCGTTTGGAAATGCGTTGGTCGGGCAAATATCGAGGCAGGCACGGCATTGACCGCAATGATCGGTCCCAGGGTCGTCGGGAACAAGCGCCAGTGTGGTAAATATCGAGCCTAAGAACAGCCAGGAACCGTGCTCGCGGCTGACAAGATTTGTGTGCTTTCCCTGCCAGCCGATGCCCGAGGCCTCGGCCAGCGGTTTTTCCATTACCGGGGCGGTATCGACAAATATTTTTACCCTGGCATCCGTTCGGGCGGCCAGCCGGCCGGCGATGGTTTTCAGCCTTCCCTTGATCAGATCATGGTAATCGCGGTTGCGCGCATAGACCGATATGCCGCCATGAGCGGGCCTTTGCAAACCTGCCAGCGGATCCTCAGCCGGTCCATAGTTCATCGCCAACATGATAACGGTTTCAGCCTCGGGCCAAAGGGCTTTGGGGCTTGCCCGCCTTGCCGCGGTCTCGGCCATCCAGCTCATGGTTCCATGATAATTGCTGCCAAGATAGGCGTTCAATTTGTCAGCCCTGCCGGGCACGGCTTTGGCTGACGCAATCGCGACAGTGCTAAACCCGTTATCGTCTGCCTCCCGCGCCAGCCATCGGCGTATCTCGTCATCGCGGCGAAGCACGCCAGCCATCGTCAAAAATCGAGGTCGGGATAGTGCGATACAGGCGGCACGCCACGCATCCGGTCGGCTAAAAGCGGGCGGAATGACGGCCGCGATTTCAGCCGTTGATACCAGTCACGCGCCACCGGATAGGCCGCCCAGTCGATTTCGCCCAGATAGTCGAGACAGGAGAGCGTCGCACCGGCCGCCATGTCGGCATAGGAAAGCCGGCTGCCGGCAAGCCAGTTGGACCGGTTTGCCAGCCAGGCGGTGTATTTTAAATGTTGCTTGATGTTGGCGCGCGCTGCCCTCAAAACCGAGGAATCGGGCGCCCCGCCGCCAATCGACCCCGGCATGATTTGCTTGAACGCCCGCTCGCGCACCAAAAACCGGGTCACATCGTTTTCGGTCTTGATCAGGAACCAGTCTACCAGACGGCGAATTTCTGCCCGTTCCATCGGATCGTCAGCGAAAAGCCGCCGGTCGCGCATCATCACACCGCGGGTTTCATCCAGATATTCGGCAATGACGGTAGAGCCGCAAATCGGCATCCCACCTTCGGCGACCAACACCGGTATGGTTCCGGCTGGATTGAGCGCCAAAAACTCCTTGCGCCGCTCCCAGGGCTTTTCTTCCTCCAGATCAACCTCTTCGCCATATTCGGCCAGAACCAGGCGAACAAAGCGGCAGGATGCGAGAAGCGGGTGATGATAAAGGGTCAGCATGCAATCACTATAACGCAATGAAGTATGGTGTTTTTTCCGCCGGGCCGATAAATCTCCGCCAAGCGATTCTGAATGACCGTCGGCAGCTTTGCAGCTATAGGCAACCTGGAGTCGGCTTGCAAGAACAGTAGATGCGGGAAAATAATTCTAGATGGAAGATCAGTCGATTACCGGGGCATTGCTGCTCGGTCTGCTGGAAGGCATTACCGAGTTCATTCCTGTTTCGTCCACCGGGCATATCCTGCTTGCCGGGCATTTTCTGGGGTTCAAGTCGACGGGCAAGTCGTTTGAAGTGCTGATACAGCTGGGCGCTATTCTGGCAATCCTGACCGTCTATTTCTCGCGGCTGTGGAAAATTCTCACCGATCTGCCCAGGGACAAGCGCACGCAGCGTTTTGTGCTTGGAATATTGATCGCATTCCTGCCGGCTGCAATCATCGGCGCGTCGGCGCACGGATTTATCAAGTCGGTTCTGTTTGAAACGCCGATGCTCATCTGCATCATGCTTATGATCGGCGGTGTCATCTTGCTTTGGGTCGACAGGCTGGCGCTTCAGCCAAAACATCACGATGTGATGGACTATCCGCTCGGGCTTTGTTTGAAAATCGGCTTGTTTCAGTGTCTGGCCATGGTCCCCGGCACCTCGCGCTCGGGCGCAACCATTGTCGGTGCCTTGCTGATGGGGGCCGACAAGCGGTCGGCGGCGGAGTTTTCGTTTTTCCTCGCAATGCCGACCATGGCTGGCGCATTTGCCTATGATCTCTACAAGAACCGCGATGTTCTGTCGGCCGCCGATCTGCCGATCATTGCGGCGGGGTTTGTCATGGCGTTCATTGCCGCCGTGTTTGTCGTGCGCTACCTGCTCGATTATGTCTCTAGACATGGCTACCGCCTGTTTGGCTGGTGGCGTCTGATTGTCGGAAGCATTGGCCTGGCCGCTCTGCTGCTGCTTGGCTAAGTCTAGAGTATACCGGCAAGGCCGCGGCGGACCAGATCAATCGCCAATACGGTCAAAAGCAGTTTGAAGCCAAGGCGGAAGGTTTTTTCCGGCAAGGCATTTAATAGTCTGGTGCCGTAGACCGTTCCGATATAGCCGGTGAAGATCATCGCCGCCACAAGCGGCAGCCAGGTCCAAAAGGCGAAGCCGAGAACGCCAAAAGCGGCAATCTTCAATGCGTGCAGCATGGTCATGCTGGCGGCATGGGTGGCAACCAGCGCTTTGCGGTCGCCGCTGATAACCTGGCCGAAAAAGGCCGAAATCAAAGGCCCGGTCGCGCCAAGCAGCATGGTCAGAGCCGAAATAATGGCGCCACCCACCACCAGACCGGCGCCGGACAGGCGATCGAAACCTGGAATCTTCGTCCAGGTTACGATCACAACGAACAGGCCAAGCAATAATTTCAGCCAGGTATCGGGCAGTTCCACGGCCAGTCCGGCGCCTGCTGCCGCGCCGAAAACCGCGCCCGCCAAAAACGGCCACAGCATCGGCCAGCAAATATTGGCGCGTTGATGCCAGGCCCGCCCGGTGTTCGACCCAAGCTGCACGGCACCATGCACCGGTATCAGTGCGGCAACCGGCAGAAAGAGCCCCATCAGCGCCAGCATGGCAACGCCGCCGCCAACTCCGAAGGCGGCGGTTAATGCAGAGGTGAAGAAGCTCGCGGCAATGAGGATTGCAGCCGCCGTCAGGGCCAATCCTTCGGGTAAGAGCAATGCGGCAATGTCCAAGGACTAGGTCTCTATGCCGGCTTGTTTGCGGTGAACTGGCCGGCCTCGCGGTAGCGCCACAGATAGGTTGGCAGCACCGCGTCGAGCGTGTGCGGCGATATTCCAAGCCCTTCGAGCGTGCGGCCGTCATCTGTTGCCTCCGGCGACACGATATTATCGGATTCCAGCAATTTGACCTGGTCGACCGTCAGCAACGGATTGGGCAGAAGCTGCAGGAAATGCGCATTGAAGCGGGCAATCGGAAACGGCAGGTTTATGAGCCAGCGCTTGCGGCCAATGACGGCAAGCATTTTCTCCATGCACTCGCGAAAACTCAAAACCTCTGAACCGCCAAGCTCATAGATGCTTCCGCCTTCGATCTCACCGTCGACGGCCTTAGCAATCGCCTCGGCGACATCGCCGACATAGACCGGCTGGAATTTGGTATGGCCGCCACCAATCAGCGGCAATGCCGGCGAGAAGCGGGCCATATCGGCAAATTTGTTAAAAAACCCGTCTTCCGGCCCGAAAACAAGCGATGGGCGCAACACGATTGCCTCCGGCAGCGTTTCAAACACCGCCTTCTCACCGCGCGCCTTTGTCTGGGCGTATTTGGAATTTGAACTTTCTGAAGCGCCGGTCACCGAGATATGAATCATCTTTGCGTCTGCGCTACGTGCAGCTTCGGCAATTTCGCGAGGCCCGAATTCCTGAATGGCGTCAAATTTCTGCTTGCCGGTCTCATAAAGAGCGCCGACCGAATTGATCACAACGTCAGCGCCTTTAACGGCGCGATCCACCGACCAGCGATGGCGCAAATTGGCCTGAACGGTATGGATCTGGCCAACATTGCCGAGCGGCTGGAGGTGTCCTGCAAGATCGGGTCTGCGGCAGGCGACGCGAATGCGGTAACCGCGGCGGGCCAGTTTTTGCACAACATAGCGCCCAATAAATCCGGATCCGCCGAAAACCGTAACGAGTTTGGAAGTTTCAAGTGACATTTTTTTGGCCTGCCCTTGTCCGTTTCGCATCTTCAAATCAGGTCATAATTCACCTTTCCCAACAAGGCAAAGGGAATTGGTGGCGCGTATGAGGTTTATCGCAATGTGGTGCGGGGATCTTGAAGAGAAATGGCCTTACCTGATCTTTTTCACCAGTTTTGCACTTGGAAAACATGTGGGGTTCAACGCGTTCTTCGCCTGCCAGTCGCCGATGGAACGGCGGGTTTTGAAGCCCGGCAAGCCGTCGGCGCCGCCGACATCGTAGCCTTTTCCTTCCAGCGTTCGCTGCATGCCGGCAATATCGGAGCGGTAGAGACCGCCGACCTTGCCCCAGCGGCCTGAAAACGGTTTGGTGCCATAGGCGATTTTGTCGCCGGCATGGCCGATGAAAAGCGCGTAGAGATCGCTCTCATTATATGCTTTCAGTACATAGAAATTCGGTGTCACGATGAAGGCTGGACCATGCCGGCCGGCCGGCATCAACAAAAAGCCCTCAGCCCTGGCTTCATGGGGTGGGAACGGCTTTTTTGAGACGCGTTTGATGCCCATTGCCGCCCAGTCGGCAATTTTGCGGCCCTGATCCGGGCCTTCCAGTGCGCAAGAGATCGAATTCGGCACTGTGACCTCAAAGCCCCAGTCGCGGCCGGTCACCCAGCCGAAATTGTTTAGATAATTGCCGATCGAGGCCAGTGTGTCGGCATCGGAACCCCAGATGTCACGCCTGCCATCGCCATTGCCATCAACGGCGTGTTTCAAATAGGAGGTCGGCAGGAATTGCGGCTGACCGAGCGCGCCGGCCCAGGAGGATTTCATCGCGCCAATCGAGGCATAGCCCTTTTCCACCATCACCAGCGCGCCAAGAAGCTCGCGGTAGAACAGCTCCTTTCTGGTCGACATAAATGCCTTGGTGCCGAGCACGCGAAAGGCATTGTGCGGGATTTTTACCCGCCCGAAGCCGGATTCCCGCCCCCAGATGGCGATGATGATATGTCCCGGCACGCCATATTTCCGCTCTATCGCCTTTAGTGTGCTGGCGTGTTTTTTTACCAGTGTCCGGCCCGATGCGGCGATGTTGCCGAGTGTTTTTTGCGAAAAATAGTTGCCAGGCGATCCGAATTCCGCCTGGCGCTGTTTTTTCGGCGTTTTGGCCCTGGTTCCAGGCGAAACAAGATCGGGCAGCTTCCAGTTCAGCGCCACACCGGCAAAGGCGGCATCGAACGTTTTCTTCGACACGCCATTGGCCTTGGCGTCACGCCAAACATCGTTGGCGAGCCAGTGGCGAAATTGTTTTTCGACGGTGGCGCGCGAGGCGGCTTCGACTGTCACGATAAATGCCGACAACGCGACCCAAGTTGCCAATATAACTTTAGCTGCAAGCGCTCTTTTCATCTGATCGGCTTTCCGGCCTTGATCCAGTCCCGCATCGCTTCGAGTAGCTCCGCAGTCGGATAGTCCAAGATGTCATCTTCGGAAAACCCTTTCTCGATCTGCCGTTCGTAATACCATTCTTGAAAATCTTCATAGGCCCGCTTTATCGATTCAGCGCCGTTGGCAGCAATTCCAGCTTCAGTTACCAACCAGTTCCGGACGTTACGAATTATCTTTGCATAATCGTCCGCATGCGCTTTGATATCGACCCCGGAAAGATCGGAAATGGCTTTCTGATAGCGATAACGCTCGGATTCGAGGATAAGTATGTGCTTGTTTTCGCGACCATTTCCACGAAATTTCATGCAACCGTAATCAATACCCAATTCCAGTGGCATATTGAGCCGGAATATTTCCCCACCCTTGCTTGCTTCGCAACGGCTTAGATCGTGAATGGAATAAAGCGAGGCTTCGATCAACTCCGTAATCTTGTCGATTCTGCTCTCGCCTGCGTTGTCCCGCTCCGTTGCTAATCTTGGGTCAAATCCAAGATAGACAACGCAAAACATCATCGCTTGAAGGAGCGGTTCAAAATCCTTGTCAAATGGACAATTGATGAAGATGGACCTGTCGAATGGCGACACGGCCATAAACTATCCCTTCGGTGGATATGGATCCGAGCCGTAGGAAGTTCTCTCCCTAATACGGCCATCCCTTCCGTGGATGTAAAGCTCGGTATGCTGCGTCCGGGCTATGTCTTTTGCACGCTCAATCGCCTCGCGTTGAGTAGCAAAAGTTCCTGAAGCTCTGGAGGCGCCTGCTTTGCGAACACTCCAGCGGCCTCCGTTTGGAACAACATGCTGGCCTTTTTTACTCATCAAAACCTCTAATAGATGTTCGAAGGCAATTTACTATTTCTACAACCAGATTTCAATCCGCCTACCTTTCAAAACGCGGTTCGCGATTTCAGCGCAGCCGCCAAAGTGCCCTCGTCGAGATAATCAAGTTCACCGCCAACCGGCACACCATGCGCCAGCCTTGTCACCTTGACATCCTCGCCGGCAAGCTGGTCGGTGATGTAGTGCGCGGTGGTCTGGCCCTCAACCGTTGCGTTGACGGCCAGGATAACTTCGCGGATACCCTGTTCGGCAACGCGGGCAACCAGCGGCGCGATCGCCAGCTGATCCGGGCCTACCCCGTCGAGCGGTGAAAGCGTGCCGCCAAGGACATGATAATGCGCATTCATGGCGCTGGCTCGCTCAAGCGCCCACAAATCACCAATCTCTTCCACCACGATGATCAGCGCCTTGTCCCGGCGCTCGTCGGAGCAAATCGTGCACGGGTCCATCGTGTCGGCATTGCCGCAAACCGAACAGATACATACTTTTTCAGCGGCCTCCGCAAAGGCGCCAGACAATGGGATCAGGAGCTGATCCCTTTTCTTGATCAGATGCAGTGCTGCCCGGCGCGCCGACCTTGGACCCAGGCCTGGAACCTTGGCCAGCAACTGGATCAACCGTTCGATTTCCGGGCCTGTGATTCGCTTTGACATGGCCATGATTTAGCGCGCCGGCGAACATTTTTACAGTGGGGAACAAAGCTCCGTTTAATCGGCCATTAACCGTTTATAAACCATAATTGACCTGTCAGAACCGCCAAGAGGGACGCTTGCCATGGCTGCACCTGTTGTTTGTGTTGCCTCACCACAAGACCGCCAGCAATTGGAAACGCTGATCGACCAGTGCTACTCAATCATCTATCCGGGCTGGTATGATGATGATTTACTCACCGACGCCCTGCCGGCGATGCTGCGGATAGATACCAGGCTGCTGGAATCGGGCCATTATTTTTTTGCGACCGTAGAAGGCAAATCCGCTGGCTGCGGCGGCTGGAGCGTTGCTGCACCAAGTAGTTCCAGTCAAGTGGAAGACACTGGCCATATCCGGCACTTTGCCACCCACCCGGACTTCATGCGCAAAGGTGTTGGCTCGGCCATATTGTCTTGTTGCCTCAAAGAGGCGAATGCGCAAGGCGTTGAAACGTTGCAGTGTTTTTCCAGCCTTCCCGGACAACCGTTTTATGCTCAGCATGGTTTCAAACCGATCGATGAGGTGAACATCATGATGGGCGATGGGATCATATTTCCGGCCATACTGATGGAACGACACCGATAGAACCCCCCTATTTAATGGAAAGTTTCCTTGACACTTTCCCTTGACCCGGTATGTAAAGGTAACTTTACATTATTGCCGGAGAACGACCATGACAAACGAACAGGCGACACGCCGCTACTTCATGATATTCGTTCCGTCCATGATTGCGTATGCGGCCGGGTTGCTATCTACGCAATGGGGTGCAGTTCACATGGGCTTGCAGCCGACTGCGCTTTACGCACTGGCAGCCGTCCCGATCGCTGCAATATTGAGTATTTTTTGGGCGCATTGGAGATTCATCAAAGAGATCGATGAATTCCTGCGCATGATACAGATCAAGGCAATCCTGTTTGCCATGAGCTGCGTTATGGTCGCGGCCTCCGGTTGGGGAACATTGGAAATCCTGGCCGATGCGCCAAAATTCAAGGTGTTTTGGCTGCTACCTATGTTCTGGGTTTCTTTCGCGGCGTCAGCTGTGTTTTTGACAAAACGCGATGGTGGCGGATTTCGATGAAGAACAAACTCAAAGCCCTGCGCGCCGAGCGAAACTGGTCCCAGGCCGAGTTGGGAGCCAAGCTTGATGTGTCACGCCAGTCTGTCAATGCTATTGAGGCCGGGCGTTACGATCCATCCCTACCTCTGGCCTTCAAAATTGCCCGTCTTTTCCAACAATCCATAGAAGATATCTTCGAGTATGAACCCCATCTTGACGGGATGGTGTGAGATGGCTTTGTGGGCGGTTCGCATCACTGCTGAGTACCCACTACTAGTGGTCTGTTCGAAACGCTTGCATCCTTTTACCGCAACGCCATTAGCAAGCGTTTCGAACATAAAGACCACTAGCAAGATATTGATTTCTAGTGGTTCTTATGATTCCAACATTTGCCGATGAGCGTGCCCGCAAATGGGATGCAAATGTTGGAATCGAACCACTAGCTTGGAACCTACTTTGACCACGTTGAAGTGATAATCTATGCCTCGTCGCTCCAGGTCATTAAATACCTTGTGTGGATAGATGCCGCTGTTTTGCCGGTCCGACTTTTGCGTTCGCCCATTCTTGTATTCGATGAAAACTCAACTTTGGATGTAGAACGTTCTGCGTTGTTCGAACCGCGGTTATCCAGCGCACCAGGACAATTGCCATCACAATGGCCACCAAAACGGCAAGTAGGCAGAGAACAAAAAATAGCGTTGGAATGTCAGGCTTAAACAATAAAATTCCGGCAAATACACCACCAACAACAAGTGCAATCAAAAGGTATATTATCTTCTCAAAAGCGAGCTGCCTGGCCGTTTTTACAAAAACAACCGCATCATCACCATTTTTGTTCATCCGAACGCCTTTTACACCATTGTGGCAGGGTAAATTCGATCACGCGCCTTTCGTTATCGCCCCATATTTACAGTCAAAATGGGAGTTTCATCCCGGGCGGTAGCGGCAGGCCCGCTGTCAGTTCCCTGGTCTTCTCCTGCATCGCTGCTTCTGCCTTGGCCTTGGCTTCGTTGTGGGCGGCCAGGATCAGGTCTTCCAATATCTCAACGTCATCTTCCTTGAACAGCGACGGATCAATCGTCAGCGATTTCATTTCGCCTTTTCCGGTCATGACCACTGAGACCAGTCCGCCACCGGCTGACCCGCTGACCTCCAGATTGGCGACCTCTTCCTGCATCGCCTGCATTTTTTCCTGCATTTCCTTGGCCTTGCCCATAAGGCCCATCAGATCTTTCATAAAAGTCTCCCTTGGAGTTCAAATATCCAGTTCGTCATCGTCTTCCGGCACGGCGGGCAGATGATCCTGGCCCGGCTGTTCCGCCTCGCAAACTCGCACATCGATGATTTTCGCGCCGGGAAATGCAGACAATATGGCCGCAACCGCAGGCTCGGTTTTCGCATCAACAATGGCGTTGCTGCGCGATCTGGCCTCTTCCTCAGCCAGGGTCGGACCGCCCTTATCGCGGCTAAGGCTGACAAACCATTTTGCGCCGGTCCATTCGCCAAGCCGTTTTGAGATGTCCGATGGCAGGGTTTTTGGAGCGCCATCTACCAGCGAGATATTTAACCGGCCCGGTTCGATGCCAACCAGGCGCACGAATTGCTTGAGCCTCACCTTAAATTGCATATCGCGATGCTCTTCCGCCAGCGAGGCGATATCGGATAGCGATGTCACCGGAACGGCCGGCTGCTCGATCACGGGACTGTCGACCGGTTCTGGTGCTTCAAACGATTGTGGGGCGCTATCCACCAGCCGCATGGTCTGTCCGCCACCGCCATTGCCGGAAACGCTTATCCCCTCCCGCGCGATCGCCTGCGTGCCGCCGGAACCACCCGCTGGCGGGGTGGAAGAGGCCCGCGGGCCAGATCCGGTTCCAGCACCGCCATCTTCCAGTGATTTCAACGCTTCGTCCAATGTTGGAAGATCGGCGGCATGAGCGATGCGAATCAGCACCATTTCTGCGGCACTGAGCGGTTTTCCGGCATTTCTGACTTCCTCGATACCCTTCAAAAGCATCTGCCAGTTACGTGACAGCACACGTACGGAAATTTTTCCGGCAAATTCCAGTCCCCGGTCTTTTTCGGCTTCTGTAAGCGAAGCATCTTCCAGGGCATCGGGCACAAAGCGCAGGCGGGTGACAAGGTGATTGAACTCGGCCAGATCGGTGAGCACCACCGCCGGATCGGCACCGATATCGTATTGGGCACGGAATTCCGCCAGTGCTGCGGCAATGTCTCCCGACATCAGCTTTTCGAACAGATCAATGATACGGGCGCGATCTGCCAGGCCAAGCATCGATCCCACAGCACCGGCATCAACATTGTTGGCACCATGGGCGATGGCCTGATCGAGGATCGACAGCGAATCACGTACCGATCCCTCCGCCGCACGCGAGATCATGGCAAGTGCGTCACCGGCGACTTCAACCTGTTCCAGTTCGGCGATCTTTTTTAAATGTTCCGTCAATGTGCTGGCGTCGACCCGGCGCAGGTCAAAGCGCTGGCAGCGGGACAGAACCGTGACCGGCACTTTACGGATTTCGGTGGTAGCGAAGATGAATTTTACATGCGGCGGTGGCTCTTCAAGCGTCTTCAGCAAGCCGTTGAAGGCCTGCGTGGTCAGCATGTGAACCTCGTCGATGATGTAAACCTTGTAGCGGGCGGACACCGGTGCGTAACGCACCTGATCGATGATATCGCGGATCGCGTCGATGCCGGTATGGGAGGCGGCATCCATCTCCAGCACATCGACATGCCGGCCTTCCATGATGGTTTCGCAATGCTCACCGGGCTCTGCAAGATCGATGGACGGGTGATCGATTTTGCCGGATTTATAGTTCAGCGCCCGGGCCAGAATGCGGGCCGTCGTGGTTTTGCCGACCCCACGCACACCGGTCAGCATCCAGGCCTGGGCAATGCGGCCAGCTTCAAACGCGTTGGTCAGCGTCCTGACCATAGGTTCCTGGCCGATCAGATCGGAAAAATCACGCGGACGGTATTTGCGCGCTAAAACGCGATATGGTCCCGGGTCCGGATTTTCGCCGCTTTTACCCATTTGCTAAAATAGCCCAACTGATTGCAATCGATCTTGAGTTTCACCCGCGCAGCTTCCCGCCGTCAATGGCTTGCAGCAATTGGCGAACGATAAATCGTGGAAGGTGGGAGGCCGGCGCGGTGACCCGCACACTGATCTCGTTGGGGCTGCTTCCTTCCGGACCTGACCCGGTTGGCGAGTGGCACGTCCACCACCAGCCTCCCACCTCCATATCGAGAATTGCTGACAAAAATGCAAGCTCCGGCTGTTAATTGTAGAACCATGTCGCATTGTGCTTGCTGCGGCGGCGGTCACGCCATAGGTTCCTCCTTTTTGATGCGGGATCGAAAATATGCCTTACAGGGATGACCCCGGCTTTCAACTGGACCGGCGCATAGCGTGGGACAGTGAACATGTTTTGTGGCTGGAATTGTGCGAACTGCGCCTGATGAATGATTGCCGATGGCCTTGGCTGCTGCTTATTCCACAAAGGCCCGGCCTTGAGGAATTACACGAGATGGAGCCTCTCGACCGTTCCATGCTGAGTGTTGAAAGCACTTTTGCGGCAATAACCCTGAAAGCCACGACCGGCTGCCAAAAGATCAACATGGCTTCACTGGGCAATGCCGTGCGGCAATTGCATGTACATGTCATCGCTCGCAGCGAAGGCGACCCAAACTGGCCCGGACCCGTATGGGACCATGGCGAAAGGCAACCATATGAAGCAGAAAAACTCGAAGAAGTAATCAGCAAACTGAGAACCGCCTTCGACCAGGTCAGTATTCCCGCCAGCGAGGAAGAATGAGTTTTCGGCTGTTTGATCTATCTGGTGACGAACCAAGCAAGCATGTCGGCTTTGCCGGTAATTTGATCGAACGCCTGAGCGAAAAACGCAGCGATGACGCTTTGGATAAGGCCTTGGCTGAACCGGATGTGGAAATCCTGCTGATGCGCGGTGGCCGGCTTTATCTCAAAATCGACGGAAACGAGACTGCCGCAAGGCACAGCCGCCAAGAGGCCGAAGCGCTCAGCGCCCGGCTGCAGCATGGCGTCCTGCTCGGGCATCAGGAGGGGCGGCCGGTCGTTGTCGCATCTGCCGGTATCGAGCCCGACGATTTGCCCGGTCACATCAAGGCCGTCGATTACCGCTCCATCATGATGCAGGGCCTGTTGGATCCGGCTGGTCTCGGCGCCATGGCGCAGGGCGCTTCCATGCTGGCATGGCACAAATCGCACCGCTTCTGCGGCAATTGTGGAAACGCCACGGAAATGCGTGCCGGCGGTTACAAGCGGCTTTGTACATCGTGTGAAACCTGGCACTTTCCGCGCACTGATCCGGTGGTCATCATGCTGGCGGTCGACGGTGAGCGCTGTCTGCTCGGCCGGGGACCCAACTTTCCGCCCGGTATCTATTCGTGCCTTGCCGGCTTTGTCGAACCCGGCGAAACGATAGAGGATGCGGTCCGCCGCGAAACACTTGAAGAGGCGGGCATCCGGATCGGACGCGTTGCCTATCACGCAAGCCAACCCTGGCCGTTTCCCCATTCGCTGATGATCGGGTGCTATGGCGAGGCGGTATCGACTGAACTGGCGGTGGATCTGGACGAGTTGGAAGACTGCCGCTGGGTTTCGCGCGCCGAGGTTTGCCTGGCCATGGCGGGAGAACATTCCAGCCTAAGCATTCCGCCATCCGGTGCGATTGCAAGTCATATAATAAGGGCGTGGGCGGAGGCGGCCTGACCTAGAGCGGATACGCTCTAATCGGGGTCTTCGGCCTGCGTTGCCCTGAATTCATGGGCCGGATAGACCCCGAGAATGCGCATGTCGCGGGAAAAAAAACCGAGCTCCTCGAAAGCGAGCGCGACATTATGGTCGTCCGGGTGCCCCTCGATATCGGCATAAAACAGCGTCGCGAAAAACCTGCCCCCGGTCTGGTAACTCTCCAGTTTGGTCATGTTGATCCCGTTGGTGGCAAAACCGCCCATGGCCTTGTAGAGAGCTGCTGGAATATTGCGCACGCGAAAGACGAATGTCGTCATGACAAGGCCCGTCTCGGTTTTGCGCGAGGCGCGATCTTCCGTCTTCGACAGGATCACAAACCGGGTCACGTTATTGTCGGCATCCTCGACATTTTCATCTAGGATATCGAGGCCATAAAGATCAGCGGCAAGTGCTGGCGACAGGGCTGCCATGGCCGGGTTGCCGCTTTCGGAGACCAGCCGGGCCGCACCTGCCGTATCGCCAGCCACGATGGCCTTCCAACCGTTTTGGCGAATGATGTTTCGGCATTGGCCGAGCGCATGGATATGACTATGCACCGTCTTGATACCGGCCCGCGACGCACCTGGCGGAACCATCAGATGGAAGTGGATCGGCAGAAAGTACTCCCCAACGATATGCAGGGTCGATTCGGGCAGAAGATAGTGGATATCGGCTACCCGCCCGGCAATGGTATTTTCGATGGGAATCATCGCCAGATCGGCGCGGCCTGTTTCAACCGCCAGGAACGCATCTTCAAACGTGGCGCAAGGCAGCGGTTCCATTGACGGGTAGACATTACGGCAGGCGGTGTCGGAATTGGCCCCCGGCTCGCCCTGAAATGCGATTTTGTTGGTTTTCGACGCCATTCTTCCGTCCGTTATTTATTCAAGCGCCCGGCGGGCACGTTCAAGGTCTTGCGCTGTATCCACGCCAAGCGGGCAGGCGTCAACAATTGCCGCATCGATTCGCATGCCCGCTTCCAGCGCACGCAGCTGTTCCAGCCGTTCACGCTTTTCCAAAACAGAGGGTTTTAACGCGACAAAGCGGGTAAGTGCCGCACGGCGATAGGCATATAGTCCGATGTGATGATAAAGTGGCCCCTCACCCCATGGCGCGGTGGCGCGAGTGAAATAGAGCGCCTTTAACCGCTTTTCAGACAGTGGCGAGCCAACGATTTTGACCACGTTCGGGTTGGTTTTTTCAGCCTGATCGGCGATGACGACAGCAAGTGTCGCGATATCCACATCCGGTTCGTCAAGCGGTGCAAGCGAGGCGCGAATGGTCTCCGGTTCGATGGTCGGAAGATCACCTTGCAAATTGATGACGGTATCGAATTCACCTTTTGGATCAATTGTTTGCAGTGCCTCAAAAATCCGGTCAGAGCCGGACTGATGGTCGGCGCGCGTCATCACGGCATCAAATCCGCAAGCTGCAACCGCATCGACAACATCGCGGGTATCGGTGGCGACAACCACCCTGCCTGCCTTGCTCTCCGCTGCCCTTAACGCCACCTGGACAATCATCGGCACGCCGGCGATTTCGGCCAGCGGCTTGCCCGGCAGGCGTGTTGATGCCATGCGGGCGGGAATGAGAATTATCGTGGACATAACGGAAAACGCCCCGGGGTTAACTGAAAGGTGGCAAAAAGTCTCACTTGCCAAGGCCGTTATATGTGTTGCAACCGCTGAGCAAAAGACCTAGTTTCCGCGCAAATTTTTCAGCGACATCCAAGCTGACCGGGCAGCAGTCCCGGTGATCAGCGTGGACGCTTGGTTTGCAATTGGTTTGGAGCCTCGGGGTTTATGGATTCATTCGAACTCAACAAGATTATCGGGGCCCTGCTGGCTGCTGTTTTCGTGATCTTTTCCGTATCACTCGTTTCAGAGTCGCTTTTCGAGAGCCATGCCCCCGAACAGGCGGGCTTCGCCATCGCCGTTGAAGAAGGCGGAGACGAGAAGGGTGACGTTGCTAAAGATACCGGGCCGGCACTCATCGGCGCACTGCTTGCGTCGGCAGATGTGGACAAAGGCAAATCAGTGTTCAAGAAGTGCGCGGCCTGTCACACGGTGGAAAATGGCGGCGCCAACAAGGTTGGACCCAATCTGTGGAGTATCGTCAACCGGGCGGCTGCAAGCCAGGATGGCTTTGCCTATTCGGGCGCGTTGAAAGATTATGCCAAGGGTGGCGAAACCGCCTGGGATTATGAAAGTTTGAACCAGTTCCTGCTGTCGCCCAGAAAATACCTCAAGGGAACTTCGATGGGCTTTGCCGGCCTGAAGAAAGAGGGTGACCGGGCGAATATCATCGCCTATCTGCGCACCCTGTCAGACAGCCCAGCACCGCTACCGGAAGCATCAGCCGATGACGGTGACGGCACCTCGGCCTCCACCGAGTAGGCAATTTCTTGGGTTACGATGTAAAAAACCGGGCAACGCGCCCGGTTTTTTTGTTTCATGCCTGCAATTGGCCCTGTTTTCGCATAAATTCTTTTCAATCGCTGCTTCCAACCATCGGCCGGAGCTCTAAGTTCGGCAAATCAACAACAAATGGGAGGTGACATCCTTGCGCCCGTTCTTCGTAAACAGCCTTTTGGCTTTGGCCACCGCATTTTCGGTCAGTCTTTCGACCATGGCATCGCAGGCAGAGGATGATTGGCGAACAATCTCGTCGATCGTCAAAAAATCGAAATACGAAGACAAGTTCGAGCACTATGATCACGTCAACCCCAACGCACCCAAGGGCGGCAGGCTCAATCGTATCGCCCTTGGCAGTTTCGACAGCTTCAATCCGTTTATCGTGCGCGGTACAGCGGCATCCGGTCTGACTGCCCTGGCTGGCGGAATTGCCTACGACACGCTGATGGAACAGTCTGTCGAAGAGCCCGGCACAAGCTATCCGCTGATTGCAGAGGCATTCAAATACCCTGACGACTATTCGTCTGCGACGTACCGGATCGATCCAAGAGCGCGGTTTCATGATGGAAAACCCATTACCGCCGAAGATGTCATCTGGTCGTTCAACGCACTGACAACCAATCACCCGCTTTATAACCAGTATTTTCACAATGTGACCGAAGTTGTCGCCCTGTCAGAGCGGGAGGTCCAGTTCCGCTTTGATCAGAAAAACAACCGCGAACTGCCCCATATAATGGGTGATATGCCCGTGTTGCCAAAACACTGGTGGGAAGGAACCGATAAGGATGGCAAGAAGCGCGATTTTTCGGCGCCAACGCTTGAGCCGCCGCTGACCTCCGGTCCCTACCGCGTTAAGAGTTTCAAGCCGAGCGCAGAAGTCGTCTGGGAGCTGGTGGAAGATTACTGGGCCAGAGACTTGCCGGTGAAGGTGGGCCGCGAAAATTTCGGTGAAATCCGCTATACCTATATACTTGATGAAAATGCCGCCTGGCAGGGCTTCACCAAGGGCGGGCTCGACGACTACCGCAGGGAATACAGATCGCAAAAATGGGCCACGGAATATGATTTCCCGGCTTTTGAGGCAGGCAACGTTTTGAGGGGAGAATTCCCGCAAAGTTTCGGCCAGCCCATGCAGGGCTTTGTCATCAACTCCAGGCTCGACAAATTTAAAGACAGGCGGGTGCGCGAAGCGCTTACCCTGGCGTTTAATTTCGAGAGCATGAACCGGACGCTTTTTTTCGGTCTTTACTATCGCACCAACAGCTATTTTGAAGGTGGTGAGTTAGAATCGAGCGGCATTCCGGAAGGCCGCGAACTGGAGATACTGGAGAAATATCGCGGCCAGATTCCAGACGAGGTCTTTGACAAGCCATTTGAACTGCCGGTCTATAGCGGCAAAAATCGCGAAGACCGCAAGCATCTGGCGCGTGCTTTCGAACTGCTGAATGAGGCCGGCTTTACCCGCAAGGGCTCGCAATTGGTTGACGCCAATGGCGAGGTTTTCAAAATCGAATTCCTCGGAAACGATCCAACGGATTCGCGCATAACAGCACCCTATATCGAACAGTTGCGTAAGCTTGGCATCGACGCCTCAATGCGCATCATCGACGGCAATCAGTATATCAACCGGAGGCGCAAGTTTGATTTCGAGATCATCACCGGGGGGTTTGCGCAAACTCTGTCGCCCGGCAATGAACAACGCGAATTCTGGGGTTCGGCTGCGGCCGGCAAGGTGGGTTCGCGCAATCTGATGGGCATCAAAGATCCGGTCATCGACGAATTGATCGACAAAATCATCTTCGCCAAAGATCGTGACGAACTGGTGGCGACAACCAAGGCTTTGGACCGTGTGCTGCTATGGAATTTCTATGTTGTTCCCCAGTGGCACAATCCGAATATCTGGTTTGCCTGGTGGAACAAGTTCGGTATGCCGGAAACACAGCCTGCCTATGTCGGTCTCGATCCCTATTCATTGTGGATCGATCCTGACAAGGCGGCAGCGCTGGAGAAGAAACTGGGCAACGGCAATTGACCGGTGCGGGTGCACTGACAAGACGGGCGGTTGTCACCGGTATCGGCGCAGCCATCGGCCTGCCGTTTTGCGGCGGGGCCGGTTTTGCCGCCAGCCCGACCGGAACAAAACTGCACGGGCTATCCGCTTTCGGTGATCTGAAATATGCGCCGGATTTCACCCATTTCGATTACGCAAACCTGGATGCGCCAAAAGGTGGCGTATTCAACTTTTCGCCGCCCTACTGGTTTTACAACCAGAATGCGATGACCTTCAACACGCTCAACAGTTTCGTCACCAGGGGCGATGCGCCACCACGGATGGAACTCTGTTTCGACAGGTTGATGCGGCGCGCCTGGGATGAGCCGGATGCGGCATATGGATTGCTGGCCGAAAGCGTGGAAATTGGCGATACGAGAGACAGTTTCACCTTTCATCTAAGGCCGGAAGCGCGATTTCATGACGGCTCGCCGCTCACCGCCGACGATGTCGCCTTCACCTATGATCTTTTAAAGCGTGAGGGTCACCCGCAACTGCTGTTGCCATTGCGGCATTTTGTGCACGCGCGCGTCGTCGACCGGCATACGGTCGAGCTGAAATTTTCAGGCAAACAGTCCGACCGGCTCATACTTACCGTGGTTGACTATCCGATTTTATCAAAGGCGTTTTACGAGACTCACCCGTTTGACAGTTCCGAAGTGCGGGCGCCGTTGGCTTCGGGGCCCTACAAGGTGGGCCGGACCGCGCCCGGATTTTCGGTTGAATACGAC
This sequence comes from Rhizobiaceae bacterium, assembly GCA_963669455.1. GTDB lineage: Bacteria > Pseudomonadota > Alphaproteobacteria > Rhizobiales > Rhizobiaceae > JAWKWH01. Next base: position 3,580,302 of record OY770026.1, read on the forward strand.
CGTGTCGAAGACTATTGGGGGCGGGATCTACCGGTGCGGCGGGGTCTTGATCATTTTGACAAGCTCCGCATCGAGTTTTTCCGCGACCGGCAGGCGGGATTTGAGGCATTCAAGAAGGGCGACATCGCCTACCGGCAGGAGTTCACATCGAAAACCTGGGCAACCGAATATGATTTTCCCACCTTGAGGGAAGGCAAGGTGATCAAGCGGGAATTTCCGGGCGAATTGCGGCCTTCCATGCAAGCCTGGGCGATCAACACACGGCGGGCCAAATTCGCCGACAGGCGGGTGCGCGAGGCGATCAATCTGTGTTTCGATTTCGAGTGGACACGAAAGAACATGTTTTTCGGCTCGTATCAGCGCTCGCATTCGCTGTTTGAGCGTTCGCCCTACCGGGCCGATGGGCCGCCGTCGCCAGAAGAGCTTGATCTTTTGAAAAGCCTGCCCAGCGACGTGCCTGAGGCGGCATTTGGCGAAGCGGTCACCCTGCCCGAAAGCGATGGCTCGGGCCGTGACAGAAGGTTGCTCCGGCGGGCGGTCGATCTGTTGCGCGATGCCGGCTGGGTGCGGAAAAATGGCTTCTTTCGCGATGAAGACGGCAATACGCTGGCGCTGGAGATTATGGTCAATGCGCCTGTGTTCGTCCGCGTCGACACGCCTTTCGTTGAGAATATGCGCGCCATCGGCATCGATGCCTCGATCCGGCTGGTTGATGCGGCGCAGTATCAGGCCAGGCAGAGCAGCTTTGATTTCGATATGACGAGTGTCGCTTTTTCTTTCGATGCGACCCCGACAGAAGACCAGCTCGCACAGTTTCTGCATTCCGACGCGGCCAATCTGCCGGGCTCGCGCAACTATCCCGGCATCGCTGACGCCGCCATTGACGCTCTGATTGGCCATGTCGGACGCGCCAAAGACCGCAAATCGCTGACAATTGCCATGCGGGCGCTTGATAGGGTCTTGCGCGCACGGCTCGATTGGATTCCAAATTGGCATTCAGCGAATCACCGCGCAGCCTTCTGGGATATGTTCGGTTTTGATGAGCCAAAACCCGATTATTGGTTTGCGCCGGAGGAAATGTGGTGGTTCGACGAGGACAAGGCGCGGGCGATTGGCAAGGATTGATTTGACGCAATCACGTAACCGGCAATTCGGCGGAGTGGTCATCTGATGGGCGCTTATATTCTCCGGCGCCTTCTGCTGATGATCCCGACGTTGTTCGGCATCATGGCCATTTCCTTTGCGGTGATCCAATTTGCTCCAGGTGGCCCCGTAGAGAAGGTGATTGCCGAGATTACCGGCCTTGGTGGCGGTTCCGGCGAACGGCTTTCGGGCGGGGGCAATGAGCTTGGCGGACAAAACCAGGGCGTTGACGGGGGCGGCGAAGGGTCGTCCAAATATCGCGGCGCCCAGGGGCTCGATCCGGAATTCATCGCCCAGCTTGAAAAACAGTTCGGCTTCGACAAACCGCCGCTGGAGCGGTTTTTCAAGATGCTGTCCGACTATGCCCGTTTCGATTTCGGAGAAAGCTATTTTCGCGATATCGAGGTTTTGGACCTGATCCTTGAAAAGATGCCGGTCTCGATTTCGCTCGGGCTGTGGATCACCTTTCTGTCCTACGCAATCTCAATCCCACTTGGCATCCGCAAAGCGGTCAAGGACGGGTCGGGATTTGATATCTGGACCAGCGGTGTCGTAATCGTCGCCTACGCCATCCCCGGTTTCCTGTTTGCGATCCTTTTGATGGTGCTGTTTGCCGGAGGGTCGTTCTACGACATTTTCCCGTTGCGCGGGCTGACGTCTGAAAATTTCTCCGAATTGCCGCTTGGCGAAAAGATCGTCGATTATTTCTGGCATCTGACGCTGCCGCTGACTGCAATGGTGCTTTCGGCCTTTGCGACAACGACGCTTTTGACGAAGAACTCGTTTCTCGATGAAATCCGCAAACAATACGTCATGACCGCGCGCGCCAAGGGCCTGACCGAGCGTCAGGTGCTTTACGGCCATGTGTTCCGCAATGCGATGCTGATCGTGATCGCGGGCTTTCCAGGCGCGTTCATTTCTGCATTTTTTACCGGCTCGCTGCTGATCGAGAACATTTTCTCGCTCGATGGTCTTGGCCTTTTGGGCTTCAAGTCGATCCTTGACCGCGACTATCCGGTTGTCTTCGCCAATCTGTATATTTTCTCACTGTTGGGTCTGTTCGTCACGCTGATATCCGATCTTACCTATACGCTGATCGATCCGCGTATCGACTTTGAGAGGCGGGATGTCTGAGATGACGGATACCCCGGCTGCCGAGACCACGCCGGCCAGGCGCCCGTGGCTTTCGCCGCTGAACCGGCGGCGCTGGCAGAATTTCAAGGCAAACCGGCGCGGCTACTGGTCGTTGTGGATTTTCCTCGTGCTGTTCGTGCTGTCGCTGTTTTCTGAATTCATTGCCAATGACAAACCCATATTGGTGTCCTATCAGGGCGAACTCCTGGTGCCGGTTCTGATTGACTACCCGGAGGAAAAGTTTGGCGGTTTTCTGGCCAAGACCGACTATCGCGATCCGGTGATTCAGGAGGAGATCGAAGCCGATGGCTGGATGATCTGGCCGCCGATCCGCTATTCCTACCGTACTGTCAACAACGATGTACCGGAACCCGGGGCGGCCAAACCCTCATGGCTTTATTCCATTGAGGAGCGCTGCAAGTTCTACGACCAGGGCGTTGACGATCCCAACTGCACGCTTGGCAACTGGAACTGGCTCGGCACCGACGACCAGACCCGCGATGTGCTGGCGCGGGTGGTCTACGGGTTTCGAATATCGGTTCTGTTCGGGCTTATCCTGACACTGTTTTCGGCAGTTATCGGCGTGTCTGCCGGTGCCATACAGGGGTATTTCGGCGGCTGGACGGACCTCATCTTTCAGCGCTTCATCGAAATCTGGTCGGCCATTCCGGTGCTCTATCTGTTGCTGATTATCGCCGCCGTGCTGCCGCCCGGTTTCTGGATTCTTCTTGGCATCATGCTGCTGTTTTCCTGGGTGGCATTTGTCGGCGTCGTGCGGGCTGAATTTTTGCGCGCGCGGAATTTCGAATATGTCAACGCGGCGCGGGCGCTTGGCGTATCCAACCGGACAATCATATACCGGCACCTTCTGCCCAACGCGATGGTGGCAACACTGACCTTTCTGCCATTCATTTTGAACGGGTCGATCACCACGCTGACTTCGCTCGATTTTCTTGGTTTTGGTCTTCCACCAGGCTCGGCCTCGCTTGGTGAACTGCTTAAACAGGGCCAGAACAATCTGCGTGCACCGTGGTTGGGACTGACCGGCTTTGCCGTCATCTCGCTGATGCTGTCGCTGTTGATTTTCATCGGCGAGGCAACCCGCGACGCCTTTGACCCGCGGAAGACATTTTCATGAATGAGACACCGCTTCTTTCAGTCCGCGATCTTTCGGTCCTGTTCCGCCAGGGCAAAAGCGAGACATTGGCCGTCGACCGGGTGTCGTTTGATATCGGTAAGGGCGAGACGGTTGCGCTGGTGGGCGAATCGGGGTCCGGCAAATCGGTATCTGCCCTGTCCGTTTTGAAACTCCTGCCTTATCCGGCGGCAAGCCATCCGTCAGGTCAGGTCCTGTACAAGGGTGAAGATCTGCTCGACCGCGACGAGGCCGATCTCAGGCGCGTGCGCGGTGATGACATCACCATGATCTTTCAGGAGCCGATGACGTCGCTCAACCCGCTGCACACGATTGAGCAACAGATCGGGGAAATTTTGAAACTGCATCGCGGTATGGGGCAGGCTGAAGCGCGCGAACATACCCTGGCACGGTTAAACGAGGTCGGTATTCGCGACCCGGAAAAGCGGCTTGGCGCTTATCCGCATCAATTATCCGGCGGCCAGCGCCAGCGCGTTATGATTGCCATGGCGCTTGCCAACAATCCTGAACTGCTGATCGCTGATGAACCGACAACGGCGCTTGATGTCACCGTGCAAGCGCAGATCTTGAAGCTGCTTGGTGAGCTTAAAAAGTCCAACGGCATGTCGATGCTGTTTATTACCCATGATCTCGGCATCGTGCGCAAGATTTCCGACCGGGTCTGCGTGATGACGCAGGGGCGCATCGTGGAAACCGGTCCGACGGCGGAGATTTTCAACAACCCGCAAAACGACTACACAAAGAAATTGCTTGCAGCCGAACCTTCAGGCACGCCTCCAACCTCCGATGACACGGCTGATCCGGTTATGCAGGGCAGCAAAATAAAGGTCTGGTTTCCAATAAAGAAAGGCTTTTTTCGCCGAACGGTCGATCATGTCAAAGCCGTCGATGGTATCGACATCACCGTGCGGGCCGGGCAGACGCTGGGCATTGTCGGCGAGTCCGGGTCGGGCAAAACCACGCTCGGGCTGGCGCTGGCCCGGCTGATTTCGTCTAAGGGCGAAATCCGCTTTGAAGATCAAAACATCGATCAGTCTTCCTTTGGCGAAATGCAGCCGCTTCGAAGCGATTTGCAAATCGTCTTTCAGGATCCGTTCGGCTCGCTCAGCCCGCGAATGTCGATCTCAGAGATCATCGAAGAGGGGCTGAAAATCCACGAGCCTTCGCTGTCGGTCGCCGAACGGTCTCAAAGGATCATTTCTGCACTGGAGGAGGTCGATCTTGAGCCGGAAACGCGCTTTAGATACCCGCATGAATTTTCAGGCGGCCAGCGCCAGCGCATCGCTATTGCGCGTGCCATGGTGCTCAATCCCAAATTTGTCATGCTGGATGAGCCAACTTCGGCGCTCGATATGAGCGTGCAGGCGCAGGTGGTCGACCTGTTGCGGGACCTGCAGATACGCCACAATCTGGCCTATCTGTTTATCAGCCACGATCTGAAGGTCGTTCGCGCCCTGGCCAATGAGGTGATTGTCATGCGTAACGGCAAGGTGGTCGAGCAAGGCCCGTCGCAACAGATATTCGACAATCCGAAGACCGATTATACCAAGGCACTGATCGCGGCTGCCTTTGACATCGAAACGGCGCCGGAGGGCGTTGTCGGCCAATGAGCCAGAAAAACCAAGGCAGGGTGCTGCTGTGCGTCACCGGGATGGATCCGGACGACTGGATGCCGCTGCTGTCTGAACGGCGCGATGTCGTGCAGGAACCGGACGGCTGTGACGATCCTTCCATCACCTATGCGGTTGTCTGGCACCAGAAGCCAGGCATCTTGTCTGCACTTCCAAACCTGAAGGCGATTTTCTCGATCGGTGCCGGCGTAGACCATGTGCTTGCCGATGATACCCTGCCCGCCCAAGTTCCCATCGTCCGTGTGGTCAACAACAATCTGACCAAACATATGTGCGACTATGTCGTCTGGCGCGTGCTGGATCATCACCGGCGCGGGCAGACCTACCGTGCGCAGCAGGAAAGCCGCATATGGAAGAGACATCCCCAGCCAACCAGCGATGAAATCTCCATCGGCATTATGGGCTTTGGCGCACTCGGGGCCGCGGTTGCAGACAAATTGCTTGCGATTGGCTTTCAGGTTCACGGTTGGAGCCGGTCCAAACGCAGCCATGCCGGCGTTACCTGTCACCATGGCGATGGCGGTCTTGATGCTTTCCTGGCTGCAAGCGACATTCTGGTGGTGTTGCTACCGTTGACACCGCAGACCATCGGCATCTTGGACTATGAGTTGCTGGCCAGGTTGAAGCAGGATGGCCCTCTTGGCGGCCCTGTCCTGATCAATGCCGGGCGCGGCGGTTTGCAGAAGGAAACCGATATTCTGCGCGCACTGGACGAAAAGGTTCTGCTGCAAGCCAGTCTTGATGTCTTCGAAGCCGAACCCCTTCCGCCAGTCAGCCCGCTTTGGACACATGGCCAGGTTTTTGTCACGCCCCATGCGGCGGCGGAATCCGATCCGGCATACCTTGTTCCACCCATGCTTGACCAGATGGATACATGTGACCGGGGCGAAGCATTGAAAAACCTGGTTGACCGGAAAGCAGGGTATTAGGGCCATTCACTCTGGCCGCTGTATTTTTCCTATCATCCGAAGATATCTTACTAAAATTCAATATGTTTTTTTTAACGCCAATTAAAAATAAAAATAATTTCCCCCATCTCCCTCAACAACAATCGCTGTTTATTAAGGAACTTAATGTAGTCCTCAAGGGATTTTTTTCGAGTGAGGTTTGATAGATGCACAGAACAAATCCAAACCAACATTGGTTCACTTTGTGGAAAGCCCGAGCCAAGCGTTTAACGCAGATGCAAAAATGCGTGCACGGCTTTGTTGCAGACACTAGGGGAAACTTTGCCCTTATTTCTGCTCTTGTGGCGGCCATTTTTATTCTGCCGGCTGCCGGACTGACGGTGGACTATTCGAGGCTGAACAATACAAAGTTCAAGCTTCAGGAGCAGCTCGACGCGACTACCCTGGCAATTGCCGCGCAGATTGATCCCGAAGTGCTGAAAAGCGGGTCGGATGACAGGCTTGCTGCAGAGCGCGCACGGTTAGAGCCGATAGCTAAGAACTATTTTGATGCATTGATGGCGGAACATAATTTTTTAACCAAATACAGTTCCTTCGCCGTTGATTTGCAGAAGGGCTATGTCGAGATAAGCGTTGTTGGGAATGTTCCGTTGACTTTCGGCAGCTTTTTGGGATCTGACAAGTCAAAAATCAGTACACTCGCGCGTGCCGGATATAAAGCCGAAACTGCGCAAGATTTTTCCGACCTCTATTTCACCTTTGACCATTCAACGTCCATGATAGGTAAACCTGAGAAAAATCTGCGCAAAGCCGCGAAAGCCTTCATCAAAACCCTCTACAAGGCCAAAGCCGATATTACCATATCAATCGTTCCGTATTATCAGGTTGGCGTGAATCGAGGCTTCTACATTCATGAGAAAAGACTCCTGAAGAAAAAGGGAGCTATCATTTCTTTTATCAACAAATTGCACGCCGCAAATAGTGCATATGGGTCTGGTAAAGAACGCTACAGATGCTCATCCGATACAATGGACGGCTTGTTTTCATTGGCCAGCAAAAAGGAAGAAACAAGTGTCTTTGTTTTGATGACCGACTTGGATGGTTATTGCAATATCAAACAATTACTCAAGGTTTGCAAAAAGATACGCGCCGCAGGACACAGGATCGTGGCCATTCAATTTGGCTACCGCCACTGGCAAAAACCACATTTTATAGATTGCGCCGGTGGTGAGAAAAACTACGCCTATGTCTCCACGTCTGATGATATTTTCAACGCATTCATCAATGCGGGAACCGGTGAACCTGTCGTCCGCCTGTTGAAGTAAGCCTTATCTTCCAGCCAAATTGAAACAGGACGGGCCGCTGTAGCGGCCCGTCCTGCGATCTTATCGCTAGAGCATTTTGGAACCGCGGCAACGCCTTGATCCGCTTGGAACCATTGAAGCATTTTTCGCACATATGATTCCGTTTGGGCAAAAAACGCTCTGGCTTGACCTTTAGCCCAAATCGGGTGACGAAACACTCAATTGGTGTTTTTCTCTTCGTCTTTTTTGAGGTCATTCCAGGCATTTTGCTGTGCGAGAATGCCGCGCAGATAGGTAACATTGGCCTCAGCCTGTTGCGGCGAGAGCTCCTGGCGGGCGATGTCTTCGGCCTCCTTGAAGCGCCCCTGCAAACCGACAACCAATGCCAGGTTCTGCCGCACGCGGCTGTCGGCACCGGGTGCGCTGGCGGCTGATCGCATATAGGTTTCTGCGGTCTTCAAATCGCCGGCGAGGACATATGACATACCGAGATTGGACAGAACCGACGGTTCGTCAGGCTGCATCTCAAGCGCTCTGCGATAAAGTTCGCGTGCGTCTTTTTGCTGGCCGAGCTGGTCTAGGATTGCGCCTTCGGCTGATATCAGCTTCCAGTCTGGAAATTCCGGCGTCTGTGCCCGGCGAATGGCGTCCAGAGCTGGTTCGAACTCTCCCTTGCCCGCAAGCGCTTTGCCATAGGCTGCCAGCACTTTGCGATCCACGGGAAAGTCGATGGCGAGTTTACGCATGACGGCAAGCGATTGGTCGCTACGGCCGTTCATCGACAGCACGGCCGCATACCGCATCGCCGTATCGCGGTCTTTCGGATTTTTGGAATAGGCGCTGCCCAGCTGGTCAGCCGCTTGGGAGAGTTCCCCGGCCGTCATCTGTTCGATCGGCTTGCCTGAGGACCGCTTGATCGAACCGGTTGTCAGCCGGCTGTTGGCGCAACCGGCAACCGCAGCGGACAGGATGAGCGCTAAGGCCGTTCGGGCAAATATTTTTTTCCTTGATGGCGTCAATCGACCGGTTTTCATGGCAATAAGGTCTCCCGATCACGAACCACCCACAGTCGGGCTCTTCACGTTAAGAAATATTCTGTTAACCCTAACGGTTCGTTAACAAATGACATTCGTGTTCAAGGAAAGCCGAGGCCGCATGCCGATCGAACTCACAGCCAAGAAAACACAAAGGTCCAGACCCGTCATTGTGGTGGCAGCAGGTAAAAGCGGCGGGCTTGACGATGTCGCCAGGCGCTGGGCTACGGAAAACGGATTTGACGGGCAGGCCGGCCGGGTGCTGATTGTTCCAGGCGCCGATGGCCGTGCGGCAGGTGCGTTGCTCGGAACCGGCCAGGCCGAGGCGGCCGAGGCCGCATTGCTGTCGGGCAGTCTGGCGCGCGAGTTGCCGGACGGAAACTGGCACTTTGCCGAGCCTGGCGCCGGCGATGACCTGGCCATGTCGGCTGCGGGCCTGCTGCTCGGAGACTATCAGTTCACGCGATACTGCACCGGCCAGGCGCGCAAGATCCGTTTTTGCATCCCTGCCGTCGCCGCCAGAAAAGAGGCGTCACGCGTGGCCGAAGCGGTATGTCTGACACGCGATCTGATCAACACACCGGCGTCCGACATGGACCGGATGCCCTGGAAACGGAAGTCAGAAAGCTTGCCCGCCAAATGAAGGCAACGGTTGCCGTGACAAAGGGCGATGCGCTTTTGAAAAAGAACTTCCCCATGATCCACGCCGTTGGCCGGGCAGCGTCCGCAGCACCCCGCTTGATTGATCTCCGCTGGGGCCCCAAATCGGCGCCAAAGGTGACGCTGGTCGGAAAGGGCGTCTGTTTCGATACGGGTGGGCTCGACATCAAGCCGCCAGCCGGCATGTTGCTGATGAAAAAGGATATGGGTGGCGCCGCCAACGTGCTCGGCCTGGCCTCGATGCTCATGGCATCCAACGCGAATATTCGATTGCGGGTGCTCATTCCGGCAGTGGAAAATTCCATCGCAGGCGACGCTTTTCGCCCCGGCGACGTGCTTCATAGCCGCAAGGGCCTGACCGTCGAGGTCGGCAATACCGATGCCGAGGGGCGCCTCGTTCTGGCTGACGCTTTGGCATTGGCCGATGAGGAGAAGCCGCAATTGCTGCTCGACATGGCAACGCTCACCGGCGCGGCCCGTGTTGCGCTTGGACCGGATATCCCGCCGTTTTTCACAGATGATGACAATCTGGCAGACGACCTCGCCTCGGTGTCTTCAAGACTGGCCGATCCGATGTGGCGCATGCCGTTGTGGCGGCCCTATGAAAATGGCCTGAAATCGAAGATCGCCGATCTGAACAATATCACCAGCAGTGGCTTTGCAGGCAGCGTGACGGCGGCTCTGTTTTTATCGCGCTTTGTCGATAAGGCGCAAAGCTGGGCGCATTTCGATGTCTATGGTTGGAATCCGGCGGCAAAACCACATGCGCCGGCAGGCGGTGAAGCGCAATGCATCCGGGCGCTTGACGATTTGATCAGGCAGCGTTTTGCATAAGGCGGTTTCACGGTCACTGCCATAAAACTTGCGCCGGCCGGCAAAAAGCGCTTGAATGAAACGGGTCCGAAACAAGCGTTATCAAGGTTGCCGTCATGGGCATCTCAATGCGGGCGAGCCAGGCGTTGCGTCTCTGGCAGCAGGTCAGTCTGGCAGAAGTTCGCGATGATGTGCCCGACTTGTCGGAGCGGCAGATGGCAATTCTTTTGACCATCTATCTCGATCCGCCGCCACACACGGTGCGTGGCCTTGCCCAGTATCTTGGCGTGACCAAGCCGGTTATAACACGCGCACTCGACACGATGGGTGCCAAGCAGCTGGTATCGCGCCATCGTGACGAGCGCGATCGCCGTAACGTATTGGTCAAGCGTACCGTGCAGGGCGCTCTTTATGTGGAGCGTCTTGGCGATATTATCATCAAGAAAGCGTCGGAGTTGCCGCTTTGACGGATCTGGACTCTCGTCTAAATGCGTTTCGCCCCGATCTGGCCGATATCCGGCTGGACGGGAAGGTCGATAGCGAACGGTTCATAGCGCCCGTGCAAGCCCGGATTTCCAGGCCGGTTGCCGCACTCAGGAAAGCGCCGGACCATGGCGCCGGCGTAGACAGTGAATTGCTGTTTGGCGACAGTGTGAATGTGTTTGAACGCAAACGGGGCTGGGCCTGGGTGCAATCCGGTTTTGATGGCTATGTCGGCTATGTCGATGAAACCGCCCTGGCCACGGCTTTAGCCAAGCCGACACATGTCGTTGCCGTGCCGCGAACATTCGTTTATCCGCACGCCGAACTGAAATCGCCTAACCTGATGGCGCTGTCGATGGGCTCCGGCGTTGCCGTGACAGCCCATGATGATGTTCGTGGAACCCGCTATGCAACAATTGCCACTGGCGGCCATGTTATCGCAAAACACCTTCAGCCGATTGATGAACCACTGGAAGATTATGTAGCAATCGCCGAGCTTTTTGCCGGGACACCCTATCTGTGGGGTGGCACATCGGCATTCGGCCTGGATTGCTCCGGGCTGGTGCAACTGTCAAAGCGAATGTGCGGTGAAATGGTTTTGCGCGACACCGACATGCAGGAAACGTCAATTGGTGACCCCATCGATCCTTCCGGCGGCTTGCAGCGCGGCGATCTTGTGTTCTGGAAAGGGCATGTCGCCATCATGCGCGATAACAACACCGTCATTCATGCCAATGGTCATTTGATGCTGACCTCATCGGAACCGCTTGCCGAAGCGGTCAAGCGCATCGGCTATCTTTATGATCAGCCAACAGGCTGGCGAAGACCTGCCTGCGATAGTTCAAGCTGATTTGGATTTGTGGTCATGTTAAATTTAGCTAATCAGATTAGGAAATTCTAAATAGGCTTACGGTAGATTTACCCTTCAGTTTGTATGCTTGTTGGGAAGGATTCCGGGGTATGACCGGATTTGTAAAGATCACCACAATCGCTAGAAAATTACTATCAAACAAGCGCGGATCTATCGCGCTTGCATTTGGTGCTACTCTACCGGTAATAGCGTTGGTAGCAGCGGTTGCAGTTGACTATACCAATCTCGTTCGCCAACGATCCGATCTGCAGAATTTTCTGGATGCGGCTTTGGTGGATTCCATCTGGGTGAATGGATATGAAAACGCGAAAAAAACATTAAAGGACCGGTTCAGTATAGATCCGGATTTCTCGAACACGATCATCACCAAGCTTAATTTAGAAGAAAATCCCGATGGTACCGTCAAATTGATCGCTGACGTGAAGTTGAATGCACCTCTGCTTTTCGGCGGAATATTGGGCTACGAAACACTTCCCGTTTCGGTTTCGTCAGCCGTTTCAGCGGCTAAGACGCTTACAGATGTAAAGTTTGAACCGATCAGCGCCAAGGGCTGGTTTCCAAAAAAAGTTGAACTGATCGTCAGGCGTCCCGATACCGGTGAAGAAGATGTTCTTTCCACCATGTATTACAGGGTCCGTGCAAAAAAATCGATATGCAGAAGGAAAGGGAAACTTGTCCTTACGGATTGTGGAGAACTGGAATTGGGTGACTACGATCTTGCCTATCTCAGATTCAGCGTTTGGGAGCTTAACGCAGACATCAGGAACCAGCGCCAAAACCCTCCCTCAATAACTATTAGGTCTGACGACCCAGCCAATGCCAGGCGGTTTTTTATCGACGACGTGCAGAAAGTCGATGGCACTTCTGTGGATGTATTTTCCGGCCTGGAATGTGATGAAAGTTCAAAGCATGCGTGGGAAGATCAAAGAGTTGTGAGCTTAGGTGATAGCCGGGATTTTGTTTATCGGGTCACCGGGTTTTGCAAGAATGTCGACCCAACCAAAGTTGTGTTCGTGAAGTAATATCGCAAAGAGCCCTGCATAATGGGCTGTCAGTTGTGCGCTTCCTAGAGAGCAGCTTTACCCATTCGGAGCTATTCTGCCGGACGCGGTTTCGGGTCAAGGTCGAGCGTTTGTTCGTCGGGCATATCTGGATACGTTCACGAACAAACGCGATGGATTTGGCCCGAAAACGCTAGAGCATGTCTTGTTTAAATGGAATCGTTTGAGCGCAGGGTATTTGCGTCCTGGTTAGAAGCGTGACGCGACGCGGGTGCACACCCGTTAGCTTCGCGTGACGACATCCAGGGCGCAAAGAACCTGTAGCGTTTTGCGGCTTCTTTGGCCCGCGACAACGCCTTGATCCGCTTGGAGCAATCGAGGCATTATTCGCTATGCGGCCTGCGGCCGGGCGAAAATGCCCTGGCATCGCCCGTCGAGCGGCTTGACAGTGGATCGCCACCCCAATCGACAAACAGAATTGACTCTGAATGGGCTAAAACTGCTCTAGCCCCCTGTCCCAGAAGATAAACTGACAAAGCCGGAATGAATGATCACTCCGGCTTTGTTTCGTTTGTCAAATCAGGCTTGGAGCGTTGTTTAGAACTTCTCACTGAACTGCATTCCAGCTGGTCCGAGAATCACGACAAACAGGACGGGAAGGAAAAACAGGATCATTGGAACCGTCAACTTTGGCGGAAGCGCTGCTGCCTTTTTTTCTGCCTCATTCATGCGCAGGTCGCGGCTTTCATCTGCCAGAACACGCAAGGCATGTGCAATCGGCGTGCCGTAACGTTCCGCCTGGATCAAAGCCTGAGATACGCTTTTTACCGATTCCAGCCCGGTGCGCTCAGCCATATTCTCATAGGCCTGCCGCCGTTCTTGCAGGAATGAAAGCTCTGCATTTGTCAGAACAAATTCCTCGGCAAGTTCAACTGATTGGGTACCGATCTCTTCGGCAACCTTTCTGAAGGCGGCTTCCACCGACATGCCCGCTTCGACGCAGATCAACATAAGATCCAATGCGTCGGGCCATCCTCTTTGAATGCTTTTTTTCCGCTTTGTCGCGATATTGGAGATATAAAGCACTGGTAGGTAGAAACCGATATAAGCAGCAGCGATGCATACGAATAACTTAACCAGGAGTGGCTGACCGGCCATTCCATCGATGACGAACACGTAAAACCCGGCCAGCGCAACCCCGGCAAAGGGGAGTACAAGTCTGAAAAACAACAACCGCGTCAGCGGGCTTTCGCCTCTGAAACCGGCCATTTTGAGCTTTGCGACGGTTCCCTCATCGGCGAGGGCATTTCGAAGATCAAACTTTTCGACGATCTTCTTCATTTTCGACGGCTGTTCTTCGCGCAATGAATTGCGCCGCCTTTCGGATTCCGCCGCCAGCCTCGCTTTTTGCCTGGCTCGCAGTTCATCGCGCTCCAGCGCAACACTCTTCATGCGCCCTTTCAGCGTGTCTGTGCCGAAGGAAGGAAGCGCTGTGAAGATGGTCGCAAATACCGACACTGCGACCAACAATGCGATCAAAAACGCAGGGTCAAGAATTGATTCCATGATCGTCTCGGTCATGTGCGTATATCTCTTGTTTTAAAAATGTGCCCGGCCAGTGATACCGTCAGACTTCAAAGTTCATCATCTTCTTCATGACCAAAATTCCCATCATCATCCAAACAGCCGAACCGCCCAGGAGCAAGTTACCGGTCGAGGTTGTAAATAGTGGCATAATGTATTGGGGGCTGGACAGGTAGACCAGAAACGCAACCATGAAGGGCAGAATACCAATGATGACAGCTGAAGCTTTGGCTTCCATCGAAAGGGCCTGAACCTTCAGTTTCATCTTGGCGCGTTCGCGCAGGACCCGGGAGAGATTTCCCAGCGCCTCAGACAGATTACCACCAGCTTGCTGCTGGATCTGAATGACAATTCCGAAGAAGCTGGCCTCAGGACAAGGCATGGTATTTTGCATGCGCATCGCAGCTTCGGGAACCGAAATGCCAACCTGCTGTGCTTCGACTATGCGTCTGAACTCGGTTCTGACCGGCTCAGCAGATTCCGTTGCAATCAGCCGGATACCATCATTGAGAGGCAGGCCCGACTTCACGGCACGAACAATGACGTCAAGCGAATTGGGGAACTCTTTCAAAAACGCCTTTATCCGGCGTGCCCGGCGGAAATTCATAACCCAACGCGGCAACCCAATGGCTCCAACCAAAAGCGCACCCGGTAAGATATAATCAGGGGCGCCTGCGACAAAGCTAATAATGGTCAGGAACACACCGCTGAGTAAGGAAATGAAATAGAACTGTTTGACTGATACCTTTAAACCGGCCTGCTTGATTTGTTCCTTAAGAGGCGGTTTCTTGTTCATTTGGCCAGCTTTTTTCTGCCGGTCTTCCAAGTCTTTAAGCGAATCCTGAACGGATTTGCGGCGCTTTGCGGCATCACTGACCTTGTCCCGTGTTGCCTTTTTTACCGTCCGGTCCGTTTCGGCATTCTTGATGCTTTCTAGCCGGCGGTCAGCTGATTTTTCATCCTGGATTTTGCTGAACAGGAATACATATGCAAGGGCGCCCGCGCTGATGGTGGCGAGAGAAACAAAGATGAGAACTGTTGTGTCGATACCGAACATGATACTGCCTCAAACTGCTCCCAATTAAACAACACACACTCTAGTTGCCTTTAGCTGGCAGCGTGCTTTTCCATCGCTTCCAGCGCATTGGCCAAATTAGCCTCTTCACCGTAGTAGCGCGCCCGATCCCAGAAATGCGGGCGGCCAATTCCCGTCGAAGAATGCTCACCGGTAAGGTTGCCATTCGCATCCTCAGCGGTAATTTCATAGTTGATCAGGTCCTGTGTGATGATGACATCGCCCTCCATACCGACCACCTCGGTCACGTGGGTAATGCGCCTGCTGCCGTCACGAAGACGGGTGGCCTGAATAATCACGTCGACCGATCCGACGATAATCTCGCGAACGGTTTTTTGCGGGAGACTGAAGCCTCCCATGGCGATCATCGATTCAATACGGTTTAGGCATTCGCGAGGTGAGTTCGCGTGGATCGTGCCCATGGAACCATCGTGGCCGGTGTTCATGGCCTGCAAGAGATCGAGGACTTCAGAGCCACGCACCTCACCTACGATGATGCGTTCCGGGCGCATGCGCAGGCAGTTCTTGACCAGATCGTTCATGGTGATCTCGCCCTCGCCTTCAAGGTTCGGCGGGCGGGTCTCCAGCCGGACCACGTGTGGCTGCTGCAACTGGAGTTCGGCAGAATCCTCGCAGGTAATTATCCGCTCTTCCTTGTCTATGAAACCGGTAAGACAGTTTAGCAATGTGGTTTTACCCGAACCGGTACCACCTGAGATAACGATATTGCAGCGGACGCGCCCCATGATCTTGAGAACCCGGGCGCCATCTGGAGAAATCGCACCGAAATTGACCAACTGATCGAGCGTAAGCTTGTCTTTCTTGAACTTACGAATCGTCAAAGCGGTTCCGTCAATTGCCAGCGGCGGCGCGATGACGTTGACGCGAGAACCGTCCGGCAAGCGCGCGTCGCATATGGGGCTTGATTCATCGACGCGACGGCCAACCTGGCTGACTATCCGCTGGCAGATATTCAAAAGCTGCTGATTGTCCCGGAACCGGATCGGGGTTTCCTCGACCCTGCCGTTGATTTCAATGAATACATTCTTGGCACCATTGACCATGATATCGGCGATTTCATCGCGCGCGAGCAAAGGCTCAAGCGGACCATAACCGAGCACGTCATTGCAGATATCCTCAAGCAGTTCTTCCTGCTCGGAAATCGACATCGCAAAATTTTTGATGGCGATGATGTCATTGACGATGTCGCGAATTTCCTCGCGCGCTGCATCCGGCTCAAGCTTGGCAAGCTGCGACAGATCAATCGTATCGATCAACGCAGAAAAGACCTGGCTTTTGGTGTCGTAGTAAGATTCGCCACGCTCTCTGTGCTTCGGTTTTACCGGCTCGTCCATGAGAGTGGGAGGAGCCTTGACGACCAAGGCCGGCGGCGCGGTTTTTTCTGATTGCGGAGGTGAACCAGCCGGCGCATTTGCGTCAGGCGCGGCACTACCGCTCATTTCACCAGGCGGCAGTTTTGGTTCTGCTGCGAGGGTTGCGGTATCTTCCGACAAGGAAGCGGGATTTACCGCATCGCTTTTATTGCCCTTTTTTCCAAACATGTCTGATCAACCAGTCCTGCAATGCCGCCGTTAATTACTTATTTTTCGCCGTCAGCCGCCCTAACAGACTGTTAAGGCCTTTTTTCTTAGGTGCCTTGAGCTCACTGCGACCCGTAATTATGTGCGCAACCTCGTTAAGCGTATGTGTAACCGGGTTCTGACTGTCCGTTTCCGCCAGCATCCGCCCATTGTTGGATGCGTTTCCAAACAGCTGCGGATCAAAGGGGATTTCAGCCATCGGAACCAACCCCAAAGGCTCGGCAAACTCGGCGGCGGAAATTTCCGGACGTTTGGGAATACCGACCTGGTTGATCAGTAGCTTAGGCGGCGCATCGTTGGGCCGCACTTTGACCAGCGTATCTACAATGTTCTTTGTATTGCGCAGATTGGCCAACTCCGGGGTTGCCGTAATGATCACTTCATCGGCAAGGGTCAGAACAGACTTTGTCCAACCGTTCCAGGCATGGGGAACATCTAGCACCACATAAGGGGCCGAGCGTTGCACAACGTCGATGATCTGACTGAAGGATTCCTTGTCAAAGTCGTAGACGCGATCCAATGTCGACGGAGCCGCCAACATGGAAAGGTTTTCGGCACATTTGGCAAGAAGCCGGTCGAGATAGACTTCATCAATCCGCTCAGGCGCGAACACCGCCTCGGCTATGCCCTGTGTGGGATCCTGATCGAAGTTGATATTTGCGGTTCCAAACGGCAGGTCAAGGTCGGCAACAACCACTTCCGAACTGAACAGATTTGAGATGTTCCAACTAAGGTTGTGCGCGATTGTAGATGAACCAACACCACCCTTGGCGCCGACAAATGCCAATGTCTTTCCAAGCGGCTCAGCTTCCGGATTGACGAAGATTGCCGAAATGACACCAATTACGTCGGCAAGAGAGATCGGCGCTACGATGTACTCAGAAATACCGGCCTTCATAAGCTCACGGTACAACCAGACATCGTTGTAATGGCCAACAATAACGACCTTCGTATTCGGGTCGCATACCTCTGCCAACTGCCCCAGAGCCGAAAGCAAATCCTTCGGTTCGAGTTTGGATTCAAGAATGATCAAATTTGGGTTCGGCGCACCCTTATAATAACCAACTGCCGTCTCAAGGCCGCCCATTTGGACCTTGAGATGGGCTTTTGTCATGCGCCGATCATTGCCTGCACTTTCGATGGGCTTGGCAACACCTTCCGATTCACAAAATGCCTGAACCGAAACCCTTGGAACCGGGCGAAGATTGTTCAGCGAACCCGCTTCATCGGATTGCTGTGCCTGGCCGGCATGATCGCTTTCGTATGCGAGATTACTCATGTGATTCGATCCAGCTTGTTATGGATTTACAAAAGAGGTGTCGCCGCGCAGGACCTGACCGCCCTCGCGGTATTGATCTATGGCGATTACACGGCGTGCGGCATCGATCTCACTTGGCTTGCGAGGTCCAAGCAGGTCCGCCGGATTGGCGGTCTGCGCTGCCAAATTGTTCTGATAGGAACAACCAAAGTTGGCGTAGTGCTTGTTTTCCGTGTTTTGGAGTATGTCGTCTGGCCACCTACCACATTGCCCGGCGGCCGCGCTCATCGAGGTATATGTCAATCTGATCGGTGCGGCTGTTTCGGTTGATGCAGCCTGATAGGGAACCGCAATAATCTTGTGCTTCGGCACACCTGAATCAACCATGAGGTCGAAGATCTGGTGCGAGAGATTAGCAACGGTCCGTTCATTTGCCGAACCGGTCGGCATCAGCACCTGCACAACAGAGCCGGAAGCACGGTCATATTTGTCAAGAAAGCCCAAAATCGCAGCCTTTTGCGTTCTGCTCACCCGCTCATCAGTAACGCCAACCGGTATGTCGATTGCTTCGTTGCGTTCAGAAATGACGATCGGATGGTTCGTCCGATAGTCATCAGGAACGGATCCAACTTCGATGTGGTGAACATTCTGGCTGGCACATCCCGACAGAAGAGAGCCGGCGAGAACTGCTATTGTAAGACGGGCGGCGACCTTTTCCCGGCTTGACCTGTGTTTCGACTGTAACATCATTCCCGTTCCCGATTACTTGTAAATGTAGCCAACAACACCATGATA
The DNA here is from genome assembly GCA_963669455.1 of Rhizobiaceae bacterium. GTDB lineage: Bacteria > Pseudomonadota > Alphaproteobacteria > Rhizobiales > Rhizobiaceae > JAWKWH01. The sequence continues at coordinate 3,598,753 of OY770026.1, forward strand.
ACGGCCTTTTGGCAGGTCGGTTTTCATGGTGCCGTAGACACGGTTGACCCGCCCGAGGAAAAAGCCTGCGCCGTCGCTCGGTGCATTGAAATTGTCATCCGGTTTGGCAAGCTTGTTGCGCGACACGGGCCGGGCCAAATATGGTGTGACAATGATCACCAGTTCCGTTTCATTGCGTACAAAGTCCTTGCTGCGGAACAATGATCCGAGCACCGGTACCTTGGACAGACCAGGCAGACCGGAGGACGCCTGGCGTATATCGTCGCGCACCAGGCCTGCGATCATCATCGATCCGCCCGATGGGAGTTCGACCGTCGTATCAGCAAGACGCCGTCTGATGGAAAGCAGGCTCGTGCCGGCGCTACGAACACCCGCTGACAGGGCAACGGAATCCTCGGTTGTCGGCTCAGAGACCGACGTGCGGACTTTCAGGCTGATGCGGCCGGGCGATAAAACAACGGGCAGAAACTCCAGCCCAATCCCGTATTCCAGGCGGGTGATGTCGTAGGTTAGCTGGTTCGTATCAGTGTCCACGTCCTGGCCGGTGATGAGATTGAATTCACCGCCAACCCGAAATGTCGCTTGCTCACCCGAAACTGCGGTGAGTGTCGGCTCAGCCAATGTCTTCATGACGCCGGACTGTTCCATCGCATTTAGATAGGCGTTGATTGTCGCCGACCCGATTGCGCCGCCAATGTTGAGCTTTGACGGAGAAAGCGGTTTGCCCAATCCAAAAAAGTTATCGCTGATCGCCCCATAGGTAATGCCATTGGACGACCCGTTGCCAATCATATTGACGCCGAGCTGTTTCATGACGTTGCGAGAGACTTCTGCGACCGTCACCTTCAAGGTGACCTGATCCTCGCCTATGATCTTGATCAGATTGACGATCTGGCTGGTGCGTCTTTCCGTATCCGGATTGTTAATTGCAACACCGCCGCCTTCTGTACCTGTTGCTGCTGCGGTGGTGGTAAACTGACCTGTTGTCGCTTCACCGCCGGTCAGGAAGATTTGCGACAGTTGCGCAGCTCTCGATGCGTCAAGTGGCGTCTCCACCGTACCGGTGAGCACCACATTGTCGTTTAGCAGCTCCACCTCAATATCAGAATTGGGAATGAAGCGATTTAAATGCTCCTTAAGACCGGACACATCGCGCTCAATCGCCAAGTCAATATTGGCGATTTGTTCGCCATTGGGGCCAAATATGAAGATATTGGTTTCGCCCACCTGCTTGCCAAACAGATAGATACGGCGTGCCGTTCTGGTTACAGCGTCCGCGACTGCCGGATTTGCAACCAGAATGTCATAAGCATCGCGCGGCAAGTCAATGACAATCGACTTGTTCAAACCCAGTTTGATTCGCTGATTCTTGAGCGTTTTATTGACTTTGGCACTCTGCGCAAATGCTTTCGAGCTATCATAACCGGCTGTTCCGACATTCACGGCCATCGCAGCAGCAAGTGTAAACAAAGCTGTCGTCAAGCGAAGCGGATGCGCGGTTTTGAGCACGCCTACCGGCATTTTACTCCTCAGGTCGCGATTCATTTCCTGGCTCCCACTTCGGTTATTTGACCGGATTTAATGAGGCGTACAGTTCCCTTGCTGCCACTTCCGGATACGAGATAGTCTGCTTCTGTGCCGTTGGCTTCCTCGGCGTCCACTGTCGCACGCAGGGCGAGCGTAAGGCGGTCAGCCATTTGTTGTGCCACGGTGATGATTTCCGCTTGCCGCGGCGTCAATTCAAGGGTCGCTGTTTCGCCAACCTTGACCTTGCGGCCCTCTTCATCCTCCTGGATCGTCTGATCGATCGCCAGAACCCTGATATTGTGGAGAATGGTTTCGGTCACAAAACCTTCCGTAGCACCATCGGCTGCACGGCGCGTCATGATCACATCGACATTGTCGTTGGGAAGAATGAAGCCGCCGGCGGATGTATCTGGCGATATCTGGGTAGCGATCGCCCGTTTGCCTGAAGGCAGAATGGACGACATGAAAGCCTGACCGGCATCAATCAATTTTGATCGCCGAATCGGCTCGCCGGAAAACATCGGCAGGCGGGCTACCGCTCCTATGAACGTATTTAGCGCCTCCGGCTCGGTCTCCCGGGTGATGAACCCTTCGCGGACACCGTCTGTAGGCCAAGCCTGCCATGCCAACTGATCTTGTATGACACCGCCAACCCCAATGTCATGCTGGATCACCAACACGTCCGTCAGCTCGACAGCGGGTGCCACGGGTTGATTATCGACGACGACAACCGGTGGCGGCGTTGCCGACATTTGCATGGCCATATATCCCGCGCCCACCGCGGAAACTACTGCCACACCCATAATTATTAGTCGGGATGCATTCATTTGCCCGAACCTCACACTCGCAAACAAAACGTGAGGGGACTTTGCAACGTCAATCGTCAAATTATGGTTAATGCAATGCTTACAATCGAAATTTGCAGCCACAAAGATGTAAATTGCACGCTGAAACCCAGGTAATCTCGGTCATGGCCCCATTAAGTTATCCATACTGCCCGAGTGGATTTGGCTGTCGAACAAGAGGAAAAGTGAAGGAAAACTCGATATTTTCAATTCGTTGTGACGCATTCGCCACCCTAATCGGCAAACAGAATTGCACCTGAATGGGTCAAAACTGCTCCAACTTAGCCGATATTGTGCGGGGAACGTAGTCGTCCTTGCGGGGGGCTTTAGAGCGTATCCGGCTTAAATGGGAGCGGTTTGATGGTGAGGATTTTTCGGTTCGGCGAGGAGAACACCGGAGCGCGATCAGATGATCGGGCGAGGATTTCGACACTGCCGAAGCGGAAAAGACCACCAAGCCGATTGGAGACCAGCGCATTGAGACATCCAAATAAACCGCAACCGTTTGAACTTGCTTCTTTGCACCCTGAACGGCGTCGCGCGTGGCTAACGGTGTTCACACCGCGTCGCCCCACTCTCCTAGTCAGGGCACAAATTAGCGGCGTTCAAACGATTCCATTTAAACCGGATGCGCTCTAGAACTGGGCCATCGCCCATTGCGCCAATACTGTTGAGGGAAATACGATCATTCCGCCACAGGCCAATGCGATGCCGTATGGGACGCCGGTGTCAGAATCAGCAAAATTTCTCAATGGCAGCAGGTGACCGGTAAAAACTGACAGGGGCGACTTTCTGTAAAGCAGGATCGCCACCGTGAGAGCGCCACCTAAAAGCGTCGAATAGATGAGGTACTGGACGAGTGTCATGCTAAGGCCCATCCACACTGCGGTGGCTGAAAGAAGCTTCGCATCACCGCCGCCCATGCCGCCTAGAGCAAACAGTCCAAATGTAACCACCAGAACCGCCATGCCGGCTGCCAGATGGCTGAAATAGACGCTCCACTCCATGCCGGTCATAGGAGCAATCACCGTAAATGTGGCCAACAATAATACCGATACACGATTTGCGATTGTCATCGACAGCATGTCGGATACCGCCGCAAATACCATGCAAAACGGAAATACAACAAAAATTACAGCGGCTAGCATGGGAATACCCCGGTTGGTTTGTGACTAGGTCATGGACCTAAACCTTAGCGCTCACGATTTAATCAATCGTGAAATCTGCGCATTGCGAGCCTTCTTTCAAGGGCTCGGCCGGCACTCGAAATCGAAAAAAAGACCGTCCCTTCGTAGGAACGGTCCTTAGCAGTCAATACCGCCGAAATTTCAAAGACGCGCCCGCCGACTAGGCCTAGCGGATGCGCCCGAAACGCTGGCAATGTTTAGGTAGCGGCATCCAGCTTGTTTGCTATTGTATTAAACTTGTTATTGAGGCTGTTGCCCAGCGAAGTGGCACCAACAACGATAGCAAGCGCAATAAGTGCAGCAATCAGACCGTATTCAATAGCCGTTGCACCTGATTCATCTTTTACAAAACGTGAAACAATCTTAGACATTTGAGAACTCCTTACTCCGTATTTACAGCACAACCCGTCAACGTTTTTTGGTTGTTGATCGGATAGGCGCAATTTACTCATGAGCTCTTTCGATCGACTTAAAAAACAGTCCTAATCAAACGTTACCCGGAAAGAGGATTTTCTATGGTTAGCAAATTCCTAAGATAGGGCGTTGCCCGATCAAATAGAAAAGCCCAGTTTTACGCGTTTTTGATACGTCAAAGTTACAGTCAGATCGGAAATGATCCCAAGACACGCTCTAGCTCCTGCCAGCAAACTGGATTTGGAGTTTGGTTGGTTTCCGTTCGTGTCAGGGTTAGGAGAAAAGCCGATGGCAGAGTTAGCCTCTTTTAAGGCTTTTCGACGCGAGGCTAGCGCGAACGGAACCAATCGCTTGAGCGACGCGGCGTATTTTCCGTTTCCCGGCGTTGCTGAGCCCTTAAGGTGCAAGGCACCGCCAGCGGCCTCATCGCCTTGGGAGACGAAAAATCAGGCTCGCGCCAAACCCGAAACCAGTTTGCTGGCAAGACTTGGTTCCAGGTCATGGCCCTATTATAAAGAGCGGCAGTCAGTACCGCCGAAATTTCAAAGACGCGCCCGCCGACTAGTGGTTCTTATGATTCCAACATTTGCTGATGAGTGGGATGCAAATGTTGGAATCGAACCATTAGGCCTAGCGGATGCGCCCGAAACGCTGGCAATGCTTAGTTTGTGGCATCCAGCTTGTTTGCTATTGCAAGAAACTTGGTATTGAGGCTGTTGCCCAGCGAAGTGGCACCAACAACGATAGCAAGCGCAATAAGTGCAGCAATCAGACCGTATTCAATAGCCGTTGCACCTGATTCATCTTTTACAAAACGTGAGACAATCTTAGACATTTGAGAACTCCTTACTCCGTATTTACAGCACAACCCGTCAACGTTTTTTGGTTGTTGATCGGATAGGCGAAATTTACTCTTGAGCTCTTTCGATCGACTTAAAAAACAGTCCTAATCAAACGTTACCCAGAAAGAGGATTTTCTATGGTTAGGGCGTTTTGTGGTGCCTTTGAACCGCGGCAACGCCTGTATCGGCTTGGAACTATTGAAGCATTATTCGCTTCTATGACTCCGTTTGAGCGAAAAATGCTCTAGCAAATTCCCAAGATAGGGCGTTGCCCGATCAAATAGAAAAGCCCAGTTTTACGCGTTTTTTGATACATCAAAGTTACAGTCGGATCGGAAATGATCTCAAGACACGGGGCTGGCTCCAGGTCATGGCCCTATTATAAAGAGTGGCAGGCAGGTTGAGCTTTGAAAATTCGCAAACCGGCCTGATCGTCGAAGCTGATACGCGTTTAACCGAACATTCACCATTACAGGGCATTTTTCACTGGAAACCAAATCCTGGGAGAGCCGACATGGCAATGGCGTTTAAAACCAAAACAATTTCCTGCCTGGCGGCAGCTATCGGCAGCGCAGCTGTTGCACTTTTGCCGGCAGCCGCTGCTGAGACCGGCATCGAAATAAAGCTCAACCAAGCCAAAATCCTCAAACTTGCAAGACCTGCAGATACGATTGTGGTCGGCAATCCGGAAATCGCGGACGCGGCGGTTCAAAACGCATCGACTATCGTTCTTACAGGAAAGGGTTTTGGCGTGACCAATCTGGTCATCCTTGATGAGGAGGGCGCCCCGGTCATCGACGAACAGGTTTATGTGACCCGCCAGGAAGCCAGAACAATAAGAGTTTACCGGCGCGCCGCGCTTCAGACGCTTTCGTGTACACCACGGTGTGAAAGTGCCTATAAATCTGAAGCCGAGCAACAATCAGACTCTGATGTGTCGGCTTCGCAATAAGAATTTTGCGGCGAAGACCAAATGGACGGTCTTCGTCATGGTTTACAAGTTCTAAATTCCAATAAGTAATCTTAACTAGAACCCACACCGGATTTTAACCGGTCTGCATTATTGTGTCTGCAATCGAATTTATATCGGGATGCAGGTAACTAAATGTGCAATTCAGAAGATGTTCAAGAAAAGCCCAGTATGGCGTCGCGATTGGGCTTAACACGCGCACGCGAGTTTTCCGGCGACCAGAACGGGGCCACGGCTATCGAGTTCACGATACTGGCCTTGCCGTTTATGCTGCTGATCTTTGCCATCCTTGAAACCTGCATCTCATTTGCCGGGCAGCAACTGCTTTCCAATGCTGCAGACAAGGTTGCAAGAGAATTGCGAACCGGGCAGATCAAGGCGGCAACAATGACGAAAACAGACTTGCACGACAAGATTTGCGACGAACTTGAACTGATAGTGGCTAAAGACTGTCCTGAACTGGAAGTGGACTTACGCGAATATGCGACCTTCGCAGCAGCGGCAGCAGAAACAGTTCGATACACAGGTACAGGTGAAAATCGCGATATCGACACCAGCAGATTCGCAGTGACCCCGGGCGGGTCGGCGTCCAGGAACATGTTGCGGGTCTTTTATCGCTGGCCGATTTTGACTGACATCATGCGCAAGCGCCTTTCTACCATCAAGGGCGGCAAAACGCTGCATTTTTCGTCAGTGGTCTGGCAAAACGAACCATATTGATTGGACGCTTCCAGCGAAAAATTGGGAAGAAATTGGACAGGGGAAACTTCCGATGATCGAATGTACGCTGAAAAAGGCGCGACGCCGCATAGGCCAAAGCAAACTGGCCCATTTTGCCAACAGCAAACAAGGTGTCGCAGCAATTGAATTTGCATTCATCGCACCAATTCTGCTTGCGCTTTATTTTTTGACCATGGAAGTGGCGCAGGCAATCGATACCAATAAAAAGGTCAGCCGGGCATCAAGCATGATCGCTGATCTGATTACCCAGCAGCAGGGTGCAATTTCGAAATCCGAATTGGATGCGGTGATGGATATCGGTGCATCGGTGATGCAACCCTATGGTCGTTCCTCTCCGGAATTCGTCGTTACCGCGATCGAAATCACGGACGCGAAAAACCCCAAAGTAAAGGTTGCCTGGTCAAGAAAGCTGAAAAATGGAACTGCCAGCCGGGACGCGTCCAAAGGCACGACAACAACGGTGCCACCGAAACTGAAAATCCGCAACTCGTTTCTGATTCGCGTTGAAGCCAAGCTGGACTACAAGCCAATCATTACATATTCCGCCGACCAGAAAAAAAGCCTGGGGCTGCTTGGAGCGTTTGACAATATTTCCATGTCGGAAAAATACCACCTCCGGCCACGGGTGAGTTCGAAGATATCCTGCGACGATTGCTGAGAACCGGCCCGTCCAAGACCAATAAATAGGAAGGATCTGCCCCGGCAGGTCCTTTTTTATTTCTTCGTGATTTTGACGATCAGCCTGTATGCCATGTCATAATGGCTGCCGGTAACTTCGGCAAAGCCGCCATCCACCGTGCCGGTGAGATGTTCCAAAACGTCAGGCTTGGTGTCAGCCAGACCGGTCAAAAATACTCCCAAAAGGCTTTTTGCTTCATCGTCGATATCGGCGCGCACCGCATGCGGACCATAGCGGAACATATCCGAGCGCCACGGGACACTGAATGAAGAGAGGTCAACACCCTTTTCTTCCAGCATTTCCAACGTTCCGGAGTTTGGAACGGGTTCCAGCATTTCATCTGCAAGTTCCCAACCGAACAGGCCATCAACCTCGCCGTTTAGGAACATGTTCAAGGCATCTGTGTCGGACGATGCGGCGACCAGTTTTGCGCTGTCGATCTGCAACAACCCATCGGTTTCGGCCAGCACTGCCATGGGCAAAAGTCCGCCTGCAACACTGTCGCTATCTGCATAGGCTGTTTTGACGGTCCTGAGTTCGCCAGGTTCGCTTATGGCCGAATTGCGGACAAGCAGCACGGAACGGATGCCAACATCACCTTTGGCGCCAAGCCTGGCGGCGACCGGTTTTAGACACTTGCACAGATTTTGCGCCGTGGCGAATGCCATCGTCGAGTAGATGGCGTAATCAATTCGCGAGGTGGCATGCGCATCGATCAATGCGGCATAGTTTTTTGCGATGAATATTCGAACGGGCATATTCAACGCAGCCGAAAAAGCGCCTTCGATTTCGGAAAGCCCGGCGATTGTCCTTTCTGTCCCCGGATCGGCAAGCATTCCGATCTTGAAGGTGCCGAGATCTTCGCGCCATCCCGCCTCAGCCGGTTTTGTCGTGGCAAGGCAGGCAAACGTGAGAAGAAAGCATGCGAAAATCCGCGGAAGTTTCGTCATCGGTTTATCTTTTCTAAGATCAGGGCTTCAAATCATCAGACCACTAACCAAATGCAGTTTCAATATGGTTTGCGAATAACGCTTATCATGCCTATCAGTGAAGCATTCTTTGCCGCGAGGTTTTATATGGCACGAGCGTTTTTGTTTGTTCTGGATTCGGTCGGCATCGGCGGCGCACCCGATGCCTCCAAGTTCGATGATGCCGGTGCCAACACCTTGGCACATATCGCTGAGCGTTGCGCAAATGGCGAGGCAGACCGGAAGGGATTGCGCCGCGGACCGCTTAATATCCCCAACCTTGCAGCACTCGGACTTTATGGCGCCGTCGAAATCGCAACGGGGGAAAAACCTGCTTTTTTGCAATCCACGCAACCGATCACCGGCTTTTACGGCGCCGCCGCCGAACAATCGAGCGGCAAGGACACTCCGTCGGGGCACTGGGAAATTGCCGGGGTGCCGGTGTTGTTTGATTGGGGTTATTTTCCCGAAACCGAACCAGCCTTTGCGCGCGCGCTTACCGATGCAATCATCAAAGAAGCCCAGTTGCCCGGCTATCTTGGCGGTACGCACGCATCTGGAACCGACATCATCCGTGATTTCGGCGAGGAGCATATCCGTTCGGGCAAGCCGATTTTCTATACCTCAGCCGATTCAGTCATTCAGATCGCCGCACATGAAAAAGCGTTTGGCCTTACCCGGCTCTACGCACTTTGCGAAACCGTCTACCGGCATGTCGAACCGTTGAATATCGGACGTGTGATCGCCCGTCCGTTCGTCGGTGACACCAAAGAGGATTTCAGCCGGACGGCAAACCGCCGCGATTTCGCTATTCCTCCGCACGAGCCAACGCTGCTCGACCGCCTTTCAGAGCGCGGTTCGCAGGTCATCGCGGTGGGCAAAATCGGCGACATATTTGCGCATCGCGGCATAACGGAAACCCGCAAGGCTGCCGGAAACATGGCCATGTTCGACACCGCACTCGATGCGATGGCGGACGCTGAAGACGGCGGTCTCGTATTCGCCAATTTTGTCGATTTTGACATGTTGTTTGGTCACCGGCGCGATGTTCCCGGCTATGCGGCGTCACTGGAGGAATTCGACCGGCGGCTGCCCGAGGCGCTGGCACTGCTTGAAGCCGGAGACATGCTTTTGCTGACAGCTGACCATGGCTGTGACCCAACCTGGAAAGGCACTGACCACACGCGCGAATGTGTGCCGATTTTGGCCTGTGGGCCGGGTTTCAGGTCAGGCCCGATCGGCTTCAGGCACAGTTTTGCCGATATCGGCGAAACGGTTGGCGAACATCTGGGCCTTGCCTGCGGACCGCATGGGACCTCCTTTTTAAAGTTAGTTGCTCCCAATGCCTGAATTGCCGGAAGTGGAAACCGTCCGCCGCGGATTGCAACCCGTCATGGAAAACGCGCGTATCACCAATGTTTTGCAGCGGCGGCCGGATCTGCGGTTTCCGTTTCCGCAGCGGTTTTGCGAGAGGCTTTGCGGCCGGAGCATCACCGCACTTTCGCGCCGCGCCAAATATCTGCTGATGCATCTCGACAACAGTGAGGTGCTGGTCAGCCATCTGGGTATGTCGGGGTCCTTCAGGATTGACGAGGGAGCAGCGACCGGCAACCCCGGCAATTTTTCGTTGCCGCGGAATAAAACCGAAGCACACGACCATGTTGTGTTTTTTCTGACGACAGAAGATGGGGCCAAAGCGAAAGTAACCTACAATGATCCGCGCCGTTTTGGCTTTATGCTGCTGGTTGCCGGCGACGGGCTGGCCGAACACCGGTTTTTCGCCAATCTTGGAATTGAGCCCACTGGTAATGCGCTCAATGGTGAAATGATCGCGACTTTGTTTGGCGGAAAGAAAGCCCCTTTGAAAGCAGCGTTGCTGGACCAGAGATTGATCGCCGGGCTCGGCAATATCTATGTCTGCGAAGCGCTATGGCGTGCCGGCCTCGACCCTAGGAGAAAAGCCGGGACGGTTGCAAAGTCTTCCGCCAAGGCAAAGGCTGCCTGCGACGGGCTCGCCGATGCCGTCAGGACTGTTATTTCCGACGCAATCGAGGCTGGCGGATCATCACTTCGCGATTATGTCCATACCGACGGCCAGCTTGGATATTTCCAGCACAGGTTTAATGTTTATGATCGCGAAGGCGCACCATGTGCCCGTCCCGGATGTAAGGGTACAATCGGCCGCATCGTTCAGTCCGGCAGGTCGACGTTTTTTTGCCCGTCATGTCAGCGATAGTTCAATGGCGGCGATAGGCTGGAGTAGTTTTCTTGTTTAATATGAAGCGGGCGTTTGAGCGCCTGGAACAATGAGGATCAATTTGATGAGTTACGAAACAATCATCGTCGAAACCAAGGGCAAGGTCGGATTGATCCGGTTGAACCGGCCCAAAGCCCTAAACGCGCTGAACACTGCGGTCATGAAAGAAATGATATCAGCGCTGGCCGGGTTTGATGAGGATGCGCGGGTGAGCGCCATTGTGATTACGGGTTCTGAAAAGGCATTTGCCGCCGGTGCAGATGTCAAGGAAATGCAACCATTGTCCTATGCGGAAGCCTATGCGGCTGATTTTTTTGCCGCCTGGGAGGCTCTGACGCGGGTGCGCAAGCCCATCATAGCGGCAGTATCGGGATACGCGCTTGGAGGCGGTTGCGAACTGGCGATGATGTGCGATTTCATCATCGCGTCGGAAAGCGCAAAGTTCGGGCAACCGGAAATCACGCTTGGCGTTATGCCTGGAATGGGCGGATCACAGCGTCTTACACGCGCGGTCGGCAAGGCGAAAGCCATGGATATGTGCCTTACCGGCCGGATGATGGATGCGGCGGAGGCCGAAAGCAGCGGACTGGTGTCGCGCGTGGTTGGCGATAATGAACTGATCGAGGAAGCGCTCAAAGCTGCCGGAAAGATTGCCGAATTTTCAATGCCTGCCGTCATGATGGCAAAGGAGGCGGTCAACCGGGCCGACGAAACAACACTTGCCGAGGGCCTGCGATTTGAGCGCCGTTTGTTTCATTCCCTGTTTGCGATGGAGGACCAGAAAGAAGGAATGGCGGCTTTCGTCGAAAAGCGCTCGGCCGGTTTCAAGAACAAGTAGCCGGACAAGCGGACCGAAACAGCATGGCAAGTCCAATCCGGCGTTGACGCGAAATACGTTTCGAACTATAAGCGCGCCAGTTTGAGGCGGCCTTCTGGCCGCCCGCTTGTTTTAAGGCCCCCATACGTAATTGCAATCGTGCAAACGTTGATGTTGCGGCCATCGGAAGAAAAGAGAGAAGCACCATGGCCAACACGTCATCGGCCAAGAAAGCAACGCGCAAAATAGCCAGGCGTACTGCGGTCAATAAAAACCGGATTTCACGTGTTCGCACCTATGTCCGCAAACTCGAGGAAGCGATTGCGGCAGGTGACAAGGCGGCCGCAGAGGCAGCCTTCAAACAGGCCCAGCCAGAGCTTATGAGAGCTGCTGGCAAGGGCACGATGCATCGCAACACGGCGTCTAGAAAAGTGTCGAGATTGTCGAGCCGGGTCAAAGCTCTCTCTGGCTAGAGCAGTTTAGACGGCTGCGTTTGAACGCTGCAAACACATCAAAATGCTTGGTGCATGAAAGCCGGCTGTTCCTGCCGGCTTTTCTGGTTTTACCCTGCCGCCGCCATTCCTGAATCTATAGCCGGCAAAGCTTCTTCAACCCTGAGATAGCCGGAAAAACTGTTACAAAACAGCCATATAGCCTGTGGATAACTTTGAACGGCAGCAAAGCTATCCGTTATCTTTCAATGGGTTAGCGGCCCTTATTCCCGATCAATATCAATCACGTTTGGCGGCAGTCGGACAGAACCGCTGTCAAGAAAATTTTCGAACTTTTTTTTTAGCCGCGTGATATTTTTTCTCCTTGCCAGGAAAGAGATTGAATCAGAAAGATTTATCCGGGATTGCCTCGCCGAAAGAGCCATGATTCGGCTCTTTGCAAGCATATAAAGTTAAAAAAAACTTCAATCGCCGCCTTGCGCTTTCCACAGTGAATTCGGTAGTGTCCATCCATCGGAACGGACGGGCTCGACGCCCAAATGTCTATCAAATTTTGACGGGGTTTAACATCGGTTTTGTGCCGGTGAGTGTGGCTTCTTGTCTGTTTCGTGACGACGGATCACCGGCGTCATATTCACGTTTGTACTGAGTATTCGGGCAACTTCTTATTCTTTCCGGGGCTTTTCACATGTTTTACATCGTGAAATGGCCGCAAAGGGCAATGGATTTGCACAATACTTTTTGGACAGAAGCTTATGGAGGTGCGGTTACTTAAGCGTATTTGATATTGGATCTTAAGAAAATTGGGGGATGGCGGCGCTTGCAGGATCAAGCGCTTTTGGAAAACAAAAAACGGGATGGCGGCAATCCGACATGATTATTGAGAGCAACACTGTGGCGGTACGGGCGGCGAACGCTGGGTCGGTAGCAAGGCCTTCAGGGGACAGAGGCATGGCATCAAATGATGGCAAGAAGGTTTTTGATCGCGTAAGGGCTCAATTGAAGGCCCAGCTTGGCGCAGAGGTATTTGCCAGCTGGTTTGAACGGATGAAACTGGTGGATGCGACATCCAGCATCGTGCGGTTGTCGGTACCGACCACTTTCCTTCGCTCCTGGATCAACAACCACTATCTCGATCTTATCGTTAAGCTGTGGAAGGCCGATGCGCCGGAATTGCTGCGCGTTGAGATCGTGGTGCGTAGCGCGGTCAGAAACAGCCTCGCAGCCGGTGACAAACTGGCACGACCAGCCTCGAAAACCAAAACGCAGGCAGACGTCAACAAATCGGCCATCAACATTCGAAGCTCTTTGCCGGCTACATCTGCGGCTTTGACGCCGGGTGCGGGTGGAAAACCGGACGCCGGACGCATGCGCAATACTGTTTTGGGATCGCCGCTTGATGGACGCTACACATTTGCATCCTTCGTCGAAGGCCCGTCCAACCGGGTGGCGTTTGCCGCTGCGCGCGCTGTTGCCGAACAGGCTTCAAGCGCGACCCGGTTCAACCCCTTATTCATCCATGCATCGGTCGGACTCGGCAAGACACATCTGTTACAGGCGGTTGCTGCGGAGGCGCTCGCCCGCGATCCACAATCCCAGGTTGTTTATCTCACAGCAGAATATTTCATGTGGCGTTTTGCGACAGCCATCCGCGACAACAATGCCCTTACCTTCAAGGAGCAGCTTCGCGACATCGACCTTCTGGTCATCGACGACATGCAATTTCTGCAGGGCAAGTCGATCCAGCACGAGTTTTGCCACCTGATCAACATGCTGCTGGACAGCGCTAAACAGGTCGTTGTGGCCGCTGATCGCCCCCCCTCGGAGCTTGAATCGCTGGAACCGCGCGTCCGCTCGCGGCTGAACGGCGGTGTGGCACTGGAAATGGCATCGCCGGATTACGAAATGCGCCTTTCGATGTTGCGGCAGCGGCTTGCGGAAAACAAAGCCGAAGACCAGTCACTGGATATTCCAGACGCGATACTGGAACATGTCGCCCGGGTGGTGACGGGCAGCGGACGCGAGTTGGAGGGGGCCTTCAACCAGCTCATTTTTCGCCAATCATTCGAACCGCAGCTCTCGGTTGAACGAATCGATGATTTGCTCGGACATATCTATCGCTCTGGCGAACCCAAGCGCATCCGCATTGAGGACATTCAGCGGGCCGTCTCGCGCCACTACAATGTGTCAAGAACCGAACTGCTCTCCAACCGGCGCACCCGGACCATCGTCCGGCCGCGGCAAATTGCGATGTATCTCGCCAAGGTGCTGACGCCGAGATCCCTGCCCGAAATCGGGCGGCGTTTTGGCGGCCGCGATCACACCACCGTTTTGCACGCCGTGCGCAAGATCGAGGGATTGTCAGAATCCGACAAGATACTGGCGCGTGAAATCGAGCTGCTGAAGCGGCTGATTCACGAACAGACCTGACACCAGCCAGGCGCTTACAGCGCACTGTCAGGCGGTCTGAAATCATCCGCCCCGGACCGGGGCGGATGTTATCCCCAAAATCCTTGCCGAATGGTGGGCCAAGTCGCATGCGGGCTTGCGTTTTATCGCATTTTCCTGTCATTTTGCAGCGGCTTCGCAGGCAGAAAGCCGGGCTGCGGAATTCGGGAAAATCAGGCAAGATCGGTTTGTTATGCGCGTAACTCTGGAACGTTCCAACCTCTTAAAAGCTCTCAACCATGTGCATCGCGTGGTGGAGCGGCGCAATACGATACCGATCCTCTCCAACGTGCTGCTAAAGGCCGAGGGAGCCAGTCTCGAACTGAAAGCCACCGATCTCGATCTGGAGGTTACCGAAGCCACAGCAGCCCAGATCGAGCAGACCGGCGCGACAACCGTTCCTGCACATCTCTTATATGACATCGTGCGTAAATTACCTGACGGCGCGGAAGTCATGTTGAAGATGGATGATGATGGCAATGCGATGTCGGTCATATCAGGCAGATCGAGCTTCCGCCTGCAATGCCTGCCGCAATCGGATTTCCCGGAACTGTCAGCTGGAAGTTTCAGCCACATATTCAGGCTTGATTCCACGGAGATGAAAGACCTGATCGAAAAGACGCAATTTGCCATCTCCACGGAGGAAACCCGCTACTATCTGAACGGCATTTATCTTCATGCTATCGAGGTTGACGGGGCACAGAAACTGCGCGCGGTGGCAACGGACGGACACCGGCTTGCGCGGACCGAAATGGAGGCGCCTGCAGGATCTGAAGACATGCCCGGGATCATTATCCCCCGCAAAACGGTAAGCGAATTGCAAAAACTCGTCGATGATCCCGACATCAAGGTGACGGTGGAGCTATCGGACTCAAAGATACGCTTTACCATCGGCTCCGTCGTTTTGACGTCCAAGCTGATCGACGGTACCTTCCCCGACTATCAGCGGGTCATCCCGACCGGCAATGACAAGGCGCTGGTGATCGACCGGCAGACATTTTCGCAAGCCGTCGACCGTGTTTCCACGATCTCATCAGAACGCGGGCGGGCGGTGAAACTGTCAATCGGAGACGGTCAGGTCGTCCTGACGGTTAACAACCCTGATTCCGGCAGCGCCACCGAAGAACTTGCCGCCGACTATTCATCCGATCCGATCGAAATCGGCTTCAATGCCAAATATCTTTTGGATGTGGCCAACCAGCTTTCCGGAGACGAAGCCCATTTCATGCTTGCCGATTCCGGTTCGCCGACGGTGATTCACGATGCAGCCGACAAAGATGCGCTTTACGTGCTGATGCCGATGCGGGTTTAGCCCCATTGGTCGCGCGGCCGCCTGGAAAATGACATGGCGCACGCCAAGACAGCATCCGGCAGACCCGATGGCCCGCCCCGCGTATCGCTCAACCGGCTGAGCCTCAACAATTTCAGAAACTACGAGCATGTCGCGCTTGAATTGCAGCCCGGACCGGTAATCCTCACCGGCGAGAATGGTGCCGGTAAAACCAACCTTCTGGAAGCGATTTCCTTTCTGACGCCCGGCCGCGGATTGCGCCGCGCCGTTTTAGCCGATGTCGCCAGACATGGTTCTGACAGCGGCTTTGCCATCCATGCGGAGCTTGACGGCCCTTTAGGCGTTGCCGAAATCGGGACTGGCACCGCCGGTGCGGAAAGCGGGGCAAACGGCCGCCGCGTACGCATCAACGGCGCCAATGCCAAGGCGGTGGATTCTCTGCTGGAATGGTTGAGAGTCATCTGGATCACCCCGGCGATGGACGGTCTGTTTACCGGACCGGCCAGCGACCGAAGGCGTTTTCTCGACAGGCTGGTGCTCGCCATCGACCCCGGTCACGGACGCCGTGCAATGGACTACGAAAAGGCGATGCGTGGCCGCAACCGGTTGCTGGCCGACAATTCCACCGATGGAAGCTGGTTTACCTCGATTGAGGCAACCATGGCCGAAACCGGAACCGCGATCGCAGCGGCCAGGCTCGAACTCGTGCGCCTGCTGGTTGGCGCAATGGGCGCGATCAAACCGGGCAATCCGTTTCCCGCTGCCTCCATTACGCTTGCCGGTACACTCGAAGCCGAGATCGGCGAACAGCCATCCGGCGATGTGGAAGAAAGTTTTTGCCGGCAATTGCGCGATGAACGGCCGCGGGACCGGATTGCCGGGCGAACCCTGGAAGGACCGCACCGCAGCGATCTGTTGATCCGGCACCAGCCAAAGGACATGCCGGCAATGCACTGCTCGACGGGGGAGCAAAAGGCGCTTCTGGTCGGCATTATTCTGTCGCATGCGCGCCTCACCGCCGACATATCGGGCATGGCTCCGATCCTGCTCTTGGACGAGATTGCCGCCCATCTGGATGAATACCGACGCGGCGCGCTGTTTGACCTCGTCGAGGATTTGAACGCTCAGGCCTATATGACCGGCACGGACAGATCGCTGTTTTCCTCAATCGGTGGCGGGGCTCAGTTCTTTGCCGTCGCCGACGGCCAGATTTTACCGGAAAATGGCGACTGACAGGCGAAGGTCATCGCGCTAGGATCAACCCATGACAGCTCATGATCCCTCTCCTTTGACCCAACCGGAGCTGGAGCGCTATGCGCGCCATATCGTGCTGCCGGAAATCGGCGGCATGGGGCAGCAGAAACTAAAACGCGCCCGTGTTCTGGTGGTCGGAGCCGGCGGGCTCGGATCGCCTGTTTTACAGTATCTGGCGGCGGCTGGTACTGGAACGCTGGGTATTGTCGATGATGACACGGTTTCATTGTCCAATTTACAGCGGCAGGTCATCCATTCGACCGAGGCGGTCGGCCAGCCGAAAGTGGAAAGCGCCAGGCGGGCGATCAACGCGATCAATCCGCATGTCCTGGTCGAAACGCTTGCGCTTCGGCTTGACGGCGAAAACGCTGAAGAGCTGATCGGCCGGTACGATGTGGTCGCCGATGGCAGCGATAATTTTGCCACCCGCTATGGGGTGGCCGATGCTGCCGCCCGTGCGCAAAAACCGCTGGTGACGGCGGCAGTGGGGCGGTTTGACGGTTCTTTGACTGTGCTGAAACCCTGGGAATTCCGGTCGGATGGGCAAAAAAACCCGTCCTATCGCGATCTGTTTCCTGAGCCGCCGGAGCCGGGCCTCGTGCCATCTTGTGCCGAAGCTGGCGTTTTGGGCGTACTCACTGGCGTGATGGGAACCTTGCAGGCGATGGAGGTGATCAAGCTCATTACCGGAACCGGCGAACCGCTGATCGGACGGCTGCTGCTTTATGATGGGCTTGCGGCAAAATTTGAGACAATAAAATACCGGTCAAAGCCGGAAAACAGGGCTGGCGATGAGCCTCACCCTCAAAGCTGAAGAACGCGAACAGGCAGCAAGAGGCGATGGCGCGGGAATGGCCATGCGCATTGTTGCCGAGGCGGCCAGGCTTTTGGGGGCGCCAAAACTCATCGACATCCAGTCAGCCCACATCGACGGCGCCGTCTACCATGGTGAAGCCGGTGTCATCTTTGCCGAAAAGCTGGTGTCGGGCGGCGCCAAGGTAGCGGTTGCCGCCACGCTTAATGTCGGCGCTCTCGATTTGACCGGCTGTTCCAGACAAAGGCTTGAAGGCCGGGACCGGCTGATGGCGAAACGCATGATGCAGGCCTATCTCAAGCTTGGCTGTCAACCGAGCTGGACCTGCGCGCCTTATCAGGCCGGGCACCGGCCGGCGATGGGCACGGACGTTGCCTGGGGTGAATCAAACGCCGTCGTATTTTGCAATTCGGTGCTGGGTGCGCGAACAAACCGCTATGGCGATCTGCTCGATATCGCCTGCGCCATCACTGGAAAGGCACCCGATTGCGGATTGCACAGGCTGGAAAACCGTATCGCCCGGTTTGTGCTCGATCTCAGCGGACTGCCGGAACGTTTTTTAAAGGCCGAAATGGCATGGCCGGTTCTTGGCAGTCTTTATGGCCGGCTGGCCGGTAACTCTGTCGGCGTGATCGACGGGTTTCTGCAAAAACCGGATGAAGACCAGTTAAAAGCGTTTGGTGCTGCTGCGGCGTCAACGGGCGCGGTCGGGCTGTTTCACATGGCAGGCATCACGCCGGAAGCACCAACGGTGGAGGCGGCCTGCGGCGGCAAAACACCTGACACAGTGATCACCGTTACAAGCCAGATGGTGCGCGAGGCGCAACAGCTTCTGTCGACAGCCGAACAACCCGATCGCATCGATGCGGTGGCCATTGGAAGCCCGCATCTGTCAGGCGCAGAGTTCGCCCGGCTGGAAGCGCTGCTTGGCGGCAGACAACTTGCCGCCCCGCTTTATGCCTGCACCGGAAGGCATGTTCTGACCGAACTGGAAAAGACCGGTTTGCGCTCAAGGCTGGAAAGGCTCGGCGTCATCATCGTCGTTGACACCTGTATTGTTGTTACCCCGATTCTGCCTGCCCTTGATGGCGGTGTCTTGATGACCAATTCCGGCAAATTTGCCCATTACGCGCCTGCAAATACCGGTTACGGCGTGGTCTATGGCACGCTTTCCGATTGTGTTCAAAGCGCGGTCAGCGGCAAACCCTGTCTGGATGAGACACTATTTTGACCGTGCAAACCGCAAACGTTCTAATCGAGGGAAAACCGGGCGCTGGTGAAGGCCTGGTGCTGACGGCTCCAATCAGCTTCTGGGGCGGCGTAGACCCCCGGACTGGCGAAATCATCGATGTGAGGCATCCTGAATGCGGCGCCAACATCGCCGGTAAAGTTCTGTTCATTCCCGCAACGGTCGGATCATCGACGGCGTCGACAATCCTGCTGGAGCTGGTCCATGGGCGCAAGGCCCCTGCTGCTCTTGTCCTGCATGAGGCCGACGCCATCTTGCTGCTGGGGCTTGTCGCTGCCCGCGAGCTCGGCCTGCAAAGCCCCCCTGCCCTGGCGCTTGACCGCGCCCTGCACAGCCAATTCGACAGAATGCAGACCATGGCCGGGCCAAATGGCAAATTGCAGGTTGTCGGCGATGCTTTGTCAGGCCAGTGACGGCAACACTCTGTCGGGCGGCCGATGACCATCGAAAAATGTGCGGATATTGACGATCACCTTTTCGCCCATGTCGATGCGGCCCTCGATCGTGGCCGACCCCATATGCGGCAGGATGACCACCTTACCCTGCTCGGCCAACCTGACAAGTTTTGAATTGACCGCCGGTTCATGCTCGAACACGTCAAGCCCGGCGCCAGCGATCCTTCCGGCCTCGATCAGTGCGATCAGGGCATCCTCGTCGATAATATCGCCGCGAGCCGTGTTGACGATAAAGGCGGCGGGCTGCATCAGTTCCAGCCTGCGGGCGGATAACAGGTGGAATGTTGCCGGTGTGGAGGGGCAATTGACCGATATGATGTCCACTCTGGCCAGCATCTGATCGAGGCTTTCCCAGTAGGTGGCTTCGAGCTCCTCTTCGGTCGCCTCCGACACCCGATTACGATTGTGATAATGGATAGATAGCCCAAAGGCCTTGGCCCGGCGCGCGACCGCCGTGCCGATCCGTCCCATTCCGACAATACCGAGCCGTTTTCCCCAAATGCGATGACCCAACATCCAGGTGGGCGACCACCCGGCCCATTTTCCATCACCTTTGAGTAGGTTGGCCCCTTCGTTCAGGCGGCGTGGCACGGCCAGCATCAAAGCCAGCGTCATATCGGCCGTGTCCTCGTTTAGAACATTCGGCGTATTGGTGACGGTGATGTGCTTTTTGGCGGCGGCTGCAACATCGATATTGTCGACACCATTGCCAAAATTGGCGATCAGTTTGAGATTCGGTCCCGCCTGATCGATCAACGCCTTGTCGATGCGATCGGTCACCGTCGGCACCACAACATCGGCGTTCTGGAACGCGGCGACCAATTGCGGCTGGGTCATGGGTGTATCGTCGATATTGAGGGATGCGTTGAAAAGCTCGCACATTCGCGTTTCAACCGGATCGGGAAGTTTGCGGGTGATTACGACTTTGGGCTTCTTTTTGCCGGTCATGGAGTCCTCAAAATAGCGGCCGCGTTGAGACGTCATTAACCAAGAAGAGCGACACTGGAAAGACGTCCGGGCAATGGAACTGTCTAACAAGACGATGGCCCGTTGACAAAGAAAAAGCGCTCGCAGCGACTGCAAAGATGATTGTGGCGGCGAGCCGGCAACTGAACCAGAAGGACATTTGACGTGTTTCGCTCGACCCTTCAGAAAATCACCGCAGCTCTGCTGCCGGTTACAATAGCCTTGCCTTTGGCAGCAACGAGCCTTGCCGCATCGGCCTTAACCGTCAAAGCCCAGACCACGGGCTCCATCCAGCGCGGGCAAAGCGGCCTGCCGCTGCCGCGTTTCGTCAGCCTGAAATCGAGCCGCGTCAATTTGCGTATCGGCCCCGGACGCGACTATGCGGTTGACTGGCTTTATGTGAAGTCCGGGCTACCGCTTGAAATCATCCAGGAATATGACAATTGGCGCCGGGTGCGTGATTCAGACGGCACCGAGGGATGGATTTATCAATCCCTCCTGTCAGGACGGCGCACCGGCATGACCGTGCCGTGGCATCGGGGCAAGAATGAGCCTGTGGCACTGCATACGGAACCGGAAACACAGTCCCGCCAGATTGCCAGGATCGAACCCGGCGCGATCGGCCGTATTCATACCTGCAATGGCGACTGGTGCCAGATGACCTTCAAAGGCTACAAGGGCTGGATCAAACAGGCGTCCGTTTGGGGTGCTTATCCGGGCGAAACCTACGAGGATTGAATCTTGCCGGCTGACCGGCTCAGCTTTTTTTGCGCCTGAGCCGGATGATCACATCGACATTGGCAATCTCCATGCCCTCCGGCGGCTCAGGCAGATCGGAAATTGCACACGGGCTACCCTTAATGTCGACAATCGTGTTGTCATCTTCAACGAAGAAATGATGGTGGTCGGACGTGTTCGTGTCGAAATAGGTTCTGGACCCTTCAACCGCCAGTACTCTCAACATGCCGGCGTCGGTAAACTGGTGCAAGGTGTTGTAGACCGTTGCAAGCGACATTGAATAGCCAACCTCGGCCGCCTCGGCATGAAGCTCTTCTGCCGCCAGGTGTCTGTCTCCCTTGGCAAAAAGCAGTTTGGCCAGCGCTATACGCTGCCGTGTAGGGCGCAATCCCGCCTTGCGCACACGGCTTTCTGCCGACGCGTAGCTGTCTTGGATCTCTTCTGCCATCGGCCGTTTCAATCCCGGGTCAGTACCATTTCTGCCGCAATCAAAGGCATAACCTAGGCTACGGTTCCCTTTGAATATATTCCCTAGGCAAAAGCGGATCAATAGCGGCAAATCATCACGATTTCGGGTGCGAAAACCGATCTGGAGTGTTTCCGGGGCCCGTTAAGCTGTGATAGGGAGTTGGGAATTCAGATGACGAGCAGCACGCATTAAGTTCAAGCGGCGGCTGTTGGCAAAGGGACACCATATGGCTGAACAAAAATCGAGCTATGATTACGAGGACTTGCTTGCATGCAACCGGGGGGAGCTGTTTGGGCCGGGAAACGCCCAGCTTCCCTCACCCCCCATGCTGATGTTCGACCGGATTACCGAGATAGCTGAAGATGGCGGCGAGCATGGCAAGGGATGCGTACGTGCAGACTTTGCGATCAAGCCCGACCATTGGTTTTTCCCGTGCCATTTTCCAGGAAACCCCGTCATGCCCGGCTGTCTCGGTCTCGACGCGCTGTGGCAGATGACCGGATTTTTCCTGGGCTGGCTTGGCGAACCGGGAAAAGGAATGGCCCTTTCCACCGGCGAGGTGAAGTTCAGAGGCATGGTTACGCCGGCCACGAAACTTGTTGAATATGGTGTCGACTTCAAGCGGGTCAAGCGCGGCAGACTTGTGCTTGGCATCGCCGATGGCTGGTTGAAGGCCGATGGCGAAACCATATATACGGCGACCGATCTAAGGGTTGGCCTGTCGAACGTCAGTTCGCCCGCCGCCACATAAATGACAGCCGGACCCGGCTAAACTCGGGGTCAAGAAAATCAGGAGTAATCCATGAGACGAGTCGTTGTTACGGGCCTTGGTATCGTTTCCTCGATCGGCGACAGCGCCGATTCGGTAACGGAATCCCTTCGTACCGCAAAATCCGGCATTTCATTTTCGCAGGATTTTGCCGATCACGGTTTTCGGTGCCAGGTCTGGGGCAAGCCGGAGTGCGATCCGACCGATCTCATCGACCGCCGCGCCATGCGTTTCCTAAGCCAGGGAGGCGCCTGGAACCACGTCGCCATGAAACAGGCGATCGCCGATTCCGGACTTGAAGAAAGCGACATCACAAATGAGATGACCGGCATTGTCATGGGGTCGGGCGGTCCGTCGACCAAAACGGTGGTCGAGGCTGCAAATATAACCATTGAAAAGGGAAGCCCGAAACGGATTGGCCCCTTCGCAGTGCCGAAAGCCATGTCATCGACAGCCTCGGCGACACTGGCAACGTGGTTTAAAATTCACGGCGTCAACTACTCGATTTCATCAGCCTGCTCCACTTCGGCCCATTGTGTTGGCAACGCCGCTGAATTGATCCAAATGGGTAAGCAGGATGTGATGTTCGCCGGTGGCCATGAAGACCTCGACTGGACAATGTCCAACCTGTTCGACGCCATGGGCGCCATGTCGTCAAAATTCAACGACACGGCGGATGTCGCATCGCGAGCCTATGACGTAAACCGGGACGGCTTTGTCATCGCCGGCGGCGCCGGGGTTCTCGTCTTGGAGGAGCTGGAGCGGGCCAAGGCCCGGGGCGCCAAAATCTACGCCGAATTGACCGGATACGGCGCGACGTCCGATGGTTTCGATATGGTGGCGCCATCAGGCGAAGGCGCGGTACGCTGTATGCAACAGGCACTGAAAACCGCGCGCGGCAAGATCGACTTTATCAATACCCATGGCACATCGACCCCGATTGGTGACAGCCGGGAAATCGAAGCCATTGGCGAAGTGTTCGGTGACGATATCCCGCATATCCTGTCAACCAAATCACTGACCGGTCACTGCCTCGGCGGGGCCGGGGTGCAGGAAGCGATCTACTGTCTTTTGATGATGCAGAACGATTTCATCGGCAAGAGCGCGCATATTGAGACCCTGGACCCGGAATTTGAAGGCATGCCGATCGTGCAAAACCGGATCGATGGCAAGATCGATGCGGCGTTGTCGAATTCATTCGGGTTCGGCGGCACCAATGCGACGCTGATTTTCGAACGGATTGAAGGCTGAGGGCAGACAGATGGGTTCGCTTATGAAGGGCCGGCGCGGCCTGGTCATGGGTATTGCAAACGACCATTCGATTGCCTGGGGCATTGCCGAGAAATTGGCGGCCGAAGGCGCGCAGATGGCCTTTACCTATCAGGGAGAGGCCTTTGGCAGGCGCGTCGCGCCGCTTGCGGAAAAAGCCGGCGCGTCAATCGTCGTCCCTTGCGATGTCGAGGATATCGCGTCTGTGGATGCCTGTTTCGACCGTCTTCGCGAAGAATGGGGCGGGCTTGATTTCATCGTGCACGCGATCGGCTTTTCGGACAAAAACGAATTGAAGGGTCTTTACGCCGATACAACGCGCGAGAACTTTCAGCGTACCATGCTGATTTCATGTTTTTCGTTTACGGAAATTGCCCGCAGGGCCGCAGACCTGATGACGGATGGCGGGTCGATGATCACGCTCACCTATGCCGGGTCGGTCCGTGTCATGCCAAACTACAATGTCATGGGTGTCGCCAAGGCCGCGCTGGAGGCAAGTGTGCGCTATCTCGCCAATGATTTCGGCCCGCGGGGCATCCGGGTCAATGGCATATCGGCCGGTCCGGTGCGTACCCTGGCAGGCGCAGGGATTTCCGACGCCAGGCACATGTTCGCCTATCAGGCGCGCAATTCGCCGCTACGGCGCACGGTGTGCATCAAGGAGGTTGGCAATTCCGCGCTTTATCTGCTGTCGGATCTGTCCTCCGGCGTGACGGGCGAAATTCACTATGTGGATTCCGGCTACAATATCGTGTCGATGCCAAGGCTGGAAGAGCTGAAGCAAACCGGAGACAGTTGAGGGAATGTTTCTTGCGCTATTTGCGCGCGCAAAACACCTTGAAGCCGTTTTCCTCGGCGGTTTTCTTCACATTTGAAAAACAGGCGCCAAGAACAGCCTCATAGGGTAGCTGCCTGTTTGCCACCATGAACAATCGTCCCCTGGGACCAAGCGCTTTTGACGCGGCTTTGATCAGCCGGACGCCTATTTGCGGGTCGGCGGCACGGGCTGAATGAAAGGGCGGGTTCATGATGATCGCGTCATAGCGCTGCTCAGGCGGTTCGGTTAAAAGATCATGCCAGAAAAAGGCGGTTTCGACCCCGCCCTTATGGGGCACATTGCATCTGGCAGCCTTAAGTGATGCGTGGTCTGCTTCATAAAGATGCAAATGGCGAATGCTCTCATCCAGTTCGAGCGCGCGGGCTGACAAATATCCCCAGCCAGCACAGAAATCGGCAACCGTTTCGGCGCTCAAGCCTGCCATATGATCTGCAAGCAATTTGGAGCCGGGATCCACGCGGCCGTTGGAAAACATCCCCGGTGCGGTGTGATAACGATCCTCGACCAGGGGATTTTTACCAGGGTCCAGCGATGTGGCCAGTTCCTCGCTGTTCCTACCTGCCTCTAACCAGAATACCGATCCGTGGTTCTTGGAGGCGTGGCAAATATCGGCGCCCTGCCTGGCAAGGCGTTTCAGCAGGCTTTGCGCGCCATCGGTTTTCCCCCCCGCAGCGATAACAGTTCCACCTGGACAACATTGCCTCAGCGCGGATGCGATCCAGGCGTCATTCTGCCCACGATGACGTCCGAGACGGACGAAAACCAAATCGTAGCGCGCGGTTTCATTGAGCTCCGCCTGGACATGGTGACCGGCCCGCTCAAGCTTTAGAAAATGCGGTCTGAACCCCTGCACATAGTCTAGCTGACACGGTTTGGCCGCCTGGGCCGGCAGCGGATCAGCAAACCCCAAACACAGCGCCCTGCCCTTCGATGATGGCCATTGCAGACTATCATTGTCGAAAGGAAGTAGAATTGTCGCAATGTGCGGGTCGATGGTCATTTCCCCATTTTATCCGGACACGCTTCAGAAAAAAGGCGCGGACATTGCTGCCCGCGCCACTTGTTTGCCTTTTTGAAGGCGAAGTTACTCTGCTTCGCTGCGTTTCTCGCGCGGCTCACGGGGAATTTCCTCGCCGGTGTCCTGATTGACGACCTTCATCGACAGGCGCACCTTGCCGCGCTCGTCAAAGCCCATCAGCTTGACCCAAACCTTGTCGCCTTCCTTGACGACATCGGTGGTCTTGCCGACGCGCTCCTGCGCCAGCTGAGAAATATGAACGAGGCCATCCTTCGGGCCAAAGAAGTTGACGAAGGCGCCAAAGTCGGCGGTTTTCACAACCGTTCCTTCATAGATCACGCCGACTTCCGGCTCTGCGGTCAAAGAGTGAATCCACTTTTTCGCCGCCTCGATTTCCTTGGCGTTTGACGAGGCTATTTTGACCGTGCCGTCATCTTCGATGTTGATCTTGGCGCCGGTCTTCTCGACGATTTCGCGGATGACCTTGCCGCCGGTGCCGATCACGTCGCGGATTTTGTCGGTCGGAATGTTCATCACTTCGATACGCGGTGCAAACTCGCCAAGCTCCTCGCGGCTTTCCGACAGTGCGTTGCCCATTTCACCCAAAATATGCACACGGCCATCCTTGGCCTGGGCGAGAGCGATTTTCATGATCTCTTCGGTGATGCCGTCGATCTTGATGTCCATCTGTAACGAGGTGATGCCTTCGGTCGTGCCGGCGACCTTGAAGTCCATATCGCCCAGATGATCCTCATCGCCAAGAATGTCGGACAGGACGGCATAGCGGTCGCCTTCCTTGATCAGCCCCATGGCAATACCGGCAACCGGAGCGGCCAGCGGCACGCCCGCATCCATCAGCGCCAGCGAGGTGCCGCAGACGGTGGCCATCGATGATGAGCCGTTCGATTCGGTAACCTCGGAAACCGCACGGATCGTATAGGGAAACTGCTCGGCTGCCGGCAGCATCGGGCGAATTGCCCGCCATGCCAGCTTGCCGTGGCCGATTTCGCGCCGGCCGGGCGACAGCATGCGGCCCGTTTCACCGACCGAATAGGGCGGGAAATTATAGTGGAGCATGAACGATTCCTTGTACATGCCCGTCAGGCTGTCGACATATTGCTCGTCTTCGCCGGTGCCAAGCGTGGCGACAACGACTGCCTGGGTTTCACCACGGGTAAAAAGCGCAGACCCATGGGTCCGTGGCAGCAGGCCGACTTCCGATACGATCGGGCGAACGGTCGACAAATCACGGCCATCGATACGATTGCCGGTGTCTAGGATGTTGCCACGCACCACCTTGGCCTGGAGGCTTTTGAATACGGCGCCAACCTGCTCGGGCGAGAATTTGGCATCGTCGCCTTCGGCCGGGGTGTAGGCTTCCTTGACCTTGGCCTTGGCAGCATCGATCGCCACATAGCGTTCCTGCTTGTCGGTGATCTTGTAGGCGGCGGCCAGATCGGCTTCGACCAGTGCCAGCATTTCGCTTTCCAGTGCCGACAGGTCCTCGACGGAATGTTCGCGAGGCTCCTTGGCGGCCACTTCAGCAAGCTTGATGATGGCGTCGATAACCGGCTGGAAGCTCTTATGGCCGAACATGACCGCACCGAGCATGGTGTCCTCGTCAAGCTGCTGGGCTTCCGATTCGACCATCAGCACGGCTTCCTGGGTGCCGGCGACCATCAGATCAAGTTTCGATTCCGGCATTTCGTCGACATGCGGATTTAGTACATATTCGCCATCGATTAAGCCAACGCGGGCGCCGCCGATCGGCCCCATGAAGGGAACGCCTGAAAGCGTCAGCGCGGCAGAGGCGGCGACCATCGACAGCACATCGGGGTTGTTTTCCAGATCGTGCTGCACGACGGTGAGGATGACCTGGGTCTCGTTTTTGTATCCGTCGGCAAACAGCGGACGGATCGGACGGTCGATCAGGCGCGAGACAAGCGTCTCGTTTTCCGAAGGCCGGCCCTCACGTTTGAAATATCCGCCGGGTATCTTGCCGGCAGCATAGGTTTTTTCCTGATAGTTGACGGTGAGCGGGAAGAAATCCTGTCCAGCGCGGGCTTCTTTTGCCGAAACGACCGTCGCAAGAACGACCGTCTCGCCATAGGTTGCCAGAACGGCGCCATCGGCCTGACGGGCGATTTTGCCCGTTTCAAGTATCAGCGGGCGGCCGCCCCATTCGATTTCGACTTTGTGGTGATTGAACATGTCTTGTCCTTATATGGACGGAAACCCCGCTGGCGGCCCATCCGCAGCGGCTTAATCTCCGTCGGCTTCGTATCGGACGAGCCACGGGCAAGACAGAAGGACGCTTATCAACCAAACCCCGCGTTTTTGACGCGGCAAGCAGCCATCAATCCTGCCCCATGACCTGTCCATGGGTGATTTCCAGACAACTGAAAGCTGGCAGGAAACCGGTTTTGGGTACAATGTACCCCATACTCTAAAATGTTTGCGGCGGGTGCCTAAACACCCGCCGGCAAAAAACTAGCGGCGCAAGCCAAGCTTGCCGATCAGCGTCTGGTAGCGTTCAACGTCCTTGGACTTTAAATAATCCAAAAGGCGGCGGCGCTGCGAGACAAGTTTTAAAAGACCACGACGGGAATGATTATCCTTTTTGTGGTCCTTGAAATGATCGGTGAGATTCTTGATACGTTCGGAAAGTACTGCAACCTGAACCTCCGGCGAACCGGTGTCGCCTTTGACGGTGGCATATTCCTTCATCAGTTCCTGCTTGCGTTCAGCAGTAATCGACATCGCGCTTTTCCTTTCTCAAACTTCGGGAAACGGGACGCCCGCAGCCGGGATGTCGTCCAGCAGGGGCCACAAAACAACGGCAAACGCCAATTGCTGCGGCGCATATAGGGGAAATTGGTGGGAAAGGAAAGGGGCAAACGGATTTGCAGGGGATTAAAGAGTCCTGATCTTGGATGAAGAAAGCAAACGTTAGGGACCCGTTCGTTCAAGGCACCTGAAATCGGCGTTCTTAACCTGTCAGCCATGGCAACGGCGCCAAATGGTGACCGGGTCTGTGTGGTGGCAACCTTCAATCAACAAGACCCGATCATTTTCCGAAATTTGCTGAATAGCGAAAGTCTGCTTTACCAATGAAAAAAGATTCGGAGCAAAATAGAGGCAATAACGTGGTCAGCTTCTGACCTGGCTCGGGCTCACGCCCAAAACTTCTCGGAAAGCCCTCGAAAATGCGCTGCCTGAGCTGTAGCCGAACATATGAGACACCTCATCGATTGTTTCATCTGTTTTTTGTAGCGTTTGGCGAGCTTTGAGCATTTTCCAATTCAAAGCATATTCACCCGGCGTTTGCCCAACCTGCGATTTGAATTTTGCAACAAACGATGACCGCGACATTCTCGCGATGGAAGCTAGGTCTGTTAGTGTGTATTTCCAACCATCCGCTTCGTGAATTGCAGAAATCGCCAGAACGATACGTTCATCGCGCATGCCGGTATAGAAGCCGACATAGCTATTCTCTTGTTCGAAATGTTCCCGCAATATGGATGTGAATAAGGCCTGGGAAAGATGCTGTGTGACAATTCGACTGCCCAATTCAGCTGACCGGGTCTCATTAACGATCAAGGACATTAGAGACGAAACAAGTGTTCCCACTTGGAGTTCGCCGGTCTTGAGCAGCATCCGTGATGGAAGATCGCGGACAAGTGGATGCTGATGCATAAGATCGTATTCGAAGTGACCACATATCATTCGGGTTGTCCGGTCACCTATCGTGAAAGGCTCTTCGCCGTTTTGGATGTTGGCAATTACATCTTGCCCACGTGTGACCGGGCTGGATGGATGATCGCTGATTGCATGAGCAGCACCTTTGGGGAAAATAACTAGGTCACCTGAAGACAGATGTTCTTGCTGTCCGTCATGTTCAATGACCGCTGTGCCACGCACGATAAAATGGAATTGCGCAAATCCGGTGTCGGCAACGGACATTTTCCAGCGGCCGCAAAAATTCTTTTGAAAATAGATAGAGCTCTTGAACCCAAGTAAATCAAGAACGTCGCTCAAAGGGTCCATTACAAACGTCTTTCCAAAACAGGCTTACCCGCCAGCGGTGCTATTGCAACGCTGGCGGCGGCGCCCAAGTTTAGGACACAGAAACTGGTGTGTACAAGAAGTGATCATCTCTTGCAGAAATACGTCCTATGCCCGGGAAGGGGAAGTGGTAACCTGCCACCAGCAAGTTCTGTTCCGCAGCCATGCTGAATAGTTTGCGGCGTGTTGCGACTGCTTGTGCTGGGTCATGTTCGATCCCCAAGGCCCAGTCCGGTTCGTTTGTACCGACCAGATAGTGCACCGATGTATCGATCAGATGAAGCAGTGACGTGCCACCACTGGTCAACTGAACAGCCATGTGGCCCAAAGTGTGCCCCGGCGCGTCTATGGCTTTGATGCCCGGTACGATTTCATCGCCATCATCTATGTTCACGATCTTGTCCTTGATCGGGCCGAGTTTGTCGTTGGCGATGCTAATCATCAGCGTTTCGAAATTGGCTTCGCTTGGGGGTGTGGCCGCCCAATATTCCAATTCTGCTGCATTCATGTAATGTGCAGCGTTGGGGAAGCAAGGTTTCCCATTTTGTGACACACCACCGATGTGGTCAAAATGGCCATGAGTTAAGACGACATGGGTGATTTCTTCCGGTGAAATGCCGACCGCTTTTAGTCCAGCGAACAAGCGACCGTTGTCGACGGGCGCATCAGGTAGCGACACATCGCCTTGACCTGTGTCGATGAGCACTTTGGCGTCATCTACTTCAACCAAAAGAACTTGACCTTGCATGTTTGCGAATTCAGGTGCGAGGCCGAATTGTGAGAGTAGTTTGTCAACGCTGCCTTCAGGCTGGTTGGCCCCAAAAATCGCGGTAGGGATGGTGAATAGCATGTCGTCGATCACTGTCAGTCGCATTTCACCAAGCGAAAACTGCTGTACTGCACGCATAGGCAGGTTGGAGGGCCCCGCTGCCGAGGCAGTACTTGCGGATGTGAGAATTGCAGGTGTAGCGAGAGCAAGTACCCCGCCTGTAAGCGCGGCACGACGATTTATCGTGAGGTAAGACATAAAAACATCCTTTATCTTTTGATACAACACTCACATTTTCGTCAAATAGTGTGGCCGATGAAGCGCAAAAAAGTTGGAATGTCATACCTGGAGTCCAAAAAATGCTAGGCATTAGTACTTTCGATGCATTTTCATGAGCCAAACCTAACCAAACGGACAGGCCGAATGATTTCTGAAATTAAGTTGCCATTCGTGCAGCCGCAGCGAATTGGTTCTTTGTCAACCAACCAGTCATTGGCTGGTTCAAGATGGTGCGTCGCGCTGGCAAAGTAGCGGAGGGCTACGTCGATAGGTTTTTCAGCCTTTGAAAACCCGGCGCGGCTTGAACTGGCCGGCCTCGACCTCGCCGATAGCCAGCAGCTTACCGCGGGCGGTGACATAGGCGTCGTCAGCGTCCACCGGCGCATCGCGGCCACGAATGATCACCGGATTGCCAAGCCGCACCCGGTGAGCGGCATCGTCGCCAAGCGCCATGTGTGGCAGGTCCTGCAAGGCAGCGCCCGCATCAATCACGATTGCGTCGATTGCCGCATAGGGGTTTTGCCCCACCTCTCCGCTCTCGCCTGACGCCTTGTCCGTTCTGGGGCTGGCAGCCTCCAGATGATCGAGCAGCACCAGATCGTCCGGCGTAAACGGTGATACTTCCGTTCGGCGCAGCTCGCTGATATGGCCATAACAGCCAAGATCGCGGCCCATATCGCGGGCAAGCGACCGCACATAGGTGCCCTTGCCGCATTCGATCTCGAATATCGTCCGGTCCTCGTCGGGCATATCGACGATCTCCAGGCGGCCGATCTCAACCTCACGGGCCGGGATATCCACCGCTTCGCCTTCGCGCGCCAGATCGTAAGCCCGCTCGCCACTGATTTTGATGGCGGAAAACTGCGGCGGCACCTGCATGATGACACCGGTGTATTTTGGCAGCAGCGCCTCTATCGCAGTGCGTTCGGGCCGGTGATCCGATTTTTCCGTGACCTCGCCCTCAAGATCGTCCGTCGTGCGTTCTTCGCCCCAACTGACGGTAAAGCGGTAGATTTTCGCCCCGTCCATCACATAGGGCACGGTCTTGGTGGCCTCGCCAAGCGCGATCGGCAGCATGCCGGAGGCCAGCGGATCAAGCGTTCCGGCATGGCCGGCTTTTTGGGCCTCAAACAGCCATTTGATTTTGGAGACGGCGTCGGTCGATCCCATGCCGACCGGTTTGTCGAACACGACCCAGCCAGAGACCGGACGGCCCTTCTTCCTGCGCTGGCGGGCCATTAGCCGGTGCTGCCTTCTGTATCGTCGCTGTTGAGATCGCGTGCGACTTCGGGCGAACGCAACAGCCGGTCAATGCGGTCGAAATTGTCAAAGCTCGTATCCACCCGGAACCGGAAATCGGGCATATATTTCATCTGCCGGAGTGCTGGCGCAAGCCGGCCGCGGATGAATTTCGCGTTTTTTGCCAATGCTTTGACAACGGCCTCGCCATCGCCGGCCCCAAGCGGAGAAACATAGACCGTCGCGATTTTCAAATCGGGCGACATGGCGACTTCGGCAATCGACACGACGGTGCGTTCCAGCACCTCGTCGCGGATTTCACCACGGCCGATCAACTCCGCCAGAGCATGGCGAACCTGTTCGCCGACGCGAAGCTGGCGCTGGGAGGGGCCTTTGGATGCAAATTTTGACATTTGATTCTCCCGGTCCGGCGGCGGATTGGAACCGCTCGCCGACCAAAGATATTGCCGGTATTCCGTCTGGAAGTCCGGCTATTTTCAACTATTACAGCGACCTTGCCACCTCTTCCACGCGGAAGGCTTCGATCACATCGCCGGCGCGGATATCGTCGTAATTGGCAAAGGCCATGCCGCATTCCTGACCGCCCGGCACCTCGGCCACCTCGTCCTTGAAGCGCTTCAGTGTTTTCAGTGTGCCTTCGTGGATCACGACATCGTCGCGCACCAGGCGCACGCCGGCGCCACGCTCGACCTTGCCTTCGGTGACCCGGCAACCGGCAACCTTGCCGACCTTGGTGATGTTGAAGACTTCGAGAATTTCCGCATTGCCCAGGAAGGTTTCGCGGCGCTCCGGCGACAGCATACCCGACATCGCCTGTTTCACATCGTCGACGAGATCGTAGATGATGTTGTAGTAGCGGATTTCGGTTCCGGTCTGGGCTGCCAGTTCGCGTGCCTGTTTGTTGGCGCGGACATTAAAGCCCATGATCGCGGCATTCGATGCCTCGGCAAGCGAAATGTCGCTTTCGGTGATGCCGCCGGCACCGGAATGTACGATGCGCGCCTGGACCTCATCGGTTCCAAGTTTTTCAAGCGCACCGGAAATCGCCTCGATAGAGCCCTGCACATCGCCCTTGATGACCAGCGGGAACTCCTTGACGCCGCTGGTTTGCAACTGCGTCATCATCTGTTCCAGCGAACCGCGCTGACCGGCCTGTTTGGCGACGGCCATTTCACGCGATTTGCGCTGGCGGTACTCGGAAATCTCGCGCGCCTGCGCCTCATTTTCAACAACGGCAAAGCGGTCGCCCGCCTGCGGCGTTCCCTGAAGGCCCAGAACCTCGATCGGCATCGCCGGGCCAACCTGTTTCATCTGCTCGCCGCGATCATTGATCAGCGCACGTACCCGGCCCCACTCGTCGCCTGCAACGACAATGTCGCCGGTATTCAGCGTGCCTGCCTGAACGAGCACGGTCGCAACCGATCCGCGGCCCTTGTCAAGCTTGGCTTCGATGACGACGCCTTCGGCGGTGCGGTCCGGATTGGCTTTCAGTTCCAGCAATTCCGACTGCAAGAGGATCGTTTCCAAAAGCTTGTCCAGATTGGTGCCCTTGATTGCCGAGACCTCGACATCGAGCACTTCACCGCCCATAGATTCAACAAACACTTCGTGCTGTAGAAGTTCGGTGCGCACCTTGTTTGCATCCGCCTCCGGCTTGTCGATCTTGTTGATCGCAACGATCATCGGCACTTCGGCCGCCTTGGCGTGATTGATTGATTCGATGGTCTGCGGCATCACGCTGTCATCGGCGGCCACCACCAGAATGGCGACATCGGTCGCCTGCGCACCGCGTGCGCGCATCGCGGTAAACGCTGCGTGGCCAGGCGTATCGATGAAGGTGACCTTCTGGCCATCCTTTTCAACCTGATAGGCGCCGATATGCTGGGTAATGCCGCCGGCCTCGCCTGATACGACATTGGCATTGCGGATTGCATCAAGCAGCGACGTCTTGCCGTGATCGACATGGCCCATGATCGTTACCACCGGCGGACGCGACTTTAGGTCTTCCGGCTTGTCCTCGATATTGAACAGACCTTCCTCAATATCGGAATCGGACACGCGTTTGACCGTATGCCCAAACTCCGATGCGATCAGCTCGGCCGTGTCGGCATCGATTACATCGCCGGGTTTCAGCATCTGCCCCTGCTGCATCATGAATTTGACCACGTCGACGGACCGCTCCGTCATGCGGCCGGCAAGCTCCTGAACCGTGATCGTCTCCGGCAACGTGACTTCGCGCGAAATCTTTTCACGCGGTTCCTGGTTCTGGGCGCGTTTGAATTTTTCCTGACGCCGGCGCATCGAAGACAGTGAGCGGCCCCGGGTTTCTTCGCCCGACAATGCCCGGTTCAAGGTCAACTTGCCTCTGCGGCGATCGTCTGTTCTTGGTCTTGCTGCCGGCCGGCCGGCATCGGATTTCGGCGGCGCTCCCCGTTTTCCAGGCGGATTTCCCCGTCCGCGGCTGCTGGCATCCTCTTCGGGTGCGGCTTGCGGCTCTGGTGTGCGTTTGCGCGCTTCTTCCTCTGCCCGGCGGCGCGCTTCCGCCTCAGCGGCAAGCCTTGCTTCTTCCTCGGCCTGGCGACGGGCTGATTCTTCGCGTTCGCGTTCGCGGCGGGATTCTTCCTCAACGCGCTGTTTCGCCTCGATGGCCGCCTGTTCGCGTTCTTCAACTTCACGCACCTTTGCGCCCTCAAGCGCACGGCGGCGGGCTTCCATCTCGTTGCTGGAAAGCTCGTTTAGAACCATGCCCGCCTTGTCGGCAGGTTTTGGCTTTGGCGGCGCTTCGGGGGCCGGTGCCGGACTTGGTGCCGGGGCAGCACGCTTTTTCAAAACAACCGGAGGCGCTGCTTCGGTCTCACCTGGTTTGGTAAACTTGCGTTTCTTGGTTTCGACGACAACAGACTTCGTGCGCCCGTGCGAGAAATTCTGGCGCACGGTTCCCTGCTCAACGCCTGGCCGCTTCAGGGTTAAGGTTTTTTTCGAGCTGACGCTCAGCGTCTTGTCGTCACCAGATTTAGTATCACTCATTGCAAGTCCTTTACGACGCCATTTTGTCTGCTGGCGCAACCATTTCGCCGTTGTCCCCGTCGGGTACTTCCCGGTATGCGAGAAGCAACTTCACGCGTTTCAACGCCGCCCGGCCAGCTGATCCGGCAAGCAAGGCTGCATGTATTACATTTGTGCCGCCCAATGCCAAACTCAATTCCCCTTCGGAGAAAAGTTTGAAGGCTGCTATTTCCGGCCCGCCAGCCAATTTCACGGCGCGACGGGCTTTGCGAAGCTTATGCTCGCCATCATCGGAGGCTTCCTGCGCGTGCAGTACAGCCAATGCCGAACCTCTGCGAACTTCTGCGTCGACCTTGGCCGCCCCCAGCGCCAGGCCACCGGCCTTGCGGGCAAGTCCGATTGCGCCCAATGCGGAGCGGGCCAGCAAAGCATCAACCATCGCGCCAAGATCGTCGCCCGGCTTCACCTTGGTGCGAAGTGCCCGGGCAAACATATTCTTGCTCGCGGCAAGATCAACATTTCGCCGCGTTCCCGTAACCCAGCAGCCGCGTCCGGGCAAGCTTTGCTTGAGATCCGGAACGACCACGCCGTCAGGGCCGGCGACAAAACGGATCAGACGATCACGTTCGCCATGTTGTCTGGTTACGATGCAGGTGCGATCGTTCATGCCGGAGAGCCACCGTTCCCGACCTACGCTGCGTCAACCGAAGCAGCTTCATCAGCCGCCTCGGTTTCTTCATCACCGGCCAAGTCTTCTTCCGTGATCCATCCCATCTTAAGCCGGGCCGCCAACACCATCTGCTCGGCATCTCCGCGGGCAACATTATGCTTGGTGAACACACCATCGAAGAAGGTTGTTTCTCCGTCTTTGCGCTCTTTCCAACCGACCAGATCATCGACGGCGTAACCGGCAAAATCCTCAATCGTTTTCACATCGTCTTCACCAAGCGTCACCATCATTGCTGTGGTAATGCCGGGAACCTCGCGAAGATCGTCTTCGACGCCCAGTTCCTTGCGCTTGGCATCGAGCTCGGCTTCGATACGCTCCAGATATTCACGGGCGCGCATCTGGATTTCTTCTGCGGTTTCGCCGTCAAATCCGTCGATGGAGGAAATCTCGTCTGATTCCACATAGGCGACTTCCTCGACGCTGGAAAAGCCTTCAGACGCCAACACCTGACCGACCATTTCGTCGACATTGAGCGCTTCCATAAACAGGGCCGACCGTTCGACGAATTCCTTCTGGCGGCGCGCCGATTCCTCTTCCTCAGTCAGGATGTCGATATCCCAGCCGGTTAGCTGTGAGGCCAGGCGGACATTTTGACCACGGCGGCCAATGGCCAGCGACAATTGCTCATCGGGAACCACCACTTCGATACGTTCGGCATCCTCATCCAAGACGACCTTGGCGACCTCGGCTGGTTGCAACGCATTGACAATGAAAGACGCGGCGTTGT
This sequence comes from Rhizobiaceae bacterium, assembly GCA_963669455.1. GTDB lineage: Bacteria > Pseudomonadota > Alphaproteobacteria > Rhizobiales > Rhizobiaceae > JAWKWH01. Next base: position 3,634,866 of record OY770026.1, read on the forward strand.
CGTTCCAGGGGATGATATCGATTTTCTCGCCCTGCAACTCGCCGACAACCGCCTGTACCCGGCTGCCGCGCATACCGACGCAGGCGCCGACCGGATCAATGGACGAATCGCTCGAAATCACGGCGATCTTGGCGCGCGAACCAGGGTCACGGGCGACCGAGCGGATCTCGATGATGCCATCATAGATTTCCGGCACTTCCATCGTGAACAGTTTGGTCATGAATTGCGGGTGGGTACGCGATAAAAATATCTGCGGGCCGCGCTGCTCGCGGCGAACATCATAAACATAGGCGCGGACGCGGTCTCCATATTTGAAGTTTTCGCGCGGGATCATCTCGTCGCGGCGAATGATTGCCTCGCCGCGGCCAAGGTCAACAACGACATTGCCGTATTCGACGCGCTTGACCGAACCATTGACGATTTCACCAATGCGGTCCTTATATTCCTCATACTGGCGATCGCGCTCGGCTTCGCGCACCTTCTGCACGATGACCTGCTTTGCCGATTGGGCAGCTATTCTGCCGAAATCCATCGGCGGGAGCTGTTCGGCAATTGAATCACCGACTTGCGCATCCGGATTGCGGTGACACGCATCCTGCAGCGATATTTCGCGCGCCGGCTCCTCGACTGTTTCGACAACCTCCATCAGGCGCTGCAGTTTCATCTCACCGGTCGCCGGGTTGATGTCGGCGCGGATATTGGTCTCCTGGCCATACCGGGAACGCGCCGCTTTTTGGATCGCATCGGCCATCGCATCGATAACGATGTCCTTGTCGATTGATTTTTCGCGGGCTACCGCATCCGCAATCTGGATGAGTTCCAGCCTGTTTGCACTGACTGCCATTGTTGTCTCCCTGGCATTTTAGCCGCAACAACACCGTTGCGGCATATCGATTTCTACGTCCCGGTTTTCAAATTCTTCTCTGACCGCCCGCCCGACCGGCGCTCCTTCTTGCGCTGCTGGCGCAACTTCTTGTCAAGTTTCAAGGCATCGCGCACAAGATCGTCGGTGAGGATCAACCGCGCCTCGGCGATTGTCTCGAATGAAATACGAACGTTTGGCTCGTCACTATCGCTGGCGGCATCGCGTTCAACCACAAAACCGGTCCCGTCAACATCGGTGATCCGGCCGCGAAACCGCTTGCGGTCTGCGACCAGGACTGTCGTTTCCAGTTTGGCAAGATGGCCCTGCCAGTCGCGAAAATCCGACTTTCTGACCAGGGGCCGGTCGATACCAGGTGACGATATTTCCAGGTGATAGGCCTGATCGACCGGATCTTCGACATCAAGCACCGGCGACAAGGCCCGGCTTAGTTCCTCGCAATCCTCAACGGCCATCGAACCATCTGGGCGTTCGGCCATGATCTGCAATGTCAGGCCGTTTTGGCCAGACAGCCGCACGCGAACCAGCCTGAACTGCATTGACTCGATCACCGGTTCGACGATCAAAGCGATGCGCGCGTCGACGCCCGTCTCGCGCACAATGCGCGCTTCGGTTGCAACCTTTCCAGTATCTGTCTTCGCGCCCGGCTGATTCAAGCCACTTCTCCAATTGGCCGCCACCGGTCGTCCGGTAACAAAAAAGAGCGGGACCGGGTGGACCCACTCTTCGTCTTAAGACCAAGAATTTGACACCCATATAAGCTGAATCGGGAGCCGTTGCAAGTGATGCCGCATCGTTTCGATGCGCATCCCGGCGCACTATGTCATCTGCCGGTTATCATTGGAAAATACCATGGGTCGTGGTCAGGATTTAGCGAATGGCTGCGGCTTGTTCAAAAGAGCTTACCGACGGTTTTCGCCTCGTCATTCAACCCCGCATAGCCGGTTATTTGCGCTCAAATCGCAAATAGGCGGGTTTTCTGCCGTCGCGCAGGGCCTTGGCCTCATAGCGCGTTCCAGGCCAACCTGGATATGGCTCGTTCCAATCGGCGGCGGTTTCGGCAGGCCAGTTAAATTTTGGATGGTCGTGACAGTGTTTCAGTGTCCAGTTGACATAGGTATCGATGTCGGAGGCGAAGCGGAATATCGCGCCGGGCAGCATTACCCGGGCAAAGCGATCCAGATTCGCAGGGCTGACAAAGCGCCGTTTCCAGTGCTTTTTCTTTGGCCAGGGGTCGGGATATAGCAGGTCGATACCGGCAAGGCAGCGATCGGGCAGCCAATCGAGAAGTTGCGTTGCATCATCGTCATAGAGGCGAAGGTTTGACGGCAAATCGCCGCCCAGGGCTGCTGCAAGCTTGGCCATTCCGTTGATAAACGGTTCAACGCCGATGAAGCCGGTGTCGCGGTGCTCGCGCAATTGGTGGAGCAGGTGCTCGCCGCCACCAAAGCCGATTTCCAGATGGACGTGCTTTACCGGCGCGCCGAACAGTTCTGTCAGTTTGGTGGATTTTGGTGCGGCAAGATCAATAGCCAGCCTAGCCAGACAGGTTTTGAGTGCGTGGGCCTGCTTCGCGCGTAAAGGCTTGCCGCGGCGGCGGCCGAAAAATGCTTCCGTCGACCGTTTCTGCCACTCGCCCGCCATGGTTTGTTTGAACGCGTCTTGCTTAAGCGCCAGCCAGCGCTTGCTTCAGCGGCTTTGCCAGATCGGTCTTTTCCCAGGAAAACGATCCGTCACGCCCGGTTTTCCGGCCGAAATGCCCGTAGGCTGCAGTTTTGGCATAAATCGGTTTGTTCAAATCCAGATGCTTGCGGATGCCGGTTGGCGACAGGTCCATGACCTCGCGCAGCGCTTTTTCCAGCTTCTCTTCGTCAACCTTACCGGTTCCGTGCAGATCGACATAGATCGACAATGGCTGGGCCACGCCAATCGCGTAGGAAAGCTGTATCGTGCAGCGTTCGGCGAGTTTTGCGGCGACGACATTTTTTGCCAGATAGCGGGCGGCGTAAGCTGCCGACCGGTCCACCTTGGTTGTATCCTTGCCCGAGAAGGCACCGCCACCGTGGGGAGCAGCGCCGCCATAGGTATCGACTATGATCTTGCGGCCCGTCAGTCCGGCATCACCATCAGGACCGCCAACGACAAACTTGCCGGTTGGATTGACGAACCAATTGCAGTCATCGGCGATTTTCAATCCGTTGAGCGCTGATCGGACATAGGGTTCGACCACACGGCGGACATCGGCCGATTCCCAACTTTCGTCGAGATGCTGGGTCGAAACGACGATTTCTGTCACTTCCTCCGGCATGCCATTGCAGTAACGCACCGTGACCTGGCTTTTGGAATCCGGCCCAAGTGATGCGGCTTCGCCCTCGCCGGCATGGCGGGCGGCGGCAAGAACTTCCAGTATCTTGTGGCTATAGTAGATCGGCGCCGGCATGAGTTCTGGGGTTTCGCGGCATGCGTAACCGAACATGATGCCCTGATCACCGGCACCTTCTTCACCCTGCGCATCAGCGGCATTGTCAACGCCCTGTCCGATGTCGGGTGACTGGCCATGCAGGAGAACATCTATCCTGGCTGTCTTCCAGTGAAATCCGGTTTGTTCATAGCCGATTGCCTTGATCGCCCGGCGCGCGGCAGACCTGAACCGTGACGGATTGATCACCGGATTGCCGGATGCATCCTTGACCAGAACGCCGCCCTTTTTCTTAAGCAGTGTTTCTGGAACCCGCACTTCGCCGGCAATCACCACCCGGTTGGTTGTCGTCAGCGTTTCGCAGGCAACACGAACCTTCCAGGTGTCCATCCCGGTTTTGCGTGCCTCACGATAGATCAGGTCGACAATCTCGTCTGAAATCCGGTCGCAGACCTTGTCGGGATGCCCTTCCGACACCGATTCACTGGTAAAATAGTAGTCGCTACGCGCCACGGAATATTCCTTCTTCGCTAAAACCTTCAAACTCAGCATAGAGCCGTCTACCCCGTCACCGGCCTTGGAGGCGACAGTGCTGGCTGTTTGCTATGAGTGGCGAACTGTCGAAAACTGATGACTGATCGTTCCGGGCGCATCTGTTAGCCAAGTATGGCCGACCACGTCAAGCAAAGCTTTGACTGGCGCCCATCTATAGCCATGCAAAAACGCTCGTCCGCCAGACGAGCGTCCTCTTTTCCTGCCGGGATAGGCCTGTTGGCGCTGTCCCTTTACGTGTTTGTGTCGGTCGACAATGCCTTCACAAGATCGATGATCTTTTTTCGTACCTTGTCGTCTGTAATCTTCACAAAAGAGCGGTTGAGCTGCAAGCCTTCCGCACTATTGAGAAAATCGACAACATAGGTGGTCGAACTGTCTTCAGCCAATCCGGAATTTTCGGCCTGCTGGCCTGGTGCATCCTCGAAGAAAAACGATACCGGAACACCAAGAACAGTAGAAATAGCCTGAAGACGGCTTGCCCCAACTCTGTTCGTTCCCTTCTCGTACTTCTGGATTTGTTGAAACGTAATACCCAGACCCTCGCCAAGCTTTTCCTGACTCATGCCCAGCATGTTACGTCTCAACCGGATTCGACTTCCCACATGTATATCGATCGGATTTGGTTTCTTTTTGTTCACGATCATTAATTTCCCAACCGTTTGATACGGCTTCTCTAGTTGCCTCCTGTCCGGCGGCGTTTTGTTGCCAACGAACCAGAAGTTTCCGTCAATACGACGAAGCCGCCAGTATGTTACGCGATTTTGCGACCGTCAATTGGACCGGGCCTTACTTAACAGGTGCTTTATACACGCAATGATTGTAAAAAGCAACAATAAGCCCGGAAACGCGTGTTTACGATATGGAGAAAACGGGTGTTGCTCGATCGCAACAACCGCATCGAGACTGCCAACAACGTTCAGATCAAATGCATCGACTACCCGTCCGCGAGCATCGACAATGGCTGAAACACCATTGTTGGCTGCGCGGATCAACGGGAGGCCGGCCTCAACCGCCCGCACCTGTGCCTGCCTGAAATGCTGATAGGGCCCGGGTGTGTTTCCGTACCAGGCATCGTTCGTCACATTGACGATCACCTCGGCACCAGCGTTTACGCTGTCACCCAATGCGCCAGGAAAAATGATCTCGTAGCAAATCATCGGCAGTATTTTCAATCCATCGGAAACATTCAGCAAACGCCGGGCAGAGCCTGCTGAAAAGGTTCCAGGTGCGGTGACCAGCCGCCTTAAACCGAGGGAGCCAAGCAACTCCTCCAGCGGCAGATACTCACCAAATGGCACCAGGCGCACTTTGTCGGCAGCACCGATCACCTCGCCAGTGTGATCAATGGCCAGGATCGAATTATAGAATCTGGAGGCTCCACCGGCGCCTTCTTCAACGCGAACAGCACCTGCCAGCAGCGTCTGACCTTCGCCAAGCATTTCGCCAATGGCGGCCAGAGCATCGGGTCTCTCGGTGAAGAAAAACGGCACGGATGTCTCCGGCCAGACGATCAGCTCCGGCATTTGGACCTCATTGGCGGGATCACCGGCAGACAGGCCTAGCTGGGTGGCGAAATTCTCATCGCGCCGGGCAGTGTCCCACTTGCCGCTCTGGTCGATTGAGGGCTGCACTATCCGAACCGGCACCCGCCGCGCATCATCGGGGCCTGGCAACGAAAGACGCCAGGTTCCAAAGCCCGCCGCAACGCCGATGATGACCACCGCGGCAATCAGGCCCTTGATCCGGTCGCCACGCCCGCCCAAAAGCGCCGGCATTGCAAACACGAACACGGCAACCGCGTTGACCCCATAAAGTCCAATGATGGCGACGGGCTGCATGAATATCGGGACGGGCATGGCCGCATAGCCGATTGCGTTCCACGGAAAGCCGGTTAGCACGACCGCGCGCAACCATTCTGCTATCCCGAAACCAACGGCCAATGCAGCGATACGACCCAAATCGGGCGACCAGAACAGGCGTGCGATGATGCAGGCCAAGCCATAAAACACCGCCAGCAAGGCAGGTAAAACCACCACCGCGAGCGGCAATGCCCAGGCGAATTGCTCGGCTTCAACCAGAAGCGCGTTGCCAATCCACCACAGGCCGGCAAGAAAATATCCGAACCCGAACCACCAGCCGGTGAAAAATGCCGGACTTAACCGGCGCAGCCGGCCAGGCTTGCCTTCAGGGGTGGCGCCATCGAGAAGCCAGACCAAAAGCGGAAACGAAACAAAACAGGCGGCAAAGAAATCAAACGGCGCCTGCGCCAGAACCGCAAACGCACCGGCAGCAAATGCGACTGCCGCGCGGCGCCACCCCCACAACAGCACAACCCTGCCCGCAAATTTCTCCATGCAAATCCTCTCCGGCGAATCAGCGCAAGAAGACATATCACACGGTGAAGGCGATGAGGCCATTCAGTGCGTTAGAGCGTGTTCAGTTCGTCAAACGGATCTGGCGCGTCTTCTGCGGTCGGCAGACCGGCCCTGAACGATGCGAACCCGCTTGATGCGCCTTGGATCGGCCTCCAGGACATGAAATTCGAAGCCCGGCACCGCCTGCACGACCTCTCCGCGCGCCGGCACGCGGCCAAGCGTGTTGAAAATCATGCCGCCTATTGTGTCGACATCATCTGCATGTTCGCCTGCATTGAAGTCGCCGCCGATCATATCGGCGACATCTTCTATTTCGGCCTTTGCGTCGACCACAAACACGCCCTCGCCGGATTTGGCGATGAGCGCCTCGTCATCATCGTGTTCGTCTTCGATATCACCGACAATGATCTCGACGATATCCTCCAGGGATACCAGCCCGTCAGTGCCACCATATTCGTCGATAACAAGGGCAATCTGAATTCGCGCCGCCTGCATACGGCCCATCAGGTCGGAAGCAAGCATTGACGGCGGCACGAACAAGACGGGACGCGTCAGGCTGAGTTCGCCGATTGTCTTGGTGAGATCGACGTTTGCAAGATTGATCCTTGCCTCAGGACTACGCGGTGCGGGCTTTTTTGCGCCTTCCTTCGGCTCGCTCTTGCGGGTTTTTCTGCGCTGGCGCGATGCGCGCGTCAGATAGGCAACAACGTCGCGAATGTGCACCATACCGCGCGGGTCATCGAGCGAATCATGATAGACGGGCATACGCGAATGGCCCGATTTTTCGAACAGATCCAGCAATTCGCCCAATGTTGTCGACTGCTCGATCGCCTCAATGTCGGCACGAGGGATCATGACATCGTCGACCCGGGCCTCCTGCAGGCGCAAGATGTTATTCAGCATCGCCCGTTCCGAGGCCGAAAACGATGCCGCGCTGCCGGCGTTGCCAGCCTTGTCAGACAAGGCGTCGACAATGTCCTCACGCAGGGTCGATCCGTTTTTCAGTCCCAGGAACTGCTTTACCCGTGATACAAAGGATTGTTTTGCGACCACCGGGGCCGCGGGGGTACTTTGCCCCTCTTCGGATTGCCCGTCACCGGATTGCTCAGCAGTTGCACCGCCCTCAGGTGGTTCGCCAGCGTCGTTATGTGGGTCCTGAATAGTCATCGTCTGTCGATCAGTCATCTTGATCCATCATGCCGTAAGGATCGGGAATGGCAAGTCTTGCCAATATTTGTGTTTCAAGCGTTTCCATGCGTATTGCGTCATCATCTGTTTCGTGATCATAGCCCAAAAGATGTAGCAAACCATGAACAAGCAGATGAGACAGATGGTGATCGAATGTCTTGTTTTCCAGTTCCGCTTCCCTGGAAACGGTATTTAGCGCAAAAGCGATGTCGCCAAGGACTGGCGGCAGGCCCTCAAAGCCATCCGGCACGACTGCCGGAAACGACAAGACGTTCGTCGGTTTGCTGAACCCGCGCCATTGGCCGTTCATCCTGCTGATTTCTTCGTCACTTGAAAAATAAAGACTGAGTTGCGTGCCGGGGCTCCAGTCAAGATGAAGCTCTTCTCCGGTGGCGGCCACCGCGCCGGCGGCAAGGCGTTGTAAGTCGGCCTCCGGCGGCCATCCTTCTGCATTGATGGCGATGAGAAGTTCCACGGGCAAACCGGCGATCATCGAATCGCTCCCAGATGGCCGAAAACCGCTTCAGCTGGGTTTGGAAACATGGCGGTCATAGGCGGTAACGATTTCGGCTACCAGCGGGTGGCGGACCACATCTTTTTCATTGAATTCGATTCTCGCAATTTTTTTGACGTTCTTTAAAACCTGCAACGCCTCGACAAGACCGGACTTTGTGCCAGGCGGCAAATCGATCTGGCTTGGATCACCGGTGACGATCATGCGCGCATCCTCGCCCAGCCGGGTCAGAAACATCTTCATCTGCATCGGCGTGGTGTTTTGGGCTTCATCCAGGATTACCGCCGAATGCGCCAAAGTTCGCCCGCGCATGAACGCAAGCGGGGCGATTTCGATCACGCCGTTTGCCAGCGCGCGCTCCACCTTGTCGCCTGGCATCATGTCGTAAAGCGCATCATAGAGCGGCCGCAAATAGGGATCGACCTTCTCTTTCATGTCGCCCGGTAAAAAACCGAGCCGCTCGCCCGCCTCAACCGCCGGACGGGACAAAATGATGCGCTCGACCATGCCGCGCTCCAGCAGCATTGCCGCATGGGCTACCGCCAGATAGGTCTTACCGGTGCCAGCAGGGCCGATGCCGAATACCAGTTCGCTATTGTCCAGTGCCCGCATGTAGCGGTCCTGGTTTGGTGCGCGTGCATGAATTGTCCGTTTTCGCGTGACGATTTGCGCAGCCGACATCCTACCGGCCGGCTGATCGGGCTTGTGCGGTGCCGGCTCATCCTCTGTCCCGGCAGCCATGCGAATGGCGCCCTCGACATCGGAGGCGGCGATTTCACCGCCCTGTTGAAGCAGGCCATAGAGATATTCGAGAGCCTGCCGCGCCTGTTCGGCTTCGTGCGGGGTTCCGCTGACGATCAACTGATTGCCCTTGGAATGAATATCCAGACCAAGTTTTTGTTCGATCAAAGCGAGGTGCTGGTCAAACTGGCCATAGAGAGCGCCGGCAAGCTTGTTGTCGTCGAATGTCAGAACGATGCGCGCCGGCGTTTCAGGTTTGGTGACGGCTGGCAATCAACTCTCCTTTCGGGCAACTGTCCTTTCCGGCATTGCCGGCGGTGCTGCGGGCAAACAGGCTGTTGGCGCCCGTCTTGACGATTTCGACATCGACGATGTCTCCGATATCGCCTGCCCCGTCGGCCACGATGACGGGCTGCAACCATGGCGATCTGCCAACCAGCTGGCCCTCATCGCGGCCCGGCTTTTCGAGTAGAACGTCGACCGTTCGACCCACAAGGGATTGCATGAAGCTGGCCTGCTGTTCATTCAACAGGGCTTGCAGACGCTGCAACCTTTCGCTCTTGACGGGCTCTGGAATGTGGTCGTCCATATCGGCACCCGGTGTTCCGGGACGGGGACTGTATTTGAAGGAGTAAGCCTGCGCGTAGCCGACATCGCGAATGATTTTCATGGTCGCTTCAAAATCTTCTTCCGTTTCACCTGGAAACCCGACAATAAAATCACCCGACAGGGCGATGTCCGGTTTGGCAGTCCTAATCCGGTCAATCAGCCACAAATACTCGTCAGCAGTGTGACGGCGGTTCATGGCCTTCAATATCCGGTCCGATCCGGCCTGAACCGGTAGATGAAGATAGGGCATCAGTTCCGGCAGATCGCGGTGCGCGGCTATCAGCGCATCATCCATGTCGCGGGGATGGCTGGTGGTATAGCGCAAGCGGGCCAGGCCATCGATTTTTGCCAGCCGGAACAAAAGTTCGCCCAGACCCCACTGACGGCCATCCTCGCCCGATCCGTGCCAGGCATTGACGTTTTGGCCAAGCAGGGTGATCTCGCGAACACCGGCGAGCGCAAGCTTTTCAGCCTCGGCGACAATCTTTTCAACCGGCCGCGAGACTTCTGAGCCGCGGGTATAGGGCACGACACAGAATGTGCAAAACTTGTCGCAGCCTTCCTGCACGGTAAGAAACGACGTGTAGCCGCGCTTGCGGACGCTGTCCTTGCGCGGGCCCGGCAGATGGTCGAACTTGTCTTCGACGGCGTAGTCGGTATCGACAACCCGCTCGCCCTTGCCGGCGCGGCGAACGATCTCCGGCAGGCGATGATAGGTCTGCGGTCCGACGACCAGATCGACCACCGGCGCGCGCTCCATAATCTCCGCGCCTTCGGCCTGGGCAACGCAGCCGGTGACGCCGACAAGTGTTTTTTCGCCCGCCTTTTCGCGCGCTGCCTTCATCCGGCGAATACGCCCCAGTTCGGAATAGACTTTTTCGGCTGCCTTCTCACGGATATGGCAAGTGTTCAGCAGAACCAGATCGGCTTCCTCGATATTGTCGGTCGGCCGATAGCCATCGGCATCCAGCGCATCGCTCATGCGCTGGCTGTCATAGACATTCATCTGACAGCCATAGGTTTTGACGAAAACCTTTTTGGTTGCCGCTGTGGCGCCAGATGACTTGGTCATGTCCGGGTTGTCAGATCGTTTTTGGGGTTCTTCTACGCTCATCGCCGGGCTATTAGCCCCTTTGGGTACTGGAACACAAGCGTCGCCTTGCAGGCAACGAGAACAAATATTGCCCTATGCCAACGGCAACTGACCCCGGCGGCTCCGCGACCGGCGGCAGTTAGAGTGTCCGCTTTGAGCGCCTTACCTTGAGATACAGCTACCCGGTCAACCGGCCTGATATTGCGGCGCAGACGCCAGATACTCACCGTAAGCCTTCGCTTTCGGATAGGAGAACTGTTCTGCCAGCGGATTACCCAATGCGCGTTTTTTGGCGCCCATATCGCTCAACAATTCATCGAAATGCTTGAAGTGGAATGGTGCTGAACAAAGACCGCCATAGACCTGCGCGGCTGGTCTCTCATTGCGTCTCCAATCCAGCATCATCTGGATATTTTCGCGCAAATCACTATCGGAAGGCTGATGTGCCAATTGTCCATCGGCGTATCGCACCAACCAGTTGGCGACGATTTCGGCCGACAGGATAGTACAGAAGCTGGAGTTGAAGCCCACGAAACCCATGTCGGGCAGATCGGGGTTCACCGCCAATCTGTAGGTTTTATATTGACCGTCAGGTTCGATCAGCTTTTCCTGATATGCCTGAGCCAGATACGGCACGCCCAGTTTCCAGCCAACGGCAAGAATAGCAACGTCACATTTGACCCGTTCGCCGCCAGTCAGGACAATCTCGTTGCCCTCGTAACGCTCAAAAGTTCCCTGGATTGGCTTGACTGCCCCGGATTTAAAACTCTCAAACAATCCCGGTGTCACGATTGGCAGAGAGCAACACGCCTCCTTCTCGATGGGTGTTTTGGGAACCATGTTCCACTTTTTCAAACCAAGTTGCAGCTTCAGCATGGTTTCCAGACCGCGGAAGTTTGCCCAGACCAGCGGCTTGGTGATTGCGGCGAAGGCGCGTTTGAAAAATCCACGGCCCCAACTATTGAACTGCATTTCCTGCGCCCGCATGTAAAGCAGGTGCTTGAAGTTGATGCCGCCAATAAAATAGGGAATGCGCCAGACATTTTCGAGATAGACCATTGTCACCTGGCTGGCACCATTGCTTGCAGCGTTTACCACAATATCGGTGGCAGATTTTGAACCGCCCAAAACAACGACATGCTTGTCTTTTACGATCGACGGATCGGTATATTCAGATGAGTGCATCACCTGCCCGCCGCCGGCGACAAATTTATCCTGACCGGGATGCGTGATGATGTTCTTGTCTGAAAACTGACCGGTACAGACGGCGACAAAGTCAAAATTCTCAACGCGAGTGCGCCCTGCTTCCTCGATTGTCAGCGCCCAGCCCGGTTTTCCATCGTCGCGCCGGTCCATTGAGGCGATCTTGGTGTTCAACCGGAACAACCGCGCCAATTCATGCTTATCTGCGTAGGAATGCAGATAGGCATGGACCTGATGGCCCTTTGGCCACTCCGGGTAATCATCCGGCATCGGATGATCGGTGTATCTGTAAAGTTCCTTGGGTGACTGCGTCTGCACATCAGGGTATGAGCGCGACAATTCCCAAACACCGCCAAAATCATGGCTGCGCTCAAATCCCGTTACCCGGTGTCCGCGTTCGTCGAAAGCCTTTGCAGCAGCAAAGCCGGAGACCCCGCCGCCAATGATGGCGACGCTCTTGCGTTTGATCATGATTGCCTCCTATTCAGCGTCAGGCGGAGGCGGTAGAAAATCCACTTCGTGCAATGCTGAAAGACGAACCAACTCTGCAGGATCAGTGACGCCGTCAAGCGCACCAAACAGGTCAAAAAGCTTGCGGGAAGGCGCTACACCGAACACGCAGGTCGCCGGCTTGCCAGACCGGTTGAATATGCCATGAGCAATGCCTCGCGGCATGCGGACTGTATCTCCAGGGCCGGCAGCATGAACGCTGGGCGCGCCCTTGTCATGACCGAACTCAACCTCCAGATTGCCCTCCAGCATGTAGATCCATTCATCCTGGGTCGGGTGGATATGCGGTGGAACGAAGGTTTCCGCAGGTATATCCGCGTGCCAGACAAGGACATTTTCGCTGTGCAATTTTGGTATATATGTATGACCAACGACATTCCATTTGGTGCCGTCAATACCTTCGGATGAACTTGTGATACCGGCGTCCAGATTCATTTAATTCCCTCCCGTTGTTATGACTGTCAGGCCAGTATAGGTCCTGCTGCCCTCTGGCTTTATCCAAAAAGCGCAAAAATCCGATTTGAACCCATCGGTTGTTTTAAGCATGAAATATTGTAAAATCAGTGGATGAACGAAGCCAGCTTGGATACTCCTACCGAATTGCTGAGCGCGCACCGGCTGTTCAAGACACGGGACATAGAGCGCGCAAGGCATACGGTATCAGAGAAATTCTGCGCGCATTCGCTGATTCCCGGTACCACCTACCGGGATTTCGACACCTGCCACAATCATGCCGCCGGCCTGACATTGTCGCTAAATTACCTGCGCTATGGCTGCGACATTGCAATCAACCCCGGTGAATTGGGCAGTTTCTACCTGATACAGGTTCCCATTGCCGGCAGTGCCCTGGTTATGAACGGGACCCGGCAGGTTGAAGCCACCAGTCAGACTGCCACCGTATTGAACGCAACCCGGGCAACAAAAATGACATGGAACAGGGGATGCGAAAAACTCCTGTTACAAATTGACCGCGACGCGCTGCATCAAACTGCCGAAGAACTGACGGGGCAGTTGCTGAGCCAGGCTGTGGTCTTTGATCCGCAGGTGGATTTGCGCGCTCCAAGGATGCGCCGGTGGCTGTCAAAACTGAGATCGGCGGCTACGGTTGCCCAAAATGGCGGCGCGTTTGGAACCAAAACACACCGGCATCAGGCGCTGTTGGAAGAGGAACTTATCTCAGAGTTTTTGATCGCGCATAAAAGCTCGATCAGCCATATGCTGGAGGAAAATCAGGGGCTGCCCGGTGTTGGCGCGCTCAGCAAAGCTCGCTCGTTCATTGCCGACAATCTGGTGGAACCGATCACGGTAGCCGAGATATCCAAAGCTGCCGGGTGCGGCGTGCGCAGCCTGCAATTGGGTTTCCAAACACAATATGGATGCAGTCCGATGCACTATTTGCGGCACCAGCGGCTCGACCTTGCACATCATCTGCTGCAAACAATGCCACCGGACACGCTGGTCAGCACGGTGGCCTATGATGTGGGCTTTACGCATTTGGGACGGTTTGCCGCCGCCTATCGTCAAGCTTTTGGCCAATCGCCGCGGGACACTCAAACAAACGGGCGGATTGCCTAGGGACCTAGGGCAATTATCGGGGGTTTCTTAACGCTGAAACCATCATTTCACGCACCTTGCCGCGGATATCCTTTGCCAGAACCTTCCGATCGCTTCCGGCGGTGAATGGAACCGGTTCTCCGAAATGCACTTCCACATCGACCGCGCCAATGGCAAGCAGTTGCAAAATGTGGGGTACCAGCGCCCTGTCGCCGATCCAGGCAGTGTGCGGGCGCTGATAGCGCCCCATGGGAATGCCGTGCAGTCGGGTGTAGGCGAGCGCGACGGGCTGGACGTGGACTGTTTCCGTATCGCTCTCGCGCAATGCAATCTGGGCGGCACCAAAGAGCGTGCTTTTGAACGGCTGCATGATATTGCCGTCGGAGGTCGAGCCTTCGGCAAAAAACACCATCGCATCACCCTCAGACAGGCGCTGGCCGATCTCGCTTACCTGTTCGCCTGATTTTCTGCGCCGTTCGCGTTCAATGTAAATCGTGCGTTGCAGGCGCGAGAGCTTGCCGATTACCGGCCACCCACCCATTTCCGATTTTGCCACAAAGTGCACGTCGGCGATCGCGCCGATGACCATGATATCGGTCCATGAAATGTGATTGGCAGCGACCAGCAATGGACGCCCTTCGGCCGGTTGGCCGCGCACATGAAGCTTAAAGCCGAGGATGCGGATGACCAGCCTGTGCCACAGCTTCGGCAGGGCCGCTTCAGACACCAGACCTGTTTTCATGATTACCAGTTGAACTGCTGCCATAGGAAATGTCGTCACAGCCGCAATCGACAGACCCAATGATATCCTTGCCCAGCCCACTACCGACATGGTCACTGCCTCATAAGAAGCTCACGGCGCATTACGATAGCCGCGCTTTTGTCTGTTTCGTCCGAACCATAATAAGCCTCGCGGCGCGCGACCTCATCAAACCCAAGCCGCCGATAAAGAGCGATTGCGCCAGCATTGCCTTCATCAACCTCCAAGAAAAGCGATTGCGCGCGCTGTGCGTAGAGATGCCTCAGCACCGCGTCCATCAATGCGCGGCCGAGCCCCCTGCGGCGGCGGGATGCGGCAACTGAGATGGCGAGTATTTCCGCCTCGTCGGCGGCAAGCCGCGCCAAAACAAAACCTTCTGGCGGGCTGCCCGGTCTGCCATGTGGCTGTGCGGCAAATCCGAAAACCGTATCCTTTGACAAAAGCGAGGCAAATTCACCATCGCTCCAGGGCCGGCCAAAGCCTTCCATGTGCAATCGGGCGATCACACCGGCATCATCGGAGCCAAGCGGCTTAATCGCATATTCGCCGGATCTGGCGAAGATTTGCCGCAAAGCCATCAGGCATCCACCCGTGCGATGGCAAAACCTTGCTGGGGCTTTGCGTCCGGTGCCCGTAGATAAAGCGGCTTTGGCGCATTGGAGGCATCGTCTGCAATCGCTGCCAATCTGGCAAATGTCCCGATTGGCGCGGTGGCCGCTTTTGGCCCAAGATCGAAACCCTTCATTCCGTCCACCGCCTCAACGAGCGAAGGGGCCGCAGTTCCGACCAGCACAGTGTCATGGTCGGCGATTTCTCCGCCAAGTTTTTTCACTGTCGAAACATGCGGCTGATCAACGATCAGACCAGACGCATCGTAGCGCGCGGCGTAAATTTCGCCACGGCGCGCATCAAGCGCAACCACGACGGGCCGCCCGGGATATTTTGCCCGTGTATCTGCCGCGATTGCATCAGCCGTGGAAATCCCGATTGCGGGAATGGCGAGCGCCAGCGAAAACCCCCTCGCGGTGGCGACACCGACGCGAACCCCGGTAAAGGACCCGGGGCCAATGCTCACTCCAATCCGGTCAAGATCGTCATAGACGAGGCCGGCCTCGTCCAGCACCTGTTGAACCACCGGCATCAGGTGCTCGACATGGCCCCTGCCGATGTCTCGCGATACGGCCGATAAAACCGTATCGGCCGCCAGATCGTAGATGCATGCAGCGCAAGGATGCGCCGCCGTGTCGATTGCAAGTACTTTCATCGGTCCGACGATTACCGCCGTCCGGGCGTGGCTGCAATGGCAGAGGTGATCTATTTTGCAGCCGCTTTTAGCCGCAGCCGGTATTCATGCAAAAGCGGCTCGGTATATCCGCTCGGCTGCCGGCCGCCACGGAAAACAAGCTCACAGGCGGCCTGAAAGGCGAGCGACGCCTCAAAATCGGGTGCCATTGGCTGATAGACCGGATCGCCGGCGTTCTGTCCGTCAACGATTTCTGCCATGCGCTTCATCGTCTCCATCACCTGATAGGTGGTGCAAATGCCATGGTGCAGCCAGTTGGTGATGTGCTGGGCCGATATCCTCAGCGTCGCGCGATCCTCCATCAGGCCGATATCGTTGATATCGGGCACTTTGGAACAGCCAATGCCCTGATCCACCCAGCGCACGACATAGCCGAGAATCCCTTGAGCGTTGTTGTCGAGTTCGAGCTGGATATCTCCCGGCGTCCAGTTTGGACGTTTCGCAACCGGGATCGACAGAATATCGTCCAGGCTGGCGCGGCTGCGCGATTTCAGATTATCCTGCACCTCGGCGACGCTCACCTCGTGATAATGCATGGCATGCAGTGTCGCGGCGGTCGGCGATGGTACCCAGGCGGTGTTGGCGCCTGATTTCGGGTGGGCAATTTTCTGCTCCAGCATTGCCGCCATCAGATCGGGCATCGCCCACATGCCCTTGCCGATCTGGGCATGACCGGAAAGGCCGCATTCCAGGCCGATATCCACATTCCAGTCTTCATAGGCCTTGATCCAGGCGGCCTGTTTCATGTCGCCCTTGCGGATCATCGGGCCGGCCTCCATCGAGGTATGAATCTCATCGCCCGTGCGATCGAGGAAACCGGTATTGATGAAGACAACCCGTTCACGGGCAACGCGAATGCACTCCTTCAGATTGATGGTGGTGCGACGCTCCTCATCCATAATGCCCATTTTGAGCGTGTTGGCCGCAAGGCCGAGCAACGCCTCAGCCCGGGCGAATATTTCGCAGGCAAATTTGACCTCGTCGGGCCCGTGCATCTTTGGCTTGACGATATAGACCGATCCGGCGCGGCTGTTCATCCGCTTGCCGCCCGGTCCAACATCATGCAGCGCGATCATCGAGGTCATCGCCGCATCCATGATACCTTCGGGAACCTCGTTGCCATCCTGGTCTATGATCGCCGGGTTGGTCATCAGATGGCCGACATTGCGCACCAGCAAGAGCGAACGGCCCGGCAGCGAAAACGACTTTCCGTCTGGGGCGACATAGGTCCGGTCCGGATTGAGCGAGCGGACAAATGTCTTGCCACCCTTTGCCACTTCCTCTTTCAGATCGCCGCGCATCAGGCCCAGCCAGTTGCGGTAGGCAACAACCTTGTCCTCGGCATCGACGGCGGCAACGGAATCTTCGCAATCTTGAATGTTGGTCAGCGCGGACTCTAAAATGAGATCGGCGATGCCGGCCTTGTCGTCCTTGCCGATCGGATGAGCGGGATCGATGACGATTTCGCAATGCATACCATTTGTCTGCAGCAGCACGGCGGCAGGCGATCCCGCATCGCCACGATATCCGGCAAACTGGCTTTGTTGTTTCAGCGCGATCGAAGCGTTTTTCACCGTCACGGACAGGGCACCGTCCACAATGGTTATTGCTTCGGCATCCGCCCAGCTTGCCCCTTGCAGGGGTGCAGAGCGGTCAAGGAAGGCACGGGCCCAGGCAACCACCCGCTCACCGCGCACCGGATTGTAGCTGCCACCGCGGTCGGCGCCATCATCTTCGGCAATGACGTCCGTGCCGTAAAGCGCATCATAGAGCGAGCCCCAGCGGGCATTGGCCGCATTTAGCGCATAGCGGGCATTGGTGATCGGTACGACAAGCTGCGGACCGGCTATTTTGGCAATTTCCGGATCAACATTTTGGGTTTTGACCGAAAATGCCTCGCCTTCCGGCACGAGGTAGCCGATCTTTTGCAGAAATGACCGGTATTCGGCGGGATCGGAAACGGCTCCGTGTTCCTTGTGCCATTCGTCGATGCGCGCCTGAAGCACATTGCGCCTGGCAAGCAGGGACCGGTTTTTGGGAGCAAGATCATGGACGATGGCAGCAAATCCATGCCAGAAACCTTGTGGCTCAATTCCGGTGCCGGGCAATGCCTCCTCGGTAATAAAACGGTACAATTCGCCATCGATCGACAGCCCGTCAATTTCGACGCGTTCAGACATGCAATTCCCCTGGAAATCGTTTTTGGAATGTTGCAACGCAACATTTAACGGGGACGTAAGAACACAAATAAAGGGGCTGCGTCAATTGATCGAAGGATTAATTTGCGGCGTTTTTGATGCCAATAATGCCCATTTTGCGTGTTCAAACTGCGAATCTGGGGCGGCTATTGGCGGTTGCCGTGACGGTAGCCTCGATAAACATGCGCTGCCCTTCAATAGTCGCAACATGAATGTCACGGGCATAGCTGATTTCAGCGCTGTCGGTGCCGGCCTCAGATGCCAGCCGGCTCACCAGAAGATGCAATTGCTTGCTGGCGAAGTCCATCGCATCGCTCTCGCTGGCAAAATCATTCACCTGTGCGGCCACTGCTACGCGAAACAGGCCTTCGTGCGGCTGGCTCACAAGAGCTGACGCGGAAACCCGCACCTGCCCGGCCACGGCGCCGAGCGCATTGGCAACATCGGCGTCGGCGGGAATGATGCACTCGCAACCGGTCAGGGCCGGCAATCCGGCATAGTGGAGCGGCGCTGACGCCCCTAATCCAATCACCGGGCGGTCGAGGCCAAATGACATGCGCACGAGGCCCTGCCTGCCATCGAGCATTTTTGCTACCAACGGGCTTTCAAGCATTGCTCCACCGTCAAGACCGTCTTCACAAAACGCGGTCTCGAGGATCAACTCGCCCGACCGGCGGGTCAGCGCTTGCAGCACCCGGGTGGATATCTCCTCGGCCCCACCTGCAATTGCCATTCCGTGCCCATTGCGCCGGCGGGCAAAAAGGAGGGCACCAAGTTCGGCTGCCCGCCTGTCCCAGGTTTTTTGATGATCCAGGACATGTGCGGCGTCGGACGGTGTAAATCCGATCACATGCACCAGCCCTCTGGCGACCAGCTTCGACAGGGTCGCAGACTGGAGTGTGGATGACAGGACCCGGCTGGCCGCCTGCGGTTTTCCGCCGATTGCGGCAAACAGTTTTTCCTCTGACGGTGTCAGACCGCGGGCATGGCGATCCGGCACACCGGTCCGCACAACAAGCAAACCATCCAGACGTCCCGGATTGGCCGCCCGCAGCTGCCCTTCAAGCGCGTCACATACGCAATCACCAAAATTTGCCGCTGCCAGTGACAAAGGCACCAAACGGCGCGGGCCTAAAATGAGCTTCGGATCGAGCGCGCCTTCCTCAAGGCGCACCTCGGAATCACCGCCAAGGCCGGATGTTCGCATGGCCACGGCTTCGACCATCGTTCGATGTCCGCCGACAATGGCGCCATCGGGATCAATGCGCGGATGCCCATCTTCCAGGATGGCGACATCCGTCGTGGTACCGCCGATATCCGACACCACAGCGTTTGCCATTCCGGTCAGATGACAAGCGCCGACCAGGCTTGCCGCCGGGCCTGAAAGGATGGTTTCGATCGGCCTTGTGGCCGCCACTTCGGCAGCGATTAGCGCGCCGTCGCCACGGACGATCATCAGCGGTGCGGAAATCGAATTTTTGCCCATGAACTGCCGGGTGGACGCGATCAACCGGTCTATCATGGGAACAAGACGCGCGTTCAAAAGCGTCGTCAGCGCCCGCCTCGGGCCTCCCAGCCTGGCGGATAGTTCGTGCGAACAGGTGACCGTTAATCCCGTTTCCTTGCGGATCAGGTCACGAGCAGCAATTTCGTGGGCCGGATTGCGCACGGCAAAATAGGCGGCAATGGCAAAGCCTGTCACATCTCCGGACAGACGTCCGATTGACGATTTCAAAGGCGCAAGATCAAGCGGCTGCGCATTGCCATGGACATCATGACCGCCCGGGCAGATGATCAGCGGATCGCCACCAAGCGTGTCACGCAATCCATCACGATCAATATCACGATCCTCAAACCCGATCATCACCAGGGCGACCCGGCTTGCCTGCCCCTCGACAAGGGCATTGGTTGCAAGCGTCGTTGACATTGACACAAGGCCAATCCGTGCAGCATCAATACCGGCATCGGCAATCACGCTGCCAGCTGCACCTGCAATGCCAGCGAAAGATCATGCCTGGTGGTCAGCGCCTTGGCTTTGGCGACAATGCCGCTCTCCTCGCTGAATAAAACCGCATCCGTATAGGTGCCGCCGGTATCAATGCCCAGCATCAACCGCCCGGGAGCGGGCGCCGGGGTATTTTCGCCCGTGATGTCGTCGCGGTCGGTCAGCATGACAAGGGCTCTACCCGCAATAGCGAGCCGCGAAAAGAGCCGATTGCGGCATCGGCTTGAAAAGGATCTGGTAGGAGCCTGACTGAGCCTATTGTGCCGTCCAGGCTTTCACCGGAAGGCCGGACGGGATCCAGCCTTTACCGGCCCGGCCGCCCAGCATGCCTTCGGAGACATCTGCGATGTTCTCATATCCGCGGCCTGCCAACAGATTGGTCACATAGCCGGTGCGCCCGCCGACCGCGCATATCAAGGCGATGGTTTTAGCCGGATTTTCCGACTGGAGCTTGTTGAGCCCTTCGATAAATCCCCGCTCGTGCATGGAAAGCGGGATCGCCACCGAAGCAATGCCGGTCTGGCGCCATTCGCTGCGGGAACGGATATCGACCAGAACCACGGTTCCGTTTTTCACCCCGTCGAGCGCCTGTTTTGCCGTCATGATATTTTCAGCAAATGCGGATACCACCGAAATGAGAAAAATGCATACCGCCAGCAATACGGCCGGCAAAAGGCTGAAACGTACCGCAATCATCTGAAACTCACTTGATAGAGGGGAGATTTAGCCTTGGTATCGCAGATTTGGCAGCAATTATCGCAGGCCTTCTTGCCTTCGAAACCGGCCCCCCAGGAACGGGTAATCTGCCCTTCGATCCAGGCGCCGTAGCAAATTTTTTCACCGCGATTGCATGGTATCATAAACTTTTGCGGTGCGCTGTCAGCCAGGATAAAGAGGCGGCCTTCTTCCGGCCAGCTTTTCAAACGGTCACGGGAGAAAAATTCAACCTGAACCGGCGATGCGGCTTGGTTGGTCAACCGGAAGGTCATCTCCCCGGCTGAAGCGGCAAAAACCAATGTCGTAACAGCCAGGAGGCTTGTGCAAAGCGCTGCTTGTTTTCGCCAATCAAAAGTCACCTGGAGCCTCCGGCATTTGAACCACAGCCGACAATCAGCAAAAAAGTAAGTTGATGACAAGAAAACTTCGCTCACAAACCCGCGAGGTTCATGCAATCGGAATGTTGCTTTTTTTCGTGCTACCGGTCTGTTATGCGGCTGCTTTGCGAACCTGGCGGATGGTCCGCCTTGTGACCTTATTGTTGAACTGAACACCTGCGATGTTGTTGTTGGTCCAGCGAACGATGGCCGCGATGGGTGGCTGACCGCCCAGAAGACCAATGGAAATTCTGTCGCCTTTTGAAATTTCCACGTTCGAGCG
Source organism: Rhizobiaceae bacterium (assembly GCA_963669455.1). Lineage (GTDB taxonomy): Bacteria > Pseudomonadota > Alphaproteobacteria > Rhizobiales > Rhizobiaceae > JAWKWH01. The sequence goes on from OY770026.1 coordinate 3,656,153, forward strand.
AAACTTGGCACCCGTTTGGCTGACGTCCAAAATGCAAATGCTTTCCTTGCTATTCCCCTGGATCAGGAATGCCTTGATCGTCACCAGATGCCGTTTGGCATTACGCTTGTCGAAATAGTCGATGACAAAGACAAGGGCAAACAGGCCGGCCATCGATGGAATCAGTATGACGCTGTAAAGAAAGTAACTTTCCTGCGGGGGAGCAACCTGCTTTTTTCTTTTGTTTTCGATCTTTTTGGCGACTTCCGTTTTCAGAGATCTCCCTGGCTCCACAAGACCTATTGCCCGAGAGATGGGGTTTTTTCTTTGGCTTGACTTGTCAGACGCCGAGGCAAGCTGGTCGATCGGGCAACCCACGGCCAGGGTCGCATTTTGGAATGTTTCAAAGGACTTGTCTGCGATTTCCGCTTGATAAAAATCACGCGCCGCGTCTCTTGAAACTTGACGTCTGGTCTTGTCGTATTGCAACCGCAAATCAACGAATGCCTGAATATCCTGGTCTTCTTTCCGGTTTAGCTGTTTTTCGGCAAGCCTAAGCGTCCGCTGGCGCTGCAATTGCTCCAGGGAGGCGGTGAACTCCCGTTCAAAACGCCTCTCATCATTGCTGTTCTTCGCTTGAAACAGATCGTGAGACGTGACCGCCAGTTCGAATAAAGCCTTGCCAATCGTTTCACAGGCTGTTTCAGCATATGAGTGGCCGGTCGCCGAAAAAACCGCCATTAACGCGGCCGCCAGAACTGCAATTAATCTCAGCATTTTGATACGCCTGATCACAAAGAACTCTTCGACCTCAAATCCATATCCAACCCAGCCCAAATCGGCCGGCCGGGAAATTAAGAAATACACGTAAAAAGTGAATTATTTGCAATGCTTTTAACCTTAGATTGAAATAGCCAATTGCCTTCAGATTTAATCTTTTAATTTCATATACTTAAATCGACCGGGGCCGATTTGGTTTCCCCAGTATTCTATTACAGGTTGTAGTCACGGTGACCTTGACCCGAAACTGCGTCCGGCAAAATGGCTCCGAATGGATCGAAGCGGCTCTAACTGTCCGGTTGGACTTATCGGGCCAATGCAACCCTCTGTTCATCACAAACCGCGCCATGTTATGGGTGCTCCATGAAGCTTGGGCGTTGGGCAATTTTGGTGATGTTTGGCTTGCTTCCTGCCCTTCCGGGCTGCGGCAATCTTTCCTATTATGCACAGTCCGTTAACGGCCATCTCAATCTGGTGGCGGCCGGGCAGCCGATCGACAGGCTGGTCGACGACCCGAAGCAAAATCTGGAACTAAGAAACCGGCTCGGCCTGGCGCGCGACATACGTCAATTCGCCTCCGACAGGCTGGCGCTGCCGGACAATGACAGCTATCGCAACTATGTCGATACGGGCCGGGACTTTGTCACCTGGGCGGTGTTTGCAGCACCGGAATTATCGCTTGATGTTCGCTCCTGGTGTTTTCCCGTTACCGGCTGCGTGCCGTATCGGGGGTATTTTTCCAAACAAGCCGCCGAGCGCTTTGCCGGGGATGTTCGCCGGCAGGGTTTCGATGTTCATGTCGGGGGCGTTCCGGCCTATTCGACGCTCGGCCTTTCCAACGATCCCCTGCTCAATACGATGGTGCGCTACGGGGAAACCTATCTTGCCGGGGTCATCTTTCATGAACTTTCGCACCAGCGCGTCTATGTGAAACATGATCCGGCCTTCAACGAAGCCTTTGCAACGGCGGTTGAGCAGGCCGGAACTGAAATCTGGCTAAAACGCCGGGGGGCGACGGAGCAGATGCGGCAATACCGGGCTTCGCACCGCTACAATGCGGACTTTCTCGACCTGATCGCCAATGCCCGCAAAACACTTACGTCCATTTATGCGAATCAGCGCAGCAATGCGGAGAAGCGGACCGAAAAAAAGGCGGCCATCGCCCGGCTAAAAACAAACTACCGGCATATGCGGGATAGAAGGTGGAACGGCTATAGTGGCTATGATGCCTGGTTTGATGCGCCGATCAACAATGCCAAACTGGCGACGGTCTCGGTCTATAATGATTTGGTTCCCGATTTCCTAAACCTGCTTGATGCCTGCTCCGGTGACTTTGAGCGTTTTTACCAGGCGGTGGAGGATATCGGCCGGCTGAATATGACAAAGCGGCGCGAAGTGCTGAAGACCGCTAGAGCGTGTCTTGTCTAAATGGGAGCAGTTTGATGGGATGGATTTTTCGTGTCGGCGAAGAGAATACCGCAGTGCGATGTAACATCGTGCGAGGATTTCGATGAAGCCGGCGCGGAAAAGACACCCAAGCAGGCAGAGGGTGAAGCTTTGGACATAGATCGAAAACTGCAATCATTTGACCTTGGTTCTTTGCGCCCTGGATGTCGTCGCGCGACGCTAACGGGTGCGCACCCGCGTCGCCTCACGCTCCTAATCAGGACACAAATACCCTGCGCTCAAACGATTCCATTTAAACAAGACATGCTCTAGCCATTGTCAGTAGAGCGGTTTTCGGTTTTCAACTGGCCATCGGCGGCGCGGTGCTCTCACTCCTGCCCTGCTCTCAAATATGCCGCTTCAAACAAGGGGCAGATCAAGCTGCAGGAAGCGTCGTTTCAGCCAGTTTTACCCAGTAGCTTATGCCGTGTGGTATCGCATCGTCATTGAAATCATAGGCGGGATGATGAAGCCCTGCGGTATCGCCATTGCCAATGAAGATGAAGGAACCCGGCCTCGCCTCGAGCATGTAGGAAAAATCCTCGCCGCCTAAAACCGGTTGCACATTGCGTTCGACGTTGTTTTCACCGGCAATTTCGGTTGCAATATCACCGGCGAACAGCGTTTCATCCTCGTGATTGACGGTCACTGGATAGTTCCAATCGATTTTCACATCTGCGGTCGCGCCATGTGCGGCGGCGACATTTTTGGCAATCTCGGTGAGACGGTCGACGGCTGACTGGCCGACCTGTTTGTCGAGATAACGGATCGTGCCGCAGATTGACGCCTCCTCGGGAATAATGTTGAGCGCAGTTCCAGCATTGAACTTGGTGACCGAAACCACCAGCGCATCGACCGGGTTTGTGGTTCGCGACACAATCGACTGCAGGCTTGAGACGATCTGGGAACCGGTCACGATCGGATCTACCGTCTTGTATGGTTGGGCTGCATGACCGCCAAGGCCCTTAACATTTATGTAGAATTCGACGGTCGCCGCCATCAATGGTCCGACACGGGTTGCGAAACTGCCTATCGGCAGGCCCGGCATATTGTGCATGCCGAACACTTTCTCGATGCCGAAACGTTCCATTATGCCTTCTTCGACCATGACCCGGCCGCCGCCGCCGCCCTCTTCGGCGGGCTGGAAAATGACTGCCACCGAGCCCTTGAAATTGCGGGTTTCGGCTAGGTATTTGGCGGCCCCCAGCAACATCGCCGTGTGGCCGTCATGACCGCATGCGTGCATTTTGTCTTCTGTTTGTGAGGCCCATTTTTTGCCCGTTATCTCCTTGATGGGAAGGGCATCCATGTCGGCGCGCAATCCGATCGCCGGGCCATCACCGCCATTGCCCTTGATGATTCCCACAACACCTGTCTTGGCTATTCCAGGCACCACCTCATCAACGCCGAAGGATTTGAGCTTCTCCTCAACCAGGGCCGATGTTTTGAACAAATCGAACAGCAGTTCGGGGTTTTGATGAATTTCGTGGCGCCAGCTGGCAACCTCATCTTGCAATTCGGCGGCGCGATTGAGAACAGGCATGCAGACTTCCCTCATTTGTTTTCGAATTCAGCGCAGAATAAACCACGACAGTCAATTAGGGCTTCAATCAATCCGATGTTCTGCGATAATGGCAGTGAACATGATAGGTAGCTGCAATCTAGTGTGCGGCCACAGCTATGCAAGTCAACAAGCAGCATCCGTTTAATAAATATTGCGGATGGTTGTGCAAATTTATGGGTGACCCATGTGGGCTTGGGTGAGGAAATTGGCGCTGCCATCGCGCCGGAAACTGATCGCCAGTGCGGTTTTCGCAGCCGTTAATTCGGCACAAATCATGCCGGCCTCGGCGGTCGGAGCAACCATTGTGGTCGATGTGAAGAGCGGGCAGGTATTGTCGCACGACAACGCATTTCAGCGCTGGTATCCGGCTTCACTCACCAAAATCATGACCGCCTATGTCGCGTTCCGGGCGGTCAAGGCCGGCCAGCTGACATTGAAATCACCGATTCGCATGAGCAGGCATGCCGCCAAGGAACCACCGAGCAAAATGGGTTACAAGCCCGGCTCCCAGATGACGCTCGACAACGCATTGAAGATGCTGATCGTCAAATCCGCCAACGATGTTGCGATGGCAATCGCCGAGAGCGTTGCCGGATCGGAGAGCGCGTTTGCGCGGCGGATGAACGCGGAAGCCAAACGCCTCGGCATGGCTGGCACGAATTTTGTCAATCCGAACGGACTTCACAATCCTCGGCAACATTCAACCGCGCGGGACCTTGCTATTTTGTCGGCGGCGGTCAGGCGCGAATTTCCCGAGTATGATCATTATTTTGGACTTGAGGGGATCACCGCAGGCAAGAAAACGCTGCGCTCCCACAATGTGCTGCTCGGCCGTTATGGCGGAGCTGATGGCATGAAAACCGGTTTCATATGCGCGTCCGGTTTTAATCTGGTCGGGTCGGCCACCCGCAACGGGCGGACGCTGGTCAGTGTGGTTTTAGGGGCAAAATCCCAGGAAGAGCGAGCAGAAGCCGCCGCAAAACTGCTTTCGGAAGGTTTTAAGAAGCGCGGTTCGGCGCTGCCAAAAATTTCCGCCATGACGGCTTACGGATCGTCGCGCAACAAGGCGCCCAATATGCGCCCGGTCATCTGCACCAAAAAGGCGCGGGCAGCGCGCTGGAACGAGCGGGATTCCAATGGCCGCCTGATTATTCGATCACGTTATTTGAAGCCCATGTCCGGCAAACCGAAAACGGTGCCGGTGGGGCTTGGTGGCGCAGACGGCCCAGCGCCTGAAATTTTCGCCAATGTGCCGGTACCGACACCGCGTCCGCCGCTTGAAGCACAGAAACTGGCGTTGAAACCGCCGCTGGAAGACGGAATTGTTAAAAATGCGGGAATACCGGTTCCCACACCGCGGCCAAGCCTGATTAGATAAATGCGCATTCAACCCATCAACAAGCCCATCGACGTCACCGTCGTCACGGGCTTTCTCGGCTCGGGCAAGACGACGCTGATCAATCGTCTGCTGGCCGATCCTGCACTTCAAGACACCGCCGTTATTGTCAACGAGTTCGGTGAAATTTCCATCGATCACCTGCTGGTCGAGAAATCGAACGAGGATGTCATCGAAATTGCCGGCGGCTGCCTGTGCTGCACGGTTCGCGGCGAGCTTGCAGAAACCCTGGCCGGCCTCGTTGAAAGGGTGCAGACCGGGTCGATCGGCCGCCTCTCGCGCATCATCATCGAGACCACTGGAATGGCAGACCCGGTGCCTGTGCTCGGCGCGATCCAAAGCCATCCGGCTTTGGTGCAGGCGTTGCGCATAGACCGGGTCATCACCACAGTCGACGCCGTTGCGGGCATCCGCGCCCTCGCCAGCCATGAAGAGGCCAGCCGTCAACTTGCCGTTGCCGATATTGCCGTGATGACAAAAACTGACATCGCCACCGAAGCCGACCGCGACGCGATTTGCCTTGAGATTGGTTCAAGAACTGCGGCCACCATCGTGGTGGCGGAAGAGCTGGGCAATGCTACCATCAAACTCCTAGAGATGGTGATTGAGTCTGGTTCAAGCCAAGCCGCGGCAGTCGATCAGGGTCACCACCACCATCATCACAAGGCCAGCGTCACAACGCATATAATCAGCCATGTTGAACCGGTCTCCTGGGCCACAATCGAGCAATTTCTCGATTTGCTCAGAAGCCGGCTGGATATCGAGCTTTTGCGGATAAAGGGCATCGTGCAGGCGTCGGAAAATGCCGATCGCCCAATCGTTGTCCACGGTGTTCAAGACCGGCTTTACCCGCCGCACCGGCTTGACCGCTGGCCGGAGGGTGCCGAACGCAAAACGGTTTTGGTCTTTATCGGCACGAAGCTGAATGGCGGCGAAATCGACCGGTTGTTCGGCGCTTTTTTGAACTTGCCGCAACCGGATACGCCCGACAGTGCTGCGCTGGTCGATAATCCGCTGGCGATCCCGGGCGCTGGATAAGAATTTTTGGGCTTACGCCCCCCGCTCGACAAGAAAACGGTGGCCATAGTCAACCGTTTGCGTTTTGACAAGGCGGTGACCGTTTTCGGTGCAAAATGCGGGAACATCGATCACAGCGAGCGGATCGGTCGTCTCCAGCCATAATTGCTCACCCGGTTGCATGGCGGAAAGCCGTTTGCGGGCCTTTAAAACCGGAAGCGGGCAATTCAGCCCCCTCAGATCATAAATATCGGATTGCATTGACGTCAAACACGCTGCCTGCCGGTGTCAATCAATCGCCAAACAGGTTGAGCTTCTTGCGTTTGGCCCAAATCGATTTCAATGCACCCTGGTCTTTGGATGCCTTGTCATCTTCAGACGAGACGGCGCCGGTCTGCACCTCGCCATCGACGGGTACGGTGGTACCTGCAAGTTTTTCTTGCGGATCTTCTTTCGCCGCAGGCGCGGCAATCACCGGCTTCGGTTCCGGCAATGGTGCAATTTCAGGCGCCTTGTTCGTCGAAAGAGATGGCGGTGTGCGCGACACTTTTTCGCCCCGTGCACGCGCCTTTGACCATTTGGACACGAGAACGGCCTCTTTCGGTCCGGCTATCGACGGGCTGCGCGCAGCAAGATTTTGACGGTCCAGAGCCGAGGTAAATGCGGCCATATAATCTGTTTTGTAGCTGGCGTAGGCCAGTTTGAGTTTTTCAGGCTGCGTGGTTGGCGGGCAGGCCTCGCCCGGTGAGAAACTCTCGCCCGCTTCGGCGATGCGGTTGAAGATGTATCTGCGATCGCAGACATTCACCTTGGGCGGTGCTTTGGTGATTTCGAAATGATCGTGGCCCTCTTTCAGCATCTGCCAGAAGCGGAAATTGCTGTCACCGCGGTAGCGGGCCATGTTTTCCGCCGTCATGCGGAAGGGGTAGGCCTGAACCTGAAATGCCTTCTGGCCACCACGAAATGCATCGCGGGCAAAGGCGTAAATCTCGGAGACCTGTTCATCGGTCATCGAATAACAGCCGGCCGAGGAACAGGCGCCGTGGATCATCAAATGCGCACCGGTTCGTCCATGGGAGCGATCAAAAGCATTGGGATAACCCATATTGAAAGCAAGATAATAGCTCGACTTCGGGTTCATCTGCGCAGGGGAAACATGATAAAATCCCTCCGGCGCCTGACGATCCCCTTCGCGGAATTTCGGCCCCAATTTGCCTGACCATTTACAGATGTCGTAGCCGGCGATCATGCCGTAGCGGCCGGTATCCTTCTGCTTCCAGACCTCAAGGCGGCCCTCTTCCTTGAATATGCGGATCATTATTGGCGACGAACGGGTCATGCCCTTCGCCTTCATCGACATGACGATTTTTTCGGGCAGAGGTGTTTCCGCCTTCGGCGCTATGTCCTCAAGCGAGGCCTGGCATGCCGTTAACCCTGCAAATACAGACGCGATTGCCAGCGTTTTGAATTTTGCAAACATCTATAAAACTGTCCCCTGATCCCCAGGCGCTACTGGCTGATATGTAGCCCCGTTAACCTTGAGAATTCATTACCGCCGCTTCAGGCTAGAGCGTATCCACAACACCTGAGACCCGGCTGCACCGTATATAGGGGATATAACGCTGAGATTCAGTCAAATTTTTGTCAAGCGGCGGGCAGCACCCATCCCGCCTGCTTAAAGAGACCGCCCGATAGCGAGGAATTTCTCCCGCCTGTGCTCGCGAAAATCCCCACCGGAACCTTCAAATTCGGCAAGCGTCTCAGCGATTTTCCCTCCGGTCGCCTCAAACACCATATCCCGATCGCGATGCGCGCCGCCCAGCGGTTCTGAAATGATGCCGTCGATGACCTTCATCCGCAGCAAGTCTTCGGCGGTGATTTTCATGTTGGTTGCGGCGTCCTTTGCCCGTGTCGAATCATGCCAGAGGATCGAGGCCGCGCCTTCCGGAGAGATGACAGAATAGATCGCGTGTTCGAGCATAAAGACCTTGTTTGCCGTTGCGATCGCGATCGCACCACCCGATCCGCCTTCACCGATGATCACCGAAATGGCGGGCGTTTTTAATTCGAGGCAGGCGGCTGTGGAGCGGGCAATGGCTTCGGCCTGCCCGCGCTCCTCTGCCCCGACACCCGGATAGGCGCCCGTTGTGTCGACCAGTGTTATAACCGGGATGGCAAAACGGTCGGCCAGTTCCATCACCCGAACCGCCTTGCGATAGCCTTCCGGCCGCGCCATGCCGAAATTCCGCTTCAAGCGGCTGGCCGTATCAGACCCCTTCTCCTGACCGATGATTGCCACCGGCTTGCCCTGAAAGCGGGCAAAGCCCGCGACAACCGCATGGTCTTCGCCAAAACAGCGATCGCCGGCAAGCAGGGTAAAATCAGTAAACAGGTGATCGATATAATCGACACAGTGGGGGCGGTCGGGATGACGGGCGACTTGCGCCTTCTGCCACGGGGTCAGTGCCTTGTAGGCTTCGCTCAGGGCATCGCGTGAGCGTTTTTCCAGGCGAGCGATTTCATCGGCAACATCGACCGCCTCACCCGTTTCACTCATCTTTTTCAATTCGAGGATCTGGCCGTCGAGATCGGCTACAGGTTTTTCGAAATCGAGATAATGATACATGTATAATTAAACCAGAATGTTTGATGACCAGATAGCTGAAATCCTCAGGTGATCTCCGGCAAATTCGGTCCTGCAACTCTCTTTCACATAAACATCCCTTTGCTAATCGGCAAGCGGATGGTGTTGATTGACTAGTTCAACCAGGCGTTCTTCGAGAATATGGGTGTAAATCTGGGTCGTTGAGATATCCGAATGGCCGAGCAATTGCTGCACGGAGCGCAGGTCGGCGCCATTTTGCAAAAGATGGCTGGCAAATGCGTGGCGAATGATGTGCGGCGAGATTTTGCCTGCGGCAATGCCGGCGCGCGCGCCAAGTGCTTTCAATTCGCGGGCAAAAACCTGCCGGGGCACATGCCCGGCTGCGGAGCCTGCGGGAAACAGGAACCGGCTTTTGGCCCAGCGCGCCTCTTTATCGCGCAACGTCAACCAGAGATGCATGGCCTGACGGGCAGCAGGCGACAGCGGAACCATCCGCTCCTTGCTGCCCTTGCCCTTAACGATGAAAAAACGCTCATCGCGACGGGCCACCTCCACCGGCAGCGAAACCAGTTCGGACACCCGCATTCCCGTTGCATAGAGCACTTCGATCATTGCCTGCATGCGGTAGCAGGCAATGACCGGCTTGCCGCCTGCCAGTGCCTCGGATACCTCGCCCGCGGCCTGTTCCAACAAAGCGGTAACATCGTCGATGTTCAGCGTTTTTGGCAGGTTTTGACGTTTTTTCGGACTGTCCAGCTGCCCGGTCGGATCATCGTCGCGCTCGCCTTCCGCATAGAGAAATCGGAAAAACTGGCGCAATGCCGCAAGCTTGCGGGCCTGGGTGGCGGCAGCAAAATGGCGGCCTGAAAGGTGGCCAAGATAGTTGCGGAGTGCTCCGGTCCCGGCATCGGCCAGCGCACCGCCCAAAAATCCGGCTGCATCTTCCAAATCGCGGCGATAGGCGGCAAGCGTATTGTCGCTGGCACCGCGTTCAGCGGCCATCATTTCCAGAAATGCTTCGATGAGGGCGGCACTGTTGGGCTGGCTCATGACGGCAGCGACCCTATTCACGCGCGGGATTGACCTTATCAACCGGAATCCGAACTGTCATTTCGCCAGGTTTCGGATCGACATATCTGACCAGCGCGAACATGCCGCCATAGGCAATTGCCGCCAAAATCGCCAAAATTGCCAAAAACCTGATCAGAGTCGGCATCGCTTCCGATCCATATTATCCGAATTGTCCGTTATATCCGTTATGGGCTCCGGCTTGAGGCAATGCAAGTTTGCACATCGCAGGCCCATCTGCTTGACGGGCGCGGCATTTTCATGTCGAACCGGAAATGAGCAGGCAAAGCGATGAATTCACCCACCAAACAGGCGAAAAAATCAAACAGCAAAGCGGCCGCCATCAAGGCGCTCGGCAACCGTTCGATCATCTTTGTCGGGCTGATGGGCGCGGGGAAAACCGCCATTGGCCGTGGCGTGGCGCAGGCGCTCGGCTTGGCGTTTGCTGACAGCGATCATGAAATCGAAACCGTATCACGGATGACAATCCCGGATTTGTTCGACAAATATGGCGAAGAGGAGTTTCGTTCACTGGAGCGCCGCGTCATCGCCCGGCTGTTGAAAAGGGGGCGAACTGTGATTTCCACTGGCGGTGGCGCTTTTATGAACGACAAAACCCGCCGGGCAATCAGGGCCAAAGGGATTTCGGTCTGGTTGAAAGCCGATCTCGACACGCTGATGTCCCGGGTCATGAGAAAACAAAACCGGCCGCTATTGAAAACCCCCGATCCACGCGCGGTCATGGCCGATCTGATTGAGGTACGGTATCCGGTCTATGGCAGGGCGGACCTGACAATCATCAGCCGGGATGTGCGCAAGGAAGTGGTAATCCAGGAAACCGTTTCGGTGATCAAGGCGCATCTGGATGCTGAAAAGGCGAAGAACAAACATGACTGACAAAAAGCCGGCACCTGAATGTGTTCGAGTCGACCTCGGTGACCGCAGTTACGATATCCTTATCGGGCCCGGCCTTATCGAGGCGGCAGGCCAGGCAATTGCCGGGCGGCTGGGCAAGGTTCGCGCGGCAATTATCACTGACGAGACAGTGGGAGGGCTCTATCTGGAAGCCCTGCAGGGCACTTTGGCAGAAGCGGGTATTGAAGCTCATGCAATAAGCATGAAGGCCGGCGAGCCAACCAAAAGTTTTGATGCGCTACAAACGGTGGTGGACGGTATCCTTGCCGCCAGACTGGAACGTGGTGACGTTGTCATCGCGCTTGGTGGCGGGGTTATCGGCGATCTGGCAGGATTTGCGGCAGGTATCGTCAGGCGGGGCATGAACTTCGTTCAGATACCGACATCTTTATTGGCGCAGGTCGACAGTTCGGTCGGCGGCAAAACCGGAATCAATACCAAACACGGCAAAAACCTAGTGGGGGTCTTTTACCAGCCAAAACTCGTGCTCGCCGATACGCAAGCGCTCAACACGCTGTCAGCACGCGAATTTCGCGCTGGTTACGCAGAGGTCGCAAAATACGGTCTTATCGACCAACCGGACTTCTTCTTCTGGCTTGAGGCCAACTGGGCTGAGGTTTTTGCCGGCGGCGCGGCGCGCATCGAGGCCATTGCCAGATCGTGCCAGGCGAAGGCCGATGTTGTAGCGCGCGATGAATACGAGGCCGGCGAGCGGGCGCTTTTAAACCTCGGGCACACATTCGGCCATGCGCTTGAAGCGGCGGTGGAGTATGATTCCGCCCGTCTGGTCCATGGCGAGGGCGTGGCGATCGGAATGGCGCTGGCGCACCGGTTTTCCGCCAGGCTCAACCAGGCCAGTCCCGATGATGCCGACAGGGTCGAAACACATTTGCGGGCGGTTGGGCTTCCCACCTCGCTTAACGATATTCCAGGTTTTCTGCCTGACGCGGAAGGACTTCTTACCTATATTGCACAGGACAAGAAAGTCTCGCGCGGATGTCTGACATTTATTCTGACGCGCGGCATCGGGCAATCATACATCGCCAGCGACGTTCCGACATCGGAAGTTCTGGCATTTTTAAAGGAGAACCAACCGCAATGATGTTGTCAGTCTGGATCATCTGCGGCGCAATCGTGTTTCTGGTCTGCCTTTCAGCCCTGTTTTCAGGCTCTGAAACAGCTTTAACGGCGACCTCGCGGGCGCGCATGCATTCGCTGGAAGCCGGTGGCGACCACCGGGCGGCGATGGTCAATGGCCTGATCGAACGGCGCGACAGGCTGATCGGCGCGCTGCTGATCGGTAATAATCTGGTCAACATCCTAGGCTCGGCACTCGCCACCTCGCTGTTTCTCACGCTGTTCGGTGATGCCGGCGTCGTCTACGCCACGCTGGTCATGACCGTATTGCTGGTAGTGTTTGCGGAAATCCTGCCGAAATCCTGGGCCATTTCCAATCCGGACAAATTTGCGCTTAAAATGGCGCTGCCAATCCGGCTGTTCATTGCCGTCGCAGGCCCGCTCTCATCGCTGGCCAACCGGCTGGTCAGACGTATTTTATGGCTCTTCGGCGTCAATCTGGCCGAAGGCAGCTCGTTGCTCAGCGCGCATGACGAACTGCGCGGTACGGTAGAGGTGCTTCACAAGGAGGGCTCATTCTTCAAGGCGGACCGCGATCGCGTCGGCGGTGTTTTGGACCTGCATGAGTTGGAAGTTTCCGATGTGATGATCCATCGTACCAACATGCAAATGGTCAATGCCGACGACCCGCCGGACGTCGTGGTGCGCGAAATTCTGCAAAGCCCCTATACCAGGCTGCCGGTTTGGCACGGTTCAACGGAAAACATCGTTGGCGTCGTTCACGCAAAAGACGTGCTGCGTGCCCTCAATGATGTCAACAACAATCCCGCCCGGATCGACATCAAAAAGGTTGCGACCAAACCCTGGTTCGTCCCTGATACGACATCGCTGCAGATGCAGTTGAACGCGTTTTTGCGCGAGAAGGCGCATATCGCCATCGTCGTCGACGAATATGGCGAGGTGGAAGGCCTGGTGACGCTGGAGGACATTTTGGAAGAAATCGTCGGCGAGATTGCCGACGAGCACGATGTCGACGTCCAGGGCGTGCGCCAGGAGGCCGACGGGTCGGTGGTGGTTGACGGTTCGGTGCCGATCCGCGACCTAAACCGGGCGCTGGACTGGAACCTTCCCGACGAGGATGTGACCACGATTGCCGGCCTGGTCATCCACGAGACCCAATCGATCCCGGAGGAAAAACAGGCCTTTACCTTCCACGATATGCGCTTCGTTGTGATGAAGCGCGAAAAAAACCGGATTGTGAAACTGCGGATCAGGCCGGCAAGCGAGATTTGAGCAAGGAGCAGCGCAACCGGTAAAGGTATGAACACTCCACTTTGATCCTTTCAGGTCTTACCATTTCACTGCTTCGCCCGGTGCCGACGGCTCGACGGCCAGGGCATGGAGTGTGCCGGCAAGCTCTTCGGCCAGCGCTTCGTTGACGGCCCGGTGACGGCCAATCCGGTTTATCGAGGAAAATGCCTGCGACACGATGCGCACACGGAAATGGGTTTCCCCGCTGCCGTCAATTTTTCCACCCTGATGGCCGGCGTGGAGGTGGCTCTCGTCAATGACTTCCATCCTCTCGGGCAAAAATCTGGCGGAAAGCTTCGATTCTATTGCGTCTTTCATGGACATTTCTTGCTCCTTGCGTCATATGCGCCTGTTCGGTGATATCCGGTTTGGCTGATTCACTGCCAGTCTTGTTATTTACCGAAGCCAATTCTTGTCTGACGGAACAAAGCACCCATAATCAACAGCGATGAACGATTTTTCGAAATATTTTGACAAGATACGTGTCCGGCCCGGCAAAAAGGCCGAGAAAAAGGCCCGTGAACCGGAATGCCAGTGGGACGGTTGTACCAAGGCTGGAACGCACAAGGCGCCGGTCGGACGGCACAAGGAAGGCGAGTATTTCAAATTCTGCGTTGATCATGTGCGTGCCTACAACAAGAACTACAATTATTTCTCCGGCCTGCCCGATTCTGATGTGGCAAAATTTCAAAAAGATGCACTGACCGGCCACCGGCCGACCTGGAAGGTGGGCGGCAGCAGCGGTCCAAAAGTCGCTCCCGACATGGCAACCAAGCGATCGGGCCGGGCCGGGTATTACAATCGGGTCCGCGATCCGCTGAACGTGCTTGGCCAGGATGGCGAACGCCCGGCGGCCGTGAGAAAACCCAAACCGCTTGAGGCCAAGGCGCTCGAAACATTGGGCCTCGGCCCAAAGGCGACTGGCGAAGACATAAAGACGCGTTATAAGGAATTGGTGAAACGCCACCATCCCGATGCGAATGGCGGCAACCGGGGTTCTGAAGAGCGGTTTCGCGAGGTCATTCAGGCATATCGCCTGTTGCGGCAGGCGGGTTTGTGTTGACCATGGCTTCTGTTAAGAACTGCCCCCTGATAATTCTGACCGGCGGATCGGCTGCGATCGCTTTGGAGGTTTTATGAACAAGGTCGAACGCGACATCGCAAATCTTCCGGATACGACCGTGTCGGCAAAGGAAGCATTCGGTTTTGAAACCGAAATGGTGATTCCCGCATATTCGGTGCGGGACGAACAGGTGCCGGATATCGATCCGGACTACCTGTTTGATCAGACGACAACGATGGCGATCCTTGCCGGCTTCGCCTTCAATCGCCGGGTCATGGTGTCGGGCTATCACGGCACCGGCAAATCGACGCATATCGAGCAGGTTGCAGCGCGACTCAACTGGCCTTGCGTAAGGGTCAATCTCGACAGTCACGTCAGCCGTATCGATCTGGTCGGCAAGGATGCGATTGTTTTGCAGGACGGCAAGCAGGTCACAGAATTCCGCGACGGCATTCTGCCCTGGGCCTATCAGCACAATGTCGCGCTTTGCTTCGACGAATATGATGCGGGCCGCCCGGATGTGATGTTCGTGATCCAGCGGGTGCTGGAATCGTCAGGCCGGCTGACATTGCTCGACCAGTCCAGGGTTATTCGCCCGCATCCGGCTTTCCGCCTGTTTGCGACCGCCAACACCGTCGGCCTTGGTGATACGACCGGGCTCTATCACGGTACGCAGCAGATCAATCAGGCGCAGATGGACCGCTGGTCGATCGTGACAACACTCAACTACCTGCCGCATGACAATGAGGCGGCTATCGTTCTGGCCAAAGCCAAACACTACCAGAACGACGAAGGCCGCGACATTGTCGGCAAGATGGTCCGCGTTGCCGACTTGACCCGCAATGCCTTCGTCAATGGCGACATTTCGACCGTGATGAGCCCGCGTACCGTGATCATCTGGGCGGAAAACGCCGAAATCTTCGGCGATGTCGGCATGGCGTTCCGGCTGACCTTCCTCAACAAATGCGATGAACTGGAGCGCGCCGTTGTGGCCGAATTCTACCAGCGCGCTTTCCATGAAGAACTGCCTGAATCCGCCATCAATGTTGTGTTGGCCTGACGGTTTGCTATGGCAGAGCCGGGCGATAACACAAAGAGCGGCCCGAAAATCGGCGGCAACACCGATGTTTTCAAGCGTGCGGTCACGGGCTGTGTCCGCGCGATAGCAGGCGATCACGAGGTCGAGGTCGGGTTTTCCAAGGAAAAATCCGCGCTTGCCGGCAATCTTGTCCGGCTTCCGGAGCTGCCACGCAGGCCGACCGCACAGGACATTTCGATTACGCGCGGGGTTGGCGATTCGATGGCGCTGCGCAAGGCCTGCCACGATCCGGCCGTTCACAACAAGCTTGCACCGGAAGGCCAGCAGGCGCGCGCGATATTCGATGCCGTCGAACAGGCCCGGGTCGAGGCCATCGGCGCACGCGCGATGCCCGGTGTCGCAGCAAACCTGGCTGACATGCTTGAAGACAGGTTTGCGCGATCCAATCTGACCGCGGTCACCGATAAGGCCGACGCCCCCATCGAGCATGCCGTTGCGTTGATGGTGCGGGAAAAACTGACCGGCGCGAAACCGCCCAAAAGCAGTGAGAAAGTCGTATCACTCTGGAAAGACTGGATTTTTGACAAGACTGGTGGTGATCTGGGCAATCTGGAAGCAAGCCTCGACGATCAGAGCGCCTTTGCGCGGCTGATCCGCGACATGCTGGTCTCCATGGAAATGGCGGACGAACTCGGCGAGGACGAAAGCGACGACGCCGAAGACAGCGATGATGATCAGGAGCAAGGGGACGACCAGCCCGACGATGAAGGCGAAACGGATTCAAGCTCGGAGCAGGCCGAGGCGGAGGATGCCGACGGCGACAACGAGGACGAGCAAACCGGCGACATGGAAGCATCCGACGCTACGGCGGAGGATATGAGCGACGATGACACCGATGAGGATGCCGACACGCCGGGAGAGGCGCACCGGCCCGACCACCCTTACGCGGATCTTCCGTCGGATTTCGACTATCAGGTGTTCACGACCCGGTTCGATGAAATCGTCGGTGCTGAAGAACTGTGCGAGGAAGAGGAACTGGAGCGGCTGCGCGCGTTTCTCGACAAGCAGCTTGCCAATTTGCAAGGCGTGGTCGGCAGGCTCGCCAACCGGCTGCAACGCCGCTTGATGGCGCAGCAAAACCGTTCCTGGGATTTCGATCTTGAGGAAGGTTATCTCGACCCGGCGCGGTTGCCGCGGCTGGTAATGGACGAGATGAAGGGCACATTTGCCGCCCTGTCCTACAAGCAGGAGCGCGACACCAAGTTCCGCGACACGGTGGTGACGCTGTTGATCGACAATTCCGGCTCAATGCGCGGGCGGCCAATCACGGTGGCGGCAACTTGCGGCGATATCCTTGCCAGAACACTCGAGCGCTGCGGCGTTTCGGTGGAAATCCTGGGCTTTACCACCAAAGCATGGAAAGGTGGTCAGGCACGCGAAAAATGGCTGAAGGACAACAAGCCGGCCAATCCCGGCCGTCTTAACGACCTTCGCCATATCATTTACAAGTCAGCCGATGCGCCATGGCGCCGGGCAAGGCGCAATCTGGGGCTGATGATGCGGGAAGGGTTGCTGAAGGAAAATATCGACGGCGAGGCACTGCTTTGGGCGCATCGCCGGCTGCTCGGCCGGCCCGAACAGCGCAAAATACTGATGATGATTTCCGATGGTGCACCGGTCGATGATTCAACCCTTTCGGTCAATCCCGGCAATTATCTGGAGCGGCATCTAAGGGCGGTCATCGAACTGATCGAAACCAAATCTCCCGTCGAACTGCTTGCCATCGGCATCGGTCATGATGTCACGCGCTACTATCGCAAGGCCGTGACAATCGTTGATGCGGAAGAGTTGGCCGGGGCCATGACGGACCAGCTGGCATCCCTGTTTGCCGACGAAGGCAGCGAGGGCGGCAGACCGCCCGGGCTGAGGCGGGCGGGATGAGCTTGTCCCCGCGCCATATCGTGTCCTTTGTTTGCGCAACCGCGATCATCGTCGCGGTGATGGCGCCTGGTTTGAATAACAATGCCCTGGCCGCCTCACAGACTTCCGCCATTGCAGCGAAAATCCGCAGCTATCCGATCCGGAATTTTCGCATCGGATCCAAGGAGACCAAATTCGGACCGCTGACATTTGTCGCTGGAATGGAACTGCGTTCATCAGCCCGCCCGTTTGGTTCAATGTCCGGTTTCCGGTTTCTCGACCAAGGCAACCGTTTCATCGGCGTGACCGATAGCGGGTTTTGGTATTTTGGCACAATTGAACGGGACGAGGCCGGGCGGCCAACCGGCATGTCCGATTTCTGGATGCAACCGATCGCCAATGCCAGCGGCGGGATCGACGGGGAGAAGCAGAAAGTCGATGCCGAGGCGCTCGCCATACGCGGCACGGAGGCAACGGTGGGGTTCGAACGGGAGCACCGGATTGCCACCTTCGATATATCGCCGGACAACATAGCGCCTGGAGAAATGGCCGGTGAAACCGTCCGCCTGGACTTTTTGGTCCCGCGCCATGAATTGCGGCGCAACAAGGGGTTTGAGACGGTTGCCTATGCGCCTGACAACTCGCCGCTCAAAGGTGCGCGCATCGCGATCGCTGAAAGAAGCATCGATCGGGAAGGCAACATCTTTGCCGCGATTCTCGAAGGCCCGCGCAAGGGTATCTTCAAGGTTGTCCGTCACGGCTTGTTCGACATAACTGCGGGAACGTTCTTGCCGAATGGTGACCTGCTGCTGTTGGAGCGCAGTTTCACCATGGCTGACGGGGTGAAAATGCGATTGCGCCGGATTGCCGGGCAGACAATCGCCAAAGGCCGGACCGTGGATGGTGACGTGCTGTTTGAAAGCGACCTGAGCTATCAGATCGACAATATGGAAGGGCTCGATTCCTGGGTAGATGGCGAGGGGCGCCTGCGGATATCAATCGTCTCGGATGACAACCACTCGATCCTGCAGCGCAATCTTTATCTGGAGTTTATTCTGGACGAGTAGCTACGGTTTCTACGGGCTTTAACGCTGAAAGCAAAAGACCGTAGGGCGCCAGCATTGCCAGCGAGACCAAAAGCTTGACGCCCAGATCGCCTGCGGCAAGCGATACCCACAACGGAACCTCACGGCCCAAAAACGGAACGAAGAAGGCAAGCGAGCCATCGCTAGAGCCAAACAGCGTATCGATAAAGCCGAACTGTGCCGAAAATGCCAGGCCGAAAAAGATCAGCGTATCCAGGATCGAGCCGATGACTGACGAAACGAACGGCGCCTGCCACCAGCTTGCATGCCTTAACCTGTCAAAAATGCCGGTATCGAGCAGTTGAGCAACCAGAAACGCCGAGCCGGACGCGATCGCGATACGCGGAGTGGCCAGCCAGATTGACAGAACTACCGCCAGGGCGAAGCCGGCGATGACAACGAGGCGTGCTGCGCGCGGTCCGAAGCGGCGATTGGCCAGATCATTGACCAGGAATGCTACCGGATAGGTGAACGCGCCCCATGTCAGCAGATCCTGCAAGCCGAAATGGGCAAACGGATATTGTACGAGGATGTTTGACGCAACCACGACCATGGCCATCATGGCAATGAAGGGAGCGAGACTGGCAGGCGAATAGGCGTATTTGGACATTTTTTTATCCTGGGTGATGGAACCAGAGGCGGATTACCGGATAGAAAACCGGCGGATATGGCCCGGGTTTTTAAGCGTTTTCAGCCTGTTTATTGGCAATCTGCTTTTTCAGCAGGCGTGCACGCTGCGACAATTCATTGACGCTTGCCTTGGAGAGGAAAGCATCGAGCCCGCCGCGATGTTCCACCGTGCGAAGGGCGGCTGCCGAAATGCGCAGGCGATAGCTTTGACCCATTGCCTCCGACATCAAGGTGACATGCACCAGATTGGGCAAAAAGCGGCGGCGGGTCTTGTTGTTGGCATGGCTAACATTGTTGCCGGTCAGGACGGCCTTGCCGGTTAGCTCACAAGCGCGGGACATCTTAATAATCCTCTTAAATTCTTCACATACACCGCCTGGCTAAAGCGCATGGTCACGGCACCAATCCGGTGGCGCGTGAATGCATCCAAATGCCTCACGGGAAAAGTCGCGTCTCAATAGTGTCATTTCGCGTCAGCGTCAAGCACGACATCGCAGCCACACGGCAATCGCTTGAAGTCGCCCTAATTCCCAGCCGCTTCATTCTGCGATTCACCGGTTCCATCGAAACAGATGGAGTATGCCCATGAACGCACCCACCATAGTTGATCATTTTTCCACCCTTGCAGACCCGCGCCAGAGCTGGAAAAACTCTCTATCCTCTGCCGGAGGTTTTGCTGGTCGTGCTGTGTGGAGTGATGGCTGGTGCAGATGATTTTGTTGAGATCGAACGCTGGGCAAAGCGTAAACTTGAGTTCCTTCGCCGCCTGTTGCCGTTTGTTGAGGGCATCCCTTCCCACGATACGCTCAACGATGTGATGAACGCGTTGCCCGGCGATTTGTTTGCTGAATGTTTTACCAACTGGGTGACGCAATTGCGCGATCACGACCCCGGGATTGTCGCCATCGACATCGTCAAACAGATACCGGACTTTTCTGTCGTTCCCAATCTTCAATCGAGTGTCCGCTAACAGTTTTTGATCTCACATCCGTCGTACAGCTAGCACACCGGCAATTACGATGAGTGCGATCCCAACAAGCGCCACATTGTCGGGACGTTCCGCGAAAAATATCGCCCCCCAGATAAGTGCAAACCCTACATAGGCAAAATCAAAAGTGCCGATTGTCGAAGCAGGTGCGGCTTGGTAGGCGACAGCCGTTCCTACGGACGCAACGAGGATTAAGCTTGCCAGGATTGCTGTCGTTCGCCATTCCGCAGCTCCCATCACGGTCCAATCTAGTGAAAGGAATCCTGGCGCTTCTATGGAAAGAGTCCACCCAATCACAAGCCCGGCAAGACCCACCACAATAAAGGTCGCATTCAAGCCGAGTGCGAGCGTTGCCGGATGTTCATTGCGGCACTTGGTACGGGTCAGGATCATCGCTAAGGCATAGAGAATGGCCGACAGAATGGGCAACAATGCCGCCCAAACAAAGGCTTCTCCACCCGGCCTCAAAACAAGCAAAATACCAACGAATCCTAGCGCAACACCCATCCATTGAGAGCGCCCCACAGATTCTCCACCAAGCAATGCGGCAAACGCCACGATAAAAAGTGGCAGAGTGTAATATGCCGCCGCTGCCACGGCCAAAGGTAGGAGCGGCAACGCCAGATAATATGCGATCCACATCGCGGTCAGCAAAAGGGATCGCACTATGATCCAGTGAACCGACTGCGGTGCCAAGCGGGTTCTGTTAAGGAAGACAAGCGCACCGCCCAGCAGGACAGGAAAAGCCAACAACGAGCGAACAGCAAACAGTTGCCACAGGCCCATTCCCCCACCGCCGCCAAGCGATTTGATAAGCGCGTCACCCAAAGACAACGCGAGTACCGTTCCAACAATCGTGGCGACACCCAATGGCACGTTGTCGGGACGGTGAGTGTGAGAATCGCTAGGCATTATGGGACGCTAGCCCGTTCCAATCTGATTGACCATCAGGTGCAGACGTTCGTTCAAGGCACAACATCTGGTAAAAAGGGCTCCAAGCGGATGTAGGCAATCTAGCCGCTGTAGTCTGTTGAATGGTCTCTTTCCACTTCGAAATGAAATCAGCGCTTTCCAGGCGTAAGAATTGCTGTGCGCCTTTCGTATTGAAGAATGGCGGCAATGTCAGCTTAGTGGCAATGCACCTGGTCCGTTGCACGTTCCACATGGCAACGTCAGGGTTTGGACGAGAGAAGAAAAACGGGTTCTGATCATGGGGTTTTCCGGCTTTTAGCCATGATACGCCAAAGCCAACATTCGCGCCATTCGCAGAATCATACAAAAAGGGCTCGATCCTGACCGTCCCCTTGGTTAGCCAAGTTTCACCATATCAGCCAAACCCTTAAGGTTCGCATCAATGATCTTGCCCATCATCATCTTCATCAGAGTTTGTCCCACAAGCCATCCAAGGGGGCCGTATTTGACCCGGTAGTCGAAGGTCCATGTCACAACGGAGCCTTCGCCCTTCGATGAAATACGGACGTCAGAACTGGCTTCATGCAGTGGCATCGCCGCCATGTCGGAGAGCTTGACGGTATATCCCTCACCGGGTCGCCAAGACGTTGCCTCTTCGACAAGTGATGTGCCGTTCTTAAAATGGTTGCGCCGCTTTGATCCAAATCCAATGTCACCGTCTGTTAGAGCATCGACTGAAACAATCTCCGGGGCAAATTCATCGATATTCATAAATCGGGAGAGAACAGCCCAGACAGCATCCGGGGCGGCATCAATCTTTAGGCTTCTTTCAAAGTGAATCATGGAATGCTCCTTGTCGTTTGCGCCGTTGTGACGCTCAAATTTGTTGGTCGTGAACCATTGATAGAAAAGTCCTCCTCTCACCGTTATGATAGGAGTGTGAGAGGAGAAGCAAAAAATGCGTCGCACTGAGCGCCTATTTCAGATTATCCAGATATTGCGATCAACCCGGTCGCCGATCACTGGGCAGGAGCTTGCCGATGAACTGGAAATCTCAATCGCCACTCTTTATCGCGATATGGCAGAGTTGCACGCGCAACGCATCCCGATCAGGGGCGAAGCAGGCGTTGGTTATGTGCTTGACGATGGCTACGACATGCCGCCCCTAATGCTCACAGCAGATGAGCTTGAGGCTGCGGCACTCGGGGCGGCCTGGGTCGCGCAAGAAGCTGACCCGTCTTTGGCGCGGGCTGCCCGCGATCTCGTCTCAAAGCTCTCATCCGCCATTCCGAAAGAGTTGCGGCCTATTGTGCTCGATGCAAGTTCCAAATCGATCCAGACACGCGCCAGAGTGTCGGAACGCTTTGACGGTGCTTTGCTGCGTCACGCCATCCGCGAGCGCTATCGGCTGCAGCTGGTTTACAAAGATCGGGATGGAGCTGCGAGTGACCGGATAGTTTGGCCATTGCTGATCGCATTTCTGGATCGCACACGATATCTGGTCGCATGGTGCGAAACGAAAGAAGATTTTCGGCACTTCAAGACCGAGAGGGTTCAAGAACTCAAAGTGCTCGCAAAGAAATACCCTGGTCGACGGGCCAACTTGCTAAAGGGATGGGAAGAGACAACAACGAGAGGTGACCAAAGCTGACATTGGATCATCTGCCAGCCCTGGTAGAAAAGGGCTCGGAGCTGCCATTTTACACTATTACCAATAGTGTAACATTTGGAATGCCAGCCAGTGCGCGCTGATAAGTTAAGCTTCCCACGTTCTTCGAGAAATATTCTTATGTCGGCAAAGTGGACAAGGGGTCTGTTACGAGAAAGTACCAGCGCCTGCTTCTGGGAGTTATGAGAATGAACAGGCCAATGTTTGCTGCGTCAAAACAAATTTCCATAAAAAAGTGCCCTCGCGCAGCAATTTTTTATTGCAAGCTCCTTCAGCTATTCAAATGTCATGACGGAATTAGTGTCAGGAGCTCGCTTCTATGCGGTCTTACGGTTTTTCATCGCGGCTTCTATCAGTTGCGCAATCTCGAGAACCTTTAAGTCTTCGCCTTCTGCGCCGATGATCTGCACGCCGATGGGCAATCCTTGTTCAGTTTTTGTGACTGGAATGCTAATCGAAGGAAGATGGCATGTGGTAGCCAAAGCGATCCAGTCAAGTTGGTGGAAATAGGGAACAGTCTTCCCGTCAACCTCCATACTGCGTCCAAAAGGAGCACCTTTGTTGTTGTGCTCAAGCGCAGGTGTTGCCGTTACCGGGGCGATGAGCACGTCCCATTTGTTAAAGAAGCGTTCGCATTCAGCCTTCATGGCATTGCGATCAGCGGTTGCCTTATTGAAAGCGGAAGCTGATTGAACGGCGCGGCTGGCGATCATTGCGAATGAGTATTTCGTCTTTTGGCCAATCGCATGCAAGATTGGCCGAAAGAGTTTGAATGCGCCAAGCACTGGCTTTGGCGCATCGCCAAGAATAATTGGAGCGAGAAGACGAATATATGTTTCTATCAGATGCTCGCCATCAATATCGGGTTTGGCTTTTGAAATATTGGCTTTGTTTTCAGCCAAAACATTCTCCACAATAGCAACCGCACCCGCGCAGTCTTTCCCCAAGGGAAAAGCGGCCTCTTTGTCCCAAACCGCGACCTTGACATCTGAAAGCGATTTAAACGTGTCAGGGGCTGATTTAGCCTGCGGTGCGATAATTGACATCAGCAGTTTCAGGTCCTCGACATTGCGCGCCATTGGTCCGGCGACTGCCAGATCGAAAGCGTCATGAACAACCCCTGGTGGGGGTGGAACGTGTCCATCCAAGGACACCAGCCCATGGGTCGTCTTGAGTGCATAGACGCCGCTATAATGGGCTGGGGTACGCAAGCTTCCGCCAATATCTGATCCGATTTCCAAAGGTGTCATATTGCTCGCCAATGCGGCTGCTGCCCCACCTGATGAGCCGCCGGGCGTGTGTGCTGTATTGTGTGGATTGTTGGTCACGCCAAATACCTTGTTATAGGTCTGCACATCACCGCCCATAAAGGGAGAATTGGTCTTGCCCCAGATTACGCCATCTGCATTCCGAACTAATTTGACAACAAAAGCGTCTTCACAACCGGGCGCACGTTTGGTCAAAGCAGGATTCCCGCAAACAGCAGGCATGTCGGTCACGTCATAAGTGTCTTTGATTGACATCGGCAGGCCTTGCAGAAAGCCGATGTCTTCACCTCGGGCGCGCCGTTCATCGATAGTTTTGGCCGCCTTGCGGGCCGCATCCAGATCCTTGGCAATGATTGCATTCAACGCGGGGTTCGTTTCCGCTTCATGTACAATATACGCTTCTAGCAGTTCAGATGAAGATATTTTTCCGGCCTTTAGCCATGATATCTGTTCTATTGCTGTCGCTGTGAGGTCTGGCATCGTGGCATCATCCATTTTGTGTACTATTCTGATCTGATATTATTCCATACTGACGCAGCAAGGGTCCGGACCTCTGATGTGGAATCCGATTTTCAGGATGCGCTTTTGCGTCGGCCAACGCCGCCGTTATCTTCGCATCACGCCACGCCAGATATGCAGGGTCGGCTGGCTTCTCTCCTGATGCGGTCATGATGTTGAACTCTTCAATCTGTTTTGTTGTTACACTCATGCTCTAATTATATCAAGAAAATTCAAGAATTTACAATGATTTAAGACCAATCCACGGCAATCGCTTGAAGTCGCCCTAATTCCCAGCCGCTTCATTCTGTGATTCACCGGTTCCATCGAAACAGATGGAGTATGCCCATGAACGCGCCACCATAGTTGATCATTTTTCCACCCTTGCAGACCCGCGCCAGAGCTGGAAAAACTCTCTATCCTCTGCCGGAGGTTTTGCTGGTCGTGCTGTGTGGAGTGATGGCTGGTGCAGATGATTTTGTTGAGATCGAACGCTGGGCAAAGCGTAAACTTGAGTTCCTTCGCCGCCTGTTGCCGTTTGTTGAGGGCATCCCTTCCCACGATACGCTCAACGATGTGATGAACGCGTTGCCCGGCGATTTGTTTGCTGAATGTTTTACCAACTGGGTGACGCAATTGCGCGATCACGACCCCGAGATTGTCGCCCTCAACATCGTCAAACAGATACCGGACAAGGCAAGGCATCAAGGTACGAAGAAAAACAGCCGCTTGGGACGATCAATGCCTGCTAAAGGCAATCGCAAACAGCAGATAATTCTTTCAAGCGATTCCCGTGGAGCCACCTGGACGTATCGGAGCATTTGCAGTTTCCCGCGGGAAAGCGGTTTTAATCAACCGTTAATCCGTTCAGGCCGCGTTCATGGATATTCGTCCACAAAATGGCCAGATTACGCAATCATTTTTTGCGCAGAGAACTGCCAGAGGATAATCATGACCATCAGCATTCGAGCTTTGGCTGCCGCACTGAGCTTTGCCGTGCTTTTGCCTTCAACTGCCATTGCGCTTGAGGCACCGCAAAAATTCCGCGCCGATTACAGGTTGAGCTTTTTAGGGTTCCCGATCGCCAAATCGTCGTTCTTTTCATCATTTTCCGGCGACAAGTTTTCGCTCGGCGGCACGTTGAAAAGTGCGGGCCTTGCCCGGATGTTCGACAGGACCGTCGCCCACACTCAAGTGTCGGGCCGGTTGTCGGACAAGGGCATTCAACCGCTAAACTATGAACTGAATTACGTTTCCGGCGGCAAGAAGCAGCTGACCGCAATCCGATTCAACAAAGGCAATGTTGTCAGCACCGAAAACGAGCCGCCGCTGAAAAAGCGCGGCGCCGACTGGGTGCCGCTGCGGCCAAAACATCTACAAGCGGTTTTCGATCCGCTGACCGCGTCGATGCTGCGTGCGTCCAGCCCGCGCGAGGTCTGTAACCACACGATTCGCGCCTATGACGGCGAAATGCGGGTAAACCTGAAACTGTATTATGCGGGCATGAGGCCTTTTTCGACCAGAGGCTTCAAGGGCGATGCCGTCTACTGCAAGGCCAAGTTCGAGCCGGTTTCCGGCTACCGGCAAGGCCGGAGGGCGCTGGACTTCATGAAGTACAAAAGCCGCATGGAGATTGCGTTTGCACCGGTGGGCGCAAGCAATGTCTATGCACCGGTTGCCGCGTCGATCGGGACGCAGGTCGGTACTTTGCGGCTGCGCGCCACAAGGTTTGGCGCCAATTGACCGGGCGGCATAACGGATGCATTTTGCCGCCTGAATGACGCGGTTTTCGCGCCAAAACAGGCGATAATTGATGGCGCGGGCAAGTTTGATCGGATTTTCGGCGGTGATGATGTGGGCGCTTTTGGCGCTGTTTACCGATTTGTCCGGCAAGGTCCCGCCATTCTTGCTGTCGGCACTGGCGTTCTCGATTGGAGCGGCAGTGGGGTTTGCCGCCCGGCTCCTCGCCCCTGCCCCGGCGGTGACAAAAATTCCTGTTGCCGCCTGGATCACCGGCATTGCCGGCCTGTTCGGCTATCATTTTTTCTATTTCACGGCACTTCGCAATGCTCCCGCCGCCGAGGCCAGCCTGATCGCCTATCTCTGGCCGCTGCTGATCGTTTTGGGCTCGGCGCTGATGCCCGGCGAAAAGCTTGGCTGGCACCATATTGCCGGGGCCCTCCTCGGCCTTGCCGGAACGGTTCTGATCATGACAGGCGGCGATGATTTCAGCTTCGACAGGCAGTATATTTATGGCTATGCAGCGGCGGGATTGTGTGCGTTGGTCTGGTCTTCCTATTCGCTGCTGTCGCGCCGGTTCAATGCGGTGCCGACCCAAATCGTCGCCTGGTTCTGCCTGGCAAGTGCTCTGCTGTCGGCTGTCTGCCACATTCTGCTCGAAACGACCATTTGGCCGGCAAACACCTTACAATGGCTGGCGGTGGCGGGGCTTGGTCTGATGCCGGTCGGCGCAGCATTTTATGCCTGGGATCATGGCGTCAAGCACGGCAATATTCAAGCGCTGGGGGCCGCCAGCTACGCCGCGCCATTATTATCGACAATTTTGCTCGTGCTTGCCGGACGGGCCTCGTTTACGGTTACGCTTGCCGCTGCATGCCTGTTGATCACCGGTGGCGCGGTGCTGGCGGCAAAATCGATGCTCTATTCACGCACAGGCAATGAGAATAGGAGCACTCAATGATGCCCTTTCCCGGCGGATTGACGGCGTTGCCAAACGGAGCGCTGGTGCTTTCAGCCATAGCCGCTTTCATTTACCTACTGATCGTAACTCATCCGCCTGCATGGCGGCGCACAGCAGCAAAAACGCTTTCAACGGCATTGCTGGCGCTGTTGGCACTCCTTGAGGATGGTCCAACACTATTGGTGATCGCGCTTGCACTGGGCTCGCTTGGTGACGCCTTTTTGGCCAACGATGGCGAGAAGGCGTTTCTTGGCGGCCTGGCAAGCTTTCTGGCGGCGCATCTTGCCTATGTTGGCCTGTTTTGGGTTGCAGGCGAAGGCTTCGCACCGCTGGCCGGCGAATACTGGCGATGGATCGCGGGATTGGCGCTGGTTGTATTTGCCGGTTTCATGCTCAAGACGCTCTTGCCAGCTGTCGGCGGAGAGCTGAAAACCCCGGTCTCGATCTATATTGCCGCCATTGCGCTAATGGGATTGACCGCACTGACGCTCGACCGGTCACTGGTTTTGCTCGGTGCCGCTATGTTCATAGCCTCTGACACGATACTCGCGACTGAAAAATTTCTGCTAGCTGACATTTCACCACACAGGCAATGGACACCCCATGCGGTCTGGGCACTTTACTATCTCGGCCAGTTAGCAATCGCACTCGGTTTCTTGTTGTAGAAAACGCTTATGTCACCATCTCGAAGGCGGCGAAATCAAATCCGGGGGCGACAGTACAGCCGACAAGCGTCCAGTCGCCTAAGCTTTCCGCGCGTTGCCAGCTATTGGCCGGAACGACATGCTGCGGGCGTTCACCGGCAGAAAGCGCCTTACCGAGAACCAGGGTCTCGATGGAGCTCAAATCTTCGGAGACCTGCAATCTGAGCGGGGCGCCGGCATAGTGATGCCAGACCTCGGCGGCATCGCGGACCCGGTGCCAGACGGATTCCTCGCCCTTTTTCAGCAGAAAATAGATCGCTGACGAGTGGCCGCGTTTTCCTCCAGCGGGATCGCGATAGGTTTCCGCATACCACCCACCTTCAGGGTGGGGCTGCAGGCCGAGCTTGTCGATGATTGCATCGGCTTCACCGGCAAACCCGCCGCCCATATCAAAAACTGTCCTTGCGCTTGCGGATCTCGGCGAAAACGGAGACGTCGGCGGCGCTCTCCATAGCCAGATGCGCACGTATTGCCGGATGGTCCCAGCGCAAAAACGGATTGGTTGCCTTTTCCGCAGCCAACGTGGTCGGCAAAGTGGGTTTGTCCTGCCCCCTCAATTCGACGATCTCTTTGGCTCTTTGCCTCAACCGCTCATTGTTGGGGTCGACCGACAGGGCAAATTCTGCGTTTGCCTTGGTGTATTCATGCCCGCAATAGACGATTGTTTCATCGGGCAGGTCGCGCAATGCCGACAGACCGGAAAACATGTCGCCGGCCCGCCCTTCGAACAGGCGGCCACACCCAAGTGCAAACAGGGTGTCACCGGCAAACAGGACCCCGCTTTCGGCAAAATGATAGACGATATGGCCTGCCGTGTGCCCGGGCGTGTCGATAACGCGGACCGTTTCACCACAGATTTGAAAACTGCCGCCACCGGAAACCGTTTGGTCAATGCCGGGGATTTTATCTGCTTCCGCGGAAGGCCCGATAATCTTCAACCCGTAGCGCGCCTTCAACGCGGTATTAGCCTCGACGTGATCGCCATGGTGATGTGTGGTTAAAATGTGGGTGGGGTTCCAGCCGGTGCGCTCGATCGCAGCGATGATCGGCCCTTCTTCCGGTGCGTCGATGATTGCGGTATCGCCGGTTTCGGGGCCGTGCACCAGCACGCCGAAATTGTCATATCTACAGCTAAACTGTTCGATTTGAACTGGCATGAATTTCCTCGTTGAGCGTTGGGTCGATCAGGCAATCAGAATAGGGTGATCCAAAATAAATGTCATCACGGCCCGGTGCGATTGCAAACACATCAAATCCTTGATGTCGGCCACCGCCATCGCTACGTTTGGTTGATGTATTGCGACATTGTCGATTTGAGGAATTTTTACAACTCGGTGCTGGGCCGGCTGGCCGAGCGGTCGATTGCCATGGCACTGTCGTCGGTCTGGGCAAAACTGGCCAATGAAAGACTGATCGGCATGGGCTACGCGGTGCCCTGGCTTGACCGTTTCGGCGCCGACGCCGAGCGGGTGTTTGCCTTCATGCCCGCAGGCCAGGGAGCGGTGAACTGGCCGCCAGCCGGCCCGTCAGCCACGGCGCTCGTGTTCGAGGAAGAACTGCCATTGGCTGATTCGTCCATCGATCGGATATTGATGGTGCATACGCTGGAGCATTCGGAAAATCCGCGGGAAACGCTGATGGAAATATGGCGGGTTCTGGCGCCGGGCGGCCGTCTGGTGATCGTGGTGCCGAACCGGCGCGGGCTGTGGGCCCGGTTCGAGCATACGCCGTTCGGGACCGGCAGGCCGTTTTCAGGCGCGCAACTTACCAATCTGTTGCGCGAAACCAATTTCACACCCGGCCAATGGTCCGACGCGCTGCATCTGCCGCCGGTACGCAGGCGATCGCTGCTCAAATTCTTTCAGTGGTTTGAGACATTTGGGCGCCGCTTCTGGCCCATCTTTGCCGGTGTGATTGTTGTGGAGGCGCAAAAGCGGCTTTATCAGGGCCGTCCGGTGGCGGCGCGGGCTTCCAGAAGGGTATTCGTTCCCGTCCTGTCACCGCAGGGCGCTGCCCGCGGCCTGACGAACAATGCCAAGGCAACTCCGCTTGGGGACTGATGATTTTGGTCTAGCGAGTTGCATTAGAGCGGTTTTGGCCGAGAGCTACGCTTACAATTCTCAACTGACTACTGGAGCGTGTCTTGCTTAAATGATCCCATTTAAACAAGACACGCTCTAAGACTTTACAGCTTGTTAAGCCTATGCAGGCACCTTCTATCTTGGATATTGCTTCGATATCGATTGGATGAACGTGTCACAGCATATACAACCACAAAGAGATTGCCGAAGGGTGATGCAACGCACCCGATGCAGTTTCGCCGCAAAATTCAGTTTTGGCGATGTCTACCTATGCGATGGGATCATCAAAAACATTACCGCGACAGGGGCTCGTTTGCTCATCAGGCAGAACACCTGGTTGCCGGGTGAATTTACAATCACCTCCGAAATACTCGACCGTCCGAGACAAGTCCAAACAGTCTGGTCGAACAAGGAGCATATCGGCGTCAAGTTCATTTATAACCAGAACTGACCCCACGGTTGCCGGGCATGACAACTATCAGATACGGCCAATCTGAGCATTATTGTTTGTCCGTTTCCAGCCATTCTTGACAAATCGCCTCTGCCATGCGCTTTTCCGCGCGAATTTATGGTGGACGGATTATCCGCCCTGCCGCTTTGCGAACCCTTCAAACGGATAGATAAAATCATGCATCGCTATCGCAGCCATACCTGCGTTCAATTGAGAAAGTCAGACGTCGGCGCTTCTGTCAGGCTGTCCGGCTGGGTTCATCGTGTCCGCGATCATGGCGGTCTGCTGTTCATCGATCTGCGCGACCATTACGGCGTCACCCAGATTGTCGCGGACCCTGATTCGCCCTGTTTCAAAACCGCCGAGAGCGTTCGCGGCGAATGGGTGATTTGTGTCGATGGCGAGGTCAAGGCGCGAACGGATGAGACCGTCAACGCAAATCTGCCCACTGGCGATGTGGAGGTATTTGCCCGGGAACTGGAAATCCTGTCGGTGTCAAAGGAATTGCCATTGCCGGTGTTTGGCGAACCCGACTATCCGGAAGATATCAGGCTTACCTACCGATTTCTCGACCTCAGACGCGAGACGCTGCACAACAATATCGTCATGCGTACAAAAATCATTTCGGACATACGCACGCGGATGACTGATGCGGGATTTGCCGAATATTCGACCCCCATCCTTACGGCATCGAGCCCGGAAGGTGCACGCGACTTTTTGGTGCCAAGCCGTATCCATCAAGGCGAATTCTACGCCCTGCCTCAGGCGCCGCAGCAGTATAAGCAGCTCATCATGATGTCGGGGTTTGATCGCTATTTTCAGATCGCACCATGTTTTCGCGACGAAGACCCGCGCGCCGACCGCTTGCCAGGCGAATTCTACCAGCTTGATGTCGAGATGAGTTTCGTCGAGCAGGCCGACGTTTTTGATGCGATGGAACCGGTTTTGCGCGATGTGTTCAAGGCCTTTGCCGATGGCAAGCCGGTGACGGAAAAATTTCCGCTGATCGCCTTTGATGATGCGATACGCAAATACGGTACTGACAAACCCGATTTACGCAATCCCATCATCATGGAAGATGTATCGAAACACTTCCACGGCTCGGGCTTTAAGGTTTTCGCCAACATTCTTGCCAATGACGACAAGGCGGAAGTGTGGGCGATACCGGCAAAAACCGGCGGTTCAAGAGCTTTTTGCGACAGGATGAATTCCTGGGCCCAGGGCGAAGGCCAACCGGGGCTTGGCTATATTTTCTGGCGTGAGGAAGGTGGCGTGCTTGAAGGTGCGGGACCGATTGCCAAGAATATCGGCCCGGAGCGCACCGCAGCCATCGCCGCTCAATTGGGACTTGAGGCAGGAGACGCCTGTTTCTTTGCTGCCGGTGATCCAAAGAAATTTGCCGGATTTGCCGGTGACGCACGAATACGCGCAGGCGAGGAACTCGATCTGATCGACCGGGACCGGTTTGATCTTTGCTGGATTGTTGACTTCCCGTTTTACGAACTGGATGAGGAAAGCAACAAGGTCGAGTTCTCGCATAACCCGTTCTCCATGCCGCAAGGTGGCATGGATGCGCTTGAAGAACAGGACCCGCTTTCGATCAAGGCCTGGCAGTATGATCTGGTTTGCAACGGATTTGAGATTGCATCGGGCGGCATTCGTAACCATCTACCAGAGACGATGGTGAAAGCGTTTGAAATCGCCGGACTTGACCGGCAGACTGTCGAGGAACGGTTTGGCGGACTTTACCGGGCGTTTCAATATGGCGCGCCACCGCATGGCGGCATGGCGGCCGGTGTCGATCGCATCATCATGCTGTTGCTAGGCGCAAAGAACCTGCGCGAAGTGACAATGTTCCCGATGAACCAGCAAGCACAAGACCTTTTGATGGGTGCGCCATCGAATGTTTCCGCCGCGCAACTGCGCGATTTGGGACTGCGGATGATCCCTGATCCGAAAAAAGACCAATAAAACCATGCCCGCGCAGAAATGGATTATTCAGCGCGGGTTTCCAGAGGCGGTTCGTTCGCAGGCGGCTGAACTTTATTTCGATGCCTTTGGCGGTAAGCTCGGTGGCGTGCTCGGGCGCGACGGGCGCGGCCTCAGATTCCTTGAAAAAATACTCAAGCCCGAATTCGCCCTTTGCGCGTTGACACCCAACAAAGACAGGCTTTTGGGGATTAGAGCGTGTCTTGTTTAAAGGCCGGGCCCTTTGTGGACCCGGCCGTGGAATAATTGCAGAAAATCGCTGCCTACTGGTTTGCCATCACCTTAACGCCAAGCTGGTTGGGCAGCTGATTGGGCGCACTCATGCCACTGGCCATGATCATTGCAATTGGCAGAGGCGTTCCAGGTTTTGCGCTGATTTCTAGATTTTGCGGATTATCGAGATAAGCCGAAACCGCACTGGTGACCTCGGCTGAGAACTCAGGATTGTTGAGCTGAGCCAGAGCAAACGGAAGAACGGCCTTGGCCTGATTGACGATGTCAGACGGTGTTACACCCTGTTGGGCAGCGACGAATTCGAGTACCCTATTGGTCAGCGAATTGTCATCAAAGCGGATCGATGCCGAGTTGAAGATGATCTGCTGCATCAGACCGAGCATGGCGATACCGGCGCTCCCGTTCCCATTTTCACCTTCTTCCACCATCTTCTTTTGCAGGGTCTGGAACGATTCCATGAACTCCATGGTATAGCCGCCAATATCCATGGTCATGTCCAATGTTCCGGCGTCATTAACCTGAATTGCCAACTTTTCCAGTACCATGCGACCGTCGACAGGGTCCCAAACCCCGCTCGAATCAACCGATCCTTCGACAACGGAATACCCGAGCGCGGATAACGTTGCGCGGCCTTCTGATTCCGGCAATGAAGTCGAATTGAAGGTGAATTTCTCGATTATCGTGGTGAAATCCAATGGCCCGGCTTCTTCGGAAAGATTTATTACGGCCTGTATATTGGTCATATTGAAAAATTCGCCATCCGGTCCAGTCATATTGATACCGGCAAGCCCCGCGGCCGAATAGGGAAGCAGAGCGCGCACGGTTTTTTCGGCACCTTCCGGCGGCAAATAGAGGCCAGACATCGACCCGCCATTGATCGATATTTTAAATTTGTCTTCTTCGATCACATAATCAGGTAGTGAGACCATTTCGATCGTGTAGGCGCCATTGTCCGTTTCAGCGACCCCGTTCAGTTCGACAGCGCCCAGCGCGGCCTTTTCTTCTACGCCGGCCATGGTTGCCATAACATTTTCGAGTACGATGTCATCACCACTTAGCGACGACGACGACCAGGAGATATCATACCCCATCTTCGCAAGAGATGAAGCAAGCCTGGAGGCGACGTCTTCGGCTTCATAGGCAAAAGCCGGACTTTGCGCTGCGACGGCCAACATCAAGCCGGCGGACAGTATGAACTTGTGGCGTATGCAGACACTCATATTTGATTTTCCTTTGTCAAAAAAATAACAATCCGCTTTGCAATTTAGAGGACTGCAAAAAGAGCAGCAAATTGTGTACACGTCATGATGCGCGATTTTAAGGCCGGTTGGCAAATAGTTGATTTGGGGTACCTGCTAAATGGTTAAAGGTTTGATGACTAATGCGGTTTCCGGACGCCTTTTCTTGGCGCTGTGTACTGTGTTCTTGCTAACGGCGATGTCGGTTGAAGCATTTGCGATAAAGCTAAGCGAGGGCGTTACTTATTCACCCGGGCTGAAACTGGATATCCACGCACCGGAGGATGCTGGAAAACGCTTCTTGTTTGTACGGACAGGCAAATTGGCGCCAGTTGTCCTTTATGTTCATGGCGGCGGCTGGGTCAAAGGGTCGCGCAAGAAGGTCTACCGCCTGCCGCAATGGCTGACGTCGCAAGGTTATGTTCTGGTGGCAATCGACTACAGGAAAGTGCCCCGAACCAATATTGACGGGCAGGTCAGCGATGTCGCCAAGGCGATAGCCTGGACAAAGCGCAATATCAAACGCTATGGCGGCGACCCTGGCCGCATCGTTATCATGGGCCATTCAGCCGGGGCACATCTGGTGGCGCTTGCCACCGCACAGGGCAAGGTGGGAAATATCCGCGGTGTCATTCCCGACGATGTTCAGGCATACGATCTGGTTGCCTATGTGACCAAACGCGGCACGATCGGGCGAATGTTCGGGCGCGCATTTTCCAACAATCCCGACAATTGGATACGCTGGTCTCCGATCACCTATGCCAGGCGCGCCAAAGGCCTGCCACCACATCTGGTGATGTATTCGCGCAGTCAGGGCGAGCGGCGGCGCTCGATCTCGATCGGCTATGCCAATGTGCTGAAAAGCCGTGGCACGCGCGTTTCCATTTTCCACGGCACCAAATATTCGCATGGTGCCATTGTTGCCCGGCTTGGCCGGCCGGGAGATGCGGCGACAGCGGCGGTGGAGAAATTCCTGCGCCGCGTCATGCGTTAGCCTCACAAACATGCCCGTCTAGCCCGCGGTTCCATTTGCCGCAAAAATGCTCTAAAAGCCGGGCCGCATCCGTGCGCGGTCATCCGGCCTCGAACGGCCACCGTCTGACCGAGACCCTGTTATGAACCGTAGTCCCTCTCCCCAGCCGCGTGCCGGCCTAATGGATATCGCCGCCTATGTGCCGGGCCGCGAGAGCGTGCCCGGCGTGGCAAAAATATGGAAACTGTCGTCCAACGAGACCCCTCTGGGCCCGTCGCCGGCCGTTGCGGCGGCGCTTGAAAAGGCGCGGGCACATCTGGAGATCTATCCCGATGGTCAGGCAATGGCGTTGCGCGAGGCCATTGCCGGCGCACATGGCCTAAACGCTGCGAATATCGTTTGCGGCAACGGATCGGACGATCTGCTCGCGCTATTGGCGCAAACCTACCTTTCGGCCGGTGATGAGGGAATATTCACCGAGCACGGGTTTTTGCTCTACAAGATCCTGATACTGGCCGCCGGCGCCACACCCGTAGAGATTTCAGAAAAAGAAGAACGCGCCGATGTCGATGCGATACTGGCTGCGGTGACGGATCGCACAAAAATCGTTTTCCTCGCCAATCCGAACAATCCAACCGGTACCTATCTGCCGGTAGACGAAGTACGGCGGCTTCATGCCGGTCTTCCAGGTGACGTGGTTCTGGTTATCGATGCAGCCTATGCGGAATATGTTCGCCGCAATGACTATGAGGCAGGGATCGAACTGGTGTCATCATCATCAAATGTGGTGATGACCCGTACATTTTCCAAAATCCACGGCCTGGCGGGACTGCGTATCGGCTGGATGTATGCGCCTGCAAATATCGTCGACGCCGTCAACCGGGTGCGTGGACCGTTCAACGTCAATGCGCTGGCAATTGCTGCCGGTGCTGCTGCAATCGCAGACAAGCGTCACGTCGAAGCTTCGGTAGAGCATAACTCGATCTGGCTTGAGCGGCTTTCGGACAGTCTCGCCGCCATAGGATTGCGTGTCACGCCCAGCGTGGCAAATTTCATCCTTATCCATTTTCCCGACAGGGGTGACGGCAGGTCGGCCGGTGAGGCCGATGAATTCCTGTGTCAGCGTGGCTTCATCCTGCGCCGGGTGAGCGCCTATGGCTTGCCGCATGCCTTGCGCATGACCATCGGCTGCGAGGAAGCCAATCTCGGCGTTGTCGCTGCCCTTGATGAATTCATGAAAGCCTGAGCGATGTCCCAGCCGATGTTTGAAAAGATTGCCCTGGTCGGTATCGGCCTGATTGGCTCGTCCCTGGCGCATGTCATCCGGCGCGAAGGGCTTGGCGGCCATCTGGCCATTTCAACGCGCAGCTCCGATACGCTCAAGCGTGCAGAAGAGCTGGGCCTGGGCGACAGCTATCATGCGGAAGCCGCCGAATGTGCCGCGGACGCCGATCTGGTCATCCTGTCGGTTCCGGTGGGCGCGTCAGGACCGGTGGTGAGCCAGTTGGAGGGTTCGCTGAAACCAGGCGCCATACTGACCGATACCGGCTCGACCAAGGGCTCGGTTCAGCGCGATGCCACCCCGCATGTTCCACAAGGCGTGCATTTTATTCCGGGACATCCGATTGCCGGCACAGAGCACTCCGGACCCGATGCCGGATTTGCCTCGCTGTTTGAAGGCCGCTGGTGCATCCTCACACCGAGCGAGGACACGGACAAGGATGCGATAAAAAGACTGAAGACGTTCTGGCAGGCCTGCGGTTCGACCGTTGAGACGATGGATGCTGATCATCACGACATGGTGCTCGCCATCGTGTCGCACCTGCCGCACATTATCGCCTACAACATTGTCGGTACGGCAGATGATCTGGAATCGGTCACAAAGTCCGAAGTCATCAAATATTCCGCCTCCGGCTTTCGCGACTTCACCCGCCTTGCCGCATCCGACCCGACAATGTGGCGCGATGTGTGCCTCGCCAACAAGGATGCGATTTTGGAGATGCTGGCGCGGTTTTCAGAAGATTTGTCTTCCTTGCAGCGCGCCATCCGCTGGGAAGACGGCGACAAATTGTTTGAACTGTTCACGCATACGAGAGCCATTCGCCGCTCGATTATCGAAGCTGGTCAGGAAGTCGACGCGCCAAACTTTGGCCGCCACGTGGCAGACCCGCCCGAAGAGAGCTAGGGCATTGTGAAACTGAGGTCCATCACCATCCTTCTGATCGCCGAAGTCGCGGCGATGAGCTTGTGGTTTGTTTCTGCGGCAATCCTGCCGGATATGTTACGCGAAGCCGACGTGTCGGAACTGCGCCAGGCGGCGTTGTCGAGCGGCGTGCAGGCCGGCTTCGTGGCCGGCGCGCTCGTCTCGGCGATCTTCGGGATCGCCGACCGTTTCAATCCAAAGGGCGTCTTTTCAGCCTGCGCATTCCTGGCAGCGCTTGCCAATGCAGTGCTCGTGATCGCAGAACCTGGCGGCAATGTTGCCATCGCCATGCGATTTGCGACCGGCGCGCTGCTTGCCGGGGTCTATCCCGTCGGCATGAAAATCGCCGTTGGCTGGGGCGACAAGGATCGGGGATTTCTGGTTGGAATGCTGGTTGGCGCCTTGACCCTCGGCTCGGCCCTTCCGCATCTGCTCGCCCTTGGCGGCGGCGCGGACTGGCGGTTTACGGTGATTGCGGCCTCGCTGGCAGCGGCGGCATCCGGACTGATCATCCTGGCCGTATCCCTTGGACCGAAGCATCAGAAAGCGTCGCGTTTTGATCCACGTGTCATTGCAAGTGCGTGGACAAACCGGCGCGTTCGCCTCGCCTATGCCGGCTATCTCGGACATATGTGGGAACTTTATGCAATGTGGGCATGGATTGGCGCGGCAACGGCTGCTTCCTATGGCATGTCGCTGCCAGCCGCCGATGCAATCTGGTTGTCAAAACTCACCGCGTTTCTGGCCATCGGCTTGGGTGGTCTGACCTGCGCTGTGGCAGGCCGGATTGCCGACCGGATCGGCAA
Organism: Rhizobiaceae bacterium; assembly: GCA_963669455.1. Taxonomy (GTDB): domain Bacteria; phylum Pseudomonadota; class Alphaproteobacteria; order Rhizobiales; family Rhizobiaceae; genus JAWKWH01. The sequence goes on from OY770026.1 coordinate 3,693,763, forward strand.
GGCGGAGGTCGCAACCATTGCCATGGTGATCAGCGGCGGGGCCGCAATCGCGACAGCAGTCACCTTTGGCGGTGCGCCATGGATCACATTTGCAGTCGTGATCGTTTGGGGAATTGCCATAATTCCCGACTCGGCGCAGTTTTCAGCGCTGGTCGCCGACGCCTCGCCTGCAGAACATGCCGGCAGCCTGATGACCCTTCAGACGGCGCTAGGCTTTGCGCTCACCTTCTTCATTGTCCAGGGCGTTCCGCCAGCGGCCGCGGCCTTTGGATGGCCCGCCATACTGGCCGCACTGGCGCTTGGTCCGGTATTCGGCATTTTCGCCATGCTGCGCCTGATTGCTCTAAACCGGCCTGCGGTCTGATCACTCGCTGCACACCCGGGTAAGAAACAATTAACTATCAATATCGTGACCAGTCGTGACCGCATGTGCTCTTGCAGGCGGCAAAGCGTTCCTACATATCCGCACACAACAGGAGATAAATGATGTTTCGTAGAGAGTTCCTATTCGTTGGTGCTGGCGTGGCGCTTGCCTATGCGGGGTTTCGTGCCGGCAGCAAGCAGACGGCCAAGGTGGATACGTTGACCACCGGTTCGATCGAAGGATCGTTCGAGATCACCAAGACAGACGAAGAATGGCGTTCAATCCTGACGGATGCGCAATATCGGGTATTGCGTAAGGAAGCGACGGAGCGGCCCCATACCAGCCCGCTTAACGGCGAAAAGCGTGCCGGCGACTATCATTGCGCCGGGTGCGATCTGCCGCTCTATTCGTCTAAAACCAAATATGACAGCGGCACCGGCTGGCCGAGCTTCTATCAGTCGATTGCCAATGCGGTTGGGACGAAAGAGGACAGATCGCTGTTTCTGACACGCACCGAGGTCCATTGCCGCCGCTGCGGGGGCCATCTCGGGCACATATTCGACGACGGCCCGGCGCCCACCGGTAAGCGTCACTGCATCAACGGTGTGGCTTTGACCTTCAAGGCCGCCTAACAAAACCGCTCACGGCAGTGGCGGAATTTCGCCAAGTTCGATGAACCCGTAGATAATCTTGCCTTTTACCACGCGCAAAGGCAGTTCGGCATCTTCACCGAGCGCTTTCAGGCTGGCGGTGAAATTGGCTATCTGGCTGGCAGCGCTTGGAAATGTCTTGATCAGGGATTGCGACAGGGCATCGGCATTGCGGATCGAAAATGTCAGCTTTGCATCGAGTAAGCCTTCGCCTGCATCGACGCTGAACGTTCCTTTTGCATCGAGCGAACCGCCCTTTAGAGACAGAAAAAACCGGCGCAACGTGCCAGACTGGCCTCGCAGGCTTTGAGCTCCATTTGCCGCCCACCTGACACCGTCATCGAGAGCGAAATCGAGCCCCGCATCAAGCGGCGGCAGCGCTTCGCCCTCCAACAGGCTCTCGTCGATGAGCAGTTGACCGATGCTGGCGGCCAGATCAAGCGCGGCATCGTTTGGGCGCATATGCGCCTCGACCGCCTCGACCGCCAACAATTGCTGCTGTCGATTGCCGGCATCAATGGCGGCTTTCAACAGGCGCGATTCAATTGAGACACGGGTCGGCAGTGGCACGGAAAGGCGGACACTTGAGCGCAGTAGTTCCCAATTCAGCTGCAAGGGCAGCAGACCCCCCGCCTCAATGTGAGCCGGACCATCTATCTCCCAGATCAAAAAGGAGGGGTTATAGACCTGCGCTGCGGTTCGAAAGGCGCCGGCGGAGACTGACAAGCCTTCACTTGTCTGTTCAAACAGGATGCTGTCGCAATTTACTCCGAGACGAAACGGATAGCCGTTGACCTGACTGTTTTCGCAATTCAGGCGAACGCCATCCCCATTGGCCGATGCGATAGCATTCGACACCTGGGTATCGACCTGTCCGGCGACATAATACCAGCCGCCGGTATAAAGGATAATTACAGCGACAATGGCGGCAGCGAGCCATGCGAAGCGGCGGCGATTTTTCGAACCGGTTGTTTCCAAGGTCATCTTCATCTAACGCCAGGGTGGATCTTATTCCTGATATGAGTATGCGGTATGAGCGATTTTTGGGTGTTTGGCTATGGTTCGCTGATCTGGAATCCCGGATTTGATTATCTGGAGCGTCAGCGCGCCCATTTGTTTGGCTATCGCAGGTCTCTTTGTATCCGCTCATGGGTACACAGAGGCACGCAAGAGCGCCCGGGTCTGGTGCTCGGGCTCGACCGTGGCGGTTCGTGTTCGGGGCTTGCATTTAAGGTTTCAGCCGATCTTCGCGCCGATGTGATCGGCTATCTTAGAGGCCGTGAACTGGTCACCAATGTCTATCAGGAAAGGGAATTGTCGGTACGGCTTGAAACCGGCATGCGAACCAAGGCGATCGGCTATGTCGTCGACCGTGGTCACACTCAATATGCCGGCTCGATTGATGTCGAGGAAGCGGTCCGGGGCGTTTCCGGTGCAGTCGGACAATCCGGCCGCAACGAAGATTATGTCATCAGCACCGTGGAACATTTACGTGCCCTTGGCATTCGCGATCACTGGCTGGAAGATGTGGCTAGCCGGATCGGTTGATCAGCTCTTAGAGCGCATCCGGTTTAAAGCCGAGTTCTTTTAGCCGTTTGGCTGCCGTCGGCGGCATCGGTGGCGGGTTGGATGACCTGGCCGCATCGATCAGCAACGCATCACAGGCCGCCTCGGTTTCCTTCACCAGGCGTTCCAGAAACTCCTCCTTGCCGAGGCCTGGCGGGATCGGCGGCAATATCCGTGCCTTGATCGTACCGGGGAAGCGCAAAAATTTCCGCCTTGGCCAATAAAGACCGGCGACGTGTGCAACCGGCACCACGGGAATATCGAGCTGCGAATAGAGCTCGACTATACCCCATTTGTAGGCCGGTTCCGCACCCGGCGGCTTGCGCGTACCCTCGGGATAAATGATCAACTGACGGCCCCGTTCGGCCATCCGCTCGCGTGTCTGTTTTACCGCCTGCCTCAACGCCCGGGAGCGACTGCCCCGATTGACCGGAACCATGCCCATCTTTGCGACATACCAGCCAAACAGGGGAATCCACATCAGTTCGCGTTTCAAAATGTAAAGCGCATCTGGAATCCAGGGCAAAAAGGCATAGGCATCGAAGAAGGACTGGTGTTTCGGAGCCAGGATATAGGAGCCGGAGGGCAGGTTTTCGTGACCACTGAGATCGAATTTGGTGCCGACGATCTTCTCCTGCAACCAGATATTCGTCCGTGCCCAGAATTTGGGAACCCACCAAGCAAGTTTCGGCGGAACCAGAAAATAGTAGGGCGTAAAGATGATCATCTCGACGATGATGCAGATATAAAACGCAACATTGAACAAAAAGGAGCGGAATGGAATCATGCGGGAAACAGGCCTTGTCGAAATGGTCGGCCCACGGGTTACACCATGAAAGGGCAACAGGCAAAGACCACGCGACGAGACATTTTCTACCAACTCGCCCTGCGGATCAGAGCCATGACATATTTGCCATATTCGGTGAAGAAAACGCGAAGTGCTGCGGGCCTCACCAGCCAGCCACCCTGGGTCAAATCCGTGTCGACAACAGGGTAGGCGATGAATTCGACACCATCCGTGTGAGCCTGCATTTCCAGAAGACTGCGCGGCAGATGATAATTGTTGGTAACAATGATCACCTTGCCGTAGCGCCATTTCGCGATCCATCTGGCGCCTTCAACCGCATTGCCGATCGTGTCGAGCGCTGCGTGGTCGATGTCAACACAACACTCAAACAACCCGGCATCGGCGCCGGTTGCCCGCAGCAATGCCGACTTGCCGGTCTGTGGATGCACACCGCTTATCAGCAGGCGTTTGCCTTTTTTCTCACCCAGCAGATCAACCGCCGCTTTCAGCCGTGCCTGCCCGCCGGTCAGCACGATGATGGCATCTGCCTGCTGTGGATCAAAGGGGGTTTTCAAACCCGCAACATGGGTGGCAAAGACAGCAAAACCGGCGAAATAAATCACGATCAGAACCGCGCCCAGGCCAAGGGCGGAAAGGAGCCACCGCAACATGCGGCGGCGGCCGGCGGGACCGGATGGCAAGGCTAACTCACCGGCAGGCGCTTTGGATTTTACCTTGTCGTGCATAGGCATGTTTCCAACATGCGATAATGTAGAGTTTAAATTACGGCCAGTTCCAGAACCGATCTGCACAACCCCCAACATTCGATTCTCGCGGCAATCGCAGCCCGGTTGAGTGTTTGCTACCGAACGGCGTCAGGCGTTGTCCAGCGAACCAAGCCGGTTGACGACCGTCATATGGGTCGTAATCGCGGTCAGGCCGGCAATGATGATGATAAACATCGCCACCAGCGAATAACCGGTATAACCGATCGAAAACCGTCCGAACAATGCGGCCGCCTGATCAGCTTCAGGTGTTGCAAGGTTTCTGGCCGACCACCAGCCAAACGCTACAAAGACCGCGATGGCGGCGAACCCGCCCGCGGCGGCACCCTTCATGCCGACCAACAAAAAATGCCGGCGAAATTCCTGGGCAATGAAACGGGCTTCCGCGCCGACAAAATGGAGCACTTCGATGATGTGACCATTGCCGGCCATGGCCCCGCGGGTGGCAAAAACCACTGTCAGAACCGTTGCCGACAGCATCAGCACCAAAATCGCGATCCCCAGCGTTACCGTGGTTCGCGCCATGGTAATCAGCCTGTCGACCCAGGTTCTGTGATCATCCAGCGAAGCTTGTGGAATTTCGGCGATAAGCCGGTCGCGAATTGCGGTGAAATCCGGTGGGTCATCTTCATCAATCGTCACCACGACCAGCCGTGGCACCGGCAGTTGATCGATATCAAGGCCAGACCCCAGCCACGGTTCCAGCAACCGGGCCGTTGCCTCGCGATCAACGATGGCGGCGGAAACAACGCCTTCAAACTCTTCTACAATCAGGCGCGCAGCCTCAAGCGCAGCCTCGATGTCGAAGCCTTCTTCCGGCCTGATCTGGATAGTGGCCTCGCGCGATATCTGACTTTGCCAGACCCCTGCCGTGTCGCGCACCAGTGTCACAGCGCCCAGCGTCAGGCAGGACAAGAACGTCATGATGGCGATGACAAAAACCAGCGCGGTGCTGGCAACATTTTGCGGCGGCACTATCGAGGTTCGCCGCGGCCGGCCATTCCTGCCGCGCAATCCGGCCAGGCCGGCAAAACCGGTACCGGGTGTGGATGGACGCAAGGCTTCACTCATAGACGTCAAGCCTTCCGTTTGCCAGAATCATGCGGCGCGCATCAACCTGATCCATCAGGCCCAGATCATGTGTGGCGATCAAGACCGCGGTGCCGGAGCGGTTAAGTTCGATGAACAACCGCAACAGGCGCCTTGCCAAGGGCGGATCGACATTGCCGGTCGGCTCGTCGGCAAGAAGTATTTCTGGCTGCTCAATCAAGGCGCGGGCAATGGCGGCACGCTGCTTTTCCCCGCCGGAAAGCACCGGCGGAAGCACATGGGCCCGTTCGCCAAGCCCCACCCATTTCAGCAATTCCAGCACGTCGTTGCGATAGCTTGCCTCCTCGCGCCCGCGAACCCTGAGCGGCAACGCGACATTCTCGTAAGTCGTCATGTGGTCGAGCAGGCGGAAATCCTGAAACACGACCCCGATGCGGCGGCGCAAAGCTGGTAATTCCTTTCTGGTGATATGCGAACGGTCCTTACCGAATACCGTAATCAGGCCACGTGTCGGCTTCAAAGACAAAAACAACAATCGCAACAGGGTAGTCTTGCCCGCGCCGGATGGTCCGGAGAGAAACTGAAATGACTGCTCCGGCAGATCGAACGATATGTCGCGCAGGATTTCCGGACCCATTCCATATCGCAATCCGACATTTTCAAAGCGAATCAATTTCAGCCCCTTCCGGCCTGCTCCGCACAGGGACAAAAGCAGATATTAGCAGTTTTTTGAGGCTTAAATCGGCGCCAGGTCGCGAAGCATTAACCATTTCGGTTTACTCCCTAATTGAGATTTGCAAAAGGATGCCAACGCGAAATGGCTCGCAAACCTGTTTCAACTCCTGTTTCAGGCGAGATTTTGACGAATCAAGCTGACCGAAGCGACGCTGATTTTATCAGCGAGCGCGATGTTGTCGAAGCGGAATACGAAACCGTCGTCAAACGCCATCAAAAACTGGACCTCAATGCTGCCGGCAGCGGGGCCGGCGATGCAAATATGTTCGGACTGGGTATACTGTCTGCCAATAGCGATACAGACAGTGATGGGCGGACTAACCCGGCGTTCTGGATCATCGGTCTGGTGCTGGTAGGCGCTGTATTCTGGATTTCCGGCGGTCACACACTATTGCCGACACGCACCTTCCAGATCGCCTCCACACCCGCAAACCCGTTCGCAATCGACGATGTCAGGTCAACGGTCGAGAAGGCCGGCTTGCGATCCTATATCGTGGTCAATGGTGTCATTTCCAACAGTGCCAACGACACGCTGCCGCTTCCCGATCTTATTATCCAGGTCAATCTGGTTGACGGTTCAACAACGCGTTACCGGATGCCCGGCGGCAAGGAAAAAATCACTGCTGGCGGACGCTATGTGTTCGCCAGCAAGTTCATGGCACCGCAAAACGGCGTTGAGAATGTAAAAGTCATGATCCGGAACAGGGACTAGAGCGTTTCCACCGAATATTGGAGCAGTTTGATGGGATGGATTTTTTGGTTCTGCAAGGAGAATACCGGAGTGCGATGCCGTAGCATCGTGCGAGGATTTCGACGCAGCAGAGGCGGAAAAGGCACCCAAGCCGGCTACTCAACATGTTGAACTTAAATCACAAACTGCAATCATTCGACCTTGGTTCTTTGCGCCCTGGATGTCGTCGCGCCCGCCTCACGGGTGCGCACCCGCATCGACGAACGCTTCTAACCAGGACACAAACTCCCGGCGGTCAAACGATTCAATATTCGGTGGATACGCTCTAATGCCGAAAGTCAGAGGCAAGGACATCGAAATTCTGTTCAGTGCATCGACAATCGCGCGGCGCAATCTCGAACTGGCCAAGAACATTGCGCAAGAGGCCGGCGAAAATCTCCTGATTATCTCCGTGCTCAAAGGATCGTTCATCTTTGCCGCTGATTTGATCCGAGCGATGCACGATGCCGGCGCCGAGCCGGATGTCGAATTCATCATGATTTCCAGTTACGGCTCAGGCACGACCAGCAGTGAAATCAACCTTCTGCGCGATGTCGACAGCGATGTCGAAGGCCGCAATATTTTGCTGGTCGATGATATTCTGGAATCCGGTAAAACGTTAAAATTCACCCGCGAGCTGATGTTGTCACGCGGCGCGAAAAGCGTTTCGGTCGCGGTATTGCTCGACAAGCGCATGCGCCGCACCAGTGATATCGAGCCGGACTATGTGGGCTTCGACTGCCCGGATTATTTCGTGGTTGGATATGGAATGGATGTGGGCCATGCATTTCGCGAACTGCCCTATGTAGGCGTCGTCAAGGGAGACGCCGGAAGCTAGAGCGTTCCGGAACAAAGAGGACTTCATGGCAAAGATACTGGTTGTTGAAGACGACGATTCGGTAAGGGACTTTACGGCCCGCGCACTACGTGCCTCCGGCCACGCGGTCGATACTGCCGATGACGGCGACAGAGGGCTGGAACTGGTCAGCGTTGCCAAGGGTGACTACGGTCTGGTGCTTTCCGACATCAGAATGCCGGTGATGGATGGTATCGAGATGGCCAAGCAGGCTGCGTCTGCGTATCCCGATTTGAAAATACTTCTGATGACCGGCTACGCCGAGCAGCGCGAACGGGCAGCCGACCTGAAAGAGGTTGTCATCGACGTGATTTCCAAGCCCTTTACCCTGACGGACCTGCGCAAAACGGTCGAACACGCATTGCGGTAGTAAAAGCCTAGGTCGTGGTTCCTTTGAACCACGACAACGCCAGTATCGGCTTGGAACCATTGAAGTATTTTTTGCACATATGATTCTGTTTGGGCGAGAAATGCCCTATCGCAAATCCAAAAGGCGTTCCAGATATTGCTTTTCAAGCGCCGGTGACAAAGCATTGCCAAGGCGTTTTCGAATGGCTTCGAGGATCTCACGGGCACGCTGGACATCTATTTCGTCGGGGACACGAACACCTTCGCCGAAATCCGGCCCCGTGGTGGCTTGCGGCCGGCCAAGCGGATCGCGATCCCTCGGGCTTTGACCGCCAAGCTGGGAGCCGGCACTGTCGCCCTGCATCGCCTGCTGCATCTGGCTCATCATATCCTTGGCACCGCGCCGAAGCGCCTCCAGGGCTGCGCCCTGATTGCCAAGAGCCTGCTCACCCTCGCCGCCGCCAAGCGCCTTGCCGGCCTCGCCCATTTCACGGTCCGCCTCGCCGAAACTGCCATCGGGATTGATACCAAGGCCACGCAAACCTTCCAGCAGCTGGCCGAGCTGACCCTGCAACCCGCCCTGCCCTTGCTGCAATTGACCGAATGCCTCGGCCATTTCGCCCGACGTCATGCCGCCTGAGCCTTCTTCGCCCGGCCTGTTGCCGCTCTGGCCATCCTGCTGTTGCTGGCCGCGCTGCCCCTGATTGCCTTCCTGACCACGCTGACCGCGCTGCATCTGATCCATGCGGAAGGTTTCGTTCATGAGTTCCTGCTGGCGGCGCATGATCTCGCCCAATTCGTTCATTTGCTGGCGCATCTGGGTCTGGCCGCTTTGCTGGCCATCCTGTTGGCCGGCCTGTAGATTGTTCATCATGTCCTGCAATTGCGACAACAGTTCCTGCGCCTTGTCGCGGGCGCCGGATTTTGCCAGTTGTTCGATCCGGTCGAGCATTTTTTGCAGGTCATTCTCGGCCAATTCCTGGCTGGGCTGCGATTGCTGGCTGAATTGCGGATCCTGCATCGCTTTTTCGGCAAGCTCGCGCATATATTCGTTCATGGCCTCGCGCAGTTCGGCCACAAGCTTTTCGATTTCCTCGTCCGTGGCTCCATTTTCCAGTGCCTTGCGTAGCGCTTCCTGTGCCTGGCGAAGCCGTTTTTGCGCTGCGGACAGATCACCATCCTCAATCCCGAGCGCGATTTCCCAAAGATAGTCGGCAACATCGCGCAACTGATCGTCGGAGGAAGCCATTTTTAGCCGCGTCCGGGCCGATGACAGCGCCAGATAGTGCGCCATGGTCTTGAACGTGTCTTCCGGACGGAGTGTCACCGCATCCATCAGATCGAGAACCCGTTGCCGCTTGTTGGCATCGAGTGCCAAAATACGCCGTTGCTCGACTACCGCGCGGGCAAGCGGATTTGAAAAAGCGCGCTCCGGCAGGATAAAGCGCTTTTCCTTGCTGGAGGCCTTTTGGCCTGCCGCATCGATTGCAGTCAGCCTGGCGGTGACAGGCGTTCCCGCCCATGGATGTCCGGTCAGGTTGCGGCTGGTCTTGAATTTGGCTTTTTTCCCGCCCCGGCGGGACAGATGAAGCGGAAAATCCGGGGCCTGATAAAGCGGGCGGGCGCCTGGGGATTGCGGCTCAATCGATTCGAATTCAGCACGTGCCTCGACGGCCCCGTAATCATCCTCGATCAGGTATTGCAGATCAAGCGTTCCGTTCAGCGCGCGTTTCGGCTCGCCTGCAAAGGAAATCACCGGCGGCAGATCGGGTGTGATGGAAAAAGACCAGGCCTGAAGTGTTGTTTCGCCGGCTTTGAGTTCCAGTGACCCGTCGCCTGACAGCTCAGCTTCAAACTGCTGCGGCTCAAATGGACGAGCCGGATCGACCGGGTCTTTTACCGCGATACCGGACTGATCGCCGTCAGCACGATTAAAGCTCAACGAAAGCGGTGAATTTGCGCCCGTCGCCCGCAAGGTGACGACACTGCCGGCGGGAACTGAAAATGCATCTCTCGTTGCGTTTGCCCGTTCAGTCATGAAAATCGGCGGTTTTCCGGTATAGGCCGGCGGTGTGACCCAGGCATCGATGCGGGGCGGGATCACGGGCGCAATATTGTGCTGGCGCAGCGGATCATAGATTGTGCCGCCACCTGCGCCGAACGACCAGGAAAACGCTATCACCAGCAACAGGGGAACGACTGCGCGCAAGCCCCAGGGATCGCGTTCGGGCAGACCGGTCTTTGGAAAATCACCTGCAAGATTACCCAGACCGCTGGCGATGCGCTGCTTGTGCTCGCGCCATAATGCTTCGGCAAAAGCATCGTTGGAACCGGTCAGCTGATCGGTCTGCGCTAGCAAGGGCGTGTGTGCCAGTTGATTGGCCTGTTCAATGCGCCCGTTTACTTGATCGGCTGGAGGCCACCTGAACCGCGTCAGTGGCCACAATGCGGCCAATGTGGCCAGCGCAAAAGCCGAGGCGACAGACAGACGCGCCCAATCGGCAACCAGCCGGAAGGCGCCGAACCAGGCGACTGTAAGGTAGAGACTCACGACAATGAGCAAGGGCAGCAAGAGCGGCCAAATGCGCTCCAGAACCATGACACCGGTGACAAAGGCTCTCGCCCGCCTTATGCGGTTGAAAACATCCAGCGATGCCTTGCTACCGGCCATCTTCGACGATTCGCCTCGTTGTTGCACAGGCCGATGATACGGCTGCTTCTGCATAAGAATAGCACCAATCGAGGCAAAGACGAGACGGGTTCGCAAAAACGTGATCAGGCGGTAAATTGAGAGATAACGTCTAAAGCCAGTCGGGGACCGAATCCAGATCGATCAGCTGATCGTAGGTTCCCCGCGGTCTGACGATATGAAACGCATCCCCCTTGACCAGCACCTCCGGTATGAGCAAACGCGAATTGTACGTGCCCGATTGCACCGCGCCATAGGCGCCGGCCGACCCAAAGGCGATCAGATCGCCCGCCTCAGGCCTTGGCAGATCGCGATCCAGCGCCAGATAATCGCCTGTTTCACAGACCGGCCCGACAATGTCGGCAATTAGTCGCGGAGACGTCGCGGGTTTCTGCCGCACCGGCCTGATCTCGTGAAATGCCTCGTATAGAGTGGGGCGAACAAGATCATTCATCGCCGCATCGACGATGACGAAATTCTTGGCGTCACCCTCTTTCAGGTAAATCACGTCGGCAACGAGAATGCCCGCATTGCCCGAAATCAGCCTGCCGGGTTCGAATATGACCTTCAGCCCGAGGTCGGTGACGTGGCGGCGCACGATTTGGGCATAGGCATCGGGCAGTGGCGGCGGGGCATTGTCATCGTGATAGGGAATGCCAAGTCCGCCACCGAGGTCGACATGCTGGATATCATGCCCGTCGGCGCGCAATTGACCGACGAGATCTGCCAGGATGGCGAATGCGTCGTCAAAGGGCTGCAACTCGGTAATCTGGCTGCCGATATGCATATCGATACCGGTGATGACCAGGCCTGGCAGGGCGCCGGCGCGGGCATAGACCTCACGCGCCTTGTCATAGGGTATGCCGAACTTATTTTCGGCGCGCCCGGTCGAGATTTTCCGGTGCGTGCGCGCATCAACGTCGGGGTTTATTCGCAGCGAAACGTTGGCGGCAATACCGGCAGCCTCCGCACGGGCCGACAAAAGCGCCAGTTCAGGCTCTGACTCCACGTTGAAACAGTGGATGCGGTTTGCAAGGGCAAAGTCCATCTCGGCGGCGGTTTTGCCGACGCCGGAAAACACGATTTTTTCAGGCGGTACTCCGGCGGCCAGGCTGCGGCGCAATTCGCCCTCAGACACCACATCCATGCCGGCGCCCAGTTGTGCCAGCGTTTTGATGACCGCCTGATTGGAATTCGATTTCATGGAATAGCAAACAAGTGCGTCCAGCCCGTCAAACGCCTTAGAAAAGACACGATAGTGGCGGGTCAAGGTGGCGGTGGAATAGCAGTAAAACGGTGTTCCCACCGCTTCGGCAATCACCGGAAGCGGCACGTCTTCGGCGTGGAGAACACCTTGTCGATACTCAAAGTGATTCATGGCCCGGTGGACTACTCGATCAAGCCGTCAAGAATGAAAGGCTTGTCTTCGGCTTCGTTTTCGGCCTCTTCGCCGGGCAGTTTTTCACCGCGCTTTTCAGCAGCAGCCTCTGCCGGCGTATCAAGCGAACCGCGCCGGCCGCAGCCGGTTACAGCAACCGACATTGCCGCAAGCAACAATACCAAAAACCCTATTCTTGCGCTCATTGCTTCAGGTCCATTCGTCTTTCAGATCATCGTAGCCCATGCATAGCCAATATTCCACGCCTTTGCACGCCGGATTTCAAAGCCGGGCCAGCCGCTTTGTCCAGGCTCTTATCTGCTTTCTGACCTCGGCAGGCGCCGTGCCGCCGTAACTGGACCGGCTTTTGATCGAATTTGTGACGGTGAGAACCGTGTAGACGGCCTTACCGATATCCGTATGGATCGATTGCAGATCCGTAAGCGGCAATTTGTCGAGTGGACATTTTTTCTGTTCTGCCAGCGCCACGGCCCGTCCGGTGACATGATGGGCTTCACGAAACGGTATTTTGAGCTCGCGCACCAGCCAATCCGCCAGGTCGGTGGCGGTGGAATAACCGGAACCGGCCGCCTTTTTCATGGCTTTCGCATCAACATCCAGATCACTGATCATGCCCGTCATCGCCGCCAACATCAGTTCCAGCGTTTCGGCGGCATCAAACACTGCTTCCTTGTCTTCCTGCATGTCTTTCGAATAGGCGAGCGGCAGGCCCTTCATCACGGTCAGCAAAGAGATCACATGACCATTGATGCGGCCTGTCTTCGCCCTGATCAGTTCGGCAGCGTCCGGATTTTTCTTCTGCGGCATGATCGACGAGCCGGTCGAAAAGGAATCCGATAGTTTGACGAAACCGAATTGCGGCGTCGACCAGATGACGATCTCTTCGGCCATCCGTGACAGATGCGTGCCGCAAATGGCTGCGAGCGACAGAAACTCCAGCGCAAAATCACGGTCTGAAACGCTGTCGATGGAGTTGCGCGTCGGCTCGCGGAATCCAAGCGCGGCTGCGGTCATCTTCCGGTCGATGGCAAAGCCTGTTCCGGCAAGAGCGGCGGCGCCAAGCGGGCATTCGTCCAGCCGCTCGATGGCATCTTTTGCGCGCGAAAGATCGCGACCGAACATTTCCACATAGGCCATCAGGTGATGACCGAATGTCACCGGTTGCGCGGTCTGCAAATGGGTAAATCCGGGCATTGCGGTTGCTGCATGCTCGCCTGCCCTTGCGAGCAGAGCCTCGATCAGCTGCTTCAGGGCGGCTGCGGTTTTTTGCAATTCGCGCTTGGCCCACAACCGGAAATCAAGCGCTACCTGATCATTGCGTGAGCGGGCGGTATGCAGCCGGCCGGCGGCCGGGCCGATCAATTCGGCAAGCCGCGCCTCGATATTCATGTGAATATCTTCCAGCGCCGGAGAGAACTCAAACTTGCCGGCCTCGATTTCTGACGCAATCGTGTTGAGCCCGTGAGCAATCTTCTCCTGATCCTGCCTGGAAATTATGCCAGTTTCGGCCAACATCTCGGCATGGGCGAGCGATCCTTCGATGTCCTGGCGCCAGAGTTTTCGATCAAAGTCGATCGATGCGTTGATCGCTTCCATGACAGCTGCCGGGCCGGATGCAAACCGGCCACCCCACATCTGATTGCTGGATTTTTTGCCGCTCATCTTGCTTACCACGCCACAAAGGGCCATTTGAGGAATGACATGACAGAGGAATCAAAAAAACCATCCGCCTCCAAATTCATCACGCTGGCCGCAGTTGCTGGGCTGGCAGCCGGCGCGGTTGCCGTATACGTGAGCAGCACGCCTTCTGGCAACACGGGCGATAAAGAAGTGGCCGTTGTCGAAGACGCGGCCGGCAAATGTTCGGCAAAGGAGGCACTCGCCAAATCCGTCGCCAAGGCCGCCACCGGCGATGTTGCTGCGATGACGGCATCCACACCACAGCCCTTGAAGCATCTGGCTTTCAATGGCCCCGATGGCAAGCCAATGACGCTTGACGGCCTTGCCGGCAAGGTATTGCTGGTCAATCTATGGGCGACATGGTGCGCGCCGTGCCGGGCCGAAATGCCGGACTTCGACGAGTTGCAGTCAAAAATGGGTGGTGAAGCCTTCGAAGTTGTCGCGATCAATGTGGAGAAAGGCTCTGATGACAAGCCGAAAGCTTTTTTGGATGAGATCGGCATAAAACATCTGAAATTCTATCGCGATGACACGATCGGCGTGTTTAACGATCTTAAAAAGCGGGGACTGGCGCTTGGTCTGCCGGTGACACTGCTCGTGGACGAGGAAGGCTGCCTGCTGGCCAATATGAACGGTCCGGCTAAATGGGCCGGCGAAGACGCGCAGCGGTTTATCCGGGCAGCGCTCGAAACGAAATAATGCCTCACGGCAGATGGGCCCTAAATCATAAACTAAGGCCCATCGCTATGTTTATCCGTCCATGACGTTCAGATGAGGTTTTCCTACTCGGAATGTTTCATCATCTTGTCGTGACCTGCCTTTAATTTCTTGACGGGAAAGTCCAGCTCAACGGAACCGGCCTTTTCGAATTGCAGCGTCACTTTGCGCATCTCGCCGGCCATCAACCGCTCGGAGAGTTTCATGAACATGATGTGATAACCGCCGGGCTTCAGCATCACCTCACCGCCGGCGGGAATTTCAACCCCGTCTTCCAGCTTGCGCATTTTCATGACATCGTCTTTCATCATCATTTCATGGACTTCGACTTTGGCGGCAAAGCCGGCCTTACCGCCGATAAGCCTGTCGGCTTCATCCCCGGTGTTCTTGATGGTCAGGTAGCCGCCTGAAACCGGGGCGTTCGGCAGCGTCGCCCGGGCAAAAGCGCCGTGGATTTCCAGCGGCCCCACCTTGTGGACTTTCATGGCCATTTCGTTATGTGGGCTATCGTCTGCAACCTGCAGCACATGGTTTGTGCCAAGCTGCTTGAATGCATCCTGTACCGGTATGTTAAACCCTGCATGTGCGAAGGATGCGGAGGCGAGTGTGCCTGCAAGAAGGGTGATCGAGAGCATTTTACTGTTCATCTGATATCTCCATAGCTGCATGTCGGTTGCGGCGATTGCAGCTTAAAAAATTTCTGGGTTTTTACTGTTTACCAGCCAGGGTCAAAGCCCTTTTTGGCTAGACTTCCGGAAGCTTGAAACAGGCTTCTACACGGTGGCCGGCGGGCCTCTGGGATTGGAGTTTTTCGTGCATACGGAAGGTAACGGATTGCCGGAAAAGGCAGCCACTGCAAATTTTTGCACCAAGGGAGCTGCGAGGCTGAATTCGGGTGCACCGGGCAAGGCCGCCAGTTTTGTGTGTGTACACAAAAAGCAGTGCTGCGGCGCAGTGCCGGGGGCTTTGTCACCTTCCTGGCCGCCAAGACAAAGCGAAGTGACCGACCCGTCGGGAAAGATAAACGCCGCCACTTCGGCCTTGGAGCCTGATCCGGCTGCGAAAACGGGCAGGTTGGACGCCGCTGTCAGGATGAAAACGGCGGCGGTGAACAGACAAACGGCCAGGTGAAGCCCGTTATTGGTCCGGCCTTTGTTGCGCGCCCGTTTCATGGCGTCTTGTTAGCCGATATCCGCACAGCCCGCCATGCGTCAAAACTGCTCTAGTGGTCTGTTCGAAACGCTTGCATCCAGCTGCTAGCCAGCGCCATTAGCAAGCGTTTCGAACACAAAGACCACTAGGAAGTAGGCCGAGAGCACCACCGGCGGGCCAATTAGGCCCTTACTCAAGGCAGGCTGCGACCTCAGCGAACACATCGGTGAACATCGCTTCGGTCAACCGGCCGGTATTGGTGTTGTAGCGGGAGCAGTGATAGCTGGAAAACAGCGTTACACCGGCTGCCTGCTGCCGCCCGCCATGTTTGAACGGGCAGTCTTTCACCTTCAGGCCCAGCGCCCTGACGGTTGACTGATGCGCGATCGTCCCCAGCGTCAGGATCGCCTGCAAATTCTCAAACCGGGTGATCGTTGCGGCGAGATAGTTCCGGCATGTGTTGATTTCCGATCCGACCGGCTTGTTTTCCGGCGGCACGCAACGCACTGCGTTGGTGATTGCAGTTTTGACCAGCTTGACGCCATCATCGGGCCTTGCATCAAAATCGCCACTGGAAAAACCAAAGCGTTTGAGCGTCGCATAGAGAAGGTCGCCGGCAAAATCGCCGGTGAAGGGGCGGCCGGTGCGGTTTGCGCCGCGTACACCCGGCGCCAGCCCGACGATCAGAAAGCGGACATCTGCATCGTTCCCGGAAACGAATGTCGGTACCGGACCGTTGAACCAATCCGGCTCCTTCACCCGCCAATCGGCGATGAACTCATGCAATCTGGGGCAAAGCGCACAATCGTGACCGGGATCGGCCGTCTGATCAATCACCGGGTCAGCCCGTCAATAGCTATCATCATCAAAGTCATCATCGCCTTCGTCCTGCCGTGGCGGCCGCTCAGAAGGGGCGCGGCCAACGTCGCCCTTCAATGTCGACAGATCAATAAAATGATCGGCCTGCCGGCGTAACTCATCAGAGATCATCGGCGGCTGCGACTGCATCGTGGAAACCACGGAAACTTTGCGCCCGCAGCGCTGCAACGCCTCGACCAGCGAGCGGAAATCACCATCGCCGGAGAAAATCACATAGTGGTCGACGACTGGCGACAACTCCATGGCATCGACGGCAAGCTCGATATCCATATTGCCCTTGATTTTGCGCCGGCCCGCTGAATCGGTAAATTCCTTTGCCGGCTTGGTGACAACTTTGTAGCCATTATAGTCAAGCCAATCGATCAGCGGCCTGATGGACGAGTATTCCTGGTCTTCGACAAGCGCCGTGTAATAATATGCGCGCAACAGATAGCCGCGCTTTTGAAAGCTCTTGAGCAATTTTCGGTAGTCGATGTCAAAGCCAAGCGCCTTGGAGGCGGCATAAAGATTGGCGCCATCGATAAACAGTGCAATTTTTTCTCTCGGATCGAACATCTGGCAATATCCTTGTAGTGAATGTAATTTCCTTAAATCAGAGCAAATCCAAACAATGCAGACAGTTTTGTCCCATGGATTGCTGAACTTAGATAAAGCGGTCTGTGCAGGTTTCCAAGCCAAAACGGCAATGCCCCGGGGCATTGTCCAATCAGCTTAGCATCCTTAACGCTTGAATTCACGGCCCGATCAGGTTATGGACGCGCAAATTTCCTAAACGTTTTGGCATGAAAGGGGCAAAATATGGCCCGCGTAACCGTCGAAGACTGTATCGACAAGGTGGACAACCGTTTCGATCTGGTATTGCTCGCAGGCCACCGTGCCCGGCTGGTCTCACAAGGCGCTGAGATCACGGTTGACCGCGACAATGACAAAAACCCCGTCGTCGCGCTCCGCGAGATTGCCGAGGAAACCCTGTCGCCCGGCGATTTGAAGGAAGATCTGATTCATTCTCTGCAACGCCACGTCGAAGTGGACGAGCCGGAAGTCGAAGAACTGATTGAGGCAGATGGCGAGATTCAGGTCGAAGAAACAGTCGATGCACCGGAATCCGTATCCTTTGACCGGATGTCGGAAGACGAATTGCTGGCCGGCATCGAAGGCCTGGTTCCGCCGGAAAAGAGCGACGACTTTTAAAGCTTGCCGCCGCACTATCCGCTTACCAATTTTTTGTTTCGTGCTATTTGAAGAGACGTGTCATCAATCCGGATGGCACGTCCTTTTTGTTTTCTGGCGACCGGAGCGGAACCCATGATGCGTCAGTATGAGCTTGTCGAGCGTGTGCAGCGCTACAAGCCGGACGTGAACGAAGCGCTCCTGAACAAGGCCTATGTCTACGCCATGCAAAAACATGGCGAGCAGAAGCGGGCGTCGGGCGACCCCTATTTCTCTCATCCGCTCGAAGTCGCGGCGATATTGACCGATATGCATCTGGACGAGGCGACAATCGCCATCGCCCTGCTGCACGACACGATCGAAGACACCGACGCCACCCGAACCGAGATCGACGACGTATTCGGGCCGGAAATCGGGAAGCTGGTGGAGGGGCTGACAAAACTGAAAAAGCTCGACCTCGTCTCCAAGAAGGCCGAGCAGGCAGAAAACCTGCGCAAGCTGCTGCTGGCAATTTCTGAAGATGTGCGTGTCTTGCTCGTCAAGCTCGCCGACCGGCTGCACAATATGCGCACGCTCGATCACGTGCCACAGGCAAAGCGCCAGCGAATCTCTGAAGAAACGATGGAAATTTATGCGCCGCTAGCCGGCCGAATGGGAATGCAGGACATGCGCGAAGAGCTTGAAAAGCTTGCATTCATGCATCTCAACCCGGAAGCATTCCGCGCTGTGACTGAACGGCTCGACGGCGTCTTCGAACGCAACCGCGGTGTTGTCAACGAAATCGAGCAATCACTCAACAAATTGTTTGACGAGCACGGCATCAAAGCCCTGGTAACAAGCCGGCAAAAGAAACCGTTTTCCGTTTTCAGAAAAATGGAAGCCAAGGCGCTGTCCTTCGAGCAGCTATCCGACATTTTCGGCTTCCGTGTTTCGGTAGAAACAGTCGAGGATTGCTACCGCGCGCTGTTTGCCATCCACACGACGTGGTCGATGGTGCCGGGGCGATTCAAGGATTATATTTCCACACCGAAGCAGAATGATTATCGTTCGATCCACACGACAATTGTGGGGCCCTCGCGTCAACGGATCGAATTGCAGATCAGAACGCGGGAAATGCACCACATCGCAGAATACGGTGTTGCCGCCCATTCGATCTACAAGGATTTCAACGGTACCCCGGTCCATACCAATAGCCACGCAGTGTCAAAGGACACAAACGCCTATGCCTGGTTGCGCCAGACGATCGAGGCGCTGTCGGAAGGTGACAATCCGGAAGAATTTCTCGAAAATACCAAGCTTGAACTGTTTCAAGATCAGGTGTTCTGCTTCACACCGAAAGGCAGGCTGATCGCACTGCCGCGCGGCGCCACGCCGATCGATTTTGCCTATGCGGTTCATACAGAAGTCGGCGACAGCTGCATCGGTGCCAAGGTCAATGGGCGGGTGATACCGCTGGTGACGGAACTGAAAAACGGCGATGAGGTGGAGATCGTCCGCTCGGCAAACCAGGTCCCGCCTACCGCGTGGGAATCGGTCGTCGTAACCGGCAAGGCGCGGTCGGCCATTCGACGGGCCGCAAAGGCGGCAATCAGACAGCAATATTCAGGCCTTGGCACCCGTATTCTTGAGCGCGCATTCACGCGGGCCGGCCATGGCTTTCAGCCGGAACTACTCAAACCGGTTTTGCACAGGCTGGCACGCAAGGATGTCGAAGATGTACTTGCCGCGGTCGGCCGGGGCGAATTGACCTCGCCGGATGTGCTTCGGGCGCTTTACCCCGACCACAAGGACGAGCGCGTCACGCAGCCGCTCAAAAGCAAGGAAGAGGGCTGGTTTAATCTGCGCAATGCCGCAGGCATGCTGTTTCAGATTCCAGGCAGAAGAGCGCGGCGCAACAAGAAGACCAAAGAGGGCGCCGAAAGCGCCACGGCTGTGCCGATCCGCGGCATCAGTGGCGATCTGCCCGTGCGGTTTGCCCCGGAAGGCGCCGTGCCTGGCGACCGTATCGTCGGCATCATGCAACCGGGTTCGGGCATCACAATCTATCCCATCCAGTCCCCGGCTCTTACCGCATTTGACGATCAGCCCGAGCGCTGGATCGATGTGCGCTGGGATATTGAAATGGAAAATCGCGAACGTTTCCCGGCTCAGATATCGGCAGTGGCTCTCAACGAGCCGGGGTCACTGGCGACAATTGCACAGGTCATCGCCGACAATGATGCCAATATTCACCGTTTGAACATGTTGAACACCGCGCCGGATTTTACCGAGATGATGATCGACCTGGAAGTCTGGGATCTGAAATATCTCAACAGGCTGATATCGCAATTGCGCGAAGAGGGCTGCATCTCAAAGGTCAAGCGGGTAAACGGCTAGGCCAACTCTAAAACCAACGTTTTGTTCATATAACAGACCAAATTCACTGATAATATGATCAGGTCATAGCGTGGAAATGCCATTTCCCGCTTGCAGTTGGCGGTTCTTGGCGCATAATTGGAAATTGGGCACAAAATCCCAATCTTTGTTTAAGACCGTTCGGCTATTATGGGCGCGATCAACACCGCGCGTGGATGTATTGTTTCGGAATTTGAATGCTGTTCAGACGTAGAAAACCAGCCGATTTTGGGGAGCGGATACGAACCGCCCTGTGGCCGAGACGGTCTTTTTGGCGGTCAGCGCAATATTTTTCAAAACGGGTTTTGCGCCTGACCGCAACGCCCCATGCCATCGCGGCAGGCGTCGCAGCCGGTGTCTTTGCCTCGTTTACGCCATTTATCGGGTTCCATTTTATCATCGCAGCTATCGTTGCCTGGGCTATTGCCGGCAATGTGCTGGCTTCAGCATTGGGGACCGCAATTGGAAATCCGGTCACATTTCCCTTTATCTGGGGCGCGACGCTGCAGGCCGGCAGATTTATTATCCATGATCCTCATGTGCCGGGCGAAGAGACGGCCGTCGGCATGATGCTTAGGCATCTGGAGTTCTCGCAATTGTGGGATCCAATTTTGAAGCCGATGACCGTTGGCTCAATTCCGCTTGGCATCGGCGCTGCGCTGATATTTTATCTGACGACACGCCAGGCGACGAACGCGTTTCGTGAACAACGGCGCAAAAGGCTGGCCGAGCGTGCGCGCCGCCGGGCAGATACGCAAAGCCAGCCGATGGCTCCGATCACCGGTGCGCCGTCGCCAGCAAAACAATGATCCTCGGTCTGGGTAGCGATCTGATCGATATCCGCCGGATCGAACGTTCGCTGGAGCGGTTTGGGACCCGGTTCACCGATCGTATCTTCACCGATATCGAGCAAGCCAAATCAGACCGGCGCAAGGAGCGTGCGGCCTCCTATGCCAAACGTTTTGCCGCCAAGGAAGCCTGTGCAAAGGCGCTTGGTACCGGTTTGGCGCGCGGCGTCTTCTGGCGCGATATGGGCGTGGTCAATCTGCCAGGTGGCGCACCGACAATGGCGCTTACCGGTGGAGCGCTCCAACGCATGGAAGCGATGACCCCTGAGGGACATTCGGCCCGTATCCATGTATCGATCACCGACGATTTTCCTCTTGCGCAGGCTTTCGTCATCATCGAGGCACTGCCCGGGTAATAGCGCATTTTCATAAACCCTTTAGCCAGGGCACCTTATTCGGCGTTGCGGTGCGGTGGCGAAGCCGTTATGAGGGCGCCATAGGCAAAATGAGGACCCAATGAGCGTGGCTGAGAAAAATACCAAAAAGCCTGGCGGGCTTGGCGAAATCGTTAGCGTTATCGTGCAAGCGGTTTTGCTCGCGGTGATTATCCGCAGCGTGTTGTTTCAGCCGTTCTCCATTCCTACCGGTTCGATGCGGCCAACGCTCTTGGAGGGCGACTATCTGTTTGTAACCAAGTGGGCCTATGGATATTCGCGCCACTCCCTGCCGTTTTCGCCGAACCTTTTTTCCGGAAGAATTTGGTCCAGTGACCCTGAACGGGGCGATGTCGTTGTGTTCAAGTTTCCGCCCGACCCGTCGAGCGATTATATCAAACGGGTGATCGGGCTTCCCGGCGACAGGATTAAGGTCATCGACGGCGTGCTCCATATCAATGATGTGCCGGTCAAGCGCGAACTTGTCGGCCAGATCGATGATCAGGACATCACCGAGAGGATAGGCCCGGTCGATGTTTATCGCGAAACGCTGCCCAATGGGGTCTCCTTCGATACGCTCGACTTAAGCAAAGGCACGCTGGGCGACAAGACCCGGGAATTTAATGTACCGGCAGGCCATTTTTTCATGATGGGCGATAACCGCGACAACTCCTCCGACAGCCGTTTTGAAGTCGGTTTCGTTCCCGCGGACCATCTTGTCGGCAGAGCCAATATCATCTTCTTTTCGATCTCCGGAGGCGCAAGCCCGCTTGAGGTCTGGAATTGGCCTTCGCTTGCCCGGCCATCGCGCATTTTCAACTGGATCAACTGAGCGAGCATGCAAAACGTGGCCGAGCCCACTGAAACCGGGCGCAAAATCAGCAAGCTGATCGGCCATGATTTTTCGCAGACGGATGTGCTGATGCAGGCGCTGACCCATGCAAGCGCATCTGACGCGCCTCTTGGAGATTACGAACGGCTGGAGTTTCTTGGCGACCGTGTATTGGGTCTGGTAATTGCGCAATTGTTATATTTGGAGTTTCCAGGCGCCGACGAAGGTGAATTGTCGCGCCGCTTCAATCTGCTCGTCAATGCCGAGACATGCGCCGATGTCGCCGAGGAAATCGGGCTTGATGCCTTTATCGTGACAGGAACCGAAATCAGGTCGGTCAAAGGGCGTAAACGTCTCAATCTGCGGGCTGATGTTATCGAATCAATCATCGCTGCGGTTTATCTGGATGGTGGCTTTGAGGCGGCACAGAGCTTTATCGAGCGGTTTTGGCAGCCACGTGCTCATGCGTCGGATGCCGATCGCCGCGATGCCAAGACGGAATTGCAGGAGTGGGCTCACCGCAATGGAAACACCGCACCGAAATACCAGATCGAGGCACGCAGTGGACCGGATCACGATCCGGTATTCACGGTTGTTGCCATCATAGAGGGGCTGGAGATGCAACACGGTGTCGGCCGCTCAAAACGCGAGGCCGAGCAGGCAGCGGCAAGCGCCATCCTTGTCCGCGAAGGCATCTGGCCAGAACAACGGCCAAAATCATGAGCGGACAGGACAATTGCGACCGGCAAACCAGGTCGGGCTTTGTTGCCCTTGTCGGCGCGCCAAACGCCGGTAAATCAACTTTGGTCAATCAGCTTGTTGGCGCCAAGGTTTCGATCGTCACCCACAAGGTTCAAACGACCAGGGCGCTGATCCGGGGGATCGCCATCAGTGGCGATACGCAGATCGTTCTGGTCGATACACCTGGCATCTTCAAGCCAAAGCGGGCTCTCGACCGGGCCATGGTCAAATCGGCCTGGAACGGTGCGCAGGATGCCGACATGGTTTTGCTGCTGGTCGATGCCGAGCGCGGTCTGGCCGGCGACACACAAGCCATCCTGGCCAACCTGGCCGAGGTCAGCCGGCCGAAGGTTTTGGTGCTAAACAAGGTCGACCGCGTGAAGCCCGAGACATTGCTTGCGCTGGCGGGCGAAGCCAATGACATTGCCGAATTTAAGCAAACCTTCATGATCTCGGCACTGAAGGGATCGGGCTGCAAGGACCTGCTCGAGTTTGTGGCATCGTCACTGCCCGCTGGACCATGGTATTATCCGGAAGACCAGATATCCGATCTGCCCATGCGCCAGCTTGCAGCAGAAATCACCCGTGAAAAACTGACACTGAGACTGCATCAGGAACTTCCCTATGCCTCGCATGTCGAAACCGAGAAATGGGAGGAAAAGAAGGATGGCTCGGTTCGCATCGAACAGGTCATCTATGTCGAGCGGGAAAGTCAGAAGAAAATCGTTCTTGGCCGCAAGGGCAGTGCTATCAAGGCCATCGGCGAGGCGGCGCGTCGCGAAATTGCCGAAATTCTGAACCAAAAGGTCCATCTGTTCCTGTTTGTGAAAGTTCGCGAAAACTGGGGCGCGGACCCGGAGCGGTATCGCGAGATCGGGCTTGAATTTCCCGGCTGAATAGCAAAAGCTTGAGCGATGCAATGGACCGATCAAGGGATTATTCTGGGCACCCGCAAACACGGTGAAACCAGCGTTATCCTGGAAACCATAACTGCAGAACATGGCCGGCACTTCGGGCTGGTGCGCGGTGGCCGCTCACGGCGTATGCAGCCGGTGCTGCAGGCGGGCAATCGCGTTGAACTCACCTGGCGCGCGCGGCTCGATGAACATCTTGGAACATTTCAGGCCGAACCGGTTGAGCTGAACACTGCGCGGCTGTTTGGCTCGTCCTGGGCGATATACGGGCTGCAACTGCTTGCTGCGCATTTGCGCCTTCTGCCTGAACGCGATCCCAACAAAGCGCTTTATGAGGCGGCCGGGCTGATTGTTGATCATCTCGATGATGCGCAGGCGGCGGCGGAACTGCTGGCGCGTTTTGAACTATTGATGCTGGAGGAACTGGGGTTTGGGCTTGAATTGTCGCGCTGTGTGGCAACGGGTGCGCGCGACGAACTGATTTACGTGTCGCCCAAATCAGGCCAGGCGGTCTCGCGGCAGGCCGGCAAACCCTGGGCGGACAAGATGCTGGCATTGCCGGCGTTTCTCAAACAGGGGTCCGGACTGCGCGCCGACGCCCAAACCATCGCCGAGGCGTTTACGCTTAGCGGATTTTTCCTGACCCGGCATGTCTACGAGGCGCGCGGCATTGACCGGCCGGAAGAGCGCGCCGGCTTTGTCGCCGCTGTCTGCAAAACCATTGGTTAGAAAGCCTGACGCCGAGGGAAACCGGCAATACATAAGATGGGTTTCCCTTTATATTCCACCGAATCACGACCGGGAGGGCCGATAGCATGTTTCTCAGTGGATTTATCCTACTTGCTCTTTTGCTCGCCGCCATGGTCCTGTTTTGGAACCAAAACAAACGCCTGATGATCCTGGAGTTCGAACTGCGCACATTGCAGAAGGCTTTCATGGCATTGCGGGACCGGTTGGACGACACTCCGGAAGCGGTTATTCCAAGCGAAAAAGAGGCTGAAACCAGCGCTTCTGACGAAGCTGAAGAAAGAGGCGAAGAGGCACAAGCTGCACTCTCGCCACCGGAAACGGCTGTCTTGGACGGTGTGGAAGAACCTGTTGAAACCGAACCTGCCGCAGCCCGGACCAAGCCGGATGCTGTCTCGGAACCGATTCCAGAGCCGGCTCCGGAACCGGGCGAAAAACCCGGCATCGAAACGGCGCTGGGCGGACGCTGGGCGGTCTGGGTCGGTGGAGTGGCGCTAGCGCTGGGTGGTATTTTTCTCGTTCGCTACACGATCGAAGCAGGCTTACTCGGGCCCAAGGTCAGGCTGACCCTGGCCGCGCTTTTGGGCATTGCCGCAGGCGCCGGCGGAGAATTTCTTCGCCGCACCGGCATGAGGGTAGCGATCAGCGGCATCAACGGCGCTTACCTGCCGGGCATCCTGACAGCCGCCAGTGCCTTCATCCTGTTCGGGACCATTTATGCGGCGCATGGCTATTACGGCTTCATCGGACAGGCTTCAGCCTTTGTACTGCTATGCGCGGTCAGCATCGCGGCAATCATGCTTGCCCTCATCCACGGTCAAGCGTTTGGCGGCCTTGGCCTGGTGGGTTCACTGCTGACACCGATACTGGTGTCGTCGAACGCCCCCAACCCCTGGGCGCTGTTCGGTTTTCTTGCGATCATGCTGGCGGCAAGTGTCTTTGTCGCGCGGATCAGGCGCTGGTGGCCAATGGCGAGTGCCGCGATTTTGGGCACCGGTCTTTGGTGCCTTGCCTATCTGTCCAACATTGACGACATTTCGGTCGCGCCAGTGGTGTTCATCGCGGTCGTGCCGATTGTGGCGTTTACCGTTTTCTGGTCGCGGTCAGGCGATGAGCAAGCGCCCTTTGCAAACGAGGTTTTGATCCCGGCACTTGCCACCGCTTTGATGGCCGGGCTGGAGGTTGTGGGGCTTGGCCTGCACGACGTTGTGACAGAAGGCAAGCTTATCGCCATTGCCATGATCATCGCGGCGATGGTTGCAGGCGCAGCCTGGCGTCCTGCAGCCCTGCCGTTCATGATTGCCGCCGGCATCGCCGCCATTTTCTGGCAATTATGGAGCCATCTCGGTGACTTCGACTTCAACCTCATGCTCGATGGTGTGGTCATTAAAGATAATCCGCCAGCAAGCCCTGCCTATCTGACGATCGTCAGCTGGCTGGTGGCCGGACTATTTATTGTTACCGGCCACTTCCAGGCCCGCAGGATCGCAGCGCATGTGATCAGGATGGCGGCGTCATGGGCATTGTTTGCCGCAATTGTTCCATTGGTCACAATCACGCTGTTTTGGACAGGTTACGGTAACATCAACCAGGACATTGCCTATACCGCGCTCTATCTGGCGCTTGCCGTAATCCTGCTTGTGGGTGCTGAAACGACAGCCCGGCACGAAACGCCGCAACAGGGGGGCGGGCTTGCGGTCTCGGTGTTTGCCACAGGCGCACTGACGTCACTGATTTTTGCGATCCATGCCGGTTTCGGACCGGGTTTGACAACGGTGCTGTGCGGGATTGCTATCGCTGTTCCTGTCGCAGCATTGCGCCTTAGGCCCTGGCCGGTATGGCCGGTATTGTCCGTGGCGGTTTCGGCTGTTGTCATCGGGCGGATTGTCTATGATCCATCCATCGTCGGCGAATTCGAACTGGGCAGGACGGTGCTGTTCAACTGGCTGTTGCCCGGCTATGCGATCCCGGCGATCTGTGCCGGTTTTTCAGCCTGGCAGTTGAGAAAACTCGCCGATGGCCGCATGCGGCTGGTCCAGGAGGCATTTGCGGCGCTGTTTGCGCTTTTAACGGCAGCTATTCTGGTTCGGCACGCTATGAATGGCGGCGAAATCTACAGCGATACCGTCAGCCTGGCTGAGCAGGCGATCTACACGCTGATCGCGATAGGCGGCGGCGCGGTTCTGGTGGCGCTCGATACGCGCAGCCCGAGCCCAATCTTCCGCATCGGGTCGATGATCATCGGCGGCTTGTCGATGCTGTTCATCGTGGTGTCACATTTCGGTACGCTGAACCCGCTTTTGACCAATGAATCGACCGGCACGATTGTCTTCTTCAACCTGTTGCTGCTCGCCTATTTTCTGCCGGCCGCAGCGATGGGCGGACTGGCGCTTTATGCCCGTCCGAAACGGCCGAAGCCTTATGTTGTCTGCCTCGGCCTGACGGCAGCCGCGCTCGCCTTTGCCTATGTTACCTTGTCGATAAGGCGCCTCCACTGGGGCGAGTTCATCGGTTCGTGGAAGGGTCTCACCGAATGGGAGACCTACACCTATTCGGCAGCATGGCTGGTGCTCGGTGTCGCCATCCTCATCATCGGTATCCGGCTTAAATCGGCGGCTTTGCGGCTCGCGTCTGCGGTGCTCATTGTCATCGCGGTGGCAAAGGTATTTGTGTTTGACACATCGCAGCTGGAAGGCGCACTCAGGGCCCTGTCTTTCATTGGCCTTGGCATCGCGCTGATCGGGATCGGCGTGTTCTATCAACGCCTGATGATGGCGAACCGGCCAGACCAATCAGTTGGCCCTGCCGCAAGCGAGGCCGCGGAAAGATAGACACTCAATCAGCCGGCGGCCGGTCGAGTGATCCGCGCATCACAAGTTCGGTGTCGAACACTATGGAACGAGGCTTTGCTGCGCCCTTGCGCATTGCCAGAAGCAGCTTGGCCGCCGCACTGCCCATGCGCCGGTGCGGCACGTGGACGGTGGTGAGTTGCGGTGCCGTCGCACGCGCCAGATCGATATCGTCAAAGCCTACAATCGACACCTCGCCTGGGACATCGATGCCCCGGCGAAGCGCTTCGCCAAGGGCGCCTGCCGCCAGAACATCATTGCCGCATATGATTGCGGTGGGACGTTTCGAAGCGCCCATCAGCTGCGAAAATGCCGATGCACCGGCATCAAGCGTGTAAGCACATTCGACAAGATCGATATCGGATGCAGCGATGCCGGCGGCGGCAAGGCATTGAAACGCACCTGCAACACGGTCGGCGGCGCGGTCGTTTCCTTCCCGTTCTGCCGAGATCATCGCGATACGCCGGTGGCCGAACTCAAGCACTTTTTCCGTGATATTTGATGCGGCCGCCTGATTGTCAAAGCCGACATGGGTGTTGCCGCTTTGCCGGTCGATACTCCAGGCAAGCACGAAGGGAATGCCGCGTTCGCGCAGGAACGAATAGGTTTTGGGCGGCCGCTCACGGCCAATGAGCAGCAATCCATCAACCCCCCTGCCCGCCAGTACCCTGATCTGCTCCAACTCGCTTGCCGGTTTGTAGTTGGAACTGGACACCAGCAGAGTGACGCCGTCGGTTGCCAGCGTTTCCTGGAATGCCTGTAAGCCACGCGCAAAAATCGCATTGTCCATGGTGGGGATAATCGCGCCGACAATATTGGTCCTGTTGGTGGCAAGCGCCTGCGCGCCGAAATTTGGCGCGTAGCCAAGTTCGTTCACTACCTCGCGCACTTTCAGACGTGTCGCCTCCAAAACCTTTTCAGGCTCATTTAGGCAGCGCGATACCGTTGCCGTCGACACACCCGCCAACCGGGCGACATCATCGATTGTCGGTGTTTGCGAGGCGTTCTTCATGGTCAGATGGCTTTTGCGGCAGGACAGAAATATGTGATGTAAGCGCTTGCAATGGCTAATGTAAGCGCTTACACAGGAGATCACAAGCAAAAAATGACCTTGCAGTCCGGCACAGACAGTTGCCGCAAAGGGCGTTTACAGAGGATCACATCATGCCAGTCGAATATCTGAAAACCGCAAGCAAAACGTCGACCAGCGATGCCGCTGATGTTCACGATACGGTTCAGGCGATCCTTGATGATATCGAGGCCGGCGGTGATGCGGTCGCACTTCGCTACGCTGCCAAATTCGACAAATATGATGGCAATATCGTGCTTTCCCGCGATGAGATCGATGCCGCAGCGGCCGCCGTCCCGCAACAATTGAAGGACGACATCCGCTTTGCTCACGACAATGTCCGCCGATTTGCCGAAGCGCAAAGACAGACCATTATCGACACTGAAATCGAAATCGTGCCAGGGCTGATCGCCGGACAAAAATCGATCCCCTGCCAGACTGCCGGCTGTTACGCGCCTGGCGGACGCTACAGCCATGTCGCGTCAGCATTGATGACCGTGACAACGGCGAAAGTGGCAGGCTGCAATCACATCACGGCCTGCTCCCCGCCGCGGCCGGGGGCCGGCATCAATCCGGCCATCATCTATACCGCCGACATTTGCGGCGCCGATGCTATCCTCGCGCTCGGCGGGGTGCAGGGGATTGCGGCGATGGCATTTGGCCTTTTCGGCCAGCCCAAATCGGACATACTGGTCGGGCCCGGCAATCAGTTTGTCGCCGAAGCCAAAAGAATTCTGTTCGGCCGGGTCGGCATCGACATGTTCGCCGGACCTACCGACAGTCTCATCCTGGCCGATGGTTCGGCCGATCCCTATATCGTCGCCTGGGATCTGGTAGGCCAGGCCGAGCATGGCTACAATTCGCCAGTCTGGCTCGTCACCTCTGAGCGCAGCCTTGCTGAAAAGGTGATGGAGCTGGTTCCTGAGCTGATTGCGACATTGCCTGAGGTCAATGCCGCCAATGCCACCGCCGCATGGCGCGACTATGCGGAAGTGATCCTTTGCAGCGACCGTGAGGAAATGGCAAAAGTCTCCGACGACACCGCGCCGGAACATCTAACCGTTCAGGCGGCAGATCTCGACTGGTGGCTCAATCGTCTTTGCTGCTATGGCTCGCTGTTTTTGGGTGAAGAAACGACGGTTGCTTTTGGCGATAAGGCTTCCGGCACCAACCATGTGCTGCCGACCTCGGGTGCTGCAAAATATACCGGCGGTCTGTCAGTCCACAAATTCATGAAAATGGTGACCTGGCAGCGTGCCACGCGTGAAGGCGCCAAGCCGATAGCCGAAGCAACGGCACGGATATCGCGGCTTGAGGGTATGGAAGGACATGCACGCACTGCCGATATCCGGCTTGAGAAATATTTTCCAGGCGAGACGTTCGACCTGACCGCAGCCGGTTGACCAATGGGTCAAAGCTGCTCTAGAGCATTTTTCGCCCAAATAGAATCACATGTGCGAAAAATGCTTCAATGTTTCCAAGCGGATAAAGGCGTTGTTGCGGGTCAAAGAAACCGCAAAACGCCCTAACCATCGTCCCGATAGTCAGATAGCCTCAATACCGCCGTCAACGGCGAGTGTTTGACCCGTCATGAACGAATTGGCTGGATTGCCGGCAAACATGATAACCTCAACCACCTCGTCTATCTCGGCGAGACGCTTCATCGGCACGCCGCGCACCAGATTGGCGGTGGCAGCCTCCTCGCCATCGGGCGCAGTACGTAAAATGTCGAGCGCCATGTCGGTGCGCGCAAAAGAAGGGCAGACGGCGTTGATGCGAATTCCCTTGGTTGCATATTCCACGGCCGCCGATTTGGCCAGCCCGACAACACCGTGCTTGGCGGCGGCATAGACGGAAAGATGAGGCGCGCCTGCCAAACCTGCAATCGAAGCGATATTGACAATGATGCCACGACGCCCGGTTTGCCTATACTGTTGTTCCATGACACGAATTTGATGTTTCATGGCATAGAAAACACCTAACAGGTCAATATCAATAATGTGCCGCGCTTCATTGGACGGGACCTGGTGCAGCTTGAGGAAGTTCTGGGCAACACCGGCATTGTTTATGGCAATGTCGAGCCCGCCAAATTCCTCCACGGCAAGCAGCGCGAGTTTCTTTGAAAGCTTTTCGTCGGAAATATCACCGGCAAGGCATGCCGTCTTGGCAGGCAGCCCTGCTGCGAATTCTTGCAATCCGTCCTGGTGGAGATCAGTCAAAACGAGATTTGCACCGCCCTCGGCGTAACGCTCGGCGGTTTTTTTGCCAAAACCTCCGGTCGCACCCGAAACCAGAACACAAAGTCCTGCAAACTGCCCCATGTCTGCCTCAACCATTTTCAATCGACCCGGCGGCAAGCTCAGCCATCAACGGAACCGCCCGGCCATATTCATGCGCTTTACCGGGATTGGACGCATTCCCGTCAAGTGCGCGCTTATAGACGCCTTGCAAAATCGCAATCAACCGGAAAAAGGAAAAAGCGATGTAGAAGCGCCAGTTTTTAATGCCGCCGATGCCCCGTCTCTCGCAGTAACGGTCGACATAGGCCTGTTCGCCTGGGATGCCGAGTGCATTGCGGTCCAAGCCGCCAAGCCCGCGAAAACCTGAACTGTGTGGAAGGCGCCACTGCATGCATTGATAGGCGATATCTGAAAAGGGATGGCCGAGCGTGGAGAGCTCCCAGTCAAGCACGCCGATTATTTCAGCCCGGTCATGGGCAAACATCATATTGTCCAGCCGGTAGTCACCATGAACCAGTGTGACGACCCCATCATCGGGCGGTAATTCCTGTTCCAGCCAGTCGATCAGCTCGTCCATCTGCCGGATCGTTTCCGTCTCAGACGCCCGGTACTGGCCGGTCCAGCGCGAAAGCTGCCTGGCAAAATAGCTTCCCGGTTTACCGAAATCGGAAAGCCCGGCCTTTTCAATATCAACGTCATGCAACGCGGCAAGCGTTGCATTCATTGCATCGTAAACCTTGGTGCGCTCTTCATTGGAGGATAATTCCGATAGAGCAGGATCCCACAGGACGCGGCCGTCCAGATATTCCATCACATAAAACATGCGGCCAATCGGCGAGCCGTTTTCGGCAAGATGCAAGACCTTGGGCACCGCGACGCCGCTGCCTGCAAGCGCATCTAGAACGCGGAATTCACGGTCAACCTGATGAGCCGATTTCAGCAATTGGCCTGGAGGCTTGGCGCGCAGCACATAGTGACCGCTGTCGGCGATGATATGGTAGGTCGGGTTGGACTGCCCCTGCCCGAATTTTGAAATCTGGCGAAGCCCGCGAAAGCCGTCAACATTCACCTCCAGATATGGCGCCAGAACGCTGGCATCCAACTTGTTGGACTCAGTCATCTTGCGCATTTCCGGCGCTGCCGGCGCCTACCGCCTGCTCCATCACCGCAATGGTGAGCCAGCGCGCGGTAAATGCCGGCTTCACCGACCCTTCTATTTCCATGGTGACATCATAGGCGATCTGCACATAACCAGATGGCCTGATGTTCACGTCGGCAAGGGTGAACTTTGCCCGAACGCGCGCACCGCTTGGGACAGGTGCGGCAAAGCGGATGGAATCAAACCCGTAATTGATGCCCATCGCCCTGCCCTCAAGCGGCGGGATCGTTTCATAGGCCAGCGTCGACAACATGGCGAGCGACAGAAACCCGTGGGCGATGGTACCGCCAAAGGGCGTCTCCGCCCTGGCGCGCTCCGGCTCAACGTGAATGAAGTTGAAATCGTCGGTGACATCGGCGAAGCGGTCGATCATGGCTTGAGTGATTTCACGCCACGGCGAGACGCCTATTTCACTGCCGACAGCCTGTTTCAAATCGTCAAGCGTTACCGGTGGCTTTCCGCTTTTGTCTATCGACATGCATCAATCCTCAAACAGCGACATTCCATGCTGGACCGATTGGCCTCCATCCAGCGGCAGAATTGCGCCTGTAACATAGGCACCACCTGGACCGCAAAGAAACAGTGTCGCGGCTGCTATATCTTTGGGGGCGCCGATCCGGCCCAATGGCACGCGGCTGCCAACGATGTCGGCCTGCTCGTCGGTCGCGGTTGCAAACGCTGTCATGCGGCTTTGAAACGGACCAGGTGCGAAGGCATTGACGGTGATGCGCCGGCTGGCAAACTCGTTTGCCAATGTTCTGGTCAGGTGATGGACCGCGGCTTTGGAGGCGGTGTAGGAATAAGCGCCTCCTGCCATTGGCTGGGTTCCCATGACGGACCCGAGATTGATGATGCGGGCCGGATCGGCGTCGCCAGCGGCGGCATCCAGAAGCGGCAATAACTCGCGCGTTAGATGAAACAGTCCGGTGACGTTTATGCCAAGCACCTTGGTCCAGGCTTTGTAAGGGAAGGTTTTCAGCGGCTCTCCCCAGGTCACGCCGGCATTGTTGATCAAGATATGGAGTTTGTCGGTGCGAGAGCCGATTTCCTTTGCCAGCGCGGCGATACCCTCCTCGGAGCTGACATCGCCGGCAAATCCTTCGGCTGACCCCTGCCCACCGAGCTTATTGAGTTCGCCGGCAACGCTGGCGCAATCTTCTCCCTTGCGCGAGGCGATCAGCACTCTTGCGCCGGCCTGAACGAGACCCGTTGCCGCCATGCGCCCAATTCCCGTTGCCGCACCCGTCACCAATGCGGTCTTGCCAGCAACACCAAACAGGTCATCCAGATAAGCCATTAAATCCCTCCCATTGCCCGTCACCGCAATTGCGGCAGTCAAGCGCGTTGACAACATACCAAGTAGTATGTTCCTATTTTTGCCGATGTAAAGCGTACGGACCAGAGGTGCTGGCAACACCTGACGGTGACCTGAGGATATGATGGCGACAGGCTTTCATGATGTATCCGACGAGACAATCGATGTTCCGGTTGCCGGCGCCCGGCGTGAAATACTCGATGCCGCGGCAAGCTGCTTTTTCGAACGCGGCTATTCCGCCACATCAATTGACGACGTCGCCCGGCGACTTGGATCGACCAAGGGAAGAATTTATCACCACTATGCTTCGAAGGCGGACCTGTTTGGAGATGTCTTCAAGACCGGCATGGATATGAATTTTCGAGCCATTCTGCCGGAATTTTCTGCCGACTGCCCGACGCATGAAAAACTGGCGCGGATGGCGCGAACCCACACCAGACAGATGATCGAAACCAAGCCCTATCAGCGGGCGGTCTGGGAAGGTGTTGAAATGCATATTCGCAGTGCGGCCAAGCCAGGCCAGCGCTCGACGCTCACGGAACTGCTCGCCTATCGCGACCGCTATAGCGATCTGTTCAAGACAACGCTTAGCGAATGCAGGGAAAACGGCCTTCTGGATTTTGAAAATCTCAGCATTGCCAATCAGGTGATGTTCGTTGCGCTTAATTCGCCACTGTTTTGGTATTCCCCGGAGCCGGGCAAACACAGAGCAGAACTCGACAGTGTTATCGATCAAGTCGTAGCCATCGTGATGCGCGGCCTTGGCTACAAAGGAGACCTTACCTCATGAGCACCAAGAGCCTGGAAATGAACCTTGGAATGACCGAGCGGCTGAAACCGATCCATGAGGCCGTCGTCAATATGGTGCGTGACGAAGTGATGCCGGTTGATGATGAATTTTTGAGCGAAGTTGGCAAGGATGGTGACCGCTGGACACTGACAAAACGGCAAAAGGAAATTCTGGAAACGCTGAAATCCAAAGCGCGCGAGCGGAATTTATGGAATTTCTGGCTGACGGATTCTGAGCGCGGTTACGGGCTGTCGACCGTCGAATACGCCTATCTTGCCGAGGAAATGGGCAGGGCGCATCTGGGGGCTGAAACGTTCAATTGCTCGGCACCCGATACGGGAAATATGGAGGTGCTGGAGCGGTATGGCAGCGAGGCGCACAAAAAGCGGTGGCTCGCCGACCTGTTGGATGGAAAGACCCGCTCTGCCTACCTGATGACGGAACCGGATGTCGCCTCGTCTGACGCAACCAACATCTCTATGAGTTGCGTGCGCGATGGCGACGATTACGTGCTCAATGGTGAAAAATGGTGGTCGTCAGGCGCCGGTGACGAGCGCTGCGCCATCTATGTCGTGATGGTCAAAACCGGTGGCGATGATTTGCCCAAACATAACCGGCATTCGATGATCCTCGTCCCCGCCGGCACTCCGGGCGTTACCAAGCTCAGGGCGATGACCGTCTATGGTCAGGACGATGCCCCGCACGGGCATCTGCATATCCGGTTTGAGGATGTGCGGGTGCCTGTTTCAAACCTGCTGCTGGACGAAGGCCGCGGTTTTGAAATTGCTCAAGGGCGGCTCGGGCCGGGCCGCATCCACCATTGCATGCGCGCCATCGGCCGGGCGGAAAAGGCGTTGGAACTGATGTGTACCCGGTCGATGCGGCGCGAAGCCTTCGGCAAGGCGCTGGCCCATCTTGGCGCCAATTATGACATCATTGCCGAATGCCGCATGGAAATCGAGATGGCGCGGCTTTTGTGTTTGAAGACGGCGTGGATGATGGATCAGGGCGATGCTCGCGCTGCGGCGCCGTGGATCAGCCAAATCAAAGTGATCGCACCACGGGTCGCGCTGAAAGTTGTCGATGAAGCCGTACAGATGTTCGGTGGGGAGGGTGTCAGCCAGGATACGCCGCTGGCAGCCACCTGGATCGGTCTGCGTACGCTACGGCTCGCCGACGGACCCGATGCGGTGCATCGCCGGCAGGTGGCGCGGACGGAACTTAAAAAATATACGCAAGAAAAGGTCTGACCTGCCGATGAAAGCAATCATTGCCAGAGAGTTTGCTCCGCTTGACCGGCTGGACTATGGCGATTGGCCCGAGCCGGAAGCGACTGGATCCAATCTGGTGATCGAAGCGGAAGCTATCGGCGTGAACTACCCGGACGGTCTTCTGGTGCAAGGGCTCTACCAGATCAAACCGCCCCTGCCTTTTGTGCCAGGGATGGAAGTTGCCGGAACGGTGACTGCCGTTGGCGACAAGGTGGTGAACTTCAAACCCGGCGACCGGGTTGCGGCGATGTCGACGACGGGCGCTTATTCGCAAAAGGTGGCCGTGCCGGAACTGGCCGCCATGGCATTGCCGGACGGGATGGACGGTGCCGATGCCTGCGCGTTGATGTGCGGATACGGAACCTCGCACCATGCACTGAAACAGCGCGCCGATCTAAAGGCCGGCGAGACGTTGTGCGTACTTGGTGCGGCCGGTGCCACCGGCATCGCGGCGGTCCAGATCGGCAAGGCGATGGGTGCAAAGGTGATTGCGGTTGCATCAAATGAGGTGAAACGGAACATCGCCCGAGGTGCCGGCGCTGACATCATATTGGGATATGACAACCTTAAGGAGGCCCTCAAAGACGCAACGGACGCAAAAGGCGTCGATGTTGGCTTCGATCCGGTTGGCGGCGATGCCTTCGATGCCATGGCACGCGCCATGGCATGGAAAGGTCGGCTGCTGGTAATCGGGTTCGCATCGGGCACGATCCCCAAATTCCCGGTCAATCTGGCATTGGTAAAGGGATTCGCCGTGAGCGGTGTTTTCTGGGGCTCCTTTACGCAAAAGGAACCGGCTCTATATGCTGACAACATGCGCGAGCTGCTCGGCTGGTATCAACAGAAAAAGGTAAAACCGGTGATCGAAGGCCGCTATCCACTATCCGATGCGGCCGCGGTTCTTGGCCGTATTCTTGCCCGCGGTGCTACCGGCAAATTGATCCTCGAACCATGATCCGTTGGAAACGCTACAGATGACATTACCTGCTGAGATGAATGCGCTGCTGTTAAAGGGTGACCGATATGCATCCGAGCGTCCGGCACCGTGTTGGAGGCGATGACGCCCTATGTCGAACAGGGCCGCATCGCGGTACCGAAACCATCGGCGGGCCAGGTCCTGATCAGGACAGCAATTGCGGCGATTAATCCTTCCGACGTGATGTTCATCAAGGGCATGTACGGACAGCCGCGTCAACAGGGCCAACCGGCCGGCTTTGAAGGTGTTGGCGAGGTTGTGGCTGCGGGTTGCCAGCGCGGGCAGAACCTGGTTGGTCAACGGGTGGCATTTGCCACCGGCACGACCAATTGGGGATCATGGGCCGATTATGCGATTGCCGATGCCGGCGTTTGTATTCCGCTGATGCCCGGCGTTTCCGATATCGATGGCGCGGCCATGATCGTCAACCCGCTGACGGCGCTGGCTATGTTCGATATCGTGCGCCAGGAAGGCCAAAAATCTTTCGTGCTGAGTGCTGCGGCCAGCCAGCTTTGCAAGCTGATGATGGGCGCGGCGCGCGAAGAAGGGTTTCGCGCGATTGCGGTCGTCCGGCGCGATGATCAGGCAGACATCCTGAAAGCCGCCGGTGCGGCCCATGTCATCAACGCCGAAGCGCCTGATTTCGATCAGCAACTCAAACGGATCATGCGCGAGGAAAAGCCGCGCATATTCCTTGACGCGGTGGCAGGACCGCTTTCGGCCAAGATCTTCGACAATATGCCCAAACGGGCACGCTGGATCATCTACGGCAAACTGGATCCCGAAACGATGCCGGTGCTGCAACCCGGTCAGATGATCTTCATGCACAAGAAGATTGAAGGCTTCTGGCTGACATCATGGATGGGCAGCGTCGAACCGGAACGGCGGATGGAGGTGGTGGTGGAAGCGCAAAAGCGATTTGCCACCGGCAATTGGAAAACCGACGTCACGGCGATCATACCGCTTAGCGAGGCGATCGACCGTGTTGCGGGCGAGTTGAATAAACCGAATGGAAAGGTGTTTATCAAACCTGACAAATAGGTAGAGCTTTTGTAACAATGAACAAAAGCGGCGCAATATCGCCGCACCAAGGATCGGGAGGAGGTTTCTTGGATATATTGCAGCTGTTGATCAGTGGCCTGGCGAATGGATGCGTCTACGGTCTGATCGCGCTTGGTTTCGTCATCATCTACAAGGCGACCGAGGCGGTCAATTTCGCCCAGGGCGATTTCATGATGCTTGGTGCGTTCGTCACGCTCGGGCTCACCAATGACCAGTTCATGAACCTTCCATTCTGGATCTCCGCACCGATCGCCATCTTGATCATGGGCATGTTCGGCTATTTGTTCGACATGATTGTGCTTCGGCGCATGTTCGGGCAATCGCAGATCGCGGTCGTGATCTTGACCATCGCGCTTGGTTTCGTACTGCGCTTTGCCGCCGGCTTTATCTGGGGACACGAGCCGATATCGCTGCAGTCGCCGATTGCGGGCAAAGATGCTTCCCTGGGCGGGCTGGTGCTTGGCCTGGATGAGGTGTCCGTCATCATCGTGACGGTTGTTTTGACGATCACAATCTACCTGTTTTTCAACCGCTCCAAGCTTGGCATCGGCATGCAGGCGGCGGCGCAAAACCAACTGGCCGCCTATTATATGGGTATTCCGGTCAAGCGCATTCATTCGCTGACCTGGGCCTTGTCGGGCATGCTGGCTGCCGTTGCCGGCATTTTGTTTGCGTCGAAAGGTTCCATCGAACCGGCGATCGGCCTGCTTGGCATCAAGGCGTTTGCCGCAGCGGTGATCGGCGGGCTTGGGTCGCTGCCCGGTGCGTTGCTTGGCGGTATCATCATCGGGGTTATCGAACCGTTTGCCTCGCGCTTCATCGAAGCAGGCTATTCGCAGATTGCCCCTTATCTGCTGCTTTTCCTGATCCTGGTTTTCCGGCCGCACGGCATCCTGAGCCAGGTCCAAAAGAAGAAGGTGTGAGGAAGAATGCGCACGGTCTTCAAAACCTCCTATGACGCCGACATCAACTATTTCCGGCATGGCATGCAGGCTTTCTGGTACCTGCTGTTGCTGGCGTTCATGATCATCATACCGTTTATCACCGATCTGTTTTTGCTCGGAGAGATGACCAACCTTCTGATCTGGGCGCTTGCCGGTATGGGGCTGATGGTGCTCGTTGGACATACCGGTCAGGCCAGCCTCGGACATGCCGCATTTCTGGCGGTCGGCTGCTATGCCAACACGCTGTTGCAGGAAAAGCTCGGGCTGCCCTTCATCGTCGCTTTCCCGATGGCCGGGCTGATTGCCGGTTTTTCCGGCGTGCTTCTGGCGATACCGACAACGAAGCTGCACGGCATCTATCTGGCAATCGCAACGCTGGCGATATCGATCCTTATTGAGGATTTCATTATCATCGCCGAACCGCTGACCGGCGGCGTATCGGGTCTTGCCGCGCCAACGATCAACATTTTCGGGCTGGAGATCGACCGCTATCTGACACCGAACCGGTTTTACTGGCTGGTGCTGTTCGTCGTCGTTTTGACGGTGCTTGGTTATCGCAACCTATTGCGGTCGCCATTGGGACGCTCCTTTGCTGCGGTGCGCGATTCGGAAGTCTCCGCCAAGGCCATGGGCGTCAATATCGCCCGCACCAAGGCGGCATCATTCGGCATTTCCACGGCCATTACCGGATTGGCCGGTGCGCTGATGGGCCA
Source organism: Rhizobiaceae bacterium (assembly GCA_963669455.1). GTDB lineage: Bacteria > Pseudomonadota > Alphaproteobacteria > Rhizobiales > Rhizobiaceae > JAWKWH01. The sequence continues at coordinate 3,732,558 of OY770026.1, forward strand.
GTTTGCCGGCTTTTTCAACAATGAGACCTTCACCATCCTGATTTCCATCCAGCTATTGCTGATGATCGTGGTTGGCGGACTGGGCACAATCCATGGTGCGTTTCTGGGTGCGATTGTCGTGTCGCTTCTACCTCCAGCGCTAGCAATCGGCCGGGATATTGCCGGCGACTATTTCGGCTCCGGATCAGTCGCTATCCCTGGTCTCGAAACCGCGATCTTCGGCGCCATCTTGATCCTGTTCATCCTGTTTGAGCCGTTGGGCATCTATGGCCGCTGGTTCAAGATCAGAACCTATTTCGAACTGTTTCCATTCTACCGCCGCGACATGTTCCGCCGCCAGAAGAGCTATCTGAAAACGGAGCGGATGCGATGAGCCTTTTGCAATTCGATCACGTTACGCTCAAATTTGGCGGTGTCATTGCCGTCAATGATGTGTCTTTTTCGGTCGAGGAGGGTGAGGTCTTTGCGCTGGTGGGACCAAATGGTGCCGGCAAATCGACAGTCTTCAACCTGATTTCGCGGTTTTACGATCCGTTTGAGGGCGCCATCCTTTTCGATGGCAAAGACCTTCTTTCCCATCCGGCCCACAACATCGCCAAACTGGGGATCGCACGGACGTTTCAAAACATCGAACTGTTTGAGCAGGCAACGGTGTTGCAAAACCTGCTGGTCGGCCGCCACCGGCACCGGCATTCCAACATATTGACGGAGATCCTGTTTACGCCTTTTGTGCGCAGCGAAGAACGCCGCCATCGCGAGGCGGTCGAAAAAGTGATCGATTTTCTCGATCTGCAGGCCTATCGCGACCAGTTCATCGCCGGACTGCCCTATGGGGTGCGCAAAATCGTTGAGATGGGGCGCGCACTTGCCATCGAACCAAGGTTGTTGCTGTTGGACGAACCGGCATCCGGCCTGTCGGTCGAGGAAACGCAGGATGTCGCCTTCTGGGTCGAGGATATCAAAAAACAGATGGGTATCACGGTGCTGATGGTCGAGCATGACATGCATCTGGTGTCGTCTGTATCCGACCGGGTTCTTGCCCTGGCGGACGGCAAGATGCTGGCGCTCGGCACGCCCGCTGAGGTGCAAAATCATCCGGCTGTCATCGAAGCCTATATCGGCTCATCCGATGAGGAGGATGCGGCATGAACGCAGTTGCGGCCTCACAACAGGGCAAGACGCCGGCCGATGATCTGGTTCTCGATGTCAAGAATTTGGAGAGTTTTTACGGCCCGATCATGGCCATCCGCGGCGTCAGCGTCGAGGTCCGCAAGGGTCAGGTCGTTACGGTTCTAGGCGCAAACGGTGCCGGCAAGACGACGTTGTTAAAAACGATTTCGGGGGTGATGAACCCGGAAAAGGGCGAGATTTTCTATCAGGCGGACAATATTGCCGGTGCGGAACCGGACAGGGTCGTTCGCGCCGGCATTGCCCACGTGCCTGAAGGACGCGAAGTTTTTCCACTGTTGAGCGTGGAAGAAAACCTGATGATGGGCGCATATGTGCGTTCCGATACGGCTGAAATCGCCAGTGACCGGGAGATGGTCTACTCCTACTTTCCAATCCTGAAGGAGCGCAAGAGCCAGGCAGCTGGAACATTGTCCGGTGGCCAGCAACAGATGCTGGCGATCGGGCGCGGATTGATGGCGCGGCCGGCGGTCATGCTGCTCGACGAACCGAGCCTTGGTCTGTCGCCCCTGCTGGTCAAGGAAATCTTCGCCATTATCCGGCGTCTGAACAAAGAGCAGAACGTGACGATGATGCTGGTGGAACAAAACGCCAAGGTAGCACTCGAGGTGGCCGACTATGGCTATGTGATGGAGCTTGGCCGCATCGTCATGGCCGGCGATGCAAAAAAACTGATGGAGTCGAAGGATATCCAGGAATTTTATCTCGGCGTTCAAGAGGAGACGCAGCGCGGGCAGAAACGCTGGAAGCAGAAGAAAACCTGGCGCTGATGGATCACGACTTGAGGAGCAAGATCATGACACTGGCCGAAAGAATACCGCCCCAACAGACGGTTGATGGTTTCAGATTTAATCAGGATCTGACCAATGGACCTTATTTTTTCGACGGCTGCGACACGCTGGTAAAACTGTTTCGCCAGCGTTGCGAAGAACTGGAAGACAAGGTGGCGCATCGTGAAAAGGATTTCGGCATCTGGCTCTCATACAGCTGGAGCGATTTTTACGATCATGCCCGTTTGATCGGGCTCGGCCTGTTATCACTTGGTCTGAAACGCGGCGAAGTGGTGTCTATTCTGTCTGAAGACAACAAGGAGTGGATCTACACCGATCTGGGTGTGCAATCGGTCGGCGGCATATCATCGGGGGTCTACACGACTGATTCACCCAATCAACTAAAGTATCTCGTCAACGATTCCGACAGCCGGTTTCTATTTGTGGAGAATGACGAGCAGCTCGACAAATATCTGGAAATCAAGGAGGAGACAGACGGCCTTATCAAGGTCATCGTCTATGATCGTGACGGGCTGCATGATTTTTCAGACGACAAAGTCATTTTCCTTGATGATCTTTACCGGCTCGGCCACGAATTCCTGAAAGATAACCCGAAGCGGTTCGAAGATGAGATCGCTAAATCCAAGCCTTCCGATACCACCTTGCTGATCTACACCTCCGGCACGACGGGGCCGCCCAAGGGCGCCATGATAAGCCATCAAAATATCATCGCGTCCATTTCCATAAGTGTGACCACATTGCCTGTCCGCCAGGATGACGAGCAGGTTTGCTTCCTGCCGCTCTGCCATATTCTGGAACGGCTGGTCAGCGTGTTTTTACCGATCGGAATGCGGTCGACGGTTAATTTTGCCGAAAGCCCGGAGACCGTTTTCGACAATGTGCGCGAGGTTGGACCCTGCATTTTTACCGCGGTACCAAGACTCTGGGAAAAAATCTATTCGCGCATATCGATCATGTCGAGTGAGGCGACCATGCTTGGCCGCTGGGCCTACCGGCGGGCTTTGGCGACCGGTATGACGCGGGCCGAAGCGCTGGAAAGCGGCGACCCGGTGCCGGCCTTGACCAAACTGGCTTACGCGTTCTGGGACTTTGTCCTGCTTAAAAACCTGCGCCGGATGCTGGGTCTGCACAGGCTTCGCCGCGGCACGACGGGTGCAGCGCCAATCTCGCCCGATCTGCTAAAATGGTACAAGGCGATCGGCGTGACCATCCTTGAAGGCTACGGCATGACTGAAAGTTCGGGCGCGATCTCCATCAACCTGGAAAATCAGTACAAGACCGGCAGCGTGGGCCCGTGCATTCCCGGTGGCGAGATACGGATCGCGCCCGATGGTGAAATCCAGTTCAAGGGCCCAAATGTCTTCCAGGGCTATTGGAACAAGCCGGACAAGACGGCGGAAACCATCGTCGATGGCTGGCTGTGCACCGGGGATGTCGGCCGTATCGACAATCAAGGTCACCTTTATATTACCGGCCGGATGAAAGATATCATCATCACCGCCGGCGGCAAAAACATCACACCTGCCGAAATCGAAAACCAACTCAAGTTCTCGCCTTATATCTCCGACGCGGTGATAATCGGCGACAAGCGAAAATTCTTAAGTTGCCTGATCATGATCGACCAGGAAAATGTCGAAAAATTCGCGCAGGAAAAGCGCGTGCCATTTTCCGATTTCAAGTCGCTTTGCGCTGCCAATGAGGTGCGCAACCTGATTAAAGGGGTGATTGATGAGGTTAACCCCAGTTTTGCCCGCGTCGAGCAGATCAAAGATTTTCGCTTGATCGATGTCTTGCTGACGGCGGAAGATGAGGAACTAACTGCCACAATGAAGCTGAAGCGCAGCTTCGTTGAACAAAAACACAAGGGCCTGATCGACCAGATGTACGAATAAACAGGCTTACCAAACAATAAAACCAAAGGGAGAAAACCTGACATGATGAAAACTCTGACACGCTCACTTCTGGCATGTGCTGTGGCAATTGGGGCCGGAGCGGCCGCCTCTGCCCAGACCCGCGGCGTAACCGATACCGAAGTGGTGATCGGTTCCAATGGCGACCTTTCCGGGCCGTTCGCATCCTTCAACGTGCAGGCAATCAAGGCTGCGCAGATGCATTTCGATGCGGTCAACGAGGCCGGTGGCGTTCATGGACGCAAGATCAAGTTCATCGCCGAGGATCACGGCTACCAGGTGCCGAAGGCGATCCAGAATTTCAACAAGCTGATCAATCGCGACCAGGTCTTTGCCATGGTTCTCAATCTCGGCACTCCGATGAACATCGCCGGTTTTAAACTGCTTGAGCCGAACAAAATTGCCAATATCTCGCCGCTATCGTCCGCGCGCCAGATGCTGGAAGGCAATAGTGACTATAAATATATGGCCGCTTCAACTTACTACGACCAGATGCGCGCCGCCGTGAAATATCTGAACACAAATAATGGCCGGACAAAATTCTGCTCGATGTATCTGCCGAACGATTTCGGCAAGGAAATCAAACTCGGCACCGAGGCCGGCGCAAGCGAGGTTGGCGCTGACTATGTCACCGAGACCACCCACAAACCCGATGAACAGGATTTCACCGGTTCGCTGTCGAAGCTGAAAGACGCCGGCTGTGACGCCGTCGGTCTTGCGTTGACCGTTCGCCAGGTCATCACCGTGGTTGCAACGGCCAAGAAGATGGGCCTCGACAATATGGATTTTGCCGGTTCGTCTGCGGCGTTCAATACAGCCGTTGCCCAGATCCCGGGCGGCGTCACGGAAGGCTTTTATGCGGCCGCAGGCTGGGCGGATCTCGTTGCCCGTATTAACGAGCCGGAGGTCAAGGCATGGGTCGATGCGTTCCGCGCCAAATTCGGCGAAGAGCCTGGAACTGCAGCCCAACTCGGCGTCGCTGCTGCGATGACCGTTACCATGGCCATGGAAGCCGCAGGCAAGGACCTAACGCCTGAAAGTTTCAAAATGGGTATGGAAAGCCTGTCATTCCGCGATGAAGTCGGCGATGTCGATATCAAATACGGTCCCGATGATCACATCGGCACCAATGCGATCATCATCTCGCAAATCAAGAATGGCGTATGGCAGGAAATCGGCCGCGAATAGGCTGACCTGACAGATACGAAACACAGCAACATCAAAACCGCCCGGAGCAATTCGGGCGGTTTTTCAAATTAGAGTGTGTCTTATCTAAGCGGCAAGTTTTTTTCTGGCGGTTTCATATTCAGCGGCAAGCCGATCAACCAATTCCGACACCGGTGCCACCCGGTCAACGGCGCCAATTCCCTGACCGCAGCCCCAGATATGTTTCCAGGCCTTTGATTTATCGCCGCCGAAATTCATCTTCGACGGATCGCTGACTGGCAGATTATCCGGGTCCATACCCGCATTTACCACCGAGCCTTTCAGATAATTGCCATGCACGCCGGTGAACAGATTGGAATAAATGATATCCTCTGCGGAGGAGGCGACAATCATGTCTTTATAGGCGTCTTCGGCCCGCGCCTCTTTGGTGGCGATGAATGGTGAGCCGATATAGGCAAGATCGGCGCCCATGGCCTCGGCCGCCAGAACCGCACCACCATTTGCAATTGATCCCGACAGCAGCAGCGGCCCGTCGAACCACGCCCGAATTTCCTGAATCAGGGCAAACGGAGACAGGGTTCCCGCATGGCCGCCGGCGCCCGCGGCAACGGCGATCAGACCGTCAGCGCCTTTTTCAATCGCCTTGTGGGCATGATAATTGTGGATGATGTCGTGCAAGACAATGCCGCCATAGGAATGGATCGCCTCATAGACTTCCACCCTCGCGCCAAGCGAACAGATGACGATCGGCACCTTGTATTTCACACACATTTCCAGATCATGTTCCAGCCTGATATTGGATTTATGGACGATCTGATTGACGGCGAACGGTGCCGAGGGCCGGTTCGGGTTCTTTGCGTCATAGCTTGCCAGTTCTTCCGTCATCTCAGCCAGCCATTCATCAAGCTGCGCCTCGGGCCTGGTGTTTAACGCCGGAAACGATCCAACGACGCCTGACTTGCACTGGGCAAGCACCAGCGGCGGATGCGAGATGATGAAAAGTGGCGCTCCAACCACTGGGATTCTCAAGTTTTTCTTCAAGATATCAGGCAGCGCCATCGCGGTTCTCTCCATTGACGTTTTCGTAAACGTTAGAGTTTTGTTCTAGCAGATGTGTACGGTGAGGCAACAGGAATTGCCAGCCGTGCAAGCCCGACTGCCCCAGATCATGGACTCATCATCGCAGACTACCCGGATAATCCTAGAGCGCGTCTTGTTTAAATGGTTGCGTTTGAGCGCAGGGTATTTGTGTCCTGATTAGGAGCGTGAGGCGACGCGGGTGCGCACCCGTTAGCTTCGCGCGACGACATCCAGGGCGCAAAGAACCTGTGGCGTTTTGCGGCTTCTTTGGCCCGCAACAACGCCTTGATCCGCTTGGAGCAATCGAGGCATTATTCGCTATACGGCCTGCGGCCGGGCGAAAATGCCCTGGCTGAAACGGTTTGGGTTTGCTGTTCTCTTTCAAAACCTTAACCTCGCCTGCTTGGAGGTCTTTTCCGCGGACAGTGTCGTCAAAATCCTCGCACGATCGTTTGATCGCACTCCGGTGTTTTCCTAACTGCCGCAAAAAATCCTCTCCATCAAACTGATCCCATTTAAGCAAGACGCGCTCTAGCAAACAAGTGAAGCGCACTGCCAACCAATGGCTCAGATCAAATCGGTGAAGGTTCTGCACTGCTTGATGCCCAGTCGGGTTTAAAGCCAATGATCATGGCATCGCCCGGCAATGCCGGATTGAACAGGTAATTGTGCCAGAACGTCGCCTGATGAAGCGGATCATTGTTACCCAGGCGATAGGGCTGGCAGGCGATATCATAGGTCTGATTATATTGCTCAAACCGCAGCCAGCAGCGGCCCGCCTCAAGAATGGATTGCGCGCCCGGTGAACCGGGCGGAAATGTGGAGGTGACAATGTCGGAAAATTCGCGCGCCTTTTGATAATAATATTCGCTGAAGAATTTTATCGCCGAATCGCGGCGTGCCTGCGGATCAAGCGTCTTGCGGGCAAGATGGCGGATTTCCATCGTCTTGGAATATTCGTAGGACTTGCACATGACGGAGATGATGTTGCCCGCCGGCGTGCTATCCGCAGTCAGGCGCAGTTCCGGCATCATGCCATCTGACGGCTTGCCGCCATTTTGCCGCATGGCGATCTGGCGAACATGGCACTGCCACTTTAAAAAACTGTCACGCAGCCGCTGGTTTGCGCTATCAAGGCGAACAACATTGCCGGCCTGTTCGTTGGAAGACATCACCTACTCCGCAGCCGCTTTACTGACCGTTTCACCGTCGTCAGCCAGCTGGAATGTCCGGTCGTGGGTGAGTGCCGGGATGCGGGCTCTTGCCTGTGCGACATCATCGAGGTCGATTTCCGCATGGATCATGCCGGGTTTACCGCCGCCATCGGCGATCACTTCGCCCCACGGGTTGACGATCAATGAATGGCCATAGGCTTCGCCACCGCCTGCAATCGGACCGGTCGCGCATGGCGCAACGACAAAGGCGCCGTTCTCGATGGCGCGGGCACGATTGAGCACGTGCCAATGGGCCTGCCCGGTCTTCTTGGTGAACGCAGCAGGGACGGCCAGAATGTCCGCATCGGCCTTCGCCATCGCCCGGTAGAGATGCGGAAAGCGCAGATCGTAGCAGGTCGACATTCCGAGCCGACCACTGGGAATTGCCGCGACCACGGCCTGTGCTCCCGGCTCAACAAGCGCGGATTCGCGATAGACCTCATCTTGCGACAACTGGATGTCGAACAGATGGATTTTGTCATAGCGGGCGGTGATCTGCCCGCTATCATCGATAAGAAATCCGCGATTGAGGAATTTTCCCTCCGGCCCCGGCACCGCGACCGAACCGATCAGTATCCAGACCTTGTTGCGCGACGCAAACTCCCTCAAAGCTCCGACAACCGGATGCGAGTTTTCCTCAGCTACCGGTGGACGGAAAAGACCATCGTCGCTTTTCAGGCCGCCGCAATATTCCGGCAGGCAAAGAAACTTCGCGCCCGCTTCCAAAGCCGCCTCCGCAAGCGGAAGCGCCTCATCCAACGCCGACTGGAAATCCGGCATCGGCCGGGTTTGAAGACAGGCGATGTGAAGCGGGCGGGGCATGGTTAGAGCGGTTTTCGCCCAAATTGAATCGTTTGAGCGCGGGGAGCTTTCGTTCCGGCTAGGAGAGTGACGCGACGTGGAGTGATCTCCACGAGCGGTGCACGACGCTGTCCGGGGCGGAAGAAACCAAGCTGAAACGATTGCGGTTTATATAAAAGGTTCAATTCTTGATCTCCAACCGGCTTGATCGTCTTTTTCGCGCTGGCCTGCGTCGAAATCCTCGCACGATCGTCTGATCGCGCTCCGGTATTCTCCTTGCCAGCACAAAAAATCCTGATCATCAAACCGCTCCAATTTGGGCGAAAACCGCTCTAGAACTTCATATAGGCTTTCCTCAACGCCACCAAGGGGTGACGGTCCGACATCTGGAACTTGAGCAGCAGTTCGCGCGCAATCATGTCGCGATCCTGCTGATTGTCCGGAAGCTTGATCGTATCGGGAATGCGAACCCAGCCATTGTTGTTGCGATCGAACACGGCGGGTTTGCCTTCCTCGTAACCCATGTGAACGTCTTCCAGCCAATTCAGATCTTCCCAGCCCATCACTTCGATATATTTGGCGAGGAATGGCGTCAGGCGGTCATAGTCGGGCACCAGATTTACATCATAGCGATAGCCGATGTGCTGACCGATTTCCTTTTCCCGTTCAGATTCGAGACCGGAAGCGTCATCCAGAAACTGGTTGACGTCCTTGATTTCGGACCCGCGATATTGTGTTCCAGCCATATCTCAAGTCCTCCTTACAGGTGATGATAATCTTCAACGCCAACCGTGTGGTTGGTGCCGGCCAGCGGAACACCGGCCATGGCCGATGCTTCCATCGTCAACGCGGCGAGATCTTCCGGCTCAAGCGAGTGCAGATGCGTCTTGCCGCAGGCACGGGCAAACAGCTGCGCCTCAATGGTGAGCGTGTGCAGGAAGTTATAAACCCTTTCTGCCGCCTCGTCGGGATCAAGACGCTGGCGCAGGGCCGGGTCCTGGGTCGCAACGCCAACCGGGCAACGGCCCGTGTGGCAATGGTAGCAATAGCCGGGCTCCGCCCCGATCTCGTCTTGATAGTTTGCTTCGGGAATATCCTTGTTGCAGTTTAACGCCATCATCACCGAATGGCCGAGCGCAATGGCGTCTGCTCCAAGCGCGATAGCCTTGGCGACGTCGGCGCCGTTGCGGATGCCGCCGGCATAGATCAGCGTTATTTCGCCACGCTTGCCCAAATCGTCGATCGCCTTGCGGGCCTGACGGATCGCCGCCATGCCGGGCACGCCGGTGTCTTCGGTCGCAAGATGCGGACCGGCGCCGGTGCTGCCTTCCATGCCATCGATATAGATGGAGTCCGGATCGCATTTCACCGCCATGCGCACATCGTCATAGACGCGGGCGGCACCAAGCTTCAACTGGATCGGTATCTGCCAATCGGTTGCTTCGCGGATTTCCTGGATTTTCAATGCCAGATCATCCGGACCCAGCCAGTCGGGGTGGCGTGCCGGTGAGCGCTGATCGATGCCTGCCGGCAGTGACCGCATTTCGGCAACCTGATCGGTCACCTTTTGACCCATCAAATGACCACCGAGACCAACCTTACAACCCTGGCCGATGAAGAACTCGCAACCATCGGCGAGCACAAGATGGTTTGGATTGAAGCCGTAACGCGACTGAATGCACTGATAAAACCATTTCGACGAATAGCGGCGCTCATCGGGGATCATGCCGCCCTCGCCCGAACAGGTGGCCGTACCGGCCATCGTCGCGCCGCGGGCAAGCGCCGTTTTTGCCTCATAGGACAAGGCGCCGAACGACATGCCGGTGACATAGACCGGAATGTCCAGGTCGAGCGGCCGTTTGGCGCGCGGGCCGATGATCGTTCTGGTTTCGCACTTTTCGCGATAGCCCTCGATCACGAAACGGGTGAGCGTTCCGGGAAGGAAGGTCAAGTCATCCCAGTGCGGGATTTTCTTGAACAGCGAGAAGCCGCGCATGCGGTAGCGCCCGAGTTCGGACTTGATGTGAATGTCATCGATCACCCGTGGCGGGAAGATGAAGCTGTCGCCAATTCGATTGACATCGCGATTAAGCGGTTGCTTTTGAGGGTTCACCTTCGGGGCGTTTTCACTTGCTGACATGTTGGTTTCCTTTCGCCTCAAAGAATGAGTTTTTTCTCGTTTGGCTCGAGATTGTCATAATTCCAGAGCTGCTTGCCGGCGACTATTTTGGTGAAGTGATCGACACCCTTGTCGGGCATTAATTCGTACTGGGTGAGCTTGCGCGTCAGCCAGGCCTTGTCGAGGTCGGTCAGTTCGTCTGGAACGGCATCAACGCCGCACGATTTGATGTCACCGCCGACATAGATCGTGCCGTCATACATCGAATCGCCAAGGTTCTTGCCGGCGTTACCGCAGACGACCATGCGGCCACGCTGCATCATGAAGCCGGAGAGCGCGCCGGTGTCGCCACCGACGATGATCGTACCGCCTTTCTGGTCGATGCCGGTGCGCGAGCCGACGGAGCCCCGGCAGACAATATCACCGCCGCGCAGGGCGGCGCCGAAGGTCGAACCGGCATTCTTTTCGACGATGATCGTTCCCGACATCATGTTTTCACCGCATGACCAGCCGACGCGGCCTTTGATGCGCACATTCGGTCCATCGATGAGGCCAACGCCAAAATAGCCGGTCGATCCCTCGATGATCAGGTTTAATTTCGACAGGATACCAACGCCGAGGGAATGCTTGCCGCGAGGGTTTTTCAGCACAATGGTGCCACAGCCCTCAGCCATCAGCTCGCGGATCCTGGAATTGACCTCTGTGGTGGTCATATCGTCCGTGTCGAGTTCGGCGCGTTTGTTGAAATCGACCTCAGGTGCCCACGGATAGGTGAAGCGCTCCTCTGCACCGGGATCAAACTCGATGTAGAGCGACTTTCCGGTCAGCTGTTCGGTGCGCATTCCAAGCGCTGTCACGCGCTCCTCCTGCGACATTTCTGTCAGTTCAGCATCGCTTACGCCTGCCATACCCGGACCTCCTCATCATACGGATCATAGGTGTCGATTTCCTGGGGCAGGATCGCGCGGATCGCCACCTCCTCTGACGCCATGGCGATCATGTCGTCACTTTCGTAGAGAACCAATGGCTTGGCCGCCATCGTGTCCTTGGCCATGCCGAGCTGGTCTTTGGTCGCCACCAGGTAGGTGAAAACGCCGTCGATCTCTTCAATCGACTTTTTCAAGGATTCTTCCAGCGATACGCCGTTGGCCAAATTGTGTGCGGTGTAGACCGCGAGCAATTCTGAATCGCAATTGGACATGAACCGATGTCCACGGCGCTCCATTTCGCGGCGCATGATCCAGTAATTGGTGATCTGCCCGTTGTGGACGACGCAAACATCATTGTACGGAAACGCCCAATAGGGATGAGCCGAGCGGATATCGACATCCGATTCGGTCGCCATGCGGGTGTGTCCGATACCGTGCGTTCCCTTAAAGCCGCCCAGCTTATATTGGTCGGAGACGACGGTGGCGTCGCCCAGATCCTTGATCAGCTCAAGTCCATTGCCAAGCGAAAGGATTTCCGTGCCTTCCACATCTTCGATGTAGCGGGCCAGCTCTTCCATGTCGCCGTCGTGCGAAATCACATAGCGCAGCGAATAGGCGGTCGCATTTTCGCGCGACTTGACCGTGGCGCCATGTTCTTCAAGGCGGCGGTCGACCTCGGCAACGCGATCCCTGATCTTCGCGGTGATGTCGTAGCCGGACTTCATATCCTCGGCTTCGGCCACTTTGAAGCGCATGACATATTCGCCGGCATTGGGGACGCCATAGACCGCAAATCCGGTAGAATCCGGCCCGCGATGTTTCAGCGCCTGAAGCATCGCGGTCATGTCTCCGCCGACACCGGCATTCCTGCCTTTATAAATTATACCTGCTATTCCGCACATATAACGGTCTCCTCAAAGTTGGTCCCCGACCGGGAACCGTCGAAACGGTGGGAAGACCCGGCCGGGAAATCGAAAATCTGTGGTGGTTCGAACACAACATTTGCATCCCATTCGCATTTCCCTCATCGGCAAATGTTGGAATCATAAGAACCAAAATAAATTGCTGGCGGTCTTTGCGCCCGAAATGCTTGCAAATGGACTTGGCTAGCAATCGGAAACAAGCACTTCGAACAGACCACTGGCACCTCGCTTACGGCAGACACTCCATGTAGGTTTCGTTGTCCCACTCGGTGACGGTCGACATGAAGCGGGCGAATTCGTCACGCTTGTATTCATCATAAAGCCGGTACATCTCGCCTGGCATACCGCGCTTGACAACATCGCTGGCGGCCAGATGGTCGAGCGCCTCGCCAAGCGACATCGGCAGTTTCTTGACTTCCTTGCCCTCGGCCATTGCCTCATAGATGTTGCGCTCTTCCGGTTCACCCGGGTCGAGCTCGTTTACCAGCCCATCATCCATCGCCGCCAGCAATGTGGAACCCATAATGTATGGATTGACCATGGAATCGACCGAGCGGTACTCAAACCGGCCTGGAGCGGAAACCCGCAATCCGGTCGTGCGGTTCTGGAAGCCCCAGTCGGCGAAGACCGGCGCCCAGAAGCCCGTATCCCAGAGGCGGCGGTAGGAATTGACCGTCGAACAGCCAATCGCAGTGAGCGCCTGCAAATTATGCACCACGCCACCGATGGCTTTGAGCCCTTCCTTGCCCGGCATTTGCGGATCATCGGTGTCAGGCATGAACGTGTTGTCGCCGCCCTTCACATACATGTAGTTGTCGGCCATGCCGGGGAGACTGCCGGCGTCGTTGCCGCAAGGCACGAACTTGTCTTCGCCGCCGTTCCAAAGGCTCATATTGTGGTGGCAGCCGGATGCGGAAACGCCCATGAAAGGCTTGGTCATGAAGCAGGCGAAGATGCCGTTTTCACGCGCCACCTGAGCGCAGATCTGGCGGTATGTCGTCAGACGATCCGCATTGCGCAGCACATCGTCGAACATCCAGTTCAACTCCAGCTGACCCGGCGCATCCTCATGGTCGCCCTGGATCATGTCGAGGCCCATTTTGCGGGCGTAGCGAATGACCTGCAGCGAGACCGGACGCAGGCTTTCAAACTGATCGATATGATAGCAGTATGGCTTGGAGAAACCGTCCTTCGGTTTGCCGTTCTCATCGAATTTCAGCCACATCATCTCCGGCTCTGTGCCGATGCGCAGCTTGGTGCCGTGCTTCTTGGTGAATTCCTTGTGCAGGCGGCGCAGATTGCCGCGGCAGTCAGATGTCAAAAACCCGCCTGGATCTTCCTTTTCCTCACGGTTGCGGAAAAGAGTGCAGTAGAACCGTCCGATTTGCGGCGCCCAGGGCAACTGCATGAAGGTTTCAGGCTCGGGAATGCCAACCAATTCGGCTGCTTCCGGCCCATAGCCAAGATATTCGCCGGCACGGTTGGTAAACAGATTGACGGTCGCGCCATAGACGAGCTGGAAACCCTTCATGGCAATGGATTCCCAGTGGTCTGCCGGAATACCCTTACCCATGATCTTGCCGGTCACCGAAACGAACTGCAGGTAGAGATATTCGATGCCCAGCTCATCGATCTTCTCGCGAACCTGCTTGATTTTTTCGGCGCGGCCTTCCTCTTCTACAAAGCCTTCAAGATCGGTCATTTTATCATCCTCACTTTGATAATGACTTTTTTAAAAAGTCTGTTCAGCGCGGCGGAACGGGATCACCTCCGCGCGCCATGATTGATTGTCAGCTCCATGGAAACGGGCTGCTGGATGTCGGGTGTAATTCGCCCTTAGCAAATCGCGAGAACCTGAACGGCTTCAACAGCGCCTGTTCGTTCCCCCGCAATTCCTCTGCCACGAGACGCCCGACGCCGAGCATTTTATAGCCATGGTTTGAATCGGCAATAACGTAGACATTATCCCGGAACCTGTCGAATACCGGGAAGCTGTCGGCGGTAAAGCAACCAATGCCGCCCGACGGTTCTTTGTGATATTTCGGCATCATGCCTTCAAAGCGCTTGTGGCAGTGCGCCAGGGCGGAGACCCACATATGGGCAAATTCACCAGATGAGACGAATTCGGGCGATGACGGGCCATAGGGGTCGATTTTCACCTCGTTGACGGGCGTATGCACCTTATAGGGGGCCGCACCACCTTGAATACCATTAAAGTGCCAGTCGGGCTTGTAGTAGATGCCCCACATTTCCTCGGTAATGACCGAACCGTCGACATCAGACTTCAGCGGCGCATCGGTATCCACATGGATCACCGGCGGCATCGATCCGTCATTGGCCATCAGCATTTCGGGCGCGACATTTAAAACACCTTCTTCAAGCTGCCAGAAACGCCACATGTCGATATCGGAGTGAATATTGCCCTGAAGGTCCTTCAGGTCGATCTTGTCGGGCATCCCCAGCATCGACCAGAAATCACGAACCCAGGGGCCAGCCGCAACGACAACCTGCTCACACTCGATATTGCCACGGCTGGTTTCGACATGGGTCACGGCGCCCGATCCGTTGGATGAGGTGAAGCCGGTCACCGTCGCACCGGTCAGTATCCGCACGCCCAGATCCTCGACCTTCTTGGCCAGGCCGTACATCGCCTTGGTGTTGTTGGCATAGCCGCCGCGCTTTTCATGCAGAACCGAGGTAATGCCCTCAGCCTGCCAATCATCGAAGATGCCGCGCATATAGGATGTGGACGCATTGGCGCCCTCGATAAAGACGCTTTCGTAGCCGATCGCCTGCTGTTCGGCGTAGATCTGGCCGACATCGGAACGCATGGCTTCGCAACTGATCTGCATATAACCCACGGGATGATAGGAAAACGCTTCCGGATCGCTTTCCCATACGCCGACCGAATGGGCCATCAACTCACGCATCGCAGGCTGGAAATAGTTGTTGCGCACCACGCCGCAGGCAATGCCCGTTGCACCGGACGCGATTCCATCCTTGTCGATGATGATAATCCTGCCCTCGACCTGCCTGCCCGCTTCACGCTCGATCTCAGCAAGCCGCCAGGCGGTCGAAAGACCGTGGATACCTGCGCCGATGATTACGATATCAGCCGATTGCGGAAACGCCATCGACGCCCTCCAAAAATGCTGCCGCGCCCTTCCGGCCGCCACCTAGTGAACCCTATTTCCGGTAACAGCTAATCACAATCATACCCGGCAGACAATACCAATTTTCTACCACTTTCCACCCAATTGTTGACCAGGTCGGGGATTTTCCTTGTTTTCCAGTGAAAAATACCGTGAAATAGCTGCGATGCGGGAAATAAAGGTCATCGACACCATGGATGCCACGCGAGAAGGCTTGCCAATCAAAATGGGTGGAATCAGGAAACCGGGGTCGGGTGACGTACTTGCCGCTTTGCGGCGCCAGATCATATCGGAGCAATATTTCCACGATGAGCGGCTGCCGCCCGAGCGCGAGCTTGCCGATCAATTCGGCGTGGCACGCGGAACCGTGCGTGAGGCGCTAAAGCGCCTGGAAGAACTTGAGTTCGTCGAGCGCCGCCCGGGCAGCGGCACCTATGTGTCGTACATAAATCAGGGCGTCAGGCCGATGGCCGAGACGATGCGGCCGCTGGAATTGATCGAGGCGCGCATGGCCATTGAACCACAGATCGTGCGGCTGGCTGTTCTGCATGCCAATGATCGCGATCTGATGCGAATCGAAGAATGCCTCGTCAAGATGGAAGCACATGGCGAAGACACGCATGAATTTGGCGATCTGGACGAGGAATTTCACCTATTGCTGGCCGAAGCCTCACATAATTCGCTGCTGATCTGGATGATGCGGCACGCCAATGAGGTCCGTTCACATCCAAGCTGGATCAAGATGCGGCATCTGACCCACAACACCACGATCGTCGTCGAATACAACAAACAGCACCGGCTTATCTATGACGCGATTGCGGCGCGCGATCCCGAATTGGCTGCCACGACGATGCGCGGGCACTTAAACCTTGCCCGCCAGTCCCTGATAGATGCTGCAACCTGATGGTCAGGAAACGGCAGACGCCTGCAACCAGTTGATATATAAGCGTTCGGCGACATTGTTGAATGCCTGCAACCTGCCGGCGACTGTATTGGCAAGTTTTTCGGCAGCACCATCGCCGAGCGCCTTCGTCAAGGCGCTGTCGTATTCGGGAATTTTTGCCCAATTGGCGACGGTGTCGGCTTCGACTTCGACGTGAAACTGCGCGGAAAATGCGCGCGGTCCCCAGCTCATGGCCTGCACCACACAATCATCAGACGTGGCCAGTACCTTGGCATCGGATGGCAGGCTTTTAACTTCGGCGGAATGCCATTGCAGGCAATCGAATTTTCCAGGCGCACCGTCGAAGAAAACCGATTCAGCGCCCAGTTCGGTTAAGCCTACGGACATGACACCGATTTCCGGTGTCTCAGACGGCCCCACCGAACCGCCAATCGCCTCCGCCAGCAATTGGTGCCCAAGGCACAGACCCAAAAACGGAATGCCCTTGTCGATCACGGCCTCACGAATATATGCCTTTTCGTTTTTCAGCCAGGGATGCCCATCCTCCTGCCAGACATCCATCGGCCCACCCATGACCCAGAGTCCATCAAAGCCATCGATCGCGGGAAGCGATTCGCCCGCATCGAGTTCGACTTGGGTCATCTCGTGGCCATCTTCGGCAAGAAACGCACCCAGCTGACCGGGATGTTCAACGTCAGCGTGCTGTAGGACGAGAATGCGCATGGGCTTTACCTGTGAATTGGTGAGTTGATTGGTACATTATTGGTTCTGTATTGTGCCTGAGTCAATTGTATAGCTGTTATCCGAAAACAGGCCGGTCAGACGCGGGGCCGGCAACGTGCTGGCTGAGCTTGTTAGTCCTGGCGGAAATATCATAACGTGTAGCGGCTTGTAGTCGAATGGGGGAGACAGAAACCGATGGGTCCTGCCCGCATCAGCTTGGTGATCATTGCTTTGTTGGCGGTATCCGTCACCGGTATGGCCTTTCTACAACCGGCCATGGCCTTGACGGTGCAGGAACGTTATCAGAAAAACCGCGGTCAAATCAGCGATCATATTGCGATTGGCGACAAGCGCGTTGACGACGGCGATCTTGCCGGAGCGCTTTCCGCCTTTGAAACGGCGCTGTCGTTATCGCGCCATCTGCTTCTGCTTAATCCACTGGACTATGAGGCATCGCGGGATGTCACTATTGCCCTAGACAAGATGGGCGACGTTCATCTCGAACTTAAAAATCCGGCAATCGCCCATGAATACTATCGTGAGTCAAAAACGCTTACCGAGATCCAACTGGAGAAATACCCCAATACGGATCAACTGACAGACGATCTGGCGATATCATATCTAAAACTGGGAAACGCATACAAAGCCGAAAATGAAATCGGGCAAGCGTTTGAAATGTTCGAAGAGGCGCGGGAACTCTGGGATCGGCTGGCCTTGAGGTCTCCGCTGAATTTTGATGCGAAATACAGCACGTTTTTTATCCGCCGCCGCATGGGATTAACCCACTGGGATGTCGCCAACCATGAACTGGCTGCAATAGATTTTGGCGCGTCGGTTCCGATTATCGAAAAACTGACCCTGATCGATCCCGCAAACCGTGATTGGCAGCTTGACCGGTTCGACATCATTCGCAAACTGGGGGCGGCCGAGCGCCAATTGGACCGGCAAAGGGCGGCGATCGACGTTTACAGAACCGGAATAGATCTCGCTGAAAAAGCGTTAAAAGTTGCTCCCAACGATGTGGATGTGATCGAGCATAACTCTATTTTCCATGACCATATCGGAAATGCCCTGCTGGATTTGGGGGAGGCAACTGAGGCGCTTGCCGCCTATCGTAGCGCACTGTCATATGACCGCCGACTAGTCGAGATCGAGCCGGATGAAGAGACGTGGAAACAGTTTCTGGCCGAAAGCTATGAAAAGATTGGCAGAACATACCAGCAGCGCGAAGACTATGAGGAGGCGCTGCCCTCCCTCAACAATGCCCTGGAAATTTTAACAACACTAACAGATCTTGACTCCGACAATGTTGGCGCATTGGAGGAACTGTCAATCCTGCATGAGCGTATCGGGAATGTGCAGCGTGATTTGGGGCAATCAAAACAAGCCATTGCGAGTTATCAAAATGGCCTTCTGTTCGATCAGCGCCTGGCTGAACTACAACCCGGCAACAGCGAATGGCAAAAGTATCAGACCTATTCATACAACAAAATCGGCAAGGTGCATCAAAATCTGGACGAGTTCGATGATGCGATCAAGGCATTCTCGTCGACACTCGCTATCATGCTGTCGTTGGTGTCGACCAAACCGGATAGCGCTGCCTTACAGCAAGAACTTGCGAACAGCTACGAAAATATCGGCGAGGCCCAACTGGCCAATGACAAGTTGAAAAGGGCTTACTGGTTCTTTTCAGCGGCAAAAATCATTCACCAAAAACGGGTAAAACAATCGCCCGATGATGTGGATGCGAAAAACTCTTTAGCCTATGTCCATCGCCAACTCGGAGAGATAATGCGCCGGCAACGGGCCTATGAACCGGCCGAAGCCGAGCTGCTTGAGGCTGTTTTATTTCGCAGATCCGCTCTCGCTGCAGACCCGCAAGACGAATATCTGACGAGCGCGCTTGCTGGCGATTATGGCGAACTCGGGCTGGTGAGGCAACGATACGGAAACCTTGCCGGAGCGCTAGCCGCCTACAACACTGCTTTGATGTTCAACAAAGGCCTTGGTTCGTCAAACCCTGACGATGTCGAGTATCAGGAATATCTGGCAAATACGCATAACAGTATCGGCAAGCTGGGCGCCAAGATGAACGATGAACGCGCCGCTGCCGAGCATTTCAAAGCCTATTTGGTCATCCGCGAAAAACTGGCGCGAAAAATGCCCGACGATGACGAGGGACAATGGGATTTGTATGTGGCCTATTGGCAGATGGGCCAATACACCGAGCACAAGATCAAGTATTTCACCAGGGCCGTTGAACTGCTGGAGAAGCTCAATGCCGAGCAGCGTCTCAGTCCCGACCAGATCGAATGGATCGAGAAAACCCGGAAACAGCTGCGCGAGGCCATCGATCAGGAATAAGGAGTGATCGATTTGCCGGCGAGCACGTTGAGAAACACCCATATCTGTGCTCGACTCTTGCGCCATTCCGTGCGAATTGCCCGGCCATGGCACTGGACGTGAAAATATGCGGTTTGAAGACTGTTGACGCCATCGACTGCGCGATCACCGGTGGAGCGACCCATTGCGGCTTTATCTTTTTTACCAAAAGCCCCCGTCACATCGATACCAAAACCGCAGCAGACCTGCGCAAAAAAATCGGCAGCCGGGCCACTACAGTGGCCGTTACGGTCGACGCCGATGATGCCTATCTCGATGACATCGCAAGCATGGTTAAACCGGACCTGATGCAGTTGCACGGCAGCGAAAGCCCTCATCGCGTGGCACAGATCAAAGCGCATTACGGTATCCCGGCAATGAAGGTCTTTCCCGTCCGTAAGGCCGGCGATCTGGCCGGCATTGATGCCTACCGATCTGTTGCCGACCGCCTGATGTTCGATGCGAAAGCGCCAAAAGGCTCTGACCTTCCAGGCGGCAACGGCGTTTCCTTCGACTGGAGCCTGCTCGATAGACTTGACCCGGATATCGATTACATGCTTTCGGGAGGGATCAATGCGGACAATGTAGCCGAGGCGATTTGCGCGGCCAAACCGGGAGGCATCGATGTTTCATCCGGGGTCGAGGCAGCACCCGGCGTCAAGGACGCAACGTTGATTTCGGCATTTTTCGATGCGCTCAATCTGGCCCGGCACAATGCAGGCTGAGCCGGAATGGCGTTATCGGTTTTTCAGAGGTAACTATGAACGAACCCGTTGAACCAAATTCATTTCGTTCCGGCCCTAATTCTGAAGGGATGTTCGGCATTTTCGGTGGCCGTTTTGTTGCCGAAACCCTGATGCCGCTCATCTTGGATCTGGAACGGCACTGGAAAGAGGCCAGGCAGGATCCGGTGTTTCAGTCTGAGCTTGCTGAACTCAACAAGCATTATACCGGACGGCCATCGCCGCTTTATTTTGCCGAACGGCTGACCGACCATCTGGGCGGCGCGAAAATCTATTTCAAGCGCGATGAGTTAAACCATACCGGATCGCACAAGATCAACAATTGCCTGGGTCAGATCCTGCTGGCCAAACGGATGGGCAAAACCCGCATCATCGCCGAAACCGGCGCCGGCCAGCATGGCGTGGCCTCGGCGACGGTTGCCGCCCGCTTTGGCTATCCATGCACCGTCTATATGGGCGCCACCGACATCGAACGGCAGGCGCCGAACGTGTTCCGCATGAAGCTGCTCGGCACCAAGGTCAATGCGGTAACGTCCGGCAGCGGCACGCTGAAGGATGCGATGAACGAGGCGTTGCGCGACTGGGTGACCAATGTCGACGATACCTACTACATCATCGGCACCGCTGCGGGCCCGCATCCCTATCCGGAACTGGTGCGCGAGTTCCAATCTGTGATCGGCAAGGAAACCCGGGAACAGATCCTCGAAGCGGAGGGCAGATTGCCTGACCTGCTGGTGGCCGCGGTCGGCGGCGGTTCCAATGCGATTGGCCTGTTCCATCCGTTCCTCGATGACCGTAATGTGCGTATTGTCGGCGTGGAGGCGGGCGGCAGAGGGCTTGACGGCGAAGAGCATTGCGCCTCGCTCACCGCAGGCCAACCAGGCGTGCTGCACGGCAACCGCACCTATCTGCTGCAGGATAGCGATGGCCAGATCAAGGAGGGGCACTCGATCTCCGCCGGTCTGGACTACCCCGGGATCGGGCCGGAACATTCATGGCTCAAAGAAAGCGGCCGGGTCGACTATGTGCCTATTATGGATACCGAAGCGCTGGAGGCGTTTCAGCTTTTGACAAGGCTGGAGGGCATCATCCCGGCGCTGGAGCCGAGCCATGCACTTGCTGAAGTCATTCGCCGCGCTCCGAACATGGGCAAGGATCAGATCATCGTCATGAACCTTTGCGGTCGTGGCGACAAGGATGTCTTTGCCGTCGGCAAACATCTGGGCGTGGAGTTGTAGGTCATGGCAACGCGTATTGACACTCGAATGGCAAAACTGAAGGCCGAGGGGCGCCCGGCGCTTGTTACCTATTTCATGGGTGGCGATCCTGATTTTGCCCAGTCACTGTCCATTATGAAGGCGCTGTCCAGATCCGGTGCGGACGTAATCGAAATCGGCATGCCGTTTTCCGATCCGATGGCGGATGGCCCTGCGATCCAGGCGGCGGGGCTGAGGGCATTAAAAGCCGGCCAGACTCTCGCCAAGACGATTGCCATGGTGCGCGAATTTCGCCGCGAGGACGAGGAGACGCCGATTGTGATGATGGGATACTATAATCCCATCTATGTCTATGGCGTCGACCATTTTCTAAAAGACGCGGCAGATGCGGGAATCGATGGGTTGATCATCGTCGACCTGCCGCCGGAAATGGATGAGGAACTTTGCATTCCGTCATTGCGTGCCGGGCTCAATTTCATTCGCCTTGCCACACCGACCACAGACGGTAAGCGGCTGCCCAAGGTGCTGGAGAACACGTCCGGATTTGTCTATTATGTGTCAATGACCGGGATTACCGGCGGCGCCTTGCCGGACACCACAAAAATCGGCGCGGCAGTTGATCGGATAAAGCAGCATACCCAATTGCCGGTATGTGTAGGCTTCGGCGTCAAGACGTCCGAGCAGGCAGCAGCCATCGGCGCCAGTGCCGACGGGGTGGTGGTCGGCACGGCAATCGTCAATACCATTGCAGAGGCTTGCGAAAATGACGCCGATCCGGCTAAGGCCGTCGCCAGCCTGGTCAAGGAACTCTCAAGGGGTGTTCACAAAGCCCGGGTTGCGCAAACAGCCTAAAAACACCATCTTGAGCCGGATCACGGAAAGTGGATGCGATGAACTGGATTACCAATTATGTGCGGCCGAAAATTAGTTCGATGCTCGGCCGGCGCGATATGCCGGAAAACCTCTGGATTAAATGTCCGGAGACAGGCGAAATGGTCTTTCACAAAGATTTGGAAGAAAACCAGTATGTGATCCCCTCCTCCGGGCATCACATGAAAATCTCGGCCCGCGATAGGTTGTCATTCTTCTTTGATGGCGAATACGAGGTTTTGGAGAACCCGAAGGTTGCCATTGACCCGCTGAAATTCCGTGATGAAAAACGTTATACGGACCGGCTGAAGGACAGCAAGGCGAAAACCGGACATGATGATTCCATCACCAACGGACTTGGAGAAATCGAAGGCCTTGAAATTGTCGCTACAGTGCAGGACTTCGCCTTCATGGGCGGCTCGCTCGGGATGGCGGCGGGCGAGGCAATCCTTACCGCCTTCGAAACGGCGGTTGAAAAGAAAAGACCGCTGGTCTTGTTTGCGGCATCCGGTGGCGCGCGCATGCAGGAAGGTATTTTGTCACTGATGCAGCTACCGCGCACAACCGTTGCCGTGCAACGGCTGAAGGAGGCAGGCCTGCCCTATATTGTGGTGCTGACCAACCCGACCACCGGCGGTGTCACGGCATCTTATGCCATGCTTGGCGATATCCATATTGCAGAACCTGGCGCTCTAATAGGATTTGCCGGACAACGCGTGATCGAACAGACCATCCGGGAAAAACTGCCGGAAGGATTTCAACGGGCCGAATATCTGATGGATCACGGCATGGTCGACATGGTGGTCCCGCGGCAGGAATTGCGCCCGACAATCGCGCGCCTGTTGAAGATATTGATGAATGTTCCCGTCGAGGAGGCGAGCGAGGCCAGCGAAACGGTTGAAGAGCCCGCCGAAGAACAGACAGAGCAGGAAGTCGTGGCGGAAACCACAGAGTAATCACGGTTTCTTACTACCAGACCAACGGTAATCATATGGGCCAGCAACCTGTCAGCCACGTAAATGCGGCCGAGCGCGAAATCGACGACCTGATGGCACTTCATCCGAAGGGCTACGATCTGTCGCTGGACCGGATTGCGGGGCTGATGGCCAAACTCGACAATCCGCAAAACCGGTTACCGCTGACCATCCATATTGCCGGAACGAACGGCAAGGGATCGGCCTCCGCCTTTGCCCGCGCCATCATGGAAGCGTGCGGCAAAACGGTTCACGTCCATACCTCGCCGCATCTGGTCAACTGGCATGAACGCTACCGGATCGGGGCCAAAGGCGGCGGCAGGCTTATCGGAGATGCGGAGCTTGCGGCTGCGATCCGGTGCGTGGCAGACGCCAATGACGGGCAGCCGATCACCGTGTTCGAAATGCTGACAGCGGCGATGTTTCTGGTGTTTTCCAAAGAACCTGCCGATGCGGCCATCATCGAGGTCGGGCTTGGCGGGCGATTTGACGCCACCAACCTCATTGCAGAACCGGCCGTCTCGCTGATCATGCCGATTTCAATGGACCATGAAGCGCATCTTGGCGACCGTATCGAGCTGATTGCCGCCGAGAAGGCAGGCATCATCAAGCGCGGAGTGCCGGTGGTCATCGGTGCGCAGGAACACGAAGCCGCCCGCGAGGTATTGCGCGACACCGCTGCCCGGCACGGCTCGAACTGTCTTGTCTATGGCGAAGACTTTCTCGCCCATGAGGAGCATGGCCGCATGGTCTATCAGGACACTGAGGGACTTATGGATCTGCCGCTGCCAAAACTTGCCGGCCGGCATCAGATCGCAAATGCCGCCGCTGCCATCGCCGCGGTCCGGGCCACCGGCCTCAGTCCGGCTCACGCCGATGTCGAGGCCGCGATGACATCGGTCGATTGGCCTGGACGCTTGCAGCGCGTCACGACCGGCCGGCTCACCGATGCGGCGCCCGGCAATGCGGAGATATGGATCGATGGCGGTCATAATCCGGGTGCAGCCCATGCCATCGCCGAAGCCTTGTCAGCAGAAGAAGAACGGCAACCACGTCCGCTATTTATGATTGCCGGGATGATCAACACCAAGGATCAGACCGGGTTTTTCAAGGCCTTTTGCGGTACGGTCCGCCATGTCTACACCGTTCCGATCATGTCAAGCGATGCGGGCGTGCCAAATGATGAATTGGCGGCCCGAGCGGCGGAAGCCGGCCTATCAGCCGAGCCGGTCGCTTCGATAAACAACGCATTGAACCTGCTGCGCGAGACATGGGACGGGGCGGAGACGCCGCCGCGTATTCTCATTTGCGGCTCACTCTATCAGGCGGGCGAAGCACTGCGATTGAACGGCACGCCGCCCCGGTGAGATGACAAGCGCAGAGCGGCATTTGCAGCCGGAATCTGGTGCGTTGACAAATTAGGTCATTTGTCCTAATTTGCCGCTAAGACATAACTGCACAATTGAAAAATGCCCAAAGCGGATACACGCAACAGAATTGTTGAGAAGGCTGATGTCCTTTTCTATGAGGGCGGTTTTGAGGCCACTTCATTTGCCGACATCGCCAAATCCATCGGGATTTCCCGCGGTAATTTCTATCACCATTTCAAAACCAAGGATGACATTCTCGACGCTGTGATCGACTTGCGGATGGACAGGACGGCTACCATGCTGGACGACTGGAAAGACCAGTCCGGCGACGCCCGGGACCGTATTTTATCTTTCGTCAATATCCTGATTGCAAACAAAGCGAAGATCATGGCATTCGGCTGCCCTGTCGGCACGTTGTGCAGTGAGCTTGCCAAGCTGGACCATGCTGCACAAGGCAAAGCGCAACAGATTTTCGGCCTTTTTCGATGCTGGCTGAAAGACCAGTTCGCGGAGATCGGGTTTGTCAAAAACGCCGATGATCATGCACTGCATCTGCTCGCCTGGTCGCAAGGGGTCGCATCCTTGGCCACGGCGTTTCGCAACGAGGCATTCGTTCGAAAAGAAGTTGCCGGCATCGAAGCCTGGCTGGATGCCGCCATCAATCAGAACATCAACTCCGGGGCAATTTAATGTTTGTGACTTTCTTGAAATTTTCTGACAACCGCGCCGCCGCTCAAGACCACATGGCCGGTCACAATAGCTGGATTGCAAAGGGGTTTGACGATGGCGTTTTCTTAAGCGTCGGCTCTCTTCTGCCAGGGCAGGGAGGCGCGGTCATCGCCCATGGCGAAAGCCGGCAAGCCTATGATGCGCGCATTTCAGACGATCCGTTTGTCAAACAAGGTATCGTGGTGGCGGAAACCCACGAAATAGACGCTAAAAGAACCATACCGGCATTGGATATGCTCAGGTAGGCCGGTAGTTAGAGCATTTTTCGCCCAAACAGAATCATAGAAGCGAAAAATGCTTCAATAGTTCCAGGCAACCGCAAAACGACCTAGGTGATTATTTCAGCTCGATCTCGATGAATGCGTAATCCGTCTCGTTGGCGTTGATCACATCATGCTCGACACCGGCATTGCGGAAATACGGCGCGCCGGCCTTCATGTCGGCATAGGATTCGCCTTCTTCTGTCAACAAGCGCACCTTGCCGTCCATCAGTGGGACAACGACATAATCGTGACCGTGACTATGCCATCCGGTGTTGGCGCCGGGGGCGAAATCAAACCGGGTGACGATGACCCGCTCATTGTCGACTATTTTGGTTGCTTTGGCGCTTCCAGTCATGGGTTTCTCCGCATTTAGAATTCCTCAGCATGCCTGATACCGCCCGGCAGGTGAATAGGTCCAGAAACCGCAAGCGTTTGCACCAGCAAAAAGCCCGGCTCGCGGCCGGGCTTCAAACGTCACAATATCTTCCACGTATGATCACACATTGCCATTGATCCAGCTGGATAGTGCGGATTTTGGAACGGCGCCCACTTTCATGTCGGCTACCTCACCGTCTTTAAACACGATCAGTGTCGGGACGGAACGTACGCCATATTGCGCGGCGATTTCCGGATTTTCGTCGATATTGACCTTGGCGATCTTCACCTTGCCGCCCATTTCGGCGGAGATTTCCTCAAGCGCCGGCGCTATCATCTTGCAGGGACCGCACCATTCGGCCCAGAAATCGACAATAACGGGTTCGGCCGCTTTTAAAACGCCCTCATCGAAACTGTTGTTGTCTACGGTTACTGTCGCCATTTCCGGTTCCTTCCAGTCTGTTCACTGCAGCCGTTATGTGCGTGCTGAAGCGGCGCGATTCAAGTCACATGTTTGTCACGAGACCGCGAGGTGCTCAAGCGATTCCTGCATCATCGTGTCAGGAAGTTCGAACACGGCCGCAGCTTCGGTAAACAGCAGGCCGGCGCGAACCGCATGCCGGGGGTAAATCTGACCGATGAGTGCGGCGTAAACTGCCAGCTGGGCAACATAACCTGCCGGAATCTGCTCCAGACTGGCCGGTATTGTGCGGTTGGTCTTATAGTCGATGATCAACACCTCATCGGCGCCGAGCGCCAACCTGTCAATCTTGCCGGATACGGCACGCGTGTTGCCAGCGACTTTCAAATGCCCGGCAATTTCAACTTCGGCACGTGAGTTTTCCGCAAAGACAGGTGCGAAGCGCGGATCATCCAGCACCCGCATCACTGATGCCAACGCCGACCGCCTTTCCTCAGGTTGCCAACTGGCGCCCCGGCGCAGCAAATAGCCGAGTGCGGCTTCCTCGCGCTTGCCGCTGGCCATTTGCGGCAAGATCTGGAGCAAGTGGTGGATCGCGATGCCACGCTCGATTGCAAAGCGCGGCTTTTGGGCAGTGGCCAGAACCGGCGAATTTTCCGCAGAAATCAATTCCGTGCGTGGTTCGATCAACGCGGCGGCACCTGAAGGTGCAAATGGCCGCGGCAATGAGATTTCCGGCGGCAGAGGCTGGCGCAAATCATCTGGAAAGGCCACCGGGCGCGCCTTCTCAAGCTCGACCGGTTTTGCGGGCCTGGCAGGCGATTTGGTCGACCGGTAGCGCAGAACCTCGCCTTCGAACCCTGCCGGCCCATCTGCAACGGGCACACTCGTCCCGGCCAGCCCGGCATGCACCAGCCGATGCCAAATCTCCGCTTTTGGTTCTTTGACCCCGTGATAGCCGCACACGACCAGCCGGTCTTCGGCCCGCGTCATGCCGACATAGAGCAATCTGCGGTATTCCTCCTCGGCCTTGGCGCGCTGGCCGGTTTCCAGCTCGGCGATAAAGGCCGGTTTTACCCCGCCGCCCATGCGCCATAGATATCCTTTTGCGCCATGGTGCATGGATTGCGGCTGAAACGGGATCAATCTTGGCAGGTGCTGGTGGGAAAACGGCTCCGACCCATTGTCGACCAGAAAAACAACCGGCGCCTCCAGCCCCTTGGCGGCATGCACTGTCATGATGCGCACTTCATCGCGCGTCTGCGCAATTTCGCGCTTAATCTCCGGGCTGGCGATTTCGAGTGTTTCCAAAAACGCACCAAGGCCCAAAATTCCCGCCTTTTCGCAATCGAAAATATAAGCGACGAATTCGTCGATAATCTCGCCTGCCTCGCGGCCCAGCCTGCCAACCATCGCTGCGCGGATGCCATCGCTGCCGAGGATTGCGCTATAGAAATCGACCACCTGGCGGTTTTCGGCCTCGCGGCGCCACCGTGAAAGCCTGGCGGCGGCAAGCTTGAACCGCTCCTGGTGTTCACCGGCCGATTGCAGGCTTTGCCACAGTGATGTGCCTGTGCCCCGATTGCTGGCGAGATCGTAAAGATCATCCTCCGACAGATTGAACACCGGACTTTTCAGCAATGCAGCCAGCGACAGATCGTCATTTGGCTGGATGACGAAGCGGCCAAGCGCGATCAGATCCTTTACCGCAATATGATCGCGCAGCTTCAACCGGTCAGCGCCTGCAACAGCGATATCGTGGTTTTTCAGCGCGCGCGAAAGTGCGTGAACAAAACTGTCGCGCTTGCGCACCAGAACCATGATGTCGCCTGGGGATAATCGCTTTCCGGTACCCTCGATCAGTTCCTCGTGATCGATCCATCCCCTGATGTGCGCTGCAATCGTTTCGGCAAGCCTGACAGCCGGTTCGGATGTATGGTCAATCGCCTGGGTCCAGTCATCGGGATCAGCCGTCTTTTCAACACCGATCAGCGGCCAGATTTCCACATAGCCCGGATCGCCGGCGCGCACGGCCGAATGGATGATTTCTTCTGGAGCGATGGTCAGCCCTTGCCTGGCGGTATCGGATTTAAACACGAGGTCAACCGCCGACAGGACATCATCGACCGACCGGAACGAATGGTGCAGCTTGACCTTGTGGAAGCTTCGGCCGGCTGCCGACACTTTGCCGGCAAATGACTGGCCGCTTTCGGCAAATGCCGCCGGTTCGGCGCCCTGAAACGAATAGATCGACTGTTTTTCGTCACCGACCGCGAACACGGTGCGGTTTTCATCCTCGCGTGCCGACTGGCCGGTGAAAAATTCTTCGGCAAGCGCTTTGATGACGGTCCATTGCCCCGGACTGGTATCCTGAGCCTCATCGATCAGGATGTGGTCGAGGCCGCGATCGAGCTTGTATTGGACCCATGCTCCGGCGTCCTGCCGCGCCAAGAGGTTGGCCGTGCGTGAGATCAGGTCTTTGAAATCGAGAAAGCCGCGAGCGCTTTTAAGCCGTTCATAGCGCGCTATCAGACGATCTGCGACGGTCAGTGCCGCATCGGTCGCTTCAAGCACGGTGAGCATGTCGAGACGATTGCGCGCCTTTAACAGCACATCGGCATAGCGGTAAAATTCCTCGTCAAATCCGGGAAAATGCTCGCCGACACCTTTTGATGCAATGCCCTTGACGCTTCGGGCGGCCCACCTGCCCTTGTCCCATCGCAAAAAGACAGTGCATAACGCTTCGAACCGCTCCTGGGTAGCGGGCACGTCGATTGCACGCTTCAGGTTTGCGCCGAAGTCGGATGCCCTTACCCTGCCGGCCTGCTCGCCACGGGATTTAAAATTTTCGGCCATGGCGGCGGTAAAATATCCGTCAGGCCAAACCGAAGCTGCAACCAGCTCCGGCGTTTCATCCGGCTCTATTTTGAACTCCTCTTTTAGCCGTAAAAGCCCGCCGCCATAACCGCCGATCTCGCGCAACCAATCGCTCAACCCCTCGCGCTCGGCGACGATATCGGCCAGCAGACCGTTCAGACCGTGCTCGCCTGCGGTGGTCAGAACAAGGCCAAAGGCAGCGGCCAGCTCCGCATCCTCGCCGGCGTTTATGCCGGTCAGCAATTCGCGCCGTGCCTCGGTAATCAGGGCAAATTCCAGCTGCGAATCCAGCAGCTCGAAATGACCGGCGATATTGGCCTCAAGCGGAAACTGATGCAGCACCGCTTCGCAAAATGCGTGGATGGTCTGGATCTTCAGTCCGCCCGGTGTCTCCAGCGCACGGGCAAAGAGCTGCCGGGCGCGGGAAATGCGTTTTGCGTCGGGCGACCGGCCCTCCAGGTCGGCAATGGCGGCAATAAGCGCCTGATCGTCCATCATGGCCCAGCGCCCGAGGTCGTCGAACACCTTGTTGACCATGTTGGCCGCAGCGGCACGGGTATAGGTCAGGCAGAGGATACGCGAGGGATCGACGCCTTGAAGCAACAGGCGGATGACCCTGCGCGACAGCACATAGGTCTTGCCGGATCCCGCATTGGCCGATACCCACACCGAGTTTACCGGATCGGCGGCTTCGGCCTGTCTCGATTGCGTTTCCCTCGGGATGACGGGGTGTGTGCTCACGAGGCCCCTCCATCGCCATCACCGGCACCGGACGACCATTCCAGCGCTCTTGCGAGATGGTCATAGTCGCCATTCATGTCATGTTCGCGCAGTGGCAGGGCGCGCGATTTGTAGCCGTTTTTCTCATCGGCATAAAAGGACAACAAATGTTCCAGCCGCGACCAGGCTTCATCGGCAAGCTCATGTGCCAGCCGGGTTTGCCGGTTGTAGTTTAAAATCGATTCCGGCTTGACCGACCCATCGGGCGCCAGGCGGACAAACGTCAAATCAGCGGGCTGAAGCGCGCCCACGAGTTCGAATGCGCCGCGTGCCAACAAAGCCCCTTCCAGCGCCAACTGCGGTGACAACAGCGTATG
Source organism: Rhizobiaceae bacterium (assembly GCA_963669455.1). Lineage (GTDB taxonomy): Bacteria > Pseudomonadota > Alphaproteobacteria > Rhizobiales > Rhizobiaceae > JAWKWH01. Next base: position 3,762,777 of record OY770026.1, read on the forward strand.
GGCCTGCGCCTTGGTTGGAAAACTTCCGGTCTTATAGTCGATGATTTCTGCGTGGCGCGCGCCGTCAAGAACATCGATCCGGTCAGCGCGGCCTGACAGCACCACGCCCGTCGCGCCGACCTCGATGCGCCCGGATGCGATTTCGGTGTGTTTCGAGCGCACGCCGCGCGACTGCTCTTTCTCCCAGGCGATTATTTTCGGCGCCATCACGGTAAAGCGCGGCCACCAGACGGACTGGACGTCCTCGGGTAATCCCGCCTCGGCAAAACATTTTGAGGCGATTGCCAAAAGCGCCGATTCCGCCTCGGGGTCCCCAGGCCCGGTGCCGGAGGCGATGAACCGATGCAGGATTTCATGAAACAGCGATCCGCGCTCTACCGCGCCGGGATCGCGGCTTAGTGGATCGAGCGGTTCGAGCCGCAAAATGCGCCGAGCGTAGACCGCGTAAGGGTCGCGGCGCAGCGTTTCTATTTCCGTTACGGAAAACCGTTTCGGGCGAACCGAAAGCGGTGGCGCGGGACAGGGCTGCATCACCGTGCCCGGCGCGCCGGCCTCATCGATTGCTGCGGCAAGGTCGAGGAAGTGCCTTCCGCGGCCGATCATCGCCTCGGTGACTGGTTCGCCGATCAGCGTCAACAATCTTTGCAGCCAGCGCGACCGCGATGCCGGCGCGCCGTCGGCACGGGCAGATCGTGCCAGGACAACATTTTCAGCACCCATCGCCATCTGGAAATCATGCGCGGCCTGCCCGGTTCTGCGCTCCGGCGGCTCCAGTCCCATACCGCCGGCGAGGACCCGCGACATGAAACGACCGGTCTCGGCCTTTCGCGGCCAGCTTCCCTCATTAAGTGCGCCGATCACCATTGTGTCGACACTTTGAAGGCGCGCTTCCAGCACGCCCCAGATGGCGATCCTGCCATCGCCGGCAGAAGACGGTTTGACAATCTCGGGCGCAATCAACGCGGCAAGCACATCAGGCAGTTCGTCAGGTCTGCACGAAAGCCCGTTTTCGGCTGCAATGACCGCGCGCAGCAGGGAGGCCAGGCTTTCACCGTCATCCCCCTGGTAAAGGCAGGCCAGTGATCCGGTTTCATCGCTTGCTGACGCTTCCATGGCCTGCACAATGGCCACCAGCGCCTGGCCCAGTTCGACGTCGGCCAAATCGCGTAAGCGGCACAATGGAACAACCGCCTCGTGCAGCACGCCGAGAAATTCCCGAATCTCGCCGATTTCCCCCTCCCCGATCCTGGCAAACCAGATCGGCGGATGGCTACTTGCTTCAAGCTCGCTCAGCCGGTTTTCGAAATCCGTCAGGATATTTGCGATATCGGGCCGCCCGGTTGCGCCGCGCAACAGGACCAGCTCGGCAATCGAGGCCAGATGACGCGCGGCCTGCCGTTGCATTTTGCAGGCCAGCAAGGGGTGTGCGAGCAGGTCCAGCAGCATTGCCGGATCACCGGGTCTGAGCGATACATCAACCAAGAGCCGCAGGAATGATCCTTGCGGCGTGGCGGCCAGCGGCTGGCCGCCGGAATCATCGGCGACAATGCCGAAACGAAGAAGCTCCGAAGACACTCTGCGCGCCAGGTTCCGATCGCCGGTGACCAGCGCGGCGCGCCGGCCCGGCCCGGTGACGGACTGCCGCAGGCAAATGGCAATCGCCAGCGCTTCCTCGCGTTCATTGGCCGCCTCTATCAGTGTGACACCATCGAGCGCCCGGGCCTCAATCACGGCGGCGGCCTGCCCTGAATTACGCGACCAGGCGTCGGTGGTTTCGGCCGGCCGCAGGGCCTCGTTGACAAGCCAGGCGCGCCCGGCCGCTTCAGCTGGTTGGCTGCCCAGTTCACCGACACCGGTGCGGTCTGCACCGATTGCGCCAAGCAGCTTTTTCAGGCCAAACTGGGGATGGCCAAAAACCGACGGCGCCGTTTCGGTGTCGCTGATCAGCGTCCAGGCTTCGTCATCCAACTGCTTGTCGAGCCCCGGTAATATGACAGCGCCGGAAGGGTGATGGGCAATCGCGGATAACAGCCTGGCGGTCGCCGGTATTGATCCGGTCGAACCGGCGGCAATCACCGGGCCGGATTGGCCACCATTGTTCAGTCTTTCGGCCTCGGCGTCGATTTGTGCACTACGCCATGCCGCCGGGTTTGACAGACCGCGCTCAGCCAGTGCTTCGGGCCAGCGGTCGGTTACGATTTTCAAAAAATCCAGCGTCACCTGCCACCAGCCGGCAAGTTCTTCTGGAACCAGTTTCGCCAATGACCCCCAGCTTGCGCCTTCTGTCTCAACCTCGTCGATCAGGGTGGCAAGATCGCGTGCCAGCCAGATCGCATCCGCGGTCGAAGCGGGGATTACCAGTTCCTCTTCGAACAGGATTGCGACATGGGCCGGTAACCTGCTCTTCCAGGCTCTGACCAGTGGCGCCAGTGCAAACAAGCGGTCATGGGCGTCGACAGGCGGGAGCACATCGGTCAGGCCGGAATTGCCCAGATCGAAGAGCCTGGCTTCCTCGTCAAATTCGCCGAGTGGACGGATCGTCGGCAATATGACGGCGCTGCCACCGACACGTTCGACGAAAATACTCCTAAGCGTCCGCGCCGCACGTCTGGTCGGCACATAGATGGTGGCGCTTGCAATGCCGGCGCCACTGGCGTCAAAGCCTGGAACCAATTGATTTTGCAAAAAAGCCTCGGCCAAGGCCGGCAAGAACGGTACCCCGGCAGGAATGGACCATAGGTTGGGAGGTGCTGTCATGACGGTCAAGCGGTCGGCTGAGCGTTGACTGCCTGCTCTGCCGGACTGATCGCATCGGGTGTTCCGACGGTGATCCATTGCCCGTGCATCGCCTTGCCGAAAAGTCTTTTTGAGCCAATCGCCTGATCAAAATAGCTGTTGAGCGATTGCGGGCCGGCAGATGCTCCGGCAAAAATCCGTGGATGTATAATCGCGGCACCGGCATAGATCAGGGCACCATCCTGCCCGCGTGCCCTAATCAGTCGGCCGTCCTGGCGGAGAAGAAAATCACCCCCGCCATTGTGACCGACAGATTGTTCAAGCGATGCAAGCATCAAAAGAATATCCATCGCATCGCCATCCCAGGCAAGGGCCATGCGCTCAAGATTTTGTATTTCATCGTCGATCCAGAAAGTATCCGCGTTGACGATAAAAAACGGATCGCTGCCCAGAGCGGGTAGTGCCTTGATGATGCCGCCGGCGGAATCAAGCAGCTGCCCGCGCTCATCGGATATGACGATATCAGGCTTGTCGCGCAATGCGACATGGTCGATGATCTGATCCGGCAGATAGTGGACATTGACCACGGCTTTCCCAACGCCGGCATCGGCCAGCATGTCGAGGCCACGGTCAAGCAGGGTTTTGCCGGCAATTTCGATTAAAGGTTTTGGCCGTGTTTCGGTGAGCGGCCGCATGCGCTTGCCGAGCCCGGCCGCCAGGACCATCGCGGATTTGATGGCAGGCGGCGTCATGCAGGCGTCTCGTCAATCAAACCCCATCGCCGGTAGAGCTCGCAAACCGGGGCGAGCGCATCATGCGCGATGGAGCGCAACAGATAATCGCGAACGCGTGGCAGGTGTTTCAGATAGGCCGGTTTTCCGTCGCGGCGGTTCAGGCGAACAAAAATCCCCAATATTTTGGAGCAGCGCTGGACCGACATAATCGCATAGGCTTTGCGGAATTTTTGCTCGTCGAATGCGCCGGCACGGGCTCGAACGCCACAATAGTGATCAAGCAGATGTGTTTCCAGTTCATGCGAAACGGTGACCCGCGCATCCTGACCCAGCGATGCCATATCGTAAGCAGACGGACCGATAAGCGCATCCTGGAAGTCGATCAGGCCGAGCCGGTCCATGCCTGCCAGATGTTCGCGCCAGATCAGATTAGGCGAATGAAAATCGCGCAGTACCAGGCTTTTTTCGACATCATCGAGTTGCAGCACGACCTCATCCCAAGCATTTTGAAAGGCCTTGCGGTCACCCGCTTCTATCTGACGACCGGTGATTTCGGGAACATACCAGTCGAGCAGTAATTCGACTTCGATCATTATCGCATCGCGATCATAGACCGGGATTTCGTGCCGGGCGCCTTGCGGCGCGTCCATGATTACCGGCCAGTCAACCCGGTGCATGAACGCCAGCAGTTCAGCTGCGGCCCGGTAGCGCTCCCGGATGGGTGTGGATTTCTGATCGACCACCCCTTCGCTTCCAAGATGTTCAAGCAACAGGAACCCGTTTTCCAGATCGGCGGCATAAATTTCCGGTGCGGAAAATCCGTTCCGGCGCAGGCCGTGTCCGATGGCGACAAAGGGCACGACCGATTCCGACAATTTCGCTATTCGGCTATAGGGCTTGCCATCTCTCACCGGCGGACCGTCCGGCTGTTCCGGCGCGTTCATGATCAATCTCGGCACAGTTCCATCCAGTGCGACGGTCTCATAGGATCGTGTCGAAGCGTCACCGGCAAGCGGGGTCCGTGTGGCATCACCCCAGCCGGCATTTGTTAAAAACCCCCGCAGCAAAAAAGACCGGGCCACACGATCTCCGGCATCCGGTAAAAAGTCTATCGTTGCCGATCTTGCGCCATCGCCGGTCTCCGCCAGCGTGATTGTGATCGCGGATTCCGGCATGGCGGCGGCACCGTTTTCCGGCCATTCGACAAGCGCAATCCCATCCTGCAATGCGCCGTCGAGATCCAGTTCGTCGACCTCATGTGGATCTGTTAGCCGGTAAAAATCGAAATGCGCTATTGGTATCGCTGCCTGATAGGTCTGGACAAGCGTATAGGTCGGGCTTGGGACGTCCATCAGCGGATTGACGGCAAGCGCCCTGATCAGCGCGCGCGCAAGTGTTGTCTTTCCGGCACCCAATGGGCCTGACAATGCGACCAGATCGCCCTTTTTCAGAGCAGCCGCAATGTCTTCGCCCAACTGGGCGGTTGCCTTTTCATCCGCCAAATCAAGCGTTGTCGTCGTGCTGCCCATGCAATTTTAGAGCGTATCCGGTTTAAATGGAAACGTTTGAACGCCGCTAATTTGTGCCCTGACAAGAAGCGTGGGGCGACGCGGTGTAAACACCGTTAGCCACGCGCGACGCTGTTCAGGGTGCAAAGGAGCAAGTTCAAACGATTGCGGTTTATTTAGATGTCTCAATGCGCTGGTCTCCAATCGGCTTGGCGGTCTTTTCCGCCTCGGCAGTGTCGAAATCCTCGCACGATCGTTTGATCGCACTCCGGTATTCTCCTCGCCGAACCGAAAAATCCTCACCATCAAACCGCTCCCATTTAAGCCGGATACGCTCTATTCCGCGGCCTCGCGCATGCCCGGATTGACAGGAAAACGGCAGATAGCGGTGGTTCCACTGGTCTTGGATGTTTCGATTGATACCTCACCGCCATGTAATTCGACAAAGCCTTTCACGATCGAAAGGCCAAGGCCGGCGCCGCGTCTGCGGCCGCCATTTGAAATCGCTTCGAAGCGCTTGAACACAGCGTCGAGCGCTTCACCGGGGATGCCGGGACCATCATCATGCACATGAAATTCGACGAAATCGCCACTCCGGCGGCAGCCGATTTCGACGGTGCTTCCTTCCGGCGCGTAATTTGTGGCATTGACAAGCAGATTGAACAATATCTGGCGCAGCCTGTTGCCGTCGGCCAAAAACGTCTTCGGTGCGTCATCAATGTCGAGCTTGAGATTGATGTTGTGTTCGGCCATTCGCTCGGCCACCAGTTCACCGGCAGCATCAATGGTCTGCTTAACCTGCACCTCCCCGATTTCAAGGCGCATGATACCGGCATCGACAGTGGCCAGATCTAGAATGTCGTTGACAATGGTCAACAGCACCGCCGACGATGCGCCGATGTGGCTCACATAGTCTTTTTGCTTCTCGTTCAGAGGGCCGGTGGTATTCAGATCAAGCAATTCGGTAAAGCCGATAATGTTGGTCAATGGCGATCGCAGTTCGTAGGAGACGTGCTGAACAAAATCGTTTTTCAGGCGCTCGGAGCGCTGTAACGCCTCGTTTTTGTCTTTCAGCGCCCGCTCAACATTGACGCTGTCGGTGACGTCGACGAAGGTTATCATAACCTGACCGTTTGGCAGCGGGTTCAAGGCCGAACGCAGAACCGTACCGCTTTTCAGCTCCACCTGGCCATAGCGGTCATGGCGTTCATCATCAAAACCAGTGACCGCGGCAACGAACTCACCCCATGGGCTTTCATCTGCAAGCGGATCACAAGCGGAACGTATTTCAGATATGTGCGCTTTGCCTACCGCCACTTCCGGCGTAAGGCCCCAAAGGCTGGTGAAAGCAGGGTTTGACAATTGCAGCCTGCCATCCGACCCGAAAACCGCCACACCCTCGGCGAGATTGTCCAGCGTTTCACCTTGAACACGCACGATCGTGTTATACCGGCTTTCCAAATCGATCTTTTCGGTCAGATTTTCAAACACCCAGGTGACACCGCCACGCGGATTGGGATTTGCAATGATGCGCAATGTCCGCCCGTCCGGCAGATGCCACCAGTGCTCCTGCGGGTCGACGGCCCGGTAGGCGCTCATCACATTTTCAAGCCAGCGCCGCCATTCGGTCTGCTCGGGTAATTTGCCCTCGCTGCGCAGCCGGTCGATGACGATGGCATTTTCCGGTGCACTTTCCAGGAACCCGGTATCAAAGCCCCACAGCTCCTGAAAAGCCTGATTGTAAAAACGCAATTTTTCGTTCTGATCGAAGATTGCGACGGCCGTGGTGAGTTGATTGAGTGTTTCAGAGTGGCTTTTTTGAACGTGGCGAATTTCATCGCGCACCGCCTCGATTTCGCTGATATCCAGCGCCAAGCCGGCGGATCCCGTAGGCCCTTGGAAATCTGTCACCGCGTATTGTCTGCGGTCGCCACCAACCACGGTCGACAACGTGCCGGAAAAAACAGCATCCTCAGCGTGGCGTGAAACGATGGCGCCACGTGCCTGTGTTCCGAGAAATTCGCGCCCTGCCTTGATGGCTGCTTCGCAATTTTCGGCCTCAACCGCATCGACAAAGGCCTGGTTGACCCAGGTCAGCTCGTCTTCGCTCCCACGTTGCCAGAAAGGCAGAGGCAGAGCGTCCAGCACCCCCTGGAGCACAGCATGTTCGTCCGACAGGCGCCGATGCGAAACTGTCAGGTCAGCGTGCTCCCGTTGTGCTTCGCCCACCGACAGAAACCGGACGATGGCATGGGTCGGCGAAAAGCGGCCCTGAACCTCAAGCAGCTCCTCGCGCCGCGTTTCGATAATCAGATCGAAGGGCGTTTTCTGGTTTCGCAAGGCAGCGATAGCATGCTCGACTTCGGATGCCGAACGCGGCGACAGCCAGCGCCCAAACGCCAAAAAGGCCGAACGCTCCCCCGGAGCCCCGGCCCTTGCGGCCAGGGAACCGATGACTTCCGGCCTTTCACCCTCCCGGCCCCAGACAACCAGCTTTTGATCACGCAGATTGAGAAACGCATCGGAGCGCTGCACATCGGCATCCAATTCAGCGATACGGCCTCGAAGTTCAACATTTTCCGCCGCAATACGCGCGCGCTCGCGGATCAACCAGATGGCTGAAAGCAAGGCCGCGCCCATCGCTCCGGCAAAGATCGACAGCTCAATGACTTCGGGCGTTCCGATCACAAAATCAGCAGGCAATTGCAGAAGGTCCAAAATCTCGTTTTGAGCAAATGCCGGAACTGTGCCCGCGGCCAACAAAGAGATTGTGGCTACCGGCTTGAGCGGCAAATGGCGGCACAAATGTGCAAGCGCCCGAAGCCTTCTCAGCCCGGACCGTTCCATATCCCCGATTTCGTTGCCTAACCCTGCTCCGGCTGGGTGTACTGCCGGCATGCCTTGGTCCTTTCCGCCGCCGAATGGCAAGACCGCCTGATTGACTCATGTCGCGCACGAATACACATCGATAAACCGCAACCCGAATCACTCCACTGTACCTGACCGCCGAATCGGCGTGAAGAACATTTGCCGCAAAAAAAGGCCGGATGATTTGTCAATCATCCGGCCACAATATCTTGTGTATGACTAACGGAAAATCAGTACCTGTAGTGTTCCGGTTTGAACGGTCCACTTGTTTCTACACCGATATAGGCGGCCTGCTCCGACGACAACTCGGTCAGTTTGGCGCCAAGCTTGTCAAGATGCAGCCGCGCGACCTTTTCATCGAGGTGTTTTGGTAGCACGTGTACGGTGTTGTCATACTCTTCACTGCGGCAGAACAGCTCGATCTGCGCCAGCACCTGATTGGTAAATGACGCCGACATGACAAAGCTTGGATGACCGGTGGCGTTGCCAAGGTTGAGCAGGCGGCCTTCCGACAGCAGGATCATGCGGTTGCCGCCGGGAAACTCGATCATGTCGACCTGCGGTTTCACGTTGGTCCATTTTAGATTGCGCAATGCGTCGACCTGGATTTCATTGTCGAAGTGTCCGATATTTCCGACAATCGCCATGTCCTTCATCTTGCGCATGTGGTCGATGGTGATGACGTCTTTGTTGCCGGTGGTCGTTATGACGATGTCGGCATTGGGGGCGGCTTCGTCGAGTGTTGTGACCTCAAAACCGTCCATTGCCGCCTGAAGGGCACAGATCGGATCAACTTCCGTGACCTGAACGCGGGCGCCGGCGCCCTGCAACGATGCCGCAGACCCCTTGCCGACATCACCATAGCCACAAACGACAGCCACCTTACCTGCCATCATCACGTCGGTGCCACGGCGAATACCGTCAACAAGCGATTCGCGGCAGCCAAACTTGTTGTCGAATTTCGACTTTGTCACTGAGTCATTGACATTGATCGCCGGGAAGGGAAGCAAGCCCTTTTTCTGTAGTTGATAGAGACGATTGACGCCTGTGGTCGTTTCCTCCGAAACGCCGCGGATCGCCTGCTTTTGCCGGGTAAAGAACCCAGGCGTTTGCCCCATGCGCTTTTTGATCTGCGCAAACAGGATCTGTTCTTCCTCATTGCCGGGACTGGACAGCACATCTTCGCCAGCCTCCGCACGGGCGCCGATCAGGATATACATTGTGGCATCACCACCATCATCGAGGATCATGTTGGATGGCTCGCCGTCCGGCCAGTTGAAGATCCGGTCTGTGTATGTCCAGTATTCCTCAAGCGTTTCGCCCTTCACGGCAAAAACCGGTGTGCCACCGGCTGCGATGGCAGCGGCGGCATGATCCTGAGTGGAAAAAATGTTGCAGGACGCCCAGCGGACCTCCGCCCCCAACGCTTTCAAGGTCTCAATCAAAACGGCTGTCTGGATGGTCATGTGCAATGAACCGGTAATGCGCGCACCGGCCAGCGGTTTCTCCTTACCAAATTCATCGCGACAGGCCATCAGGCCAGGCATTTCCGTTTCAGCGATTTCGATTTCCTTGCGACCCCAGTCGGCAAGCGAAATGTCGGCGATATGATAGTCATTATTGTCGGGCATGAGCGGTCCAGTCGAAATATGTACGAAATCATTCTAGAGCGCGGCAACAGGGTCGCCACAGCCCTTTCTGTCCTATGGTAGCTATCAGACTACAGGCGGAACGGCAATAAGATATAAAGAAATCTTTATTCGTGCATATGATGGCCGGGCTATTGCCCTTCACCAAACTTTGCGATGACCAGTTTCTCAAGCGCGGCAATCACTTCAGCGGCATCCAGACCGCGTGCCTCCACCTCAATACTGCAACCCGGACTTGCCGCAAGCATCATCAGATCGAGAATGGAACCGCCATCAACCGACATGTCATCCTTTTTAACCACCACATCGCAGGCAAAGCGGTTGACGGTTTCGACGAATTTTGCCGACGCGCGCGCATGGAGGCCGCGTTCATTGATAATCGGGAACCGGCGGACGACGATCGGCAGGCCTTCATCGGATGTCATTTTCCGACCAGAACCTGACTTGCGACATTGATATATTTCTTGCCTGCCTCCTGGGCATCAACAATTGCGGTCTTCAAATCACTGGCCGATCTGCTGCCCGACAATTTGATCAGCATGGGAAGATTGACGCCGGCGATCACTTCGATCTTGTCGGCTTCCATGACCGAGATCGCAAGATTGGAGGGGGTTCCGCCAAACATATCGGTCAGGATGATGACACCGGCCCCGTCATCGGCACGCCTGACCGCCGAAACGATGTCGCGCCGGCGCTGCTCCATATCGTCCTCGGGGCCGATAGATACGGTTTCGAATTTTTCCTGTGGTCCAACCACATGTTCGCATGCGTGCCGGAATTCCTCTGCCAGCCGTCCATGTGTGACAAGCACGAGTCCTATCATTTTTGGTATCGCTCCCGATACGGCACAAACAAAACACCACCCAAGGCGCGGGCGAAAATGCACTCTTGTCAGGCTGACGCAGCTTGACAAGCCTGAAAATGCAAAGAATGAGCGCATTTCGCATAAAAACGGCCAATCGCGCAGTATCGTGAATGGGTTTATCGGTCAATCAGGCCCAGCTGTTACCAGTCTGTTTACGACCACGGTCATTTTCGGCCGGTAGTACCACAGTGAAGCGGGCACCACGAATGTCACCGGGCTTGCCGCCGGCAATGTTTTCGGCGCGCAATGTGCCGCCATGAGCCTCGATGATCTGGCGGCTGATTGACAGGCCGAGGCCTGAATTCTGGCCAAACGCCTCGCTGCCGGGCCGATCGGTGTAAAAACGTTCGAATATGCGCTCGATATTGTCGGCGCTTATGCCCGGACCATTGTCTTCAAGGGTGACGATGATGTTTCGGCTGGACCGGGCCAGTGTGATGGCAATTCTGCCTCCTGGAACAGGTACGAACGAGCGGGCGTTGTCGATCAGATTTGTGATCACCTGGCCCAGACGCAATTCATGGCCGGTCACGACGAATTTGCCGGCACCCGGTAATGGCTCCTCGATCGCCAACGCCAAATCCACCGGCCTGTCCTTGTTTCCTGTCTGGCGGCAAACCGAAACGACATCCTGCAGGAAGCTTTTCATATCCACCCGGCCGGCATCGTCGCGCGCCAGTTCGGCATCAAGGCGCGAGGCGTCCGAAATATCGGAAATCAAACGATCCAGCCGATGCACATCATGCTGAATCACTTCGAGCAGGCGCTGGTGTGATTCCGGATTTTTAACCCGTGGCAGCGTTTCCACAGCACTGCGCAGCGAGGTGAGCGGATTTTTCAGTTCATGGCTGACATCAGCGGCAAAGCTCTCAATTGCCTCGATACGGGCATAAAGCGCATTGGTCATGTCGCGCAATGCCGAAGACAGGTTGCCGATTTCGTCCTGCCGGTCGGAGAAATCCGGAATTTCCTCGCGGGTCCGGATACCACGGCGGACCCGAATGGCTGCAGCCGACAAACGGCGCAACGGGTTGGCGATGGTCGACGCCAATAGCAGCGACAGGATGGCGGTAACAAGTGCCGCCACGCCAAATACGCGAACAATGGCGCGCCGCTCGGCGGCAACAATTTTGTCGATATCGCCGCCCTGGGTCGACAGCATCAGCACACCAAGGACAGCACGAAAGCGTTGTACCGGCACGGCCACCGAAACGACCATTTCGCCTTGCTCGCTGATGCGAACCACCGTGTCGGGGCTGCCTGTCAGCGCGGTTATGACTTCAGGATAGGCGCCGCCGCTGCCGCCCGGCTCTTCCCGGTAGAGCGGCAGATCACTTCTGCGGAACAGGCCGGAGGTCATTTTCAAAACCCGGTCGATGATGCCGGAGTCGTCCTCCTCAACCGGTGGCAGATCATAGCGCAATATCTGTCCGCCGGAATAAAGATGCCTCGAATCCAAAAGCAGGTTGGAATCACGATCGTAGATGCGCGCACGCGTCCTGGTTGGCGAGATCAGCCGCCTCAGCACCGGAGCGACACGTTCCGGATTGATCGGAAAATCCAGGCTGTCGAGCTGATTGGCGCCCGGTGAAATGCTCTGGCCGGCCTGTAGCTCGAGAAGTTTTTCCGGGTCGATGGTAATCGCATCGGTCTGGATGGTGGCCGACGCGGCAATCGCGCCGGCGATGATTTCACCCTGCGTCATCAGGCTTTCCACCCGCGCATCGATCAAACCATCGCGAAACTGGTTCAGATACAAAATGCCTGACACCAAAACGGCAAGTGCCGCCAAATTCAAAAACAGAATGCGGCGGGTCAGACTTGAGAAGATATAATGGCCGAGCAGACGACGAAACGGCAAGGCCATGGCCGACAGCCAGGACCTTCCCGGCCGCTTTGCTTTTTTGCCCTTCAATCCGGGCGGTTCGCTTCTTGCAAGCATGGTCCGTATGCCACTCCCGGGAGTGCTGCGGGTCGCCTACGCTTCGCGGAACCGGTAGCCAACTCCGTAAAGCGTCTCGATCATGTCGAAGTCATTATCGACCGATTTGAACTTCTTGCGCAGCCTCTTGATGTGGCTGTCGATCGTACGGTCGTCGACGTAGACCTGTTCGTCATAGGCTGAATCCATCAGCGCGTCACGGCTTTTTACTACACCTGGCCTTTGTGCCAGCGAATGTAAAATCAGAAATTCCGTCACGGTTAACGTCACTGGTTCGTCTTTCCAGGTGCAGGTGTGGCGCTCCTGATCCATCACAAGCTGCCCGCGTTCAATGGTTTTTTGCTTCTGGTCAGAACCCTTGGTACCAGATTCACGTGCGATGAAGCGGCGAAGGACCGCTTTTACCCGCTCGACCAGCAGACGCTGCGAGAACGGTTTCTTGATGAAATCATCAGCCCCCATCTTCAGGCCGAACAGCTCGTCGATTTCATCATCCTTCGACGTCAAGAAAATGACCGGCAGGTCGCTCTTCTGGCGCAGGCGGCGCAGAAGCTCCATGCCATCCATTCGGGGCATCTTGATATCGAATATCGCAAGGTTCGGCGGCCTGGTCTGCAAACCCTCAAGTGCCGATGCACCGTCGGTATAGGTCTCCACCCGGTAACCTTCAGATTCCAGAGCGATCGAAACCGATGTCAGGATATTACGGTCGTCATCAACAAGCGCAATGGTTGCCATGTCAAATTTCTCCCTCATCATTGGGCGTCCCTTCCTCAGCTGATCCAAAAAAGGGCTACAGACGGACAAATTGAGTACAAATTGTGGCACAGATCAAAACCAATGTCACAGGCCTCACCAGTATTTGCCTTATGCAGCACCCATCTATTTGTGCGTCCGCCACAGGTTTCCTTGGGAAAGGCCCTGCCTATTTGTCAGCGGCGGATTAGCTTATTCACATATTCTAAACGATTTAATTGATTTTCAAATTTTTTAAATCGATTAATGATTTGAAATTAAATGCCTAATCTGGTTCAGCAACGCGATCAAACTGGGGGAGAGCATTCCGCCGGTATATATAGAGTTCTTGTGACGGAGCGTCAGAGATGATCGAGAGTGGATTGCGAAACACCGATTGCAGCATCGAGCTGACCGGCCTGAAAAATCTCAGCCATGTCCACTATAATCTGCTTGAGCCGGAGCTTTACGAAGAGATCATCCGCCGCAACGAAGCTGAAACGACCGCCCATGGCGCGCTGGTGGCGCGCACCGGACAGCACACGGGAAGGTCGGCCAAAGACAAGTTCGTGGTCAAAAACAGCGAAACCGAAAACATCATCTGGTGGGAGAACAACAAGGCGATCACACCTGAACATTTCGAGTTGCTCTACCAGGATTTTATCGCCCATGCGGAAGGCCTCGATGTTTTTGTTCAAGATCTTATCGGCGGTGCGGACGAGGCAAATGCGCTGCCGGTGCGCGTTGTCACCGAATATGCCTGGCACTCCCACTTCATCCGCAATCTTCTAATCCGGCCCGGGCGTGATGCGCTGGCATCATTCGTGCCGAAGATGACCATCATCGACCTGCCGTCTTTCCGTGCCGATCCGGAGCGCCATGGCTGCCGCACGGAAACGATTATCGCCGTCGATTTTACCCGAATGCTGGTGCTGATCGGCGGCACCTCCTATGCGGGCGAAATGAAAAAATCGGTCTTTACCGCGCTCAACTATCTGCTGCCGAAAACCGGCGTGATGCCGATGCATTGCTCCGCCAATGTCGGCGGTGATGATGATGCAGCGATCTTTTTCGGCCTTTCTGGCACCGGCAAGACCACGCTGTCGGCCGACCCCAAGCGCACTTTGATCGGCGATGACGAACATGGCTGGGGCGAAGACGGCATTTTCAATTTCGAAGGCGGTTGCTACGCCAAGACCATCAAGCTTTCGAAGGAGGCAGAACCGGAAATTTATGCCACGACACAGCGGTTCGGGACGATCCTTGAAAATGTCGTACTTGATGAGAACCGCGTTCCCGATTTCGATGACGGATCGCTGACGGAAAACACGCGCTGTGCCTATCCGCTGCATTTTATTCCCAACGCCAGCGAGACCGGCCGTGCACCGCATCCCAAGAATATCATTATGCTGACGGCGGACGCTTTCGGGGTTCTGCCTCCCATCGCCCGGCTGACGCCGGCGCAGGCTATGTACCATTTCCTGTCCGGCTACACGGCCAAGGTTGCCGGCACCGAAAAGGGCGTGACCGAACCGGAAGCAACCTTTTCGACCTGTTTTGGCGCACCGTTCATGCCGCGGCACCCGTCGGAATACGGCAATCTCCTGCGTGATCTGATTGCCTGGCACGATGTCGATTGCTGGCTGGTCAATACCGGCTGGACCGGCGGTGCCTATGGTGTCGGCAGCCGCATGCCAATCAAGGCGACGCGCGCATTGTTGACGGCTGCTCTCGATGGTTCGCTGAATGCCAGCGAATTCCGCACCGATCAGAATTTCGGCTTTGAGGTGCCGGTCTCGGTTCCCGGTATCGACAATTCCATTCTCGATCCGCGCTCCACCTGGGCAGATGGCCAGGCCTATGACAAACAGGCAGAAAGGCTGGTCGGCATGTTCATCGACAATTTCGCCAAGTTCGAGGCGCATGTCGACGCAGCGGTGTTAAGCGCCGCACCGGCCGTTCAGATCGCGGCGGAGTAGCTGCCGCCTTTTGTAGGCTTAGAGCGTATCCGGCTTAAATGGGAGCGGTTTGATGGTGAGGATTTTTCGCTTCGGCGAAGAGAATACCGGAGTGCGATGTAACATCGTGCGAGGATTTCGATGAAGCCGGTGCGGAAAAGCCGCCCAAGCCGATTGGAGACCAGCGCATTGAGGCATTCAATAAACCGCAATCGTTTGAACTTGCTTCTTTGCACCCTGAACGGCGTCGCGCGTGGCTAACGGTGTTCACACCGCGTCGCCCCGCTCTCCTAGTCAGGGCACAAATTAGCGGCGTTCAAACGTTTCCATTTAAACCGGATGCGCTCTAGTTCAACGGAACCGTGAGCCGCGCATTCAAAGACCAGCTGTCGACCCCTTGCTCGAACAGGCCGTAGCTTCCGTTAATCCCAGCTGAGGCGCCGTTTTCGAACTGGAACGCAACGCCGCCGTTCAGCGTCGCCCCTGCTCCAACCTGTTCAGCCCTTATGCCGGACGCCAATATTCGCTGTTCGAAACTGCGGAAATTATAGCTGGCAAAAAGCCCGATCGATGGCGTGAAAGTTTCAATGGCACCGGAACCCTCGAACGTGCGGGCAAAGGACGCGCCTGTCGAAACATGGCCTGTCTCGGTGGTTGAACCGGGCACGAGCGCGCCGGTACTGTCCACATAGGCGTCGCGGTCGACGCTGGCGATGGACGCCATCAGGCTGGGCGTCATGACCACTTCGCCCAATTGCACCGCGCCGGACAGGCCGGTGGTGGCGGCCAGCACAGACACGTCGAACGATCCCGTGGCGCCACCGATGTTGATGTCGTTTTGGCCATGGGTATAGGACACCGAGCCAAACAGATTGAGCAGCGATGTCAGCTTGTGGTTGGCAAAAAGCGAAACGCCCCAATAGTCACCGTCAAGCGTGGCAGCGTTGGCGGCAGACGATACTTCACCGGTTTTGTAGTTGCCGGCAATGCCGACAGCCGTGCGTGGGTTGATCTGCACTGCGCCACCCGTTGATATTTCCCAAATGGTAGCGTTGCGATTCTGGCCGGCGCGGCCATCGTCCAATCCGGACACACTGCCGGTGACAAACCAGGTGACCGGCAGGCCGCCGATCTGGCTGATAATCGCATAGTTTCCGGTCAGGCCATCAATTGTGCGTTCGGAGGTATTGCCGGACTGGTTGAGAACGACATTGAAACGGGTATTATCCTGCTGATTTTCGGGGAAATAGCCGGCAGGCGCGATGTTTTTCTGGCATTCTTTAAGCTTGCTTTCGATCCTGTCCAATTGGCCATAGAGGCTATTGACCAGGTCGAGTATCGACAACGCCGCTGCGATTTTTTGAGATTTGGCCTCCGTTCTGACATCAGCCTTGATAAGCGCTTCCGATAGCTCGGACCTGTACCCCCTGCCTTTAACACGGGGGTCCGCCAGTCCCTCAGCAGAGAGTGCGTACTCCAAAATTGTTTCAATCGCACCTTCGATCGTCTGTCTTTGGTCCGCATCAAAAACAGCATCTAACGCCTCGTCCAGATTTGACTGAGCTTGCTCGATCAGGACCAGCAACTTTCGCTGCTCCGCTTCCAGCTCATCGCAGCTCGCTTGCCGTTCTTCTGCCTGTTGTTCTCCGCCAGACTCAGCGGGCGACGGAGTAAGCCCGTCGCCTTGAGCATCGGCAGTTGCTTCGATAGAGGTCGGTGGGCATTCACTGGAAGCGAGTTTGGCTTCCAACAACGCAATCTCTTCCTTGTTCGCTTTGACATCGCCAGCCAGTTCGTTCGCGCGCCCTAAACCTGCTGCGTGCCCGCTACCGACTAGCCCACTCCTTTGGGCACGAGCCAAGGATTCAAGCAAACTATCGATTTCGTTTTCAAAGCTTTCATTGTCAGCCTTCAGGGTTTCGATCTGCTCACGAAGCGAATCGCACACGGCTTTTCGGGCCTGCGTTTCCCGTTCCTTCGCCCGTTTTTTTTCACCAAGCCTAATCAGGAACGGTATGAACCCGCCGCCTCGCGCTCCAACAGCTGGCTCGACAAATGTCCCCACCAATTGATCCGCCGTGGCAGCTTTCTGTTCCGGTGTCACCGCGCCGCCAGTGACGCCACCACCATCGCAATCGAATTGGATCGTCACGGATTGGCCGGTTAGAAGGCCCATTACATCAATCAGAATGGAGCTTTGGGTTGTCGGGCCCGATGTGCCGACCGTGATCTTCCCGGCGATTCTTTTGGACGCCGTGCCGGTGGAATTATCCAGTTTCACCTCGCCATTGGCAAATCTGACAGTAATTTTAACCCCGGCGGGAACCTCGGCGAAAATGGTGATCGTCTCACCAGCCGACAGGGTGAATATCTGACCAGAATTCAGTGTGGCTCCGCCATTCATATTGGCGATGTAGCTGGCGCCATTCACGGTGTTGCAATCAGGTGATGCCGCCAGTGCCGGCTGCGCTGTGGCGATGAAACCGGCAATGGTCAAAGCCGGAAGGCCAAGGCAGGCTGAATGACCAAACAGCCTGTTGAATTTGGAAAAAGCACCTACGCTTGCCGTCATGGAATCCCCCGACCCGATATGATCTTACTTTTTTGAATGGCTGGGCGTTGCAGCGCCGTGCCAATGAAAGCCATTTCCATGGCTTTGAAGGGACCATATTGAAGTGGATTGGATTTCCTAGCTAACCGGCTGGCTAGGATTTAGGGCCTCTTGTCAGGGCATTTTTCGCCCGAACAGAATCACATGTGCGAAAAATGCTTCAATGGTTCCAGCTGAGTACAGGCGTTGCCGTGGTTCAAAGCAACCGCAAAACGACCTAGTTGACCAACCAGCCTGAACGGGCGGCCTTGGCAATGGTTTCCGCACGTGAACCAGCGTTCAATTTGCGCATCAGGTTTGCAATGTGAAACTTGACCGTGTGCGAGGTGACAGACAATGTATCGGCAATTTGTTCATTGGACATGCCCCGCGCCATCAGCGAAAGACATTGCTGTTCGCGAACGGTCATTTTCGTTCCTTTCCAACTGGCCGCCTCGTTCATGGTGATGAAATCAGAGGCGGCGATTGCGAAGAGCCTTGCCAGGTCAACGATTTTGGTAACCTGCTCATGATCGTTTTGCCCCTCGTGAAAGGCCCGTTCCAGCCCCCAGCACCACAATACCTGCTTGCGGAAGGGCGTGTGCAAAGGCACATAAACATCATTCATGAGCCGGAATTTTTGCAGGAACTTGAACACTGCGTGTTTCTGCCTGCCCCTGTCCAACCCACGTTTGACGTCCGCGGTGGAAAAGGGCTCGGTGCGATTGGCAGCCGTTTCGATGGTCGGGTCGTTGAAATATAGTTGGCGGTCGAAATAGTACGTCTCAACCGGCTTCATATAGAGCGGCCCCCGCATTGTCGCCAGATACGGAATGGCTTCATCTTTATCACCCTGGATTGTTTGCGGCTGCGAGGCATTTGGATAGGCCCAGAACGCAAACCCCTTGATGCAATGGGCTTTGAGACAGTTCTCAAGCAATTCGACAGCGTCATCGTAGCTGGCCAGAGCCGGAATGGCCCTACTGAAACAAAGCAATGGATCGTCGACAGATTTATCCAGCATCATTCCCATGGAAGTCCCGTGCAATATCCGCATTGAAACATCCTTTCTTTTTTTTTGCGAGCATGCTTCTTTCCAGCCATGAAAAAATCGACCCATATTCCGCTTCAATTTGCTGACAAGGCCGAGCCGGAGATGACCGTCGCAGCGTCCGGCTTTCGCGCTTTTATGGCGAAACGGCGCACGGTGCGGGATTTTTCCGACCGTCCCGTGCCACGGTCCGTGATCGAGGATTGTGTGATGACGGCAGCCGGTGCGCCGTCGGGCGCCAACCAGCAGCCATGGACCTTCGTGTGCATATCCGATTCCAAAACCAAACATGCCATCCGGCTGGCGGCCGAGGAGGAAGAGCGCGCTTTTTATGCCGGCCGCGCTGGAGAGGAATGGCTGGAAGCGCTTGAGCTGTTCGGCACTGACGAGAACAAGCCATTTCTGGAAACCGCGCCCTGGCTGATCGCAATCTTCGCGCAGCGGTGGGGCCATGATGCCAATGGCAAACGCGTCAAACACTATTACGTGCCTGAATCGGTGGGTATCGCTTCGGGGCTGCTCATCGCAGCGCTGCACAATGCGGGGCTTGCGACCCTTACGCATACGCCAGCACCAATGGGGTTTCTGACCGGCATTTGCGGACGGCCTGAAAACGAAAAACCGGTCATCCTGCTGGTTGCGGGCTATCCGGCAGAAGACGCGAAAGTGCCCGCAATCGACAAAAAGGCGGCCAGCGAGGTGATCGTCTGGAAGGAGCCGTGAGTATTCACGATGACATCGTGGTGCGCGGCCAGACGGTATTTTCCGGCGAGCTGCACGAAACGTTCATCCGCTCTTCGGGCCCTGGCGGACAAAACGTCAACAAAGTGGCAACGGCAGTTCAATTGTCATTTGACGCGGTCAATGCAGCAGGCCTGAACGATGTGACGCGGCATCGGCTGATCAAAGCTGCGGGAAACCGTGCATCAAAAGCCGGTATTATTTTGATCGAGGCTTCCCGTTACCGCACACAGGAGAGAAACCGTCAGGACGCGCGTGAGCGGTTGACGGCGCTATTGGTCAAGGCGACCGAACCGCCGCCGCCAAAACGCCGCAAGACCAAGCCCACCAAAGGGTCGGTCGAGCGCAGACTGAAGGCGAAAGCCGGGCGGGCGCAAGTCAAGAAAATGCGCGGGCGCATCCGGGACGAATAGAGGGCTTTGGCCGGTGGGCAGCTCAAGCCCCAATCATCCGCAATCAACCGGTTTTGGTTCCTGCAAAAAAGCTGGAGTTGTGATTTTGTAGAAGTCGGAATTGAACCTCACATTCTTGAAGAAAAATCCCTTGTCATAGGTCTGGAAAATAATCCGGAAATAGACGTTCGACGCCTGGCTCCGGTCGGCGGTGACGACCAGAAATTCCTGGGCAAAATCGCCCAGATCGCCAACCTGATAGACCGTGCCCTTGCTCATGGTGAAATTCTGCAATTCTGCCCGGAATATCGGATCCAGCTTGGCGCGATCGGTTTCCGGCCAAAGGCGCGCAAGCTTCGAAAGCTGGCTGATTGCAGCATCGGCACCCTTTTCCAATGACGCGGCGAACTCGCAGGTTTCCACTTTTGGATCCTGAGCCAGCGCCGGTCCGGCAAACATCAGTGACATAGCGAGCGCGGCGGTAATTTTTTTCTTCATTCCGATATTGTTCCCGTTTTATCAACAGATCATTGGCAGCCGAAATCAATCAGCTAAAGTCCGCTCATGCAAGTTTTACCAAAAGGTGTCCGCCATATGCCGGACTATCTCAACGCGGGCGCGCAAGCCGGGCTTGTTCAGGATATCCGTGATATCATTGCCAAGGCACCGCTTTTCACGCCGGCAATGCCGCGCACTGGCAAGCCGTTAAGTGTCCGCATGAGCAATTGCGGCGCGCTTGGCTGGGTGACCGACAAGGACAGAGGTTATCGCTATCAGGCGATGCATCCGGTGACGGGGAGGCCGTGGCCCGGCATGCCGGAAAGACTGCTTCGGTTGTGGGACGATGTTTCCGGGTGCGATCTTCAGCCGGAAGCCTGCCTGATCAACTTTTACTCCGAAGAAGCCCGTATGGGGATGCATCAGGACCGCGATGAAGACAATTTCGATGCGCCGGTGGTCTCGATTTCGCTTGGCGACAGTTGCCTGTTCCGCATTGGTGATACGTCTCGCGGCGGACGCACGGTCTCGCTTAAGCTGAACAGCGGCGATGTTGTCGTTCTGGGAGGCGAAGGCCGGCTCTGCTTTCACGGCGTCGACCGGATTTACCCGGCAACCTCGGCACTTTTGAAAAATGGCGGGCGTTTAAATCTGACGCTCAGAAGGGTAACTGCCGGTGAATGACAGAGCATCCCGTCACAGTTTTCTGAGCGCCACTTCCTGCACCAGATGGTCAGCGCCCTTTTTCAATATCAGGTCGGCACGGGGCCGTGTCGGGCGGATGTTTTCGCGCAGGTTTTTCAGATTGATATTGGTCCACAGATTGCTGGCAATTGCCAGGGCCGCTTCACGCGACAATTCAGAATAGCGATGAAAAAAGGAGCTTGGGTCCTTGAAAGCCGTGTCGCGCAGCCGCATGAAACGATCAACATACCATTTGTGGATCAACGCCTCGTCGGCATCAATATAGATCGAGAAATCAAAAAAATCCGATACGACCGGCACCGCAGCGGCATCTTCGGGCAAATCGCGGGTTTGCAACACATTTATCCCCTCGAAGATTAAGATATCGGGCCGGTCGATTACCCGGTATTTGTCCGGCAGCACATCGTAGGTCAGGTGCGAATAAAGCGGAACCTGAACACCGTCCTGCCCGGATTTGATGTCGGACAAAAAACGCAGCAACGTGCCTATATCGTAACTTTCGGGAAACCCCTTGCGCTCCATCAGGCCCCGTTCGCGCAGCACTGCATTTGAGTGCAGAAATCCGTCAGTGGTCACCAGATCGACCTTTGGGCTTGAAGGCCAGCGCGCCAGCAATTCCTTTAGAACACGGGCGGTGGTCGACTTGCCAACGGCAACCGATCCAGCAACACCGATGATGAAGGGGGTTTTTACCACATCGCCAATATTCAAGAAATTCTTGCGCTGCTGAAACAGCAATTGGGTTGCCTCAACGTGAGAATACAATAGCCGTGACAAGGACAGGTAGATGCGGCGAACTTCTTCCAGATCGACCGGGTCGTTGAGCGAGCGCAGACGCTTGACCTCATCTTCCGTCAATGTCAGTGGCGTGTCGGCGCGGAACTTCGCCCAGTGTTCGGCCGAAAAGAACCTGTAGGGTGAATATTTACGCTCGCTTGGCGCGAACTGGTCCATTCAACATCTCCACGCCGTAGAAAATCAATCGGCCGAACGTGCTCTCTTTTCCTCGATACCAGACATTGCAGTTCGTCGCTCCAGTTCCGCCATCACGTCGTCCAGCGAAATGCCCGCTATGTTGAGAACGACCATCCAATGATAGAGCAGATCGGCACTTTCGGAAACAATGCCGTCAGCATCGTTTTTCGCCGCTGCAATCACCGTTTCAACGGCTTCTTCGCCAAGCTTCTGTGCCGCCTTGTCTATGCCCTTGGCGACAAGCTTTGCCGTCCATGAACCCGGATCGCCGGACGCTGCGCGCCGGGCGACAATGGCTTCCAGATCGGCAAGTGAAAAGTCTGTCATGGCGGCCTGTCCTGCCCGTTATGCTATATTGTCAAGCCGCATTGCAATGCCGGCTTCAGCCATGTGCCGTTTGGCCTCGGCGATCGTATAGGTACCGAAGTGAAAAATCGAGGCCGCCAGTACGGCCGTGGCATGACCGTCGCGAATTCCCTCAACCAGGTGATCGAGCGTGCCGACACCGCCGGACGCGATCACCGGCACGCGCACCGCGTCTGCAACGGCGCGGGTAAGCGGCAGATTATAACCAATCTTGGTTCCGTCGCGATCCATCGACGTCAAAAGGATTTCACCGGCGCCAAGGTCAACCACTTTGGCTGCAAACTCGACCGCATCGATACCGGTCGGTTCGCGCCCGCCATGGGTGAAAATCTCCCAGCGCTCCGCTTCGCTCTCGCCTGAGACCTTCTTGGCGTCAATCGCCACAACGATGCACTGGTCGCCGAATTTATCGGCCGCCTCGGCGACAAGGTCCGGGTTTTTCACTGCCGATGTATTGATCGACACTTTGTCGGCGCCGGCCAGCAGCAATTTGCGAATATCGGCGACCTGGCGCACGCCCCCACCGACCGTGACCGGCATGAAACACTGTTCGGCCGTGCGGGCCACGACATCGTAAATCGTTTCGCGATTGTCCGACGAAGCGGTGATATCGAGAAAGCAAAGTTCGTCGGCGCCAGCGGCGTCATAGGCTTTGGCGGCCTCCACCGGATCACCGGCATCGATCAGATCAACGAAGTTGACGCCCTTGACGACACGGCCGTCCTTGACATCGAGACAGGGGATGACACGGGCTTTCAGGGTCATCGTTGTTCCTCGAACATGGCCGGTTCGGCACCTTTGTCGCCACGCAATATCGCCAGCGCTTCGGCGGCATTGATACGCCCATCATAAAGCGCGCGGCCAGAAATCGCGCCCTCAAGCTTTGCCGCATCGGCAAAGGTCATGCGGACGATATCTGCCAGTGACGCCAGCCCGCCCGAGGCGATGACGGGAATTGAGACCGCATCGGCCAATTCGATGGTCGATTGCCAATTGATACCGGTCAGCACCCCGTCGCGATCGATATCCGTATAAATAATGGCGGCAACACCTGCACCCTCAAACTTGCTTGCCAGTTCCACCACGCCGAGTTCGGACGCTTCCGCCCAGCCCTCGACGGCAACTTTGCCACCCTTGGCATCGATGCCGACGGCAATTTTCCCGGGGAATTTCCTGCATGCCTCTTTCACCAAACCGGGATCGCGAACGGCGATCGTGCCAAGAATGACGCGTGCCAGGCCTGTTTCAAGCCAGCGTTCGATTTGTTCCAGCGTGCGGATGCCGCCACCGAGCTGCACCGGGTTTTTCGTTGCTTTCAATATGGCCTCGACGGCCTCGCTGTTTTCTGATCTTCCGGCAAAAGCGCCATCCAGATCAACCACGTGCAGCCAATCAAACCCCTGATCCTCAAAGGTTTTGGCCTGGGCTGCCGGGTTTTCATTGTAGATCGTGGCGGTGCTCATGTCGCCAAGCTTCAGGCGCACGCATTGACCGGCCTTCAGATCAATCGCAGGGAACAATATGCCGCTCATATCAAGGCTTCCATTTCAAGAAATTGGCGATCAGCGCAAGACCCAGCGTCTGGCTCTTTTCGGGGTGGAACTGCGTCCCGGCAAGATTGCCGCGTGCGACCGCGGCGGTTACCAGGCTGCCATAATCGGTCGTTGCCAGCACGTCGGCGCTGTTTTTCGCAGCCAGGTGATAGGAATGGACGAAATAGGCGTGCAGCCCGTCAGGCCCGGTGGGAATATCGGCGAAAAGCGGATGGTCCTGCATGACGTCGAGCGTATTCCAACCGATCTGCGGGATCTTCAGCGACGGATTTGCCGGCGTGATCTCAACCACATCGCCCGCGACCCAACCGAAGCCTTCGGAGATTGTTTTTTCAAGGCCGCGCGCGGCCATCAGCTGCATGCCGACACAAATTCCCAAAAACGGCCGGCCGCGCTGAATAGCAACTTCCGTTACCGCCTCCATCATGCCCGGCACGGCTTCAAGCCCGGCCCGGCAATCGGCAAAAGCGCCAACGCCTGGCAATACGATCCTGTCAGCGCTGCCAACAATGTCTGCGTCGCCGGTCAGCGTAATCTCGGCGGCGATGCCCGCCTCGCGTGCGGCGCGTTCGAACGCCTTTGTGGCCGAGCGCAAATTGCCCGATCCGTAGTCGATAATCGCTACTCTCATCAGCGTCCGCCCGGATAAGACAAAAGCCCGAGCGCCGGGCCGGCCGGCGCAGAAAGAGCGGGGCGACGGACAACAACCTCTTCTTGTGCCTCATCCGCGTTCAAACCGGGATGGCCTGTTGGTTCGGAAAGATAAAGCAACTCCGCATCCGCCGCATTGTCGGCTTCGAAGGTCGCCATGTAGCTGTAACCGCGCCGTTCCAGCGCATTGACCCGCAACTGGCTGCCCTCGATGGCGACGAAGATCGAAACCAGCAGGGACAATAGCGGCGCGCTGCTTTCATAACCTGAAACCGTGCCCAGCGCCGCAAGAGCAATTGCTGCAGCCAGCGCGGCAAATGCCTCAAGCCACAGGCGGTGCCAGGCAAGCCAGATCATCGGCATGATGAAGGCAATTACGGAGAACCGGTCACGGATAAATTCAGCCTCGCTGCCAGGCTCGGCGGTCCGTTTGTCCATTACCACGAAGGTGGTCATTGTTTCAGCCCTTCAACGTGCCTTTGGTGGAGGGTATCGCATCTGCATTGCGGGTGTCGGATTCAATCGCATGGCGCAGAACCCTGGCAACCGCCTTGAAACAGGTCTCGGCAATATGGTGACTGTTGGCACCATAGTGGTTCAGCACATGCAGCGTGATGCCGGCATGCTGGGTCAAGGCCTGAAAGAACTCACGCACCAGGTCGGTATCGAATGTGCCGATCTTTTCGGTTGGAAATGTGACGTTCCAGACCAGAAACGGCCTGCCGGAGACATCCACCGCGGCCTTGGTCATGGTTTCGTCCATGGCAAGATCGAGTGACGCATAGCGGTTTATCCCGCGCCGCTCGCCAAGTGCGGCGGCAATTGCCTGACCGAGAGCGATGCCGGTGTCCTCGACCGTGTGATGATCATCAATATGCAGATCGCCGGCAGCCTTGACCGTCATGTTGATCAAAGAGTGTTTCGACAGCTGTTCCAGCATGTGATCGAAAAAGCCGACACCGGTGGAGATATCAAACGCGCCGGTACCATCGAGGTCGACGCTGATCTCGATATCGGTTTCACTGGTCTTGCGGCTAACATTTGCAGCGCGGCTGCCATCATTGCTGGTCATACTGTCTGTTCCAACGTGAATCTGTGGGCGTTCTAGCAATGAGCCAGCCGTATTTCCAGTTGCAAAACATTGACTGCGTTAACAGTAACAAGTTTCCGATTTGCATTCCGGGCGAGGCGTCATACATAAGACCGCATTCAACGGGTTTTCGGCATGCGGCTTTCGAGCGCGGCCGCACACGCCGCAAAGGAGTTTTTCATGGCCGATCAAGCCTCCCCGCCCTCAATGCATGCAACCACGATCGTCACCGTCCGCAAGGGCGGCAAGGTGGTGATCGCCGGCGATGGCCAGGTAAGCCTCGGCCAGACCGTAATGAAGGGCAATGCGCGCAAGGTACGCCGCATCGGCAAGGACGGGACCGTTATTGCCGGGTTTGCGGGAGCAACCGCGGATGCCTTTACTCTTCTGGAACGGCTGGAAGCCAAGCTGGAACAATATCCAGGCCAGCTGACGCGCGCTTGTGTGGAACTGGCCAAGGACTGGCGCACCGACCGCTATCTGCGGCGGCTGGAAGCGATGATGCTGGTTGCAGATAAGGACGTCAGCCTTGCCATTACCGGAACCGGTGATGTGCTTGAGCCCGAACACGGGGTCATGGCTATCGGCTCTGGCGGCAATTTTGCGCTTGCCGCCGCCCGCGCCTTGCAGGATTTGGACCTTGATGCCGAAGCCATCGCCCGCAAGGCCATGGAAATTGCGGCTGAGATTTGCGTCTATACCAATTCCAGTTTTGTCATCGAGACACTTGATGCCAGCTGATCGCCCGGACATTGGTTTCAGGCCGGTCCAGTGCGATGACCTTGCTCTTCTTGCCGGCTGGATGGATTTGCCCCATTGGCGCAAATGGTGGGGCGATCCCGATAGCGAACTCGATAATATCCGCGATATGATCGAAGGGCGCGACACATCGAGACCTTTTCTGTTCTTCCTGAACGGCCGTGAAACCGGCTATATCCAGTACTGGTTTATTGGCCATCACCAGAACAAGAGTTGGATCGCAGGCCATCCGTGGCTTGCCGAATTGCCAGGCGAGGCAATCGGCGTGGACCTGTCGATCGGTAATGAAAAGGACCTTGGCCGCGGCATCGGATCATCCGTGCTTCGCGCCTTTGTTGTGCGGCTTCAAAGCCTGGGTTACACGACGATCATCATTGATCCCGACCCCGGCAATGACCGTGCGATCAAAGCCTATTGGAAAGCCGGTTTTCGCCCGGTCAGGCATCTGGCCGACAAATATGACGATGTCCTGATCATGCAATTTGAAATGAATGAGAACGAGTTGAACTGATGACCACATTTTCACCGCGCGAGATTGTTTCCGAACTCGACCGCTACATTATCGGCCAGAAAGACGCCAAACGCGCCGTCGCCATCGCGCTGCGCAACCGCTGGCGGCGTCAGCAGCTGGAAGGTCAGATGCGCGAAGAAGTCATGCCGAAGAACATTTTGATGATCGGTCCGACCGGCGTCGGCAAGACGGAAATTTCACGCCGCCTGGCCAGGCTGGCCGGTGCACCTTTCATTAAGATCGAAGCCACCAAATTCACTGAAGTTGGTTATGTTGGCCGCGACGTCGAACAGATTATCCGCGATCTGGTCGAAGTGGCGATCGGCCTGATCAAGGAGCGCAAGCGCGAAGAGGTCAAAGCGCGGGCTCATATCAACGCCGAGGAACGGGTGCTCGATGCGCTGGTCGGCAATACCGCAAGCCCGGCAACGCGCGAATCATTTCGCAAAAAATTGCGCAATGGCGAACTCGACGACAAGGAAATCGATATCGAAGTCGCCGATTCGGGCGGTGGTATGCCGAATTTTGAAATTCCCGGCATGCCAGGCGCTAACATTGGCGTGCTCAATATCTCCGATATGCTCGGCAAGGCAATGGGGCAACAGACCAAGACGCGTACGCTGAATGTTCGCGATTCGCATGATCTGCTGGTCAATGACGAGTCCGACAAGCTGCTCGATCAGGAGGCGATAACCGAAGAGGCGCTGACCGTCACACAAAATGACGGCATCGTGTTTCTGGACGAGATCGACAAAATAGCCGCCCGCGACGGGGCCATGGGCGCCGGCGTTTCGCGCGAGGGTGTCCAGCGCGACCTGCTGCCGCTGGTGGAGGGGACCACGGTTGCGACAAAATACGGACCGGTGAAGACGGACCACATTTTGTTCATTGCGTCGGGCGCATTTCATGTGTCTAAACCGTCCGACCTCCTGCCCGAATTGCAGGGCCGGCTGCCGATCCGCGTCGAGCTTCGCGCTCTGGAAAAAGAGGATTTCCGGCGTATTCTCACCGAAACCGAAGCCAGCCTGATCAAGCAATATGTGGCGCTGATGGCGACCGAGGGCGTGACGCTGGACTTTACCGACGATGCCATCGACAGTCTCGCCAGCATTGCCGTTGACTTGAATTCCAGTGTCGAAAACATCGGCGCGCGGCGCCTGCAGACGGTCATGGAGCGCGTGCTTGACGATATTTCGTTCGAAGCACCGGATAAAAGTGGCACAAACATCACGATTGACGCCGATTATGTCGCCAAGAATGTAGGCGACATGGCAAAAAACACAGATTTGTCGCGATTTATCCTATAAGCAGCTTCGGGAATTGCGCTTCGTTGCGCATATCCTAATTCAACAGGCGGTTTCGGGGCACGTGATGCTGCCAATATTAACAGAGGGTTTTCGAGCACAGTGGGCATCGGCAACTATCGTTTTGGCAAAATTCGCCTGGGGTTTTGGCTCGCAGGGGTGCTCGGTGCTGTTTTATTGTCCGCCCCGGTCGCTGCTGCGGCAAAAAAAGTGCCGTCGGGAAACCGCAATCTCGAACAACCGGCGGTGCCCGGCGCTTCGGCGCGGCGAACCAGGGCGCTGAAAACGACCTATGATGCGAAATACCTCAAGGTCCTTTCCCTCTTGAAGCGCGACGCCAGTCTGCGCCGCAAGATCAAGCGGATTGCAAAGGCCTACGACATCGACCCGCTGCATATGGCAGGTGCGATCATCGGCGAGCATACCTATAATGTGGACGCCTATGACCGGCTGCAGGCCTATTATGTGAAGGCGATTTCCTATGTGAATTCGGGTCTGACCTTCGAGCACGATGGCGAGAATATTGACGATTTTATTCAGCGGCCGGAATTTTCCCGCTGCAAGGACCACACCGACAGTTACAGTCTTTGGACCTGCCGGGAGGCCGTTTGGAACGCAAAGTTTCGCGGCCGTGCGGTCGATGGGTTGCGCTTCCCCAATGACCGCTTTTCCGCCGTGTTCTTCCAGCCCTACTATGCCGGCCAGACCTTTGGCATCGGCCAGTTGAACCCGCTGACGGCGCTGCAGATGAGCGACACGGTCTCGAAAATTTCAAGCCTGCCGGCGCTTGATCACCGCAAGCCCGGCCAGGTCTACAAGACCATCATGGATCCCGATCTGACCCTGCCCTATATAGCGGCGACGATTGTCAAATCGATCGATGCCTACCGAAAAATTGCAGGTTTTGACATTTCCGGCAATCCCGGCGTGACGGCAACGCTCTACAATCTGGGCAATCCGGAAGCACGCGCCAACGCGCTGAAAGCGAAAAACGCGGCGCGCAAATCAAGCGGGCTTAGGCCGCACATGCCGCAGGAAAACTACTATGGCTGGCTGGTCAACGACAGGCTCGACGATCTGAAACCGCTGTTCGAATAAATCCTCCCTAAAACGCAGTGAACGTCATCGTGGTCAGCGAACGGCTGATGCCTGGAATGTCGAGCACCTTTTCATTGATGAACTTGCCGACATCCTGCCCCTCATCGATATAGATCTTGGCCAAAAGATCAAAATTACCGCTGGTGGAATATAGCTCCGAGGCGATTTCGCGCTCAAACAGCGCATCGGCAACCTGATAGGTTTTGCCCGGAGCGCATTGCAGTTGCAAAAATACCGGCTTCATTGACTAGGCTCCATTCTGGCTATCCGCGCGTTTAATGCTCTGGCCCTGCGGTTTATCGCACAATGGCCACGCTGATCAATCGCGATGATGGCGGCAGGCACACCGGAAACAGCAAATTGGGCAGATGGGCGCTTATTCCGGTTCATGACCCGGCTTCCCGAAGAGGCATGGGGCGGATTTTGGGAGAAATTTTGCGGCGGGGATAAAATTTTCTGCGCGACAGCCTGATCTTGCGGCCGATCCTGCGAAAGCGCTTGCGAAAAGGGTGCAGACGGTCGCGTCTTCTCAGCGACGCCATGTCTGCCTGTTCCGGCTCAGCCACCGCTGACCGGCCCGCCCGGTTTTTGCCAGCCGTGCCCGCTCCCAATCAGCGACGATGCGGCAAAATTCCGCCTCGGCCAGTTTGCGCACGCGCTCATCGGTCATGGGTTTTTCTGTTCCCTGCGCCCGCTCACCTGCCCGGTAGCGCAAAAGCTGATGGATCAGAAAGGCGATCTGGCTGGAAACGGCAATCACCACGACCGCCTTTACCCAGTCGGTGGTGGACCGCCAGGTCTCCAGCATGTCGCGGACAATGGAATAGTCGTCCAAGGCTTTTGCTCCACTGTTGCCACCGCCCGCCAGGCTCAATGGCCAGGTGGCACAAATCGCCCCGGATCGTACAACCACTGTATCATATCGTTACGATATCACATCAAATCGTTAGTGGCCAGAGTGTTTTCATTGAGAAACAAACTGTTCCCATGAGTCACTTTTCTAAAAGGCTGAAGCAAAGAGTGGAAGCGCTTGGCGGCAACGATGCCAAGATAGCCCGCGACCTTGGTATGAGCAGCCATCGATTTGGAAACTATGTGCGTGGAGACCGTGAACCTGACCTAGCAATGTTAGTCCAAATTGCCAAAGGATTGGGAACCACGCCAAACTGGCTGTTGGGCGTCGAAGAAACGGAAGCCTCAGATCCGGAAAAGGGTACGCTCATTACCCGCTTTGCCCAAGCTGCCCAACTGCTCCCCAACCGCGATGTGGAAATGCTGGTGGTTCAAGCGGAAGCAGTGGCGAAACGGGAGGGGTGAGTTTGCTCCCGCCTCCTCCTTGAGGGGAGGCATATGAGGCCAAGCGTAGCGCTGGTCGAATGGGTGGGGGTAACAAGGAAATCCGATACTGGCGATTGTCCAAATCCGGCGTGAAAATTGTTCTGCATCCATTACCCCCACCCGGATCGGCTTCGGCAAACCTCGCCTCTCCGACCTCCCCTCAAGGGGGAGGTAGAAGCGCTCATTGCCCGCTTTAAACACACCGCCCAACCGCGATGTGGAAATGCTGCTGGTTCAGGCCGAGGCAGTGGCGAAGCGGGAGGGGTGAGTTTGCTCCCGCCTCCCCCTTGAGGGGAGGCACATGAGACCAAGCGTAGCGCCGGTCGAATGGGTGGGGGTAACAAGGAAATCCGATACTGGCGATTGTCCAAATCCGGCGTGAAAGTTGTTCTGCACCCATTACCCCCACCCGGATCGGCTTCGGCAAACCTCGCCTCTCCGACCTCCCCTCAAGGGGAGGTAGAAGCGCTCATTGCTCGCTTTAAACACACCGCCCAACCGCGATGCGAAAAAGCTGGTGGTTTAGGCGGAGGCGGTGGCAAAGTGGGAGGGCGACCACTCAAGCGAAGGGTTGGGTACAGCTTTCTTGCCTGTGTCTCCCCAAAACACGCAGGATTGTGCGCAGGCCCCAAGCGATTACGACGATTGCCGCGATCGTCACCAAAACCGGAGGCCAATAACCGATATATGGATAGAATGTCAGCATGTAGTAGAATTGGAGTGGCATGTTACGCAAAAACTCCACAATTGCCGCCCCTGTGAATCCATCGCAGGCATAGTAGAGAAGCAAACTATCCCGCATAACGCAGCCATGCAGTGAGATGTCACCCCAATGGGGCGCTGGGAAAATGAAATTGACGATAACACCGCCGACCAGAAGCAATGCAAAGCCGCCAATAACCAGCCCTATCCAAAACAGCAACGAACGGTCGCGCCATTTCTTGACGCTCTCATATTCCGATTCACTTTGGGGTTTCACCGACATATTCACGACCCGATTACCGGTTTCATCAATTACCGGTTGAATATAGTAATGAGCTAGGCCAGTTCAACTTATTGGTAAGCAACACTACCCCAACGGCTCAAATGGAATGACGCCCTCATTGCGCAGCTTTGCCGCCGTTTCTTCAGCGTAGCGATGGGCGAAGGCCTCACGCTCCGACTGTGGGCGGGAAAAATAGGTTTCCATTGCCTCATCGATCAGCGCGTCGGGCTTTGTCAGCACATCCTGCGTATAGTGAGCGAGATGGCCAAGCTCGTGCAGCAGCGTTCGATACAACAGCGTGTTGCGCACGCTATGCTCTGTCGGCGTGATCTTGTAGCCACGCTTATCGGCGGTGACCTCATGTCCATAATCCTGCGACAGCCGTTCAAATTCAGCCGCGTCCTCGGGATCCTGACTGCGCGACCATTTGATCGGTTTGCCCAGCTCGATTGCTTCCAGAATGATCGCTGCTCCGACATGTCCGGCAATTTCGGTGCAATAGATTGCGCGGCCCCATACCGGCGATAGGCTTGCTTGTTTACGGGTCGGTTGCCGGAACACAATCATGTCGATCACGCAGCGGTCGTCTTCCGGCAAATGCGATAGTAGAGAAAAAACGTCTTCGATCCCGCAACCATACGTGCATCCTTCGCGAGGAGTTTCGTACAGGAAGGCAATTGGAAAATGTGGAGAATCGGGGAAATGGCGTATGTCGGTGATATCAGGATTTATTCGTGAGTGAAAATAACTTTCATCCTCATAGGAAAAATGGCGCGGAATGGCCATCCGGTTGCGGTGTTTGAAGCCGGCACTCGATGTTCCAATTTTGCGATTACGGCGCTCAGGCCGCCATCCGGGTTTCATGATTTGGCATTCTTCCCCGCCGGCTTCTCCGTGCGTCGCACTGTCATCTCGTCGAGGGTGTTTTTGCGGAACAGGCTCTTGCTTGCTCTCCCCCCTTGCGGGGGAGATGTCGGCGAAGCCGACAGAGGGGGGTGAGGGTCCGGTGCCGAAGCACCCCCCTCTGTCCTGTCGGACATCTCCCCCGCAAGGGGGGAGATTGGCGCTGCACCGCCTGCGCTCTTCTTGCCCTTCGCCTTTGCCCGTCGCGCGCCTTTGGTGTTCTCCACTCCGGTTTCGCGCGCCAGCGGGTCGTCGGCGACGGCCAGTTCCACCTCACGCAACCGCTTGATTTCGTCGCGCAGTCTGGCCGCCTCCTCGAAATCCAGGTCGGCTGCGGCATCGCGCATCGCCTTTTCCAGATGCTCCAGATGGGCGGCCAGATTGTTGCCGACCAGCACGTCGTCTTTCGTCGCGGTGGCTGACTTGATGTCTGCCGTCACATGGTCGCGCTCATAGACCGAATCGAGAATATCGGCGATGTTCTTCTTGACCGATTCCGGTGTGATGCCGTTTTGCTCGTTCCATGCCTGCTGCTTTTCGCGGCGGCGCGAGGTCTCGGCCATGGCGCGGTTCATCGAGCCGGTGATCTGATCGGCGTAAAGGATCACCTTGCCATCCACGTTCCGCGCGGCGCGCCCAATCGTCTGCACCAGCGAGGTCTCCGAGCGCAAAAAACCCTCCTTGTCGGCATCGAGAATGGCGACAAAGGCGCATTCTGGAATATCGAGCCCCTCGCGCAGCAGGTTGATGCCAACCAGGCAATCAAACGCGCCCAGGCGTAGATCGCGCAGGATTTCGATGCGCTCCAGCGTGTCGATGTCGGAATGCATATAGCGCACGCGCACGCCCTGTTCGTGCAGATATTCGGTCAAATCCTCGGCCATGCGTTTGGTCAGCACGGTGACCAGCGTACGGTAGCCCTTTTGCGCGGTGTCGCGGATTTCGCCCAGCACATCATCAACCTGGGTGGTGGCGGGGCGAACCTCGACCGACGGGTCGATCAGCCCGGTGGGGCGGATCACCTGTTCGGCGAACACACCGCCCGACTGCTCCATCTCCCAGCCGCCGGGCGTAGCCGAGACCGCCACAGTGGACGGGCGCATGGCGTCCCATTCCTCAAACCTGAGCGGGCGGTTGTCCATGCAGGACGGCAGGCGGAAACCATATTCGGCCAGCGTCGCCTTGCGGCGGAAGTCACCGCGATACATGCCGCCGATCTGCGGGATGGTGACATGGCTCTCGTCGACAAAGACGATGGCGTTGTCGGGGATATACTCAAACAGGGTCGGCGGCGGCTCGCCCGGCTTGCGGCCGGTCAGATAGCGCGAATAGTTTTCAATGCCGGCACACGAGCCGGTGGCCTCAAGCATTTCAAGATCGAACCGGGTGCGCTGTTCCAGCCGCTGCGCCTCCAGCAGGCGGCCTGCCGCTTCCAGTTCGACAAGGCGGTGTTTTAATTCTTCCTTGATGGATTTCTGCGCCTGGTTGAGCGTCGGGCGCGGGGTGACATAGTGCGAATTGGCGTAGATTTTTACCGATTTCAGCTCGCCGGTTTTTTGCCCGGTCAGCGGATCAAACTCGGTGATGGTCTCGATCTCGTCGCCGAACAGCGAAATGCGCCAGGCACTGTCTTCCAGATGGGCCGGGAAGATTTCGATCGTGTCGCCGCGAACCCTGAAACTGCCACGGACGAAATTGACGTCCTGACGCTTATATTGCTGGGCGACCAGATCGGCGAGAAGCTGGCGCTGGTCGAGCCGGTCGCCGATCTTCATCTCGAACGTCATCGCCGTGTAGGTCTCGACCGAGCCAATACCGTAGATGCAGGAGACGGAGGCAACGATCACCACATCATCGCGCTCAAGCAGGGCGCGGGTGGCCGAATGGCGCATGCGGTCGATCTGTTCGTTGATCGAGGATTCCTTCTCGATATAGGTGTCGGTGCGCGGCACATAGGCTTCCGGCTGGTAGTAATCATAGTAGGAGACGAAATACTCCACCGCATTGTCGGGGAAGAAGGACTTCATCTCGCCATAGAGCTGAGCGGCGAGCGTCTTGTTGGGCGCCAGGATCAGCGCCGGACGCTGCGTCTCCTCGATGACCTTGGCCATGGTGAAGGTTTTGCCCGAACCGGTGACGCCGAGAAGAACTTGGGTCTTTTCAGGTTCTGTTTGCTCTTCCGCAACGCCATCCGGCATTGCGTCCGTTCGCGGGCTGGCACTCGCTTCGCTCGCTTGCCCTGCCACGGAGGGGGTGCCAGCCAATCCTTCCACCAGATCGGCAATTGCGGTCGGCTGGTCTCCGGCGGGCTCGAAGTCCGACACCATTTTAAGCGCGATGCCGCCTTCCGACTTCTCCGGCCGCTCGGGCCGGTGCGGGGTCCAGACCTCGCCATGCTTGATCAGCGGGTTGCCCTCGGCAATCAGTTTCGACAGCGCATCGACCGTGGCGGTGACACCGGAGGTCGACGCCATGCCTTTGGCTTCCTCCAGCGTGACATCAAGACCGGCGACAGGCATCAGGCCCGCCGCGGCGCGTTCGCCCGGATCGTTGGTGCCACCGATCGACGTGCCGCCGCCGGTGCGCTTGTCGCCTACTATGTCGCTCACGCTGTCGGGGCTTCGCCCCTTTGCTCCGCGGGGGCCTCGCGCTGGCTCGGACGGGCGGTTGCCCTTGCGGCCCTGCGTGCCGGTATCAGCAGATTTGCCCGCCTTGACCCGGTGCTTGCCGGCCTTGGAACGGATGTCGCGCATTTCGGATTTACGCGCTGATTCCTCCGCCTCGCGCTCAAGCTTAGCCGCCCAATCGGTGATGGAACCCTCAAGCGGGCTGCCGGTTAATTCCGGCTGCGGCGCCTCGGCAAAGCCCTTGCCGGCACTCCCGCCGGCATCTTGCTGCTGCTCATCTCGCGCAAGCGCGTCTGGCTTTCCCGATTTTTTCTGCGGTCTTGGCATGGTCCGAATATGGAGGCCATTTTCGAAAATGGGAAGGGCGAATGTCGGTGTACTCACCCCCCAGCCTCGCCCTCCTGACAGTAGGGTGTCAGGAGGCGGCAGTTTGAGATGGAAAATATCGGCAAAGCGTTTTGCTCGTACCGAAACTAATATTCCCATCGCAGCTGTTCCGCTCTAAACCCGCATCATGAGATCTGCTGGACAAAAAGGTGCGGTTGCTGCCGGGCATCGGCTGACCGCTGAGGCCGCGGCTAGCGTTCTACGCGAAGGCGGCAATGCCGCCGATGCGGCCATTGCGGCGCTCGCCATGGCCTGCCTGTGCGAACCAGTGCTGTGCTCGCCCGGCGGCGGCGGGTTTGCCATGGTGCGGGACGCGGCAACCGGCCAGATCGAATTGATTGATTTTTTCCCGCACACGCCATTGCAGCGCGTGATCGAAGGCGACAACGGCGTGTACGAAATTCTTGCCGATTTCGGTACCGCGACGCAGGCGTTTCATATCGGGCCGGCAACGACGGCAACGCCCGGGTTCTTCGCCGGCGTCAAAGCCATTCACGGCCACGGAAGCGGTGTGGCGCTTGCCGATCTGTTCGCGCCGACAATTGATGCGGCGCGCAACGGCATCATTGTCACGCCCTATCAATATTACCTGTCCACGGTGGTGCAGCCGATCCTGCTTGCTACACCGGATGCCGCCCGGCTGTTTGCACTCGGCGGTGAATTGATCAAAACCGGTGAGACATTCTGCAATCCGGGCCTTGCCGATGCGCTTGGCATCATGGCGCGGGATGGGTTTGCGGCAAGCGAGGTGGGAGCGGAAATTTTGGCAGGCCAGCGCGGCCGGGGACATCTGAGCGAGGATGATCTGTCGAACTATCAAACATTCAGCCGTCAGCCGCACACGGTCGAAATCGCCGGAGCACAAGTGCACCTCAATCCCTTGCCCGCGGCCAGTGGCGTATTGATCGGTCTCGGCATTAACGAGCTTGGCGGCATTTCCGGTGGCGAATTTGCTGAAGCCCTAAGGCAGACCGACCTGGCTCGCCGGGAGGCCGGTAATAATCTGGCGGCCTTGATCGGCCGGCCAGTGCGGCAGCGCGGAACAACGCATGTTTCGGTGATCGATGCGGCCGGCAATGCCTGTGCGGTGACCGTCTCCAATGGCGAGGGAAATGGCGAATTAGCAGGCCCTTTCGGTTTCATGCCGAACAACATTTTGGGCGAGGAAGACGTCAATCCGTACAGGACCGCAAACTGGCCGCAAAACACCCGCCTGGCCTCGATGATGTGCCCGGCCATCATTGACGCCGGCGATGGCGGGTTGATTGCACTCGGCTCGGGGGGGTCGAACCGTATTCGCTCCGCCATGCTGCAGGTGATCGCCCGGCTGACCACAGGCGGGATGACACTTGCCGATGCGATCGCCGCACCGCGCCTGCATGTGGAAAACGGCCATTTGGATTTTGAAGATTTGTTCGATGATGAAACGGGACAGGAACTGGCGGCGGCGTTTACCGATCATCGCCGCTGGCCGGAACAAAATATGTTTTTCGGCGGGGTCCACGCAACTGCGATGGATTCATCGGGACGGTTTTCCGGCGATGGCGACAGGCGCCGGGACGGTGTTTCGATTGTCGTCGAATGATGGCTGGCCGTGGCACCATCAAACCCACATATCTGCAAACGACGCCAATATGGGAAAAGAACGGAACTTCTGCGCCGATAACCACGATCTAGCTCAAAAGCCTGTCTTACCGAGCGTTCGCAGAATACTAATTAGTTTGGAGGCTGCGCTTGAGAGCGCGTCCTCATCAAATGCTGCGTAACCTACAAGCAGGGCTTGCGGTTTTTTATCCAGAACGCAGAACGATGAAAGCGCGTCGACAGACAGGCCGGCTTTTTGAGCAATCGCGCAGATTTCTCTGTCTGATATCCGGTCGGACAGTTTGGACTTCAGCGGTAGGCATAAATGCATGCCCGCAGGATCCAGCCGAACATCGAGTAAATCCTGAACAGGTTTCAGCATCGAGATTAAATGGGCCTGACGCCGCGCATAGACCCGCCGCATGCGCCGAAGGTGAAGGGCGAATTCCCCACTTTGCATGAACGCCGCCAATGCGGGCTGCGGAACCAGCGAAGCGTGTGGTCCACTTTCATTCATATATGCGCGAACGGCATCCAATAACCGCTTTGGCACCACCAGATATCCAATCCGCAGGGCCGGACTGATAAGCTTTGAAAAGCTGCCCATGTAAATCGTATGGTGCAAGCCGTCGAGCCCGGCCAGTGAAGGCAGGGGGTGTCCGTGATAGCGGAATTCGCTGTCATAGTCGTCCTCGACGATTAGCCCGTCCGTTTTTTCTGCCCAGTTCATCAGGGAAATACGACGGGGCAGCGGCAGGCTGAGACCTGTCGGGTAATGTCTGGATGGTGTTACAATCGCCACGGTGACCTCCGGCGGTATCCTGGAGGCATCGAACCCGTCTTGATCGATTGGTAGAGAACAGGCCCGGACGCCCGCTGTCTCCAGCACACCACGTGTTTTGTGCCAACAAGGGTCTTCGATAGCGACCTTGACGTCCGCCCCCACGCAGCCACGGAAAATCAACTCGAAAGATTCTCTGGCGCCCGAGGTAATCACAACCTGTTCGGGCTCACAGACCAGGTTGCGCCACGACGCCAGGTGGTCCACGATCGTGGCACGCAATGGATACCAGCCTAACGGATCGGCGCGCCCAAGAAGCTCCGGGCCCGGCGCCCGCCAGACCCTGTCTAGATGACGCGCCCATCGGGCGTGCGGCAAAAGTGACAAATCGGGTAAGCCGACCTGAAACGGAGCCCAGGGCTTAATCGTCTGAGCCTCGGGTTCGCGCAAGGGGCGCGGGGGTGCGAGATGGCTTATGTTCTCGGCCACATAGGTGCCGCTTCCCCGCCGTGCGATCAGATAGCCTTCACTGATGAGCTGATCATAGACAGCCTGAACGGTGGTGCGCGAGACGGAAAGTTCCGTGGCCAGCAACCGGGAAGCGGGCAACTGCGCGCCTGCATTGTCCGGGGACGACATGATGATGTCGCGCAACGCTTCAAGCAGTTGCACTTGCAACGGAATTTTGTCAGTTCGCTCCAAAGACAGTGCAAAAAGATCGCGACTTAAATTGGTATTATGATTTTTCACAAAATTGGACATTTATGTAATGCCAATACCGTGACATGGAAGGTCTGGCAAGAACACGTATCGGATAATTGAGATGACTGACACGCTGCCTATCACCGACCGTTCCCGCCTACGGCGATCGCATAACCGGGGGCATTTTGACCGCGAGACGATCAACGGCATACTTGATGCTCAACCGATGTGCAGCGTTGGCTATATCATTGATGGCAAACCCTTTGTGACGCCAACATTGCAGTGGCGCGAGGGAAACCATGTCTATTGGCATGGCTCTTCGGCCAGCAGGGCGCTGCGCAACTCACGTGACAGTGAGGTCTGTCTGAGCGTCGCCATTTTGGATGGCTTCGTACTGGCCCGGTCGGGCATGCATCATTCGGTCAATTCGCGATCGGTCACGCTGTTCGGAACGGCATTCAAATTGAACGACCCGGGTGAAAAACTTCAAAAATTGACCCGTTTCATCAACGGCCTGTTCCCTGGCCGCTATGAGAGCCTGCGCCCGGATCATCAGCAGGACCTCAAAGCCACTTTGGTTCTTGGGATGGAGATCAGCGAAGGCAGTGCCAAAATTCGTACCGGCGGTCCCAATGATGAAGAGCCGGATTATGCTTTGCCAATCTGGGCGGGCGTGATCCCGGTGAGGACAGATATTGGCGAGCCAATCCCGGACTCCAGAAACCTGCCGGAAGTTGAAATCCCCGATCATGTTGCGAATTTCAAGTTTTAGCGCGTTCTTGGGCTGTGCAGGCTCGAAGGAAAGATTCAAAGCCCCGTCAGTGCAGATTCCATTTTTGAGATTGCATCGCGCAGCAAGGGCAATAATTCATCGCGGCGCTGGTCGGTCAAATCACCCTTTGGCAACGCTATGGCAATCGTTGTTGCCGGGTCTTCGGCATCCTGAAAAACGGCATGGCGATACTCGATGCATCAATTTCGAACGAGCTCCGGGCCAGTGATTCCACATGGTTTCGTGTCAGCTCTCCTTCTTTGTGGCAACCGAAATGGCTTGCGACAGGATCTCACGGGAACCGATTGTATTGGCGAGCACAAGCACGAGGCGGGCATTCAGCGCCGCACTTTCATCATCGCTTAGCCCTTCATGGGCATCGAGCAATTCGGCGTAAAACCCATCAGGGTCTTCGATGTTCGGGCGCAAATCCAGTTCTGGCATTGCCTATTCCTTCCCGACGGCGGTTTTGAGAGCTGCTCGCATCTCATTGTCATCGTAGCTATCCCAACGTGCGCAAACATGCTGATCCGGACGGATCAGATAGACGGCACCCTTTGCCTCTCCGAGATAGCGCCCGGCTAACGCGCCGGAGGGATCGCCGGATGCTGAAATTGAAATCCGTCGCGCGTGGATTCCCTGTTCCTCGATCAATTCAGGTGCGTCGGCGTCGATGGTCAGGATCAGAAATTCGCCGCCAAGTTTTGACAAAAGGAAGTCATCGCCAATCGGGGCGTCCGGACATGCGCTGCCACAGCGGGTGCGCGCCGGTCCGCCTGTCAGCGCATCCGGCCCGTTAAGGGATAATCCGTCATAGGTGCACGGCACGCTCAATCGACCGGAATTCACCAAAGGCCGGGCGAATGACGCATGTCCGGCAAGATCCAATACGGCATCGCGAAAGATCTTGCTGTTCTTGGTTTTGGGTGTGATGAAGTCGGTTGAGCGGGTGGAGTTTAAGATATTCTCATCAGCACCGTAGACGCGCTCTTCCGAATAGGTATCGAGCAGGGATTCCGGCGCCAGCCCGTTGACTACCAAACCCAGCTTCCAGCCCAGATTATCGGCATCCTGCATGCCGGAATTTGCGCCGCGTGCGCCGAAAGGCGACACCTGATGGGCGGCATCTCCGGCAAAGAACACGCGCCCGTGACAAAAGCTTTCCATACGCTTGCACTGGAAAGTGTAGATCGATGACCACACCATGTCATATTCGATACCCTTCAGCATTGCATCCAGCCGCCGGCGGACATTTTCTTCCCTTAGCTCTTCTTTACGGTCCACATCCCAGCCGATCTGGAAGTCGATGCGCCAGACATCATCGGGCTGTTTGTGCAGCAGGGTCGACGTGCCCGATCCATGGGCCGGCTCGAACCAGAACCAGCGTTCCGTCGGGAAATCCACCTTGCCCTTCATTTTGATATCGGCGATCAGAAAACTGTCCTGAAACACCTTGCCAGTAAAATCGAGATCCAGCATCTGACGAAGGGGCGAATTTGCCCCGTCGCACCCCACAAGCCAGTCAGCCGTGATGCTATAGGGCCCTTCAGGCGTGGTGATATCGAGCGCCACATGGCCATCGTGCACAACGACATTATCCACCCGGTTCTTGCCACGGATTTCAATTGGCGCGCCTTCGGCTTGCAACTGGCGCACCCGGTTGATCATGAAATGCTCGAAATAGGGCTGCTGGAGATTTATGAAAGCCGGGTATTTGTGACCCTCTTCAGGCAGCAGGTTGAATTCGAAAACCTTGCGGTCCTTGTTGAACACCTTCCCGAGATTCCACACGACGCCTTTTTCCAACATGGGTTCGCCACAACCATACCGGTCGGCAATCTCAAGGCAGCGCTTGGAAAAACAAATGGCCCGCGATCCCATGCCAACGCCTTCATGATCATCCAGGACAAGAACGGGAATTCCCTGTTGGCCGAGATCCAGCGCCGTTGCAATTCCGATAGGCCCGCCACCTATTACGACCACCGGATGGCGCACCGGTTTGGCCGCGTCCTGATCAGGTGATTTTTCGTAAGGATAAAGCTTGTAGGCAAGCGTATATCTGTCATCCAACATGGCGGCCTCCTCCCCCACGGAAATTCAACCCTGCAACTGTTGCCACATCTCCAAATCACGCTTGTCGGTCCAGATGCGCGGATGCCAGATGCCGCGAGCCTCGTCATAGGCGCGGCTGACATTGAACGGCAGGCAATGCTCATAAATCGCGTAGTCCATGAATTTGGGATCGCAAGCCTCGCGCACGGCTTCCCACGCGTCTTTCAACGATCCGCCTTTCATCGCCACTTTCTTAGCCGGCTCATAAGTGGAATTGACAAAATCGCGCGTGCTTTCAATCGCGCGCTCAACGGCATCCTTGCCGACGAGTGCTGCCCCACGTCCCGGCGCAATCGCATCGACATCATAGGCCTTGATGTTGTCGAGGGTCTGCCCCCAATCGGCGAAGTGTCCGTCGCCGCAATAGCAGGCGGAATGATCTTCCACGATATCGCCGGTAAACATTACGTTTTGGTCCGGTACGTGAATGACGGCGTCACCGGCTGTGTGGGCACGGCCGATCTGCTTGATATCGACGCGCCTATTTCCAAGGTAAACCGTCATGCTGTCGCTGAAGGTTGTCGTCGGATAGGTTAGCCCGGGAATGCTTTCATGGCCTTCAAAAAGGCGGGGAAAACGCTGGAACTCGCTGTCCCAGTCCTCTTGGCCCCGCTCAACGACCATTGCGCGTGCGGTGTCGGACATGATGATCTGACCGGCGTCAAAGGCGGACGCTCCAAGAACACGCACAGCATGGTAGTGGGTCAACACGACATGGCTGATCGGCTTGTCGGTGATTTCACGGACCTTCTCGATTACCTTGTTTGCCAGCCTTGGTGTGGCCTGCGCCTCAACGATCATCACGCTGTCGTCACCGACGATCACACCCGAATTCGGATCGCCCTCGGCGGTAAATGCCCAAAGCCCCTCGCCGATTTCGTCAAAGGTGATTTTCTTTT
Source organism: Rhizobiaceae bacterium (assembly GCA_963669455.1). Classification (GTDB taxonomy): domain Bacteria; phylum Pseudomonadota; class Alphaproteobacteria; order Rhizobiales; family Rhizobiaceae; genus JAWKWH01. Next base: position 3,805,146 of record OY770026.1, read on the forward strand.
CCGACATGTCCCCCTGGGACGCGAATGCTTTTGCCATTTCTTATCCTTCTTTATGCGTTGCGTGCGTAGAAGCCGACGTCGAAAAGACGCCATGGGGAAGGTTGTTGAGCGGAAAGAAAGAGGGCGCCAAATTCACGCTTTCCAGCCAGCTTTTTTTCAACGTCATGTCGCCTCCTTCGCCTCTGGCTGCTGGTCGGGATGGGCGGCTGCAATTTCGGCAACGGCAAGACATGCGGCCTCAATCCGCACAATTTTCCGGTAGGGCGCCAGATCCACACCCCAACGGCGGGCATTGTAGACCTGGGCGACAATACACAGGTCAGCCAGGTCAGGTTTTGCACCGAACGCAAAGGATGCTGTGTCTGGCAGCATGGTTTCGAGCGCGTCAAACCCTTGTCTCATCCAATGTTTCATCCAGTTTTGCGCCTGTTCGGGCGTTGCGCCGAATTCCGTCTTCAGTTGCGTGATCACACGCGAATTATTGACCGGGTGGATGTCGAGCGCGACCGTATGGGCGGCTGCAAGCACCTTTGCCCTTAGCAACGGATCTGCTGGCAATAGTCGCGGCTTTGGGTACACAGCATCCAGATAATCCAGAATGGCCATTGATTGCGTCAGTGTCGTGCCATCATCCAATTTTAGCGCCGGCACGCCCTTTCCCGGATTGATCGCCGCATAACTGGCCTGGTGCTGATCGCCTGAAACCAGGTCCACCGGCACAGTTTCATAATCCAGACCCTTGAGGTTTAGCGCAGCACGGACCCGGTAGGATGTTGTTGACCGCCAGTAGCTGTAGAGTTTCATTTTTTGCCCGGTGTCCCGTCGAATTTCTTTTCGATATCCGTCCAGCAATCGATGTAATCATCCTGTAGCGGCGCCTCCTTGCCGGCAAATTCGGTGAGCTGCTGGGGAAAGCGGGTCTCGAGCATGAACGACATCGTGTTGTCGAGCTTGTCCGGGCCGAGATTGGCATTTGACGCCTTTTCGAACGCCTCCTTGTCGGGTCCGTGCGGCAGCATCATATTGTGCAGGCTTAGCCCGCCTGGAACAAAGCCCTGCGGTTTGGCGTCATACTGTCCGTAAATGTTGCCCATCAGTTCCGACATGATGTTCTTGTGATACCAGGGTGGGCGGAACGTATCCTCCATGACCATCCAGCGCTCCCGGAACAGAACAAAGTCGATATTGGCAGTGCCCGGCTGGCCGGACGGTGCCGTGAGTACCGTAAAGATGGACGGATCGGGGTGGTCAAAAAGGATGGCACCCACAGGGCAATAAGTGCGCAGATCGTATTTCACCGGGGCGTAATTTCCGTGCCAAGCAACAACATCGAGCGGGCTTTGCCCGATCCTGGTCTCGTTAAACTGACCGCACCATTTGACGGTCACAGTCGAAGGCGTTTCGCGGTCTTCGAAGGCGGCTACAGGTGCCTTGAAATCGCGCCGGTTGGCCATGCAGTTAGCGCCGATCGGGCCGCGGCCGGGCAGCTCGAACTTTTGGCCATAATTCTCGCAGACAAAGCCGCGTGCCGGACCTTCGAGCAGTTCGACCCGGTAGAGCAAACCGCGCGGCAGGATGGCGATTTCCTTTGGCTCCAGATCGATGATTCCAAGCTCTGTGCAAAAGCGCAAGCGCCCCTCCTGCGGGACAACAAGTAGTTCGCTGTCGGCGGAGAAAAAGTAACTGTCGACCATGCTTTCGGTCGCCAGGTAAATGTGGCTGGCCATGCCGACCTGGGTGTTCACATCACCGGCGGTGGTCATGGTGCGCATGCCTGTCAGCCAGGTCAGCGGCTGGTCGCAATGGGGTACCGGATCCCAGCGGTACTGACCAAGCGATATGACATCCTCCACGGTATTCGGAGCCGATTTCCAATATGGCAGGTTGATCTTTTCATAGCGGTTCGAATGTTTGACCGATGGCCGGATGCGATAACACCATGTCCGTTCATTTTGATGACTTGGCGCGGTGAAGGCGGTGCCGGAGAGCTGTTCGCCATAAAGCCCGTAGTTACATTTTTGCGGCGAGTTCATCCCTTGCGGGAGCGCGCCTGGCAGGGCCTCGGTTTCATAGTCGTTTCCAAAGCCCGGCATATATCCTTCATGCGGCCCTGGCACTGAAGGAGCCTGGATCATCTTGCTGAGAGCGGCTTGCTTGTTCATCTGGTCCTCATTTGATACTTGACGATCCGGTTATCAGTTGCTTTTGTAACTAACAAACTGTCAATAGCATCGACGGTGCCAATAATGAACTTAGAATTATCCAACTTCCTGCCCTATCTGCTGAATCAGACGGCGGAATTGGTCAGCCGCGATTTCCAGCCGCACTACAAGGACCGGTACGGGATGCTGCGCACGGAATGGCGCGTGCTTTTTCATCTGGGCCGGCAAGGTGAGATGACGGCGAAGCAAATCTGCGAACAGGCGGCAATACACAAAACGAAAATCAGCCGAGCCGTCCGTGCACTGGAAATGAAACGCTATCTCGAACGTAAAACAATCGAGGCCGACCGCCGGTCGGAAACCTTGAAACTGACAAAAAGTGGACGTGCGGCCTTCGACGATCTTTCCCGTGCAGCGGTTCAATATGACCAATCGCTCGCAAAAAGCATGAGCGAAACCGATCTTGAGGCGTTAAAGGCGATGCTTTCAAAACTCATTTCGGAAAAAACCAGGGCCGGGCCGGCAGTATGACAGATCATTGCGCGCCTTTGACAAATTCCGCGATATCGAACCGGGCAACATCGATAAGCAGTTCTGAAAAACCCTTCGCTGCGTGATCAAGCAGTTTTTCGCCGGCCTCTGCGGTCGCGGCAGCGGCATTGCCGGTGACACCGTCGGCGTTAAGATCCGCCATTTTCCAGCCAAAGGCATGCGGCCCATAGGCACGCAAATGGGTAAACCGCTCCATCCATGATGACTGCCGTGACGGGAAATCCCGAGCCGCCGCCATCAACACCAGATCGGGGCGAAGCGCCAGCATGATCGAGGTCTCGATAAAACCGCCATGGATGCCGATAGCCTTTTCCTGATCTGAGACCAGCCCCGGCGGATATCCGAAACGGGTCCATGATGTGGCGACCGCCAGCATCGAATGGCGAACCCGCAATTCAGTCGCCACAATCGTCATCAAGGGCGAGTTGCCACCATGGGCGTTAAGCAGAACGAATTTCGAGATGCCGCGCGCCTTCCAGGTGGCGCCGATGTCAATCCATCGCTCCACCGCCTGGTGATATTCCAGCGATTGCGTGGTTGGAAAATCCGAATGCTCGACTGAGTATCCGACCGCCTCGACGGGCAGAACATCAAGGGCCAGCCTGTCTTTCAGCCTTGCCGCTGCACGCGATGCAATGGCCTCGGCGATGATTGAATCCGTTTCAGGGGGAAGATGGGGACCATGCTGCTCGGTCGCTCCCAGAGGCAGCACGGCAATGACATCTCTGCTGGGGTCAGGGTTCATGCATGTCATCCATACTGCGTCAGGTCGTGAACTCATAAACAGGAGCCGCCATCAATGGCAAGGTATCCCCGCTTGACCGGTCGCTTTGCAAGCTCGCATTGGTGTGGTTTTATGTCAGATACAACGTCTACCAAAGGGATCGATATGGCTGGTAAAAAGAAAAAATCCGGCTCGGTTATCAACCAGCTGGGAACGACAGCGCGGCTTGTCCGCACCTCTCTTGCCGAGCGCCTGTTCGAACACAGATTTTATGCCGGTCAGGACCAGATCATGCTTGCGCTGGGACAGGCTGGAACCATGACGCCCGGACAATTGGCCAGTCTTATCGGCGTACAACCGCCGACCGTCAGCAAAACCATAAACCGCTTGCAGGAACAGGGCTTTGTCGAGCGCAACGCCTCTGGAGCCGATGCCCGGCGGTCTGAGATTTCACTGACAGATGCCGGCGAGAAGGCTCTTGTGGCAATCGAAAAGGCCGTTGGCCGCACAGAAAAACAAGCTCTCAGCGGATTGACGAAAAAGGACAAACGGAAGCTGAAAAAGCTTCTCGCCCGGGTGGAAACCAATCTTGATGATTAGGGGCGTCCTCGATCAAGCAGAATAATGAACGCGCCAGATTCATGCGTTTTGACTAAGTCAGACCGGATAGCGCCCTAAACGGCAAGCAATCTCTCTTTTCGTTGCCTTGCAACAATGCGACAAGCACGTTTAAACTGTTTAAAACGGCATATACCGCGATTTAGGAGACCGGTTCCTGGCACAGAAAATAAAGCTCTCGACGATTGCCGAAGCGCTTGGTGTTTCAACCGCTACCGTTTCACTTGCGCTGCGCGACAGCCCGTTGGTTGCCAGCGACACCCGCGACAGGATCAAGGCACATGCGCGTACGATCGGCTATATCTACAATCGCCGCGCAGCCAGCCTGAGAACATCGCGCTCGGGTATTGTCGGTGTTGTGGTGCACGATATCATGAATCCGTTTTATGCGGAGATATTGCGCTCGATCGAAAGCGAGCTTGACCGGTCGCGGCAGACTTTCATCCTGTCGAACCACTATGATCAGGTAGAAAAACAGCGCATATTCATCGACACGCTTTTGCAGCTGGGTGCAGATGGTGTGATCATGTCACCGGCGATTGACACACCTTCTGATGATATCCGCATGGCAGAAGACAATGGCCTGCCAGCGGTGCTCATCGCCCGGACGGTTCACGATGCGGATGTGCCGGTCTTTCGCGGTGACGACGCCTATGGGATTGGACTTGCCACCGATTACCTGATCGGACTTGGCCATCGCCGCATAGCCATGATTGGCGGAACCGACGAGACCTCCACAGGGCGCGAGCGCTACCGGGGCTATGTCGTTGCCATGGAACGGGCAGGGTTGAAGGTCCGGCCGGAGTGGCGGTTGCCAGGCCCGCGCACAAAGCAGGCCGGTTTTGAAATCACCGGGCGGTTTCTGGCCTTGAAGGACAAGCCGACAGCAGCGGTTTGCTGGAATGATCTGGTGGCCATTGGCTTGATGAACGGTCTTGCCCGGGCGGGGCTTGTTCCGGGCAAAAACATTTCCGTTACCGGCTATGATGATCTGGAAGAGGCGCAAATCGCGACACCGGCGCTGACAACGGTGTGGAACGGGCAACGCGAAGTCGGGCGGCTGGCCGCGCGAGCTCTGCTGGACCGCCTTGGCGGCGCTGAGGTCGAAACCAAGCAGAAAATGATCCGCCCGGAACTGAATGTCCGCCAATCGGCCTGCAATCCGGTCGAACGGTCTTAGCCGGCAAACATTTGTAATATACCCACCGTAGGCCGATTTGAACGGGCGTATTGCGGCTATTCTGCCGCTATTCGAGCCTTGGTATTTGAGCCTGCGTGGTCGCGCACGGCTTTGCCAAAAGCTTCGAATATGCGCTTTGAGGGCTCGTCGCTCATTGCCCAATATTCCGGATGCCACTGAACGCCCAGCGCAAATGCCTTGGCATTGGCGACCGAAACCGCTTCGACGATGCCATCCGGTGCAACTGCCTCGACCGAAAGCCCATCACCAAGTTTTCCGATCGCCTGGCGGTGCAGCGAGTTGATCATGTGCTCACCTGGACCGAGGATACCGGCAAGGCAACTACCTTCATTCACCACTACCTTCTGTTTGATCGCAAAACGCTCGTCTTGACTGCCGCTTTCGATTGCCCGGTGATCGTCAATGCCGTCCTGCTCCTGTATTTCTGTTGCAAGCGTGCCGCCAACTGCGACATTGAGTTCTTGAATGCCCCGGCAGATACAAAGCAGCGGAATAGCACGGGCGATGGCCTGCCTGATCAATGGAATCGATGTGGCATCGCGTCCGGCATCATAGGGACCGTTGGCTTCAATTGCCTCCTCGCCATAAAGCGAGGGATGAACATTGGACTTGGAACCGGTCACCATAACCCCATCGACGGCATCAAGTATTCTGCCGATATCGATGTGCTCCGCTCCAAACGAGGTAACCGAGAGCGGTGTTACCCCGGCGACATCAATGGCCGCCTGCAGATAGGGCTCGGGCACACCGTGCCAGATGTAATTATCAAATTCGCGAACATCGCTTGGAACGGCGACAAGTGGTTTTATCTTGCTCATGATGCTTCTTAAGCTTGGGCGCTCTCATTTAACAACGGAAATCAGTTCTATCCCGATCCGGCGCAGGTTCCAATGCCATCGATGTGCGAGTGGTTCAATCGCCCTCTCCCGCCGTCGGAGCGCTCGTCTCACGACCCTGACGGGACTTTGGAATTTTCGTGATTTTATACAGGCTTACCGGCGCGCACCCGTGTCGTTCACCGCGAATTTACACTTTGATCGTATAGTCTTATGCCAGTGAGGGGATATCGCTACTTTAACAAGATCCGTCAAAGGATCTGAAGGAACGGAACCATGAGACTCCTTGAGAAAATCAACGGTTGCACGTTTGCAGTGCGGGATTTGCTCAGGCCGCGCTATCATCCTGAACGCCACTATATGCGCGGGCCAGGACCGGCTTGCCGACGTAAGCATCATCAGCCGCAGCATCATCAGCCGCACGATATCACTGTCGCTTAAGACATCATCCCCAACTATCCCCTGCCGATAACAACCGCCCCAGGCATTTTTCGCCCAAACAGAATCATATGTGCGAAAAATGCTTCAATAGTTCCAAACGGGTACAGGCGTTGTCGCAGTTCAATGGAACCGCAAAACACCGTTTTTACCGGGCCGAAAAGGTGTCAGCCTTCTCCAATGCCGTCAAACAATGCCGTAGACAGGTAGCGCTCGGCAAAGGAAGGAATGATAATAACCATATTTTTTCCTTCCGCTTCCGCCCGCGAGCCGATCAATGTTGCCGCCTGCAAGGCTGCGCCCGATGAAATGCCGACCGGTACGCCTTCGAGCCTGGCTGCCAGACGCGCATTTTCCATCGCCTCATCGCTCGACACGGCAACCACCTCATCATAAATCGAGGTATCGAGAATGGCTGGTGCGAAGCCGGCTCCGATGCCCTGGATTTTGTGCGGTCCGGGTTCGCCACCGGACAGGATCGGAGATTCCTTCGGTTCCACAGCAATGATTTTCAGATCCGCATTGCGCGATTTCAGCACCTGGCCCGCGCCGGTGATCGTTCCGCCGGTGCCGATGCCTGATACGAAATAGTCGAGCTTTCCGCCGGTGTCGTTCCAGATTTCCTCGGCGGTCGTCTTGCGATGAATTTCCGGATTTGCCGGGTTTTCGAATTGCTGCGGCATGACCGCGCCGGGCGTTGAGGCGACAAGTTCCTCCGCAATGGCAATCGCCCCCTTCATACCCTTTGGTCCTTCGGTCAGCACCAGTTCGGCCCCGAACAGAGCCAGCATCTTGCGGCGTTCGATCGACATGGTTTCCGGCATGGTCAGGATCAGACGGTAGCCTTTTGCCGCCGCCGCAAAGGCAAGCGCAATACCGGTATTGCCGGATGTCGGCTCGATTAGCGTTGTTTGTCCGGGCCTGATCTTGCCGGCTGCTTCCATAGCCTCGATCATCGCAACGCCGATACGATCCTTGACGCTGGCGATCGGATTGAAGAATTCGAGTTTTGCTATCAGCTTGGCGCCAATGCCCTTGTGCGCCGCAAACTTATCAAAACGCACAAGCGGCGTGTTGCCTATCGTTTCGGTGATCGAACCGAATATGCGGCCACGCCCCGGCTTGTTCTCCCCCGACTTGTTCTCCATCGTCGATATCTCCCGTTTGTTACAGATTGCCAGTCTTACATGGTAGGGTTCTACACGGCCAGTTTCGAGAGCAGGACAACCTGAATTTGCCCGATTTGAGTTTCTGGTTTCAAGAAAACCGGAGGCAAGAGGAATTTTTTCCGGCAGTTTTCACAAGCGGTGATCAGACGGCCGCCTCATCCATCCCCGGCCAGCCCTTTCAGCCGGTAAAGCGCTTCCAGCGCGTCGCGCGGGGTCATCGAATCCGGGTCGAGAGCGGCGACGGCGTGTTTCAGGCCATCGTCCCTGCGTGCCGGGGGGGCACGTTTGATCTCGACGTTAAACAGCGGCAAATCATCGATCAGCCGGTTGGTCTTGCCCGACATGTCGCCCTGTTCGAGCTGGTGCAGCACATCCTTTGCCCGCGCGACGACGGCTTCGGGCAGGCCTGCGAGCTTTGCCACCTGCACACCATAGGACCGGTCGGCAGCCCCTTTGCCAACCTCGTGCAGGAAAACCACCTCGCCGTCCCATTCCTTGACCCGCATGGTGACATTGGCCAGCCGGGCAAGTTTTTCAGACAGAGCGGTCATTTCGTGAAAATGGGTCGCAAACAATGCCCGGCAGCGGTTTTTCTCATGCAGATATTCAACCGTGCCCCAAGCAATGGACAACCCGTCAAAGGTTGCCGTGCCGCGGCCGATCTCGTCGAGGATCACCAGTGAGCGTTCGGTCGCCTGATTCAAAATCGCCGCCGTCTCGACCATCTCGACCATAAATGTGGAGCGTCCGCGCGCCAGATCGTCCGACGCGCCAACGCGGCTGAACAAGCGGTCGACAACGCCGATACGGGCCGATTTTGCCGGCACATAGGAGCCCATCTGCGCCAGAATCGCGATCAGTGCATTTTGCCGCAGAAAGGTCGACTTGCCGCCCATATTGGGGCCTGTCAGCAGCCAGATCGCGCCATTTTTATCCCCATCGAGGGGCGACAAATCGCAGTCATTGGCGACGAACGGATCGGCGGCCTCTTTTCTGAGCGCCTGCTCGACGACCACATGCCGGCCGCCTTCGATGTTAAAATCAAGGCTTTGATCGATCTCCGGCCGGCACCAGTCCTCCGACCGTGCCAGGCTTGCCAGTGCTGCCGACAGGTCGAGCGCGGCAAGCGCCTGCGCACCGGAACGGATTGGGGTGGCTTGCAAAACCGTTTCCGCGGTCAGCTTGGAAAAAATTTCCAGCTCGATTTCCAGCGCGCGCCCGGCCGCGTTGGCGATCTTGGTTTCAAGCTCCGACAGTTCCGTTGTCGTGAACCGCATCGCATTGACCATTGTCTGGCGGTGAATAAAACGCGATTTCGCCTCGTCGGACCCGGTCATCACCGCCTGATGGTTGGCGGTCACCTCGATATAGTATCCCAGCACATTATTGTGCCTGATTTTCAAGGATTTGATGCCGGTTTCCTCGGCCAGGTCGGACTGCATTTTAGCGATAATGCGGCGCGACTGGTCGCGAAGCGCGCGCATGTCATCGAGTTCTTTATGATAGCCCTCGCGGACAAACCCGCCATCGCGCTTCAATAAAGGCAAATCATCAGACAGAGCCCTTGCCAGATGGTCCGACAACTCATCGGGCAGAGCGGCAAGCGCATCGCGGGCCGCACGCAATTCGGCCGGCAGTTCCGCAGTATCCATGATACGGGCAATATCAGTGCCACGGCAAAGCCCCAAAGCGATGGCGCCCAAATCGCGGGGACCGCCGCGCCCCAGCGCCAGACGCGACAAAGCCCGCGGCATGTCGGGCAAACGCTTTAACTGTTGGTGAAAATCGTCGGCAATGGCTGGCTCAGAATACATAAACGCAATCGAATCATGGCGGGCGCGAATGTCTTCGGGCACCGTCAGCGGCGCCATCAGCCGTTCTGCAAGCAGGCGCCCGCCGCCGCCGGTGACGGTGCGGTCGATCGCCTTTAAAAGACTGCCGTCGCGCTTTCCAGACAGTGTGCGCACCAGTTCCAGATTGGCCCGTGTTGCCGGATCGATGAACAGCGCAGTCGCGCCATCTTCGCGCACCGGCCGTTCCAGTTCAGGCCGTTCGGCCTTCTGTGTCTTTTCCACATAGGCGATCACGCCGGAAATGGCGGAAAGCTCGGCGCGCGAAAAACTGCCAAATCCGTCCAATGCCGACACATTGAAATGTCCGGCAATACGGTGTTCCGCGGTTGCCGAATCAAACAGGCTCGCCGGCTGCGGCACGACGGTCCGCCCCATCAGGTCGAAAACCGGCCTGAGCGCCTCGTCGGCAAATAGCGGTTCGGGCAGGATCAGCTCGCTCGGCTCGACCCGCGCAATATCGGCGGCCAGACGATCAGGCCCGGTCGAAGCAAGCCGGAACGCACCGGTGGAGATATCGATCCAGGCGAGCGCCATCGAGCGCTCCTGGTCACCCTTTACCCGGCCGAGCGCCATCAGGAAGTTGGATTGTGACGGCGCCAGCAGCTTGTCCTCGGTGATGGTGCCTGGTGTGACCAGTCGCACCACGTCGCGGCGCACCACCGCTTTGGAGCCGCGTTTCTTGGCTTCGGCCGGATCCTCGATCTGTTCGCAGACGGCGACACGATGGCCGAGTGCGATCAGCTTTTGCAGATAATCGTCTGCGGCATGTATCGGCACACCGCACATGGGGATATCATGATCAAGGTGCTTGCCGCGTTTTGTCAGCGTGATGCCAAGCGCCCGCGAAGCGGTTTCCGCATCGTCAAAAAACAGTTCATAAAAATCGCCCATGCGGTAAAACAGCAGACAGTCGGGATTGGCGATCTTGATCTCGATATATTGCTCCATCATCGGCGTTGCAGAGGCCAGGCTTTCCGGTGTGGCAAGGCTGGCGGCCGACAGACGCTCGTGCGAAATGGGCGTTTCGTCGTTCATAGATGCACCATCCAGGAAATTGTTTTTTTGAAGATCATGGTGAGGAACTATCGATTGGCTCTTTTACTGCGCCAAGTGTAGCCTTACAAACCATGGTTCACAAATTTGCTGTTCGTATTTTGGAGGAATTTGAGTAAGCAATGCCGGCAACAGACAAATCGGACCGTGGCGGTCCCTCAGTCAGCGATTCCGAAGCGCTGGAATTTCATTCTTCCGGCCGCCCGGGCAAGCTGGAAATCAGCCCCACCAAGCCAATGGCCACCCAGCGGGACCTTTCGCTCGCCTATTCGCCGGGGGTTGCCGTGCCGGTCAACGCGATTGCCGAAGATGCTTCGCGCGCCTACGACTATACCACCAAGGGCAATATGGTTGCCGTGATTTCCAATGGTTCAGCCATTCTCGGCCTTGGCAATCTCGGTGCGCTTGCCTCCAAACCGGTGATGGAGGGCAAGGCGGTCCTGTTTAAGCGCTTTGCCGACGTTGATTCCATCGATCTGGAGGTTGACACCGGCGATATCGACGAATTCATCAATTGTGTGCGCTATCTCGGGCCCTCCTTTGGCGGTATCAATCTGGAGGACATCAAGGCGCCCGACTGTTTCATCATCGAGCAGCGGCTGCGCGATCTGATGGATATTCCGGTGTTTCACGATGACCAGCACGGAACGGCTATCATCGCCGCGGCCGGTCTGATCAATGCGCTGCATCTGACGGGCCGCGAAATGAAGGATGCCAAAATCGTCTGCAACGGAGCCGGTGCTGCAGCAATTGCCTGTATCGAACTGGTCAAGGCGATGGGTGTCTCGCCGCAAAACGTCACTCTGTGTGATACCAAGGGCGTAATTTATCAGGACCGCAAGGAGGGTATGAACCAGTGGAAGTCGGCCCATGCGGTCAAGACCGACAAACGCACGCTGGCTGATGCGGTTGATGGCGCGGATGTCTTTTTCGGCCTTTCGGTCAAGGGCGCATTGACCCACCAGATGGTCAAATCCATGGCGCCCAATCCAATCATTTTCGCCATGGCCAATCCCGACCCGGAAATCACGCCGGAAGAGGTTGCCGGGGTCCGCGACGACGCCATCATGGCGACAGGCCGTTCGGACTATCCCAATCAGGTCAACAATGTTCTTGGCTTTCCCTATATATTCCGCGGTGCGCTCGATGTCCGGGCATCGACGATAAACAACGAGATGAAGGTCGCCGCAGCAGCAGCACTGGCTGAACTCGCCCGCGCCGATGTACCCGATGATGTGGCCGCCGCCTATCGCGGGAACAGGCCGAAATTCGGCCCGGGCTATATCATTCCGGTGCCGTTCGATCCGCGCCTGATTTCGGCGATCCCCGTTGCCGTCGCCAAGGCGGCAATGGATTCAGGCGTCGCCCGCAAACCGATCTTAAACCTGGAAGCCTACGCGCAGGAACTGGCCGGACGCCGCGACCCGATCGCATCCACCTTGCAGCGCATCTATGATCGTGTGCGCCGCCAGCCCAAGCGCATCGTGTTTGCCGAGGGCGAGGAAGAGCAGGTCATGCGTGCCGCCGTTTCCTATGTGAACCAGAAGCTCGGCACCGCCATTCTGCTCGGCCGCGAGGAGGAAATGAAGGAGACGGCCCGCGCGGCCGGTGTCGATATTGACCGGCCAGGAATCGAGCTCATCAATGCCCGCCTGTCGCGCCGCAATCAGGCCTATGCCGATTTTCTCTATGAGCGGCTGCAGCGAAAGGGTCATTTGCTGCGCGACTGTCAGCGCCTGATCAACAATGACCGCAATCACTTTGCCTCCTGCATGGTCGCACTTGGTGATGCCGACGGTGTTGTCACCGGTGTCACCCGGAACTATTCAACCGTGCTGGACGATGTGTGCAGGGTGATCGATGCCAAGCCCGGTCACCGGGTCATCGGCGTGTCGCTGGCGCTTTGCCGTGGCCGCACCGTGCTGGTTGCCGATACCGCCGTGCACGACATGCCCAATGCAGAGGAGCTTGCCGATATTGCCGAGGAGGCTGCCGGCATGGCGCGGCGCATGGGCTACGAGCCGCGCGTGGCGATGCTCGCCTACTCCACATTCGGCCATCCGCCCGGCGAACGTTCCGAGCGGGTGCAGGAGGCTGTCAAGATTCTCAACAAGCGCCGTGTTGACTTCGAGTTTGACGGTGAGATGGCCGCTGATGTGGCGCTCAACCCTGCACTGATGGAGCGTTATCCGTTTATCGGCCTGTCGGGTCCTGCCAATGTGCTGGTCATGCCGGCGTTTCATTCCGCTTCGATTTCAACAAAGATGCTGCAGGAACTGGGCGGCTCCACTGTCATCGGCCCGTTGTTGGTCGGTTTGAACAAATCGGTTCAGATCGTCCCGCTCAATGCCAAGGACAGCGACATCGTCAATATGGCAGCCATCGCGGCCTATAATGCGGGGACCTGACCACTAGAGCGGTATCCGGTCTGCCGGGCGTCTTGATGACTTCACCACGCCGGTGGGTTGCATAAACATCGAATCCAGTGCTTTGCAGATGACCAGCTACGCCCTGTTCAAAGCAATCCATAAATCTGTTTCCTGATCGGCTGGATAGATTTGTTCACGATCTGGTGACTGTGTGTAAATGCCTTTGCATCTGTCGGTTGCCACAATTAGATGCACGTTCATCTGCATTAACCGCCTGACGTCACTTAAGAGCAAACCGGCAGGCACAGCTCGCTTTCACGGGCGGGATTCACCGCAAAAGGAGAAGACTTATGGGATTGATCAAGCGTTCTGGTCTGACTGTACTGCCAATTTTGATTGCCGCAAGCGGCACACCGGCATATGCAGCGGAGATCTATCAGACCGATCAGGGACACACCGAGGTACACTTCAGCTGGAGTCATGCCGGCGTTTCAATGCAGTCGGCAGAATTTTCTTCGGCAAAAGGCGAACTGGTCCTTGAACCCGATGCCGTTGAACAGTCCAAGCTGAATGTCACCATTGATGCCACCAGTCTTTGGAGCGGATATCCGCGCCTCGACGAGCATCTGAAAAGCGCGGACTTTTTGGAAGTTGAAACCTACCCGCAAATCACGTTCACCAGCACGAAGATTGAGCGGACCGGCGACACAACCGCAGATGTGACGGGCGATTTGACAATTCATGGCGTAACCAAACCGGTAACGCTGAAAACCACATTGACCCACCGCGGCGCGCATCCGGTCGGCCAGTTTCTCGACTATTATAAGGGCGACTGGGTAGCCTTTTCAGCCACAACCGAAATCGACCACGTGGCATTTGGCGTTGGTCCGAAATTTCCAACCGGACCGATTTCGATAGCCATTTCGACAGAGTTGAAGGCCGTTAAATAAGACCGCTGCAAAGACAAAAGCAGCTTTTTGCCACACGGAAAGTCTAAGAGCGTGTATCTGAACAGCTCCCGAACATATGGTTTGGTTGCCCAATTGCTACATTGGGCAACCGCCGCGCTGATCTTCATTCTTGTCGGGCTCGGCATCTATATGCACGAGCTTCCAGCAGGTTCGGCGGAAGATGTGGCCTATAAGGTGTGGTTTTATTCACTGCATAAGACGCTTGGCGTTACCGCCCTGTTCACCGCTATTTTGCGGGTTGTCTGGGCGATCATTCAACCACATCCAAGACCGCTCAATGGCGACAAACCGCTGGAAAGTCTGGCGGCCAGAACAATCCACTGGATATTGTATGGCGCGATCATCGCCATGCCGGTGAGCGGTTGGCTGCATCATTCGGCACTGGAAGGATTCGCGCCAATCTGGTGGGCATTGCCGCAGGATCTGCCGCTGGTGCCGAAAAGTCCCGCGCTTGCAGCGATTTTCGGTGCGGTGCATTTCTTTTCAGCCATTCTGCTTGGCGTTGCGCTTACGCTTCACATTGCCGGTGCGCTGAAGCATGTTCTGATCGACCGTGACGATACCTTGGCGCGAATGACCCCATTTCGCGCCGTCAATATCAAGGCCGATCTTCCCGGATCACGTCATCACGGTGCTGCAATTTTGCTGGCGGTGCTGGCGTTTGCGGCGGTGGGCGGGGCAGTTGCAGTGCAGTCCGCTCTTACAAACCGGGATGGCGGATCAGCTGAAACCGGCGGCAACACATCCGGTGAAACCCTGTCCGGCTGGCAGGTTGATCCGGCAGACAGCCGGCTTGGCGTTCAGATAATCCAGTCGGGCAAACCGGTTTCGGGACAGTTTGCCAAGTGGAATGCAGCTATCGATTTTGATCCGGAAAATCTAACAACCGCGCGGGTGGTTGTTGAGGTTGATGTTGCAAGCCTGACACTCGGCGCCGTCAGCGAAAACGCGCTTTCGGCCGATTTTCTCAATGCCGAACAACATCCCGTCGCGGTGTTTGAGGCAAATGAATTTGTCCAGACAGCGCCAGGGTCGTTTGAGGCGCGCGGGACTTTGCAACTGGCCGGAATCAGCCGGCCCCTGGTGTTGCCATTCGATTTGAAAATCGAAAATGACAGGGCTTTTGTCGATGGCAGCGTTACACTCAACCGGCTTGATTTCGATGTCGGTAAAAAGGGTTTCTCATCGGATGAGATGGTTGGATTTGGCGTCGACATCACAGTTATGCTTCAGGCGGACAGAACAAAATAAGCACTCCGGAAACGGATTTGCGTAATCGCATACCCTGGACTGTCAAGCCCTCTCCCCTTTGTGTTTCATTCGCGCTATACCGCCGACGATGAAAGCAATATCGCTCAAGCTGGACGGGATGATTGACGGCGCGGCCCTGCGCGCCGAATTGTCTGCGCTGACCGCCGGCAAGGGTAGCGATGGCTCAAGCCAAGATGTTCGTGCAAAGGTGCTGGACCTGTTAAAGCGCGAATTGAAACGCGGCCGGCAGCTGGCAGATGACATGCTTACCAATGACCGCAGCGGCACAGCGTGTGCCGCCCGGCTTTCGCATCATATGGATGAACTGATCCGCGCGCTCTACGATTTCACCGTTACCCATGTCTATCGCTCGACCAACCCGTCTTCGGCCGAGCGCATGGCTGTGATTGCCGTTGGCGGATATGGGCGCGGCACGCTGGCGCCTGGTTCCGACATCGATCTTTTGTTCCTGCTGCCCTACAAGCAAACGCCATGGGGCGAGCAGGTTATCGAATACATGCTCTACATGTTGTGGGACCTCCGCCTGAAAGTCGGCCATGCCACCCGCAAGATCGATGAGTGCATCCGGCTTTCGCGCTCCGATATCACAATCCGAACCGCAGTCCTTGAAGCACGGTACGTCTGGGGTTCCAAGGAGCTGTTCGATGAGTTGACCGAGCGGTTCGACCGGGAGGTTGTCGCAGGCACGGGGCCGGAATTCATCCAGGCGAAGCTTACCGAGCGCGATCACCGACACAAGAAGCAGGGCGAAAGCCGCTACAAGGTCGAACCAAATATAAAGGATGGCAAGGGCGGGCTGCGCGACCTGCATACGCTGTTCTGGATCGGCAAATATTTCTACCGGGTGCAGACAGGCAAGGAATTGATCGACAAGGGGGTCTTTACCGCCAAGGAGCACAAGCTTTTCCAGCGGGCTGAAGATTTTTTATGGACCGTGCGATGCCACATGCATTTTCTCACCGGCAAGGCGGAGGAGCGGCTGCATTTCGACATTCAACGCGATATTGCCGATCGCATGGGCTACACGGACGGCAAGGCGCTATCTGCGGTCGAGCGGTTCATGAAAGAATATTTCCTCACGGCAAAGCAGGTGGGCGATCTGACCCGCATCTTCTGCACCGTGCTGGAGGTGGAGGAGGCGAAGCATGTGCCGGGCTTCAACCGGCTGTTTCGCACATTTTCCAGGCGCCGACGCAAGCTTGCCGGAGCGCCCGGTTTCATTGTCGACAACCACCGCATCAATGTCGTCGACAATCATGTGTTCAAAGGTGATCCGGTCAACCTGCTGCGGCTGTTCTGGCTGGCCGACAAGCACAGCCTCGAACTGCATCCCAATGCGCTAAAACTGGTGACACGATCGGCGGCACTGGTCAGCCGGTCGCTGCGCGGCAACGAGGAAGCCAACCGGCTGTTTCTGGATTGTCTGACCTCGGCGCGCAACCCGGAACTCAATATGCGGCGCATGAACGAGGCGGGGCTGCTCGGCAAGCTCATTCCCGACTTTGACCGCATTGTCGCGATGATGCAGTTTTCGATGTATCACCACTATACGGTCGATGAGCATCTTCTGCGCTGCATTGGTGTGCTGGCGGAGATTGAACGTGGCGAGGGGGAAGCCAACCATCCCCTTGCACACAATTTGCTTCCCAAACTGAAATCATGGCGCAAGGTGCTGTATGTTGCGGTACTGTTCCACGACATCGCCAAGGGCCTGCCGATTGCCCACGAAGTCGCCGGAGCCGAAGTGGCGCGCAGGCTTTGTCCGCATATGGGGCTGTCGGAGACCGAGACCGAGATGGTTGCCTGGCTGGTCGAGCAACATCTCACCATGTCGATGATCGCACAGTCACGCGATCTAAACGACAGAAAGACGATTGAGGATTTTGCAAACATTGTTCAGTCAGTTGAGCGACTGAGATTGCTGCTGGTCCTGACCGTCTGTGATATCAGAGGTGTCGGCCCGGGGGTTTGGAACGGCTGGAAGGGGCAGTTGCTTCGTACTCTTTATTATGAAACCGAGATTTTGCTAACGGGCGGCTTTTCCGAAGAAAACGCCTTTGAACGTGCGGAAGAGGCGCGCAACAAGCTGGAAGACCGGCTGGCAAGCTGGCCTTCATCCAACCGGGAGCGTTACCGCCGGCTGCATTATTCCAACTACATGTTGATCGTTGATATCGAGGATCAGTTACGGCACGCCGAATTCATCCGCAAGGCAGACAAAGAGGGTGGGAACTTCGCAACCATGGTGCGGACCCATCAATTTCATGCCGTCACTGAAATTACAGTGCTGGCGCCGGACCATCCGCGTCTGCTCTCGATGATCACGGGAGCCTGTTCGGCCGCTGGCGGGAACATCGTTGATGCGCAGATCTTCACCACGCGTGACGGCCGTGCACTTGATACCATCCTGATATCGAGGGAATTTGACAGGGATGAGGATGAAATGCGCCGTGGCAAGCGTGTATGCCAGATGATCGAAAAAGTGTTGTCGGGTGATGTTCATCTGCCAGATATCATTGAAAAGCGGCTTCGCTCCAGCAAAACGATATCAGCCTTCGAGGTGGAGTGCCGTGTTGAAATCCGCAATACCCTGTCGCACAAATTTTCCGTTATCGAATTGCGGGGGCCGGACAAACCAGGATTGCTTTCGGCCCTTACCGGAGCAATCTTCGACCTGTCACTTGATATCGCTTCCGCGCATATCACGACATTCGGGGAAAAGGTGATTGATACATTCTATGTAACCGATCTGGTTGGCCACAAGATCGAAGATGAAATGCGCCAGCGCAAAATCAAGGATCATCTGCTCGAGGTTCTGACCGGCGATCACGTGGATGGGCACCCCGGCCAGAGCGAATCGGCCGCACCTGAAAACAAGCGCGCCGTCTCAGCTGGAGTGGACAGCCAATGATCGGACCCGGCATGGCAGAACGGAAAACGGCCTGACGATGGGCCTGATCGCAAAATTCGCCTCTGTCGGCGGGGCCACCATGATGAGCCGTGTGCTGGGTTTTGCCCGCGAGGCGCTGATCGGCGCCGCGCTTGGCGCAGGCCCTGTTGCAGATGCCTTTTATGCCGCGTTCCGGTTTCCCAATCTGTTCAGGCGCATTTTCGCAGAAGGCGCGTTTAACGCCGCCTTCGTGCCGCTGTTTGCCAAAGAGCTTGAAGGCGGCGGGCCGGAAGCGGCACGGCGGTTTGCCGAGGCTGTCCTTGCCGTTTTGATCCCTATATTGCTTGGCCTTTCGGCACTGGCGATCCTGTTCATGCCGGTTCTGGTCGAGACCATAATCGCGCCAGGCTTTGCCGATCAGCCGGATAAGCTCGACCTTACCATTGTCATGACGCGGATCATGTTTGCCTACCTGTTCTGCATGTCCTTGGTGGCGATGCTGTCGGGTGTGCTGAACTCGATGCGGCGCTACTTTCTGGCTGCTTTCGTACCGGTATTGCTCAATATCATTTTGGTGGCCATTCTGCTTGCAGCGCTGGCGGGCGGTCTTGATCAAAGCAGCACCGGATACTGGATGGCGTGGGGTGTTTTTGCTTCGGGTTTCGTGCAGCTGTTTTTCCTCATCTGGGGCACTCGCCGCGAGGGCTTTTCCATGTCGCTGCGGCGGCCGCGCCTGACGCCCGGCGTCAAACGGCTTTTAGTGCTTATGGGACCGGTTGTGCTCACTGGCGGCGCGACACAGATCAATCTTCTTGTCGGGCAGATCATTGCATCGGCAGAGGATGGCGCGATTGCCCTTTTGAACTACGCCGACAGGATCAATCAGCTGCCCCTGGGGGTCATCGGCATCGCGGTCGGCGTGGTGCTGCTTCCAGAACTCTCCCGCGCGCTGAAGGCAGACGATACGGCCGAGGCCATCCATTTGCAAAACCGCTCGGCCGAATTTGCCCTCGGCATCACCGTTCCCGCCGCCGTCGGCCTGATGGTCATGCCGGCCCCGATCGTGAATATACTATACGAGCGCGGTGCATTTACCGCCGAGACAACCACCATGACGGCAACGGCACTGGCCGCTTTCGCCAGCGGCCTGCCGGCCTATGTAATGATCAAGGTGTTTCAGGCTTCCTATTTTGCACGCGAAGACATGAAGACGCCGATGTGGTTCGCTATGGTCCAGGTGGTTGCCAACATCGCGCTCAGCCTGGCGCTGTTTCCGGTCTATGGATATGTCGCCATCGCGGCGGCAACGTCGATTTCGGCGTGGCTTAATGTGGCTCTTCTGGCGGTTGTTCTGATCGCGCGCGGCGATTTTCGCCCGGGAAAATCCACCTGGAGAAATTTTGCGATCATCGCGTTTGCTGCCACAGTGATGGGAGGACTGATCTGGATTGGACTTTTGTTCACAGGGCCGGTCACCGGGCACGATTATCTTGTCGTTCGTATCCTGGCCGTTTTTGCCATGATCGCTGCAGCAAGCGCGGTCTATCTGGCAATAGCGCTCTGCCTGGGCGCGATTGACCGGCAGCAATTGATGACGTTGCTCCGCCGGCGAAAAATGCACTAATTGCAGATAATCGAACTGCCGGATTGGCTTTTTGCCCGCTTTGCAGCAAACTGGGATACTCATGGCCAAGAGATTACGCATAATTACCGGCTTGATATTGTTTGCATTTGTGACGATGCATCTGATCAATATCGCCATGGGGCTGTCCTCGGTAGCGCTGATGGAACAGACCCGCCCCTGGCTGTTGGGGTTGTGGTCGAATATAGTTGCCGGCCCCATTCTGCTGGTGGCGCTGCTGGTTCATATGGCGCTTGGTTTTGTGGCGATATACCAGCGTAATACGTTCAACATAACGCGCAATGATCTGGTGCAGATCGGCTCAAGCCTGATCCTGATTCCGCTGATGATCCCACACATTGTGGGAACGGTTGTCGTCAGACAGGCATTCGGATTGACGCAGGATTTTCCGGGCGTTTTATTGCTGTTTTGGTACTACCAGCCGGCGGAGGGCCTACGTCAGGTCATCCTGCTGTCCGCTACCTGGATTCATGGCTGTATCGGGCTGTTTTTGTGGTTGCGTGTACAAAGCTGGTGGCCGCGCGTTTCTCTTGTCTGCTATCCAATTGCCGTCGCGCTGCCGGTTTTGGCCATGCTCGGATATGTCGAAGGCGGAAAGCAGGTTATGTCGGGCGAGGTTGAGGTGGTCTATGCCCAACCACCGGAGGGCGGGCTAACCATCGACGAAATCCTGCTGCAACTGGCAACGATCGAAACCTGGCTTTTTGCAGGCTTTCTGGTGATTGCGGCGATTGTCTTTGCGGCGCGGCGATGGCGGTTGATGGGCAATGACGGGACAACGCGCATTCACTATGCCGGACAGGCCGCCTATACCAGCGCAAACGGGCTGACGCTGCTTGAATCGGCTAATACGAACGATATTCCGCATGCAGCTCTTTGCGGCGGACGCGGGCGTTGCGGAACCTGCAGGGTTCGCCTGCTCAAGGCGACTGAGCCCCCGCCCGAACCATCCAGCGAGGAAGCGCGCACGCTTGACCGGATCGGCGCCAGCGATGATATGCGGCTTGCCTGCCAGTTGAAAATCGGCGGCGGACAGATTGAGGTCGAACGCCTTGTTCCGCCCCATGTCAAACCATCAGATCTGCATGAGGCAGGCGAAGCCGATTATGACGGGGAGCCCGGAGGCTCAATGGAGGCGGCCGAGTGATGCGGATCGCAGCAACGTTGTGCGTGGCTTTGGTGCTTGTGCTTTTTCCGGTCGGCCTAGCGACCGCGCAAACGGTCAATCCATCGCTTGTGGCTGGAACCTCCGATGCCCCCAACAATGCGGCTCAGACGGCGTCGCCCGAAGAGATGCGGGAATTGTTACGGCTTCTGGGCAATCCGGCAATCATCGATGAGCTTCGGCGCACGCTTGAACAGCAGGGGGACGGAGCTGAGAGCGGATGGTCGCTGCGCTCAGAAATTTCCGCCGCCGCCATTCGCATCGAAACCCGGGTCGGGGCGCTGATAGCCGGGTTTTCGGCGATACATACGATACCGGCGGCAGCCAGCGAAGCTCTGGAATCGGGGTTGGATCCGGGCGATGCGTTGAGGGTTCTCACCTATGTGCTGATATTTCTGTTTATCGGTGGCGGACTGGAATGGCTTTATCATCAATATGCGCGGCCATTGCGCTTGCGACTGGCGCATGGCGTGCCAAGTTCGCTGTCACACAAGGTCACCCGGGCGGGACTTGGAATTGTCTTTCATTTTACCGGCGTTGCCATCTTTGCGGCAGGCAGCGCCGGTGCGTTTGTCTCCTTCGACTGGCCAACACTGACACGTGAAATGGTAATCACGCTTTTGCTGGTCGTTGTCGCGTTTCGACTGATTGGCATGCTGGTGTCATTTATCCTTGCGCCCGGAGCACCGGATGTCCGGCTCGTACCGCTTGGAAACCGACGCGCAAGAAGGGCTGCCAGCTACATCATCTTCTCAGCACTGGTTGGCGCAGCCGGTATCGTCATCGCGGACGGATTGCGCCGGTTGGGCATCAATACGGGCTATGAAGAGGAACTGGCCCCGGCCGTGATCGTCATCCCGGTGATGACGGCATTTCTGTTCGGCTCCATTCTCGTTGGCATGATATGGCGATTGCGCCAGCCGCTGGCCGATGACTACGCGGACGCACACCCCGCACCGGCATCCAGGCAGATGGCTATCGTCAACACGGTGCTGATCGGTGTCGCCTTTCTGCTCTGGCTGATCGGCGCGCACGAACTGATGTGGACAATCGTCATCCTGGGTCTTTTATTCCCCGCCATCCGGACCGCCAGAACGGTGGTTGGCGATCTGTTCGATCAGGCGGAAGCCGCAGCAGAGAAGCGCGATGCCGCAGACGAACATGAAAATGGGGTGGCCGAGGAAGAAGTTGCCGTTCAGGCATCGATGGCTGAGGATGCTCCACCTGTGCCTGATGATGGCCAGGCAATTTCTGTTGACCGCAGCCGCTATGGTACCCGCCGGGTCATTACGATACGCATTGTGCGGATTGTTTTGATTTTGCTGTCCGTGGTCGCACTTGCCTGGGCCTGGGGTCTGGGACTGGTCTCGCTGACGGGTTCGCCGTCCGTCGGCGGGCGGGTGTTCCGTACCGGGGTCAATGTTCTCGTCACCCTGCTTTTGGCCGATCTGGTCTGGATCTGGGCCAAGACGGCGATCAACCGGCGGCTTGCCGATTACGGGCCGGCCAATGACGGTATGGCGCCCGGCCCGGAAGCGCGGATGGCAACATTGCTGCCAATTTTGCGCATGTTTTTGATGATAACCATCGCCATCATCGTCATTTTGACGGTTCTATCGTCAATCGGCATCAATATCGGGCCATTGCTTGCTGGCGCCGGTGTTGCCGGAATCGCAATCGGTTTTGGTGCGCAAGCTCTGGTCAAGGATGTGGTTTCCGGTATTTTCTTCCTGCTCGACGATGCCTTCAGGGTCGGTGAATATATCGAGATGGAAAATTTGCGCGGCACGGTGGAATCAATGTCGCTCAGATCACTGCGTATCCGCCACCATCGCGGCGCGATACACACAATCCCCTTTGGTGAATTGAAGGCAGTGACCAACCACATGCGTGACTGGGTCATCATGAAGCTTGAATTCCGGGTGCCGTTTGAAACGGATCTGCGGCTGGTCAAGAAGATCGTCAAACGCATCGGCGCGGAATTGCAAGTCCATGAAGGCTATGGTCACCACATTCTCCAGCCTTTGAAATCGCAAGGGGTCAGGCGGATGGAAGAGTTCAACATGGTTGTCGGCGTCAAATTCATGGCGCGGCCCGGCTCGCAGTGGCTGATCCGGCGTGATGCCTATCAGAAGCTTCGTGACGAGTTTGAGAAAAACGGCATCAATTTCGCCCAGCGCGACGTGAAAGTCAGGGTCGAAAGCGACAAACCGCTGACACCTGAGGAAATGGACGCCGTGGCGGGTGCGGCCCATCAGGCCATCGAACAGCCGGCCGGGCCACCCAAACCAGTGCCCGACGAACCGTAACACCCGCAGCCTTGCTTCCACAGTCAAGCTCGTTCATAAGGCCGCAGTTATCGTGGCGCGTGGCATTGGTGATGAGTTTCGGAAGCAGCAGAAAATGGGCTTTAAGCAACTAGTATTCTCCGGCGTACAGCCGACGGGTAATTTGCATCTTGGCAACTATCTCGGTGCGATAAAGCGATTTGTCGCCCTCCAGGACAGCTATGACTGCATTTACTGCGTGGTCGATTTGCATGCGATTACCGATACGCTGGTACAACCGGATCTGGCCGCGCAAACCCGCGAAATCGCGGCCGCCTATCTTGCTTCGGGGATCGATCCTGAAAAACACATCGTTTTCAACCAGTCCCAGGTTCATCAACACGCCGAACTTGCCTGGGTCTTCAACTGCGTTTCGCGCATGGGCTGGCTGAACCGTATGACCCAGTTTAAGGAAAAAGCCGGCAAGGACCGCGAAAATGCGTCCGTTGGCCTGTTTTCCTACCCCAATCTGATGGCGTCTGACATTTTGGTCTATCGCGCGACGCATGTGCCTGTCGGCGATGATCAAAAGCAACATCTGGAACTTACCCGCGATATTGCACAAAAGTTCAACAATGATTTTTCGACCCGCATTGCCGAGCTTGGTAGCGGCGTCGAAATGCAGATCGGCGACGAGACCGTGAACGGCTATTTTCCCCTGACAGAACCACTGATCGACGGACCCGCCACAAGGGTGATGAGCCTTCGTGACGGGACCAAGAAAATGTCGAAATCGGATCAATCGGATCTGTCGCGCATCAACCTGACCGACGATGCCGATGCGATTGCCCGCAAGATCCGTAAAGCCAAGACCGACCCTACGCCTCTGCCCGATTCGGCTACAGAGCTAAAAGAGCGCCCCGAAGCGGAAAACCTGATTGGAATCTATGCGGCTCTAAACGAAGTGGACCGTGACGTAGCGATTGCAGAGTTTGCAGGCAAACAATTTTCAGAGTTCAAGCCTGTGCTGGCAGAACTGGCGGTGGAAAAACTGGCGCCCATTGCCAACGAAATGCGCAGAATTTCCAAGGATCGGGCCTATATCGAGCAGGTGCTGGCATCGGGAGCCGAACGGGCCGGTGCAATAGCGGAGGCAACGATGAAAGACGTTAAGAAGATTGTCGGGCTACTTGGCAGCTGATGCTCTTGGCAGACACCGCCAAATACGCTTGTCAATTGCGCTTGCCTGGCGCATCGCCAGATGGCAGATTGGCCACCAAGTTCAACCGGGATCACTGAATGGTTTCGAAACGACTGAGCCGGGAAGCCGGCCACCGGCGCAAGTTTCTCTGCGTTATCGACGAAACGCCGGAATGTGAACGCGCGGTCGCCTATGCGGCCAGGCGTGCCGAACGCACCGGTGGCTCGCTGGTCCTTGTCTATTGCATAGAACCGGGTGATTTTCAGCATTGGCTGGGTGTTGAACAGATCATGCGGCAAGAGGCAAATGCGAGCGCCGAGCTCGCACTGCATAATTTTGCCGCCAAGGTGCGCGAAACTGCCGGCATAGAGGCAGAATGCGTGGTGCGCGAGGGTAGTCCTGTCGAGGAAATCCACGGGCTGATCGAAGATGATCAGGACATCGCTATTCTGGTGCTGGCGGCAGGCGCTGCCAATGAAGGGCCCGGACCGCTGGTATCGTCGATTGTCGGCAAGGATGCGGCTTTCCCGATACCGGTGACCGTTGTGCCGCAAAACCTGTCAGATGAAGACATCGATAGCCTTTCGTAGATAGAGCGTGTCGCGTTTAATCTGAAACGAAAAAAGCTGCCTCTCCCTTTGGTCGAACGCATTTTTCGTTACGTTTTTGAAGCCGATAAAACGCAACACGCCTTAGTCTTTCACAGGTCACTGTTCAATTCTTGCATTCGCCGCTTGAAACATTCACGCGAGAGGCATATTTTGTGGATGAGTGTTTTAGAATAGTTCTAAAAAGACTTTCATATTCGAGGTGCCCGATGTTCATTCAGACCGAAGCCACACCAAATCCGGAGACGCTGAAATTTATTCCGGGCCGGGTTGTTCTGGAAGAAGGAACGGTAGATTTCCGCGATGGTGAAACCGCTGCCATCGCCTCGCCGCTGGCGGGCCGCCTGTTTGGAATTTCAGGCGTCTCGGGCGTGTTTTTCGGCTATGATTTCATAACGGTCACCAAAGCCGCCGGTGAGTGGCAGCATCTGAAACCCGCCATTTTGGGCTCGATCATGGAGCATTTCATGTCCAACGCGCCTGTTATGGCGCAATCGGCCGAAGAGCGGGCCGCAGATAGCGACGAAGAATTTTACGATCAGGAAGATGAAGAGATTGTGCTTACGATCAAGGAATTGCTCGATACGCGGGTACGCCCAGCCGTTGCCCAGGACGGTGGCGATATCGCGTTTCGAGGTTTCGAGAACGGCACCGTCTTCCTGCATATGCGCGGTGCCTGCGCCGGCTGCCCATCATCGACGGCGACCTTGAAGCACGGTATCCAGAACCTGCTCAAACACTTCATTCCCGAAGTTCAGCAGGTAGAGCAGATCATCTAAGAGACAAACCAATCGAGGCAATTCGATACCAAAAACCGGGCCACTTGGGACCCGGTTTTTTTTGGAGCGCGTGTTGCCGGGACGGGTCACCCAAACCGCCTATGCGATGGCATGACGAAGATATCTGGAGTTTTTCAGGCACGGCAGTCCAGCGGGATTAGCCATCATTCCCGCATGGATCACAGGTGAACCACATCCAATTTGGCGATACCGCCGGTGGCCTCTGCCGAAACAATCATTCAGATATCCAACAGAGTGCGCGTTAGAGGATGATCGGGAGATTTCAAACCCTCCACCACGTCAAAATGATGGCGGGCCGGGTCACAGACAAGGCAGGTCTCGGCCCCAAGCCGGCCCCATGCTTCAGCGAGTAGGGCTGATTGACGCAGGAATTCGGGGCGTTCACGGGCTCCAACCCAGGCGGTGAGTTTGGTCTTGGGCAGCGGTTTTAAAAGCACCGGGCTTTCACTGGATGCCTCGTTTTCGTCCAACCCCAATTTCTGGTTCATCGAGTGAAGACGCAAAGGGCGCAGATCGTGTACGCCGCTGATCGAGACCACATTGTGGACACGGCGTTGGATATCTTGCGGCAGCGGGCTGTCCTGGCAGACCATCCGGCTGGCCAGATGGCCGCCGGCGGAATGGCCAGACAGATGGATCGGCCCCGAAACCCTTTCGGCGGCGGCAGAAATCGCGGCGGCAACCTGCCGGGTCATAGCGGAGATTCGCGCGGCCGGCGCCAGGGTATATTGCGGTAGCGCCATCGCCCAACCATGCTCGAGAACACCTTGTGCCAGATCGCTCCAGTCGGACTTGCCAAAACCAAGCCAGAAGCCACCGTGAATGAACACGGCCAACCCCCGGGGCTTTCCATCAGGAAGGAAAATGTCAAAGGCCTCGCGCGGCTCCGTGCCATAGGGAATGTCCAGATCAGCGCGGACGGTTGCCCGAAACTTAGCGGCGCGCGCTTCCCAAATAGCGGGGAAATCCTCCCCGCCCTGGATGTAGGCGGCGTTTGAGAAGGCGTCTTCCCAATCAATTGCGCTGGCGGGCATCATTGAAATGCCCGCAGGCCGGTTTGCACACGGCCCAAGATCAGGGCATGTACGCTGCGGGCGCTTTCCAAAGTGTTGATGTGCATATTGTATCTTAAATATTCAAGCATCGCTTATCCTCACGACAAATTGGTGGTTTGGTTGCAACGATTTCATCCTATTGGCATCCCAGTGACATTCCCCCAGCCATTACCAAAATCATAAAACCACAATAACCCATATTTTACCCGATCTTAGTGTCGGAACGCCTGCCAATAAACCTGGCAAACAGCCCAAGCGTTCGGAACAAACCAGCAGCGCTTCCGGCTCCGTACAACTTTAATATTTTAGGTATGAAATTTCAAGCTTGAAATATAAATTTAGATGTGTAGGATGAGGGGGAATTTGAAACAAAGTGGTGATGATATGCGGTTTGCTTGTTTGGGAGGAGGTCCGGCTGGGCTTTACTTTGCAATCTCGATGAAACTTCGTGATCCGGATTGCGAAGTGGTAGTGTTTGAGCGCAACCGGTTTGACGACACGTTCGGCTGGGGTGTGGTCCTGTCGGATGAAACGCTAGACAATCTGGCGGAAAACGATCCGGTCAGCGCCAAGGCGATTGGCAGCAAGTTCGCCTATTGGGACGATATTGCGCTACATTATCGTGGCGAAAGGCTTGTATCTTCAGGCCACGGGTTTTGCGGGATTGGTCGGAAGCAGCTGCTGTTGCTGCTTCAAGAGCGTGCCCGCGAACTGGGCGTTGAGCTCAGGTTTGAGGCCGATGTCGAAAATGCCGAAACCTATCGCAAAGATTTCGACGTTGTGGTGGCCGCAGATGGTCTGAATTCGCGCACCCGCACCGAATACGCCCATGCATTCAAGCCCGAGATCGACCAGCGCCTTTGCCAATTCGTCTGGCTGGGTACGCATCAGAAATTTTCCGATGCGTTTACCTTTATCTTTGAAGAGACCGAACATGGCTGGGTTTGGGCGCACGCCTATCAGTTCGACGATGACACGGCGACGTTTATTGTGGAATGCGAGCAGGAGACTTTCGACAAGTTCGGCTTTGACAAGCTTTCCCAGAAGGAAAGCATCGAGGTCTGCCAGAATATCTTCAAGGATCATCTGGGTGACCAAAAACTGATGACAAACGCCAATCACATTCGCGGGTCCGCCTGGCTGAGATTCCCGCGTGTGTTATGCGAGACCTGGTATCACGACAATGTCGTGCTTTTAGGAGACGCCTCGGCGACCGCGCATTTTTCGATCGGCTCAGGGTCCAAGCTGGCGATGGAAAGCGCAATTGCGCTGGCCGAGTTGATTCACAAGGAAGACAAGCTGGAAACCGCGTTTTCCCGTTATCAGGAAGAGCGGCGGCTGGAGGTGTTGCGGCTGCAATCGGCAGCACGAAACTCGCTGGAATGGTTTGAAGATGTGGGGCGGTATCTGAAGCTCGACCCGGTGCAATTCAACTACTCCATGCTGACACGGAGCCAGCGGATCAGCCACGAAAACCTGCGGCTGCGCGATCGCGAATGGCTGGAGGGGGCCGAACGCTGGTTTATGGATCAGGCAGGCGTTCCGGCAAACACCCCTGTCCGGGCACCGATGTTCGTTCCCTTCAAGCTTCGCGAGATGGAGTTGAAAAACCGTGTCGTGGTGTCGCCCATGGCGCAATATAAGGCGGTGGACGGATGTCCGGTTGACTGGCACCTGGTGCATTACGGCGAGCGGGCCAAGGGGGGCGCGGGTCTGGTCTATACGGAAATGACATGCGTATCCGCAACGGGCCGCATCACGCCTGGTTGCCCTGGCCTTTACACCCCCGAACACGAGGCCGCGTGGCAGCGGATCACCGATTTTGTCCACACACAGACCGATGCCAAAATCTGCTGTCAGATCGGCCATTCCGGGCGCAAAGGATCGACCCGGATCGGTTGGGAGGGAATGGATCAGCCATTGGCGGATGACAACTGGGATCTGATTTCAGCCTCGGCCAACCCGTGGTCGGATCGCAATGCAATGCCGCGTGAAGCGACCATCGCCGAGATGGGCAAGATCAAGGCCGAGTTCGTTCAGGCTACGCGCATGGCTGAAAAGGCAGGATTCGATATGATCGAACTGCACGCAGCGCATGGATATCTTCTGTCGTCTTTCATTTCGCCGGCGTCGAACCACAGGACCGATGCCTATGGTGGATCGCTGGAAAACCGGATGCGGTATCCGTTGGAGGTATTTGACGCAATGCGGACGGTGTGGCCCGCTGACAGACCAATGTCGGTGCGGATATCGGCCAATGACTGGATCGGCAAGGACGGGATCACCCCTGAAGAGGCGGTCGAAATCGCGCGCATGTTCTCGGCGGCAGGGGCCGACATCATCGATGTCTCAGCCGGACAAACCACGATCGACGCCAAGCCGGTTTATGGCCGGATGTTCCAGACGCCATTCTCAGACCGGATCAGGAATGAGGCCGGTATCGCCACGATGGCCGTGGGCAATATCTACGAGGCCGATCATGCGAATTCGATCCTGATGGCGGGGCGTGCTGATCTGGTGGCGGTGGGCCGCCCGCATTTGGCCGACCCTTATTGGACACTGCGTGAAGGCGCCAAGATCGGTGACCGTCATGCCGATTGGCCACTGCCTTATCTTGCCGGCCGGGACCAGGCCTGGCGGCTGGCCGACCGCGAAGCCGAGGCGATCCGGGTATGACCGAAACGGCACGTCATATCGTTGTAACCGGCGGCGGCACCGGCGTGGGCTCTCATGTGGCGCGCGTGCTGGCTGCGAGCGGTTACAGCGTGACCATCATGGGTAGGACCGAGGCAACATTGGCCGAACAGGAACTGCCCTATCAGGTCTGCGACGTCACGAATGCCGACAGTGTCACCGGCGCCTTCGAAGCGGCTCGGGGTGTTTGTGGGCCGGTCGCTGGTGTGATCGCCAATGCCGGGGCGGCTGAAAGCGTTGCCTTTGCCCGGATGTCACCTGACGCATTGCCGGCGATGCTGGCGGTCAATCTGGTGGGGGTCAGCCATGTCTGGCAGGCGGCTCTGCCGGACATGAAAGCGGCGGGATGGGGCCGCATGATCGCCATTTCGTCAACGGCGGGGCTGAAGGGTTATCCCTATGTCGCGGCCTATTGCGCGGCAAAACACGGGGTGGTGGGACTGACCCGCGCGCTGGCGCTGGAACTGGCCGCCACGGGTATTACCGTCAACGCGATTTGCCCGGGCTTTATCGAAACACCGATGCTGGTCCGGTCATTGACCAACATCATGGAAAAAACCGGCATGGACGAAGAGGCCGCACGTGCTGAGCTTTGTTCTGGCAACCCGCAAAAGCGGTTCATACAGACAGACGAAGTCGCGGGAGCAGTCGAATATTTGCTGTCCGATGTGGCCAGATCCATTAACGGTCAGGCACTGACGATTTCAGGAGGAGAGATATGATAACCAAACCTGCCATCCGCCTTGCCTGCGAACCCTTGTCGAAAGAACGGTTGCGGCTGTGGCTGAAGCTGCTCAAGACCAGCGGTCTGATCGAGGATGAATTGCGCCGCCGGTTGCGGGCCGAATTCGGATCGACCCTGCCGCGTTTCGACGTCATGTCTGCATTGTCGCGGTCACCGGACGGTCTGAAGATGAGCGAGATTTCCAAGATGCTGCGCGTTTCCAATGGCAATATCACGGGGATCGTGGACAAGCTGAGCGAAGAGGGACTGGCCTTGCGCGTAGCCGTACCGGGCGACCGGCGTGCCCACCTTGTGCGGTTGACCAAAAAGGGTGTGAGGGCCTTTGACGAGCTTGCAAAGGCACATGAAGTCTGGGTTGACGAGATCCTGTCGGGGCTCAATGCCGACGACATCGATGGCATGATCCGGCGTCTGGATCACCTGAACCATTCAATATCGGAGGACTAAATGAAGAGCCCCGAACATTTTTTGTGCGAGGTTGCAGACGGAATTGCAACCTTGCGCCTGAACCGGCCCGATCGCAAGAACCCGCTGACGTTTGAAAGCTATGCCGAACTGCGCGACTGGTTCCGGGACCTGCATTACAATGACGAGGTCGCCGCAGTGGTCTTCGCCCCCAATGGCGATAATTTCAGCTCCGGCGGCGATGTTCATGACATCATCGGTCCGCTCACCGCGATGAATATGAAAGAGCTGCTGGCTTTTACCCGGATGACCGGCGATCTGGTCAAAGCGATGGTGAATTGCGGCAAACCGATCATTGCGGCAGTGGACGGCATCTGTGCCGGTGCCGGTGCAATCATTGCGATGGCATCGGATCTGCGTATCGCGACACCTGAGGCGAAAACGGCGTTTTTATTCAACCGCGTCGGACTGGCGGGCTGTGATATGGGAGCCTGTGCGATCCTGCCCCGGATTATCGGACAAGGCCGTGCAGCCGAACTACTTTATTTCGGCCGCTCGATGAGTGCCGAAGAAGGATCTGCCTGGGGCTTTTTCAACCGCGTCGTGGAACAGGGTGATCTGATCGGCACGGCAACCGATATGGCCCGGCGGATCGCAGATGGTCCGGGCTTTGCCAACATGATGACCAAGACCATGCTGGCACAGGAATGGTCAATGTCAATCGAACAGGCGATCGAGGCCGAGGCACAGGCGCAGGCGATCTGTATGCAGGGGCAGGATTTCCACCGTGCCTATCATGCCTTCGTCGCCAAGGAAAAACCGGTTTTTAGGGGTGACTGATGGCGGACAAGAGCTTCCTCAACTGGCCGTTTTTTGAAGACAGGCATCGCGCGCTGTCCTCAGGGCTTGAGACATGGGCCGGTGCAAACCTGACAGCGCTGGATCATGCAGACACCGATGCGACCTGCCGTAAATTGGTGCGGACACTGGGCGATGCCGGATTTTTGGATCATACCGGCAGTCTGGACGGCCGGCTGGATGTGCGCAGCCTGAGCCTGATCCGCGAAACGCTCGCACGCCATGACGGGCTGGCCGATTTCGCCTTCGCCATGCAAGGGCTGGGAACCGGGGCGATTTCGCTGTTCGGCACCGACGCGCAAAAGGCTGAGTGGCTACCACTGACCCGCAAGGGGCGCGCCATATCGGCCTTTGCCCTGACCGAGCCGGCGTCCGGATCGGATGTCGCCAATTCCACAATGACGGCCACGCACGATGGCAATGACTACGTGCTGAACGGCGAAAAGACATGGATTTCCAATGGCGGGATCGCTGATGTCTATACACTGTTCGCCCGCACCGGCGAAGCACCCGGCGCCAAGGGACTTTCGGCCTTCGTGGTGACCCCTGATCTGCCCGGGTTTTCAGTAAAGGAACGGCTGGAAACCATCGCGCCGCACCCGCTGGCAACGCTTAAATTCACCGATTGCCGCGTCCCCGCCTCGGCCATGATCGGTGCACCGGGACAGGGCTTTAAGATCGCGATGTCGGTTTTGGACGTGTTCCGGACG
This sequence comes from Rhizobiaceae bacterium, assembly GCA_963669455.1. Taxonomy (GTDB): domain Bacteria; phylum Pseudomonadota; class Alphaproteobacteria; order Rhizobiales; family Rhizobiaceae; genus JAWKWH01. Next base: position 3,837,404 of record OY770026.1, read on the forward strand.
ACAGTCGCGGCGGCAGCCCTTGGGTTTGCCCGCCGGGCGCTGGACGAAGCGCTGTCGCGCGTTGCAACACGGAAAATCCAGGGCGCGCCGCTTTTTGACTTGCAGATGGTGCAGGGGCACATCGCCGATATGGCTGTGGATGTGGATGCCAGCGCGCTGCTCATCTATCGAGCGGCCTGGACCAAGGACAGCGGCGCGGCGCGGGTTACGCGAGAGGCCGCCATGGCAAAACTCTTCTCGACCGATCATGCCCAGCAGGTCATCGACAAGGCGGTACAGCTTTTCGGCGGTGATGGTGTCCGCTCGGGTGCTATCGTGGAACGGCTTTACCGCGAGATCCGCGCCTTGCGGATCTACGAAGGTGCTTCGGATGTGCAAAAGGTCATCATCGCGCGGCAGGCATTAACAGAAAAACAGGGAGAATTGTGATGCAACCGCGTTCGGCCCATATTGACAGCTTCGCACGTGACAACCTGCCACCGGCAGAGCAGATGCCGGATTTCCTGCTTGACGGGTTCGACTATCCTGAAATCTTGAATGCCGGGGCCGAACTCACCGACGCAATGGTCGCCAAAGGATTTGGCGATCATACCGCGCTGATCGGCAATGGCCGGCAACGGACCTATAAGGAACTGACCGACTGGACCAATCGTCTGGCCAACGCGCTGTCGGACGATCTGGGTGTGAAACCCGGTAACCGCGTGATGATCCGATCGGCCAACAACCCCGCCATGGTCGCGTGCTGGCTGGCCGCGACAAAGGTGGGCGCGGTGGTCATCAACACCATGCCCATGCTGCGTGCGGTTGAGTTGGAAAAGTACGCCGAACTGGCCGAGGTCGAATTCGCCCTTTGCGATACGCGGCTGATGGATGAGCTTGTCACCTGCGCCAAAAACAGCAAACACCTGAAGAAGGTGGTGGGGTTTGACGGTACGTCGAACCACGATGCTGAACTGGACCGGCTGGCCCTGGAAAAACCGGTGCAGTTCGATTGCGTGCCGACGCGCGCCGACGATGTGGCGCTGATGGGATTCACATCCGGATCTACGGGCACGCCCAAGGCAACGATGCACTACCATCGCGATATCATGATCATCGCCGATGGCTACGCCAGGGAAGTGCTGGGTGTCACGCCCGATGATGTCTTTATCGGTTCGCCGCCGCTGGCCTTTACATTCGGGCTGGGCGGGTTGGCCGTCTTCCCATTGCGTTTCGGCGCAACGGCGACGTTGCTGGAACAGGCGACACCGCCAAACATGATCGAGATCATCCAGAAATACAAAGCAACCGTGTGCTTCACCGCGCCCACCGCCTATCGCGTCATGCTGCGCGCGATGGAGGAAGGGGCGGATCTGTCCAGCCTGCGCGCTGCCGTATCGGCGGGAGAAACCCTGCCTGCGCCGGTCTATGACGCCTGGATCGAAAAAACCGGCAAGCCGATGCTGGACGGGATCGGTGCAACCGAGATGTTGCATATCTTCTTGTCGAACCGGTTTGATGACCATCGACCGGCTTGCACGGGCAAACCGGTGACAGGATATGAAGCAAAGGTCCTGCTTGACGACGGGACCGAGGCCGCGCCGGGCGAGGTCGGACGACTGGCTGTGCGCGGGCCAACCGGATGCCGCTATCTTAAGGATGAAAGGCAAAAGGACTATGTCGAAGGTGGCTGGAATATCACCGGCGACAGTTTCGTCAAGGACGAGGACGGCTACTTCCACTTCGCCGCCCGCAATGACGATATGATCGTTTCGGCAGGCTACAACATTGCTGGCCCGGAGGTCGAAGCGGCTCTGCTCAGCCACCCGGACGTTGTCGAGTGCGGGGCCATCGGCGTGCCGGATCCCGATCGCGGCCAGATCGTGCAGGCCCACGTCGTGCTTGAGCCGGGGGCTGCGCGCGACGAGGCGCAAGTCAAAGCGTTGCAAGATCACGTGAAGGCAACCATCGCCCCCTACAAATACCCGCGCAGCGTAGTGTTCCGCACCGAACTGCCCAAAACGTCAACCGGTAAGATTCAACGGTTTCGCTTGAGAGAGGATATGTAATGTCTAGCGTTTTTGACCCCAAAACCGATGGCGCCAAAATGAACTTTGACGGCGCAATGTCGTATGGTGACTATCTTAATACGGGCCAGCTCTTGTCTATCCAGAACACGCGTTCGGATGCACATGACGAGATGCTGTTCATCGTTCAGCACCAGACGTCGGAACTGTGGATGAAGCTGGCGCTGCATGAGCTGGCAGGCGCGCGCACCGCGCTTAAGGACGGCAATTTGTCGAACATGTTCAAGATGCTGGCGCGGATCAGCCGGATATTCGAGCAATTAAACAACCAGTGGGACGTTCTGCGCACCATGACCCCTTCCGATTATACGACCTTTCGCGATGCGTTGGGGGCGTCTTCGGGGTTTCAGTCATACCAATACCGAATGATTGAATTTGTTCTGGGAAACCGCAACCGCAATATGCTCAAGCCGCACGAACATGTTAGCGAAGTCCACGCGGCGCTTGAGGCGGAGTTAGCAAGACCCAGTTTCTACGATGAGGTAGTCACCCATCTGTTCCAATCGCTGGAAGGGTCCACCACCGCCATGCCTGCCCCGCAATTGGACAGTCCGCACGAAGCGCAAGACGAAATCCAGGCGCTCTGGAAAATTGTCTATGAGGATATCGATACGCATTGGACACTTTATGAACTGGCTGAAAAGCTGGTCGATATCGAAGATTACTTCCGTCGCTGGCGGTTCAACCATGTCACCACTGTCGAGCGTGTGATCGGCTTCAAACGGGGCACTGGCGGCACCTCGGGCGTACAGTATTTACGCCGAATGCTAAGCGTTGAACTTTTCCCCGAACTCTGGAAAGTGCGTGGTTTACTATGATGTTTCCCAGAAAAGATTTGTTTTCGATCCCCGAGGGGTTGATCTATCTCGACGGCAATTCGCTGGGGCCCCTGCCGCAGGGGGCCGCGGCGCGGGCACAAGAGGTGATCACCCGTGAATGGGGCCAAGAGCTGATCCGCGCCTGGAATACCGCAGGCTGGATAGACCTACCCCGAAAGGTCGGCAATCGCATCGCAACGCTGATCGGCGCACCCGATGGCTCAGTGGCCATGGGCGATACGCTGTCGATCAAGGTCTACCAGGCGCTGGATGCGGCACTGAAATTGCGGCCCGGCCGCAAGGTGATCCTGTCGGACAGCGGTAACTTTCCCACCGACCTCTATATGGCTCAGGGGCTGATCGGCACCATCGGCAAGGGGCATGAGCTACGCACCCCAAAACCCGAGGAAGTGCTGGACCATATCACCGACGAGGTTGCCGTGGTGATGCTGACCCAAGTGGATTACCGCACCGGCCGGATACACGATATGGACCGGATCACCAGGGCGGCTCACGAAGCAGGCGCGGTGATGATCTGGGACCTCGCCCATAGTGCAGGTGCCGTGCCGGTCGATATTGCTGGATCACAGGCTGAATTCGCCGTGGGCTGCACCTACAAATACCTCAACGGCGGTCCCGGCGCACCGGCCTTCATCTATACTCGCCCGGACCTGGTGGAGCAGGTACAACCGGCGCTGGCCGGGTGGATGGGCCATGATGCGCCGTTTGCATTTGAACTGAACTACCGCCCGGCCATGACGACCGAGCGAATGCGGGTTGGTACGCCGCCCATATTGCAATTGGCGATACTCGATGCCGCTCTCGACGCCTGGGACGGTGTGGATATGGCCGGCATTCGCGATGCCTCGATCCGGCTAAGCGAACAGTTCATCGAAGAGGTGAGCGCGTCATGTCCGCAGCTGCGGCTGGTTTCGCCGACCGATCCGGAAAAGCGCGGCAGCCAGGTGTCTTTCGCCTTTGAGCATGGCTATGCGGCGATGCAGGCGCTGATCGACCGCAACGTTATCGGTGATTTTCGTGCACCAGACGTGATGCGGTTCGGATTTACGCCACTCTATCTTGATGCCGGCGACGTGACCAAAGCGGTGGCCATCCTGGCCGAGATCATGGATGGCGAGCACTGGAAATATGAGAAGTATCAAACACAGTCGCGGGTGACCTAGGGCATTTGGCGGTTCCTTTGAACCGTGACAACGCCTGTACTCAGCTAGAACTATTGAACCATTGAGCGTCGATCAATCGGGCGTTTTAACCGTAGCCTGAACAGGCTTATCAAATTACCAAAGAATACTGGAGAACAAGCAATGAGTGGCAGACCGATTCACCCCGGCGGATGGGCGCCCGCAAGCGGCTATTCCAATGGAATGCTGATGGCCGACGGAACACTTCATATCGCGGGACAAATCGGATGGGACGAAGACAAAAAATTCGTGTCCGGCGGTTTTGTCGCGCAAGTAGAACAGGCGCTTTTCAACATCCGCGCGATCGTTGAGGCCGCGGGAGGAACGGTGGAAGACATCGGCCGCCTGACCTGGTTCGTGTTGGACAAGTCTGAGTATCTCGCCCGTCAACGCGAAATCGGAGAAGCTTATCGCCGTGCCCTTGGCCGGCATTTCCCCGCCATGTCCATGCTGGTCATCCGCGAGTTGATCGAAGATGAGGCACTCGTTGAGATCGAGGCCACAGCCCAGATCACGAGACGCGGGGATGGGCCAAAGCCGCTTTAGTAGCAATTCGATAACAAAAAACCGGGCCAGCTGGGGCCCGGTTTTTTTGGGACGTCTGTTGCGAGACGGTCCGCAGGTTTTTTGTTTAGCGTTTGACGATCACCTTGGCGCCAACACCGGCACGCTCGTAGAGATCGATAATATCCTGATTCATCAGGCGAATGCAGCCGGACGACATGGCCTTGCCAATCGACCACCATTCCGGCGTGCCGTGTAGGCGATAGCCGGAATCGCCCCGGCGATTATAAAGATAAAGTGCACGGGCACCGAGCGGATTGTTCAGACCGGGCTTCATGCCGCCGCGATACTTGGCCAGCTCCGGCTGACGGCGGATCATCGCCGCTGGCGGCGTCCAGCGCGGCCATTCGCGCTTGAGTGCCACACGCGCGGTGCCCGACCACTCAAAGCCCTCACGGCCAACACCGATGCCGTAACGCATCGCCTTGCCTTCCGGCATAACAAAATAGAGGAATTTCGTACCGGTATCGACGATGATGGTGCCCGGCTTTTGCTTGGTGTCGTATTTGACGACCTGGCGATGATATTTCCGGGCAACCTTGTAGATCGGAATTGACGGCAGCCGGTAGCCAGCATCCTTTTTAGAACCGTAGGAATTGGAGAAAGTGTTGAACCCGCCGGTGGTGCAACCGGCAAATGCGGTTGCCAATCCAAGCCCTACCGCGACTAGCAGCGATCTTATTTTCATGTCGATATCGATTCCTCAGTGAAGACGTCAATTGCCTAATTAAGGTCATATTTCTGACAAAAGCCTTAATCTGTAAAGGGTTCCTTTGCCAAGCTGATAATTGAAAAACAGAAAAATGGAGCAAATTGCTTTGTACTGACTATGGTATTTGCGCAACTATTTTCCTTGCCCTTTTGGCGACATCAGAGCCCAGGTGACGTGAGAAAACCGTGATCCGGCAACCGATCCCCGTAATTTGCAGTTCGCTGTTGCTTCTCCACCCGGTAAGGCACAAAATTGCGAAGCGATGCCTATTATTTCCCCCCACAAGACCAACCCCCTGATTGATGGCCGGCAGTCGGACAAGGCGCTGCTGGTGCGGCGGGGAGTGCAAAAACTGTTTTTCCACCTCGGTGCCGTTGTTCTGCCCGAGGTAACGCTTGCGACCGGCCGCCGGGCCGATCTGGTCGCCCTTGGCCCAAAGGGCGAGTTTTTGATCGTTGAAATCAAGTCCTCGATTGAGGATTTTCGTGTCGATACAAAGTGGCCAGACTACCGGTCCCATTGCGACCGGTTCTATTTTGCCACCCATCCCGAGGTGCCAAAGGAAATCTTTCCCGAAGATGCCGGCTTTATCCTGTCTGACGGCCACGGGGCTGAAATTTTACGCGAAGCGCCGGAACACAAATTGGCGAGTGCAAGCCGAAAAGCGCTGTTGTTGAGGTTTGCCCGGGCCGGTGCGAGGCGCCTTTTGGACGCCGAGCTTGCTGGTATCGACCTACCAGATCCGGATGATCGCTGACACCTGCCCGGCTTGCGCTTTGGTCAGCCGGTTTGTGCGGCGGCGTGGCCATTTTGAGGACTTTGTCACCAGGGCGTTTTGCGGTTACTTGGAACCGCGACAACGCCTTTACCGGCTTGGAACCATTGAAGCATTTTTCGCACGTAAGATTCTGCTTGGGCGAAAAATGTCCTAGTCTTCAAGCGACGCCAGATAGGCATCCATTTTTTCTTCAGCGCGGCGAACGTCAAAATCGGCGCTGTGGCGTGATCCAAGAAGGACACTGATTCTAAAATCAATATCGCTGATTTCGGAGCGAATGAAGGCGTCCTTGGTGGCGTCCTGTCCAAGTTCTTCTGTCAGGCGGGCTCTTTCATCCTGTTTCCTCCGGATGTCATCAAAAAGCGAATCGCGGCGTGAACGGGCGCGTTCAACTTCGCTTCCCACATCGTACCCCTGCTGAAATGCAGCCTGCTTTTCCGGCGGACAGACATTGTGATGCAGCCGGCCTGACAAACCGACCCGAACGGCGTTTCTTGGCGTGCAATAGGAAACGAGGCCGCGTTCCCGGCCCGCCAGCCACAGTGTCTGATCGGGAACAATGTCGACGCGCGCGCAGGCCTTGTTGTGTTTGAGAATATGATCCGATGGCCGGCCCGCCGCGCCGTCAGCTTCGCCGAGCGCCTCCCAATTGGCGGTCAGGCATTCCTTTTTGCTGAGCGTTTGGCAGGAACCGAGTATCGCTGCCATCGCGGTCAGACATAAGAATCTAGCAAGTCTTTTCATCGCCATACCCCCCAGGTGCCGTGCTCCAGACTATATCAACAAATACAACTCATCGCCAGTATTGAGGGAAGATTTGCGTAGACTTAATAAAAAAGCCCCGCCGTTTCCGGCGGAGCTTTGTATTTGGTATGCGCCTCGGTTTTAGGCTGAGTAATACATGTCGAATTCGACAGGATGCGGTGTCATCTCAAACCGCATGACCTCTTCCATCTTCAGCTCGATATAGGCGTCGATCTGATCGTCATCGAACACGCCACCGGCTTTCAGGAAGCTGCGGTCGGCATCCAGGCTGGCGAGTGCTTCACGCAGGCTGGCGCAAACGGTCGGAATCTGCTTCAGCTCCTTGGGCGGCAGATCGTATAGATCCTTGTCCATCGCATCGCCTGGATGAAGCCGGTTCTTGATACCGTCAAGGCCAGCCATCAACATCGCAGCAAAGCACAGATACGGGTTGGCCATCGGATCGGGAAAGCGAACCTCAACCCGCTTCCCCTTCGGTGATGTAACGAACGGGATGCGGCAGGAGGCCGACCGGTTGCGGGCCGAATAGGCCAGCAGAACCGGCGCTTCATAGCCTGGAACCAGCCGCTTGTAGGAGTTGGTCGACGGGTTGGTGAATGCGTTCAGCGCCTTTGCGTGCTTGATGATGCCGCCGATATAGTAGAGGCAGGATTCCGACAGGCCGGCATATTCATTGCCGGCAAAGACTGGCTTGCCGTCTTTCCAGATCGACTGGTGCACATGCATGCCCGAGCCATTGTCGCCGAAAACCGGCTTGGGCATAAAGGTTGCCGTTTTGCCATAGGCGTTGGCGACCTGGTGGACGACATATTTGTAGATCTGGGTCTTGTCGGCATTGCGGACCAGCGTGTCGAACTTCATGCCGAGTTCGTGCTGGGCGGCGGCGACTTCGTGATGGTGTTTTTCAACGACAACGCCCATTTCCGCCATCACAGTCAGCATCTCAGAACGCATGTCCTGCTCTGAATCGACGGGCGGAACTGGAAAATAGCCGCCCTTCATGCGCGGACGGTGACCAAGGTTTCCGGTCTCATAATCGGTGTCGGTGTTGTCCGGCAGTTCGGTCGAATCAAGCTTGAAACCGGTGTTGTAGGGATCGGCCTTGAACTTGACGTCGTCGAAAACAAAGAATTCCGCTTCCGGACCGAAATAGGCGGTGTCGCCAATGCCCTCGGCTTTCAGATAGGCTTCGGCCTTGCGTGCCGTGCCGCGTGGATCGCGACTATAAGCCTCGCCGGAAATCGGGTCGAGAATGTCGCACACAATGACCATGGTCGATTGCGCGAAGAACGGGTCCATATGTGCGGTTTCGGTGTCGGGCATCAAAACCATGTCGGATTCGTTGATTGCCTTCCAGCCAGCGATTGACGAACCATCGAACATGACGCCATCGGCAAACATGTCTTCGTCGACTGCGGCGATATCCATGGTCACGTGCTGAAGCTTGCCCTTTGGATCGGTAAAGCGCAGATCGACGAATTTTACGTCGTTGTCGCTGATCTGCTTCATGATGTCACTTGCTGAACTCATCGTATATCCCTGCCTTTTTTGATAAATAAACGGGTTGAATTGAACGGGTTTGGTATTCTGGCTGCGCTCTAGACCGCAGCCTCGCCGGTTTCACCGGTACGGATGCGGACAACTTCTTCCACGCTGGTGACAAATATCTTTCCGTCACCAATGCGCCCGGTTTGAGCAGCATTGCGGATTGCCTCGATCGCGGCCTCCACGGCGTCGTCTGCCAAAACCACCTCGACCTTAACCTTGGGCAAAAAATCGACGACATATTCCGCGCCGCGGTAAAGTTCCGTGTGTCCCTTCTGGCGGCCAAATCCCTTGGCTTCAGTTACGGTAATGCCCTGAAGGCCTGCATCTTGCAATGCCTCTTTGACCTCGTCGAGCTTGAAGGGCTTGATGATTGCTTCGATCTTTTTCATGACAGCACCGTTTTTGAAAGTTGCAGCGAATTTCCTTCGCTTCAACCACCTTAAAGCATGAAGCGTGCCAGTTTCGATGCGATACGGCCCCATGAGATTGATTGCGGAGAAATCCCGTTCCGGCCCGGCATCTGACATGGTATTTGGCCGCTGCATCGCCGTCGCGAGGCGGAGCCAAGGAAGAAAAACAGGCGCGCTATGTGCAAAAAATAATCGAATTGCATAAAAAACAGGCAATTATTGCTGCCTGCCAAACTCGCGCCTCTGCGCTATGATTGGGTGGTTGAAAGTCAATTCAAATCAAACAGCGCGCCATGCACGAATTGCTGACACAACAGGAAATGAGCCAGGCGGATCGTCTGACGATTGAAAACGGCCCTTTTTCGGGCATCCAGCTCATGGAAAATGCCGGCCGCGCGGTGGCGCGTGAAGTGCTTGCAAAACTGGGCCCGGCCCCCGCAATCGATATTCTCTGCGGGCCCGGAAACAATGGCGGCGACGGTTATGTGATCGCCGGCGAACTGCAACGGTCGGGTGTTATCGTTTCAATTTACGCCCTTGCGCCGCCAAAAGCGGGCACGGATGCGGCGCGCGCGGCAATTAGATGCAGCATCGGGGTGAAGCCGATCAGCGATTTTTCGCCGACGGTAAACACCCCTGTCGTGGATGCTCTGTTCGGTGCGGGACTGGAACGCCCGCTAACCGGAGAGGCGCTAGAAGCTGTCGAAAAAACACGTGCTTCCGGTTGCCCGGTGATTGCGGTGGATTTGCCGTCTGGTCTTTCCGGCAATTCCGGTCAGGTGCTGGGGGCAGCCTGCCAGGCGGATTTTACCGTCACATTTTTCCGCAAGAAACCCGGCCACCTGCTTTATCCCGGCCGAGCCCTTTGCGGCGAGCTCATCGTCGCCGATATCGGGATTGCCGATGACGTGCTTGGCAACATTAACAGCACCGGTTTTGAAAATGCTCCCGTGCTCTGGCGGGATTTTTTGCCGCAAACCGCGCTCGATACGCACAAATACGCTCGTGGCGCGGTCGGTGTTTTCAGCGGCGGACCATCGAGCACGGGGGCGGGGCGGCTGGCGGCGATGGCGGCACAACGTGCCGGAGCCGGGGCCGTCACCGTCTATTCGCCGGCTAACGCCGTTCAGGTTAATGCCTGCCACCTGACCTCAATCATGCTCGCACGGCTCGACGATACCGGCGAACTGCGCGATCTTGCCCAGCAAGGCCGCCGACAGGCCTACGTGCTCGGACCGGGGTTCGGCGTGGGACAGAAAATACGTGATTTTGCCAAAGAATTGCTCAGCGGCAGCGGTGAGACAACCTCTTCCGGTCTGGTTCTCGATGCGGACGGGCTGACGGCATTTGCGGCTGAACCCGCGCTGTTGTTCGACAGAGCGGACGATGGGGCAGCCCTTGTGTTAACACCGCATCAAGGTGAGTTTAGCCGGCTATTTTCTGACCTTTCCTCAGATTGCTCCCTGTCCAAGCTTGATCGCGCACGCCTGGCTTCAAAACGGGCAAATGCGATTGTCGTCTACAAAGGCCCCGACACGGTTGTTGCTGCGCCCGATGGCCGCGCGGCGATCAACACAAATGGCTTGCCCTGGCTGGCGACCGCCGGATCGGGCGATGTGCTAGCCGGGGTTATTGCTGGCTTACTGGCACAGGCCATGCCAGCATTTGAAGCAACCTGCGCGGCGGCCTGGCTGCATGGTGAAACCGGCCGGCTTGCCGGCCTGGGCGCGATTGCAGAGGATTTTGTCAGGCTTTTGCCGCGTGCTTTTGCAGAAATCGGCTAACAGCCTCCGCCAAGCCTTTCCATAAATGCCATCGCGCCATGGGGGGCTCGTATCTTGCCTTCATGAATGAAATAGACAAACACATCGCGCGGCGCCGGTTCAGGGGCCATGGCAGGATCGGCCAATGGCAAATCATCGGGCTGGCTGCCCGAAGCCCATAATTTTGCGCGCGCGGCCCAGCGGCCCATATCGCCGGCCTCGTAACAGGTTTCGATGTCGTCTGCGCCGCGTTGCAAACGCGCATAGATAAAATCGGAGGTCACATCGGCGATTTCAGGATATTTTTCGTGATGAGCATAAACGATCGCGGCATTGTGCTTGCGGGCAAGTGCGACAAAATCAGGATCAGCAAAACTCGGGTGCCTGACTTCCAAGGCATGGTTGAGCGTCACACCGTCATGGTTTTGCGGCAGCAAATCCAGCCACGCGCCGAAATCTTCGGGATCGAACTTCTTGGTCGGCGCGAACTGCCAGATGATGGGGCCGAGGTGGGGGCCGAGTTCGGTCACGCCGGAATTGATGAAACGGGAGACGGATTCGCCTGATTCAGCCAGCACCTTCTTGACGGTGGTGAAGCGATTGGCCTTGACCGCGAAGACGAACCCTTCCGGCACTTGAGCTGCCCAACCGGCAAAGGTCGCAGGCTTTTGATCCCTATAATAGGTGCCATTGATCTCGATGGTCGGCAATTGCCGGCTGGCATATTCCAACTGCCGCTTTTTGGCGAGTTTTTCAGGATAAAACGATGTGTTCCAGGGCTCGAATGTCCAACCGCCGATGCCGGCGCGTATTGTTCCAGTCACTGCCCGCTGCCTTCCATCATTTTTGCAAAACGCGATTTGATCTCATCGATGCCGGGGTTTTCCATATTGGTGGCAATATGCCAGATATGCCCAAACGGATCGGTGAGTTTTCCGGAACGATCACCATGAAACTGATCCGTGACCGGCTGGAGTTCTGCCGCACCATCGGCCAGCATGGCCGCAAATACGGTGTCGACATCGTCAACATAAATATTGAGTGAAACCGGAGAACCGGCGAGTGTTTTCGGGCCGGCAATTCCCATTGCCGGAAATTCGTCAGCCAGCATGACAATGCCGTCACCCAATTTCAATTCGGCATGAGCGACCTTGCCGCCAGCCATGGGTAGACGATAGCGCTCGACTGCGCCGAGATGTTTTGCATACCAATCAATCGCAGCGGCAGCATTGGCACAGACGAGATATGGCGTGATCGTGGTGTAGCCCGGCCGCGGCATCACGGACGCCATTTGGTCGTGGCGCCGCCATGGGACATGACAGTAAAAGCCGGCTTGGGGCTGGGCGTGAAATCAAGTATCCGGCCGAGGAATTCTTCATGCAGAACTAGCAGCGCGCCCTTGCGATGGTAAACCTTGATTGAACAGACTTGCATTCCGCAATACAAACTCATCGCAAGACCGCCATCACAGGTGATTGCCTGATGCGCCAGCACCAGATCTTTCTTACCGTCGCCGGTGAGATCAACCTCGAAAATGCCATCGGCACCAAACGTGCCCGATCTTCCATCGCAGCCTTCTGCGATTTCCTGATCGATCAGATATCTCGCCGCCTTTGACAGCGCAAACGACGCAGAGGCGAAGGATACGGCCAGCAAAAATGCACTGAAAAATATCACGGTCTTGAACTGCAATACTGTTTGCAACCGAAAACTTGCTGCTGGAAACATCGGCAGATAGTCCCTCTTCTGGTCCGTTGCTGATCTGCCAGGGCAATTAAGCACAAAACACTCGGACCAGCCAGCGTCGGCGCGCCGCCTTTTGTAGGCTACTGACATACCCATGCCGGACAATCAGGTGTAAATTTTTTCGACATTTGCCTGCCGCGCGTTACCATTGCGGCAATCAAGCATCTTGTTGAAGAGGCACCCCGCATACCGTTCAGGGCCTCTATCAATGACAAGGCGCACAGGAAAAAGACCCTTGTTTTCCTGCCGGCCGGAAAAGGGAGGAATTACCATGCCAAACCGAATCGCAGAATGTCGCTGTGGACAGTTAAGGGCAAGCTGTGAAGGCGATCCCGTTCGCATCTCGGTGTGCCACTGTCTAGAATGCCAGAAGCGCAGCGGCAGCGTCTTTGCGGCACAGGCGCGCTGGCCCGACGCAAGCGTGGTGCTTACCGGCGACTATCGCACCTGGACGCGCTTCGCTGACAGCGGACATGTGGCAACCTACCGGTTTTGCCCGGATTGTGGATCAACTCTGGCCTATATCATCGAGGGATGGCCGGGCGTGATTGCCATACCGGTCGGCGCCTTTGCCGATCCGAACTTTCCACCACCGCGTTTTTCGGTCTATGAGCACAGGAAACACGGCTGGGTTGAGATCGGCGGCGATGATGTCAAACACTCCGTAGAGCCAGGCGTCCCGCCGGATCTGGAAAGTTAGTGTCCCGAATCCGAAGTTCGTAACATTCTACTGCACGCTTAGTACGACTTCGGATTCGATCAGGACACTAGGGATTAATCACATTTTCAGCCATTGCCTTGACGAATTGCGATTCCAGGCGCACAGTTTTAACGTCCTGATGTTGCGGCGCGGAGGGAATACCCGGTTTCGAGAAACCGCCCTGGCAGCGACCGGCCAAAGGACAAACGATGTCGAAGCAGGAAGGACGGAGGCATGACCCCACCTGACAGTCCCAACGGGCTTCATCGGACAGGTGAAGCCACAACCGGTTGATACCGCCGCTTAAAAAACGGGCCTGATTGCCCGGTTGCCGACAATTCAATCCTATGCTGGTAGGCTGCTTGATTGCGGTTGACCTGATTTATCACCGGCCAAATGGCTGGAAATGGGTTTTGACCCAAAAACAATGGCCCCACGCGCTCGGAACAGGAAGCGGTGGGGCTTTTTATCTTTTTTTACTGCAAATACAGTTTTGAATTGTATTTTCTAAATAAAAATAACAATTATTGACGCTTGAAACATCAAATCATCAACGAGATTTACTTATTGTTGGCATATAATATTTGATTTAACAAAATTATTTTCTACAATACCCCTCTTGTGGGAGGGGTTATAGGACAATGCGTATTTCTTCAAAAATTAAACTTGGCTGCGCTTTTGGCGCATCATTTTTTCTATCAAGCTGCGCACTGCCAATGCGCGTGGGCGACGCAAGAGTTGACGGCGCCTACAATCTGGTAATGGAAGCTTTGATCTGCGAGGCCATATTTGCCTGGCGCTATGAACGTATCAAATATGGCCTGGATGACAGCCAGAGGGGGAAAAGCTGGAAAGTTTCAATCATAATCGAGCAGTCCAAGACACACTCCGCCGGTTTCAAGATTGGCCTCGGCGGAAGAGACACGCCTGTTCGCTGGACAATTATGCCCGGTGCTGACACGTCACCAACGTCGAATTTGTTGCATCAGGCAACCGCAAAAGTTGACGTTAATATTCCCGGCACTCCAGCAACCGCCAGGGGGTCTCAGGAGCTCGTCGATACGGAGCTAGATTGTGAAGACGGGAAAAATGTCATCAATCTTCATCCCATGAAAATCAGTTCCTACTTTAAGAACTATATTGATGGTTTCAATGAGACCAAAAACCTTCTGCAGACAACAAACAAAGGCATAGTCACCAATTTCAAATATGAAAATACGGCAAATTTTTCGATCTCCGCATCGCCAAATTTCTCCTACGCACTTCAGCCCTATAGTCTCTCTTTGGGGCCGTCACTGAGCTATGGAGATAAAATATTCATCCAAATGCTTGTTACTCGGTTCACCGAGCAGACAGAGGAAGAAAGAACCAAAGCATACAATAAACTAATACGGGAGGAAGCTAAGAGGAGAGTCGCGATTGAGGATGAGGTCGCCAGAATACGGCGTGCCCGTGGTGACAAAAGCGTGATGTTTCGGTCTGGTGACAGTCCTGCAAAACTCGTGTCGCCAAGACCAGAATTTCCACGCGAAGAATTTTCAATAACACCGGATCCCTTTTCGCAAGAAAGCGACGAGTTTTTGAGGCGGGCTATCAGGAATTTGCCTCCGAACTGACGTACCGCCGAAGAGTGCAATCCATACGGTACAATTTCCTGAGGTGAAACTATCGAGCCTCAGCCGGTGCATTCTCTCAGCACACCGGTCGAGTATCCGCGCGTCAGATGGGCTTCGGCACGATATTTCGGGTCCTCCATCAACACATTTTGCAATGCGGGCAGATTGTAGAATGGCACGCCCGGATACAGATGATGTTCCAGATGGTAATTGATATTATGCGGACAGAAGAAAAGCCGCTCCCACAAAAGGGGTGCTACAGACCGGGTGGCGCCTAGTTCGCGCCCATAGTCCATGCTGCCGAAATGCTCGGCGACGCTGCGCACATATAAGCAAAGCATGAAAGCGGTGAGATAGGGAATGAGCCAGTAAATCAGGAAGCCGATCCAGCTTTGGGTCCATGTCAGCGCGATGGCCACCGCCAGATAAAACCCCAGACGCGCCAGCTTGAGCGCCTTGGAGTCGGCGTCGGATTTGTTGACGCGGGCGAGGATGGATTTGAGGTCGATAATCGACTCGATGGCGACCAGATATCCGGCGATCACGGTCAGTATTTTCCCAATCGGCCGGGGAAATGTGTATTTCGCTACATTCAGCTTGGCGACCCAATCGGGGTCCTTGTCGGTGTTTGTGTGCTGGTGATGCGCCAGATGGTTCAGCCGGTAGCTGTTAACCGTCGTTCCAATCGGCCATGCCGAAAGGATGTTGCCAAGCCATTCGCTCAAAGCCCGATTGGAGCTAAACCGATAATGTGAGAACTCATGCATCAGCACGCCAAGCCCGTGCATGCGCCCGCCTATGATCAAAACCGCAAGCAGATAGACAAATAGATTTTGAAAATATTCGGCCGCTAGAATAGCAGCCATGATTGTCAACCAGTCTAAAGCAAGGGCGGCAAGTGTGCGCCAGGGTTGAAGCCCGGTGAGTTCCTTCATTTTTCGCGGATCAACTGCGCTTTGATATGTTTCAACCATAACCAAACATTCCGGCCTGTACCAAAACAACATCAGAATGTTGCTGTTCCAGAGCACAAAGTCAAATCAGGTAAAATATCCAAATTTTCCTGTCGTTACTGGCGGGGATGCTATCGCGTCGGTACAGGCTCTTCGCCACGGTAGTCATAAAATCCGCGACCGGTCTTGCGGCCAAGCCAGCCGGCTTCGACATATTTTACCAGCAACGGGCACGGCCGGTATTTCGAGTCCGCCAGACCGTCGTGCAAAACCTGCATGATCGACAGGCAGGTATCCAGACCAATGAAATCAGCCAGTTGCAGCGGACCCATTGGGTGATTGGCGCCCAGTTTCAAGGCGGTATCGATCGCCTCAACCGATCCGACACCCTCATACAATGTGTAAATGGCCTCATTGATCATCGGCAACAGGATGCGGTTGACGATGAAGGCCGGGAAATCCTCAGCCACCGTAACCGTCTTGTCGAGACTGGCGACGAATTGCCTGGCGGCGGAAAACGTCACGTCCCCGGTGGCGATGCCGCGTACCAGCTCCACGAGCTTCATGATGGGAACGGGGTTCATGAAATGGATGCCGATAAACTGCTCCGGACGGTCGGTCTGGGCGGCAAGCCGGGTAATAGAAATTGATGATGTGTTGGATGCAAGCACGGCCTCAGGATTGAGCTGTGGACAAAGCTTCGCAAATATCTTGCGCTTTACGGTCTCATCCTCGGTCGCAGCCTCGATCACAAGGTCGGCGCGGGCAAGAGCTTCCATACTGACGGCAGGCGCAATCCGCCCCACCGCGTCTGCCCGAACGGCCTCTTCCAGCTTGCCGGATGCGACCTGGCGGGCCATGTTGCCATTGATGGTGGCAATGCCCTTCTGGATGTTTTCTTCCGATATATCGTGCAAGAGCACATCATAGCCTGCCAGTGCAGAAACATGGGCTATTCCGCCACCCATCTGGCCAGCGCCGACAATGCCAACAAGTTTGAATTTTTTGCTCATTTACCTGATCCACTTGCCGCCAATGCGGGGCGGTGCCGGTTTGGTTTCATGTTGCAGTGCACATTAGAGCGTGTCTTGTTGAAATGGAAGCCGTTTGATGGCCAGCCATTTGTCCATCTTTAGGCAAACGCCTCAAAACAAAAAATGCCGGCGCGGAAAACTCTGCGCCGGCACGTCAATTTAATAGTTTATCTGCAATCAGAGCGCTTGTTCAAGCTCAGGCAGTACGACGAAAAGATCGGCCACGAGCCCATAGTCGGCGACCTGGAAGATCGGCGCCTCTTCATCCTTGTTGATAGCGACGATGACCTTGGAATCCTTCATCCCCGCCAGATGCTGAATGGCGCCGGAGATGCCGCAGGCGATATAGAGTTCCGGCGCGACAACCTTGCCGGTCTGCCCGACCTGCAAATCGTTTGGCGCATATCCGGCATCGACGGCGGCGCGTGATGCGCCCACTGCCGCGCCGAGCTTGTCGGCTATCGGAAGAATGACTTCTTCAAATTTTTCCGAAGAGCCAAGCGCACGACCACCGGAGATGATAATCTTCGCCGAAGTCAGTTCTGGACGATCGCTTTCCGACAGCTTGTTTTCGACAAAGCTCGACAGGCCGGAGTCATCGGCAGCAGAGATGTCTTCCACGGAAGCGGAACCGTCCATCCCGGCCGCTTGAAAACCGGCTGTGCGTACAGTGATCACTTTTTTGGCATCAGTCGACTGAACCGTCTGGATTGCATTGCCGGCATAGATCGGACGCTGGAATGTATCTGCGCTGTCCACAGCGATGATATCGGAGAGCTGCATCACATCCAGAAGTGCGGCCACGCGCGGCATCACATTCTTGCCCATCGTGGTGGCGGGTGCCACCAAAGCATCATAATCGCCAGCGAGCGATACGATGAGAGCCGCCATCGGTTCGGCAAGACGTTCCTGCAGCTCAGTTGCCTCAGCCAGCAGCACCTTGGAAACGCCGGTCAGTTTCGATGCCTGATCGGCGGCACTTTTTGCACCGCTACCGGCGACGAGCACATGCACATCGCCGCCAATCTGGGCAGCAGCAGTCATCGCCTTGGCTGTCTGGTCGGACAAGGTTTCGTTGTCGTGTTCTGCAATCAGCAAAATAGCCATGATCTTTGTCCTTCCTCTTAAAGCACGCCCGCTTCGTTTTTCAGCTTGTCAACCAGCTCGGCGACGCTCTCGACCTTGACGCCTGCCTTGCGGCCTTCCGGCTCGACGGTTTTGAGCACCTTCAGGCGAGGTGCCGGATCGACGCCGTAGTCGGCAGCGGATTTCTCATCCAGCGGTTTTTTCTTCGCCTTCATGATGTTTGGCAACGAGGCATAGCGTGGCTCGTTCAAGCGCAGATCGGTGGTAATGATTGCGGGCATCGAAATCTCAATCGTCTGCAGACCGCCGTCGACTTCGCGGGTTACGCTTGCCTTGTCCCCGTTTACTTCAATTTTCGAGGCAAATGTACCCTGGCTCCAGCCAAGCAGCGCGGCAAGCATCTGGCCCGTCTGGTTGGCGTCGTCGTCAATCGCCTGCTTGCCCAGAATAACCATGCCGGGCTGTTCTTCTTCAACGATGCCCTTCAAGATCTTGGCCACGGTCAGTGGTTCAGTCAAATCATCAACCTTAACTAGGATGCCACGATCAGCACCCATCGCCAGAGCCGTGCGGATGGTTTCCTGGGACTGTTGTGGACCAACGGAGACTGCAACAATCTCTGTTGCCGCCCCTGCTTCCTTCATACGGATCGCTTCTTCAACCGCGATTTCGTCGAATGGATTCATCGACATTTTCACATTGGCCAGCTCGACGCCGGAGCCGTCACTCTTGACGCGGATTTTGACGTTGTAATCAACGACCCGTTTCACCGGAACGATGACTTTCATGCGCTCAACCTCTCTAAATGTGTAACAAAGCGATACCTGTGCCGCAAACGCAGTGTCAGACTGTACAATAGCCGACATCAATTGTGACGAAACGGCTTTTCTGGGACAATCCGAACCTGTCGCCGGGTGGCAATTAACAGACCCGCCTAAGGTTTTGGAGTCTCCCGTCCAGATATGGAAGAGACACCGGTGGAAATCGCGCGAAACCTATTTAAGCGCGCTGGTGGCGTCAACATCAAATCGACGTGACCGCAGTTTCAATTCCGCCCCCAACGCATCATTTTTCGCCTGGATGCAGTTTCAGGGGCATCCAGACCTGAAATTTCCACGGCTTGCGGGGTGACGACGCGCCGGTCGAACAGGGGGACGTTTCGCCTGCGCAGGACCAGAACCAGAACCGCTCCGGCAATGATGCCGCCAAGATGGGCAGGCCACGAGATAGCCTGACCTTCGGTGGTGAAAAACATCACCACTTGAAACCCGACCCAGAACAACAATGGTATGAAAGCGGGCAAACGCAGCGGCAGCTTGGTCAGCACCAGTATCCAGACCTTTACCTTTGGATGCAGTATAAGATAGGCGGCGACAATTCCCGCCACGGCGCCGGACGCGCCGATCAGCGGAATATCCGAACCGGGTTCGACAAAGCCATGAAGCCAGGCACCGGCGGCGGCGCAGGCCAGATAAAACAGCAAAAACTTGAAATGGCCGAGCGCGTCCTCAACATTATCGCCAAACACCCAGAGGAACAGCATGTTGCCGCCCAGATGCCAGAGATCGCCGTGCAGGAACGAATAGGTGATGAATGTGAGTATTTCAGGAACATAGACAAAGGGTGGCGTCGGCTGGCCATCATGCAGGACAATGGGCGTGTAGCCCAAACCATACGCACTGCTTTGCAAATATGCCTGGCCAACCAGGCCGGTGGCCAGAAACACCACGATATTCAAAGCAATAAGGCCGAGCGTCACATATTGACGCCGGATATGCTCCAGACTGTTGGCATCGTGAAGCGGAACAAACATTACCGATGGTCCCCAACCGCCTTGTTGACGCAAATAGCTGCCAATTAACTTGCCTCAACGATTTTCCCCCGGGACCCATAGCACGTCTGAACGGCTATTGTCATTGAGGCAGCGTGCAGATACGAACAGGAAATCCGACAGCCGGTTCAAGTATTTGACCACTTCGGGATTTACCCGCTCGTCATCAAGCTGGCCGAGCTCCACGACCATCCGCTCGGCACGCCGGGCAACCGTGCGGGCAAGATGCAAGGCTGCCGAGGCGGCAGATCCGCCTGGCAGAACAAAACTGCGCAAAGGGGCAAGCGGTTTGTTGAGCGTGTCAATGTCATCTTCAAGCTTGGCGACCTGGGCAGCGGTGATGCGCAAGGGCTCAAACTGGGGCTTTTCATCCGTCTCCGGCGTTGCCAGATCGGCACCCAGATCGAAAAGATCGTTTTGGATACGCGCCAGAATGGTGTCTACCTGCGGCGCCTGTGCTGCGGTGTGAACGCGGGCCATGCCGATACATGCATTGGTTTCGTCGACTGTGCCGTAAGAGGCGACCCGCAGATCATATTTCGGCCGCCGCTCGCCGGTCCCGACAGCTGTTGTGCCATCATCGCCGGTCTTGGTGTAAATCTTGTTCAAAATAACCATGTTTCAGCCCTCGCGCAGGAAGTAAACCGCCAGCAGCACAAGCACAATCGCCACAAACTGCAACACGACACGCGCCTGCATCAGTTTGTTCGAGGTATTGCCCGAACCACCCTTCATCATGTTGAGAAGCCCTTTCAGCAGCACGAACACAACGGCGGCCATGATGATGGCGGCAAGAATTGCAAAAATTGTCGACATATCAGTTCCTGTGTCGGTTTCGAACCTGATGCGGGCTCACCGGCTCCTAAACAATGCGGTCAATCGCGGTCGGCAACAATACGATAAAGCAAACCGGCGGGAAGAACCCGCTTCAAAAAACTTCCGGTTTTTGCCGGCACGGTCACCACATAGTGCGGCTTCGGTCTGGCGGATGTCAGCGCATGGTGTAGGACGCGATAAACATCGCCCGGCTGGCCTTTCAGACGGGACTTGCTGCCGCCCGATGTCAGCCGGTCCAATTGCCGCCTATAGGCTTTTGCGTGAACCGATCCTTCCAGATCGATATATTTTTTAAACCAGGGGAGGCCGTTTGATGCGATCTTGGAAGCGACAGGCCCAGGTTCGATCATCGAGACATGCACACCTGATCCTTCCAGCTCGACGCGCTGGCACAGCATCAGCCCTTCCAAAGCAAATTTCGATGCGGCATATGCGCCGCGATAGGCGTGAGGGAGTAGACCGAGGATCGACGAACAGTGAACAATGCGGCCATGTTTTTGCGCCCGCATGATGGGCACCACACGCGTTGTCAGGTCGTGCCAGCCAAAGAAATTTGCCTCAAACTGCTGGCGCAGGGCTTCAACCGGCAGGTCTTCCACCGCACCGGCCTGCGCATAGGCGCCATTGTTAAACAGGGCATCCAGCCTGCCACCGGTCTTTTCCAGTACGGTTTGAACAAGCGCCTCGATTGACGCCGGCTCGCAATAATCGAGATAGGTTGCATCGATGCCATCGGCTTGGAGTGCTGCAATGTCCTCAGGTTTTCGCGCGGTGGCAAACACCTGCCAGCCGTCGCGCTTTAGTGCGCGCGCGCACCAGGCTCCAATACCGGAAGATGCGCCGGTGATAATAATGCATTTGCCGCTGTCCATGCGATTGGAGTTCCATCAACTTGCCAATATGATGCAATCCTTTCCATATTCGCCGCCGCGAAACAATCTTTGACTGCCGCCTCGCATCGAAAGGCAACCAAATGCTGCGTAATTTCATTGCCTTCAAACGGGTGCTCATTGATGCCTTTGGCCATTTCAACGACGATGATGGCTGGGCCATGTCCAGCCATCTGGCAATCAGCACATTGATGGCGCTGTTTCCCTTTCTCATTTTTGTCGCGACACTGGCCGGTTTTTTGGGTGCGGAGGGGCTCGCTGAGGCAACTGTCACTTTGGTGTTTGACACCTGGCCCTCGCAGATTGCCGAACCGATCGCAGCGGAAGTGCGCAACGTTCTGACTGTTCCAAGAGGCGGGTTGCTGACACTCGGCGTCATTGCCACATTGTTTTTCGCCTCCAATGGCGTTGAAGCGCTTCGCGTTGCCCTGAACCGGGCCTACCGGGTGAGCGAAAGCCGCAGTTTTGTCTTTCGACGCTTGCAGAGCCTGCTGTTCGTTTTGATTGCAACGGTGACATTTTTGGCGGTGAGTTATCTTTTGGTGCTAGCGCCGCTGGCGGCCAATTTCGCAGCCGAATACCTGCCCTGGCTGGATACGCA
This sequence comes from Rhizobiaceae bacterium, assembly GCA_963669455.1. GTDB lineage: Bacteria > Pseudomonadota > Alphaproteobacteria > Rhizobiales > Rhizobiaceae > JAWKWH01. The sequence goes on from OY770026.1 coordinate 3,859,324, forward strand.
TCTGGGAACGACAGCGCTTTGGCACTATTTCGTTGCGGCCAGCATGATTGTGGTAGCATTGATGATCGTTCATTTCTGGCTGCCCGACGGCAAGCGCCGGTTGCGGCACGTCTTACCAGGTATCGGAATAACGCTGGTGGCCTGGTTTGCCGGATCGCTTTTGTTTGCGTCTTATCTCGCGCGGTTTTCCACCTATGTCTCAACCTATGCCGGCCTGGCTTCGATGATGATCGCGGTGGTGTTTCTTTATATCCTGTCGGTGATTTTCATCCTCGGTGGAGAATTCAATGCGGCCATCAGGCGCTTTCGCGAGGCGCAGAAGAAACATTCCTAAGAGCCAGCGCAACACCCATCGCCGCAACAACCATGCCGGATATCTGCACCATGGACAGGGTTTCGCCGAACAGGACCCAGGCCTGAAGCGCCGTCATGGCCGGTACGAGATAGAACAGCGAAGCAACACGCGAAGCCTGCCCCTCGCGGATCAAACGCATCAACAGCAATATGGCACCAAGCGACAATACGAAGACCAGCCAGGTCATGGCGAATACCAATTCACCGGTAAGTGTGTAGGTCTGATTCTCAAAAACCGCGGCGAGGAAGAAAGTCAGTATGAAACCGCCGCCGTACTGAAAAAAAGTTCCGGTCAAAAGATCGCCCTGCCGGACAAAACGCTTTTGCCAGAGTGAGCCGCCGCTCAGTCCCAACACCGAGACGATCGTGGCGGCAAGCGTGGGCCACGTCACGCTGTCAGCAAAATTTGCAAAATCGGGTGACATTACCATCACAACACCTAGAAGGCCGACGAAAAGCCCGATCCAGTGCCGCAGCGAGACCGTTTCGCCAAGCAGCTTGCCGGCGCCAAGCGCGGTAATCAGAGGATGTAGTCCAACCAGGAGTGCGGAAAGCCCTGCCGACATGCCATGGTCAATCGCCCAGAATACACCTCCCAGATAGATGCCGTGCAAAAGCAACCCGGCTATCATGGAATGCACGATAGCAACTGGTTTCCAACGCAAAGTCCGACCCGCCATTGATGCAATAGCGCCCAAAAGCAACATGGCGATAAAAAACCGCAAAGCGAGAAACGAAAAAGGTTCCGCCCAGGGCATTGCATAGCGCGCGCCGATGAAACCAGACGCCCATAGAAACACAAAAAGCGCCGGTGCGAATTTTAACAATGTCATCGATGGTCCGAATTACTTAACAGCCAAATTGAATATCGCCGATCCGAATAATAAAAAATAAACTTGGAACAAATATTATTCCAGTATCGATCGGCGAATGCCTGATTTCGCCGCATCAATGTTTGTACGCGGAGGTCAGACAATGATCTGGAACCTAGATGCAAGTTGGCTTCTTATGGCAATCGCTGTCGTGTCCATGCTGTCCTTCTTCCTTGGCATGGCGCTGGATGGAATGATGGCCAAGGACAGCTTTGGCCCGACCGGAAATGCTGCAGTCATCACCGCCGGATTCTTCCTGGGGATATTTGTTGCCAACAGCTACGGGATCTATCTGAACGACCTCAAGCTGGCGGTTGTCGTGGGTATTTGCAGCGCGTTCGTTGCGGTACTCGTGCTCTTGCTCGGAAAAGCTATTGTGGCACGACTTTAGGTCATGGCCTGAAATCGGAATGCAGACCAACGAGGCGGGCAATGTCATCGGGGGTTAATCCGCCGGCGCGCAATTCGCGGATTGCGGTGTCTTTTCTACTTTTTGAGAGTTTGCGCCCATCCTCGCCAAGAACCAGGCGATGGTGGCGGTAGCGCGGAACCGGCAAGCCCAGCAACTCCTGCAGCACGCGATGCAACGCGGTGGCATGAAACAGGTCACGGCCACGCACGACATCGCTTACCTCCTGCACCACATCATCAATCACCACCGACAGATGGTAGCCTGCCGGCGCATCGCGGCGTGCCAGCACAACATCACCCCACTGATCGGGCCTGGCCACCAGGTTACCGGTTTCACCCTCAGGACCGGCACCCTCCTCCTGCCATGTCACCACGCCGGCAATCCGGGCAAGTGCCTGATCCATATCCAGGCGCCAGTTAAAGGAAGCGCCATCTGCGATACGGCGGTTGCGCTCGATTTTGCTCAATTGCTTGTCTTGGCCGGGATAAAGCGGCGCTCCATCGGGATCACGCGGCCAGACAGTGCCTTGGGCTTCCTGTTCGGCGATGTGGTCGCGAATGTCTTTGCGGCTCATGAATGCCGGATAGACCAGTTCCTCATCCTTCAGGATCTGGAGAGCCTGATCATAGTCTGCCAGATGTTCTGATTGACGCCGGATATCATCTGCAAAATCGATGCCGAGCCAGTCCATGTCCTCGAAAATGGCAGTTTCAAACGCATCGCGGGTGCGGCCTTGGTCAATATCGTCGATGCGAAGCAGCAGCGCACCCGACGCCTCTCGGGCATGGTGCTGATTGTGAAGCGCCGACAGCGCATGGCCGAGGTGTAAAAACCCGTTCGGGCTCGGCGCAAAGCGAAAAATCCGACCACTCATCTGATGCGATAGCTCCGCTGGAATACTTGCAACTTGATTGCTACTGTCTTTTCGAGGCTTGATGAAAGACACAGTATGAAACTTATAGATAGCCTTGACGATATTGCAGAGGGACTGGACGCACTTTGCCGGGTTGATCCCCGGCTGGTGCAGGTGAGGAATGCCGCCGGTGACGTTCCTTTGAGGCGTTCGAAACCCGGCTACCAAAGCCTTGCCTCGATAGTCATCTCGCAGCAGGTATCAAAAGCCAGCGCGGAAGCAATATTCAACCGGGTTGCCGGATTGATCAATCCGTTGACAGCAAAAGAGGTGTTGGCCGCCGATCCGGACCTGTTCCGGCAGGCGGGGCTTTCGCGGCCCAAACAACGCACATTGCTGGCGGTCGCGAGCGCCGTGGCGGAAGACGGGCTTGATTTGCATGATTTATGCCTGATCGATGCCGATGAGGCGATGGCGCGACTGACGGCAATCAGCGGCATCGGCCCATGGACCGGCGAGGTTTATCTTCTGTTCTGTGCCGGACACCCGGATATTTTTCCAGCCAGGGATGTGGCGCTGCAAGCCGCTATTGCTGATGCTTTTGACATGGAAAACCGCCCCGGGGACAAAGCGCTTTATCGCCTGGCGGAACAGTGGCGGCCCTGGCGCGGTGTCGCTGCGCGGTTGTTTTGGGCCTATTACCGCGAGTTGCGCGGCCGCGATGCGGCACTTGGGTACTGAGGCAAATGAGCAGCCGTTTTGCCGGCTCTTTTGCCGGAGCCCGGCAAATTTCCTTTTGATGCTTCACATTGGTGTCATCAACGGCATAGACTATTATGACAGTTTTGACGTTCGCGGGAGACAAGGTTCTTGACGATTGCGGTTTCGCCTGATGGTTTGCCGGCGCTGGTGCTGAACGCAGATTACCGGCCGCTCAGCTATTATCCGCTGTCGCTGTGGTCGTGGCAGGATGCGATCAAGGCCGTGTTTCTGGAACGGGTCAACATTGTCGCCGAATATGAACATGCCGTTTCATCGCCCTCATTCTCGATGAAACTGCCGAGTGTTGTCTGCCTGAAAAACTACGTCAAACAGTCTCGCAATCCAGCATTTACGCGCTTTAATGTGTTTCTTCGCGACCGGTTCGAGTGCCAATATTGCGGATCACGCGAAGATCTGACATTCGACCATGTGGTGCCGCGGCGCTCAGGCGGCGTGACCAGTTGGGAAAACGTCGTGGCCGCTTGTTCGCCGTGTAATCTGAAAAAGGGCGGCCTTTTACCCGCACGTGCTAAAATGTGGCCGCTGCAAAAACCCTTCCGCCCGACTGTGCGCGACCTGCACAATAATGGTCGAAAATTTCCACCCAATCATTTGCACGAAAGCTGGATGGACTTTCTCTATTGGGATGTCGAACTGGAACCGTAAGCCGCGTGCAATTGTCTGCTTAAGCGTCGGGAATTTGCGTCCCGTTCCTAATGTTTGGATAGTGCGGAGCGAAACGCAATCGCAGCAAGCGCCAGACTTGCCAGCACGTTCCATCCGGCAAAGGAAAGTCCTAGAAAGCGGCCGGCCGCCTGATCGCAGGAAGGCGGGACCACTTCATTTAAAACATCGAGTACACCCTGCCCGCCAGTGTCGGGTGCGGCACTGACGACGCCACAATCGGACGGCCCGGCCCACCACTGCCACTCCACGCCTGAATGGTAGATACCGAGATAAAGACCCCAGACCATGAGGGCGCCACCTGCAACCAGCAGGATGCGGATCACGATGGCGGGCATGTGAAGCCAAGCAGCGCCCAACGTGACCGCCATCAGCGGGATACCGATATAATAGGGAATGCGCTGCTCAAGGCAGAGCTTGCAGGGTATATAGCCGCCAATGTGCTCAAAACCGAGCGCCGTACCGACGGTTACGATCATGCCCGCCAGCAGCAGAGCCGCGCCAATGGAATGGTATCGAAGTTTTTTTCCAGACATCAAAAACCCTGTCAGAACAAATATCGCACGGAGACGAAGCCGCCGATCAATAACACAAGGAAGAGGGTGAAAAGTAGACCTAGATGCTTTTCGATAAAGCCCTTGATCGGCGGACCGTAACGGCTAAGCAACCAGGATACCAGAAAGAAGCGCAGGCTGCGCCCGACAACGCTTACCGCGGCAAAAGCGATCGGGTTGAACCCGACAAGGCCGGAGAAAATGGTCAGCACCTTATAGGGAAATGGCGTTATCGCCGCGAACAGGATGGCCCAGGCGCCCCAGCTTGAATTGTACCAGACGGAGAGCTGCTCAAAGGCGTCCTCCTTGCCATAGAACGCCAAAATCGGTTTACCGAGCGTCTCAAATAAAAATGCGCCGATTGCGTAGCCGAGAAACGCGCCGGCGACCGAGGCGACGGTGCAGACCAGGGCATAGCGAATCCATTTGGTTCGTTCCGCCAGTACCATCGGAATCAACAGGACATCGGGCGGAATCGGAAAGACTGAGCTTTCAATAAACGACACGCCAGCAAGCGCACGTTCCGCATGGCGGGTGGTGGCAAGCGACATGGTCAAGTCATAGAGTTTTCTGAGCATCATGCGGTCCGGTTCACAGGTTTGTGTGTAGCCGGTAGCAAAAACCGGTGCAATTACGTTTAACGAAGATTTAGAGCGTTTTGCGGTTCCTTTGAACCGTTACAACGCCTGTACCTGCCTGGAACTGTTGAAGCATTTTTCGCATATATGATTCTGTCCGGGCGAAAAATGCCTTGGAATGAACAGCTTTTTTGTGCTGACAAACTAAAAATTCTTTTGATGGGGCCAAATTCAGTTGACGGGCCCAAATTCAGTTGACGACCACGGTGTTGGCTCTATAGTCCGCCGCGCTCTATCTGCTGGATGATACACACTGCCCCTCTGGCGGAATTGGTAGACGCGCCAGATTCAAAATCTGGTTCCCTTTGGGAGTGCCGGTTCGATTCCGGCGGGGGGCACCATTTCAGATTTTCCCAGACGTATATCTCCTAACACCTTGAAAGATAATGATTTTTTGCGGTTCGATAGCCCCAATTTCGGATGTAGGAGAGCTGTTCCGCAAATACGAGTTTTGCAACCGCTCCTTTGTCCTCAAGGTGCTTAGAGGCCCAAAAATTCCAAGGGTTTGCGAGGATGAGAAAAGCGGGCCGATGAATTTTTTGAATGAGCCGTGGGGCCTGACCAGACTGGTGGTTTTTCTCTAGGGCGTTTTGCGGTTTCTTTGACCACGTGTATCTGCTTGGAACTGCGGCACAGCCTGAAAGTACCTGGTCAAATTGAAATCGGCGGCATTGGTGATGCGAGTATTGCAGCTTTCGTCCACCCCGGTTTGACTGCAATCAGAATTCCAGGCGGATATCGGCAAACGCTCAGCCGATCTCATTTTGCACAGCAGTACAGGCGCTCTGCAGTGAGAAATCCTGCATCCGCGCAGCCTATGGTTGGCGAAATGAAAGTTCCCGGCGCTTGCCTCACGGATGCCGGCGACAGGAAACCTATCCCAAATACGCTGTTACATGACGCGGACAGGTGTTAAAGAATGAGACATGCGAGTTACGCTAGAGCGATGGTTGCGGCAATAAGATAGAGTCTGGCGGCATCCATTTTTGGAGGAGGGAAACCATGACCGCACAACAAGGTGCCACCGACAGCAGTGACACGGAATATAATCACACAATCGGCCAGAACAATATCACGCCGTTCGGCCTGGACATCCATAATCCGGTGTTTCTCGTTTCCGGCTTGTCGGTTGTCGCGTTTGTCATCATCACATTGATGTTTCAGGCAGATGCAACCGCATTTTTCGGATGGTTAAGGGGGTTTCTGACATCGACTTTTGACTGGTTTTTCCTGCTTTCAGCCAATCTGTTTGTGCTTTTCTGCCTGTTTTTGATGCTTGGGCCACTCGGCAAAGTTCGCATCGGCGGACAGGATGCCAAACCCGATTACGGTTATCTCGGCTGGTTCGCCATGCTATTTGCCGCCGGAATGGGCATCGGCCTGATGTTTTTCGGTGTTTCCGAGCCGATGTCGCATTTTTCCTCTTCTCTGGGTGGAACAGCTGCCGATGGCGGTGTCAGGACAGACTGGGCTCCGCTTGGCGGCGCTGCAGGCGACGCAGCAGCAGCGCGCGATCTCGGCATGGCGTCGACGATTTTCCACTGGGCACTGCATCCATGGGCGATTTACGCCGTCGTCGCGCTCGCACTTGCCTTCTTCTCATACAATCGAGGTATGCCGCTGACGCTGCGCTCGGCATTCCACCCCCTGCTCGGCGATGCCGTGTGGGGCTGGCCGGGCCATATTATCGATACACTGGCCGTACTTGCCACCATGTTCGGCCTTGCAACCTCGCTTGGTTTCGGAACCGAACAAGCGCTTGCCGGTCTCAATTATCTGTTTGACGTTCCGGTCACCAACGGGATGAAAGTTCTGTTGATCGCAGCGATCACCGCCGCAGCGCTGGTTTCAGTTGTTCGCGGACTTGATGGCGGCGTCAAGCGGCTTTCGGAAATCAACATCGCTCTGGCAGCACTGCTGTTGGCTTTCATCATCGTCGTTGGCCCAACGCTCGATATCTTTAACACAATTGTCTCTGGCGGCATCGCCTATGTGACGGAGATTGTGCCGCTATCGATGCCATTCGGCCGTGAAGACGCAAATTTCAGCCAGGGCTGGACCGCGTTTTACTGGGCCTGGTGGATCTCCTGGTCGCCGTTCGTCGGAATGTTCATTGCCCGTGTTTCGCGGGGCCGAACAGTACGCGAATTTGTGTTCTGCGTGATCATCATTCCGACCATCGTGTGTGTTTTGTGGATGGGAGCCTTTGGCGGAACCGCTATCAGCCAGGTCATCGCAGATGCGGCAGCGCCGGTGAAGGATGCACCGCTTGAATTAAAGCTGTTTGAGATGCTGAAGCCGCTGCCGCTCGCCTCCGTCACCTCGTTCATCGGCATCCTACTGGTCATCGTGTTTTTCGTCACATCGTCAGATTCCGGTTCACTCGTGGTCGACACGATTACCGCTGGCGGCAAAACCGATGCGCCGGTCTCGCAACGTGTATTCTGGTGCACGTTCGAGGGTTTGGTTGCCGCGGTATTGCTGCTTGTCGGCGGCGCGCAAAGCCTGACCGCCCTACAGGCCATGGCGGTGTCGACCGGATTTCCGTTCGCCATCGTCCTGCTGCTGATGTGTGTCAGTCTCTATGTCGGCCTGAACAGAGAGCGCAAAGAGTTAAAATGACCGGAATCTGTTCTGGCCCGCTCTAGATAGACATATGCCTGATCGTGGAAAGTACGATCAGGCGGCGGACCACCCCATCAGCCCCGTAAGCGGTCTATGCCATCTTTGGCGGGCTGATAGTTCGGGTTAATTTTGAGCGCCTGCGAATATGATTTTTTTGCCTTGGCCTTTTCACCGCGCTGCTCGTATACGAACGCCTGGTTTGCCCAGCTTTCTGCAACGTTGCGGTTCAGCTTGATCGCGGTATTGAAGTCGGAAAATGCGTTTTCATCATCGCCTTGCGCCAGATATGACAGGCCCCTGCCATTATAAGGCTCAGGTGCATCCGCCGACAGCGAAATCGCAGTGGAAAAATCCTCAATCGCAAAACTGTGCTGGCTGCGGGACTGAAATATCAGGCCGCGATTGTGATAAGCGCGCGCGTCGGTGGTATCAAGCTGGATGGCGCGTTCGAAATCGCGGAATGCTTCATTGTCACGGCCTGATTTGCGGAACAGGTTGCCGCGACCGATATAGGCTGCATCGTAGGACGGATTGATTTTGATCGCCTGATTATAGTCGCCGACCGCCTTTGCCCCCTCTCCCAGAAACCGCCATATCAGAGCGCGGTTTGCATAGGCCTGATAAAAGCGCGGATTGAGTTTGATCGCCCGGTCGAAATCCCTCAGCGCCTCGCGGTACTTTCCGCCCCGGCCATAGGCTGTTCCGCGCACATTATATGCCTCGGGGTCATTTGGGCTTCGCTCGATTACCGATGTCAGCGAGGCGATATTCTCTTCAGAGCCCTGCGCAGCCTCAATCGGGGCAATTTCTCCGCTGCTTGTCTGACATCCCGCCAGTGCGGTCAATGAAACAAAAAAAGCAATTGTTGCTGCTCGAAGCAGGTTGTTATTTTCGACTGACGTTTGCCGGCTGTTCACAGAATCTGGCCCCCGGACCTCTCAACATACGTCCCCTACAACAAAGGCGGCTCGACAAATCCGCCGTGCCGCCAACAAATTATTGCCCGATAAAGACGAAAAAGCGGCAAAGGTACAATGACCCTAACCTGCCACCAATGCCTGGTTATCTACCAGAGCGTCCGCCAACAAGCCCCTCGCGCTGTGCCCGTTTACGCGCAAGCTTGCGGGCACGCCGTACTGCTTCTGCCTTTTCGCGGGCCCGTTTCTCGGAAGGTTTTTCGTAGTGGCCGCGCATTTTCATTTCGCGGAAGATGCCTTCGCGCTGCATTTTCTTTTTCAATGCGCGAAGCGCCTGGTCTACATTGTTGTCGCGAACGAGTACCTGCACGTAACGGTTCCTGCTGTTTCGAGTTTAGTTATCAAAGCATTTGGCAATGCCAAGCGCCCCGTGCCGGAGCTCCGACGCGGACTTGGGAGGCGATTACCAGACCGGTTGTTGTTTGTCCACTACCGTGGGGCAAAAAGAATGTTGCCCCGAGTTCATTCCAAAGTGTTTGAGCCGTTTGTTGCTTTCATATTATTCCCCCTTGGTCAATTTCATTCTCACCGAAGAATTGCCGGGCGGAGACACCAGGTTATGGACCCAGAGCGTATCCACCGAATATTGAATCGTTTGACCGCCGGGAGTTTGTGCGCTGCCCCCCCTCTCGGCGGCGTTTCACTTGCCTGGCTCGGCGGCGCTTCGCTTGCCTGCCGGGGCAGTGAAGCCGCGTACTGCGACGTGGTGTAAACACCACGAGATCGCGCGCAACACTGTCAGCGTGCAAAGAACCAAGGTCAAATGATTGCAGTTTGTTATTTGAGTTCAACATGTTGAGTAGCCGGCTTGGGTGTCTTTTCCGCCTCTGCTGCGTCGAAATCCTCGCACGATACTACGGCATCGCACTGCGGTATTCTCCTTGCAGAACCGAAAAATCCATCCCATCAAACTGCTCCAATATTCAGTGGACACGCTCTAGATACATTGTGGAGCTGACAAAGAAGGCTATTGCTGTTTACAATGAAATTTCGAATGAATTGAATTGCGACTTACGTGGTTTATTTTTGGAAAAGGAAATCAGATATGAAGAAACTTGTAACAGTCCTGCTGTTTGCCCTAATGGGCAGTATAGCCCATGCTGGCGAAACGCCTGCCCCAGATGGTGCCGGCGTCTATTTCATCAATTTGAAGGACGGCGATACGGTTAAAGCTCCGGTCAAGGTCGTATTCGGATTGGCTGGAATGGGCGTTGCACCAGCTGGAACCGAAAAAGACAACACCGGTCATCATCACCTTTTTGTCGACCGGCCACCGGTTGGTGAAGGGGAGGACGGCGCCGACGAATTCGACGCCAATATTCCAGCAGATGAAAACCACATTCATTTCGGCGGCGGACAAACCGAAACCACCGTCGATCTAGCGCCAGGGAAACACACCTTGCAGATGGTTTTGGCGGATAAGGATCATATTCCGCATGACCCGCCAATCTTCTCGGATGTTATCACGATAACGGTCGAATAGATCATCCGAACTGGCCGCCAAACGCCATACGCCGTCGCAAACGGCGTATGCACATGGTTTGTATTTGTCTAATAACACTAGCAATCTGAGGTGAAACCGGCAGATACCCAAAAAAGTAAAGAGGCCGCCAATGCGCAAATATTCCGTATTTGCAATCGCGCGCGAAGCGATGCGAGGCCACAAAGGGTGGAGGGAACAATGGAGTTCGCCCGAACCCAAATCCAGCTATGACGTGATCATCGTCGGTGCTGGCGGCCACGGGCTTGCAACGGCTTATTATCTGGCAGCCGAACACGGCATAACCAGTGTTGCAGTTCTGGAAAAAGGCTGGCTTGGCGGTGGTAATACCGGCCGCAATACCACCATTATCCGTTCGAACTATCTCTATGATGAAAGCGCGGGCATCTACAATCATGCGGTCAACCTGTGGGAAGGCCTATCGCAGGAACTAAATTACAATGTCATGTACAGCCCGCGCGGCGTTATGATGCTTTCGCACAATATTCATGACGTTCAGGTTGCCAAGCGCCATGTTCATGCCAACCGGCTCAACGGAGTCGACAATGAATGGCTGACGCCTGAGCAAGCCAAGGCATTTTGTCCACCGCTCAATATTTCAAAGGCGGCGCGCTATCCGGTTATGGGTGCCGCGTTGCAGCGCCGCGGGGGGACGGCGCGGCACGATGCCGTTGCCTGGGGATATGCCCGTGGCGCATCGGAGCGCGGCATCGATATCATCCAGAACTGTGAGGTGATCGGGATCCGGCGAGGCGAGAATGGCGCGATTGAAGGGGTCGATACCAATCGCGGTTTTATCGGAGCAAAAAAAGTGGGCGTCGTTGCCGCCGGCCATTCATCCGTATTGATGGATATGGCGGGGGTACGAATGCCGCTGGAAAGCTACCCGCTGCAAGCGCTTGTATCCGAACCGGTAAAACCGTGTTTTCCCTGTGTCGTGATGTCGAACACGGTACATGCCTACATTTCGCAGTCGGACAAAGGAGAACTGGTGATTGGCGCGGGCACCGATCAATACATTTCCTATGCCCAGACCGGCGGGCTGCACATCATCCAGCACACGTTGGAAGCCATATGCGAGATGTTTCCGATGTTCACACGGATGAAGATGCTTCGCTCCTGGGGCGGCATCGTGGATGTCACGCCGGATCGCTCGCCGATTTTGGCCAAAACACCGGTATCGGGTCTTTATGTCAATTGCGGCTGGGGAACCGGTGGCTTCAAGGCGACACCAGGGTCGGGACATGTCTTTGCCCACACCATCGCCCGTGACGAACCGCACCGCATCAACGCGCCCTTTACGCTGGAGCGCTTCAGGACGGGCCACCTGATAGACGAAGCCGCGGCGGCGGCCGTGGCCCATTGAGGCAGGTCATGATCCTCATCGGAACAAAGAAATTCGGACTGATAGCTTTGGCTGGCGTAGCACTTTGCGCCAATCTCGCCATGGCACAGGATGACGTAGTAGACCCCGATTTATTCGCCGACAAAAATTCGTTTTTTGGCCCGCCTTATTTCTTGCGAAGCGCCGAAATTTCGAAAGATCAAATCCCAGACCATTGGCCGTTTTCGGCAGACGGAGGCGAATTGACTTGTGTCACCGTCGACGGAGTGGCCGTTGTCATGTTCGAAGCCCCCGATGCCGATAAGCCATTCATGATCGGTGAAAACATCATCATGACAGCTATCGGCCAGGTAGCCACTGGTGCCGGCGACCATATCCGTCCCGGCTATGACCCGGCAAAGCTGATTGATGATCTGGAGAAGCTTTACGCACTCTCACTGGGCCGTTGCGGCGCGCCCTACGCTCAATAGGATATCGTATCGATGTTGTTGATCCACTGTCCCTATTGCCAAGAAGAGCGCCCTGAAATCGAATTCGCCAATGCCGGCGAAGCCCACATCGTGCGCCCGACCGACATTTCCCAGGAAAGCGATGCGGATTTTGAAAAGTTCTTTTTCATCCGCGCCAACCCGAAGGGTGTGCACTTTGAGCGCTGGCGGCACATTCATGGCTGCGCACGCTTTTTCAACGCGGCAAGGGACACCGTCACCGACCGGTTTTTGGCAACCTATAAGGCAGGCGAAGCAAAACCAAAGCTAGACGAGGCCGCAAGATCCGCACGTAACCCTGGCAAGAAAGGGGCTGCGTGATGGCTGGACAATTCCGTGTCGATGGCGCCGGACGGCTGACACCCGCCAAACAAGTCAGCTTTACCTTTGACGGCAAGACAATGATGGGTCTTGAAGGTGACACGCTTGCCTCGGCGCTGCTGGCCAATGGCGTCCATCTGATGGGCCGCTCGTTCAAATACCACCGGCCAAGGGGCGTTTTGTCGGCGGGTGCGGAGGAGCCCAATGCGCTGGTTGGGATAGCTCGTGAGGGCGGTCGCAAAGCCCCCAATGTGCGCGCAACGGTGCAAGAGCTTTATGATGGGCTGAATGCAACATCGCAAAATCGCTGGCCTTCGCTGGCATTCGACGTAAACGCCATAAACGAGATGGCGTCGCCGATGTTTTCGGCCGGATTTTACTATAAGACATTCATGTGGCCGAAAGCTTGGTGGAAAAACCTTTATGAGCCGGCCATACGGTCGGCGGCAGGGCTTGGCGTTGCACCGGATGAGCCTGATCCGGACCATTATTCGTCACGCTATGAACATTGCGATGTGCTGATCATCGGGGGTGGCCTGGCTGGCCTTGCTGCCGCGCTGGCGGCGGCAAATTCAAAGGCAAGCGTGATCCTGTGCGACGAGCAGGCAGAATTCGGCGGCAGCCTTAAAATCGAAAGCGGAACCATCGTTGACGGCAAGCCTGGCGCACAGTGGGCCAGGGACGCCGCCGTCCGGCTTGCCGCGATGGACAATGTACGCATGCTCAATCGAACCACCGCATTCGGCTACTATGCCCAGAACTTTGTCGGGCTGGCCGAACGGGTAAGCGATCACCTGGCAAAAGCGGATAGCGCCCTGCCCCGCGAACGTCTGTGGCAAATCAGGGCCGGGCGTGTCATTCTTGCCATGGGTGCGATCGAACGGCATATGGTTTTTTCTGGAAACGATCGCCCCGGCGTGATGCTGGCGTCTGCCGGGAGGACCTATCTCAACCAATACGGTGTGGCCGCCGGCCGCAATATCGGCATTTATACTGCAAATGATTCTGCTTATGCGGCCGCGATCGATATGGCGAATGCCGGTATCGATATCGCTGCCATTGTGGACTGCCGCAGTGAGGTGCCAGCTGAACTTGGCGAGCGGGCAAGGGCGCTTGGCATAGAAGTCATCGCCCGGCACAAGGTAACGGGAACCAAAGGCCGATTGCGGATTTCATCCTTTACAATTGAAGCGACGGATGGCGGCGGCAAGAAAACCATTGCTGCCGACGCATTGTTGACTTCATCCGGCTGGACACCGTCGCTGCACCTGTTTTCGCAATCGCGTGGCAAGGTTGTCTGGAATGCGGAAAGGCAGAGCTTTCTGCCCGGGACCTACGCACAAGATTGCATATCCATCGGGGCATGCGCCGGTACGGAAGAGATTGAGGCAATTGTTTCAGAGGCGCTCGCCGCGGGTGAGAAAGCCGCTTCGGAAACCGGCACAGGCAGAGTGCGCAAGACCAAGATCGATGCTGAGAGTTCAGAAAGCCGTTCAGGTTGTTTCCTCGGCGCCGACGATAACGCTGGCTTTGCAAATCACGGCAAGGCTTTTGTCGATTTCCAGAACGATGTCACCGCAAAGGATATAAGGCTGGCAGTGCGCGAAGGCATGCGCTCAATCGAACACGTCAAACGCTTTACCACCAATGGTATGGCCAGCGATCAGGGCAAAACATCAAACATCCATGGTCTTGCCATCGCAGCCGATGAACTTGGAAAAGACATCCCCGAAGTTGGACTGACAACATTCCGGCCGCCCTACACGCCTGTTACATTCGGCACGATCATCTCGCATGGCCGCGGACGATTGTTTGACGTTCTCCGCAAAACACCCATTGACGGCTGGCAAGAAGCCAATGGCGCTATATTCGAGGACGTCGGCAACTGGCGGCGCGCCTGGTATTACCCGCAAGCCGGCGAGGATATGCATGCTGCCATTAACCGAGAATGCAGGACCGTGCGCCAAGCCGTTGGCATGTTCGATGCTTCGACACTGGGCAAGATCGAGGTTGTTGGTCCGGATGCCGCGAAGTTTCTGGAGATCATGTATACCAATCCCTGGCAGAAGCTGGCCGTTGGCCGGTGCCGGTACGGGATCATGCTGCGCGAGGACGGTTTTATCTATGATGATGGAGTGGTTGGCAGGATTGCCGAAGACCGCTTCCATGTGACCACGACAACGGGCGGCGCGGCGCGTGTGCTCAACATGATGGAAGACTACCTTCAGACCGAATTTCCCGACCTGAATGTGTGGCTGACCTCTACCAGCGAACAATGGGCTGTAATCGCGGTTCAGGGCCCAAAAGCTCGCGATGTGATTGCCCCGTTTGTCGAGGGCATAGGCCTGGAAAACGACGCCATGGCGCATATGAGCGTGCGCGAGGGGAAAATTTGCGGCGTTCCAACGCGCCTGTTCCGCATGTCATTTACCGGCGAGATGGGTTTCGAGATCAATGTTCCCACCGACTTTGGTCAGGCCGTCTGGGAGGTGCTGTGGGCGGAGGGCTTAAAACATGGGGTTTGCGCCTATGGTACGGAAGCCATGCATGTGCTGCGCGCGGAAAAGGGCTACATCATCGTCGGCCAGGACACCGACGGCACGGTCACGCCTCATGATGCCGGCCTGGATTGGGCTATCGGAAAGAAGAAAACCGATTTTGTCGGTATTCGCGGCTTGAAACGACCTGATCTGGTGGCCGATGGCCGACGACAACTGGTTGGCTTGAAGACGGCGGACCCGAAGGTGGTGCTGGAGGAAGGCGCGCAAATCATTGCAGATCCAAATCAGGCCGTACCGATGAAGATGATCGGATTTGTTACTTCATCTTATTGGTCGGAAAACTGCGGACACTCAATCGCGATGGCGCTGGTGGAAGGTGGGCACGGCCGGATGGGAGAAACACTTTATGTCCCGATGCCGGACCATGTGATTGACGTTACCGTGACGGAGGCCAACTTCGTCGACCAGGAAGGGAGCCGGCTTCATGGCTAGCGCGATGCAATTAACCCGGCGCAATCCACTGGCTGACAGGCAGGCGGCCGGGCCCGGTGTTCAGATCACCCCGGCGGGGCCTGCGTCGAGACTATCATTGCGTGGGCCGGAAAAATCGACCGCCGCCCTGTCGAAAGCACTTGGCATCAATCTGCCGACAAAGCCAAAGACATCGGCAACAAAAGGCCCGCGTATGGCTTTGTGGCTAGGCCCGGACGAATGGCTTATCATCGATGCCGGCAAAACCAATCCGTCGGATTTACTGGCGAAAGCCCGCATACCGCATTCGTCGGTCGATGTTTCGCATCGCAATACCGCGATCAAGATCTCCGGCGCCAATGCCGTGGCGGTTTTGGCCGCCGGTTGCCCTCAGGATCTGCGTGATAGCAGTTTTCCGGTTGGCGCCTGTAGCCGAACGGTTTTTGGTAAGGCCGAAGTGGTGCTCTTCAGGGTCGCTGAACATACTTACCGGCTGGAATGCTGGCGTTCGTTTTCGACATATGTCTTTGATTTTCTTGAGGAAGCAGCGCGCAACGCAGGTGCCTGACAGGCGTATTTGCGCATAATCGACCGTTTCATTGATAAAGCGAACGATGTTGATCGTTTTCCGTTCAGAGGTTACAGCGGAGAGGTTGCTGCGGAGGAAGCCTTATTGGACGCGATTGAAAAGGCGATCAGAAGCGCTCTGGAAAAGGGTAATGCCGACAATGCGGCATACCGCGAGCGCGTCTACAAATCTGCCTTTGCCGCCCTTGAGCGTGCGCTGAACGCTCGGGATGCGATCAGCGACGATGCAGCCGAAAAACGACGTACGAACCTGCGTGCCAAAATCATTCAGATCGAAACGGAATTTGTTCCCGCCGAAACGGCAACGCCTGACCATGAGCCAATAGCCGCCAAGGCACCGCCGGTTGAGCCACCGCGGGATACACCGCCAAAACCCCCAGATGACAAAGACACGCCCGCGGGAACCGCACTCGCCGCTGAAAAGCGCGACATCGAACCAGACAAACCGGCACCCAAAAAGCGGCCCTTCGCAACGATGTTTATGATCGTCTTGGTGCTGGCTGCGACTGGAACCGGTGTCTGGTGGACGATGCAAAGCGGAATTTTGGCGCCAGTAGCAGAGCGGGACGGCAGTGTACCCAATCCCGCTCCAAAACTGGATAGCGAAAGCTTCCGCCCGGAGAAACTGCCCGATAACCAGGAAAGCGGTAATGCCATCGACAGGCCTCACAGCTGGATATCCGTTTTCAACAGCGCGAATTCGACCGATGTGACGATCCCAGTCGGCACAAACGCGGAATTTGTCGACCGTGACGGCGAACGCTATTTGCGTGTGAGCACGTCAGGAAGCGCAGAGTTGCTTTTCGATGTTGGCGAAGGAACATTGGAGAGGATTGCGGGCGGCAAGGCGCTGTTCAGCATATTGGCGCGCGCTCAAGAGGGCGAAACGACGCAAATGTCCGTCGCCTGCCAGCTGGCTGCACTGGGCAATTGTGATCGAAAACGCTTCGAAGTGGGCGCAACGCTCGGCGAATTCCTGTTTGAACTGGAGCTGCCCGGCAAATCGCCTGGCACGGCCGGTACGATCGCCATAAACCCCGATGTTGCAAACAGCGGACGATCACTCGATATCAAAGACATTCGGGTGGCCATCACGCAGTAGCGATTGTTGTCAATCAGTCAGCAGAGCTTGCAAGTTTTCCAGGCAATCGACCTTCGGCGACGGTTTTTCCGACCACAGCCCGGAGATGCGGGGAAACGCAACAGCCTTTCTCTTTCTGCTCCCGGATGCGCTCTAAACCACCGGATGACTTCATTTTCAGCTTGGCGAAATTCCGCCAGCGCATTAGGGAGAGGTTGTGGAACAAATACCGAACCTTTTGCAACCCGTTCGTTCCGATTTACTGCCGGCCCGGTTTTCAAACTGGTTTTCCGGTCGTGGATGGCACTTGCGCGAGCATCAGGCACGTTTGCTGGAAGAGACGCAAAACGGCAACTCGGCACTGCTGATTGCACCGACGGGTGCCGGTAAAACTCTGGCGGGATTTCTTCCAAGCCTGGTTGACCTTGCTACCCGGCCAAAGCGCCGGCCAGGCGAGCCGCATCGCGGCGTTCACACGCTTTATATCTCGCCACTCAAAGCGCTTGCCGTCGATATCCATCGAAACCTGACCTCGCCAATCGAGCAAATGGGGCTCGACATTATCTTGGAAACCCGAAGCGGCGACACATCGGCACACAAACGCCAGCGCCAGAAGCTCAACCCGCCGGACATTTTGCTGACCACGCCGGAACAGCTTGCTCTATTGATAGCAAGCAAGGGCGCTGACCGGTTTTTCGCTGGACTTCGGTTTTGTATCTTTGATGAACTTCATTCCCTGGTCACATCTAAGCGCGGTCATCTGCTCTCTCTCGGTCTGGCGCGGCTTAGAGCCTTGCAGCCGAACCTTCAGACCACGGGGCTGTCGGCCACCGTGGCCGATGCCGATTCACTGCGGCGCTGGCTCGTTGCGCAAAAAACCGGCGCCGAAAAAGCCAGCCTCATTACGGTGAAAGGTGGGGCGAAGCCGGAAATCAGCATCCTTGATTCAGAAAACCGGGTGCCCTGGTCCGGGCATTCGGCGCGCTATGCGGTGCCTGATATTTACCGCGCAATCAAAGCCCATCAGACAACCCTGCTTTTTGTCAACACCCGCAGCCAGGCCGAATTGCTGTTTCAGGAGTTGTGGCGGGCAAATGAGGACAGCCTGCCAATTGCTCTCCATCATGGTTCTCTGGATGCCAGCCGGAGGCGCAGGGTCGAAAAAGCGATGCAGACAAACAGCCTTCGGGCTGTGGTTGCAACGTCTACGCTGGATCTTGGCATCGACTGGGGTGATGTCGATCTCGTTGTCCATGTCGGCGCTCCGAAGGGCGCAAGCCGGCTGGCGCAGCGCATTGGCCGCTCAAACCACCGTATGGATGAGCCAAGTAAGGCCATTCTGGTTCCAGCCAACAGGTTCGAGGTGCTCGAATGCCGAGCCGCCCTTGAGGCAAGCACCAAAGGGGCTCAGGATACACCACCATTGCTTGACGGTGCCATCGACGTGCTTGCACAACATATTTTGGGAACCGCATGTGCGTCACCCTTCAATGCTGACGAGCTTTTCTTAGAAATTACCTCTACTACCTCCTATTCAATGCTGAAAAGAGCGACATTCGATCGGGTGATCGACTTTGTTGCGACCGGCGGCTATGCGCTCAAGACATACGAACGATATGCCCGGATACGCAAAACCTCAGATGGCCGGTGGCGTATCGCCAACCCGTATGTTGCCCAGCAATACCGCTTGAATGTCGGTACGATCATTGAGAACCCGATGCTGAATGTCCGGCTTACACGCCGAACCGGCAAGGGTGGTAACGTCACGGGCGGACCCGTTTTGGGCAAGATTGAGGAAAGCTTTCTGGAATCGCTGAGTGCTGGGGACACCTTTCTGTTTTCCGGAAAAGTTCTGCGATTTGAGGGTATCCGGGAGAATGAATGCTATGTGTCCAACGCGCCCGGGTTTGACGCGAAAGTACCGAGCTATGCCGGTGGGAAATTTCCACTTTCGACCTATCTCGCCGATACGGTACGGCAGATGCTGGCCGATCCAGAACGACAGAAAGCTTTGCCGCCTCAAGTCGCCGGCTGGCTTGATCTGCAGCGAAAACACTCAATGCTGCCGCAGCGCGATGAGTTGCTGATCGAGACATTTCCGCGCGCCGAACGCTATTACATGGTGATGTATTCGTTTGAGGGCAGGTTGGCCCATCAGACACTCGGCATGTTGTTGACACGACGGCTGGAACGCGCCGGAGCACGCCCTCTTGGTTTTGTCGCCACCGATTACGCGCTTTCGGTTTGGGCACTTCGCGATCTCGGAGGCATGTTCAACAGCGGCGAATACTCATTGTGCGACCTACTGGATGAAGACATGCTCGGTGATGACCTGGAAGCATGGCTTGCCGAAAGCTGGCTTTTGAAACGGACTTTTAGAAATTGTGCCCTGATAGCCGGGCTGATCGAAAAACGGCATCCAGGTAAAGAGAAATCCGGCCGGCAGGTCACTATTTCCGCCGACCTCATCTATGACGTTTTGCGCAGCCATGAACCAGACCACATCTTGTTGCAGGCGACAAGGACCGATGCCGCCGCTGGCCTGCTCGATATCCGCCGACTTGCAGACATGCTCTCGCGCATACCGGACCGAATCGTGCATAAAGATCTTGACGAGATTTCGCCGCTTGCCGTGCCAGTCATGCTGGAAATCGGCAAAGAGGCGGTTGCGGGCAGTGCCAATGATGCCCTTTTAGAGGAACTTGTGTTGGAACTGGATGAAAAAACGGAAGGTTCGTGACCCTGGAAGCAAATTTCGATTTTGGCAGAAGCGATGCAGGCACAATCACCATCGGTCTGGCCGGTGAGGATGTTGTCTGCGACTGGCGAGGCGCTTGCTTTTTTTCGGCGCATCGACTTTTGGTTTTTTCCGATCTTCACCTTGAAAAAGGATCGTCTTTTGCCCGACGTAGATCATTCGTTCCGCCCTACGATACGCACCAGACCCTCGGACGCGCAAGCGAGGTAGTCGCATATTATAATCCCGCCGCCGTGATCTGCCTTGGAGACAGTTTTCACGACGATGAGGGACATGAGCGAATTCCAGTATCCATCAAGGATATGATCGCCGTATTGGCGAGCGGACGGGACTGGTGCTGGATTGCCGGCAATCACGACCCGAACGCACCCGACAGTCTGCCTGGGTTTTCGGCCGATGAAATATCAATCGGCAATCTCACATTTCGCCACGAACCGATGGAAAATGCCGTCTGCGGCGAAGTGTCGGGCCATCTTCACCCGGCTGCGCGAATTCGCAGGCGGGGGCGGTCTGTCCGCCGTGCCTGTTTTGTATCGGATGGCAACCGGCTGATCATGCCGGCATTTGGTGCATTTACCGGCTCGCTCAACGTATTGTCTGAGGCGTTTGACGGATTGTTCGTTTGGGCTAACCTACAAGCTCTGCTTCTCGGCGACCGGCGAATTTATCCGATCGGCGCCAGTTCGCTGGTGGCTGACAGAATAAATGCAAATGGCCGCCGCGCCTGATCATTGATCAACGCAAATCAGTCTCTGCGGAAGATTATGCGGCCCAGCCAGCCGATGAATATGGCCAAGAGCACGGCTGCCGCTCCGTAGAAAAAACTGTAGCCGTGAGCCGCCCTGTAGATTGCATCTTCTAGTCCGGATTTTAATATCGAAAGCGGCGCTGAGGTTTCCCTCAGAAATACTCCGTTCTTGAATAGAAATGCGCGCGCGCGGTGTGTTCCGACCGGGACATTCGGCGGAAGCGACAAGGTCGCCCGAAACAGACTTTGTGACAGAAACTGCACCGCGCCAACGCGCTCACTGTAGAGGCCCGATTTTCTCTTCCTACTCCGCAGTGCATCGGTAAATTCCATAATCTGGCCGGCCGTCGCAGCGTGCTCGTTCGGCTTTAAGAATATGTGATCCACCCCAAGCGCCAAGCGACTGAAGCTTTCGCCATCGGCAATGTCCTGAATTGCCCGTGTCGTTGCCAGGGAATATGACGCCGGTACATTTTCAAATGTTCTCGAATGCCGGTTGATCCACATTCCGAAGAACCGCTCCTTGCGCCGGACCACCGTCGTTGCGGCTGGTCCCTGCAAAACAACGATGATGTCGTAGCCGCCTTTGCGGGTAATTTCAGGGTTCGCGTTGTCCAGGGCACCAAAGATCGTAAGATCGGCGCCCGTAAAATCGGCAGTAATCGCAATGTTATCTGTCGAAAGACCAATTTCGATACTCTCGGCATCGGTGGATTGTGCTGCGGCGCACACGGATTTCAGCAGGACTGCCATCATCACCAGCCAGCGCATCACGCAATCCCCGCTGGTGAAATCGAATATAGATCGGATGGCTCAACAAACAGATCGAATGCCAGGCGCAAAGCAACCGCCAGAACCAATAGCGCCAAAAGGGCTCTTAGCTGTTCACCCTTCAGCCGCTGCCCCGCCTTGGCCCCATATTGGGCACCGGCCACACCGCCGAGCATCAATAGCAGCGCGAGCACAACATCCACGGTCTGGTTCGTCGACGAATGAATGATTGTGGTGAATGCAGCCACGAAGATGATCTGGAAAAGAGAGGTTCCGATGACCACATTCGTTGGAACCTTGAGAAGGTAGATAAGGGCCGGGACCATGATAAACCCGCCACCGACGCCCATTATGGACGCCAGAAACCCGATGATCGCTCCCAGACCCAACACAGGAATCACGCTGACAAAGAGTTTTGATGCCCGAAATCGCATCTTAAATGGTAGGCGGTGAATCCAATTGTGCTGACCCGGTTTTTTCAAGCTGGCGCTTTGGCCGCTTTTTGCCTTTCGCAGCGCTCTTATACTTTCCACAAGCATCAGCCCGCCAATTGTGCCCAAAAAGCCGACATAGAGAAGCGAGATGATCAGATCGAGCTGCCCGATCCTGCGCAAAAAGGCGAAAACGTAGACGCCGCAAAGCGAGCCAACCATGCCACCGGCAAGCAAAACACCTCCGAGTTTGAAATCGAGTGTTCCACGCCGCATATGCGCCAGCGCACCAGAGAATGACGAGGCAATGACCTGGTTTGCACCGGTCGCAACTGCGACAGCAGGCGGTATGTTATAGAATATCAGGAGCGGTGTGATGAGAAACCCGCCGCCAACGCCGAATAAACCCGACAGAAAACCGACCGCCGCTCCCATCGCCAGGAGCACGAACATGTTGACCGACAATTCGGCAATTGGGAGATAAATTCCCACCCGTAGACTCTACTCTTTATTTGCGTGACGCGGTCATGCAAACCACGCAAACTTTCATGCTCTCATAGAAGCTGAGTGTCAAATTCCGAACTGCATGGACCGGCCTTGTGTCAACAACAACCTGGCCGTGGCGCAATGGTTGGTGCTTCCAACCTACTCGTTCTTGGCCAGCAATGCCTTAATGAGCGTTTCATCGACCTTACCGGTGGCCGGCATTCCATTGTCGCTCTGAAATGCCGTTATTGCGGTTTTGGTCTTGGCACCCATGATTCCGTCAGCAGGTCCGGCATCGTAGCCATTCTTGTTCAAAATAAGCTGGATATTGCGGACTGCCTTTTTCATATCAATGCTTGCAGTTCTGCCGCCGTCCTCATTCCAGCCAGCGGGAATGTCAACGGCATTGGCTTCAACTACAAGCGGCTTTGCCTTCCAAAGGTCAGTGACCGCGCGCGCATTCGCCAATTGGTCTGGCCGCAACGCATTTGCTATTTCATCGCGTTTGCTTGCGGCATCCTTGTCGCCGGATTTGGCAGCCAGTGCGAACCATTTATAGGATTCCTCCAGATTCTGAGGGACACCCACACCTTTGGCCGACAGAATTGCCAAATTGAACTGGCTATCCTTCACACCAAGGTCTGCTGCTTTCAGGAACCATCGTGCTG
Organism: Rhizobiaceae bacterium; assembly: GCA_963669455.1. Taxonomy (GTDB): domain Bacteria; phylum Pseudomonadota; class Alphaproteobacteria; order Rhizobiales; family Rhizobiaceae; genus JAWKWH01. Next base: position 3,882,213 of record OY770026.1, read on the forward strand.
CGGAATCATTGTCGGGCTGACCGGCTGCGCCCATGGCATGCAGTACAGCAAGGTTGTGCATCGCACTCGCGTTACCCTGCTCTGCCGCTAACTGGTACCAGGTCATCGCTTTCATCGGATCACGATCCATTCCAAGACCTTTTTCATAGAAATTACCGATCCGGTACTGTGCCGGTGCAAATCCAAGATCCGCTGATATCTGATACCATTTGGCCGCTTTTGTAAGGTCGGATTTGACACCTCTGCCGTCAGCATAACGGCTGCCAATCTCATAAAGCGCCTTGGCATCCCCAGTCTGGGCCGCTTCTCGTAGTGCCACTGTCCCGGCCTCAACCGGAATGGCGGCAATGGTCGCAGAAGGAGCCGGTGAAATCGTCTCTTCCTCTTGTACAGAAGGTTGTGCAACAACCGGATCTGGCACTCTTTCGGGTTCGATCTTGACTACAGCTTCTGGCTGATCTTCGAGTTTATCGCCGGACGTGGGATCGCCTGCAGCAATGATCCTGACTGGCTGATCATTGTTGACAGGTATGTCTGCTGCCAGATCTGCGAGATTGGCTGCAAGAGGTTCATTGCTTTCTTCAATCACCGGCTGCGTTGCCACCGCAACATCGTCCCCGCTTTGAAAGAAAGCTTTACCCAGTTGCAACCCTGCCAAAGCGACCAGAAGGACACTGGCTCCCACCAGAATTGGCTTTTTCTGCCGCTTTAGAGCTTCAAGCCTCTTAAACGGCCCGGCGGCACGTCCGGCTTCCTGACGAATTTGATTGGTCTCGGCTTCCGCCGCGGCAGCTCGAGCTGCACGCCGTGCTGCCGCGATGAAATCGGATTTCGCGGCGTCCATTTCCGGGCCTTGCTCGGCACCAGCCTGCCCGCTTGAAACTTTGGCCATAATCGAACCAAGGTCCGGTGCCCCTGAACCCGGCTCGAGCAGCCTGTTGGCGTCATCCGCCTCGGCTTCGAAGGGCTGCTCGCCCGTCACATCGTTGACAGCCGGTTCTGCTTCAGGGGCTGGTTCGTTCTGGCCCCTTCCTCTGAGCGCTTTTGTGAGGCCGCCCAGCATTGATTTATTTTCAGGTTCGGCTACCGGATCGGCCATTTCGGGCGAGGGAGGGATATCTTCCACGGGTCGTGCTTCAACCGATGAAGCCGCCTGTTGCTCAATCTGGTCGTCAATTCTGATGGTATCAGCTTGATTATGTACACTGATGGTATCGGCTTCATCCAGCCGGAAGGAGGAGTCGTCATCCCCTGGCGCTATCGGTGGTGTTTCGAATTCACCGAGCACTTTGGACTCCGGCGCGATAGCTGCGTCAGGTTCGAAATGCGTTTCGTCAACTGACGGCCGCGTTTCCAGCGAACCGAGGCGATCAACGATCTTCAATAGCGTGTCGTGGATTGCCTCAAAAGTCCGCCCGGTGCGTTCGTCGGCGTTCCTGGTGAGTTGCTCAAGTGACCTCAGATCATCTGCAAGAGCCTGTACGGACGGGCCGCCGTCTGCACCTCCCGCAGGCAACGAGCTGATCGCCCACTCAGCAGCTTCACGTGCAGCTTCCATGATCTGATTGCGATTGTCTGCAACCGAATGTTCAATTTCCCGAACACGCGGCTCAAGCTCATCATTGTACGAGGCACTGGGTTCAGGCCGGTCGAGCTGGGCGGTCAATCCGGCGATCTGACCTTGAAGGTTCTCTATCAGATCAGGTGCGATGCTGCCGGTATCCTGGTCGGTACTATCGAGCCTTTTGGAGATTTCATCTAAGCGATCCCCAAAATTCCGTATGATGTGATCATCAGGTTCCCGTGCAGCAGATTCATCCAATTGTTGGGTCAACTGATTGAATCGCTGATCGATGGCGCGAATAATTGCGTCATGATCTGTTGTAGACATGTTTGCTTCGCTCGAAGCAGCAACTGAATCCAGCCGCGCCTCAAGGTCCTGCCTCAACGCCTGGTTCTGCTGTTCGGCAAGATCATGCTGGCGCTCAAGTATGTTCACAAGATGATCATACCTGTCTTCCAGTTCCGACATCATCGATTCAGAACCCGATGCCTGCGGGCTTGCATCCAGCTTCTCCGACAGTGCTGCAATTTGTGCCACCAGATCGTCTGGCAGACCCGGCCAGTTACCCACGCCTTCAGTCAAATCCTCGACGCGTTCGGCCAGAATGTTCATCCGTTCAATCAAGCCGGACGGGGCCTGAACCTCCGTCAGTTCTTCTATCTGCCGGGCGAGCGATGACATACGCGCTTCTATGCGCTCGAAATTTTCCGTGTTTGGCGATACGTCGTGAACCGAGGCCGAAGAAGCAACGATGGCACGCGATATCTCATCCAACCGTTGCTCAATCAATTCGACAAATTGAGGCGTTGAAGGTTCGTCCTTTGCAGAAAGGCTCTCAACCGCGGAAGAAAGCATCTGCAACTTCTGTTCCAGCGAATTCAACGGCAGGGATTGCGGAATGTTCGCTACCGCATTTCCGATATCTTCAAGCCGGGTGGCAAGTGCCTGAAACTCCGGTTCGGAAGAGATGTTTGAATAGGGTGCGTTGTTTATGGAATTCAATTTACGATCAAATTCGTCCCAGCGGTGGTTGAACTCCTGGACCGTCTCTTCACGCGCCAAAGAACCTAGCGAACGTTTGACCTCCTCCAACTCCATTCTTAGAGGAACCGCGTTGTTTATTGAGTTCAATCTGCGATCAAATTCATCCCAACGGTGGTTGAACTCCTGGACCGTCTCTTCACGCGCCAAAGAGCCAAGCGAACGTTTGACCTCCTCCAACTCCATTCTTAGAGGAACCGCGCTGTTTATTGAGTTCAATCTGCGATCAAATTCATCCCAACGATGGTTGAACTCCTGGACCGTCTCTTCGCGCGCCAGCGAACCAAGTGCGCGCCTGACCTCTTCCAGTTCCTGCCTAAGCTGGTTAACGCCGCCATCTTCTGATCGCTGCGCCAATGCTCTGACATTGTCTGAAAGCCTAGCAATGTCGTCGCTTAGATCTCTGGTCGGCGATCCGGACTGTGCCACGCGATAGGTTTCGCCTATAGCGGCTCTCAATGAATCGAACTCGGGTTGAAGGCCAGAGGCCATCTTGTTTTGGAGCTCATCGCGCAGTTTTTTCAAATCAGCAGCAATCAATTCCACTGCGGCGACATTCTTTTCCTGCATTCGGGCGAATTCAGCGTCATGGGCCAGCGGCTTGAAAGATGAACTGGAAGGAGCTCGCGCTGCAAGTTGCTCGTAACCTGGCCGCTCATCCCGGTGACGTCCCGAAGAAAGGTGTCGGAACCTGTCTGAAACATCACGCGATGGCGGCGCATCAGGGATTGGATAATTGCCGCCTCTTCCGGCTCCAATCCGTTCCTCAAGACCGCGCAAGGTGCGATCAAGGTCGTCGAGCGACGTGCGAGAACGGCGCTGCCGCCCTTCATTCAAGGAATCGAGATAGGATGTATTCTTGCGCATCTATCAGTCCGTTCGCCAATCCGGCCAGATCATCCGGCCGGTCAGGATTGTTTTTGGGAAACGATTCGCTGCGTCTTTTTTGGCTTCGAAGGACGCAACATGGCAGAAAACTGCCATTTCCCAGATATCTCAACCGCGTGATACGCTGAACATTGTGGCCACGGATGGAACACCTGCACACAATTCCCCATACGTGGTAAACAAGACGTTAACTAGTTCGGCTCGGATTAACGTTTTAGCCTCAAGCCAAATGACAACATGGCAGGTGCCGGCCAAACGTTTGATGCGTTAGAAAGCTATCGTTTCAACTCTCATCAAGCTTTTTTGAGAAATTGACCTGGCTATATTGAATCACCGTTCAAGTTCACCCATATAGCTTACGTAAACGTAAGTACGCGGCTAAGACCGGTGTTGGTGTGGAGTTTCAACTTAGATCGTTCGCTCGTGCGAACCGAAAATCACGTTCCGATCAAGGTGCCGACCCCGTCCCCTCCCCCCGTGTTTTCGAAAGGATGATGACATGAACATGCTGGATAGCAGCAATATGACGGCGATGTCAGATGACAAGCAGGAAGACGACAAGCTTTTCCGTATTGGGCAGATGGCAAAACAGTTTGGTGTGACCCTGCGTGCGCTTCGTTTTTACGAGGACAAAGGTCTGATCGCGCCAAAGCGGATTGGCACTACCCGGCTATATACCCGTCGGGATCGCGTCCGCCTGAAGCTAATCCTTCTTGGCCGGAAAATAGGCTTCTCGTTGCGTGATGTGAAACAGATGATGGATTTGTATGATCCGCAGGGTAGCAACATCCGGCAGTTGAAAGTCACGCTGGAAAAATCAGAGCGGCAGCTTGACCGGTTAAAAAAGCAGCGCGGATCGATAGACATGGCCATCAACGAATTGAATGAGGCAATGGGCCTGGTACGCCAGAGGCTTGATCAGACTAACCGTCAGTCAGGTTGACTGGCCTGTAGCCAATGGCTGAGGAAATTATTTTACTTTGAATATTGACGTTTACGCAAACGTCAATATTTATAACTTTCAATCAGGCAATCATCAGCCGACGGTAAACGCCAAGCTGGCCATTTCTTTGGAGGACCGAGAATGCCAACCTATCAGGCCCCTGTTCAGGACACACTTTTCCTACTCAACGATGTTCTGGGTTACGAGCGTTACAGTAATCTTCCCGGATTTTCGGACGCGCCCTCTGATGTATTAGAGGCTATTCTCAAAGAAGGCGCCAAATTTTCCGAGAATGTACTGCATCCGCTAAACCGGATCGGCGACGAACAGGGCTGCACCCGCCATGAAGACGCATCGGTGACAACGCCGGAGGGTTTTAAAGACGCCTACGACCAATATCGCGAAAACGGCTGGATGGGTCTGGCGGTCCCGGAAGAGTTCGGCGGGCAAGGCCTGCCTTATGCGGTCCACACAGCGGTGGCCGAATATATGATTTCGGCCAATCTGGCACTGATGATGTATCCGGGCCTTACCCAAGGGGCCATTGCGGCTATCATCGTGCATGGCAGTGACGAGTTGAAACAGACATGGCTTCCCAAAATGGTTGAGGGAACATGGACCGGGACGATGAACCTGACAGAACCGCATTGCGGCACCGATCTTGGTTTGTTGCGCACAAAAGCGGTTCCTGCCGGCGATGGTTCCTACAAAGTTTCGGGCCAGAAGATTTTCATATCGGCCGGCGAACATGATATGTCCGAAAATATCATCCATTTGGTTCTGGCGCGCATTGAGGGCGCGCCTGAGGGGACAAAAGGCATTTCCTTGTTTGTCGTGCCTAAATTTGTCCTTGACGGCCAGGGCGAGCCCGGCGGCAGAAACGGCGCATCGTGCGGCTCCATTGAAGAAAAAATGGGCATACACGGCAACGCGACGTGCGTGATGAATTACGACGATGCGACCGGCTATCTGCTTGGCGAAGAAAATGGCGGCCTGAAAGCGATGTTCACGATGATGAACGAAGCACGCCTCGGCGTCGGGATACAAGGTCTTGCGATGTCAGAAGCCGCCTACCAAAATGCCGTGACTTATGCGCGTGAGCGGCTACAGGGGCGGTCCATTTCCGGGGTCAAAGAGCCTGAAAAGAAAGCCGATCCGATTATCGTTCATCCAGATGTCAGGCGGGTATTGATGACGCTTCGCGCCTTCAACGAGGCGGGCCGGGCGTTGGTCTTGTGGGCGGCACTAAAATCAGACTTGGCGCATCGCTCCGGTGATGCGGGCGAGAGCGAAACCGCTTTGGACTTCATGGGTCTCTTGACCCCGATTATCAAAGGCGTTCTCACCGACAAGGGGTTTGATAACACCGTGATGGCGCAGCAGATGTATGGTGGACACGGCTATATAGAAGAATGGGGCATGAGCCAATATGTCCGGGATGCCCGCATTACAATGATCTATGAAGGGGCAAACGGCATACAGGCACTTGACCTGGTCGGCCGTAAACTCGCCGCCAATGGCGGCCGCGCCGTCACAGCCTTCTTTAAGGAGGTCGGCGATTTTTGCGAGGAAAATCGCTCCGACGAAAAACTTGCTCCTTATACTAAAGCGTTGAAAAAGGGGCTAAACGACCTTCAAGCGGCGACAATGTGGTTCATGCAAAATGCGATGAAAAAACCAGACAATGCTGGCGCCGGATCAACAGACTATATGCACCTCTTCGGCCTAGTGGCATTGGGCTATATGTGGGGTCTAATGGCAAAGGCCGCAAATGATAAGATCGCAGCGAATGCCGATGGTGCTCAGGGTTTTTATGAAAACAAGCTCGTTACCGCGACATTCTATATGGAGCGAATGATGCCGGAAACGACAGCGCATCTTACCAGGATCCAGTCTGGTTCAGATTCAATGATGGCGCTCTCAGCTGAAGCGTTCTAGTTTTTCATTCAAACAATCAACAACCGACAAAGGGTTAGACAAACATAATGCCAATCTCTCCGTCGGACGTTTTGGATCTTCCTTCTCCCTCGTGGGTGGACGACGAACTCGTCATGCTCGCCGATATGAGCCGGAAGTTTTTCGAGGGGGAAGTCGCCAAGGACTATGAACGTTTTGAAGAACAGGAACAGGTTGACCGGTCGGTATGGGAAAATTCCGGCGCAGCAGGCCTGCTTTGCGCCTCTATGCCGGAGGAATATGGTGGTGCCGGCGGCAGCTATGCCCATGAAGCCGTTATCGCTGAAGCTTTGGGCCATGTGGGTGGAGATGGTTTTGGCCTGTGCCTGCACAACGCGATCGTTGCACCATACATCCTGCACTACGGTTCTGAAGATCAGAAGAAACGCTGGTTGCCGAGGATGGCGTCAGGCGAACTGATCGGAGCCATTGCAATGACAGAGCCCGGTGCGGGGTCGGATTTGCAAGGGGTGAAGACCACCGCCGTAAGAGATGGAAACCATTTCGTCATTAATGGTTCAAAAACATTCATCACCAACGGCCAGCATGCCAATTTGATTGTCGTCGTTGCCAAAACTGATCCGGCCGCCGGTGCAAAGGGTACGTCGCTGATGATCGTAGAAACCGATGAAGTGGAAGGGTTTGAACGCGGCCGCAATCTGGACAAGATAGGCTTGAAGTCAAACGATACGTCCGAATTGTTCTTCAACAATGTCCGAATCCCTACCTCCAACATGCTTGGGCACGAGGATGGACAAGGTTTTGTACAATTGATGGAACAGTTGCCACAGGAGCGGCTGTTGATCGCAAACCAGGCAATGGCAATGATCGAACGCGCACTGGCCGTCACGATCGACTACGTCAAGGAACGCAAAGCTTTCGGAAAAGCTATTATCGAATTTCAGAATACACAGTTCAAACTTGCCGAATTGAAGTCGGAAGCGACGATGCTGAAAGCCTTCCTCAATACCTGCATCGAACAGCACCTGAACAGGCGATTGACAACAACGACCGCATCGATGGCGAAATATCTGTCATCCGACCTCCAATGCAAGATTGTCGATGAATGCCTGCAGTTGCATGGCGGCTATGGTTACATGAATGAATATCCAATCGCGCGTATGTTCCGCGACGCCCGGGTACAACGCATATACGGCGGCACCAATGAGATCATGAAACTCATGATCGCCAGAAGCCTCTAGGTCCTGTTGAGTATTCAACAACAAAGGAAAGTACATGACTGAGTTTACGCTTTATTGCTTTTTAGAAAGCGGCAACGCCTACAAGGCGGCATTGCTGCTGGAGCTGTGCCAAGCGGATTGGGAACCAAAGAAGGTCGCCTTTTTTGCCGGTGAGACCCGAAGCTCAGAATATCGCGACATCAATGTGATGGGTGAAGTACCGGTGCTGGTCCATCACCTTAAAGAAGATGATCTGAGCATCAGCCAGTCAGGTGTCATTTTGACCCATCTGGCCAAGCATTTTGGAAAATTCGGTGCTGCAACCGAAGCGGAAGGTAGGGAAATTCTTCGGTGGATCCTGTTCGACAATCACAAGCTGACGGGAAGCCTGGCGACAGCCCGCTTTCGCTACCGATTCCTGAAGAAGCAGGATGATCCGGTCACGAAATTCTATCTTGCGCGCACTGAAAGCGCCTGGGAAATTCTTGACCAGCATCTGGCCGGCCGGGACTGGGTTGCCGCTGACAGGCCGACAATCGCCGATATTTCACTTTGCGGGTACCTGTTCTGGCCCGATCACATCGACGCGGACTGGTCTGGATACCCCAACATGACTGCATGGCTTGATCGCATCAAATCGCTTCCCGGCTGGAAGGCGCCGGAAGAGCTGATGCCCTCGGGCATGAACTGAATAAAGACTACTTGCCGCGATTGCGGTGCGAAATCAAAAAGGAGATGCACTATGGCCGATGCTTTCATCTATGATGCGGTTCGCACGCCGCGCGGGCGCGGAAAAAAAGACGGTTCCCTTCACGAAGTTCCAACGGCCAGGCTCGGTGCGAAAGTGCTTGAGGCGGTTCGTGATCGCAACGGGCTGGATACCGGCACCGTCGATGACATCGTTTTTGGTTGCGTCGACCCGGTAGGTGAAGCCGGTGGTGTCGTGCCCCGGGCATCCGCCTTTGAAGCCGGGTACGACATGAAGGCTCCTGGTGTTCAGATTTCACGTTTCTGCGCTTCCGGGTTAGATGCGATCAATCTTGGTGCGGCCAAAATTGCACAAGGCGCAGACGATATCGTTATTGCTGGCGGCGTCGAATCAATGTCGCGTGTCGGTTTAGGAGCCTCCGGCAGCGCCTGGGCGATGGATCCTTCCGTCGGCCTGCCGGGATGGTTCGTGCCGCAGGGGATTTCCGCCGACCTCATTGCTTCAAAGCATGGATTTTCACGCGATGATGTCGATGCTTATGCGGTGGAAAGTCAAAAACGCGCCGACAAGGCTTGGAAAAGTGGCTATTTCAAGAATTCCGTTATCGAGATACGAGACCAGAACGGAATGACCATTCTGGACCATGACGAGCATATGAGGCCCGGAACCAACATGCAGTCGCTCGCCTCTCTCAATCCATCCTTCACGATGATGGGTGAAATGGGCGGTTTCGATGCAGTTTCTGTACAACGCTATCCAGAACTGGAAGCCGTAAACCATGTCCATCATGCTGGTAATTCATCGGGCATTGTCGACGGGGCTGCAGCCGTTCTGCTCGGGTCAAAACGGGGCGGCAAGTCGATGGGCCTGACGCCCCGCGCCAAGATCCGCGCGTTCTCCAACATCGGTTCCGAGCCAGCGATCATGTTGACCGGGCCGGTGGACGTGACTGAAAAACTGCTCAAACGTGCGAAGATGAAGCTTGAGGATATCGACCTGTTCGAGTTGAACGAAGCCTTCGCATCCGTCGTATTGCGTTACATGCAGGCCTTTGACATTTCGCATGACCGGATCAACGTTAACGGCGGTGCGATTGCCATGGGGCATCCGCTTGGCGCTACCGGTGCCATGGTTTTCGGGACGGTTCTTGATGAGCTGGAGCGCCGTGACCTCAACACGGCACTGGTAACGCTTTGTATCGGCGCGGGCATGGGCACGGCGACGATTATCGAGCGGGTGTGACGAGGGCCGGTTGCGTGGATGACACCGCTCCACCCTCACCTGACATCAGGGCTCGCTTCCACAGCTGAGCATAATTCAAGATACGGGAACGCAAAGATGAGCAGTTACAAGAATTTCACCGTTGAGACCGACAATGATGGTGTCGCCCTGGTTACCTGGGATTCACCGGAAAAATCAATGAATGTCTTCACCGGGGAGGTCATGGATGAGATCGACCGGATCATCGATCAGGTTGTTGCCGATGACAACATCAAAGGCGCAGTCATCACATCAGGCAAGAGCACATTTTCCGGCGGAGCTGACCTGACCATGCTGAGCGGCATGTTTGAAACCGTCGAGAAGGAGCGCGCAAAGAACCCGAAAAAGGCCGTCAAAATGCTGTTTGACGGCGCCGGACGCATGTCCTGGCTGTGGCGCAAGCTTGAAACCTGCGGCAAGCCGTGGGTCGCTGCGATCAACGGTACCTGTATGGGCGGCGCGTTCGAATTATCACTCGCCTGCCATGCCCGCATCGCTGCGGACAGCGACAGGGTCAAGATGGGCTTGCCCGAGGTGAAGGTCGGCATTTTCCCCGGCGCCGGCGGCACACAGCGGGTACCACGTATGGCGGACACGCAAGCGGCCCTGCAGATGCTGACGACAGGCCAAACGCTGGTTCCCAAAAAGGCCAAATCAATGGGCCTGATCAACGAGATTGTTCCAGCTGACCAGCTGATCGACACAGCAAAACAAATGATTCGTGACGGCCTTGATCCGGAGCAACCCTGGGACAAAAAGGGTTTTAAGGCACCTGGCGGCAAGGTTTATTCGCCTGCAGGCGCCAATCTATGGCCGGCCGCGACGGCGATCCTGCGCCGGGAAACTTATGGCAACTATCCAGCTGCCATCGCGATCGTTAAATGCGTACATGAAGGATTGCAGTTGCCGATGGATACGGGGCTGCTGGTTGAGCAACGCTATTTTACCGAAATACTGCAAACCACCGAAGCACGCATGATGGTCAGGTCGTTGTTCGTCTCGTTGCAGGAAATCAACAAGGGCGCGAGGCGGCCGGCTGGCATCGAACCAACCAAGTTCTCGAAAATTGGTGTGGTTGGCGCAGGTTTCATGGGTGCCGGTATTGCCTATGTGACGGCGAAGGCGGGCATTCCTGTCATGCTGCTTGATCGCGATTTGGAGGCTGCCACCAAGGGTAAGGCGCATTCCAAAAAACTGATGGATGGCCTGATCAAAAAGGGCCGGGCCACGCAAACTGACAGCGATACGCTGCTGTCGCTTATCACCCCGACTGCCAGTTACGATGATCTCGACGGCTGCGATCTGGTGATTGAGGCGGTGTTTGAGGATTCTGAGATCAAAAAAGCCGTTACCGAAAGCTCGGAAGCCGTGTTGTCGAAGGATGCAATTTTTGCTTCGAACACGTCGACCATTCCGATCACCGGTTTAGCCAAAAACTCAAAACGCCCGAAAAATTTCATCGGCGTTCACTTCTTCTCCCCCGTCGACCGCATGATGCTGGTCGAAATTATTCTCGGGAAGAAGACCGAGGACAAGGCTTTGGCCGTGGCCATCGACTATGTTCGTGCGATCAGGAAAACGCCGGTCGTGGTCAACGACACAAGAGGGTTTTATGTAAACCGTTGTGTGCTGCGCTATATGTCGGAGGCCTATAACATGCTGGTCGAAGGCGTACCGGCGGCGATGATCGAGAATTCAGCCAAAATGGCGGGAATGCCGATCGGCCCACTTGCTCTCAATGACGAAACCGCCGTCGACCTGTCACAAAAAATCATGCGCCAGACCATCAGGGATATTGGCGAGAATGCTATCGATGCGGAGCATATGGCCCTGGTCGACACAATGGTCGACAAGCATGGGCGCCTTGGCCGCAAAAACGGCAAGGGTTTTTATGACTATCCTGCAAAACCGGCCAAAAAACACCTTTGGCCAGGTCTTGCGGATCTCCATCCTCAGCAAGACCCTGATATGATCAATGTCGAGGAGCTCAAACAACGCTTTCTGGTTACGATCGCACTGGAAGCGGCTCGCGTGATGGAGGAGGGAATCGTCACCGATCCCCGTGAAGCCGATGTTGGCTCCATTCTGGCCTTCGGCTTTGCCCCCTACACCGGCGGAGTGTTGTCCTACATAGACGGCATGGGTGCGGCGGCATTTGTCGATTTGTCAAAACGGTTACACAAGAAGTATGGCAAACAGTTCAAGGCGCCGAAACTTCTGGTCGACATGGCGGCCAAGAACGAGACGTTTTACCAGCGCTTCAACCCCTATCAAGGTGGCGCAGGTCAAGAGGCGGCCTGATCGACTGGTTCGAACTCAAACCCCGGCCCAGGCCGGGGTTTTTATTTGTTCCAACAAAGGCACCGGGAATACATAAACACGATCAAATTTGGTATTTTTTGCTGAAATCACCGGAGTATGAGCGATGTATGTTTGGGGCCGACTAATGCGTATCGCCTTGACCCAAAAGCGCCGGGGACCTTTTCGCGCCGGCGACAAAAGCCGGCTGCGATTTCGTTGCCTTCCCACCGATATCGATCCAAACATGCATCTGAACAACGCCCGTTATATGATGCTGGCCGATATAGGCCGCCTTGATATTTTTCTCCGGTCCGGCCTGCTCGGACTTGCACGGAAAAACAACTGGGGACCGATGATGGGCGGCGTGCAATCAGTTTATGTTCGAGAAATTAAGCTGTGGCGCGCCTTCAACGTCGTGACCACCATGGATACATGGAAGGGAACCCAGGTACTTGGGCGGCATCATTTTGTTCTAGATGACGGCTCCACGGCAGCAACGTTGATGACCACTGCTGGCGTCTACGACTTCGCCAACCGGCGTTTCCTTGATATCGAGGAGGTCGTTTCCGCGCTGGGTCAGCAGATCAACGCCCGTCCACTTGACGAGGTAGAGACGGTTTTCATGCGGTCACATAACGCATTGCGGCACCGGATCAAGCAAGGCCGGTCCAACCGGCAATAATTTCTGCTTTTCGTAGGTACCGGCCAGTATCTATCGATTCTTCCAATCGGCATCACATTCAACGGGTGGACTCTGCGATAACCCGATAATAATATCGCGAGGACTTTTTTCCTGTTAAAGCAGGTTTGATCATGAGCCAACCATCCCATGATGAAGTATGGGCCGCCATTGATGCACTCGCCGCCCGGCATTCGTTGTCGGCATCCGGGCTTGCGAAACAGGCAGGCCTTGATTCAACAACTTTCAACAAGTCGAAGCGGCAATCTGCCAATGGACGGCCGCGCTGGCCATCGGTGGAATCAATCGTCAAGATCATTGATGCCACCAATTCAAAATTCAGCGAGTTCGCAGAGCTGGTGGAATTGAGTGTTCATGCAAATTCAGATGCTCTGCCGACAAACAGATCAACCGTTCCATTGGTCGGATTTGCACAGGCCGGCGCTGGAGGCTTTTTTGACGACGCCGGATTTCCCGCCGGTCAAGGGTGGGACAATGTTGATGTGCCGTCCAGCACCAAAGAGGGTACCTATGCCCTATCGGTTCAAGGTGACTCGATGATGCCGCTCTACCGGGATGGTGATGTTTTAGTCGTCGATCCCGAGATCACAACCCACAAGGGAGACCGCGTTGTGGTCAAAACGGGCGACGGCGAAATCATGGCAAAAATTTTGCTCAAGCGGACGTCCAAGCAGATCGAATTGTCATCACTCAACCCCGATCACCCCAACCGGATCTTTGCCGTAAACGAAATTGAATGGCTGGCCCGGATTGTTTGGGCAAGTCAATAGCAAGCCCTGTCAGCAATGCGGACGATCTTCATATTGATCGGCTTGTGTTTTGTTCTGGCCGCCGGATATTACGTGGCGGCCAATCAAAAAGAAGATGCTTCGGCTTCCAGCGAAATTCCATTGACGAACACGCAACAGGCGATTTTGGACCGGAAGGACGATGGTCAACCGGTCGAACGCACCGGGACTATGACGAACAAACCCGACCGCATTGTTGGAGAACGCGTCATTGCGGTGCCGGAATTCCCATTTGAACTGCTGGAGCGCCTGCCAGACCGGGAACCTCTGAGCAAACCGATCGGTCGCGATAATGAGGAGACAGCTAGTACGCGCTTATTCCATAGGCCGATCGCCACCGCTGCCGGCATCGTTGATGCGCAAGGTCATCGTATCCACATTGCCGGGATCGAGCCCATCTTGCCTGATAAAGTCTGCGAGAATGAACAGGGCCGTTCCGGCCCCTGCGGCAAACGAGCACTGACTGCGTTTCGTGCCTGGCTGCGAGGCAGGGCTATCGAGTGCGATGTCGCCGGGTCATCTGCCGACGGCGTGATCGATGCACAATGCAGGCTCGGCGGCAAGGATGTCGCCAGCTGGCTTGTCAAAAATGGCTGGGCACGAGCCAGGCCCGGAACAATCTACGATGCGCTTGAAGTCAGAGCCCGAAAACAGAAGCTTGGAATCTTTGCATCCGTTCAATAGGCGGAAGTTCAGGCAAGCGTGCCATCCAGCGCTTTTTCGATCATCTGCCTGGTTTCAGCCAAACCATAAAGTGCTGCAAACGAGCCGAAGCGCGGGCCCCTCTCCTGGCCGAGCAGCACCTGATACAACATCTGGAAAAACGCCACCGAGACGCCGGGGCCACCGTCCGGGCTCTTGCGCTTGGGATCCTGATAGCGTTCGACGCCGCGAGCCACATCCAAAAGTGCGTTTTGGATCATTTCACCATCCGCATCGCCGGGAAGCGCCTCAAGAGCCGATAGCACAACATCCAATGTGTCCCTTTCAACCTGGTCGGGTGCACGGTATGTCTTCGTCGGCCGGACGAAATCGTCGAAATAGCGAATTGCAAATCCAGTCAGTTCATCCAGTTTGGGATTAGTTTGTGGCGTCACGCCAGGTGCGTAGCGGCCAATAAAGCCCCACAGAACCTGCTTGTTCTCGGCATTTGAAGCGCTGACAAGGTTTAACAGGAGATTAAACGAAACCGGCATCGGCTCCTGGGGCGGGTTACCTTCATGGATATGCCAAACCGGATTTGACAAGCGCTGCGCCTCGTCTTGGCGATGATATGCAGCCAAATGTTGAAAATACTCATCAACTGCACGCGGTATCACATCAAAAAAGAGCCGCTTTGCGGTTCTTGGTTTTTGAAACATATAAAGCGCCAGGCTCTCCGTTGGCGCATATGTGAGCCACTCGTCTATTGTCAGGCCGTTGCCTTTCGACTTAGAGATTTTTTCCCCCTTGTCGTCGAGAAACAGTTCATAGACGAAGTGTTCCGGCGGTCTGCCATCCAATGCCTTACAGATCGTGTCATAGACCATCATGTTTGGGCCATGATCTTTGCCGAACATTTCGAAATCGACCCCGAGTGCTGCCCAGCGCGCACCGAAATCCGGCTTCCATTGCAGCTTCACCTGGCCACCGGTTACCGGCTGGGTAACTTCCTCTCCATCTTCATCCACATAGGTGACAGTGCCATTTGAGGCGTCCACCGCCTTCATCGGAACATAGAGAACGCGGCCGGTTTTGGGCGAAATCGGCAAAAACGGAGAATAGGTTGCGCGGCGTTCTTCGCCCAGCGTCGGCAACATGATGTCCATAACGGCGTTGTAGCGCTCTGCGACGCGTATCAAAATTTCATCGAAGCGGCCGGTTTTATAGTATTCGGTGGCGCTGGCAAATTCGTAGTCGAACCCGAACGTATCGAGAAACCGCCGTAGCATCGCATTATTGTGGTGGCCAAAGCTTTCGAAATCACCGCCAAATGGATTTGGCACGCTGGTCAAAGGCCTGTGGAGATGTGGTTCAAGGACCGCGCGGTCTGGAACGTTGTCCGGGATTTTGCGCATGCCATCCATGTCGTCCGAAAAGCACAGCAATGCGGTTTTGACCTTGCCATCGGTCAACAGGTGGAAAGCGTTTCGCACCATTGTAGTGCGAGCGACCTCACCGAATGTGCCGATATGTGGCAGCCCAGATGGGCCATAGCCAGTCTCAAACAGGACTTTTTCCGGAAAACCCTGTCTTTCATAGCGCTTGATAAGCTTGGACGCTTCTTCAAAAGGCCATGCCCGGCAACCACGCGCTGCAGAAACGATTTCGGGTGAAAACCAGCCGCCAGCCAATCCCGTTGAATTCATAACGTCATATCCTGAAAATCAGCCGGCTCCGTCCGGCTACGGAGCGGAACCTATGCGCCAGCGCAGATGAGGTCAACAATTGTGCTTGACGGGGCTTGAGAACCGGACTGGCTGCCAATAGTGTCCCGTCAACTGAACAACAGATGAGTCAATCGAATGAAAGATATTTCGCCCCATGAAGCCCTGATCTATGTCATGATCCTGACATCAGCGGCCGACAGCAATATGACCGACGCAGAATTGTCGCGGATCGGATCGCTGGTTAGAACACTACCTGCGTTTCGCGACTTCGATAGCGAACGCCTGACTGATATTGCCAGAGAATGCCAGGAAATGTTTCAGGACGACAATGGTCTCGACAACGTTCTGGAGACAATAAAGTCGGTCCTGCCACCCAAAGCTTACGACACCGCCTATGCGCTGGCTGTGGACGTTGCGGCGGCTGATTTGGCCGTCAATCAGGTGGAGCTTAGAATTCTGCAAATTCTGCGAGACAGGCTCAATCTGGATAAGCTTACTTGTGCTGCAATCGAGCGCGGTGCAAGAGCACGCTACCGGGTGCTTTAAGCGGTGCGTTAAAGCGAATGTGACTTGATCGTCATCTTTGATGCGTGTCTGGTACCGCGAACATCAAGGTGATGGAATATGGATAATATCGACTTTTCTGAGGCGTCCGTGAGGTTCGCCGTCTTCGTCGTTGTATTTGCGACAATGGCGCTATTGGAACTTGTTTCTCCCAGACTTCAGCGGCACGAGTTTGAGAGTGCATTGAAAAAGAAGCGTTGGTTTACCAATGTTTCCATGGTCATATTGTCTTCAATTTTGCTGCGACTGGTGTTTCCTGCCGCTGCTGTTGGGGCCGCCGTTTGGGCAGGCGCCAACCAGATCGGTTTGTTTCACATGATTGATGTCAATCCGTGGCTGGCCGGGATTATCTGCTTTGTTGTCCTTGATTTCGCCGTCTGGTTTGAACACCTGGTCAGTCACAAGTTCAGCCTGTTGTGGCGCATACATAGGATGCATCACTCTGACACGGGCTTTGACGTCACCACGGCGTTGAGATTTCATCCGCTGGAGATCGTTCTTTCGATGATCTGGAAGGCTGGAATTGTCGTGCTGCTGGGAGCGCCTGCACTTGCGGTATTAATATTTGAAATCGTGCTTAACGGTTGCGCGATGTTCAACCATTCAAACTATAACCTGCCGACAAAGATCGACAAAGTGTTGAGGCTATTTGTGGTCACGCCGGATATGCATCGTGTTCACCACTCGACAAATCCGCTGGAAACAGATTCCAATTACGGTTTCAACCTTCCGTTCTGGGACCGTTTGTTCGGCACATATTGCGATCAACCAAGAACCGGTCATGAAAAGATGGATATTGGCCTTCGTGAATATTATGCTCAACAAGCGAGTAGTCTGGGCTGGGCGCTTGCCGTGCCGTTCCAGAAGGTGAGCAGACGAACCGGCACCGATGACGATCGCCAACAGGGCGGGCAATCCGATCAAGTAGAATAAAAATTGCCAGCTTCATGCGTCTTTTTTATTCATTTTGATTTGGTCAGGTCGGGGTCAGCCTCAGGTCCTGCCCACAAACTGGACCTAGAGCATTTTTGATGAAAACCGAGTCATCAAAAACGCTCTAAGCTATTGATTTGGCGCATTTTCGCGAGTGCAAAAGTCTGCAACTTTTGCTGAAAAATGCTCTAGTAGAAGCTGACGGGAAAGTAACGAAGATAAAGCTCAGGGAATACACCTTTTGATTGAAGTTCTCGCAGTGCAAAGTTGAAAATATCGTTCAAATGGCTATTTTCGCGGGTGGTCATGATTGACAGGCCATGTCCCAGATATTGGTCGGAAACATAGGGACCACCGTCAAACTGACAGCACCCGCCCGATCCCGGACTTGCGATCCAGAAAGAAAGCTTCATCCCGTCGCCGAAGATTCTATTTAGCTTGCCCGCCTTTAGGTCTGAATACATCCATTCTTCGCGTGAATAAGTAACCGCACGAGCATCGGGAAAATAATCACGCAACATCGCTTCGTGAGCAGATCCGGCGACGACACCGATCTTCCGGTTTTTGATGTTGTCATGGATTGGGGACGGTAGCGCCTGACCCACCGGAATGACAAACCGGGCAGGCAACCGCAGATATGGGCGGCCGAAGGAGAAGTTCTTGCGCTTCTTTGAAGATGCCGTGATCCCAGCAAGGACAGCATCACCGCGGCCATTCAACAATGCGGCTTCAAGTTCCTCCCATGGAACTGCCTGGATGGTACACTTATCAAGCAGGTCCAGAACGTTGCAGATTTCCCTACTCAGATCGACATGAAACCCGGTCAAGCGCCCGCCATTGTCGATATAGTTGAACGGCGGAAAGTCAATTGTGGTAAGAAACCTCAATTGCAACAGACGATCAGGTAGAGTTGGCGCCAGCCGTTCTTTGGTGTCCCAGAAATTGGGGATTTCCGGCTCTGCCGACTTTGCCGGTGCAGTCAATAGCAATGCAACCAGGCCGGCAATAAAAACTGAATTCGCCCTCAGCATGATAGATTGACGTTCGGCATATTAACTACACAGTCATGAATGGGCGGAAATGTCACTCTTTACGGGAAAAAATACGATATTAAACTTGTAGCAGACCTAAAGTGGCGGGACAAATGATAGAAGCATCGTAGATCAAATCTGATCGTGGCTCATCCAAAAATTGCTTAACAGGCTAACAATAAATGGGCTTGCAAATTTGCTTCTCAATCATAGGTTTATAGCTACGCAAATTATGGTTGAACTATAGTGTTGTTGGCAACTATCATCGCGGGGCCTTGGATTTATGAGCCATTTTGACGACACATTGAGTTACATTTGCCGGGTACAAAAAGCACCAACTGTGGAGCAGGTATGCCAGGAGCTTCTGTCTGTAACCTCACAGTACGGATTAACGGCGCTATTGGCTGGTACAGTGCCGAACCCAAATACGCCCTTGGCAGATCAGAAGAGGCATGTGTTGATGTGCGACTGGCCGGTAGGCTGGCTTGAGCGTTACGTCGAACGCAACTACGTCGATCATGACCCGGTGGTTGGGCTCATGAAACAATCACCAAGCTCATTCAAATGGCGGGACGCCAATGAGAGTATCGGCTCCGGCCGAGCAAGTCTTGAGGTGATCAAAGATGCTGAATCGTTTGACCTGAAAGATGGATATGCATTTCCATTGATAACGCTTGACGGTACTGCGGTAATGGTGTCCCTCGGCGGGCCAGAATTCGAAAGTTCGCAACAAAACCTATCAATCATGTCATTGGTGTCGACCTATGCGATAGGCCGGGCGATGCAGCTCTCCACAGCCAGCGGCGGCGGTGCGCAACAGCGGCCGCTTACCCAGCGCGAAACCGAATGTTTGAGATGGGCGGCTGTCGGAAAATCTGAGTGGGAAATTTCCCAAATTTTGGGAATATCAGAACATACTTCTGAAAAGCATCTGTTGAACGCGAAAGCAAAACTTGGCGCGGCAAACCGGGTGCAAGCTGTGGCCGAAGCTATTAGACTCGGATATATTAACTAGCGTGACAACTGCGTGATCACGTAATACCCGAAGTTTTTTCAAACGTTAATCTTGCTTCCTGTCAAGGCTAGGAGGCAGATTATGTTTTACGCTCTATCAACACAAGAACTCATGGAACACCCTGAACTCTGGCGGGCAGTTCACAAGTTGCGTTACCGCATATTTGTTGAGGAAATGGGCTGGAATGATCTGCAACGACCGGATCATCTGGAGATCGACCAGTTTGATCACGAAGAAGCCGTTCATCACCTGGTTGTGCGCAATGGAGAGCTTGCCGGATATCAACGCATGTTGCCGACAACCAGACCGCATCTGTTGACCCATGTTCTTCAGGATCTCTACGTGGGTACACCCCCTTCCGGCCGCGATATCTACGAACTGACACGCTATGCGGTTGCACCAGGTTATCGTGATGGGCGCCGGGGGATTTCGACAGTCGGCACCGAACTTATCGCGGGTTTCATCGAGTGGGGTATGTCAGTCGATGTCGACAAGGTCATCATTGAGTTCGAACCGATGTGGGTGCTGCGGGCTTTGCAGTTGCAGTTTCTTGCCACACCGCTTGGATATCAGCGAACCTACGGCCGTCAGCAGGTTGTTGCGACGCTGCTGCAGTTTAACCAGGACACGCTCGATACCGTTCGGACAAGACGGAATCACATGCAGCCGGTGTTTACCGGCCTGATCGAGAGCCGGGACGAATACCGCCTCGCATCATAGATGGGCTGCAACCGCAAATGCGGTCGTCAAGTTTTAGCAGCTTAGCATTGATACTTCTGGAGAATGACATGACAAGCCATGCCTACTCAACCATCCAAAACCATGTTCAGACAATCGCGATAGCAGGCGCAGATAGGCCAGCTGTCCTTGATCACGCAGCCTACGCCCAGCTAACGGGAATGTTGCGACAGTCTGCCAATGATCCAAATGTCCGGGTTGCCGTTCTTCGAGGGTTTAACGGATGTTTCTGCAAAGGGGGCGACCTGTCGGAATTCCTCGATTCCAGCAAACACAGCAAGTTGATCTCGACTGTGACAGACCTCTTCCAAACCCTCACCGACTTCCCAAAACCACTGCTGGCAGGTGTCGATGGCGATGCGATCGGTGTCGGATGCACAATTTTGTTCCACTGCGATCTGGTGTTTGCATCCGAGCGCAGCACATTCCGCGTGCCATTTGTTGACTTGGGTCTGATACCGGATGCCGCAACCAGCATGCTTGCTCCGGAACGAATGGGATATACCGATGCGTTCAAGTTCTTCTGCCTTGGGCGAACACTGAATGCGGAAGCCGCCAAACGGTGCTCAATAGTTTCCGATCTGGTGAATTCGAACGACATTGTTTCGAGAACGGAGTTCGTTGCCCGGCAACTTGCCAAGAAACCTACTCACTCGCTGAACCAAACCCGCAGCCTGCTTAAAGGTGACCGCAATGGATTGCGCGAGAGAATCGACCATGAAATCGAATTGTTTCGGGATGCCTTGAGGGATGAAGCAACAATTCGCAGACTGTCAAGAATTGCGCGATTGGCTGCCTAACAAGCGAGAGAATGGATGCATACCCTTTGTAAAATAGTGAGCGGGGGGCTCACAGATGGATGGAAACCAGGAAATATCTCTGTCGGAGGTGGGCGACCGACTGGGATGGACGGGCAGCGTTGGTGCCGACTACTCTAAAACTGGCGAGAGCCAAACAAACCGGATTTCGGCGCCGGAAAGCAGTGTCAACGGCAACGGCGATACATCGTGGAACAGGGTTCTTCAACTTGCCGGATTCGACGCTCAAGCCATAGCGACACTGGCCCGCGCAGCGCGCAAACACGGCACAGGGTTCCATGACGAACTTGCGGCGGCAGGCAAAGTTCATGAAGATCGTTTTTATAGGGCGTTAGCCACCGTTTTAGGGGTTCAGTACTGCGAGTTCTTGGATCCTGAAAAACTGGTTATTCGCGATCAGGATTTGATGACGGCAATTGCTGATCCTTCCGGCCCCAAAATTGCCCTCTACAGAACGGCGGATGCAAGCAACCATGTTCTGGCCAGTCCTGCATTATTCGATTTTTCCACAATGCAGGACTATCTGAAACGATATCCAGCGATTGCCGGTCGATTTAAAATCGTGGCGCCGCATACGCTTCGAAAAGCCTTGCTGGAAAAGGCAAGGGTGCCATTGGTCGACCGTGCGACCTCGGCGCTTTTCGAGCGATATCCGCACTATTCCGCCCGCATTGTTGCAAATGCTCCTCAAGGGTTCGGTCTGGGTTTGTTTGCCGCCATAATCATCACCGGATTGTTCCTCTATCCAGCCTATATCATCGGGATACTACACAGCCTGTTTTCAATATGCTTTTTGTCGTGTGTTCTTCTGCGTCTTCTGGCTGCAATGGGCACAAAGCCGCCGGTCGTCACCCAGGAGTTTCCGGACATTCCCGACAAGCTTCCCGTCTATTCAGTTTTGGTCGCATTATATAAGGAAGCCGACGTTGTTCCGGATCTTCTTGCCGCACTGGATCGTATCGTCTGGCCCCGAAGCAAACTGGAAATCAAACTGGTTCTGGAAGAGGACGATCTGGAAACACGGCAAGTACTGGAAGCTCAAGACTTGCGATCAAATATCGAAATCCTCACGGTCCCCAATCTCGGCCCCCGCACAAAACCGAAGGCGCTTTCCTATGCAATACCCGTTATCTCAGGCGACTATGTGGCGGTCTATGATGCGGAGGATACCCCGCATCCCGGCCAGCTACTGGAGGCTTGGAAAACGTTCCAAGACCATGATGACACACTGGCCTGCGTTCAAGCGCCGCTCAGGATCAGGAACGGGTCGAAAAATCTTCTGACCAAGCTATTCGCATTTGAGTATTCTGCCCTTTTTAACGGGCTCCTGCCCAGCCTGGCCAAGCGAAACCTGTTCTTTCCCCTTGGAGGTACCTCTAACCATTTCCGGGTTTCGACATTGCGCCAGGTGTGCGACTGGGACCCGTTTAATGTTACCGAGGATGCTGATCTTGCCATGCGACTGGCCCGTTTTGGATATCGCATGAGCGTTATAACCTGTCCGACACTCGAAGATGCACCGGATAGTCTCAAAGTATGGATCTGCCAGAGAACGCGCTGGTTCAAGGGATGGATGCAGACGTTACTTGTTCACGGTCGCAATCCATTTGCATCTCTGCGAGATATGCGCGCACTTTCATATATAGTTTCTCAGATTCTTTTGTTTGGGATAATTGTATCTTCTATTTCTTACATAATAATAATCGCAGTTTTATTTACTATTTTCTATAAAATATTTTACATTGAGACAATATCTTCCTTTGAAAGCATTCTTCTTTTTGTCGACAGCTCAAATGTCCTGCTTGGATTTTCGGCCTTCCTTTTGCTTGGTTGGCGAACATTGCGCAGGGAAGAGCGTAAAGGATTTTGGAAGGTTGTGCTCGCAACACCATTTTATTGGTTCGTGATGTCTATCGCCTCGTGGCGGGCAGCGTGGCAATTATATTGGCAACCATTCCTTTGGGAAAAAACACCTCACCGAAAATCTGACAGCTCTCATGCATCATAGCTCGTGATGACAAGCTGCTCAGGAACCGGCTCCAAGTAACTCTCCCGCCGAACCGATAATTCTGCTGTCTGCACCTCCCAACACTTGTGCTTTTTTATACTCATAGGGGAGCGACTTCAAAATATGGCGAATGACCTCAATTCTCGCACGACGCTTGTCGTTTGAACGGACGATGTTCCAAGGGGAATGCGGACGGTCGGTTGCAGCAATCATTTCATCCCGTCTAGCTGTGTAATCATCCCACCTTCTAATTCCAGCCACATCGATTGGAGAAAATTTCCAGATTTTTAGACGGCTATGACGGCGGTCATGGAAGCGCTTCAATTGCATTTCCTGGCCGATATTGAGCCAGAACTTAAAAAAGTGAATCCCTTCGCCGACGATGATTTTTTCAAACTCCGGTGTGTCAGAAAGAAAATCCTCATGTTGTTTTTCCGTACAGAACCCCATCACCGGTTCGACCCCGCCACGATTGTACCAGGAACGGTCAAATGTCACGAACTCGCCAGCCGTAGGGAAATGTTGAACGTAACGCTGGAAGTACCATTGTCCACGCTCCGTTTCGCTTGGTTTTGGCAAGGCGACATTTCGGGCGGCTCGCGGGTTCATGTACTGACGCACCGCCCCGATGGAGCCACCCTTGCCCGCTGCATCGCGGCCTTCAAAAACGACAATAACCCTTTGGCCGGTTTCCTGCAGCCATGTCTGAACTTTGACCAGCTCCTGCTGGAGTAATTCCAGCGTCGCTTCATAGTCCTTACGCCGAAGTTTAGCCTCGTAGGGATACCCACCTGACGTCATTGCCTGATCGGCAATCCAGTCGGGAAGAACCGGATCGTTTATGTTCCAACGGCGGCGCCTGCCGGAAACTGTTAGCGGGACCGGTTTCAGATCCATCAAATACCGGGGTATATTCAACTCAGCCATTTGCATCCGCCTCCGATAAAGATCGAACCGTAGTCTAGGTCCTGCCAGCAAACTGGTTTTGGGTTTGGCGCATGAAGAACCAATCCCCGATCATACATCGAGTTTGCAGGCAGGCCTGTGGCCACACTCAGTGTTAAACGATGAATGGCTGTGCGCGATGAATATGCGGCTTGGCATCTATCGGCGGCGGCGCTCGGCCGGCGGCTGAAAGGCCAGACTTGCGTGATAGGTGCAATAGGGTCCGGATTCCCCGGATTCATTGCCACAAAAGTGAAACTCTTCACTCAGAGGATCACCGATAGGCCATTTACAAGTATTCTCGCTCAATTCGATGAGCGATAGTTTTTTCGATATGGGTACGACGACATCGGCAGCAGGCTTTAAAACCGGATCGGCAACGGCATCGGCGACGAATTGCTGCTGCAATGCGTTTGCGCCCACCACCGTCGTGACAGTACGCCCCGAAGGCCCGCTACCCCGCCTGCCCGCCGGGGCGCTTCTGGTCGCCTTTTTTTGACGTGTCTGTGGCGATGACGCACGCCCTCTACTCGACAATTTCAGCCTGTGGACTTTGCCGATAACAGCATTTCTGCTGACGCCACCCAATTGTGCGGCGATCTGACTGGCACTTAGTCCTTCAGCCCATAGATTTTTGAGCATTTCAACCCGTTCGTCGGTCCAGCTCATACCGCTTGCTCCTGATGCTGCAATCATTTCCGGAATCCATAAGCGGTCCCGAAAACACCGGGACTGCACCAAACGATATCCAGTGATTGGTTTCGCCGCACAAATAGCTTTGTCTGAGCGGCAAGCTACAATGTTGGCTGACTCACTGACAAGAGTCAGAAACAAGCATCGAATCTTCTTTTGATAGTTTTCCCCAACTTGCCTGCCGGCATCGGCTGGTTTCTCGCAAACTCAATCTGCTTTCGACAATCGTTGACAACCGGGCTGAAACCCTCAATATGTGTTAAAGCCGCCGGAATTGGCGGTTTTTGTTTTTCGCCCTTTGGTTTCGAACGACGCAAAAAGCATGGCATTTTGAGGCCTGTAGTCATTCGCTATCAGGCACTATATGGTATGAATTGGAGCGCGGCATGAGCCCGAACCATTCGATTTCGATAGCGGGATATGATGACGCGCCGGTAGGTTTTTGGCATTTTTGGTGCCTAACCCGGTTCGTTTCACTTTTTTGTGGCAACGTGCGACGAATTTAGTCTTTGTCCACCCGTTTCGGCCAAGCCCGAAATCCGATCCCCGTGCGAAACCAAGAAATGAAGAACCTGCCATGGATAGCTCAGCTCTCTTTCAAACCTTTTCTCGTGCTCCCGTGGAGTTTGAACGCGGCGAAGGTTGCTGGTTGTACACGCCTGACGGAGAAAAATATCTCGATTTTGCTTCCGGTATAGCGGTCAACAGCCTAGGCCACGCCCATCCGCATCTTGTCGAGACTTTGCAGGAACAGGCCACAAAATTGTGGCACGTATCCAACCTTTATCATATTCCAGGCCAAGAACACCTGGCCAAACGGCTTGTTGAAAACACATTTGCCGACAAGGTCTTTTTCACCAATTCGGGAGCGGAAGCGCTGGAATGCACAATCAAGACCGCCAGGCATTACCACTATGCCAATGCACAGCCGGAGCGGTATCGGATCATAACGTTTGAAGGCGCTTTCCACGGGCGGACGCTCGCGACACTTGCCGCTGCCGGACAGGAAAAATATCTTGAAGGGTTCGGACCAAGAGTGGACGGGTTCGACCAGGTGCCATTTGGAGATCTTGAAGCCGTCAAGGCCGCTATCACCGCAGAAACCGCTGCCATTCTGGTGGAGCCGATACAAGGCGAAGGCGGTATTCGTGAAGCGCCATCCGGGTTCTTGAAGGGTTTGCGTGAAATCTGTGACGATAACGGGTTACTGCTTGCCCTTGATGAGGTGCAAAGCGGCGTTGCTCGGACAGGAAAACTATTTGCCTATGAGTGGGAGGGGATCGAGCCCGACATTCTGGCAGCTGCTAAAGGCATCGGCGGCGGGTTTCCGTTTGGTGCCTGTCTTGCAACAAATCAAGCAGCGGAAAGCATGACGCCTGGAACACATGGAACAACCTATGGCGGGAACATGCTGGCCATGGCCGCCGGAAACGCTGTTTTGGATGTCGTCCTTGAAGAAGGCTTCATCGATGATGTGCAAAAAAAGGCCCTTCACCTAAAGCAGAAACTGGCCTCGATTGTCGACAGGTTTCCTTCCGTATTTGAAGATGTGCGCGGCAAGGGCCTTTTGTTGGGATTGAAATGTAAACTGCCAAATACCGACGTCACAGCCGCACTACGCGAGGAGCATCTTCTTGTTGTTCCGGCTGGAGACAATGTCATCCGCATTATTCCACCACTTGTCGCAACCGAAGACGATATCTCGACGGCTGTTTCTACAATCGAACAGGCAGCATACAGACTTTCGAAAAGAAGATAGGCTTCAAACCTTTCCATCATTGAGTTCAAACCATGAGCAATCCGCGACATTTTATTGATCTGGCCGAAATGTCGGCCACCAAGCTTCGCAACATTATCGACAGCGCGAAGACACTGAAATCAGGGGAACCCGACAAGCCGCTGACCGACAAATATCTGGCAATGATCTTCGACAAACCATCTACGCGCACCCGGGTCTCATTTGATGTCGGCATGCGGCAGCTTGGTGGCGAGACGATCATGCTGACGGGCAGTGAAATGCAGCTCGGCCGCGATGAAACAATTGCAGACACCGCGAAAGTATTGTCGCGCTATGTCGATGCGATCATGATCCGCACGACAGATCACGACCGGCTGTTGGAGCTACAAGAAAGCGCGACGGTTCCCGTCATCAACGGGCTGACCGATGATACCCATCCCTGCCAGATCATGGCTGATATTCTGACCTATGAGGAGTATCGCGGTGATGTCCGGGGCAAGGTGTTTGCCTGGACTGGAGATGGAAACAATGTGCTTCATTCATTCATCGAAGCAGCGGTCCGATTTGGATTTCACCTCAAATATGCGGTTCCGGCGGGAAGCGAACCCGAAGAGCGGTTTCTCAACTGGTCGAAAGCCAATGGCGGGCTCGTGGAAAGGGCAGCTACCGCGCAAGAGGCTGTGTCTGGCGCTGATTGCGTTGTCACCGACACCTGGGTTTCCATGGGACAGGAAGCCAAGGCCCGCGGCCATAACGTGTTTCAGCCTTTTCAGGTTAATGACGAGCTTATGGCCAAAGCAAAACCCGACGCGCTATTCATGCACTGCCTGCCTGCCCATCGTGGCGAGGAGGTGACCGACAGCGTCATTGATGGCCCACAATCGGTGGTGCTCGATGAAGCGGAAAACCGGTTGCATGCCCAAAAGGCAATCCTGGCCTGGTGCATGACAGGCCATTGATGCAAAGCCGATGACAGACAAAACACTTGGCGACATGGACCATGCCGGGGACGATCACGTCATTCCGTTTCAGATAGAAGGTCTCGATGTGCGTGGCCGGGCGGTTCAACTTGGCCCGATGTTGGACAGGATAATCAGCCGGCATAAATATCCCGACGCCGTTTCCTATCTGCTTGCAGAAGCCATCACCCTGACTGTTTTGCTGGGCACATCGCTCAAATTCGACGGCCGGTTTATCCTTCAAGCTCAAACGGATGGTCCCGTCAGTCTCATCGTGGCGGATTTCTCCTCACCGAATGCGGTGCGCGCTTATTCGCGCTATGACGAAACCCAAATTGAGGAGGCTGCCAAAGCGGGTGTGTGTTCGGCCACGGACCTGATGGGGTCCGGTATTCTTGCCCTGACAATCGATCAGGGTCACCAAATGCAGCGTTATCAAGGTGTGGTAGAACTAGATGGAACCAGCCTCGAAGATGCAGCGCGAAGCTATTTTCGCCAGTCTGAGCAAATCCCCTCGGAAGTCCGTCTTGGTGTCGCAAAACTGGTTCACCCCGAAGCCAGTGGTTCAACTGAGCAATGGCGCGCGGGAGGTTTGATATCACAGTTTCTGCCAGAAGCGCCTGAGCGGATGAGGCAGATTGATCTGCCGAGCGGAAATGACGAGTTTGATGCGCTTTCAATGCCTGACCAGGACGATTCATGGACTGAGCTGGTCGCCTTGATGGATACCATCGAACCGTCGGAACTGCTGGACCCCACGGTCAGTAGCGAACGGTTGCTCTACCGCCTGTTTCACGAACGCGGTGTCCGGGTTTTCGAAGGCACATCGGTTGAAGATAGTTGTTCTTGCTCACGCGACCGGATCGCTGAAATCATCTCCGGTTTTTCCGAAGGCGAAATCGACGATTGCATTGAGGATGGCCAAATTCTGGTCAATTGCGAATTCTGCTCATCGGCCTACAAATTTGACCCGGCACTGTTCAAACAGTCCTGAAACAGCAAGAAATCCGTATTCCGCCGCCTTCTCATTGCAAAACTGTAACTTGTTTTGAAGAACTGATGCTATATTTCTGATCGAACCGCATAGGATCGGAGAATGCTGAAAAAGCTCGAATCCGAGTTACAGGTAAAGACTGACCGGGAACCGGCCCACTCGGGATCGGTTGGTTTCTTGCGCGCTGTTGCACAGATTATCATCATGATCGCGGTGCTTGCGGGGTCGGTCTATGCAATGAACTGGATGGTGTCCACGACACCGGAAAGATCGAAACGCCCACCCTTTAGTTCCGTCTATGCCATCGCAGCCGAGACCGTCAGCCTAAAAGATCATCGCCCAACCATCCGGGTGTTCGGTCAGGCAACAGCAGCGCGTTCCGTTGACTTGAAGGCGCTTGTTGGAGGCGAAATCGTTTCGGTTAATACCGCGGTTCGTGCTGGTGCACGTCTTTCCGAAGGTGAAAAACTTCTCGAAATCGACCGGTTTGACTATGAAATCGCGCTTGCCGAAGCCAACACCAATCTTGCGCAAACCCAGGCTACCATCGCCGAGATCGACGCCCGGCTAGCTAGCGAAAGTGACCAGCTGGGTATTGCTCGCGAGCAACTGGTGCTGGCGCAGAAAGACCTGGAACGAGCCAAGTCGCTCGAACAATCTGGATCGGTGACCGCCAAATCCGTTGAGGATCGCATGCTGATCACTATTCAGCGGCGTCAAGCGGTCAATCAGCGTGAAAACAATATCCTGATCGCCAAAGCCCAGAAAACGCAGCAAGTGACCGCCCTGGAAAGACTGGATTGGAAGATCAAGCAAGCCGAGCGGAAGCTTGATGATACCGTGCTGCGCGCACCATTCGATAGTATCGTACGATCGACCT
This sequence comes from Rhizobiaceae bacterium, assembly GCA_963669455.1. Lineage (GTDB taxonomy): Bacteria > Pseudomonadota > Alphaproteobacteria > Rhizobiales > Rhizobiaceae > JAWKWH01. The sequence goes on from OY770026.1 coordinate 3,911,229, forward strand.
CAGCGGAAATCGGAAAGACCGTAAATACAAACGAAACCCTGTTCTCGATCTATAGCGCCGACAGCCTTGAAGCTCGGTTTACGGTTACCGACGCCCAATATGGCCGGATAGCGGCTGATGCCGACCCGCTGATTGGCCGACCCATTTCAGCTATCTGGACAATCGGCGGTGCCGACAGGGAGTTTTCCGGCGAAATTGTCCGCGTTGGCTCCGATATTGTTTCCGATCGGGGTGGTGTGGAAATCTTTGCCAGCCTGGACATGCCTGCGACGGGGTTGTCCATGCGGCCGGGGGCTTTTTTGGAAATCTCTGTCACCGATCGACTGTACCCAAAATCGGTATTGCTTCCCGAAAGCGCCATCTATGGGTCTGACACGGTCTATGTCGTGGTTGACGGCAAGCTAGAGCCGCGCAGTGTTAGAATTTTGGCCTATGACGGCCAGAATGTTGTTGTTGATGGCGATTTGAAAGACGGTAACATGGTCATGACGACAAGACTGTCGGACGTCGGACCTGGCCTTGCCGTCGCCATCAATGCCGGCGGTTAGTGCGATGCGCTCAATTGGCTCGGCCACAGGACTGGTTCAAAGCTTCGTCCGGCATCCCAATGCGGCAAACCTGCTCATGGCGATGCTGTTGCTTTTTGGCGCATTTGCGCTGGCGCGCATCAACACGCAGTTTTTTCCAACCGTGGAACGCCCAAACGTCACAATCTCGATCGCATGGTCAGGTGCCAGCGCCGAGGATGTCGAGACAAATGTTCTCGCAATTGTGGAACCCGAAGTCAGGTTCATCAACGAAGTTGATGAGATTATCTCCTATGCGCGCGAAGGGTCGGGCCTTGTCGTTTTGGAGTTCGCTGAAGGAACCGACATGCAAAAGGCGGTTTCTGACGTTGAAACCGCGGTAAAGGCGATTGGCAACCTGCCGGAAGACGCCGATTCACCTGTCGTGTCACGCTCGCAATGGTTCGACAGAGTTGCCAAGATTTCTATCAGCGGCGACATACCGGAAGGTTCGTTGCGAACATGGGCCAAGAGGATGCGTGACGATCTGGTCGACCGTGGAATCGACCGGATTGAATTTACCGGACTGCGCGACCGCGAACTTCAAGTGGATGTTCCTGAGCGGGAACTCCGCCGCCTCGGTATGGTCGTAACCGATATCTCGCGAACCATTTCGGCCAACAGCCTTGATCTTCCATCAGGCAACATAGAGGGTGGAACTGATCGTCAGGTCCGGGCTCTGTCCGATGTTGAAACACCGGCTGCGTTACGTTCAATCGAAGTAAAATCCTTTCCAACCGGTGAAAAGGTCAAGCTTGGCGATATCGCATCCGTCGATGCAGGTTTTGACGATGATGCGGTACAGGGGTTTTCAAACGGAAACCGCGCAATCGAACTACATATCCAGCGCGCTGCCACAGCTGACACACTAGCGACCTCACGCATCTTGAAGGACTATGTGGACGAGATCCGCCCTCTCCTGCCGGACAGCCTTGAATTGCAGATGTATGAAGTGCGGGCTGACAGGCTTGCAGAACGAATTCTTCTACTCGTCAAAAATGGCCTTGGCGGGCTCGTATTGGTTGTTGGCGTGTTGTTCCTTTTTTTGAATGCCCGGATTGCTTTGTGGGTTGCTGCAGGCATTCCGGTCGCGATCATGGCCACTATCGGCCTGATGTATCTGTCAGGCCAGACGATCAACATGATCTCGCTGTTCGGCCTGATCATGATGATGGGGATTATCGTTGACGATGCAATTGTGGTTGGCGAGCAAACGGATACCCGGCTGAGATCGGGCGATAACCCGGTTACCGCGGCGGAAAATGGCGCCGGAATGATGCTGGTTCCAGTGCTTGCAGCCATGACGACGACGATTGCGGCATTTGCGCCGATCATGCTCATCACCGGTGTTATCGGCCAGATCATGCTCGTCCTGCCGTTGGTTGTGATTGCCGTCATCATTGCCAGCCTGATTGAGTGTTTTTTGATCCTTCCGGGACACCTGGCTCATTCCCTCGCCAACAGGCGCAAACAGGGCCGGTGGTCATTTACCCGGCAATTGGTGATTGCGCTGCTAGTCGCAGCATTCATCACGGGAATACTCAACCGGCTTGGACCCGATGGTTTGCCTGAACCACTTAACGGCGCCTATGCCGTTCTTTCCGCCTGGCAAGACGGATATCCCGTGTGGCTGTTTTCTACGATTGTCGCGGTACTGTCGCTGGGCATTGCCTTTCTCGTTGAGGGATTGATCAGCATATTGCGCGGCAAAAATGCGCCGATGCGCACAGAAGACCCGGAGGAAAGTGGTATTACAGAAGCCGACGAAGGCCGTTTCCGGCATGCGTTCGACCGAGGATTTGCTGCGTTTCGCGACGGGCCGTTTCGCCGGATGGTCCAACTGTCATTCAATTGGCGCTATGTCACCATAGCCATTGCCGTTGGCCTTGTGATTGTTGTCGCGGCCGGCTTGATAAGATCCAATCGGGTGGAATTTGTGTTCTTTCCTTCACCGGAAGCGGAAAATATTCGTGGCTATCTGACGCTGAACGCTGGCACGCCTCAGGAAGACGCTTTCTCCGCCATTGCCATGCTCGAAAAGGCGTTGCGCCAGGCGGAAAAAGACGCTGGCAATGGGGAAGAATTGGTGCGGGCGGTGTTCGTAAAATACGGCCAATCTGGACGCAACCGTGGTGACAATCTGGCGGAGCTACGCGTCGAACTGACATCATCTGAAATCCGTACCGTCAGAACGCCTGATATTGTCCGGGCTTGGCGTCAAGCAGTGCCAAAATTGCCTGGTGTGCGGCGCTTTTCGATTGTCGAAGTTCGCGGGGGACCACCAGGACGCGACATTGAAATCCAGTTGCAGGGTGCGGCGGCGGCCACGCTCAAGAAAGCTGCCGTCGAGGTGAGTGATCTGCTCTCCGGCATCTCCGGCGTGTCAGGCGTCCGTGATGATCTGCCCTATGGCAAGCCGGAATTGCGCATGGAACTTTCACCGCGCGGGGCCGCACTCGGCTTTTCCATCGAAGAAGTCGGACGCCAGGTCAGAAACGCGTTTGAGGGTGCCATTCCACGGCGCTTCGCTGTCGAAGACGATGAAATCACCATACGAATTACTCAAAAAATGCGCAGTGAAGGGACATCCGCACTGCGCAATTTCGAGTTGCGCAGTACACGTGGCGACTTCGTGCCTCTTGCGGAAGTTGTCCATCTTTCTGAAGCTCAAGGTTTTGCCGCCATTCAGCGGCGCGACGGCAAATCAACGCTGGCGGTGTCGGGCGATATCGACAATACCGCCAACACCACCGATGGCGTGATCGAAGAGCTGCGTGACGGCGGTGGACTGGACAGAATCGCTGTCAAGCACGGAATCACCTACAAATATGGCGGCCGGGCCGAGGAACAAAGAAACGCATTTGCCGACCTGGGGATCGGAACTGCTGCTGCGCTCAGTGTGATCTATCTCATCTTGGCCTGGGTGTTTGGTAGCTACTGGCGGCCATTTGCGATTATGTTGATCATTCCATTTGGACTTGTCGGCGCGGTCTTCGGGCACTGGATTCTAGACTATCAACTGACAATCCTGTCGCTGATCGGATTGCTTGGTCTTGCCGGTATCCTGGTCAACGATTCAATCATTCTGGTTACCAGAATGGAAGAGAGGATTGCAGGTGGCGAAGACCTGGCGACAGCGGCGACGGGAGCAAGCCGTGACCGGTTGCGCGCCGTGCTTTTGACATCCCTTACCACGATCGGCGGACTGGCTCCGCTGATGTTTGAAAAAAGCCTGCAGGCACAGTTTTTGTTGCCAATGGCGATCACAATCGTGTTCGGTCTCGCACTTGCCACCTTGCTTGTCTTGTTTCTGGTCCCGGCTTTGATCGGTGTCGGGTCGGATATCGGCCGCGCATTGACAGCGATATTTGGACCGCTTCGAGCCGGCCGTCACGCGGCCTGATGCCAGAGCATCTTGATCAATTGATTGTGCGAACGCGATCAGGCACATCGAGTGAAAAAGCCGGTATCGCCACGTTGAACCTACGACCACTCACGTCTTCCATCATATAGTGGCCGACCATAAAGCCCGACGATGTCGGAAGCGGGCATCCCGACGTGTATTGATAGCTGTCGCCTGGCCGCAATTCCGGTTGCTCGCCTACAACTCCGTCGCCGGCGACTTCCTCAACCCTGCCATTGGCGTCGGTGATGTTCCAGTAGCGGCTAATCAGCCGGGTAACCAATGTCGAGTTGTTCACGATGGTGACCCGGTAGGCCCATACAAATTGGCCTTCAGATGCATCAGACTGATCTTCAAGATAGAAAGGTTCTACCTGCACCTCAATTCCATCTGTCTCGGCTCTGTACATCGTTACCTCACACATCTGCCGTCAATTGGGCGTGACCGACACTACCACCGCCTTGACAGAAGGCTCAACTCGCGATGAGACCGTTGGTCTGGGTTTATTATGGAAAAAAGTTCACATGCTAGATGGTTGGGCACGCAAAAAGATTGATCCGGTACTGAACGGGATCGCCGGACAGATTTCGAAAACGCCGATTACCCCCAATATGATCACGATTGGCGGATGTATTGTCGGTGTCGGCGCCGCTGCAGCCATTGCCGCAGGAAACTACTGGCTTGGGCTCACCCTGCTACTCGTAAGCAGGCTGGGCGATGGCCTTGATGGGGCGGTCGCGAAGTTGAAAGGGAAAACCGATCTTGGCGGCTATCTCGATATCGTTTTGGATTTTACCTTCTACGGGGCCATACCGATGGGGTTTGTGCTGGCTGATCCAGCGCAAAACGCGATCGCCGGCGCAGCTTTGATTTTGGCCTTCTATATAAACGGAGCAAGCTTTCTCGCCTATGCGATAATGGCTGAAAAGCGGGGGCTCGATACCAGTGCCAGAGGCGCAAAGTCGCTCTACTTCACCACCGGATTGGCGGAAGCCACCGAAACCATCGCCTTTTTTGCCGCTTTTTGTCTGTTTCCGGCATGGTTTCCAGTGCTCGCATGGGTCTTTGCCTTGATTTGCGGATACACGGCGCTTGCGAGGATTGTCCAGGCAGCAACCGTGTTTCGCGATTAGCACGCCTCTTGTCCAACCTCAGGCTCTAAACCGCCATAAGTGCTGAATCCAGATCTACCAAAAGGTCTTCAGCATCTTCCAGTCCGACCGATATGCGAACCAGTCCATCGCTGATTCCCAACTCGGCCCGCGCTTCTTGCGAGAGATTTTTGTGTGTTGTTGTTGCCGGATGCGTGATCAAACTCTTGGCATCACCAAGATTGTTTGAGATGGAAATTAGTTGGAGCGCGTTTTCGAAATCAAATGCCGCCTTCTTTCCGCCTGCCAATTCGAACGCAACCAGGCTGGACCCGCCGCTCATCTGCCGGGAAACGATATCAGCCTGGGGATGGTCCGAACGTCCCGGATAGATGACCCTGTCGATCGATGCACCCTTTGATGCCAGAAAATCCGCGATTGCAGCGGCGTTTTCGGTCTGTTGCCTGACGCGAACAGAAAGCGTTTCCAGAGCTTTCAAAAGAGTCCAGGCGTTGAAGGGAGAAAGACATGGGCCGGTATGACGAAAATAGTCGTGAAGATGTTCATCGATCCAGTCCTTGTCGGAAAGGATGACCCCGCCAAGACAACGCCCCTGTCCGTCTATGTGTTTTGTCGCCGAATACACAACGATATGCGCCCCAAGCTCCAGCGGTTTTTGGTAGATTGGACTGGCAAATACATTGTCGACGACAAGCCTCGCGCCATTGACGTCTGCC